>NZ_JBYMUV010000002.1:0-72365 GCF_057784635.1 Georgenia sp. X1117 | reverse complement strand
TGGTCGGCTACATGCGCGTCTCGAAGGCCGACGGATCGCAGACCACGGACCTACAACGCGACGCCCTCCTGGCTGAGGGCGTCGACCCGGAGGCTCTGTACGAGGACAGGGCCTCGGGCAAGAAGGAGGACCGTCCCGAGCTTGCGGCGTGCCTGAAGTCCCTACGTCACGGGGACACCCTGGTGGTGTGGAAGTTGGACCGGCTCGGCCGCGACCTGCGTCACCTGGTCAACATCGTCCACGACCTCACCCAACGCGGCATCGGCCTGAAGGTCCTCACCGGTCAAGGCGCGGCCATCGACACCACCACCGCATCCGGCAAGCTCGTCTTCGGCATCTTCGCCGCCCTGGCCGAGTTTGAACGCGAACTCATCTCCGAACGCACGATCGCCGGCCTAGCCGCCGCCCGGGCCCGCGGTCGCAAAGGCGGACGCCCCTACAAGATGACCCCCGCCAAGCTCCGCCTCGCCATGGCATCCATGGGACAGCCCGGTACCAACGTCGGCGCCCTGTGCGAGGAGCTCGGCATCACCCGCCAGACCCTCTACCGCCACGTCTCACCCACCGGCGAACTCCGCGAGGACGGACGCAAGCTCCTGGCCAAGGACCGCAGCAAGGTAGCCAGGTAACCTCTGTTGTCCGGAACCTACGAACGTCAATGAGCGGAATACGTTCCCGCGACTCTCGCACACCCCGGGGCACTTCCACCGCTCAGCTACCCCGGAAATCGCGCGGCACCATTCTTCGCGTCGGGTCGGTTAGGATTGTGGGCGAGCCGGGAGAAGGCAGCTAGGGTTCCGCCCCAGCCGGCTGGGGGTCTGTGACCGAGCGCTGCAGCTTCCGCCGAACAGGCGGGAGGGCACCTATTGGCACAAAATGCCCGAGGGGGATGGCTCAGCGCCAGCATGCGCGCTGACTGTCCCTTGACCTCGGAGGTTGTTGTGCTCGTTGACCAGTTCGATGTTTTTCTGCTTGATCTTGACGGCGTGGTTTACGTCGGAGACACCTTGCTTTCCGGCGTGACCGAAGCCTTGGCCAGCCTGCGGAGTCGGGGCCGGGTGGTCCGGTTCGTGACCAACGATCCCCGCCCGTCCCGCAAAGACGTCGTCCACCGTCTGGGCCGCCTGGGCGTGAGGGCCACCGTCGAGGAGATCGTATCTTCCGGGTGGGCTACGGCGTGCTGGCTGCGCCAGCAGGGCATTACCCGCGCCTATGTGGTGGGCAGTGATGGCCTCCGCGGCGAACTCGCGGCCCAAGGCGTGGAATCCGTGGAGGGGTCTGGGGCCGAGGCGGTGGTGGTCGGTTGCGACGAGACGGTGACCTACCGGGACCTCGCCCAGGCCACCGCCCTCCTGCGTACCGGCGTGCCGTTCGTGGCCACGAACGTGGACGCCACGTTCCCCACAGCGAGCGGCCCGTGGCCGGCCACCGGCGCGGTCGTCGCAGCGATCCAGACCGCCAGTGGGCGCCGACCGGTCGTGGTGGGCAAGCCGGGACCGGAGATGTTCCGCCTGGCCCAGCGCGGGCTCCCTGCTACGACGAGAGTGGTGGTCGTGGGGGACACCCCGGCTACGGACGTCGTCGGGGCGCACTGCGCGGGCCTGCCGGCGATCCTCGTCGCTCCCGCGACGCCGAGCAGCGGCCGTCGGCAGTGTGATCCCACCGTTGCGGAGGCCACGGTCACGGGCCTGGCCGGGCTGTTTGATCCGGCCCTTGACATCGGCCCGATGCGCCCGTCGCCGTACCCGTGGCCGGACGAGGTGCGGGCGGGTGTGGCCGCGGTGGTCTTCGACGAGGCCGGGCGCGTGCTACTGGGGCGCAGGCTGGACAACGGGCTGTGGGGACTGCCTTCGGGACACGTCGAGGTGGGCGAGACTGCCGCCCAGGCGGCGGTGCGGGAGGTCGCCGAAGAGACCGGCTTGCAGGTGCAAGTGCAGCGGCTGGTGGGGGTGTACTCGGACCCCGCCTCGCAGGTTTTCGCCTATCCCGACGGGAGAGTGACCCAGTTCGTCACCACCACCTTCGCCTGCCTCCCGCGCGGCGGTCAGATGCACCCTGATGGTGTGGAGACCTCACAGGCGGGTTTCTTCTCCCCGGATGAGCTTCCGGCACCGTTGCTCCCCATGCACCCGCGGTGGCTCACCGACGCCCTCTCAGGCGACACAGGACTCATCGACTGATAGGACGCATCCCCTTCGGGGCGCATGGTGTCAAAAGCGCTGGCGCTTCTCGTGCGGAGCACCGGCCTGAGCGCGCCGTTTACCTTGATCAACCCCGGGTCCGGTCTCCCACCGTCCGAGCAACACCACCGGACGGTAGGAGTCTCCAGGGCGGCGACCAGCTCTCGAAAGATCATGATGAGCGCGCGCCCAAGGGCGCACCGACCAATGACCTCAGATGGGCCAGGTCTCCTGCCGGTGGGCGGCGTCCCAGAACATCCACTCGTACTGGGTGGCGCGGTGGAACGCGGTGTGCATGCGCGCCAGTGTGCCGGGGCTGGCCTGGTCGGCGAGGTGGTCCACGATGTCCCGGGCGGTGTCGGTGGCGGCGGTGAAGTCTGGATCGCCGTAGGTGGCGATCCAGTCCCCGTACGGGTGCGTGCTCAGGTCACCGACGGCGGCCTTCAAACGGGTGCCGACGTCGTCGTAGACCCAGAAGCACGGCAGGATGCCGGCCGCGAGGACCGGGTAGTTTCCGGCTGTCGCGAGGCTCAGCAGGTAGGAGGTGTAGGCAACCGTGGTCGGTGAGGGCTCGGCGGCGGTGAGGTCGGTGACGTGGGTGGCGTGCAGCTGCCGCTCGACCTCGACCACCTCCCGCGCGGCCTGCGCCCAGAATGCCATTTCCTCCGACGCCTGGGCCTGAGCGGCGGCCGCGGCCAGGACCCGGCCGTAGTCGGCCAGGTAGAGCGCGTCCTGGGCGAGGTAGTGCCGGAACGTCTCTTCCGCCAGGGTCGCGTCGCTCAGCTGGTGCAACAAGGGCAGCGCGTCGATCGCCTCGCGGACCCTGGCCGTGCGATGCCACGCCACGGTGCTGAACACGCCAGTGTCGTCGTGGTCGCGAATCGTCTCGGGCATGGAGGTGTGTGGGCTGGTCATCGGTCGCTGTCCTTCCAGTCGTTCTCGTCTTTCCAGATGTCGTGGCAGTGGTGCACGGGGCCGGGTCCGTGGCCGATGTGGAGCGCGTCGGCGGCCCGCAGGGTGCCGGTGAGCCAAGTCTTGGCCTGGCGGGTGGCCTCTAGCAGGGACCCGGTGCGCGGGGCGAGTGCGGCGATCGCGGAGGACAGGGCGCACCCGGTGCCGTGGGTGTTGACCGTGGCTACCCGCGGGCCGGTCAGCAGCTGCTCGCCCGCGTCGTCGAGCCACAGGTCGGTGGCGTGTGCGTCGCCGCCGAGGTGGCCCCCCTTGACCAGCACCCGCGCGGCGCCCAGCTCCCGGAGCGCGATGGCCTGGGCGCGCATGGTGTCGAGGTCTTCGGCGGGGTCGGCGTCGAGCAGCACGGCGGCCTCGGGGACGTTCGGCGTGATGAGGGAGACGTACGGCAGGAGTTGGCGCATCGGCTCGACGGCGTCCTCGGCCAGCAGCCGGGAACCGGCGGTGGACACCATGACGGGGTCGAGGACCACAACCGGCACCGCGTCGGAGCGCTTGTCGAGGAAGGCGAGGACGGTCTCGATGGTGGCCGCGGAGGCGAGCATCCCGATCTTGGCGGCGTCAACCGCCACGTCGTCTACGAGGGTGTCCAGCTGGGCGCGGACGAAGTCCGCGGGGACGACGTGGACACCGGTGACTCCCTGGGTGGACTGGGCGGTCAGTGAGGTGAGCACCGCGGTGCCGTAGGCACCCAGTGCGGAGAAGGTCTTGAGGTCGCCTTGAATACCGGCCCCGCCGGAGGGATCGGAGCCGGCGATCGTCAGCGCGATCGGTGGGCGGGGGTTCACGGTTGCCCGTCCCACGCGGCCCGCAGGCTCGCGGCCGCCACGGCTGGTTCCTCCGCGGCGCACACCGTCGAGACGACCACCACGCCGGCGGCGCCGCTGTGGCGCAGCATGCCGGTGCGTTTCGTGGTGATGCCGCCGATGGCGACGACCGGCCACGGGCTCGCGGCGGCCACCGCAGCCACCCCGCCCGGGCCGATCGGAGTGCCGTGGTCAGGCTTGGTCGCCGTCGGCCACACCGGTCCAACGCCGAGGTAGTCCAAGACGCCGTCACCGAGCCCGCGTGCTGTGCGAACCTGCTCGATCGTGCTGACCGACAGCCCGACCATGGCGTCCGGCCCGAGCAACTGCCGGGCCTGAGCAGGCGGCATGTCGCGCTGACCGACGTGGACGCCGTCGGCGCCGATGTCCTGAACGAGGTGGACCCGGTCATCGATAATCAGCGGCACCCCGGTCCCCGCCAGCACCTCGCGGACCGCCACGCCGAGGGCGACGAAGTCGGCGTCGGTGGCGCCCGGGTCACGCAACTGCACCACGCTGACCCCGCCCGTGACCGCAGCCTGCACGGTCGCGGGCACGCCCCGTGGGCCGCACAAACCGGTGTCGGTGACCAGGTAGAGGCTGAGGTTCACCGGTCGGCGGGTCACCGGAGCACCACCTTCTCGGTCAACTTCTGCGGGTTGAGGGTGGCGAGAGAGTCGAGCAGCGCGACGGCGAAGCTCCCCGGCCCGGCGGCACGCTCGGCCGCGACCTCGGCGGCCACGGTGTATGTCGCGGTCGCGGCCGTGGCGGCCAGGAGCGGGTCGTCGGTGGTGGCGGCGAAGGCAGCCATGAGCGCGCCCAGCGCGCACCCACCGCCAGTGACCTGGGTCAACCATCGATGGCCGTTGTCCACCCGCACCAGCCGGGTGCCGTCGGTGAGGTGGTCGACCTCCCCGGAGACCGCGACGATGGTGCCGTGCTCCCGGGCCAGCGCCCGGCCGGCGTCGAGGGCGTCCTCGGCGGCGTCGACGCTCTCCGGGCCCCGCCCACCGCTGCCCCCACCGGCCAAAGCGAGAATCTCTGAGGGGTTGCCACGGACGAGTGCCGGGGAGGCGTGGGCGAGCAGGTCGACGGCAACCCGGGTGCGCCAGGCGAGCCCACCCACCCCGACCGGGTCGAGCACCCACGGGGTGCCGGCCGCCGCGGCGGCACTGACCGCGCCGTGCATCGCAGCCACCGTCGCCTCTTGGGGCGTGCCGAGGTTGACCAGGACCCCGTCGGCGACGGCGGCGAACGGCCCGGCTTCCTCCGGGTTATCCACCATCGACGGACTGGCGCCGACCGCGAGCAGGACGTTCGCTGTCCACTGAGCGACGACGACGTTGGTCAGGCACTGCACCAGCGGGGCATGCCCGCGCATCGCGGCCAAGGCCTCGCCCACAGCGGCAGCATCGAGTGGGACAGTAGGGACGGAAGAAGGTGCCGACATCGGCGACGTTCCCTTCGCTAGTACGAACTAGATCAGGTTCAACGGGTGTGATCTCAGCCGTACCAGCACGGCACCCCGCGTCATTCACCAGCCTAACATCCGCACCGTTCCCCGCACCGTGCCCTCGCTTCAGCGACCGCAAAAGGGTCGCGCCTCGGACCGTCCGGGCGTGCTGTCACCAGTGCCCGACGCGCGTTCCTTGGCCGCCGCAGCCCTCACCATGGCGCCTCACCAGACAACGGCTGCGCAACCTTTGAATGTGCAGTCGACTTCGGACGATCGTGCAGTGGACTTCGGAACCTGACATACCCCAGAAGCCTCATCACCACATGATGCCTCACAAACTCGCTGCTCTGGAAGATCTGAGACGCAACACGGTGCGACGACTTCACGAGACACCGCCGCTCGGTATCGACCCAGCTCGAGACGATCCCTTCGCCGCTCGGCTGTGTGTCTCGTAAAGCTGTAGGTTTCCGCAACGCGACTAGGTAGGCCGTCGGCAGTGTGTGGCGTGGAACGCTGCGAGTTGTGTTGGAGGCCCTATCTAGCGTCCCCACAGCGAATGGTGACGGTTTTGCAGATTCCGGTGTGTGGGAGCCCAGTGTGGTGTCGCACCGAGTGCTGTCGGTGACCTGAGCCCCAGCCGGGGGACGACTGGCGTAAGCAGTCCATGAGGATCGGCTCGAGAGCCGTATGGATTCCGTGAGGACGCCTGTCCCGCCGCCGTGAACGGTGTGTGCTCGGTATCGCGCCGCACCTCGGCGTGCGACCGCCGGACGGCGGCCGCCCCTACTCAGAACGGAGTCCTGCTGTGCTCGACGTCCTCTCCGTGGTCGGCGTGATCGCCCTATTCGCGGTCGTCGCCCTCATCGCGCGGGCGGTGGAGAAGCTGTGATCGTACTCGAGATCCTCGCCCTCCTCCTCGGTCTCGCCGCGATCGTGTACCTGTTCATCGCCCTGCTTGCACCGGAGCGTTTCTGATGGACTGGCTCTACCTCGTCGCGAGCGTCCTCACACTCGTCGCCGCTCTCGCGGTCGTGTACCGCCCGATGGGCGACTACATGGCCTGGGTCTTCACCGCCCCAGTCTCCTCGCGCTGGGAGACGCGCGTGTTCGCCGTCCTCGGCGTCGACTCCTCCCGCGAGCAGTCCTGGCCCGCCTACCTGCGGTCCGTGCTGCTGTTCTCCCTGGTGGGCGTCCTCGCGCTGTTCGGTCTCCTGCGGCTCCAGGAGCTGTTGCCCTACTCCCTGGGCAATGAGTCGATCGATTCGGGGGTCGCGTTCAACACCGCGATCTCCTTCGTGACGAACACCAACTGGCAGGCGTACTCCGGCGAGGACCTCTCCTACACGGTCCAGTTCGCCGGTCTCGCGGTCCAGAACTTCGTCTCGGCCGCCACCGGCATCGCCGTCGCGGTCGCGCTGGTGCGAGGCCTGGCCCGGCGCCGCACGGGAACGATCGGGAACTTCTGGGTCGATCTGCTGCGTGGCACCTTCCTGGTGTTGCTGCCGGTATCGATCCTCAGCGCCGTCGTGCTGATCGCAGGCGGCGTGGTGCAGAACTTCCAGGGCTACGTGGACGTCACGACCGTCGCGGGCGGCACCCAGACACTCCCGGGCGGTCCGGTCGCGTCGCAGGAGGCGATCAAGGAGATCGGCACCAACGGCGGCGGCTTCTACAACGCCAACGCCTCCCACCCCTTCGAGAACCCGACCGGCTGGACCAGCCTGTTCCAGGTCTTCCTTATCCTGCTGATCCCCTTCTCCCTTCCGCGGACCTTCGGGACGATGGTCGGCGATCACCGTCAGGGCTACGCGATCGCCGCGACGATGGGGACCCTGTACCTCGCCTCGGTGTCCGTACTGGCCGCCTTCGAGTTCGCCGGGCAGGGCACCGCCCCTGAACTCGCCGGCGCCGCGATGGAGGGTAAGGAGACCCGCTTCGGCCTGCCCCAGTCCGTGCTCTACGCGGCGACCACCACCCTCACCTCGACCGGCTCCGTGAACTCGATGCACGACTCGTACACGGCGCTGGGCGGAATGGTCCCGATGGTGAACATGCTCCTGGGCGAGATCGCCCCCGGCGGCGTGGGCGCCGGGCTGTACGGCATGCTCGTCATCGCGATCATCGCCGTGTTCGTGGCGGGCCTCCTCGTCGGTCGCACCCCCGAGTACCTCGGGAAGAAGATCGGCCCCAGGGAGATGAAGCTCGCAAGCCTCTACATCCTGGTCATGCCGCTGCTGGTGCTCGGCGGTGTCGCCCTCAGCTTCGCGGTTCCTCCGCTGCGCCACAGCATCGAGAACGTCTCGCTGACCAACACCGGCTCGCACGGCCTGTCCGAGGTGCTCTATGCCTTTGCCTCGGGCGCGAACAACAACGGCTCCGCCTTCGCGGGGCTGACCGCCAGCACGCCGTGGCTGACCACCGCGATCGGCGTGGCGATGCTGCTGGGCAGGTTTCTCCCGATCGCCCTGGTCCTTGCCCTGGCCGGCTCGTTCGCCGCGCAGGACCGGATCCCGGCGACCTCCGGCACCCTGCCCACCCACCGCCCGCTGTTCGTGGGCCTCACCGTCGGCACGGCGCTGCTCGTGACCGCACTCGTCTTCTTCCCCGTCCTCACCCTGGGACCGCTCGCTGAAGGGCTGCAGTGACCATGCCGACCATCGACAAGACCATCCACTCCGAACACTCCGACCCGTCCTCCGCGCCGACGCCCACGTCGTCGCCGGCGCAGCCCCCTGCGCCGCGCCGCACCCTCACCCTCGCGCAGCTCCGCGCCGCCCTGCCAGGCGCGCTGCGCAGGATGACCCCCCGCGCCCAGTGGCGCAACCCCGTCATGCTGATCGTGTGGGTCGGTGCTCTATTGACCAGCGTGATGACCGTCGTCGAGCTGATCGGCGACGGCCCGGCCCCGTCCGGCGGCACTGCGGTGCCGGCGACGTTCTCCGCGGCGATCGCCGGCTGGCTGTGGATCACCGTGCTCTTCGCGAACCTCGCCGAGTCCGTCGCCGAGGGGCGCGGCAAGGCCCAGGCCGCGACCCTGCGCCGCACCCGCACCAGCACCCTGGCGCGCCTCGTCGACGGGTACGACGCTACGGCCGACCCCGGCGCGGAGACCGTGCCGACCGAGGAGATCTCCTCGGCGGACCTCGCCCGGCACGACATCGTGGTGGTCACCGCGGGCGATCTCGTCCCCGGCGACGGCGACATCATCCAGGGCATCGCGAGCATCGACGAGTCCGCGATCACCGGCGAATCCGCGCCCGTCGTGCGCGAGTCCGGCGGCGACCGCTCCGCCGTCACCGGCGGCACCCGAGTGCTGTCCGACCGGATCGTCGTGCGCATCACCTCGACGCCAGGCCAGACCTTCGTGGACCGGATGATCTCGCTGGTCGAGGGGGCCGCCCGGCAGCGCACCCCCAACGAGATCGCCCTAAACATCCTGCTGGCCTCGCTGTCCATCGTGTTCCTCGCGGTCGCGATCACACTGAACCCCATCGCCTCCTACCCGGCGAGCCCGGCCTCGATCACGGTGCTCGTGGCGCTGCTGGTCTGCCTGATTCCCACCACCATCGGCGCCCTGCTGTCCGCGATCGGGATCGCCGGGATGGACCGGCTCGTCCAGCGCAACGTGCTGGCGATGTCCGGGCGCGCGGTGGAGGCGGCGGGCGACGTGACCACCCTGCTGCTGGACAAGACCGGCACCATCACCTACGGCAACCGACGGGCGACGGACTTCGTCCGCGTCGGCGACGCCGGGATGCACGAGCTCGTGGAGGCGGCCGCGCTGTCCTCCCTCGCCGACCCCACGCCCGAGGGCAGCTCAGTCCTCGAGCTCGCACGGGAGCGCGGCGTCGACGTCGGCACCGCGCCGCGGGGGGAGGTCGTGCCGTTCACCGCCCAGACCCGCATGTCGGGCCTGGACCTGCCCGACGGCACCCGCCTCCGCAAGGGCGCGGGCTCTGCGATCCTCGCCTGGCTCGAGACCGAGGGCGTCGTGCCCTCGGCCTCCGACCGGGCGACCCTCGAGGAGCACGTCGAGCGCATCTCGTCCTCGGGCGGCACCCCCCTGGTTGTCGCCTGCCTCACCGGGGACGGGGACGGAGCCGTCCTCGGCGTCATCCACCTCAAGGACGTCGTCAAGGACGGTCTCACCGCGCGGTTCGCCGAGCTGCGCGCCATGGGCATCCGCACCGTGATGGTCACCGGCGACAACCCTCTGACCGCCGCGGCGATCGCGAAGGAGGCAGGGGTCGACGACTTCCTCGCCGAGGCCACCCCCGAGCAGAAGCTCGAATACATCCGCGCGGAGCAGGAGGGCGGGCGGCTCGTCGCGATGACCGGTGACGGCACGAACGACGCCCCGGCGCTCGCCCAGGCCGACGTCGGCGTCGCGATGAACACTGGCACCTCCGCCGCGAAGGAGGCCGGGAACATGGTCGACCTCGACTCCGACCCGACCAAGCTCATCGACATCGTCGCGATCGGGAAACAGCTGCTCATCACACGCGGCGCACTGACCACCTTCTCGATCGCCAACGACATCGCGAAGTACTTCGCGATCATCCCCGCGATCTTCATGGGCGTCTTCCCCGGCCTGTCCGCGTTGAACATCATGGGGCTCAGCTCACCCGCCTCGGCGGTCCTGTCCGCGGTGATCTTCAACGCGATCGTGATCATCGCCCTGGTGCCGCTGGCCCTGCGGGGCGTCGCCTACCGCCCGATGATCGCCTCGAAGATCCTCGGCCGCAACCTCGCGATCTACGGCCTCGGCGGGATCGTGACGCCCTTCGCGGGCATCTGGCTCATCGACCTGCTCGTCCGGCTGATCCCCGGCTTCTGACCTCCGAGAGGACCCTCCCGTGAACACCACCCTCCGCAGCACCCTGCGGACCACCGCCGTCGCCGTGCGGACCCTGCTCCTGTGCACGCTCGTGCTGGGCCTGGGCTATACCCTGCTCATCACCGGCATCGGACAGCTGCTGCTGCCCGCCCGTGCCGACGGGTCGCCCCTGCGCGACGGCGACGGACAGATCGTGGGCTCGACCCTGATCGGCCAGTCCTTCCTCGACCAGGACGGGGAGCCGCTGCCGGAGTACTTCCAGCCGCGTCCCTCCGCGGCCGGCGACGGCTACGACGGCCGCTCCTCCTCCGGCACCAACCACGGACCGGAGAACCCCGAGCTGATCGCCGCGATCACCGAGCGTCGCGCCGAGATCGCCGAGTTCAACGACGTGGCCCCGAAGGAGGTCCCCGCCGACGCCCTGACGGCATCGAGCTCGGGCCTCGACCCCCACATCAGTCCTGAGTACGCCGCCCTCCAGACCGCTCGGGTCGCCGAGGCGCGAGGCCTGTCGCTGGACCGGGTGGAGGACCTCGTGGCTGAATACACCGAGGGTCGCGATCTCGGCTACCTCGGTGATCCGACGGTGAACGTCGCCGCGCTCAACCTGGCCCTGGACGAACTGGAGGACTGACGATGACGGCACGGGGGCGGCTCCGGGTGCTGCTGGGAGCCGCTCCCGGCGTCGGCAAGACCTGCACCATGCTCGAGGAGGGCCATCGCCTCGCCGCCGAGGGCCAGGACGTCGTCATCGGCATCGTCGAGACCCACCGCCGCGCGGACACCGCACGACGGGTTGAGGGACTGGCCAAGCTGCCGCTGCGTCGGCACCAGCACCGAGGGGTGCCCCTCGAGGAGATGGATCTCGAGGCCGTGCTCGAGCGCGCACCCGACATCGCGCTGGTCGACGAGCTCGCCCACACCAACGCCCCCGGCGCCGCCCACGCCAAGCGCTGGCAGGACGTGGACGAACTGCTCGCCGCCGGGATCGACGTGATCTCCACGGTGAACATCCAGCACATCGAGTCCCTCCACGACGTGGTCGAGCAGATCACGGGGGTGCCGCAGCGCGAGACCGTCCCGGACGGATTCCTGCGCCGCGCCGATCAAATCGAGGTCATCGACCTCGCGCCGCAGGCGCTGCGCGACCGGCTCCGCAGCGGCCTGGTCTACCCTGCCGAGCGGGTGGACGCGGCGCTGTCGAACTACTTTCGCCTCGGGAACCTCACCGCGTTGCGCGAGCTGGCCCTGCTGTGGCTCGCCGACGAGGTCGACCAGGCGCTGAAGGACTACCGCTCCGAGCACTCGATCGACAACCGCTGGGAGGCCCGCGAACGGGTGGTCGTGGCGCTGACCGGCGGGCCCGAGGGGGAGGCTCTGCTGCGCCGCGGCGCCCGTGTCGCGGCGCGCTCCGCCGGCGGCGACCTGATCGCCGTGCACGTCACCAGCCAGGACGGGCTGCTGCGCAGCAGCCCCGGGGCGCTCACCCGGCAGCGTGCCCTGGTGGAGGAACTCGGCGGCACATATCACCAGGTGGTCGGGGAGGATGTCCCCGAGTCCCTGGTCGGCTTCGCCCGCTCCGTCGACGCGACCCAGCTGGTGATCGGGGTGAGCCGGCGCGGCCGCCTCGCCGCCGCCCTCACGGGCCCCGGCATCGGGGCGACCGTGGTGCGCGAGTCCGGGGACATCGACGTGCACATCGTGACCCACTCCGCCGCGGGCAGGCGCCTCGCCCTGCCCAGGATCGGAGGCGCCCTCACCCCCGCCCGGCGCCTGGCGGGGTTCGTCCTCGCGCTGCTGGGCGGTCCGCTGCTGACCGCCGCGCTGCTGGCCCTGCGCACCGAGGAGTCGATCACCTCCGACGTGCTCAGCTACCAGCTGCTCGTGGTAGTGGTCGCGCTGACCGGCGGGATCTGGCCCGCTCTCTTCGCCGCGCTGCTCTCCGGTCTCACCCTCGACTTCTTCTTCATCGACCCGCTGCACACGATCTCGATCGCCGAGCCGCACCACCTCCTCGCGCTGCTGCTGTACGTGACGATCGCGGTGCTGGTGAGCGTCGTCGTGGACCGTGCGGCACGGCGCACCCGGGCCGCCCGACGGGCCGAAGCGGAGTCCGAGCTGCTGCAGACCGTCGCCGGCAGCGTGCTGCGCGGTGACGACGCGATCCAGGCCCTCGTGGACCGCACCCGCGAGGCCTTCCGACTGGACGCGGTTGAGGTCCTCGGGGAGGACGGCACCGTGCACTCCACCTCGGGCGATCCCCGGGCCGAGGCGGGGACCACGACCGTCCCGCTCGCCCAGGACGCCCGCCTCATGCTGCACGGCGGGGACCTCCGCGCCTCCGAACGGCGCCTCCTCAGCGTGGTCGCCGCGCAGATCGATGCCGCGATCGAGCACCGCCGGCTCGCTGCGACCGCGGAAGAGATCGCTCCGATCGCGGCCTCCGACAAGGTGCGCGGTGCGCTGCTTTCGGCGCTCAGCCACGACCTGCGCCGCCCTCTCGCCGCCGCGGCGACGGCCGTGGGCGGGCTCCGCACCGCCGACGGCGACCTCTCCGCCGAGGACGCCCGGGAGCTCCTGCTCACGGCCGAGGAGAGCCTGGACTCCCTCGCCGCCCTGGTGGGCGACCTGCTCGACGTCAGCCGGCTGCAGGCCGGGGTCCTCACCATCACGACCCTCCCCACGGATCCCTCCTCGGCGATCGCCCCGGCGCTCGACGAGCTCGGTCTCGGCCCCACCGAGGTGCATCTCGCCCTCGCCCATGACGAGCACACCGTCGGGGCGGACCCGGTGCTGCTGCAGCGGGTGCTGGTGAACCTGCTGGCCAATGCGGCCCGCCACTCCCCACCGGACCGACCCGTGACCCTCACGACCAGCACCTTCGACTCCCGACTGGAGATCCGGATCATCGACCACGGGCCGGGCATTCCCCCGGACCGCCACGACGACGTCTTCGTCCCCTTCCAGCGCCTCGGCGACACCGACAACACCAGCGGCCTCGGCCTCGGACTTGCCCTGTCCCGCGGCTTCGTCGAAGCGATGCACGGCTCGCTCACCCCGGAGGACACCCCCGGCGGCGGCCTGACGATGGTGGTCTCGCTCCCCCTCGCTCCGCTCCCGACACAGGAGACCCCATGAAGATCCTCATCGCGGACGACGACCCGCAGATCCTACGCGCTCTGAGGATCACGCTCTCGGCGAAGGGACACACCGTGGTGACCGCGACCGACGGCGCCGACGCGGTGAACACGGCGATCGACGAGCACCCCGACCTCTACCTCCTGGACCTGGGCATGCCCCGCTTCGACGGGGTCGAGGTGATCCAGGCCGTGCGGGGGTGGTCGCAAGCTCCGATCCTGGTGGTCTCGGGGCGGGCCGGCGCCTCGGACAAGGTCGAGGCGCTCGACGCGGGCGCCGACGACTACGTGACCAAGCCGTTCTCCGTCGAGGAGCTGCTGGCCCGCATCCGCGCCCTCACCCGGCGGGTCCCGCAGGACGAGGAGGTGCTGGTGGTCCGCCTCGGTCAGGTCACGATCGACCTCGCCGCCCGCAGCGTGGTGCGCAACCTGCCCTCCGGCCGCCGCCAGATCCGGCTCACGCCCACCGAGTGGCAGGTTATCGACACCCTGGTCCGCCACCGCGGCAAGCTCGTCTCCCGCCGCACGCTCCTCACCCGCATCTGGGGCACCGAACACGTCGAGGACACGGGATATCTCCGCCTGTACATCTCACAGCTGCGTAAGAAACTCGAGGACGATCCCTCCCGCCCGCGGCACCTCCTCACCGAGCCCGGCATGGGCTACCGCCTCGAGAATGCTGTTCGGGAACGGTCGTGAGGTATCAACGGGGCCGCATCGCCCCCTGACCCTCATGGCATTCGACCCCAACGGGGAGACGCAGATTGACAAGGGGCGCACCGAGCCAAGTAGCGCCGTAAGAACGCGGCCATCAACCGTGCACATCCACACGCCTCGGCAGTTCCGACACATAGTCGCAGTAGGGTCTAAAGCGTGACGACACAGCATGCGGGGCAGCGGGTCGGCTATGTCCGGGTCTCGACGGCGGAGCAGAATCCTGCCCGCCAGCTCGAGGCCGTCGGAGAGTGCCACCGCATCTTCACCGAGTACGCGTCCGGGAAGGACGTCGACGGCCGGCCCCAGCTCGCCGCCCTCATCGCACACGTGCGCGCCGGCGACGAGGTAGTCGTCGCCTCAATGGATCGGCTCGCACGATCAGTGATCGATCTGAACTCGATCGTCCAGCAGATCACCGGGGACCCCGGCCAGCACTCCCCCAGCGCACCGCGCAAGGGCGCGACACTCACCTTCCTCAAGGAGGGACTGACGTTCCGGCCCGAGGGAGCCGATGCATTCGCACAGTTTCAGCTCAACCTCATGGGCGCGTTCGCGCAGTTCGAGCGCGACCTCATCCGACAACGCCAGGCCGAAGGAATCGCGGCAGCCAAGGCACGCGGCGTCTACAGCGGACGCCCCCCATCACTCTCCGCTGATCAGGTCGACGAACTGCGCGCCCGGGTGGCCAGCGACGAATCCAAGGCTGCTCTCGCGCGAGAGTTCGGTATCAGCCGGGCGACCCTCTACCGCTACCTCCGCTCGACTACCGGCCAAGTGCAACCGTGAGGCTCACCCGTGATTGATCACCCAGCAGCGGGGGTGGATCGTCATTGCCGGCCCTTGGGTGCCGGCAGGGCGCCTGCCGTGGTGAGCTCGGCGTATCGCTCGAACAGGATGCGCTGGCGCTCCTGTTCCGAGGCGCAGGTTCTGCGGGCGCCGAAAGCCCTGTCCACGACGGCGTCGAGCTTGTCGTGGGCGCTGAGGAGCGCAGGGTCCATCGCCAGCGGGTGGTAGTGCTGGGCGAGCGATCGCTCGGCGTGCTGGTCGCGCGCGGCGAGAATGGTGCGTCCAGCGGCGATGATCTTCTCCCGCACGGTCTCGCTGACCTCCGGGAGCGGGAAGTTGTTCCAGGTGATGGTGCTGGAGAACGAGGGATCAGACTTCAGCCGGCCGCCGACGGTCTTCATCCAGGTGATGAACATCGACGACGAGGCGATCGCGAAGATGAAGCCGTCCTCGTCGGCGGCGCCGTAGACCTTGTTGGAGATGATCGTGCCTCCCGGGAGGTGCGCGACCGGGAGGTAGCGACGGTTCTCGCTACTGACCTCGGGGATGCCGACGAAGTCGGCATCGGAGGTGAAGCCGAACTGTCTGAACAGGTGATGGTGCGGGTAGCTACGAGTGGTCGCGGCCTTGCTCTTAGCCCGGAAGTCTCGCACCGCCTCGACGCGGCGGCGCAGTTCTGGGCTCCGGGCGATCTCGTGGCCTGTGGCGTCCACGAGCCAGAGACACCAGCGTTCAAGGCCGTTGATGAGTTCACGTGAGCCGATGTATGAGCGCACGTACGGAGCTGTCTGCGGATCTGCTCGAAGGTGCTCCGCCTCCGGCTGGTCAAGGACAAAGAATCCACCGTCAGTCGCCATCGAGCCTTTCTCAACAGTTGGCATCCCTGGCGAGAGCGGCTCCGTTCGCTTGCCGACGAGGACGTTGGGGCCGTCAACGAGGTACGCGTTGATCTGCCTGGCGGTCTCCTCATCTGGTTCGCCCCGCAACTGCTCGTACTCGAACAGGCGCGGCGCTGGTCGCTGTTCACGATCGAATCCGATGATCACGCAGTGCACGGCGGCAGCAGAGGGCGCCTCTGAGGTCCAGGAGAAGGTGCGGTGGGCGAAGCGGATACGCCAGTTCGCCGAGAAGATTGGGCCGAACAAGCGCCCGGGTTGGTCGCCCTGGGTGATGGAGTTGGTCGAGACGTAGGCCCACCGTCCGTTGATAGCTCCGAAATAGTCGAGGGCCTTCTTGTACCAGCCGGTCACGTAGTCGAGCCGCGACAAGGTGTCGGAGTCCCAGACGCGCTTGAGGTCAGCCAGCTGGTCCGCACCTCGGGTGTGGTCACCGAGGAAAGGGGGGTTGCCGAGCACGAGGACGCGCTCGCCGGGCGGAAGGAGGTCTTCCCATCGAGCGCGCAGGGCGTTGTCGACCTTGATAGTCGGGGTGTCGACCACGGGCAGCATCTCGGGAGCGAGACCGAGGGTGGTAGCCATGTCCTGGTTGGCCTGGTGGTCGACGAGCAGGAGTGCAGTCCTGGCGATGGTGGCGGGCCACTCTTCGAGCTCGATGCCGTAGAAGTGCGTCATCTTGACCTGGAGCAGCTCGGTGGCGTCCAGAACCATCTGCGTGCGCGCGGGGTCGAGCTGCTGGAGGCGTTGGAGGATTCGCAGCTCGAGGGAACGCATCTCGCGGTAGGCGACGATGAGGAAGTTCCCGCACCCACAGGCAGGGTCGAGGAACCGCAGTCGGCCCATCTCGTTCTGGAGCTTCTGGAGCCGGGTCTTGCTGTCGTAATCTCGTTCGAACCGCTCTTGCAGCTCGTCGAGGAACAGTGGGCCGATGAGCTTGAGGATGTTGGTCTCGGTTGTGTAGTGCTCGCCGAGTTCTCGGCGAGCTTCCCGAGACTTCACTGCCTGGAAGAGGCTGCCGAAGATGGCCGGCGAGATGCTGGCCCAGTTGAAGTCGCACGCCTCGAGGAGCTTGTCGCGCATCGCGCGGTCGAAGTACGGGATCTCGACCATTTCGCCGAACAGGGAGCCGTTGACGTAGGGGAACTCCGCGAGCAGATCATCGCCGCGGCTGTAGCGCTGCTCGAGGGGGCGGTTGAGGACCTGGAAGAGCGTGACGAGTGCGCCGCCGAGGTCGTGGCCGTCCGGGCTGGTGCGTTCTTCGAGGTACCGGGTGAAGGTGTCTCTGGGCCAGAGGCCGGCGTCGTCGGCGTACAGGGCGAACAGCACGCGCACGAGGAACACGCTGGCCTGATGGTCGGGGTAGCCGGTCTTGTCCAGCTCTTCGTAGAGCTCGGCCATGAGCTGGGCGGCCGCGATGGACGCGTCCTCCTGCTCCTGGGAGCCGAAGGTGCGTGGTCGATGGCCGGCGAGGAACCCGAGCGTCTCCACGTGGGAGGGCAGCTCGCCCAGGTCGAAGGTGACCACGGCCTGATCGTCGGGGCCCGCGCCGAGATCGAGGACGCGGATGCGGGCGAAGTCGCTGGTGACGACGTACCTGGGCCGTTCAGCCTCGGTGAGCGACTCCATATAGTCCAGGGCCTGCTGCTCAGCCGCTTCGAGGTCCTTACCGCGGGACTTCATCTCGAACAGCGCGGTCCCGCTGACAAGGGCGTCGATGTAGCCGCGGCCGCCGGTGGCTCGCTGCGCTCGGCGCTCGTACAGGGCGGCGGTCTCGTCCTTGATGCCGTAAACCGCGAGCAGGCCGCGGATGAAGCTCTGGGCCTCTCCCCGCTCGTAGCCCTCCGCGTCACGCCAGCGGGCGACGAATGCCTCGGCTGCCCGGCGGATGTCGGCGTAGACGAGAGGCTTGGCGCTGGTCACCGCACCATCGTCGCCCACGTTACCGGCCAAGTCGGCCACTTCGCAGAAGCGGGTGAACGTGGGCACCCCGGTCGGGGTGCCCACGTTCTAGTCCCTACCGCTGGCGGGTACGGGTGATGCGGATGCGGATGCGCACCGGCTTGGTTCGAATGATTCGTCGAGCCATCGTCGTCCTCCTTCCCTCGGATGTGCCCGAGGTGGAGGGGTGCGTACGCACCCTGACGCTCCGTATGATCCCGTAGTACAAACCGCACTCAATCGGTTCTGTAGCTCCGGGCTCGTCCTCGGGGTTCGGGGCGGGCCTGTTCCAGCAGGTCCGCCCCTTTTTCTATGACCCGCGCAGTGGCGGGTGTTTGTCGTGTCGGGCCAGTGGCGGGGCCGCTGGACCAGACGTGCTCCACGGTACAGCCGGGGGTCGACAATCGCGACGACCACCCGGTAGTTATCCACAGGTCTTTCGTTGCAACCCCGTGAAACCTGCGCCCCAGCGACTGCCGTACTTCTGGCACTTGCAGCCAGTCGAGGGCCTGTCCCGTCACCCTGGACGGCGTGAATCAACAGCTAGGACCTTCCCGTGTGTCAAGTACCGCTCGGCGTGTCGTCCACATCTCCAGCTCGTCCGAGGGGGGCCGCTGCGCTGAAGATCTGTCCGATCCGCTCGGTGGTGAGGTTGTGCTCGGTGGCGACCGACCGACGGGAACGGCCGTGCACGGTGATGGCCTGGACGATCTGGGCGTCTCTCTCGCTGTTGCGCTGCCCGTGTCTCGGTGATCCGTTCTTCGGTTCGTCTTCGGTGACCACAAGCGGGTGACCCCTACGGGAGCCGGCGTGGTGCGCGGTGGTGCGTACCTTCTGCCGACCGGCTACGGGGGGTGACCAGAGATGCCGTTGTTCCGTGGGAGGTCCAGCGTTGCTGCTGGAGGTCCACCAGGTCTACCCCTCCCCTGCCTTCGCTTGGTGGGTGGTCAGTCGCGTGGGGGGTAGCGGCGTAGTCGGTGGGTCACGGCGCGCAGCGTGATCCCGGAGGCTCGCGCGAGGGCGTCGAGCGTGATCGTGGGGTCGCTGTCGCGGAGCTCGCGTGCACGGTCGGCCCAGATCGGCAGGTGGTCCAAAGCGTTGAGGTAGGCCGCCTCGTCGGGAGTGAGGTCGCGGCCCACAGATACGCCGTAGGTCCGCACGGCTGCTGCCTGCTGTCGGTTGGGGGTGTGCTTGTCGCGGATCTTGCGCACACCGGTGGCGGTCATGCCGGCGGTGCGTGCCGCCTCGTTGACACTGAGCCCACTGGCGAGGGCGGCTCGGATCCTCTCGTGCAGGTGGTCGCGGGCGGCGATGTGGGTGCCCGTAGCCGCCTGGTAGGCGGCAGCGACCTGGACTAACCCCGGCTCGTCGCGCGGTGCGAAATGAGGGCGCACTCGGGTTCGGGTGCCCTCTTCTCGTGGATCGAGCTTCTGGATCATGGTGTTGGACAGGCCGGTGAGCTGCGCGACGCGGTAGGCCGACATTCCATCGCCGACGGCGGCGCGGATGCGGGCGTAGAGCTCCTGACGGGCGCCCTCGAGCACCTCGGCGGCTGCGGCGTGATCGTCGCTGGCGGCGTTCAGGTCAGCGCGCGGACGTGGCGGGGGCATGGTGTCCTCCGGTCGCTGAGCGGGGGTGTCTGACCACCGCACTACTGTCGCGGTTCGTGGCTGACAAGCGGTGGATGCGCGGGCCGGGCGGGGTCATGTTGGCACCACCAGCGCAGTGCCCTGGGTGCGGCTGGGGGTGGCCCAACCGGGGGCCGTTCCGACCCCGCGAGGGTTATCTGCCGTGCAGGTGCGGGACTGGTCCGCACACGCTGTGGACATGCACATGCGGCGCGCTGGTCGCCGCGCGCTGCCGGAACCTAGAGGCCTGGGTACACACCCATGTACCCGTTGGAACCTCGCTCGAGGACCGATTCTCAATCGAGGAATGAACCAAGATGTTAGGTCCATGACACCGATCCGCTAACTCTTCCGTGTTGCGGACAGGCTGAATAGAATATGCATTGTGATGAAACCCCTGCTTCGCGCCCCGATGCTGGCGCTGCTCTCTGTCGGCTTGTTGGCTTCCTGCGCAAGCTCGGAGGATGAGGACGCTGCGGTAGGGGCCAGCGCAGTGCCGGTCTCCGCCGCCCCCTCTACCGAGGCACCCACCACCGAGGCACCCACCACCGAGGCACCCACCACCGAGGCACCGGCTCCGGCAACAACGCCGGCGCCGGTCCCCCCGGCGCCCGATCCGGTCGAGGAGGCTGGTACCGCAGCACGGTACTGCGACCAGGCCTATGAAGACAGGTTCCGCGAGAACGACGCTGCGGTGGAGTACGAGATCCATCCGTCGACCGGTATCTATGTCGGCCCTACAAGCATCAACGGCGGTAACGACGGGTACGAGTACTACGCGTATGGCGAGGTGGAGGTCCTGTGGGACACCTTCGACGCGCCCGTCACGCTGGACTTCTACTGCGAGTTCGAGACCACCAACTTCATCGTGTGGGACACGGCCGGTGGCCGACTGCTCCCGTTGAACTGGGACCTCGACATCCCCGAGCCCTGGAACTAGACCGCGCTGTCTGCCCGATTGGTCGCCGCTCAGCGTCCGCTGCCGGCCCGGCGGCCGGGCGGGAGTGCCCGGGTCGGCGAGGCGTAGGGCTCGCCGTTGTTGTGCTTGCGCTCGAGGGCGGTCAGGCCCTGGTCGATGAAGTGGTTGACCAGGTCGGACAGGCCGAGGATGCCCTGCTGCTGGAGTTCGGCCGGGATGGCCAGGGAGGCTCCGCGCAGTCGGTCGATGTTGTCCAGCGTCATCGAGTAGCTGGTGGCCCTGCGCGCGGGCACGGCCCTGGCCTTCTCCGTCTCACGTTGCGCGCTCGCGCGTGGGGCCGTGGACTTCCTGGACTTGTCCGGCGCGGAGTCGACCGGTGCCGGCTCCACCGGAGCCGGCGTCGAGGTGGGCTGGTCGGAGCTGCGGCCAGCGAGGACGCTGACCTTGCGTTCGGGGCGGCTCATTTGAGGATGTCCTTCAGGTACTGGGTGTAGGTGTCGGCGATGCGTCGGGCGGTGCGGCTGGGCCACTCGTCCAGCCCGATCCGTGCGTCCATTGCGTCGCGCACCGCCACTGCTTTGGGGATGTAGGGCTCGAGCAACGGCAGTCCTGCCTCTCGCAGGTCTGCCTCGACCTGGCCGGCGCCGACGGTGTTGGCCTCGTGCTGGTTGATGAGGACGGCCCGCAAGGCTAGGTCGGGGTTCTGGTTGCGCGCGATCCGCTCGATGGTGTCGCGCAGGCGGACCAGGCCGAGGACGGCCGCGGTCTGGCTGTGAGTGACGACGACGGCGCGGCTTGCTGCGGTCAGGGCGTTCGTGGTCAGGCTGTCCAGGCTGGGTCCGCAGTCGATGAGCACGAGTTCGGCGTCGGTGGTCTCGATGATCTCCCTCAGCCGGCCGTGTGTGTCCTGGCCGCGGGTGAGATCGTCACGGGCGACGGTGAGGGTCTCCCCCGTGGTCGGCGCGAGGCTGATCCCGTCCCACAGTCCGGGAACGACCACCTCATCGAGCTCGGCCGCGCCGATCAGGACGTCGGCGATGCCCGCCTGGTCGTCTGGGACATTCTCTTCGGCCAGGTACGTCGTCGCGTTGCCCTGGGGGTCGAGGTCGACGACCAGGGTTGATCGGCCGGACAGGTGCGCTGCTCGGGTGAGGTGGTAGGTGGTCGTCGTCTTGCCCACTCCCCCCTTCTGGTTGCACAGCGCGAGGACGGTGCTCATTCGGTGGGGTCCTCCTCGATCGTGCTATCCGTGCGCGCGGTCAGGGTGGCGGTGGCGAACTGGAGCGAGGCGCCGATGGCCTGGGCGTTGACGACGACCTTGGTGCGCCGGTTGCCTTCGAGGTCGTAGGCCTCGGTGCGGGTGGTGCCCGTGACGAGCACGCGGTTGCCCTTGTGCAGGCTCTCGGCGATGTTCTCGGCCAGCGAGCCCCACGCGGTGATGTTGTGGCCGGTGGGCTCGTCGTCGGTGGTCCACTCCCCGCCCTGCCGCGAGCGCGTGGATTCGAGCACGCGCAGGTTGACCACGGCCTTGCCGTTGGGCGTGTATCGCAGCTGTGGCTCGTCGGCGAGGTTGCCGTGGATGGTGATCGTTGCCATGTCGTGTCTCCCCCTGTGTTGGTCCTGCGCGTGCGTTGCGTGGTTCGCGTGTATTGCGCGTAGGTCGTGCTAGGCGCGTCATGAATGTATAGCGCGTGGTTTAGTTCTCGCGTCCCGGCTCGCCGAGGCCTTTGATCTTTTCGGGTCGGTAGCCGCTCCACTTCTCGGTGCCGGTGTCCACGACGGGCAGCTGGGCGTGGCCCTGCTCCCTCATCTCGTCCAGGACTGTGGTGGGGACGTCCTTGATGTCCAGGACCTCGTAGTCGATGCCGAGCTTGTCCAGGGCGCGGCGCGTCATCTTGCAGGCCTGGCAGTCCTCCGAGCTGTAGATCGTCAGGGGTTCGTGGCCGGCTGCGCGTGACTCTGTGGCGGTGTAGTAGCGCTCCCACTCCGGGGATGCCCAGCCGTCCCGCGCGGCGATGTCGTCGACGGCGCTGCCTTTGTACTCGGCCGGGTCGATTCCGGCCGGCCAGGCAGCGGTGGTGCTGCCGGTGACGGTGACCTCGAGGCGGAGGTCCTCCCCTGCGGTCGTTGTCGCGCCGTAGGTGCCGGGCCTCAGTTCGCGCCATGCCTGGCCGGCGGGTCCTTCGTACCGGGTCGGTGCGTCCTTCGTCCCGTCGACCCTGATGGTGTCGCTGGCATTCATTGCTGATCCCCCTTGTCGTGACGTGCGTTGCGTGGTTTACATGTGGTGCATGGCATACATGCTACCCGTGTTCTGCATGCACCGCCTGAGTAGCGTGCAAGCCACGCATATCGTGTGGAGCGTGCGTCGCACGTGATAGGCGCATACCACGTGGTACGTGTGAACCGCGTTGACCGTGCTGAGCGGGCTTTGCATGTGTGGCACGTACTGGGAGCGATGTGCTGTGCCGTGGCGTTGTGCTGCCCACGGCGCGGTGGTGCGGTGAGGGCGAGCTGGTGTGCGGATCGGTGCCCGCTGCGCGGGCCTGGGTGCTGCTTCCTCTTTCCCTCCTGGCGTTCCACTGTGGCGGCTTCGGCTCGGTGCGCAAGGCCGCTGCGCGGCCCGCCTGCGGGGCGTGCTCGTGCGCTGCTCACTGCGTTGCGCTGCTGACTCACTCGCCCCTGGTCGCCCTGCGGGTGGCGCCCCGTTCCTCTGGCCGCCGTCGTTTCCCTCGCCAGGAGGGAAAGAAAAACGCTCGTCGAGGGGGAGTGGATGGTCATGGGTGGAACGAAGAGGTCTGTGGTGGTGTACGGGACGGCGCAGTGCATGCGGTGCAAGATGACGGTCCGTGCGCTGCGGCGTGGTGGGGTTGGGGTCGAGGTGGTGGACCTGGACGAGGCGCCGGCGGCGCGTGCGGTGGTCGAGGCGATGGACTTCACCGCGCTGCCGGTGGTGGCCTCGGCCGACCGGTGGTGGCAGGGCCTTGAGCTCGACCTCATCGAGGCGACGGTGACCCGGTATGGGACGCGGTCGGCGCCCGCTCGAGGGTGACAACGCGGTGAGCGGGTCATGGCCGGCGCCGATCGGCCTGGAGTGCGGCGCGTAGCTGGGCGATCGCTCGTCGGCCGGGGGAGTGGTCGCCGGCCAGGGTGCGCTCGGCGATGACCTGGGCCAAGTGCAGGTTGTTCTTGCGACGTCGCGCTTCCTGGATGGCACGCTGCTGGACGCGTTCGACTGCGGCAATCTGGCTGCGCGAGCGGATGGGCTCGCCGTTGTGGCCGCGCCAGGCGGCCAGGCGGTGGGCAAGCCAGCCGCGCGGGCTGTGGACGTCCGTGGTTCCGTCGTGGGGCCAGGGCGTGCCGTCGGGCCAGTGGTCGATCGCCCAGGCGAGGTCGACCACGGTCCAGCCCGAGCGGAGGAACCGCACGAGCTGGTGGCGCACGTCGGTGACCCGCATCTGTCCAAGGACCGGGAGGCGACGTCTCAGCTCAGCGGCAGCCAACGCCATGTCGTCCGGGCTGCTTGTCGTCTCATGAGCTGGCCACTTCGCGCCTGGTCGATTGACCACCAGGGTGCCCACTCGCGGCGCTTGCGCCGCCTGAGAGGGGTGATGGCCGCGTAGCGGCTCCTGATCAGTGAGTGCAGGTGTGGATGAGTTGGGGTGTGGGGTTACGGAAGCCCCTCTAGGGGGAGGGGTGACACTTTTGTCCCCAGACCAGGTGCGTGGGGCGGTCATGGCGTAGACGGGGGCGTCGTTGTGGCCCTCGTTCGAGCGCGGTGCGTACTGGCCGCGCCTGCCGCCGGCGACGGTGCGCAGCCAGCCGGCCTGGCGTAGGCGGGCCAGCCAGCGCGCGACGGTGCGCGGGGTGCGGCCGATCATCTGCGCCCAAGTCGCCCAGGTGCCTCGAGTGGTGCGGCTGGTGCCCTCGCAGGTGGTCAGGATCGCGCGGGCGAAGGCGCGCAGGGTGCGCTGGCCGGCGGCGTTGCAGCTGGGCTCGAGGACCTGGACCACGGCCTCGACCCAGACGCTGGCGCGGTTGATCCGCACGACGGTGGGGTCCAGGGCACGCGCGATGGTCAGCGGGTGCCGCTCCATCGCACGGCAGACACGCCGGAAGCGCGGGCGCGTCGGGGTGTGGACAGGCGGATTTGGGGTCGCTAAAGTCAGCAACGAACCTCCTGGCTTGGATAGGGGCTCAGTAGGACCGGCTGACTCGCTGGTAACGGGTCAGGCGGAACAAATAGGCTTCGGCCTCAGACTTCGACAGATGGCCACCGTTGCCGCGGTGGCCTTTGTCTTGTCTGGACCGGCTGGGCTAGCTGGTCATCGCGAGCTCCTCGTCGTCGGAGAACAGGCGCTCCTGCGCGCCCTGCGGTGCAGGCTCGGTCGCTACGTGATCAGCGATCACGTGGGCGAGGTAGTCGTTGACGCTGAGGCCGGAGGCATCTGCGCGCGCGTGGATCTCGAGGTGAAGTCCGACCGGGACGCGGGTGATGAGCGCTCGGCGCTCTCCGCGCGACCGGCGGCCACCGGTTCCCTTGCGGTACTCGAACTCAGCCATGCTGGTGAACTTACGCACCGGGGATTCAGATTCACGGGAGGCGTGTGGGCGTGTCGTCATGGCTGGTCCATCCCTCGGGCGAGCTCGGCGGCGGCGCGTAGCCAGGCGCGCCGGGTGGCGGGGGCCAGGGAGTCGTAGGTCAGGGGCCGCCCGCTCATGGCGGGGTCGTAGGGGATCGCGACGGCGGTGCGGGCGATGGCCTGGAAGGCGTCGGTGGCCCGGGTGGGGTTGGGGTCGTTGGTCGAGGCGTGGGAGACGACGGCGAGCGCGTTGTCGGCCAGGCGGGCTGAGCGCTGGTCGCGGCGGGCGAGCTCAGCGAGCAGGAGTCGGCCGGACTCGGCGTGTTCTTCGCGGGTGGTGGTGGCCACGACGAGGTGGTCGGCGTGGTCGATCATCCGTAGCCAGGCGTCGTCGGACTCGTCGTTGCCGGAGTCGATGAGGACGAGGCGGAAGTACTTGGTGGCGATGCGGTGCAGCTCGTCGAACGCGGCGGCGGTGATGCGCTGGTCGGGGGCGAGCACGGTGGGGTTGGAGCGCAGCACGTCGTAGCGGTCCTCGCGCTGGTGGTGGACCCAGCGGGAGAGCTCGGCGGTGCGGGCTCCGGGGGCGAGGAGCTCGTCGGTGTGGGGGAGCAGGTCGAGCACGGTGTGCTCGTGGGGTCCTTGTTCGGTGCGCCAGCCCAGGGTGCCGCGGGTGGGGTTGTTGTCCCAGGCCAGGACGCCGGAGCCGCCGTAGCGGGCCAGGACGGCGGAGAGCAGGATCGTGGTGGGGGTCTTGTTGGCACCGCCCTTGCCGTTGACGACGGCGATGGTGCGGGGGCCGGGCCAGTGCTGGGCGACGGCGCGCTCGTCCTCGCGCAGGGCGCGTTCGGCGGCACTGGGGGTGGTCTTGAGGCCCATGCGGGCCAGCAGGCCGCGCCAGCCGGTGGTGGCGGGGGCTTCTTCGCGGGTGACGGTGAGGAAGCTCTGCTCGCGCAGCTCGCGGCGCGTGGGGTGGTGCTGGGCGGGTGCCGCGGCCGCTGGTGTGGGCTGGTCGTAGGCCGGCAGGACGGTGCGCGTGTGCTCGGCCTCGGGGGCGGGCTGGGGGGTGCGGCCGGCGAGTGGCTGGCGGTCGGGGGGAGTGGTGGTGATCAGCTCGTCCTGGGCCGGGTCGTCGTGCTCGTCGACGGGGCGGGCTGCGGGGGTGGTGGGTTCGCGGGTGCCGTCGGGGTGGACGAGCATGTCGACGGCGGTGCCGTCGTGGTCGTCGATGCGCACGTGCAGGGGGCGCTGGTGTTCTTGGGCGGCGGTTGTGGCGGTGTGCAGGACGCTGCGCACGAGGTCGTCGTAGTTGGCTTCCTCGAGCTCGAGGGCGCGGCGTCCGACGCGGACGGTGGCGTGGGTGTGCTCGACGCTGGCGTGGACGATGGGTCCGTGCGGGACGGTCATGGCGTGCTCCTGGTCAGGGGATCGTGATGCCGTGCTGGGCGAGGTAGGCGACGGGCTCGACGGGGGTGCCGTCGATGCGGATCGCGAAGTGCAGGTGGGCGCCGGAGGAGTAGCCGGAGTTGCCGACGTCGGCGATGTGGGTGCCGGCGGTGACCTCTTGGCCGACGGTGACGTGGATGCCGTCGGGCCAGGAGTGCACGTAGCGGGACTGGACCCCGCCGCCGTGGTCGACGGCGACCATGTGGCCGGTGTTGCCTCCGGTGGAGGGGCCGGCGATGGAGACCACGCCGTCGGCGACGGCGTAGATCGGGGTGCCCTCGGGGGCGGGGAAGTCGACGCCGTCGTGGGGGCCGCCGGGGCGGGGGTCGCCGAAGACGCCGCTGAAGGCGACCTCGTAGGTGCCCATCGGGTGCGACCAGCCCTCGGTGCTCAGCTCGCCGGAGTTGGTGGTGCAGTGCTCGGCGGTGAGTCCTTCGAGCTCGTCGAGCCCGACGCCGGCCAGTGCGGCCACGACCTCCGTGGCATCGGACCAGTACCGGGTGTAGTGGGTGGGGTCGGCGTTGCGTTGGACGGTGTGGGCGACGATGGTCGGCTCCATGTCCTCACGTCCGGCTACTTGTTCGAGGGCGTCGTAGAACATGCCTGAGGAGCGGGCGGGGTCCATGCGGTCCTCGTAGGTGCCCCAGGCGCCGTTGTCGCGCTGCTGGAACAGGCCGCGGGAGTCGGGGCCGACAGCGTCGCCGTGGTCGAGGACGATCAGGCCGCTCTCGCCCATCGCGGTCATCACGGCGATGGTCTGGTCGCGCACGGACAGGCCGCGTTCGTGGCCAACGGAGATGATGATCGAGGCGTTGACGAGCTGGTCGCCGCTGTAGCCGGCCACCTCGGTCAGGTCGCTCAGGCGGGGGTCATCGACGTCCAGGCCCGGGACGGCCTCGCCTTCGAGGGTGCAGGTGGCGGCCTGGGCCTGGGGGGTGTCCCCGGCCAGGGGGAGGTAGAGCAGCAGGCCGAGCAGGAGCGCGCCAGCGGCGCCTGCTCCTGCGACGGTCTTGCCGGCGCTCATCAGTGCAGGCCCTCGGGCGGGGTGATGGTCTCGACGAGCCAGGGGTCCCCGGCCACCTGGCGGGTCAGGGCGAGCCGGTAGGTGCCCAGGTCGGTGGGGACATCGACCAGGGCGATGGTCGGCTCGGAGGCGTCATCGAGGGTGGCGGGGCCGGTGATGGTCGCCGGGGCGATCGCCTCGGGCGGGACGAGCTGGTAGAGGTCCAACGCGGTGGGGCTGAGGTGCTGGGACCAGTCCGCCCACCAGTCGTCCTCGTGCCGGTCGGTGTCCAGCTGCGCGGCGAGGGTCTCCTCGGCGACCGCGAGCGCTTCGGCCTCGGCGCCGTCGTCCCAGGAGGGTGCGGGGGCGGGAGTGTAGCCGGGTGCCCCGGGTCCGTCGCCCTCGCTCCAGGTCGGGGACTCGCTGGCCGGCGCGGACGGCGCCGGTGCCTCGGTGGGTGTCTGTGTGGGCGCTGGGTTGCTGGGTGCGTCCGTGGGGGCCTGGGTGGGCGTCTGGTTGGCGGGCTCGTCGGCGTCGTCGTCGGCGCTTCCGCAGCCGGCGAGCAAGGTGGCCAGGAGAAGGGCGGCGGTTAGTCCTCGAAGGGGCGCGGGGTGCCGTCCTCGTCCTGGTTGCGCTGCCGGAGCAGGTAGCCGCGCAGGTCGGACTTCAGGATGCGCCAGTTCTTCTCGCCCACGCGGTAGCCGGGCATCTCGCCCTCGCGCAGCCAGGTCCGGACGGTGGCCTGACGAAGGCCGAGGAGCTCGGCGACTTCCTGCGGCCCGAGCACTTCTGGCAGCGGTGCCAGGAGTCGGTCCAAAGCCTCGATAGTCACAAGCGCACACAATAGCCAGCCCCCCTCGAGCCAACCGGCGACGCCAAATGACGGTAACGACAACATCGCCGGCATCGACACTATAGACGCAAACACCGTAGTAGCGCTAGAGTGCTGTCACAGCCGCTGAGCGACCCGGGGGGGGATCGTGCTGAGGAACAGGGACCGATCGCAGTTTTCCGCTGTGACAGTAACCCCAACTGAGGACCGGCGTGCCGGTTCGACGGGGGAGAAGCCAGCGGGTAACGAGCGGTGGCTGACCACGCCGCTGGAAGACCCTGCACAGCCGGCGCCCGAGCCCAAGGAGCCCGTGGGCCCGCGGCGCGAGCTGCGCCCGACCGCTCCGCAGGAGGGTGTGCCGGCGCCGGCCGAGGGCCTTCCCGTGTGCGAGAGCGATCGGTCGGCGACCTTGTGGTGGGTTGGCGTGCATGGCGGCTCGGGGGAGAGCACGTTGGCCGGTGCGGTGTCGGGGAGCGCAGCGTCGGGGCATGTCTGGCCGACGGTGCCCGACGGGTCTGCCCGCGTGGTGCTGGTCGCGCGCACGCATGCGGCCGGGCTGCGCGCGGCGCAGCGGGCGGCGACGCAGTGGGCCTCGGGCGGTGTGCCCGGGGTCGATCTGCTGGGCCTGGTGCTCGTGGCCGACGCGCCTGGGCGGTTACCGCGTGAGCTGCGTGATCTGGCGCGTCTTGTCAGCGGCGGTGTGCCGCACGTGTGGCACGTGCCGTGGCTGGAGGAGGTGCGTCGTGGGGCCGCCGAGGTGACCTGGCCGCGCGGCGTGCGGTCGATGTTTTCCGAGCTGCTGTCCGGCAGCTCGGAGGTGCAAGACGAGAAGCAGGAGGGGACCGATGGTTGAGGTGCTGGCTGGTGTGCAGGGGGCCGCGCTGAGGGTGATCACTGCGGTGCCGGACCCCGGGGGACCCTCGGCCCCTCCGGGCACTGGTGGGTTCACGACGATCTTGCAGTGGGTGATGTGGGCCGCGTTCGGGGTCTGTGTGCTGGGGCTGATCGTGGCCGGCGGAATGATGGCGATCGCCTCGCGCCGGGGCGAGTCCGGCGAGCACGTGGGCAAGGTCGGATGGGCGCTTGCCGGCGTGATCGTGATCGGTGCCGCGGCGGGTCTGGTGCAGGCGCTGGTCTGACCGGCGCCGGCGAGGGGGGAGCTCTATGGCGAGCGACGACGAAACGCAGGGCAGCCCGTTCACGCAGCCGTGGTTCTTGGCCGCGGCGGTGTTCGTGCTCGCGTTGGTGGTGATGCTGGGTTGGCTGCTGGTGCGGGGAGGCTCGGAGGAGTCGGATCCGGCGACTGAACCGACCACGACCAGCGCACCCAGCACGGAGAGCCCCAGCTCCTCCGAGACGCCGACGGAGTCGGCGAGCGGGGAGTCACCGACGGCCGGCGCGAGTGAAGCGAGCTGGTGCGGCTTGGAGGAGGTTGCACTCGAGGGCACGCTGACGCGTGCGCCGGCTGATACCGAGTGGCAGTACATCGGGACAGTGGCGGTGCCGGCGGTCGAGGGGCACGGGCCCGGGGTGATCGAGGACAGCGGCCTGCGGCACTGCTTCGCACAGACTCCCGAGGGCGCCGTACTGGCAGCGATGAACTACGCCGCCGCTGGAGCGGACCCAGCCGTTTATGAGCAAGTGGTTGAGCTGCTGGTGATGCCCGGCGCTCTACGCGACGAAGCACTGGCGAATATGGAAACGCGGTCGACATCAACAGCGCGGGTGAACTTCGAGGGATTCCGACTTCTCGAGTACTCAGGGACAGAGGCAAGAGTGGATGTCCTGATGAGTTCGAACACCACCGAGGGGTACACGAGCGCACTGGTGCCGCTTGTGTGGCACGACGGCGACTGGCGAATGAACTTCCCTGATACCGCTACGCCCGAGCAGCTCTACGCTCCGGTCGATTCCCCGGGTGGGTATGTGTTGTGGCGGGCAGCATGAGCGTGCCTGGCCCCGGCGAGGACGAAGGCTGCGGCACCATCGATCCGACCTGCTGGATTGGTGAGGGACTTAGTTGGCTCGGTGGACGGGCCACGGAGGCTGTGGCGAACAGTGCGGTGGACAGTTTGGCGAGTTCGGTTGGTGAGGCTGTCTCGCAGATTCTGGGGTCGTTGTCGACGTTGTGGATGGATATCCCGACGCCGGCGATCACGGATTCGAGCTCTTCGGCGGCCTTTGGGGAGGGCGAGGTCCCGACCGGCTCAGTGATCATGGGCGTGGGTAGCGCGCTGAACTATCTGTGGTGGATCGGGCTTGGTGTGGCTGTCTTGGCGTTGATGGGGCTGGGTGCGCATATGGCGATCCAGTCGCGTCGCGGTGAGGGCGAGCGACACCTGGGTCGGATCGGGATCGTGCTGGTGGCGGTGCTGCTGCTGGGTTCGGCGTCGGCGCTCGTGGGGATACTCGCGCCGGCGAGCAATGCCGGGGTGGGCGCGTCGCCGGCGGTGGCGTTCTTGCAGGGGTCGACCTGGTACTTGATGGCGGCGATCGCGGTGGGCTCGGTGCTCGTGGCGGCGATCAAGATGGCGTGGGAGCAGCGAGCTCAGCCGGGTAAGGACCTGCTGCGCTCTCTGATCACGCTGGTGGTGGTCACGGCAGTGGGCCTGAACTTGGTGATGCTGTTGATCCAGGCCGGGGACAGCTTCGCGGACTGGATCATTGGTCGTTCACTCGATGGTGGGACCTTTGCTGATGGCATCAATCAGATGGTGTCGACTCCTGACGGCGCGATCCTGACGGCGATCGTGGTGATCGTGGTGGGGCTTCTGCTGCTGCTGACGTCGATCATCCAGATCATGATCATGGTGATGCGTGGCGCGATGCTGGTGCTGCTGACGGGTGTGCTGCCGATGGCGGCAGCGTCCACGAACACGGAGCAGGGCAAGCAGTGGTTCCAGAAGGCGTGCGCGTGGTTGCTGGCGTTCATCTTGTACAAGCCGGCTGCGGCTCTGGTGTACGCGACGGCATTCACCCTGTCGGATCAGGGGATGACCGGGGCCAACGATGAGACCGGGATCGTCACGCTGTTGGCGGGGATGATGCTGATGGTGATGGCCGTGCTCACGCTGCCGGCGCTGTTGCGGTTCATCAGTCCGGCGGTGGGTGCGATCGGTTCTGGTGGTGGTGGTTCGACGGGTGCGGCGATGGTGGCCAGTGCTGCGCTGCCGACCGGGGCTGCGATGGTGGCTCGCCGCGTGGGTGGTGGGGCGGCTGGCGCTGCCGCGACGGGCGCGGCGTCGAGTGGTGGCCGTGGAGCGGCTGGAGCTCCTGGTGGAGCCGCGAGCGCTGCTGGTGGGTCGACGGGCGCCTCGGGTGCCGGCCCGTCTGGTGGTCGCTCTGGGGGTCCCTCGGGTGGCGCCTCGGCGGCGGGTGCGCCGAGCGGTACGCCGGGCCCGCAGGGCTCATCGGGCTCCGACGGCAAGGACGGCTCGACGGGCTCGACCGGGGCGTCTGGCTCTGCCGGTGCTGCTGGCGCAGCTGCGGCTGCGGCCGCGGGGCCGGCCGGCGTGGCGGCTGCTGGGGTCGCGAAGGGTGCCCAGGCGGCTGGTCGCGCGGTGAACGAGACGGCCAGAGAGGCCAGTGAGTCGGATCAGGGGGGTGGCCCAAGTGGCAGTGGCCGATAGGGCGGTGCAGGCACCGCTGACGTACGGGAACTGGCGCAAGCCGACGAGCCCGGGGATGTTGGGTCTGGGGTCGTTGGGCACGGCGGTGCTGTTCGCCGGATTGATTGTGGTGGTCATCGTGGTGGCGGTGACCAACCTGGTCGGTGGCGTGATCGCTGCGGTGCCGATGGGGGTGCTGCTGCTGATGGTGGTGGTGCGGGACAAGCACGGGCTCAACGCGGGGGACAAGGTCAGCGAGCGGGTCGCGTGGTGGGGGCAGCGCTCCCGCGGTGAGCATCTGTATCGCTCGGGGCCGTTGGGGCGTAGCCCGTGGGGGACGTTCCAGCTGCCGGGGGTGGCGGCGTCGACGCGACTCTCGGAGCACTCAGATTCGTATGGGCGGCCGTTCGCGCTGTTGGAGGTGCCGTCGAAGAGCACGTTCACGGTGGTGCTGGGGTGTGACCCGGACGGGTCGGCTCTGGTGGATGTGGAGCAGGTTGATCGGTGGGTGGCGCATTGGGGGATCTGGCTGGCTCAGCTCGGTGATGAGGCGGGGCTGGAAGCGGCGTCGGTGACGGTGGAGACGGCGCCGGACTCGGGCTCGCGCCTGCGCCGGGAGGTGCTGAGCCATCTGGATGAGGAGTCGCCGGCTTTCGCTCGGGAGGTGCTGGCGGAGACGGTGGCGACCTACCCGGCGGGGTCGTCGACGATCACGGCGTACGTGGCGCTGACGTTCCGTGCGACCGCGCGGACGGGGTCGCGGCGGCGGCAGGCGGAGGAGATGGGCCGGGATTTGGCGTCCCGGCTGCCGGGGTTGACGGGGTCGTTGTCGGCTACGGGTGCCGGTTCGGTGCGGGTGGTCGATGCGGCTGAGCTGTGCGAGGTGGTGCGTACCGCGTATGACCCGGAGGTGGCGGCGTGGATCGATCGTTCGCATGCGGAGGGTGAGCCGGTGGATCTGAGGTGGAGTGATGTTGGGCCGGCGGCGCATCAGGCGTCGTGGGGGGCCTATCAGCACGACTCGGCGACGTCGGTGACGTGGGCGATGACGATGGCGCCGCGCGGTCAGGTGCAGTCCCAGATCCTGGAGCGGTTGCTGCGGCCGTCGGCGGAGATCGCGCGGAAGCGGGTGACGTTGCTGTATGGGCCGTTGGATCCGGCCACGGCGGCGGGGATTGTGGAGGCGGACGTGCGGGCGGCGTCGTTCAAGGCGTCGAGTTCGCAGCGGCCCTCGGCGCGGGACTCGTTGGACAAGCGGGCGGCGGAGCAGACGGCGGCCGAGGAGGCCGCCGGTGCGGGGTTGGTGAACTTCGGGATGTTGGTGACGGCGACGGTGCTGGACGCGGACGGCTTGCCGGATGCGATGGCGACGGTGGACAACCTCGGGGCGACCGCTCGGCTGCGGCTGCGGCCGGCGTACGGGGCGCAGGATGTGGCGTTCGCGGCGGGGTTGCCGTTGGGGCTGGTGCTGAGCAAGTACCTGGCCCTGCCGAGCCAGGTGAGGAGCAATCTGTGAGCCGGAAGAAGACCGCGGTGAAGCTGCCGCGCCGGCCGCTCTCGCGTGGCTGGTCGGGTCGCGGCCGCGGGCGTGCCGGGGCGATCCCTGCGGTGCAGGAGTGGCGGGGGTCGACCTCGCAGGTGTGTGGGCTGTGGCCGTTCGCGGTCGGTGCGGGTACGCCGATGGTGGGGGTGCCGCTGGGGCGGGACATGCTCACCGGGGCGACGCTGTGCTGTGACCCGGTGAGCTGGTTCCAGCGGGCCCAGTTGATCGCGAACCCTTCTGCGTTCGTGCTGGGCCGTCCGGGCCTGGGCAAATCCACGCTGGTGCGTCGGATGGCGATCGGTCTGGCGGGCTTCGGGTCGTTGCCGCTGGTGCTGGGGGATCTCAAGCCGGACTACGTGGCCACGGTCGAGGCGCTGGGTGGTCAGGTGATCCGGCTGGGCAACGGGCGGGGGTTCATCAACGTGCTCGACCCGGGCGAGGCTCGGGCGGCTGCGGAGCGGCTGACCGGGGCCGCGCGGGCCGAGGTGTTGGCCGATGCGCACAGCCGGCGGGTGACGATGGTGTCTTCGCTGATCACGATCGTGCGTGCGTCGCCCCCGTCGGATCGTGAGGAGACGATCCTGGACCGTGCGCTGCGGGTGCTGGACGACCGGCACGAGGGGGTGCCGGTGATGGCGGACCTGTTGCAGGTGCTGCGGGAGGCCCCGCAGGAGGTGCGGGAGGTCGCGCTGGACCGCGGGAGCCGGGAGCGGTACGAGGAGATCACGGAGAACCTGGAGGCGTCGATCATCTCGCTGCTGCACGGGGGCCGGCTGGGCGGGACGTTCTCGCGGCCGACCTCGGTGCCGATGCGGCGTGATCGGGCGGTGGTCTTCGATGTGTCTTCGATCGATGACAACGAGACCGAGCTCCAGGCCGCGGTGATGCTGGCGTGCTGGTCGACCGGGTTCGGATCGATCGCGGTGTCCAACGCGCTGGCCGACGCGGGCCTGGAGCCTCGCCGGCATTACCTGGTGGTGCTCGATGAGCTGTGGCGGGTGTTGCGCGCGGGCCGGGGGATCGTTGATCGGGTGGATGCGTTGACGCGGCTAAACCGCACGCGGGGCGTGGGGATGGTGATGGTCTCGCACACGATGAGCGACCTGATGGCGCTGCCGAGCGAGGAGGACCGGATGAAGGCGCGCGGGTTCGTGGAGCGCTCGGGGATGGTGATCGCCGGCGGGCTGCCGGCGGCGGAGATGCCGATGCTGACGCAGGCGATCGCGATGTCGCGGGCGGAGCAGGCGATGCTCTCCTCGTGGCAGGACCCGCCGGCGTGGGACCCGCGCACCGGGGCGGAGGCCGATCCGCCGGGTCGGGGCAACTTCCTGGTCAAGGTCGGTGGCCGGCCGGGTATCCCGGTGCACGTGGGGCTGACGCGGGCTGAGGGGCAGGTGCATGACACGAACCGGCTGTGGCACGAGCAGTCCCGGGTGGGGGACACCGACCTGTTGGGGACGGTGGCGCCGTGAGCGGGCAGCGGCCGGGGGATCGCCGGTCGGCGGGCGACAGCGACGAGGCGGTGGTCCTCGCCATCGCTGTGGGCGTGCTGCTGCTGGCCGTGGGTGGGACCTGGGTGGGCGCGCACGCGGGGGCGGCGCTGGCCGGGCGTGCGGCGCCGCCGGCGAACCCGGTCGAGCTGGTGATCGGTCTGGTGCGCGGGGAGGTGGGCTGGCCGTGGCAGGCCACGGCGGTGCTGGTGGCGATCGTCGTGGTGCTGGCGCTGCTGGTCGTGGTGGCGGTGTTGCTGCTGGGCCGGCGGCGGGCGAAGCGCTCGCGGGTCGATGACGCGGCCAAGCAGCTGGCGCGCGGCCGGGACGTGCGCCACCTGACGGGCAAGGGGGCCTCTGCGTCGGCGGCCCGGCTCGGGGTGGCCGATTCGCCCGGTCTGCCGATCGGGAAGTCGGTGCGCTCGGGTCAGCTGCTCTACCACGGGTGGGAGGACGTGTCCGTGGATATCTGGGGGCCCCGCACCGGGAAAGCTCTGCCGAGATCGACGAAGGTGCTCACGCCACACGGGTGGACGCCGATCGGTGAGCTCGCACGTGGGTGCCGTGTGATCGGGCGGGATGGTCAGGCACACACGGTGACGGGCGTGTACCCGCAGGGTGTCCGTCCGGCATATCGGATGCACCTGTCAGATGGGACGTCGATCGTGTGCGATGCGGAGCATCTGTGGACGGTGCGACCGAAGCTGCGAGCGGACAAGGTGCGGCCGGCGATGTGGCGGGAGTGGACGACGGCCCAGCTGCTCGCCAACGGTCTGCGCCGTCCGTCGGGGGGAGCGAAGTACTACCTGCCCATCGTCGGACCGGTTGCCTTCGAGGGCCCGTTGCCGGTGGGCATCGAGCGCCGGCCAACGCCCACCGCCGGCAAGGGGAACAACCGGGGGCTGCGGCCCGACGCGGGTCCGGTCGGTCAGCGCCGGGCAGCCGGGGTCCTGGAGCGAGAGAGTCGCGCCGACAGGGCGCTCCCACTCGACGCGTACCTGCTGGGCGCGCTGCTCGGCGACGGCGGCATGAGCACGTCCTCGGTCAGATTCACCACCGCCGACCAGGAGATGCTTGACCTGTTGCAGCCACGGCTGCCGGCGCAGGTCGAGATCGTCCCGGTGCCCGGAACGGAGTACGACTACCGACTCCGCCGCCGGCCGGGCACGGCGGGCAACGCGGTGATCGCGGCGCTGCGCGAGCTGGAGTTGATGGGCCACACGGCGCTGACGAAGTTCATCCCCGAGCGCTACTTGCTGGCCCCGGTGGTGGATCGTTGGGCGCTGCTGGCAGGCCTGCTGGACACCGACGGGTCGATCGACGCTCACGGGGCAATCGAGTACTCGACCTCCTCCGAGCGGCTCGCGTCGGATATCCGGTTCCTTGTTCAGGCGCTGGGCGGAACCGTGACTAGCGCTCGCCGCGAGACGGCGTGCGCGTGGTCGTGGCGGTTGCATATCCGGCTGCCGGTTGGTGGGGAGTCCCCGTTCTGGCTGACCCGGAAGCGGCAGCGGTGGGAGGCAAGGGCCACTCGGCGGCGGCACGCGGTGCCGGTACGTGCGATCACGGCGATCGAGCCCGAGGGCGAGGCGGAGATGGTGTGCATCTCCGTCGATGCTCCCGACCAGCTGTACGTCACCGAGGAGTGCATCGTCACGCACAACACGACCGCGCGTGCGGTGCCGGCGATCCTGGCTGCTCCGGGGGCGGTGCTGGCGACGTCGAACAAGCGGGACCTGGTCGACGCCACGCGGGATGTGCGCGCGGAGCTGGGGGAGCGGGTGTGGGTGTTTGACCCGCAGGGCATCGTTGACGAGCCGCCGCGGTGGTGGTGGAACCCGTTGACGTATGTGACCGATGAGGTCAAGGCCGCGATGCTGGCTGACATCTTCGTTTCGGCCGGGCGCGACCCGAACGCCCGCACGGATGCGTACTTCGACTCCGCGGCCAGCGACCTGCTGGCCGGTCTGCTGCTCGCGGCCGCGGTCGGGCAGCGGCCGATCACTGAGGTGTACATCTGGTTGACCCGGCCCACCGATGACGAGCCGGTCATCTTGCTCAAGGAGGCCGGGTACCCGCTGGTGGCTGGCAACGTCGATGCCATCATCCAGGCGCCGGACAAGCAGCGGGCCGGCGTGTACGGGTCGGCGCAGCAGACGGCGTCGTTCCTGACGAACCGCGCGGCCACGCGGTGGGTGACGCCCGGCGCGCGCGAGGAGTTCGTGCCGGCCGCCTTCGTGCGGTCGAAGCAGTCGCTGTACTCGTTGTCCAAGGAGGGCCGGGGCAGTGCCGGCCCGTTGGTCACGGCGTTGACCGCGGCGGTGACCGAGGCGGCCGAGGAGGCGGCGAAGACGGCGCCGGGGGGCCGGCTGGCGACGCCGATGGTCTGCGTGCTCGACGAGGCGGCGAATGTCGTGCGGTGGCGCGAGCTGCCCAACCTGTACAGCCACTACGGCTCGCGGGGCATCGTGATGATGACGATCCTGCAGTCCTGGTCCCAGGGCGTGGAGGTGTGGGGACGAGAGGGGATGCGCAAGCTGTGGTCCGCGGCGAACGTGCGGGTCTATGGCGGTGGCGTGTCCGAGGCGGAGTTCCTCGGCGAGCTGCGCCAGCTGATCGGTACGCGCGACCTGGATCAGGTCTCGATCTCGTCGGGCCGTGGGGGCCGCTCGAGGAGCCGGACCCCGGGCGGCCGGACGAAGGACATCCTGGATGTGGCCGAGCTCGCGGCTCTGCCGCGCGGGCGGGCGATCCTGTTCGCCTCGGGTGCCCCGCCGGCGCTGTTGGAGACGATTCCGTGGATGGCGGGCCCGCAGGCGGAGCAGGTGCGGGCGTCGATCGCCGCGCACGAGCCGGGCGGGGTGGCGCCCTCGGCTGCCACGCCGGAGGCGCCGGAGGCGCTGTTCCCGACCGACGTCGGCCCGGAGAGGGAGGCCGATCCGCTCGATGAGTGGCGTCCGAGCCAGGGGAGGAGCGCGGTGTGAGCGAGCAGGACGAGGGCTGGGACGACGACGCGGAAGCGGCTGAGCCCGAGACGAAAGCAAGCGAGGCCGGCGGGGATGAGTCGGAGCCGACGCTGCTGTTTCCCTCGTTGGGGGAGTGGTACGAGGGCTGGTTCGTCCAGCTCTACGAGCGAGACGTGGCCGGGGGCCGGTTGTGGTGCCCGGAGTGGTGGCTGCACGCCGAGGCGGTCTACCGCCTCGACGCGCTGTGGCGGGCGTGGGAGCACCTACGTCAGGACGGCTCCCTGGGCCCATCGACGTGGCTGCGCGACCACCTCGACCCGCACATGGCCCAGCTGATGAGCCAGGACGGCCCGTTCAAGGGCTGCGACCCGGACCGGGGCCACCGCCGGCGCCGCACCGGGCACCTGCCGGGGACGCCGCCGGCAGGACTGTTGTCCTAACGGGAACGCGAGCCAGATCGGACTAGCGCCCCACGCCCATGTCCCGCGCACGGGGTGTGCCCCGGGTGGCGGTGTGGGCCCGGCCCTTCTTGTGCGCGTGTCCGAGGCTTTCTTGTGGGGACTGCCCGGTGCCGGTGTCCGCGGTCATGCGGGACTTCACCGCTTCCTCGGAGTGGCCCTGGGAGCGCAGGCTCTCGGAGAGCTTCTCGCGCCGCTCGGAGCTGTCCCACCCGCGGTCGGCCTCAGTGTCGGCCTGTGTGGTCTCTCGGGTCAGGGCCTCAATGTCGGCATCGGTGATGGTGCTCTCCTGGTCCGGCAGTCCATCGCCGTCACGGTCCTGCTGCCGTTCAGCGTCCTGCTGCTCGCGCGCGGCTTCCTCCCGCTGCTGAGCGGTGTCGGCCTCGTTGACCGCCTGCTGAGCTTCCGCCTCCTCGGAGGCGGCCCGGTTGTTCTCCTCGCGCGCCTGACGCAGTAGCTCCTCGGGGTCAAGGTTCCAGCGCTGCTGCATGTGTTCACGGACGTAGTCGGCCACGCGCGCGGCCTCGGGGTCGTGCTCGCGCCAGATCTGGGCGCGGGCGTAGATCGTGGTGCCCTGCTCCTCGGTGAGGTTGTCCCAGAACTCCTGGTTGCGGCCCAGGCCGCTGGCGGCGCGGAACGCTTCCTGTTCGGCGGCCAGCTGCTCGCTGGCGCGCCGGGCCTCCTCCTCTGAGCCGCGGCGCTGCTGGTCGCGCAGCCGCTGGATCTCCTGCGAGTACCGTTCCGTGGCTTGCGCTATGGCCATGACGAGCATGCGCAGATCACGCTCGCCACGGTCCATGAAATCGTTGTCCGGGTTCTCACTCACGACTGCTCCCCTGCTCGACTGCTGGTTGTGTCGGTGACGGTGTGGTGGCGTCGGGCCGCACGGCGCCCGGGATGGGCGCCTGGAGCGGCGCGGTGCCCTGACGGGCGACGCGGGCGGCGCTCAACGCCTGCTCGCCCTGCGGGGTGGCGGCCAGTTGCGTCTCTCGACGCTCGGCGCGCCAGGCTCGCAGGTCCTCCTTGACGGCTGAGGCTGTCAGGGCCGCGGAGCGGGCCTCCTGGCCGGCCTCCTGCGCGTCGTGCAGGGCGCGCAGCGTGCGGGTGAGCTGCTTGATCAGGGCCAGGTCGGCGCCCGCCGTGTCGGGCCGCAGGGCCACGGCGCTGAACAGATGGGCCTGCACGCTCAGGTCCACGCGTGGCCGGCCCTCGTGTGCGGTCTCGCGGTGCGTGCGTGCGTAGCTGCGGATCTTGCGGGAGGCCGCGGCCAGCGGCCCCGGCTCGGGCTCGAGCCGGTGGGACCAGGCGGCCAGTGCGCCGCCGACCTGGCGGGCGACCTGGGTCCATGCTTGGCGGTCCTCGAGCGGTACGGTGCGCAGCTTGTCGGCCAGGGCGGTGAGCTCGGTTGCCGCCCGCTGCCGTGTCTGCTCGCTGGGGGTCTCGACCTCGCGGCCGCGGCCGACCGGCTTGGTGCCTCGCCAGGCGGCCTGCCACTCGGCCAGTGCGGCGGGTGTCTGGGTCTCGGTCCAGCCGCGCCGCATCCTCTCTAGCGACAGGTCGGGACTGAGCGTGCCGCCACCCATCCAGATTGGCCGTCCACCCTTGGCGGGGCGTCGGGCGAAGGCGACACCGGTGACGGTGTGCTGGCCGCCCTTGCCGAACCGGGGTCGGATCAGTGCGCCGGAGGCGCGCACGCGCCGGACGAACTCATCCTCGGTGCGCGAGGCGGTCGCAGCGCCACTGACCACGCGCTCGAGCCAGCGTCGGTCGGGCTCGGCGCCGTTGGCCCGTCGCAGCTCGGCGCGGCTGACGGCGCTCTGGCCGCGGTCGTGGTCGCGTCCGTCGATCACGTGCAGGCCGAACTCGCGCTCGATCGTGCGGCACGCATCTTGTGCGCGTTGGAAGTCGCGGTGGGTGTTGAGTTTGGTCCCGTCCTCGCGCACGCGGGTGACCACGAGGTGGATGTGGTCCATGCCCCCTTTGCCCTGTCCGTGGTGCACCGCGACCCAACGGGCGTCGGAGCGCACACCGTCGTTGAAGTCCATCAGTTCCACGAAGCGGTGCGCGATGTCGGCCCAGGTCTGGTCCTCGATGCGGCCGTCCTGGGCGGCGGCGGAGAGCGGGCAGTGCCACACGTCCGCCTTGCGGTGTCCGACGGTCACCTTCTCGCCGGCGACCTTGTCGAAACCCTTGACGGGGTCGGTGACCTGGGTGCCGAACAGCTTGCGCGGCTTGTCCAAACGGGCGGCGATCTCGCGGGCGTCGTGAACATCTAGCTCGGCGTCGTCCCACCACGCCATCACGCCGTCGCTGCCGGCGACCAGGTGTGGGTTGGTGTGCTCGTTCTCCTCACCGGGGCCGACGAGATAGCGCATCAGCCGCTGCATGCTGTCGCCGTGGATGACCTTGGGAATCATGTCGCCGCCACGTCGTCGCTGATGCCTTCGAGGTCCATCACGAGTGCGCGCATCTGCGCGTAGAGCAGCCGGCCTTCTTCGATGAGCTGTGCCGCCTCGGTGTGGGTGAAGTCGTCTCGTGAGTTGAGCTGGCGGGCGACCTGGTTGATGTTGTTCGCAACGCCGGCCAGCTTCCGATTCACGCTGAACATCTCCACGTACAGCTCTCGTCGCTGCGCGAGTGGGACACCCACGGTCTCCTCGTCGGCGACGGCCAGGCCGGCCTCCACGAGCAGCCGCGGCACGGTCGCTCCTTGCCGTTGCGCAGCCGCGGCAAGTCGCAGCTCCTCGGCCTGGCTGACCACGACCTCGTGGCGCACGCGGCCCTCGCCGGCCGGCACATTGGCTCGCCGGCGACGAGCGAGGAATCCCCGGTCCTGCGTACCCATCGTGTGCTCCTTCGGCCCAGCGCAGCGACCCCCATCCATCGGGGACCACACGACCAGTGTGCCGCGGCCGACGACGGAAGTCGAGCCGCGAGCCGACATACCCCGGGTATGTCTTTAACTTGCTAGCGGGTGGAGGTTGCGTGGTGGGGTGGCCTTGGGTGGGTGCTCGACGGTAGGATCGGTGGTACGTACCGGCCGGGGGGGCTGCGGTTCAGTCGGGCCTTCGGCATCGATCGAGCGACAAGGGAGCGCAGTGATGAGTGCTGAAGGTTCAGGCGGGGGCCCGCGGGAGACAGATGGGGCGGCCGGCGGGTCGCCGGTCGAGGACGCCATGCGCGACCGGCTCGCCGCCGCGGGGGACGCGCGTGGGGTGGGTGCGGCGGACGTGGTGCACGCCCTTGGCGTGCACGTGGACCTGGATGGTGACGCGCGGTGACCGCGTTCGACCTTCCCGGCTACCTGGCGCAGCTGCCGTGGGAGTTGGGCTATCAGCCTTCAGCACAGAACGTCACGGTCGTGACTCAGCAGGCTGACGGCCTGCGGATCGCGTCCGACGACGGCACCGATCGGGTGACGCTCGTCGACAGTGAGGCCGAGCGGATTGCCGAGGCGTCGTACGCGGGACTGGACCCGCGTCCGACGTCCGCGATCGTCTCGGGCTACGGCCCGGATGGAGCCGAGCACGCGACGCAGGTGGCCGAGGCGCTGGGGCGCATCGACCCGGCACTGACCATCGTGCGCACGCACGTCGAGGGCGAGACCTACCGCGTGTGCGGTCCGGGCGGTGCCTGGTCGGAGCCGGCGCAGTTGCCGGCGCCGGACATCGAGCTGATCGTCGAAGGCTCACCGCCACCGGCGCCCACTCGCGCTGCGCAGGCAGCGAGCTTCGCTCCGCTGCCGGAGCCGGCGTTTGAGGCGTTCGACCCGGATCGTCGGCGCGCATACGAGGCGGCCTCACCCACGGACCGCGTGCTCATGGCACGCGAGGCTCTGGGCCGGCTGACCGTGCCCCGAGGGGTCCGGGAGGTGGCGGATTTCGAGGTCGTCGCGATGGCGGCGTCTGATCAGGAACGCGCGGTGCGCGATCACCTGTTGGCCAGCAGCCTGGAGAGGCCCGAGCACGTCGACGCGCTCGTGCAGACCTTCCGCCGTGTCCCAGCGGCGCTGCGCGGCGAGGTCGGGGCGACGGCCGCGGCCGCGGCGCACCTGTCCCTCGGAAGGAGCCTGCGGACCTTGACGGTCCTGTCCCACCTGCCCGAGCACAACGAGCTGGCTTCGCTTGTGCAGCAGGCGGTCGAGCAGGGCGTGGGCGGACACGTCGTGCGGGAGGGCGTTGCCCAGGAGGCGGAAAGGGCCCTGGCGAGCGCGGAGGCCCGGTTCCAGGAGAGCCGGGCCAATCACGTGCGCGGGTTCTCCAGCGCACCGGGCGTGACGCGGACGGGACACGGGCAGGACTCGGCCCGGCCGCAAAGCGGGACCGCGCACGAGGACGGTCTGGAGCGATGACGACACACCTTCGATGGAGGCAGCGATGAACGGGACGAGCAGCGAGGACAAGCTGCGCCAGGTGCTCGACGAGCGCATGGGGCTGGCACGTGAGCTGCTGGAGGTCTCGGCCCGGCTGGACCGTGCGCGCGAGGAGCTGACGACGATGGAGCGCACCTACGCGGAGGCGCACAAGGCGGCGCTCAGTGGTGGTTGGAGCAGTGCCGAGCTGCGTCGGGCCGGCCTGCCGGCTCCGAGCAGTACCAAGGCGCGGTCGCGGCGCTCCCGGTCGGCCCCGGCCAGCCGGGCCGCGGCACCGGCCGAGGCGCCGGCGCCTGACGGGCCCGAGGTCTAGCGCTCCAGCCCCTTCACGGGGGCGGCACCGGTCCCGTGCGAGGGTCGCGCGTGCGTCGTCGTGCGCGTCGAGGTGCCGGGGGCCGCGTTGTGCGCGGTCAGCCGTGCGCCGCTGACGGGTTCCTGGTGCGGTGTCGGGGCCGGGTCCTCGGCGGCGTGTTGAGCCATCGCCGCGTCCACGCGCGCCACCTCGGCGCGCGCGACCTCCAGCGCCTCGGCATGTTTGAAGGGTGCCGCGAGCATCTGGGTCGCGTCGTCGATCTTTTGCTGGGCCTGCTCGGCGCGGCGCCGGGTCTGCTCGGCGATCTGCGGGAGCGCGCGCACGCGGTTCTCCAGTGTCCGGATCGCGCCGACGCCCCCAGCCCGGAACGTGTCCAGCGACATGGTGTGTTGAGAGCGGGGGACGCCGGCGACGGCGAGCTCGACGTCGGGGATCTTGTCGCCGAGCGCGGTCATCAGTCGGACCGAGAGATGGTGACCACCGAGCTCGGCGAAGATCTCCGGTTCACCTCCCCAGCGCACGCGCGTGGACATGGTGGGCCGGCTTTGCGCCCAGGCGGCCAGCGCCTCGCCGGCTGCGGCGCGGTCGGTGTATCGCTGGCCGCCCAGGGAGATGACGAACTTGTCTCCCGCGGTCTCCCGGGTCGCAGCGGCGGCCTGCTCGAGGGAGACCACGTCGCCCTCGGCCAGGGCCTTGGCCTTGGTCTCCTCGGTGACGGTGAATCGGAGCGTGTGCTGGCTGCGTTGATGGGCGCGCTCGAGCCGGGTCAAGCGGGTCAGTTCCCGGTCGGCATTGGCCTTCTCCAGCACGAGCGGGTTGCCCGAGGTGATCGCTTTCGCCTCGGCGAAGCTGAGCGTGTTCTCCCCGATGTCCTCGATCTCGCGGACGTCGAGCCGGCCTTTCATCACGGAGTTGATGAACCGTGACTTGCGTTCCAGGCCCTGCCACATGAACGCGTCGAAGGAGCCGACGGTGATGATCTGGCTGATGCGGACCTCGTCGTTCTGGTTGCCCTGGCGCAGGATGCGGCCGTGGCGTTGCTCGACGTCCGCCGGACGCCAGGGGGCGTCCAGGTCGACCAGGTGCACGGCCCTCTTCTGGACGTTCGTGCCAACGCCCATGCGCTGTGTGGACCCGACCAGGACGGAGACGTGGCCGGCGCGAGCGGCGGCGAATAGTCGGGCCTTCTGGGCATCGTTGGTGGCTTCTTGCATGAACCGCACGCGGTCGGCCGGCACGCCGCGGGCGGCGAGCTCCTCGCGCAGCGCGTCGTAGACGTTCCACTGCTCGTTGGGTGTGCCCTGGTCGCAGAACACCAGCTGCAACGCCCCCCGCGTGGCCTCCTCCTGACCGTCGACGTCGAGGTAAGGCTGGTCCTTGGTCTCGTGGTACACGCCGGCGATGAGGTCGGCCGCCACGTCGACCTTGCTGGCGCCGCTGGGCACGATGTCCGGGTCGATCAGGCGCATGTCCAGCGCGGCACGACGCCCGTCGCTGCTGACCTTGAGCATGTTGTCCACGCTCGGGTCGACCCCGCGGGCGGCGATCCGATCCACGCGATCGCCGATGTCGTGGACATAGTCGCTCAGCTCGGGAGTGGGATCGACGTCGATCAGCTGCGGTGCCCGTTCGCCGCCGGGGCCGCGGGCCGCCAGCGTCGGGACGGGCAGGCCGAGGTCGGCCTGTGTCTTGACGTCGGCGAAGGTGTGGGACATCTTCAGCAGCTCGGGCACGTTCTGGAACTTGGCGAACCGGGCCTTGATCTTGAACCGGTCGCCCCCGGCGACCGTGAGCTCCATACCCTCGACCACCTGGCCGAACGTGGCTGCCCAGGAGTCAAAGTCCTCGATGCCGGCCTCGCTGAGCAGGTCGGGCCGCAGGTACCGCTGCATCACGTACATCTCGGTGACCGAGTTCGCGATCGGCGTGGCCGTGGCCGCGGTGATCACCCGCCGGCCCTCGCGCCGGCGGAGGTAGTCGATCTTGGCGTGCAGGTCCGTGGCGCGCTTGGAACCGTCGATGGCCGCGCCAGCGATGTTCGTCGGGGTGGTGAGGTTCTTGTAGTCGTGCATCTCGTCGATGACGAGGTAGTCGATCCCGGATTCCTCGAAGCTGATGCCCGGGTCGCTGGCCTTGTCCTGGAGCTGGCGCAGCTTCTCCTCGGCGCGGGCGGTCTTCTTCTCCAGTCGCTTGACCAGGGAGCGGCCCGCAGTCCCGCTGCCGGCCTCCTGGGCGCGCTGGGTGGCCGCCCGCAGAAGATCGACCTCGGTGGCGTTGTACTTGGCCATCTCCTCCGGGCTCAGCGGGAGCCGCTCGAACGCGGTGCGGGTCATCACCACGGCGTCCCAGTCGTGGGTGGCCACGCGGGCGACGAACGCTCGCCGGCGATCGCGGCCCAGGTCGTCGACCGACGCGGCCAGGATTCGAGCCCCGGGGTAGATCGCCAGCCACTCGCGGGTGAACTGCTCGAGCATGTGGTTGGGCACCACCACCGCCGGCCGGCGGGCCATGCCGAGCCGCTTGAGCTCCATGACTCCCATGACCATCTCCGCCGTCTTGCCGGCACCGACCTGGTGAAACAGTCCAGTGGCCGGCTCGGCGAGCATCCGGGCCACCGCGGCGCGCTGGTGTGGCCGGGGGCTGAACGTCCGGGCCATCCCCGGCAGGGTCAGGGCCTGACCCTCGGCGGTGTAGTCACGCAGCACCAGAGCGTTGAACCGCTCGTTGTACTCCTCCAGCAGCCTGGCCGCGCGTTCGGGGTCTTCCCACACCCACTCGGAGAACCGTTCCTGGAGCAGTGCCGCCTTCTCCTGGGCGGCCGCGGTCGCCTCGGGGTTGGGGATGCTCTTGCCGTCCTCGGTGTGGTCGTTGACCACGATGCTGCGCTGCTCGAGCAGCCGTTCGAGCAGCGCGCCCGCGGGCATCCGGTCGGTGCCCCACTGATCGGTGGCCAGCAGGCTGTACCGACCGCCGGCGACCTCCCAGGAAGATCCTGCGCCGGCCACGGTCGCGGACTCGTCGCGCACCAGCTCGCGCAGGAACCGCTCGTGGTCGGCTGGGCTGATCCACACCGCGCCGATCCGGGCCTCGACCTCATCCATCCGCAGCGGTTCAGGCAACGCCTCGCGCAGCGCGTCGACGTTGACCCGGTAGGTCTCGTCCTCACCGGCCGCGGCCTCGGCCGCCGCGAGCTTGTGCCGCACGTTGCCCGAGAGGTAGGCGGCTCGCGTTTCCAACTCGTCGGTGCCCGGCACCTCGAACACGCTGGTGCCCAGCCGTTGACGGGCCTCGGTGGTGTCGGTGCCGAGCAGGTGCGCGATCCGGTCGAGATCGACGCGGCCGGTGTCCTCCACGGTCACGGCCAGGGCGTCCTCGGCGCTGTCCGTGCCGAGCACCGGCTGGCGCGGGGCGACTTGGCGGCTGTGTTGGATGGCGGCCGGCGTGGCCTGCTGGGTCTGCTCGTCGAAGACCTCCAGCGCGGCGACGAGCGGCGCGAAGGGGTCGCGACGGAACTTGCCGACCGCGGGTGGCACACGGCGGATGACGATGGGGTCCCCGGCTGCGTCCCGCCGGCTGGAGGTGGTCTGCGAGAAGCGGTTGATCGGGCCGAACCGCGCGACATAGCGGGCATAGCTGTCCCGCAGCTCAGTGCGGGCTCCGGCCAGCTCGTCGGTGTCCTCGCGCTGGATTGCTTCCAGCTCCAGCACGGTGCGGGCGTGGTCCCGCAGCTCAACGAGGTGGGCCATCTCCTCGGCCTGGGAGCCGGCCTTGGCCTGGCGCCCCTGGACGCCGGGCACGGCGAACGGCATGGCGACGCCGTCGCTGACGACTGTGAACCCGTCGTCGGTGCGGGCGATGTGCCCCTCCCACTCTGCGCTGGGCTCGGGCACCCACGCCGCTGCGTCCCGGGCCGGCGCGCTCGCGGTCGTGTCGACCGTCAGCGCGGCCTCTCGCGCGCGATCGGTGATGTCGTGCAGGCGGGCAGAGAACTGTTCGCCGACATGCTCGGGTTGGTCGTTGACCACTTGGAGGGTGCTCGAGCCGTACATACCGTCCCCGACGCGCAGCTCGCCAAGGACGTGCTCGGGGTGGTCGAGGAAGTACCGGTTGATCCGCGCCCGCCCGCCGGGCAGCTCAGCCTCCCGCACGGTCTCCCAGGCCGTGTCCGCAGGCTGCTGACCCTCGTCCCGCCGGCGCAGGATGACCAGGTCCATGACGGCCTGGGTGCCGCTGGTGCGCTGGTGTGAGCCGGTGGGCAGGCGCACCGCCCCCACGAGGTCGCCCAGTTCGCTCATCTCGCGCCGGGCGGCCGGGTTCTGGGCATCGAGGGTGTAGGAGGAGGTGAGCACGGCGACCATGCCCCCGGGCCGGGTCAGATGCAGCGCCTTGACGATGAAGTAGTTGTGCAGGCTGTGCCCGCGCGCGTTGTGCGTGGGGTCGTAGGGCGTGACGTCGGCGAATGGCACGTTGCCGATGGTCAGATCGAAGTGGCCGGCCGGCCGCCGGGTGTCCACGAAGGACTCGGCCTCGATGCGGGCCTCGGGGTAGATGTGTGCGGCGATGGCGGCCGTGATCGGGTCGAGCTCGACGCCAGTCATCCGGGCCTCGTCCGGCGCCAGTCCGATGAACGTGCCCACCCCGGCGCCCGGCTCGAGTACGTTTCCGCCGGCGAAGCCCAGGCGCTCCAGCGCGTCCCACATCCCCGCGGCGTAGGCCGGAGCGGTGTAGTGGGCGTTGATCGTGGTGCGTCGGGCCGCGGCGTACTCGCTCTCGCTGAGTAGCTCGCGCAGCTGGTGGCGGTCCTGGTCGTGTTCGGGCCGGCTGTCGTCGAAGACCGCCGGCACCGCGCCCCATCCACTCCACCGGGCCAGGGCGACCTTCTGGGCGTGCTCGGCAGGCCGGCCCGCCGCCTGGAGTGAGCGCAGGATCGTCAGCGCCTCGATGTTGGCGTCGATCCGGGCGCGGGCGCCCGAGGGGGCGGCCGGCGTGACCCGCGAGGGACGGTAGCGGCTCTGCGCGGCTACCGACGCTGGGTGGTCGCGTCCTCCTGCTCGGCCGCCCTGCGGGCCTCCATCCGGTCCTCCTCGCTCTCCCGGGCCAGGAAGAGGTCCTTCTGCATCTCGAAGTACTCCTGCGCGGCTCGGTCCTCCGCGGCCGTCGGCTGCTCCTCCTCCACGGCCGGCGGCATCAACAGTTCGCTGCGCACGATCTCCTCGGCCTGCATCCGTGCCGCGTTCAGCCGGCCCACCTTCTCCAGGTACGTCTCGCCCGGCTGGTCCGGGCCCGCGATCTGCGGCTCCAGCTCGCTCATCATCTGCTCGGCCTGCTGGCCCAAGCTCTGAAAGAAGGTCGCCCTGTCCGCCAGGGCCTCGTACGCGGCCGGCGCCGTCGATCTCCACAGGTGCTCGGCCTGCTGCGCGTAGCTGGTCATCTCGGTCCGCCTCCGGTAGTCCCCACAGGGCATCGAGGTCGAACGCCTGCTGCCCCTCGTTGTCACGGTTTCGTCGCGGCACGTGGCCCCCCTGCCCGGTTGTGGACCCCACGCTAACGGAGCATGTCCACGTTCGGGCCGGGTGGCGGCAAGCTTCCGCTCGAGGCCGTCGAGGTGGCTCCTGTGCAGCGGCATGACCCCTCCCCTGGCGTCCGGCGCGAGCCGGTGGTGTATCGATAGGGTACACCCAAACGCTACAGCAGCCGGCCGGCGAATCTCCGCGTGTCAAAAGGTCGCCTCGGCTGTGAAGCTGATCAGTAAATGGCGCGCTTCTGGTGGGGGTGAGTGGCGTTAGCTGGTGATGAGGGTGCTGGCGGCTGCTTCGATGACGTCGTCGGTGATGGTGTCGAGTTGGTTGATCTTCAGGACGCGTCCGATTTGAGGGAAGAGCCGTTCGAGGAGGCGGAAGTTGCCTCGGGTGATGCGTTCGATCGCGGCGATGGCCTGGGCGTCGGTGAAGTCTTCGGGGTCGAGGGTGCGACCGAGGCGCTTCCAGTGGCGGGTCAGGACGAACAGCAGTTCCTCACGTGCGAGGGCGCGGTAGCGGTGGGAGAAGCCGAGGCGGCTGTAGAGCTGGGGGTAGTGGCGGAAGCGTTGGTCGATGCCGGGCATGCCGATGAACATGAGGGCGACGTGGTGGCGGTCGTGGAGGTCTCGGAGGAGTTCGAGCGAGGTCGGCGTGAGCCTTTCGGCCTCGTCGATGATGATCAGTTCGGTGAAGTCGATGGTGCGGGGAACGTCGGTGGTCGTGATCTTCCCGGTTGCGCAGAGGTGCTCGTAGATCAGCACTCCGACCTTGCCGCGGTAGAACTCGATGTCGCGCATGAGATCGCGGTGCTTGGCGAGGACCTCGGGGGTGTAGAACACGGTGCGGGATCGGTGGGCGGCGGCGTAGTGCTTCAGGTCGGCCTCGGTGCGTGGCCCCCAGGCGTGGATGAAGGGTTCGAGGGTGTCCCAGTGGGCGTACCGGCGGGCGGACTGCGTCTTACCGACCCCGGCCTCGCCGTGGCAGATGCCGATCGTGACGTCCTTGCGGATGGCGCCGGCGAACTCGGTGAAGCGGCGGTGTTCCTTGGTGACGATGAAGTCGCGGTTCATCTACTCGTCCTCTTCGTAGGTCTTCAGGCGCTTCCTGGGCCGGCGTACGGAAGTGGCTGGAGTGGGAGGGTCGGCAGGGGGTCGTGGAGTCGTGGGGATACGGTCGTTGATGTCCTTGCGCAGCTGCCGGCGGCGGGCCCGTCGGGCGGTTTCGATGTCGTGGAGGCTGTACCGCTGGTTGGGGTGAGCTTCATCGATCGCTGTGCATACGAAAGTGTCGTGGTCGTACACACGGATCTCGGACAGGTCCCGGGGGTCGTAGCGGATGGTGACCGTACGTCCGACGAACGAGGCGAGCGTGGGCGAGAGGTAGCGCTGACCTTGGAAGCGGATCCCATCGCGCTGGACGGTGCGATGCTTGGAGACCCGCAGAAGCAGCCCGTCGAGTTCCTCGAGACTCTCGGGGAGTCGCGGCAACCATCCCTCAGCGATCCAGGCCGCCTTCGGGCTCGTGCGGATCGCGGTGTGCGCGCGCTGGTTGTACTGGTCAACGAACTCGCCGACGGCCCGGTCGAGACCAGGAAGGTCCAGCACCGGCACAGGGTGTGGGCGTCCAGGGGTGAGGCGCCCGGGCAGGGTCGCGAGCAGCTCGGTGTTGACGGTGTGGAAGAACCGCTCGATCTTCCCTCTGCCCTGGGGGCGGGCGACGGCGGAGTGGATGATGCGGATCTTCAACGCGATCGCGGTGTACTCGAGGTGACGGCTGGTGAAGTCGCTGCCGTGATCGACGTAAAGGACGTCGGGGATGCCGCACATCGGCAAGGCGGGGTCGCTCTTAGGCCAGATCGCTTGGCGCAGCGCCAGCGCGGTGTTCATCGCCGACGGTGCGCCCTCGAAGACCATGTACCCGCAGATCGCCCGCGAATAGTCGTCCATGACCGTGGTCAGCCAGGGCCTGGATGGTCTCCCACTGGGGTCCTTGATGAGGATGTCGAGCTCGGTGTGGTCGACCTGCCACAGGGCATTGGGCCGCTCAGCGCGATGGCGGAAGACGAGCTCGTGGCGGTCCCGGTAGGACTCTGGCCCCTCGAGAGCGAGCGTCACCATCCCTGGATCCAATGCCTGCACGACCGACCGCACCGTCGCGTAGCTCGGCGTACTCACGCCTCTTCGTGCAGCCTCGGCTACGGCCAGGCGGTGCAGCGTCGCGATGCTCGGGCGAGGCTTGGTCAGAGCCAGGTGCTCCACGAAAGCCACCAGCTCAGGCGCGGTCCGCCGCACGCCGGCATCGGCGCGCTGCGCCCGCTCAAGAGCCGAAATGCCACCTGTCCGGTAGAGACTGTGCCAGCGCGAGAGCGTTCGCTCTCCCACCCCAGTCTCCCGTGCGAGACTCGCCAGCGGGATGCCGTCTTCGACGTGGAGCCGCAGAATCTTCCACTTCTGCGACCCGTCCATGTCACGCCTGCGCGATGCTCTCGCGAGCAGCCGCGTCCCGCTGGTGGCGGTAGAGCGTCGCCCGTGACCACCCCACCAGGCGCGCCGCCTCCTCAGCGGTACGGCCCTTGGCTCTCTCTTCGGCAGCGATCGCCAGCTTGCGATCCACGACCTCCGGGTTCACGGGGGGTCGGCCGAACTTGGTGCCCTGGGCCCGGGCTGCTGCGATTCCCGCGTTGACGCGCTCGGTGATCAGCTCTCGCTCGTACTCCGCCAGCGTTGCCAGCATCCCCAGCATGAGCCGGCCCGACGACGTCTCGGGATCGATCCCGTCGGAGACCGACTGGATCTTCACGCCACTGTCCCGCAGCAGGCTCACGGTGTTGAGTACGTCGATGAGCGACCGGCCCAGTCGGTCGATCCGCCAGACCACCACCGTGTCCTCAGGTTCCGCGTAGGCCAGGAGCTTCTTCATGCCCGGACGCTCCGCCGCACTCTTCGCCCCGGACGTCACGTCCGAGAACACGTCCCGCTTCTGCACCCCCGCCGCATGGAGAGCGTCGAGCTGCAGCGCCGGATCCTGCCCCGCCGTCGACACCCGCGTGTACCCTGTGAATGTCCGAAGTCGTCTGCACAGGTGACCTGGGCGTTCGGGGTCGTGTGCACAGGAGTTTGATGTTCCCGGCGTGTCCGTACCCGTGTGCACGACCGGCACGTTGTTCCATAGTCCTGTGCACGACGAAGCCGTCGATGAGGGCCGGGTTCCTGAGCGCGGTCTGTTGACCGTTCCCGATGAGGTGTGGGCGCTGGCGGTGCGTCGGGCGGAGGTGATCGGCCCACTCGCCGACGCCGGGACAGCCGGCGAGGAGGCGGTAGACGCAGCAGCCGACCAGCTGGACATCTCGCGCCGGCAGGTCTACGTCTTGCTGCGTCGGTGGCGCGAAGGACATGGCACGGTCTCGGACCTGATCCCGGGTCGCTCCAGCGGCGGGCGCGGCGGGCAGCGGCTGCCAGCCGAGGTGGAGGCGGTCATCCGTGAGGTGCTGCGTAAGCACTACCTGACTCGGCAGCGGAGGACGACCGCCGCGGTCCACCGGGAGGTCATGCGGCTGTGCCGCACCCGCAGTCTACCAGTGCCGTCACTCGGCGCGATCGTGCGCCGCATCGCCGGCCTTGACCCGGTGGCCGAGACGACGGCCCGTGAGGGAGCAGACGCGGCCCGGTCACTGAAGTCGGCCGGTGGGCGGGTGCCGCCGATCACCGGGGTGCTGGAGCAGGTGCAGATCGACCACACTGTGGTGGACCTAATCGTGGTCGACGAGCACCACCGTCTGCCGATCGGGCGGCCGTACGTGACGGTCGCGATCGACGTCTTCTCCCGGTGCATCGTGGGCCTGGTGATCACCTTGGAGGCACCCTCGGCACTGTCGGTGGGGTTGTGCCTGGCGCACATGGTTACCGACAAGCGGGCCTGGCTGGAGCGCCTGGGCATCGAGGTGGACTGGCCGATGGCCGGCAACCCTGGCGAGCTGTACCTGGACAACGCCGCGGAGTTCAAGAGCGAGGCCCTGCGGCGGGGATGTGAGGAGCACGGGATCACGCTGCGCTACCGGCCACCGGGACGTCCGCACTACGGCGGCATCGTGGAGCGGGTCGTCGGCACGGTGATGGAGATGGTCCATGAGCTGCCCGGTACGACGTTCTCCAACCCGGCCCAGCGCGGCAGCTACGACTCCGACGCCAAGGCCGCCTTGACGCTCGGGGAGCTGGAGAAGTGGCTGGCCCTGGCGGTAGCGAACTATCACGGGAAGGTCCACAGCACCATCGGGCAGACCCCGCAGGCCCGCTGGGCCGCCGGTACTGCCCAGACGCCGGTTGTAACGGTGGCCAATGAGACGGCGTTCCTGGTGGACTTCCTGCCGGTGTTCCGCAGGACGCTGACCCGCACCGGGTTCGTCATCGACCACGTGCACTACTTCAACGACACGCTCAAGCCGTGGATCGCCCGCCGCGACCGACTGGACCGGTTCGTCATCCGCCGCGACCCACGCGACCTCAGCCGCATCTGGGTCCTGGATCCCGAGGGTGCGTCCTATCTGCCGGTGCCCTACCGGACGCTGTCGCATCCGGCGGTGAGCGTGTGGGAGCACCGCGCCGCACTGGAGCGGCTCCGGGCCGAGGGCCGGGCACAGGTCGACGAGGAGGCGCTGTTCCGGATGGTTGAGCAGATGCGCACCATCACCGACACCGCCGAGTCCACCACGCGCAAGGCCCGCCGAGACACCGAACGCCGCAACAACGCGGGCAACGCAGCCTCACGGGCGAAACCCGCCGCCGCGCCGCCCGATGACATCCCGGCTGCCGTTGACGAGAACGGCAATGCTTCTGACGCGGAGTCCGTGGCACCGTTCGAGGTGATCGAACAGTGGTGACCGAGGGCCACTACTGGTCCGGCGCGGATTTCACGGTTCACGACCTGGACCATCTGCATGAGAGCGCTCGGTCGGTGGCGCGGCTGCCGGCACAGGAGCGGCTGCGGCACGTCCGCGCCGATCGGTGGATCGGCTACACGCGCGCCACCGCGGCGCTGGAGCGACTGGAGACGCTGTACGCGTGGCCGAGCAAGCAACGCATGCCGAACCTGTTGCTGATCGGCCCGACGAACAACGGCAAGTCGATGATCATCGAGAAGTTCCGCCGCCTCCACCCGCCCACGTCCCACGCCGATCGTGAGCAGATGCCGGTGCTGGCCGTGCAGATGCCCTCGGAGCCCACAGTGAGCCGGTTCTACGTCGCGCTGCTGGCCGCGATGGGTGCGCCGCTGCGGTCCCGGCAGCGTGTGGCCGAGCTGGAGCAAGCCACACTGTCGCTGCTGCGCGCGGTCGGGGTGCGGGTCCTGGTCATCGACGAGCTACACAACGTCCTGGCCGGCCGCGGGAACACCCGACGAGAGTTCCTGAACCTGATCCGGTTCCTGGGCAACGAGCTGCGCATCCCGCTGGTCGGGGTCGGCACCCGCGAGGCGTACCTGGCGATCCGCTCCGATGACCAGCTGGAGAACCGCTTCGAGCCTGTCCCGCTGCCCCGGTGGGAACCCGGCGAGGAGACGCGTGCGCTGCTGGCCAGCTTCGCCGCCGCCTTCCCGCTACGCCGCCGCTCGGCCATCGCCACCGAGGACATGGCCCGCTACCTACTCACCCGCAGCGAGGGCACCATCGGCGAGCTCACTCATCTCCTGACCGACGCCGCGGTGGCCGCGATCGAGTCCGGTGAGGAGTCGATCAACCAACGCACTTTGCTCATGGCGTCCTACGTCGGCCCTACCGAACGACGCCGGATGTTCGAGCGCGAGCTGGCGTGACCGGCCGCTGGCCCCTGCACCCACCACCAAGGGAAGGGGAGGCGCTGACGTCCTGGCTCAACCGGCTGGCCGAGGTCTACGACTTGAGCGTCGAGGAACTCATCCGGCACAACCTCACCCCACCGGGCGCCGATCTTCCCGACCACCACACCAGTGCCCTGGACCTGGACCCACCCGCAGACGTGCTTCCCGCGCTGGCCGAGCGCACCGGCGTACCGCTAGACCAGCTACGCCACATGACAATCGCTGGCCAGGTGCCCTGGCTCCTCGACCCCCTCAACCCGGAGCCGACACCCGGAGCAGCGTTCAACACCTACGTCCACCAGGACTCGGTACTCCTGACCGCCAAGGAGCGGCCCCGTCGGCAAGTACACGGCTGGCGTGCCTGGTTGCCGAGCGACCCCAAGCGGGGGCCGCTGCGTCGGGCCTGTCCGACCTGCCTGAGCACCGCCGCGGCCGGCACCTTCGGCCTCACCCTGGTCTCCCAGCTCCCGCTGACGCTCAGCTGCCCGCAGCACGGCTGCCGCCTCGAACCCGCCTTCGCCGGCCTGGGTGCCTTCGTGGCCTGGGAGAAGCAGGACACCCACGCCCGCGGTGCACCGGCGCCGGTCGTCGTCATGGACGCCCGCACCCAAGAGGCCCTACGCACCGGCGCCGTCCTCCTGCCTCGCCGGTCCGTGCACGCAGGGGTGTGGTTCCGGCTGCTGCGCACGCTCATCGACGAGCTCTCCGCCCCCGTCTCGGCGCTGCGCACCCGCTCCCACCGAAGCGTCCAGCGCATCTGGCGGCTGACTGGCCACCCCGTACGCGCCGGAATCGTCGCGCCGTGGCGTCCCCACGAGGCGCTGTCGTGGGAAAGGCAGCAGATGCTCCTCGAAGCCGCCGCCACCGCCATGCACCTCATCGAAATCGGCGAGGTCGCCGCCCACGGCACCCTCGCCCCGCTCCTGACCCCCGAACCACACCGACCCGTCCCCGAGGGCACCCCACCGGCCCGCAACTACTGGCAGGAGGCAGAGGACGCGCTCAACACGGCGATAGCCCTCGCGCAGGAGGACCCCGACGCCGCCCGGCAGCTGCTGGCCACCCTCACCGCCCTGACCCGCAGCGAGGCGAGCTTCCAGCGCCGCCGCGAGGACCTGATCGCCCTCGACATCCCGGCACACCACCTCCCACGGACGCTGGCCGAGGCGCGTGCACGCCAGACGCCGACCGACCCGCAAGTGGCTGTCACATCTTGAGCGACGACCACCCTTCGCAGGACTTAGAATAGATGACTGGTTAAGTGACATGTGCGCCATGGACAGCCACCCGGCTGTCGACTGTCACGTAATCGGTCGTATAAGTGATAGATGGGAGGCACCTCGTGCTGGTCGGCTACATGCGCGTCTCGAAGGCCGACGGATCGCAGACCACGGACCTACAACGCGACGCCCTCCTGGCTGAGGGCGTCGACCCGGAGGCTCTGTACGAGGACAGGGCCTCGGGCAAGAAGGAGGACCGTCCCGAGCTTGCGGCGTGCCTGAAGTCCCTACGTCACGGGGACACCCTGGTGGTGTGGAAGTTGGACCGGCTCGGCCGCGACCTGCGTCACCTGGTCAACATCGTCCACGACCTCACCCAACGCGGCATCGGCCTGAAGGTCCTCACCGGTCAAGGCGCGGCCATCGACACCACCACCGCATCCGGCAAGCTCGTCTTCGGCATCTTCGCCGCCCTGGCCGAGTTTGAACGCGAACTCATCTCCGAACGCACGATCGCCGGCCTAGCCGCCGCCCGGGCCCGCGGTCGCAAAGGCGGACGCCCCTACAAGATGACCCCCGCCAAGCTCCGCCTCGCCATGGCATCCATGGGACAGCCCGGTACCAACGTCGGCGCCCTGTGCGAGGAGCTCGGCATCACCCGCCAGACCCTCTACCGCCACGTCTCACCCACCGGCGAACTCCGCGAGGACGGACGCAAGCTCCTGGCCAAGGACCGCAGCAAGGTAGCCAGGTAACCTCTGTTGTCCGGAACCTACGAACGTCAATGAGCGGAATACGTTCCCGCGACTCTCGCACACCCCGGGGCACTTCCACCGCTCAGCTACCCCGGAAATCGCGCGGCACCATTCTTCGCGTCGGGTCGGTTAGGATTGTGGGCGAGCCGGGAGAAGGCAGCTAGGGTTCCGCCCCAGCCGGCTGGGGGTCTGTGACCGAGCGCTGCAGCTTCCGCCGAACAGGCGGGAGGGCACCTATTGGCACAAAATGCCCGAGGGGGATGGCTCAGCGCCAGCATGCGCGCTGACTGTCCCTTGACCTCGGAGGTTGTTGTGCTCGTTGACCAGTTCGATGTTTTTCTGCTTGATCTTGACGGCGTGGTTTACGTCGGAGACACCTTGCTTTCCGGCGTGACCGAAGCCTTGGCCAGCCTGCGGAGTCGGGGCCGGGTGGTCCGGTTCGTGACCAACGATCCCCGCCCGTCCCGCAAAGACGTCGTCCACCGTCTGGGCCGCCTGGGCGTGAGGGCCACCGTCGAGGAGATCGTATCTTCCGGGTGGGCTACGGCGTGCTGGCTGCGCCAGCAGGGCATTACCCGCGCCTATGTGGTGGGCAGTGATGGCCTCCGCGGCGAACTCGCGGCCCAAGGCGTGGAATCCGTGGAGGGGTCTGGGGCCGAGGCGGTGGTGGTCGGTTGCGACGAGACGGTGACCTACCGGGACCTCGCCCAGGCCACCGCCCTCCTGCGTACCGGCGTGCCGTTCGTGGCCACGAACGTGGACGCCACGTTCCCCACAGCGAGCGGCCCGTGGCCGGCCACCGGCGCGGTCGTCGCAGCGATCCAGACCGCCAGTGGGCGCCGACCGGTCGTGGTGGGCAAGCCGGGACCGGAGATGTTCCGCCTGGCCCAGCGCGGGCTCCCTGCTACGACGAGAGTGGTGGTCGTGGGGGACACCCCGGCTACGGACGTCGTCGGGGCGCACTGCGCGGGCCTGCCGGCGATCCTCGTCGCTCCCGCGACGCCGAGCAGCGGCCGTCGGCAGTGTGATCCCACCGTTGCGGAGGCCACGGTCACGGGCCTGGCCGGGCTGTTTGATCCGGCCCTTGACATCGGCCCGATGCGCCCGTCGCCGTACCCGTGGCCGGACGAGGTGCGGGCGGGTGTGGCCGCGGTGGTCTTCGACGAGGCCGGGCGCGTGCTACTGGGGCGCAGGCTGGACAACGGGCTGTGGGGACTGCCTTCGGGACACGTCGAGGTGGGCGAGACTGCCGCCCAGGCGGCGGTGCGGGAGGTCGCCGAAGAGACCGGCTTGCAGGTGCAAGTGCAGCGGCTGGTGGGGGTGTACTCGGACCCCGCCTCGCAGGTTTTCGCCTATCCCGACGGGAGAGTGACCCAGTTCGTCACCACCACCTTCGCCTGCCTCCCGCGCGGCGGTCAGATGCACCCTGATGGTGTGGAGACCTCACAGGCGGGTTTCTTCTCCCCGGATGAGCTTCCGGCACCGTTGCTCCCCATGCACCCGCGGTGGCTCACCGACGCCCTCTCAGGCGACACAGGACTCATCGACTGATAGGACGCATCCCCTTCGGGGCGCATGGTGTCAAAAGCGCTGGCGCTTCTCGTGCGGAGCACCGGCCTGAGCGCGCCGTTTACCTTGATCAACCCCGGGTCCGGTCTCCCACCGTCCGAGCAACACCACCGGACGGTAGGAGTCTCCAGGGCGGCGACCAGCTCTCGAAAGATCATGATGAGCGCGCGCCCAAGGGCGCACCGACCAATGACCTCAGATGGGCCAGGTCTCCTGCCGGTGGGCGGCGTCCCAGAACATCCACTCGTACTGGGTGGCGCGGTGGAACGCGGTGTGCATGCGCGCCAGTGTGCCGGGGCTGGCCTGGTCGGCGAGGTGGTCCACGATGTCCCGGGCGGTGTCGGTGGCGGCGGTGAAGTCTGGATCGCCGTAGGTGGCGATCCAGTCCCCGTACGGGTGCGTGCTCAGGTCACCGACGGCGGCCTTCAAACGGGTGCCGACGTCGTCGTAGACCCAGAAGCACGGCAGGATGCCGGCCGCGAGGACCGGGTAGTTTCCGGCTGTCGCGAGGCTCAGCAGGTAGGAGGTGTAGGCAACCGTGGTCGGTGAGGGCTCGGCGGCGGTGAGGTCGGTGACGTGGGTGGCGTGCAGCTGCCGCTCGACCTCGACCACCTCCCGCGCGGCCTGCGCCCAGAATGCCATTTCCTCCGACGCCTGGGCCTGAGCGGCGGCCGCGGCCAGGACCCGGCCGTAGTCGGCCAGGTAGAGCGCGTCCTGGGCGAGGTAGTGCCGGAACGTCTCTTCCGCCAGGGTCGCGTCGCTCAGCTGGTGCAACAAGGGCAGCGCGTCGATCGCCTCGCGGACCCTGGCCGTGCGATGCCACGCCACGGTGCTGAACACGCCAGTGTCGTCGTGGTCGCGAATCGTCTCGGGCATGGAGGTGTGTGGGCTGGTCATCGGTCGCTGTCCTTCCAGTCGTTCTCGTCTTTCCAGATGTCGTGGCAGTGGTGCACGGGGCCGGGTCCGTGGCCGATGTGGAGCGCGTCGGCGGCCCGCAGGGTGCCGGTGAGCCAAGTCTTGGCCTGGCGGGTGGCCTCTAGCAGGGACCCGGTGCGCGGGGCGAGTGCGGCGATCGCGGAGGACAGGGCGCACCCGGTGCCGTGGGTGTTGACCGTGGCTACCCGCGGGCCGGTCAGCAGCTGCTCGCCCGCGTCGTCGAGCCACAGGTCGGTGGCGTGTGCGTCGCCGCCGAGGTGGCCCCCCTTGACCAGCACCCGCGCGGCGCCCAGCTCCCGGAGCGCGATGGCCTGGGCGCGCATGGTGTCGAGGTCTTCGGCGGGGTCGGCGTCGAGCAGCACGGCGGCCTCGGGGACGTTCGGCGTGATGAGGGAGACGTACGGCAGGAGTTGGCGCATCGGCTCGACGGCGTCCTCGGCCAGCAGCCGGGAACCGGCGGTGGACACCATGACGGGGTCGAGGACCACAACCGGCACCGCGTCGGAGCGCTTGTCGAGGAAGGCGAGGACGGTCTCGATGGTGGCCGCGGAGGCGAGCATCCCGATCTTGGCGGCGTCAACCGCCACGTCGTCTACGAGGGTGTCCAGCTGGGCGCGGACGAAGTCCGCGGGGACGACGTGGACACCGGTGACTCCCTGGGTGGACTGGGCGGTCAGTGAGGTGAGCACCGCGGTGCCGTAGGCACCCAGTGCGGAGAAGGTCTTGAGGTCGCCTTGAATACCGGCCCCGCCGGAGGGATCGGAGCCGGCGATCGTCAGCGCGATCGGTGGGCGGGGGTTCACGGTTGCCCGTCCCACGCGGCCCGCAGGCTCGCGGCCGCCACGGCTGGTTCCTCCGCGGCGCACACCGTCGAGACGACCACCACGCCGGCGGCGCCGCTGTGGCGCAGCATGCCGGTGCGTTTCGTGGTGATGCCGCCGATGGCGACGACCGGCCACGGGCTCGCGGCGGCCACCGCAGCCACCCCGCCCGGGCCGATCGGAGTGCCGTGGTCAGGCTTGGTCGCCGTCGGCCACACCGGTCCAACGCCGAGGTAGTCCAAGACGCCGTCACCGAGCCCGCGTGCTGTGCGAACCTGCTCGATCGTGCTGACCGACAGCCCGACCATGGCGTCCGGCCCGAGCAACTGCCGGGCCTGAGCAGGCGGCATGTCGCGCTGACCGACGTGGACGCCGTCGGCGCCGATGTCCTGAACGAGGTGGACCCGGTCATCGATAATCAGCGGCACCCCGGTCCCCGCCAGCACCTCGCGGACCGCCACGCCGAGGGCGACGAAGTCGGCGTCGGTGGCGCCCGGGTCACGCAACTGCACCACGCTGACCCCGCCCGTGACCGCAGCCTGCACGGTCGCGGGCACGCCCCGTGGGCCGCACAAACCGGTGTCGGTGACCAGGTAGAGGCTGAGGTTCACCGGTCGGCGGGTCACCGGAGCACCACCTTCTCGGTCAACTTCTGCGGGTTGAGGGTGGCGAGAGAGTCGAGCAGCGCGACGGCGAAGCTCCCCGGCCCGGCGGCACGCTCGGCCGCGACCTCGGCGGCCACGGTGTATGTCGCGGTCGCGGCCGTGGCGGCCAGGAGCGGGTCGTCGGTGGTGGCGGCGAAGGCAGCCATGAGCGCGCCCAGCGCGCACCCACCGCCAGTGACCTGGGTCAACCATCGATGGCCGTTGTCCACCCGCACCAGCCGGGTGCCGTCGGTGAGGTGGTCGACCTCCCCGGAGACCGCGACGATGGTGCCGTGCTCCCGGGCCAGCGCCCGGCCGGCGTCGAGGGCGTCCTCGGCGGCGTCGACGCTCTCCGGGCCCCGCCCACCGCTGCCCCCACCGGCCAAAGCGAGAATCTCTGAGGGGTTGCCACGGACGAGTGCCGGGGAGGCGTGGGCGAGCAGGTCGACGGCAACCCGGGTGCGCCAGGCGAGCCCACCCACCCCGACCGGGTCGAGCACCCACGGGGTGCCGGCCGCCGCGGCGGCACTGACCGCGCCGTGCATCGCAGCCACCGTCGCCTCTTGGGGCGTGCCGAGGTTGACCAGGACCCCGTCGGCGACGGCGGCGAACGGCCCGGCTTCCTCCGGGTTATCCACCATCGACGGACTGGCGCCGACCGCGAGCAGGACGTTCGCTGTCCACTGAGCGACGACGACGTTGGTCAGGCACTGCACCAGCGGGGCATGCCCGCGCATCGCGGCCAAGGCCTCGCCCACAGCGGCAGCATCGAGTGGGACAGTAGGGACGGAAGAAGGTGCCGACATCGGCGACGTTCCCTTCGCTAGTACGAACTAGATCAGGTTCAACGGGTGTGATCTCAGCCGTACCAGCACGGCACCCCGCGTCATTCACCAGCCTAACATCCGCACCGTTCCCCGCACCGTGCCCTCGCTTCAGCGACCGCAAAAGGGTCGCGCCTCGGACCGTCCGGGCGTGCTGTCACCAGTGCCCGACGCGCGTTCCTTGGCCGCCGCAGCCCTCACCATGGCGCCTCACCAGACAACGGCTGCGCAACCTTTGAATGTGCAGTCGACTTCGGACGATCGTGCAGTGGACTTCGGAACCTGACATACCCCAGAAGCCTCATCACCACATGATGCCTCACAAACTCGCTGCTCTGGAAGATCTGAGACGCAACACGGTGCGACGACTTCACGAGACACCGCCGCTCGGTATCGACCCAGCTCGAGACGATCCCTTCGCCGCTCGGCTGTGTGTCTCGTAAAGCTGTAGGTTTCCGCAACGCGACTAGGTAGGCCGTCGGCAGTGTGTGGCGTGGAACGCTGCGAGTTGTGTTGGAGGCCCTATCTAGCGTCCCCACAGCGAATGGTGACGGTTTTGCAGATTCCGGTGTGTGGGAGCCCAGTGTGGTGTCGCACCGAGTGCTGTCGGTGACCTGAGCCCCAGCCGGGGGACGACTGGCGTAAGCAGTCCATGAGGATCGGCTCGAGAGCCGTATGGATTCCGTGAGGACGCCTGTCCCGCCGCCGTGAACGGTGTGTGCTCGGTATCGCGCCGCACCTCGGCGTGCGACCGCCGGACGGCGGCCGCCCCTACTCAGAACGGAGTCCTGCTGTGCTCGACGTCCTCTCCGTGGTCGGCGTGATCGCCCTATTCGCGGTCGTCGCCCTCATCGCGCGGGCGGTGGAGAAGCTGTGATCGTACTCGAGATCCTCGCCCTCCTCCTCGGTCTCGCCGCGATCGTGTACCTGTTCATCGCCCTGCTTGCACCGGAGCGTTTCTGATGGACTGGCTCTACCTCGTCGCGAGCGTCCTCACACTCGTCGCCGCTCTCGCGGTCGTGTACCGCCCGATGGGCGACTACATGGCCTGGGTCTTCACCGCCCCAGTCTCCTCGCGCTGGGAGACGCGCGTGTTCGCCGTCCTCGGCGTCGACTCCTCCCGCGAGCAGTCCTGGCCCGCCTACCTGCGGTCCGTGCTGCTGTTCTCCCTGGTGGGCGTCCTCGCGCTGTTCGGTCTCCTGCGGCTCCAGGAGCTGTTGCCCTACTCCCTGGGCAATGAGTCGATCGATTCGGGGGTCGCGTTCAACACCGCGATCTCCTTCGTGACGAACACCAACTGGCAGGCGTACTCCGGCGAGGACCTCTCCTACACGGTCCAGTTCGCCGGTCTCGCGGTCCAGAACTTCGTCTCGGCCGCCACCGGCATCGCCGTCGCGGTCGCGCTGGTGCGAGGCCTGGCCCGGCGCCGCACGGGAACGATCGGGAACTTCTGGGTCGATCTGCTGCGTGGCACCTTCCTGGTGTTGCTGCCGGTATCGATCCTCAGCGCCGTCGTGCTGATCGCAGGCGGCGTGGTGCAGAACTTCCAGGGCTACGTGGACGTCACGACCGTCGCGGGCGGCACCCAGACACTCCCGGGCGGTCCGGTCGCGTCGCAGGAGGCGATCAAGGAGATCGGCACCAACGGCGGCGGCTTCTACAACGCCAACGCCTCCCACCCCTTCGAGAACCCGACCGGCTGGACCAGCCTGTTCCAGGTCTTCCTTATCCTGCTGATCCCCTTCTCCCTTCCGCGGACCTTCGGGACGATGGTCGGCGATCACCGTCAGGGCTACGCGATCGCCGCGACGATGGGGACCCTGTACCTCGCCTCGGTGTCCGTACTGGCCGCCTTCGAGTTCGCCGGGCAGGGCACCGCCCCTGAACTCGCCGGCGCCGCGATGGAGGGTAAGGAGACCCGCTTCGGCCTGCCCCAGTCCGTGCTCTACGCGGCGACCACCACCCTCACCTCGACCGGCTCCGTGAACTCGATGCACGACTCGTACACGGCGCTGGGCGGAATGGTCCCGATGGTGAACATGCTCCTGGGCGAGATCGCCCCCGGCGGCGTGGGCGCCGGGCTGTACGGCATGCTCGTCATCGCGATCATCGCCGTGTTCGTGGCGGGCCTCCTCGTCGGTCGCACCCCCGAGTACCTCGGGAAGAAGATCGGCCCCAGGGAGATGAAGCTCGCAAGCCTCTACATCCTGGTCATGCCGCTGCTGGTGCTCGGCGGTGTCGCCCTCAGCTTCGCGGTTCCTCCGCTGCGCCACAGCATCGAGAACGTCTCGCTGACCAACACCGGCTCGCACGGCCTGTCCGAGGTGCTCTATGCCTTTGCCTCGGGCGCGAACAACAACGGCTCCGCCTTCGCGGGGCTGACCGCCAGCACGCCGTGGCTGACCACCGCGATCGGCGTGGCGATGCTGCTGGGCAGGTTTCTCCCGATCGCCCTGGTCCTTGCCCTGGCCGGCTCGTTCGCCGCGCAGGACCGGATCCCGGCGACCTCCGGCACCCTGCCCACCCACCGCCCGCTGTTCGTGGGCCTCACCGTCGGCACGGCGCTGCTCGTGACCGCACTCGTCTTCTTCCCCGTCCTCACCCTGGGACCGCTCGCTGAAGGGCTGCAGTGACCATGCCGACCATCGACAAGACCATCCACTCCGAACACTCCGACCCGTCCTCCGCGCCGACGCCCACGTCGTCGCCGGCGCAGCCCCCTGCGCCGCGCCGCACCCTCACCCTCGCGCAGCTCCGCGCCGCCCTGCCAGGCGCGCTGCGCAGGATGACCCCCCGCGCCCAGTGGCGCAACCCCGTCATGCTGATCGTGTGGGTCGGTGCTCTATTGACCAGCGTGATGACCGTCGTCGAGCTGATCGGCGACGGCCCGGCCCCGTCCGGCGGCACTGCGGTGCCGGCGACGTTCTCCGCGGCGATCGCCGGCTGGCTGTGGATCACCGTGCTCTTCGCGAACCTCGCCGAGTCCGTCGCCGAGGGGCGCGGCAAGGCCCAGGCCGCGACCCTGCGCCGCACCCGCACCAGCACCCTGGCGCGCCTCGTCGACGGGTACGACGCTACGGCCGACCCCGGCGCGGAGACCGTGCCGACCGAGGAGATCTCCTCGGCGGACCTCGCCCGGCACGACATCGTGGTGGTCACCGCGGGCGATCTCGTCCCCGGCGACGGCGACATCATCCAGGGCATCGCGAGCATCGACGAGTCCGCGATCACCGGCGAATCCGCGCCCGTCGTGCGCGAGTCCGGCGGCGACCGCTCCGCCGTCACCGGCGGCACCCGAGTGCTGTCCGACCGGATCGTCGTGCGCATCACCTCGACGCCAGGCCAGACCTTCGTGGACCGGATGATCTCGCTGGTCGAGGGGGCCGCCCGGCAGCGCACCCCCAACGAGATCGCCCTAAACATCCTGCTGGCCTCGCTGTCCATCGTGTTCCTCGCGGTCGCGATCACACTGAACCCCATCGCCTCCTACCCGGCGAGCCCGGCCTCGATCACGGTGCTCGTGGCGCTGCTGGTCTGCCTGATTCCCACCACCATCGGCGCCCTGCTGTCCGCGATCGGGATCGCCGGGATGGACCGGCTCGTCCAGCGCAACGTGCTGGCGATGTCCGGGCGCGCGGTGGAGGCGGCGGGCGACGTGACCACCCTGCTGCTGGACAAGACCGGCACCATCACCTACGGCAACCGACGGGCGACGGACTTCGTCCGCGTCGGCGACGCCGGGATGCACGAGCTCGTGGAGGCGGCCGCGCTGTCCTCCCTCGCCGACCCCACGCCCGAGGGCAGCTCAGTCCTCGAGCTCGCACGGGAGCGCGGCGTCGACGTCGGCACCGCGCCGCGGGGGGAGGTCGTGCCGTTCACCGCCCAGACCCGCATGTCGGGCCTGGACCTGCCCGACGGCACCCGCCTCCGCAAGGGCGCGGGCTCTGCGATCCTCGCCTGGCTCGAGACCGAGGGCGTCGTGCCCTCGGCCTCCGACCGGGCGACCCTCGAGGAGCACGTCGAGCGCATCTCGTCCTCGGGCGGCACCCCCCTGGTTGTCGCCTGCCTCACCGGGGACGGGGACGGAGCCGTCCTCGGCGTCATCCACCTCAAGGACGTCGTCAAGGACGGTCTCACCGCGCGGTTCGCCGAGCTGCGCGCCATGGGCATCCGCACCGTGATGGTCACCGGCGACAACCCTCTGACCGCCGCGGCGATCGCGAAGGAGGCAGGGGTCGACGACTTCCTCGCCGAGGCCACCCCCGAGCAGAAGCTCGAATACATCCGCGCGGAGCAGGAGGGCGGGCGGCTCGTCGCGATGACCGGTGACGGCACGAACGACGCCCCGGCGCTCGCCCAGGCCGACGTCGGCGTCGCGATGAACACTGGCACCTCCGCCGCGAAGGAGGCCGGGAACATGGTCGACCTCGACTCCGACCCGACCAAGCTCATCGACATCGTCGCGATCGGGAAACAGCTGCTCATCACACGCGGCGCACTGACCACCTTCTCGATCGCCAACGACATCGCGAAGTACTTCGCGATCATCCCCGCGATCTTCATGGGCGTCTTCCCCGGCCTGTCCGCGTTGAACATCATGGGGCTCAGCTCACCCGCCTCGGCGGTCCTGTCCGCGGTGATCTTCAACGCGATCGTGATCATCGCCCTGGTGCCGCTGGCCCTGCGGGGCGTCGCCTACCGCCCGATGATCGCCTCGAAGATCCTCGGCCGCAACCTCGCGATCTACGGCCTCGGCGGGATCGTGACGCCCTTCGCGGGCATCTGGCTCATCGACCTGCTCGTCCGGCTGATCCCCGGCTTCTGACCTCCGAGAGGACCCTCCCGTGAACACCACCCTCCGCAGCACCCTGCGGACCACCGCCGTCGCCGTGCGGACCCTGCTCCTGTGCACGCTCGTGCTGGGCCTGGGCTATACCCTGCTCATCACCGGCATCGGACAGCTGCTGCTGCCCGCCCGTGCCGACGGGTCGCCCCTGCGCGACGGCGACGGACAGATCGTGGGCTCGACCCTGATCGGCCAGTCCTTCCTCGACCAGGACGGGGAGCCGCTGCCGGAGTACTTCCAGCCGCGTCCCTCCGCGGCCGGCGACGGCTACGACGGCCGCTCCTCCTCCGGCACCAACCACGGACCGGAGAACCCCGAGCTGATCGCCGCGATCACCGAGCGTCGCGCCGAGATCGCCGAGTTCAACGACGTGGCCCCGAAGGAGGTCCCCGCCGACGCCCTGACGGCATCGAGCTCGGGCCTCGACCCCCACATCAGTCCTGAGTACGCCGCCCTCCAGACCGCTCGGGTCGCCGAGGCGCGAGGCCTGTCGCTGGACCGGGTGGAGGACCTCGTGGCTGAATACACCGAGGGTCGCGATCTCGGCTACCTCGGTGATCCGACGGTGAACGTCGCCGCGCTCAACCTGGCCCTGGACGAACTGGAGGACTGACGATGACGGCACGGGGGCGGCTCCGGGTGCTGCTGGGAGCCGCTCCCGGCGTCGGCAAGACCTGCACCATGCTCGAGGAGGGCCATCGCCTCGCCGCCGAGGGCCAGGACGTCGTCATCGGCATCGTCGAGACCCACCGCCGCGCGGACACCGCACGACGGGTTGAGGGACTGGCCAAGCTGCCGCTGCGTCGGCACCAGCACCGAGGGGTGCCCCTCGAGGAGATGGATCTCGAGGCCGTGCTCGAGCGCGCACCCGACATCGCGCTGGTCGACGAGCTCGCCCACACCAACGCCCCCGGCGCCGCCCACGCCAAGCGCTGGCAGGACGTGGACGAACTGCTCGCCGCCGGGATCGACGTGATCTCCACGGTGAACATCCAGCACATCGAGTCCCTCCACGACGTGGTCGAGCAGATCACGGGGGTGCCGCAGCGCGAGACCGTCCCGGACGGATTCCTGCGCCGCGCCGATCAAATCGAGGTCATCGACCTCGCGCCGCAGGCGCTGCGCGACCGGCTCCGCAGCGGCCTGGTCTACCCTGCCGAGCGGGTGGACGCGGCGCTGTCGAACTACTTTCGCCTCGGGAACCTCACCGCGTTGCGCGAGCTGGCCCTGCTGTGGCTCGCCGACGAGGTCGACCAGGCGCTGAAGGACTACCGCTCCGAGCACTCGATCGACAACCGCTGGGAGGCCCGCGAACGGGTGGTCGTGGCGCTGACCGGCGGGCCCGAGGGGGAGGCTCTGCTGCGCCGCGGCGCCCGTGTCGCGGCGCGCTCCGCCGGCGGCGACCTGATCGCCGTGCACGTCACCAGCCAGGACGGGCTGCTGCGCAGCAGCCCCGGGGCGCTCACCCGGCAGCGTGCCCTGGTGGAGGAACTCGGCGGCACATATCACCAGGTGGTCGGGGAGGATGTCCCCGAGTCCCTGGTCGGCTTCGCCCGCTCCGTCGACGCGACCCAGCTGGTGATCGGGGTGAGCCGGCGCGGCCGCCTCGCCGCCGCCCTCACGGGCCCCGGCATCGGGGCGACCGTGGTGCGCGAGTCCGGGGACATCGACGTGCACATCGTGACCCACTCCGCCGCGGGCAGGCGCCTCGCCCTGCCCAGGATCGGAGGCGCCCTCACCCCCGCCCGGCGCCTGGCGGGGTTCGTCCTCGCGCTGCTGGGCGGTCCGCTGCTGACCGCCGCGCTGCTGGCCCTGCGCACCGAGGAGTCGATCACCTCCGACGTGCTCAGCTACCAGCTGCTCGTGGTAGTGGTCGCGCTGACCGGCGGGATCTGGCCCGCTCTCTTCGCCGCGCTGCTCTCCGGTCTCACCCTCGACTTCTTCTTCATCGACCCGCTGCACACGATCTCGATCGCCGAGCCGCACCACCTCCTCGCGCTGCTGCTGTACGTGACGATCGCGGTGCTGGTGAGCGTCGTCGTGGACCGTGCGGCACGGCGCACCCGGGCCGCCCGACGGGCCGAAGCGGAGTCCGAGCTGCTGCAGACCGTCGCCGGCAGCGTGCTGCGCGGTGACGACGCGATCCAGGCCCTCGTGGACCGCACCCGCGAGGCCTTCCGACTGGACGCGGTTGAGGTCCTCGGGGAGGACGGCACCGTGCACTCCACCTCGGGCGATCCCCGGGCCGAGGCGGGGACCACGACCGTCCCGCTCGCCCAGGACGCCCGCCTCATGCTGCACGGCGGGGACCTCCGCGCCTCCGAACGGCGCCTCCTCAGCGTGGTCGCCGCGCAGATCGATGCCGCGATCGAGCACCGCCGGCTCGCTGCGACCGCGGAAGAGATCGCTCCGATCGCGGCCTCCGACAAGGTGCGCGGTGCGCTGCTTTCGGCGCTCAGCCACGACCTGCGCCGCCCTCTCGCCGCCGCGGCGACGGCCGTGGGCGGGCTCCGCACCGCCGACGGCGACCTCTCCGCCGAGGACGCCCGGGAGCTCCTGCTCACGGCCGAGGAGAGCCTGGACTCCCTCGCCGCCCTGGTGGGCGACCTGCTCGACGTCAGCCGGCTGCAGGCCGGGGTCCTCACCATCACGACCCTCCCCACGGATCCCTCCTCGGCGATCGCCCCGGCGCTCGACGAGCTCGGTCTCGGCCCCACCGAGGTGCATCTCGCCCTCGCCCATGACGAGCACACCGTCGGGGCGGACCCGGTGCTGCTGCAGCGGGTGCTGGTGAACCTGCTGGCCAATGCGGCCCGCCACTCCCCACCGGACCGACCCGTGACCCTCACGACCAGCACCTTCGACTCCCGACTGGAGATCCGGATCATCGACCACGGGCCGGGCATTCCCCCGGACCGCCACGACGACGTCTTCGTCCCCTTCCAGCGCCTCGGCGACACCGACAACACCAGCGGCCTCGGCCTCGGACTTGCCCTGTCCCGCGGCTTCGTCGAAGCGATGCACGGCTCGCTCACCCCGGAGGACACCCCCGGCGGCGGCCTGACGATGGTGGTCTCGCTCCCCCTCGCTCCGCTCCCGACACAGGAGACCCCATGAAGATCCTCATCGCGGACGACGACCCGCAGATCCTACGCGCTCTGAGGATCACGCTCTCGGCGAAGGGACACACCGTGGTGACCGCGACCGACGGCGCCGACGCGGTGAACACGGCGATCGACGAGCACCCCGACCTCTACCTCCTGGACCTGGGCATGCCCCGCTTCGACGGGGTCGAGGTGATCCAGGCCGTGCGGGGGTGGTCGCAAGCTCCGATCCTGGTGGTCTCGGGGCGGGCCGGCGCCTCGGACAAGGTCGAGGCGCTCGACGCGGGCGCCGACGACTACGTGACCAAGCCGTTCTCCGTCGAGGAGCTGCTGGCCCGCATCCGCGCCCTCACCCGGCGGGTCCCGCAGGACGAGGAGGTGCTGGTGGTCCGCCTCGGTCAGGTCACGATCGACCTCGCCGCCCGCAGCGTGGTGCGCAACCTGCCCTCCGGCCGCCGCCAGATCCGGCTCACGCCCACCGAGTGGCAGGTTATCGACACCCTGGTCCGCCACCGCGGCAAGCTCGTCTCCCGCCGCACGCTCCTCACCCGCATCTGGGGCACCGAACACGTCGAGGACACGGGATATCTCCGCCTGTACATCTCACAGCTGCGTAAGAAACTCGAGGACGATCCCTCCCGCCCGCGGCACCTCCTCACCGAGCCCGGCATGGGCTACCGCCTCGAGAATGCTGTTCGGGAACGGTCGTGAGGTATCAACGGGGCCGCATCGCCCCCTGACCCTCATGGCATTCGACCCCAACGGGGAGACGCAGATTGACAAGGGGCGCACCGAGCCAAGTAGCGCCGTAAGAACGCGGCCATCAACCGTGCACATCCACACGCCTCGGCAGTTCCGACACATAGTCGCAGTAGGGTCTAAAGCGTGACGACACAGCATGCGGGGCAGCGGGTCGGCTATGTCCGGGTCTCGACGGCGGAGCAGAATCCTGCCCGCCAGCTCGAGGCCGTCGGAGAGTGCCACCGCATCTTCACCGAGTACGCGTCCGGGAAGGACGTCGACGGCCGGCCCCAGCTCGCCGCCCTCATCGCACACGTGCGCGCCGGCGACGAGGTAGTCGTCGCCTCAATGGATCGGCTCGCACGATCAGTGATCGATCTGAACTCGATCGTCCAGCAGATCACCGGGGACCCCGGCCAGCACTCCCCCAGCGCACCGCGCAAGGGCGCGACACTCACCTTCCTCAAGGAGGGACTGACGTTCCGGCCCGAGGGAGCCGATGCATTCGCACAGTTTCAGCTCAACCTCATGGGCGCGTTCGCGCAGTTCGAGCGCGACCTCATCCGACAACGCCAGGCCGAAGGAATCGCGGCAGCCAAGGCACGCGGCGTCTACAGCGGACGCCCCCCATCACTCTCCGCTGATCAGGTCGACGAACTGCGCGCCCGGGTGGCCAGCGACGAATCCAAGGCTGCTCTCGCGCGAGAGTTCGGTATCAGCCGGGCGACCCTCTACCGCTACCTCCGCTCGACTACCGGCCAAGTGCAACCGTGAGGCTCACCCGTGATTGATCACCCAGCAGCGGGGGTGGATCGTCATTGCCGGCCCTTGGGTGCCGGCAGGGCGCCTGCCGTGGTGAGCTCGGCGTATCGCTCGAACAGGATGCGCTGGCGCTCCTGTTCCGAGGCGCAGGTTCTGCGGGCGCCGAAAGCCCTGTCCACGACGGCGTCGAGCTTGTCGTGGGCGCTGAGGAGCGCAGGGTCCATCGCCAGCGGGTGGTAGTGCTGGGCGAGCGATCGCTCGGCGTGCTGGTCGCGCGCGGCGAGAATGGTGCGTCCAGCGGCGATGATCTTCTCCCGCACGGTCTCGCTGACCTCCGGGAGCGGGAAGTTGTTCCAGGTGATGGTGCTGGAGAACGAGGGATCAGACTTCAGCCGGCCGCCGACGGTCTTCATCCAGGTGATGAACATCGACGACGAGGCGATCGCGAAGATGAAGCCGTCCTCGTCGGCGGCGCCGTAGACCTTGTTGGAGATGATCGTGCCTCCCGGGAGGTGCGCGACCGGGAGGTAGCGACGGTTCTCGCTACTGACCTCGGGGATGCCGACGAAGTCGGCATCGGAGGTGAAGCCGAACTGTCTGAACAGGTGATGGTGCGGGTAGCTACGAGTGGTCGCGGCCTTGCTCTTAGCCCGGAAGTCTCGCACCGCCTCGACGCGGCGGCGCAGTTCTGGGCTCCGGGCGATCTCGTGGCCTGTGGCGTCCACGAGCCAGAGACACCAGCGTTCAAGGCCGTTGATGAGTTCACGTGAGCCGATGTATGAGCGCACGTACGGAGCTGTCTGCGGATCTGCTCGAAGGTGCTCCGCCTCCGGCTGGTCAAGGACAAAGAATCCACCGTCAGTCGCCATCGAGCCTTTCTCAACAGTTGGCATCCCTGGCGAGAGCGGCTCCGTTCGCTTGCCGACGAGGACGTTGGGGCCGTCAACGAGGTACGCGTTGATCTGCCTGGCGGTCTCCTCATCTGGTTCGCCCCGCAACTGCTCGTACTCGAACAGGCGCGGCGCTGGTCGCTGTTCACGATCGAATCCGATGATCACGCAGTGCACGGCGGCAGCAGAGGGCGCCTCTGAGGTCCAGGAGAAGGTGCGGTGGGCGAAGCGGATACGCCAGTTCGCCGAGAAGATTGGGCCGAACAAGCGCCCGGGTTGGTCGCCCTGGGTGATGGAGTTGGTCGAGACGTAGGCCCACCGTCCGTTGATAGCTCCGAAATAGTCGAGGGCCTTCTTGTACCAGCCGGTCACGTAGTCGAGCCGCGACAAGGTGTCGGAGTCCCAGACGCGCTTGAGGTCAGCCAGCTGGTCCGCACCTCGGGTGTGGTCACCGAGGAAAGGGGGGTTGCCGAGCACGAGGACGCGCTCGCCGGGCGGAAGGAGGTCTTCCCATCGAGCGCGCAGGGCGTTGTCGACCTTGATAGTCGGGGTGTCGACCACGGGCAGCATCTCGGGAGCGAGACCGAGGGTGGTAGCCATGTCCTGGTTGGCCTGGTGGTCGACGAGCAGGAGTGCAGTCCTGGCGATGGTGGCGGGCCACTCTTCGAGCTCGATGCCGTAGAAGTGCGTCATCTTGACCTGGAGCAGCTCGGTGGCGTCCAGAACCATCTGCGTGCGCGCGGGGTCGAGCTGCTGGAGGCGTTGGAGGATTCGCAGCTCGAGGGAACGCATCTCGCGGTAGGCGACGATGAGGAAGTTCCCGCACCCACAGGCAGGGTCGAGGAACCGCAGTCGGCCCATCTCGTTCTGGAGCTTCTGGAGCCGGGTCTTGCTGTCGTAATCTCGTTCGAACCGCTCTTGCAGCTCGTCGAGGAACAGTGGGCCGATGAGCTTGAGGATGTTGGTCTCGGTTGTGTAGTGCTCGCCGAGTTCTCGGCGAGCTTCCCGAGACTTCACTGCCT
>NZ_CM173492.1:0-3288080 GCF_057784635.1 Georgenia sp. X1117 | reverse complement strand
AGCGCCCTGGCCGCCGAGGAGGCGGGTGCCGCCGACGCCTACGCCGCGGCGCTCGAGCTCGCCGAGACCCTCGACGCGTGGGACGCGGAGCGCCGCGTGCAGATCGCCCTGGAGGCCCTCGACGCGGAGACTGACATGGACCGGCCGCTCGCCGCGCTGTCCGTCGGGCAGCGGTACCGGGTTCGCCTCGCGTGCCTGCTCGGCGCCGAGGACGACGTCCTCCTCCTCGACGAGCCCACCAACCACCTCGACCGCAGCGGCCTGGACTTTCTCACCGACAAGCTGCGCAGCCGCTCCGGCGGCGTGGTGCTCGTCAGCCACGACCGCGCGCTGCTCGCGGACGTGGCGGACACGATCCTCGACCTCGACCCGACGCCGGACGGGCGCCCCCGCACCTACGGCAACGGCTACGCCGGCTACCGCGAGGGCAGGCGCGCCGAGCAGGAGCAGTGGCAGCAGGACTACGACAAGCAGCAGACCGAGGCCGCCCGGCTCAGGGACGACCTCAGCGCCGCCCAGAACCGGCTCCAGTCCGGCTGGCGACCCCCCAAGGGCACCGGCAAGCACGCACGAGCCACCCGCGCGGGCGGCCTCGTGCAGAGCGTGCGTCGCCGGCAGGAGGCCCTCGACGCACACGCACTGACGGTGCCGGAGCCACCGCAGTCCCTGCGGTTCCCCGAGCTGCCCACGCGATCAGGGGCGTCGCTCCTCGCCGTCGAGGGCGTGACGGTGGCCGGGCGGCTGGACGTCCCGGCGTCCTTCGATCTCGGACGCGGCGGGCGCCTCGTCGTCACGGGGCCCAACGGGGCAGGCAAGTCGACCCTGCTGGCGGTCGCGGCCGGCGACCTCGTCGCCGACACCGGGGACGTGCGCCGATCGACCGGCACTCGCCTGGGACTGCTGCGCCAGGAGTCGACGCTGCCTGCCGGTCGGCGAGCCAGCGAGGTCTACACCGACCACGTGGGCGAGCTGGTCGCGGCCGGGACGCTGCGCGAGTCGCAGGTCGTCGGCCTCTCCCAGCTCGGCATGCTGCGGGCCCGGGAGTCCGGCAAGCGGGTCGGCGAGCTGTCCATGGGCCAGCAGCGCCGCCTCGAGCTCGCGCTCGTGCTCGCTGCCCGGCCGCACGTGCTGCTCCTGGACGAGCCCACGAACCACCTCTCGATCGCGCTGGTCGACGAGCTGACCAAGGCCCTCGACGCGACACAGGCCGCCGTCGTGCTCTCCTCCCACGACCGCCAGCTGCTGCGGGACACGCAGAGCTGGCCGCGGCTGCGGCTCGGCGCCGGGGCTGCGGCCTACTCCCCCAGCAGCCCCAGCGCGTCCGGGATCGCCAGCGACAGGGCGGGGATGTAGGTGATGGCGAGCAGCAGCAGCACGAGGCCGATGAAGAACGGCACCAGCTTGGGCACCACCTGCTCGATCGTCGTGCCGGAGATGCCGGTGGCGACGAACAGGACGGAGCCGACCGGCGGCGTCATCGTGCCGATGCACATCGCCAGGATGAGCATCATGCCGAAGTGGACCGGGTCCATCCCCATCTCGGTGGCGATCGGCAGGAAGATCGGCGTGAAGATGAGGATCGCCGGCGTGATGTCCATGAAGGTGCCGACGACGAGCAGCACGATCACCATCATCAGCAGGATCAGCCACTCGGCCTCGGTCACCGACAGCAGAGCGTCGGTGATGGCGGCCGGGATGCCCGTGTAGGCCATGATCCACGACATCGCCGAGGAGGCGGCGATGAGGAACATGACGACGCCGGTCGAGGCGACGGTGCGCATGATGACCTGCTGGAAGTCGGACCACGACATCTTGCCGTAGATCTTCGACAGGATCAGGCAGTACAGCACGGCCGCACCGGCGCCCTCGGTGGCGGTGAAGACGCCAGCGACGATGCCGCCGACGACGATGACGATGAGCAGCAGGCTCGGCACGGCGCGCAGGAAGACGATGCCCGCCTGCCTCATGGTGACCCGCTCGCTGGAGGAGTATCCGGCCCGGCGGGCCAGGACGAAGGCGATGCCCATGACGACCACGCCCATGAGGATGCCGGGGACGTAGCCGGCCACGAACAGCGCCGCCACCGAGACGCCGCCGCCCACGGTCGAGTAGACGATCGCCGCCGTCGTCGGCGGGATGAGCAGGCCGGTCGAGGCCGAGGCGATGTTGACCGACGTCGAGAAGGCGGGGTCGTAGCCCTCCTGCTTCTGGCGCTCGTGCATCGTGCCGCCGATCGCGGCCGCCGCGGCGACCGCGGACCCGGACAGGGAGCCGAACAGCATGTTGCCGAGCACGTTGGTGTGGGCGAGCGATCCGGGGATCCGGCCGGCGATGACAAGGGCCAGGTCGATGAGCCGGCCGGCGATGCCGCCGTTGTTCATGATGTTGCCGGCGAAGATGAACAGGGGGACCGCCAGCAGCGAGAAGCTCTCGATGCCGACGCTCATCTGCTGTCCGACGATGTAGGTCGAGTCGTCCCACGACAGCAGGCCGAGCGCGGTGACGAACGAGGCGATCCCGATCGCGATGGAGATGGGGACCCCGGCGAACAGCAGGACGAAGAAGACCCCGAACAGCAGGGCGGCGGCCATGAGCGCGTCCATCAGTCGGTTCCCTCCGGCTCGACCGCCGGTTCCCCGGCGATGTCCTCCCAGATGTTGAGGACCTGCGCCACCGTGATCGCCAGGCCGGTGATCGGGGCGATGAGGTAGACGACGCCGCGGGAGATCCCCAGCAGCGCCGAGAGGTTGCCGCTGGAGTCGAGGGCGAGCATCGTGCCGCCGATGCCGAGGACCAGCACGGCGAACAGCAGGATGAGCACGTCGGCCCCGAGCAGGAGGCTGCGCCGCACGCGCGGCGAGAACCGGTCGCGCACGAAGGTCAGGCTCATGTGGCTGCGGTGCAGGAACCCGTACGCGGCGCAGGCGAAGGACGTCCAGATCAGCGCGTAGCGGACCAGCTCCTCGGTGAACGCGGCCGGGCTGTTGAGCACGTAACGGGTGAAGACCTGGTACAGCACCAGGACGGTCATGACGACCAGCAGGGCCCCGGCGAACCAGAGCAGGACGCGCCCCAGCCCCCCGCGGATCGAGTCGATGCGCTCGTTGGTCACGGTGGTCCTCACTCCCTGGCCTCGTCGACGATCGCAAGCAGCTCGGCCACCTCGGGGTACTCCTCGGCGTACTGCTCGACGACGGGTCTCGTCGCCTCCTGGAAGGCGTCGAGGTCGACGTCGTCGACGAACTCCACGCCCATCTCCTCGGCGGCGACCACCGCCTCCTCGATGGCCTCGGCCCAGACGACCTTGTGGTCCTCGGTGGACTGCCTCGCGGCCTCGGTGACCATGTCCTGGTCCTCGGGGCTGAGCCGGTCCCAGGTGTCGCTGCTGATCACCAGCATGTCCGGGATCCGCGTGTGCTCGGTCATCGAGAACACCCGGGCGACCTCCCCGTGGGCGCTCTCCGTCAGCACGGTCTCGTTAGACTCGGCGCCGTCGATGAGGCTGGTCTGCAGGGCGGTGTAGGTGTCGCCGAGGGCCATGACGATCGGCGCGGCGCCGAGCTCGTTCATCAGCTCGGTCTGGCTGCGCATGTCCTGGACGCGGATCTTCAGGCCGCCGATGTCCTCGGGCGTGCGGATCGGGGTGCTCGCCGTGTAGAAGGAACGTGCGCCGGAGGTGTAGTAGGTCAGCCCGACGAATCCGTCGTCGGCGGTCGAACGGAAGTACTCGGCCATCTCGGGCGAGTCCATGACCTGGTAGAACGCTTCCTCCGACTCGAAGACGTAGGGCAGGCCGAAGGTGTGGTAGCCGGGGTCGTATGTCGCCAGGCCGGGCGCGCTGACGCGGGTCATGTCGACGATGCCCTGGTTGAGCTGGCCGAGCACGTCGGGCTCGGCGCCGAGCTGGCCGTCGCCGTAGATGTCGATGGCGATGCGGCCCTCGCTCTGCTCCTCGACGTCCTCGGCGAAGGCGGTCAGCGCCTGGGATGTGGGGTGCTGCTCGCCGAGATTGTGCGCGAGCCTGAGCACGAGCGGGTCATCGGTGGTGGCCTCGTCGCTGGTCGCCGCGTCGGGTCCGGAGCCCGGTCCGCACGCGGCCAGGGCGGTCCCCGCGAGCGTGAGGACGGTCAGGCTGGTCAGGAGTTTTCGCACGGGTACCTCACATGCCGATCATGTCGAAGGGCTCGAAGGAGACGGTGACGGCGACGTCGTCGTCGGGGTGGGGCATCTTGACGAGGACCGCCCCGCGGGCTGGGTCGTAGTGCCAGCCGGTCGTGGCGGCCTCGAAGTGGTCGCGGTAGAGGATCTGCTCGAGGGTCTCCTCCCCGACCGTCACCCAGTAGGGGGCGCTGTCCGGGTGGAGGACCTCGAGGAGGAGGGCGCGCACGCTCGTGGGGTACGTCCCGCGGCGGTTGAGGTCGATGCGGACCCGTTCGCCGGCGGTCAGCGCGATCTCGGTCTCGCGGAAGTCGCCGCGCTCGTGGGCGCGGGTGAGGCCGTCGTCCTCGTAGAGGACGAAGCGGGCGTCCCGGTCGGGTGCGCAGACCAGGCGCAGGTCGGTGACGTCGTCGCGGGTGAGGCTCATCAGCTGGTTGTCGGCGAGCGGCACGATGCCACCCCCGCGGAGGAACAGCGGGATCGAGGACAGGTCGACGTCGAGCTCGAGGGCGCTGCCGCCCTCATACCGGGCGCCCGTCGCCAGGTCGTAGAACGTCTCTCCTGCGGGGAGCCGCACGGTGCGGGTGGTCGCGCCGGGCTCGAGGACGTTGGCGACCAGCAGGGAGTCGCCGAGCATGAAGTCGGTGCCGTTCTCGTCCCCGGCCGGGTCGTCCTGGAAGGCGCTGACCAGCGGTGCCATGATCGGCAGGCCGGTGCGGTGGGCGCGGGCCATGAGCGAGTAGAGGTAGGGGAACATCCGGTAGCGCAGCTGGATCGCGTCGCGGACGAGGTGGGTGTGCTCGGGGTACATCCACGGTTCGGTGACGGTGTTGTCGGAGTTGACCGAGTGGATCGAGAACCGCGGCTGGAAGATGCCGTGCTGGACCCAGCGCACGAGCAGCTCGGGCTCGGGCGCCGGCCCGTGGAAGCCGCCGATGTCGCAGCCCTGGTTCGCGACCCCGGAGAGCCCCATGTTGAGGATCGTCGCGATGTTGTGCCGTAGCGACTCCCAGGAGGTCGAGTTGTCGCCGGCCCAGGTCTGCGCGTAGCGCTGGATGCCGGCGTGGCCGGCGCGGCAGACGATGAAGGGGCGGGCGTCGGGTGCGTGCTCGGTGATCGCGTCGTGGGTGACGCGGCACATGAGGTTCGCCATGACCGTCCGGAGCTCACCGATCGTGCCGCCGGCGCCGTCGAAGTCGACGACGGAGTCCTGGTCGATGATCCCGTCGTACTCGCAGTTGTCGTTCCACACCGAGGTCGTGCCCATCTCGAGGACCGACTCGGTGAGCCACCGCTTCCAGGCCTCGCGGGCGGCGGGTGCGGTGAAGTCGACGAAGCTGCCCGGCCCGCCCCACCACGCGCCGGTGGCGGGACCGTCCCCCCGGGCCGCTGCGGCGTCGGCGCTGCGGGAGACGAAGACGTCCGCGGCGGCGAGCTCGGCGAGCCGGGGGTGGACGTCGAGGATGCCGGGCTTGACGTTCGGGGAGACGGTGATACCGCGCTCAGTCATCGCCGAGAAAAAGTCTGCGGGGTCGGGGAACCGGCGGTCGTTCCAGGTGAAGACGCAGCGCCGCGGGCCGATCTCGGTGTCCTGCGTGCTGTACCCGGAGGAGAGCTGGAAGCCGTCGACGGGGATGTCCTCGGCGCGGGCGATGTCGATGAAGTCGGTGATCGCCGTATCGCTGCCCGCCTCGAGCTCGGCGTAGTACATCGAGGAGGCCAGGTAGCCGAGCGCGTACCTCGGCAGCAGTGGCGGGCGGCCGGTGAGGGTCGTGTACCGGCCGACGACGTCGCGGATCGCCGGGCCGGCGATGAGGAACAGGTCGATGTCGCCGTTGTCCGCGCGGTAGCGGGAGTGCCGCGGCCAGTAGTTGCTGTGCTCCCGGCCGAGGTCGAGGTCGCACGCGGCGGTGCCGTGGTAGAAGTAGCCGACCGCCGTGCGGCTCGACCGGTCGAGCTTCACGTAGAACGGGATGTGCTTGTAGAGCGGGTCGGTCTCGCGCGGGTCGTAGCCGAGCGCATCCTTCGGGCTCAACGTGATGAGCTGCTTCGCCTTGTTGAGGTCCCCGGTCGTCTCCCCGAAGCCGTAGAAGGCGTCGTCGCCGGTGATCTCGCTGGTGTGGATGCGGCGCCGGTTCGTGTCCTCCAGGTAGCCCAGCGAGACGACGTCGGCGTGCAGCAGGGTGCCGGCGCCGTCGTAGACGCAGATCCGGAAGGGGTGCTTCTCGATCTCGACCCGCAGGTTCCCGCCGCGCACGACGACCTTGTCGTCGAGGTCGTCCAGGGTGACCGGGCGGGCCTCGACCCGGGTGCGCTCCTCCCCCAGGACCGCGTCCAGCCGGTCCTCCCAGGCGGTCGTCACCAAGGTGTACGACTCCTCGGTGAAGTCACCGTCGAAGGAGGCGCGGATCCGCAGGATGTCGTCGGTGACGAGGATCAGCCTGAGCTCGGCGCCGTCGGTGCGGACATGGACCCAGCGATCGACCTGCTCGACGTCGATCACCCTCGTGCTCACGCGCACTGCCGTCATCCCCCCGTCGGGACTGCGTGTCGGTCGTCGGTGAGGGCGATCACGCCCTACCGCGATTGTGGCGGTTCTGCAGGGCAAGGGCAATCGGGACGGGGGCGGGAACCGGGCGGGCCCTAGTCGCGGCGGAGTCTCTGCACCGTCTCCGTCGACGTCGGAAAACCGGATTCCGCCATGTCGCGGTCGAACCTCGCGAACGCCTCCGCGCGGCCCACCTCAGGGTCGTAGACCGTGTAGACGCCGGTGACGAACATATCCGCCCCCAGGCGGGCGTGCTCCTTCGCGCTGTCGATCGTCACACCGCCGTCGATCTCGATGAGCGCCCGGGACCCGTGCGACCGCCGGAGCGTGTCGAGCTCAGCCACGCGTTCGGAGGCGCCGGAGAGCGCCGCCTGGCCCGCGTATCCGGGTTCGACTGCCATGAGCACCACGTGGTCCACATCGGCGATGACCGGATCGAGCACGGTCACGGGTTGCGAGGGGTTGAGCACGACGCCGGCTCGCATGCCACGGGACCGGATGTGCGCGAGGAGCCGGCGAACGAACCGCTCCCCGTCCATCGGGAAGCTCACCGCGTCCGCGCCGGCCTCGGCGATGCGGTCGACCCATCGTTCGGTCTCGGTGACCATGAGGTGCACGTCGATGACGAGCTCCGAGAAACGACGACGGACGTCCTCGATCAGCCGCAGCGGGAAGCCCAGGTTCGGCACGTAGTGCCCGTCCATGACGTCGACGTGCACGGCCCGGGCGCCGGCGTCGACGAACTGCTGGAGGTCCTCCCCGAGCGAGAGGACGTCCGAGTTGGCGAGCGAAGGAATATTGAGCACCACGTGCGAGTCACGCCTTCCGAGGCAGGGGTGTGGGCGGGCGACGGACATGGGTAGCCGCCCGGCTGGGGACGTTCAGTACAGACTGCTCACCTTCTCGCGGTACTCGGCAAAGGCAGGTGTGTCGCGGACCCGCGCCAGCACCCTCTCGTCGGAGTCCGTCGGCTCCGGCTCGCGCACCGCCGCCAGGGACTGCTCCAGGTCGGCTCGACCCCGCGCACCGACGACCAGGCTCGTCACCTCGTCGTGCGAGAGGCACCAGCGGATCTCCGCGGCGACCAGGTCGCCGATGTCCGAGATCTCTGCCTGGCGCGCCATCTCGAACAGCGCGCCCTTCATGAAGGCCTCGCGGGCGATCACTCCCATGCCGGCCTCGACGGCGGCCGGGAGCACCCTCCTCGTCGCACCGTCCTCGGCGATGTTGAGGTTGACGTAAATGCCGTCGAAGCAGCCGGCGTCGATCATCTGCTCGTACACCGCACCTCCCGAGAAGGTGTCGGCGTTGAACCAAGAGACCAGTCCGTCCGCACGCAGCACCTCGAGGTTGGCGGCGAGCCTCGTGAGGTAGGCCGGCTCCTCCGCCAGTGCGTCGGCCATGATCCCGACGTTGAGCAGCGGCAGGGTGGCGAGCCCCATCAGCTCGCAGATCCGGGTGACCTCGGCGCGCAGGTCAGCCCCGTCCAGCAGACGCCTGTTCGCCGTGTCGTAGGTGTAGAGGAAACCCTCCGGGCGGGTCTGGAGGTGGACCTGGCGGTCGGTGTCGAGCTCGCGCAGGTTGCGGCCCAGAGCCTCCTTCTCCGAGTCGATCGTGGCATCGAGGAGAGTGATGCCGCTGCTCAGCGCATGAGCGACGAGCTCCCGACGGGCCTCCCCGCCGAAACCGGGCAGCACGGTCCCGGCGGTCACCGCGGCGTCGAAGTCCTCGTTGAAGCCGCGGCTGCGCCCGTCGGGCAGGTACTCGTGGCCACCGAGCCCCAGCACGGACAGCTCTGTTCCGGTCGTCCCGAACGTCCTGTACTCCATCATTACCTTTCGGTCGTCCCGACCACCCGGTCGGGTGTCGAGGTCCTAGCCGTAGAGAAGGTTCGGCAGCGCGAGGATCACGTCGTCGAACAGGAGGAAGCACGCGACCACCAGCAGGACGACGAGGATGAACGGGAGGCTCTCCTTGAGGTACCCGCCGAGCCTCATCCGGATGATCCCCTGCATGATGAACATGCCGATGCCGAACGGCGGGGTGAGGACGCCCATCGTCACGGTCAGCGCGAGGACCACGCCGAACACGACGGGGTCCACGCCGACCTCGACAGCCACCGGCAGGAGCACCGGTGTCACGAGGATGATGACCACCGCGCCGTCCATGAACATCCCGAACAGGATGAGGAGGACGACGATGACGGCGATCGTGAGGAACACCCCGCCACCCAGCGACAGCAGGGCCTCGGCGACACGCTCCGGGATCCGGTCGTAGGGGATGCCGTACCCGAACAGGGCGGCCATCGCGATGAGGAACATGATGCCGCAGACGTCCTGGACTCCCCCGCGCAACGTCTCGACGAATCGCCGGATCGTCAGCTCCCGGTAGACCACCACCCCGACCAGGGCCGCGTACGCGCAGGCCAGGGCGCCCACCTCGGTGACAGTGAACAGTCCCAGTCGCAGTGATCCCAGCAGCACGATCGGGAAGGCGAGCGCGAACGCCGAGTCCCGCAGGCCGATCATCAGGTCCTTGAACGACGCCCGCCGCTCGTGCGCCCGTGGATAGTTGCGCACCCGGCCGACGATGCTCACGTACACGAGCATGATGACGAAGAGGATGAGGCCCGATACCAGACCTGCGGCGAACAGGCGACCGATGGAGACGTTGCCCGTGCTGCCGTAGAGGATGAGCCCGATCCCGGGCGGGATCGTCGAGGTGATGAGCGCGCTGTGACCGATGACCGCGGCGGTGTACTCCCGCGGGTAGCCCTGCTTCTCCATGTGCGGGGCCAGGATCCGGGACTCCATGGCGATCTCGGCGTTGGACGAGCCCGTGGCACCTCCCATGAGCACGCTGAGCACAACGCTCGACTGCGAGAGCCCACCTCGGACGTGCCCGACGAGAAGGGTGGCGAGCGTGACCAGCCGCGCGGTGATCCCCGAGGCGTTCATCAGCAGGCCGGCGAGGATGAACAACGGCACAGCCACCAGCACGCTGTCCTGCGTGGCGGTCACAGGAACCTGCACCACCGAGACGAAGGGCAGGGACGGGTTCGTCAGGAAGAACATCATCCCGCCGATACCGACCGCGAACGCGACCGGCATCCCGATGAGGAGCAGCACCATGAAGGTGATGAAAGCGATGACCATCTACTCACTCCTCCGTGCGACACGACCGTCGGACGTGGTCATCAGACGCTCGCCTGCCCTTCGTCGGGCGCTGTGCCGTAGATGTGCCCTTCCCGGAACAGCCTGACGAGGTGGCCGATCATCGTGACGATCATCAGCGAGCACCCGACCGGTACGGCCGCGGCGATGTAGACGTAGTCGATGCCGGTCCCCGGAAGCATCCGACCGGAGGTCAGATCTGCCAGGCCGATCCCGGAACGGATCATCACCACCAGGAAGATGACGATCAGGAGGTAGATCAGTGCCTGGAGGAGGACCTGCAGCCGGCCGGGCACCCTGCTGATGATGAGGTCCACGGCGACCACCTTCTCGTCCCGCAAGGCGACGTCCGCCCCGATGAACACCGCCCAGGTCAGCAGCCCGAGCGACAGCGTGAGAAGTCCTGAGAACGGATGCCCTACGAGTCGCCCGACAGCCAGCGCAAGCAGCATGAGCACGGTGACGCACAGGAGCGTCCCCGCGATCACGAGCTCGACGGAGTACAGGGCCCGGTACATCCGGTCCAGCACACGCACCAGTCGTTTCAGCATGGAGTGGTCTCGACCCTTCCTAGTGATTGCCGCCCGGTCGCACGTCGACCGTCATCGCTGAGCGCCCGGTTCAGCGCCCGAGCTCGGCGTAGAGCTCGTCGCGCACGTCCAGGATGTCCATCGCCTCGTACGCGCCCTCGCCCGACTCACGGAACTGGTCGATGTCCAGGTCCTCGTGCGCCACGATCGTCATTCCGGCGTCCTCGAAGTTCTGGCGCGACTCGTCGTTGAGGGCGAGCATCTCCTCCGATGCCTGCAGGCCCGCGGAGTCCAGCTCCTCGGTGAGGATCGTCTGGTACTCCTCCGGAAGACCCTCGAACCATGACGTGCTCACGGCGATCGTGTTGAGCTGGAAGATGTGCCCCGTCTCGACGATGGTGCTGGTCACCTCGTCGATGCTGAGCGCCTCGGCCGGCAGGTAGGGGAGCTCGGCTCCGTCGATCGCACCCGTCTCCAACGAGCTGTAGATGTCGCCGTACGGCAGGTCCACCGCGGTCGCGAAGGTATTGATGGTCTCGATCCACATGTCCGCGGGAGCGGTGCGGATCTGCAGGTTGCTCAGGTCCTCGAACGAGCTCGCCTCGGCATTGGTGAACACGTTCCGGAACCCCTGGACGAACGAGTAGGACAGGACGGTGATCCCGTGCTCCTGCTCGAGCGTCTCGATCCAGCCGTCGATCACCTCCGACCCGATGAGCGCCTCGACGTCCTCCATCCCGTCGAACAGGTACGGCGCGTAGAGCACGTTCCACTCGTTGACGTAGGTCCCGAGCCGGGCGGGGTCGGTCTGCCAGGCGACGTTCCCGCCGAGGGTCATCTGCTCGAGGATGTCCTCCTCCGAGCCGAGCGTGCCGTCGGCGAAGACCTCGATCTGGACCGCGCCGTCGGTCTGCTCGTCGACGTTCTCCGCCCACCGGACATATGCCTCGTGGAAGGGCTCGTCGGTCGTCTGGACGTGGCCCAGCCGCAGCTCGAAGGTCTCGCCGGCATCACCCTCCCCGCCGCCACCGCACGCCACGACCAGGAGCGAGAGCGCGGACGCCGCCGCGATCACACCAGCTGTTCTCCTCATGATGTTCCGTCCTTCCGCTCGGTTCGATCACTTTCGATCCGTGAGGAACGCGATCTGCGTCGCGTCCTCGGCGGTCGACGTCGGTGTCGACCGGTGGTGCTCAGCTGTCCCGACCGGGTCGTCCGGTCGACGGGTGGCGGAGATGCTCACGGCGACTCACGCCTGGATGCGGCGTACTCCTCGAGAACCTCCGGGCTCGGCGGGTAGGTCCCCCGCAGCGGCCTGCCCTCCTCGATCAGACGGAGGATGAACTCCTCGAGGCGGTCCTGCTCAGCAGCGGCCTCGGCGATCTCGTCGGCGAGCTCGCGCGGTACGCAGATCACGCCGTCGCGATCCCCGACCATGATGTCGCCCGGGTAGACCGCCACCTCGGCGCAACCGATCGGGAGCTGCATGTCGACGACGTGATGCAGGGCGAGATTGGTGGTGGGTGAGGCGCCCTTGCTGTAGACCGGTAGGTCCAGACGCTCGAAGCCGGCCATGTCCCGCACGGCACCGTCGGTGACGATCCCGGCCGCTCCCCTGGCCTGCACACGGGTGGCGAGGATGTGCCCGAGGGAGGCCGCGCGATCCTTGCCCCTCGCGTCCACGACCAGGACGTGCCCGCCCGGCACGGACTCGACCGCCCTGCGCTGCGGGTGGTCGTAGTCGGCGAAGACCGAGAGCTGGTCGACGTCCTCCCGGGCCGGGATGCACCGCATGGTGAATGCAGGCCCCACGAGGCGCGGACTGGCGGGGTTGGCCACGGTCAGCCCGGCGAGGAACGTGTTCCGCAGGCCCCGGTCCATCATCTGGGTCGTCAACGTCGCCGTGCTCGCGTGTCTGAGCGTCTCGATCGTCTGCCGCGACACCTCCTCGGCGCCAGATGTTCCGTCGGTCATCCGTCCCACCTCTCTCGGCTGTCTCCACTCCGCGGGCTCGATCCCGGGCCCGGGTACGGCAAGGACCAGTTCCGTGCTGGTCCACGGACCCGTCGTTCGCCCTCGGTTGTCCGCTGCCCGCGCCAAGTCGGACGGGCAGGGTGTCCAGGGCCACGCCGGCGTGGCCCTCACCGCGCGCTACGGGCGCGCGGGGTCGTCCTTGAGTCGTTCGAGCGTCTGCCCGATGTGCGCGGTCATGAGCTGCACGATCGTGTCCGCGCCGCCGCCGACCGCGGCGTCGTACATCTCCTCGTGCTGGAGCGCCTCGGCCTCCCAGGTCGGCCACCTTTCCCACAGGGTGCCGACGATGGCGATCGACGTCAGGTCCTGCAGGTTGTCGAGCGACTGCACGACGAAGGAGTTGTCGCACGAGCGGTACATCGACTGGTGGAACCTCCTGTTCGCCGAGGCGAGGTCGTGCTGCCGTCCCTGCTCAGCACAGGCGCGTGCCTCGTCCAACGCCGCGCGGGCATTACGCCGGGCCGTCGCGGAGGACGCCGCCGACGCGGCCGCCCATGGTTCGAGGAGGAATCTCTGCTCGTAGATATGACGCACCTCGGTGGCGGACAGCTCACGCACCCGGGTGCCCCGGTTCCGGCTCATCTCGAGCAGGCCCTCGCGGGTCAGCATGATCATCGCCTCCCTCACGGGAGTCTTCGAGACGTCCAGCTCCTCCGCGATCCGTCGCTCGACCAGCGTCTCGCCAGGCTTGAGCGCACCAGAGAGGATGCTGGAGCGCAACGTGTCGCGGATGAGATCGCTACGGCTCAGCGTCGACACGAGAGGGGACAGACGCTCGCGACTCCCCGCCGGGTCGATCTCTGTCGCCATCGCTCCTCCACGAGCCGATCGAGCGGTCGACGCCTCACGGTGCGGCCGCTCACCTGTCGTCGACCGACGTCGTCGCCCGATCGGTTCGCGATCAGCGGCGTTGCCGGTCGTTGCGTCGTCGTTCCCCGACGGGCGGGATCTCCACCCTCCACGGGACCGGAACCGGTGCGACCTCGCGCCGATCCGATACCGATATCTTGGTATACCAGTGCATCACTGTCAACAGAGTGTTGGGGGCGCCTGTCCGCCGCCCCCCTCTCCGCGAGTGAGCACGACATGGTCTGGCGAGTGAGCAGAAGGTGGTCCGACGAGCGAGCGCTGCCCAGTCAGCATCGACCGGGCAGCGCTCATCAGTCAGGCAGACAGGTGCGCACTCGTGCATGTGGGCGTGCGGAACGCCCGCGTACGGCTAGAGGGACTGCACCCCGTCGACCCGACGCGGGAGGCCGAGGGGGTTGGCCTCCTGCAGCTCGGGCGGGAGCAGCTCGTCGGGCACCGTCTGGTAGGCGACCGGGCGCAGCCAGCGGCGAATCGCCGTCGTACCGACCGAGGTGTGCACGCTGGTCGTCGACGGGTAGGGGCCGCCGTGGTGCTGGGCGTGCGAGACGGCGACGCCCGTCGGCCAGCCGCCGTAGAGGACGCGTCCCGCGACCTCGCTGAGCTCGCGCAGGAGGTCGGCCGCCGTCTCCTCCCCCGGCGCTGCGTGGAGCGTCGCCGTCAGGCTGCCCGGGACGGCGCGGAGGACCGCGCCGATCTCGTCGACCGACTCGTACTCGACCACGAGGGTCGCGGGCCCGAAGACCTCCTCGAGCAGCACGTCGGGGTCGGCGAGCACCGCCGCTGCGGTCGCGCGCAGCACGACCGGCGCGGCCTGCGCGACGTCGACCGGACCGTCGTCGCCCGCGACCACCTCCACGGCCTCGTGCGCGACCAGCTCGCCGAGCCGCCCGCGGAAGCCCTCCCCGATGCGGTCGTTGAGGAAGGGCTTCGTTTCCGCCCCGATGTTCTCGCCCACCTTCTGCGCGAAACCCGCCCCGGCGGGGGCGAGCACCACGCCCGGCTTGGTGCAGAACTGCCCCACTCCCATGGTGAACGACCCCGCGAGACCGGTCGCGACGTCGTCGAGGGACTGCTCGACGGCACCCGGGGTGACCACGACCGGGTTGACGCTGCCGAGCTCGCCGTAGAACGGGATCGGCTCGGGACGCTGCGAGGCGACGTCGAAGAGGAACCGACCACCGGCGACAGAGCCGGTGAAACCCACCGCGGTCACGTCCGGGTGCTCGACCAGCTCGACCCCCTGCTCACGTCCCTCGACGAGGGCGAAGATCCCCGCCGGCGCCCCGGCACCCGCCAGCGCCTCGACCGCGATCTCGGCGACGCGCCGGGACAGCCGCGGGTGGCCCTCGTGGGCCTTGACGATCACCGGGCATCCGGCGGCGAGCGCGCTGGCGGTGTCGCCACCGAGCACGGAGAAGGCGAAGGGGAAGTTGCTGGCGGCGAACACGGCGACCGGCCCCAGCGGCACGAGCATGCGGCGCAGGTCCGGGATCGGCGGCGTCGCACCCGGGTCGGTGTGGTCGATCGCGACCTCGAGAAAGGCGCCCTCGCGCACGACGCCGGCGAACAGCCGTAGCTGGGCGCTCGTGCGGGCGAGCTCACCGGTCAGCCGGGCCTCACCCAGGTGGGACTCGGTGTCGGCCAGCGCAACGAGCTCGTCGGCGTGTGCGTCGAGGGCGTCGGCGAGGGCCTCAAGCCAGGTCGCGCGCGTCTCGTACGACGCACGGGCGACGTCGTACCGAGAGCCGGCGGCGGACCGGACGGCCTCGGCGACGGCGGGGGTGGGGGCGGTGCTGGTCATCAGGTCGGGCACTCCTTGGTGTCGGGCGATCGGTCTCGTTCGCTCAGTCGTCAGAAGTCAGGTGGCGGTCGTCGGGCCGGGTACGCGTGAGTCGTCGACGAGGTCGGCGGCGTCCTCGACGACACGCCCCAGGTGAAGGGCGGTCGCCTCCCGTGCGGAGAGGACGTCCCCGGCCTCGATCGCATCGGCGATCGCGGTGTGCTCGGCGACGGTGTCCGTCTGGGTCGCCAGGTACTCGATGGGCTTGTGGTAGACGTCGCGCAGCACGACGTTGACGGGCTGGACGATGGCCAGCACGAACGGGTTGTGGGTGGCGCGCGCGACGGCCATGTGGAAGGTGAGGTCGGCGTCCATGCAGATGGCGTAGTCGTCGAGGTGGTCGGCGGCGTCGGCGATCGCGGCCCGCATGAGCGCGACGTCCTCCTCGGTTCGGTTGCGCGCGGCGAGACCGGCCATGTCCCCCTCGGTCATCTGCCGCAGCTCCATCAGCTGGTCGAAGCTCGCGTCCCCGCGGCGCAGCAGCATGCGTAGGCGGTCCACGCTGCTGTCGAGGGTCGGGGCGAGCACCGTCATCCCGCGGCCGGCGCGGATCTCCACCAGTCCGCGGTCCTCGAGCAGGCGGGCCGCCTCGCGCACGACCTGACGGCTGACGCCGAAGCGCTCGGCGATGGCCGTCTCGGTCGGCATCTGGGAGCCGACGGCGAAGTCCCCCGCCAGCAGCGCCTCCTCCAGCTGGTCGGCCACCCATCTGGGCAGGCGCGTCGGGCGTCCGCGCGCACCGCCCACGGCCGCCGCGCCGGCGGAAGACTGTCTGTTCATGCCCCTCATCCTAGTCTGATTGACGTCACATTCCGATCATCATATGTTTGCCTCGCCAGTCGCCGACCCAGGCAACGCCGCCGGTACGAGGAGCACCCACATGACCGACCCGAGAGTCGATGCCGCCACCGTCCTGCCCACCACTGGCGGGGATCCCGTCCTCGTGGGACGCGTCTGGGCACCGGGCACCGGACCGCGGCTCGTCGCCGTCGTCGGCGAGTCCCTCACCGACGTCACGGCCCTCGGCCCCACCATGGCCGAGCTCATGCAGGCCGAGGACCCCGCCGGGCGCGTCCGCGACCACCTCGCCTCTGGCTCCGCCAGCACCACCATCTGGCCGCTCGCCGAGATCCTCGCCGCCACCGCACGCGAGGCCGACCGGCGCCGCGGCACGGACGAGACGACCGGCTACGAGGAGCCCGTCCTCCTCTCCCCCGTCGACCTCCAGGTCCTCAAGGCCGCCGGCGTCACGTTCGTGCGCAGCATGATCGAGCGCGTCATCGAGGAGCGCGTGGGCGGCGACCCCACCAAGGCGGCCGCCGTACGCGAGCAGCTGAAGGAGACCCTCGGCGACTCGATTCGCGACATCCGCCCCGGCTCGTCCGAGGCCCTCGCCGCGCTCGAGGTCCTGCGCGAGAACGGCCTGTGGTCGCAGTACCTCCAGGTCGGCCTCGGCACCCACCCCGAGGTCTTCACCAAGGCACCGATCCTGTCCAGCGTCGGCCACGGCGCCGACGTCGGCATCGCCGAGGTCTCCTCCTGGAACAACCCCGAGCCCGAGCTCGTGCTCGTCGTCGACGGCCGCGGCGCGGTCAAGGGCGTCACCCTCGGCAACGACGCCAATCTGCGCGACATCGAGGGCGCGAGCGCCCTGCTCCTCCCGCTGGCCAAGGACAACAACGCCTCCGCCGCGCTCGGCCCGTTCATCCGCCTGCTCGACGCCGACTTCACCCTCGAGCAGGCCGCCGCCACCACGATCACCATGCGGGTCGAGGGAACCGACGGGTTCGTCCTCGAGGCCACCGCCCCGCAGGCGGAGATCTCCCGGCCCGTCACCGAGCTCGTCGAGCACACGATCAACCGGCGCCACCAGTACCCCGACGGCCTCGTCCTGTACTGCGGCACCCCGTTCGCCCCCACCGAGGATCGCGGCGAGCCCGGCCAGGGCTTCACCCACCACCCCGGCGACCTCATTTCCATCAGCTCCCCCGAGATCGGCACGCTCGTCAACCGGGTGACCCCCAGCGAGCAGGCCCCCGTGTGGAGCTACGGCCTGCTCGACCTCGTCCGCGACCTCGACGCCGCCCGGTCGGGCGACGCCGTACGGAGCGCCTCATGAGCGCGGCGAAGGTCGTCGTCACGGACACCGCCGTCGGGGACGACAGCCTCGAACGGCGCCTCGCCGAGGAGGAAGGAGCCGAGTACCACCACTGGGACGGCAGCTCCGACCTCGGCGACCTGCTCGACGGCGCCGAGGTGGTCTTCACCAACTTCGCCCCGCTCGGCCCCGACGAGCTCGGCCGGCTGCCCGAGCAGGCCGTGCTCATCCGCTACGGCATCGGCGTGGACAACATCGACCTGCCCGCCGCCGCGGCCGGCTCGCTGCGCGTATGCAACGTGCCCGACTACGGAGCCAACGTCGTCGCCGACCACGCCACGATGCTCACCCTCATGCTCGTGCGCCGGGTGCGCGACTTCGACGCCGCCATGCACCGGGGCGAGACACCGCGAGCCGCCGGTCTGGGCGTCATCGACTCGATGGAGAGCCGTATCGTCGGGCTCGTCGGTGCCGGGCGGATCGCGCAGCTCACCGCGACCCGCCTCCAGGCCCTCGGCGTGACGACGATCGCCTACGACCCCTACGCCGACGCCACCTCGGCTGCGAAGCAGGGCATCGAGCTCGTCTCGTGGGAGCGGCTGCTGGCCGAGTCGCACGTCCTCTCCCTTCACCTGCCCCTGACCGAGGAGACGCACCACCTGCTCGACGACGAGGCCTTCGCCGCCGTGCAGGACGGCACCTACCTCGTCAACACCGCCCGCGGCGGGCTCGTGGACCACGCGGCGCTCGAGCGGGCGCTGGACTCGGGCCGGATCGCCGGCGCGGCGCTGGACGTCACCGAGCCCGAGCCCCTGCCCGAGGACCACCCGCTGCGCTCGCGCCCCGCGGTCATCCTCACCCCGCACACCGCCTTCTACTCCACGGAGTCGATGGTGCGTCTCCAGCAGCTCGCCGTCGACGAGGGCCGCCGCGCCCTGCGCGGGGAGCCGCTGCGCGCCCCCGTGCCCCTGCCCGCCGTCGAGGAAAGATCCGACCGATGACCACTCCCCTGCACTGCGCCTCCTTCGTCAACGGCGAGTTCCGCACCGCCCCCGAGCAGTTCGAGCGCCGCAACCCCGCCACCGGTGAGGTCGCCGCCGTCGCCGAGAAGGCGGACCAGGCCACAGTCGACGACGCCGTCGCGGCCGCCGTGCGCGCCTTCCCCACCTGGAGCCGGACCACCGGGTTCGAGCGCGGCGCCCTGCTGCGCCGCCTCGGCGAGGTCGCCCTCGAGCGCCTCGACGACCTCGCCACGCCCATGACCCGCGAGCAGGGCAAGCCGCTGAACGAGGCCCGCGGCGAGGTCCGCAAGTTCGCGCAGGCCATGCGGTTCTACGGCGAGGAGGCCGAGCGCATCGACGGCCGCACCGTGCCGAACGAGTCCACCGACTTCCTCTCGGTGGTCCACCGCGAGCCGGTCGGCCCGGTCGCGGCGATCACCCCGTGGAACTACCCGGTCGAGCTGCTGGGCTGGAAGCTCGGCGGGGCGCTCGGCGCCGGCTGCACGATGGTCATCAAGGACTCCGAGCACACCCCGGGCGCCGGCCAGGTCATCGCCGAGTGCCTGCAGGCCGCCGACTTCCCGCCCGGGGTCGTCAACATCATCCACGGCGCCGGCGACGTCGGGGCCATGCTCGCCGGTCACCGGGACATCGCCAAGGTCGCCTTCACCGGCTCGAACGCGACCGGGCAGCAGCTGTTCCGCACGGTCGACGGCGTCACCCAACTGACGATGGAGCTCGGCGGCAGCTGCCCCATGCTCGTGAGCCGGCACGCCGACCTCGAGCTCGCCGCTACGGGTGCCGTGCGGCGCTCGTTCCGCAACGCCGGGCAGATCTGCATCGCCATCAACCGGATCTACGTCGAGCGGCCGGTCTACGGGGAGTTCACCGAGCGGGTGGCCGCGCTCGCCGGCGCGCTGACCGTGGGTGACGGGTACGCCGACCCGGACGCCGACGTCGGGCCGGTGACCATGGAGGAGATCCGCTTCCGCACCGAGCGGCACGTGAGCGACGCCGTCGGGCGCGGTGCCCGTCAGCTGACGGGGACCGACCCCCATCCCGCGGGCGGCCTCTTCCGGGTCCCCACCCTCGTCGTCGACGCCCCGTTCGACTCGCAGATCATGACCGAGGAGACCTTCGGGCCCGCCGTCGGGGTCGCCGCCGTCGACTCCCTCGAGGAGGCCGTCACGCACGCCAACGGCGTCGCCGGCGGACTGGCCGCCTACCTCTACACCGAGGACCTCGGCGAGACCATGCGCGCCGGGTCCGCCCTCGACTTCGGCAACGTCGCGGTCAACAACGTCGACGCCGGGATCATCAACGCCCCCTACGGCGGGCGGCGCGAGTCCGGCTTCGGCTCCGAGCACGGCCGCGAGGGCCTTGAGGGCTACCTGCAGTACAAGCACCTGCGCATCCGCCACACCCACTGACGACAGGCACCACCACCGAACGATCGGAACCCCCCCCGGGCGCGGCCGACCGGCCGCGCCCGCCACCCACCGTTGCAAGGGAGCAACCTATGCTGATCGGCATCGACCTCGGCACCTCCAGCTTCAAGGCCATCGCTGTCGACGACGACGGCGTGGTGGTCGCCAAGGCCACCGCGACCTACCCCCTCATCAACCTCCGCTCCGGCTGGTCCGAGCAGGAGCCCGCCGAGTGGTGGCGCGCCACGGGCGAGGCCATGACCGCTCTGGCGGCCAAGCTCCCGCAGAAGGGTGCCGAGATCACCGGCATCGGCCTGTGCGGGCAGATGCACGGCCTGACCCCCATCGACGCCGACGGCGAGGTCATCCGCCCCGCCATCCTGTGGAACGACCAGCGCTGCGCGGCGGAGTGCGACTGGATCACCGAGCAGGTCGGCGGCATCGACAACCTCGTCGGCCTCGTCGGCAACCGCATGTTCCCCGGCTACACCGGCGGCAAGATCATCTGGCTGCGCGACCACGAGCCGGAGAACTACGCGAAGATGGTCCGCCTCCTCAACCCCAAGGACTACATCCGCTTCCGGATGACCGGCCTGTACGTCACCGACGTCTCCGACGCCTCGGGCACCGGCCTGTTCGACGTCCGCAACCGCACCTGGTCGACCGAGCTGCTCGAGGCGATCGACGTCGACCCCGCGCTCCTGCCCGACGTCGTGGAGTCGATCGAGCAGACCGGCACCCTGGACAACGAGATCGCCGCCGCCTGGGGCTTCCCCGCCGACACCCCCGTGTTCGGCGGCGGGGGCGACGCCGTCATCCAGACCACCGCCATGGGGCTGATCGAGGAGGGCTCCGCCGGGTTCACCGTCGGCACGGCCGGGATCGTCGCCGGCGGCCTGTCGCGCTACCCCGAGAACCCGGGCGGCAAGGTCCAGGTCAGCTGCGGCAACGCCCCGGGCCACTGGCACATCATGGGCAACGCCAACAGCGCGGGCGGTGCCTTCCAGTGGCTGCGCGACGCGCTGCGCCCCCTCGACGACGAGAAGGAGCTGTCGTTCACGACGCTCGTCGCCCTCGCCCGCGACGTCGCCCCCGGCGCCAACGGTGTCCTCTTCCTGCCCTACCTCCTCGGCGAGCGGGCCCCGAACCTCGCGCCCGACGCCAGCGCCGCCTTCGTCGGCCTCACCCAGATGCACGACATCAGCCACATGACCCGCGCGGTGATGGAGGGCGTGCTGATGAACATGCGCGCGATCCTCGAGCTGTGCGTCGAGGCCGGCCTGCAGAGCGACCAGGTCATCGCCTCGGGCGGGGTGTCCAACGACGCGCTGTGGCTCCAGCTGCTCGCCGACATCCTCGGCCGCGAGGTCGTCACCCAGGTGGGAGCCTCCGAGGGCGGCGCCTACGGCGCGGTCCTGGCGGCCGGCGTCGGTGCGGGCGTGTGGCCCGACCTGACCTCAGCACTCACGCAGGTCAAGGTCGAGAAGAGCTACAGCCCAGACGCCGACGCGCACGCCAAGTACCAGACCGTCTTCGGCGCGCACCGCAGGCTCCACGCGGCGATGACCGAGGTCTACGAGCTCGCGCGCACCGCCGAGGGGGCCGCGTGACCGGACCCGATGCGTCCGTGCCGGTGCGCGGGGTCGTCCTCGACCTCGACGGGACGCTGGTCGACACCATCGCCGACGTCGCCGCCGCCCTGTCCGGTGCCTTCGAGGCGGCCGGCCTGCCGGCGGTGGAGGTGGGCGAGGTGGCACCCGCGATGGGGCACGGCTCGGTCGATCTCGTCCGGTCGGTCATGGCCCGCGTCGACGCGGCCCGCGCGGCCGATCCCGGCGTCGTCGACGCCGTGCACGCCGACTACCGGCGGCGCTACGCCGCCGACCCGGCCACCCGCAGCGAGGTCTTCGCCGACGGCGCCCAGGTGCTGCCGGAGCTGAGGCGGTCCGGGGTGCGCGTCGGGGTGTGCACGAACAAGTCGACCGCGCTGGCGTCGGCCGTCCTCGAGGCGGTCGGTCTGGCCGCCTCGGTGGAGGTGGTGCTCGGTCGGGACTCGGTCGAGCATCCCAAGCCGGACCCGCGGCACCTGGTCGAGGTCCTCGACCGGCTCGGGCTGCGGCCCGAGGAGACGGTCTACGTGGGCGACAACCCCGTTGACGTCGAGGTCGGAACCGGCGCGGGCGTGCGCTACCGCCACGTGGCGTGGGGCGTGCCCGTCGAGGACGACGTGCCCAGGCTCGAGCGCTTCGCCGACCTCATCCCCGCGGCTGCGTTGAGCGCCGCGGCCGCCCCGACCGATGCACGGACCGAGGAGAGTTGAATGGAACCCCGCACCCCCCAGGACGAGGCCAAGAAGGCCGTCGGGATCGCCGCCGTCGAGCGGTACGTACGCCCGGGGATGCTCCTCGGGCTCGGCTCGGGCACGACGAGCCACTGGTTCGTGCGTGCCCTGGCGGACAAGGTGCGTGACGGGCTCGAGGTACGTGGTGTGCCGACGTCGAACGCGACCCGGGACCTCGCGCTCGAGCTCGGCGTCCCGCTCGTGGGCTTCGACTCCTTCGACCGGCTCGAGCTCATCGTCGACGGGCCCGACGAGGTCGACCACGACGGCCACATGATCAAGGGGGGTGGCGCCTGCCTGCTGTGGGAGCGGATCGTGGCCGACGCCGCCGACCGGTACGTCGTGGTCGCCGACTCGAGCAAGCTCAAGGACCGGCTCGGCGCGTTTCCCCTGCCGATCGAGGTCATCCAGCACGGGTGGGAGTCGACCACCCGGTCGATCGGGCGGCTCCTCCAGCTGCACGGGTACCCGGCCGACGTACCGCTCGTGCGGCGCGTGCGTGCGGACGGGTCGACAGTCATCACCGACAGCGGGAACTTCATCGTCGACGCGCACCTGGAGGCGATCGAGGACCCGCTGGTCATCGACCGCGAGCTCAACTGGATCCCGGGCGTGGTGGAGAACGGGCTGTTCACCGGGCTCGCCGACGAGGTGATCTTCTCGACGCCGTCGGGCGAGATCTCGACGATGTCCTGCGAGCACGCCCCCGCGGCGCGCCCCACGACGACGCCGCACGGCCTGCGCGACCGCGCCGGCTGACCCCGCCTCCAACTCTCGGCGAGTGAGCGGAACTATGCCTGGCGAGTGAGCAGAAAATGGCCCGACGTATGAGCGCCGGCCGGTCCATGCGGACCGGCCGGCGCTCGTTCGTCAAGCAGAAAACTGCTCACTCGTCACAGGAACAGTGACGGGACCGATGCTCAGCGGCGGATGCCGAGGGTGTCGGTGCCGTCGCCGTTCCAGTCACCGACGAACACCTCGTCCGAGGCCCGCCCGTAGCGCTGCTCGATCTCCGCACGCGTCGACGTCAGGCTGTTCGACACGAGGTAGAGGTTCCCGCGGCGCACCGCGAAGGAATCCGCACCGTCACCGTCCCAGTCACCGACCACAACCGCGTCCGAGGCCCGGCCGTAGCCCAGCTCGGCGTCCGCCCGACCGCCGGTCAGGCTGTTGGAGATGTAGTAGGTGTTCCCACGGCGTACGGTGAAGGAGTCCGCGCCGTCGCCGTCGAAGTCACCGACGAGCACCTCGTCACCGCTGCGGCCGTAGTTGAGCTCGACCTCGGCGTCGCCACCCTCGTGGGTGTTGGAAAGGAAGTAGGCATCCCCACGACGGACCGCGAACGTGTCGATCCCGTCGCCGTCCCAGTCACCCACGAGCACCGTGTCCGTGGCTCGGCCGAAGCCCAGCTCGACGTCCGCGTTGCCACCGGTCAGGGTGTTGCCCAGGTAGTACCGGTTTCCCCGACGCACGGCCAGGGTGTCCGAGCCATCCCCGTCCCAGTCACCGACCAGGACCTCGTCACCGGAGCGGCCGTAGGCGAAGACGTGGTCCGCACGAGCGTCCCAGCCGTCGTTGAGGAAGAACCCACGACCCGGCGCCGGAAGCTCCGGCTCCTCCGGGTCAGGCCCCGGGTCCTCACCGTCGGAGGCGCGCAGCTCGAAGTAGTCGATGCCCACGTAGTAGCCGCCCGCGGCCTCGTTCTGGCCCGCGACGCGCACGGTGAGCTCGTTGACGCCCTCCGCGAGCTCGACGGCGCCGAGCTCGACGGGGTCGGTGACGCTCACGCCGTCGGCCCCGTAGAGGTCGATCGGCTCGCCGAGGACCTCCTCGCCGAGCAGCACCTCGACGACCGCGTAGTCCCCGGCCTGCGAGAACACCCCGGACAGGTCGTAGGTCCCGTCGGCCGGCGCCTCGAGGGCGAGGGTGATCGCCTGGCCGTCCTCGGTGGCCTTGAACCACAGCTGGGCCCCGCCCGACCATTCCGGCCCGCAGCAGTTGCCCTGCCGCGCATGCTCGGCGTCGCTCGCGAGCACCTCCATCGCCTCGGCCTCCACCCGCACGGCGGTGCCGCTCGTGGCGGAGACCTCCTCGGAGAGCTCGCCGACGTTGCCGCCGACGTCGACCGCGCGCACGCGGTAGAACCACTCCTCGCCGAGCCCCACGCCGTCGTGGCGGGCGTTGAGACCCGAGGTGGTGGTGAGCAGGGTGTCCTCGCCGGGCTCGAACCCGGCGGTGGTCGAGGCGTGCACCTCGTAGTGCGCGACGCCGACGTCGTCGGTGGCCGCGCCCCAGGAGATCTCGACCGCGTTGGTCTCCAGCCCCTCGGCGCTCACCGACGCGGGTGCCGACGGCGGGGTGTCGTCCGCGACCGGGGCGACGATCGAGGTCACCTGGTAGCTCGCCGCCGACCAGGCCGGCGCCCCCTCGACCGGGGTGAGCACGACGTCGATGGTCCCGTCCGTGCCCTGGCTCGCCGAGGCGGGGATCGCGAACTGGTCCTCGAGCCAGCGGTGCGTCTCGTTGGCCAGCGGCTGCTCCCACACGCCGAGGTCCTCGCCGTCGACGCTGACCTGGACCGCCTGGTAGCCGTTCGCCTGGTCGGAGGTGCGGCGCAGCCACACGCCGTCGTTGCCCTCGGCGACGGCCACCGTGAAGGAGACCGCCTCCTCGGAAGCCCGCAGGTCGTCGGTGAAGGACGGCGCGCCGTGCACGCCCTCGAACGTGGAGGTCAGCTCCTCGACCTCGCCCCCGCCGCTGTAGCCGTGGGCGTCCTCGCTCTCCGTCGAGCCGACGTCGACCCGGTCGGTGATCCGCAGGTTGCTCAGCCCCTCGTGGCCGTACCAGAAGGCCGTCGAGCCGTACAGGGCGGGGTCGGACGCCGTCGAGCCCGGCTCGATGCCGAACTCGATCGCCGACCCGAAGCTCACCGACTCGGCGATCATCAGGCGGTAGGCGGCGTCGCACTGGAACTCGCACTCGAGCATCCCGGACATCATCGACGGCGCACCGTTCATGGGTGCCGAGAACTCGTTGCGGTTGAAGTACCAGCCGCCGTTGTAGAAGTCCTCCGAGCCGGTGCCGTGGATCTGCGGGGAGCGCGAGCCGTCGACGAACACCCGCTCGTCGCCCTCGAGGTAGTTGCGCACGTTGCCGGCCTCGATGTGGCCGACCATCGTGTGGTTGACGCCGACGAAGTGGCCGATGCCGTTGGTGGACAGGAAGGACCAGTCCTGCCCGGCCACGGTCTCACCCAGCCTGCTCTCGGCCTGGAAGTAGCCGATCGTGGGCCGGTCGCCGGTCAGCTGCGCGGCGATCGCCTCGTCCGGGTGGGAGGTCACCGAGGCGCTGCCGGCCTCGACGGTCTGCGTGGAGGTGTTGACCAGGTCGATGGTCGCCGACTCCGCGTAGGGCATGGGCCACCAGGAGGTGTAGGCGCCGTCCTCGGCGGGGTCCATCGCGTACATGAGCGCGTGGACGTCGGCCTCGCCGAGGCCGGAGCCGAAGAACTCGCCCAGCGGTGCGTCGACGGTCTGCACGCCGTCGAAGCTCATCTGTACCCGCAGGTCACGCAGCAGCTCGTTGGAGGCGAGGATCTCGTCCTCGTTCTCGATCTCCCCGGGGTAGGAGTAGGTGTGCGCGCCGGACCACTGCTCGCCCTCGATCGCGTAGCCGTGCGCCTCCTCGCTGGCGAGGGCCTCGTCGCTGGTGCCGACGTCGAGCTCGTCGGTGCGCACGAGCTCCCCGCCGACGACGGAATCGGCCCAGTAGCGGAACTCGTTGAAGTCGATGGTGGCGTCGACGAAGGTGTTGGTCACCGTGATCTCCGAACGACCGGCGGTCAGCTCGGCCGGGAGCTCGACGGTCTGGTCGGTCCACTGGGCGGGGTTGCCCGCGACGGGCTCCCACTCGCCGGCCGGCTCGCCGTCGACGGTGATCGTCGCGTGCTGGTTGCCCGAGGTGGAGTCCCAGCGGCGGGTGAGCTCGACGCCCTCGTTGTCCGGGTCGATGGCCATCGTGAAGGTCGACGAACCGGTGTGGGCGCGGCCGTCGTCCCAGATCATCTCGCCGCTGGGCGGCGGTCCCACGATCTGCGGCAGCTGCAGCGCGAGCTCGTCGACGACGCCGGAGCCGGACAGCTCGGCGATCCGCGTCGACTCGCCCGGGGCGAGCGCCAGGTCGGTCTCGGTCGTGGCCGCGTCCTCGTGGGCGGGCTTGGGGTCCACGTGCCCCCAGCTCTGGGCCTGCTCGACCAGGTCGCTCTGCGGGTCGGCGGGGTCGAAGGTCTCCACGCCCTCGGCGCTGGGGAACGAACGGTGGGTGAGGATGTAGAAGAACGGGTTGTTCGTCGTCGTCACCCGCATGGACTCCGTGTAGGCCATGGGGACCTTGATGTAGACGCCGCCCGAGCTCTCGTCGGCGTTGGCCACGAGCGGGTACGTGAAGGGGTCGCCGTGCTCGCCGTCGACCACCTCCTGGAGGGGTTCGTCGAGGACGACCTCGCCGTCGAGCTCGATGATGATGTTGCCGGCGCCGGTGACGTCGCCGCCGTCCCAGGTGAACCAGATCGAGCCGATCTCGCCGGCTCCGGTGTCCTCGGCCAGCACGCAGCCGGCCTCGGTCTCCTCGAGGCAGGAGTAGGTGCCCTGGAAGCCGTCGTTGTTCCCGCCGGTGCGGTCGAAGCTGGAGAACTGAAGGGTCTCGACGCCGGTGGTCAGCTCGGGCAGCAGGTCGAGGCGCTCGTAGGTCTCCGACCCGACGGTGCCGATGCCGGGCGCGCCGGTGGCGTCGTCGTCGGTGGTGGGCTCCTGGGCGAGCGGGGCCGTGGTGACGACGGGAGCCGCGGTGGCCGTCGCGTCTGCCGCTGTTGCCTCGGCAGGCTGGGCCGTGGCTGCGGCGGTGGGCGCCATCAGGGCGATCCCCCCGGCGACGGCGAGCGCGGCCCTCGCCGGTCCTCGTCGTCTCGCGCTCGGTGGGCGATGGTGCACGGACATCGGGTTCCTCCTAGGTCGGAACGTCATCGTTCGCTGTCGACGGGGGACTGCGGTGCTGCGGGTGCACGTCGGGCACCGGGACCCGCGGGGGCGGATCCCGGTGGCACTCCGGGCGGGTCGGTACTCGTGGATCGGTACTGGTGGATGGGTACGGCCGGTCAGGTCAGGGCCGGACCGGATGGGGCGGGGCCGACGTCGGTGTCGGTCCCCGCCCCCGGGTGGTCGGGCTCAGCCCTCCCCGCCGAGCTCGGTGTAGACGTCGGCGGCGTTGTCCTCGCTGACGAGCTGGGTCTCGAGGATCTGCTCCTGGTCGACCTCCGCGCAGTCGATGAGGATCTGCTCGGCGGTCGCGACGGCCTCGCGGCCGCCGGTCGGGTAGACGAAGGTCGCGGACAGGCGGCCCTCCTCGACGGCGCGGATGCCGCCCGAGGGGATCGGCAGGCCGTCGATGCCGACGAACTCGATGTCGCCCTCGCGGCCGGCGGCCTGGGCGGCGAGGTAGGCGCCCTCGGCCATGGGGTCGTTGTGGGCGTAGAAGACGTCGATCTCGGCGTTGGCCTGGAGGATGCCCTCGGCCTGGCTCTGGCCCAGCTCGCGCAGCCAGTCGCCGGTGCCCTCGGCGATGATCTCGATCCCGTCGGTGCCGGCGATGCCCTCGCGGAAGCCCTCGGCCCGCTCCTGCGCGGGCGTCGAGCCGGGCAGGCCGGCGAGCTCGGCGACGTTGCCGCCGTCGGGCAGGAGCTCGGTGGCCACGTACTCGCCGGCCGCGCGGCCGATCTCGAAGTTGTCGGCCCCGATGTACTGGGTGTAGGTGTCGCCCTCGATGCGTCGATCGAGGACGATGACCGGGATGCCCTCGTTGTAGGCCCGCTCGACGACGGCGGTCAGCGGCGCGGCCTCGTTGGGGCTGATCATCAGCAGGTCGATGCCCTGGGTGAGGAAGTTCTCGACGTCGGAGACCTGCTGGGCGTTGTCCTGGGCAGCGTCGGCGAAGACGACCTCGAACTGGTCGACCTCCTCGGCCGCGGCGCGGATGTCGTCGTCCATCTGCTGGCGGTAGGGCTCGGCGACGTTGGCCTGGCTCATGCCGATGAGGAACTCCCCGTCGGCGCCCTGGCACTCCTCGCCCGAGCCGCCCGCGGAGTCGGAGCCCGACTCGTCGTCGTCGACCCCGGGGGCGTCGGACTCCGTGCCGCACGCGGCGGTGAGCATGATGAGCGCGGCGGACACGATGGCGAGCGATCGACGGCGACCGCGAAGCATGCGTGCGTTGGTCATGGTCCTGCCTCCTGTTAACTACGGGCGCGGAAGGTCTGGATCCCAGCCGCGACGATGATGATTGCTCCGGTGATGAGGAGCTGGATGTTCGAGTCGACGTTGTTGAGCGCGAGCACGTTCTTGAGGATGCCGATGAGCAGCGCGCCGGCGACGGTGCCGGCGACCGTGCCCACACCGCCCATGAGGCTGGTGCCGCCGATGACGACGGCGGCGATGGCGTCGAGCTCGTAGCCGATGCCGGCGTTGGGGCTGCCCTGGTTGAGCTGGCCGGCCTGGATGATGCCCGCCAGGGCGGCGAGCAGACCGCAGATCGCGAAGACGGTGATCTTCACGCGGGCCACCGGCACGCCGGAGAGCCGGGCGGCGCGCTCGTTGCCGCCCAGGGCGTAGACGTGCCGGCCGAAGACCGTGTTGCGGATGACGAGGATGGCGATGATCGCCACCGCGGCGAAGATGAGCGCCGGGATCGGGACGGTCCCGTTGAAGGTGCGCGAGTTGAGCAGCGCGAAGGCGTCCGGCGCGGTGCCGGGCCCGTCGCCGTAGGCGATCGGGATGCCCTGGCCGCCGGACCAGATGCGGGCCAGCCCGCGGGCGATCTGCAGGCCCGCCAGGGTGACGATGAACGCCTGGATACCGAGCTTGGCGGTGATCAGTCCCTGGGTGGCGCCGAAGGCGGCGCCGATGGCCAGGATGATGAGGATCGTGGGCAGCACGCCCATCTGGTTGACCATGAGCAGGCTGGCCGAACCGGTGGCGCACAGCCCGAGGACCGACCCGACGGACAGGTCGATGCCGCCGATGATGATGACGAAGGTCATCCCGATGGCGATGATGCCGATCTCGGAGGTGGCGCGGACGATGTTGAGCAGGTTCTCGCTGTTGATGAAGACGATCTCGCCGCCCCGGCGCGGGGAGAACACCACCGCGGCGATGAAGACGAGCACCAGGGCGACGTAGCTCTGGAGCGCGAAGAACTTCTCCGGGATCTGGAAGCGGCGGCGACGCTGCTCGGTCCCGGCCGCTGGTGTGGCTGCCGCCGTCGTCTCGTTCATTCGTGCTCTCCCTGGTCCTGTGCGGGTGCGGGCGCGCCGGCGGTGACCGGCTCCCCGCGTTCCATGCCGGCCGCGGCCAGCAGCTTCTCCTCGGTCGCCTCGGCGGCGGACATCTCGGCGACGACCGCGCCCTCGCGCAGGACGACGATCCGGTCGCAGGCGCCGATGAGCTCGGGCAGCTCCGAGGAGGCCATGAGCACGGTGACGCCCTCGGCGGACAGCCGGGCGAGCAGGCAGTAGATCTCGGACTTGGCCCCGACGTCGACGCCGCGCGTGGGCTCGTCCAGCAGCAGCACGCGCGGCTCGCGCAGCAGGTAGCGGCCGAAGACGACCTTCTGCTGGTTGCCGCCCGAGAGCGTGCGGACGATGGTGTCCTGGCTGTGGGTCTTGATGTGCAGGGTCTCGATGGCCCCGGCGACGGCGCGGCGCTCCCTCGACCTCGAGCGCCAACCGAGGGTGGCGAGCTTCTTGAGGACGCCGATGGCGATGTTGTTGCCGACGCTGCCGAACATGTTGAGCCCGGCCGCCCGGCGGTCCTCGGGGACGTAGCCGATGCCGGCGGCCAGGGCGTGCCGGGGCGAGTGGATGCGCACCTCCTGACCGTCGAGCTCGATCTGCCCGCGCAGGCGGCGCCCGCCCATCCCGAAGATCGCCTCGAGCAGCTCGCTGCGCCCGGCGCCGAGCAGCCCGGCCAGGCCGACGACCTCGCCGCGGCGGGCAACGAGATCGATGCCGCTCGGCTCGCTGCGTGCGGCGTCGGGCCCGCTCGCCAGGGACAGGCCGCGCAGCCGCAGGCGCTCCTCGCCCGCCGGCTCCTCCCGGTCGGGGTAGACCTGGTCGAGCGGCTTGCCGATCATCAGGCGGATGACCTCGCCGGGCGCGGTTGTGGCCACGTCGAAGGAGCCGACGTTCGAGCCGTCGCGCATGACGGTGCCGCGGTCGGCGATCTGGCTGATCTCGTCCATGCGGTGGGAGATGAAGATGACGGCCACCCCGCGACGCCGCAGGCCGGGGATGATGTCGAAGAGGCGGGCGACCTCGGTCTCGGAGAGCGCCGAGGTGGGCTCGTCCATGACGAGGATGCGGGCCTTGAGGCGCAGCGCCTTGGCGATGGCGACCATCTGCTGCTCGCCGACGCGCATGGAGCCGACGAGGCGCGACGGGGCGATGCGGATCCCCACCTCGGCGAGCAGCTCGCGGGTCTCGCGCTCCATGGCGCGCCGGTCGAGCAGGCCGAGGCGGCGCTTCTCCGAGCCGAGGAAGAGGTTGTCGGTCACGGAGGTGCCGGGGACGAGGTCGAGCTCCTGGTGGATCATCGCCACACCGGCGGCCTGGGAGTCGGCCGGGGCGTGGAAGGTGCGCTCCTCGCCGCCGATGACGATGCTGCCGGCGTCGGGGGTGACGACGCCGGCGAGGACGTTCATCAGCGTGGACTTGCCCGCGCCGTTCTCCCCCAGCAGGGCCATCACCTCGCCGGCGCGGACCTCGAGGTCGACGCCCTTGAGCGCGTGGACGCCGCCGAAACGCTTGGCGACCCCGGTCATCTGCAGGACCGGGGTGTCCTCGGCGGACTGGTCGAGCTGCACGATCTACCCCCGTTGGTAGGCACCGGCGCTGGTGTCGGTGTAATCGATTACTTTCTCGGACGTTACTGACTGGGCCATCGCGGCGCAAGCCCTGGGCGGGCATGTCGCGCCGCGGTGACTCGATCGTGACCGCGGCCCCGCGGACGCGCCTCTAGGGCCCGTGGTCGAGGTAGTACGTGGCGGGCTCCTGGGCGGTCCCGCCGATGCGGTCGACCAGCAGCCGGGCCGCCCGCACGCCCATCTCGCGCGGGCTGAGCGGGACCAGGGCGACGTCGTCGACCTCGTGGGTGGCGAACGGCAGGTCGCCGATGATGCCGACCTCGACCGGCGGGCCCGACCAGGTCGACAGCGCCCGCAGCACGCCGACGCCGACGAGGTTGTTCGTGGCGAGCACCGCGTCGGGCGGGGTGTCGGCGGCGAGGAGGTCGCGCATCGCGGAGTACCCGCCGTCGACCCGGAAGTTGGCGTGCACGAGCGGGCCGGGCTCGAGCCCGGCCGCGGTCAGGGCCGCGCGCCAGCCCTCGGCGCGCTCGACGGCCGTCGGGGTCGCGGCGGGGCCGGTGATGCAGGCGATGCGCCGGCTGCCGCGTGCGACGAGCTGCTCGGTGGCGCGCACGCCGAAGCCGTGGTTCTCGAACAGGACCTGGTCCACCTCGTCGGGGACCGTGCGGTCGATGACGACCACCGCGCGCAGGCGGCGGGCGAGCCGTCCGACGTCGGGGGCGGGGCCGGCCGGGGCGAGGATGACGCCGGCCATGTTCTCCGACTCGGCCACGGCGAGGTAGCTGCGCTCCTTGCCCTCGTCGTCGTCGGTGTTGCACAGGACGACGGACAGCCCCGCGGCCTGGGCCACGTCCTCCACACCGCGGGCGACCGAGGTGAAGAAGGGGTTCTCGACGTCGGGGATGATGAGCGCGATGACCTCGCTGTACTGGCGGCGCAGCGACCGTGCGTTCCGGTTGGCGCTGTAGCCCAGCTCGTCGACGGCGCGGCGGACCGCCTCGGCCAGGTCCTCCCGGACCTTGGTGCCGTTGAGGACGCGCGAGACGGTGGCGGTGGACACGCCGGCGCGCTGGGCGACGTCGACGATCCGGGTCATGCGGCCGCTCCCTGGCTGAGTGTGGGGACATCGTGCCGCACCGCCGGCCGGCGGGGCCTGGCGCCGCGCCCGCTCACGAGGCCCGCCGCTCGTCGACGAACCGGGCGGTCTCCGCGGCCGTGGGCACCGAGGGGGCGCCGCCGGCGCGGGTGACGGAGAGCGCGGCGGCGGCGTTGGCGTGGTCGAGCGCCTGCTCGAGCGGGTCGCCGAGGGCGAGGCGGGCGCCGAGGCTGCCGCAGAAGGCGTCGCCGGCACCGATGGTGTCGACGGCCTGGACGCGGTGGGCCGGGACGGGGCGGGCGACGCCGTCCTCGACGACGAGCAGGCCGTCGGACCCGCAGGTGACGACGAGGACGCAGTCGACCTGCCGGTGCAGCGCGAGGGCGGCCTCGGCGGGGTCGGGCTCGCCGGGGACCATCTGGCGCAGCTCGACCTCGTTGGGGACGAGGACGTCGACGATGTCGAGCAGCTCGGGCGGTACGGGGAGGAAGGGGGCGGGGTTGAGCACGACGGTGGTGCCGGCCGCGCGGGCGAGCTGCGCGGCGCGGGTGATGGCGGGCAGCGGGATCTCGAGGCCGAGGAGCAGCACCTCGGCGGACTCGATCTGCTCCCGGGCCGCCTCGACGTCGGCCTCGGTGACGGCGAGGTTGGCGCGCGGGACGATGGTGATCGAGTTCTGCCCGTCCTCCTGGACGTAGGGCAGACCCACGCCGGTGCCGTGCTCGGGGTCGGTGTGCACCCGGGAGTCGTCGATGCCCTCGGCGGCGAGGAATTCGCGGAACTCCTGGGCGAACAGGTCCTCGCCCAGGCGCCCGACGACGGCGGTCGCGGCCCCCGTGCGCGCGGCCGCCACGGCCTGGTTGAAGCCCTTGCCGCCGACGAAGGTGGCGAACCCGGTGCCCACGAGGGTCTCCCCCGGCTCGGGCCGGCGCGGGGCGGTGACCACGAGGTCGTACATGAACGAGGCGACGACGCAGACCTGCGGGGCGGCGCTCATCGGACGCCCTCCGTGAGCGGGGCGGGCGTGGTGGTGGGTGCGGTGGGCGCGGTGGTGGGCGCGGCGTGCGCCGTGGCGGGCGCGGTCGACGGGCCGGTGGGTGCGGCGGCCGCGTGTCCGCCGTCGCCGACCAGTCGGCCGACGTCGGCGGCCGTGCGCTCACCGAGCGCGCCGCCGGGGTGGCGCGCCCCGAAGTCCGCGGCGGAGAAGCCGGCGCTGGTCATGAGGCAGGCGGCCAGTGCGTCACCCACCGCGAGGGTGACCAGCGCCGAGGAGGTGGGGGCCAGGCCCAGGGGGTCGGCCTCGCCGGGCACGGCGATGTCGAGCACGACGGCGGCCGCGCGGCCCAGGGTGGAGCCGGCGTCGCCGGTCATGGCGATGACCGGCACGCCCCATCCCGTGAGCATCGCGGCGAACCGGCAGACCTCCTCGGTGGTGCCCGAGCTGGAGATGAGCAGGGCCACGTCCTGCGGGTCGACGGCGCCGGAGTCGCCGTGCAGCGCGTCGGCGGCGTGCACGAAATGGGCCGAGGTGCCGGTGCTGGCGAGCGTGGCGGCGATCTTCGCCCCGATGAGGCCGGACTTGCCCAGGCCCGAGACGACGACCTTGCCGCAGCGCGAGCGCACCAGCCGGGCCGCCTGCTCGATCCCGGGCAGGATGACCTCGCTCGTCCGCACGAGCGCGTCGATCTCGCGGCGGATCAGGTGCTCGGCCGCCGCTACCTCTGGACTCAGTGCGCCGCGCATGACCGGCCCCTCCCGGAGTGGTCGCGCCGCGTGGAGATGTACGTCATCGTCACATCCGCAACGTCGCTGGGAAATCGATTACTCAGGCAACCTAGGCCGACGTCGCGGTCCTCGTCAACCCACCGCGCGCAAGTCCCGGGCCCGTTCCCCTCACGAGTGAGCGGAAATGTGCCTGGCGAGTGAGCGGGACGTGGTCCGACGGATGAGCACGCCCCGGGTCGGTCCGGTCAGACCGGGTCGTGCTCATTCGTCAGGCAGAAAACTGCTCACTCGCCGATGGTCGGGTCAGGGCAGGAGGCGGGCGAGGTCCTCGCCCCTCGCGTAGGAGACCTGGGTGCCGCGCCGGGTGACCGAGTCCGAGGCGACGGCGGTGCCCAGGGCGATCGCCTCGGCCGGCGTGGCGCCGCCCGCCAGGGCGTAGGCGATGCCGCCGCAGAACGCGTCCCCCGCGCCGGTGGTGTCCACGGCCGTCACGCTCGGGGCCGAGAAGCGCTCGACCTTCCCGTCGTGCACGAGCAGCGCCCCCTGCTCCCCCAGGGTGACCACGAGGGAGGCGTCGATCCGCTCGGCGAGGGCGGGCGCGTCGTCGTCGAGCGCACCCGCGGGACCGCCGAGGGCGGCCTCGCGCAGGATGGCGAACTCGTGCTCGTTGGGCACCAGCCAGTCGGTGACGGCCAGCAGCTGGGGCGCCACCGGCGCGGCTGGCGCGGGATTGAGGACGGTGACGGCGCCGGCCTGCCTGGCCCGCTCGAACCCGCGGCGGATGGTCTCCTGCGGGACCTCGAGCTGGCTCATCACGAGGTCGGGCGCGGGCGAGCCGTCGAAGGCGGCGTCGACGTGCCCGGCGGTGAGCCGGTCGTTGGCGCCGGGGGCCAGCACGATGCGGTTCTCGCCGCCCGGGTCCACGAGGATCATCGCGATCCCGCTGTGGGTGCCCTCGATCTCGACGACGTGGCTCGCGTCGATCCCGAAGGAGCGCAGGTTCTCCACCGTGTCGATGCCGAAGGAGTCCCCCGCGACGGCGCCCACGAACGTCACCTCGGCCCCCAGCAGGGCGGCCATGACCGCCTGATTCGCGCCCTTGCCGCCGAACCCCTGGGCGAAGTCCTTGCCGAAGACGGTCTCCCCCTCGTCCGGCATGCGCTCGAGGTAGGAGATGAGATCGGTCATCGAGCTGCCGACGATCATGATCCGGGGTGCGGCCATCGCGTCCTCCTTGTGGGTGGTCGTTGCCCCCGACGCTAGTGGCGACCCGGCGCACGCGCCCCTCCGACGCCGGTTCGACCGGCCGGGAGGTGAGCGCTCCCCGCCCGATCCGGCCCGGCGCTCGCGGGTGGCGTCTACGGTGGCCCTGCCCGCCGCACCGTGGCGGGCCCGGCGAGGCGGGACACGTCGCGCACAGCATCTCGACGTGGTGGAGGACCAGGTGTCGAACGACGGTCAGTGGGGTCAGCAGGGCGGCTACGGCCAGCAGCCCGGGTACGGCCAGCATCCGGGTTACGGGCAGCAGCCGGGTTACGGGCAACAGCCTGGCTACGGGCAGCAGGGCGGCTTCGGCGAGCCCCAGCCCGGGTACGGCCAGCAGGGGTACGGCCAGCAGGGCGGCTACCAGCCCGGGTACGGCCAGCAGCCGGGCTACGGCGGGCCGGGTGGCCCCGGCGGGCCCGGCCAGGGCGGCAACGGCGGCGGCTCGAAGGGCTGGCTGTGGGCGATCATCGGCGTCGTCGTCGTGGCCGCGCTCGGCGTCGGCGCCTACTTCCTGTTCTTCACCGATGACGACGAGTCCACCCAGGCCGACCCGGGCGGCGGCACCGAGGCGCAGCCGACCGTGCCGGGAGGCGACGGGCTGCCCACCGACGTGCCCAGCCTGGGCCCCGACGACCTGCCCACCGACGTGCCCAGCCTCGGCCCGGACGACCTGCCCACCGACATCCCGAGCCTCCCGGGCGGGGACGTCCCGGGCGACACCATGGACGTGCCCACGGTCGACGTGGGTATCGGTGAGCCCTTCCAGACCCAGTCCGGCGGCACGCTCACGCTGAACTCCGTGGAGCGCGACTTCCAGTGCGACGGCTTCGCCACCGGCGGCCCCTACGTCGCCCTCGAGTTCACCCTCACCGCCTCCGACACCGAGGACGCGAGCGCCCCGTTCGCCGGCCTGTCCCTGACCTCGCCCGAGGGCGACATCAACTCCTTCGACAGCATCGGTTGCCTCGCCGACTACTCGCAGGAGCTGGCCGCCAGCGTCCCGGCAGGGTCGTCGGAGACCGGCCTCATCATCTTCACCGAGCCCACCAGCGGGCCGTTCACGCTGGTGTACGACGCGGGTCTGGGGATCCGGTTCCCCGGCGACACGACTGAGGCCGCCCGCTGGTCGATCGACTGACCGGCCCCCGGCGCACCGCCCGACACCACCTCCGGCGCCCCGTCCCGCTCGTGCGGGGCGGGGCGCCTCGCCGTCGGCCCATCGTCGCCCCCGCGGCCCGGCTCCTCCTGCCCGGGGGATCACTCCCCACCGCGTCCGCCGGGCGCTCAGGGCCGGGCGCCCGTAGTCTGTGGGCCGCCGCCGGGACCCGACGGCAGACCTGGGAGGAAGCGATGAGCAACGACGGACATCTGCGCCCCGAGGGCGAGTACGGCACGCCGGACGCCGACGCCACGCGACAGGTCCCCGCGGCCGACCTGCCCGGTGCCCAGGGCGCCGGCGCGTCGGGCGGCGGCTACGACCCGCAGGCCGGGGCCCACGGCTCCCCCGCGGCCGGCGCCGGGGCGAGCGGCCCGACGTCGCCCCCGCCCTCCTACCGCCCGTCCTCGGGCGGAGCGACCGCCTACTCCTCCGGTGGCGGGGACGCGGGCAGCGCCGGCTATGGCGGTGCCTCGGGCGCGGGCTACGGGGGCGCAGGTGGCGCCGGATACGGCGGCCCGGGGAACGGCGGGTACGGCGGCGAGCCACCCGAGAACGGCCGCTCGGGGCGCTTCCCCTGGGTCGGCGTGATCGTCGCGCTGCTGGCGGTGGCGGCCGCCGCCGTCGCGGTCTGGTACTTCCTGCTGCGCGACACCGGTGACGATGAGGGGACCGAGGAGACTCCCCCCGAGTCGTCCTCGGAGTCCGACTCCGCCGCGGGCCCCGGCGAGGAGACCCCCGGCGAGGACGGGGAGGAGTCCGGGTCCGAGCAGTCGATCCCGCCCGAGGAGGACGAGACCGACGAGGAGTCCACCGACGAGGAGACGACCGACGAGGGCCCCACCGCCGGCCCGGGCGAGGACCCGGAGTCGCCGAGCGAGGACGGCACAGACGGCGGCGGCAGCGACGAGGAGCTCGACGCGACCTTCCTCGAGATCGGCGAGACGTACACCCTCTCCGACGGCATGGAGATCACCCTCGACGAGGCCCAGCGGGGCGAGTCCTGCGTGACCTCGCCGGGCACGAGCTACACGGCGCTGACCTTCACCGTCGTCGGCGGCGAGGGCGAGACCCCGGGCGTCCCGCCGCAGCCGGGCGTGACCCTGTCCGTCCCCGGCGGCGACGTCAGCCCCGTCGACGCGATCGCCTGCGGCCCCGACGACGCCCTGCCCCCCGTGGTCGAGTCCGGCGAGGAGGTCACCGGCACGGTTCTGGTGCCCGAGCCCGACGACGGCCCCTTCGACGTCGTCTTCTCCCCCACCTCGAGCATCGTCTCCGGCGGGTCGGAGGACCTGGCCTGGACGATCGAGTAACCACCGGCGACCGGCCTCCCGGGTAGCCGGCCACCGGATCGACAGGCCACCCGGACAGCCGGCAACCCGATCTAATCCACCCGGGCGCACCTGCCCGGGACGACGCTCCCTCGGACCGCTACGGCGCGCCGAGGGAGCGTCGTCTCGCCTCGAGCTCCATCAGCGCGGCGAACCGCTGCGCGTAGGCCGGGTCCTCGGGATCGGTGCGGTGCAGCTCGCCCTTGGCGTCCCCGATGAGCCGGGTCAGTCCCATCCGGACCAGCGCGACGACGACGCCGCGCGCGTACTCCTTCAGCGCCGCGGGCCGGTCGGCGGGCAGGGGGGCGACCGCCATCGCGGTCACGGCGTCGGCCAGGGGACCCACGGCGTTCTCCCGCACGGCCTCGACCCAGTGGGCGGCCGCCTCCCGCTGCGCGGCCTCCTCCCCGGCACCGGCCTGGCGCCGCCCGGTGAGGTGCTCGGCGAAGGTGGCGACGCCGCCGGCGGCGCGCACGGCGTCGTGCACGGCGCGGTAGGAGGGCACGGTGAAGGTGTCGGCGGCCAGGGAGTCGAAGCCGGCGGCCGCCGCATCGGCGGGCAGCTGGAGGGCGACCTCGAGGACCTGCCGCTCGAGCCGGGCCACCGGGTCCTCCGGGCCCGGCCGGCCCGCGCCGGTCCAGCCGCCGGCCGTGGCGCCGGCACGGCCACCACCGGGTCCGTCCCAGCCACCCGCGCCGCCGGCACCCCCCGCGCCCGGCCCACCGGCCGCACCACGAGGACCGCCCGCGCCGCCCGGCACGGGGCGAGACTCGTACGGGCCCCGTGCCCCGCCGTCGGGCCCCTGACCGGGCCCGCCCTGCCCGGGACCGGGCCCGCCCTGGCCGGAGCGACGGGCGGCGTTCTCGGCGGAGCGCACCGCCTGGCGCACGGCGACGTCGTCCATCCCCAGCCAGCCGGCCAGCTCGCGCGCGTACTCCCCGCGCAGGGAGCGGTCGCGGATCGCGGCGACCACGGGAGCCGCCGAGCGCAGGCCGGCCACGCGCCCCTCGGCGGTGCCCAGGTCGAGGGAGGCCAGCGAGGAGCGGATGACGAACTCGAAGAGCGGCTCGCGGCCGGCGACGAGCTCGCGCACCGCCGCGTCGCCGCGCTCGAGGCGCAGGTCGCACGGGTCGGTGCCGCCCGGCGAGACGGCGACGAAGGTCTGCGCCGCGAAGCGCTGATCCTCGTCGAAGGCGCGGATGGCGGCCTTCTGCCCGGCGGCGTCGCCGTCGAAGGTGAACACGACCTCCCCGCCGCGCGCGCCGCCGGCGGCCAGCACGCCCGAGGCGGCGTCGCCGACGTCGCCGAGGAGGCGCCGCACGATGCGCACGTGGTCCTCGCCGAAGGCGGTCCCGCAGGTGGCCACGGCCGTGGTGACCCCGGCCAGGTGGGCGGCCATGACGTCGGTGTAGCCCTCGACGACGACGACCTGCCGCTTCTTCGCGATCTCCTTGCGCGCCAGGTCGATGCCGTAGAGCACGTGGGACTTGCGGTAGAGCGGGGTCTCGGGGGTGTTGAGGTACTTCGGCCCCTGGTCGGACTCCAGCAGCTTGCGCGCCCCGAAGCCCAGAGGCTCGCCGGTGGTGGAGCGGATCGGCCAGATGAGGCGCCCGCGGAACCGATCGTAGACCCCGCGCTGCCCTCCGGAGACCAGGCCCGCCCCCACGAGCTCGGCCTCGGTGATCCCGCGTCCGCGCAGGTGGCGCAGCAGGTGGTCCCAGCCCTCGGGTGCGAAGCCGAGCCCGAAGTGGGCGGCGGCGCGCGAGTCGAAGCCGCGCTCGGCCAGGAAGGCGCGCGCCGGGGCGGCCCCCGGCGAGGAGAGCTGCTCGACGAAGTACTCCGCGGCCAGCCGGTTGGCCTCCACCAGCCGCTGGCGCCGGCCCGGCTCGCCGGCCGGGGCGGTGCGGGTGCGTCCCTCGCCGTCCTCGCGGCGCAGCTCGACGCCGACCCGGTCGGCCAGCAGCTCGATGGCCTCGGCGAAGGACAGGTTCTCGATGCGCTGGACGAAGCTGACGACGTCCCCGCCCTCGCCGCAGCCGAAGCAGTGCCACACCCCCACCTGGGGGCGCACGTGGAAGGAGGGGGTGCGCTCGTCGTGGAACGGGCACAGCCCCTTCATCGACCCCACGCCCGCCGTGCGCAGGGTGACGTGCGCGCCGACGACCTCCTCGATGCGGACCCGTTCCTTGACCGCCTCGATGTCCTCGCGGCGGATCATGCCCGACGCCATCAGTACACCTCGGAGAGCATCCCGCACAGCCGGGCGTGCCACTGCTGGGCGGAGGTGTCGGTGAGCGAGGCGATCTGGTCGACGACCACCCGGAGCCGTTCGTCGTCGGAGCCCACCGCGCGCCAACGCTCGGCCATGTGCGGCTCGAGAACGCCCGGGCCGCCGGCGACGAGCGCGTCGGCCAGGTCGAAGAGGATGGTGCGCTGGGCGAGGTACAGCGGCTCGGTCTCGCGCGGGGCCATGACGTAGTGGGCGGCCACGCCCTTGAGGGCGAGGATCTCCGCCGTGGTGGCGTCGGGGACCACGAGGTCGGCGGCGTAGCGGGCGAGCGGCTCCTCGCCGAAGCGCTCCCGGGTGGCGTCCTCGGCGGCGGCGCAGAACCGGCCGATGAGCTGGCTGGCCATGTCCTTCAGCGCGGCGAGCCCCGCCCAGGTGTGGTCGAAGCGGGTCGGGACGACGTCCAGGGCGAGCACCCGGTCGAGAGCGGCGCCGATCGCGTCGTCGCTCAGCTCGGGGTCGTACCAGGCGCGCACCTGGGCGACGACGCCGTCCTGCGCGCGGTCGGCCCGCACCTCGGCGAGGTCGACCCGGCCACCGGCGACGGCGTCCTCGACGTCGTGGACGGAGTAGGCGACGTCGTCTGCCAGGTCCATCACCTGGGCCTCGAGGCAACGGTGCCGTGGCGGGGCGCCCTCGCGCAGCCAGGCGAAGGTGGCCGCGTCCTCGGCGTAGACCCCGAACTTGTGCGTCATGGTGCCGTCGGCGCGGACCGGGCCCTGGCCGGCGGTCCACGGGTACTTCACCGTGGCGTCGAGGGTGGCGCGCGTGAGGTTGAGGCCGACCGCCTCGCCCTGGGTGGTCATGATCTTGGGCTCGAGCGCGGTGAGCAGGCGCAGGGTCTGCGCGTTGCCCTCGAACCCCCCGATGCCGGCGGCCACCTCGTTGAGGGCGCGCTCGCCGTTGTGCCCGAACGGCGGGTGGCCGAGGTCGTGGGACAGGCAGGCGGCGTCGACGACGTCGGGGTCGCAGCCCAGGGCCTGGCCGAGCTCACGCCCGACCTGGGCGACCTCGAGGGAGTGGGTCAGCCGCGTGCGCACGAAATCGTCCGAGCTGGGGCCGAGCACCTGCGTCTTCGCACCGAGCCGGCGCAGCGCCGAGGAGTGCAGGACGCGCGCGCGGTCGCGCTGGAAGGGCGAACGACGGGGGTTCTTGCCCTCCTCGGGCCAGAAGCGGCGGGCGTCGGTCGGCACGTAGGGCGTGGGCACGTTCCTGGGCCCCTGCTCCACCGATCCGCTCACCGTCCAAGTCTAGGCGCGCGCTTGGTCGGGCCACCGACCGGGTCCACAATGTCCTGCGATGGCACTCGCGACGATCACCACGAGCGCCGTGGGCGGTCCCCGCGCCACGCGCATGCTGCACGGGCGCCCGCGGGTCCCGCTGCCGTGGTTCTCGCGCGCCGCGGTCTACGAGACCGCGCCGGTGACCACGCTTGCCGCCCTGCACGACGTCGCCGCGCACGTCTCGCACGTCGCCTCCCTCGGGTGCGACGCGATCCTCCTGTCCGCCGCCGAGCTCGACCCGCGCCACGAGGCGGTCCGCGAGGCCGTGGCGGCCCTGGTCCACCGGGCGCACCGGAGGTCGGTGCGGGTGCTCGCCTCGGTGGTGCCGGTCGGCGGGGGCGACACCGGCGCGGCCCTGGTGGTGCGGGCGCGGCGCTGGCTGGACCTGGGCGTGGACGGCATCGACCTCGGCACCGAGCGCACCGCCACCGGCGAGCTGCAGGCCGAGCTCGCGGAGTCCGGGGCCGCGGGCGTGGCTGCCGGATCTGCGGGCGTGGGCTCGGCCGGTGCCGGCACGGCTGGTGCTGCGGCCGCGTCCGTGGCCGACGCCGCCGAGTCCGAGGCGGCCCTCGTCGGTGGCGTGCGCGGGGAGCGCCTGGCCGACTACGCCGAGGTGCTGCACGAGGACTGGCTGCACGCCACCCGCGACGACCGCCTGGCGCGCGTGGCCTGGTCCAGCGCCGCGGTGCAGGAGGCGCTGGCCGGGGTGTACTCGGTGCACGAGCCGATCCCGGCCCAGCCCGCCTGGACGCTGGCCACCGGCCCGTCCCCCGCCGAGCCGCCGACCTGGTCGCGCGGGCTCACGCCGGCCGAGCGCGCCGACCGCGTACGGGCGATGACGGCGCTGACGATCATGCTGCCGGGCAGCGTGTACCTGCGCCAGGGCGTCGAGCTCGGGCTCGCCGTCGAGGCCGGGCAGAGCGAGGAGGCCGGGCAGGACGAGGCGGCTGCGCACGGCGTCGGAGCGATGGGTGCGCTCGTCGCCTCCCTCGTGCCCCAGCGGCACGACAACCGCTCCCCCTTCGAGCGGCTGCGCACCTGGCTGCGGCTGCGTCGTGAGCTCCTCGCCGCCGACGGCTACCTGGGGATCTACGAGCCCGCGGACGGGGCGCTCGTGCTCGTCCTCGACCACCGCCATCTCGCGCTGGCCATGGGGCCCGACCCGGTGGAGGTCCCTGGAGACACCACCGTCACCCACGCGTCCACGGACCTCGGCGAGCGCGACGGCGCGGTCCTGCTCGAACCGGGCACGGCCGCGCTGCTCACCTTCGGCTGAGCCGCTCCTCCCGCACACCCGCTCCTCCCGCGCCGAGGTGGACCGAACTCGGCCGAGATCGACGTCGGCGCAGTCCACCTGGGACGGGCAGGGTCCACCTCGGCGCAGGACAGTGCAGGACGAACCGCCAGCGCACGGACCGCGGACCCGGCAGCCGTGCCCCGCGCTCAGATGAGCACGTTCACGACCGGGACCTGGCGTCCGCACCCGCCGCGAGTACGCTGAACCACGCAGCGATCAACGCTGAGAACTTCTCACGATGCGGTGAGCGGTCGACGCCCCCGGCACCACCGGGATCCGCCCGACGGCGCACCCGCCCGGACGACAGCGAGGTGCGTCATGCCCCAGGCGAAGAAGATCATCAACGACCCGGAGAACCTCGTCGACGAGGTGCTCGACGGCATGGTCCTGGCCTCCCACGGTGCCCTGCGCCGCGAGCCCGGGTCGCGCGTGCTGGTCCGCGAGGGCATCGAGGACGGCAAGGTCGGCCTCGTCATCGGCGGCGGATCCGGCCACGAGCCGATGTACACCGCCTACGTGGGCCCGGGCCTGGCCGACGCCAGCGTCGCGGGCCACATCTTCGCCGCCCCCGCCCCGCAGCACGTCCAGGAGGCCATCACCGCCGCCGACCGCGGCAAGGGCGTGCTCCTGCTCTACGGCAACTACGCCGGGGACGTCCTCAACTTCGACATGGGCGCCGAGCTCGCCGAGGACGACGACGACATCGCCACCGCCACCGTCCTGGTCAACGACGACGTCGCCACCGACGACCCGGAGACCCGCCGCGGCATCGGCGGCGCCTTCTACGTCGTCAAGATCGCCGGCGCCGCCTGCGCCGAGGCCGACTCGCTCGAGGCTGCCGAGGCCGTGGTCCGCAAGGCGCAGGGCGCCACCCGCACGCTCGGCGTCGCGGTCCGGGCCGGCTCGCTGCCGGAGACCGGTGAGCCCACCTTCGAGCTCGGCGACGACGAGATCGAGATCGGCCTGGGCATGCACGGCGAGGTCGGCGTCGAGCGCTCGAGCATGATGCCCGCCGACGAGCTGACCGAGAAGATCCTCGAGAAGATCGTCGCGGACCTGCCCTACGCGGCCGGCGACCGGGTCGCGCTGCTCGTCAACAACCTGGGTGCGACCACTCTCATGGAGCTGCTCGTGGTCAACCGCAAGGCCCGCGAGGTGCTCGAGGCCAAGGGCATCGAGGTGGTGCGCACCGACGTCGGCTCGTACTTCACCTCCCAGGAGATGGCCGGCTTCTCCCTGACCCTGCTGCGCCTGGACGACGAGCTCGAGCGGCTGCTGGCCGCCCCGTGCCGCTCGCTGCCCTACTCCCAGGGCTGAGCGATGGCCGAGAAGCTCACCATCGACCAGCTGCATGAGGTGCTGCTGGCCGGCTGCGACGCGATCGTCGCGGCCAAGGAGAGGCTCACCCGCGCGGACCAGGCCATCGGCGACGGCGACCACGGGGTCGGCATGGCCCGCGGGTTCGCCGCCGGCCGGGCCGCCCTCGAGGCCGCCTCGCCGGCCACCGTCGGCGAGGTCTACAAGGAGGTCGGCTCGGCGGTCCTCGCCACCAGCGGCGGTGCCTCGGGGGCCATCTTCGGCACGCTGTTCCGGGCACCCGGCAAGACCCTGACCACCGACACCCTCGACGCCGAGGGGTACGCCGCCGCCCTCGCGGTCGGCGCCGAGCAGGTGATGAAGCGGGGCAAGGCCGCCGTCGGGCAGAAGACGATGCTCGACGCGCTGGTGCCCGCCGCGGAGGCCGCGCGCGACGCCGTCGGGCAGGGCCTCGTCGCGACCGCGCGGGCCGCCGCCGACGCGGCCGAGGCCGGGGCCGAGCGCTCGGCCGAGCTGGTCTCGGGGTTCGGCAAGTCCAAGTCCCTGGGTGAACGGAGCGTCGGCCACCCCGATCCGGGGGCGATCTCCGTCGCGGTGCTGCTGGGGGCGATGGCCGAGGCGGTCGAACGGGTCTGAGGCCCGTCCCGCCCGCCGAGGTGGACCACAGCCGTCCGAGGTGGACTGCGTCGACGTCTACCTCGGACGAGTTCGGTCCACCTCGGCGCACGACGGCGCACGACGGCGCACGACGGCGCTAGGGGCCAGGGTCGGCGCTAGGGCAGGGTGAGGATGTCCGCGCCGTCGTCGGTGATGGCGATGGTGTGCTCGGAGTGGGCGGCGAGCGACCCGGTGGCGCTGCGCAGCGTCCAGCCGTCGTCGTCGACCACGAGCTCGTCGGTGTCCGCCATCACCCACGGCTCGATCGCCAGCATGAGCCCGGGGCGCAGCACGAATCCGCGTCCCGGGCGGCCGGTGTTGGGCACGTGCGGGTCCTGGTGCATGGTCGTGCCGATGCCGTGCCCGCCGAACTGGGTGTTGACCGGGTAGCCGGCCTCGGTGAGCACCGTGCCGATCGCGTGCGAGACGTCCCCGATCCTCGCCCCGGGGCCGGCGGCCTCGATGCCCGCCGCCAGGGCGCGGCGCGTGGCCCCGATGAGCGCGTCGGCCACCGGGTCGGGCCGCTCCCCGACGACGAAGCTGATCGCCGCGTCGGCCGCCACCCCGTGGGTGATGACGGCGAGGTCGAGGGTGAGCAGGTCGCCGTCGACCAGGTCGCGGTCGTGCGGCCGGCCGTGCAGGACGGCGTCGTTGACCGCGGTGCAGATGAAGTGGCCGAACGGGCCGCGCCCGAAGGACGGCTCGTAGTCGACGTAGCAGGAGGTGGCCCCTGCGCGGACGATCATCTCCTCGGCCCAGCGGTCGATCTGGAGGAGGTTGGTGCCGGCGGTGACGCGCTCGCGCAGGGTCTGCAGGATGTTCGCCACCACGGCGCCGGTGACGCGGCCGCGCGCGACCTCGTCGGGGCTGAGGATCTCGATCATGGCCCCAGTGTCCTACGGCTCGAGCACCACCTTGAGCGCGTCGCCGGAGGTGGCCCGGGCCAGGGCCTGCGGCGCCTGCTCGAGCGGGAACCGGTCGGTGACCAGGGCGCGGAACCGCCGCGGGTCGGCGGAGAGGATGGCCAGGGCCTCGGCGTTGTCCTGCGGGGTGTTCGACGCCGAGCCGGTGACGACGAGCTCGCGGTAGTGCACCAGGTTGGCGTCGAGGAGCACCTCGGAGCGGCCGGCGGGCATGCCGGCGAAGAAGTTCACGCGCCCGCCGACGGCAGCGGCTCGCAGCGCCTGGCCCAGCACCTCGGGCACCGGGGTGGCGACGACGACGCAGTCCGCCCCGCGCCCGTCGGTCAGCTCGGCGACGCGGTCGAGGAGGTCCTCGGCGCGCGGGTCGATCGTGTGGTCGGCGCCGAGCTCGGCCGCGCGCTCGCGCCGGGGCGCGGAGGTCTGGCTGACGATGATCCGGCTCGCCCCGCGCAGGCGGGCCAGCAGCACCGCGATGAGACCGATGGGTCCGGCGCCCAGGACCAGCACCGTGTCCCCCGGGCCGGGGTCGAGGGGCTCAAGCCCCCGGTGGACGGCGGCCACCGGCTCGGTGAGGACGACGTCGAGGGGGTCGATCCCGGGGGCCACGGGCAGCACGTTGCCGCCGTCGACCCCGCGCGCGGGGACGGCGACGACCTCGGCGAACCCGCCGTCGAGGGTGAGGCCGAGGCCCGCGTAGTTCCCGCAGATGTTGGGGCGGCCGCCGGCGCAGGCGGGGCAGGTGCCGCAGCCGAGGCTGGGGGCGAGCGCGACGAGGGTGCCGGGCGCCAGCGCGGCCGCCCCGGAGCGGTCCTCGCGCACCCGGCCGACGATCTCGTGGCCCGGGACCCGCACGGTGCCGGGCGGGAACATGCGGTGCTCGCCGCGGGCGATCTTCAGGTCCGTGCCGCACAGGCCCGAGGCGACGACGTCGACCGTGATCCCGCCCGGCTCGGCGGCGGGGACGGGGCGCCGGACCAGCGCCATGGTGCCGTCGGCCTGGTACTCGTAGGTGAGCATGCGCCCGTCCCCGTCGCCCGGCATGTGTCGCTCCCCGTCCCCGGTCAGCAGGACCTGGTCAGTCGGCCAGGCCGTCGAGCACGGCGCCCGTGCCGGACAGGCCCAGGCGGGTCGCCCCGGCGGCGATCATGGCCAGCGCCTTCTCGGTGTCGCGGATCCCGCCGGAGGCCTTGACGCCGAGGCGCGGGCCCACGGTCTTCGACATGAGCGCGACGGCGTGCTCGGTCGCCCCGCCGGCGGGGTGGAAGCCGGTGGAGGTCTTGACGAAGTCGGCGCCGGCGCGCTCGGCCGCCTCGCACACCGCGACGATCTGCTCGTCGGTCAGCGCGGCGGACTCGATGATGACCTTGAGGACGACGCCGGGGGCGGCCTCGCGCACGGCGCGGATCTCGGCCTCGGTGGCGTCGTAGCGGCCGGTGCGGGCCAGGGACAGGTCGATGACCATGTCGATCTCGTCGACGCCGTCGGCGGCGGAGCGGGCGGCCTCGGCGGCCTTGACCTCCGCGGCGTGCGCGCCGGAGGGGAACCCGCACACGACGGCGACCTTGAGGCCCTCGGGGACCTCGACGGGGACGAGGTTCGGCGAGACGCAGATCGAGTAGGTGCCCAGGGCGACGGCGTCGCGCACGAGGGCGGCGACGTCGTCGGGGGTGGACTCCGGCTTGAGCAGCGTGTGGTCGACGAGCTGGGCGACCTCGGTGCGGGTGGGCTGGCTCATGGCTGTGCTCCTTGTCGTTGCTGACGGGTACGTGGGGACGGCTGGGTGGCGGGCGCGTCGGCCGGTGCGTCGCCGGCCGGCGCACCGTCGGGGCTCCCGGCGGGCGGGAAGGTCTCGAGCAGGGCGGCGGCGACCTCCTCGTCGGTGACGAGGACGTCGCACAGGCCGTGGGCGACCGCGGCCCGGGCGACCGCGGTCTTGTTGGCGCCGGCGGCGATGGCGATGGCCAGCGGGGAGGCGCGCACCTCGTCCAGGGTGAGGCCCACGGTGCGCGCGTCGAGGGCCGGGTCGGCCGAGCGGCCGTCGGAGTCGATGAAGCGGCCGAGGACGTCCCCGACGGCGCCGTGGGCGACGAGGCGCTGGACCTCCTCGGCGCTGATGTTGCCGGTCTCGACCAGTACGGAGGTCTCCACCGGCTCGCCCAGGGCGAAGAGGAGGGCGTCGGCGGCGCGGGCCCGGTCCAGCACGCGGCGCGCGGAGCCGTCGGACATGAGGATCCGGGCGAGCTCCGGGGAGTCGACGATGGTGGGCGCCTGGAGGAAGACGGCCGTGCCGCGGGCCTGCCGGGCCAGCTCCGCCACCACGCGCGCGGGGTCGGAGGGGCCGGGCTGGGAGAGACCGCCGTTGGCCTGGACCACGGTGGTGCCGTCCGCCCACGACGGCGGGATCTGCGCGGCGAGGTCGTTCATCGTCCGGCCCCAGGACACCGCGAGCGTGGCGGGCGCCTCCTTGAGGTCGGCGAGCAGCTCGCCGGCGGCGGCCGCCACCCGCTCCCGGGTGGACAGCGGGTCCCGGGCGGGCGGCACGACGACTGCGCCGCTCAGCCCCGTGCGGTCGACGAGCGCGGCCTCCAGCGCGTGCGAGCGGGCGCGGGGGTGGACGATCTCGATGCGCACGATGCCGGTGCGGCGTGCCTCCTGGAGCAGGCGCCCGACCTGCCAGCGGGTGAGGTGGAGGCGTTCGGCCACCTCCTGCTGGGTGAGCTCCTGCTCGTGGTAGAGCGTGGCCACGCGCAGCAGCAGGAGGTCGCGCTCGCTGTCGTCGCTCCGCATGGGTCCCTCCTCCGTGCTGATGGTCGTTCGTCGTCGTGCGGGTGGTGGTGCGTCGTCGTGCCGGTGCCGGCCCTGCCGGGGCGACCCGCACGGGTGAGCACGGCGGACCGGGCGACCCGGACCGGCCGGCACGACGCGCCGGACGGCGTGGCGGCGCCGACCCTCGTCGGCGCCGCCACGTCGTGCCTCGTTACTGCTTGCCGTGCGGGAGGAAGAGCACCTTCGAGGAGTGGATGGTGCGGTTGTACATCGCCTCGATGGTCTCACCCACCTCGTCCAGGCCGAGCTCGTGGGTGATCATGAACTCCCACTTGAGCAGGCCCTGGTGCATGGCCTCGACCGTGGTCGTCCACTCGGTGCCCGGGAACGGCGCAGAGAAGGAGTTCCACGAGCCCTTGATGTCGATCTCGAGCCGCATCATGCGGGCCCAGTTCTTGTCGCTGATCGTCACGTCGGCGTTGGGGATGCCGATGAGGACGACCTCGCCGTGCCGGCCGGCCAGCCCGACGGCCTGGTCCTCGGCGACCGGGTGGCCGGAGCACTCGACGACGATGTCGTAGCCGAGCCCGGCCGCCTCGGTGGCCTGCTCCGGGGTCGTGGCCGTCGCGGTGGCGCCGGCCTGGCGGGCGAGCTCCGCCTTCTCCTCGGACAGGTCGACGGCGAGGACGTCGAGCGCCCCGCCGAGCCGGGCCCACTGGATGGCGAACAGGCCGATCGGCCCGCCCGCCCCGACGACGGCCACGCGCTTGCCCGGCGCCAGCTTCGTGCGCAGCAGGGCGTGCAGGGCGATCGCCGAGGGGTCGACCATGGCGGCGGCCCGCGGGTCGAGGTCGGCGGGCACCTTGAGCAGGAGCTTGGCCGGGCCGGCGACGTACTCGGCGTAGGCGCCGTGGCGGCGCGAGCCGTAGTAGTCGTAGTCCTCGCACAGGCTGTAGTGGCCGGCCACGCACGGGGCGCACTCGAAGCAGGGCAGCATCGGGGGCACCGTGACGAGGTCGCCGACGGCCAGGTCGGTGACACCCTCGCCGAGCTCGGCGACCCAGGCGGAGAACTCGTGGCCGGTGATGAGCGGGAGCTTGTGGGCGCCCTTCTTGAACATGCGGTCCAGGTCGGACCCGCACACGCCGCAGGCGGCGACCTTCAGCAGCACCTCGCCCGGGCCGGGCGTGGGCCGGTCGACCTCCTCGGTGCGGACGTCTCCGACGGCGTGGAGGACGGCTGCCTTCATCTTCTCGGTCATGTGGTGCTCGTGATCCCTTCGGGTGCTCGTGAGCTCGGGTGCTCGGGTGGCGGTGATGGTGGCGGTAGGTCAGGCCTCGTCGACGTGGCGGGACATGTCGTGCATGAGGTCCTTCATCGCGTCGTAGGTGTCGACGTAGGCCTGGAAGTTGTGCCGGTAGGCCTCGTGGGCCTCGGCGTCGGGCTCGATGACCTCCACGGTGCGGACCATGGCCTTGGCGGCGGCGGGCAGGTCGGCGTGCACGCCGGCCCCGACGGCGGCCATCATCGCCGAGCCGAGCAGCGGACCCTCGCGGACGTCGGTGAAGGTCATCGGCAGGTTGGACACGTCGGCGTGCATCTGCATCCAGAACCGGCTCTTGGCCGGGCCGCCGGAGACGACGACCTCCTCCGGCGGGAAGCCGTTGTCGCGCATGGTGCGGAAGATGTTCTCGGTACCGAAGCAGATGCCCTCGAGGATGGCGCGGAACATGTGGCTCTCGCCGTGACCGAGGGTCAGGCCCCAGAACACGCCGCGCGAGCGCGGGTCGGAGTAGGGCGAGCGGTTGCCCTGGAAGTGGTCGAGCAGCACCAGGCCCTCGGAGCCGATCGGCACCTCGGCGGCCATCTCGTCGAGGATCTCGTAGGCGTTGCGGCCCTCGGCGGCGGCCCGCTCGTTGGCGCGGCGGGCGAGGTGGTCGCGGAACCAGGCGACGACCGACCCGGTGGAGACCTGCCCGGCCTCCACGGTCCACTCCCCCGGCACGACGGCGTCGGTGTAGGAGCCCCACAGTCCCTCGGCGTGCAGCGGGACGGGCGACTGGCCGATCATCACGTGGCTCGATCCGGTGATGAGGGCCATCTTGCCGGGCTCGACGACGCCGAGCCCGATGGCGCCGGCGTACGCGTCGATGGCGCCCTCGGCGACCGGGGTGCCGGCGGCGAGCCCGAGCTCGTCGGCCACGCCCGGGCGCAGACCGCCCACGGCGGTGCCGACCGGCAGGATCCGCTCGGGGAACTTCTCCAGGACGTCGGCGGCGCCGGCCTTCTCGTACAGGGAGGTCGGCCAGCCGCCCACCGAGGTGTCGTAGAAGTACTTGCCGGCGGCGTGGTTGAGGGACATCGTCCACTCGCCGGTGAGGCGGTGGACGAGCCAGTCGGTGCAGTCGACGAGGACGTCGGCCTGGGCGAAGATCTCGGGCTCGTTGTTGCGCAGCCACATCGACTTCGGCGCGCCCCACTCGGCCGAGACGCGGCCGTAGCCGGAGTACTTCAGCGCGGGGTCGCCGGTGGCGGCGAGGGTCTCGGTCTCCTCGGTGGCGCGCACGTCCATCCACAGCAGCGCCGGGCGCAGGTGCTTGCCGTCCTTGGTCGCGGCGACGACGGTGGCGCTCGTGGCGTCCACCGAGATGCCGGCGATGGCGTCGGCGGACACCTTCGCCTGCTCGAGCGCTCCGCGGACGGCGGCGACGATGCAGGTCCACCAGGCGTCGGGGTCCTGCTCGGCGCGGCCGGGGCGGGGGAAGGAGGTGGCCCACTCGGTGGCGTGGACGCCCTTGATGGTGCCGGCGGCGTCGAAGACACCCGCGCGGGCACCGCCGGTACCCATGTCGATCCCGAGCAGGTAGGGGCCGTCTGACATCCTTCGAACCTCCGTGTTCGCTGGTGGTGCGCACGCCGCGGGCCACCCGTTGGCGACCGGTGCGCTGGTCCGACCAGGATGGCCGCTCCGCGCACATGCGCGCAACATTCGCGCCCTCTTCGCTCACATGAGCAGCGAGGGTGCCTTCGGGTGGGCAGAGCGATGCCCGCGACGCAGTGAGAGCGCTCCCCCTGCGCCGAGGTGGACCACGCTCGGTCGAGATGGACTGCGCAGAGGTCCGTCCCGGGCGAGACCGGTCCACCTCGGCGGACGCAGCCGGATCAGCCCTTGACGGACCCCGCTGTCAGCCCGCCCACGATGTAGCGCTGGAGGAAGAGGAAGAGCAGCAGGACGGGGACCGCGGCGATGACGGCGCCGGCGGCGAACATGCCCCAGTTCTGGTTCGTCAGCGAGGACACCATCTGGTACAGCCCCAGGGCCAGGGTCCAGTTCTGCTCGGACTGCAGCACCACGCGGGCGATGACGAAGTCGGAGAAGGTCGAGACGAAGGAGAGCAGCCCGACCACCGCGAGCACCGGCGCGACCATGCGCAGGATGATCGTCCAGTAGATGCGGGCGTGGCTGGCGCCGTCGATCTTCGCGGCCTCGTCGAGCTCCTTGGGCACGGTGTTGAAGAACCCGTACATGAGGAAGGTGTTCGTCCCCAGCGCGCCGCCGAGGTAGACGCAGATGAGTCCGAGCCGGGAGTTGAGCCCGAGCGCGGGCACAACCTCCCCGATCGAGAGCAGCAGCAGGAAGATCGCGACGAAGGCGAGCAGCTGGGGGAACATCTGCAGCACGAGGAGCGTGTTGAGCCCGAACGCGTGCCCCTTGAACCGGAACCGGGAGAAGGCGTACGCGGCGGCCGCGGCCATGACCACGGTGCCGATCGCCGTCGAGAGCCCGATGAACATGGTGTTGCGGAACCAGGTCCAGTACAGGGTGGTGTCGCTGAGCTGGGAGTAGCTGCCGACGTCGAACGACGTGAACAGCGAGTTCGACCCGGTGAGCGTGGCCCCCTGCCCGGCCAGCGACGCCGAGACGACGTAGACGATGGGGAACGCGGCGTAGATGACGAACACGATCCCGATGACGTGGCGGATGCCCAGCTCGGCGAACCAGCGGCCGAACGGCATCCTCGGCTGGGGCGGGAGCTCCTGCCCCTTCCGGTCGGTGGCGACGTCGGAGCCGGTGGAGTCGGTGGCGGACATCAGTTGTACTCCTCCAGCTTGCGCGCCTGACGGAAGCCGATGACGGAGACCGCGGCGACGATGATGAAGATGAGGATCGACAGCGCCGAGGCCAGCCCGTAGTCCTTCTGCGAGCTCCCGTCGATGCCGGCGATGTTGTAGACCATCGAGATGAGGATGTCGGTGTGCCCGACCGGGACGCTGGCCGAGTCCATCCGCGGTCCGCCGCCGGTGAGCATGTAGATGAGGTTGAAGTTGTTGAAGTTGAAGGCGAAGGACGCGATGAGCAACGGGGCGGTGGCGACCAGCACCAGCGGCATCGTGATCGAGCGGAACTGCTGGAGGACGCCGGCGCCGTCGATGCGGGCGGCCTCCTTGACGTCGCCGGGGATCGACTGCAACGCCGAGGTGCAGATGAGGAACATGTAGGGGAAGCCGAGCCAGAGGTTGACCAGCAGGACCGAGAGCTTGGCCAACCATGGGTCGGTCAGCCAGGGGATCTCCGCGCCGAAGAACAGCACGTTGTTGATGAACCCGAAGCGCTCGTTGAGCAGGCCCGCCCACAGCAGGGCGGCGAGGAAGCCCGGGAAGGCGTACGGGAGGATGAGGAGGGTCCGGTAGACCTTCTGCCCCTTGAGCCGGCGGTCGTTGAAGACGACGGCGAGGAACAGGCCCAGCAGGAAGGTCGTCACCACCGAGAGGAACGCGAACGCCATCGTCCACAGCAGCACCTGCAGCAGCGGGCCGGAGTAGCGCGAGTCGGCGAAGGCGTCGACGTAGTTCTCGGGCCCGACGAACACCCGCCAACCGACGTTGAGCGCCTCGCCGTCCTCGGAGACGAAGCTGCCGCGATCGTTCGGCCGGTACTCGACGCCGGTCTCGACGTTCGTCATCACGTCCGCGTCCTCGTCGTAGACGAGCCGGGAGGTGGCCTGGGCTGCCGAGCGGCCGTCGGTGGTGCGCAGGGAGCCGTCGTTGGGATCCTCGGAGAAGGGCACCCGCAGCTCCGCGACCTCCTGGGGACGCTGGTAGATGTCGGCCTGCTGGAGCACGGTCACGTCCGGCAGGGAGGTGATCCGGCCGTCCTCGACCACCGCGTCCGGCGCGTCGACGAGCGGCTCGTCGGCGTAGCCGACCCGGACGGTGCCGTCCGCCTCGTCGAGGATCGCCAGGCCGAGCTCGGCGCCGTCCACGCCCTCGCGCTCGACGACGACCACGGGGTAGCGCGTGGCGTCGGGCAGCGTGCGCTCGTTCTGGGCGAGCAGCTGCTCGACCGCCTCGGGCTTGGTGAGGTTGTGGCCGTCGCCGTAGTTGGTGAAGGAGACGTAGCCCGTGTAGACGATGGTGAAGATCTGGTACACGGCCAGGAAGATGAGGCCCGGCAGCAGGTACTTCATCGGCACCGTGCGCCGCGAGAAGTAGACCCAGTTGACGGCGGCGAGGATGACGAGGGTCCCGCCGAACAGCCACCACGAGTCGTTGTTCCAGGCCTGGAAGAGGATCGTCACGCCGAGGGCGTCGACCAGCGCGACGAGGACGAGCTTGACGAAGAACCAGCCGTTGACGTCACCCCCGCGGGCGGGGTGCGTGCCGCCGCCTCTGGATGCCGGCGGCTGCGTCACCGGCGGCATGTCGGTCGTGGTCATGGACGTCCTTTCGCGGAACGTGGCACGTCGTCGTCCGGCGCCGGGAGCGAGGAGGCGGGCCGGTCAGGAGGGGGCACGGAGCCGGGGTCGCCGGGTCGTGCGGGTGCGGTGCCCGACGTCGGGGTCGTGCGGGTGCGGCGCCCGATATCGGGGTCGCCGGGTCGTGGAGGTGCGGCGCCCGGCGTCGGGTTCGTGCGGGTCGTGCGGGAGCGGTGCCCGACGTCGACGTCGTGGCCCCGCTCGACCGGGGCGACCACCTCGGCAGCCGGCCGCCCCGGGCGGGTGGCTGGGCGTCAGCCGGCGTCGATGGCGCCCTGGATGTCGGCGACCATGGCTTCCCAGGCACCGGCCGGGTCGTCCTCGGCGCCGGAGATGATGCCGCCCTCGGTCACGCCCCAGAACTGCCAGACCTGACCCATGGCGGGCAGCGCGGGCATCGGCGCGGCCTCGGCGCCGACCTCGCGGAAGCCGGCCACGATCGCGTCCTCCGCGGCCGCGTCGGCCGCCACGGTCAGCGCCGGGACGCGGTCGCCGGTCTCGAACAGCGAGGTCTGCGCCTCCTCGGTGGACATGAAGTTGACGAGGAAGTCGTTGGCGATGAGCGCGTCCGGCGACTGCGCGTTGACGAAGAAGGCCTGCACGCCGGCGAAGGGCACCGCCGCCTCGGGGCCGGGCGCCGGGATCGGGTCGATGGCGACATCGATGTCCTCGAAGGAAGCGAGCATCCAGGGGCCACCGATGATGAACGGCGACTCGCCGTTGGCGAAGGCCTCCACCGCGATGTCGTAGGTGATGTTGGTGTCCAGGGCGCCGGTGCCGTTCTCGCCCTGCTCGGCCAGCCACTGGGCGAAGGCCGCCCCACCCTCTCCGCCCAGGCCCAGCTCCTCGGTGTACTCGCCGGAGTCGTCGGTGACGAAGACCGGCGCACCGAAGGAGGTCTGCAGCGGGTAGAAGGTGTACGGGTCGCCGTTCTCGCCGTCGGACTGGATGAGGATCGGGAACTCGGTGCCCGCCTCCTCGCCGGCGGCCAGGGCGTCGTCCCAGGTGGCCGGGGCCTCGGGGGCGAGCTCGGTGTTGCGGATGAGGGCGATGTTCTCGATGGCGAAGGGCAGGCCGTAGACCTGGCCGTCGTAGGTGACCGCGTCGATGGCGACCTGCTCGAACTCGTCGGTGTTGGCCAGCTCGAGCGGGGCGACGACGCCGTTGACGGTCAGCTCGCCGAGCCAGTCGTGGGCGCCGACGGTGATGTCCGGGCCCTCACCGGTGGGGACCTGGGTGACGAAGTCGGTGCGGATGTCCTCGAAGTTGCGCAGCACGGTCTGCACCTCGACGCCGGTCTCCTCCTCGAAGGCCACGGCGGCCTCCTCGACGGCGGCCTGGCGGGTCTCGTCGACCCACACCACGAGGGTGCCCTCCTCGTTGGGGGTGACGGCGCCGGCCTCGGCGACCTCGTCCTCCCCGCCCTCCTCTGAGGAGGACTCCGAGCCGGACTCCGAACCGGACTCCTCGTCCTCGGAACCGGTCTCGGCGTCGGTGTCCTCCGCCTCCTCGGTGGTCTCCTCCTCGGTGTCCGCGTCGTCGTCGGATCCCCCGCCGCACGCGGCCAGGGTCAGTGCCACGGCCGCTGCGGCCGCCAGGGTGGTGATGCTCCGTCGCATCTCGGTCTCCAGGTGTGTGAAGGGGACAGGGGTGTCGACCGGGCGTTCGCATCACTGCGCACGCCACTGGCTGCGGCCGACAGTACGTGCGCGGTTGGCAATCTGCAAGCGCTTGCAGTAACTTTCAGGCCACAGCAGGGTGCCCGCCCCGGGCACCACCACCTCCGCGTGCGGCGGAAGCTCGACGAGGAGCACAGATGTCCTTCCCCGGCCCCACCAGGCAGCGTCCGTGCACGCAGCCGCGCCCGTGCGACCCCCGCACGCCAGGAGGCGCGTCATGAGCCCGCGCACCCGGCTGACCGACGTCGCCGAGCAGGCCGGCGTCTCCACCGCGACCGTCTCCCGCGTGCTCAACGGCCGCACCGGCGTCGCCGAGGTCACCCGCCGCGAGGTGCTCGCCGCGCTCGACGTGCTCGGCTACGAACGACCCTCCACGCTGCGCCAGCGCGCCGCCGGGCTCGTGGGCCTCATCGTCCCCGAGCTGTCGAACCCGATCTTTCCGGCCTTCGCCCAGCAGATCGAGACCCTCCTCTCGAGCTCGGAGTTCACCCCGCTGCTGTGCACGCAGTCCCCCGGCGGCACCACCGAGGACGACTACGTCGAGATGCTCATCGAGCACGACGTCGACGGGATCATCTTCGTCTCGGGCCTGCACGCCGACACGTCCGCCGACCCCTCGCGCTACCAGCGCCTCGTCGAGCGCCGGCTGCCCTTCGTGCTGGTCAACGGCACGAACCCGCAGATCGCGGCCCCGGCCTTCGCCGCCGACGACGGCGACGCGATGGACCTGGCCGTGCGCCACCTCGCCGCGCAGGGGCACCGCCGTATCGGGCTGGCCGTGGGGCCGACGAGGTTCGTGCCGGTGGCCCGCAAGGTCGAGGCCTTCGAGCAGGCCGTGCGCGCCTATCTCGACGACCGCTCCCCCATGGTGGTGCCCACGCTGTTCACCGTCGAGGGCGGGCGGGCGGCGGGCGCCGAGCTGGTGGCTGCCGGCTGCACGGCGATCGTCACCGCCTCGGACATGATGGCGCTCGGCGTCGTGCGTGCCGTCCGCGCGGCCGGCCTGCGCGTGCCCGAGGACGTCTCGGTGGTCGGCTACGACGACTCCCCCCTCATGGCCTTCAGCGACCCGCCGCTGACCACCGTGCGCCAGCCCGTGGCGGCGATGTGCCAGGCCGCCGTCTCCACGCTCGTGGCGATCATCCGTGGGGCGGAGCCGCGGCCCACCGAGCTGACCTTCGTCCCCGAGCTGGTGGTGCGCCGCTCCACCGGCGCCGCCCCCGCGACCACCGAAGGAGACACATGATCGAGCTGCGTCCCACCCGCGTCCTGCACGACGGCGTCGAGGCGGCCCAGGACTGGTGGCGCGACGCCGTCGTGTACCAGGTCTACCCCCGCTCCTTCGCCGACGCCGACGGCGACGGCATGGGCGACCTGCCCGGCATCACCGCCCGCCTCGACCACCTCGCCGACCTCGGCGTCGACGCCCTGTGGCTCTCCCCCTTCTACCGCTCCCCGCAGAAGGACGCGGGCTACGACGTCGCCGACTACCGCGACGTCGACCCGCGGTTCGGCACCCTGGCCGACGCCGAGGCGCTCATCGCCCGGGCGCACGAGCTCGGGCTACGCGTCGTCGTCGACCTCGTCCCCAACCACACCTCCGACCAGCACGACTGGTTCCGGGCGGCCCTCGAGGCCGGCCCCGGTTCCTCGGAGCGGTCCCGCTACCTCTTCCGGGAGGGGCGCGGCGACGGCGGCGAGCTGCCGCCGAACGACTGGACCTCGGTCTTCGGGTCGATCGCCTGGACCCGCGTGCGCGACCGCGCGGACGCGCCGGGCTCGAGCTGGTCCGAGGACGGGCAGTGGTACCTCCACCTGTTCGACTCGAGCCAGCCGGACCTCGACTGGGACAACCCCGAGGTCAGGGCGGAGTTCAAGTCGATCCTGCGGTTCTGGCTCGACCGCGGCGTGGACGGGTTCCGCGTCGACGTCGCGCACGGGCTCGTCAAGGCCCCCGAGCTGCCGGACTGGCAGTGGCACTGGGACATGGTCAGCGGCTCCGCCGTCGACCCGGACCAGGTCCCGCCCGCGCCGATGTGGGACCGCGACGGCGTGCACGAGATCTACCGCGCGTGGCGGGGCGTCCTCGACACCTACTCCCCCGCCCGGATCCTCGTGGCCGAGGCGTGGGTCGACTCCGCCGAGCGGCTGGCGCGCTACGTGCGGCGCGACGAGATGCACCAGGCCTTCAACTTCCAGTTCCTCGTCACCGAGTACGGGGCGGACAGCTACCGGGCCTCGATCGCGGAGTCGCTGGCCTCGGCGGATCTGGTCGGGGCGCCGACGACCTGGGTGCAGTCCAACCACGACGTCGTGCGGCACGCCACCCGCCTGGGCCTGGCCGACACCGGCAAGGGCCCCAACGGCATCCGGGCCGACGACGCCCAGCCCGACGCCGCGCTCGGGCTGCGGCGGGCGCGCGCCGTCACGCAGCTCATGCTCGCGCTGCCGGGCTCGGCCTACCTCTACCAGGGCGAGGAGCTCGGGCTGCCGGAGCACACCGCCCTGCCCGACGACGTGCGCCAGGACCCCGCGTTCTTCCGCACCGAGGGCAAGGAGGCCGGCCGCGACGGCTGCCGGGTGCCGATGCCGTGGGAGGGGGCGAAGCCGGCGTTCGGCTTCTCCCCGACCGGTCGTGCGTGGCTGCCGCAGCCCGAGGTGTACGGCGAGCTGGCGGTCGACGCCCAGCGCGGCGTGGCGGGCTCGACGCTCGAGCTGTACCGGGAGGCGTTACGCCTGCGCCGGGAGCTGGGCCTGGGACGGGCGCGGCTGCGCGAGGTCGAGGGTCTCGGCGACCCCGAGCACGTGCTGGCGCTGCTGAGCGGTGGTGGTGGCGGCGACGGCGCTGAGGGCGAGTCCGCCGGCACCGGCGCGACCGAGGTCCTGGTGGTCACGGTGACCGGCGGCGACGCCGTCGAGCTCCCCGCCGGCTGGCGCGTGCTGCTGTCCTCGCAGCCGCCGGGGTCCGAGGGCCCCGTCAGCGGCGACGACGCCGGTGACTCAGGCGCTACTGGGAGCGCGGACGTCGCCGTCGTCCCGCCGGACACCACCGTCTGGGCCGTGCGCGCCGACTGACCGACGCTCCGCATCGGGCGTCCGCGTGCCCCGGCCACTACCGGCCCACCCCCACTCGCTCCCCCACCCTCACCCCCGACCTGTCAACCGGTAGTGGCACCGGTCAACCGACACTGTCGATTGACTGGTTGCTCAACCCGTTGAAAGGTCAGGGGTCCGAGGTGCGAGGGGGGCAAGGATCCGCGGGGGTGAGGCACCAGATGTGCGAGCGGGCACCGCCGGCACCCAGCATGCGACACCAAGCACCAAGGCCCGAGCGCCCAGCCCAGTCACCGCCGGCACCGCACGCCCGGCGCCCTCACCCTCCCCAGTACTTGCGCTGCACCGCCGTGATCCGGTCGTAGGCGCCCGAGGAGCTCAGCGCCTCGAAGGTCGAAACGAACACCGCGTAGAGGTCGTCGTAGATCTCGCGGTTCTTCGGGTTCGGCCGCAGGATGCCCACGGGGTGAACCATCGCCTCGACCGCCTCCTCGATCGAGTCGAACACCCCGGTGGCCGTGGCCCCCAGGATCGCGGCGCCGAGCGTCGTGCACTCGGGCACCTGGAGCAGCTCGATCGGCCGGTCGTAGACGTCGGCCTGGATCTGGTTCCACAGCATGCTCTTCGCCCCGCCGCCGGACAGTCGGATCGCCTCGAAGGGCGTGCCGATGACGTCCTCCATCGCCTCGACGATCATCCGCATCTCGAAGGCGCTGCCCTCGAGCATCGAGCGGGCGACCATCGACCGGTCGTGCATGAAGGAGAGTCCGAAGTGCCCGCCGCGCGCGTTGTGCTCGTAGCGCGGCGTCACCTGCCCGACGAAGAAGGGGAAGAACAACGCCCCCTTGCTGCCCGCCGGCGCCTCGGCCGCCTGCGCGCAGATGAGGTCGTAGGCGCTGAGTCCGAGCCGCTCGGCGCTCTCGCGCTCGACCTGGCCGAAGGTGTCACGGAACCAGCGCAGGATCGCTCCGGAGCAGTCGGCCTCCCCCTCGAGCTCCCAACGTCCCGGGACGGCATGCCCACCGTGCAGGACCTGGCCGCGCGGGTCGGACTTGCGCGACTCGGCGTGGGCGACCATCACCGACGCGGTCCCGACGGTGATCTCGGCCAACCCCTCGCGCACCACGCCCGAGCCGACCGCGGCGCACTGCTGGTCCCCGCCGCCGACGCAGATGGGCGTGCCCTGCGCGAGCCCCGTGGCCGCCGCCGCCTCGGCGGAGACCACGCCGACCTGCCGCATCGGCTCCTTGAGGGGCGGCAGGACCTCGAGGGGGATCTCGGCGATCTCGCAGATCTTCTCCGACCAGCGCAGCCCGTCGATGTCCAGCATCCCGCTCAGCGTGAGCGACGAGGGGTCGGAAAACAGTTCCTCGGAGCCGAGCCGGTGCAGGAACCACTCCTGCCCGTTGACGACCTTCCAGGTCTTCTCCCACACCTGGGGCCAGTTGTTCTTCACCCACATGATCTTCGGGAGCGACCAGTTCGCGTACAGCGCGGTGCCCGTGAGCGCGTGGTACTCCTCGGGCGTGATGCGCGCCCGCAGCGTCTCGATCTCCTCGTGGGACCCGCGGTTGTCGTTCCAGACGATGGAGTCGTGCAGGCAGCGCCAGTCCTCGTCGATGCACACGAACGTGCCGCGCTGGCTGGAGAAGCCCACCGAGGCGATCTCGGCCGGGTCGATGCCCGTCCGGCCGATCACCTCGGTGCTCGCCGCGGCGATCGCCGCCCACACGGCCTCCATGTCCTGCTCCACCCAGCCCGCCTGGGGGTAGATGCAGGGATACTCCCGATAGCCGGTACCGACGACGTTCCCGGTGAGATCGACGATCATCACCGTGCAGCCGGTGGTCCCGGCGTCGATCCCGCACACATATCGAGCCATTCGACATACCTCCTTGTAGTGAATGAGTGGTGCCGTCGCCCGGGCGGGCAGGGAGCGTCCGAGCCCGCCCGGGAGAGGTGGATGGGTCAGGTGGTGCGGCCGCCCGAGACGAGGATCGTGTCCCCGACGACGTAGCTCGACAGGTCCGAGACCAGGTACAGCACGGCGTTGGCCACCTCCTCGGGGCGGGCCACGCGACCGAGCGGGATGTCGGAGATGCGCCGGGCCCGGACCTCGAGATCGGGGTTGGCCTCGTAGTACATCTCGGTGTCGATGTAGCCCGGCGCGATGCAGTTGACCCTGATCCCGTCCGCGGTCAGTGTCTTGGCTGAGTACTTCGTCATCGCGATCACCGCCGCCTTGGCCGGGCCGTAGGCGGGGCCCATCGTCCCGCCGGTCACGCCCGAGGTGGAGGAGACGTTGACGATCCGCCCGCCGCCCTGGGCACGCATGACCGGGGCCACCTCGCGGGTGCAGAGGAACGTCGAGCGCACGATGCTGCGGTAGGCCGAGTCAAGGTCGTCGACCGGGGTGTCCTCGAAGGTGCCGATGGGGCAGCTGCCGGCGTTGTTGACGAGGATGTCGATCCGGCCGAACCGTTCGACCGCGGAGGCCACCAGGCGTCGTACGTCCTCCTCCTCGCCGACGTCGGCCTGCACGGCGATCGCCCGGGTGCCGTTCTCCTCGAGGTCACGAACGAGGTCCTCGGCACGCTCGCGGCTACCGCGGTAGTTGACGACGACGCCGGCACAACCGGCCTCGGCAAGCACCTGGGCGATGCTCCGCCCCAGACCGCGCGACGCACCGGTCACCAGCGCGACCTGCCCCGTCAGATCGATCCCGATCATCGTGTCCTCCCTCGACGTCGTCGTCCGTGGTCCCCGCGTCACGGCAGCCCGTACGACGCGCGTGGTCCGCCGCACCGGGCCCACCGGCGCACGACGGCGCACGGCGTGGCTGCGGGGTGCCGCTCGGCGGGAGGCCCTTCGCCGTCGGGCATGTGCCGCCTCGACCGGCCGGGCGCCTCGTCGAGCGGCGGACCGCGATCAGGCTAGAGCGCGCCGTGCTCATGCGGGAAGTTCGGCGTACATGAACGCTCACATGAGCAACGGTCGGCGCTCACGGGCACCGCACGTGCCCTGTGGCCGGCCCATACCGCCCCACTCCCGCGGGCTCCCCCACCCCCACCCCCGACCTGTCAACGGGCAATGCCACCGATCAACCGACGCTGTCGATTGACTGGTCGCTCAACTCGTTGAAAGGTCAGCGAGCGCTGGCACGGCACACCCCGGTACGCCGGGTCCTAGCCTCACGCCAGGTCGCGCACCGGGCGGAGCAGCCGGCCACGCGTGACGGTGAGCGCCGCCTCGATCTTCGCCACGAGCAGCTCGGGGCGCGCGGCCTCGCGGGCGTCGACCCGCACGACGGTGTCGCCCAACGCCTCGATCGCCCGCTGCCTCTCCCGTTCCCGGGCGTAGATCCTGTTCCGCTCCCTCGTGGGCAGGTGCGCGTACTTCTCACCGCCGTCGAACTCGACGTGGACGTAGCGCACGGAGCCGTCCCTGCGCTCACCGTCGGGGATCGCGAGATCCGTGTGGAAGACGCCGATGCTCGTGACGACCCGGCACTGGGCGACGACATCGCGGCGGCCCCACACGAGCACGACCCACCGGGTATGGCTCTCCCAGGGGGACTCCGCCCACGGGACCGCCCGGTCGAGGATCGACCTCGCGCGGCCCCGACCCGGCGACCGCTCCGGCAGCCGGTCGACAGCCTGCATCAGCTGGGCACGCACCCGCTCGGTCTCCCGCTCCGCCCGCGCCAGCTCGCGCAGGTCCCGGCGCACACGCCGTACGTCGACCCGAGCGGCCATGGCAAGCAGCCCGTCGAGCGCGACCAGGGCCTCGTGCCGGTCCACGAAGCGCGCGACGTCGAGCATGGTGCGCCGCGGCGAGGTCACCGGGACGCCGTCGACGAGCTGGACGTCCGACTCGGGCAGTGCCAGCACGTGCCGGTCGTGGTCGAGGACGCGCCCCTGGGTACCCGCGCCGGGACCGGTGATCGACGGACGGCCAGGGACGGTCCAGGTCGCCACGCCGTGGAACAACGCGGCGGACAGTCGCGAGACGGCGTGTCGCGAGCTGCGCGCCCGACTGATGGCGACGCACCGGGCGAGGTGCTCCTGCCGCTGGCGCTCGAACTCGTCGAGGTCGCCCGGGATCGCCGCGACGACGCCGCGCCGCACCCGTAGCAGGCTCGACGCCGGCGCGCCCTCGGCGGCGTCGGACAGCGGGACGAGCGGGACGCCACGCCGGGCGGGCAGGAGCGTCGGGACCGTCACCGTCCGGCGGGAGCTCAGATCTCTCACCCGGACGAGCGTGCCCGAGCCGCCCGGGTCTGCGCCGATGGTCTGTGGACAGCCGCGCCCGCCGAGGCCTGTGGGAAAAGGTGGCGGGCCACCGGCGGCGAAGGAGCGGGGTGGTCCGCGAGTGTCGACCGCTCGTACCACCCGCGACCTTTCAACCTGAGTTCGGTCATTCGCTTAGTGCCTGAGATTTTCCGGTCGTCAGGGCGTCGATGATCGCTCGTCGGTCGGGGTCGATCTGGGGCGGGATGGTCTGGGTGGCGCCGTTGGCGGTGATGGTCGCTGAGCGCAGGGGCCTGAGTTGGCGGATGACGTTGCGGATCGCGAGGCCGGAGCGTCGCTGGACCTCGCGCGAGAGGGCCAGGGCGGTGAACACGATGGTCAGGTGGGCCTCGATGGCGTCGCGGGTCCGGACGAACATGGGCCTGGCGGCCAGGTCGGTCTTGGACATCCGGAACGACTGCTCGACGTGCCAGAGCTCGTGGTAGGACCCGATGACCTCCCCGGCCGCCATCAGCTGGGCGGGGATGTTGGTGACGTAGCCCTTGAGGCCGACCAGGCGCCGTGCGCGGGCCAGGGCGGCTTCGTCCAGGCTGCGTGTGTCGCCGGTGGTCTTGACGAATCTGGGGGTCCGGGCGGCTTTCTCACCGGCGATGACGGCCCGGGCGCGGTTCTCCTGCAGCGTCAGCGTCTTGCCATCGCGCGCCGCCCGCTTGGCCGAGTAGGCCCAGACCGCCCGCCACGACCCGGGATGCTGCTCGGGGTCCCAGACCGGCTCGGCACGCACCGCTTCGTCGTTCTCACTGCGCCGGCCGGTGCGGGGAGTGATGGTGTCGATGACCTGCCCGTCGCTGAACGCGTCCCCGTGCCAGCGAAAGTGCGAGGCCAGGTCCAGCGGCGCCTTGGTCACCCTGGAGCCGACGATGAAGCGCAGGTTCGCCTCCTCCAATGCGGCCAGGTTGCCCGCCGAGAGCATGCCGGCGTCGGCCACAACGACCATGTCCTCTATGTCGTGGCGGTCCTGGAACTGCTTGATGATTGGGATGATCGTGGATGTCTCGGCCTGGTTGCCCTCATAGCAGCCGATCTCGAGTGGGAACCCGTGGCGGTCGACGAGCAGGCCGACGACGATCTGGGGGTCGACGCGGCGTTCCTTGGAGTAGCCGACCTTGCGCAGGTCGTCCTCCTTCTCGGCCTCGAAGTACAACGTGGTCACGTCGTACAAGCACAGCGAGACGTCACCACTGGTCGCGGCGTGGGTGAAGCACAGCTCGGCGACCTTGTCCCGGTAGGCGCCCGGGCCCTCGCCGGCGGCCGCCCGGGCCAGGGTGCGGCGCATCGTCTTCTCACTCGCCGGCCTCACGCCCAGGTCGCTCAGCACACGGCCGGTGTCCAGGATCGAGGTCGGCTCCACGATCCGAGCGATCACCAGATCCCGGAACACCGCATCACCCAGGGCGTCGAAGCCTAGATCCGTGAACACCGCGCTCAGCGCGTCATACAGCACCCGCGAGGAGGTCCCCACCACCCGCGGCGGGGCGACCGGTCCACGTTCACCTGTCGCCGAGCCCGGCTCGTCGAAGAGCGCCGCTGCTCCCGGCGGGCCGATCATCGCCACCCTGGGGGCCGCGGGGTCCAGGCCGAGGTCGAACTCGCCCTGACCGGGGTCCTCCAACAGCTCCCGCGCCCGCTCAACGAGCAGCCCGAGCTCGGCCTCGGTATGCGCCGACCCGACATGGGCGACGATCCGCCGCCGGCCATTGACGGACTCCGCGATCTGCACGGCCGTCGCCCCCGACGCCGTCCTTACCCGCCGAATCCATGCCACAGGCCCCACGGTAGAGCACCAATTAGTGCCTCAGATCGGTCTCTCACGCACGCATCGGTGCAGGTCAGCGACTTACGCGATCCCGGAGCGCGACGAGGTGACCAAACTCAGGTTTCAACGGGGAAGGCACCGATCAACCGACACTGCGGGCTGACAGGTCACACAAGGGGTTGAAAGGTGGAGGGGGGCGGCCCAGGAGGCCGGCTGCCCAGGAGGGGGACGGCGCAGGAGCGGGCGGCGCAGGCGGCGGGCGGCGGGCGGCGGATGGCCCCGGAGGGGGCGGCGCAGGGAGCCGTGCGCACGGCCCGCACCGGACTCGACCTCTCAACGGGGAAGGGCACCGATCAACCGACACTGCGGCCTGACAGGTCGCTCAAGGGGTTGAAAGGTGGAGGGAACGGCGCAGGAGCGGGCGGCGCAGGAGGCGGGCGGTTGGCGGCAGGTGCCGGATAGAGCCGCGCGGGGCGGCCGGCCGTCGATACGACGACCGGCCGCCCCGCGCGGGTATGTCAGGCGAAGCTGGCGACGGTGCGGATGACCAGCGCTGCGGAGACCGCGCCGGGGTCGGGGTGACCGACCGACTTCTCGGCCAGCGGGCGCGCGCGCCCCAGCTTCGGCCGCATCGGGCCGGTGGCCTCGGCACCCTGCTCGGCGGCCGTGGCGGCGCCCGCCCAGTCGCCGTCACCGAGCGCCTCGACGGCGGGCAGCAGCGCGTCGAGCATCGTCTTGTCGCCGGCCTGGGCCCCGCCCACGCGCACGACGGCGTCGACGGCGGCCCGCGCCGCCCGGACGAGGTCGGCGGTGCTGGGCGTGCCGGAGTCGGACAGCTCGCCGGCCGCCGCGTTGAGCAGCGCGCCCCACAGCGCGCCCGAGGTGCCGCCGGCCCGGTCGGACCAGGTCTCCCCGGCGCGCCCCAGTGCGGTGCGCAGTCCGGCGCCGCGCTCGACGGCCTCCTTCGCCACGCGCAGCGCCTCGCTGGAGCCGCGCGCCATGCCGGTGCCGTGGTCGCCGTCGCCGGCGAAGCTGTCGAGCTCACCGAGCTCGTCCTTCTTGCCCGCCAGCGCCTCGGACACCGCGCCGAGCACCTCGACGAGCGTGCCGGCCGCGGCGCGGGCCTCGTCGTCGGCCTCGGGGATGACGTCCTCGGCCTGCGAGACCTGCTCGATCTCGTCGGCGCTAAGCTCCTCGGCGCCGATCTGGCCCATCTTCACCGTCGGGGTGTCGCATGGGGCCTTCCACAGGCGCTCGAGCTCGTCGTCGACCCACACGAGCGTGAGCGAGACGCCGCCCATGTCCAGCGAGGTGACGAGCTCGCCGACGAGGCGGTCGACGACGGTCAGGCCGGCGGCCTCGAGCTGGTCCTCGATCGTGCGGTAGGCGACGAACATCTCCTCGTACTTCGCGGTGCCGAGGCCGTTGAAGAGCACGACGACGCGGCCGTCGGCGCCCTCGGGGCGCTCCTTGAGTACGGCCTCGACGAGCGTGGTCGCGGTCTCGTCGGCGGTGCCGAGGTCGGTCTCGTCGATGCCGGGCTCGCCGTGCACGCCGAGGCCGATGCCGAGGCGGCCCTCGGGCACGGTGAACAGCGGCTCGGCGGAGCCGGGCAGGGTGCAGCCGGAGAAGGCGACGCCGAGGGTGCGGGTGCGGTCGTTCGCGTGCCGGAAGACACGCTCGACGTCGTCGATGTCCATGCCCTCCTCGGCCGCGGCGGCGGCGATCTTGAAGACGGGCAGGTCGCCGGAGATGCCGCGGCGCTTCTCGATCTCGTCGACGCCGGCGGAGGCGATGTCGTCGGTGACCACGAGGGCGCGGGCGTCGATGCCGTCGGCGCGCAGCCGCTCGACGGCGTCGCCGAAGTGCAGGACGTCGCCGGCGTAGTTGCCGAACCCGATGATGACGCCGCCACCGCGCTCGGCGGCCTTGGCCACCGAGACCGCCTGGGCGGCCGACGGCGAGGCGAAGATGTTGCCGGTGACGCCGCCGTCGGCGAAGCCGGGGCCGACCCAGCCCATGAACGCCGGGTAGTGGCCGGTGCCGCCGCCCGTGATGACGGCGACCTTGCCCTTCTCGGTGCGGGTGGCGCGCACGACGCCGCCGTAGACCTCACGGACGTGGTGGGGGAACGCGCGGGCGAACCCCGAGACGAGCTCGGCCGGGAAGTCGGACGGGTCGTTGACGAGCTTGGTCATGACATCTCCTTCGGTGTCCTCTTCGGATGAGGTGCAGCGGGTGGTGCGGGTGGTGCAGGGGGTGGAGCGGTGATTCGGGTGGAGCGGATGGTGGTGCGGATCAGCCCTGGCCCTCCGGCGCCGCGGCGGTGACGGCGACCTTGAGCCCGCCGCGCTGGGCGGTCAGCTCGATGGCGTCGAGCGCCTGGTCGAGCCCGAACCGGTGCGTGACGAGGCGGTCGGCGTCGATCGCGCCGGAGGCCAGCAGGTCCACGGCCTCGGCGTAGTCGGACCGTCGGCAGTTCGACCCGCCGGTGACGGTGAGCTGGCCGTAGTGGATGTCGTTGGGGTCCATGACGGCGGTGCCACCCTTGGGGAAGCCGGCGAACGCGCTCACCCGGCCGCCGACGCGCACGAACCGGCAGGCCTGGGAGAACAGCTCGGCCACACCGATGGAGATGACCGCGACGTCGGCGCCGCGCCCGTCGGTGAGGCTCCGCAGCACGGCGTCGACGTCGTCGACCGCCGGGTCCAGGGCGTGCGTGGCCCCCATCTCCAGGGCGACCTGGCGCCGCTCGGCCGACCGGTTGGTCACGACGACGTGGCGCGCCCCGCGCAGCCGCGCCACCTGCGTGTGCAGCAGCCCGATGGGGCCCGCGCCCATGACGAGAACGGTGTCCCCCAGCTCGACCTGGTACTCCCGCACGCCGTTGAGCACGCAGGCCAGCGGCTCGGCGAGCGCGAGGTGGGCGGGGTCCACGCCCTCGGGCGCCTTGACGAGGTTGCCGCGCGCGACGGCGTGCGCGGGCACGAGCTGGTGCTCGGCGAGCCCGCCGTCCACCTCGTAGCCGAACAGGCGCGCCTGCTCGCAGTGGTGCTCGAGGTCGCGCTGGCAGAAGTAGCACGAGCCGCAGGAGATGGTGGGCAGGACGGCCACGAGGTCCCCGACGGCGAGGCCCTCGACCCCCTCGCCCAGCTCGGCGACCCAGCCGGCCGCCTCGTGCCCGAGGACCACGCCGGAGCGGGCGTCCTTCTCGCCGCGCACGAGGCGCACGTCGGTGCCGCAGACGGTGTTGGCCGCCACGCGCAGCAGGACCTCGCCGGGACCGGGGCTGGGCGTGGGCACGTCGGTGAGGACGACGTCGCCCTTGCCCCTCAGGACGACGGCCCTCATCGCGGCACCCGGCCGTGGGTGGTCGTGGTGGTGATCGTCATGGCTCGGCTCCTCGCTCTGCCGGTCGGGCCCGGCTCGGTGGGACGGTGGGTCATGTCGGTGGTGGTCGGCCCGGCGGGACGCCCGTCAGGACGGCGCCGGTCAGGGCAGTTCCGGTCAGGGCGGTGCCGGTCAGGAAGCGACGACGCCGGTCGGGGCATGACGGCTCCGGTCAGGGAAGGACGGCGGCGGCCACGCGGCCGGCGGGGTCCTCGGCGCCGTCGATGATCTGCGCGACGGCGGCCAGCAGCGGCATCCGCTCCGGAAGGCCGGCACCGACCTGCTCGACCAGCCGCACCGCCAGTCCCGCGGCGGGCACGCCCTCGACGGTCTGCTCGGCGGCCTCCATCTCGGCCAGCGCCTCCTTGGCGCCCTCGCCGCTGCCGATCCGCGAGCCGTAGACCTTGTTGCGGCCGGACAGCCCGGTCACCTCGAGGTCCCCGACGCCGGCGAGGCCGTACACGGTCTCCGCCCGCCCGCCGAGGGCCTCGCCGAGCAGCGCGATCTCGCGCACGGCCTGGGCGAAGGTGGCGGACTTGAGGTTGTGGAAGGGCCGGTCGTGGCGCTCGTGGAGGCCGTCGGCGATGCCGAGGGCGATGGCGTAGACGTTCTTCATCGGGGCGCTGATCTCCAGCCCGACCTCGTCGGTGGAGCCCTCGATGCGGTAGGCGGTCGAGCTCAGCGCCTCGCGCACCTCGGCCACGATCCCCTCGTCCCTGCCCGCGTAGAGGGTGGCGGTCCACTGGTCCGCGGCGACCTCGTTGGCCTTGCACGGCCCCCCGACGGCGACGATCGGGGGCAGCGGCGTGCCGGCGGCGGCGGCCACGCGGCGCACGGCGTCGGGCAGCAGCTGGATGCGCCCGTCGGCGTCGGGGGCGAAACCCTTGGAGGTGAGCAGCAGGGCGCGGGCCCGGGCGATGCCCGGCATCGCCATCTCGGCGACCTTCTCCACCCCGACGGAGGCGACCGACAGCACGACGTACTCCGCGCCGTCGAGGGCGGCCTCCAGCCGGTCGGACCGGAACAGCTCGGTGCCCTCCGCCAGCGCGACGCCGGTGCGCGGGTGCGGCCTCGCCGCCTCGACGGCGTCGAGGAGGTGGTCGTCGAGCCAGGTGCCCCACAGCCGCACGTCGTGCCCCTGGGCGCGGTAGGGCGTGGCGAGGGCCGAACCCATGGCGCCGGCCCCGAGGACGGTGATGGTGGTCATGCGGTCTCCATACGTCGTACGGCGGTCTCGGTGGTGACGACGGTGACCCGCTCTCGGGCCGCGCGCCGTCGCCGGGGTGCCGATCTGCTTCCTGGGTGATGCCCGGGCGCCGTCCTCGGCGCCCGGGCACAGCATCTCACATCAGCAGTGTGAGTTCCATCAGTGTTCGTGTGAACGCAGGGCTGTTCGCACCACCTCTGCGGGTCGCACCACCGCTTCCCCCGCTACTCGCCCTTGAGCGCCCACAGCTGCTCGTAGACGGGCTCGAGCTGCGGGTACACCGAGGCCTGGACCTCCGCCCACCTCGCGTACTCCTCGGTGCGGGCGGCGTCGGGCTCGGTGACGTGGCCGGTCGAGGCCATCGCCTGCGCGGTCGCCGCGATGTCCCCGTGGACGCCGGTGTGCGCCATCGCGAGCACGGCCGCGCCCTGGGCGGAGACCTCGTCGATGCCGGCGGCCACGATCGGCAGCCCGGTGGCGTCGGCGAGGATCTGCGTCCACAGGTCCGAGCGCGAACCGCCACCGGTGGCGCGCAGCTCGCGCAGCCGCTCCCCCGTGCCCCTCTGCATGCCGGCCAGGTTCTGGCGCAGCTCGTAGGCAGTCCCCTCGAGGATCGAGCGGTACATGTGCGCGCGGGTGTGGCCGCCGGCGAAGCCGACCATCGCGCCGCCGGCCACCGGGTTCCACCATGGCGACTGCACGGCGTTCCAGTACGGCAGCGTGAGCAGCCCCTCGGCGCCGATCGGCACGCGGGACGCCGCGGCCTCGAGCTCGGGGTCCGGCCGCCCGTCGAGCTCGGGCCGGCCCAGCTCGGAGCGGAACCAGTTGGCGAGCACCGACCCGGAGTTCTGCACGATCTCGAGCACGTACTGCCCCGGCAGGCCGGCGGCGAGGGTGCGGTACTCGCGCCCGTAGGTGTACTCCGCCGAGTGCACGCCGGCCACGATCGAGGTGCCGATGTTGATGTAGGCGACGTCGGGCTCGATCGCCGCGGTGCCCAGGCCCGAGCCCTGGCCGTCGCCGAGGCCGGAGATCACCGGGATCGTGTGCTTGAGCCCCCAGTGCTGGGCGACCTCGAGGTCGAGCTCGCCGATCACCTCGCCGGGCGCGGCGAGGTCCGCCATCTGCTCGCGCGTGACCCCGGCCAGGTGGAGCAGGCTCTCGGAGTAGTCCAGGGCCTCGATGTCGAACAGGGCGAGCGTGTCCGCCGAGGCGTGCGAGGACACCCATCGTCCCGTCATCTCGTGCACGAGGTAGGCGTGCACGTCGACGACCTTCGCCGCCCGGGCGAAGACCTCGGGCTCGTTCTCCTTGAGCCAGATCATCTTGTACAGGGCGGGGGTGGTGTCCCCGGGCTTGCCGGACAGGCGATGGATCTCGTCCGAGCCGTGCTCGCGGATCTGCTTGGCCGCCCGCGAGTCCAGCCAGAGCACGGCGTTGCGGATCGGCGTGCCCGAGGCGTCGACGGCGACGAAGCTCTCGCGCTGGTGGGTGATGGCCAGCGCGGCGACCCGCGAGCGCTGCTCGGCGGTCAGCGAGCCGATGGCCCGCCCCACGGCGGTGTCCGTGGAGAACCACCACTGGCGGGCGTCGTGCTCGTAGTGGTTCATCCTCGGCTGGAGCAGGTCGATGTCCGCCCGGCCCTCACCGACGGTGCGGCCCCGGGCGTCGACGACGACGGCCTTGGTCGCCGAGGTCGAGGAGTCGATCGCGACGACGAGCGGGTCCGCGCTCATCGACGGCCCCCGAAGAAGGTGTCCCACGGCAGGTCGATCGGCTCGTCGCGGGCGATGATGCCGTGCAGGTGGCGCAGCAGCGGGAACTCGTGGTCGGCGAGCACACCGCGCTCGATCTGCCGCTCGATCGCGGCGCCGACGACGCGGATGGCGTTGACGCCCTCGAGCGTGACGTCCTTCATCAGCGAGTCGCGCACCTCGGAGAAGGGCACGCCGGAGCCGACGTACGTGCCGGCCTTGACGTTGCGCCCGCCGGCGGAGGTCACGTGCATGTCGCCGACGCCGGGCAGGCCCCACACCATGCTCGGGTCGCCGCCGAGGATCTCGTAGAAGCGGTGCATCTCCTGGGCGCCCTGGGCGAAGATCGCGGCGGTGAGGTTGAGGCGGCGGTAGCGCTCGTTCGCCTCGTCGCCCTCCTTGAGCTGGAGCCCCTCGCCGAAGCCGGCCGCGAAGGCGTAGATGTTCTTCGTGGCCGCACCGATCTCCGCGCCGAGGAAGTCCGTGGTGGTCCACACGTGGTAGTAGTCGGTGCGGAACATCTCGGCCAGGCGCTCGACGACGTCGGCCTTGTCCCCGCAGAAGACGACGGCGGTGTCGTGCCCGACGGCCAGCTCACCGGCGATCGAGGGCCCGACGATGGCCGCCCAGTCGACCTGCCCGGCCAGCTCCTCGCCGACGGCGGCCTTGAGCGCGTCGGGGATCATCGTCAGGTTGCCGTCGTCGTCGGCGAGCATCCCCTTGGTCACGGACAGGACGGTCTGGCCCGGACGGAGCAGGCGGGCCAGCTGCTCGCCGACCCACTCGACGCCGAAGCTGTTGACGCCGGACATCACCACGTCCGCACCCTCGAAGGCGGTCTCGGCCTCCTCGAGCTGGTAGGCCGTGACCCCGCCGGCGACCTGCAGGTCGAGGTTGGGATGGCGCCCGGTGGTGCGGATCGACTCGATGATGTCCCGGTCGAGGTGGGTGCCCACGAGGCGGACCTCGTGCCCGTTCTGCCGCAGCGGGTACGTCAGCGCGGTGGCCATGATGCCGGATCCGAGGACGACGACGGTGGTCATGAAGGTGCTCCTTCGCGGTGGGTGGGTGGTCAGCTCTGGCCGTAGACGCCCTGGTAGCGCTCGTAGAGGCGGTCGACGGCGTCGCCCGGCACCGGGATCGGCTCGCCGAGCTGGCGGGCGACGTGCACGGTGCGCGCCACCTCCTCGCACATGACGGCGGCCTTGACCGCCGCACGGGCGTCCTTCCCGATGGTGAACGGGCCGTGATTCTGCATGAGCACCGCCGGGGAGCGGTGGCCGCGCAGGGTCTCGACGATGCCGCGCCCGATGGAGTCGTCGCCGATGATGGCGAAGGGCCCCACGGGGATCTCCCCGCCGAACTCGTCGGCCATCATCGTCAGCGAGCACGGCACGGGCTCCCCGCGCGCCGCCCAGGCCACGGCGTAGGTGGAGTGGGTGTGCACCACTCCCCCGACCTCGGGCATGTGCCGGTAGACGTAGGCGTGCGCCGCGGTGTCGGAGGAGGGGTTGAGCACCCGGGTCGCGTCCGGGTCGTGCAGCGCGCGGCCCCACAGGTCGGTGACGACCATGAGCTCGGGCGCCAGCTCGTCGTAGCTGACCCCGGAGGGCTTGATGACCATGAGGTCCTCGCCGCCGGCGAGACGCACCCGGGCGGAGACGTTGCCGGCGGTCCACACCACCAGGCCCCAGCGGGGCAGCTCGGCGTGCAGCTCGGCGACCTCGATCCGCGCCCGCTCCACGGCCTCGCGCACCCGCGGGGCGAGATCGTCCAGGGCGGGGACCGGACCGGTCGGGCTGTCGGCTTGCTCGGGCGTGCTCACGTCGTCCTCTCTCCCGGGCGCTCGGCGCCCGTGCTCCCATCGTGCGTCTCGACCACCAGCCTCCCGCGAAGCGCCGCGGGGTGCCAGCGGATGCCGCATCCCGGCCGGGCGGCCCACCCGCCCGGCCGGGTACGCGGCGGGGGCCGGGGCGCCAGGCCCCGGTCCGCCCCCGTCACCGGCCGGGGCGGTGCCCGGCCGGCTCGTCGGTGCTAGCGCGCGACGCGGGCGGCCGCCCGGGCGCGGATGGCCTTGAGGCGGTGCATGACCTCGTTGCCGCCGCGGCCGAAGTAGTCGTGCAGCTGGACGTACTCGGCGTACAGCTCGTCGTAGAGCTTGGCCCGCGGCTCGCTGGGGACGTAGGCGTTGGGCTTCTTGCCGCCCATGGCGTCCGCGGCCTCCTGGATCGTGCCGTACTGGCCGGCGGCGACGGCGGCGTGCACCGCCGAGCCGAGCGCGCCGGCGTGGGCGACGGTGGCCACCGAGATCGGCAGCCGGGTGACGTCGGAGAGCAGCTGCATGAGGAACTTGTTCTTCAGCAGGCCGCCGGCCGCGACGACCTCGGTGATCTCGACCCCGTGCTCCTTGAAGGTGTCGACGATCATCCGGGCGCCGAAGGCGGTGGACTCCAGCAGGGCCCGGTACTGGTCCTCGGGACGGGTGGTCAGCGTGGTGCCGATCATCAGCCCGGACAGGTCGGTGTCCACCAGGACGGAGCGGTTGCCGCCGTGCCAGTCGAGCGCGATGAGGCCGTGCTCGCCGATGCCCTGCTTGGCGCCCAGGTCGGTGAGGTGGTCGTGGATCGACTTGTTCGCCTTCCTCGCGGCCTCGTGGTACGAGGCCGGAACGCTGTGGTCGACGAACCAGGCGAAGATGTCCCCGACGGCGGACTGGCCGCCCTCGAAGCCCCACAGCCCGTCGACGACGCCGCCGTCGACGACGCCGAACATGCCCGGGACCTCGACCAGCTCGGGCCCGGAGACGACGTAGACGGCCGAGGTGCCGAGGATGGCGGTCATCTGCCCGGCCTCGACGGCCTTGACGGCGGCGGCGGTGACGTGGGCGTCGATGTTGCCCGTCGCGACGGCGGTGCCGGCGTTGAGGCCCATGAGGGCGGCGAACTCCTCGTTCAGCTCACCGGCCTTGGAGGCCAGCGGCGCCACGGGGGCGGGCATCTTCTCCTCGTAGACGCCGCCGAGGTCGGGGTTGAGCGCCTCGAGGAACTCCCGCGAGGGGTACTTCCCGTCCTGGTAGAGGCGCTTGTAGCCCGAGTCGCCGGCGGACTGCACGAGGGTGCCGGTCATCCGCCACACGATCCAGTCCAGGGCGTCGGCGAAGACGTCGGTGGCGTCGTAGACCTCCTTGTCCTCCTCGAGGGTCTCGAGGACCTTCGGCAGGAGGAGCTCGGAGGAGATGGTGTGGCCGTAGCGGCCCAGCCAGGTCTCGCCGCGCTCCTTGGCGAGCTCGACGATACGGGTGGCCTGCCCCTGGGCGCCGTGGTGCTTCCAGAGCTTGACCCAGGCGTGCGGGCGGTTGCGGAACTCGGGCAGCGTGCACAGCGGCGTGCCGTCCGCCTTGGCCGCCACCACGGTCGCGGAGGTGAAGTCGATGCCGATCCCGACGACCTGGTCGGGCGTGATGTCGGCGTCGTCCATCGCCGCCGGCACGGCCTCCTTGAGGACGTGGATGTAGTCGTCCGGGTCCTGCAGCGCGAACTCCGGCGGCAGCTTCTGGCCGTCGGCGGCGTCGAGCGTGCGGTCCATGACCGCGCTGGGGTAGTCGACGACGACGGAGGCCCCCTTCTCCAGTCCGTCGCTCACGCGGATGATGCTGGCCCGGCCCGAGAGCGTGCCGTAGTCGATACCGATGACGAACGTGCTGTCCTTGCTCACGATGTCCCTTCCTCCCGGCGCGGTGCGCCGTCGGCTGTGGCGGGAGTCCTCGGGGAGAGGCGGAGGGGGTCCCGGTTCCCGCCGGCCCGGGACCCCGACCGCTCAGCGTGCGTCGGGCTGCGACCAGTAACCCTCGGGGGCGAAGAGCTCCTCGACGCACTCCTCGAGCAGACCCAGCTCGAGGAGGAGGTCGAGGATCGTGTAGCGCGAGCGGATGGTCTGCGCGCGGTAGTAGGTGAGGCGGAACCGCTCCATGTCGAGGTCGATCTGCTCGGGGTGGTAGACGCCCCCGACCTCGCGTAGCCACTCCCGCACGTCGGCGGCCGGCACGAGCTGCTCGCGGCACCGCTCGACGATGGTGGGCCACTCGCGCACGACCAGCTCGAGGCGGGCCCGCAGCTCCTCGGGCTCGAGGTACTTCGCCAACGTCTGCTTGACCGCCGGCTCGACGAGCGGGGCGGCGCGCTCCCCGGTGTGCATGGCCCGCACCCGGGCCTCCATCTCCTCCCGCGAGGGCCAGGCCGCCACGAGCGCGTCGATGTTGATGGCCGGGACGTCCTTGCGCAGGACCACCTCGAACAGCGCGCAGATGGCCACGGTGCCCAGGCCCACCTTGTTGCCGTGGGACAGCGGCGGCTCCCAGTCGAGCCCGTGCCCCTCCATCTCCCAGGTGTGGGAGAACTGGTGGCCCGCGCCGGAGGCCGGCCGCGAGCTCTGGTGGGCCTGCATGGCCAGGCCCGACATGATGAGGCCCTCGGCGAGGCCCTCCAGGGCGTCGGGGTCGCTGGCGGCGAGGTCGCCGGGGCGCGAGAGGGACTCGCGCAGCGGGCCCTGGACCAGGCCCCACACGTACTCGTCGACCGCCTCGACGCCGAGGATGTCGGAGATGATCCAGTCGGCGCCGGCAGGGACCTTCTCCACGAGGTCGCCGAAGCCGGTCGCCGTCAGGCGCTGCGGCGCGGTGGCCATGAGGTCGAGGTCGGCGACCAGCGCCACGGGCGCCGGGCAGTTCCGCGTGATCTTGAAGCCGTCCTTGGTGATGGACGCGCCGAAGGCGGCGTAGCCGTCCATCGAGGCCGCGGTGCAGACGTTCATGTAGGGGCGCTCGAGCTCGCCCGAGGCGAGCTTGACGATGTCGTTGAGGGTGCCGGCACCGATCGAGCAGGCCACCGCGTCGGTGCCGCGCAGGTGCTCGCGGACGAGCTCGACGTTCTCGTAGCCCGCGTACAGGGTCGGGGTGCCGGGGAAGACGTAGGGCTCGTCGAGCTCGACGCCCGCGGCCTTGAGCGAGGCGGTGACGGCCTCACCCGCGAGGGCCCACGTGTTGCCGTCGGCGACGACGATGCCCCGCTTTCCGGGGAACTGCTCGGCGAACACCTGTCCCGTCTGGTCGACGACGCCGCGTCCGTGGACGATCGCCTGGGTGTCGGTGGCGGTCGCGAGCGCGGTGGCGATGAGGTCCTGGGTCATCAGCTCTCTCCTGGGTGCTGGTCGGGTTCTCGGCGGCGGTGGTCAGCCGGCGACGTGGTCGACGGTGTCGTGGATGAGCTCCTGCAGCGCCGGGTACTGCTTGGCGTACTGGTCGACGTAGAAGGAGTACTCCTCGTGGCGCTCGGCGTTCGGCTCGAGGCGGGCGCGCACGTGGACCATGGCCTCGGCGGCCTCCTGGACCGAGCCGTGCAGGCCGGCGCCGGCGGCGGCGAGGATGCACGAGCCGAGGGTGACGGCGTCGCCGACCTCGGTGAGCGTGATCGGCACGCCGGTGACGTCGGAGTGCATCTGGATCCAGTCCGCGGACTTGAGGATGCCGCCGGCGGCGACGAACTCCTCGACCTCCATGCCGACCTCGCGCAGCTTGCGCATGTTGAGCTCGACGCCGTAGGCCACCGACTCCTGGACCGCCTTGTACAGGTGTGCCCGGCTGTGGGACAGGGACAGGCCCGAGACGGTGCCGCGTGCCTTGGAGTCGGAGTAGGGCGTGCGGTTGCCCTGGAAGTACTCGGTGAAGATGACGCCGTCCGAGCCCGGCGGGATCTCGCGGGCCTGGGCGTTCATCACGTCGTAGGGGTTGAGCCCGGTGCGCTCGGCGGCGTCGACGATGTCCTGGCAGAACTCGTCGCGGAACCACTTGAGCACCGAGCCGGAGGAGGTCAGGGAGGTCTCGACCGTGTACTGGCCGGGCACGACGCCGTCGACGTAGCCGCCGAAGAAGCCCTCGCCCGAGACGGGCTCGGCGCTCTGGCCGGACATCACGTGGCTCGACCCGGTGACCAGGGTCATCTTCCCCGGCGAGAGCACACCCAGGCCGATCTGGCCGTGCCAGGCGTCGCCGCCGCCCTGGGCCACGGGCGTGCCGGGCATGAGCCCGAGCTCCTCGGCGGCGTGCGAGGTCAGGCCCCCGACCGGGACGCCGAGGTCGTTGACGGTCTCGGGCAGCTTGTCGAAGACGTCGCCGCAGCCGGCGGCCTCGTACAGGTCGACGGGCCAGCCGCCGTTGTCCCGGTCGTAGTAGGAGCGGTGCGCGGCGGTGTTGATGTTGAGCGTCCACTCCCCCGTCAGCTGATAGGTCAGCCAGTCGGGGGCGTCGATGAGCCGGTAGGCCTTGTCGTAGGTGGCCGGCTCGTTCTCCTTGAGCCAGGCGGCCTTGAAGGGGTACCACTCCGCGGTGGGCGGCAGGGTCCCGCCACCGGTGTAGCGGGTGGCCGGCGAGGGGTGGCCGACGACGCGATCGGCCTGCCGGGTCGCGCGCACGTCCATCCACATGATGGCGGGCCGCAGCGCCTGGCCGGCGCGGTCCATGGCGACCACGGTCATCGTCGTCGCGTCGTAGGAGATCCCCTTGATGTCCCGGCCCGTCAGGCCCGACTCGCGCATCGCCTTGGCGGTGGAGGCCTTGAGGGCCTCCCACCAGTCGCTCGGGGACTGCTCCGCCCAGCCCGGTCGGGGGTGGGTGGTGCGGTAGGTCGTCGCGGCAAAGGTCACGGGGCGACCGAGCAGGTCGAAGATCCCGACCCGGCAGCTCTCCGTGCCGAAGTCGATGCCCATGACGAACGGGCCGGTGGGGGTGCTGGATGACATCGTCGCCTCTCCTTGGGTGTGCTGGCGCATCAATGCGCGGTGCCGGCTCTCCGGCGCCCGTGCGCCGGTCGGCGGCGGGTCAGTTGCGGGGGTCGTCCTCGGGGTCCTCATCGCTCCAGCCCAGGGCGGAGCGCTCGGCGGCCGGGACGAGGTGGTCGATCCGGGCCAGGGCGAAGGTGGGCTGCTCCTCGGTGGGCAGCGCCTCGGCGTCCTCGACGGTGTTGTCGCCGGTGAGGACGAGCGTGGAGGCCATGCCGGTGCGCACGGCCATGCCGATGTCGGTGCCGAGCCGGTCGCCGACCATCATGGCGCGGGCGGGGTCGACGTCGAGGCCGGTCAGGGCCGCCTCGAGCATGGCGGCCTCGGGCTTGCCCATGTTGGCGTGCAGGGTCGCGCCGGTGGTCGCCTCGATCGCCGCGACGATGCCGGCCGCGTCGGGCTCCCCGCGCCCGCCCGGGAACGGGCAGTACCGGTCGGGGTTGGTGGTGATGAGGATGGCCCGCTCGTGGAACCAGATCGCGTCGAAGGCGATCTGGAGCTTGCGGTAGTCGAAGGTGCGGTCGTAGGACGCGATGACGATGTCGATCTCGGCGGGGTCCTCGGAGCGACGGATGCCGGCGGCGTCGAGCGCGCGGACGAGCGGGGCCTCGGCGATGGGGAACACGGTCGCGTCCGGGTGGTGCGTCTGGAGCCAGCGCACCGTGGTGACCACCGTGTTGGCGATCTCCTCGACCGGGGTCGGCAGGCCGAGGCGCTCGAGCTTCTCGGCGTACTCGGCGGGGTCCTTGGTGGGGTTGTTCGAGAGGAACCGCACGGGCAGGTCGCGCCGGTGGAGCTCCTCGATGAGGCGCTTGGCGCCCGGCAGCAGGTGGTCGCCGAGGTAGATCGTGCCGTCCATGTCGAAGACGTAGGCCTCGTACCAGTCGGTGGGTCCGGCGCGGTCGATCATCCCTGCTGCTCCTTCGGTGGTGATGGTGGGGCCCGGCGGGGCCCGGGTGCGGTGCCCGTGCCGCGCGCGATGCCTGCGGCACGGGCTCGAAGAGGTCCGGGGCGGGGGCGTCGCGCCCCCGCCCCGGTCCGGCTCAGATCGTGGTGAGCAGGTAGATGACGGTCGTACCGATGAAGATCGCACCGGCCGGGGGGTCGATGTGCGTGTCGCCGCGGGCGTTGAAGATCCGGGAGAACCACTCACCCAGCACACCGCCGAGGAGACCGGCGACGCCACCGCCGACGACGGCGACCCACGGGTCGGTTTCGACCACGGTGAGCAGCTGCACGGCGGCCAGGCCGGCGAGGATCGTCATGTGGTGCGTGACCGGCGTCTTCATGCCGAGGCTGAGGAAGATCAGCGAGATGGCCGAGATCGCCCAGCCGATGAGGAAGACCTGGGTGACGATGTTGCCGTAGGCCGGGTTGTCGGTGGGCACGTTGCCGATGAGCCAGACGGCGACGAAGGCGAAGAGCAGGCCGGAGGTCAGGCCGTGCAGCGCCGACATGCTCCACTTCTCCTGGTGCTCCACCCAGTGCGTGCCGTCGTCGAGCTTGAGCGCCTTGTGGCCGTTGAACGGACCGACCAGGGAGCGGGACTTCACGCCGAAGGCGATGCGGGCGATGACGGCGACGAGCACGACGGACAGCGCGACGGTGTCCGTCGTGAAGAACAGCGACTCGCCCTCGGGGGCCCAGAGGCCGAACAGCCACACGAGGAACTGGTTGATCGTGTAACCGATCATGCCGAAGATGCCACCGACGATGAAGATGTCGGCCCGGGGGAAGCCGGCCAGCGGCGTGACGATGTCACGCCCGTTGACCCCTTCGGGGAAGTAGCCCCGCTTCGCTGCGTACGCGGCGGCGGCGGCGCCACCGGCGAAGGCGATGTGCGGACCGAAGACCGGCCCGAACGCGAAGACGGAGATGAAGTCCTGCGCGACCGGCACCCCGCCCAGGAGGGCGGAGAAGCCGAACAGGAAGGCGAAGCCCGTGAAGATGAAGGCGGTCTGTCCGCCGATTGCGGCGCCGAACGCGCCGCCGGCAAAGGCTACGAGCAACCAGACGATGTCGAATTCCACGTCGGTGGTACCTCTCTCTTCCCCCACGGCGTCGTGGGGCGTGTTGGTGACTGCGGTGTCAGTACCACCGGACGGCCGCGCAGGGGGCGGCCGAGGTGGCCGTCCCGGGTGCGGACCGGAGGCACGCACCCGGGACCGTGCGCCGACCGGGTGGCCGGCGCCCGGGGGTCAGGAGCCGGCGGTGCCGGTCCCCTGGCCCTTGGCCTCGTACTCGCTGAGCACGGCGACCTTCTTGGCCGAGTTCGAGGACTCGTCGAACTCGTGATCGAGCCACTCTCCCGCGAGCTTGCGGGCGAGCTCGAGACCGATGACGCGCTGGCCGAAGGTGAGGACCTGCGCGTTGTTGGACTTCACGAGACGCTCGACGCTGAAGCTGTCGTGCGCCACGGAGGCGCGGATGCCGGGGACCTTGCCCGCCGCCATCGCCACGCCGATGCCGGTGCCGCACACGAGCAGCGCCCGGTCGACCTCCCCGGCGGCGACCTTCTCGCCGGCCGCGGTACCGATGTTGGGGTACGGGTTCTCGTCGGCGTTGTCCCCGACGCCCACGTCGACGACCTCGTCGACCCGCGGGTCTGCCTCAAGGTCTGCCTTGAGAGCTTCCTTGTACTCGTATCCGGCGTTGTCGGAACCGACCACGATTCGCCAGCCCATCTCGCCTCCCCTTCTGGCGCTGCCGCGCCTACCAGGTGACGGTGTCTCGGGCCCCGTCACCCGTCGCGCCCGTGCGGCGCGATCTGCCGGGAACCGTACCAAAGCGGTCGACGCTTGCTCACCCACCATGAACGAAGGTGCACGCTTGCCTTCGGTCGATGCGAATGCGCCCGACGACGCCATGACCTGGTAGGGCGGGTCAGGCCGGGCCGACGGGCCGCCCGCGGGTCAGGCCGGTGCGCCCCAGCCGGTCGACCAGCGCGCGCAGCGTGGGCTCGTCGATGACGAGGTCGGTGATCGCCCCCGAGCGCAGCGCCCCGAGCAGGGGCCGGACCTTGGCCGGCCCGGAGACCACGCACACCCGCCGGGAGATCCGGCGCAGCGCGGCCGGCGAGGGCCCCGAGGCGCGGGCGTTGGTGGCGATGTCGGCGTAGGTGCCGTCCTCGCGCAGCAGCACGGTGCAGATGTCGCCGACCACGCCGGCGGCCTGGAGGGTCTCGATCTCGCTCTGGTCGAGGTAGCCGCCCGCGTAGACCTGGGAGGAGAGGGACCCGGTGAAGGCACCGACGCCGAACAGTGCGATGTCGGTGCGCGCCTGGAGCGCGCGGACGGCGGCCAGGGAGCGCTCCCGCCACATGGCGAGCTTGGTCTCGGGGAAGTCGAAGAAGGCGGGCACCGGGAAGTGGTGCACGGAGGACTCGAACGCGCGGGCCGCCTGCTCCATGATGGCGCCCGCGTAGGGGATGCCCGTCGTGGTGGGGTTGGCGGCGCCGTTGAGCTGGACGACCGCCGAGCCGGCGGCGGGGCGGGCGACGAACTGGCCGACCACGGCGGCGACGGTGTTGCCCCAGGCGATGCCGAGCACCGTGCCGGGCTGCACCCACCCCGAGACCAGGCGGCCGGCCACGCGGGCGATCTGCTCGAGCCGCTGGACCTCGCTGGAGGCGGGCCGCACGGTCACCACGTGCGTCTGCACGTCGAACAGGTCGCGCAGCACGCCGGACTCCCGGGTGCCCATCTCGGCGGGCGGGTGCAGCTCGATGCGCACCATGCCCGAGGCGCGGGCCTGCTTGATCAGGCGGGAGACCGTCGACCGGGACACCCCGGTGCGTCGGGCGATGGTCTCCATCGTCTCGTCCTGCAGGTAGTACATCGAGGCGGCCTCGAAGACCTCCCGCTCGCGGTCACGCTCGTCCACCGGTCCTCCGTCGTCGTGCACGTCCGCTCATGGAAGTTGTGCGGATGTGCGGTCTCGGACCATCCTAGGGAGCACACGACGCCGTGCCTGACGCGGGCCGGGCGCCGACGCACGAGCCGATGGAGGAGCGAGCACGTGAACACCACAGCACTGACGCCGGAGTCACGACAGGCCGCGCTGGAGCGGATGGCCACCGAGGAGCTGGACGTCCTGGTGATCGGCGGCGGCGTCACCGGCGCCGGGATCGCGCTCGACGCCGCCACGCGCGGGCTGAGCACGGGCATCGTCGAGATGCGGGACTGGGCCTCGGGCACCTCGCAGTGGTCCTCGAAGCTCATCCACGGCGGCCTACGCTACCTCTACCAGCTCAACTTCGCGCTCGTCTCCGAGGCGCTGCGCGAGCGCGGCATCCTGCTCACCACCACCGCTCCTCACCTCGTGTCCGCGCAGCCCTTCCTCTGGCCGCTCAAGCAGCGGGTCATCGAGCGCGGCTACTCCGCCATCGGCGTGGGTATGTACGACGCCCTGTCGATCATCGGCAACAAGGGCGCGACGGTGCCCATGCAGAAGCACTACACCCACTCCGGGGCGATGAAGCTCGTCCCGAGCCTCGACCCCGACACCCTCATCGGCGGCATCCGCTTCTACGACGCGCGCGTCGACGACGCCCGCCTGGTGATGACGCTCGTGCGCACCGCGCAGGGCTTCGGCGCGGCCGCCGCCACCCGCGCGCAGGTCACCTCCATCGTCTCCGACGCCTCGGGCCGCGCCACCGGCGCGGTCGTCAAGGACCTGGAGACCGGCCAGGAGATCACGGTGCGCGCCAAGCACGTCATCGGCGCGACCGGCGTGTGGACCGAGGAGACCGAGAAGCTCGGCGGCGCCGAGGGCGGCCTGGAGGTGCTGGCCTCCAAGGGCATCCACATCGTCGTGCCCAAGGACCGCATCAAGGGCAAGACCGGCGTCTTCCTGCGCACCGAGAAGTCCGTGCTGTTCATCATCCCGTGGCAGCGCTACTGGGTGATCGGCACGACCGACACCAAGTGGACGGAGCAGGTCGACTCCCCCGTGGCCACCACCGAGGACATCGACTACGTCCTCGAGCAGGCCAACTCGGTGCTCAAGGACAAGCTCACCCACGAGGACGTCATCGGCACCTACGCCGGCCTGCGCCCGCTGCTGCAGCCGGTGGACAAGGGCGACGGCGAGTCGACGAAGGTCTCCCGCGAGCACACCGTCACCACCCCCCAGCCGGGACTGACGGTCATCGCCGGCGGCAAGCTCACCTCCTACCGCCTCATGGCCGAGGACGCCGTGGACCACGCGCTCGGCAAGGCGCGGGCCAAGGCCAACCCCTCGATCACCACCGAGACCCCGCTGGTGGGTGCCCCGGGCCTGGAGGCCACGCGCCGCCAGCTGCCGCAGCTGCGCAGCCGCTACGGACTCTCCGCCGCCCGCGCCGAGCACCTGGTCTCCCGCTACGGCTCGGAGCTGGGCGAGTTCCTGGCCACCGTGGACGAGGACCCCTCGCTGGCCACCGCCCTCGAGCACGCCCCGGACTACCTGCGCGCCGAGGTCGCCTGGGCGGTCACCCACGAGGGTGCCCTGCACCTGGAGGACGTCCTGCTGCACCGGGTCCGACTCGACTTCGAGCAGCCCGACCGCGGCAAGGCGGCGGCCCCCGAGATCGCCGCCATCATGGCCGGCCTGCTCGGCTGGGACGACGGCCGACGTGACGAGGAGGTCGCCAGCTGGGTCGCCCAGGCCGACGCGATCCTCGCCGCGCAGGAGACCACCGACGACGCCGCCGCCTCCGCGGTGCGCGTCCAGGCACCGGAGCTGGTCCCCGTGGAGCGGCTCACCCCCACCGACTGACACCCCCGGCGACGGGCGGGGCACCCCTGACGTCCCGCCCGTCGTCACCCCCGCAGGACCCCGGGGCGGCGACCGCCGTCCCGGGCGGCACATCGACACCGCCGTCGAAAGGAACAGTCCCCGACATGAGCGACACCGAGAAGTACGTCCTGGCGATCGACCAGGGAACGACGTCGTCCCGAGCGATCATCTTCAACCACTCCGGCGAGATCGTCTCCGTCGGCCAGCTCGAGCACGAGCAGATCTTCCCCCGGGCCGGCTGGGTCGAGCACGACCCGAAGGAGATCTGGAACAACGTCCGCGAGGCGGTGGGGATGGCCCTGTCCAAGGCCTCCCTCAACGCCGGGAACATCGCGGCGGCCGGCATCACCAACCAGCGTGAGACCACCGTCGTGTGGGACAAGACCACCGGTGAGCCGATCTACAACGCGATCGTCTGGCAGGACACCCGCACCGACGGCATCTGCCAGGAGCTCGCCGGCTCGGAGGGCGACGAGAAGTACAAGCCCCGCGTGGGCCTGCCGCTGGCGACCTACTTCTCCGGCCCGAAGATCAAGTGGATCCTCGACAACGTCGACGGCGCCCGCGCCAAGGCGGAGGCCGGTGACCTCATCTTCGGCAACACCGACGCGTGGGTGCTGTGGAACATGACCGGCGGCGTCGACGGCGGCCTGCACGTCACCGACGTCACCAACGCCTCGCGCACGATGCTCATGGACGTCAAGACACTCACCTGGGCGGAGGACATCGCCGCCGACATGGGCATCCCGCTCTCGATGCTCCCGGAGATCCGCTCCTCCTCGGAGGTCTACGGCAAGGGCCGCCAGCAGGGTCTGCTCACCGACGTGCCGATCGCCGGCATCCTCGGCGACCAGCAGGCCGCGACCTTCGGTCAGGCGTGCTTCCAGGTCGGCATGGCCAAGAACACCTACGGCACGGGCAACTTCATGCTCATCAACACCGGCAACGAGCCGGTCTTCTCGGAGAACGGTCTGCTCACCACGCTGGGCTACAAGATCGGCGACCAGCCCGCCGTGTACTGCCTCGAGGGCTCGATCGCCGTGACCGGCTCGCTCGTGCAGTGGCTGCGCGACAACCTGGGCATCATCTCCAGCGCCCCGGAGGTCGAGGAGCTCGCCAAGACGGTGGAGGACAACGGCGGCGCGTACTTCGTCCCGGCGTTCTCGGGCCTGTTCGCGCCGTACTGGAAGTCTGACGCCCGCGGCGCGCTGGTCGGCATGACCCGGTTCGTCAACAAGGGCCACATCGCCCGCGCGACCCTGGAGGCCACGGCCTTCCAGACCCGCGAGGTGCTCGACGCGATGAACGCCGACTCCGGCGCCGACCTCGCCGAGCTCAAGGTCGACGGCGGCATGGTCGCCAACGAGACGCTCATGCAGTTCCAGGCCGACATCCTCGGCGTGGACGTGGTCAAGCCGGTCGTCGCCGAGACGACCGCGCTCGGCGCGGCGTACGCCGCCGGCATCGCCGTGGGCTACTGGAAGGGCGAGCAGGACGTCATCGACAACTGGGCCGAGGACCGCCGGTGGAGCCCGCAGCTCGACGAGGCCGAGCGCGAGCGCACCTACCGCCTGTGGAAGAAGGCCGTCACCAAGTCCTTCGACTGGGTCGACGAGGACGTGAAGTGACCCGTCGGGCCCACGTGGCCTGACGCAGCACGCCGAGGGGCGGGTGACCGGGAGGTCACCCGCCCCTCGCGGCGTCGTGCCCTGGCTGCGTCGGCCCGACTACGTCGACGGGCCGAGGCCGGCCTGGCGACCTCTGCCGGCGGGCGCTGCCCGGCCGGCGCTGCCCGGACGGCGTCAGCCGCCGGAGACCGACAGCTCGGCCTGGGCGAGGACGGCGGCCCAGGCCTCGTCGACCTCGCGGCTCTCGAGCCAGGCGTCGGGCAGGTGGGCGCGCTTGGGGCCGCCGGCCCGGCCGCGCTGCCCCTCGGCGCCCTCGCCCGGGTAGGGCGAGTCGAGGTCGAGGTCGGCGACGAGGGCGTCGAGCTCGGCGAGGGAGTCGACCAGCGCGAGCGCCCGCCGCGCGTCGCCGCCCACGGGGTAGCCCTTGAGGTACCAGGCCATGTGCTTGCGCATCTCGCGCAGCGCGCGCTCCTCGGACCCCATGTGCTCGACCATGAGGGCAGCGTGCCGGCGCAGCACGTCGGTGGCCGCCCGCAGCCCGGGCCGCACCCGCGTCCCGGAGCCGGTCGCGGCGGCGACGAGGTCGGTGAACAGCCAGGGTCGGCCCTGGCATCCGCGCCCGACGACCACGCCGTCGGCGCCGGTGGTCCGCATCATCTCGGCGGCGTCCTCGGCCGACCAGATGTCGCCGTTGCCCAGCACGGGCACGGTGCGCACGGCCTCCTTCAGCCGGGCGATCGACTCCCAGCGGGCCTGGCCGGAGTAGTGCTGCTCGAGCGTGCGGGCGTGCAGGGCGACGGCGGCGGCACCGGCACGCTCGGCGGCCCGCCCGGCGTCGAGGTAGGTGAGGTGTTCGTCGTCGATGCCCATGCGCATCTTCACGGTGACCGGGACCTCGTGGTCCCGTCCCCGGGAGGCCTCGCGGGCCGCGGCGACGGCGCCGCGCACGATGTCGCTGAACAGGTCGGCCTTCCACGGCAGCGCCGCTCCCCCGCCCTTGCGGGTCACCTTGGGCACGGGGCAGCCGAAGTTGAGGTCGACGTGGTCGGCCCGGTCCTCCTCGACGAGGATCCGCACGGCCGCGGCCACGGTCACCGGGTCGACGCCGTAGAGCTGGACCGAGCGCACCGGGTCCGTGGGGTCGGGGGTGATCATCCGCATGGTCTCGGGCGTGCGCTCGACGAGCGCGCGGGAGGTGATCATCTCGCAGACGTAGAGCCCGGCCGGCGCGTGGGTCCCGACGGCGTCGCTCACCCGGTCGGCGGGTTCCAGCGCCGCCTCGCCCGCCTCGCGGCACAGGCGGCGGAAGGGCGGGAGGGTGACGCCGGCCATGGGCGCGAGCACGACGGGCACGCCGACCCGCACGGCGCCGACCTGCAGGCCGCCCCATCCCTCGGCCGTGTCGAGGGTCGACCCGACGCCGTCCGACGCGGTCCGCGTCACCGTCATGCGCTGCTCCTCCTGCGTCGCTCGGGCCCACCGGCCTCGCGCGATGGACCCTCCATTGTGCGCCAGGACCGCGGCCCGGGTCAGCAGGACGGCGCTCACACCGCGCTACCGATCCCCCAGGCGCGCAGCGCCTCTCGCAGGACGTCCTCGGGGTCGAGACGCGTCGACCCGTGCTGGGCCGCGTAGACGGGAGCGGCCCCGTCGTCGGGGGGCGAACCAGGCTCGAGGGCCGCGGCGGCCGCGGTCAGGGCGCTGCCGAGCACGAGGTTGGTGGCGGCGTAGGCGAGCGGCAGCGGCGACGCGTGCCCCTCGCGCTCGAGCGCGCGCACGAGGGCCTCCGACCAGGCGACGTAGGCGGGGCCCCGGGGCGGCCGCTCCGCGACGACGTGCACGGCCCACGGGTGCGCCCGCAGGTGGCGGTGCAGCGCGGTGAGCAGCAGGGTCGCGGAGCCGTCGGCGAGCGCCGCCCGGACGGCGCGATCCTCCGCCAGCACGTGGTCGAGGGCCAGGTCGTGGGCGTCGGCCGGGCCGTCGATGCGGGAGTACAGGCTCGCCGGGGCCACGCCGAGGGCCCCGGCGAGGGCACGCAGGGAGAAGGCGGCGAGCCCGCCGGCGTCGAGCAGCTCGGCGGAGAGCACCGCGATCGCCTCGGGGCTGACGGCGCGGCGTCGCTGCGGCGTGCGGACGCGGTCCCAGTACGACACGACCACACACTAACCGTTCACTGTTAGTTTAGTGGGATGATCGACGCCGCGCTCCTCCCCCTCGACGACGGCGTGCGCGCCCTGCGCCCGCTGCGCACCCACGACGCCGCGGCCTACGCGGCCGGCACCCGCGACCCGCTCGTGCGCGAGCACGCCCACCTCCCCGAGCCGCACTACACGACCGCCCGGGTCGAGGAGATCGCGCGCGAGGTCGTCCCGGCGGGCCTGGCCCGCGGGGACCTCGCGCTCCTGGCGATCGTCGACGCGGGCGACGACCTCCTCGGCAGCCTCGTCCTGTTCGACGTCGGGGCGACCTCGGCGGAGGTGGGCTTCTGGCTGCTGCCGGCCGCCCGGGGCGCCGGCCACGCGGGCGGCGCCCTGGAGCTGGCGGCCCGGCTGGCGGCGGGCAGCGGGCTGCGCACGCTGACGGCGCGCACGGTCACCGCCAACGCGCCCTCGCTGACCACGCTCGGGCGCGCCGGCTTCACGGAGGTCGCCCGCGCCGAGGGGCGGACGCCGTCGGGCGCCGTCACCGCGCTCGTCCACCTCGAGCGGGAACTGGCCTGAACGGCCGCGCGTCCCGACCCCAGGGGATCGGGACGCGCGGTGGGCGATCTCAGGGCGCCTCGGGAGGTGTCCCGGGGCAGCCGATGGTGTCGGTGCCCCGGGGTCAGGCCCCGACGAGCCGCTGGGCGAGGTAGCCGGCGACCTGGTCGAGGGCCACGCGCTCCTGGGTCATCGTGTCGCGGTCGCGCACGGTCACCGCCCGGTCCTCGAGCGAGTCGAAGTCGACGGTCAGGCAGTACGGCGTGCCGATCTCGTCCTGGCGGCGGTACCGGCGCCCGACGGCCCCGGCGTCGTCGAAGTCGACGTTCCAGCTCTTCCGCAGCTCGGCGGCCAGGTCACGGGCCACCGGCGAGAGGTCGGCGTTGCGCGACAGGGGCAGCACGGCCGCCTTGACCGGGGCGAGGCGGTGGTCCAGGCGCAGCACGGTGCGCTTGTCCACGCCGCCCTTCGCGTTGGGCGCCTCGTCCTCGGTGTAGGCCTCGACGAGGAAGGCCATGAGCGAGCGCGTCAGACCGGCCGCGGGCTCGATGACGTAGGGCGTCCAGCGCTCGTCCTTGGTCTGGTCGAAGTAGGACAGGTCCTTGCCGGAGTGCTCGGAGTGGGTCGACAGGTCGAAGTCGGTGCGGTTGGCGATGCCCTCGAGCTCGCCCCACTCCCCGCCGGTGAAGCCGAACCGGTACTCGATGTCGACGGTGCGCTTCGAGTAGTGCGAGAGCTTCTCGGTCGGGTGCTCGTAGTGCCGCAGGTTCTCCCGGTCGATGCCCAGATCCGTGTACCAGTCGGTGCGGTGGTTGATCCAGTACTCGTGCCACTGCTCGTCGGTGCCCGGCTCGACGAAGAACTCCATCTCCATCTGCTCGAACTCACGCGTGCGGAAGATGAAGTTGCCCGGGGTGATCTCGTTGCGGAAGGACTTGCCGATCTGGCCGATGCCGAACGGCGGCTTCTTCCGGGCCGAGGTCATGACGTTGGCGAAGTTGACGAAGATGCCCTGCGCGGTCTCGGGGCGCAGGTAGTGCATGCCGGACTCGTCCTCGACCGGGCCCAGGTGCGTGCGGAGCATCATGTTGAACTCCCGCGGCTCGGTCCAGCGCCCGCGGGTGCCGCAGTTCGGGCAGGGCAGGTCGGTGATGGCCACGTCGTCGGGGTTCTCGATCCCCTTGCGCTCGGCGTACTCCTCCTGCATCTGGTCCACCCGGAAGCGCTTGTGGCACTCGAGGCACTCGGTCAGCGGGTCGGTGAACGCACCGACGTGCCCCGACGCCACCCATACCCGGCTCGGCAGGATGATCGAGGAGTCCAGGCCGACGACGTCGTCGCGCGAGGTGACCATGTGCCGCCACCACTGGCGCTTGATGTTCTCCTTCAGCTCGACGCCGAGGGGTCCGTAGTCCCAGGCGGAGCGGGTACCGCCGTAGATCTCGCCGGACTGGAACACGAAGCCCCGGCGCTTGGCGAGGGCGATGACGCTGTCGAGTGCGGTGGCGGCCATGTGGTCTCCATGCTTCTGCCGCGCGGTGCGCGGCGGTCGAGCCGCACCCGGGTGGCGCGGACGGGCTCCACCGTAGACGCCACGGGGCGGGCGCAGGGCGCCCGACCGCGGGTCGGCCCCGCCCGCCGGCGTGGCGCGCTACTGGTCCTGGTAGATCGGGGGCACCTCGGCGGGATCGGCGAGGACGCGCCCGTCACCGACGGCGAACCCCGCCGCCTCGCCGTCCACGGCCGTGAAGGAGATCGCCAGCTCCTCGACCCCGGAGACGTCGAGGTCGATCTCGGCGGGCTCGGTGAGCGAGACCTCGCCGCTCCACAGGATCGAGCCGTCGCCGCGCACCTGGACCCGCACGATGCGGGACTCGTAGCCGGCGACGTCCTCCTCGAGGAGGTTGTCGCCGGCGGGCAGCCGGCCGATCGTCGCCCGGAAGGTGCGGAAGCCGCCGTCGAGCTGCCACCCGTACGCCCCGTCGGCCTGCGAGGACGAGGAGGCCAGGCCGTACGGGTAGGACGTGCCGGCGATCTGCACGGCCTCGCCCGAGGCGTAGCCGTACTCGCTGCCCGAGAGCCGATCCAGATCGGTGAGGTAGAACGTCGCGCTGGGCACGGTGACCTCGACGGCGACCGAGCCGTCATGGTCCTCGCCCGCCGCGGGCTCCTGGCCCACGATCGTGCCGGTGGGTTCGCCGTCGGACAGGACCTCGGTGGTCACCAGCTCGGTGCCGTCGCCGAGGGTCTCCTGGGCCTGCTCGAGGCTCTGCCCGCTCAGGTCCGGGGTCTCGCTGCCGCGCAGGAAGAACAGCCAGACGAGCAGCACGAGCACCACGACGGCGCCGAGGCCGCCGAGCAGCAGCGGCAGCCGACGACGTGCGCCCGCTCCCCCGCGGTTGCCGTTGCCGCGGGAGGGTGCCGACGCGTCCGCTCCCGGGCCGTAGCCGCCGCCGTAGGCGCCGTTCCCGTAGGCGCCCGGCCCTGCCGGTCCGCCTCCAGGACCGCCGACGCCGTGGCCACCGGCGCCGGAACCACCGCCACCCGGCGCACCGCCACCCGGCGATCCGCCGGCCGGACCGGCCCAACCGGGTCCGGCGGGCGCTCCACCCGTCGGCACGCCGCCGCCGATGCCGGGCGCACCACCCGCATCGGGCGCTCCGCCCACGCCGGACATCCCAACCGCACCAGGCGCTTCGCCCGGACCGGCGAGCCTCGTCCGGGCGGGCGCCTGCTCGAAGGCCTCGGGGTCGACCTGCTGGGTGGCGTCCCCACCGGTGGCCACGGCCGCGCTGCGCCGCGAGAGGTCGACGGTCCCGTCCTCCCCCTCCGGCCGCCGCGGCGCCGGTCCCCCGGGCGGTGGGGTGTCGATCGCCGTCAGCGCGGGCAGGCCCCGCAGCTCCTCGGCGAGGTGGCCGAGCTCCTCGGCGACCTCGGCCGCCGTCGGGCGCTCGGCGGCGTCCTTGGCGACCATCCGCAGCACCGCGCCCCACATCTGGTCGGGGAACCCCTCGGGGCGGCCGGGCAGGTTCTCCGAGTGCCGGCGCAGCACGCCGTAGGTGCCGCCGGGGCCCGCGAAGGGCGTCACCCCCGCGACCATCTCGTAGAGCATGACGCCGAGCGCGTAGACGTCGGTGGCCGGGGCCGGGGGCTCCTCCTCGATGACCTCGGGCGCCATGTACAGCGGGGTGCCGAGCATCGCCGTCGAGGTCGTCGAGTGCAGCGCCTGGGTCACCCGGGCGACCCCGAAGTCGGAGACCTTGGGCAGCATCGTGCCCGTCTCGCTCGGCAGGGACAGCAGCACGTTGGCCGGCTTGACGTCACGGTGGATGACGCCGCGCTCGTGGATCGCGCCGAGCCCCCGGGCGATCTGCCGGCCGTACCAGGCGGCCTCGCCGGGCGGCAGGGTGCCACGCTCGTCAAGCAAGCCGCGCAGGTCCCCGCCGGGCACGAACTCCATGACGATGGCCAGCGTGCTGCCCTCGACGACGAGGTCGTGGACCTGCACCACGTTCTCGTGCAGCACCCGGGTGAGGAAGGACCGCTCCTGGACGAAGCGCTGGACGATCTCGGGGTCCTCGGCGTACTCCGAGCGCAGCAGCTTGACCGCGACCTCCTGGCCGTCGTCGTTGCGATGGCCCGCCCAGACGGAGCCCATCGCCCCCTTGCCGACCTGACGGTCGAGCGTGTAGCGGCTGCCGAGCGGCCGTGACGACATGGAACCTCGAGTCTCGCGATGGTGGGTGGGTGGTGGACGGTGGGGACTGGCTGGCGCAAGGGTACCGATGCGAACGCGTCAGCCGCCGTCCCCCTGCTCGGGAAGCGCGCCGGCCGGCGCCAGCACGCGGGTGTTGGCCAGCCCGAGCGCCGCCGTCGCCTCGTCCCCGCCGGTGGTGACGGAGAACTGGACCTCGAGCTCCTCGACCCCCTCGACGTCGAGGGTGAAGTCCCGCGGCTCGTCGAGTGTGACCTGCCCGTTCCACAGGCGTTCGCCGTCACCGAGGATCTCGACGGCGACCACCCGGGAGTCGTCGGCCTCCTCGCGCTCCCCGCCGCCGGCCTCGCCCACCCAGCGCCCGACCGTGCCGCGGAGCATCTCCGAGCCGGCGGGCACCTCCCAGGCCCAGGTGCCCGAGGCGACGCCCGGCTCCGATACGGCCACGTCGAGGAAGGCGTTCTCCCCGATCTCGCGCGCCTCGAAGGCGGGCTCGTCCAGGCCGTCGCCGGTGATCGGCTCGAGCTCGTGGAGCCGACGGTTCTCGGTGGGCACGGAGACCCCCACCTCGACGGTGCCGTCGTGCTCCTCGTCCACGGGGGGATCCTGGCGGATGATCCGGCCGGGCTCGACGGTGTCGGCCAGGGCGTCGACGGTCTCGATCTCCACCGCCGGCCCCAGCTCCTCCTCGGCCTCCTCGACCGACATGCCCCACAGGTTGGGCATCGTCGTGTCCTCGGGCAGCGTGTCCCGGGTCAGCCACCAGGTCAGGGACCCGGCGACGAGGAGCACGACGACGAGCGCGGCGGCCAGCGCCACCCAGCGGCGGAGCCCCGCACCCGCCGGACGGTCGCCCACGACGACGGCGCGGGCCCGCACCGATCGGTCGGCGCCGTCGACCGGAGAGCCGGCAGCACCGGCGTCGACGGTCCCGGCGTGGCGCGTCGTCCCGAGAACGGTCGCGCCCTGCTCGGGGGTCCGGCTCTCCCCGCCCGGGCCACCCGCGGCGCGCCACCGCTCGAGGCCCGTGCGGTCCCGGACGACGGTGCCCTCGGTGATCCCGCCGCCGGTCTCCGCCCGCGCCGCGCCGACGGGTCGGCCGGCGGGCGGGTGGACGAGGCGCGTGCGGGCGGGGAGGCCGGCCAGCGACTCGGCGAGGCCCTCGAGCTCGTCGGCCAGCGCGTCCGCCTCCGGTCGCGCTGCAGGGTCCTTGTCGACGGCGCGCTCGATGATCTCCCACAGCGCGTCGGGCAGGCCCTCGGGGCGACCGGGCATGAGCTCGGTCTGACGGCGCATGACCCCATAGGTCCCGCCGTCCCCGGAGAAGGGGGTGACGCCGGTGAGCATGCGGTAGAGCAGGATGCCGAAGGAGTAGATGTCGCTGGCGGCGGTGGGCAGGCGCTCCTCGATGACCTCGGGGGCCATGTACAGCGGCGTGCCCACGATCATGGTCGCGCTCGTGGTCTCGGTGATCTCCCCGTGCGTCACGCGGGCGACGCCGAAGTCGGTGACCTTGGGGACCAGGCGCCCCTCGACGCGCTCGAGGAGGATGTTGGCGGGCTTGACGTCGCGGTGCACCACCCCGCCGTCGTGGATCGCCGCGAGCCCGCGGGCCACGCCGGCGCCCAGCGAGGCGGTCTCGGCCGGGGTCAGGGTGCCGCGCCGGTCGATCTCCTGGCGCAGGTCGCCGCCGTCGACGAGCTCCATGACGATGGCCAGCGTGCTGCCCTCGACGACGAGGTCGAGCACCCGCACGACGTTGGGGTGGACGACGTCGGTGAGCAGCGCCCGCTCCTGGACGAAGCGGCGGACGATCTCCATGTCCTCGGCCACCTCGGCGCGCAGCCGCTTGATCGCCACGACCGTGCCGTCGTCGTTGCGGTGACCGCGCCAGACCGAACCGACCGCGCCGCGCCCGATCTCGCGATCGAGCGTGTACCGGCTGCCGAGCGCGCGCGAGGGCATGCTCACCTTCTCCTCAGGGACGTGCGGGCTGGTGCGGGGCGGGGGCCGCGACCACGGTAGTCCTGTCGCCGCCGTCCTGGCGCAGGTGGGCGGGTACGGGACACGGGCAGCGCTCCCCCGTCCGGCGGCCCCCGCCGCCCGCCGGGCCCGCCCTCTCGCCACCCGCCGGGCCCGCCCGGCGCGAGGAAGGTCACGTCGTCGCCGCGCCGATCGACTTTGACAATCCTTCTCACGAGTCCTGAGAATCGCTCTCATGTCATTCCGCCTGCGCCACCTCGCGCTGCCCGCGGCCGCCGCGCTCGTGCTCGCGGGCTGCTCCTCGACCGAGGACGACGGCGGCGAGGTCCAGGTCGGCACCGCCGTCTACGCCTTCGAGTGGCTCACCGAGCAGATCGGCGGCGACCGGGTGACGGTGACGAACGTGACGCCGCCCGGCGCCGACGCGCACTCGCTCGAGCTCGCACCCGCGCAGGTCGTCGAGCTCGAGTCGGCCGACCTGCTCGTCCACCTGCCGCAGTACCAGGCGGCGATGGACGACGCCGTCGACCAGCTCGCCGACGCGCGGGTGCTCGACGCCGCCGTGCCGACCGAGCCCCTGGCCCCCGAGGAGCTCCTCGCCGAGTCCGGCTCCGGGGACGCCCACGAGCACGACGAGGGCGACGAGGAGGGCCACGAGGGTCACGACCACGAGTCCGGGTCCGAGGACCACGACGACGACCACGCGCACGACGAGGACCACGCGCACGAGGACGGCGGCGCCGACGACCACGCGGGCCACGACCACGGCCCGCTCGACCCGCACGTCTGGCTCGACCCGGACCGGATGGTCGCCCTCGCCGGCACGATCGCCGACGAGCTCGGCGAGGTGGACCCCGACGGCGTCGCGACCTACGAGGCCAACCTCGCCGCCGTCGTGGCGGACCTCGAGCAGCTCGGCTCGAGCATCACCGAACAGCTGGGCTCGTGCGCACAGACCACCGTCGTCGTCGGGCACGAGGCCTACGGCTACCTGCTCGCCCCGCACGGCTTCGACGAGACCGGGCTGGCCGGCCTGGACGGCGGCACCGAGGTCAGCCCTGCGCGGATCGCCGAGCTGACCGAGCTGGTCTCCGGGACCGGGGTCGGCACGATCTACCGGGACGCCAACGCCCCCGACGACGCCGTGCGCGCCGTCGCCGAGCAGACCGGCACGGACGTCGCGGTCCTCGACCCCCTCGAGATCGAGCCGGCCGACGGGGACTACCGTGACGCCATGCAGGCCAACATCGACGCTCTCGCCGCCGGGCAGCAGTGTGGCTGAGCGCGAGCAACGCCCGCTGAGCGTGGAGGACGTCGGGGTCAGCATCGACGGCCAGGCGATCCTGCGCGGGGTGTCGATGGGCGTGGACCCCGGCGAGTGCGTCGCCCTCATGGGGCCCAACGGCTCGGGCAAGTCCACCCTCGTGCGCGCGATCGTCGGCGTGCGACGCCCCACCTCGGGCACGGTGCGCCTGTACGGGACCGACACCTCCGCGGCCCGCCGCTCGGTGCCCTGGCGGCGGCTCGGCTACGTCCCCCAGCGCTCCTCGGCCACCTCCGGCGTCCCGGCCACCGCCCACGAGGTCGTCGCGGCCGGCGACCTGGCCGGCTGGCGGTGGCGCCCCCGCCGCGGGGTGGACGGTCGCGTGCGCGAGGCCCTCGAGCGCGTGGGCCTGGCCGACCGGGCGGGCGACCCGGTGCACGTGCTGTCCGGGGGCCAGCAGCAGCGCGTGCTCGTGGCGCGCGCCCTCGTGCGCGACCCCGACCTCCTCGTCCTCGACGAGCCGCTGTCCGCCATGGACTCCGCCTCCCAGCGGGCGACCACCGACCTGCTGGCCGACTTCACGGCGAGCGGCGGCGCCGTCGTCGTCGTCCTGCACGAGCCCGGGCCGCTCGGACCGCTCCTGGACCGGGCCGTCGTCCTGCGGCACGGCGCGGTCGTGCACGACGGCGCCCCGCCCCGGCCGGCCCCCGGCCACGACGACCCCGGGCACCACCACGACCACGAGCACGCCGACGAGGAGCCGGAGTACGGGCCCGTCGACGCCGCCGCCCACCTGCCCGTGGCGGGAGGCCCGCGCTGATGGAGATCGTCGAGACCATCCAGACCATGTTGTCCAGCCCGCTCATGCGGCGCGCGCTGATCGTGGCGGTGCTCGTCGGGGCCGCCGCGCCGGTGATGGGCACCTACCTCGTGCAGCGCCGCCTCGCCCTGCTGGGTGACGGCATCGGTCACGTCGCGCTGACCGGCGTGGCGCTGGGCTGGCTCGTGGGCTCCGCGCTCGGCGTCATGCCGGTGGACCGCCTGGCCGTGCCCGGGGCGATCGTGGCCTCGGTGGTCGGCGCCCTGCTCATCGAGCTCGTGCGGGCCCGGGGGCGCACCTCCGGCGACGTCGCCCTGGCCATGCTCTTCTACAGCGGCATCGCCGGCGGCGTCCTCATCATCACCATCTCCGGCGGGTCGAGCTCGACGCTCACCGGCTACCTCTTCGGCTCGATCGCCACCGTCTCCTCGCTGGACATGTGGCTCGCGCTCGGGCTCGCGGCCGTCGTCGTCGGGGTCGGGGTGGGGCTGCGGCCGGCCCTGTTCGCCATGTGCCACGACGAGGAGCTGGCCCGCAGCTCGGGGCTGCCGACCTGGCTGCTCTCGGCGACCGTGTCCGTCATGGCGGCGCTGACGGTGTCGATCTCGATGCGGGTCGTCGGCGTGCTGCTGGTCTCGGCGCTGATGATCGTCCCGGTCGCGGCGGCGCAGCAGCTGACGACCTCCTTCCGGAGCACCATGCGCCTCGCGATGGTCGTCGGGCTGCTGGTCACCGTCGCCGGCCTCGTCATCACGTACGTCCAACCGTGGTCACCCGGCGCGACGATCGTCGTCCTCGCCGTCGCCGTCTACGCGCTCGCCTCGGTGGCGCGTCCCGTGCTCGAGGTCCGTCGACGACGTCGGGCCGGTCCGCGCGACCCGCACCCCGAGCACGACGACGACGTCGCCGTCTCCGCCCCGACCGGCCACGAGACGCCCGCCACCTAACCTCCCGGCCCGCGGGGGCGACACCCATGCCGGGACGCGAGACAATGGGCGGGTGCCCGACTTCCTGTCCGGATGGCCCTTCTGGGTCGTCTACGCCGTCCTCTTCGTGGGGGCGATGTGTCGCGGGCAGATGATCTACTGGCTCGGCCGCTGGGCCACCGAGCAGACCCTGCAGCGCACGCACCCCACCGAGGGCTGGCGGCGCCGGGCCCATGACTGGCTCTCCGGCGAGGGGCCGCAGCGCGGCATCGACGCGCTGCGCCGGTGGGGGCTGGTCGCGGTGCCGGTCGGCTACCTCACGGTCGGTTTCCAGTCGATGATCCAGGCGGGCGCGGGCATCCTGCGCATCCGCTGGTGGATGTACACCCTCGCCCAGATCCCCGGCGCGCTCGCCTGGGCGGCGATCTACTCCACGATCGGTTTCGCCGTCTGGGGCGCGATCATCTCCGCGGCCGCCGGCTCCCCGCTGGGGCTGGCCGTCATCGCCGCGGTTCTCGTGGTCACGGTCGCCACCCTCGTGCTGCACCGCCGCGCGCGTCGACGCAGCGATGCCCGCGCCGCGACCGACGCCGAGGGGCCCCATCTGCGCGCGGTCACCGCCGACGACACCGCCGCCTGAGCCGCAGGCACTCCCCTCCCTCGCCGAGGTGGACCACTGCCGGTCGAGACGGACCTCGGCGGCGCCTACCTGGGACGAGACGGGTCCACCTCGGCGCGGAGCAGCGCACACCCCTTCGCCCCCTACTCAACCAGCCGGTTGACATCAACCTCGCGCACCCCCTACCTTCGTGCTCAACCGATTGGTTGACGAAGGAGGAGGCATGGCGGACGACCGGCTCGACGAGGTGTTCGCGGCGCTGGCCGACCCGACGCGGCGGGACATCGTCGCGCGGCTCTCGGACGGCGACGCCACGCTCACCGAGCTGGCGGCGTCGTACGACGTCTCCGTCCAGGCCGTCTCGAAGCACCTCAAGGTGCTCGAGGCCTCCGGTCTCGTCAGCCGCACCCGGGAGGCCCAGCGCCGACCGGTCCATCTCGAGGCAGAGGTGTTCGACCTCATGACGAAGTGGATCGAGCGGTACCGGCGCCGGGCCGAGGACCGGTTCCGCCGGCTCGAGGAGGTGCTCGCCGACATGGGTGAGGACGCGATCGACGACGGGAGCGGCACCACGTCAGGCACCCGTGCAGCACCGAGAACCAAGGAGCAGGCATCATGACGACCCAGGTCCAGCATCCCGAGACCACCATCACCGCGAACCCCGACCTCCCCACCATCGAGATCGTCCGCGAGCTCGACTTCCCCGTCTCGCGCGTCTTCCGCGCCTACACGGACAAGGACCTCTTCGCCCGCTGGATCGGTCCGCGCTCCCTGAGCACCGTCGTCGAGGAGTGGGACTGCACCACGGGCGGCTCCTACCGCTACCGCAACCTCGAGCGTGACGGCGACGGCGACGGCGAGACGCAGTACCGCTTCTACGGCTCCTTCCACGAGGTCCGGCCGGACGAGCGGATCGTCCAGACCTTCACCTACGAGGGCTTCCCGGACGGCGTGTCCCTGGAGACCGGCACCTTCGAGGACCTCGGCGACGGCCGCACCCGGATCACGCTGCTGTCCGTCGTCAACTCGATGGAGGTCCGCGACGCGATGATCGCCTCGGGCATGGAGGTCGGCGTCGTCGAGGGCTTCGAGAAGCTCGACGAGCTGCTCGCCGGGGGTGCCGCATGAGGGCCGACGCCCCGCCCGCCGCCTTCCACCGTGAGGTCGCGGCCGGCTTCGGCGCCGTCGTCGACGCGGTGCCGCCGGGCGGCTGGGACGCGCCGAGCCCCGTCGAGGGGTGGGCCGCGCGCGACGTCGTGGGCCACCTGACCACCTGGCTGCCCGGCCTCCTGGCCTCCTCGGGCGGACCCCGCCTGCCCGAGGGGCCCTCCGCCGACGAGGACCCGGCCGCCGCGTGGCACCACCAGGCCCGGGCCGTCCAGGACCTGCTCGACGACGAGGCGAACGCGAGCGTCGTGCTGTCGAACCCGAACTTCGGCGAGGTGCCCCTCCCGGCGGCGATCAGCCAGTTCTACACCGGCGACGTCTTCATGCACACGTGGGACCTCGCGCGGGCCACCGGGCAGGACGTGGACCTCGACGCCGAGCTCGCCGGGCAGATGCTCGACGGGATGGCGCCGATGGAGGACCTGCTGCGCTCGAGCGGCCAGTACGGGCCGGCGGTGCCCGTCGCCGACGACGCGCCCGTGGCCGACCGGCTCATCGGCTTCATCGGGCGCGACCCGAGCTGGCGGGCGCCGGCGAGCTAGATGCCCTCGGCGCGGCCGTGGCGCCAGTAGCCCATGAACGCCACGGAGCGACGGTCGACGCCCTTGTTCCGCACCAGGTAGCGGCGCAGGCCGGTGACCACGCCCGCCTCGCCGGCCAACCAGGCGTAGCGCGGGCCGTCCACCTCGCTCGGGACCGACCAGACGAGCGCGTCGGGGTCCGGCGTCGGGGCGGAGGGGGCGTCGTCGGCCGTGTCGTCGCCTCCGCCCCCCGGCAGGACGGCCTCTCCCCAGCCGCGCACGGCGTCGTCGAGGGCGGCGCCGTGCGCGCGCTCGCCCCGCACGAGCCAGTGCACGGTCACGCCGGCGGGCGCGTCGACGTCGAGGACGTCGGCGGCCGTGGGGACCTCGATGAAGGCGTTGCCGGTGTAGCTCTCGTCGAGGGACTCGACGATCCCGCAGATGGCGGGCAGCGCGGTCTCGTCCCCCGCGAGCAGGACGCGGCGCGCGGTGCCCGGGTCCCACGCGACGCCGCCGTTGGGCAGCCCGCTGCGGGCGTCGGGGCCGATGACGACGAGCTCGTCGCCCTCCGCCGCGTCCATCGCCCAGGCCGAGGCCGGGCCCTCGGTGCCGTGCAGGACGAAGTCGACGTCGATCTCCCGCTCCCGGGGTCGCACCGCCCGCACGGTGTAGGTGCGGATGGCGTTGCGCTCGTCGTCGGGCAGCTCGCGCCAGCGCCGGTACCACTCGGTCATCGAGGGGCGGGGCTCGTCGAAGAGCCCGACGTCGGGCTGGGTCCCGTCCGGGCGGTCGAGGTAGAGCTTGATGCGCTGGTCGAGGCAGGTGGTGCCGAAGTGCTGCAGCTCGTCGTCGGTCAGCGTGATCCGCGACAGGTGCGGGGTCAGACGGCGGACCTGGCGCACGCGGGTCCGGTAGGCGCGGGAGGGCGGGTAGGTCACGCGGGCTCCTTCGTGGGGACGTGGTGGCGGCCGATCGGCACCATGAGGGGGCGTCCGGTCAGCGGGTCGGGCACGACCGTGGAGCCGATGCCGAAGACCGCCTCGACGCACTGCTCGGTGAGGACCTCCTCGGGACGGCCGGCGGCGTGCACGGTGCCGTCGGCGACGGCGACGAGGTGGTCGGCATAGCGGGCAGCGAGGTTGAGGTCGTGCAGGACCATGACGATGGTGGTGCCGCGGCCGATGTTGAGGTCGGTGAGCAGGTCGAGGACCTCGATCTGGTGGCAGACGTCGAGGAAGGTCGTGGGCTCGTCGAGCAGGAGGACGTCGGTCTCCTGGGCGAGCACCATGGCGATCCACACGCGCTGGCGCTGCCCGCCGGAGAGCTCGTCGACGGGTCGGTCGGCCAGGTGGGTGGTCGACGTCGCCTCGAGCGCCCGGGCGACGGCGGCGTCGTCGCCGGCGCTCCAGCGGGACAGGACGCCCTGGTGGGGGTGGCGGCCGCGGCCCACGAGGTCGGCGACCGTGATGCCCTCGGGGGCCAGCGGTGTCTGCGGGAGCAGGCCGAGGGTGCGGGCGAGCTCGCGCGCGGGCATCCGGTGCACCTGCCGACCGTCGAGGACGACGGTCCCGCGCGACGGCGTGAGCAGGCGCGACATGGCGCGGAGCAGGGTCGACTTCCCGCAGGCGTTGGCGCCGACGATCGCGGTGATCTTCCCCGGGGGCACGGCCAGGCTGAGGTCCTCGATGACCGGGCGGTCCCGGTAGCCGACCCAGACGTGGTCGGCGGTGAGCTGTCGGTCGGTCACAGGGAGCCTCCGGCTCGGTTGCTGCGGACGATGAGGTAGACGAGGTAGGGGGCGCCCAGGGCGCCGGTGATGATGCCCGCGGGGAACCGGGTCCCGAAGGCGTACTGGCCGGCCAGGTCGGCCACGAGCACGAGCACCGCGCCGACCAGGGCCGCCGGGACCAGCAGGGAACGGCCGGGGCCGACGAGGCGGGCGGCGATCGGCCCCGCGAGGAAGGCGACGAAGGCGACCGGTCCGGCGGCGGCCGTGGCGAAGGCGATGAGCCCGACGGCGGCGACGACGACCACGAGCCGGCGCCGCTCGACACGCACGCCCAGGGCGCGGGCGGCGTCGTCGCCGAGCTGCATGGCCGACAGGTCCCGGGAGCCGGCCAGCAGCAGCGGGCCGAGCACGAGCAGCGCGAGGGCGGCCGGGGCGATGGCCTGCCAGGAGGCGCCGTTGAGGCTGCCGACGAGCCAGCGCATGGCCTCCTGCAGGTCCCACTGGGCAGCGTTGTCCAGCACGTAGCTGGTCACCGAGTCGAGCATCGCGGCCACCCCGATGCCGATGAGGACGAGCCGGGTACCGACCACTCCCCCGCGGTAGGAGACCAGGTAGATGAGCAGGGCGACGCCGAGGCCGGCGGCGATGGCCACCGCCGAGACCTCGCCGCCGTCGAGGTTGAGCACGACGATCGAGAAGGCGGCGGCCGCGCTCGCCCCGGAGCTGATGCCGATGATGTCGGGGCTGGCCAGGGGGTTGCGCAGCATGGTCTGGAAGGTGACGCCGCCCAGGCCGAGGCACAGGCCGACGACGACGGCGAGCGTGGCGCGCGGCAGGCGCAGCCGGCCGACGGTGAAGCTCGCCCCGGCGACGTCCTCCCCCATGAGGACGCGCCAGACGACGTCGGGGCCGTAGAAGGTGCGCCCGCCCATGACCGAGGCGCACCACAGGGCCACGGCGGCGAGGGCGAGCGCGGCGACGACGACGCCGAGGCGGCGGGCCCGGCGTCGGCGCGCGGTGCGCAGGGCGGTGAGGGACGCGCCGACGGCGGGCTCGGTGCGGGTGGCGGGGTAGGTAGGTGTCGCTGCGTCGGACGTTGATGCGGCGTCGGTCGGCGAGGATGCGCCGGAGGGTGCGGCGGCGTCGGCGGGGGTGGCGGTGCCGGCCCGATCGGGCCGGGTCGTCGACGACGGGGCGCGGGTCGAGGCGGTCATAGCTCGCGGATCCTCTGCCGGCGCACGATGGCGATGAAGACGGGGGCGCCGACGACGGCGGTGATGATGCCGACGTCGATCTCGCCGGGACGGGCGACGACGCGGCCCAGGACGTCGGCGCCGACCAGCAGGCCCGCGCCGACGAGCGCGGAGAAGGGCAGCAGCCAGCGGTGGTCGACGCCGACGAGGAGGCGGCACAGGTGGGGCACGACGAGGCCGACGAAGCCGATCGGGCCGGCGACCGCGGTGGCCGCGCCGCACAGCAGGACCGCGCCCGCCGAGGCCCCCAGGCGGGCGGTGAGGACGCGTACGCCCAGGCCGGCGGCGACGTCGTCGCCCAGGGCCAGCGAGTTGAGGCTGCGGGCGGAGAGCAGGCACACGGCGAGGCCGACGCAGAGAAAGGGCAGGACCTGGCCGGTGGCCTCGTGGGTGGCGCCGCCGACCCCGCCGATCTGCCAGGAGCGGATGCTGCCCGCGATGTCGCCGCGCGGCAGCGCCACGGCGGTGATGAAGGAGGCCAGGGCAGCGGAGGTGGCGGCGCCGGCCAGGGCGAGCTTGAGCGGGGTGGGTCCACCGCGCCCGAGGGAGCCGACGACGTAGACGAAGACCGCCGCGAGGGCGGCACCGAGGATGGCGGTCCAGATCATGCCGGTGCGGGTCCACAGGCCGAACCAGGCCATGCCGACGACGACCGCGAGCGAGGCGCCCATGTTGACACCGAGGATCCCGGGGTCGGCGAGCGGGTTGCGGGTCACGCCCTGCATGACGGCGCCGGCGATCCCCAGCGAGGCGCCGACGAGCAGCGCGAGGAACGTGCGCGGGACGCGAGTGTAGACGGCGGCGGCACCGATGGAGTCGGTCGTCCCGGTCAGCCCGGAGACGATCTCGTCGAGCGTGACGGCGCGGGACCCGAAGGCCACCGACGCTGCCGTCAGGCAGACGACGGCGGCGAGCACCACGAGGAGCCAGAGCGCACGGATCCGGGCCGGACGTCGGAGGGCGCCGACGTCCGGCCCGGTGGACGGGGGTGAGGATGTGGACCCCCGGTCCGTGGTGGAGGCCAGGGCCTCCGTCACTGGGAACCGGCTACTGCCTCGGCCAGGAGCGAGGCGTAGTCCTCGAGGACCCAGGAGATCGAGAGCGGCGTCGGGTTGGCCGCCGTGCCCATCGGGCCGGAGCCGTCGAGGAACACGATGGAACCGTCGGCCACAGCGGGCATCTGCGACAGGAGCGGGTCGGCCTCGAGGGTGTCGACGAGCTCCTGGTCGCCGTAGGTGACGATGAGCTCGACGTCCTCGAACATGTCGACCTGCTCGGCGCTGACCGAGCCGGAGAACTCGCCGGAGGCGGAGGCCTCCTCGACGGCGGCCGGGGTGGCCAGGCCGAGGTCGGTGAAGAAGGCCGCGCGGGTGTCGTTGGCGGTGTAGAAGTTGACGGTGCTCAGGTCGGCGACGTCGACGTGGGTGAGGAACATCGTCGAGACGCCCTCGAGCTCGGGGTGGGCGGCGACGGTCTCGTCGATCTCGGCCTCGAGCTCGGTGATGAGCTCCTCCCCCTCGTCGACCATGCCCAGGCCCGCGGCGTTGTAGGAGATGACGTCGCGCCACTCGGTGCCCCAGGCGGTCTCCGGGTAGGCGACGACGGGCGCGATCTCGCTGAGGGTGTCGTAGTCCTCCTGCGTGAGGCCGGAGTAGGCGGCGAGGATGACGTCCGGCTCGGTGCCGGCCACGGCCTCGAAGTCGATACCGTCGGTCTCGTCGAAGAGCACCGGCTCCTCGCCGTCGAGCTCGGCCAGCTCCTCCTCGACCCAGGGCAGCAGGCCGTTGCCGTCGTCGTCGCCGAAGTTGGCGGCCGCCATGCCGACCGGCACGACGCCGAGGGCCAGGGGCACCTCGTGGTTGGCCCAGTTGACCGTGGCGACCCGCTCGGGGACCTCCTCGATGACGGTGGTGCCGAACGCGTGCTCGATCTCGATGGGCAGCTCGGCGCCGGAGATGCCCGCGGCGCCGTCGCTGGAGCTGTCTGCGGAGTCGTCGCCGGCGCCCTCGGAACCGGACTCCGAGCCCGACTCCGAGCCGGACTCCTGCGGGTCGGACTCCCCGTCCTGCGAGTCGCTCTCCTCGCCCTCGTCGTCCTCGGACTGCGTGGACGTGTCCTCGGCCTCGTCGGTGGGGTCCTCGGAACCGCCGCAGGCGGCAAGGGTGAGCGCCGCGACGCTCGCCACGGCGAGGACGCGGATTCGGGTCAGACGCACGACTACCAGCTCTCGATCAGAAGGGAAGGCCCGCGGCACGTGGCCCGGGACGCCCATTTACGCTACGTGGACGTGGCGAAAACGTATCCGGGCAGGGTGAGGCCAGGCAAGCCTCACCTGAGTGACCCATCCCATACTGGTGGGTATTCGTGCTGGTCGTGCGGCCCCTCAGCTCTCGGAGCTCTCGCCCACGCCGTCGGCCGACCGGTCGACCGCCCCGCCCCAGCGCCGGTCCCGGCGGGCGTACTCCTCGACGACGCGCCACAGGGAGCGACGGTCGACGTCGGGCCAGGCCTCGTCGGTGAAGACGAGCTCGGCGTAGGCGGACTGCCAGAGCAGGAAGTTGCTCGTGCGCTGCTCGCCGCCGGTGCGCCACAGGACGTCGACGTCGGGCAGGTCGGGCTCGTCGAGGTAGCGGGCCAGGGTCCGCTCCGTGACCCGGTCGGGGTTGACGGCGCCGGCGGCAACGTCGCGGGCGAGCGCCGCGGCGGCGTCGGCGAGCTCGGCGCGACCGCCGTAGTTGACGCACATCGTCAGGGTGGCGGTCGTGTTGTGGCGGGTCATCTCCTCGGCGGTCTGGAGCTCCCGGATCACCGAGCCCCAGAGCCTCGGCCGTCGACCGGCCCACCTCACCCGCACGCCCCAGTCGTGCATCTCGTCGCGGCGCCGACGGATGACGTCGCGGTTGAAGCCCATGAGGAAGCGGACCTCGGCGGGCGAGCGCTTCCAGTTCTCGGTGGAGAAGGCGTAGGCAGTGATGTGGGTGACGCCGATCTCGATCGCGCCGGCGACGACGTCGAGCAGCGAGGCCTCGCCCGCCTCGTGGCCGGAGGTACGCGGCAGGCCGCGGGCGTTGGCCCAGCGACCGTTGCCGTCCATGATGACGGCGACATGGGCGGGGACGAGGTCGCGCGGGATGCGCGGCGGGCGTGCGCCGGAGGGGTGCGGTGGGGGTGGCACGGGCGCCCGACGCGCGCCGGCGCCGTTGCTTCCACCTGCGCCATCGCGCCTGCGGGGCGGCGCTCCCTCGCGCCCTTCCGCGCCGCTCATGCCCGCTCCACGAGTGCCAGCGAGCGCAGCCGACGCTCGAGGTGCCACTGGAGGTGCGCGGCGACGAGCCCCGAGGCCTCGGTGCGGTGGCGCTGGTGGGAGGCGTCGGCCACCGACCAGTCCCCCGAGAGCAGGGCGCCGAGCAGCTCCATCGTCTCCACCGCGGGCGAGGCGGCGCCCGGCGGGCGGCAGGCGGCGCACACCGCGCCACCCATGTGGGTCGACCAGGCGCGGTGGGGCCCCTCCGCGCCGCACTGGGCACAGTCGTAGCAGCTCGGCGCCCAGCCGGCCACGGCGAGCGCCCGCAGGAGGTAGGAGTCGAGCACGAGCGTGGCGGCGTGGCGGCGGGTGCTCATGGCGTGCAGGGCTCCGATGAGCAGGAGGTACTGCTGCGGCGCGGGCCCCTCCTCCGCCTGGGTGAGCTGGTTCGCGGTCTCGACCATCGCCGTCGCCGACGTGTAGAGGGAGTAGTCGGCGGCGAGCGCACGGCCGTAGGGGGCGATCGTCTCGACCTGCGTGACCGTGTCCAGGTTGCGGCCGGAGTGCAGCTGGACGTCGATGACCGTGAAGGGCTCCAGGCGCGCGCCGAAGCGAGAGCTCGACCGGCGCACCCCCTTGGCGACCGCCCGGACGAGGCCGTGCCCGCGACTGAGCATGGTGACGATGCGGTCCGCCTCCGACAGGTCGTGGGAGCGCAGGACCACCGCCTCGTCCCGGTAGAGCCTCACCCGACCATTGTCTCCCCTGCGCCGACATCGGCGCGTCACCGACGCGGGTCGCCCAGGCCGCGCGCGACGGCGAGAAGACCGAGCACCGCCAGCGCCGCCGGCACGACGCCGAGCAGAGGCAGCGCGCCGACGTCCCATCGGTCGACGGCACCGCTGCCCAGCGCCGCCCCCACGGCGATGCCCAGGTTCATGGCGACCGGCATGACGGTGCCCGCGGTGCGCCGGTGCGCGCTCCCGGCCAGGCGCATGACAGAGGACTGGATCGCGGGACCGCCCGCCCCGAGCACCGTGCCCCACCACAGGACCAGGGCGACGTCGCCCGCTCCGCCCCGTCCGAGGAGGACCAGGCTCGCGAGCGCCGTCACCATGGCGAGCGCCCAGGCCACCGGCGTCGATCGCGCGTGGCGGTCGCTCACGGCACCGACGATCGCGACTCCCCCGGCGCCCGCGACGCCGAAGAGCACGAGAAGCACCGGAAGCGGGACGGGGCTGCCCGCGAGGAGCTCGGCGACGAAGGTGAAGGGGACGAAGTGGGCGACGAGCACGAGGCCGCCAAGGCCACCCGTGGCCAGGACGGGCCAGAGTCGCGGACGCGAGCCGTCGTCCCCGCGCGGCCGCGGGGCGCCGGCCCGCGACGCCCCGACCTCCGGTGCCGGAGCGGCATCGCCCTCGGCCGCACCCGGAACCGGTCGGAGCGCGAGCGCCACGACGAGCGCAGCGACCAGCGCAAGCGCGCCGAGCCCGATGAACGGGGCCCGCCACCCCAGGGAGCCCGCGACGGCGCTGCCCAGCGGAATGGCCGCGACCGTGCCGACGGTGCCACCGGCGAGCACGACCGACGTCGCGCGGGCGATCCGGTGCTCCGGCACGATCGAGGCAGCGTGGGCATTGATCGTGGACCAGAGCAGGCCGGTCGCTCCGGCCGCGACGAGACGGGAGCCCAGGACGAGGCCGTAGGAGCGCGCCGAGCCCGTCACCAGCGTCGCGAGGGCGACCACGACGAGCGAGCCCACGATGAGCGCGCGGCGGTCGAGGCGCGCGGTCAGGCTCGACAGCGGGACGGTGGCGAGGACCACCGTCGCGGCCCACGCCGAGACGAGCATGCCCACGCTGGCGAGGGAGACGTCGAGGTCGGCCGCCAGCTGCGGGAGCACGGCCGTGGGCAGCATCTCCGCGCTGACCACGACGAGGACGGTGAAACTCATCGAGCCCAGCGCCACCCAGGGCAGGCGCTCACCGCCGGGCGTGCGCGCAGGAGGATTTCCGAGGGTGCGGGGCACCTGGTGCGAGGTCATGGCGACACGCTAAAATTTGACACTGATGTCAATGTCAAGGATGGCGCACGCACGACGGCGCTCGCCCCGGCTGCCCGGGAGGCACCGCGATGAAGATCGGTGAGCTCGCCGACCGGAGCGGCGTCTCCCCGCGCCTGCTCCGCTACTACGAGCAGCAGGGCCTGCTGTCGGCCGAGCGGTCGCCGAACGGGTACCGCCGCTACTCCGAGGACGACGTCGAGCGAGTCGTGCAGGTCGCCGTACTCGTCCGGTCCGGCATGCCCACGCGGCTGGTGCGCGTCGTCATGGAGCTCGAACGGCTCGGCGCGAGCGACATGGCGGCGACCTGCAGCCGCGACGTCGCCGAGGAGCTCGCCGCCGAGCTCACCGAGATCGACGGGCGCATCGCCTGCCTGGCCCGGAGCCGGGCCACGATCAGCGAGTTCCTCGACCAGGTCCAGGACGGCCCGGCGTAGCCTCCCGTGCCGGTCAGCCCCGGGCGCCCGCCCGGCGTGCGGTAGTCGTCCACGGAACGTGCGCCCATGTGCGCGTTGAGCGCCATGTGCACGACCTCGCCCGATACCGGGTCCAGCCATCCCGCCACGTGGCAGCCGTCCGTCGTCGGTGCGATCGCGCACCCAGGCCTTCATCGTGTGGTGACCGTCGAGCGCCCACAGACCGTCGGACGCCACGGCCGCAAGCACGCCGGACCGCACCGCGGTGGGCCGCCGCTGCACCTGATCGATGGCATCCACCGACTCGTGGGCGCGTGTGCCACCGACCGCGTGCCGGTCGACCTCGCTCAGCTCTGCCGATGCGTGCGCCGCGCGGAGCATGGAGACGGGCGGATCGTTCGAGCCCACACCCTCGTGGTCTCCGCCGGCAACGTCACGATCCGTCTCGGGCCTGGCGCCGACACCCTCCTCGACCGGATCAGCGCCAGGTAGCGGGCATGCCAGGACCACCTCGGGCGGAACGGGGCCGGGCTCGGCATCGACAGCCGACTCAGGGCAGCTGTCCACAGCGGCGACACCATCAACATGCTCGAACGTCTGTTCGGGCGCAGGAGGTGGGACCCGCCGATCAGGAAGGGGCGGGTCGGATCAGCAGGGCGGCCCAGCCAGCAGGAAAGGCGTAGCCGCCCGAAAGGAGCAGACCTGGCCCGCTACCCACACCGGCCCACCCGGTCATCCCGCCGGAGCGCATTACCCGACCAGCCGCTGCCCGACGAGCACGCTCAGCGAGGCTCTGTCCGTTCGACGGTGTAGCGGCGTTCGATGTGCGCCGTCGCACGGCCCCACTCGCTCGCGGCCGCTCGCTCCTGATGATCGGCGAACCCGGCCTCGTCGGCGAAGAGCTCTTCGACCTGCCAGACGAGTGGATCGCTCGTGGGGGTCACGTCGAACGAGAGGCAGGCCGGCTCGGACCGGGTGAGCTCCACGTGCCGGGGCAGATACCGCTCCACGAGTTCCGCCTCAGCCGCGGACGCACACACCAGCAGGCCGCTCAGGCGCACCTGCGCCGTCTCACGCGACCGTTCCGTTCCGCTCACGCCGTCACGCTCCCCCGTCGGCCGACCGCCCGGTCTCCGCTACTGCGCAGCTCCGCGCGCCGACCGGTTGACCGCGGAGATGATCGCCTGGAAGGAGGAGGTCATCGTCGAGGGGTCGACCCCCACGCCCCACACCACCTGGCCTCCCGTCTCGACCTCGAGGTAGGCCGCCGCCATCGCGTCGCCGCCGGCGGACAGGGCGTGCTCGGCGTAGTCGAGGACCTCGACCTCGACGTCGATCGTGCGCAGCGCGTGCACGAAGGCGTCGATGGGACCGTTGCCGCGGCCCGAGAGCAGGAGCTCCTCGCCGTCGTCGTCCAGGACGACCGTGAGGTCGGCGTCCCCGCCCTCGCCGTGCGACGTCAGCGACGTGCTCCTGAGCGTGTACCGCCCCCAAGGCGCGAGGCCCTCGGCCACCGTGTAGGGCAGGTACTCGTCGACGAAGATCGACCAGAGGCGCTCGGCGTCGATCTCCCCGCCGTACGCGTCGGTGTGCTTCTGCACGATGCCGGCCAGCTCGATCTGCAGGCGGCGCGGCAGGTCGAGGCTGCGGGTGGAGTGCAGCAGGTAGGCGATGCCGCCCTTGCCGGACTGCGAGTTGACCCGCACGACGGCCTCGTACGTGCGCCCGACGTCCTTGGGGTCCACCGGCAGGTAGGGCAGGTCCCACACGACGGCGGCATCGTCGCCACCCGCCTCGGCGACCTTGGCGTCACGGACGGCGAAGCCCTTCTTGATGGCGTCCTGGTGGGAGCCGGAGAAAGAGGTGTAGACGAGGTCGCCGCCGTAAGGGTGGCGGGCGTGCACGTCCATCTGCGTGCAGTGCTCGACGGTGCGTCGCACCTCGTCGATGTCGGACAGGTCGATCATCGGGTCCACGCCCTGCGAGTACAGGTTCATCGCCAGGGTCACCAGGTCGACGTTGCCGGTGCGCTCCCCCTGGCCGAACAGGCAGCCCTCGACGCGGTCGGCGCCGGCGAGCATGGCCAGCTCGGCCGCCGCGACGCCGGAGCCACGGTCGTTGTGCGGGTGCACCGACAGCGCCACGTGCTCGCGGTGCGACAGGTTCCGGCTCATCCACTCGATCTGGTCGGCGTAGACGTTGGGGGTGGCGCGCTCGACGGTCGCGGGCAGGTTGAGGACGATCTCGCGGCCGTCCTCGGGCTGCCACGCGCCCATGACGGCCTCGCAGACCTCGAGGGCGAACTCCAGCTCGGTGTCGACGAAGATCTCCGGGCTGTACTGGTAGCCGAAGACGGTCTCGTCGCCGAGGACCTTCTCGGCGTGCGCCATCACCTCGCGGGTGCCGTCCACGGCCAGGTCGCGGGTGCCCTCGCGGCCGGTGCGGAAGACGACGTCGCGGAAGACCGGGGCGGTCGCGTTGTACAGGTGCACCGTGGCCCGCGGGAAGCCGACGAGGGACTCCACGGTGCGGTGGATGAGCTCGGGGCGGGACTGCGTGAGGACCGAGACGGTGACGTCCTCGGGCACGGCGTCGCCCTCGACCAGCGAGCGCACGAAGTCGAAGTCGGTCTGCGAGGCGGCCGGGAAGCCGATCTCGATCTCCTTGTAGCCCATCCGCACGAGCAGGTCGAACATCTCGCGCTTGCGCTCGGGGGTCATCGGCTCGATGAGGGCCTGGTTGCCGTCGCGCAGGTCGGTCGAGAGCCAGCGCGGGGCGACGGTGACCTGCTGGTCGGGCCAGGTCCGTCCCTCGAGGCGGACGGGGTTGGTCTCGGCGAAGGGCCGGTACTTGCTCACCGGCATGCCGGAGGGGCGCTGGTGGTTGGTGGTGCCGCGGGTCTTCATCGTCTGTCTCCTGGTCGTGGTCACGTGCGGCCAGCACGACGTCTCCCGCGACGAGGAGCCGGCCTCAGGAGGCCTCGCCGCGGCAGCTAAGGAGCAGGAGCCCGATACGCACGGGAACCACCCTACTCCGCCCACGGAGGTGGTCGCGGCATCGTCCGGCGACACGGTCCGGCGATACCGTGGCCCGGTGCGAGTCTCCCCCGGCGTGGTGGCCGGGCTCGCCGCACTCGTGGCGGCGGGCACCGGAGCGTGCGTCCTCGCGTGCGGATCTCTCCGTACCCGCCGACAGGTCGAGAGCCACCGCGCCTGGTGGTCCGCCCGTACGTCCACCCGTACGTCCATCCCCGACGACGACGCCTTCCACCTCGTGGTGCTCGGCGACTCGGCGGCGCAGGACGCCGACCCCGTCCTGTGCGTGATCGGGTCGAACGACGTCGTCCGCGGCGCGCCACGGGCACGTCCTCGCCCGTCTGCACCGCGCCTCGGCCGGGCTGTGGCCGGTACGCATCCTCGGGTACGTCGTCGCGGACTGGTTCCATCCCCACGCACGCGGGTACGAGGTCTGGGCGGGAGCCGTCCGGGACGCCGTGCGCGCCACCCCGGCGGTCGCGGCGGCGCGCACCTAGGTCCCGGTCCCCTGGCCACCCGCCCGGGCCTGGCCATAGCCTGGCCCGCATGCCTGCCCCCTCCTCCCCCGCGCGCTCGCGGGTGAACCCGGTCGCCGTCGTGGCCGGCGCGGTGGCCGCCTGCTGCGTGGCCACCGCCGGTGCGACGGCCGCCTACCTCGGCCGCCGCGACATCGTCAGCCGCCAGGTCCCCGTGCACCGCGAGTACTGGCGCCAGCGCTCCGACGACCTCGACCCCGCCTCGGTGCCCGAGGCCTTCCACCTCGTGGTCGTCGGCGACTCCGCCGCCCAGGGCGTCGGCGTGCCCGACCCCGGCAACGGCTGGGTGGCGCGGGTCGAGCGCCGGCTCGCCGAGGCGCTCGACCGCGCGGTGGTCACCACGAACCTGTCGGTCTCCGGGGCGACGACGACGACGCTCATCGCCGAGCAGCTGCCGCTCCTCGAGCGCCTCGACCGCGCACCGGACCTCCTCATCTGCGAGATCGGGGCCAACGACGTCGCGCACCGCGAGGTCACCGTGCCGGGGTTCGCCGAGCGCACGACGGCGATCGCGGACGCCCTGCCGCACGGCAGCGTGCTCGTCGAGGTGCCCAGCTACGGCTACGGCCCGCACGAGATGTGGGTGCGGCGGGCGAACACGGTGATCCGCGAGGTCGCGGACTCCCACGACCTGCACCTGGCACCGCTGCACGCGGCGACCCGCCCGCTGTGGCCGGGCATCGTGTTCACCCACATGGCCGAGGACCTGTTCCACCCCAACGCCGCCGGCTACGAGGTGTGGGCGGACGCGATCTGGCAGGGCGTGGCCGACGCCCTCGTCTCGCACGGCCGCCTGGGCCGCGACCTGGTCGCCGTCTGAGCCGGGCCGCCGCCTACCGCCTAACGGCTACCGCCGCTCGAGGATGCCGCGGACGAACGCCGCCTGACCGGCGTGCTCGAGGCAGTCGTCGACGACGCTGATCAACCGCACGCCCATCGTCGTCGGCGGGTCCCAGCTCTCGTCGACCACCCGGTCGAGGTCCTCCTCCGTCACGGCGGACACGAGCTCGAGGGTGCGCGCGTGCACGGCGTCGAAGTACGCCAGCAGCAGGTCGGCGTCGAAGCCCGTCACGGCGGCCACCTCAGCCGACGTGTGCCTGTAGCCGATCCCCTCGACGTCGAGGTCGAACCTCTCCTGCCAGCCCTCGCTCGTCCACAGCTCCTCGACGCCGAACGCCCCGGCCAGGTGGTCGTCCTGGACCCGCGTGAGGTGCCACAGGAGCCAGCCGATCGAGTTGGCGTCCGGGTCGAGCCGGGCGTCGAGCTGCTCCCTGGTGAGCCCCTCGCCCACCAGGTGCACCGACTCGGACACCCGCGAGAATCCGTCGTGGAGCAGGTCGCGCACCGTGGCCATCAGCTACCTCCCAGGTCGTTCTCGGCGAGCCAGTCCGACGCGATCGTCGCCGCGTCGAGCTGCTCGTCCTGGCTGCGTGCGTTGAGCTCGATGAGGTCGTCCGTGCCCAGCTCGGCGCTGACCGGGTCCAGCACGCCGGCCAGGTCCTCGGCGAGGTCGGCCGGCACGAGCGGCACGACGTTCTGGGCGAGGATCATGTCCTCCGGGTCCTCGAGGGTGACGAAGTCGCCGGACGCCAGGTCCGGGTCCGCCGTGTAGATGTCGCCCATCGTGATGGTGCCGTCGAGGATGGCCCCCTTCGTCAGCGGCCCCCCGCTGTCGCCGATCGCGAGGAAGTCGACCTCGACGCCGTAGAACTCGGACAGTCCGTCCGGGCCGTAGGGACGGCTCTCGAGCTCGGCGTTCCCGCCGATGACGATGTCCCCGTCGTACCCGGCGAGGTCCGCGAGGCTCGTGATGCCGTGCTCCTGCGAGAACTCGGTCGTCACGTTGTAGGAGTCGGCGTCCTCCGCCTCGGCGTACTCCAGGACGGCGAGCCCCTCGGGCAGGGCGGCGTCGAGCTCCGCGGCGACGTCCTCGCCGGAGCGGGCCTCGGTGTCGGGGGCGTAGAACTGGAGGAGGTTGCCCGTGTACTCGGGCAGGACGTCGACCTCGCCGCCCTCCATGGCCCGCAGGTAGACGTCGCGCTGGCCGATCTGGAACTGCCGCTCGACGTCGAACCCCGCCTCCTCGAGCACCTGGGCGTAGATCTCGGCGATGATCTCGTTCGAGTAGTAGGCCTGGGAGCCGACGACGACGCTCTCGCCCGTCGAGGCACCTCCGGAACCGGACTCCGACCCGGACTCCGATCCGCTCTCGGGACCGGGCTCCGCGCCGGTGTCCTGGTCCGTCGGTTCGTCCTCCCCCTCGTCGAACGGGTCCTCGGAGCCGCACGCGGCGAGGGTGAGGGCGGCCAGGGTGGCGAGGACCGCGGCACGGTGGGCATGACGACGCGTCATGTGCGTCCTTCCGTCGATGGTGACCCCTCGAGTCTGCCCCGCGCGCCGCTCACACGCGAGGCCATACGGGCGAGGACGGCGAAGACGGCGTCCACGAGCAGCGCGAGGACGACGACGGCGATCGCGGCGCCGAGCATCTCGTCGTAGCGCTGCAGCGCGATGCCGCGCTGGATGTAGATCCCCAGACCGCCGAGGCCGACGTAGGCGGCGAGGACGGCGGTGGCGACGATCTGCAGGGCGGCGCTGCGCAGCCCGCCGACGAGCAGCGGCAGGCCGAGCGGCGCCTCGACGCGCAGGAGGACCTGCCAGTGCGTCATCCCCTGTGCCCGGGCGGAGTCGGTGACGGCGTCGTCGACGTTCTCCACCCCCGCGTACGCGCCCGCGAGGACCGAGGGGATGCCGAGGACGACGAGGACGACGGTCGCCGCCAGCAGCGCGTCCCCCACCCCGACGAGCAGGGTGAGGGCGGTGAGCAGCCCGAGCGAGGGCAGCGCCCGGCCGGCGCCGGCCAGTCCGACGACGAGCTGCCGCCCGTGCCCGGTGTGCCCGACGAGGTAGCCCAGCGGGACGGCGACGACCGCGCAGATGCCCAGCGCGAGCAGCGTGTAGACCAGGTGCTCGCCGAAGCGTTCGGGCAGCGAGCCGGTCCCCGACCACTGCTCGGGCGAGGTGAGCCAGGCGAAGGCGTCGGCGAAGAGGTTCACCGGGCGCCCCCTGCCGGCTCGCCCAACGGTTCGCCCGCCTGTTCGCCCGCAGGCTCGACCGCCTCGCGGTTCGGCGGGCGCAGGCGCAGGCGCGCTGTCAGGGTGTGCCGGCGGCGTACCTCCGTCGCCCCGCGCCACGGCATGAGCAGGCGGCCCAGAAGCTGGAGCGCGACGTCGAACAGGAGCGCGACCACCACGGTCGCGACGATCCCGGAGACGATCTCGGCGACGATGCCCCGCTGCAGACCGTCCATGAACAGGTACCCGAGGCTGGGGATGCCGACGAGGACGCCGACGGTCACCATGCTCACCGTGCTCACGGCCACGACCCGCAGGCCGGCCAGCAGCACCGGTCCCGCCAGCGGCAGGTCGACGGCGAGGAAGCACTCCGGCCCGGAGAAGCCCTGCGCGGTCGCGGCGGATCGCACGTCCGGGTCGACGGCGTCGAGGGCCTCGGTGACGGAGCGCGTCATGAGCGCCACCGCGTAGATCGTCATGGCGATGACGACGTTGAGCTCGCTGAGGAACCCGATGCCGAGCACCGGCGGGAGCAGGACGAACAGGGCGAGCGAGGGGATGGTGTAGAGCAGGCCGACGACGGCGAGCACGATCCCACGCACCGAGCGGTAGCGCCAGGCCAGGATGCCGGGCGGCAGGGCGAGCAGGAACCCGGCCACGATCGGGACCAGGCACAGCAGCGCGTGCTGCCGGGCCAGGTCGAGGATGAGCTCGCGGTTGTCGAGGGTCCAGGTCATCGGTGCGTGTGCCCGTCGTCGAGGGCCCCGGACTCGAGGGCCGCGGCCGGGGCGTCGGCCTCTGCACCGGCCTCGGCCCCGCCGTCGGCGTCGGCCCCGGCGCCGAGCTCGGCATCGGCCTTCGCGCCGGCACGGCGGGAGCCGTCCGGGTCGTCGGCCAGCACACCCGCGGGGCGCCCCTCGCCGTCGACGAGGATCCGTCGCCCGGCCCGGTGCTCGACGTGCAGGGTGCGCCGGCCGCGCTCCGCGCCGATGAAGCTGGCGACGAAGTCGTCCGCCGGCGCGGCGAGCAGGTCGGCGGGGGTGCCGTCCTGCACGACCCGGCCGCCGGCCGCGAGGAGGACGACGCGGTCGCCGATGCGGAAGGCCTCGTCGATGTCGTGGGTGACGAAGACGATCGTCCGGGCGTGGTCGCGCTGGATGCGCAGCAGCTCGTCCTGCAGCTCGGTGCGGACGATGGGGTCGACGGCGCCGAACGGCTCGTCCATGAGGAGGATGTTCGGGTCGCTCGCGAGCGCCCGGGCGACGCCGACGCGCTGCTGCTGGCCGCCGGAGAGCTGGGCGGGGTACCGGCGGGCGAGCGAGCGGTCGAGCCCGACGGTGTCCATGAGCTCCAGCCCCCGGGCGTTCGCCTCCGCCCGGCCGCTCCCGGTCAGCCGCAGCACGGTGGCGACGTTGTCGACCACCCGTCGATGCGGCAGCAGGCCGGCGCTCTGCATGACGTAGCCGATGCTGCGCCGCAGCGGCACGGGCGGGCGGGTCGCGACGTCCGTCCCGTCGATCGACACGGTGCCGGCCGTGGGCTCGACCATCCGGTTGATCATCCGCAGGATCGTCGTCTTGCCGGAGCCGGAGGAGCCGACGAGGACGGTGACCTCCCGCGGGCGGATGACAAGGTCGAGCCCCGCGACCGCCTGGGTGCCGTCGGGGAAGGTCTTGGCGACCGCGTCGAACTCGATCACGCGGGGCCACCGGGTGCACAGCGCATCCGGCCAGCGTAGGGTCCGAGAGGCCCGCACGCCCGACGAAGCGAGGTCATGATGTCCGCACAGCCCGGTCCGGCGGGGCCCGACACCTACGACGTCGTCGTCATCGGCGCCGGGCCGGTCGGCGAGAACGTCGCCGACCACGCCGTCCAGGACGGCCTGAGAGCCGTCGTCGTCGAGGAGCACCTCGTCGGCGGCGAGTGCTCCTACTACGCGTGCATGCCCTCGAAGGCCCTCCTGCGCAGCGGGGAGGCGCGCCGCGCCGCCCTGTCGGTCGACGGCGCGCGGCAGTCCGTGACGACGGGGCTCGACGCCGCGGCCGTGCTGCGGCGGCGGACGTCCTTCACCAGCGGCTGGGACGACGCCGGTCAGGTCGACTGGCTGGCGGGCGCCGGGATCGACCTCGTGCGCGGCCGCGGGCGCCTGAGCGGCGTCCGCGAGGTCACGGTCACCCGTCCCGACGGCGGTGAGCGGGTGCTGACCGCGCGCCACGCCGTCGCGGTGTGCACGGGGTCGCGCCCCCGGGTACCGGACGTGCCCGGGCTGCGGGAGGCGCGGCCGTGGACGAACCGGGAGGCGGTCGCCGTCACCGAGGTGCCCGAGAGCCTCGTCGTCATCGGCGGCGGGGTCGTCGCGAGCGAGCTCGCCGGGGCCTTCGACGACCTGGGGACGGCGGTCACTGTGCTCGCCCGCCGCGAGCTCCTCGGTTCCCTCGAGCCGTTCGCGGGCCCGCTCGTGCGCGAGTCGCTCGCCCGACGCGGTGTCGACGTGTGCACCGGCGTGTCCGTCACCGCCGTCCGGCGCACCGGGGCGGGGGTGGAGGTCACCTGCGACGACGGCACGGTCGTCACCGCCGCGGAGATCCTCGTCGCCACCGGCCGCGAGCCGCAGCCGGGCCTCGGGCTCGACGTCGTCGGTCTGGGCGAGGACTGGGTCGACGTCGACGAGACCCTGCGCGCGCTGGGTCCGGACGGCGCGCCGATCGGGTGGCTCTACGCCGTCGGGGACGCCAACGGGCGCAGCCCGCTCACGCATCAGGGCAAGTACCAGGCGCGGGCGGCCGGGAGCGCGATCGCGCACCGGGCGGCCGGCGAGGAGGTCGAGGACGCGCCCTGGGGGCTGCACGCCGCGACAGCGGACCGGGTCGCCACCACGCAGGTGGTGTTCACCGACCCGCAGGTCGCCGCCGTGGGTCGCACGGCCGCCGAGGCCGAGGCGGCCGGGATCCGCGTACGCGTCGTCGATCAGGACCTCGGCGCGGTCGCGGGTGCTGCGCTGCACGCGGACGACTACGCGGGCCAGGTCCGCATGGTCGTCGACGAGGAGCGCGAGGTCATCGTCGGGATGACGTTCGTGGGCCCCGACGTCGCCGAGCTGCTGCACGCGGCGAGCATCGCCGTCGTCGCGGAGGTGCCGCTGGACCGGCTCTGGCACGCGGTGCCGGCCTACCCGACGATGAGTGAGGTGTGGCTGCGGCTCCTCGAGGCCTGGTGAGCGCGCCTCAGCGCAGGATGGTCTGCCCGGCGTCGTCCTCGTCCTCGGACCACGGGTCGTCCCACTCGAGCAGCGAGTCGCCCACGCGCAGCGCGGCCCCGTCGGGCACCTCGACCTCGTTCCACGGCTCGAGGCGGCTGACCGAGCCGTCGGCGGCGACGAGGAAGGTGCCGTTGGTCGAGGCCCGGTCGATGACGTGCAGGCTGGCGGCCGTCAGGCGGACCGAGAGATGGGTCTTCGACATCGAGCGGTCGGGCACGACCATGAGGTTGTCGACGAGCTCGCCGCCGCGCGGCTCGGGGTCGCGGCCCACGAGCGTGATGCCGCCGTCGAGGAGGTAGCCGCCGACGCGGACGTCAGGCACCTCCTCCCACTCCCCGGTCTCCCGCCACGACGGCGCGGCGTGGGAGCCGAACGCCGCGGGCGTGCCGGTGGTGCGCGGGCTTGCGTGCGCTCCCTCGGGAGCCGGACGCAGGGCGGTCGGGTCGGGGTGCGGGACGCCGTCGGGGCTCGGGCCCCAGGCCTCGCCCGGGCCGGCGGACATCTCCGGGCTCGCCGCCCCGGGGGGCGTGCCCGCGCCGGGGTCGAACCCGCCGGGATAGCCCTGGTGGGCGCCCTGGACCGGGCCGTGGCCCGGCTGCCCATATCCCGGCGGGGGTCCGTAGCCGGTCGGAGGCTGGCCGTAGCCGGCCGGGGCGTGGGCCTGACCGTGCGGCTGGCCGTAGCCGGCCGGGGCGTGGCCCTGTCCGTGCGGCGGGCCGAAGCCGGCAGGCGGCTGGTCGTAACCGTTCGGAGGCTGGCCGTAGCCGTCATGGCCGCTCTGGCCCGGCCCCTGGGCGCCGGGCTGCGGGCCGTACCCGTCGGGTCCGTACCCGTCGGGTCCGTACCCATCGGGTCCGGGCCCGTGGCCGGCCCAGGCCTCGCCCGGGCCGCCGTAGCCGCCCGGTCCGCCCTGACCGTCCGGCCCTCCGTAAGCGCCGGCACCGCCCTGGCCCTCGGGCCCGCCGTAGCCACCGGGCCCCCCGTATCCGCCGGCACCGTCGTACCCACCGGCACCGTCGTGTCCGCCCGGGCCGCCGTACCCGCCGTGGCCGGGCCGTTCGCCGTAGCCGCCGTCGCTGCGGCGGTCACCGTGCCCCTCGTTGCCGGTGGCGGGCGGCAGCGAGGCCATGCCCTCGTCCGCCCAGGTCTCCTTCTCCTCCTGGCCGCCAGCCGCGGGCGCCGGGCCGTCGACGACGTCGACGCCCGCGCGGCGCAGCGTCCACACCCGGGCCGCCTGTCCACCCACACCGAGACCGCCGTTGCGGGCGACGGTGAGCCGCCAGGCCCCCAGGCCGGCGGCGACCGCCAGCCACCAGCAGGCCACCAGGCGCACGAGGGCGCCGACCATGGCCCCCAGGGTCGCGTCGTTGGCGTAGGCGCGGGTCTGCTCGATCACGGCCCCGACGGCGAGCACGGTGGCCACCACCGCGGCGAGGATCGCCAGGCCGGCGGCCACCTGCCGCAGCCGCAGCGGGCCGGCGGTGAGCAGCCGGCCGGCCTCCTCGACCGCCTGGTGCTGGCGGGCCGTCAGCGGGCCGGCGCGGTGCTGGCGGCGCCCGTCCTCGGTGACGACTGTCGGCAGCACCGCCCAGGCCAGCGTGCCCGCGACCGCCGGGTTGCCCGCCCGCATGAGCAAGACGGCGAGCACGGCTCCGCCGACGACGAGAACGATCCCGACCGCGAGCGCCGCCGGCGCCTGCAGCGGCCCCCAGGGCTCCTGCGCGATCCCGGGCTCGAGCATGAGGCTGCCGAGGACCGCCAGGGCGAGCGCGAGGACGCTGCCGAGCGCCCGCTGCACCGACGTCGCCGCGGGGTACAGGTCGCGCAGCGCCGTCTGTCGCTGCATGAGCACCGAGCTGAAGGTGGCCCAGTCGCGCCGGATCGCGCTCGGGTGGGCAGCACGGCGCACGGTGGAGGTCGAACCTGGCATGGGGTCAGTGTGCACCGGTCCACGCCCCGGGCACGCGTCGGGACGGGGGTACGGCCACCCGTGTGGTCACCGGCACTCAGCGCCGCCCGCGGCCGTGGCCACCGCCCCGGCGTCGACGGCCACCCCGGCGTCGCCGCAGCGAGCGCGTCGACAGGCGCGAGCGCCACCAGCGCCGCCGCCCGGCCGACCTGCGCATCGCCTCGATGGCCTCGTCGACCTCGGTCCAGAGCTTCTCGGTGTCCTGCTCGTCGGGGATGCGGTGGCCGAATGCCTGCTCGTCGGCGCGGCGGGCGAGGCGGCGCAGGTCGACGCCGCTGAGGTCGATCGGGTCGACCTCGCGTCCCTCGGTGCCGGCACCCTGCTCGCCGTCGTCCGCCGTGCCTGCACCGACCGTGCCGGACCCGGCCGAGCCAGCGGACCCAGCCCCACGAGCAGAAAAGTGCTCACCCGTGGAGGCTCGCCGAGCAGAAAAGTGCTCACTCGTCGAGGAAGAGGCGGAGGAGGACGGGGCGGCGCCGAGGGTGGTGGTGACGGCGGAGGCCTGCAGGGACCGGGTGGCCCCGGCGGGCACGAGCGCGCCGAGGTCGGTGGTGACGTCGACGACCTCGGACCAGCCGCCGGCCACGCGGTGCGTGGTCGTGCCGCGGGTGCGGCGCCGGCGCCGTCGGCTCGCCTTCATCGCGAGGATGACGAGGATCGGCAGGAGCAGGAGGAGCAGCAGCCCACCACCGACGGCGGCGACGATCACCCACACGATCGACAGCTGGGCCTCGCGGTCCTCGGGCTCCTCGCGCACGTCGACGTCCTGCCGGGCGGCCGGGGGCGCCTCCGGCGGCTCGAGCACGGGCGGCGGAGGCTGGAGGACCTGCGGCTGCGGCTGCTCCTGGGGCTCGAGGTTCTGCTCCTGCCAGATGCGGTCCTCGTCGGGCGTGGGGAAGAACGGCACCCACCCGTACTGCTCGAAGGGCACCTCCACCCAGGCGGTGATGTCCTCGCCGACGAGCTGGGCGGGGCCGGTCGACTCGGGCACCTCGAAGCCGATGACGACCCGGGCGGGGATCTGCATCGAGCGCAGCATGAGCGCCATGAGCGCCGCGTACTGCTCCTGGTCGCCGACCATCGCCGGCCCGGTGAGCATGGCGTCCAGGCGGGCGGCGCCGTGCCCGGCGAGCGAGGGGGTGTCGCCCTCGAGGCCGTGGCTGAAGTAGCCCTGGCGCAGGCCGGACTCGACGGCCTGGATGCGGGCGAGGGTGGTGGTGGCGTCGGCGGCCAGCACCGAGGCCTCGGTGGCGATGGAGTCCGGGACGGTGACCGGCGGCAGGGCGTCGTCGGCGACCGGGGCGGCCTCGAGGTCGCCGACGGCCGGGCGCTCGACGGGCGCGGCCGACAGCGTGTAGGTGTCCCCGGGGCGCAGCCCCGCCTCGACGAGCCCCACCCCGGCGACCGGGTTGACGTACAGCGACCGCGACAGGTCGGTGGCCCGCTCGGAGGTGAAGGTGATGTCGGCGATCTCCCCGGCCACCGGCACCCACACGTCGCGGTACTCCCCGACCGTCACGTCGACGTCGACGGCGCCGGTGACCTCGGCGTCGACGGCGGCACCGATGCGCTGGAACTCGCCGGTCCCGCTCTCGGCCCCGGGGGCCACCGTGAAGGCGGTCCCGTCGTAGGAGTCCATCGCCGCCACGCGCAGCAGCTCGCCGGCCTCGAGCCCGTCGACGGTGAGGACCGTGTCGGTGAGGTGGTCCTTGAGGTAGGCGCGGAAGCCGGCCAGCGGGCTGGGGTAGTCGCGCAGGTCGGGCGGCGGGGCGACGTGGTCGCGGATGACGGTGCGCCGGTCGGTGTCCTGCCACAGCCCCGCGGCGGTGCCGCCGACGACCAGGGCGGCGGTGAGCAGGGCGGCGGTGGCCACGGGCCGGTCGGTGTGCAGGCGCGAGGAGCGCCGGGAGGCCCACACGAGCGCCACGGCGGTGAAGGCCAGGCCGACCGGGACGGCCAGGGTGGTGGCGCTGGTGCCCAGCAGCACCGTGCCGGGCAGGATCACCAGCGGCACGAGGGCGGCCAGGGTCGGCCTCTTCGTGCGCTCGGCGATCGTCAGGGTGAGGAAGGAACCGAGCAGCCCGAGCAGCAGCGGGACGGTGAGCACGGCGCCCGTCGCCCCGACCGGGGCGAGGATCGTCACCAGGTCCTTCCAGGCGGTGATCACCCCCTGCCCGACGGCGCCCACGCTCGCCGGGGTGGGCAGCCAGCCCCACAGCGCCTCGATCGGCGCGGCGGTGCCGCTGAGCACGACGAGGGCGACGACCAGGCCGAGCAGGCAGACGAGGCCCCCCCAGCGCCGCCGGGCCCCCAGCAGGGCGAGGCCCGTGCCTGCGGCCACGGCGAGGACGACGACGACCGCCAGGCGCGCCACCCCGTAGGCCGGCCACAGGGGCGCCAGGGCGAGCAGCATGAGCAGCGGCAGGACGACGAGGTCCCACACCCGCATCCGGGCACGACGGCGCAGCGCGGCCCGGGTGGGTGCGTCGGCCCGGTACTGGAGGGCCTCGCTGGCGAGCCTGGTGCGCCGGCCCTCCTCGAGGGCGTCCGTGGAGGTCACAGCGCCGCCATGTGCAGTCCGCGGGTGAGCTCGTCCAGGTGTGGCACGGTGACGACGGTGACCGGGCCGACGGCGGCGACGCTCGGCTCGACGAACGGGTCGGCGCGCACGGCGAGCGCCCGCATGCCCACCGGCAGGACCGAGCCGGCGGCCCGGATGTCCCGCAGCGGCACCGGTGAGCCGCACACGAGCACGGCGAGGGTGGCGCGGGCGTGCGAGAGGGCGATCTCGCGGGCCATGTCGACCACCTCGGTGCGCGAGGGCGTCAGCGTCAGTCGCGTGAGGGCGTCGAGCAGGGAGCGCGGGGAGACCGAGGGGATCTGCCGCGCGGTGGTGAGCACGGTGAGCTCCTTGTCCTCGGTGATCGCCTGCAGGCCCAGCGACCCCACGGTGGACACGACCGTCTCGAACTCGTCGGGCTCGTCGTAGTCGCTCGCCGAGGTCGTCAGCGCGACGACGACGTGGCTGCGGCGCGACTCCTCGAACTGGCGGACCATGAGCTTGCCGGTGCGCGCGGAGGTGCGCCAGTGGATGTAGCGCCGGTCGTCGCCGGGGGTGTACTCGCGCAGCGCGTGGAACGACAGGTCGGACTCGGTCAGCTCGGCGGTGGGGCGCCCCTCGAGGTCGTGCAGCAGCCCGGCCGAGGCCGGGGCGAGGCGCACGGTGCGCGGGTGGACGAACATCTCCAGCACCTCGGTCCACGTGCGGGCCGAGCGCAGCAGGCCCAGCGGGTCGCCACGCACGGTGCGGGCCGGCCCGATGTCGACCACCGAACGGCGCTGGGTGGGCACGGCGATGAGCTCCTCGACGGAGTCCCCGGCGGACAGGCCGGGCAGCGGGATGGCGACCTGCCCGGGGCCGACGGGGACCTCCAGGCGGGCGGCCGGGGTCGAGCGGGTGCCGGTGTTGCGCACGATGACGCCGGCCAGGGCCCGGTCACCGACGGTGACGCGCCGGTCGGACAGGCGCAGCTCGACGGCATAGCTCTGCCGCCCCACGGTGAAGGCCACGGCGACGGCGAACATCACCAGCAGCGCCGCTCCCCCGGCCATGGCCTCGCCCCAGCCGAGCACGAGCGCGACGACGACGCCGAGGATCCCGAGGCCGAGCGCGGTCCAGCCGAGCACGGAGACGCCACCGAGGACCCGGGCGACCTCGCGGCGCGGGCCGATGGTGCGCTCGAGGGCGGTGGTCAGGCCCGGGATCGCCCCGACCCGGGAGCGCGCGGACGTGCGCCAGCGCCCGGTCGTCGAGCCGCCGGTGACCGAGCCGATCGAGTACGGCGAGTGGGCGGACCCGGGCGAGGGTCCGGTGGGTGGCGAGCCGGTGTGCGGGGAGGAGGCGGAGGCGGCCCGGTCGGCCGAGCGCGGGCCGTGGACGACCGCGTGGGACTCGACCGCCGCCGGCACCTCGGGGTGGCGCTCGCTCACCGGGCGTGCTGGTCGCCGTCGAGGTGACGGTGGGCGGGCGGCTCGACCTCCTCCAGCACGGTGCCCAGGGCGCCGGCCGCGGTGGCGCCGTCGAACTGGGCCTCGGCCTCCATCACCATGCGGTGGCCGAGCACCGGCTCGGCCAGCTCGCGCACGTCGTCGGGCAGCACGTAGCTGCGCCCCTGGGAGGCGGCCCAGGTCTTCGCGCAGCGCACGAGCGCCAGGGCGCCGCGCACGGAGACGCCGACCTCGACGCCGGCGGCGGTGCGCGTGGCGGTGACCAGGCGGGAGACGTAGTCGGCGATGGCGGCGTCGACGTGCACGCGACCGGACATGCGCACCATCTCGGTGACGACCTCGGCGGTGACGACGGCCCGCAGCTCGCCGGCGCGGTCGCGGACCGAGGAGCCGGAGAGGATGGCGACGGTGGAGTCGTGGTCGGGGTAGCCCACGGAGGTCTTGATGAGGAAGCGGTCGAGCTGGGCCTCGGGCAGGGCGTAGGTGCCGGCCTGCTCGATGGGGTTCTGGGTGGCCAGGACAATGAAGGGGTTGCCGACGTCGTGGGTGCGGCCCTCGGCGGTGACCCGCCCCTCCTCCATGACCTCCAGGAGCGCGGACTGGGTCTTGGGCGAGGCGCGGTTGATCTCGTCGGCCAGGACGATGTTGGCGAAGATCGGGCCCGGGTGGAACTCGAAGGACTTCTTGTCCTGGTCGTAGATCGACACGCCGGTCACGTCCGAGGGCAGCAGATCGGGCGTGAACTGGATGCGCGAGCTGGTGGCGCGCAGGGTCTGCGCGAGCGAGCGGGCCAGCTGGGTCTTGCCGGTGCCCGGGTAGTCCTCGAGGAGCACGTGCCCGCCGGCGAGCAGGGCGGTGACGACGAGGCGGATGACACCCGTCTTGCCCACGACCGCCTTGCCGACGTTGTCGACGATGCGGTCGAAGGTGCTCGCGTACCAGGCGGCCTGGTCCTCGGTGAGCTGCTCGAGCACGGGGGCGGCGGTCATGTGGTCCTCTCGGCGGTGCGGGGTCGTGCGGGTGGGGTGCGGGCGGGGCGGTCAGGGCACGATGCGGTGGGTGTCGCGAGCGACGACCTCGCCGTCACTGTTCTCGATCTCGAGCGTGAGCGTGACCGGGTTGCCCTGGTAGCGCTGCGAGTCGTGGCGACCGGAGTCCTGCGACGGGGTCCACGACGCCGGGTTGTCCCAGGTGTCGGTCTCCCGGATGAGCCCGTAGCTGCCGTCGTCGTCGTACCAGTTGATCGTGTACGGCGCCTCGTCCCCCCAGTGCTCGAACCCGGAGAAGCGGAAGTCGAGGAAGGCGCAGTCGTCGTTGTCCGGCAGGCAGGCCGGGGTGCCGGGCTCGCCGCGGGCGTCGCGGTCGCGCAGGATCGTCACCGACCGCTCGGGGCGCGCCGGCTCGGCCCCGGTACGGGCGGAGTCCGACGCGGTGACGGTCGTGCTGGACCCGTCGTCGCGCACGACCGTGATCGTCGCCTCGTAGGTCGTGCTCCACCCGGCCGGGTCGATGCTCATGGCCTCCTGCTGGAGGCCGTTGACGCGGCCCTGGCCGGTGACATCGACCCGCGCCTCGGCGATCGGTCGGCCGTTGCCGTCCGGCACCGACCAGCTGACGTCGACGGTGGCCGGCGTGCCGTACTGCGAGGGGGTGTTCGCCCGGACGGTGATCGTCGGGTCGCCCATCGGCCCGTACGGGATCGCCGCCGCCGAGGCGGCCGAGGGCTCGCCGCAGTAGCTGTTGCAGGCGCGCACGCGGAAGGTGTAGCTGCTGCCGTTGGTCAGGCCCCCGACCCGGTCGCCCCTCAGGGTCTGCCAGCCGCCGCCGTTGACGGAGTACTCGTAGCGCTGGATCTCGTCCCCGCGCGGGTCGGCGGCGGCGTAGTCGAGCGTGACGGTCCGGTCCTGGCCGGTCGCCGTCGCCGTCGGCGTGCCCGGCGCGGTGGGCTGCAGGTAGGTGCGCACGGTGTTCGAGCGGGGGCTCGGCGAGCCCTGCCCGACGTCGTTGGTCGCGGTCACGGCCACCGAGTAGTCGTGCCCCTCGGGCGCGTCCTGGGTGAAGGAGGTCGACTGCGTGGTGAACCGGGAGAACTCGGAGCCGTCCTGGTAGATGACGACCTCGTAGCCCGTGACCGGCGAGCCGTTGGCGTCCGCGGCGTCGAAGCTGCCGCTGATCTGGGCGGTGATCGGGGACTCGACGCGCTGCACCTCGGGCGTGCCGGGCGCCGACGGCGGGCCGGCCGGGACGACCGACTCCGACCAGGCCGACCACTCCGAGGGCTCGTCGGCGCCGTTGTGGGCCCGCACCCGGAACGTGTAGGAGGTGCCGTTGTTCAGGCCGGACCAGGTGTGGCTCGTACCGGTGGCCGAGACCTGGCCGCCGCCGGTGGCCGGGGTGACCTGGACGTCGTAGCGCTCGACCGGGGTGCCCCGCGAGACCGGGGTGTCCCAGGAGAGCTGGACCTGCCCGTCGCCGCGCTCGACGGCCGGCGGCTCAGGCCGCTCGGGGCGCACGTCGGGGATCGCGGGACCGGACGGCGCCGAGGGCTCCGAGTCGCCGACCTCGTTGGTGGCGATGACGGTGAACGTGTATTCCTGGCCGTTGGTCAGGCCGCTGATCGTGCAGGTCGTCGTGGCGCACTCCTGCCGGTGCCCGGCGGTGTCCACGGTGTACCCCGTGATCGGCGAGCCGTTGGCCACCGGGGCGGCCCAGGTGAGCACGACCGCGCCGTCCTGGACCTCCTGGACGCGCGGCGGAGCGGGGGTCCCGGGGGCGCCGACGACGTTCATCGTGATCCGCGCCTCGGCCTGCCGCGTGGGCAGCCCGGTGGCGTCCTCGACGGTGACCCGCACGGTCAGCGGGCCGACGAAGTCCTCGGCCGGGGTGACGGTGACGTCGGTCAGGGAGTGCTCGACCTGGGCGATGCCCTGCTCGGCGGCGGCCGAGACGATCGTCAGCGGCTCGCCGTCCTCGGCGTAGGGGTTGAAGGCGCCGGCCAGGATGTCGACCACCTCGGCCTCGCCCTGCTCGACCTCGCCGAGGTCGACGTCGGGCACCGAGGGCAGGTCCCGGTCCGAGGCGGTGACCTGGACCCGGACGACGCCGGGGACCGGGTCGTTGACCGGGTCGGAGACCGTCATCGGCAGGTCGAGGGTCTGGCCCGGGACGAGGTCGACGTCGGCCTCGACGGTGAGCTCGTGACCCTCGACCGAGGCGGTGAGCCCGTCGGGGACACCGTCCTCGACCACCTCCAGGCGCAGCGCCGAGAAGTCCTCCGGGTCGTCCATCGCCGAGCGCAGGTTGATGCTGGCCGGGTCCTCGCCCGGGACGACCTCGATCTCGCCGCCGCGGAAGGTCGGGGGGATGTTGACGCCGTCGGGCACGACCGTGATCGGCAGGGTGAGCCGGGAGCTGAGCCCGTCCTGGGCGGTCTCGCCGTCGGTGACCTCGAAGGTGATCGAGGCCGGCCCGTGGTAGTCCGGCGCCGAGGTGAACTGCAGCGTCGTCGCGTCGACGACGGGGCTCGAGCCGTCGGAGCTGGTCGCCGTCACCTGGGACTCGTCGGTGAGGCGGATGTCCCGCCCCGAGGGGGCCACGACGTAGTCGTCGGTGTCGATCTCGATGCGCTCGCCCGAGTGCACCTCGATCGGCTGGTCGTCGGTGCGCAGCACCGGCCCGGTGTCCTCCGAGCCCGGCACGTCGATGAACGCGAAGCCCTCGAGACCGTCGGGGTCGGTGACCTGGTAGGTGAGCACCTGCCGGGTGGGCAGGACGGGCACCTGGACGTTGTTCCCGGAGACGCGGGCGCCCTCGGGCGGGTCGACGAGCTCGACCGTGAGCGCCTCGGCGGTGCCGTCGGGGTCCTCGTCGTTGGCCAGGACCGGGACGGTGACGATGTCGTGGCCGATGATGTCGGCCGGCGCGACGAGGTCGTCGCGGGCCATCGGGGCGATGAGCGGTGCGTCGGGCGTGACGTCGATCGAGGCGACGCCGGAGTCGATGCCGCCGCGCCGGTCCGAGACCCGGTAGATGAGGGAGAACTGGCCCGGCTCGTCGGGCGTGCTCACCCGGATGCGGCTCTGCTCGGTGGCCTCCGGGGCGAGCTCGGGCAGCTCGTCGAAGGGTCCGCCGTCGGGGTCGTCGGCGAGGTAGAGCGGGTCGCCGTCGGGGTCGTTGTCGTTGGCCAGGACGTCGACGTCGACGGTGCGGCCGGGGCGCAGCTGGACGGAGTCGTCCTGGGCCTGGGGGCGCGAGTTCGACATCGGCGGCGGGACGACCGCGACGCGCACCTGGGCCGAGCCGACGGCGCCGAGGCGGTCGCGCACGGAGTAGGTGAACGTGTCCGTGCCCGAGGACTGGCCGTAGGCCTCGTAGTCGAGGTAGCCGGGGCCGACCTCGACGATGCGGCCCAGCTGCGGGGCGGTGCCGGCGCCGAGGAGCTGGACGGAGTCGCCGTCGGGGTCGATGCCGTACATCGGGACCTGGATGCGGATCCGCTCGCCCCCGAAGGCGCGGGTCTCCACGGGCTCGGGCAGCGGCGCCGAGTTGGACTCCGAGGCGGCCTGGACGCGCACGGTCACGAGCGCCGAGGCGGAGTTGCCGTTCTCGTCGGTCACCGAGTAGACGGCGTTGACGGTCTGCGGCGTCTCCGGCGCGCGGAAGCGCACGACCTGCCCGGAGGTGAAGAAGTGGCCGCGGGAGCGGTCGGGCACCTCGGAGAGCTCGGCGTCGAGCTCGTACTCCAGGCCCTGCGGGTGGGAGTCGTTCTGCAGGACGGGGATGGTCACGTAGTCCCCGGCGCGCACGTCGACGACGTCGGGCTCCGCCACCGGCGGCTGCGGGGCGACGTCGGACATGATCGGCAGCACGACGACCTCGCCGGTGGCGGTGGCCGAGCCGTTGGAGACGGTGTAGGTCAGGCGCTGCGGGCCGGCCGTGGTCTGGGTCGAGGTGATGCGCAGCATGCGGTGCTCGAGCACCGAGACGACCAGCGGTGAGTCCGGGGGCAGCTCGATCTGCTGGACGGCGAGCAGCCCGCCGGCGGGGTCCTCGTCGTTGGCCAGGACGTCGACGAGCACCGAGCCGCCGGCCGGCAGCAGGGCGGTGTCGCGCACGGCGACCGGCGGGGCGTCCTCGGGCTCGACGACGTCGACCCGCACGAGCCCGGTGGTGTCCTGGCCGCCGGAGTCGGCGACGACGTACTCGAGGTAGTTCGTCCCCGGGGCCAGGCCGGTGAGGTGGACCTGCCCGGTGTCGTAGTCGGGGCGCACGTCGGCGATGTCGGCGGGCGTGACCGAGCCCAGCCGCAGCGGCTCGCCCTCGGGGTCGATGTCGTTGGCCAGGACGTCGAGCACGGCCTCCTCGTCCACGCTCAGCGAGATGTAGTCGTTGACCGCCCGCGGCGGGAGGTTCTCGGCGTCGTGCACCTCGACGGGGATGACCACCTCGGTGGCGTCGGTGCCGTCCGAGACGGTGACCGTGACCTCCTTCAGCCCCGAGCTCGTGCCGGTGTCGACGAAGGTCAGCGAGCCGTCGGGGGTGAAGTGGACGACGTCGTCGGAGTCGGTCGACGCCGCGGACAGGAGCATCTCGTCGCCCTCGGGGTCCACCATCGAGGACAGGACGTCGAGCTGGCCGGTGCCGCCCAGGGCGATGTCGAGGCGCGGGTCGCGGTCCTCGCGCACCTCCGGCGGGTTGTTCTCCGTGGGCGGGACCACGCGCAGCGTGATGGTGCCCTCGGCCTCGCCGTTCTCGCGCCCGTCGGTGATCTCGTAGGGCACCGAGACCTGGCCCGACGCGGTCTCGGGGACGGCGACCTGGAGGGCGCGCCCGCCCATGATCGAGGACAGCACGCCCATGTCCTCGGGCAGCTCGCCGAAGCCGGAGACGGTGAGGAGGTCGCCGTCGGGGTCGGTGTCGTTGGCCAGGACCTCGAGGATGGTGACCGAGCCCGGGCGCACGCCCACGGCGTCGTCGACGGCGCGCGGGGGCCGGTTCTCCTCCTGGCGGTCGAGCGGCTGGTCCTCGAGCCGGTCGTCGGTGGACTCGGTCTCCTCCTCGGACTCCCCCTCCGGCGGGGTGGTGTCGTCCCAGTTGTCCACCAGCATCATGTCCTCCTGCGGGAGGTAGACGGTGCCGGTGAGGGTGTCGTTGAGGACGACGAGGTCGTGGTTGGTGCGCAGCGCGAGCTCGTGCTCGCTGCCCTGCAGCGGGACGTCGGCGTCGACGGGTCCGCCGTCGCCGCACTGGACGAGGTAGGAGCCGGACTGGCCGCCGGCCCAGGCGCCGTGGGCGCAGTCCCCGACGACGATCGGCTCGGCCGGGTCGCCGGCGAGCTCGGAGCGGATGATCGTCGGCTCGCCGCCGTCCAGGGGCACGAGCACGAGGGCGTCGCGGGTAGCCAGGGCGACGTCCTGCCCGCGGTCGGAGGGCTGCTGGATCGCCATCTCGGTGATGTCGAGGTCGTAGCCGGACAGGTCGAGCGGCTCGGCGTCCCCGCGCAGCACGAGGAGACGCTCGTGGTCCTCGGTGACCATCGCGGCCACCGGGGTCTCGCCGACGGCGGTCAGCCCGACGCTCTCGGCCTCGGCCAGCAGCTCGGGGTCGGTGCCGAGGTCGATGGTGGCCAGCGCCTCGGCGGTGGTCTCCTCCTCGGGCTCGGGTGCGGGCTCGTCGGAGGCGGCCTCGCTGGCCGACTCGGCGGCGCCGGCGGCGGGCGGCTCGGCGCCGGCGGGTATGGTGACGACGGTGCCGTCGTCGACGGACATGCCGTGCACGGCGCCGTCGGTGCCGACCGCGAGGTGCCCGTCGGCCCCGACGTAGGCCTGGGGCGCGGCGTCGGCGTCGCCGAGGACGCCGACCTGGTCGACGGGCACGGAGCGCAGCGCGCCGGAGCCGCTCTCGAGCATGCCGACCTGCTGGCCGCCCAGGCCGAGGTCGGCGCCGCGCGGGAGGGTGACCGCGCCGCTGCCGGTGGACACGGTGGCGGGGTCGAGGGTCTGCAGCAGGGCGGCGCCGTGGTCGACGACGAGGACCGTGCTGCCCTCCTGGAGGACGTCGACGTCGGAGGAGGCCGCGGTCACGGAGCCGTCGAGCTCCTGGACGGGGTAGTTGACGCGCCCCACGAGCAGCTCGTCGGAGTTGGTCACCCACACCCCGCCGTCGTGCAGCTCGATGTCGGCGACCGGTTCGCCGTCGTAGGCCAGCGCGGCGACGACGAGGCCGGTCGAGGCCACCGCCAGTGCGGTGCCGGCGGCCACGGAGCGGCGGCGCCGGCGGCGGCGCTCGTCCCGGCGGGCGGCGGCGTCGGTGCCCTCACGGGCCGCGTCGCTCCCCCCGCGGGCCGAGGAGGGGCCGGCGGACGAGGAGCGCGCCGCGGACCCGGCCGCGGCGGATCCGGCAGGAGACGCGGCGGCCCCGACGGTGGCCGCGCCGGCGGTGGCGGCGCCGGCGCTCGCGGAGCGGCGGTCGCGGCGGCGGGGCCGGGCGGGGCGGTCGGGCTCGTGCTCGGACTCGGCGGGCATCGTCTCGCCGGGCTCGGGCGGCTCGCCCGAGGTGGCCGACCCGGCGTCGGAGCGACCGCGACGCCACCACGCCATACCGGGTCCTCCTGCCCTTGCGCCCGCGCGCGGGGGTGCACGCGGATGTCCCCAGCGAAGACTAGCCGCGGCTCGCGCGTCCGGTAACGCTGTGCCGACGGGTGACCGGTGAACCTGCCCACCTCGATGCGTGCGGATGTATCCGCGCGTCGAACGCGAGGTGAACGGTCGGTGCCGGGATCACTCCGCGGCGGCCTCCGCCTCCTGTGGTGCGTCGAGCAGCTCGAGCTCGTCGACCGTGACCAGGCGCGAGGCCACGGCGTGCTCGACGAGACGGGCGCGCCGGTTGACGGCCAGCTTGCCCTGGCCGCCGCGCAGGCCGCGCACGCCGTAGCGGGCGAGCTTGTCGCAGACGTTGTCGAGCTTGCGGTTGAACCGGGTCAGCGTCCAGCCCAGCCGGTTCGCGGCCTCCGCGGAGGTGGGGATCGACGTCGTCGTGCCGCGGCCCGCGAGGACCGGCTCGGCCAGGGCGAGCACGAGCAGACGCTGGGAGGGCGTGAGCGAGACCGGTCCGATGGTCGTCTCCCCCACCTCCATCTCGTCCTCGGGGCGCGTGGGGAAGTACGCCGGGTCGTCGTTGGCCACCAGCACCTCGTAGGTGGTGGGGCCGGCGGTGAACATGAGCGTGGTCCGGGCGTAGACCAGCGGCAGCCGGGCCCCGGGCGAGAGCCAGGCCTGGGTGTTGCCGTCCGGGTCGGCCACGGTCGCCGTCAGGCGGGTCCCGACGTTGGAGACCCACCACAGGCCGCCCGACTGGGCGATGGTGAGGAACCTCCGGTGCAGGTACGGGTTGTCGTCGAGCTCCAGCGGGCCCTCACGGCCGATGACGAAAGGCTCCTCGTCGTCGACCGGGAACCAGTCGCCGCAGAACTCCACCTGGATACCCATGGGTCATGCCTCCTCTTCGACGCACGTCGTCGCCGGCTCGTTCGACGTCCGACCGTTGGTGAGCCGGATCTTCACCTCGATGCACACCTCATCCGGCTCCTGGAGGGAGACTACGGCCTCCTCGACGGGCTGGAGGGCGGAACCGTCACCCGTCCGCTGCCAGACGAAGGACACGTCCTGCCCCTCGAGCTCGTCGGGCACCCCCCAGGTGAACTCCACCTGCTGCCCCGAGCGGGTCCCGGTGAGGTCCACCGGGGAGGGGACCTGGTCGGGCACGGCGATGGTCTGCGCGCCCTCCTCGGCCGCGGTGTGGGTCCCCCCTCCCCCGCCGGTGCCCGAGGCGTCGCTGGTCAGCGTGCCGAAGGCCCAGATCAGGGCGATGACCACGGCCATCACGCAGACCACGCCGGTGATGACCACGGCGGAGGAGACGCGGCGCCGGCCCGCACCGCCGGCCTGAGGGGCGGGCGGGTTCGGCGCCGGGGAGGCGACCGCCGACGGCGGGCTGCCCGCGCCGGGGAAGGACGCCTCGCGGCCGCCGTGGTCCCAGGCGGACGAGCCGGCGTTGTCCGGGGAGGACGCCATCGGCTGGGCGTGGAAGCCCATCGGCTGGGTGCCCTGCGGGGCCTGCCGGACGGCGTTGACCCGCGTGCCCTGGTCGTGGCCCTGGGCGGGGTCGCGGTGCTGGCCCACGGCGCCCTGCTGGGCGGCGGCGGGCTGCCCGGCGGGCGGGCTGATCCGCGAGCCGGGGTCAGGGGGCGGCGCCTGGGCCGGCGTCGTCGCCCCGGACGTGCGCGACGTCGCGGCCGCCCCGGCCGCGGCGCCCGCGGCACCGGCAGCCCCGACGGCGGCCGCGGCCGCTCCGGGGGCCGAGGAGCCGGGGGCAGACGAGCCCGACGCCGCGGAGCCGGACGCCGCGGAGCCGGACGCCGACCCGGCCGAGCGGGCGCCGCCGCTCCCGCCGGGGCGCGAGGAGCCGGCGGAGGAGGACCGGGCGGAGTCCGAGGAGTCGCCCGAGCCGTCCGAGCCGTCGCCGGAGCGGCGGGCCGCCTCCCGGGCGGCCGCGCTCGGCGCCTTGCGGCGGTCCTGCGGGTCGGGCGCGAGCCACGACGTGTCGGGCATCTCGATCTCGGTCATCGGCAGGCGCATCTCCTGCTCGACCATCTGGAGTGCCCGGCCGAGGTCGGCCGCGCTGGAGTAGCGCTGCGAGGGCTGCTTCGCCATCGCCTTGTCGAGCACGCGCTGCAGCGAGTCCGGCAGGTCCTCGCGCTCGATGCGCGGGACCGGGTCGCGGCGGATGCGGGTGGTGTAGTCGAGCCGCGTGTTCGGCCCGCCCGGGCGGGTGAACGGCGAGCGCCCCACGAGGAGGGTGAAGATCGTCGCGCCCAGGGAGTAGACGTCGCCCTCGACGCCGGTGACCTGGCCGTCGATGGCCTCCGGCGGCGCCCACGGGATCGACAGGCCGGCGGTCTCGGTGAGGGTGGCCGAGAGCAGGCCGGCGATGCCGAAGTCGGTCAGCGCGGGGCGGCCGTACTCGGTGGTGAGCACGTTGGCCGGCTTGATGTCGCGGTGGACGATGCCGGCGCGGTGGGCGGTCTCGAGCGCGCCGGAGAGCCGGACGCCGATGCCCACGGACTCCGCCACGCCCAGCGGGCGGCGCCGGGTGCGCTCGGCCAGGTTGGGCAGCGGGCAGTACTGCATGACGAGGAAGGGTCGGCCGTCCGGCGAGGTGCCCGCGTGGTAGATCGAGACGATCGAGGAGTGCGAGGAGAGCTGGGCCATGAGGTTGGCCTCGGCGGTGAACTGCTCCCGGGCCTGCCCCTCGGCGGCCTCCTCGGTCATCACCTTGACGGCGACGTTGCGCTTGGGCAGGTTCTGCGCGTACAGGAAGACGTCGGCGAAGCCGCCCGAGCCGACGAGCCGGACGAACTCGTAGCCGTGCAGCTCGGGCGGGTCGCCCGCGGGACGCTTGGGGCTCACTGCTCGGCTGCCTGCCCGGCCACCTCGACGTGGAAGCCTGCATCGGTACCGAGCTCGACGTAGGCGCCGGGCGGCACGGGCACGCCGGTGCGCGGGTGCAGCCGGAAGGCCGGCTGGTCGGGCAGCACGATGACGGTGCCGTTCGTGGAGTCCATGTCGGTGACGACGACGCTCTCGCCGGCCGGGCGGACCTCGACGTGGGTCGCCGAGACGTCGCGCTCGGGGCTGCGCACCTGGACGATGCGCGGCTCGTCGTCGCCGCTGAAGCGGGCGGCGTCGGGGGCGCGGCCGAGCAGGACGGGCCGGTCGACGGGGACGGCCGTCCCGTCGGCGAGGACGAGGAGGAGCGCGCCGTCGCCGTAGTCCCCGACCGGCATACCGGCCATGCTCGTGGCGCCGTCGTGGTCCGGGCCCGACATCTCGGTGTGCCCGTCGTGGTCGGCGCCGTCGTGATGGCCGCCGTACCCCTGGTCGCCGTACCCCTGGTCGCCGTAGGGCTGCGCGCCGTAGCCCTGGCCCTGGTCCCCGTACGGCTGCTCGCCGTAGCCGTGGGCCTGGTCGTCGTAGGGCTGCTCGCCGTCGGGCTGGTCCCCGACCGGCTGCCCCGGCGCCGGGTACCCGCCGTACGCCTGGTCGTCCGCAGCGGGCCCGCCGGGCTCAGCGTGGGCCGCCTGCTCCTGGGCCGCGTCGGCGCCGTCGGCCTCGAGCGGGGCGACCTCGTCGGCCTCCGCGTCGTAGACCTCGGTGTGGCCGTGCTCGAAGTCGGGGACGTCGTCGACGATGTCGTGCTCGTCGCCGGTGCCCTCGGCCTGCGCGCCGTCCTGCCACGGCACGGCCTCGATGAGCCCGTCCTCGCCGGCGTCGGCGCCCTCGTCGTCGACGGGGTCGGCGGTCATCGCCATGTCGTCCTCCGCCGCGAGCGCCTCGGCCATGTCGGCCTCGTGGCCCTGGCCGGGCGCGTCGGCGTGCGCGTCGACGTCCTCGCTCTGCTCGTGGGCGGCGATGTCGTCCATCGGCGGGTCGAGCGGTCCGCCGAGCTCCTCGGCGTCCGCGCCGGCCGACCCCTCGTCGACGGGTCCGTCCTGCGTACCAGGCTGCTCGTCGGAGTGCTGCTCGTCGGCCTGCTCCGCGGCGGTGAAGGCGTCCTCGCCGGCCAGGGTGGCCGCGCCCTCCTCGACGGCGGCGGGCTCGGCCTCGGTCGAGGCCTCGACAGGCTCGACGGCGCCGTCGCCCGCCCGTGCCTCGGTCATCCCGTCGCCGGCCAGCTCGGCGTCCGCCTGCTCGTCGGCCGCACCGCCGGCCTCGACCGCGTGCGCCTCGGCGAGCTCGTCGGCCGCGGCCTCGGCGTCGGCCTGCTCCTCGGCCGGCGCGTCCTGCGACGCGGCGGCCTCCGCGCCATCAGCCTCGACCTCGGTAGGGCGGGCCGCGCCGGTCCCGGCGTCCTGCACGGTGGCCATCGCGTCGTCCCCGACGTCGGAGCCCTCGTCGGCGCCCGCCGCCTGCGCGACCGTCGCCCCGGCGGCGCCCACGAGGGCGGCCCCGGCGGCGACCGTCGCCACCTGGCTGCCGTCGGTCGCGTCGCCGCCTGCCGCGTCGCCGTGCGACCCGTCGGCGTCCGACCCGGCACCGGCAACCTCGGTGACTGCGGCGTCGGAGTCGGCGACGGTCAGCCCGGCGTGCTCCTCGCCCGCCGCGGCCCGGGAGGCCACGCGGGAGGCGTGGACGATGCCGGTGGTCACGGGCAGGTGCTCACCGTCGGCGTCCGCGTCGGGGGCGCTGATCTCGAACTCGTCGGCCCCGGCGACGAGGTCCTCGTACCAGGTGGAGTAGCCGCGACCGGAGATGGTGCGCTCGCCCGCGCGCACCCGCAGGTCGCCGCGGACGATGACGAACAGGCCCTCCTCGCGGGCCTCGACGAGCGCGAAGGGCGGCAGAGACGTGATGCCGCGACCGGCGAGCAGCTCGATCCAGCGGCTGAGCCGGGAGCCGTCCCGGTCGCCCTCCCACATGCGGCGCGCGTCCTCGAGCCCGAGCGCGGGGTCCAGCAGGGCGACGGCGCTCTCACCGACGACGGCGGTCCAACGGCCAGGGACGTACTCGTGCATGTCAGCTCTCCGTGCTCGCGGTCGAGGGCGCCATGGTCGGCGCCGGGGAAGGGACGGGGATGCCGGCCGTGCGGCCGGCGTCGGGGGTGGCGGCGGTGGCGGGGTCGGCGTCGTCGGACGCGTCCGCCGGGGGCGGGACGACCTCCGCGCGCCCGTGACCGGGGCCCGCGGCGGTCGTGCCGACCGCGTCCTCGTTGTCGACGTCGACGACCACGACCGTGATGTTGTCACGCGCGCCGTCGCTCACGGCCCGCTCGACGAGCTCCTCGGCGGCGTCCGTGGGGTGCATGCGGGTGCGCAGCACCTCGGCGATCTCGTCCTCGTCGAGCTCGCCGAACAGCCCGTCGGTGCACACCAGGAGGCGGTCGTCGGCGCCCACGTGCAGCATCCAGTAGTCGACCTCGACGTCGAGCCCGGTGCCCACGGCCCGGGTGATGACGTTGCGCCGGGGGTGCGTGCGCGCGGCGGCCTGGTCGATCTCGCCGGCCTCGACGAGCTCCTGGACGAGGCTGTGGTCGACCGAGATCTGCGTGAGCTGGTCGCGCGCGAACCGGTAGACGCGTGAGTCGCCGACGTTGAGGACGAGCCAGTAGGGCTCGCCGTCGGAGTGGGTGAGCACGACGCCGGCGACGGTGGCGCCGGCCATGGCCTCGGCGGGTTCGAGGGGCAGGCCCGCCTGGCGGGCCTCCTCCTCCATGGTCAGGCGGATCTGCTCGGCCCCGGCGCGGACCGCGGCGGTGACGTCGGCCGCGGTGATGGAGCCCTCCTGGTCGGCGAGGGAGGCGAAGGCGGCGACGACGGTGCGCGAGGCCATCTCCCCGCGGGCGTGCCCGCCCATGCCGTCGGCGACGACGAACACCGGATGGCGCGCGAAGGCGGCGTCCTCGTTCATCTTGCGCCGACCCCCGGCGTCGGAGGCGGAACCCCACTGGACCTGCACTGCTCACCTCTCCCGGGCCGTCTGCGAGGACCAACCTACCGGCCCACGCCGCCGCGCCGGTCCCACGGACGGGGCGAGGTGCCCATGTGCACGGGGCGAGGCGTTCCATGTCCGCCGCGCGAGGTGCCCGTGCGAGCCGGGCGAGGTGTGCCGCGGGCGCGGGACGAGCCGCACAGGCAGAACCTGCCCGTGCGCAGGCCGGCCCCGTCGTCGTCCGTGCGACGGCGGGGCCGGCCAGATGCGTCCTGCGCTCAGGCGCGGGCGGCCCACCAGGGCTCGTGCGCGCCGATGAGGCTGCGGAAGGACTCGTAGCGCTCCTGCGCACGCTCCTGGCCGTCGCCGGGCTCGACGACGCGCTGGTCGGCCTCCATCGCCGCCGCGGCCTCGTCCAGGGACGCGAACTGCCCGGTACCCGCCGCGGCGACCATGGCCGTGCCGAGCGCCCCGACCTCCTTGGCGGTGGGGATGACGATCGGACGGCGCAGGGTGTCCGCCAGCATCTGCGGCCAGAAGCCCGAGCTCGTCACGCCGCCGGTCACCCGCACCTCCTCGACGTCGAAGCCGTCGAGCAGGCCGTCGATGTGGATGCGGTGGTTGAAGGCGATGCCCTCGTACAGGGCACGGAGCACGTGGCCGCGGGTGTGCCAGGCGCGCAGCCCGGAGAAGCCGGCGGAGGCGTCGTGCGGGAAGGGGCTGCCGTAGAGGAAGGGCAGGAAGGTGACGGGCTCGTCGGTGTCCGCCACGGCCTCGACCTCCCGGTCGACGAACGCGTACGGGCTCTCCCCCGCGCGGCGGGCGGCGTCGACGTCGGCGGAGCACAGGTTGGTGACGAACCACTCGAGGTTCGACGAGCTCGTCGGCGAGATGGACATGTTCATCCACCGGCCGCGCTCGACGAAGGCGCGGCTCATCCACCGCTCGTCGATGACGGGGTGGTCGGAGATGACCTCGTTGATCGACCACGTGCCGGCCATGACCGCCATCTGGCCGGGACGCACGGCGCCGGCACCGACGGCGGCGGCGTCGACGTCGTGCAGGCCCGCGACCACCGGCAACCCCGCGGGCAGCCCGGTGTGCAGGTGAGCGAGGTAGGTGACCTCCCCGACGACGTCGCCCGGCATCGAAATCGGCGGCGCCTTGGGGCGCAGCTCGGCCAGGCCGTAGGCGTCAAAGGCCTCGTCGGCGTAGTCCTGGGTGTCGACGTGGGTGAAGGCGGTCGAGGCCTCGGTCAGGTCGGTGCCGACGGTGTCGGTCAGGCGCATCCGCAGGAAGTCCTTGGCGGACATGAACCACGTGGCGCGCTCGACCGTCTCGGGCTCGTTGTCCGCCAGCCAGCGCAGCACGGCGCCGGTCGAGGCCGGGACGACGCCCTGGCCGGTGACCCGCAGCAGGTCCTCGCGGCGCTCGGCCATGAGCGTCGCGGCGGTGCTCTGCGCCCGCGAGTCGAGCGAGAGGATGCCCGGACGCACGGGGGTCAGGGTGTCGTCGACGAGCCAGACGCCGTCGCCGTGCGCGCTGACACCGATCGCCACCGGCTCCGCCCCGCGCTCGTCGAGGGCGGAGGTCAGCCGACGCATCATGCGGCCGAACAGGGCCCAGAACTCGCGCTCGTCCCGCTCGACCCAGTGCGGGTGGGGCATCGAGCTCGGGCTGGACTCGACGGCGGTCTCCAGCGCCGTGCCGTCGAGGGTGAAGGCGACGGCCTTCATCCCGGTCAGGCCGATGTCCACACCGATGACCACCTGCGTCGACGTCGTCGTCATGACAGCTCACTCTCGTTCTCGTGGGGGATGAAGCGGGTCAGGTACCGCTCGTAGGCGGCGATCTCCTCGGCGCGGCGCTCCGGGGACCAGCCCAGGAGCGAGGCGCACACGTCGGCGACGGGCTCGACGGCGGAGCGGCCGAGGTCGTTCTCCAGGCCGATCATCGTGCGGCGGGCAAGGACGTCGGAGAGTCGATAGGCGTGCTCGTGGCGCACCCCCCACTCGACCTCACCGGCGGTGAGCCCGTAGGTGGGCTCGAGGACCTCGCTGCGCGCCGGCGTCGAGCGGATGAAGGTGGCGGCGTCGACGGCGCGCGTGCCGTATCGGTCGACGAGCCGCGCGGCCAGGTCGGGCTCGATGCCGACGCCCGCGACGCGCCCGCGCAGCCGGGCCAGGTTGCGGTCGCCGCCGCCGGGCAGGGCGAGGCGCCGGGTGACGCTGCGGCGCGTCGAGCCGAAGCGGCGGGCGAGGATGTCGCCGACGTCCTGGCCGACCTGCCGGAACGTGGTGAGCTTGCCGCCGACGAGCGTGTAGAGGCCGTCCGCGACGCCCTCGTGGTGCCGGATGTCGTGGCGCCGGGTGATGTCCGAGACGTCGGAGTCCTCGTCGGCGTACGGCAGCGGGCGCACCCCGGTGTAGGAGTAGCGCACGTCGGCCATGGTGAGGTTCGCGCCGGGCAGGATCCGGTTGGTCTCGCGCAGGATGTAGTCGTACTCGTCCTGGGTGGCCGAGGCCATGTCGAGGTCGCCGGTGAAGCGCAGGTCGGTCGAGCCGATGAGGTAGCGGCCGTCCCAGGGGATGACCATCATCGGCCGGCCGTCGGTGACGGCCTCGTAGTAGAAGGCCTCGCTCGGGGCGCCGGGGAACGGGTCGAGGACGAGGTGGGTGCCCTTGGTCCCGCCGTTCATCCGGGGCAGGTCGAGGTCGTCCTCGCGCCAGACCTCGTCGATCCACGGACCGGCGGCGTTGACCACCGAGCGGGTGGGGACGACGACCTCACCGCCGTCGATCTCGTCGCGCAGGGTCACCGAGGTCACCCGGCCGCCGCCGCGCCCCACGCGCACGGCCCGCGTGTGGGTGAGCACGGTGGCGCCGGCGGCCTCGGCGGCCAGGGCGATCTCGACCGAGAGGCGCTCGGCGTGGGCGACCTGGGCGTCGGAGTACGCGGCGCCGCCCTGCAGGCCCTCGGGGTCGATGCCGGGCTCGCGGGCGAGCAGCCGGTCCCGGGAGAAGAGCTGGAAGCGGCGCACGGACTTGTCGAAGGACAGGACGTCGTAGGCGACCATCCCGAGGGTGAGCACGGCCCGCGAGTGGACGTTGCGCTCGTAGAAGGGCAGGAGGAAGCGCAGCTCGCGCACGAGGTGCGGGGCGGCCTGGAGCAGCCACTCGCGCTCGCGCAGCGACTCGCGCACGAGCGGCACGTCGTACTTCTCGAGGTACTTCAGCCCGCCGTGGATCATCTTCGAGGACCAGGACGAGGTCCCCGAGCCGATGTCCCCCTTGTCCACCACCAGCACGCGCAGCCCGCGCAGCGCGGCGTCCCACGCGATCCCCGCACCGTTGACGCCGGCGCCGACGACGACGACGTCGAACCCCGCCGTCGTCGCCCCCAGCCGCGCGCGTCGCTGCTCCATGACCTCGGACAAGACCGACCACCTCGTCATCGTCGGGCCGGCGGCGGACCGCCGGCGCGCTTCTCGAACTCACACTCCAGAGTGTTTGTTCAACAGACAATAGCGTGAAACGACGTGGGTGCGCATGATGACTGTGCGAGCATGACGCCATGACGCCCACCCCCGCCCCGCGCGACCGCCAGCACCGGCTCGCGACGATGGCCGAGCTCGTGCTCGAGCGCGGGACGCTGTCCGTGGACGAGATGGCCGAGCGGTTCGGGGTGTCGACGATGACCGTCTACCGGGACCTGGCCGAGCTGGAGCGCAGCGGGATCGTCACCCGCACGCGTGGGACGGTCACCGCCCGCGCGACGTCGATGTCGGAGGCCTCGGCCTCGTTCCGCAGCACGCTCAACGCGGCCACGAAGCAGGCCCTGGCCCGGCGCGCGGTCGAGGAGGTCCACCCCGGGTCGACGATCATGATCGACGACTCGACGACGCTGCTGGGGATGGTCCCCCTGCTCGACGACCGTGGCCCGGTCACCATCGTCACGCACTCCCAGGCGGTCGCCCGGGAGGCCGCGGGCCTGCGGTCGGTGCGGCTGTTCGTCACCGGCGGCCGCTACCGACCCGAGCTGGACTCGCTGTACGGCTCGACGACGCTGTCCACCCTGCGCTCGCTGCGCGCCGACGTGTGCTTCATGTCGACCACCGCCCTGGCGGACGGGGTGCTCTACCACCCGCTGGAGGAGAACGCCGACGTCAAGCGGGCCATGCTGGCCTCCGCGGCGCGGGCGGTGCTCGTCACCGACGCCTCGAAGTTCGGGCCCGGGGCCACCCACCGGGTCGCCGAGGTGTCCGACTTCGACCTCGTCGTCGTCGACGGCGCCGCCTCCGCCGAGCACCTGGCGCGGCTGCGGGAGGCCGACGTCGAGGTCGCCGTCGTGTCCACCGACAGCGGAACGGGCTCCGGCCGGCGGGACTGAACCGGGGCCGGGCCCCGGAGAGGGCCCGGCCCTGCTCGGTCAGGGGGCGACGGAGACCTTGATCCCCTCGCCGCCGGCGGAGAACTCGATGGCGGCCACGGCGTCGTCGAGGTCGAAGTGGTGCGTGACCAGGGAGGCGACGTCGATCTCGCCGGAGGCGATGAGCCCCAGGGCACGCTCGTGGTCCACGCGCCGGGAGTTCGACGCACCGGTGACGGTGATCTCGCCGTAGTGCACGAGGTTGGGGTCGATCTCGGCGGTGCCGCCCTTGGGGAAGCCGGCGAAGGCGTTGACGCGGCCCCGCTTGCGCACCACGGTCAGGGCCTGGGCGAACAGCGCCGGGATGCCGATGGCGACGACGGCGACTTCCGCGCCGAGCCCGTCGGTCAGCGAGCGCACGACCTCGCCGAGGTCCTGCTCGGTCGGGTCGACCACGTGGGTGGCACCGAGCCGGGCGGCGACGTCGCGGCGGGCGGCCGAGGGGTCGGAGACGATGACCTGGCCCGCGCCGGCACGCCGGGCCACCTGGGCGTGCAGGAGCCCGATGGGTCCGGCGCCGAGGACGACCACGGTCTCCCCCACCGCCACGCCGTAGGACTCGTAGCCGCCCAGGACGCAGCCGAGCGGCTCGGCGAGCGCGATCGAGGAGAAGGGGACCTCGCCGGGCACGACGTACACGCCGCCGCGGGTGATGGCCTCCGCGGGGACGGCGACGTACTCGGCCAGGCCGCCGTCGAGCCGGTAGCCGAAGATCGCCGAGTCCGTGCACAGGTTCTCCCGGCCGGCCCGGCAGTAGGCGCAGCGGCCGCACGGGACGGTGGGCATGATGCCGACCCGGTCGCCCTCGGCGTAGCCGGTCAGGCCGGCGCCGACCTCGGCGACCTCGCCGGCGATCTCGTGGCCCAGGACGACGCCGACGTCGATGCCGGCGGACTTCTCGCCCCGGATGATGCGCACGTCGGTGCCGCAGACCGTGTTCGCGCCGGTGCGCAGCAGGAGGCCCCCCTCGGGCGCGGTGGGCGTGGGGACCTCGCGGAGCTCGACGACGCCGGGGCCGCCGAAGACGGCGGCCCTCATCGCCGTGCCCCGATCGTCGCTGCGGTGGAGGGGTGAACGGTGCTGCTCAAGAGTGGCTCCTCGACGAGGGTGGACGGACGGGACGGGTGGGGCAGGTGCCCGCGGGCGCGGGGTGCGCCGTCGGGCACGACGGCTGGGCGTGCGCCGTCGGACGGCAGGACGCGGTACGCAGGACGCACGCCGGGAGCGCTCAGTACTCCTCGTTGACGGCGGGGTCCTTGCCGAGCGCGACGGCGGGCATCGCGTCGATGCGGGCGACCTCCTCGGGCGTGAGCGCGATCCCGGGGGCGGCGAGGTTCTTGCGCTGTCGCTCCTCGTCTGCCGACTTCGCGACGGCGCCCACGCCCTTGCCCGTGGTCCAGGCCAGGGCGATCTCGACGGCGGAGACGCCGTGCTCGGCGGCGACCGCCTCGAGGGTGCCGTCGTCCATGATGCCCTTGCCGCGGCCGGCCACGCCCCAGCCCTGGGTGACGATGCCGTGCTCGGCGTCGTAGGCGCGGATCTCGTCCTGCGGCCATCCCGGGTGCAGCTCGACCTGGTTGACCTCGGGGTGCTCGCCGAAGCGCTCGTGGACGGCGTCGAGGTGCTCGGGCAGGAAGTTCGACACGGCGATCGCGCGGATGAGCCCCTCGGCGCGCAGCTCCATGAGCACCTCGTAGGCGTCGAGGTAGAGCCCGAGCATCGGCAGCGGCCAGTGGATGTAGTACAGGTCGAGGTAGTCGGTGCCCAGCGCGCGCAGGGAGCTGAGGAAGGAGCGGCGGACCTGGCGCTGCTCCTGGTCGCCGCCGCGCAGCTTGGACACGAGCAGGACGTCCTCGCGCGGGATCCCGGACTCGCGCACCCCGGCGCCGACGGCGTCCTCGTTGTGGTAGCGCTGCGCGGTGTCGACCAGCCGGTAGCCGTTCCGCAGCGCGGTGGCGACGGCGGTCCGGCCGGTCTCCCCGTCCATCTGCCAGGTGCCCAGGGCCACGGGCGGGATCTCGATTCCGGAGCTGGTGACGAGCTGGGGCACGGACACGTGCTCACCCCTTCGTGTCGTTCGGGACTCCACGGGCGCGGGACCGGGCAGGCCGCCAAGGGACGGCCGGGCGGGCGCGCCGGGACGGAGGTCGAGCCTAACACGTGGGGCTGTTGACTTAACATGGCCACTTGTTCATGCGTGGGCCCGGCGGTGTGTATCTCCGGGGTCGCGGGACTACGCTCGGGGACCCCGGCACGCACGTCGCGGCACGCACGTCGTCCGGCACGGCCCGCCACGCTCAAGGGAGAGACACGATGACCGCATCCACCCGCCCCGACGGCCCCTTCGTCATGGGCATCGACTTCGGCACCGAGAGCTGCCGGGTCGCGATCTTCAACCTCGTCGGCGAGCCGATCGCCTTCGCGGCGACCCCCTACCCGACGTCGCACCCCCGGCCGGGCTGGGCCGAGCAGACCGAGGACGACTGGTGGGACGCCATCGCCACCTCGAGCCACCAGGCGCTGGAGAAGGCCGGGCTCAGCGGCGCCGACATCGCCGGCATCAGCTACGACGCCACGACGATGACCGTGCTGGCGATGGACGACAAGGGTCGCGCGATGCGGCCGGCAATCATGTGGATGGACGTGCGGGCCGTCGAGCAGGCCGAGCGGGCCAGCGCCTCGAGCTCGAAGGCCCGCCGCTACAACGGTGGCGGCACGATGCCGGCGACCGCCGAGTGGTTCCCCTTCAAGACCGCCTGGCTCAAGGAGCACGAGCCGGAGACCTTCAACAACGCCACCTACCTCGTCGACGCGCCGGACTGGATCACCTACAAGCTCACCGGCGAGTGGACGATCAACATCAACTCCGCCTCGGCGCGCATGTACTACGACCGCGACAACGGGGGCTGGCCGGTCGACTTCTACCAGGACATCGGCGTGGCCGACGTGCTCGACAAGATCCCGGGCACCGTCAACGACCTCGGCATCCCGGTCGGCGGGCTCACCTCGGCCGCGGCCGCGCACCTCGGGCTCAAGGAGGGCACGCCCGTGGCGCAGGGCTGCGCGGACGCCTTCGCCGGCCAGATCGGGCTCGGCGTCGTGGCGCCCGGCAAGATGGCCCTCATCACCGGCTCCTCGCACGTGTTCATCGGGCAGACCGACCAGCCGATCTCCGGCGAGGGCTTCTTCGGCGCCTACACCGACTCCGTGATGCCGGGCCAGTACACCGTCGAGGGCGGCCAGGTCTCCACCGGCTCGGTCGTCAAGTGGTACCGGGACAACTTCGCCAAGCACCTCGTCGACGAGGCCGAGAAGGCCGGGCGCACGGCGTACTCGCTCATGGACGAGCGGGCCGCCGAGGTGCCGCTGGGCTCCGAGGGGCTCATCGTCAACGAGTACTTCCAGGGCAACCGCACGCCGTACACCGACGGGCGGGCCCGCGGCATCCTGTGGGGCCTGTCGCTGCACCACGGTCCGGCGCACTTCTACCGGGCGATCCTCGAGGGCGTGTGCTTCGGCACCGAGCACATCGCGCGGACGATGCGGGCGGCGGGCCACAAGGTCGACGAGATCGTCTCGTGCGGCGGCGCCACGAACAGCCAGTTCTGGATGCAGATGCACGCCGACGTCACCGGCACGCCGATCACCCTGACCAAGGTGCCCGACGCCGTCGCGCTGGGTTCGTGCATCCTCGCCGCGGCGGGCGCCGGCCTCCACGACGACGTCACGTCGGCCGCCGAGGCCATGGTCCACACGGCCGACACCATCGAGCCGGACATGAAGGCGCACGAGGAGTACCAGTTCTACCTGGACAGCTACATCGACACCTACCCGCGTATGCAGGAGCCGATCCACAAGATGGTCGACCACGTCGGCTGAGGCCCACGTCGGCTGAGGCCCGCGTCGGCTGAGGCCGGCGTCGTCGGGAGCGCGGTCCGCCGGCTCGCGGACCGCGCTCCCGAGCGGCCCGGCCACACCACCTCGCGCCCCCGCACCCCGACCGGGTGCGGGGGCGCTTCAGTCAGAAGCCGAGGCGGCCGAGCTGGCGGGGGTCCTTCTGCCAGTCCTTGGCCACGCGCACGTGCAGGTCGAGGAAGACCTGTCGCCCGAGCCGCTCCTCGATGCCGGCCCGCGCCCGCGTGCCGACGTCGCGCAGCCGCGAGCCGCCACGGCCGATGACGATGGCCTTCTGCGAGTCCCGCTCGACGACCACCGAGACGTGGATCGCCAGGACCGGGGGCCGCGTGTCCCCCTCGGCGCGCTCGCGCTCGACCATCTCGTCGACGAGGACGGCCAGCGAGTGCGGCAGCTCGTCGCGCACCCCCTCCAGGGCGGCCTCCCGCACGAGCTCGGCGATGGTCAGCTCGACGGCCTCGTCGCCGGTGGCGCCGCTCGGGTACAGCGGGGGCGAGAGCGGCATGCGGGCGAGGAGGACGTCGGACAGGACGTCGACCTGCTCGTCGGCCACGGAGCTGACCGGGACGATCTCGGCGAACTCGGCCAGGCGGCTGACCTCGAGCAGCTTCTCCGCCAACGCGGCGCGGGAGACCGTGTCGGTCTTGGTCACCACGGCCAGCAGGTCCCCGCGCATGCCCTGGACCTCGCCGAGCAGGTGCCGGTCGCCGGGCCCGACCGCCTCGTCGGCGGGCAGGCACAGGGCGATGACGTCGACGCCGGACAGGGTCTCGCGCACGACGTCGTTGAGCCGCTCGCCCAGCAGGGTGCGCGGGCGGTGCATGCCGGGGGTGTCCACGAGGACGATCTGGCCGTCCGTGCGCTGGACGATGCCGCGCACCGCACGCCGCGTGGTCTGCGGCCGGTCGGAGGTGATGGCGACCTTCGTGCCCACCAGGGCGTTGGTCAGCGTCGACTTGCCGGTGTTGGGCCGCCCGACGAGGGCGACGAAGCCCGCGCGGTGGTCCTCGGGCCAGTCGGCGTCGACGAGGTGGCCCAGGTCGAGGTCGGCCAGGGCGTTGGTGTCCTCGCCGAGCTCGGTGCCCGAGCCCGGTTCGCCCGGGAAGGGGATGTCGGTCATCGCGCGTCCTTCGTCCTGCGTGGTCCCGGGCGTGTGGTCCCGGGACGGTGGTCGTTGGTCGTCCGTGGTCTGTGGTCCTTGCGCGGGCCTGCGTCAGTCCTGCTGCTCGGGCTCGGGGTCAGCGCGGCGGGCGAGGATCGTGGAGACGCGGCGGCGTCGCCCCTCGACCCGCTCGGCCTCGAGGAGGACGCCGTCGACCTCGACCGTCGCGCCGGCCAGCGGCACCCGGCCCAGCACCTTGGCGAGCAGGCCGCCGGCGGTGTCGACGTCGTCGTCGTCGAGGGTGAGGTCGAAGAGCTCGCCGAGGTCGTCGACCGGCGTGCGGGCCGGGACGCGCCACACGCCCTCCCCCAGCTCCTCGACGACGGTCTCGGCGCGGTCGTGCTCGTCGACCATCTCGCCGACGAGCTCCTCGAGCAGGTCCTCGATGGTCACCAGCCCGGCGATGCCGCCGTACTCGTCGACGACCATGGCGATGTGCACCGAGCCGGTCTGCATCTCGCGCAGGAGGTCGTCGACCAGCTTGGTCTCGGGGACGAAGGTGGGCTCGCGCATGACGTCGCCGACGGTGAGGTCCTCGGCGTCGCCGCGGCGGTGGGAGCGCCGGATGACGTCCTTGAGGTAGAGCATGCCGCGCAGGTCGTCGAGGGTCTCGCCGTGGACCGGCACCCGGGAGAAGCCCGAGCGGGTGAACAGGTTGAGGGCCTTGGCCAGCGGGAGGTCGACCTCGATGGAGACCATGTCCGTGCGCGGGACCATGACCTCGCGGACGTAGGTGTGGCCGAGCTCGAAGACGGAGACGAGGAGCTCGCGCTGCTTGTCCTCGAGCTGCTCGGAGTCGCTGACCCGGTCGACGAACTGCTGGACCTCGTCGGCGGACTCCTGGGCGAGGTCCTCCTCGGTGGGCTCCCGGCGGGGTGCGAAGGCGGCACCGGCGCGGCCCAGGGCCGCCGTGAGCGAGGTGAGCGCCGACGTCGGGCGGGACAGGCGGGCGAGGACCGCTCCGGGGCGGCGGTGACCGATCCGTCCCGGGCCGACGGCTCCGACGACGACTAGCAGCACGAGGCAGGCACCCGCGGCGACCAGGGCGACGACCCACCACGCCTCGAGCAGGCCGGCCGCGGCCACGGTGACGCCGACGGCCACGAGCATGTGCAGGACCACCCGCAGCGCGGCCAGGCCGCGCAGGGCGGTCGAGCGGTCGTCGACGAGGCGCTCGACGCGGGCGGCCGACGGGTGCTCCGCGCCGACCAGCTCGGCGACGCTCGAGCGGGTGACCTGGCGCAGCGCGGCCTCGGCGGCCGTGACCAGGGCGGCGAGGACGAGGAGCACGACGGCGGCCACGGCCATGGCCACGACCGGCACCTCGGGGCGGACCGTCGCCTCCCCGGCGGCGGCGAGGGGTCCAGGCAGCAGGGCGTGGGCGAGATGGCCGCTCATCGACGCCCGGTCACCGCCCGGCCAGGAAGGTGAGCAGGAGACGTCGCTGGAGCTCGAACATCTCCTTCTCCTCCTCGGGCTCGGCGTGGTCGTAGCCGAGCAGATGGAGGATGCCGTGGACGGTGAGCAGGCCGAGCTCCTCGGCGGTGGAGTGGCCGGCGGTGCGGGCCTGCGTGGCGGCCACGCTCGGGCACAGCACGATGTCGCCGAGGGTGCCCTCGGCGGAGGTGGCGTCCTCGGTGCCCGGCCGCAGCTCGTCCATCGGGAAGGACAGGACGTCGGTGGGGCCGGGCTCGTCCATCCAACGCACGTGCAGCTCGGTCATCACGTCCTCGTCGACCAGCAGGATCGACAGCTCGGCCTGCGGGTGCACGCGCATCTCGTCGAGCACGTAGCGGGCCAGGGCGGACAGCTCCTCGACGTCGGCGCCGCTGCCGGTCTCGTCGTTGACCTCGATGCTCACTGCTGCGCTCCTCGGCGGGTGGGTCGGGTGGCGGTGCGGGCGCCGGACCGCGGGCCGGTCCGGCGCTCGCGGGCCTGCTCGGTGGCGGTGGCGGCGTCCCAGCGCTCGTAGGCGTCGATGATGTCGCTGACCAGGCGGTGGCGCACGACGTCGCGCGAGCTGAGGCGGCACATGGCGATGTCGTCGACGCCGTCGAGGATCTCCTGGACCACCTTGAGCCCGGAGCGCGTGCCGGTGGGCAGGTCGATCTGCGAGACGTCGCCGGTGACGACGATCTTGGAGCCGAAGCCGAGGCGGGTGAGGAACATCTTGATCTGCTCGGGCGTGGTGTTCTGCGCCTCGTCGAGGACGATGAAGGCGTCGTTGAGGGTGCGTCCGCGCATGTAGGCCAGCGGGGCGACCTCGATGGTGCCGGCCGCCATGAGGCCGGGCATGGAGTCCGGCTCGAGCATGTCGTGCAGGGCGTCGTAGAGCGGCCGCAGATAGGGGTCGATCTTGTCGGTGAGCGTGCCGGGCAGGTAGCCGAGGCGCTCGCCGGCCTCGACGGCGGGACGCGTGAGGATGATCCGGGTGACCTCCTTGCGCTGCAGGGCGAGCACGGCCTTGGCCATGGCGAGGTAGGTCTTGCCGGTGCCGGCCGGGCCGATGCCGAAGGTGATCGTGTGGGCGTCGATCGCGTCGACGTACTCCTTCTGCCCCAGCGTCTTGGGGCGGATGGTGCGGCCCCTCGCCGAGAGGATGTCGGCGGTGAGGACGTCGGCGGGCCGGGTGTCGCCGGAGGTGAGGATGGCGGCGGCGCGGTCGACGGCGTCGGCGGTCAGCGGCTGCCCGGCCACGGCGATGTCGACGAGCTCGGCGAGGAGCTGCTCGGCGGTGGCCACGTCGCCCTCGGGCCCGGTGAGGGTGACGGCGTTGCCGCGGACGTGGACGGCCACCTTGGGGAAGCCGCGCTCGACGGCGCGCAGCACCTCGTCGTTGGCGCCCAGCAGCAGCATCGGCGGGAGGTGGTCGGGGATCGTCAGGTGGCGGGTGGCGCTGCCGGGGGCGGGCTGTGCGGGATCGGTGGGCTGCGACATGGGTCGGGGACGGTGCCCTCGAGACTCCTGGGGGTCGGCGGGTGGGTTCGCGGTCATCGTAGCGAGGGAGGTCACCAGCGGTGCAGGGCCACGCTCAGTGCGGCCACCGCCGCGGGCCCGGCGGTCGAGCTGCGCAGCACGTGCGGGCCGAGGAGGACGGCGCGGGCGCCGGCGCCGGTGAGGCGGTCGAGCTCGGTCTCGGAGATCCCGCCCTCGGGCCCGACGACGCACCACACCTCGGGTGGGGCGGAGGCAGGGTCGGCGTCGGCGCGTGCCTGTGCGGCGGCGCCCGGCGCGTGCGCCGGGCCGCGCCCGACCGCGGCCGGGTCGGACGTCGCGGCCGTGCCGAGCGACGGGGCGAGGTCGGCGAGCCGGTCGGTGGCGCTCTCGTGGAGCACGAGGACGACCGCTCCCCCGGCGACGGCGTCCGCGACGTCGTCGACGAGCCGGGCGGTGGTGCGCAGCTCCGCCACGGCCGGCACGCGGGCGCGACGGGACTGCTTGGCCGCGGCGAGCGCCACGGACTCCCAGCGTGCGCGGCCCTTGGCGGCCTTGGCGTCCCACCGCGACACGCAGCGCTCGGCCTGCCAGGGCACGACGGCGTCGACGCCGAGCTCGGTCGACTGCTCGACGGCCGCCTCGTCGCGCCCACCCTTGGCCAGGGCCTGGACGAGGACCAGGCGCGGTACCGGTGCGGGCTCCTGCGTCACGGCGGTCGCGGCGACGACGACGAGGTCCTTGGCCACCGAGACCACGGAGCCGGTGACGCGCCGCCCGGCCCCGTCGACGAGGTCGACCTCCTCGCCGGCGCGCAGCCGGCGCACCGTGGCGGCGTGGTGCGCCTCGGCGCCGGTGAGCCGGAGCTCGGCGCCCGGCGTCGCCGCGGCCAGGTCGCCGGCGGGCGCGAGGAAGACGGGGCGGGTCACCGGTGCTCCGGAAGCGGTGTCAGCGAGGTCAGCGGGCTCAGCGGCCGACGAAGCGGTCGCGCAGGCGGGAGAACATCGAGCTGTCCGCGCTGGCCAGGCGCGCCTCGGGACGCTCCTCGCCGCGGGCGACCGCCAGCTGGCGGAGCAGCTCGCGCTGGTCCTCCTCGAGGCGGGCCGGGATGACGACCTCGACGTCGACGTGCAGGTCGCCGCGGCGGCCGCGGGCTCGCAGCCGGCCCACGCCCAGGCCGTCGAGGGTGATGCGCTCGCCGGGCTGCGTGCCGGGTGGCACATCGATGTCCCGCGGGCCGTCGAGGGTCTCGATGGAGGCGACGGTGCCCAGCGCCGCGGCCGTCATCGGGATGGTCAGGGTGCACAGCAGGTCGTCGCCGTCGCGCTGGAAGACCGGATGCGGGCGCTCCCGGATCTCGACGAACAGGTCGCCGGCCGGCCCGCCGGCGGGGCCGACCTCGCCCTGCCCCTGGAGGCGCAGCTGGGTGCCGGTGCCGACGCCCGCGGGCACCTCGACGGCGATGGTGCGGTTCGAGCGCACGCGGCCCTCGCCGGAGCACTCCTGGCAGGGCTCGGGGATGACGGTGCCGTGGCCAGAGCAGGCGGGGCACACCGAGGTGGCCATCATCTGCCCGAGGAAGGAGCGGGTGACGCGCTGGACCGAGCCCTGGCCGCCGCAGGTGGTGCAGGTGACCGGGGAGGTGCCGGGGCGGCAGCACGTGCCGTTGCAGGTGCCGCACACGACCGCCGTCTGCACCGGGATCTCCTCCGACGAGCCGAACACGGCGTCGACGAGGTCGATGTCGAGCACGATCTGCGAGTCGCGCCCGCGGCGGGCGCGCGGGACGGGGCCGCGCATGCCGCCGCCGGCCGCGCCGCCGAAGAACTGCGAGAAGATGTCGGCGAAGTCGCCGAACCCGGCCTGGGCGCCACCGGCGCCGCCGCCGCGCAGGGCGTCCTCCCCGCCGGCGTCGTAGAGGCGGCGCTTGTCGGCGTCGCGCAGCACGTCGTAGGCGCGCTGGACGTCCTTGAACTGGTCCCCGGCCTCGGGGCCGGCGACGTCGGGGTGCAGCTGGCGGGCACGCTTCCGGTAGGCGCGCTTGATCTCTTCGGGGCTCGCGTCACGGCTCACGCCGAGGATCGAGTAGTAGTCGTCGCTCACAGGTCGCAATCTCTTGCTCGGGATCGGTACATGGACGGTGGTCGGTGGTGGGTGGGCCCGCGGGCGCAGGCCGGGGTGGGGCGCGGTCGATCGGTGGGTGCGGCGTCGGCCTACCCGCCGAGGAAGCGGGAGAGGTAGCGGGCCACGGCCCGCACGGTCGCCATGGTGCCGGGGTAGTCCATCCGGGTCGGGCCCAGCACACCCACCCGGGCGACCACCTCGCCGGAGGCACCGTAGGCGCCGGCGACGAGCGAGGTCTCGGTCAGCGAGTCGTGGTGGTTCTCGGCGCCGATGCGGACGGTGAGGCGGTCGGCCTCCATCTCGGCGAACAGGCGCAGGAGGACGACCTGCTCCTCCAGGGCCTCGAGGACGGGGCCGATGGTGCGGCTGAAGTCGGTGCCGGCGCGGGCGAGGTTGGCCGTCCCGCCGAGCACGATGCGCTCCTCGGAGTCGGCCTCGAGGACGCGCAGGAGCTCGATCGAGACTGTGTCCAGCAGGGGGCGCAGGCGCGGCTCGAGGCGCTCGGCCATGTCGACGAGGGCCGGCCCGACGGCGCCGGCCGACAGCCCGGCGCAGGCGAGGTTGAGGCGGGCGCGCAGCTCGGCGACGTCGACCGGGTCGGCGCCGTCGGGCACCTCCACCGTGCGCTGCTCGACACGGCCGGCGGAGGTGATGATGACGATGAGGAGCCGGAACTCGTCCATCGGCACGAGCTCGAGGTGGCGCAGCGAGGTGCGCGACATCGAGGGGTACTGGACGACGGCCACGTTGCGCGTGATCTGGGAGAGCAGGCGCACCGTGCGCTCGACGACGTCGTCGAGGTCGACCGCCTCGCCCAGGAGCCGCTCGATGGCGGCCCGCTCCCCGCCGGAGAGGGGCTTGAGGGTGGCGATCTCGTCGACGAAGGCGCGGTAGCCCTTGTCGGTGGGCACGCGGCCGGCCGAGGTGTGGGGCTGCGCGATGTGGCCGGACTCCTCGAGCGCGGCCATGTCGTTGCGGATGGTGGCGGGCGAGACGTCGAGGCGGTGGCGCTCCACGAGCGCGCGCGAGCCCACGGGCTCCGAGGTCTGCACGTAGTCGCTGACGATGGCCTGCAGCACGCGCAGGCGACGGTCCTCGGTCGACATGGCACCTCCTCGCTGGTCGCCGTCGTGGGCACGCTCGCACGGACGTCCCGTGCCCGACGTGCCCCACCCGCACCGGGCGGACCGCGGGCCGCCGACGGGACGGGGGGCACACGTGGTCGTAGCACTCGACGTCCGTGAGTGCCAATGCTACGCCGGACACCGGGCGCGCGCCGTGAGCGGTTCGACACCCTGGCCGCTGCCGCGCTGCTACCTTGCCGATCGCAGGGTCCGGATCCGACGACGGTGTACAGGGGCATCCGCCATGACCGAGACTTCCGACCGCTCGAGGGACCGCGCCGCAGCGGTGCGCGCGACACCCGACCGACTGCCCGACGGCGATCGTGGCGGTACTCCCGACCGCAGTACCGGTGCGCGGAGCGGCGAGCACGGCGTCGCTCACCATGGCACTGGCGCGCGGGCCGGCGGGGCGGGCGCTCCGTCGCCGGCGGCGATCACGCTGCGCACCGCGGCGGTGGCGCTGACCGCCGTCGTGCTGCTCATCCAGCTCCACGAGTACGCGCACGCGGTGGCCGCCGTCGTGCTCGTCGGCGAGGCGACCGTGTTCGGCGCGATGGCCGACCACCCGGCCACGAGCGACACGAACCTGGCGATCGTGGCCATCGCCGGCCCCGCCTTCTCGGCGGTGACCGGCGCACTGGTCTGGGCGCTGTCCCGTGGCCTGCCCACGGGGTACGCGCGCGCCCTGCTCACGTGGTTCGGGCTCGGCAGCATGCAGTGCGCCTTCGGGTACCTCATGATCGCGCTCATCGCACCGGTCGGGGACACCGCCGTCGCCTTCGAGGCCTGGGGGCTGCCGCTGTGGGTGTCGGTGGTGTCGTTCGTCGTCGGGCTCGGTGGCATGTTCCTCAACGCCTACCTGCTGGCCGGGGAGATCACGCGCACGTTCTCCGAGGCGGGGCCGTTCCGCTGCGCCTCGGTGTGGGCGTGGCTGGTGGCCACCGGCGGCATCGCCGCGCTGTACGTGGCGGTGGCGATCATCGCCGGGGTCGACGGCCAGGTCCTCGTGTGGACGATCGTGGGGCCGGCCACGGCGCTCGTCTTCGCGCCGATGTCGACCTTCTTCTGGCAGAAGGTCCCGCACCGGAACCTGCCGTGGTCGGTGGGCAGCACGCCGGTGATCGTCGGCGGGGTGGTGGTGGCGCTGGCGGTGGCGCTCGTGCACGCCGTCGTGGGTATCGAGCTCGGGTAGCTGCGGCGGGGTTCGCGGGCAGTCGGCGTCGGCCTGCGCGCGTCGCCGTCACAGATCGATGGCTCGCGGGGCCGCCCGCGTGCCCTGCGCAGCGGCGGGGGCACGGGCTCGTACCCTCGGCCGGTGACCGACCGCTACGGACGTGACGTCCTCGCCTCCCCCCGCCCCGATCCGCGCCGCCGACCCGTCACGCGTGACGTGCCGGCCGAGCAGGGCCTCGTCGTCGAGGACGTCGAGACGGGCTTCGTCGGCGCGATCGTGCGCGTCGAGAAGTCCGGCGGGATGCACCTGGTCACCCTCGAGGACCGCCTCGGGAAGCGACGCTCGTTCACCCTCGGCCCGGGATTCTGGATCGACGGCGCACCGGTCACCCTGGTGCCCGTGCGTGCCTCCGCCGCCCAGGCCAGGCCCGACGTCGCGCGCACGGCCGGTGGGAAGCAGCTGACGGCGTCGGGCTCGCTCAAGGTCGAGGGTGCGCGGGCGCGGGTCGCGCGCGCCGCGCGGATCTGGGTCGAGGGCCGGCACGACGCCGAGCTCGTCGAACGCGTGTGGGGCGACGACCTGCGCGTCGAGGGAGTCGTCGTCGAGCAGCTCGAGGGCGCCGACCACCTGGCCGAGGTCCTGCGGGCCTTCCGGCCCGGCCCGACCCGGCGGGCGGGCGTGCTGCTCGACCACCTCGTGGCGGGGTCGAAGGAGACGCGGCTCGTCGAGGACGCGAGGCGGCGCCTCGGCGGGGCGGCCCAGCACGTGCTCGTGCTCGGGCACCCCTACGTGGACGTGTGGCAGGCGGTCCGACCCGAGCGGGTGGGGCTCAGCGAATGGCCGCACGTCCCGCGCGGGACCGACATCAAGATCGGCACGCTCGCCGCGCTCGGTTGGCCGCACGCCGACCAGGGCGATGTCGCCCGGGGCTGGCAGCGCATCCTGGGGACGGTGCGCACCTACGCGGACCTCTCCCCCGCGCTACTCGGGCGGGTCGAGGAGCTCATCGACTTCGTCACCGGCGTGCCCGAGGAGTGAGCCGCACGCTGCAGAGCCGGCCGGTGGCGCGAGCCCCACGTGTGGGTGGGTGACGGGTAACCGCCTCTTCGCCATCACTTCGCCGCGTCCCTCTCGCGCCCGGCCCTTCCTGCTCGCCCGACGCGTCCCGGCTGTTCCACCGCGCCGCACCTCCACCGCCGCACATCGGCCCCAGCGCCATCACCTGTCGCCTGAGCCACTGCACTCCTCCTGCCGAACAGCTGCTCCACGGGTCGGCGACGGCGCACCTGATTCCCACAACCACGCCCCCCGCAGACCCCTCCACAACCGCGGAATCGCGCCGTTCCGATGTCAGTGGTCGCACGTATAGTCGCAGTATCGAACACAGGTTCGATTCAGGCTTCGGGGCGAGGGGGCGAGATGCTGGTACGCAGCGGCGACGACGCCGGTTCCGACCTGCCCTCGCCCGCCTCGCCCTTCGCCGACCCGCGCGACGGGGCCGAGGACACGTGCAGTCGATTCACTCCCGCAGGCGTCGGCGCCGTGGACGTGCGCGCCACTCCCGCCGTGATGCCCGCAGACGCCGAGGATGGCCGCGCCACTCCCGCCGTGATGGCCACGGACGCCGAGGACGTGCGCGCACTGTTGGGCGTGCTGGCGGGCCTGCGGCGCGACGAGGAGAGCGACGCCGTCGATCAGATCACCGCGCTCGAGGAGCTCATCAGTGCGGCACGCGCCGCGCAGGCCCGCGCGACCGTCGACCTCTGGACGATGCGGACCGACCTCGAGCGGGCGATGGAGGTCCCTCGGGAGCAGATCGGCAAGGGGCTCGCGGCCGAGGTCGCGCTCGCCCGGAGGGACTCGCCCTCGAAGGGGTCGCAGCATCTCGGCCTGGCCAAGGCGCTCGACGCCGAGCTCCCGCGGACCCTGGCTCTCATGGAGGCCGGCCAGGTCTCCGAGTGGCACGCGACGCTCCTCCTGAAAGAAGTCATCGGGCTGAGCCCCGAGGACCGCCGCACGGTCGACGCGGAGCTCGAGGACGACCTGCCCACCTACGGCGACCGCCAGGTCACGAACCATGCTCGCCGGCTCGCTATGGCGATCGATGCCGACCACGCAGCGGCGAAGCGTGAGCACGATCGTCGTCGGCGCAGGGTGAGCGTCCGGCCCGCCGCGGGATCGATGGCCTACCTCACCGCCCACCTGCCGATGACCGATGCCGTCCGCGTCCACGCGAGCCTCACGCGGCAGGCCGCCAGCCTCACGCAGGCGGGCGAGGCCGAGGGCCGCACACCTGGTCAGCTGGCCGCGGACCTGCTCGTCGAGCGGGTCACCGGATCCCGTGCGGACGCGCCGCGCGACGTCGACCTCACGATCGTCATGACCGACCAGACACTGGCCGGGAGCAGCGAGCCGGCCTGGATCCCCGGGCAGGGGCCGCTGCCCGCCGACGACGCCCGCGAGCAGGTCCGCGAGGCCCGCTCGGTCTGGTTCCGGCGGCTCTGGACGGACCCCGCGACGGGCGGTGCGGCGTCGATGGAGTCCCGCTCGCTCGCCTTCACCGGGACGCTTCGCCGGCTCATCCTCATCCGGGACGACGTGTGCCGGACCCCGTACTGCACCAACCCCGCGGAGCAGGTCGACCACAGCACCGACTGGGCCGCGGGCGGTGCCACTAGCGCGGACAACGCCTCGGGGCTGTGCGCGAGCTGCAACTACACCAAGCAGCATCCTGGCTGGCGCCACGCGGCCGACCCCGACGGGAAGCTCGACGTCTACACGCCGACCGGGCACAGGTACAGCGTGCCTCGCTCACCTTTCCCGTTCCGCAGGAGGCCGCCCGGCCCCGAGATGACGGCCGAACGGTACGCGCAGCTCAAGGCGCGCGTCGCCGACCGCGTCGCGCACAACAGCCGGAACGAGCAACCCACGGTGGAGCGCTCCGTGCAGCCCGCCGAGCGACCCACCGAGCAGCGCCGGCCGGGTGACGGCGGCGCGCCCGGCACGTCGACCGCGCGGCCCAGGGGTGAAACCGAAGGATCACCCGATCCACCGGCGTGACCGGCGCGACCGGAGTGATCGGTAGGACCGGTGACGGCCGCTCGACCAAGGCCAGCCGATGGGGAGCCGCGTCCGCTGGATTCGTCGTGCCCTCGTGTTGTCGCGCCGCCATGTCCGCGCGAGCGCTCACGCGTCGCAGCTACAACCGGGCGGCTGGCTGGTCGGCTGGATGGTTGGCTGGTCAGCGGTTCGCGCCGTGGTCGGGCACCCACACGTCGCGCGCGCGTGTCAGTCCGTCAGCTCCCGCACGACGGCATCCGCGAGCAGCCTGCCCCGCAGGGTGAGACGCACGCGCCCGCGTTCGGCAGGTCCGGCCTCGCACAGGCCCTGCCGGACGAGCTCCTCCAGGCGTGCGGCGGCGTCGTCGGGGGTCAGTCCGTCCGGCGAGGCGACCTGGACACCCTCGGCGAGCCGGACACCCAGCAGGAGCCGCTCCAGCTCGCGCGACCCCGCGCCGAGCACCTCCCTGCCGACGGCGGGCGAGCGGCCCTCAGCGAGGCGCGCCGCGTACGCCCGCGGATGCTTGCCGTTCCACCACCGCACGCCGCCCACGTGGCTGTGCGCACCGGGGCCGACGCCCCACCAGTCACCGCCGCGCCAGTAGGCGAGGTTGTGTGTGCTGGCGTGCCTCAGCACACCGACGGCCGGGTCGTCGCCCGGCTCCACCCGCGCCCAGTTGGAGACCTCGTACCAGGCGAGGCCGGACCCGGTGAGCAGGGCGTCGGCGACCTCGTACTTCTCGGCCTGGTCGTCCTCGTCGGGCAGGCTGAGCTCGCCGCGGCGGACCTGGGCGCCCATCTTCGTCCCGCGCTCGACCACGAGCGCGTAGGCCGAGACGTGATCAGGCTCCATCTCGAGCGCCGCCTCGACCGAGGCCCGCCAGTCGGCCTGCGTCTCCCCCGGCGTGCCGTAGATGAGGTCGAGGGACACGTCCAGGCCCAGCCGGCGCGCCCAGCGCACGACCTCGGGCACCCGCGCCGGGTCGTGCGTGCGGTCGAGCGTGGCCAGCACCGAGGGCACGGCGGACTGCATCCCGAAGGACACCCGCGTCACGCCGGCCTCGGCCAGCCCCGCCAGGACCGACTCGTCCACGGAGTCCGGATTCGCCTCGGTGGTGACCTCGGCGTCGGCGGTCAGCCCGAAGGTCTCCCGCACGGCGGTGAGCATCCGGGCCAGGTCCGCCACCGGCAGGCGCGTGGGCGTGCCGCCGCCGAGGAACACCGTCGAGACCGGCCGGCCGACCATCCCCGCCGCCACCAGCTCCGGGTCCGCCAGCACGCGGGCGGCGAGCTCGACCTCCGCCACGGCGTTGCCCGCGTACTCGGCCGCCGAGGCACCACCGCCGAGCTCGGCATTGGTGTAGGTCGTGAAGTCGCAATAGCCACAGCGCACCGCGCAGAACGGCACGTGCAGGTACACCGACAGCGTGCGGTCCCGCGCACCCGCCGCGGCGCTCACCGGGAGGCGACCGTCCGCGGGGGCCGGGTCGCCGAGGGGGAGGTCAGCCACGGCGTCGGACCGCCGTCAGGTCGGTGATCGCGCGCCCCTCGGTCTGGCCGCGCCGCTCGAAGCGCGTGAGGGTGCGCCCCTCCCAGCGTCGAGGCTCGACCGTGAGCTCGAACGCCGGCTCGGAGCGGATGACGTCGATCATCTGGTCGGCGTAGTTCGGCCAGTCCGTGGCCAGCCGCCACGTCCCGCCGGGGGCGAGCAGCTCGGCGACGACGGCGGCGAACCCCGGCGAGACCAGGCGCCGCTTCCGGTGGCGCGGCTTGCGCCACGGGTCGGGGAAGAAGGTCCACAGCTCGTCGACCGAGCCCGGCGCGAGGAGGATCGGCAGGGCCTGCTCGGCGTCGACCCCGAGGAGGCGGACGTTGTCCGCTCCGACGTCGCGGACGCGGGCGAGCGTGCGCGCGAGGCCGGGCACCCACACCTCGAGGCCGAGGAAACGGTCGTCCGGCCGCTGCTGCGCGGCGTGGGCGATCTGCTCGCCCGCCCCGCACCCGATCTCGACGACGAGGCGCGAACCCGCCGTCCGGGCAGGGCCCAGGTGGCGGTCGAGGTCGAGCCGCGCGAAGGTGCTCACGGCGGTGGCCGAGACCATCGGCAGGTCGAGCACGACGCCCTCGCGGCTCTCCCAGGCCCGCTCCTGGCGCGGCTTGAGCCGGCCGCTGCGTCGGGTGAAGGAGCGGATGCGCGTGTGGGCGGCGTCGACGTCGTGGGGTGTGGGGGCGGCGTCGCCGTCGCGGCGTGCGGGGACGGCGCTCACGGCCGGCCTCCCGCGTCCCCGCGTCCGTCGGAGCGGAGCGCGGCCGGGAAGGCCCGGGCCTCGCCCGCGTCCTCGAGCACGCCGAGGGCGGCGCGCACGAGCGACTCGTAGAGCACCGTCCGTGACTCCTCGGCCCAGTCCAGGAGGGCGCGCGCCTGCCCGGCATCCATCCCGCGGAAGGTGTCCCCGACGGTCACGCCGTGCCCCGGGACGTCCTCGAGGTCGATGCGGTCCCCCGCCTCGATCACGCCGGTCTCCCGCACGGAGAGGTAGGCGCCGCAGCGTCCGCCCGCGCGGAATCGACGCGTCCAGTCGGCCTCGCCGGTCCAGGCCGCGAAGGTGCGGCAGGGGTTCCGCGGCGCCGTGACCTGCAGCAGCGTCGAGCCGATGCGCCAGCGGGTGCCGATCACCGCCTCGTCGGTGTCGATGCCCTCGGTGACCAGGTTCTCGCCGAAGGATCCGTCGCCGAGCTCGCGGCCCGTCGTGCTGCGCGGGAGCTCGCGCGGAAGGTCGGCGCGGAGCGCGCCGTCGGCGTCGAGCTCGCCGCCGGCCTCGAGACCAGCGCCGACACCGAGATCGGCACCACCCAGCTCATCGCCGCCGAACCGCTCGACCCAGGCCTCACGCGTCTCGCGCGCGAAGGCGTACACGGCCTTGAACAGACCACCGTGGTGCTCCCGGTCGCCCTGGACGTCGCCCCACACCCCGTGCCGCAGCACGGTGAGCGGACCGTCCAGGGGCCGCTTGTCGATCCCGCTGCGCAGCCCGCGCGCGGAGACGTCGAAGAGCTCCCCGACGGCGCACACGGCCGCCACGCGCGGGACGCCGGCCGCGAGGACCGGCGTGATCCGCCCGTCCGCGACCACCGGCTACTTCTTCCCGGTGGGCGCGTCGGTCTGCAGCGCCGCGACGAAGGCCTCCTGCGGGACCTCGACCCGTCCGATCGACTTCATCCGCTTCTTGCCCTCCTTCTGCTTCTCGAGCAGCTTGCGCTTCCGCGAGATGTCACCGCCGTAGCACTTGGCGAGCATGTCCTTGCGCAGCGCACGCACGGTCTCGCGCGCGATGATCCGCGAGCCGACGGCGGCCTGGATCGGCACCTCGAACTGCTGGCGCGGGATGAGCTCCTTGAGCTTGCCCACCATGGCCACGCCGTAGCTGTAGGCCTTGTCCTTGTGCACGACGGCGGAGAAGGCGTCCACCGGGTCGTGGTTGAGCAGGATGTCGACCTTGACCAGGTCCGACGGCGCATGACCGTCCTCGTCGTAGTCGAGCGACGCGTAGCCCTTGGTCCGCGACTTGAGCTGGTCGAAGAAGTCGAAGACGATCTCGGCCAGCGGGAGCCGGTAGCGCAGCTCGACGCGGTCCTCGGAGAGGTAGTCCATCCCGAGCAGGTCCCCGCGCTTGCCCTGGCACAGCTCCATCACCGCCCCGACGAAGTCGTTGGGCGTGAGCACCGTAGCCCGCACCATCGGCTCGGTGATCTGGCGGAACTTCTCCCCCGAGGGGAACTCGCTCGGGTTCGTGACCTGAACCTCGTCGCCGTTCTCGAGGGTGACCTCGTAGACGACGTTCGGCGCCGTCGAGATGAGGTCGAGGTTGAACTCGCGCTCGAGCCGCTCCCGGACGATCTCCAGGTGCAGCAGCCCGAGGAAGCCGCAGCGGAACCCGAAGCCGAGCGCCACGGAGGTCTCCGGCTCGTAGGTCAGCGCGGCGTCGTTGAGCTTGAGCTTGTCGAGCGCGTCGCGCAGGTCGGGGTAGTCCGAGCCGTCCACCGGGTACAGACCCGAGAACACCATCGGCAGGGGCTCGCGATACCCGCCGAGCGCCTCCTCGGCCCCCCGGGTCTGGGTGGTGACGGTGTCGCCGACCTTCGACTGGCGCACATCCTTCACGCCGGTGATGAGGTAACCGACCTCGCCGACGCCGAGCCCACGGGTCGGCTTCGCGTCGGGCGAGTGGATGCCGATCTCGAGGAGCTCGTGGGCGGTGCCGGTGGACATCATCTCGATCCGCTCGCGCGGGTCCAGCCGGCCGTCGACGACGCGCACGTAGGTCACGACGCCGCGGTAGGTGTCGTAGACGGAGTCGAAGATCATCGCGCGGGCCGGGGCGTCCTCCTCCCCCACCGGCGCGGGCACGTCACGGACGATGGCGTCGAGCAGGTCGACCACGCCCTCGCCGGTCTTGCCGGAGACCTTGAGGCAGTCCTCGGGGTCACCGCCGATGAGGTTGGCCAGCTCCTCGGCGAACTTCTCCGGCTGCGCCGCGGGCAGGTCGATCTTGTTGAGCACCGGGATGATGGCGAGGTCGTTCTCCAGCGCCATGTACAGGTTCGCCAGCGTCTGGGCCTCGATGCCCTGGGCGGCGTCGACGAGCAGGACCGCGCCCTCGCAGGCGGCCAGGGACCGGCTGACCTCGTAGGAGAAGTCCACGTGCCCGGGGGTGTCGATCATGTTGAGCCCGTAGGCGGTGTCCCCGACCTGCCAGGGCATGCGCACGGCCTGGGACTTGATGGTGATGCCGCGCTCGCGCTCGATGTCCATGCGGTCGAGGTACTGGGCGCGCATGTCCCGGTCGGCGACGACGCCGGTGATGCCGAGCATGCGGTCCGCCAGTGTCGACTTGCCGTGGTCGATGTGGGCGATGATGCAGAAGTTGCGCAGCTGCGCGGGCGGGGTCGCGGCCGGCTGGATCGTCGCGGCGCGCGACTCGTCGGGGATCGGGGGCACTGAACACCTTTGCGGGGTCGGACGGTTGTGCACATGGTCGCACACGGCCCCTGCGCGGCCGGGGTCGCAGCGGCCCTGGGCGGGGAGGTCGTGGTCACCCCCGCGGCCGAGGCGACGGGCGACGACGTCGCCCCCTCGCCCTCGGCACCCCCGCGGTCTCGGATCCTGGACCCGGCCCCGAACGCCGAGCGGCCGCCAGACCGCCCCTCCTAGCGTCCAGGACGTCCTGACCATCACCCAGGGGGGAACCACATGATCCTGACCGGCCTGCTCATCGGCGTGGCGCTCGGATTCGCCATGCAGCGTGGGCGCTTCTGCGTGACCGGCGCCTTCCGCGACGTGTGGATCGGCGGGAAGACCCGCTGGCTCACCGCCTTCCTCATCGTCATCGCCGTCCAGAGCGTGGGGATCTTCGCCCTCGACGCACTGGGCGTCATCTCCCTCGGCGCGGGCGAGCTCGCCCCGGTCGCCACCATCGTGGGCGCCTTCATCTTCGGCTTCGCCATCGTCCTCGCCGGCGGCTGCGCGACCGGCACCTTCTACCGCTCGGGCGAGGGCCTCGTCGGCTCCTGGTTCGCGCTGCTGTTCTACGCGGGCTTCAGCGCGATCATGAAGTACGGCGTCCTGGCCGACGTCACCGAGGCCGCCCGCGCCCAGACCATCCCCGCGACGACGATCCACGAGTCCCTGGGCATCTCGCCCTGGTGGTTGGTCGGCATCCTCGTCGCCGCCGTGGGGTACGCGACCTACCGGCACCTCGCCGTCGAGCCGCAGGTGCGGATGGCCTCGCTGCCCCCGCGTCGACGCGGACTGGCCCGGGTGCTGTTCGAGAAGCCCTGGCACGCCTTCGCCACCGCGGTCGTCATCGGCGTCATCGCCACGGTGGCCTGGCCGCTGAGCACGATGGCGGGCCGCCCCTCGGGCCTGGGCATCACCACGCCGTCGGCGAACCTGGTGACCTACCTCGTCACCGGCGACGCCGAGCTCGTCGACTGGGGCGTCTTCCTCGTCCTTGGCATCCTCGTCGGCGCCTTTATCGCGGCCAAGGGCTCGGGCGAGTTCCGCCTGCGGGTGCCCGACGCCACGACCGTGGTCCGCTCGATCTCCGGCGGCGCGCTCATGGGCGTCGGCGCCTCCCTGGCCGGCGGCTGCACCATCGGCAACGCCATGGTCAACACCGCGCAGTTCTCCTACCAGGGGTGGCTGTCCTTCGGCTTCATGGTGCTCGGCACCGGCGCCGCGACGCACATCTTCATCCTGCGCCACCGCTCGACGGCGAGGTCCACCACCACCGAGCAGGTCCTCACCGACGCCTGACGCCCACGCGTCGACGTCGCCCCGTCACCACCGATCCGCACGACAACCCCGTCGCGCACGACACCACCGTCGCGAACGACAACGACGACAGCAACGACCCGCACGACACCACTCATCCGAAACAGCACACATCCGAACGACAGCAAGGAGACAGCTCATGCCGATCACACTCGAGACCGACGGCCAGGTCTGCCCGTTCCCGCTGGTCGAGGCCAAGCAGGCCATCGCCGGCCTGGACGACGGCGACCACCTCACCATCAACTTCGACTGCACCCAGGCGACCGACGCCAACCCGCGGTGGGCCGCGGAGAACGGCTACCCCGTCACGCACTTCGACCGGGTGGGCGACGCCGCCTGGACCATCACCGTGCAGAAGGCCTGACCCACAGCCGGCCGCACCGCCGGCTCGTCGCGGGCGGCGCCCCATCCCGGGCGCCGCCCGCCGTTCCCGTCCCGGACACCTCGGGTGTGTAGCGTCGTCAGGTCGGAGGCACCCGAACCGGATCCGTCGCCTCCCCTACCGCAAGGAGTCCTGGTGCACACCGTCACCTTCCGCCGCCGGGCCACGGCGCTCACCGCCGCCGTCGCGCTCACCACCCTCCTGGCCGCCTGCGGCGGCGGTGACGAGGAGTCGACCACGAGTGCGGAGCAGGAGGAGAGATCCTCGGAGTCGTCATCGGCGACCGAGCGGCCCGAGGTCCCCACCGACGGCGCGATCCCGCCCAACTCCGAGGCCGAGCTGCCCGAGGGCGTCGAGCACGTCACCAACACCTCCTCGGCCAACCGGATCGCCGCCGGCACCGCCGAGACCGAGGGCGAGGTCAGCGTCGAGTGCCTCGGCAACGAGCAGGGCCTCGTCGTCTCCCTGGCCGGCACGTCTCCCGACCACGGCGACCTCTCGGCCGTCCTCTCGTTCGAGAGCGGGGAGCTCACCTCCGTCGTCGTCCAGTCCACGGAGTCGCCCGACGACGGCGGCCCCATCATGTGGATGACCAGCTCGGGCCAGGGCGAGGAGCTGACCGCGACCGCGGTCTCCGACGGCGGCATCTGGACCGTCACCGGACCCATCGGCGGGTTCGACGGGCTCACCCAGACCCCGATCGAGGACGCCGAGGTCGACGTCGTCGCCGACTGCTCGGTCTCCGACGACACCGGCTCCGGCGAGTCCTCCTCCGAGGCCGCCTCGTAGCCGCACGCCGTCGCCGCGGCGAGGGCCGGCCGGCCGGAGCGGGTCCGTCCCGCGCCCGCCCCGGTCACCCCGGGCGGGCCCCGGTCACCCCGGGCGGGCCCCGGTCACTCCGCGCTGCGCAACCGCCGCACCCGGCCGCCGGCTACGCCTCGCGGGTCGTGCGCACCTCGACGGACTGCTTCGAGGTCCCTCCGCCGGAGTAGACGCCGCGCAGCGGTGAGACGTCGGCGTAGCTGCGTCCGTGCGCGACCCGCACGTGCAGCTCCCCGACCTCGGTCCGGTTCGTCGGGTCGTACTGCGTCCACCGCCCGGTGGAGAACTCCACCCAGGCGTGCGACTCCCCCAGCACGGGCTCGCCCGCGGGGGCGTCGGCGGGATGGATGTAGCCCGACACGTACCGCGCCGGGATGCCGATGGAGCGCAGCGCGCCGACGGCCAGGTGCGTGATGTCCTGGCACACGCCCTTGCCCTCCCGCCACGCGTCCGCCGCGTACCCGTGCACGGAGGTCACCCCGCCCTGGTACTCCACCCGGTCGCCGATGTGCTGGCAGACGGCGATCGCCGCGGACTGCGGGTCGGTCGACGCCGCGACCTCGCTCGCGAACCGCGCCAGGTCCTCGGGCGGGTCGGTGACGGGCGCGGGCTGGAGCCACTCCCCGAGCTCGTCGACGACCTCGGGGCGCCGCACCTCGTCCCACCCGGCGCCGTCGAACATCTGGACCGGGTCGCGCTCGACGACGCACTCGGCGCGCACCGTGAGCATGTCGTGCGGGGAGAGCACCTCGACGACGTCGACGAGCGTGCCGAAGTAGTCGGTGTAGCTCGACATGTGGGTCGCCGCGGCGACGTGCAGCTCGGTGTCGAGCACGCGCTGCCCCGGGAGCGCGGCCGGCCGCATGCGCACCTCGTTGTAGGACGCCATGACCGGGTGGTCGTAGGTGAAGGTCGTGCGGTGGACGACGCGGATGACGCTCATGCGCTCTCCCCCTTCCAGGCGGCGGGCTCGCCGACGAAGAACTTCGACCGCACGGCGTCCGCCGCCCGCTGGCAGGCCACCTGGACCTCCTCCATCTCCTCGAGGAGGTTGTCCTGCAGGTCGCTCATCGCCATGTACTCGATGCGCGAGCGCGCCCGGCCGAGGATCCGGCCCGCCTCGTCGGGCACGGCCACCTGCTCGCCGATCGTGCTGCGCAGCTCGACCAGGCACCGTTCGGCCTGGTCCAGGGAGTGCACGACGGAGCGCGGGAAGAGCCGGTCGATGAGCAGGAACTGCGCGGCCTGCCGGTCGCCGGCACGCCCGCGGGTGGAGCGCAGGAACGCCTCGAAGGCGCCCGTCGAGCGCAGCAGCGTGGTCCAGTCCGGCGCGCCCGCCGTGGTCACGGCCCGGGAGGCCACCAGCCGCGCGGTCATGTCGGCGCGCTCGAGCGAGCGGCCCAGGACGAGGAAGCTCCACGTCTCGCCGCGGCTCATCGTCGAGTCGACGAGGCCGGCGACGATCGCGCTGCGCTGGCGCACCCAGGCGAAGTAGTCGTGCGCCGAGCGCAGCAGCGCCATGTCGCGCTGGGAGTTGTGCGTGTGGTTGAGGACCTCCCACAGCTCCGAGGAGACGGTCTCGCGCGCCCGCCTCGCGCTCTCGCGCGCGGACCAGACGGTCCCGGCGATCGAGGCCGGCGAGGTCCGGTCGTAGGCGAGGCGGTCGAGGACGTCGCGACGCGCGATCTCCTCGTCCGGGTCGGTGGTCTGCCCCATGATCGCCAGGAGCGCCCGGCAGGCGGTGTCCTCGTCGACCCACGGGTCCTCGAGCAGCAGCTGCAGGTGCGTGTCGAGCAGGCGGGCGGTCGCGTCGCCCCGCTCGACGTAGCGGCCGATCCAGAACAGCGACTCGGCGATGCGGCTCAGCACGTGGCCACCTCCTCGGCCTCGTCGGCGTCCGGGGCGGCGGGGGGTGCGCCGTCGTCGCCTCTCCGGCCGTCGCCTCTCCGGCCGTCGCCTCTTCGGCCGACGTCGCCTGTCCGGCCGTCGCCCCCGCCGCCCGGCCGGGCCGCGCTCTGCTGCTGCTGCTCGTGCTGGACGCGCACGGCGCTCTCCCGGTCCGAGGCGAGCGGGACGCCCTGCGGCACGGGACGCACCTCGGGCTCGTCGGCATCGACGTCGGGCGCCGGCCGCACCGTCCGGGGGCGCTTCCCCACCACCCAGGTGTCCTTCGAGCCGCCGCCCTGGGAGGAGTTGACGACGAGCTGGCCCTCCTGCAGTGCCACCCGCGTGAGCCCGCCCGGCAGGACGAAGACCTCCTCGCCGTCGTGCACCGCGAAGGGCCGCAGGTCCACGTGCCGCGGCCGGGCCCGGCCGTCCACGAGCGTGGGCACGGTGGAGAGCTGGACGACCGGCTGCGCGATCCAGCCGCGCGGGTCGGCCCGCAGCCGGCGCCGTGCGGCGTCGATCTCCTCGCGCGTGGCCTGGGGGCCGATGATGATGCCCTTGCCGCCCGAGCCGTCGACGGGCTTGACGACGAGCTCGTCGAGGCGGTCGAGCACCTCGGCCAGCGACTCGGGCTCCTCCAGCCGCCAGGTGTCGACGTTCTTCAGCAGCGGCTCCTCGCCCAGGTAGAAGCGGATGAGGTCGGGCATGTAGGTGTAGACGAGCTTGTCGTCGGCGACGCCGTTGCCCACCGCGTTGGCGACGGTGACGTGCCCGGCCCGCGCCACGGACATGATCCCCGGGCAGCCCAGCAGCGAGTCCGAGCGGAAGGCGACCGGGTCGAGGAAGTCGTCGTCCACGCGCCGGTAGATGACGTCGACCCGTCGGCGCCCCGAGGTCGTGCGCATGTAGACCCTGCCGCCGGCGACGAACAGGTCGCGCCCCTCCACCAGCTCGACGCCCATGAGCCGGGCCAGCAGGGAGTGCTCGAAGTAGGCGGAGTTGTACACGCCCGGCGTGAGCACCACGACGGTGGGGTCGTCGACGCCCTCGGGCGCCGTTGCGGTGAGCGCACCGAGCAGGCGCCGCGGATAGTCGACCACCGGGCGCACGCGCAGCGAGGCGAACAGCTCGGGGAAGGACTGCGTCATCGCCCGCCGGTTCGACAGCACGTAGCTCACCCCGGACGGCACCCGCACGTTGTCCTCGAGCACGCGCCAGCCCTCGGCGGAGTCCCGCACGACGTCGACGCCGGAGACGTGCACCCGCACCCCGCCGGGCGGACGGAAGCCCATGGCGGCCCGGGCGAAGTGCTCGGAGGTGACCACGACGCGGCGCGGGATCACGCCCTCGTCGATCACCCGCTGGTCGGTGTAGACGTCGTCGAGGAAGGACTCCAGCGCCTTGACGCGCTGCGCCACCCCGGGGGCCAGCCGGTCCCACTCGTCGGCGGCCACCACGCGCGGCACCGCGTCCAGCGGGAAGGGCCGCTCCTCGCCCCCGACGTCGAAGGTGATGCCCTGGGCGAGGTAGCTGCGGGCCAGGGAGTCCGCGCGGGCGGCGAGCTCCTCGGCGCTGAGCCCGGTCAGCGCCTCGTGCACGGGGCGGTACGGGGCGTTGACCTGACCGTCGGCGATCATCTCGTCCCAGGCGAGGCCCGGTGGGTAGCCGTCGAAGAGGTCGCTCATGCTGCGATCGTAGGTGCAGCGCGTGCCCGCGCCCGTATCGTCTGGGGTCATGAGCATCGTCAACCGTCTCGGACGTCTCGCCCGCTCGGTCGTCTCCGACGTCACCCGCCAGGGGCGCCGCCGCCTCCAGTCCGGCGTCCGGGACGCCCTGCGCGGGGGCTCGTCCGACCGCTCCCGCGGCTCCGGTCGGCAGGGCGGGTCGACCCGGTCCGGGTCCGGTCCCGACGGCGGGCGGCACAGCGGTGGCGGGCACCCGAGCCCCCTCGACGTCGGGCGGGCCGAGCAGCGCCGGCTCGACGTCGTCACCGAGTTCGACACCTCGGCCGGCCTCCCCGAGCTGACCTACTCCCCGCGGGAGGACGAGCGTCCCGACCCCGGCGAGGTCGTGTGGGCGTGGGTGCCCTACGACGAGGACGACGGACAGGGCAAGGACCGGCCGGTGCTCGTCCTGGCCCGGCTCGACGGCGGCGTGCTCGGCGCGCAGATGACCTCCAAGGACCGCGCCGACGGCGGCGTCCACACCGACCGGCACGGCCGGTCGTGGATCGACGTCGGCACGGGCGACTGGGACTCCCAGGGCCGGGAGTCCGAGGTCCGCCTCGACCGGCTGCTGCGGCTGCCCGACGGTTCGGTGCGCCGCGAGGGCGCCGCGCTGGACCGCGAGCACTTCGGACGTGTGACCGATGCCCTTGAGTCGAGGTACTGAGCACCGCTGACTCGGTGGCGCCCCGCTGGTAGCCTGGACCGCTGTGTCGGGACCACCCCGTGGTGCCGACCGGCGCTCCGAGCGGCACCCCGGTGCCCGTGGCGCCCCGACCGATCGTCAGTACTCCCGCCGCGGCGGGCACGCACCACATCGACCGAAGGATCTCATCCGTGGCGAACATCAAGTCGCAGAAGAAGCGCAACCTCACCAACGAGAAGGCCCGCGCCCGCAACAAGGCCGTCAAGGCCGAGCTCCGCACCCACGTGCGTCGCGTCCGTGAGGCCATCGCCGCGGGCGACAAGGACCAGGCCGGCGCCACCCTCGCCGTGGCCGGTCGCAAGCTCGACAAGGCCGCCTCGAAGGGCGTCATCCACGCCAACCAGGCCGCGAACCGCAAGTCGAAGCTCGCCAAGCAGGTCTCCGCTCTCTGAGCCGCTCCCGCCGCCGGGCGGCGTGACGACGGTCGACAAGGGCCCCCTGACGGGGGCCCTTTCGTCGTTCCCGGCAGCTGGCACCGGTGGCGGCTGCCGGCGCGCCTAGCGGAACAGATCGGCCAGGCGTCGCGACTGGCGCGGCGCCTGCATGTGCCCGTCGACGGCGTCGGCGTAGTGCCCGAGCAGCTGGTCGCCGAGCGCCTCCCACGAGCGCGGCAGCACCCGACGCCGGCCCGCCTCGCCCATCCGGGCGCGCAGCGCGGGGTCCGCCGCGAGCCGGGCCACGTGCGCCACGAGCCCGGCGTCGTCCTCGGCCCCGTAGAGGTAGCCGGTCTCCCCCACCGCGACGATGTCGAGCGGCCCACCGGAGGCCGGCGCGACGACCGGGACGCCGCTGGCCATGGCCTCCTGCAGCGTCTGCCCGAAGGTCTCGTGGATGCCCGTGTGGACGAAGACGTCCAGGGCGGCGTACGCGTCGGCCAGCTCGTCGCCCGAGAGTCGCCCGGTGAACAGCGCGGAGTCGCCGAGGGCCCGCTCGAGCGAGGGTCGCGAGGGGCCGTCGCCGACGATGAGCAGGCGCACGTCGCGCCGACCGGCCAGGGCGGCGAGCCGCTCGACGCGCTTCTCCGATGCCAGCCGGCCGATGTAGCCCACGACCGCGGCACCCTCCGGCGCGCCGTCGAGCAGGCGCGCCCGCAGCGCCCCGACCTGCGCGGTCGTGCGGCGGCGGGGGTGGTACAGGACGGCGTCGACGCCCCGGCTCCACTCCCGGACCCGCTCGATGCCGTTGTCCTCGAGGTCCCTGATCGTGGGCTGCGAGGGGGCCAGCGTCACGTCGGCCATGTTGTGCACGGTGCGCAGCCACCGCCAGATGGCCGGCGAGGTCGCGGCCAGCCCGTGCTTGCGGGCGAAGCCGGCGACGTCAGTCTGGAAGATCGCCACGGTGGGGATCCCCCGCCAGCGCGCCTCGGTGACCGCCTGCGCGCCCAGGCCGAAGGGGGCGGCGGCGTGCAGGACGTGCGGGTCGAAGGCGTCGAGGATCCGCGAGATCGAGGAGGAGACGAGCCCCACCTGCAGCCCGCCGTACTTGAAGGAGGGGACGGTGACGACGGGGAACCCGTTGTACTGGCGCGGCGCCGGACCGGGGCAGACCACGATCGCCTCGTGGCCGCGCAGGCGGAGGTGGTCCAGGACCCGCAGCACGGAGTTCGTCACGCCGTTGGTCGACGGGATGAACGACTCGGTGACGATCGCGACGCGCATCGGGCCACGATCGCCACCACGGGTGACCGGTCGGCTGCGCACACCCCCGATTCTGGTGTCCGACGGGTGAACGTCGCGTGCATCGCGCGGGGAGCGCTCCCCGCCGACCGGATCGTCGGCCTCCGGCACGCCCACCTCCTTGTCCTCGCGGTCTACTCCAGGGCCTGGCCGCGCTTCTCCGTCAGCAGCAGTGCCCCGACCGCGGCGAGCGCGAAGGCCGCCGCGAAGACGGCGAACGCCAGCGGGGCGCCGCCGGCCCTGAGGAACAACGGTACGGCGAAGGGGGCGACGATGGAGGCGATGCGTCCGAAGCCGGCCGCCCAGCCCGCCCCCGAGCCACGCACCACGGTGGGGTACATCTCCGGGGTGACCGCGTACAGCGCGCCCCAGGCGCCCAGGCAGAAGAAGGACAGCACGCAGCCGGCGGCGATGATCTCCCACGGCTCCTCGGCGAGCGCGAACAGGCCCGCGGCCACGCCCGAGCCGACGAGGAAGGAGGCCAGCGTCGCCCGGCGGCCCCAGACCTCGATGAGGACGGCCGCCACTGCGTACCCGGGGAGCTGGGCGAGGGTGATGATGACGACGTACCCGAAGGACCTCGTCAGCGAGCCGCCGTCGGCGCTGAGGATCGTCGGCAGCCAGGTGAAGGCGCCGTAGTAGGCGAAGTTGAGGAAGAACCATGCCATCCACAGGCCGATCGTCCGACGCCGGAGCCGGCCCACGAACAGCGAGGCCACGCCGGGCCGGAGCTGCTCGTCCTCCGGGCTCGCCTCGGGCTCGACGATGGCGGCCGAGGCCCGCACCTGCCCGGTCCCGCCCCCGCCGAGCGGCGGCGAGCTCTCGAAGGCTCGGACGGCGCGCTCGGCCGCCCCGTGGCGCCCGCGCGACTCGAGGTAGCGCACCGACTCGGGGATGCGGGCCCGCACGTACAGGGCGAACACCGCCGGGACCGCGCCCAGTGCCAGCGCCCAGCGCCACCCGCCCTCCTGGTCGGCGACGACCAGGTAGCCGATGACTGCGGCCAGGAGCCAGCCCACGGCCCAGAAGGCCTCGAGGATGACGATGACGCGGCCCCGGATGCGCGCCGGGGAGTACTCGGAGACCAGGGTCGAGGCCACGGGCAGCTCCGAGCCGAGCCCCAGCCCGACGATGAAGCGCAGCACCACGAACAGCGCCAGGGACGTCGCCAGGGCCGAGGCCCCGGTGGCCAGCCCGTAGACGAGCAGCGTGAGGGCGAAGACCGTGCGCCGGCCGATCTTGTCGGCCAGCAGTCCGCCGAAGGAGGCGCCGACGGCCATCCCGGCGAAGCCCATGGAGATCGCCAGGCTGATCTGGCCGTCGCTCAGGTCCCACTCGCGGGCCAGGGCGGCGATGACGAAGGAGATCATCCCGACGTCCATCGCGTCCAGCGCCCAGCCGATGCCCGAACCGGTGAGCAGGCGACCGTGCCGACGGGTGAACGGCAGCCGGTCCAGCCGCTCGGAGCGGGTCAGGGTGCCGCTGGAGCCGTCCCCGGGGCCGGACCCTCCCGCGCTGGAGTCGGTCATCGGGCGTCCCTTCGTGGTGCGTCGTCGATGGACATGCCGGGTCAACCTACTCGGTGCGTCGGGGCCGGCCCGCGTGCCGCCACGACATGAACGGCTAGTTGTTGTGTCCACGCAGGTTGGGTACGAGGTCGGCTGGTGATCTGCCGCCGAGTGCGGTGTGACCGCGGTGGTGATTGTAGGTGTGGAGCCAGTCGGTGAAGCTTCCAGCACGGTCTGACTCGGAGGAGTAGGGCCTGACGTAGGCCCATTCCTCGAGGAGGGTGCGGTTGAACCTCTCCACCTTCCCGTTGGTCTGGGGGCGGTAGGGCCGGGTTCGTTTGTGCGCGATGGTCTCGCCGAGGGCGTTGGCGAAGGTCCGGGAGCGGTAGCAGGCGCCGTTGTCGGTCAGTACCCGCTGGACGGTGACCCCGACCGAGGCGAAGTAGGCGTTGGCACGCTGCCAGAATGCGGCGGCGGTCTCCTTGCGTTCGTCGGTGAGCAGCTCGCTGTAGCCGAGCCGGCTGTGGTCGTCGACGGCGTTGTGGATGTACCAGTAGCCGATCTTGCCGCGCTTGGTGTTCTTCCGTCCGACTGCCCTGCCCAGCACCCTGTGGCCGCCGCCGTCGGGGATCTTGCCGAGCTTCTTGATGTCGACATGGACCAGGTCGCCGGGCGCGTCGTGGACATAGCTGTTGACCTTGCGCCGGGACCACTTGATCCGGACCCCGGTGGCCGGGTCGGTCCAGGCCAGCGGCGGGCAGGCGTAGCGGCGCAGGATCTTGTGCACCGTGGAAACCGCCATCCGCAATCGGTAGGCGATCCGAGCCGGCCCCCAGCGCCGCGAGACCCGCAGCCCGATCACGCGCCGCTCGACACGGGTCGCGGTCCGATGGGGCGAGAGAGCCGGCCGGGAGGATCGATCTACCAAGCCGGCGCGGCCCTCGGCCAGGTACCGATCGGCCCACCTCCTGGCCGTGGTCACCGAGCAGTTCCACCGCTCGGCAGCACGGGCCAGCGTCCATCCCTTGTCAACGACGAGCTGGGCCAGTCGCAACCGACCAGCAGGGGTTAATCGAGCGTTAGCGTGGGACACGAAGGCCTCCGGTTTGTGAGATGCGAATGCTTGGTCGCTTCACACCTCACCCGGAGGTCTTCGTCATCGTCTAGCAGCCACGCCGTACCTAACGTCCGTGGACAGAACAGCTAGTGGTTGCGCGCCCGGACGATGCGGTGGATCGCGCGCTCGGTGGCGAAGACGGGGTCCCGGGACAGACCCTTGACCTCGGCGTCGGCCGCGGCCACGGCACCGATCGCGGCCGCCAGGCCGTGCGGCGTCCACGCCGTGAGGTCGCGCCGGGCCCGGTCGACCTGCCAGGGCGCCAGTCCCTTGGGCGCCCCGCCGCCACGGGAGGCCGAGACGATCGCCATGGTCCGCAGCTTGCTGGCCAGGGCCGCCACGACGGGCACCGGCCCGGTGCCGGTGGCGACCGCGTGCCTCAGCAGCGCCACGGCCTGTCCGTGCCGGCCGGCGATCGCGGCGTCGGCCACCTCGAAGCCGGTCGCCTCGACGCGTCCGGCGTGGAAGCGGCGGACCTGGTCGGCCGTGATCTCCCCGCCCGAGTCGGCGAGCAGCTGCGCGACGGAGGAGGCCAGCTCGGCGACGTCGGAGCCCAGCGCGTCGACCAGGTCGGTGACCGCGGCCGGCTCGATGCGCCCGCGCGCCCGCCGCACGTCCGCCCGCACGAGCTCGGCCTTGTCCGAGTCCCGCTTGAGCGCCTCGCACCGCACGACGGGGTACCCGGCCTTCTCCACGGCGTCGAGCAGCTTCTTTCCCCGGGTCCCGCTCTGGTGGCGCAGCAGCAGCACGACGTCGTCGGCCGGGTCCTCGAGGTAGGCCAGCGCGTCCTCGAGGAGGGCGTCCGTCATCGCCTCGAGGTGCTCGACGTGCACGAGCCGCGGCTCCCCGAACAGGGAGGCGCTCGTCAGCAGGGCGAGGCGGCCCTTCTCGTAGGCGGCCGCCTCGATCCGGGTGATCTCGACGTCGGGGTCCCGCTCGCGGACCTGGCTGACGACGGACTGCTCGGCCCGTTCGGCGAGCACGGCCTCCGGCCCGCGGACGAGCACGACGGCGGCGGGTCCGACGGTCTCCCAGGTGGGGGCGGCGGAGCGGCGGGCGGGCACGGGCCCAGCCTGCCACGGGCCGGTGACGGTGCGCCGAGCCGGTCCACCGGCCCGGTCAGGACAGCGACTGGAAGGCCGACTCCTCCTCGTCCCCGCCGACGATGAGGCACAGGACCTCGGTGTCGCCGTCGTCGTCCCAGGTCTCCTCGGAGGGGGTCAGCGCCTCGACGGTGAACCCGCCCTCGGCGGCCGGTCCACCGAGGTAGGCCTCGAGCTGGGACCCGCACCGCGAGGTGGCCTCGTCCGAGACGACGTCGTCGCCCGGGTAGTCCCCGTCGGGGAGGTTGAAGGTGTAGAAGACCTCGGCACCGTGCTCCTCGTCGCAGGACACGCGCGGGCCCGGTTCGGGGTCCTCGAGGCACTGGCCGGGGTCGGCCGTGAACACCCCGTCCGATCCCTCGACGGGCCGGCCGGTGTCGAAGTCGGAGAGGTCGACCTCGGGCTCGCGCGTGGGCAGACCGGTGCTGCTCTCCTGCTCGGAGTCATCCTGGGCGGTGGGCGTCTCCGCGCTGGGTGTCTCCACCGGAGCGATCGTCACGTCCTCCGTGCCGTCGCTGCCGGAGGACCCGGCGCCGTCGTCCGTCGTCCGCCCGCACGCCGCGAGGGCCAGTCCGGCGAGCACGAGCGCGCTCGTCGCACCCACGCGACGGCGCCGCATCCGTGCGGAAGATCGAGGCATCGAGAGTCCCTTCGTCGGCCGGCGGCTCCGGCGTCGGCGTGACAGGTTACGCGGCGCCGTGCCGGGACAGTACGAACACTGTTCCGCCCGGACGGTGAGACGGTGATGAGAGCCCGCTCCAGGACGCCTGCCCCGGGCACGAAACTCCTGACCCGGGCATGGCCCACCTGACCCGGGCACGCCGAAGGGCCGGCGCGATGCGCCGGCCCTTCGTCGTCGTGCTGCTGCGGCCGGGATGCCGCAGCCCCGGTTGTTGCGACGGGACAGGTCCCCGGTCCTTTACCGCCGGGCGAGGCCCGGGTCGCTGCCGCGGGACGTGGTCCCGCCGGCTCAGCTGCCGCTCTGGTAGCCGCTGCCGGTGACCGGGGAGGTGGACTCGAGCATGCAGATCACCTCGGTGTCGCCGGCCTGGTCCCAGGTCGACTGCGAGGGGTAGAGCGCGTAGAGCCCGTACTCCGACCCGGACGCGGGGGCCCCGACGTAGGCCTCGAACTGCTCCTCGCAGACCGTGATCTCCTCCTGGATGGCCTCCTCACCCGGGAACTCGTCACCCTCGATGTTGAAGGTGTAGAAGACCTCGAGGTCGTGCTCCTCGTCGCAGTTGATGATCTCGTCCGCGACGGTGCTGTCGAGGCACTCGCCGGGGTTGGCGGTGAACACGCCGGGCGCACCCTCGCCGTTGTCGAACTCCGAGAGGTCGCCACCCGCGCCGCCGCCGGTCGCGCCGTCCTCACCCTCGGTGTCGGTGTCGGTGTCCGTACCACCGTCGGTCTCGTCGCCACCGTCGGTCTCGTCGCCACCGTCGGTCTCGGTGTCGCCGCCCTCGGTGTCGGTGTCGCCGTCGGTGCCGGTACCGCCGTCGGTGTCGGTGTCGTCGTCCGACCCGTCCTCCGGCGGGGTCTCCGTGGTCTCGCCCTCCTCCGGGGCGATCGGCTCGTCCTCGCCGCACGCGGCCAGTCCGAGCGCGAGGAAGGGGAGCGTCGCGACGGCCGCGAGCTTGCGGCTGGCGAGAGTGTTCGTGCGCTTCATGGTGTCCTCCACTTTCGTTGGATGAAGCCGTTCGGCCACCGCACCGGGGGGCGGTGCTGCAGCGAGACGTTAGCGGGATCTGTCGCGAATCCCGCGGCGACGCGGAGGGAAGTCCTCCCCCGTGAGATCTCCCCGACGCCGTTCTGGACCGCCATCATGCGGGATCGACGGTATCGACGGCACCGGTGATCAGGCGATGAGCTGCGCCGAGCGATAGGCGGAACCGGTGGCGGGCTCCTCGGTGGTGAGCAGGCAGATGACCTCGCGGTCCCCGGCCTCGGACCACGAGCTCTCGCTCGGGACGAGCCAGGTCAGCCCGTAGCCGCTCGCCTCGGGGGTGGTGCCGACGTAGGCGCCGAACATCTCGAGGCACAGGTCTGTGTCCATGCCGTCCTCGCCCGGGTACTCGTCGCCCTCGAGCGTGAAGGTGTAGTAGATCTCCGCCCGGTGGGGGTGGTCGCAGGGCACGACCCGCGTGTCGGAGGGGTCGACCAGGCACTCCCCGGGGGCGCCGGTGAAGATGCCCGGGGCGCCGTCGCCGTGGTCGAAGACCTCGGGGTCGGGGGCGTCCTGCGGCCCGGTGGGGGCGGAGGTGTCGTCACGCTCGCCGGGTGCGGTGCCGGGCGGGTCGGCGTCGGGCAGGTGGGCACCCGAGGTGAGGTCGATGCCGATGCGGTGACCGACGGCCCCGGTGACCAGGCCGAGGAGCACGAGGACGGCCAGGAGAGCACCGACCGCCGCGGCGGCTGCCGTCTGCGTCCGTGTCATCTGGGCCCCCTCGGGGTTCTCGCTCGACCGCTCCCGCTCCGGTGCGTGCGTCCACGTTATCCGCGGGGCCACGGGACCCGCCCGGTGCGCGGTGGACAGCGCTCCCCCGTCCTGCCCGGGCTCAGTCGCAGCCCACGAGCGTGAGCGCGCCCCCGCGTCCGGGCACGAGCCAGATGTGCCCGCACTCGTCGGCGCGCGCCACCCGTGCCCCGGTCCCGGACCAGAGCTCGAGCGTCCGCGGGGCCGGGTGCCCGTGGTCGTTGTCCTGCCCCGCGGACACCAGGGCCACGGCGGGCCGGGTCGCGGTCGCGAGCCCCGGGTGGAGGTTGCCCGAGCCGTGGTGCGGCACCACGACGACGTCGACGCCGTCCGAGGCGGCCCCGTGCTGGCCGAGCGCGCGCGTGAGACGCCGCTGCCCGGCCTCCTCGAGGTCGCCGGCCACGAGGACCGTGAGTACCTCCTCGCCCCGGGGTACCTCGATGAGCAGGGCGACCGAGCTCTCGTTCACGGAGGAGGAGCTGTCCGGCGAGGCCCGGGCGCCCGCGCGCGGGTGCAGCACCGTGGCACCCACCCCGGGCCAGTCCAGCCGCTGACCGGCGACCACCTCCCGCACCTGGGCGTCACCGCCGTGCGCGGCGAGCGCCGCCGCGGCGTCCTCTGCGGGGCTCGGCCCCTCGACGGCAGGGACCACCACCTCACGCACCTCCGCCACGGCCAGGACGGCCGCGAACCCGCCGGTGTGGTCGGCGTGGTCGTGCGTGAGGACCACCGCGTCGAGGGTCTCGATCCCCGCCTCCTGCAAGCAGACCGCCGCCCGGCCGTCGACCTCGCCGGCGTCGACGAGCACCGCGGACGTCTCCCCCGTGCGCACGAGCAGCGCCGAGGCCTGCCCGACGTCGCACTGCAGCACCGCCCAGCCCTGCGGCGAGCCGGTGCCGACCGGGACAGGGACCGCGCCCACCGCGCCGGGCAGCAGCGCCACGACGACGAGCGCCCGCACGCGCACGGCCGTGGTCACCCAGCGGGCGGCCAGCAGGGCGACGACGACGGTCGCGGCGACCATGAGCGCCAACCCGACGGCTCCGGCCGGCCACGGCACGGTGGCCGCCGGGGCGGCGGCGAGCGTGCGGGCCACCCAGGCGATCCAGGCCGTGTGCCAGGAGGCCACGCGCACCAGCAGCTCGGCGAGCTCCGGCGAGACGGGGGCGGCCAGCGCGGCCCCCAGGCCGAGCATCGTCGCACCGGGCACGGCCGGTCCGGCCAGCAGGTTGGCAGGGACCGCGGTGAGGGCCAGGCGGGCGTCGAGCAGGACCAGCACCGGTCCGCAGGCGAGCTGGGCGACGGCCGGCACCGCGAGCCCGCGGGCGAGCCACCGGGGCACCCCGCGGGAGAACATCCGCGCCACCGGCTCGGCGCCCACGACGATCGCCGCCGTGGCGGCGGCCGACAGGACGAGCCCGTAGGAGCGGGCCAGGGTCGGTTCGGACAGCAGGAGCACGACGACGGCGACCGACAGCGCCGGCAGGGCCCGCGCGGGGCGCCCCAGCAGCCCGGCCAGGAGCACGACGGCGCCCGTGGCTCCGGCGCGGAGCACCGAGGGCTCGGGGCGCACAAGGACGACCAGGGCGAGCACGACGGCCACCCCGGCGACCGCCGCCAGCCGCGGGCGCCCGCGTCCGACGACGGCGATCACCCCCGCCAGGACGAGCGACACGTGGGCCCCGGAGACGGCGGTGAGGTGGGTGAGGCCCGTGACGCGGGCGGCGTCCTCAAGGTCTGGTGGCATCGCGCGGTCGTCGCCCAGCGCGATCCCGGGGACCAGGCCGCGGGCCTGCGCGTCCAGCGGTGCCGTCGCCGTGCGCAGTCCCTCGCGCAGCCCGTCGATCGCGCCGAGCACCCCGGTGGGGGCGGCGAGGGTCACCGGGGGCTCGTCGGCGTAGATCATCGCCAGGTCCTCCTCGGCGCGGCCGGTCTCGACGGCGTCGCCGTGGGTCTCGATGCGTTCACCGATGCGCAGGCGCCCGTCGCCGGGCGGTGCGGTGACCATGACCGTCCCGCGGGCCGGTGCCGGCGCAGCCTCGTCCTGGGGGCCGGCGGCGATCAGGTCGATGCGCACGCGGACATGGCCACGCAGCGCGTCGTCGGGGTCGGTGAGGACCGTGCCCTGCACGACGACGGTCGACCCGTCCGCCGCGAGGACCGACAGGGGCTGGTCGCTGCGCTCGAGGTGGTGCAGGGTGACCACCGCTGCCCCCGCGGCGATGCCTCCCATGACGAGCGCGAGCTGCAGCAGGACGCCGACGGGCCGGGCGGTCACCCGAGCCCCGCGCACGGCAAGGACGGCGCCGACGCCGGAGACCCCGGCGGCCACGGCACCGACCCACGTCGGCGTCCCCAGGCCGATCCCGACGGCCAGCCAGGTCGCCAGCGCAGCGGGGACGAGCCGGACGTCGTGCGGGTCGGGCGGTCGGCGCTCGGCCTCGTCGGTGGCGGCACCGACCGGGTCGGTGGCGCGCGTCGGCGGGGCGGTGGCGCGCATCGGCGGGGCCGCGGTTGTTCCGGCCGGGGAAGAGGCTGGATCGCCCGGTGCGGTGGCCGGGCCGCCTGCCGTCTGCTCCGTGCGCGCGGGTGGGCGCTGCCGTGGCACGGTCCCTGCCCTCAGACCGTGACGAGGTCGCGGAGCTGCTCCATGAGCACGGGCCCGATGCCGGAGACGTCGTCGAGCTCGTCGACCGAGGTGAAGCCGCCCACCTCCTCCCGGTGGGCGACGATCCGCCCCGCGATCGCCGGCCCGATCCCCGGCAGGGTCTCCAGCTCGCCGGCGCCGGCCGTGTTGAGGTCGACCAGCCCTGGGGACTCTCCCGACGCGCCGGTCGCGTCCGCCCCGTCGCCGCCATCGGTACCCGGCGCGGCGCCCGTGCTGCCCGCCGCCGGTCCGTCCGGCGGCTCCCGGGGTTCCTCGCCGACGACGGGCACGTACACCTGCTCACCGTCGACGAGGGGCCGGGCGAGGTTGACCTGCGCGAGGTCGGCCTCGGGCGCCGCTCCCCCGCTGGCGTCCACCGCGTCCCCCACCCGCGCACCCGGGGCCAGCGCCACCAGGCCGGGGCGGGAGACGGCGCCGGCCACGTGCACGACGACGGAGTCCGAGTCCCCCGCGGCCGGGCCGCCCGAGGGGTTCTCGTCGCCGGGCTGCGCGTCGGGCGCGGAACCGTGGGCCGCGGGACTCTCCTCGCTCGATCCCCCGCCGTCGGCGGCGCTCCCCGTCCCTCCGTCCGCCTGCTCGACGTCCTCGCCGGCCGCCTGTCCGGCGTCGGGCGGGGCCGCCGCGCCGTCGGGCTGGGTCGCGGCGGCGAGCGTGCCCTCCCCACCGGGCACGATCTCCTCCCCCGGGCCGGGCCGGGCGATGAGGTAGCGGGCCGCGAGGAGGCCGACGACCACGGCGAGCACGACCAGGACCGCCACGACCGCGCGCCGCACCGGCCACGCGCGGACCGCTCGCTCCTCCCCCTCCTCGGGGTCGACCTCGAGATGACCCGCGGCAGCCGTGTACGCCACACGGGTGAGGTCCCGCAGGCGCTGCGAGGCGGCGCTCCGTGGCTGGTCCATGACCGCGACGCTAGGCGGGCCCGTCCTCGACGCGTGCGCCGCGCACCGGTGCCTGTGGGCGGGCGGTGCGGGGCAGGACCTGTGGGGCGCGGGTGGCGATCGGCCGGCCAGTACCTGCCTGCCCTCGAGCGCCCACCCATAGGATCGACGCCGTGACGGAACCTGCGAACGCCAGCTCGTCCGAGATCGCCCGCCTCAAGGCCGAGGCGGCGGCCGCTGCGGCCGAGGCCGCCGAGGCACGCGCAGTAGCCGCACAGGCGGCGCTCGACGCCGCCCTCGCCGCGGAGGGGAGCACGGACGCGAGCGCCGACGCAGGCAGCGCCACGGACACCAGTGCTGACGCCGCCGACACCACGGACTCGAGCGTCGCCAGCAGCAGCACCCCTGACACCAGCGGCGCCACGGCCGCCGCCTCGTCGGACGCGCTCTCCGAGCACGCCGCCACCATCCGGGACGGCTACGCCGCCGAGGGTGCCCTGCTGCCGATCGGCGTCCTGCTCGAGGACGGCGAGCCGGTCCCGGCCGTGCGCGTCGGTCTGCCGCTCGCCACGCTCAACCGGCACGCCCTCGTCGCCGGGGCCACCGGCACCGGCAAGACCCGCACGCTGCAGCTCATGGCCGAGGGCCTGTCCGCGGCCGGCGTGCCCGCGCTGGTCACGGACGTCAAGGGCGACCTCACTGGTCTGCTCCAGCCCGGTACGGCCAGCCCCAAGCTGCTCGAGCGCACCGCCGCCCTCGGGCAGGACTGGGTCGGCACCGGCTTCCCCGTCGAGCTCCTCCGCGTGGGCGAGGGTCCGGGCGCCGTCCCCGTGCGCACCACCGTCAGCGACTTCGGGCCGCTCCTGCTCGCCAAGGTCCTCGGCCTCAACGAGACCCAGGAGTCCGCCCTCCAGCTCATCTTCCACTGGGCCGACACCGAGGGCCTCGCGCTCGTCGACCTCGGCGACCTGCGCTCGGTGGTCGACCACCTCACCTCCGACGCCGGCAAGGAGGAGCTCCGCTCCATCGGCGGCGTGGCGTCCTCGACGGCCGGGGTCATCCTGCGCGAGGTCGCCGCCCTGGCGGCCCAGGGGGCCGAGGAGTTCTTCGGCGAGCCCGCCTTCGACACCGCCGACCTCATGCGGCTCGCCGCCGACGGCCGCGGCGTGCTGTCCGTGCTGCGCCTGCCCGACCTGCAGGACCGCCCCGACCTGCTCTCGACCTTCGTCATGTGGCTGCTGGCCGACCTGTTCGGCTCGCTGCCGGAGGTCGGCGACGCCGACAAGCCGCGCCTGGTCTTCTTCTTCGACGAGGCCCACCTGCTGTTCACCGGCGCGTCGAAGGAGTTCCTCGCCCAGGTCGTGCAGACGGTGCGCCTCATCCGGTCCAAGGGCGTCGGCGTCGTGTTCGTCACCCAGTCGCCCACCGACGTGCCCGAGGCCGTCCTGGCCCAGCTGGGCGGCCGGGTGCAGCACGCGCTGCGCGCCCACACGCCCAAGGACGCCCGGATGCTCAAGGAGGCCGTCTCCACCTTCCCCACCTCCCCCTACGACCTCACCGAGGTGCTCACCTCGCTGGGCACCGGCGAGGCCGTCGTCACCGTCCTGTCCGAGGAGGGCGCGCCCACCCCGGTGGCCGCCACCCGCGTGCTCGCACCGGCCGCCGTCATGGGGGCCGCGGAGGAGTCCGCCGCGGCGGCCGCGATGGCCGCCTCGCCCCTGACCGCGCGCTACGCCGAGCGGGTCGACCCCGAGTCGGCCACCGAGATGCTCGCCGCCCAGATCGAGGAGGCTGCCCGGGAGGCCGCCGCCGCGGCCGAGGCGGAGCGGCTCGCGGCCGAGCGCGCCGCCCGCGCGAAGGAGGAGGCCAAGGCCGAGGAGAAGCGCCGCAAGGAGCTGGAGAAGCAGATCGAGGCCGACCGCCGTCGGGAGGAGAAGGAGGCCGCGGACGCCCGTCGAAGGGCCGAGCGCGAGGCCGACCGGCGCGCACGTCAGCGAGACTCGATCCTCACCTCGATGGTCCGCACCGCCGGCAACTCCGTGGTCCGCTCCATCTTCGGCAACCGGCGCCGCCGGTAGGCGTCCCGGGCCGACGCGTCCGGCCCGGCACGACGACGGCGGGGCCCACCCGAGGTGGACCCCGCGGCTGGTCGTCCGGGCCTGCCGAGACCTCGACCTGCCCGAGCCGCTGCGGCTACGGGACGACGTTGACCAGGTTCGGGGCGCGCACGATGACGCGACGCGGCTCGGCGCCGTCGAGGTGCTTGACCACCGGCGGGGCGGCCAGGGCCAGCTCGCGCAGCTCGTCCTCCCCGATCCCGGCGTCGACCTCGAGCTTGGCCCGCACCTTGCCCTTGACCTGGACCACCGCGGTGACGGTCTCGGCGACCAGCAGGTCGGGGTCCGCCACCGGGAAGGGCTCGTAGGTCAGGGACGCGGTGTGCCCGAGGCGCTGCCACAGCTCCTCGGCCACGTGCGGGGCCATGGGCGCGAGCATCTGCACCAGCGGCTCGACCGCCGCGCGCGGCACCCGGCCCAGCGCCGTGAGGTGGTTGTTGAGCACGATGAGCCGGGCGACCGCGGTGTTCATCCGCATCCCCTCGTACTCCTCGGTCACGTCGGCGATCGTGCGGGCCACGAGGCGCGCGGTCTCCTCGTCCATCGCCTCGTCGTGGACCGTCACCTCGCCGGTGTTCTCGTCGACGACGTTGCGCCACAGCCGCTGCAGGAACCTCAGCGAGCCGACGACGGCGCGCGTGTCCCACGGCCGGGAGTCGGCCAGCGGCCCCATCGACATCTCGTAGACCCGGAAGGTGTCGGCGCCGTACTCGGCGTACATCTCGTCGGGCGTCACCGCGTTCTTCAGCGACTTGCCCATCTTCCCGTACTCCTGGGTGACGGGCCGGCCCTGCCAGGTGAAGCCGGCGGCCTCGTCCCCGTCGACCTCGTCGGCCGGGACGTGCTGGCCGCGCTCGTCGACGTAGGCGTAGGCCTGGATGTACCCCTGGTTGAACAGGCGGTGGTAGGGCTCGGAGCTGGAGACGTGCCCCAGGTCGAACAGCACCTTGTGCCAGAACCGGGAGTACAGCAGGTGCAGCACCGCGTGCTCCACGCCGCCGACGTACAGGTCGGTGCCACCGACCCCGCCCGCCTCGCGGGCGCCCATCCAGTACGCCTCGATCTCCGGGTCGACGAAGCGCTCGGAGTTGTGCGGGTCCAGGTAGCGCAGCTCGTACCAGCACGAGCCGGCCCACTGCGGCATGGTGTTGGTGTCGCGCCGGTAGCGCTGCACGCCGCGGCCGTCCCCCAGGTCGAGGTCGACCTCCACCCAGTCCCGCACCCGGCCGAGCGGTGCCTCCGGGGTGGAGCCGGCGTCGTCGGGGTCGAAGGTGCGCGGGGAGTAGTCCGCCACCTCGGGCAGGTCGACGGGCAGCATCTCGTCGGGCAGCGTGTGCGCGACACCGGCCTCGTCGTAGACCACCGGGAACGGCTCGCCCCAGTAGCGCTGCCGCGAGAACAGCCAGTCGCGCAGCCGGTAGGTCACGGCCGCCTCGCCATACCCCTCGCCCGCCAGCCACTCGGTCATGGCGGCCTTCGCGTCGGCGACCGTCATCCCGTCCAGGGAGAGCTCCGCGTTGCTCGAGGCGACGACGAGACCGTCGCCCGACCAGGCCCCGCCCTCGTGGTCCGCGGGCGGCTCGACGGTGTGCACCACCGGCAGCTCGTAGCGCTCGGCGAAGGCGAAGTCGCGCTCGTCGCCGCCGGGGACGGCCATGATCGCGCCGGTGCCGTAGCCCATGAGCACGTAGTCGGCGGTGAAGACCGGCACCTGCTCGCCGTTGACCGGGTTGGTGGCGTGCAGGCCGGTGAAGACGCCGGTCTTGGCCCGCGCGTCGTCGGTGCGCTCCTCGTCGGTGCGGGCGGCCGCCTGCGCCTGGTACTGCGCGACGGCGACGGCCGGGTCCGCGGCCCCGCCCGTCCACGCCTCGCGGGTGCCCTCGGGCCAGGTGGCCGGCAGCGCGCCGGCCAGCAGCGGGTGCTCCGGGGAGACCACCATGAAGGTCGCCCCGAACAGGGTGTCGGGCCGGGTGGTGAAGACCTCCAGGTCGCCGTGCCCCGCCACCTGGAAGCGCACGCGGGCACCGGCTGACCGGCCGATCCAGTTGCGCTGCATCGTCTTGACCTTCTCGGGCCAGTCGATGCCGTCCAGGCCCTCGAGCAGGCGGTCGCCGTAGGCGGTGATCCGCATCGTCCACTGCGACAGGTTGCGGGTGAACACGGGGAAGTTGCCGCGCTCGGACCGGCCCTCGGAGGTGACCTCCTCGTTGGCCAGCACCGTGCCCAGGCCCGGGCACCAGTTGACCGGCTGCTCGGAGACGTAGGCCAGGCGGTAGCCGGCCACCACCTCGGCGCGTGCCACCTCGTCCAGCTCCGCCCAGGACCGGCCGCCGGGGACCTCGCGGCTGCCGTCCTCGAAGGCGGCCACCAGCTCGGCGATGGGCCGCGCCGAGCCGCGCCCGCCGTCGGGGCGGACGGCCTCGGGGTCGTACCAGGAGTTGAAGATCTGCGTGAAGATCCACTGCGTCCAGCGCACGTAGTCGGGGTCCGTGGTCGCCACCGAGCGCCGCTCGTCGTGGCCCAGGCCCAGGCGCCGCAGCTGGCGGCGCATCGTGGCGATGTTCTCCTCGGTGGTGATCCGCGGGTGCTGGCCGGTCTGCACGGCGAACTGCTCGGCCGGTAGGCCGAAGGCGTCGTAGCCCAGGGTGTGCAGCACGTTGTCCCCGCGCATGCGCCGGAAGCGGCCCACGACGTCGGTGGCGATGTACCCCAGCGGGTGGCCCACGTGCAGGCCCTTGCCCGAGGGGTAGGGGAACATGTCGAGCAGGTAGAACCGCGGCCGCTCGGCGCGCGGCCCGGCCAGGTCGCCGGTGGGGTTGTGCGCGTGGAACGTGCCCTCGGCCGCCCACCGCTCCTGCCAGCGTTGCTCGATCTCACCGGCGAGCGCCGCGGTGTACCGGTGGGGCGGGATGGCGTCGTCGGCGGTCGGTGCGGTGGTCTCGGTCGTCATGTCCCTCAGCTCGTCTCCGGGTGTCGCTCACTCTCCGGGCAGAAAAAAACCTCCCGATCAGGGGAGGTCCGCCGCGCCGGGTCACCGGCCCGTGATGGGCGGTGGGGTCCTCAGCGCGGCCCGGTAAGGAGCAGCACGAAAGCCATGCCGGGCATGGTATCACCGGCCCGCCGGACGGTCCCCGTGGATGTCATGCCCGACGGCGGCCGGTGGGCTTGGGCTCGACCGCGGCACCGGTTCACGCCGACGGCGGCCGGTGGGCCTGGGATCGACGGCGGTACCGGCTCACGCCCGACGGCCTCCCCTGGTCACGACCCCGACCCACCGCTCCGACGGCGTCCCCGCGGCCGCGGTGCGGGCGCCCCCTCGCGCAGCCGCCGGAGCAGGTCCCGCAGGGTGCGCAGCTCCTCCTCGTCCAGCACGGACATCGCCTTGTGGATGGAGCGGACGTGCCGCCTGCCCACCTGCTGCTGGACGCGCGCACCGTCCTCGGTGAGCACGAGGTTGGTGCCGCGGGCGTCGTTGACCGCGGGCGTGCGCCGCACCAGCCCCTTGTCCGCGAGCCGGTCGGCCATGCGGCTCAGGCTCGGCTGCGCCATGAGCACCTGGTCGTTGAGCTCGCGCATGCGCATGGTGCGGCCGGGCGCGCCGGCGAGGATGAACAGCACGTCGTACTCGGTCTTGGACAGCGGGGAGAAGTCGTCGGCGGCCTCGTAGCCGCGCATGAGCGTGACCTCGGCGCGCAGCAGCGCCTCCCACGTCGAGCTCGTCAGTCCCATCCCGGTCCGCGGGGGCACATCCCCGCCCGAGCGCTTCCCCTCCTGCGACGTCCCTGCCATGGTCGTTCCCTCCCTCCGTCCGCCAACGGACACTAGCCGACCGACCGCCACGGTCCGCGGCCTGCGGGCCGGCCCCGGTGCCCCTAGCCTGGCGGACATGAGCACTCTGTTCACGCGGATCATCGACGGCGAGCTGCCCGGTCGCTTCGTCTGGACCGACGAGCTGTGCGTCGGCTTCCTCAGCGTGGGCCCGCACACCGAGGGACACACCCTCGTGGTGCCGCGCGCGGAGGTCGACAACCTCACCGACGCCGAGGACGAGCTGGTGGCCCACCTCGCCGTCGTGGCGCGGCGGATCGGCGCCGCCCAGCGGCAGGCCACGGGCGCGCCGCGGGCGATGGTCGTCGTCGCCGGCTTCGAGGTGCCCCACCTGCACGTGCACGTCTACCCCGCCTGGGACGAGAAGGTCCTCGACCCGGCCGTCGCGCGATCAGACGTGCCCAACGAGGAGATGGACGCCGCCGCCGAACGGCTGCGCGCCGCCCTGCGCGAGACCGGCTTCCCGGCCAACGTCCCGCCCGACGTCTCCTCGGCCGCCCCTGCCTGACCAACCGCCCCGCCTGGCCGGCCGGCCGGCCGGCGAGGGTCAGGCGGCCGACAGGGCGCCAGGCCTGCTCAGCGCCCCGGCCTCCGGCCTCCGGCCCGCCGACGAGCACGCGCTCAGGCTCGTCAGTCAGCGCACGCTCAGCGGACCATGAGCATCCACTGGTCCCAGAAGTGGACCAGCGCCCACAGCACGATGACGGCGTAGAGCGCACCGGTGATGAGCCACCGGTCGAGGACCAGGGTGCGCGTGAGCTTCTCGGGCAGCCGCAGCATCCCCGCCTGCGCCGCCCGGGCCGGGACGTGCACGACGACGGGCACGACCACCAGCCACACCACGAGGCAGTAGGGGCACAGCGCGCGGATCTCGTAGAACGCGGTGTAGACGAAGAAGGCCAGCGCGACCAGCGCGAAGGCGGCGCCCGCGGTGAGCAGCCACCAGAACCATCGGCCCAGGCGCCCGCCGGAGAGCAGGATGAGGCCGGTGGCCAGCAGCGCACCGAAGGCCGCCGTGCCCAGGACCGCGTTCGAGATCCCCAGGGCGTGGGCCTGCCAGGTCGTGATGAAGGTGCCGCAGCCGATGAGCGGATTGATGTCGCACGCCAGCGCGGCCCCCGGGTCGGCGGCCACGAGCAGCTCGGCGAGGACGAGCTCGATCGACGCCCACAGCCCGAGCACCCCGGCCACGGTCAGCAGGACGGCCAGCTCGCGGGGCGCGCCCCCGGCCCGCTGGTGCGGGCTCGGGGCGGCGCGGTCGGCGACCTCCTCGTCGAGGGAGTCGTCGCCCGGCAGGTCGTCGTCGAGGGCGTCGGCCTCGTCCGGCTCGTCGGTCCGCCCCGTGACGGGATCGGTCGGGGCGACGGCGTCGCCGTGGCGACGGCGGGGGGTGCGTCCGTTCACGGGGTCAGTATGAACGCCCCGGCCCCTTCACTGGGGGCGCGCCACCCGGTGCCGGTCGGCGCCTCGGCGTCGTGGGTCGGCTCGGACCCCTCTGCTGCGGGCGCGCCCGTCACCCGGTGCCGGTCGGCGCCTCGGCGTCCTCGGTCGCCTCTGGCCCCTCGGAGGGCACCTCGTCGCCGAAGCCGCTCGGGCTCTCCCCCGGCCCGCCGCTGCGGCTCTCCTCGTCGACGAGCTCCTCGCCGTCGGTCCCGACCTTGGGGATGGGCAGCGCCTCGGGCATGTCCTGCCACTCCCCGATCGACACGCTCGCATCCGGCATGAGCTCGAAGCGCCGGAAGCGCAAGGCCTCGCCGGTGTCACTGTCGAACTCGATCTGCCCGAAGGGGGCGGGCTCGACGACGGCGCCCAGCGTGGGGAAGCCCTGGCCCTGCCCACCGGCCGCCCCCTCGACCCAGCGCACGCCCAGCCCGTCGATCTCCGGCCCCACGTGGGTGTGGATGTGGCCCGAGAGGGTGAGCGGCACGCAGCCCGTCCAGGCCACCCGGCGCCCCCCGAAGGCGTCGTGCACCATGGCGAGGTCCACGGCATCGTCCTGCGCGAGCAGCTCGCAGGAGTCCTCACCGATCCGCATCGCCGTCTCCTCCCAGGTCTCGGCGCGCTCCTGCACGGTCGGCTGGTCCAGGGTGGTGATACGCGGGTCCGTGTCGCCGATGATCCGCACCCCGGCGACCTCGACCACGGACCCGTCGAGCACGGTCCAGCCTGCCCGGCGCATCTGGTCCACCGTCACGAGCGAGTCGTGGTTGCCGGCCGCGACGACGTAGGTCGCCTCGTCCGGCATCGAGGTGTCGATCGCGTCGACGCAGAACTGCTCCAGGGCGGTGCCGGCGATGGTCGTGTCCCCGCCGTCGAGGACCATGTCGGCGCCCACCTCCTGCGCGGCGAGGCCGACGACCTCCGCCGCCCCGACGTTGCAGTGCACGTCGGTGTAGAACATCGCCGTGGTCACGCCCTCGGGCTGCTCCCCACCGGGCCCGGTCGACCACCGGCCCTGCTCGTCCAGGGCGGCAGTCAGCGCGCCCCGGGCCTCCTCCGCGAAGGCGGTGTTGCCGTCGTAGAAGAGGCGGATCGTCGGGCCGTAGGCGTTGAGGAGGTCGCCGAGCCGGCCGGAGACCCGCGCCTCCTCCAGCGGGGTCTGCCGGAAGGACGCGATCGTCACCCCCTCGGGATTCTCGTTGCGGGTGGCCGGCACGATGACCGAGGTCAGCCCGACGACGAGGGCGCCCGCCGTGAGCGCGACGACGACCGGCCGGTCGGTCACCAGGCGCAGCGACCGCGACCAGGTCCCGTGCAGGGCCGCATGGGCGGCGGCGATCACCGTCAGGACGACGGTCGCGGTGAGGGTGGCGCGGGCCAGCGCGTCGTCGACCAGGGCGCGGGTGGGTTCGGCGAAGGCTGCGTCGGGGTAGGCCAGCATCCGGGCGTAGGAGTCGGCGTCGGCCAACAGTCCCGGGACGAGACCGTTCTCGCCCGCCGTGGTGTCCGCGGGGAGCTCCTTGACGACGGCCAGCACCCCCACCGACGCCGGGAGGGGCGAGTCCAGCACGACGTTGCCCGCCGGCCCGAGGTCGATCGTCACCTCCGAGTCCAGGGTCACCGCCACCTCGGCGCGGTGCGGTCCCACGGTGGTGGTCACGTGCGCCGTGGCGATCCCCACGACCGCGGAGCCGACCGCCACGAGCACGACCACGACGGCGACGAGCCACCACGGCATCACCCGTCGCGTGACGCCTGGAGCTCCGTCCTCGGGCGTCTCGTCGTCGTCGGGACCAGGGCGGACGCCGTCCAGGTCCCGGGAAGTCATCGCTGCAGTCTAGGGCGCACGGCATCCGGCATGGTGCCCACCCGCGCGCGGGCGGCCCACCGGTGGGAGCATTCCGCCATGGGACGCGAGATCTCGCTGACGACGTACACCGGCGCCGACCGGGCCCGCTACCGCGCCAAGGTGGCCCAGTGCCTCGACGCGCTCGAGGTGATGCTCGCGCGCGGGCACTTCGCCGAGGACGTCGCCAGCACGGGGCTGGAGATCGAGCTCGCCCTGGTCGAGGGCGACGGCAGCCCCGCCAGCACCAACAGCGAGGTGCTCGCCGAGATCGCCGACCCCGCCTACCAGAGCGAGCTCGGCCGCTACACGATCGAGCTCAACGTCGAGCCACGGGTGCTCTCCGGCTCCGCGCTCGCCGACCTCGAGTCCGACCTTCGCGCCACCCTCAACCACGCGCGCGACCGTGCCCGCGCCCTGGGCACAGACATCGTCATGACCGGGATCCTGCCCACCCTCATGCCCGAGCACGCCGAGAAGGACTGGATCTCCGACGACGACCGCTACCTCGCGCTCGACGCCGCCATCCGCACCGCCCGCCACGAGGACATCTCCCTGGAGATCGCCGGCCCCGAGCCGCTCGCCCACACCTTCGAGTCCATCGCCGTGGAGTCGGTGTGCACCTCGACCCAGCTCCACCTCCAGGTCCGCCCCGAGCAGTTCGCGAGGTACTGGAACTCCGCCCAGCTGCTGGCCGGTCCACAGCTCGTGCTCGGCGCGAACTCGCCGCTGCTGTTCGGCCACCGGCTGTGGGCCGAGACCCGGCCCGTCGTCTTCCTCCAGGCCACCGACACCCGCGCGCCCGAGCTGCGCCACCAGGGGGTGCGCCCGATCGTCACGTTCGGCGAGCGCTGGATCACCTCGATCTTCGACCTGTTCGAGGAGAACGTCCGCTTCTACCCTGCGCTGCTGCCCGTGACCTCCGACGACGACCCCTTCGAGGTCCTCGCCGCCGGCGGCACACCCACCCTCGACGAGCTCACGCTGCACAACGGCACCGTCTACCGCTGGAACCGGCCGATCTACGCCGTCACGGGCGGCCGGCCCCACCTGCGGGTGGAGAACCGCGTGCTGCCCGCCGGGCCGACGGTCGTCGACACCGTCGCCAACGCCGCCTTCTTCTACGGCGCCGTCGAGGCCCTCGTCCGCGAGGAGCGCCCCACCTGGACGCGGATGCCCTTCTCGGCCGCGCGGGACAACTTCGAGGCCGCCGCCCGGAACGGCATCGACGCCCGGCTCAGCTGGCCCGGCGAGCTCGAGATCGACGGCCTCAGCCTCATCGAGCAGACCCTGCTGCCGATGGCGGCCCGCGGGCTCACCCACCTGGGGGTCGACCGGGACGTCGCCGACCACTACCTGGGGATCATCTCCCAGCGCGTCGAGCGCCGGCAGAACGGGGCCTCCTGGCAGGTGGCCGCCGTGGGGGCCTACGAGCAGGCGGGGCTGGACCGGGCCCGGGCCGTGCGCAAGATGCTCGGCGACTACCGCCGCAACATGGACACCAACACCCCGGTCGCCCTCTGGCCGGTGCCCCAGCCCTGAGCAGCACCGCCGTCGGTGCGATGATCGGTCCATGAGCAGCGTCTTCTCCCCCGTCCCCACGCCCGAGCGCCCCGGCGCCACCGTCGCCCTGGTCGGCGGCCTCGTCCGGCCCGTCGCCGCGCCGGACCTCGACGCCGGCGTCGTGCTCGTCACCGACGGGGTCATCACCGCCGTCGGCGCGGTCGGCGAGGTGGAGATCCCCGACGGCGTGCCGCAGGTCGACACCACCGGGCAGGTCGTGCTGCCGGGCTTCATCGAGTCGCACGCCCACCTCGGCGTCTCCGAGGAGGGCCGCGGCTGGGCCGGGCAGGACGTCAACGAGATGACCGGCCCCAACCAGGCCGCCGTGCGCGCGATCGACGCCATCGACATCGACGAGGAGGGCTTCCGCGACGCCCTGTCCGGCGGCGTGACCACCGCCGTCGTCAAGCCCGGCTCGGGCAACCCCATCGGCGGGCAGACCGTGGCGATCAAGACCTGGGGCGGGCGCACCGTCGACGAGCAGGTCCTCTCCGCGGCCGTCTCGGTGAAGTCGGCGCTCGGGGAGAACCCCAAGCGCGTCTACGGCGAGAAGAAGGTCACCCCGTCGACCCGCCTCGGCGTCGCCAAGATCATCCGGGAGGCCTTCACCGCCGCGCAGGACTATGCGGCCAAGCGAGCGCACGCGGCCACCGAGGGCAAGCCCATCGAGCGCGACCTCAGCCTCGAGCCCCTCGTCGCCGTCCTCGAGGGCACCCTGGCCTGGGACCAGCACTCCCACCGCCACGACGACCTCGCCACCGCGCTGCGCCTGGCCGACGAGTTCGGCTACCGCCTCGTGCTCAACCACGGCACCGACGCGCACAAGATCGCCGACGTGCTCGCCGAGCGCGACATCCCGGTGATCTACGGGCCGATGATCGTCAGCCGCTCCAAGGTCGAGGTCGCCGACCGCGACGTGCCGCACCTCGTGCAGATCGCCGAGGCCGGCGTGCGCGTCGCGATCACGACAGATCATCCTGTGGTGCCGATCGAGCACCTCGTCCTCCAGGCCAGCCTCGCCGTCAAGGAGGGCCTTGACCGGCGCACCGCCGTCGAGGCGCTGACCACCAACCCGGCCGCCTTTCTCCGCCTGGACGACCGGGTCGGTTCGCTGGCGCCCGGGCTCGACGGCGACGTCGTCGTGTGGAGCGGGGACCCGCTGGACACGACCTCCCGGGTCGAGCGCACCTTCATCGCCGGCCGCGAGGTGTACACCGCCGGCGGCGGGGTCGTCGAGCGCGCCGAGCGCTTCGCCGGCTGACCTCCGCGCACTCAGCCCGCGGGCGCGGACTGGTCCTCGAGGTGGGCGCGCAGCTCGTCGTAGGCGCGCAGCAGCGTGCGCGAGCGGCCCCGCAGCTCGGCGTAGGTGCGCCGGTCCGCGTCGGTCACGGGCACCGGGGCGACCTCGATGGCCGGCGGCGTGACCTGGGCCAGGCCCTCCTCGAGGGTGTCCACCGCGCCGGTGGCCAGCATCGCCAGCACCACCGAGCCCAGCGCCGACCCCTCGGAGTCGTCGGTGGGTACGAGCCGGCGCCCGAGCGTGGCCGCCATGACCGTCCGCCACAGATCGGAGCGGAACACCCCGCCGGTGCACCGCACCTCGTCGACCGGCGAGACCTGGTCGAGGAGGTCGACGAGCCCCGCCATCTGCAGGCACACGCCCTCCATAGCCGCCCGCATGAAGTGCTCGCGGCCGTGGCCGTGCCGCACCCCGAGGAAGGAGCCGGTGAGGTCGGGGTCCCACAGCGGGGCGCGCTCCCCGAGCAGGAAGGGCAGCATGACCAGCCCCTCGCTGCCGGCCGGGGCGCGTGCCGCCAGGGCGAGCGCCTCGGCGTCGCGGGCGGTGCCGTCGGCGTTCGGGAGGAAGGTCTCCGCCGCCCAGCGCATGACCACTCCCCCGTTGCTGATCGCCCCGCCGACCACCCAGGCGTCGTCGGTCAGCGCGTAGCAGAACAGCCGGCCGCCGGGGTCGGTGGCCGGTGCCGGCACCACGGTGCGCACCGCCCCGCTCGTGCCGATCGACATACCCGCCACGCCGGGCGCGACCGCGCCGGTGCCGAGGTTGCCCAGCGGGCCGTCGGTGGCCCCGACGTTGACCGGCGTACCGGCCGGCAGACCGGTGCGCGCGGCGACCTCCGGCGCCAGCTCGAGCACCGCCGTGGTGGGCAGCACCTCGGGCAGCTGCTCGCGCCGCACCCCGGCGAGGTCCAGGCTGTCCGGGGACCATGTGCGCGTGGAGAGGTCGAGCAGGCCCGAGGCCGACGCGGTGGACAGCTCGGTGACCAGGCGGCCGGTCAGGTGCAGCAGCACGAGGTCCTTGAGCCCGACCCACCAGCGGGCCCCGCGCAGGGCGGCGCGGTCGTGGCGGTCGAACCACATGAGCTTGGTCAGCGGGCTCATCGGGTGCACGGGGGTGCCGGAGCGGCGCAGCAGCTCGGCGGCCCGCCCCTCGGCGCGCAGCTCGGCCGCCTCGGCGTGGGCGCGGGTGTCCGCCCAGGTGATGATGTCGGTGACGGGCCGCAGGTCCGCATCCAGCCCGACCAGCCCGTGCATCGCCGAGCCGACGCCGAGCACGTCGACGCCGCGCCCCTCGAGCGCGGCCGCGACCTCGGCGAGGGCCTCGTCGACGGCGGCGAGCACCGTGGCCGGGGACTGCACCTGCTCGCGCGGCCCGGGCGCGCGCAGCCGGTACTCCCGGGTGGCGGCCGCGCGCCAGGTCGAGCCAGGCTCGGCGGCGACGACCTTCGTCGTCGTCGTCCCGACGTCGAGCCCGAGGACCGCCCCCATCGGTCTCAGTCCTCCTCGGCGCCGGTGAGCGCGCGCAGCTCGTCGGTGAGCGCGTCGACGAGTTCGGTGTCCTCGCCCAGGTCGGGGCACAGCTCGGCGAGCACGGCGGCCACGGCCTCCTCGGGCGTCCCGGCGGCCAGGCCCTGCCAGCGCTCGCCCTGGACGTCGTTGACGGGCACGCCGTGGCCGCGCAGGTGCGCGATCCAGGCGGCCACCGCGACGACGGCACCGCCGGGCAGGCGGCCGGCCGTGCGGGCGGCGCGCAGCACGGGGACGTGCCGCACGGGCAGCTTCTGCGAGCCGTCGGCGGCGATGCGGGCCAGCCGGTCGCGCATGCGGGGGTTCGCGAAGCGCTCGGCGAGCGCCGAGCGGTAGGCGGCCACGTCGTCGTCGGGGACGTCGAGGACGGGGGCGGCGTCGTCCCACAGCTCCTCGACGCGGGCGCGCACGCGCTCGTCGGCGAACGCCGAGTCGACGGTCTCGTGCCCGAGCAGCGGGCCGAGGTAGGCCATGAGCGAGTGCGCCCCGTTGAGCAGGAGGAGCTTGCGCCGCTCGTAGGGCTCGACGTCGTCGACGATCGTCGCCCCGGCGTCCTCCCAGCGCGGGCGCCCGGCGGGGAAGCGGCCGGCGATCACCCACTCGCTGAACGGCTCGGTCGTCACCGGGGAGGCGTCGCGCACGCCGAGCTCCCGCTCGACGGTCGCGGCGTCATCCGCGGTGGCGGCCGGGGTGATGCGGTCGACCATCGACGAGGCGAAGTCGACGTCGGTGTCCAGGCGGCGCTGGAGCTTGGCGTCGACGGCACCGGCCATGTCGCGGACCACGCGCTCGAGGACCTCCCCGTTGGCGGAGAGGTTGTCGCAGGACAGGAGCGTGATCGGTCCGGCGCCGGCCGCGTGGCGGGCGAGCAGCCCGGCCACGAGGCGGCCGGGCGTGGTGGTCACCGGGGCCGTGGGGTCGGCGCGCAGGGCCCGGATGTCGGCGTCGACGTCCTCGCGGGCGAGGTCGAGCCCGCCGTCGTCGCCGCGCAGGTAGCCGCCCTCGGTCACGGTGAGGGTGACCACCGCGACGGCGGGGTCGCGCATGTGGTCCAGCCACGCCTCGTGCTCGTCGGCGGCGTGGACGGCGCTGACCGAGGAGACGACCTCGATCTCGTCGGCCTCGGGGCCCCGTGTGAGCAGGGCGTACAGCCCGCCCTGGGGCGCGAGCTCCTCGGCGGCCCGGGCGCTGCGGCCGGTGAACGCGGCGTAGCCCCAGTCGGCGGCGTCGGGGCTGTGGTGGGTGTACCAGGCCTGGTGGGCGCGGAAGAAGTTGCCGAGCCCGACGTGCAGGAGCCGCACGGGAGGCGGCGGGGTGGCGGCGTCGCGGGTCAGTCGTGCGCTCACAGCCCGAACACCTGCTTCGGGATGGTGGCGACGAGGTCGTGGGCGGTGGCGATCGCCTCGTCCTCGGTCAGCCGGTGGGTGCCGACGAGCTCGGCGAGGTAGGCGGCGTCGAGGCGGCGCGACATGTCGTGCCGGGTGGGGATCGACAGGAAGGCCCGGGTGTCGTCGATGAAGCCGGACGTCCGGTAGAAGCCGGCGGTCTCGGTCACGGCACCGCGGAAGCGGCGAATCGCCTCGGGGGCGTCGATGAACCACCACGGCACACCCACGTACATCGACCGGTAGTACCCGGCCAGCGGCGCCAGCTCGCGGGAGTAGATCGTCTCGTCCATGGTGAACACGACGAGCCGGAAGTTCTCGTGGTTGCCGAAGCGGCCCAGCAGCGGGCGCAGGGCGTCGGTGGCCTCGACGGCCAGCGGGATGTCCGAGCCGACGTCGTGGCCGTAGCTCTCGAGGTTGAGCGGGTCGTGGTCGCGGCGCACGGCCGGGTGCAGCGTCATCACGAGCCCGTCCTCGGTAGCCATCCGGGCGGTCTCGCTCATCATGTGGCGGCGGAAGGCGGTGGCCTCCTCGGCGGTGACCTCCCCGCGCAGGGCGGCGGTGTAGATGCGCTCGGCCTCGCTGCGGCCGATCGGCTCGGTGCCCAGGTCGAGGTGGGAGTGGTCCGAGGACACCGCGCCGTGCTCCTTGAAGTAGCGGCGGCGGGTCTCGATGGCCTCGACGTACCCGGCGTAGTCGCCGGTGTCGACGTCTGCCGCCTCCCCGAGCGACCGCGCGAGGCCCGCCCAGCCGGGCCGGGCGAGCTCGAGGAACCGGTCGGGGCGGAAGGTCGGCACGACGCGGCCGGTGAAGGTGGGGTCCTCGGCCAGGGTGCGGTGGGCGGACAGGTCGTCCAGCGGGTCGTCGGTGGTGGCCAGCACCTCGATGCCGAAGCGGTCGAACAGGGCGCGCGGGCGGAACTCGGGGGTGGCGAGGGCCTCGGCGACCTGGTCGTACAGGGCGTCGGCGGTGCGCGCCGAGGGGGCCTCGGTGATGCCGAAGACCTCCGCGAAGGTGGTGTCGAACCAGTACTTCACCGGGGTGCCCCGGAAGAGGTGGTACCGCTCGCACAGGATCCGCCAGGCCTTGCGGGCCGCGGCCTCGTCGAGCTCGAGGGGGCCGTCGGGGCCGCGCCCCAGGTCGCTGAGCTCGACCCCGTCGGCGTGCAGCAGGCGCAGCACGTAGTGGTCGGGGACGATGAGCAGCGAGGCCGGGTCGGGGAACGGTGCGTCGTCGACGAGCCACTGCGGCGGGACGTGGCTGTGCGGTGAGATGATGGGCAGGTCCTTGGTGCCCGCGTAGATCCGACGCGCCACGTCGCGCAGCTCGGGCTGCGCGGGCAGGAGCCGGTCGGGGTGCACGTCGAGGGGTGCGGTGGCGTCGTCGCTCATGACGACATGGTCCCCAGGGCACCCGAGGAGGGCAACAACGTTGCCAACCCTTGCCAACCACTGGATCTTCAGGGCCTGTTCACGCCACCCTTCTGCCATGACGTGGTTCAGCGAAGAAGCCCGGTTCATCTCCCGCGAGCGCATCGAGCAGCTGTGCGACCAGATGCTCGAGGAGGCCCGTGAGCGCCTCGGCATCGCCGCCTACCGGCGCGTGCTGCTGCTGCCGCCCGACCTCACCCGCGCGCACTCCGGCACCGGCTGGATGACCGAGTACCTCTACCAGCGCCTCGACGAGGCCGGCGCCGAGGTGCACGTCATCCCCACCCTCGGCCAGCACGTCCCGCACACCGAGGAGGAGAACCGGTGGATGTTCGGGTCGATCCCCGAGGAGCGGATCCACGCCCACGACTGGAAGGGCGGGGTGACCAACGTCGGCACCGTGCCCGCGGAGTTCGTCCGTGAGGCCACCGGCGGGGCGGTCGACTGGGAGATGCCGGTCGACCTCAACACCATGCTGGTCACCGAGCAGTGGGACCTCGTCGTCAACGTCGGCCACGTGGTGCCCCACGAGGTGCTCGGGTTCGCCAACCACAACAAGAACTACTTCATCGGGCTGGGCGGCAAGCGGCTGCTGGGCGCCTCGCACATGGCCTCGGCCGTCTACGGCATCGAGAACAACCTCGGCAACCTGCTCACCCCGGTGCGCGCCTGCTTCAACTACGCCGAGGAGCACTTCCTCGCCGACCTGCCCGACGTCTACCTGCAGGTCGTCATGGACTACGACGACGACGGCGCGCTGCGCCACACCGGGGTCTACGTCGGCGACGACCTGGAGACCTACCTCGACGCCGCACGTGCCTCGCGGGAGCAGAACATCACCGTCTTCGACGAGCCGGTGGACAAGATCGTCGCCGTCATGCAGGCCGACGAGTTCCGGGCCACGTGGGTCGCCAACAAGGCCGTGTACCGCACGCGGATGGCCATCGCCGACGGCGGGGAGCTGCTCGTCATCGCGCCGGGCGTGGAGCGGTTCGGCGAGCAGCCCGAGGTCGACGCCCTCATCCGGAAGTACGGCTACATCTCGCAGGACGAGGCGGTGCGGCTCTACCAGGACCAGGCCGACATGCAGGACATCCCGCACGGCACCGCGCACCTCCCCCACGGCTCGTCCGAGGGGCGGTTCACCATCACCTACGCGCCGGGGCACCTCACCCGCGAGGAGATCGAGGGGGTCGGGTATGAGTACATGGACGTCGAGGAGGCGCTGCGGCGCTACGACCCGGCGGTGATGAAGGACGGCTGGAACACCATGCCCGACGGCGAGCGCGTCTTTTTCATCTCCACGCCGTCCGCCGGCCTGTGGTCCACGCGCGAGAAGCTCGAGCAGCGCGCCACCCACGAGCGCCACTCCTGACCCGCACCGCCTGCCCGTACCTGCCAACACCCCAATCCACGAGTATTGCAACCACCCCCTGGACCCGCCCGCTTTCCTGCCTGGCGAGTGAGCGGTTTCCTGCTCGACCCGGCGAGAAGCCGCTCGCTCCTCGTGGGTGCGGTTCGCCGTCGGATCCTCCGTATCGTGTCGAAGACCAGGTCGCTGCCTCGATGTACCTGTCGACGGGCCGAGAGGCGGCCCACGAGCAGGAGGTCCGACCATGAAGTAGGTGATCCTCATCCACTCCAACCCCGAGCCCTGGGGCCACCCGACCGGCGACCACCTGGCCGCCAACCAGGCACTGCCCGCCGAGCAGAGGGCCCAGATGGACGCCGACTTCGAGGCACTGCTCGGTGAGCGGCAGGACAGGGGCAAGCTCCTCGGCGGCGAGGCGCTCGGCGACCCGGCGTCCTCGCGCCTGTACCGCTGGTAGGACGGCGCTCCGACCCGTGCGCTCGACGGTCAGCCTAGGGGCTCTGACCTGGGCGAACACGACGAACCCCGCCGCACCACGGGTGCGACGGGGTTCCTCGGTCGGCCGTCTCGAGCCGGCGCGCGAGCTACGCCGGGAGGGCACGAGGTCGGCGACGGCGGACCGAGCGTCCGGTTCGCGACCGCACCGTCCGGATATCTCCGACCGTGCAGGGACGACGAAGGCCGTCGTCGGCCGCCGCGGGAGGCGGCGGACACACGGAGCGACCCGGCCGACCGTCCCGCCCCGATCGGTCCCGGGCGGAACGGACGCGGTCGCTCAGCCCTGGGCGGTCAGCTCTGCCGGGTCTCGCTGCGGTCGCCGGACCACTCGGTGTGGAAGACGCCCTCGCGGTCGGTGCGGTGGTAGGTGTGCGCGCCGAAGAAGTCGCGCTGGCCCTGCACGAGAGCGGCGGGCAGCCGCTCGGCGCGCACCGTGTCGTAGTAGGCCAGGGCCGCGGAGAAGCCGGGCACCGGCACGCCGCCGAGCGCGCCGTGCGCCACGGCCGCGCGCCACCCGTCCTGGCTCTCCGCCAGCCCGGCGGCCACGGAGGGGGCCTCGAGCAGGGTGGTGAGGTTGCCGGCGGCGTACTCCGAGCGAATCCGCTCGAGCAGCTTGGCGCGGATGATGCAGCCGCCACGCCAGATCTTGGCGACCTCGGCGATGTCGATGTCCCAGCCGAACTCCTCCGAGGCGGTGCGGATCTGGTCCAGGCCCTGGGCGTAGGCCACGACCTTCGCCGACCACAGGGCCTGACGGACATGCTCGACGAAGGCCTCGCGCTCCTGCGCGGGGACGGCGGTGCGCTCCGGTCCGGTCAGCGCCTTCTGCGCGGCCGCGCGCAGCGGGGCGTGCCCGGAGGTCGATCGGGCGAAGACCGACTCGGCGATGGTGTTGACCGGCACGCCCAGCTCAAGGGCGATCTGCACGGTCCAGCGACCGGTGCCCTTCTGGCCGGCGGCGTCGGCGACGACGTCGACGAAGGGGGCGCCGGTGGCGGCGTCGACGTGGCCGAGGACCTCGGCGGTGATCTCGATGAGGTAGGAGTCCAGGTCACCGGTGTTCCAGGTGCGGAAGACCTCGGCGATCTCGCCGGGCTCCATGCCGGCCGAACGGAGCAGGTCGTAGGCCTCGGCGATGAACTGCATGTCGGCGTACTCGATGCCGTTGTGGACCATCTTGACGAAGTGGCCGGCACCGTCGGGGCCGATGTGCACGCAGCACGGCTCCCCGTCGACCTTGGCGGAGATCGCCTCGAGGATCGGGCCGAGCGTGACGTAGGACTCCGCCGGGCCGCCGGGCATGATGCTGGGGCCGTTGAGCGCGCCCTCCTCGCCGCCGGAGATGCCGGCGCCGACGAAGTGCAGGCCGACCTCGCGCAGCGCTGCCTCGCGGCGGCGGGTGTCGGCGTAGTGCGCGTTGCCGCCGTCGACGACGATGTCACCCTCCTCGAGGAGGGGGACCAGGGAGTCGATGACCGCGTCCGTGCCGGCACCGGCCTGGACCATGATGATCATCTTCCGCGGCCGCTCGAGGCTGGCCACGAACTCCTCGAGGGTGGTCGAGGGCAGGAAGGTCCCGTCGGAGCTGTGCTCGGCGACCAGGGCCTCGGTCTTCGCCGTCGTGCGGTTGTAGAGGGCCACGGCGAAGCCGTTGCGCGCGAGGTTGCGGGCCAGGTTGCTGCCCATGACGGCGAGCCCGATCACCCCGATCTGGGCCAGGTCGGTGGACTTCTCGTTCGGCATGCGTAGGTCCCTTCATCGACTGCCGGGTGACGTTCCTGTGCCAAGTATGGGCAATCGGTGGCGCGGGTGTGACGGGTGGCCACCTGTTGCCACGTACCGGTCGCCACCCGGCGACCGGTGGGCGACCCCTCGCCGGACGACGAGCCGTCAGGCCCGCGGGCGCCGCGGCGCCGCCGGACCGGTCGACGCCCGGCGCACGAGCCGCACCGGCAGCAGCACGGGCCGCTCCGGCGGCCGGGCCCCGCGCACGATCGCCAGCAGGTTGCCGACCGCCGTCGAGCCCTGCAGGGCCAGCGGGGAGGCCACCGAGGTCAGCGCCGGGGTGGCGAGCGCCCCGGTGCGGCTGTTGTCGAAACCCACCACGCTGACGTCGCCGGGCACCGAGAGCCCGCGGGCGCGCAGACCTCGCACGAAGCCGATCGCCATGATGTCGTTGAAGGCCACGGCCGCCGTCATGGGCGTGCGGATCCACCGTCCGGCGGCGAACTCGCCGCCGCTGACGGTCGGCTCGTTGGGGCCGACGCGGCGCACCTTGAGCGCGAGCTCCTCCCCCGCCTCCTGCAGACCGCGCCACCGCACGCCGTCGGCCCAGGACGCCTCCGGCCCGCCGATGTAGGCCACCTCGCGGTGCCCGAGCTCGCCGAGGTGCTCGGCGACCCGACGCACGCCCCGCGCACCGTCGGTGAGCACGCTCGGCAGCCCGCTGACCACCCGGTTGAGCACGACCACCGGCCGCTGCTTGGCCAGCTTGAGCAGCCCCGAGTCCGACATCCGGGGGCTGGCCAGGATGAGGCCCTCGACGAAGTCGAGGAACTTCTCCGCCGCTCCGCGCTCCCTCGACTCCTCCTCGCGCGCGTCGAAGAGCAGCAGCGTGTAGCCGGCGTCCTGCGCGGCCGCCTCCGCGCCATGGAAGACGTCGACGAACAGCGGGTTGCCGATGTCGGCGACCACCATCGCCAACAGCTTGCTCGGCACGTTTCCCAGCGCGGGAGCCACCACGGACCGCCGGTAGCCGATCTCGGCGGCGACCTGACGGACACGCTCGGCCGTCTCCGCACTGACCCGCCCCGGGCGGGCCAGTGCCCTCGACACCGTCGACGGCGACACGCCGGCCGCCTTGGCGACGTCGTAGATCGTGGGGATCCGGGGCGCCTGCTCCTGGGGTCCCATGGCCCCACGCTACCGGTAGCGTCGACGGCAACCCGTGGCAACGAGCACCCGGTCCGCCGCGTCACGACGCACGATGGGCCACAGGTGACCGGTCGACGAGGGCCGCGCACAACCTGCGAGGGAGAGTCCAGATGACCAGTGGAACGACGACGCGAGCGGTCCCGGTGGACCTGGCCACACCCGGGCAGGTCGAGCGGGCCGCCGCCCGGGTCACCGGGCTGCTCGCCGGGCACGCGCCGCTCGGCGTGGCCTACTCCGGCGGGGTGGACTCCGCGACGCTGCTCGCCCTCGCGGTGCGCGCCCTGGGAGCCGACGACGTCGTGGCCATCCTCGGGGTCTCTCCTTCCCTGGCGCGCGACGAACGGGCGGCCGCACACGCCACCGCGGCCCAGATCGGGGCGCGGGTCGTCGAGATCGAGACCCACGAGGGCGACTCCCCCGCCTACCGCGCCAACGGCCCCGACCGGTGCTTCCACTGCAAGGACGAGTTGTTCACCCGGATCGACGATCACCTCGTCGCCGAGCTGGGTCTGGCGGCGGTCGCCTACGGCGAGAACGCCGACGACGCGCTGCGCCCCGACCGGCCCGGCGCCCGCGCTGCGACCGACCACCGCGTGCTGCGCCCCCTGGCCGAGGCCGCGATGACCAAGGCGACGGTCCGTGCCGTCGCCCGCGACCTCGGCCTCGCCGTGGCCGACAAGCCGGCCGCCCCATGCTTGGCCTCGCGGATCCCGCACTTCGAGGAGGTCACCCCGACCAAGCTCGGCCAGGTCGACACCGCCGAGAGCGCCCTGCGCTCCCTCGGCTTCGGCGACTGCCGCGTGCGCCACCACGGAGAGGTCGCCCGCATCGAGCTCCCCGCCGAGGACATCGTGCGCGCGGCCGGGCTGGCCGAGCAGGTCCACGCCGCGATCACCGCCGCGGGCTTCCGGTTCGCCGCGCTCGACCTGCGCGGCATCCAGTCCGGCGCCTTCACCCTCCCCCTCGTCGAGGCCTCTCGTGCCCGGTGAGCCGCAGGCGGGCACCGGACCGCGGGACGAGTGGCGGCCGGGCCCCGAGCTCGAGGCCCTCGCCCACCTCGACCACGACCGAACCACCCGGCGCGGCTACCCCGAGGCCGTCCTGTGCGGGCCGAAGACCCCGGAGCAGGTCGGCGCGATCGCCGCCGAGGTCGGCCGCGCCGGCGCCCCCACCCTGTTCACCCGCGCCGGGCGCGAGCACGCCCGCGCCGTGCTCGACGCACTGCCCGTCGCCGCCCACCACGAACAGGCGGGCCTGCTGGCCTGGCCGCCCGATCCCCCCCAGCCGGCCGGCGGGACGGTCGTCGTGCTCAGCGCCGGCACCTCGGACCTGCCGGTCGCCCTCGAGGCCCGGCTGACGGCCCGGTACCTCGGCCGCCCCACCGAGCTGGTCGTCGACGTCGGTGTGGCGGGCCTGCACCGGGTGCTCGGTCGTCTCGAGCTGCTCCGCTCGGCCGCCGCGATCGTCGTGGCGGCCGGCATGGACGGGGCGCTGCCCAGCGTCGTCGCCGGGCTCGTGTCCTGCCCCGTCGTCGCCGTGCCGACCTCCGTCGGCTACGGCGCGGCCTTCGGCGGCGTCGCCGCGCTGCTGGCCATGCTCAACGCCTGCTCCCCCGGGGTCGCCGTCGTCAACATCGACAACGGGTACGGTGCCGGGCACCTGGCCGCGCAGATCGCGGCCCGTTAGCTCGACGTCCGGATCGCCCAACCCGCCACCTACCACCGCTCCTGTCGACTGCCCGACCCCCACCCCACGTGACGGCGACTCGTGGCACCAACGTCCCCAGGTTGCCTGGACTCCGGAAGAGTGGCGGGTACCAGAAACAGTGGCGATGAATCGTCCCAGGGAGGTTGCCGGCAGCGGTGGTGCAGCGCCGTCGCGGCTGGTCGACGGCCGCGCGGCCTGGAAGCATCGGCCCATGGACGAGTCAGGCACCGACCAACAGCGCGACGAGCACTCCACCGGAGGCGTGTACTCCGTCAAGGGCAAGGAGTTCTCCCGCGACACGAACTACATCTCCACCCGCATCGTCGCGGACCCCGAGCCGGGCTCGGGCGACTTCCCCGTCGAGCCGGGCCGCTACCGGCTCGTCGCCGCGCGCGCCTGCCCCTGGGCCAACCGGGCCGTCATCGTGCGGCGCCTCCTCGGCCTCGAGGGCGTCATCTCGCTCGGCCAGCCCGGCCCCACCCACGACGCCGACTCGTGGACCTTCGACCTCGACCCCGGCGGCGTCGACCCGGTGCTCGGCATCCCCCGCCTCAAGGACGCCTACCTCCGCCGCGACCCCGACTACCCGCGCGGCATCACCGTCCCGGCGATGGTCGACGAGACCACCGGCGCGGTGGTGACCAACGACTTCGCCACCCTCACCCTCGACCTGTCCACCGAGTGGACCGCGTTGCACCGCGAGGGTGCGCCCGAGCTCTACCCCGAGCACCTGCGCGAGGAGATCGACGCCGTCGCCCGCCGCGTGTACACCGAGGTCAACAACGGCGTGTACCGGGCCGGGTTCGCCGGCAGCCAGCAGGCCTACGACGACGCCTACGACCGGCTGTGGACCGCGCTGGACTGGCTGGAGGACCGGCTGACCGAGCAGCGCTTCCTCGTCGGCGACACGATCACCGAGGCCGACGTCCGCCTGTTCACCACCCTGGCGCGGTTCGACGCCGTCTACCACGGGCACTTCAAGTGCAACCGCAACCTGCTGCGCGAGATGCCGGCGCTCTGGGGCTACGCGCGCGACCTCTTCCAGACCCCGGGCTTCGGCGACACGATCGACTTCGTGCAGATCAAGGAGCACTACTACGTGGTGCACTCGGACATCAACCCGTCCGGCATCGTGCCGAAGGGTCCGGACCTGTGGAGCTGGCTGACGCCGCACGGCCGCGAGGCGCTCGGCGGTCGCCCGTTCGGCGACGGCACTCCCCCGGGGCCGGTGGCCGCGGGCGAGGAGGTCACGGAGGGGCACGGCGCGGTCTGAGCCACTCCTCGCGGGCGGGCGGTGGCCTCCCGGTGGTGGGCCGCGCGGCTACTGATAGGTGATGAGGTCCGGCACCGGGTCGACCGCCATCGTGCCGGCGGGGTCGAGCATCGGCGTGTCCTCGTCGTAGAAGTTCTTCCAGCCCCACGCGGTCACCGACGGCGCGTTGGCCAGCAGCGTCCGCCAGGTCGCCTGCTTGTCGCCCTGCCCGCCCTGGCCGTCGGCGTGGATGAGCACGCGCACCTCGTCGCGGGACTGGTCGACGTCGTCCACGCCCGGGATCATCCGCACCTGGAACATGTGCAGCACGAGCATCTTCTGCGGCAGGGAGTGCTCGGCCGTGAGGTCGGCGAGGTAGGTGACGACCTCGTTGACCTCCTCGACCGGGACCTGCCCGATCTGGGTGAGGTGGACCTGGTCCTCGGCCAGCCGCCACTCGGGGTCGAGCGCGAGACCGACGTGCGGCTCGAGCAGCAGCTCCTCGTAGATCTGCGCCTGGCTGACGAAGTCGGAGCGGCCGGGCTGGAGGTCGAGGATGACGTACATGCCGTGCTCGGCGGCCAGATCCACGAGCGGCCGGATCCGTTCGACGGGTGCCTCGTTGGAGTAGTTGCCGTCGTCGCCCGGCGCGCCCGAGGCGACGGTGGCGATGATCTCCAGCGTCGGCACGACGGTCGTGTCCGTCAGCCCCTCGTACTCGGCGGCGATCGACTCGGCGCGCGCGACCGTGTCCTCCGGTCCCTGCTCACCGAGCACGCCCAGCGCCGGTGAGTCGGGGCTGCCGTACATGGCCACGTAGGTGGCGCCGGCCTGCTCGCCGTCGGCCTCGGGCAGGACGAGCTGCCCGCCGGCCGGGAGCTGGGCGCCCGTCGTGGCGGAGGAGACGCGGCTGGTCAGCTGGTCGGCGTCGCCGAGATCGGGCGAGAGCCCGACGACGACGAGGCCGGCCTCGGCGCTCCCGGCGCCGTCGGAGGAGGACTCCTCGTCCGCGCCGTCGGTGGCGGCCCCGCTGTCCGGACCGTCGGTGGCTGTCTCGTCCGCCACGAGGCCGAGGTCGGTCGCGAGGCGGTGGACGGCCTCGACGCCCGCGGCGCTCGCGCGCGGGTCTCCCCCGCTCGCGACGACGACGGTCGCCCCCGCCGCGCGGGCCGTCGCCCCGGGCGCGAGCTCGTCGGGCGTGCCGCCGCCGAGCGCGAGGGTCGACGACGCCGCCGGATCCGGCGTGCCGGTCTCCGGCAGCTCGGTGACGACCTCGTGCCCGCCGGTGTCCGCCGGGCCGTCGCTCGGGCTCATGCCGTCCGGGTAGCTCGTGCCGCCCGGATCGCCCGGATCGCCCGCGCCGGCGTCCTGCGAGGACGACTCGGCGGGGTCGGCCCCGCCGGTCCCGGCCTCGGCAGCCCCTGCGTCGCCGGTCCCGGGCTCGGCGGAGGCCGATTCGTCGGCCTCGCCGCCGGCCGCGTCGTCGGTCTCGCCCACGTCCCCGACGACGAGCCCCTCACCCCCGGAGGTCACCGCCGCCAGCGCGTCGCCGCCGTCGGTCTGCGCGAGCTGGACCCCGCCCAGGAGGCCGGCCAGCTCGTCGGCGTCGGCGGGCGCGGCGACCTCGGCCTCGACGTCGGCTGGCACGCTCACCGCGCCGACGGCCACGACGGTGCCCGCACCGAGGCGTTCGAGCTCGTCGGCCTCCGCGGCGTCGTCGCCGTCGACGATGACCGGGACGCCGAGATGCACCCCGGCCGAGGCCGCCTCGACGGCCCGAGGTCCGCCGTCGGGCGCGAGGACGACCACCGGGGAGGAGTCGAAGAAGGTCTGCGAGGCCGCCACCGAGCGGGCGGTCCCCTCCCCCTCGAGCACCAGCGAGGAGGTGGGCGCGATGCTCGAGGGCGCGTCGCCGCCGCCCTCCGGTGCCTCGCTCCCGTCGCCGGTCCCTCCGGTGTCCGGTTCGTCGCTCGCGGTGCCGCAGGCGGCCAGGGCGAGCGTCGCGGCCAGTGCGGCGGCTGCGGCGCGGCGGGTGATGCGGTGGGTCGTGCGGACGGTGCTGGTCATGCCACCCCTCCCGGTCGAGGACCCTCCACGGTAGGTGGTCGGGCGGCCGGCGTCGCGCGGGGAGGGGTGTAGCGCTCAGGCCTCGGTCGCCCGCGCGGCGTCGATCTCCTCGACGATGCCGCCGACCAGGGCGGCGGTCTCCTCCCAGCCGGCCACCGCGCGGCAGGCCACCCCCATGTCGAGGACGGGCCGGTCGTTGCCGCCCTCGTCGAGGCGGTCGCCGACGAAAAGCATGTCTGCCATGTCGATCCCCGTCTGCTCGGCGAGCCGGCGCATGCCGTAGGCCTTGTCGATGCCCGGGGCCGTGATGTCCACCGAGGTCGAGCCGCCCGAGCGCACCTCGAGGCCCGGCAGGTCGGCGGCCACCGCGGCGCGCAGGCGCTCCTTCTTCTGCGCCGTCGGGTCCCAGGCCTTCTTCGCGTCCACGGGAGCCTGCTGCCCCAGGGCCGAGAACGTCACCTGGGTGCCGCGGTCCTCGATGATCTCGCCCCAGGTCTCGCTCTCCCACAGGCCGAGCTCGCGGGCCCGCCGCTCGAGGGAGGCGGCCGCCGCCGCACGGTCCTCGGCGGAGAGCTCGTGGGCGTAGGACTGGACGAGCTCGCCGCCGACGACCCGCAGGTACCGGGTCCCGCAGGTGGGCATGAGGTGCAGGTCGGCGAGGTCGAGGCCCGTCATGCGCTCGACGACCTGGGTGCGGAACTGCCCGACGTCGCCGCCGGAGATCACGCACACGGGCACCCGGGCGAGCAGCCCGCCCAGGGCCGCGACGACCTCGTCGGGCAGCGGCTGCTTGGAGGGGGCCAGGGTGTCGTCGAGGTCGAAGGCGACGAGTGCAGGGACGGTCACGGCCTCGTGCTCAGCCCTTCGCCGCGGCGATCTCGGCCACCACGGCGGCGACCGCCTCGGCGGCGTCGGCGCCGGACGCCTCGACGGTCAGCTCGGAGCCGGCACCAAAGTTCTTCGCCATGAGCGCCAGCACGCTGCGCGCGTCGACGCCGTTGATCGTCACCGCCGCCGTGAATCCCGCCGCGACGCCGGCGACCTTCGCCGCCGGTCGGGCGTGCAGACCCATGGGGTCGTCGATGACGACCGTGCGCCGCTCGCTCGGCCCACCCTGGCCGGCCCCGGTCTCCGCCGGGGCGGCCTCGGCCTCGTCGCCCCGGACCGGGACCGCGGTCCCGACCGGCTCGACGGCGGCCTCGGCGAGGTTGCGCGCGGCCCCGGTGACGGCCGCGGCGACGTCCTCGAGACCGTCGCCGCCCTGGGCCGCGACCGCGGCCGCGACGACGCCCTCCACGAGCGGCCCCTCGGCGTGCCGGACGGGCTCGTCGTCGTGCAGCTCGAGCACGGAGTCGATCGTCATCGCCGCGGAGCCGAGGTCGGCCACGAGCACGACCCCGTCGACCCCGTCCTCGGCGAGCAGGCCGGTCAGGGCGGCCTCGACACCGTCGAAGCTGGTGCCGATGCGCCCGTCCTCGGTGCCGCCGACGCCCTCGATGCGCACGTCGGCGGCCATCTGGCCGGCGAGCTCGACGAGCCCGGCGGCGAGCCGGGCGGAGTGGGAGACGACGAGGATCGCGACCCTGCCCATCAGGACCCCTGGGAGGTGGCCGCGTCGGCGGCGGCTCGGAGGATGAGCGCGGTGGAGCGGGCGCCGGGGTCCATGTGCCCGGCCGAACGCTCGCCCAGGTAGGAGGCGCGCCCCTTGGTGGCCACGAGCTCGACCGTGGCCTCGGCCCCCTCCTGCGCGGCGGTGGCGGCGGCCTCGAGCGCGGCGGTGGCGTCCCCGCCGTCGTCGGCGACCTTCCGTGCGGCCTCGACCGCCGGGGTGAGGGCGTCGACCATGGTCTTCTCCCCCGGCGTGGCCCGGCCACGCGCGGTGACGCCCTCGACGGCGGCCTGCAGGAAGGCGGCCACGCCCGCGGCGTCGACCTCCTCACCGATCTGCTTGGAGCCGCGGAGGAACGCGGTGCCGTACAGCGGGCCGGCCGCCCCGCCGACGACCGACATCAGCGTGCTGGCCACCCCCTTGAGGACCTCGGGGACGGTGGTCGGCGGCGTGGCCTCGAAGCGCGGGGCGATCGCCGAGAACCCACGGTCGAGGTTCTCGCCGTGGTCGGCGTCGCCGATGGCCCGGTCGAGGTCGATGAGCTCGATGCGGTGCTCGGCGATGGTCGCCGCCGCCCTGCTCACCCAGTCCAGCGCCCAGCTCGTACCCAGCGTGCTCATGGTGCTCCTTGTCCGATCGGTTCTCGCGTGCGGGGGGCTCCGGGCCCGCTCAGCCCTGCGTCCAGGCCGCGCTGCGGGCCGGGGCGTCGTACAGGCCGAGCAGCTCGTCGTCGAGCCGGAGGACGGTGACGGAGGCGCCCGCCATGTCCAGGCTGGTCACGAGGCTGCCCACCTTCGAGCGGGCGACCTCGACGCCGGCCGCCTCGAGGCGCGCGCGGGCGCGACCGTAGATGAGGTAGAGCTCGGAGTCCGGGGTGGCGCCCATGCCGTTGACGAGCAGGACGACCTTCTCGCCGCCGGTCAGGCCCAGGTCCTCCACGACCGGGTCGAGAAGCTGGTCGGTGAGCTCGTCGGAGGTGGTCATGGGGATGCGGCGGCGGCCCGGCTCGCCGTGGATGCCGATGCCGATCTCAACCTCGTCCTCGCCCAGGTCGAAGGAATGCTCACCGGTGCTCGGCGAGACCGGGGAGTCCAGGGCCAGGCCCATCGAGCGGACGTTGTCGGCGGCGCGCTGGGCGAGTGCGGTGACGGTGGCGAGGTCGTCGCCGCGGGCCGCGGAGGCCCCGGCGATCTTCTCCACGAGGATCGTGCCGGCGACCCCGCGTCGCCCGGCGGTGTAGAGGGAGTCCTCGACGGCGACGTCGTCGTTGACCAGGACGGTGGCGATCTCCACGTCGTCGGCCAGCTCGGCGGCGGTCTCGAAGTTGAGCACGTCGCCGGTGTAGTTCTTGACGATGTGCAGCACCCCGGCGCCGGAGTCGACGGCCCGGCTGGCGGCCTCGATGGGGTCCGGCGAGGGCGAGGTGAACACGGGGCCGGGAACGGCGGCGTCGAGAAGACCCTCACCGACGAAACCGGCGTGCATGGGCTCGTGGCCCGAGCCGCCGCCGGAGATGACACCGACCCGGCCGGCGACCGGGGCGTCGCGGCGCACCACGTACAGCGGGTCCGCGTTGACGGTGAGGATGTCCGAGTGGGCGAGGCCGAAGGCCTGGACGGACTCGTCGACGAAGCTGGCGGGGTCGTTGAGGAACTTCTTCATGGCATCTCCCTCGATGGCTGGTGGCACCATCCTGCCGCCTGCGGTGTCCGGCGTCACGCCCGTCCGCCCGCGGTGGACGGATTCTCAGCCGCGGGTGTGGCCGGTGACCTCGCGGGCACGTCCAGCGAGCACGACGGACCCGACGACGACGACCGCGGTCCTCGTCACCAGCTCCTCGTGGTCAGCCTCCGCCAGGGTCGCGGCCCGGTCGATGGCCTCGTCCAGCCGGGGTACGAGGTGCACGCGGTCCTCGCCGAAGACCTCGCGGGCGACCTCGGCCAGCTCCTCGGCGGGCATCGCCCGATCGGTGCCGGCGTCGGTGACGACGATCTCGTCGAGCACCGGCTCGAGCTCGCCGAGGATCGCCTCGACCTCCTTGTCGTACATCACCCCGACGACGCCGACGACGTGCTCGAGGTCGAAGGCCTCCGCCAGGCCCTCACGGAAGGCCTCGACGCCGGCGGGGTTGTGCGCGGCGTCGACGATGACTAGCGGGGAGGCCCGCACGACGTCGAGGCGTCCGGGCGAGGTGACGCCTGCGAAGGCCTGCTCGACGACGTCGCCGGCGAGCGCCCCGCCGCCGAAGAAGGACTCGGTCGCCGCCAGGGCGAGCAGCGCGTTCCGCGCCTGGTGGGCGCCGTGCAGGGGCAGGAAGAGTCCCTCGTAGACGCCGGCGGGTGTGCGCAGGGTGAGGACCTGCCCGCCGACGGCGAGCTCGCGGTCCATCACCTCGAGGTCGACGCCCTCGCGGACGAGGCGCGCACCCGCGGCGGCCGCGGCGCTGAGGAGGATGCCCTCGACCTCCTCGTGCTGCCGCGCCGCGACGACGGTGGCGCCCTCCTCGATGATCCCCACCTTCTCGTTGGCGATCTCCTCGAGCGTGCTGCCGAGCCATCGGGTGTGGTCGCGCTCGACGGTGGTGAGGACGGCGACCTGGCCGCGGGCGACGTTGGTGGCGTCCCACCGGCCGCCGAGCCCGACCTCGACGACGGCGGCGTCGACCGGGGCGTCCGCGAAGGCCGCGAAGCCGAGCACGGTGAGGAGCTCGAAGAAGCTGAGCCGCTTGCCGCCGGCCTCGACGTGCCGCTCGTCGATGAGGTCGATGTACGGGGCGACCTCGTGGTAGCCGGCGAGGAAGTCGGGCGTCCTGATGGGGGCGCCGTCGACGGAGATGCGCTCGCGGATCGTGTGCAGGTGCGGGGAGGTGAAGCGGCCGGTGCGCAGGCCGCGCTCGCGCAGGAGGGCCTCGATCATGCGGGCGGTCGAGGACTTGCCGTTGGTGCCGGTGAGGTGGATGACCGGGTAGGCGTCCTGCGGGTTGCCGAGCAGGTCGAGGGCCTCGACGACGCGATCGAGGCTGGGCTGGACGTCGTGCTCGGGGGCGCGCGCGACGATCTGCGCGGTGAGCTCGGCCAGCGCCGCCTCCTCCTCGTCGGTGCCGCGGCCGGAGGGGTCGGTGGCGGGCTGGTCGAGGTCGTCGAGGTCGCTGTCGACGCGGCCGAGATCGTCGGGGTCGCGGGGGTCGCCGTCAGGGTCGATGCGCTCGTCGTCGCTGACGAAGAGCTCCTCGTAGTCGTCGTCGAACTCCGCGTCGCGGCCGGCCTCGCCGGCGATCTCGCGCACGACGTCGTCGTCCGGGCCGCCGAACAGCCCCGAGCGGAGCACGGTCTGCAGGTCGGACTCGCGCTCCTCGTCCTCCGCGCGGGCCACCTCGAGCCGCTCGGCGAGCTCCGGGTCAGTCTGCTCGTCGGCGGCGGCGATGGCCTCGTCGAGCGTCGGGAAGGACGCGCCGAGGGCCGGGTCGTCGCCGGACTCGGCGTCGTCGGGGCTCTGTGTTCCGCCGGGGGTGCTCACCTCCCGATCCTCCCACGCCCCGCCCACACCCCCAGATCCGCCGAGCACGTGGGAGAGCGGGGAGGCCGGTTCCGCCCACGGCCGGGCTGCGGCACGATGGGTCGATGAGCATCGCCGAGGATCTCGTCCGCCGCCACGTCGAGGCGTTCAACAGCGGCGACGCCGACGCCCTGCTCGCGGACTTCGCCCCCGAGGCCACCTGGGTCACCGGCGAGTACTCGGTGCCCAGCCACGAGCTGCGCCCGTTCTTCGAGGAGGCGATGCGCTCGCTGCGCCCGCACCTGACGCTCACCCGCATCATCGACGGCGGACATGCCGTCGCCGTCGAGATGATCGAGACCTGGACCCACGACGGCGAGGAGAAGACCGCCGCCCTGGTCAGCGTGTTCGACCTGGTCGCCGGGCGGATCTCCCGGGCGAAGATCTACCGCGAGGGCAGCGCCGACGCCTGACGCGAGCGCCGGGGACGCACCCGACGGGGCCTGGCGCCTCTCGTCACTGCCCGACCGTCACAGCCCGACGGCGAGCAGCACCTCACCGCTACCGCCGTCGTCGCCGGCACCCGCACGCACGACGGCGCTCGGCTCGCCGTCGAGGTCGAGCTCGACCCGCAGGCGCTGCCCCTCCTCCCCGACGGCGTCGTAGACGTAGCGGGTGTTCGTCAGCTCGACCGTCTCCGTGCGTGCGCGCGTCAGCCAGGCGTGCCGGCGGCGCAGCGCGATGAGGTCCTGGTGGAGCCGAAGCATCTCCGCAGCAGCAGGCTCCAGCGACTCCGGCGCGGGCGGCGTCGGCGGGAAGATCGGGCGCACCTCGTCGTCGCCGCCGAGCCTTTCCTCCTTGAGCCCCTCCCACGCGTACTCGTCGCCGGCGTAGATCGAGGGGATCCCGCCGACGGTGAGGAGCACGACAGCTGCGAGCGCCGCCCTGTCGGCCCCGACCTGCGTGGCGATGCGGGTGGTGTCGTGGTTGCCGACGAAGGTCTGCGGGACGAACGCGTCGAGGAACGCGTTGTGCCGCTGCACCGTCCAGTCGAGCTCGAAGAAGTTGGCCTCCTTGATCGAGCTCCAGGTCGCCTTCCACAGCTCGTACTCGGTGACGGTGTCGAGCGTGCCGGCGCGGACGATCTCGGCGTAGTCGCCGTGGATGACCTCCCCGAGGAACCAGGCCTGCGGGAACCGCTCGCGCACGCGGGGCAGGACGCGCGCCCAGAACTCGATCGGGACGGCGTAGGCGGCGTCGAGGCGCCAGCCGTCCACGCCGCGCTCGAGCCAGTGGCACATCACCTCGACGACGAGCTCCTCGACCTCCGGCGCCCCGTGGTCGAGCGCCACGAGCGAGCCGTGCCCCTCGAAGTCCTCCGCGACGGGCTCCTCCCCGGAGTAGTCGATGCGGAAGTAGGCGGCCTCCGGGCTGTCGGGCCCGCCCTCGAGCGCGGCGCGGTAGAGCGGGTGCCCGGCCCCGACGTGGTTGAACACGCCGTCGAGGAGGACCCGGATCCCGCGCGTGCGGCACTCGGCCACCAGGTGGTCGAGGTCGGCGTCGTCCCCGAGGCGCGGGTCGATACGGAGGTGGTCGAGGGTGTCGTAGCCGTGGGTCTCGGACTCGAAGATCGGCCCCAGCAGCAGGCCGTTCGCCCCGAGCCCGACGACGTGGTCCAGCCAGGCGGTCAGGTGCCCCAGGCGGTGGTCCGGCTCGGCCTCGACGGCGGCGCGCTCGTCCTCGGTGGGCCGCACCGGGGCACCGGTGAACCCGAGCGGGTACACATGCCACCAGATCGCGTGCTCGCTCCAGTCGCTCATGAGGTCACTCTGCCCTGATCAGGGCGTCGTGGCGACCACCCGCGACTTCTCGGGAGGCGTCACCCACCCGGCGCGCACGTCGTTCGTCGCCGATCGCCGCCGACCGGCGCAGGACCAGGCCTGGAGCACCACGGCCCGGTCGCGTGACGCGGCATGATGGTCCTGGTCCGAGAAGGGAGGGTCCATGGCCGAGGTGGCCGAGCAGGTGGAGGCCGAGCTGGTCGCCGTCATCACGGCGGTCCACGACGGCGAACCACTGGCCCTGACCACCGAGGGCGGGCGACGGCTGCCGTCGGGACCGCTGCAGACCGAGCACCGGTCGATGCAGGCCGGGATGCGCTCGTGGGTGACCCGGCAGACCGGGCACGACCTCGGGTACGTCGAGCAGCTCTACACGTTCGCCGACCGTCGGCGCGCGCCCCACCCGGCCCTGGAGATCTCCTACCTCGGGCTCACGACGGTCGCCTCCCCCACCGACGCGTGGGTGAGCTGGCTGGCGTACTTCCCCTGGGAGGACCGTCGCGCGGAAGCCGACCTCGTCGAGGACCACCTCGCACCCCTGCTGGGCCGCTGGGCCGATGAGCCGGCGGACCCGGAGCTGGCCGAGCGACGGCGACTGCGGTGCGCCGTCACCTTCGGCCTGGACGGTCAGCCGTGGCTGCCGGGGATGGCACTCCAGCGCTACGAGCTGCTCTACGAGGTCGGGCTGGTCCCCGAGGCCGGGGCGGACGCCGACCCCGAGGTGACCGGGCGGGCGATGGAGCGCGACCACCGCCGCATCCTCGCCACCGGGATCGGGCGGCTGCGCGCGAAGATCCAGTACCGGCCGGTGATCTTCGAGCTCGTCCCGGAGTCGTTCACGCTCGGTCGGCTGCAGGCCACCGTCGAGGCGGTGGCCGGACACCATCTGCACAAGCAGAACTTCCGCCGTCTCGTCGAGCACCAGGAGCTGGTCGAGGAGACCGGACAGCTGGACCACTCCACAGGCGGCCGCCCGGCGAAGCTGTTCCGGTTCCGTCGCGCGGTCCTCGACGAGCGCGAGGCCGCGGGGACGAAGCTCCCGATCGTCCGTTCGCGCTGACGCCCGGCGACGCCGCCACCCCGCACCGGCGCCCGACAGCACCCACGCTCCACAGCTTCGCTGCCGCAGCGTCCCGCCGCGCCGCTTCACGCGGACGTGCCCTCACCGCCCCGCTAGTTGTGCTCAGCGCGAGCATTCTTTATGCTCATCGTGAGCATCACTTATGCTCAGCACGAGCATCACTAGCGGTCACCGACGACCAGGCAGGGAAGACACGATGACGACGGTCAGCATCAGCACCGACGCCCTCTACGAGCGGGTCCGTGGATCCGTGCCGCGCGTGGAGTGGGCGACGATGGAGGACGACGTCGCGGCGATCTGGCGGCTCAAGGCCGAGCGCAACGCGGTGATCCTCGCGCACAACTACCAGACCCCGGAGATCTTCCACGGGGTGGCCGACATCGTCGGGGACTCCCTCGCCCTGGCGCGGGAGGCGCAGGACGTCGACGCCGACGTCATCGTGCTGGCCGGCGTCCACTTCATGGCCGAGACGGCGAAGCTGCTCAACCCGTCCCGGACCGTGCTCGTGCCCGACCTGCGCGCCGGTTGCTCGCTGGCCGAGTCCATCACCGCCGCCGACGTCCGCAGCCTGCGGGCCCAGCACCCGGGCGTCCCCGTCGTCACCTACGTCAACACCTCGGCGGACGTGAAGGCCGAGTCCGACATCTGCTGCACGTCCGGCAACGCCGTGAAGGTCATCGAGTCCCTCGGCGTGGACCGGGTGATCATGATCCCCGACGAGTATCTCGCCCAGAACATCGCCCGCCAGACCGGCGTCGAGGTCATCACCTGGGCCGGCCGCTGCGAGGTCCACGAGCGTTTCACGCCCGGCGACATCGCCCAGGTCCGCCGCGACCACCCCGGCGTCGTCGTGGTCAGCCACCCGGAGTGCCCGCCCGACGTCGTCGACGTCTCCGACATGTCCGGCTCCACCGCCCAGATGATCGACTTCGTCCAGGACCGCCGCCCCCGCCAGGTCGCGCTCATCACCGAGTGCTCGATGAGCGACAACATCGCGGCCGCCTCCCCCGGCGTGGAGTTCGTCCGCCCGTGCAACCTGTGCCCGCACATGAAGCGCAACAACCTCGGCAACATCCGCCTCGCCCTGGAGGAGATGCGCCACGAGGTGACGATCGACCCCGACGTCGCCGTGCGCGCCCGCGCCGCCGTCGACCGCATGCTCGCGGTCCGATGAGCGACGAATGGCTACGGAGCGGCGACCGGCCGGTCATCGTCGGCGCCGGGCTCGCCGGTCTTCTCACCGCGCTGCGCCTGGCCCCGACGCCGTGCCTCGTCCTCAGCGCCGGGCCGCTCGGTGCGGACAGCTCGACCGGACTCGCCCAGGGCGGGATCGCCGCGGCCGTGGCGCCCGGTGACTCGCCGGCGCTCCACGCCCTCGACACCCTGGCTGCGGGCACGGGCCTCGGCGAGCGGGATGCCGTCGAGCGCGTGACGGTCGGGGCCGCCGAGGCCCTCACCTACCTCGTGGGGCTCGGCGCCGCGTTCGACCGGGACGACGACGGCGCCTTGCTGCTCGGCCTGGAGGGGGCCCACAGTCGTCATCGCATCGCGCACGCGGGCGGCGACGCCACCGGGCGCGAGCTGCTGCGGGCCGCGACGGCCGCCGTTCGCCACGCCCCCTCGGTCACGGTGCTCAAGCACGCGCGGGCGATCCGGGTCGTCGTCGAGGACGGCGCCGTCCGCGGCGTCGAGATCGAGCGGGACGGTGGCCGCACCATCCTCCCGACCGACCGGGTCGTCATCGCCACCGGTGGGATCGGCGGCCTGTTCGCGCACTCGACCAACCCCTCCTCCTCACGCGGCCAGGGCCTCGCGCTCGCGGCGCGGGCCGGCGCGGTGCTGCGGGACCTGGAGATGGTCCAGTTCCACCCCACCGCGCTCGACGTCGAGCTCCGTCCGATGCCTCTGGTCAGCGAGGCGCTCCGTGGCGCAGGAGCCCGCCTGGTCGATGCCTCCGGCCGCGATCTGCCGGGAGACCCGCTCGCCGCACGCGACGTCGTCGCTCGCCGGGTGTGGACGCACGTGGCCGCAGGCCGGCGCGTCTTCCTCGACGCCCGCGACGTCCCGGAGGTCGCCGAGCGCTTCCCGACTGTCACCGCCGCGTGCCGGGCGGCGGGGATCGACCCGGCGCGCGACCTGCTTCCCGTCAGGCCTGCCGCGCACTATCAGATGGGCGGCGTCGCGGTCGACGAGCACGGGCGCAGCACGGTGCCGGGGCTGTGGGCGGTCGGTGAGGTGGCGAGCACCGGCCTGCACGGCGCCAACCGGCTCGCCTCGAACTCGCTCCTCGAGGCGGCGGTGTGCTCGAGCTGGGTGGCCGACGACGTCGCGCGCAGCCGTGGCGAACGCGCGGATCCGCGGGTCCGTGCCGGCCGGAACGACCACGCCCCTGCCGAGGGAATCGAGGGCCCGGCGTCCACACTCCCGCTCACCGCGCCCCATCTCGGGCATCGCGGACCGGTGCGGCACACTCCCGACGCGCTCGGTCTCGCGAAGGTGCGCGACCTCGTGTCCTCCGCCGTCGGCGTCGTGCGGGACGGTCCTACCCTGACCGCCGCCCGGGACCGGCTGCGCGCGGCCCACCTCGCCGATCCCGCCGACGACGACACGCTCGTCGCCCTCCTGCTCGTCACCGGCGCGCTGCGGCGCGAGGAGAGCCGCGGGGCGCACCACCGCACCGATCACCCCTCCCCCGCGCGGGCGGCCCACCAGGACCTCACCCTGGCCGACGCGTACGACCACGCCCTGGAACGGAGCACCGCATGAGGCACCTGCCGACCGTGATGATCGAACCGCTCGTCCGCGACGCCCTGCGCGAGGACCTCGGTCGCGCCGGCGACGTCACCACCGACTGGGTCGTGCCCGCCGACCGGGTCGCCACCGCGGAGCTCGTGGCGCGCGACCCCGGCGTCGTCGCCGGCACAGACATCGTCGTGCTCGCCTTCGGTCTGCTCGACCCGCGGGTGAGCGTCGACGTCGAGCGGCTCGACGGGACCGCCGTCGCGCCCGGCGACCGCATCGCCACGGTGACCGGTCCCGCCCGCGCGCTGCTGACCGCCGAGCGGGTGGCGCTGAACTTCCTCGGTCACCTCTCCGGCGTCGCGACGGCGACCGCCCAGATCGCCCAGGCGATCGACGGGACCGGCACGCGGGTGTGCTGCACCCGCAAGACCACCCCGGGTCTGCGGACGGTGGAGAAGCACGCCGTGGTCGCGGGCGGGGGCGTCAACCACCGCTTAGGGCTGGACGACGCCGTGCTCATCAAGGACAACCACGTCGCGCTGGCCGGTGGCGTCGGCGCCGCCGTCGCCCGGGTGCGCGAGGCGGCCGGCCACCTCGTGCCGATCGAGGTGGAGGTGGACACCCTCGATCAGCTCCGCGAGCTGCTCACCACGCCGGTCGACGCCGTCCTGCTCGACAACATGACGCCCGCCCAGCTGGCGGAGGCGGTCGGGCTCGTGGACGGCCGGATGGTCACCGAAGCCTCCGGTCGCCTCACCGCCGAGACCGCGCCGGCGGTCGCCGCCAGCGGCGTGGATCTGGTGTCAGCCGGCTGGCTGACCCACTCGGCACCGGTCCTCGACATCGGCCTGGACCTGACGGTCTGACCCGGAGGCCGCCGCCGGCGCTACCCGATCTTGCGCACCTGCGGGACGATCGCGTCGCCCTCACCGGCGGACACGGTCAGCTCGAGCGAGAGCGTCTCGTCCATGACGAGCTCGCGGTGCGCCTCGACCGCCGCCACCCGCGACTCCGGCACGGCGAGGTCCAGCGCGATCCGGTCCGACACGTGCAGGCCGGCGTTCTTGCGCTCGTCCTGGACGGCGCGCACGACGTCACGGGCGTACCCCTCGGCCGCCAGCTCGTCGTCGACCGTCGTGTCGAGGGCGACGAACCCGCCGCCCGGCAGGACGGCGGCGGCCACCTCCCCGGCCGCACCCTCGGCGACGTCGACCGTCGTCGTGCGCTCGACCTGGTGCGCCGCGAGCGCGACGGGCTCCCCGGCACCCTCAAGGCCGTCCGGGACCACCACGCCCGGGAAGCTCACGCCATCGGACTCGCCCTCGTCCCACTGACCCGCCTTCGCCGCGGCGAAGAGCTGGGAGGTGAGCCGGCGCAGCTCCTTCGGGAGCTCGCGCGGCAGGACCGCCAGCTCGGTACGCACCCGCAGCGCCGTCTGCTCCGGCGCGACGAGCTCGACGGAGCGCACGTTGACCTCCTGCGCGATGAGCGCCTCGTAGGGCGCCAGCGCACCCGGGTCCGCCACCGCCACGGTGAGCGTGCGCAGCGGCTGACGCACGCGGATCGACGCCGCCTTGCGCAGCGCGTGCGCGGCAGAGACCGCCTCCCGCACGGCGTCCATCGCCGCGACGATCTCCGGCGCCGCGACCGCCTCACCCAGCTCCGGCCAGTCGGTGAGGTGCACCGAACGTCCGCCGGTCAGGCCCCGCCAGACCTCCTCGGCGACCATCGGCGCGAGCGGCGCCATCACCCGGGTAAGCACCTCGAGCGCGGTGCGCAACGTGTCGAACGCGCCGCGGTCCTCGGCCCAGAACCGGTCGCGCGAGGTGCGCACGTACCAGTTGGTCAGCAGGTCGAGGTGCTCGCGCACGAGCTGGCACGAGCGCGGGACGTCGTAGTCGTCCAGCGCCGCGCCGACCTCGTCGGCCAGCGTCCCGGTCCGCGCCAGCAGGTAGCGGTCCATGACGTCCAACCGCGCCACCGCCGCCGGGTCGTCGAGGTCCACGCCGTCGGACACGTAGCCCGCCCCACCGTCGACCGTCCCCGCGTAGAGCGCGTAGAAGTACCAGGCGTTCCACAGCGGCAGGTGCACGTGCCGCACCACCTCGCGGATGCCCTCCTCGGTAACCACGAGGTTGCCGCCGCGCAGGATCGGGGAGGCCATGAGGAACCAGCGCATCGCGTCGGCCCCGTCGCGGTCGAGCACCTCGGACACGTCGGGGTAGTTGCGCAGCGACTTGCTCATCTTGCGCCCGTCGGAGCCGAGCACGATGCCGTGGCTGACCGAGGTGCGGAAGGCGGGCCGGTCGAACAGCGCCGTGGCCAGCACGTGCAGGGTGTAGAACCAGCCGCGCGTCTGCCCGATGTACTCCACGATGAAGTCGCCCGGGTAGTGGTGCTCGAACCACTCGGCGTTCTCGAACGGGTAGTGCACCTGGGCGAAGGGCATCGACCCGGAGTCGAACCAGACGTCGAGGATGTCGGGGATGCGCCGCATCGTCGACGCCCCGCTCGGGTCGTCGGGGTTGGGGCGGGTGAGCTCGTCGATGTAGGGCCGGTGCAGGTTCGGCTGCCCGTCCGGGCCCACCGGCAGGCGCCCGAAGTCGGCCTCGAGCTCGGCGAGCGAGCCGTAGACGTCGATGCGGGGGTGGGCGGGGTCGTCGCTCACCCACACGGGGATGGGCGTGCCCCAGTAGCGGTTGCGGGAGATCGACCAGTCGCGGGCGCCGGCGAGCCAGTTGCCGAAGATGCCGTCCTTGATGTGCTCGGGCACCCAGGTGATGTCCTGGTTGAGCTCGACCATCCGGTCGCGGAACTCGGTGACCCGCACGAACCAGCTGGTCACGGCCTTGTAGATGAGCGGCTGCCGGCAGCGCCAGCAGTGCGGGTAGGAGTGCACGTAGGAGGCGCGGCGCACGAGCAGCGCCCGCTCGGCGTCGGGGCGCGCCGCCAGGGGCCCGGTCCCGTCGCGCAGGTCGGTGATGATCGCCCTGTTGGCGTCGAAGACCTGCTGCCCGGCGTAGTCGGGGATCTCGGAGGTGAAGCGCCCGCCGGCGTCGACGGGGACGACCGGGCGGATCCCGGCGGCGTCGCAGACCGCCATGTCGTCCTCACCGAAGGCGGGGGCGAGGTGGACCAGCCCGGTGCCGTCCTCGGTGGTGACGAAGTCGCCGGGGATGATCTGCCAGGCGTTCTCGCCGGGGGCCTCCTCGGCGTCGCGCCCGGTGAAGTAGTCGAAGATCGGGGCGTAGCGACGCCCGGCCAGGTCGGCGCCGGTGAGCCGCTCGAGGACCTCGGGCTCCTCGCCGAGCTCCTTGGCGTAGGAGCCGAGCAGGGCGGCGGCGAGGACGACCCGCTCGCCGGCGGCCGGCCCCTCCGTGGGGCGGACCACGACGTAGTCGATCTGGGGCCCGACGGCGATCGCCAGGTTGGAGGGCAGCGTCCACGGGGTGGTGGTCCAGATGAGGGCGAGCTCGCCGGTCTCCAGGCGGACGCCGACGGTGACGGTGTCGTCCTGCCGCTCGGCGTAGACGTCGTCGTCCATCCGCAGCTCGTGGTTGGACAGCGGGGTCTGGTCGTTCCAGCAGTACGGCAGCACCCGGTAGCCCTCGTAGGCCAGCCCCTTGTCGTAGAGCCGCTTGAAGGCCCAGATCACCGACTCCATGTAGGTGACGTCGAGGGTCTTGTAGTCGTTGTCGAAGTTGACCCACCGGGCCATGCGGGTGACGTAGTCCTGCCACTCCCCCGTGTAGCGCAGGACGGAGTCGTGGCAGGCCTTGTTGAAGGCCTCGATGCCCATCTCGTCGATCTGGGACTTGTCGGTGATGCCGAGGATCCGCTCGGCCTCGAGCTCGGCGGGCAGTCCGTGGGTGTCCCAGCCGAAGCGGCGCTCCACCTTCCGCCCGCGCTGGGTCTGGAAGCGGGCGACGAGGTCCTTGACGTAGCTGGTGAGCAGGTGGCCGTAGTGCGGCAGGCCGTTGGCGAACGGCGGGCCGTCGTAGAAGACGAACTCGTTCTCGCCGTCGGTCCCGGCGTCGCGGTTGTCGATCGAGGCCTGGAAGGTGCCATCGGCCTGCCAGTGGGCGAGGACGGACTCCTCGATGCGGGGCAGGCGCGGCGAGGGGTCGACGTCGCCGTCGCGGTGGAGGGGGTACTTGCCCTGGGTGCTCATCGCGGTCCTTCTCGTCACGGGTTGCCTGCCGTGCGAGGACGACGCCGCCGCACCCGAGGGTGCGGACGCTGCCGCGGTACCACCCCGCTTGCCGCTCCCCCGCTCTCGCGCGGGCGCGGCCGCTCCGCATCGGCTGTCACGGGCCTGCCCCGTCCGGTTCTACTGAGGTCCTGCGGGCGGCGCACGGCCGGTTCGCGCGGGACCTGTTCTTCCGGAGGCTCGCCGGTGATACCCCGCTCGCGCGGGCCGGGTCGGTGCCTGTGCGCCGGAGTCTACCCGCCCCCGGCGAGGAGAGTCCTCTCCCCTGCGCCCGCGGGCGACCCCGCGTCCCCGTCGTTAGCGTCGACGGCATGCGCACCAGGACACGACACCAGGCACCCATCGCCCTCACGCTCGTCGCCATGCTGGGCACCGCGGCGTGCGGCGGCTCCGACGACACCGACCCCGAGGCCGCGCCCCGGCAGCCTCCCGCCGGCTCCGCGCCGGACCGGGTCCCTTCCGAGGACGCGGCCGCCGAGGAACCGAGCGACGACGCGGCGGAGGGCCCCGACCCGTCCGACGTGCCCGAGGAGTCCGACCCGGCGGAGCCCTCCGAGGAGGCGACCGAGGACCAGACCGAGGACACCGACTCGGACGACGGCGGGGCCGACGACCCGGCCGGGGCCCTGCCCGACACCGACGACGTGCTCGGCTCCCCCGCCGAGGCGGTCGACGCCCTCGAGGCGCGGATCACCGCCGCCGAGAACTCCAACCCGCTGTCGGTCGCCCAGGTCGAGGGCATCGAGGCCGCAGCCCGCGAGGCGGGTGCGGCGGAGAACAACGGCACCTCGTGGATGGTCGGCCTCTACCCCACCGACGAGATCGGGATCTACCAGGTCACGGTCTACACCCCCGGCCTCGTCGAGCTCTGGGAGGTCCCCGGGGACGGCAGCCAGGCCACCGACGCCGGGGACTCCGGGCTGGACCCGGCCGACCCGTCCTTCGCCGGCTGGCAGGTGCACGCCGGAGATGCCGCCCAGGCCGCCATGGACGCCGTCGGGGGCGTGTTCGTCCACCAGATCCACGTCCTCGAGGCCGCCAGCCCGGTCGTGGTGGTCGTCATCGAGACCCCGGGCGACCACATGGTCCGCGTCGGCATCGACGGCGTGACCGGCGAGCCGCTCAACGCCGTCGCGATCTGACAGGCAGGTCCGTCGTCGCGCGATCCGACCGGTGGGGAGGCCGCCCCTCGGGGGCGACCTCCCCACCTTTTCAGGTGGCGGGATGTGACCCGGCCCATACGGTGGTGGCATGGCTACCAGGCTCCGTTCCCTGACCGGTACGACGGCGGTCCTCGCGCTCGCGCTCACCCTGGGCGCCTGCGAGGGCGACGGCGAGTCGGCACCGCCGACCACGAGCGACCCCGCGCCCGAACCCGAGCCGCAACCGTCACCCTCCGACGAGGCACCCACCGATGAGCCCACGACGCCGGAGGCGCCTCCCACCGAGGAGACGCCCACCGAGGAGGCTCCGCCCGAGGACACGCCCACCGAGGAGGCCCCCTCCGAGGACCCGGGTGACGACGAGGGCGGGGACGTCGGCAGCTCGCACCCGACCGACGTCCCCGGCTCCGCCGAGCTGTTCGGGGCGATCGCGACCGTGCAGGACGCCCACCCCGAGGCCCAGGTCGTCGCCGTGAACTACAACGACACGAGCGAGTACCCCGAGGAGCCCGAGGGCAACGGCACCGTGGTCGAGGCGGTCAGCGGCGAGGAGCTGCTGACCATCACCCTCGACCCGTCCGGCGCGGTCGTCGACGAGACCTCGGCGCCCGCCGACGCAGAGATCCTCGGCCACCTCGACGTCGCGACGCTGACCATCGACGACGCCATCGAGCTGGCCCTCGCCGAGACCGGTCTCGGCGGCGGGGACTTCATCCTGCACAGCGTGTCCCTCACGGAGGTGTGGGAGGGCGACGCCGCATGGAACTTCCTGTTCTACGGCGCCCACGACTACTCCGTCGTCCTCGACGCCGTCACCGGGGAGAACGTCAGCCCGGTCGGCTGACGGGCACCGACGTCCGCCGGCGCGGCCCGCGCCGGCGGACCTGTGCTGTCCGCGCCGGTCGGACCGACCCAGCGCCCGCACACGCCCGCACCCGACGAGGGGAGTCCTGCCCCGTGGCAGCACTCCCCTCCTCGCCCCGGGAAATCGCACCGTGGCGCGGCTACGGTCGCGACATGTCCCCCCACCGCACCCCCTGGTCCCTCGCCGCCGTGGCCGGAATCGCACTGACGCTGAGCGCGTGCACCGGCGACCCGATCGCACCCTCCGACGCCCCCACCGAACCGGCCGGCCCCACCGAGGCGCCGTCGGACCCGTGCCCGGCCTGGCCGGACTGCGACGCCACGCCCGCACCACCCGCCGAGCTCCCGTCGACCGACGACGGGCTCGGGCTGCCCGACGACGCGTTCGACGCCGTCGACCGTGCGGTGCGCGACGCGGACGATGAGAGCCCGACCCTGGGCATCGCCGACATCGCGACCCTCGAGGAGCTCTCCCTCGGCGAGACCGGGCACCGGATCGCCTGGGTGATCGAGCACTCGACGATCGCGGGGAGCGAGGGCCGATACGACCAGGACGTGTGGCAGGTCTACACGGCTGATGCCGACGAGGTGAGCATCATCAGCTGGCCCGCCCCGCTCGACCCGGACCCGCACGCCTGGGAGCCGCTCGAGACCGAGACGTTCGGCAGCGAAGAGCTGGACGCCGGCGCCGAGGAGCAGCTGGGCGCCCACGAGGTCAGCCTCACGGATGCCGCGGCGTCAGCGGTGGCCGCACGCCCGGGGAGCATCGTCATCGTCGCCACGACCGACGACGTGTCGGCCCGCCCGTTCCTCGCGGTCGGGATCCTCCAGGACGACGGGACCGCGCTCCGGGTGACCGTCGACGCCGCCACCGGTGAGGTGCTCAACGCGGTGCCGGTCGGCGACGGCGAGTCGGACGGCGGATCGGACGGCGGGTCCCAGGGCAACCGCGACGGGAGTGCCGAGCCCGACGCTGGGCCCACGACCACCTGACGGGAGGTCGGGGGCGACCTCTCCCCCACCCAGTGACTCCGCACGTCGAGGGGCCGCTCAGCCGCCCACGGCCGTGAGGTAGGCGAGCACCGCGCGCACGCGGCGGTTCTCCTCGTTCGCCGCGAGCCCCAGCCCGCTGAACACGTTGGAGACATGCTTGGCCACCGCGCCGGAGGAGAGGAAGAGGCGCTCCGCGATCTGCTGGTTGCTCAGCCCGCCGGCCATGAGTTCGAGCACCTCCCGCTCGCGCGGCGTGAGGTCGTCCAGCGCGGTCCGGCGCCCGGCCACGAGGCGGGAGACGACGTCGGGGTCGGCCACGACGCCGCCGGCGGCGACGATCCCCAGCGAGCGCATGAAGTCCGCGACCCGGGCGACCCGCTCCTTGAGCAGGTACCCCAGGCCGCCGACCTCCGCGCGCACGGCGGCCGAGGGGTCCGACAACGGGGCGAACAGCTCGGCGGCGTAGGCCGGGGCCGCGTACTGGGACAGCACGAGGATCCCGACGTGCGGGTGCGCGGCGCGGATGCGGGCGGCCGCGCGCAGCCCGTCCTCGCCGTCGCCGGGCGGCATCCGCACGTCGGTGACGACGACGTCGATCTCCTCGCCCTCGCCGACCAGCCGGGTGACGACGGCCTCGAGCTCGGTCGCGCTCGCCGCCTGAGCGAGGACCTCGTGGCCCTGGCGCTCGAGGATGCCCACCAGCCCCTCGCGCAGCAGGGCGGCATCGTCCGCGACGACCAGTCTCATGAGCGTTCCCCCAGCTCGACGACGACGGCCGCGTCCCCCTGGTCGAGCAGCAGGGGGACGTGGGCGGAGACGATGGTCGGTCCGCCGTCGGGGCTGGAGACCTCCAGCCGGCTCCCGACGGCGGCGAGCCGCTCGGCCATCCCGGCAAGTCCGCGGCCGGGCACGATCGCGGCCCCGCCCGGGCCGTCGTCGACGATCGAGACGTGCATGGCGTCGTCGACTGCGAGCAGGACGGTGACCGAGGCGTCCGGGGCGTGCTTGGCCACGTTCGTCAGCGCCTCGCTGACGACGAAGTAGGCCACGGCCGCCACCCCCTCGGGCACGCTCGGCAGCGGGTGCGGCACGGTGACGGACACCGTCAGCGCGGATCGTTCGGCCAGGTCGCGGACGGCGGCCTCCAGGCCCCGGTCGGACAGCACCGTGGGGTGGATGCCGGAGACGGTCTCGCGCAGGGCGGCCAGCGCCCGGTCGGCGTCGTCCTGGGCGGCCTCGAGCAGGCGCGCGGCCTCGCCGAGCCGGTCGTCTTCCGCAGCCTCCGACGTCGCCGCCTCGACGAGCATGGCCGCCTCGCCGAGCTTCATGCCGGCGGTGACGAGGTGCTGCTGGGCGCCGTCGTGCAGGTCCCGCTCGATGCGGCGGCGCTCGAGCTCGAAGGCCGCGACGATCTCGCGGCGCGAGGTCCGCAGCTCGGCCACCTTCCGGGCCCACTCGGGCACGTCGGGCAGGTCCTCGGCGAAGGGCTTGCGCCGCTCGAGGCGCAGCAGAGCGGCGATCGTCAGCCCGATCCACGCGCACGTGAGCACCCCGGCGAACACCCCCCAGGGGCCCTGGCTCGTCGTCGCGAGGAGCCCGAGCACGATGCCCACGCCCGCGAGGAGCCCGACGCCGACCTGCAGCCAGAACAGTCGGCGCGCGGCGCGCTCGGGTCGGCTCAGGCGGGGCACCGGGCCACGGTAGCCGGACCGCGGCGCCGGTACCGCCACGGGCAGGTCCACCGCCCGGGTGGTGCTGGCACCACCCCAGGTCGGCACCGGGCACCATGGGACTTCGACGTCGACGGCGGTGAGGTAGAGGCATGACACAGCACAACGCACCAGCACCCCTGCTCGCCTCCGACCTCACCGCCACCTACGGCCAGGTCCGCGCCCTGGCCGGGGTGAGCATCGCGGTCCCGGCCGGCCAGTCGCTGGCCGTCATGGGCCCCTCCGGGTCCGGCAAGACCACCCTGCTGCACTGCCTGGCCGGCATCCGCACGCCCGACGGCGGCGAGGTCCGCCTCGGCGACACGGTCGTGTCCTCCCTCGACGACGCCTCCCGCTCCCGCCTGCGCCGCGAGCGCCTCGGCTTCGTCTTCCAGGACGGTCAGCTCGTGCCCGAGCTCTCCGCCGAGGAGAACGTCGCGCTGCCGCTCATGCTCGGCGGCGCCCCGCGCGCCGAGGCGCTGCGCACCGCCGTCGGTTGGCTCGAGCGGCTCGGCATCGGGCACGCGGCCGGCCGCCGCCCCGGGGAGATGTCCGGTGGGCAGGCCCAGCGCGTCGCCGTCGCCCGCGCGATGGTCCACTCCCCCTCGGTCGTCTTCGCCGACGAGCCCACCGGGGCGCTGGACCAGGCCACCGGCCACGAGGTCATGCAGATCCTCACCACCACGACCCGGATGAGCGGGGCCACCCTCGTGGTCGTCACCCACGACACCCGGGTGGCCGGCTGGTGCGAGCGGCTCGTCGAGCTGCGCGACGCCATGATCCACTCCGACACGAAGGCGGAGGTCGCCCGATGAGCACCACCCTCTCCCTGGCACCCCGCCTGGCGATCGCCCGCATGCGCGGCGCGCGCACGGGCGCCACCCTCGACGTCCTGGCCGTCATCGCCTTCGCGGTCAGCTCCTTCCTCGCCCTGACCGTCGTCGGCGGCACGTGGATGTTCGTCACCCGGTTCCGCGAGGTCCCCGCCTCCGTCCTCGAGGGCATGCAGCTCGACCCGACGTGGGCGGCCGACCAGCTGCAGTTCTACGTGGTGCTCGCCGCCATCGCCTGCGCGCTGCTCGTCCTGCCCGTGCTGGGGCTCGGCGCCGCCGCCTCGCGCCTCGGTGCCCGCGGACGGTCCCGCCGACTGGCGTCCCTGCGGCTGGTCGGCATGACCGGCGGCGAGGTCGTCTCGCTCTCCGTCGTCGAGACCCTCGTCCAGGCCGCGCTCGGCACCGTGGTCGGCGCCGCCCTCTGGTTCGCCTCGCTGCCCCTTTGGGGAGCGGTCTCCTTCCACGGCGTGCCGATCGGCACGGGCGAGATGCTCATGCCCTGGTGGCTGGGCGTCGCGACCGTCGTCGTCCTCCTCGCCCTGGCGGCCCTGTCCACGGTGGTGGGCCTGCAGCGCGTGCGGATCAGCCCGCTCGGCGTCGCCGCCCAGCAGGTGCCGCCGCGGCTGAAGATGTGGCGCCTGGTCGTCATGGTCGCCGCCGTGCTCGCCTTCGCCCTGCTCTCGCAGTCCTTCAGCGACTTCATCTCCGCCTCCGAGGTGTTCGGCTACGCCTTCCTCATCGGGATGATGATGCTCGTGGTCGGCGCCCTCAACCTCGTGGGGCCCTGGGTGCTGCAGCTGGTCGCCCGGCCCCTGGCCGTCACCTCCTCGGTGCCGCGGCTGCTGGCCGCCCGGCGCATCGTCGACGACCCGCGGGCCGCGTGGCGCAACGTCTCCGGCGTGGCGCTGCTGGGCATGATCGCCGCCTTCGCCGCGCTCCTGCCCTCCGACGCCGACGCCCTCGGTGCTCAGCGGGCCGACATGGTCATGACGGCCGACATCCGCACCGGCGTCATCATCACCCTCGCCGTCGGGCTCGTCGTCGCCGCGACCTCGACCCTGGTCAACCAGGCCTCCACGGTCGTCGACCGGGCCGACGAGTCGGTGGCGATGGACCGGGCCGGGACGCCGCGCCCCGTGTTCGGTGCGGTGCGCCGCCACCAGGTCCTCGTGCCGCTGGTGGTCACCCTGGCGATCTCGCTCGGCGTCGGGACGCTCCTGTCGGTGCCGTTCCTCGCCGTCGCCCGGCCGAGCACCACGGGCATCCTCGTGGTGGCCCTGACGGTGGTGGTGGGCGTGCTGCTCACGCTGGCCGCCGCCGAGGCCTGCCGGCCCCTGCAGTCGACGGTGCTCGACACCCAGCGCCGCCGCAACGACTGACCCGGCACCCTGGACCCGCCCCGAGCCCGCCCCCTCCCGCACGTCCGGGAGGGGGGCGGGCTCAGCTCTGTCTCGTGGACAGCGAGCGGGTGAGCGCCTCGAGGTGAGCGGCCAGCGCGGGCGGCAGCCCGTCGTGGGCCGCCCGCACCGCCCGCGCGGCCAGGGTCTCGACCTGCCCGAGGACGGCGTCCCGGGCCCCGGTGTCGACGATGATCGCGCGCAGGACCTGCGCGCCGGCCTCGTCCAGGTCCGGGTCGCCCAGGAGCGCGTCCAGGCGGGCGCGCTGCTCGGCGTCGGCCCGCTCCGCGGCGAGGCGCACGTGCTCGGTGCGCTTGCCGTCGCGCAGGTCCGAGACCGCGGACTTGCCCGTGGCGGCAGTGCGGCCGAACAGACCGAGGTCGTCGTCGCGCAGCTGGTAGGCGATGCCGAGCGGCTCCCCCACGGCCAGCAGCGCGGGGCGCACCTCCTCGCCCGCCCCGGCCGCGAGCGCGCCGAGGGTCAGCGGCAGGACGATGCTGTACGAGGCGGTCTTGAGGGCGGCCACCGCGTGCGGCCGGGCCTGGGTGGGCTCGACCGTCTCGGACCAGACGTCGAGGGTCTCGCCGGTGACGGCCTGCTCGAGGACGTCGAGGGCGACGGCGGCGAGATGGGCGCGCAGCCCGGCGGGGGCCGGGGCGCGCAGGAGCGTGGTCACGGCGGTGGTGATCGCGAGGTCGCCGGCGAGCACGCCGCCGGCGACGCCGCGGCGGTGGGCGACGTCGTCGGGCAGCCCGTGCGCGCGGGCACCGTCCTCGATCGTGGCGACGACTCCGGGGCGCCCGTGGCGCACGCGGTCGCCGTCGATGAGGTCGTCGTGCACGCACAGCCCCACGTGCATGAGCTGGACCGCGCCGGCCACCGCGCGCAGCAGGGCGGCGTCGGTGCCGCCGTACGCGAGGAAGGCCGCGGCCGCGAGGCGGGGGCGCAGGAACTTCCCGCCATCGGCGGCCCGGGCGGCCGCGACGAGCTCGACCAGCTCCGCGGGTGACCCGGTGCGGGCGAGCACCCCGTCCCACAGGTCGTGGGTGAGCCGGTCGGCGCCCGTCATCAGCGCGGCGACGCGCTCCTCGAGGGTGCCGGCCGCGTCGGCGTCGGCATCGGACCCGCCCGACGCCCTCGCGTGCGCGGGCTCACCGGCCCCGGTCCTAGCCACGACCGGGGACCAGTCCACGCTCGCGCATCGCCTGCACCTGGAGCACGACCCACGGGCTGAACACCATCGGCGTGGCCTCGACCGCCCCGAGGAGGGCCTCGACGTCGACCCACGCCCACTCCATCACCTCGTCGGGGTCGGGCTCGGGGTCGGCGTCGACCCGGCCGACGAGCACCGGGCAGATCTCGTTCTCGACGATCCCGTCGGCGGCGACGGCCCGGTAGCGGAAGTCGGGCAGCAGCGGGCGCAGCCCGCCCACGGTGAGCCCGAGCTCCTGGCGTGCCCGGCGTCGGACGGCGTCCTCGAGGTCCTCCCCGGGACCGGGGTGCCCGCAGCAGGAGTTCGTCCACACCCCGGGCCAGGTCTGCTTGTCGATAGCCCGGCGGGTGAGCAGGGTGCGCCCCCGGTCGTCGAGCAGCCAGCTGGAGAAGGCCAGGTGCAGCGGGGTGTCCGTGGTGTGCACCTCGGCCTTGTCGGCGCTGCCGGTCGGGGTGCCGTCCTTGTCGAGCAGGACGACGAGCTCGGGCGCGCTCACGCCCGGCCGCCGTCCCGCCCCAGGGCGCGCAGCACGAGGTCGCGCACGTCGGTGGCGGCCACCGACGCGGCGCCGTCCGGCAGGAGCGAGGGCTCGGAGGTGAGCAGCACGGGGGCGTCGTCGTCGGAGGAGGGCAGGCGCCCGTGGGTGCCGCGCACCACCGAGGGGTCCAGCGGCACGGTGCTCATCGCGTAGCGCAGGCCGGCCTTCTTCTTCACGAGGTTGAGCCCGGCCTTGGCCTTGGCGAGGCGGTCCTCGGGGTCGAAGAACAGCTCGGCGGGGTCGTAGCCGGGCTTGCGGTGGATGTCGACTCCGCGGGCGTACTCCGGCGCGCGGTCGTCGTCGAGCCAGAAGTAGTAGGTGAACCAGGAGCCGGGCTCGGCGACCGCGACGAGGTCGCCGGCGCGCTCGTGGTCGAGCCCGTAGCGGGCCTGCGCCTCGCGGTCGAGGACCTCGTCGATACCGGCGATGTCGGACAGGATCGAGGCCACGCGCGGCCGGTCGGCCGGGTCGGGGACGTAGACGTGGGCGACCTGGTGGTCGGCGACGGCGAAGGCCCGCGAGGTCCACGGGTCGAGCTGCTCCTTGCCCTGCTGGACGTAGACCTCGAGCAGGCCCTCGCGCCGCAGGACCCGGTTGATGTCGACGGGCCGGTCGGCGTTCTCGATGCCGTACTCGCTCAGGGCCACCACCTGGTACCCGCGCTCGAGCGCGTCGGACAGCAGCGGGGCCAGGGCGGTGTCGATCTCCGCGGCGGCGCGGTCGGCCTCGGGCGAGTCGGGGCCGAAGCGCTGCAGGTCGTAGTCCAGGTGCGGCAGGTAGGTCATCACCAGGTCCGGGGCCTGCTCGCCGAACCGGCCCGCGAGCATGCCGCGGGTGGCGTCGATGAGCCACTGCGAGGAGACGATCGACGCGGTCGGCCCCCAGTACTGGAACAGGGGGAACTCCCCCAGGGCGCCGGTGAGCCGGTCGTGCAGGGCCGGGGGGCGCACGTAGGCGTCGGGGCTCTTGCGCCCGTCGGCGTGGTAGATCGGCCGGGGCGTGACGGTGACGTCGGTGGTGGCGCCCATGGCGTACCACCAGCCCATGTTGGCCGTGCGCATCGCCGGGTCCGCGCGGCGGGCGGTCTCCCAGACCTTTTCGGCGGTGACGAGCCGGTTGTGCTGGCGCCACAGCAGCGGGTCGCCGATCCCGCGGAAGTACCAGCCGTTGCCGACGATGCCGTGCTCGCGCGGCAGGGCGCCGGTGAGGATCGTGGACTGCACCGAGCAGGTCACCGCGGGCAGGATCGTGTCGAGGCGGGTGGTGCCGCCCTGCTCGCCGAGGGAGCGCAGGGAGGGCATGTGGGCGAGCGCCCGGGGCGTGAGCCCGACGACGTCGAGCAGCAGGACACGGTTCATCTGGCGGCCTCCAGGTAGGGGTTCTCGGCGTCGGGCGCGCCGGCGAGGGCGTGGGCGAGGTGCTCGCGCGCCCAGCGCAGCTCGGCGGCGATGCCCGCGACCAGGGAGCCGGGTCGCAGGGACTCCGGCAGGACGTTCCAGGTGTAGGTCTCCACGTCGAGGTGGGCCTCGTGGCCGTGCGGGGCGGCCAGGACCGCGTCGACGGCGTCGGTGAGCACCTCGGCGGTGGCGCGCAGCGGGGCGGCGGGGCGCGCGTGCAGCGGGACGTGCACGTGCACCCGCCAGGGCCGGTCGGTCGGCCAGGGGGTCTCCGCGCCGAGGACCTCGGGCAGGTCGTCGGCGGCGTGCGTCTCCTCCCCCGCGCGGGGCAGGGTGCGGACCTGGTGGACGTAGCGCGCCTCGGCGAACGGGGCGAGCGCCTCGGTCGCGCCGGGCGCGGCGGGGTCGGGGACCTCGAGGGCCACGGAGGCCTGCACCTTGACCACGCGCACGCCCGCGGCGGTGGCGGCCGCGACCGCCCCTGCGGGGTCGGCGAAGGAGACGGCGAGGTGGCAGGTGTCCAGGCACAGCCCGATGCGGCCCTCGGCGGTCAGGGCCGGGCGGGCGCCGAGCCAGGCGACGACGTCGGCGACGTCGTCGAGGATGCAGCCCGGCTCCGGCTCGATCCCGATGCGCACGGTGCGGCCGGTGCGTGCCTCGAGGTCGCGCAGGTGGTCCACGAGCGCGCGCAGGTGCTGCTCGGCGGCCGCGTCGGCGTTCTCGTCCCAGCCGGTGCGCCAGCCCAGCGGCAGGGTGGAGATGCTGCCCGTGGCGCCGGCGGGCATGAGCTCGGCGAGCACGGTGGCGCAGTCGGTGGTCAGCCGGAGCCGCTCGGCGGTCGTCCAGTCGGGGCGGTAGACGGCGAGCTTGACGACGTCGTCGTGGAAGCCCTGGTAGGGGAAGGCGTTGACGGTGCGCAGGGTGAGGCCGTTGCGCTCCAGCGCCGCGCGCAGGAGCTCGCGGGCGCCCGCGTCGGTGGCGAGCTCGGCGGCGGCGCCGGCGGGCAGCCACAGGCCGACGCCGAGGGTGTCGAGCCCGGCGGCGACCCGCACGGGACCGGCGTGCTCGTCGAGCTGGGCGACGATGCCGGCCACGTCCTCGGCGGGGTGGACGTTGGTGCAGTAGGACAGGTCCATCAGTCCTCCCGGCGCGACTTCATGCCCCGCAGGACCGAGTTGCCCTCGAACAGGTCGGGGCCCTGACGCTCGGGCTCGAACCCCGGGATGGGCTCGAGCTCGAGGCGCCCGGACTGGCCGTAGAACTCCACGGGGTTGCGCCACAGGACCCTGTCGACGTCGTCCTCGGTGAAGCCGGCCTCGAGCATCGCCCGGCCGGTCTTGGCGGTCTTCAGCGGGTCCGAGCGCCCCCAGTCGGCGGCGGAGTTGACGATGACGCGCTCGATGCCCAGGCGCTGCATGATCGCCACCACCCGGGCCTCGTCCATCTTGGTGTCGGGGTAGATGGAGAAGCCCATCCACGCGCCGGACTCGGCGACCATGTCCACGCAGGTCTCGTTGAGGTGGTCGACGAGCACCTGGCCCATGTCCAGACCGGAGGCGGCGACGACGTCGAGGGTGCGCTGCGTGCCCGGCGCCTTGTCGCGGTGCGGGGTGTGGACGAGGGCGGGCAGCTCGTGCTCGAGGGCGAGGGAGAGGTGGGCCTCGAGGATCTCGTCCTCCTCGGGGGTCATCGAGTCGTACCCGGTCTCCCCGACCGCGACGACGCCGTCCTTGACGAGGTAGCGCGGCAGGAGGTCCATCACCTCGCGCAGCCGGGGGTCGCCGGCCTCCTTGGGGTTGAGCGCGATGGTGCAGTGGTGGCGGATGCCGAACTGGGCGGCGCGGAAGCGCTCCCAGCCGATGAGGGAGTCGAAGTAGTCGACGAAGGAGCCGACGTTGGTGCGGGGCTGGCCCAGCCAGAAGGCCGGCTCGACCAGGGCGCGCACGCCCGCGTCGTACATCGCCTCGTAGTCGTCGGTGGTGCGGGACGTCATGTGGATGTGCGGGTCGAAGATGCGCATGTCAGGTCTCCCTCAGGTCGTCGGCGATGAGGTGCAGGTCGTCGGGGACGGTGCGGCCGGCGGCGCGCCGTTCGGCGGCGAAGCGGGTGGCCATGGCGGCCAGCTCGGCGTCCCGGCGCCCGGCCAGGTCGTGGACGACGGCGAGCGGGACCCCCATGAACACGAGCTTGAGCACGCCGTGGCGCCAGGCGTGGTCGTCGAGATGGTTCGCGAAGGCCCCCATGGCCGCGGCGACGAGCCGGGTGTCGTTCGTGCGCAGGGCGTCGGTGGTCAGCTCGATACCGGTGGCCACCCACTCCGGCCGGGTCTGCCCGGCGTCGGCCAGGCGGCCCAGGCCGCGCAGCACGCCGCGCCGTTCGGCGTCGTCGCCCCGGTGGTAGAGCTCGGCGAGGTCCTCGGCCGGGGCGCCGGCGCCGTGCAGCGCCTCGACGAGGGTGGCGCGGGCCTCGTCGTCGCGGGTGCCGTGGAAGCCCTGCGGGTCATCCGCCCGCAGCGGCTCGCGGCCGACCTTGCGGCCCGCCTCGGCGAAGAGCCGGGGCGCGCGGGCGGGGTCCTCCGCGAGGGTCCGTCCCGCCTGCGCGGTCCACGGGTGGCGGGCCGCGGCCGCGGCCTCCTGCCAGGCGGCGATGCTCGCCGCGGCCAGCCGGGGGGCGTCGTGGGAGTGGCGGGGCAGCTCGACGGCGGCGACGCCGGCGTAGCCGATCTCGCGCAGCGTCTCGACGGCGGCGACGAGGTCGAGCTCGCCGGTGCCGAGCTCGAGGTGCTCGTGGACGCCGGGCAGCATGTCGTCGACCTGCACGTTGCGCAGCAGGTCGCCGGCGGCGCGCAGCGCCCCGACGACGCCGTCGGGCTCGACGGCGACGCAGTGGCCCAGGTCGACGGTCAGGCCGAGGTTCTCCGGCTCCCCGAGGTCGGTGCGCAGGCGCAGGGCGTCGGCGACCGTCTCGACGAGCATGCCGGGCTCGGGCTCGAGGGCGATCGTCACGCCGCGCTCGGCGGCGCCGGCGACGACCTCGGCCAGGCGGGTGCGCATGAGCTCCCAGCCCTCGGCGGCGTCGACGTCGGCGGGCAGCACGCCGCTCCACAGCGAGATGCAGTCGGCGCCGAGGACCTCGGCGATCTCGACGGCTCGGTGGAGGAAGTCCATCCGGGGACCGGCCTCGCGGTCGACGAGGGTGGGGCGGTGCTTGGTGCGCGGGTCGAGCAGGTAGCGGGCCCCGGTCTCGACGACGACGCGCATGTCCCGACGCCGCAGGTCCTGCCCGAGGGCCGTGGCCTGCTCGTGCCAGTCGGGGGCGAAGGGGTCGAGGTGCGGGTGCCCGAGCGTGAGGGCCACGGCCTCGTAGCCGAGCTCGCCGATGACGTCGAGGGCGTCGTCGAGGCGGTGGTCGGCGAAGCCGTTGGTGCCGTAGCCGAAGCTCCAGCGGTCGGCAGTCATGTGAGGTCCCCCCTGGTCCGGGCGCGGGCGAGGAGCCGCCCGGCCAGCTCGACGACCACCAGGGCGGCGGTGGCCGCCCGGGCGCCGGTGCGTGCGACGAGCGCCGCCTGGAGCGGCACCATGGCGCGGATGCCGTTCCGGGTGGCCGTGCGGGCGTGCTCCGCGGTGGGCTCGGCGGCCGCGGCCACCTGCGCCGGCAGGACGGCGGCGCCATACGCGGCGGCCCCCAGGACGGCCCCGCCCCCGGCGCCGGCGCGCGCGATGGCGACGGTGGCCAGGGCCGCGGCGCCGGTGACGGTGGCCGCGCCGACGGCGGTGGCCGAGGTCGTGCCGTGCACCTCCCCGCGGGACAGCACGGTGACGGCGCCGGTGTGGGCGGTCATCACGGCCGCGGCAGGCAGGGCGCGGCGCCAGCCGGGTCCGGCGGCCCCCATGAGCACGTCCAGGCCCCGGCAGGCGGCCATGACCGCGGGGCCGGCCGGGCTGTTCTTCGCCGCCAGGTCGTAGGTCCACACCGCGGCGGCGACGAGCGGGGCGACCCGGCCGGGAGCGCGTCCCGCGATGCGCGCGAGGACGAGTCCGGCGGCGGTCAGCCCCGCGCCGACCGCGAGCGCGGTGTCCCGGGAGACCCGCCCCGACGGGATGGGGCGCTCGGGCCGCTCGACGGCGTCGAGGTCGGCGTCGGCGTAGTCGTTGAGCGCCATGCCCGCGGCGTACAGGCAGGCCGAGGCGGCGGGCAGGGCGAGCGCCCGCGCGCCGACCCGCCCGCGGGCGGCGGTGGCGCCCACGAGCGTGTCGCCCAGGGCGCTGAGCGCGCCCGGCGCCCGGACGAGCTCGGCAAGGTCGGACGGCGTGGTCATCGCCCGACCGTCAGCGGGTCGGTCGGCGCGGGCGCGTCGGCGGCACCGTTCGCGGATCCGTTCGAGGATCCGTTCGCGGAGGCGTCGGCGGAGTCGGCCACCTCGGCGGCCACCTCGTGGACCCAGTCGTGGAAGATCCGGGTCTGCTCGGCGAAGGCGTGCTCGTCGCTGCCCCACGGGTCCTTGAAGAAGCACCCGAGCTCGGCGACCTCGCCGACCCGCCCGGCGTCGAGGGCGAGGACCAGGGCGCGGACGAGGTCGATGACGAGCGGCGCGGCCAGGGTCGAGTCGTAGGCGGTCCACGTGGTCTGGAGGGTGACGCGGCTGCCGAGGAAGCCGGCGGCGTGCACGTGGTCCCAGGCGGTCTTGATGTCGCCGAGGTCGGGCACGTTGTCGATGTGCAGGGGCGTGACGACGTCCTTGCCGACCAGGGAGTGGATACCGCGGTTCTTCGAGGCCAGCTTCGAGCGCACGGTCTCGGGGTCGGCGAGGGTCTCGCCGTCGCCGCCGCCGAGGATGTTGGTCCCCGCCCAGGACATGACCTTCAGCCCGCGGGCGGCGAACATCGGGGCGAGCACGGTGCGCAGCAGCGTCTCGCCGGTCTTGCCGTCCTGCCCGGCGATCGGCAGGCCCGCCGCCCGGGCCCGGGCGCGCAGCACCGGCAGGCCCATGCCCGCCGAGGGGGTGAAGCCGGCGTAGGGGGCGCCGGCCTGGATGGCCGCCGCGGCCGCGACGGAGCTCGGCGGCAGCACGGCCGCGCCCGGGGTGTCCAGGGCGGTGCGCAGCGCCTCCTCGGAGTGGAAGGCCGGGTGGTCGGTCGGCAGCCGCTCGGTCGAGGAGACGTCGACGACGACGACCGCGCGCAGACCGTGCCGGTCGCGGAAGTCGGTGATGTCGGCGGCCATCTGGTCGATGTCGGCCTGCTGGGTGGCGCCCCCGGAGGCGGCCATGCGGATGTTCGCGTCGGCACCGGCGAGCTCCTCGGTCACCTCGGCCACGAGCTCGCGCGGGTACATCCCCCCGACGGCGAGCGCCATGGCCCGGCGGGCGAGGTCGCCCTCGGCGATGTCGTGGCCGCCGACGACGATGTCGCCGAAGCCGACGAAGGGCACGCCGGCGAGCTCGTGGGCGGCGGTGGTCACGCCGTGCGGCTCGACGAGCTCGCGGGCCAGCGCGGCCAGTCCGACCGCCGCGGTGGTGGCGAGCGATCCCCGCCCGCCGATGAACCACGCCCCGACCTTCGTCGAGGTGGAGGGGATGTGCGCCGTGTCCGTCATGGGAGGTCCTTCTCGCCGTTGTACCTGAGCGTCGTTGCCGGTGTGCCGTCCGTGGGGACGGGGCTGTGGGCATCCGTCGCCCGCTCGCCACCACTCACTATGGGCCTTTTTTTCATCGGGAGCAAAACTGGTGGCCGCCGCATCCGAGACTACGTCGGACCTCCGCCGGGGCGTGGCCCGCCTCCGCTGAGAGGGCTCTCACCGGCGCCTTCCTGCGGCTCTCACCGGCGCGGACCACACTGGATCCATGCGAACGAACCGAGCCACCACCACCGTCTCCCTCGCCGCCGTCTCCCTCGCCCTCGTGCTGGCGGGCTGCTCCTCCGCCGAGGAGGACCCCACCGTCGAGGACGCCACCGCGACCTCCGACGCCGGGTCGGGAACCGCCTCCGACGACGCCGACGACGACTCGGCGAGCGACGACGCGTCCGCCTCCGGCGACGCGGACGACGACACCGCGTCCGACGGAGCCTCGGGCTCCGACTCCGCCTCCGACGGAGCGGACGACGCCTCCGACGGAGCCTCGGGTTCCGACGGCGCGGAGCTGCCCGGCGTGGCCGAGCTCGCCTCGGCGATCGCCGCGGCCCAGGAGCTCGTGCCCGAGGGCGACGTCGTCATGCTCGAGCGCGACGACTCCGGCTTCGAGGTCGACGTCGTCGACGGCACCACCCTGGTCGAGATCACCCTGCGTCCCGACCTCTCGGTCGCCGAGCAGGAGTCCGACGACGTGGACGACGACACCCTCGCCGAGCTCGAGGCCGCCGAGCTGACGATGATCGACGCGATCACCGCGGCCGCCGTCGAGGGCGCCATCAGCGACGACCCCGTGGTCGAGGAGATCGAGCTGGAGACCGAGGACGGCACCGTCCGATGGGAGTTCGACCTCGACGACGACGAGGGCGACGTGTACGTCGACGCCGTCACCGGCGAGGTGACCACCGAGTGACCCGGGCGGGGTGGGGAGGTCGCCCCCCGGTACCTGTACCCACCGGGGCGGGTCCGGCCCGGCGGGCGCGGACCCTAGTCTGACGGCATGACCTCCCCCACCCGCAGGGCTCGCCGAGCCGCCCCCGTCGTCCTCCTGCTCGCCGCGCTCGTCGGTGGGTGCGCCGACAGCGGCCCGGTCGCTCCGGGCGGCGGCACCGGTCCGGGCGGCGGCACCACCGGCACCCGGCCCGACGTACCGACCACGGACGACGCGCTCGGCCTCGAGGCCGGGGCGACCTCCTCGGTCGACCGTGAGCTCGCGTCGGCCGAGCCCGGTCAGCCGGTGCTCACCGCCGACGACGCCACGACGATCCAGGACAACGCCCTCGGGGCCACCGGACAGGATGTCGCCGTCGGGATCGTCATCTCCTCGGGGCGCAGCAGCTCCGACCACCTGGACGTGCCTCCCGAGCTCGACCAGGTCTGGCTCGTGTGGACCACGGACGGGCAGGAGATGAGCGAGGCCGCGGTGGACCCCGGCACCCTCGAGGTCGTCGACCACACGACCTACCCGATCGGCACGGACGAGGGTGACGGCGCCGACGTCCTGGCGGACTGGCACGTGCAGGTGGCCGACGCGGTCGCCGGTGCGCTCGAGGTCCGTCCCGGCGAGGTGCTCGTCGCCATGCCGCCCGACTCCCCCGCGAACATCCTGCTGGTCGGCATCCGGTCGGCCGACGGCACCCTGGGCCGCGTCGGCATCGACACGATCACCGGCGAGGTGCTCAACAGCGTCGACGTCCCCGCAGGCGAGGAGGAGCCGACGATCATCGACGACAAGCCGCTGCGCACCGAGGAGCCGCCGACCACCTGACCGCACGCCGGCGGCGGGCCGGCATCGCAGGCCGGGACGTGTGCTTCGGCACCGGTCCAGCCTCCCCCGTGCGACCCTCGCCACATGGTGTCATCTCCCCATGCAGGGGGAGGCGCTCTGGCCGCAGGGGCGGCACACTGGCGACATGCGCTCCATGTCGCGGGCTCTCGCGCTGCCCTCCCTCGTGCTCGCGGCCGCCCTGACGGTCGCCGCCTGCTCGGACGGACCCTCCGTGAGCTCGCAGACCCACGAGCCCGGCGACGGGGGCAGCTCCGCGCCCGGGGACGCCTCGCTCGCGGACGGCGCCGACGCGCAGTCCCCCTCCGAGGACCCGGGCGCGCAGGAGTCGCCGACCGAGGACGCCACCAGCGAGCAACCCACCGACGAGGAGACCACCGAGGAGCCGACCTCCGAGGACCCGACCTCCGAGGACCCGGACGGCGAGGATCCCACCGAGGACCCGGACGCGCCCGCGGACCCCGGCGCGCCGGACAGCGACGAGCCGGACACCCCCACGGAGCCGACCGAGCCCCCGACCAGCGGCACGCCGGACGACCCGCCCGGCGAGGAGCCCACGACGACGCCGCCGCCCGAGACGCCCAGCGAGTCACCCACGGAGACGCCCACCGAAGAGCCCGAGCTCCCCGCGCCGGGCGCCGACGCCATCCGCGCCGCCACCGGGGCCACCCGCGCCGCCCACCCCTCGGCCTCGATCCTCTCCGCGGTGCAGATCGACGACGGCGGCGCCGAGGCCCGCTACCTCGTCGTCGGCGTGGAGGGCGAGGAGCGGATCGAGGTCACCCTCGACGCCGCCTACGCCGTCGTGGGGCAGAACAGCGCCCCGGCCGACGAGGCCGCGCTCGCGCTGGCCGGCGAGGACGTCATCTCCCTGGAGGACGCCCTGGGCCGGGCCACCTCCGCGGGGATCCTCGACGGGCAGACGCTGCGCAGCATCGAGCTCGTGCGCTGGGAGGGCCGGCTCACCTGGGACCTGTACGTGTTCGGCAACCCCACCTTGGCCGGCACCGTCGACGCGGCCTCCGGCGCCACCGCGACCTCGCGCGCCGTCTGACCGCTGGCCCGCCCCCGGGCGCCCGCCCGTGGCGGGTTCAGTCGCCGTCGCGGTGGAGCACCGTGTTCGAGGCCTGGGCGCGGGGGCGGACCACCACCGAGTCGAGGTTGACGTGGGCGGGCCGCGTGAGCGCGAAGGTGATGACGTCCGCGACGTCCTCGGCGCTGAGCGGCTCGGCCACGCCCGCGTAGACGCGCGCGGCCGCGGCGGCGTCCCCGCGGTAACGGTTGAGGGAGAACTCCTCGGTGGCCACGAGCCCGGGCTGGATCTCGATGACCCGCAGGGGCTCGCCGACGAGCTCGAGGCGCAGCGTCTCGACGAGCATCCGCTCGGCGTGCTTGGCGCCGGTGTAGCCGGCCCCGCCCGGGTAGGGGGCGAGCGCCGCGGTGGAGGTCACCACGAGGACGTCCCCGCCGCCGTCGGCCCGCAGGTGCGGCAGCAGGGCCTGGGTGAGCCGCAGGGTGCTGAGCACGTTGATCTCGTACATGCGCGCCCAGTCCGCGGGGTCGGAAGTCTCCACGCTGTCGGCACCCAGGGCGCCGCCGGCGTTGTTGACCAGGGAGGTGAGCGGACCGCCGGCGACGGCCTGGTCGACAAGCGCGGCGACGTCGTCGGGGTCGGTGAGGTCGGCAGCGAAGGTGTCGCACCCGATCTCCTCGGCCAGGGCGGCGAGCCGATCGGCCCGGCGGGCCGTGGCGAGGACCTGGAGGCCGGCGTCGACGAGTCGGCGGGCGGTGGCCCGGCCGATCCCGCTCGAGGCTCCGGTGACCAGTGCGCGGGGTGCGGGGGTGCTGGTGGCGGTCATGGGTCCATCATGGGGGTGACGGACATCGGGCACGACCGGCGAGAGGACCTCACGTGCGCATCGGATTCATCGGCTCGGGGGCCATGGCCTCGGCGATCGCCCACGGCGTGGCGGCGACCGGCGGCAGGCACGAGATCCACGTCCACGACCTGCGCGCCGAGGCGGCGGCCGGCCTGGCCGAGGCCGTCGGCGGCACCGCGCACGACGACGCCGCCGGGCTCGTCGCCGAGGTCGGCGCGGACGGGCTGGTGGTCCTCGCGGTCAAGCCGCACGTCGTGCTCGGCGTGCTGGCCGAGGTCGGCGACGCCCTAGCCGCGTCCGGGGCGCCGGTGGTCTCCATCGCCGCCGGGCTGGAGCTGGGCACGCTCACCGTGGCGGCGCCCGAGGGGCATCCGGTCGTGCGGGTGATGCCCAACGTGGCCGCCCAGGTCGGGGTGGGCGCCGCGGCCGTGTGCGGCAACGCGGCCGCGAGCGCCGAGCAGCTGGCCGCCGTCGTCGAGCTGTTCGAGGCCGTCGGCACGGCCGAGGTCATCGAGGAGCGTCACTTCGGGGCGTTCACGGCGATCGCGGGCTCTGCGCCGGCCTTCGTGTTCCAGCTCATCGACTCCCTCGCGCGTGCGGCCGTGGCCGCGGGCATGCCCAAGGACCAGGCGGTGCGGATGGCCGCGCAGGCCGCCGCCGGTGCGGGGACCCTGGCCCGTGAGCTGGCCGCGGAGGGCACGAGCCCCCAGGATCTCGTCGACCGGGTGTGCTCGCCGGGCGGCACCACGGTCGCCGGCATGGTCGCGCTCGACCGGGCGGGGTTCCCGGCCGCCGTCATCGCCGCGGCGGACGCGGTGATGACCCGCAACACCGAGCTCTCCGCCGGCTGAGCCGGCCGGCGGGCCGCCCCGCTCAGACACCCGCGGGCTCGAGTGCGCGCCCGCGCTCCTGGTCGCCGACGAGCGCGGCGTAGGCGCCGTCGGCCGCGACGAGCTCCTCGTGGCTGCCTCGCTCGACCGCGCGCCCGTGGTCGAGCACGACGATCTGGTCCGCGCCGGCGATCGTCGACAGCCGGTGGGCGATGGTCAGGGTCGTGCGTCCCACCGCCAGCGCGTCGAGGGCGTCCTGGACCGCCTTCTCGGTGGTGGTGTCCAGCGCGGAGGTGGCCTCGTCGAGCACGAGCACGCGCGGGTCGCGCAGGAGCGTGCGGGCGATGGCGATCCGCTGCTTCTCGCCGCCGGAGAACCGGTACCCGCGGGAGCCGACCATGGTGTCGTAGCCCTGGGGCAGGGAGGCGATGAGGTCGTGCACCTGCGCGGCGCGCGCGGCGGCCTCGATCTCCTTGTCGGTGGCGTCTGGCCGGGCGTGACGCAGGTTCTCCCGCACGGTGCCGTGCAGGAGGTAGGTCTCCTGGGAGACGACGCCGACGATCCGGGCGAGGTCGGCCAGCGCCATGTCGCGCAGATCGACGCCGTCGATGGTCACGCGCCCCACCGTGGGGTCGACGAGCCGGGCGACCAGCGAGCCGAGCGTGGACTTGCCCGAGCCGGTGGGGCCGACCAGGGCCAGGGAGGTGCCGGCGGGGACGTGCAGGTCGATGCCCGTCAGCGCGGCGGTGTCGGCGCCGGGGTAGGTGAGCCCGACGCCGTCCAGGCGCAGCTCGCCGCGGACCCGGGCGGGGTCGATGCGGACCGGCTCGGCGGGGTCGTCGATCTCGACGTCGAGGTCGAGGTACTCGAAGACCCGGCTGAACAGCGCCATCGAGGACACCACCTGGACGCCGACGTTGAGCACGCCCATGAGCGGGCGGAAGAGCTGGGTCTGCAGGGCCGTGAAGGCCACGATCGTCCCGATGGTCATCCCGCCCGAGGTCGCGGGCAGGCCCGCGAACAGGTAGATGAGGGCGGGGATGGCAGCGAAGACGATGCTCAGCGAGGCCATCCGCCAGCGTCCGGCCAGCTGGGAGCGCACCTCGAGGTCGGCGAGCTCGGTGGACGTGGCGGCGAAGGCCGCCGAGGCGCGCGGGCCGGTGCCCAGGATCTTGCCCAGGGTGGCGCCGCTGACGGAGAGCGACTCGTCGACCTGGCTCTGCAGGTCGGCCATGGCGCGCTGACGGCGGGCGGTGATCTCGCGGCGCAGGAGCGCGACCCGGCGGGTGAGCCAGACCGCCGGGGGCAGCACGACGAGCGAGAGCAGGGAGAGCTGCCAGGACAGGACGACCATGGCCACCGCGGTGCCGACGGCCGTGGTGATGTTCGAGGCCATCGAGGTGGCGGTCGAGGTGACGACGGACTGCATGCCCTGGATGTCCTGGGTGAGGCGGGCCTGCACCTCCCCGCCGCGGGTCCGCGTGAAGAAGGCGACCGACTGGCGCTGCAGGTGCGCGAAGACGCTGGTGCGCAGCCCGTGCATGACCCGCTGACCCACGGTGGTGGCCAGCCAGGTCTGGACGACGCCGAGCAGGGAGGTGACGACCGTGACCGCGAGCAGGCCGCCGACGAGCAGGAGCAGGAGCGTGACGTCCTGGTCGGGGATCGCGGAGTCGATGAGGTGCTTGGTGAGGAACGGGGTCGCCAGCCCCACCAGGGAGGTGGCGACGATGAGCACGACGACGACGCCCACCGCCGTGCGGTGCGGGCGGAACAGGGCGCCGATGCGGCGCAGGCTGACGGGGTGCTCGGCGAGCTGGGCGCGGTCGGCGGGATCGACGCGGGCGGGCTCGGGGCCGCCGGGGCCGCTGGGACCGCCGCCGCGGGTGTGGGGGCGGCCGGTGCGGTCGGCGGGGCGTGGGCTGATGTGGGGTGCTGTCATGGGGCACCGCCTCCTGTGATCGAGGGTCGGCAGGCTCGACGGCGGCGCAGGGTGCGGGGCCGGAGCGACTTGCTGAGGTTACCTCACTATGAGGGGTGCCGCAAGGCCGGATACGATGCGGGCGTGCCCACCGAGAACGCACCGGACGACGTCCGCGCACCACGCGGCCCGCGGGCGTACCCTCACGGCCGGCCTGACCGCTGCGCGGACCACGACCACGAGCCCGACGTCTACGAGCTCATCGTGCGCACCGCGCGTCGCATCCGCCGACGCTGGATGGACGCCCTCGAACCCTGGGGCCCCTCCCCCCACGAGTTCCGTGCCCTGCGGGCCGCGATCGCCGCCGACGGCGGTGCCCGGCTCGCCGACATCGCCGAGCGCCTGCGGATCGCGCCCCGATCGGTCACCGAGGTGATCGACTCCCTCGAGGAGAAAGGGCTCGTGCGCCGCGTGCCCAGCCCGTCGGACCGCCGCGCCGTGCTCGTGGAGCCGACGGCGAAGGGCCACGACCTGGCGGCCCAGGTCCTCGCCGAGCGGGGCGCGCTCGGCGCCGAGCTGCTCGCCCCCCTCGACGACTCCGAGGTGGCCCAGCTCCGGGACCTGCTCACGCGGCTCGACACCTGCCCCGTGCCGGGCACGGGGACGGAGACGGGGTCGGGCGCGGGAACGGGCGCGGGCGCTGGAACGGCCGAGGAGCCCGGAGCCCACGGCTAACCTCGGGCCATGGACCTCGCCGCCAGCATCGCCGTCGTGGCGCTCGCGGTCGTCCTCATCGCCGCCGGGGCGGGCAAGCTCGCCCGCCCGCCCGAGGCCGTGCACCTGGCCGCGCTCGGGATCCCGCCGCGGCTGCGCGCCCCGTGGGCGGTCCGGCTCCACGCGGCCGGCGAGATCGTCCTCGGCCTCGCGCTCATCGGCGCGCCGGGCATCCTCCTCGCCGTCCTCGCCGCCGTCACGGCGGCGCTCTCCGCGACCTACCTCGTGGTCGCGTGGCGGGCCTGGCGCTCACCGACCCCGGTGGCCTGCCACTGCTTCGGGCTGGACGACGACCGACCCGCCGGACCGGCGCACGTGGTGCTGGACGCCGCGATGGTGGTGGCGTCGGGCGTCGTCCTCGCGGCCGGACTGCGCGGCTGGTGGGCCGTCGAGAGCCTGCACCCGGGCGTCATCGCCGTGGGCGGCGCCCTGGGAGCCCTCGGTGTCGTCGAGAGCACCTCGGCCTTCCGCCCGCGCGGCGACGGGCGCGAACGCCCCTACCTGCGGCGCCCGATACCAGCCGGGCGGGTGTGGGTCGACGGCGGGGAGCACGAGCTCGCCAGCCTCGCCCGGGACCGCGCCCAGCTGCTGCTGCGGATCCCCCGGCTGGGCAGGGAGCGTGAGTATTTCGACGCGGCGATCCCCCGCTGGCGCCGTCGACTCCCCCACGTCGACGTCCGGACGGTGACGGGCGGATCCGGCTTCACCCTGCGGCGGCTCGGTCTCACCGGTTCCCCCACCGCGGTGGTCCTCGGCGCCGACGGCCTGCTGGCCGGCGGGCCGGTCACCGGCTACGACCCCATCGCCGCGCTCGTCGACGAGTTGGCCCGCACCCGACCCTCCGGCTGACGCCCCGGCCTCGAGCACATGGGTCGTGTCTCGAGAGCATGCCCTGAGCCCATCGTCTCGACACACGACCCATGCGCTCGCCGAAAGTAGGGGGCGGCGGAGAGTCGCCAACGCGAGGCGGCAGGGGTCGCCGGTGTGGCGAGGGCCCGCGCCCACGGGACCTCCCGGCGGTCGCGAGCGTGGAAGAATCGGCACCCATGAGCACATCGCCCTCCACACCGTCGCCCACCCGCCTGCCCGCCCCCTCGGCGCCGGACCGTGTGAGCACCGATGGTCTGGAGGAGCGGCACGACGCGCGCTGGGAGGAGCTCGGCACCTACGCGTTCGACCGCGGCGCCGAGCGCGCCGACGTCTACTCGATCGACACCCCGCCGCCCACCGCCTCGGGCTCGCTGCACGTCGGCCACGTCTTCAGCTACACCCAGACCGACGTCATCGCCCGCTACCAGCGCATGCGCGGCCGCTCCGTCTTCTACCCCATGGGCTGGGACGACAACGGCCTGCCCACCGAGCGCCGCGTGCAGAACTACTACGGCGTGCGGTGCGACCCCTCACTGCCCTACGACCCCGACTTCACCCCGCCCCACGAGGGCGGCGACGGGAAGTCGATCAAGGCCGCCGACCAGGTGCCGGTGAGCCGGAAGAACTTCGTCGAGCTGTGCCTGCGCCTGGCGGCCAGCGACGAGCAGGCCTTCGAGCAGGTGTTCCGCCGCCTGGGCCTGTCGGTGGACTGGCGGCACAGCTACCAGACCATCGGCGCCGACGCCCAGCGCGCCTCCCAGACGGCCTTCCTGCGCAACCTCGCCCGCGGCGAGGCCTACCAGTCCGAGGCGCCGGGCCTGTGGGACGTCACCTTCCAGACCGCCGTCGCCCAGGCCGAGCTCGAGGCCCGCGACTACCCCGGGCACTACCACAAGCTCGCCTTCCACACCGAGGAGGGCACCGACGTCGTCATCGAGACGACCCGCCCGGAGCTCCTGCCGGCCTGCGTGGCCCTCGTCGCCCACCCCGACGACGAGCGCTACCGCTTCCTGTTCGGCCGCACCGTGCGCAGCCCGCTGTTCGACGTCGAGATCCCCGTCCTCCCCCACACCGGCGCCGAGGCGGACAAGGGCACGGGCATCGCCATGTGCTGCACCTTCGGCGACCTCACCGACGTCATCTGGTGGCGCGAGCTGGACCTGGCCACCCGCCCGATCGTCGGTCGCGACGGGCGCATGGTCCGCACCACCCCGGAGTGGCTGAGCGGCGTCGGCGCCGAGCTGTACGCCGCCGAGCTCGCCGGCCGGACCGCCTTCTCCGCCCGCGAGGCGATGGTGGCGGCGGTGCGCGAGAGCGGGGAGCTGCTCGAGGAGCCCACCCCCACCCAGCGCAAGGCCAACTTCTACGAGCGCGGCGACAAGCCGCTGGAGATCGTCACCTCACGCCAGTGGTACATCCGCAACGGCGGGCGCCCCCACACGGACGACGACGGCGGCGATCTACGCGCCAACCTCCTGGCGCGGGGTCGCGAGCTGTCCTTCCACCCCGGCTTCATGCACTCGCGCTACGAGAACTGGGTCGACGGGCTCAACTCCGACTGGCTGGTCAGCCGCCAGCGCTTCTTCGGCGTGCCGATCCCGCTGTGGTACGCCGTCGACGAGCACGGCGAGGTCCGCCACGACAGCCCGATCGTCCCCGGCGAGGCCGCCCTGCCGGTGGACCCCACCTCCGAGCCGGCCCCCGGCTTCGAGGAGTCCCAGCGCGGCGTGCCGGGCGGGTTCGTCGGCGAGAGCGACATCCTCGACACCTGGGCCACGTCCGCGCTCACGCCGCAGATCGCCGCCGGCTGGCTGCGCGACGAGGACCTCTTCGAGCGGGTCTACCCGATGGACCTGCGCCCCCAGGGCCACGACATCATCCGCACGTGGCTGTTCTCCTCGATCGTGCGGGCGCACCACGAGTTCGGCGCCCTGCCCTGGTCGGACGCCGCCATCTCGGGCTGGATCCTCGACCCCGACCGCAAGAAGATGAGCAAGTCCAAGGGCAACGTCGTCACGCCCATGGGCCTGCTCGAGGAGCACGGCTCGGACGCCGTGCGCTACTGGGCCACCTCCGCCAAGCTCGGCGTGGACACCGCCTTCGAGATCTCCCAGATGAAGATCGGACGCCGCCTGGCGATCAAGATCCTCAACGCCTCGAAGTTCGCCCTGACGATGGGCGGCGAGGCGGACCTCGAGCTCGACCCCGCACTCGTCACCCACGACGTCGACCGGGCCATGCTCGCCGGGCTGGCCGGCGTCGTCGAGGCCGCGACGAAGGCTCTGGACGGCTACGACTACGCCCGCGCCCTCGAGCTCACCGAGTCCTCGTTCTGGACGTTCTGCGACGACTACCTCGAGCTCGTCAAGGAGCGCGCCTACGACCGCGAGGGCACCGCGGAGCCGGGCGCCACGACCTCGGCCCGCGCGGCGCTCGCGCTCGCCGTCGACACCTACGTGCGCCTGCTGGCCCCCTTCCTGCCCTTCGCGACCGACGAGGTGTGGACCTGGTACCGGGAGGGTTCGGTGCACGCCGCTCCGTGGCCCACCGGCGAGGAGCTGCGCGCCGCGGCGGGCACGGCCGAGGCGGGACTCGTCGGGGCCGCCGGCCGCGCGCTCGCCGCCCTGCGGAAGGTCAAGTCCGAGGCCAAGGTCTCCCAGAAGGTCCCCTACGCCGCGGTCACCCTCGAGGTCCCGACAGCGGACGGCCCGCTCGTGCGCGCCGTCGCCGCCGACCTGCGCAACGCCGCCAAGGTGCGCGGCGACCTGACCATCCTCGACGGCGGCGAGACCACAGCCGTGACCGCGCACGAGCTCGAGGCGACCGCCTGACCACGTAGTCTCGTCTGTGCCCCGGGCCACAGCGCCCGGGGCTGACCGCCGACCGCCCCCACCCCGTCCCCTCCCGGAGGCCGCGATGACCCAGCCCACGACCACCACCCCGGCGCGCGGCGACATCCACCCGTCCACGTCGATCCCCACGCTGCTGCACCAGCGGCTCGAGATCGACCCCGGCGCGACGCTGTTCGAGGTGGCCTCGCCCAGCGGCGCGGGCTGGGAGCCCGTCACCGCCCAGGAGTTCTCCACCCAGGTCACGGCGGTGGCCAAGGGGCTCATCGCCTCCGGCGTCGAGCCCGGGGACCGGGTGGCGATCATGTCCCCCACCCGGTACGAGTGGTCGCTGCTCGACTTCGCCGCCTGGAGCGCCGGGGCCGTGCCCGTCCCGATCTACGAGACCTCCTCGGCCGAGCAGTGCGCCTGGATCCTGTCCGACGCCGGCATCACCCTCGCGTTCGTCGACGGCCCCGAGCGGGGCGACGTGCTGGCCGAGGCCGCCGAAGGCCTCGAGGGGCTGCGGGAGACCCTGGCGATCGACGAGGGCGCGATCGACGAGCTCGTCCGCCGCGGCGAGGACCTCGACGACTCTCAGGTGACCGCCCGCCTCGAGGCGCTGACCGGCGCGGACCTGGCCACGATCATCTACACCTCGGGCACGACCGGGCGCCCCAAGGGGGTCGAGCTCACGCACGGCAACTTCGTGGCGCTCGTCGTCAACGGTGTGGCCGACCCGAACCTCCACGAGGTGGTGGGCAAGCCCGGGTCGCGCACGCTGCTGTTCATCCCGCTCGCGCACGTGTTCGGACGCTTCGTCTCGGTGCTCACCGTCCACTCCGGCGCGGTGCTCGGCCACAGCCCCGACCTCAAGCAGCTCGTGCCGAACCTGCAGAGCTTCCGCCCCACGTTCCTCCTGGCCGTGCCCCGGGTGTTCGAGAAGGTCTACAACTCGGCCGACGCCAAGGCCTCCGCCTCCACCGTCAAGCGCCGGATCTTCCGCTGGGCCGCCAAGGTGGCGGAGCGGGCCTCGCGAGCCGAGGAGGCCACCGGGTCGGTCTCCGGGGTGCTCAAGGCGCAGCGCAAGGTCGCCGACCGGCTCGTGTTCTCCACCCTGCGCGAGATCATGGGCGGCAACCTCGAGTACGCCGTCTCCGGCGGCGGCCCGCTCGGGCAGCGCCTGGGCCACTTCTTCCGCGGCATGGGGCTGGTCATCCTCGAGGGCTACGGCCTGACCGAGACCGGTGCCCCGACGTCGGTCAACGTGCCCGGCCGGATCAAGATCGGCACGGTCGGCCCGGCCTACCCGGGTACCTCGGTGCGCATCTCCGAGACCTCGGAGATCGAGATCAGCGGGCCGCACGTCTTCCGCGCCTACCACGGCAACGCCGATGCCACCGCGGAGTCCTTCACCGAGGACGGCTGGTTCCGCACCGGGGACCTGGGCGCGATCGACGACGACGGCTACCTGTCGATCACCGGCCGGGCCAAGGAGATCATCGTGACCGCCGGCGGCAAGAACGTCGCCCCCAACGTGCTCGAGGACCGGCTGCGCGGCCACCCGATCGTCTCCCAGGTCGTCGTGGTGGGCGAGGGCCGCCCCTTCATCGGCGCCCTGGTCACGCTCGACCCCGAGATGCTGCCGCAGTGGCTGACCAACCACGACCTGCCGGAGATGACCGTGGCGGAGGCCGCGGAGCACCCCGAGGTCCGTGCGGCCCTCGAGCGCGCCGTCGTGCGCACGAACCGGGCGGTGAGCCGCGCGGAGTCGATCCGCAAGTTCACGATCCTCGACACCGACTTCACGCTCGAGAACGACCTGCTCACGCCGTCGTCGAAGGTCAAGCGCAAGCCGGTGCTCGAGACCTTCGCCGCCGAGATCGACGAGCTCTACGCCGGGCCGAAGCCGGAGGCCACGAACACGCACTGACGCGCGGGTGGCACGCGGGTCCGCGCGCTCCTGACCGGGCAGGGGTACCCGGGCGCCTGTCCACGGCGCGGGGTGGCTCCTAGCCTCTCGTCATGCGCACCCTCGACCGCTCCCCCGCCCCCCGTCGCCACGTCTCCCGCAGATGGCGACCCCTCGCCGGCTCCGGGCTCGGCCTGGCGCTGACGCTCGGCGCCTGCGGCCGCGACGTCGGCCCGCCGGGCGGTGGGACCGGCTCAGGGTCGCTCCCCACGTCCGACGACGTGCTGGGCCTGCCGGCCGATGCGTTCGAGTCCCTCGATCGGTCGCCGAGCGACGCCGTCACCAGGCTGGGGTCGCTCACAGCCCAGGACGTGGCCGCGCTGGAGCAGGACGCGGCGGGGGCCGACGAGATCGCGATCGCGGTGCACCCCGGGTTCATCCGTGTCCACTACTCCGACGACTCCTCGCAGCCGGGCGAGTTCTTCGAGGCCGAGGAGTCGGAGTGGGTCGTGCACACGACGGACGGCACGGACCTGGGCACGACCGCCTTCACGGGGGTCGGCGAGTCCGGGAGGCACCCCCTGACCTCGCCTGTGCTGCCCGACGTGCCGGACGAGGTCCTGGCGTCATGGGAGGTGTCCGCCGCCGAGGCGGCGGAGGTGGCCACCGGGGTGCTGGCCGGTGAGGTCGAGCAGGTCGGCGTGCCGGACGGCGTCGACCGTCCGCTGACGACCGTCGTCCTCGACGACGGCAGCGGACGCACCCGTGTCACCGTGGACGCCGTGACCGGCGAGGCGCTCAACGTGGTCCGCATCAGCTGAGTGGTCCGCATCAGCTGATCGGACGGGCGCCCGTCATCGGGTCACTGCGGAGGCGCGCCCTGACCGGGAGGTGTCGGGCCGTAACCCTGCGGGGACGGAGGCGCTCCGTAGGCCGGACCACCGTGCTGCTGGCCGGGCTGGCCGGGCTGACCGTAGGGGCCGCCCTGCTGCGGGCCCGGCTGCCAGTAGGGCGCTTCCTGCTGCGGACCGGGCTGGCCGTACGGCGCGCCCTGCTGTGGGCCCGGCTGGCCGTACGCGGCGCCCTGCTGCGGGCCCGGCTGGCCGTACGGCGCGCCCTGCTGCGGGCCGGGCTGGCCGTACGGCGCACCGTGCGGGGGCATGCCGTGCGGCGCGCCCTCGACCCAGGCACGCAGCGTGGCGACGTCACCCTTCTCCATCCCGAAGCCGAGCGACGCGAGCTTCTTCCCGGTCGGCACGTGCACGAGCTTCTTGCCCTCGATCCGCAGGTCGGCCGGCCCGCGGACGGGCAGCCGCTTGAGCGCCATGCCGAAGCCGTTCTGCTGCCGCGCCTCGCCGCCGTCGATGACGAGCGCCGGGTTGACGAGGTAGAGCACGCCGACCAACGGCATGACGATGCCGGGGAAGAGCGAGATCCACCGCTCGGTGAGGACCCCGGTGACGATGAGCAGCACCCCCACGACGATGAGGGCGATGGCCAGCGAGCGCGACAGGCGCAGCTTGAGCGGTTGCATGCCCACGATGATACGAAGGCGCGATCCCCCGGCCGGGACGCGACCGGACACGACGCGAATCAGTCGCGCTGGTGCTCCTCGGCGATGGTCTCGTGGTGCTGGATGACCTCGGCGATGATGAAGTCGAGGAACTTCTGCGCGAAGACGGGGTCCAGCCCGGCCTCCTGCGCCTTGGCGCGCAGGCGCTCGACCTGGCGCTCCTCACGTGCGGGGTCCGACGGCGGGAGCCCCTGCTCGGCCTTGAGCCGCCCCACCGCCTGGGTGCACCGGAAGCGCTCGGCGAGCAGGTGGATGAGCGCGGCGTCGATGTTGTCGATCGTCGCGCGGGCGCTCCGCAGGCCCTCGGGGATGTCCTCCGGCAAGGCGGTCGCGGCGTCGTTCATGACCCACACCGTAGACCGAGCGGATCAGCCCGCGGGCAGGGCGTCCAGCAGCAACAGGCCGAGGCGTCGGTTCCCCGACGGACGAGGGCGTCAGGCCGAGCGCTGCTGGCGGCGGCGCGACTTCGAGCGCACGACCACCGTCGGGGCCTGGCCGCTGCGCACGGACTCGCCCGTGACGACGACCTTCTCGACGTCGTCGCGCGAGGGGATGTCGAACATCGTCTCGCGCAGCGTGTCCTCCATGATGGCGCGCAGGCCGCGGGCGCCGGTGCCCCGCTCGAGCGCGAGCTCGGCGACGGCCTCGATCGCCTCGTCGGTCAGCTCGAGCTGCACGCCGTCGAGTTCGAAGATCTTCTGGTACTGCTTGACGAGCGCGTTCTTCGGCTCGGACAGGATCGTCACCAGGTCGGACTGCGTGAGGGCGTTGACAGTCGCGGTGATGGGCAGCCGGCCGACGAGCTCGGGGATGAGCCCGAACTTGTGCAGGTCCTCAGGGGAGACCTTGGTCAGCAGGTCCGCCTCGCTCTCAGTGCCCTTGAGGGCCGCGCCGAAGCCGATGCCGTGCCGCCCCACGCGTGAGCTGACGATGTCCTCCAGGCCGGCGAAGGCCCCGGCCACGATGAACAGCACGTTGGTGGTGTCGATCTGCAGGAACTCCTGGTGCGGGTGCTTGCGGCCCCCCTGGGGCGGCACCGCGGCAGAGGTCCCCTCGATGATCTTCAGCAGCGCCTGCTGGACGCCCTCGCCCGAGACGTCACGGGTGATCGACGGGTTCTCCGCCTTGCGGGCGACCTTGTCGATCTCGTCGATGTAGATGATCCCGGTCTCGGCCTTCTTCACGTCGAAGTCGGCGGCCTGGATGAGCTTGAGGAGGATGTTCTCCACGTCCTCGCCCACGTAGCCGGCCTCGGTCAGCGCCGTGGCGTCCGCGATGGCGAAGGGGACGTCGAGCAGCTTGGCGAGCGACTGGGCGAGGTAGGTCTTGCCGGTCCCCGTGGGGCCGACCATGAGGATGTTCGACTTCTGGATCTCGACCGACTCCGGGCCCGGCTTCTCCTCGGTCGAGCGCACCCGCTTGTAGTGGTTGTAGACGGCGACGGCGAGCGCCCGCTTGGCGTCGTCCTGCCCCACCACGTACTCGTTGAGGAAGTCGAAGATGTCGCGCGGCTTGGGCAGGTCCTCGAGCGAGGTCTCGCCGAGCTCGGCCAGCTCCTCGTCGATGATCTCGTTGCACAGCTCGACGCACTCGTCGCAGATGTAGACGCCGGGGCCGCCGATGAGCTTCTTGACCTGCTTCTGGCTCTTGCCGCAGAAGGAGCACGTGAGGAGGTCCGCCGTGGCGGGTCCCGTTCGCACCATGGTGTCCTCCTCGTCTCGTCGCGGCCCGGGGGAACCGCTCGCCGCTGGGTACGGCTCTCGGGTCCCACTTTCGCACACGCCCGGCCGACCGAGCACGCGCGTTTGTCCCGGCGTGCCTCGCGCCCCCGGCCGGGGAGTCGCGGTCGGCCCGGTCGGACGCGCGGGCAACCGCCGGTGTGGCCGACTCCCACCACGCACGACGCCGCCCCCGGGCGGTCCGGGGGCGGCGTCGGTCGGTGGTGCTGTCAGCTCTCGATGGCCACCGGGTTGGCGTCCTTGCGGGACTCGAGGACCTGGTCGACCAGGCCGTACTCGAGCGCCTGCTGGGCGGTGAGGATCTTGTCGCGCTCGATGTCCTTCGACACCGTCTCGACGTCCTGGCTCGTGTGGTGGGCGAGCGTCTGCTCGAGCCACCCACGCATGCGCTGCACCTCGTTGGCGTGGATCTCGATGTCCGACGCCTGGGCGTAGCCGCCGCCCTCGAGGGCGGGCTGGTGGATCATCACCCGCGCGTTGGGCAGCGCCAGGCGACGGCCAGGGGAGCCCGCGGCCAGCAGCACGGCGGCGGCCGAGGCGGCCTGGCCGAGGCAGACGGTCTGGATCTCCGGCTTGATGTACTGCATCGTGTCGTAGATCGCCGTCAGTGCCGTGAACGAGCCGCCGGGGCTGTTGATGTACATGGTGATCACGCCGTCGGGGTCCTGCGACTCGAGGACGAGCAGCTGGGCCATGACGTCGTCGGCCGAGGCGTCGTCCACCTGCACGCCGAGGAAGATGATGCGGTCCTCGAAGAGCTTGGCGTACGGGTCCTGACGCTTGTAGCCGTAGGCCGTGCGCTCCTCGAACGTCGGGAGGACGTAGCGCGAGGACGGACCCTGCGGGGCGACGCCGCCGGGCGCCGCCATGGGTGCGGTGCCGTTCGGGGTGAAGCCCGCGCGGCCGAGGATGGGGACGTTCATCAGTTCTCCTTGGAGGATCGCGGGGTTCAGGACTCGGAGCCGGTGCCACCGTCGCCGGTGACGGCGGCGGCGCTGGAGACGACGTGGTCGATGAAGCCGTACTCGAGGGCCTCCTGGGAGGTGAACCACCGGTCCCGGTCGGCGTCGGAGTTGATGCGCTCCAGCGGCTGGCCGGTCTGCTCGGCCGTGAGCTCGGCGAGCACCTTCTTCATGTGCAGGATGAGCTCGGCGTTGATCTTGATCTCGGTGGCGGTGCCGCCGATGCCGCCCGAGGGCTGGTGCATCATCACGCGGGCGTGCGGGGTGGCGTAGCGCTTGCCCTTGGTGCCCGAGGTGAGCAGGAACTGCCCCATCGAGGCCGCGAGCCCCATGCCCACGGTGGCGACGTCCGGCTTGACGTACTGCATGGTGTCGTAGATGGCCATGCCCGCCGTGATCGAGCCGCCGGGGCTGTTGATGTAGAGGTAGATGTCCTTGTCGGGGTCCTCGGCGGCGAGGAGGAGCATCTGCGCGCAGATGGCGTTCGCGTTCTCGTCGCGCACCTCCGAGCCGAGCCAGATGATGCGCTCCTTGAGCAGCCGGTTGTAGATGCTGTCGTTCAGACCGAGGTTGCTCACCTCGGCGCGCGCGATCGGGTCGCTCACGTGCAGCTCCTTGGTCGAAGGGGATCGCGGAACGGATGAGTCACCGCGGGTGTTCACAGGACCCTAACCGCGCGGGGCCGCGGATCCTGCCCCCGTCCGGGCCCGTTTCGCTGTCGGCGCACGATCGGCGGCCGCGGTCGGTCCACGCACGACGACGCGGCTTGCGCTCGGCGGCGGCACGGACGTCGCAGCGTGGCGCCACAGTCGCCTCCGACGGCGCCGCGGGCACCTGGGCACCTGGGCACCTGGGCACGGAGCCTCGGACGCCGAGGGGCGGCCGACCATGTGGTCGGCCGCCCCTCGGAGGTTGAGGTGCGGCGACGCCGGACAGGGCCGGCGTCGGTGCGCGAAGGTCAGGCGTCGGCGCCGGCCTCGTCGGCGTCGGTCGCCTTCTTCGCGGCCGGCTTCTTGGCCGCGGGCTTCTTGGCCGCGGGCTTCTTCGCGGCCGGCTTCTCCTCGGCCTCGTCGGCCGAGTCGGCACTGTCGGCCGAGTCGGGGCTGTCCGAGCTGTCGGCGGAGTCCGCGCTGTCCGGCGAGTCCGGGCTGTCGGGGCTCTCCGCGCCGTCGCCTGCCTCCGCGCCCTCCGCGTCGGCCGCGTCGGTCTCCTCGGAGCCGATGTACTCGGACAGGTCGATCGTGGTGCCCGCGCCGTCGACGACCGAGACGTCGCGCAGCGCGACCGCCAGGGCCTTGTTGCGGGCGACCTCACCCATGAAGGCGGGCAGCTGACCGGTCTGGCCGGCGGCCTGGATGAAGTTGTTCGGGTCCATGCCGTACTGCTGGGCCTGCTGGACGAGGAACTCGAGCAGCTCGTTCTGGGAGACCTGCACCTCGAAGCGGTCCGAGAGCGTGTCGAGGATGATCTGGTCGCGCAGCAGCTCCTCGGTCTCGCCGCGGATCTCCTCGCCGTGGGGGTCACCCTCGGGCTTGCCCTCGGCCTCGAGGTGGCGGACGATCTCGGCGTCGACCACACCGGCCGGGACCGGGACCTCGATGTTCTCGCGCAGGTGGGCCAGGAGCAGGTCACGGGCCTCGACGGCCTGGTTGCCGGCGCGGTCCGAGGCGACCTGCGTGCGCAGGTCGTCGCGGAGCTCGGCGAGGGTGTCGAACTCGGAGGCCAGCTGGGCGAAGTCGTCGTCGGCCTCGGGCAGCTCGCGGACCTTGACGGCGGTCGGGGTCACGGAGACCTCGGCCTCCTTGCCCTCGTGCTCACCGCCGGCGAGCGTCGTGGTGAAGGTGCCGGTCTCGTTCGCGGCGAGGCCGACGAGGGCGTCGTCCTGGCCCTCGAGCATGGAGCCCGAGCCGACCTCGTAGGAGATGCCCGACGCCGTGTCGACCTCCTCGCCGTCGACCTTCGCCGACAGGTCGAGGGTGACGAAGTCACCGGTCTCGACCACGCGGTCCACTCCGGTCAGGGTGCCGAAGCGCTCGCGCAGCGAGGTGAGGCGCTCCTCGACGTCGTCGTCGGAGACCTCGGAGTCGGCGACGGTGAGGGTGATCGAGGAGAAGTCGGGCAGCTCGATCTCGGGGCGCACGTCCATGGTCGCCGTGAAGACGAGCTGTCCGCCGAGCGGTCCGGTCACGGCGGGGAGCTCGGAGACCTCGATCTCGGGCCGGCCGAGCGGGTTGACGCCGGCCTCCTGGACGGCGCCGCGGTAGAGCGAGTCGATCTGGCTGTTGATCGCCTGGTCGAGGACCGCGGCACGGCCGACGCGCTGGTCGATGATGCGTGCCGGGACCTTGCCCTTGCGGAACCCGGGGATGCTCACCTGCTGGGAGACCGTGGCGTAGGCGGAGTCGATCGCCGACCGGAGCTCCTCGTACGGGACCGTCACGGTCAGCTTGGCCCGGGTGGCCTCGAGGTTCTCCACGTCCGTCTTCACTGCGGGGTACTCCAACTCGTCGGGGTGATGTCCTGGTGGCCACGGGCACGCGCGTGCGCGTACCTGTGACCCGTGGGGTGGCGCCGCATCCCGATGACGGGACGCGAGGACGCGCACGATCCTCACGATCCTACGGCACCGCGCCCCCGCGGCGGAGGCCCGGCGGCGCACCGGAGACGTCATCCGGGCCACACCGCGCAGGGGGAACGACCAGCGCCCGGTGCACGGCGGCCGCGCCGGCGGTCCGGCGCACGAGGACGCCGGCGGGTGCCCGGCGGGGAGGTCGCCCCGAACCACGCCCCTGCAACCGGGGCGGCACCTACGCTCGGCCCCGACACGCACACCCCGACGACGGAGCCGCCATGACCACCGATCCGAGCGCGACCGACCTCCAGCGCGCGGTACGCAGCCTCGAGGGGAGGGTGGTCGAGCTCGAGACCTCCCTCGTCCGGTTCGTCATGCTCGCGGCGAGCGCCCTGCTCGCCGCGGGGCTCGTCCTGCCGTTCATCCACTACACGCACGACGGCGAAGAGCGGTCGTTCGCACTCGGGTGGGCGGCGATCCAGGCGATCGCCGAGGGGGCAGTGGGGACGGACGGCATCGTCGTCGTCATCGTGCTCGCCCTTCCTGCGCTCGTCTCGATCCTCGCCCTCGCCTCCCTCGGGAACCACGGCGTGCACCGGGACGCCGATCGACGGAAGGCGTTCGACACCGCGGTCGGCGCACTGCTCTTCCTGTCCACGCTCGGTGTCGGGGCCCTGGTGCTGCTCGCGCTGAGAACGGCCGAGGTGGACGACCCCGTCGGCCCGGCGATCTGGCTGTACGTGCCGGGCGCGATCGCGGTCGCCTGGGTGTTGTCCGAGCGGTCCGCCCGCCGGTGGTGGGACGCGAAGAGGTGAGCCGGCCCGCCGGCGGACGTGCGTCCCGCCGCACGGTCGACACGTGCGACGGGACGCCCGGCTCGGGACATAGGTGACACTCGCGATTAAGAAATCATTTCCCGCACACAATTCAATCGGGCTCCGAAACTCACGGTAAGGCTCGCCAAACCTTTCTGGACGCATTCTTTGGATGGTTCTACATTCATCCGTGAAAGGCACCGCCGGTGCCGACACGACCGGAGGAGAACCACCATGTCCGTCATGGAGATGCCCCACGTCAGCGAGTGTTCCGTCGACGGTTGCTCCTACAACCACGACGGCTGCACCGCCTTCGCCGTCACCGTCGGCCAGGATGCGCAGTGCGCGACCTTCCTGCCGCTCAACATCAAGGGCGGGCTCGACCGCATCGTCGCCCAGGTCGGCGCCTGCCAGCGCACCTCCTGCGCGCACAACGTCAACCTCGAGTGCAGCGCGGAGTTCATCCGCGTGGGCGGCCCCGAGGCCGAGTGCCTCTCCTACGAGGCGCGCGCCTGAGCCTTCCGCCGCACGACCGACGCCCCCGTCCGTGACGGGGGCGTCGTCGTTCCCGGGGTCGGGACCTCGCCGTCGGGGTGGCGGGACTCGAACCCACGACCTTCCGCTCCCAAAGCGGACGCGCTACCACCTGCGCCACACCCCGATCGCGCCGGAGGACCGGCGCCGTCGACCGCGCCGCCCGTGCGGAACCAGGGTCGGCGGCGCGCTCGCGCTGCCCAGGTTACGCGCGCCGTCGCGGGGATCCGGCCCCCGACCCGGCCGGGAGACACCGATCACTCACCCTCGTCGGGCGCGGACGGGGCCTGCTCGCCTTGCTAGCCTGGGCGCCGGTCCGGCCCACGGGCGGGACCGCGCGGGTGTAGCTCAATGGTAGAGCTTCTGCCTTCCAAGCAGACGGCGCGGGTTCGATTCCCGTCACCCGCTCTCCTGTCCTGAGTCGCGACATCGCCCACACGGTGCCGCGGCTCAGGATTTTTCCATCCACCGGCGCGACCGATCCCGCCGACGGGTCCTCCTCTCCTCCTAAAGTGTGGTCCAGCACTCACCGGATCAGTACGGTGTGCGCAGCAGTTCCCACCACGTCACCTGGCCTCCGACCGCTGCCCAGGACCGCCGAACCCCCCGCGGCACCCAAGCATCGACCTCCACAGGACAGAGAAGGACCACGAATGAGCGGCCCGTCCGCGAACGATGCCGTCGCGCATCACCCACCCACCGCCTCACCCCGTCCCGGCGACCTCACCGATGAGCTCGTCTCGACGGACGTCTGGACCGACGACATGCTCGAGCGTGCAGGCATCCCCGTCGTCGACGTCCCGTTCGTCACCGTCGGCGGCGGGATCGGCTCCTTCGTCACCTACGACTACCTGCGCATCTACGGCGTGCCGGCCGAGCACATGGTCGTGCTCACCGGGCTGGAGGTTCCCTGGCAGAGCTACGAGTACCTCACCCGGGTCTCCCAGATCCCCCGCGGCGAGCGCCTGCGGTCGGACTCCCAGTCCCGCCCGGACAACATCTGGGGGTTCCCCTCCTACGCGATCTCCGAGGCGCTGTCGGCGAAGAACCCCAAGGAGTTCTTCGGCCCGCTGTGGAACGTCCTCACCGAGCCGATCCTCACCAACTACTACACGCCACGCGCGGGCCAGGCCTTCTCCTCCATGGAGAAGGAGATGCTGCGGATCGGCTACCTCGGCTCGGTGCGCCGCGGCCAGGTCCGCATGGTCCGCCGCCGCCAGGAGGGTGGCTACGTCACCATCCTCACCCCGCCCGACGGCGCGACCCCCACCAGGCGCATCGCCTTCCGTTCGCAGTACGTGCACATCGCCATCGGCTACCCCGGGCTACGCCTGCTCAAGGACCTGCAGGACTACCGCAAGCGGTACCGCGACCCCACCCGGGTGGTCAACGCCTACGAGCCGCACGAGCACGTCTACGAGCAGCTGCGCATCCGACCCGGCCGGGTGATCGTGCGCGGCGGCGGCATCGTCGCCTCCCGCGTGCTCCAGCGCCTCATCGACGACCGCGACGACCACGGGCTGCGCACCGAGATCCTCCAGGTCTTCCGCACCTACTACTCGGGCCCGCACGGGAAGAACATCTTCAACCGGCGACCGGGCAAGGACGGCTGGGCCTACCAGGGCTTCAACTACCCCAAGTCGGTGTGGGGCGGCCAGCTCAAGGACAAGATGCGCCGGCTCGAGGGCGACGCCCGGGCCCAGGCGTACGAGGAGATGGGTGGCACCAACACCCCCTTCCGCAGGTTGTGGCTCTCCCAGCTGCGCCGGGGACGCCGCGAGGGCTGGTACCGGGGCGTGCAGGCGACGATCGACTCCCTCGAGCCGGCGCCCGGCGGCTCCGGCGTCCTCGTCAGCCTCTCCGGTGACCAGGGCACCGGCCAGGAGTACGCCGACTTCGTCATCGACTGCACGGGGCTCGAGGCCGACATCCGCGAGAGCCGTGTCCTGGCCGACCTGCTCGACCACAGCGGCGCGGGCCGTAACCCCAAGGGCCGCCTGGACGTGACAAAGGAGTTCGAGGTCATCGGTACCCGGAGCCGGCCCGGGCGCCTGTACGCCTCGGGCAGCGCCACCCTCGGCGGCCCCTTCCCCGGTGTCGACACCTTCCTCGGGCTGCAGATCGCCGCGCAGGAGATCGCCGACGACCTCTCGCGCCTCGGGTTCTGCCGCAGGCTCGGCCCCGGGCGCTCGATGGCCCAGTGGTGGCGTTGGGCCCGCAACCGGCCGGTCGAGTAGGAGCCGCCATGCTTCCCACGCTCAACGGGCGGATCCAGTCCCGCATCCTCGTCACGCTGGTGGTCGGTGGCCTGTGGACGGCCGTCATCACCCCGCTGCTGCCGGTCGACGGCTCCCTGGGCCACGCCTACCAGGTGACGTACACCGTGCTCGGCACCGTCATCGTCCTCGGCCTGGTCTGGGAGCTCATCTACCACGGGCTCCAGCAGTTCCGATGGGAGAAGGACTGGCCGACGATCTTCGGCCTGCTCACCGGGATCAACGAGGGCGCGCTCATCTGGTTGCTGCTGCACCTGGGCTGGCTCCCCGGTGTCGGGGACGTCCCGCTGTCCGCCTTCCTCATCCACTTCATCACCACCTGGTTCCTCGTGTGGCTGGTGCAGAACGGGCCCATGCGCGTGCCGTTCATCCGCTGGCGCTTCAACGGAGGTCGATTCGTATGACCACGCAGCTCGACGCCGCCCCCGCCCTCGTCGTCCCGGGCCGCCACCACGTCGTGCGGCTGCCCGGCGTGCTGGCGCTCATCGCCGCCGACGGCGCGGACCGCGAGCACGTGGGGGCCGTGCTCGATCATCTGCGCGAGTCCTCCCGGACGGCGCCCGATGCCCCCGGTCGCGACATCGCCCGCCGGCTGACGATCTGGCTCGGCCAGGTGGCCGGGAACGGCGCGGGAGCGCCCGCGGTCGGGGTCGTCTCGGCCAGCGGCGAGGGCCTGGCGATCTTCCTGCACGGCGCGGTCCGCGTGGTCGAGGTGGGCGCCACGGGCGAGGACCCGGTCCGGCTCGACGGACGCGACTCGGCCTTCACCGTCGACCGGCTCGTCGCCTGGCCCACCGGGCGGCTCGTGCTCTCCGACGCCGGGGCGGACCTCGAGGTGCCGGCCCCTGACACGCTCGGCGGGTTCGAGCGGGGCGTCGTGCCGGGTACCGCGGTCGTCGTCGGCCCCGTCCCCGGGCCGGAGGCCGTGGGTCCCGACGCCGGAGCAATGTCGGTCGGTGCCGGGGCCACGTCCGAAGGTGACGCGGCCACGTCCCAGTCGGGCATGTCCGGGTCGGCCCCGCAGGGGCAGCGCGGCGGTGACGCCATGACGCCCGGCCCCGCGACGCCCTCGGCGGCGACGCCGGAGGCGCCCGCACTGCCGGAGGACGCCACCCCGTCGGGGATGTTCGAGGCCCTTCTGCCGGAGAACCGACCCGCCGTGCCGCCGCCGGCCGATTCCCCACCCACCCCGGGCCACTCCCCCGCGGGCGATGCGCCCGCAGGCAGTAGACCGGCAGGTGCAGGGGCTGCGCCGCGACTGTCGGAGCGGATCGCCGGGGGCCCGCCCGAGCCGGCACGCCGTCCCCTGCCGACGGCGACCGGCCTCGGCCGCGGGCTGCCCCCACGTCAGACGGGTGGCGCGAAGGCCGCCCCCGTCGCCGCACCGGCTCCTCAGGCTCCGACGGACGACGACGGGCCCGCCGCCTCGCCGCACCCGGCGCCGCAGCCCGGCTCCACACCTCGGCCCGACCCCTCGCCGGAGCCGGAGCCGGAGCCTGTCCACGGGCCCAGGTACCCGACCGAGGAGCGCGTGCGCGGGTTCCGCTGCTCGCGTGGCCACCTCAACGACCCGCGCGTCTCCTTCTGCCGGCTGTGCGGCATCCGCATGGACCACGTGACCGGCATCCTCGTCGAGGACCGGCGGCCCCCGCTGGGGCACCTCGTGCTCGACATCGGGGCCACCTTCGTCCTCGACCACAACTACGTGCTCGGCCGCCGGCCCGACGCCGACCCCGGTGTCCGGGAGGGGCGGTTGCAGCCGGTCCGGCTTGACGACAGCTCCGGCGCCCTGTCCCGGGTGCACGCGGAGATCCGCCTCACCGATTGGGACGTCGAGCTGGTGGACCGCGGCTCGGCCAACGGCACCTATGTGGCGACCTCCCACGACCAGGCCTGGCGCCGGCTCCAGCCCCACCAGAGCTTCGTGCTGACCCCGGGCACGCACGTCCTGCTCGGTCAGCGCACCTTCACCTTCGAGTCCTCCGCCGCCCGCCTCTGACCTCGTTCGCGCCGCGGTCGGTCGGCGCGCCGGTCACGGGCGTGCCGACGGCGCCCCGCTCATCTCGCCGACCGCCTCGACCAGCTCGGCGTCGGCCGTCTCCTGCCCGCAGCGCACGGTGAGCAGGGCACCCCGGGCGGCGTCGTCGTCGAGGGAGGCCGCGGCGACGTGCACCCCGGCCTCCTCCTTGCCGTCTCGGATCTCGAGCCCGGCGGCGACCAGCGGGGCCAGGGCGGCGGTGTGCCGCCGCAGCACCCGCGCGCCGCCGCGCGCGTGCAGGGCCAGCGCCGAACCGGTCGTGCGGGCCAGGGCGGCACCGTGCAGGACGGCGGCGCGCCCGTCATCGTCGGCGCCGGCGTGCACGTGCACGACGCCTTCCCCCTGGAGCGCAGCCCCGTCCTCGTCGACGAGCAGCAGGTCGAAGGTGTGCCCGGCGCCGGTGTCCGCCCCCACCTCCCGGGCCCAACCACGCGGCAGGACCACGGTCGCAGCGCCGGTGCTCTCCGCCTTCCCGAGCAGGTCCGTCCAGGGGTCGGAGGTCATCCGCACGAGCACGTTGACCTCGACGCCGGTGGCCCGCACCCGGGCCGCCAGCGCGTGCATGGCCTCGACGGCGGCGGTCATCCGTCCCAGGTCGCCGGCCAGTCCGGCACCGACCTCGACCGGCGCCGCCTCCTTGCGCACCAGCGCACTGAGCACGAGCTGGGCCGGGCGTCGTCCGCCGAGCAGCCCGGCGGCGGTGGCGGCGAGCCGGTCGCCGTCGGCCGGGTCCGGGACCAGCGCGAGCACGCGGTGGGACTGCTCCACGCCCAGGCTCGCCCGCTCGGCGGCGGCGATGTCCCGGGCGATGATCCGGTCGGGATAGGCGCGCCGCAGCAGGGGTCCGGTCATCATCGTGGTGAGGACCGCCATGAGCACGAGCAGGGTGAACAGCTCGCCGTCGAGGACCCCGAGCTGGCGGCCGATGTTGAGGATGACGAGCTCGGTCAGGCCGCGGGTGTTCATGAGGATGCCCAGGGCGCTGGCCTGTCGGTGGGGCACCTTCATCGCCCGGGCGGCGAGGTAGGCGCCGCCGAACTTCCCGCCCACCGCTACCAGGAGGATGAGCGCGAGCTGCCACAGGCCCGCCGCCGTGATCCCCCTGATGTCGGTGCTCAGCCCGGTGACGACGAAGAACAGCGGCAGCAGCAGGAGGACGCTGACCTGCTCGAGCCGCTCGAGGATCTCCCGGGTGAGATCCTCGGCGCCCTCGCGCGGCATGATGGCGCCGAAGACGAAGGCGCCGAAGATGGCGTGGATGCCGATGACGTCGGTGGCCACGGCCGACAGCAGCACCCCCACCAGGACGACGGCGAGGATGTCCGGCGTGAGGCGCCCCGCGCGCCGGTGGGCGTCGACGAGCCGGCGCAGCCAGGGGCGCACGAGCGCGAACATCACGGTGGCGAACACGGCCGTCAGGGCCACGATCCGCACGACGTCGGCGGGCCCGTCACCCTGGACGACCGCGACGACGAGGGCGAGCAGCGTCCAGGCGAGGATGTCGTCCACGGCGGCGCAGGCGAGCGCCAGCACGCCGGTGCTCGTGCGGTGCATCCCGCGGTCGGTGAGGATGCGGGCGAGCACCGGGAAGGCGGTGATCGACATCGCCACGCCGAGGAACAGCGCCAGGCCGAGCATCGGCACCGGCCCCTGCGGCGTGCTCGTGTGCAGCGGGTGCAGGACCAGGGCGAGCGCGGCGCCCAGCGCGAAGGGCAGCGCCACCGAGGACAGCGAGATCGTCCCGGCCACGCGCTGGCGCCCGCGCACGAGCGTCATGTCCAGCTCGAGCCCGACGATGAACATGAACAGCACGAGGCCCAGCTGGGCGAACATGTCCAGGTGCGGCAGGACCTCGGCCGGGAAGAGCCGGGCGTCGAGGTCACCGGGCAGCAGACCGAGCAGGCTGGGCCCGAGCACGATGCCGGCGATGATCTCCCCGACGACCGGCGGCTGGCCCAGGCGCAGCGCCAGGCGGCCGCACAGCCGGGCGGCGACGATGATGACCGCGATGCAGAGGAACACGTGGCCGGCGAGGTGCATGGCATGAGCCTCCCGTGTCTGCGGGCCGGGCACCAGACCTTCTTCCCGCAGGTCCCGCGGCCGATACTGTGGGCGCGTCGGCGGCGCGCCCGCCGTCGACGCCCGGCCCGGCGCCCTCCGGACGGGCGCGGCCCGGCACCAGGTGGGAGCGGACATGACGACCGACGACGGCGCCTCAGGCCTGCCCAGGCTCGCCGACTACGAGGTGCTCGAGCGGGTCGCCGACGGCAACCACGGCCACTTCTACCTGGCCCGGCCGCCGGCCCGGCTGGGCCTCGGAGAGGACCTGGTCCGGGTCAAGGTCTTCGCCGGGCACGTCACCGAGGACGCCTACCGGCGCGGCACCCGCGAGCTGCGCGCCTTCGCCTCGGTGGACTCCCCCTACCTCGCCACGGTGTACGACGCCGTCCTGGACGAGCGCTTCTTCTACGCGACCGAGCACTTCCCGCTCGGCTCGCTGGCCGCCCACGCAGGCGCCGTCTCCCGTGGGGAGGCGCTGCGGGCCCTGGAGCACGCCGCGCTGGCCGTGCACGCCCTGCACGAGGCAGGCATGGCGCACGGCGACGTGCAGCCCGCGAACGTCATGCTCACCGACGACGGTGGCCGCCTGGCCGACCTGGGGCTGGCCCGGGTGCTCGCCGTGGGTGACGCGCTGACGGGCATGGCACCGGAGGCCTCCATCGGGTTCGTCGACCCGGAGCTCCTCACCGGTGCCAGCCCCTCGCGGGCCACGGACGTGTGGGGGCTGGGTGCCACGCTGCACCACGCCCTGACCGGGCGGGGCCTGTACGGGGACCTGCCCGCGCAGCAGCCGATGCTGGCGATCCGCAAAGTTCTCGGCGCCGCGGGCCCCACGGTCGACGCCGGGCTGAACGCGGACGAGTACCGGGTCGTGCGCACGTGCCTGGCCGCGCCCGGCGAGCGCTACCTGTTGTGTCCACGCAGGTTGGGTACGAGGTCGGCTGGTGATCTGCCGCCGAGTGCGGTGTGACCGCGGTGGTGATTGTAGGTGTGGAGCCAGTCGGTGAAGCTTCCAGCACGGTCTGACTCGGAGGAGTAGGGCCTGACGTAGGCCCATTCCTCGAGGAGGGTGCGGTTGAACCTCTCCACCTTCCCGTTGGTCTGGGGGCGGTAGGGCCGGGTTCGTTTGTGCGCGATGGTCTCGCCGAGGGCGTTGGCGAAGGTCCGGGAGCGGTAGCAGGCGCCGTTGTCGGTCAGTACCCGCTGGACGGTGACCCCGACCGAGGCGAAGTAGGCGTTGGCACGCTGCCAGAATGCGGCGGCGGTCTCCTTGCGTTCGTCGGTGAGCAGCTCGCTGTAGCCGAGCCGGCTGTGGTCGTCGACGGCGTTGTGGATGTACCAGTAGCCGATCTTGCCGCGCTTGGTGTTCTTCCGTCCGACTGCCCTGCCCAGCACCCTGTGGCCGCCGCCGTCGGGGATCTTGCCGAGCTTCTTGATGTCGACATGGACCAGGTCGCCGGGCGCGTCGTGGACATAGCTGTTGACCTTGCGCCGGGACCACTTGATCCGGACCCCGGTGGCCGGGTCGGTCCAGGCCAGCGGCGGGCAGGCGTAGCGGCGCAGGATCTTGTGCACCGTGGAAACCGCCATCCGCAATCGGTAGGCGATCCGAGCCGGCCCCCAGCGCCGCGAGACCCGCAGCCCGATCACGCGCCGCTCGACACGGGTCGCGGTCCGATGGGGCGAGAGAGCCGGCCGGGAGGATCGATCTACCAAGCCGGCGCGGCCCTCGGCCAGGTACCGATCGGCCCACCTCCTGGCCGTGGTCACCGAGCAGTTCCACCGCTCGGCAGCACGGGCCAGCGTCCATCCCTTGTCAACGACGAGCTGGGCCAGTCGCAACCGACCAGCAGGGGTTAATCGAGCGTTAGCGTGGGACACGAAGGCCTCCGGTTTGTGAGATGCGAATGCTTGGTCGCTTCACACCTCACCCGGAGGTCTTCGTCATCGTCTAGCAGCCACGCCGTACCTAACGTCCGTGGACAGAACAGCTACCCCACGGCCGCCGAGGTCGCCGCGGACATCGCCGCCCTGCGCGGCTGAGCGGGTCAGAACGGGGCGCCGGCCCACCACTCGTCGGAGATCTCTTCCCTGTCGTGCCCCTCCCAGAAGGTGGATACGACGAAGAACGCCTGCACAGGATTGACGAAGGACGTGTGGATGAAACCGGGGTCGGTGACCCCCACGTCGCTGATGAGGAGGTCGCCCTCGGGCACGTCGGGGGTGTCGGTCCGGTGCCACTGATCCTCCACCCACCCCTGGTTCTGTATGCCGTCCTCGACGAAGGCGGCAACGGACTCGGTCGAGTCGAACTCCAGGACCACGAACTCGAGCCCGTCCTCCTGGGTGCAGGTGATGTATGAGGTGACGCCGTCGGGCCTCGGCAGGAAATCAGAGGGCTCGTCGGCGCAGGTCGCCTCGTTGTAGCCGGTGCCCCCGGGGCTCGCCGGCAGCAGCTCGGGGAAGGCCTCGTACGCCCCGTCCCAGTCGGACGCGGGCCTTGGCGGCGCAGGGGACGGTCCGGGCGTGGTGCCGGTGGTCCCGTCGTCGTCGCCACCACCCAGCAGGAGCCAGCCGACGCCGCCGAGCAGCGCGACGGCGAGGACGGCGATCACCACGTACGCCGCGGGGTGCACGCGCCGACGGGAGGCGGGACGGGAGCCGCCGGTCCCCGTCCCTGCCACTGCGCCTGCGCCGGGGCCGAACGCGGTTCGGGGCGGTGTGCCACTCGCCGACGGTGGGGATCCCGCATACCGGGCGGCAGGTGCGGCGCCCGGTCCGTGCGGCGCCGCCTGCGGTGATACCCCGTGCCCGGACGAGCCCTGGGCGGGGCCACCGGGCAGGCCCTGCGCGGACCGGCCGGGCGGCAGGGACTGGCCCGGGTCGTGCTGAGCCGTCCGACCCGGCGGCAAGGACTGGCCCGGATCGTGCTGAGCCGCCCGGCCCGGCGGCAAGGACTGGCTCGGGTCGTGCTGAGCCGTCCGACCCGGCGGCAGGGACTGGCCCGGGTCGTGAGCAGCGAACTGCCCGGCGGGTCCCGCCGCGGGGACGCTCGCCCGCCCCGCGGTCCAACCCGGACCGGCCGCGCCGCGGGGCGCGTTGCCGTCGGTCGACCACGCGAGGTCGCCCTCGCCGTCGGAGCGCAGGTAGGGCGCCGGGGAGGCGCTCGTCGGATGCCACTGGGCCAGTCGGGCGAGCCGGTGCGCGATCTGGTCGAGGAGCTCGGGGTGCCGGGCGCCGTGGCGCTCGTAGGCCACGGTCCAGGTGCGGCCCCCGCTGCCGACGGTGATCTCCTCGAGGTGGTCGCCCGCCACGATGCGCTCGAGCGGGAGCCGTGGCGGCAGGTCGAAGAAGCGGGCGTCGTTGAGCAGGTTCTCCAGCGAGGCGCGGTCGCGGGGGTGGATCTCGCGGGTGTCGACCGGTCCGACCTCGAGCGAGGGACTGCCGTCGGAGTGGAAGCGGCGCACCATGAGCGTGAAGGGCGGGCGCGGGCCGGAGAACGACCGGCTCTGCCCGGACTGCCCGTCGGGGCTGGCGGCCGAACCCTGCCCCTGCGCCGGCCCTCCGGCGTCAGCCCCCGGGCCGCCGTCCGCACCCGGTGCCGCCTGACCGGCGGTGCCGGGCTCCTCATCCTCCGGCGGGGGCACCGGCTGCCCGGTCGGGGCCGGAGGCGTGACGGGGGCGGAGCGGGGCGGGGCGGGCATGGTCCGCTCCGGGTCGGCCCGCACCGTGGTGTCGTGCACCTCCTCCATGGCCCGCATCGCGGCCCGCGCGGCCCGGCTGAGCTCACGGCAGGTCGCGTAGCGCTTCTCGGGGTCCTTCGCCATCGCCCGGGCCACGACCTCGTCGAAGGCCGGCCCCAGCCCGGGCACCTTCTCCGAGGGCCTGGGCGGCGGCGTGGTCAGGTGGGCGTTCATCTTCCCGAAGGGGGTGTCGGCCGGAAAGGGGATGCTGCCGGTGAGGAGCTCGTAGAGCACGCAGCCCAGCGCATAGATGTCGACCTTGTGGGTGAGGTGGCGGGCCTCGATCTGCTCGGGACTGGCGTAGGCGATCGTCGCGAGCATGTTGCCGGTGCCGGTGAGGTTCTCGCCGTCATCGACGGTCTTGGCGATGCCGAAGTCGGTGAGCAGGACCTGCTCGGGCTCGTCCTCGTCGTCGGGGTCCAGGGGCGGGGCGAGCAGGATGTTGGCCGGCTTGACGTCGCGATGCAGGAGGCCCGTGCGGTGGGCGAAGTCCAGCCCCGCGCCGACCTCGTGGACGATGTGCACCGCCCGCGCCGGGTCCAGCCCGCCGTCGGAGGCCTTGACGGCCGCCGCGGCGTCGGTGCCCTCGACGTACTGCATGGCGATCCACAGCCGCCCCTCGTGCTCGCCGCGGTCGTACACGGCGACGATGTTGCGGTGGAAGAGCTGGGCGGCGAGGTCGGCCTCGCGCTCGAAGCGGGTGCGGAAGCTCTCGTCGGCCATCAGCGAGGAGCTGAGCATCTTCAGCGCGTCCTGGCGCGGCAGACGGGGGTGACGGGCGAGGAACACCGAGCCCATACCGCCACGGCCGAGCACACGTTCGATCGTGTAGCCCGCGACGACCGCACCGGGCTTGTGGTCCACCGATTCCTCCGCTCCTGCCTGCGTGCCCGGGACCGCCTGTTGGCAACGCGTCGTCTGTGACGCCGGGCACGGACACCGTAACGCCTCGCACCGGTCAGGACCGGGGCTAGATCTCCCCCAGGGTTCACCCGCGTGGCCTCCGGCGGCGACGGCGCGGACGTGTCAGGGGACGTCGGCCTGGACCAGCAGCCCGGTGCCGGAGACGCTGACGGCACCCAGGTCGCCGGCGACGAACACGGCCTCGCCGCGAGCCAGGTCGGCCGTGGCGCCGTCGACCCGCAGGGTCACCGCGCCGTCGACGGCGAGGAGCACGCGCGGGCCGCGGCCCGGGACGCTCACCCCGGCGTCGTCCTCGAGGGTGACCACCGCCAGCTCGAAGTCGTCCACGGGCGCGTAGTAGACGCCCACGTGGGGGCTCACCGTCTCCGGGGCGATGCGCACCGGTGGCGCGGCGACGTAGTCGAGGGTCTCCAGCAGCTCGGGGACGTCGACGTGCTTGGTCGTCAGCCCGGCGCGCAGGACGTTGTCCGAGGAGGCCATGATCTCGACCGCGAACCCGGACAGGTAGGCGTGCACGGCACCGGCCGGCACGAACATCGCCTCCCCCGGTCGCAGGGTGACCGGGTTGAGCAGGAGGGCCACGACGACGCCCGGGTCCCCCGGGTGCTCGCCCTGGAGCTGGGTGACGATCCGGTCCACGCGCGGGGACGGCGAGACGCCCTCCTCCAGGCGGCGTGCGGCCGCCGCGGCGACCTGCCCGACCTGCTCCGGCCCGGGCCGGGTGCCGGCGCCGAGGAGCTGTTCGACGACGCGGCGCACGCCCGGCGCGGACGGGGTGCGCCGGAGCTCGTCCTCCATCGCCACGGTCACGTCGGTGTCGAGGCCGGCCAGGACCTCGATGGCACGGCGCGGCGCCCGGAACCCGCAGACGGCCTCGAAGCGGGTGAGGGCGTAGACCATCTCGGGCTTGTGGTTGGGGTCCCGGTACCGGCGCTCGGGCGCGCCGCGGTCGACGCCCGCGGCCTCCTCGGCGGCGAAGCCGCGGCGGGCGCGGTCGAGGTCCGGGTGGACCTGGAGGGACAGTGCCCGGGCGGGGGCCAGGAGCTTGAGCAGGTAGGGCAGCTGCTCGCCGTAGCGGCCGACGACGTCGTGGCCCAGCGTGCGGCCGGGCTCGCGGGCGATGTGCTCGCCCAGGGTGGTCCCGGCGGCGTCGTCCGGTGCGCACCCGCGGGTGCGCGCCTGCGCCTCGGGATGGGCGCCGAACCACAGCTCGGCGACCGGGGTGCCGTCCGCGGGCACGCCGAGCAGGTCGGGGATGACGTGGGTCGAGCCCCAGGAGTAGGGCCGAGGGGCTCCCTCGAGCCGCACCAGTCCGGGAACGTCAGGCATGCGGCCCCTCTCCTCGGTCGCGCCGGTGCGGCGCACGTGTACGCGGACGCCTCGCCGGCGCCGTCGCCGGTCGGCGTCGGCGGTGCCGGCGAGCACCTTCCCGGGACGACGACGGCTCCGCACCCATCAGGTGCGGAGCCGGTGCGTCGTGGTTCAGTCGGCCTCGACGAGGCCCTTCTGGTAGGCCTTCGCCAGACGACGGGGGACCTTGATCTCGCGACCCCGGACGCGGACGGTGACGAGCTGGGTGAGCTCGGCCTTCCACTGGGACCGGCGAGAGCGGGTGTTGCTGCGGGACATCTTGCGCTTCGGAACTGCCATGGCCCTGCCGCTCCTTTCTCGGGTGGACGATCAACGACCCCCAAGGATGCCAGAGCACCGGACGCAGGGGCCAACCTCCGCAGAGTACGCGCCCTGTGAGATCCCTCGCCAGGGACGTCGTCGCGGGACTCGTCACACCGGGCCGGTAGGCTCGGTACCCCAGCGATCCCCGAGGAGCCTGACGACCGTGCCGAGCCCGTCCCCGCACGACGTGGATGACGCGGCTGCCACCGCCCGGCTCGGCGCCCTGACGGCCGGCATCGCGCACGACCTGGCCACCCCGACCGCGGCCCTGTCCCGCGCCGCGGACACCCTGGGGACCGACCTCGACGCGCTGCTCGGCGCGCTGGCCGGCACCGCCGACGATCCCGCCTCCTCCCCCGCCGCTCGGGCTCGCCTCGCGCTGGCCCGGGCCCGGGACGCCGCGCCCCGCACCACCGCGCAGGACCGGGCGCTGCGCCGAGCAATCGCTGAGCGCCTCGGCGACGACGCGCTCGCCCGTCGTCTGGTCGTGGCCGGCTGCGCCGACGTCGAGGAGGCCCTCGAGCTGTCCGCGGCCGGGGCGGACGCCGTCGAGCTGTCCGCGCTCGCCACCTCCGTCGGCGCGGCGCTGGGCCGCCTCGACGTCGCCGCCCGCCAGATCACCACCCTCACCGGTGCGGTCCGCACCTACGTGCGCGGCTCGTCCGCACGAGCCGAGCCCGCCGAGGTCGACGTCGCCGCCGGCCTGCGCGACGCGCTGACCCTGACCGCGCACCGCCTGCGCGGGATGGAGGTCACGATCAGCCTCGAGGAGGCCCCGCCGGTGCTCGCCCGGCCGGGCAGCCTGGACCAGGTGTGGACGAACGTGCTGGTCAACGCCGCCGAGGCCACCGGCGGCACGGGGAGGCTCACGATCACCCTCAGCCGGGCGGACGAGGACGGGGTGCGCGTGGTGCTGGCCAACGACGGCCCGCCGATCCCGCCGGCCGATCTCGAACGGATCTTCGCCCCGCGCGTGAGCACCAAGGACCACTCGACCGGGTCCGGACTCGGCCTGGGGCTGGCCCTGTGCCGCGAGATCGTCGGCGAGGCCGGCGGCACGATGCACGCCCGATCAAAGGCGGGCCTGACCGAGATGATCGTGGAGCTGCCGATCGCCGGCGGCACCAAGGCGGCGGAGGAGACCGCCGGGAAGGAGCGGACATGAGGCTGACCCTCCTCGTGCTGGAGGACGATCCCGGGGTGCGCGCCGCCGTCGTGCGCGACCTGGAGGAGATCGCGCAGGCCCTGCGCGTGGAGGAGGCGGACACGGTCGACGACGCCTGGGCGATCGTCGAAGAGGTCATCGCCGACGGCGACGCCCTGGCGATGCTGCTGGTGGACCACCAGCTGCCGGGGCGTACCGGCGTCGACCTGCTCGTCGAGGCGTGGGTGGACCCGCGGACCTCGGACTCGCGCAAGATCCTGCTCACCGGGGCGGCCGGCCACGAGGACACCATCCGCGCGGTCAACGAGGGCGGGCTCGACCACTACGTCGCCAAGCCCTGGGACCCCGAGGTCCTGCGCGCCACGGTCCGCAAGCAGCTCACCGACTTCGTGCTGGCCACCAGGACGGCCCCCGACGACTACCTGCCCGCGCTCGAGCGCGGCCGCGTCGAGCACCTGCTGGGCGCCCCGACCACGGAGTGACCGGGCAGGACGTGCGCCGCCCCGCCCGCGGGGCGTGGGTCGAGGCCGAGCTGGTCGAGAAGCGCTCCCGCTTCCTGACGGTGCTCGCCCGCGCCGACGACGAGGACGCCGCCCGGGCGGTGCTCGCCCGGGCCCGCGCCGAGCACCCGCAGGCCCGGCACCACTGCTCGGCGTGGGTGCTCGGGGGCACCGGCGGCGGCCCGGCCCCGACCCACAGCTCTGACGACGGCGAGCCCTCGGGCACCGCGGGGCGGCCCATGCTCGACCGGCTGCTCGGCGCGAGCCTGGAGAACGTGGCGGCCGTGGTGGTGCGGTACTTCGGCGGGACGCTGCTCGGCACCGGGGGGCTCGTGCGCGCCTACGGCGACGCCGTCGGGCTGGCGCTGGAGAGGCTGCCGCTCGTACGCGTCGAGGTGCTCGCGCGGTGCACGGTGCGCGCCGACCACGCCACGGGCGCACGCCTGGAGGCCGAGCTGCGCGGCGTGGGCGGCACCCGGGTGCTGGCGGCGGCCTGGGAGGCCGAGGGGGTGGCGCTCGACGTCGCGACCGACGACGCCGACGCGCTGGCCGCCCGCGTGGCCGAGCTGACCGCCGGCACCGCCCGGGTCGAAGAACCGTCTCCCCACCCCATCGAGATCCCCCTCGCCGACGCGTAGGCGGCCCCGCTCACCGCCACCGCCACCGCCACCGCTCCGACCGAGGTTGCACTCGTTCACTTCGGCCTATTGCTCTAGTTCACATAGAACTATAGAATCAAACCGTGCAGATCGTCATCGACACCGCGTCGCCGGAGCCGCTCTTCGAGCAGGTCGCCGGGCAGGTGCGCGACGCCGTCCTCATCGGGCGGCTCCGCGCCGGCGCCCGACTGCCCTCGGCCAAGGAGCTCGCCGGCAGCCTGGACGTCAACCAGCACACGGTCCTGCACGCCTACCAGGTGCTGCGCGACGAGGGCTTCCTCGACCTGCGCCGCGGCCGGGGGGCCACGGTCCGCCACGACCACCCCTCCCCGGCCCCCCGCCTGCTGAGCGCCATCGACGACGTCCGCCGCACGGCGGCCGAGTCCGGGGTCCCGCTCACCACCGTCGTCCACCTCCTCAAGGAGCCGCAGTCATGACCGACGCCGACCACACCACCCGCGGACGCGGGCCGCTCCCGCACCGCGGACGCGCCTGGCTGCTCGGCGTCGCCCTGCCCCTGCTCGTCACCGCGGCGGCTTGGATCTACATCGCGGCCGTGGTGGGCGACCTGCCTGAGCGCGTCGCCGTCCACTGGGGCGTCGATGGCCCCGACCGCTGGAGCTCGACCACCGAGCTGCTGGCCGTCCCCGCCGTCATGTGCGGCGTCTCCCTGGCGATCATGTGCCCGCTGGCCGTCCTCGTCGGCCGTCAGTCGCTCACGCGCCGGATGGTGGTCGGCCTCTCGGCGGGCATGGCCACGATGTTCGCCGGCATCGCCGTCTCGACCGTCCAGGTCAACCTCACCGTGCCGCCCGGCGACCCGGTGGCCGGCATCGTGCTCGCCTGCGTGGCGGCGCTGGTGGTCGGCGTGGCCGCGGGCGCCGCCGCAGGTGACGACCCGATCGTCCGCGCCACCGAGCCCGTCCCCGCCGAGGCGCCGCGCGCCGACCTCTGCCCCAGCCAGCAGGCGGTCTGGATCCGCGGGACCGGCGTGCCGATGCCCATCATCGTCGGGATCGTCGTGCTCCTGGCAGCCACGGGCATCCTCATCGGCGTGGTCGGCAGCTGGCTGTGGGGCACGGTGTTCGCCCTCGCGCTCATCGTGCTCGAGCTCGCCTTCCTCCGCTTCCGGGTGCGGGTCGACCGCGAGGGGCTGACCGCCCGCTCGGTGCTCGGCCTCACCGTGCTGCGGGCGCGCGCCGAGGAGGTCGTTCGGGCCGGCACGACCGAGGTCGACCCCTTCGCCGAGTTCGGCGGCTGGGGTGTGCGCACCGACGTGCACGGCCGCGTCGGTCTCGTCACCCGCAAGGGTGCGGCGGTACAGGTCGAACGCTCCGGCGGGCGCGTCTCCGTCGTCACGGTCGACGACGCGGCCACCGCGGCCGCCCTGCTCAACACCATGGCCGAGCGCTCGAGGCCGGTGTCCCGCCTCGAGGACACCTCACTCGGGGACACCTCGGCGCCGCAGCGGCCCGTCATCACCCCGCACGGCACGGGCGCGGGCGGCCGTCACGACAAGGCCGGGTCCGACGTCGGGACCACCGACGGACCCGGGACCATCACCCGCCCCGGGACCTCCCCCGACGACGGCACCACCGCCTGACCGGCACCCCACCCGCTCCCCCGTCCCGAGGTCCGGGACGCCCCCACCCCGGGCGGCGGGCACCGGCGTCGATCGTGCACCATGGAGGTCGAGGACCCGATAGGGTTGATTGAGCATTCAATGTCCATGGCCGACGACCAGCGTCGGGAGGTGAGCCGTGCGTGACGACCTGGTGTCGCTGACACCCCCGCACCACTTCGCCTTCTGCACGGAGGGCGGCTGTCGCTAGGGCGTCGGGCCCTACGCGCCCCCGGCGCCCCGACCCCCCGCCCCTCAGCTCCACGGCGCCGACCGCGCCCGGACGGCACCGCCGCCCTGCCCGCGCGGTCGCGCACCCCCCCAACTCGACCCGGCACGTCCCACCACCACCCGGAGGCACCCCATGGCACAGATCTTCGACGACGTCACCCAGGCGATCGGCCGCACCCCGCTCGTCCGTCTCAACCGCGTGACCGACGGCGCCGGCGCGACCGTCGTCGCCAAGCTCGAGCACTTCAACCCGGCCAACTCCGTCAAGGACCGCATCGGCGTCGCCATCATCGACGCGGCCGAGGCGTCCGGCGAGCTCGCCGAGGGCGGCACGATCATCGAGGCCACCTCGGGCAACACCGGCATCGCGCTGGCCATGGTCGGCGCCGCCCGCGGCTACGACGTCGTCCTGACGATGCCCGAGACCATGTCCAAGGAGCGCCGCGCCCTGCTGCGCGCCTTCGGCGCCGAGCTCATCCTCACCCCCGGCCCCGACGGCATGCGCGGCGCGGTCGAGGCCGCCGAGAAGACCGCCGCCGAGCGGCCCGGATCCGTGCTGGCCCGCCAGTTCGCCAACCAGGCCAACGTCGAGATCCACCGCGCCACCACGGGCCCGGAGATCTGGGCGGACACCGACGGCGCGGTCGACATCCTCGTCTCCGGCATCGGCACGGGCGGCACCATCACCGGCGCCGGGAGCTACCTCAAGGGGCAGAAGCCGGGCGTGCACCTCGTCGCGGTCGAGCCCGAGGAGTCGCCCATCCTCAACGGCGGCAAGCCCGGCCCGCACAAGATCCAGGGGCTCGGTGCGAACTTCGTCCCCGAGATCCTCGACACCGAGCTCTACGACGAGGTCGTCGACATCAACATCGACTCCTCGCTGACCTACGCCCGCCGCGCCGCCACCGAGGAGGGCCTGCTCGTCGGCATCTCCTCCGGCGCAGCGATCGCCGCCGCCGTCCAGGTCGCCAAGCGCGAGGAGAACGCCGGCAAGCTCATCGTCGTCGTTCTCCCCGACCTGGGTGAGCGCTACCAGTCCACCGCGCTGTTCGAGGGCCTGGTCGACTGACGTGCACGACTCCGGTGTGCCCTTCTGGGTGCTGCTGCGCGAGGACCTCGAGGCGGCGCAGCGGCGCGACCCTGCCGCGCGTTCCCGCCTCGAGGTCGCCCTCGCCTACCCGGGCGTGCACGCGCTCTGGGCACACCGGCTCACGCACCGCATGTGGCACGCGGACCCCACCCGGCACCGCCTGCGCATGCCGGCGCGTCTGCTGTCCCAGGCCGCCCGCGCGCTGACCGGGATCGAGATCCACCCCGGCGCCACGATCGGGCGGCGCATGTTCATCGATCACGGCATGGGCGTGGTCATCGGGGAGACCGCCGAGGTGGGCGAGGACGTGGTGATCTTCCACGGCACCACTCTCGGTGGTGTTTCGATGAGCAAGGGCAAGCGGCACCCCACGGTCGGTGACCGGGCCACGATCGGCGCGGGCGCCAAGGTGCTCGGCCCGGTGACCGTGGGCGCGGACGCCCGCATCGGCGCCAACGCCGTGGTGGTCAAGGACGTCGCCGACGACACCTCCGCCGTGGGGGTGCCGGCCCGTGCGCTCCCGCCCAAGGTGACCGCCGACGCCGAGGAGCGGTGGCTGGACCCCGCGATCTACATCTGAGCCGGTCGCGGGAGGAACATCCCGACCGACGACGGCGCCACCGCGCAGGCGCCGGGACGTGGGCGCCGGACCGGCACCAGGGGCCGGGGAGCATCAGCTCCTCGGCCCCTCGTCATGTGCCGGGGCGGGAGGTGCCGGTCGTGCACCGAACCAACGACCGGCGCAGGCGGTCACGCACACGCGGTCACGCACACGCTGCCGTGACCATGCCGCATCACCCCCGTCAGGCCGCCCCTCACCTTGGTCATAATGATTGACCATCCTTCCGGCTAGTTGTTATGATGTTTGTCGTCCATTCATCATGATGTGCAGCGAGGCTCCGATGACGCAGACCACCGCGCGCCCCCCGTCGGCCATGCGGCCGCGCGCGCCGAGGGGCAAGTGGGTCGCCGTCCGGGACGACCTCCTGCGGCGATACTCCGCCGCCCCGCCCGAGACGGCGCTACCGAGCGAGACGGTGCTGTGCGACGAGTACGGCGTCTCGCGCATCACCGTCCGCCGCGCCCTCGACGAGCTCGCCCGTGCCGACGTCGTCCGTCGCGAGCAGGGCCGCGGAACCTTCACCACCGGTCGCCGCGCCCTCGACGGGGCGCGGACCGAGGTCTACGACCTCACCGGGCTGTACCGGCAGATGGCCGCCGAGGGGCGCCGAGTCGACTCCCGGGTCCTCGTCCAGGGCGTGTTCACCGCACCTGCCGACGTCGCCACGGCCCTGGGCATCCACCCCACCGCCCCCGTGGTCCGGCTCGACCGCCTGCGCTCCATCGACGGCACCGTCGACCATCTCAGCCGTGTGTGGCTCTCCCACCTCGTCTACCCCGAGGTCGCCACGACGGACTTCACCGACACCTCGCTCTACGGCTTCCTCGGCGAGACCTACGGGGTCAAGCTCGTCGAGGACCGGGTACGGGTGTCGATGGTCCGCCCGACCGGCGACGCCGCCGACCTGCTCGACGTGCCGACCGACGCGCGCCGCCTCCAGACCGAGTCCACGGCCTACGCACCGGACCACCAGCCGATCGTGCACGGACGCACGACGTTCGCCTCCGCCGACGCGACGGCCAGCTTCACCGTCGTCGCGCCGACGCCGCAGGCGATCGACCAGCCCCGTGCCCGCCCCCAAGGAGAATGATGCTGCCCGACCTGCTCACCGACGACCGCATCGCCTTCGCCGGGTCACTCGACTGGGAGGAGGCCGTCCGCCGGGCGGCCGCTCCGCTCGTCGCCGACGGCTCGGTCGAGGAGCGCTACGTCGACCAGATCGTCGACAACGTCCGCGAGCCCGGCGGAACCTACATGGACCTCGGCTTCGGGGTCACGCTGGCGCACGCCCGACCCGAGGCCGGCGTGCGACAGACCGCCGTCGCGCTCCTGCTCCTGGCGACACCCGCCCTGCTGGCGGACTCGTCCGAGCACCCGGTCCGGGCGGTCATCGTCCTTGCCGCCGAGAACAGCTCGAGCCACCAGGACGTCATGGCAGACATCGCCTCCATGCTCATCGACGAGCAACGGCGAGACGCCCTGGTGACCGCCACCGACCACGCCCAGGTCCGCGCCGTCATCGACGCCGACTGACCCACCCGGCACACGCCACCACAAGGAGGACCACCCCATGAAGTTCATGACAATGTGCAGCTCCGGCCTCGGCTCGTCGCTCATGGTCCGGATGAATCTCGAGAAGGCCCTCAAGACCATCGGCGCCGACGGCGTCACCGTCGAGCACGGCGACCTCGGTTCCACCAGCAACGGCGACGCCGACGTCTTCTTCGTCGGCAAGGACCTCGCGAACTCGGTCTCCCACTTCGACGACGTCGTGGTGCTCGAGTCGATCATCGACCAGAACGAGCTGGTCGAGAAGGTCCGTGCCACCGCCGATCGCCTCGGCATCCCCCACACGTCCTGAGCCGCTGACCGCCAGCGTCGCTCCCCGTCGGAAGCAGTACTCACATGAACTCGGTCCTCGACGTCCTCGTGGACGTCTTCAGTCAACCGGCGATCCTCGTCGCCCTCATCGCGCTCCTCGGGCTGGGCCTCCAGCGCAAGAGCGGCTCGGACATCATGAAGGGCACGATCCGGACCTTCGTCGGGTTCCTCGTGCTCTCCGCAGGTGCGGGCGTCGTCGTCGCGGCGCTTGACCCGTTCGGCGCCATGTTCTCCGAGGTCTTCGGCGTGCAGGGTGTCGTCCCTAACAACGAGGCCATCGTCGGTCCCGTCCTCATCGACTACGGCACCACGGCCGCGCTGATCTTCTTCTTCGGCATGGTCATCAACGTCCTCTTCGCGCGACTGACCAACTTCAAGTACATCTACCTCTCCGGCCACGTCGCGCTGTACCAGTCCGCGATGATCGCCGTCCTGCTCATCACCGCGGGCATGTCGCAGTGGGAGGCCATCCTGTGGGGCTCGATCGCCGAGGCCCTCATCGTGACGATCTCCCCCGCCCTCGTGCAGCCGTTCATGCGCAAGGTCACCGGCAACGACGACATTGCCCTCGGCCACACCGGTGGTGTCGGCATCGCCCTGTCCGGACTCGTCGCCAAGGTGACGAAGGGCGACCCGGAGCGGTCGACCGAGAAGGTCAACGTTCCCAAGTCCCTCGGCTTCGTCCGCGACACCACCGTCATCGTGGCGCTCTCGATGGGGCTGATCTTCCTCGTCGTCGCCCTCATCGCCGGGCCTGCATACGTCTCGACGGAGATCTCCGACGGCCAGAACTACGTCGTCTGGGCACTCATGGCGGCGGGCCAGTTCTCGGCGGGCGTGTTCATCATCCTCGCCGGCGTGCGCGTGATCCTCGCGGAGATCGTGCCCGCCTTCAAGGGGATCTCCGAACGACTCGTCCCCAATGCCAAGCCGGCGCTCGACGTCCCGGTGACGTTCCCGTTCGCCCCGAACGCGGTGATGATCGGCTTCCTCAGCTCGCTCGTCGCAGGCATCATCGGCATGGCGATCATGGGCGTGGCGGGCAGCGCCGTCATCATCCCGGGCATCATCGCCCACTTCATGACCGGCGGCGCCGCCGGTGTCATCGGCAACGCCCAGGGCGGGCGCCGCGGTGCCATCCTCGGTGCGTTCGCCAACGGCGCCCTCATCACCGTGGTACCTCTCGCGCTGCTGCGGATGCTCGGCGAGTTCGGGACCGCCAGCACGACCTTCGGCGACTCCGACTACGGGTTCGGCCTGTTCATCGGCTGGCTCGACCAGGCCGGTGGGAAGTGGGCGATCGTCGCCGGCATCATCGTCGGCGTCGTCCTCATGTTCGTCGCGAGCGCTCTGGTCGGTCGGCGCCGGCGCCGGACCGAGACGGCCACGGAGGAGGCCCCGGCGGACGCCTGACGCCCGGCACCCGTCTGCACGACGAACGGGGCGACCACGCGACGGGTCAGACCCCCAGCACCTCGCGCACCTCGGGCGCGACCAGCTCGGCCACGGCGGCCCGCGCCGCCTCCGGATCGTCCGCGTCCAGGGCGGCCCGGGCCATCTCCTCGCACCGGGCCAGCGTGTGCGAGCGCAGCGCGAAGCGCACCTCCGGCAGGGAGCCGGCGGACATCGACAGGCTGGTGATGCCCAGGCCGGTGAGCACGAGCGCCATGAGCGGGTCGCCGGCGGACTCACCGCACACGCCGACCGGCCTCCCGGCGGCAGCCCCCGCCTGCGCGGTGCGGCCGACGAGCTCGAGGACGGCGGGCTGCCACTTGTCGAGCAGGTCGGCGAGCCGGCCCTCGAGCCGGTCGACGGCCATCGTGTACTGGGCGAGGTCGTTGGTCCCCAGCGAGGCGAAGTCGACCTCGGCGAGCAGCCGGTCCGCGCGCAGGGCGAGCGCCGGCACCTCGACCATGACGCCGACGGTGCCGATCCCGGTGGCCCGCGCGGCGGCGGCGAAGGCCGCGGCCTCGGCGGGGGTGGAGACCATGGGAGCCATCACCCACAGCTCGGCCCCCTCCTCCCCCGCCAGCTCCTTGGCCTGAGCGAGCGCGGCGAGCTGGTCGCCCAGCAGCTCGGGCAGGGTGCGCACGAGCCGGTAGCCGCGCACGCCGAGCGCCGGGTTCTCCTCGGCCTGCTGGTTGGCGAAGGCCAGCGGCTTGTCGGCCCCGGCATCGAGGGTGCGCACGACGACCTTGTGGCCGGCGAAGGCCCGCAGCACGCGCGCGTAGGTCTCGGCCTGCTCGGCGACACCCGGCGCCTCGGTGGCGTCGAGGAAGAGCACCTCGGTGCGGAACAGGCCGACGCCCTCGGCGCCGCTGCCGGCGGCGCGCTTGGCGTCCTCGGCGGTGCCGATGTTGGCGAGCAGCTGGACGGCGTGGCCGTCGGCGGTGGCACCGGGGGCCGTGTCGCCCTCGAGCGCGGCGACGGCCTCCGCCCGGTGCTCGATGGCGGCGACGACGTCGGGCCCGGGGTCGACCACGACCCGCGACCCGGCGGCGTCGACGGCGACGGTCGTGCCGTCGTCGAGCCCGGTGGCTCCTTCGGCCCGCACGACGCAGGGCAGCCCGAGCTGTCCGGCGATGATCGCGGTGTGCGAGGTGGCCCCGCCCTCCTCGGTGACGATGCCGAGGACGAGGGTGAGGTCGAGGGCGGAGGTGTCGGCGGGCGAGAGGTCGCGGGCGACGACCACGGCGGGCGCATCCAGCTCGACGCCGGGCTCGGGCTGCCCGGTCAGCCGAGCGACGACGCGGTCGCGCACCGAGCGCAGGTCGGTCACCCGCTCGGCCATGTAGCCGCCGATCGACTCGAAGGTGGTGGCGAACTCCTCGACGGCGGTGTCGACGGCGGTCGCGGGCCCCGTGCCACCGGCGACGAGCTCGGCGGCGCGGGCGGCGAGGGCGGGGTCCCCGGCCATCTGCGCGGCGGCGGACAGGACGTCGCCGAGCGTGGTGCCGGCGGCCGCCTCGGCCCGCGTCATGAGGTCGGCCCCGACGGCGGCGAGCGCCTCGGTGACCTGGCGCTTCCCCTTCTCGGGTTCAGCGGGGGCCGGCTCGTCGGCCGGGACGGTCGGGGCGGGGCGCACGAGGCGCACCGGGCCGACGACGCCCCTGCTCCCGACGCCGATGCCGGCCAGCTCGCGCCCGGCGCCCATCAGGCGCCCTCCTCGGTCTCGAGGCGCTCCTTGAGGGCGTCCAGCGCGCTCTCGGCGCCCTCGCCCTCGGCCTCGAGGACGACCTCGTCGCCCTGCTTCACGCCGAGCGACATCACCGACAGGATCGAGGCCGCGGGGACCGGGGTGCCGCCGGTCCGGGCGATCGTCACCTCGACGCCGGACCCCGCGGCAGCGGCAACGAACTCCGAGGCGGGGCGGGCGTGCAGTCCATGGGGTGAGGCGACGACGGCGGTGCGCTGGGCCATGGGGGCTCCTTCGTCCGGGTCGACGACCGGACAGGCGCCGACGACTGGGTGCCCAGGGTATCGGCGGGCGCTGCCCGGCGTCGCGCCCGGGGAGGCCCGTCGTCGGGAGCCCCCGTCAGGCCGCGCGGGTGCGCACCCGCAGGCGCTTCTGGCAGCCCGCGCACCAGAAGACGGTGCGCCCGGCCATGTCCTCGACCGAGACGGGCCGCGCGCACACGTGGCAGGGGCGGCCCGCGCGGCGGTAGACGTACCAGCGGTAGTCGGCCTCCTCGTCGGTGGCCCGCTCCGCGGCCCGCGCCCAGGTGGCCGGGGCCGGGCCCGGTCGGTCCTCGGGGAGAGTGGTGACGATCACGCCGAGATCGACGCCGGAGCGCAGCAACGCGCCGATGTCGTCCCACATCGCGCGGAGCCGCCGTACGCTCACCGCGCGCCCCTCGGTGCGGGGGTGGATCCGGGCGCGGAACAGCGCCTCGGCCCGGTAGATGTTGCCGACGCCCGCGATGACGGACTGGTCCATGAGCAGCTCGCCGACGGAGCGCCTCGTGCGCCGGACGGCCGCCACGAAGTGCTCGACGTCGGCGCGCCCGTCCGGCACGTCTGCAGTCCGCAGGGGGTCGGGCCCGAGCCGCTCGTGCACGGCCTCCTTCTGGACGAGGTCGATGAGGTCGCAGCGCGCCGGGCCGGTGAGGTCGGCGGCGACGGACTCGGTCGTCAGGCGGAGCCGCACGGTGGGCCTGGGTTCGGGCGGCACGAACTGCCCGGCCTCGTCACCGCCGGCGACCAGGGTGATGTAGTCCTCCGCGTTCTGCGACGACGCCACCCGGCCCCGCCCGACGGGGCTGTCCGCGAGCAGCGCGCCCGCGCGGTCCCCGCTCGCGGGGGACCCGCCCCCGGGCACGCGGGGCGCGCCGATCGCGTGGGGGGCGGCGCCGTCGGCGGTGGCGAAGGACCACGCGCCGTACAGGCCGAGGTGGATGTGCACGACCCTCGGCTCCCCGCCGCCGGGCGGCTCGAGCTCGATGAACAGGTGCTTGCCGTGCGCGTCCGTACCGGTGACGGTCCAGCCGTCGATGACCGCGGCGCCCGCGTCGAACCGGCCCTGCGGGGAGGTGGCGCGCACGGACCGGCCGGTGAAGAGCTGGTCGAGGAGGGTGGCCAGCCGGCGGATGGAGTGTCCCTCAGGCATCGCCCACGGGTGCCTTCCACGCGGTCGGGGCGTCCCACAGGGCGCGGCGCAGGTCGACCATCGTCGGCACGTGCGGCTCGAGCGGGGTGCCCTCGTCGCGGTAGCGGGCCTGCGCGTCGGCGCGCAGCTGGCGCGGCAGGGTCCCGTCCGCGCGCACCACCCGCCACCAGGGCACGAGGTGCCCGTGCCGGGCCAGGACGGTGCCGACGTAGCGGGGGCTGCCGTGCCCGGTGCGCTCCCGCACGGCCTCGGCGATGAGCCCGTAGGTCGTCGCGCGTCCCTCGGGGACCTGCTGCGCGACGTCGAGCACGAGCTCGGCGAGCTCGGTCGGTGTGGTCGGCGCGGACCGGGGGACGGACATGTTCCCTATGATTCCAGGCAACATGTCCTCCTCCACCCTTCCCACGCCCAGCACCGCCGACGCCCACGGGGCAGGTTGCTCACACTGCGACGGCTCGGTGCCCCACGAGCACATCGACGTCCGCGCCGAGCTGACCGCCGCCGCCCGACGCTCGCTGACCCGATCGGCACTGCGCACCGCCGGCGCGGCGCTCCCGCTCGCGGGCGGGCTGATCTGGGCGGGGGTGGCCGGGGACCTGTCGCGTTCCCTCCTGCTCGCGCTCGTCGTGGCCCTCGGCTGGCTGCTCGCGACGGCGCTCGGCGTGCTGGCCGCCCGCCTGGTCGGCGGCCGCTCCCCCCGGCTCGGGGTGGCGGCCGGCGCGGCCACGACGGCGGCGCTCGGCCCGGTCGTGGGTCTGGCCGCCGGGCTGCTCGTCTCGGCGACCGAGGGTCCGTTGTGGGCGGCGGCGCTCGTGGCCGGCGGTGCCTGGTGGACGGCCTCGGCCCTGGCCGACGCCGCGGCCGCCGCCCTCTGGCGCCGTTCGCTGTTCGCGCCGGGCGAGGAGGCCGAGCGCGCCCGGGCACAGGCGATCGCCGGCCGGAAGCAGACCACCGTGGTCCCCCTGGCCTGGCTCGTGCAGGGCCCGGCGGTGGCCGTGGCCGCGGTGCTGACCGGTCCCCCGGCGCTGGCCGTGGTGCCGCTGGCCGCGCTGTGCGCGGCGCTCAGCGTCCGCGGCTCCGCCCGCCGCCGGTAGCCTCATCCCCCGCTCACGACGAGTGAGCAAGATTTCGGTCCACCCACCTTCCCGACGACGCCGCCGGCCACCGTTCACGACGGGTGAGCAGAGCCCGGTCCGCTTGCGGGACCGGCCACGCGCTCAGACGCCGACGAGCTCGAGGATCACCTCGGCCGTCGCCCGCGGGGCGGTGACCATCGGCCAGTGCCCGGCGTCGATCTCCCGGTAGCGCCACCCCGGGGTCGCCGCCGTCACCGGCGCGGTGGGCGGGTCGGTGCGCAGGCAGCGCACGAGCGCCAGGTCGACGCCAGCGTCCTCGATCGGTCGCCGCGCGGCCGGCTCGGCGTAGGTGGGCAGCGGCTGCCCGCTCGCCCGGGCGGTCAGCCAGGCGTAGTCCTCGTCCGTCAGGCCGTGGTCCGGGTAGAGGGCGTCGATCTCCCGTCGGGTGAACCAGGGCGTCGCTCCCCCGACGGCGAGGGTGGACATCACCTGCTCGGCTCCCTCCCCCTGCTCGTCGAACCAGGACCGGCCCGGCCGGGGCAGGACGGCGTCGATCATCACCACGGAGTCGACGCGGTCGGCGACGTCGGCGCGTGCGGCGAGGTCGGCGTGGTCGGCCGGGTCCGCGCCGCCGTTCGCCATCCCCGCCACGCCCCGACGGTCCACCATCCCCGCCGTGCGTCGACCCTCCAGCACCCCCGCGACGACGTACGCCGCGAAGGAGTGGGCCACGATCGTGCACGGCCCGCTCACCCGCGCGAGCGCCGCCACGACGTCCTCGACCCAATGCGTGAGGGTGACGCCTGCGGGCGGCGTGGGATCGCCGTCGATTCCGCGCAGCTGCGGGGTGACCACGCGGCACCCGGCGCCGGTCAGGTGCGGGGTCACCCGGTCCCACAGCCCGCGGCCGAGCCCGCTGCCGCCGATCAGGACGAGCGTCGCGGACGCCGCACCGGTGTCCGTCCGGGCCGTGGTCCCGCGGCCGACCTGTCCCTGCACCCGGCGGTCAGCCGTCGAGCGCGACGGAGTCGAGGAGCGCGTCGAAGACCGGGTCCGCGTCGGGGAGGTCCTCCACGAATGCGGTGAACGTGATCGCGGCGAGCCGGCCGTCCCCGAGGTCGAGGGGGTAGAAGCGTTGCACGAGCTCGAAGCCGCCTTGCTCGATCTCGACCTCGAAGGGGCTCACGGTCTGGCCGGCGACCTCCCGTTCGGGCAGGGCTGCGAGCATCGCCGGGTCCGCCCCCTCGGCCACGACCATCTCCTCGAACGTCCGGCCCGCCACCATCGACTCGTCGTAGACGGTGAGGACGCCCGCGGGGTACACGATGGTCTCGTCCACGCCGAACATCTCCAGCTGCGTCCCGGGCGCGCCGGGTCCCACAAGGTCGTTGAGGTCGACCCACCCGGCCGGCCAGGTCAACGAGACCGGCGGGATACCGCCCGGCGTGCCCTCGCCGTCCGCGGGATCCTGCGGGTCCTGGTCGTCGCTCGGTGCCTCGTCGGCGCCGTCGGCGGACGTCCCGCCGTCGCTCGGTGCCTCGTCAGCACCGTCGCCGACCGTCCCGCCGTCGCTCGCGGCGTCGGACCCGTCCTGGGCGGTGGTGCCCGACTCCTCGGGCTCCGCGGTGGCGGTCGGCGCGGGGTCGGTCGGATCGGCCTCGTCCTCCTCGCCGCCGCAGGCGGTCAGGGTAAGGGCGAGCGCCAGCGCGGCCGCCGGCACGACCGCGCGGCGGGCACGGGCGGTCGGCACGGCCCGGGTCCCGGCGGCGGTCATCGCTCGAGCTCGGCGACCTGGTCGATGCGCCGCTGGTGGCGGGCCTCGCCGGAGAAGGGCTCGGCGAGGAAGGCGTCGACGATGGCGAAGGCCTCGGCCTCGGTGTGCATGCGGGCGCCGATGCCGACGACGTTGGCGTCGTTGTGCGCGCGCGTGAGCCGCGCGGTCTCCTGCGACCAGGCGAGGCCGGCGCGCACGCCGGGCACCTTGTTCGCCGCGATCTGCTCGCCGTTGCCCGACCCGCCGATGACGACGCCGAGCGAACCCGGCTCGGCGACGACGGCACGACCGGCGTCGGCGCAGAACGAGGGGTAGTCGTCCTCGGCGTCGTAGACCTCCGCGCCGTGGTCGACGACGTCGTGCCCGCCCTCGACGAGGTGGGCCGTCAGTGCGGACTTGAGCTCGAAGCCGGCGTGATCGGCGGCGATGTGGACGCGCATGGCGCACAGTCTGGCACGTCCGTGGTTGGACCTACCCTGGTCGTATGACCCTCGAGAGCTCCGAGACCCCCACCGACTTCCGTGCCTTCGTCGACGAGGACGTGCGGCCGCAGGACGACCTCTTCCGTCACGTCAACGGGGCCTGGCTCAGCAGCACCGAGATCCCCGGCGACCGCGCCCGCATCGGCGCCTTCGTCGACCTGCGCGACCGCTCCGAGGACCGGGTGCGCGCCCTCATCGAGGAGCTCGGCGCCGCCGTCGAGGACACCGCCGTCGAGGACACCGACGGCGCCGGCCCGTCGGGGACCGCACCGAGCACCGCCCCGGTCACGGGCGCGGACGCCGCGGCCAAGATCGGTGCCCTGTACGCGACCTTCATGGACACCGAGGCGATCGAGGCCGCCGGTACGGCGCCGCTGGCCGCCGACCTGCAGGCGATCGTGGGCGCGGAGGACCACACCGCGCTCGCCCGGGTGATGGGCGAGCTGCAGCGCACCGGCGTCGGGGGCCTGTTCGGCCTCGACGTCTCCCCCGGCATCTCCGACCCCGACTACCTCGTGTGGTTCGCCCAGGACGGCATCGGGCTGCCCGACGAGGCCTACTACCGCGAGGACGAGCACGCCGAGGTGCGCGCGGCCTACGTCGCCCACGTCGCGCGGCTGCTCGAGCTGGTCGGCGCCGTCGAGGCCGGCGAGGGGCAGGCCGCCGCGGAGCGCGTGCTCGCCCTGGAGACCGCCGTCGCCGCCGACCACTGGGACAACGTCCGCACCCGCGAGGCCGACCAGATCGACAACCCGATGACTTTCGACGAGCTCGTCGCCTCGGCGCCCGGGCTCGACTGGACGGCCTACCGCCAGGGCCTGCGCCTGCCCGACGGCGAGCTCAAGCTGCTCGTGGCCACGCCCTCGGCGATCTCCGGTGCGGCAAGGACCTGGGCCGAGGCCCCCGTGACGGACCTGCGCCTGTGGCTGTCCTTCCACGCGGCGGCGGCGCGCGCCCCGTTCCTCACCGAGGAGGTCGTCGAGGAGCGCTTCGACTTCGCCGGCCGCACGCTGACGGGCGCGGAGCAGAACCGGGAGCGCTGGCGCCGGGGCGTGGCCCTGGTCGAGGGGCTCCTCGGCGAGGACGTCGGCCGCCTCTACGTCGACCGGCACTTCCCGCCGACCCACAAGGCCCACATGGACGGCCTGGTCGCGAACCTCGTCGAGGCCTACCGGCGCTCGATCGAGGACCTGGACTGGATGGGCGCCGAGACCAAGGAGCGCGCCCAGGTCAAGCTCGCCGCCTTCAACCCCAAGGTGGGCTACCCCGAGGTCTGGCGCGACTCGACCGGCCTGACGGTCACCCCCGGGGACCTCGTGGGCACGGTGCGGGCGGGCCGCGCCTTCTGGTGGGACGACGAGCTGTCCCGCTACGGCACCGAGGTCGACCGCCGCGAGTGGCTAATGACCCCGCAGACGGTCAACGCCTACTACAACCCGTCCTGGAACGAGATCGTCTTCCCGGCGGCCATCCTCCAGCCCCCGTTCTTCGACCCCGAGGCGGACGACGCCTTCAACTACGGCGGCATCGGCGCGGTCATCGGCCACGAGATCGGCCACGGCTTCGACGACCAGGGCTCGAAGTTCGGGCCCGACGGTCGCCTCGAGAACTGGTGGACCGAGGAGGACCGCGAGCGCTTCATGGAGCGCGCCCGGGCGCTCGTCGAGCAGTACGACGGCCTGGTCCCGGCCCAGCTGGGCGCCGACTCCGAGCACCGGGTCAACGGCGCGCTCACCGTGGGCGAGAACATCGGCGACCTCGGCGGGCTCTCGATCGGGCTCAAGGCCTACGAGATCGCCCTGCGCGAGCGTGGCGTCGCGAGCCTGGCCGACGCCCCGGTCGTGGACGGCCTCACCGCCCTGCAGCGCTTCTTCACCGGCTGGGCGCGGGTGTGGCGCTCGAAGAGCCGCGACGCCGTGCTGCGCACCCAGATGGCCACCGACCCGCACTCCCCCGACGAGTTCCGCTGCTCGGTCACGGCGAGCAACCTCGCCGCCTTCCACGAGGCCTTCGACGTGCAGCCCACCGACGCCGGCTACCGGGCCCCGGAGGAGCGCGTCGCCATCTGGTGACGCTCAGGTCAGCTCCACCGAGGCCAGCACCGCGGCGACGTCCTCCTCGATGGCGTCGCCGTGGCCGGCGCTGACCACGAAGGTCAGCAGCACGACCACCTCCTCCGGTCCTTCGACGGCGTGCGCGATCGTGTCCCACTCGCCCGAGACGTCGCGGGCCTCCCACCGGCTCGACGGCGACCCCGCGACGACGACGCTCCCGGCCTCGGTGATCGAGGCGGGGTCGTTGCCGCGCGAGGTCAGCAGCGCGGGCATGTCGTCGGTGGGCGGGTCGGAGGTGTGCACGACGACGGTGGCCCCGGCGACGGTGCCGTCCTCGAACGCGGTACCCATGGCGATCGAGCCCGGCGGGAGGGTCTCCGCGGCGGCCGGTTGCTCCTCCCACCGCTCGGGCCAGGTGACGTGCAGGGTGAGCGAGTCCGGCGGCGCGCCGTCCGTGGCGGTCTCGGCGGGGCCGTCCGGCGCGGGGGCCGGCGTCGGTCCGGCGGCCTCACCCGACGGAGATGCCTCGGCGTCGTCACCTGACGGCGACTCCTCGGGGTCGTCGCCCGCCGACGGCGCCTCGGCGTCGTCACCCGTCGATGCCACCTCGCCGTCGCCGGCCTGGTCGGCGCTGAGCTCGGCGACGCCGAGGTCACGGGCGGCATGGCCCCCCGACGGCGTGCATGCGGCGAGCCCGAGGGCGGCGACGGCTGCCAGGACGACGGCCGCTGGGCGGAGGCGTGTGCTGATCGATGAGGTCATGCCGCCAGCCTCACCGCCGCGCAGTCCGGGCCCGAGTCTCATCCACAGGGTTCGACCCGCTCCCCCTCCCTCCACATGCCCGGTGACCGGGACCGGACGCACGAACGCCGACGGCGCCGCCCGTGGTGGGCGGCGCCGTCGGCGATCGGTGCGCGGCTGGTGCGTGCCGCGTCCGGTGATCGTGGGTGTTACTCGTTGATCTGGAGAGAGTCCAGGACGGGGTCGAAGTCGGCCTGGTTGGCGTCGAACTCCTCGGCCAGGGCCGAGGCGACGATCTCGACGTACGAGCCGTCGTCGAGCGGGAAGCCGTAGGCCACCTGGCGGACGGCGCCCTGGCCGTAGTCGGTCTCCGACTCCAGGACCTCGGCCTCGTGGCCGGCGATGTCACGCGGCTCGAGCTCGGTGTAGACCGAGGTGTCCTGGCCGCTCTGCTCGAGCAGCTCGATGTAGGAACCGTCGCCCATCGTGCCGGCCGAGTAGCGCAGGATCGTCACGTTGGGGGCGAAGGTGGGGTTGGACGGGTCGCCGTAGGAGTACATCTCGTCGACACCGGCGGGCACCGGCACATCCACCTCACCGGCGAGGTCCACCCACCCCTCGGGGGCGGTGACCTCGATGATCTCCTCGCCGGTGCCGCCGCTGCCGGACTCGGCACCGTCGGTGCCCGCGCCGCCGGTGGCGGAGTCGTCGCTGGAGGTCTCGCCGCCGAAGCCGCCGTCCTCGGACTCCGACTCGGTCCCCTCGGAGTCGCTCTCCTCGGAGTCGGTCTCCTCGCCGGCGTCGCTCTCGGTCTCGGAGGTCTCCTCGGTCTCGGAGGTCTCCTCCCCGGTGTCCGGGCTCTCGGTCTCCTCGTCCCCGCCGCAGGCGGCGAGCGTGAGGCCGGCGCCGAGCGCGACAGCGGCGATGACGGAGCGACGGACAGTGGTCTGGGTGTTCTTCATGGGATCAACCTTCGGGCAACGGGCCGTCCGAGAGGGGGAGGTGGGATGGAGAGATATCCCCGTGGGACGTTCGTCACGCACCCGAGCCGCCCGGACGAACGCCGACGGCGCCGCCCGTGGTGGGCGGCGCCGTCGGCGGAGGGTGCGCGGCGGGTCAGGGCCGCGGACCAACGGTCGTGGCTGTTACTCGTTGACCTGGATCGAGTCCAGGACGGCCTCGAACTCCGGCAGCTGGGCGTCGAACTCCTCGGGGGGTGCCGAGAAGGCGATCTCGACGAAGGAACCGTCGTCGAGGGAGACCCCGTAGGACTGCATCCGCGTCTGGGTGCCGGTGCCGTTGTCGACCTCGGCCTCCAGGCCCTCCGCCTCGTAACCACCGACGTCCCGCGGCTCGAGCTCGGTGAACTGGGAGGTGTCCTGCCCGCTCTGCTCGAGCATCTCGAGGTACGAGTCGCCCTCGACGGTGCCGGGCTGCAGGCGCAGCACGGAGATGCTCGTCGACAGCGACTGGTCGTCGGCCGGGGCGTAGGCGTAGGTCTCGGCCACACCGTCGCCCTGCGGGACCACGCCGGCCTCGACGAGGTCCTGCCAGCCCTCGGGCGCCGTGACCTCGAGGATCGCCTCGGTGGCACCCGCGCTGCCGGACTCGCCGCCCGGGCCGGCCGATCCGGCCTCGCCGCTGGGCGCCTCGTCGCTGGGGCTCTCGCCGCCGAAGCCGCCCTCCGTGGGCGACTCCGCGTCGTCCGAGCCGGACTCGGCACCGGCGTCGCTCTCGGTCTCGGAGGTCTCCTCGGTCTCGGAGGTGTCCTCGCCGTTGTCCGGGCTCTCGCTCTCCTCGTCCCCGCCGCAGGCGGCGAGCGTGAGACCGGCGCCCAGGGCGACGGCCGCGACGAGCGAGCGGCGGACAGGTGCGTTGACGTTCTTCATGGGGTCCTCTTTCCGGTCGGAGTCAGGACGTGCGGTCCCGTTTCCCGCGCGCCGGTGGCGGCGCGGAAGGGTGGGTTCAGTCGATCTGGATCGAGTCCAGGGTCTGCTCGAACTGTGGCATGGCCTCGGCGAAGGTGGCCTGGTCGGCGATGAGGGTGATCTCCACCAGCGAACCGTCCTCGAGCTCGACGGGGTACAGGTGCTGGACGACCAGCCGCTCCTCCGCCTCGACGACGGTCTCGTAGGGGGTGACGGTGACGCCGTCGATCTCGCGCGGCGCCAGCTCGGCGTAGGTCGACAGGTCGGCGCCCTGCTCCTCGAGGAGCTCGAGGTAGGTGCTGCCGCCGACGGAGCTCTCGGGGAAGGCCATGACGACGACGGCGGTCGCGAGGTCGACCTGCGGGTCGCCCCACGCCTGGACATCCGCGTCCTCGGGCGCGGCCGAGATGTAGGGGGACATGTCCTCCCACCCCTCGGGCCACTCGGCCTCGACGGACGGCACCCCCTCGGGCGGGCCGTCCGAGGTGGACTCGCTCGCCGACTCGTCGCCGGACGCCGACTCCGAGGGACTCTCGGTGGGCGCGTCCGCGGTCTCGTCGGCGCTCGACCCGGGCTCGGCGTCGTCGGGGTCCTCGTCCCCGCCACCGCAGGAGGCCAGGGCGAGGGCGCCGGCAAGCGCGACGGCGGCGAGCGCCGGGCGCGAGCGCGGGGACGTCGTGGTCATCGCCCCAGACTCACACCATCGGGTGCCCGCCCGCATCTCGACCCGCGAGTGAGATATGCCGCACGTCCCGGGGGCGAGCGGCGCGTCGGCCGCGAGAGCGCGACCGCCTCGGGCTCCGGATCAGGAGATGGTCGCGGAGTCGAGGATCTCCTGGAAGGTCCCCACGTGCTCGTCGAAGGAGTCGGCGCTGGCGGAGAAGACGATCTCCACGATGCCGCCCTCGAGCTCGAGCGCGTACAGGTGCTGGCGGATCGAGATGCCCTGCGCGTCGCGCTCGACCTCGAAGGCCATCGCGTCACGGCCGTCGACCTGCACCGACGGCTGCTCGGTGATCGCCGAGGGGTCGAGCCCGTTGGCGGCCATGAGGTCCTCGTAGGACGCACCACCGGTGAGCGCGGACGGGTAGACGGCGAGGGTGCCGTTCGTGGCGAACGAGCCCCCGGGGACGCCGTAGACCTCGAAGTCGATGCCGGTCGTGTCGACGGTGTTGAACTCCGAGAGGTCCTGCCAGTCCGCCGGCCAGGTCACCTCGGCGACCGGTGTCGCACCGGTGTCGGCGTCGGTGTCGGTGCTGGTGTCGGTCCCGGCGTCCGTAGCGTCGTCGGTCCCGGAGTCCGTGCCCGTGTCGGTGCTGGTGTCGGCGTCCGTGCCGGTGTCGGTCTCGATGTTCGGGCCGGTCGTGTCCGTACCCGCGGTGTCCTCGCCGTCGGGGGTGGCCGCGGGAGGCGCCGGGGGTGGCGCGATCGAGGTCTCGTCGTCGCCCCCGCCGCACGCGGCCAGGACGAGAGCACCGGCGAGCGCAACGGCGGCACCCGTCGCGCGGGACCGGTTCAGCTGGATCGTCATGCACCCAGGGTCGCACCCCTCGCGGGTGTCCGCGCAGGTATCAGGCGTGCGGCTGGACACTCACGACGCCGGGCGGCCGTCGTGCGGATGGAGCCGGGTCGGTCGGCAAGCCCGGGCACGCGCGAGCGCCGCCCGGCCCTGACGGGTCGGACGGCGCTCGGGTGGTTGCTGCGGTGGTGGCCGGCCGTCAGTTGATGGTGGCCGAGTCGAGCACGGACTCGAAGAGCTCCATGCCCGAGGTGATCTCGCCGACCTCGGCCGCGAGGAGGAACTCGACGACGCTGCCGTCCTCGAGCACCACGCCGTACATGCGCTGGCGGTGGGTGCCGCCGCCCTGGTCCGAGTCCTGCTGGTAGCCCGTCGCGGTCTGGCCGTCGATGTCGCGCTCACCCAGCTCCTGGAGCTGACCGGAGTCGCCGCCGAGGCCCTCGACGACCACGTCCGCGTAGGTCGCGCCCTCGGGCGCGGTGCCGGCCGGGTACGTGACGACGAAGCCCTGCATGGGGAAGCCGTCCGGGTTCGGCTCCGCGTAGACCTCCGCCTCGGCGTCCGAGGAGACGTCGAGGGTCGGGGTCGCCTCGACCCACTCCTCGGGCCACGTGACGTCGACCTGGGGCATGTCGCCCGACGGCGCGGCGCCGGGGCCGGCCTGGTCGTCGTCCGCGTCGTCGTCGGAGGTGGAGTCGTCGGACGTGTCGTCGTCGGCCGGCTCCTCGGCGGTGTCGTCGGAGGTGTCGGCGTCAGCGTCGTCGTCGGAGGTGTCGGTGTCCGTGTCGGTGTCCGTGTCCTCGTCCGTGGTGTCGTCGTCGGAGGTGGAGTCGTCGGTCGGCTCGGTGGGCTCGGTCGCCTGGCCGTCCTCGTCCGTCGAGGGTGCGATGGCCTCGTCGGACCCGCCGCAGGCGGCGAGCGTGAGGGCGGCGGCGAGCGTGAGGGCTCCGATGCCGGCGTGACGTCGGGGGGCTGTCTTCGAAGTGTGCATGACACGAGTATCGCAACCGGGAAGCCGTGCCGACACCTCTCACGCTGGGCACATCTGCCCTGATCGGGGGCCCATCAGCGACGCCGTGAGCCTCAGTCGATGGTCAGCGACTCGGCAACCGTCCGCATCTGGGGGTGGTCGGCCTCCTCGTCGCCGGCGTCCATCGCGAACTGCAGCTCCCACTGGTAGCCGCCGTCGAAGATCGGGTAGGTGTACTGGACGAACGGCCCCTGCGGGGTGTCCATCTCGACCCGCAGCCCGGGCACCTGGTCGCCCTCGACGGTCAGCGGCTCGGCGTCGGTCATCGTTGCCCCTTCCGGGCGCTGCGCCTCGAGCGCCTCCCGGTAGGCCTCGAAGGACCCGGCGCCGCCCTCGACCGCGGTGAGGGTGACCTGGCTGCCGTTGGCGGCCGTCTCCAGGGGGGCGGCGGCCATGACGATCGTCGGGTGTCCCTGGTAGGCGAAGGACAGGTCGTTCCAGGTCTCGGGCAGCACGTACGTGACGGTGCCGGCGTCGTGCTCGACGGTGGTGACCTCGCCGTCGACCTCGGCCGAGCCCTCCTCGTCCGGCTCCTGCTCCTCCGCATCCCCCTCGTCCTCCGTGGGTGCCTCGGACGCGTCCTCCGCGGGCTCGCCGCTGGGCGCCTCGGTGGGCTCGTCCGTGCTGGACTCCTCGTCCTGCGGGCTCGCCACGCCGGCGTCGGAGGTGGACTCCGAGGCGGTCTCCTCGGCCGACGAGGTCTCCTCCTCGTCGAGGCTGTCGACGGGAGAGCACGCCGCGAGCGCCGCCGCGAGGGCGATCGTCGCGCCGACGCCGAGGGTGCGGCCGTGTCGCATGGGACTCCTAGGTGGTGAGGTGGAGGGGTCGGTGCCGGCGGGCGGCCCGAGGGGTCAGTCGAAGATCGGGCCCGAGGTGCGGGTGCGCTTGAGCTCGTAGAGGCCCGGCACCGACACCACGAGGGCGAAGCCGTCCCACAGGCGCAGCGCCTCCTCGCCGGTCGGGGCCGGGGTGACGACGGGGCCGAAGAAGGCGCTCTCGCCGTAGCGGATGACCGGCACGCCGACGTCGTCGCCGACCAGCTCCTGGGCGGCGGCGGTGGTCGCCCGGAAGGCCTCGTCCAGGCTCGTGTCCTCCGCGGAGTCCAGCAGGTCGGCGGGGAGGCCGAGCTCGGCGAGGGCCTCGGCGACGACGTCGAGGCGCTCCGAGACGCGGCCGCCCGGGTGGAAGCGCGTGCCGACCGCGGTGTAGAGCGCGGCGAACTGCTCGTCGGTCAGGCGCTCCTTGGCGGCCTGGAAGACACGCACGACGCCCCACTGCTGGTCGAGGCCCGCGCGGTAGTCGGCGGGCACGTCCTTGCCCTCGTTGATGATGACGAGCGGCATGAGGTGGAGGTGGAGGTTGAGGCCGCGCACCTCGGCGACCTCGGTGAGCCAGCGGGAGGTCATCCACGCCCACGGGCAGTGCGGGTCGAACCACAGATCGACGTCGAGGGGCTGGAACGAGGCTGCGTCCGTCATGGCCCCATCGTCACACGTCCGGCCCCGCGCGGCGGGGAGGGCCCGCGGTGTCGCCACCGCCGCCCAGGAGCTCGCGACTACGCTTCCCCGACGGGCGCTTCCGCGCCAGGCCGGCACCACGGCGGTGCCTGCCCCACGTCCGACGACCGACAGGAGCCCTCGTGCCCGCAGAGAACCTCACCCGGGCGGAGGCCGCCGAGCGCGCCGCCCTCGTCGACACCCGCTCCTACCGGGTCGAGCTCGACCTCACGCGCGGGCCCGAGCGGTTCGGCACGCGCACGACGATCCGGTTCTCGGCCACCGCGGGCGCCTCGACCTTCGTCGACCTCATCGCCCCCGCGGTGCACGCCATCACCCTCAACGGCCACCACGTGGACCCCGCCGTGTTCGCCGACTCGCGCATCCCGTTGGAGAACCTGGCCGAGGACAACGAGCTGGTCGTCCTCGCCGAGGGCGCCTACATGACCACCGGGGAGGGCCTGCACCGGTTCGTCGACCCCATCGACTCCGCGGTCTACCTCTACTCCCAGTTCGAGGTCGCCGACGCCCGCCGCGTCTTCGCCTGCTTCGAGCAGCCCGATCTCAAGGCCGAGTTCACCTTCGTCGTCACCGCCCCGCAGGACTGGACCGTGTTCTCCAACGAGTCCGCCGCCCGGGTCGACGAGGCCGAGGAGGGCGGGCGCACCTGGACCTTCTCCCCCACCGCGCACATCTCCACCTACCTCACGGCGATCGTCGCCGGCCCCTACGCCGGGGTCACCGGCGAGCTGACCTCGAGCGACGGCCGCACGATCCCCCTGGGCGTCTACGCGCGCGCCTCGCTGGCCGAGCACCTCGACGGCGAGACGATCATGGACGTCACCCGGCAGGGCTTCGCCTTCTACGAGGAGGCCTTCGACCAGCCCTACCCGTTCACCAAGTACGACCAGGTCTTCGTCCCGGAGTTCAACGCCGGCGCCATGGAGAACGTCGGGCTGGTGACCTACCTGGAGAACTACGTCTTCCGCGGCCCGGTCTCCGGCGCGATCCGCGAGCGCCGGGTCATCACCATCCTCCACGAGCTGGCCCACATGTGGTTCGGCGACCTGGTGACCATGCGCTGGTGGAACGACCTGTGGCTCAACGAGTCCTTCGCCGAGTACGCCTCGCACCTGGCGGCGGCCGAGGGCCTGGGCATCTCCGACGCGTGGGTGACCTTCTCCTCCCTGGAGAAGGCGTGGGCCTACGACCAGGACCAGCTGCCCACCACCCACCCGATCGTGGCGAGCATCGAGGACCTGGAGGACGTCGAGGTCAACTTCGACGGCATCACCTACGCCAAGGGCTCCTCGGTGCTCACCCAGCTGGTGGCGTTCGTCGGCAATGACGCGTTCCTGGCGGGCCTGCGCCGCTACTTCGCGAAGCACGCCTTCGGCAACACCGAGCTGTCCGACCTGCTCGTCGAGCTCGAGGCCGCCTCCGGCCGCGACCTGCGCACGTGGTCGCAGCTGTGGCTGGAGTCCGCGGGCGTGACCACCCTGACCCCCGAGGTCACCACCGCCACCGGCGAGGACGGCACCGAGCGGATCACCTCCGCCGCGCTCGTGCAGACCGTCCCCGAGGCGCACCCCGTCCAGCGTCCGCACCGCCTCGCCGTCGCCGGCTACGAGCTCGACGGCGAGAAGCTCGTGCGCGCCTGGAGCGAGGAGGTCGACGTCGACGGCGCCCGCACCGAGCTGCCCCGGCTCGAGGGACGGCCCTGGCCGGCGGTGCTGCTCGTCAACGACGAGGACATGGCCTACGCCAAGGTCCGGCTCGACGAGCGCTCGCTGGCCGCGGCCACCAGGCACGTCGACGCCTTCGCCGAGGCCATGCCGCGCACCCTCGTGCTGGCCTCGGCCTGGGACATGACCCGCGACGGGCAGTGGGCCGCGAGCCGCTACCTCGACCTGGCGCTGCGGGCGCTGGCCTCGGAGACCCAGCCGACGGCGATGCGCGTGCTGCTGGCCAACCTGCGCACCGGGGTGGAGCGCTACGGCGACCCCGCCACGCGCGACCAGGTGCGCGCGGCCGTCGCCGACGACCTCGTGGCGCTGGCCCAGGGGGCGCAGGCGGGCTCGGACGCCCAGCTCCAGCTCTCCCGGGCCGCCGCCCAGCTGGTCGTCACCGACGAGCAGGTGGCCACGGTGCGCGGCTGGATCGACGGCTCGGCCCCGCTCGCGGGCCAGGAGGTCGACAGCCAGCAGCGCTGGGAGGTGCTGCGCGGGCTGGCCCTGGCCGGTGCCGTGACCGAGGCCGACGTCGAGGCCGAGCTGCGGGCCGACCCCTCCGCCACGGGCCGCGAGCACGCGGTCTGGGTGCGGGCCGCCCGGCCCACGCCCGAGGCCAAGAAGTGGGTCTGGGAGCAGATCGTCGAGTCCGCGGCCCTGCCCAACACGCAGCAGCGCTACGCCGCCCTGGGCTTCGCCGACGTCCGCGACGTCACCCTCCTCACGCCCTACGTGCAGAAGTACCTCGACTCCCTCGAGCGCGTCTGGGCGGAGCAGACCAACGAGATGGCGCAGAACGTCGTCACCTACGCCTTCCCCGCCGCCCTGGCGGGTCGGGCGGACGAGACCGGGATCGACGTCGTCGAGCAGACCCGCTGGTGGCTCAGCTCCCACCCCGACGCACCGGCCGCGCTGCGCCGCCTGGTGGCCGAGCGGCTCGACACCGCCGAGCGGGCCGTGCGCGCCCAGCGGGTCGACGCCGGGCGCTGAGCGCCGGGCTCTCGTGGGGCGCGGGCGGGCTCAGTCCTGCTCGCGCCCCATCGCCCGGTTGACGGTCTCCACCAGGGAACGCACCCGGGGGTGGCCGTGCAGGTCGTCGAGGAGGACGACCTGCTCGGTGCCGTCGGCGAGCGGGACCTGCCAGTTGGGGTACTCGGTGTGGGTGCCCGGCTGGTTCTGCGCACGACGTTCCCCGACGGCGTCGACGAGGGAGACGCCCACGAGGTAGCTCGGCGTCGAGGCCACGTAGGCGTGCAGGGCCTCGAGGATCTCCCGCTCGGAGGGGTCCTCGCCCACCAGCCCGTACTCGCGCAGCCGCTCGATCGTGCGGCGGCGCTCCAGGGCAGACTCCGCGCGCACCTGCTCCACCGGCTCGACGAGCAGGCCCAGGCGCTCGCGCAGGTCGACGTGCTCGTCGGCCAGGTAGCCGGCCACCGGGGGCAGGTCGTGGGTGTCGACGGTGGCCAGCGCGAGCCGCCGGTAGTCCTCGGGCCGCTTCGGTCCGGCGTCGTCGTCCTTCTCGAACCAGAACACCTGGGTGCCGAGCACGCCGCGCTCGGCGAGGTACTCGCGCACCCACGGCTCGACGGTGCCCAGGTCCTCGCCGATGACCACCGCGCCGGCCCGCTGGGCCTCGAGCAGTACGACGCCGACCATCGCCTCGTGGTCGTAGCCCACGTAGGTGCCCTGGTCGGCCGGGCCGCCCACGGGGATCCACCACAGCCGGAACAGGCCGACGACGTGGTCGATGCGCACCGCCCCGGCGTGGCGCAGCACGGTGCGCACCATCTGGCGCAGCGGGGCGTATGCGGTGCGCGCGAGCGCGTCGGGCCGCCACGGCGGCTGGGACCAGTTCTGGCCCTGCTGGTTGTACATGTCCGGCGGGGCACCGACCTCGATGCCGGCGGCGAAGACCTCCTGGCCCGACCACCGCTCGGCGCCCAGGGAGTCCACGCCGACGGCGAGGTCGTGCATGATCCCCAGTGCCATGCCGGACTCCTTGGCCGCGCGCTGGGCGGCGGCGAGCTGGTCGTCGAGCACCCACTGCAGCCAGGCGAAGAACTCCACGCGCTCGGCCAGCTCGGCGCGCTTGAGCGCGACCTGCGGGCTGGCCGGGTCGGTGAGCTCGACGGGCCAGGGCTCGCCGGCCTGCTCCTCGTACAGGGCGCACCACAGGGCGAAGTCCTCCAGGCCCTCGCCCTCGGCGGCGCGGAACCGCTCGAACGCCCGCTGGCGGGCGGGCGAGCGGCCGGCGGCGAAGATGACCTCGAGGGCCTGCCGCTTGGCCTCCCACACCGCGGCCCGGTCCAGCGGCTCGTTGGTGGAGTTCAGCGGGCGGACCTCGTCGGCGGCCCACTGCACCAGCGAGCGCTGCGGGCCGGTGAGGTAGGTGGCCTCGTGGATCTCCTCGGGGCGCAGGTAGATCGGGTTGACGAAGCGGCGGGTGACCGGCAGGTACGGCGAGGGCGACTGGTCCGGGTCCGGCTGGGCCGCGTGCAGGGGGTTGATGAGGACGAAGTCCGCCCCGGCGTCGCCGGCGAGCGCGGCCAGCTCGCCGAGGTCCGCCACGTCGCCGAGCCCCCAGGAGCGGTTCGAGCGCACCGAGTACAGCTGCGCCGCCAGGCCCCAGCCGCGGCCGCCCTCGAGCTCGGGCAGGTCGAGGCGGTCCGGGGTCACCGCCAGCGGGGAGCGGCGCGGGCGCGAGCCGGCGGGGCGGGCCACCAGGGTGTGCCACCCGAGCGGCAGGTCGGCGGGGACGACGAACTCCACGCGGGCGTGGCGGCGGCCGTCGACGTCGCGCAGCTCCGGGGGCTCGGCGGAGTCGGCAAGCTCCCAGGTGCCGCCGTCCTCGAGCTCGACGTGCACGGTGACCGCGGCGCCGAGCGGGACGTGCACAGCGAGGCGGGACTCGTGGCCGCGGCGCACCACCACCGAGTCGGGCAGGACCTCGCGCCACGGCGCCAACTCGTGCTCGGCCAGCGACTCGGCGACCTCCTCCTCGGTCTGGGCGGGCACCCCGAGCGCGTCGAGGGCGGCGCGGATGGTGTCCGCCCCGATCACGCGGTGGGTGCCGTGGAAGTCCCAGAAGTCGGTCGCCACGCCCTTGAGCTCCGCGAGCCGCGCGAGGTCGTCGGAGGGTGCCTCGTCCCGGGTGGCGTCAGCCATGGCGCTCCTTACGTGTGGCCCGCGCTGGCCGGCCGTCGTCGATCGGTGGATCGTCCTCGATCCTGCCAGAGCATCGGTGCACGCGCCGCGAGGCGGTGCCGTGTTGCCGCAACGGTTCCACGGGCGACAATGGGGCGATGAGCACCAGCGACCCCCGGCCGCAGGCCGACGAGCGTGCCGCGCTGTTCGAGCGCATGGGCGGGCACGCGACCTTCGACCACCTCGCGCGCAGGTTCTACGAGGGTGTGCGCACCGACGATGTCCTCGCGCCGATGTACGACGGCGACTTCGACGGCGGCGAGGAGCGGCTGCGGATGTTCCTCGTGCAGTACTGGGGCGGGCCGACCACGTACTCCGAGCAGCGCGGCCACCCGCGCCTGCGGATGCGGCACGCCCCCTTCCGCGTGACCCCGGACGCTCGGGACCGGTGGCTCACCCACATGCGGGCCGCCGTCGACGAGGTCGAGCTCGACGCCGAGGCCGAGCGCGACCTGTGGGACTACCTCGTGCGGGCCGCTGACGCGATGGTCAACACCCTCGAGGCCCGGCCGTGAGCGCGGGCGTGCCCGCCGTCCCGCCGCCGCCCGGGGCGGACAGCAGCGGCGTGGTGGAGGTGCCCACCAGCGACTCGGAGCAGATGGCGCTCATCCTGGGCTCGCTGCGGCTCGAGCGCACCGGCCCGGACACCTACGCCGGTGACTCGCTGCCCCAGCTCTCGGGGCGGATCTACGGCGGGCAGGTGCTCGCCCAGGCGATCCTGGCCGCCGACGACACCCTCGTCGACGACGGCGACGGGCCGCGCCAGCTGCACTCCGTGCACGGCTACTTCCTGCGGCCCGGACGCGCCGAGCAGGGCGTGAGCCTCGCCGTCGAGCGGCTGCACGACGGACGCTCGTTCTCCACCCGGCGCACCCACGCGTTCCAGGACGGCCGCCCGATCTTCTCCCTCACCTCCTCCTACCAGGAGGAGCAGCCCGGGCTCGACCACCAGGACGTCGGCCCCGAGGCGCCGGACCCGGAGTCCCTGCCGGGGGCGATCGAGCTGTTCGAGTCGGTCGACCACCCGGTCGCGAAGTTCATGTCCTCGACGGCCGCCTTCGACATCCGCCACGTCGGTCCGAACCTCTACCTTGGACCGGACCCCGAGCGCACGGACCGGCAGATGCTGTGGATGCGGGCGCGCTCGGCGCTGCCGCCCGAGACGCCGCAGCTCCTGCACCGGGCCCTGCTGGCCTACGCCTGTGACCAGGTCCTCCTCGAGCCGGCGCTGCGCCGCCAGGGCCTGCACTGGCGCACGAAGGACATGTCCGTCGCGTCGCTGGACCACGCGATGTGGTGGCACCGGCCGCTGCGGGTCGACGAGTGGCTGCTCTACGTCCAGCGCTCCCCCTCCGCCCAGGGCGGGCGGGCGCTCGGGGTCGCCGACATCTACGACCGCTCCGGCGCGCGGGTGGCCACCGTCAACCAGGAGGGCATGGTCCGGATCAAGGACCGCCGGCCCACCTCGGCGGGTACGGGTCCCGACGTCGAGTGGCAGCAGCCCTCGCTTCGGTAGTCGGGCGGCTCAGCCCTCCCCGCCGCGGCGGCGGAAGCGGATCGGCTCGTCGAGGAACTGGCCCCAGACCTCGCGCTCGTCGGCGGTCATGCGGCGGGGGCGCCCGGTGGCCTCGTCGATGAGCACCATGGTGGTCAGGGCGCGGGCCGCCGGTCCGTCGGGGCCCGGGATCTCGTAGCAGACGTCGACCGAGGCGCCGCCGAGGTGGGAGATCCACAGCTGCACCTGCAGGGGCGTGAGCGAGTACGGCACCGGCGCGAGGTACTCGATCTCCTGGCGGGCGATGTAGGTGTTGGTCCCCGAGCCGGGGCCGGTGGCCAGCACCTTGGTGCCCGGCACGCCCGCGGCGGCCTGCAGCGCCGAGACGCGGCCGGCGGCGTCGTCGGCCCGGTCCTGGGCCGCGTCGGCGGCCGGGTCGCCCGGCACCGAGGCCCAGAAGGCGGCGATGCGGCACTCCTCGAGGATGCTGAGCATCCGGGCGTTGTTGACGTGCCGGTAGGCGTCGATGTCGGACCAGCGCAGCTGGACGGGGATGGTCAGTCGCGGCATGGGTCCATTCTCCCCCTGCGCGCCGGCCCGGACGACGTCGGGCGGGGGACCCGGCATCGTGCCGGCTCCCCCGCCCGTCGGGACGGCCTGCCGACTAGCGGCGGTCGCCCGCGCCGCGCGTGAGCGCGACGACGATCTCGAGGAAGCCGCGCAGGACGACGATCTTGAGCAGCACGACCAGGAGGCTGAGCACCCACTGCACCCACAGCCCGGCGGGCGCGTCGCCGTAGGTGCTGGTGAGGGTGAAGATCTGCGAGATCCACTCCACGGCGAGGACGGCGACGCCGATGTAGAAGAACACCGAGGCGAACTTCGCGACGGCCGAGCTGGAGAAGTCGGGGCGGAACAGGGCGGAGAAGAAGTTCTCGCCGCCCGCGTTCTGCGGGGCGTAGCCGCCCTGCTGCGGGTAGCCACCCTGCGGGCCGGGCTGGCCGTAGCCGGGCTGCGGGCCGGGCTGTCCGTAGCCGCCCTGCTGCTGGGGGCCGGTCTGGCCGTAGCCAGCCTGCTGCGGGTAGCCCTGCGGGCCGGGCTGGCCACCGGGGGCGGAGGCGGCGGACGGGTTGTCGTAGGTCATGAGTCTCCTTCTGGGAGCGAGGGGATCGGGCCGCGGGGACCATACCGGACAGGAGTCGGCCCCCGAGGCGGACGCCACGTGGACGGGCCGCCCACCCCAGTGGTGGACGGCCCGTCGTCGGTCCTCGCGGTCTGGTCGGCCGCTCAGTCGCGCGTGAGCTTGCGGTAGGTCACCGCGTGCGGGCGGGCCGCGTCCGCGCCGAGACGCTGGACCTTGTTGGCCTCGTAGGACTCGAAGTTGCCCTCGAACCAGTACCAGTTCGCCGGGTTCTCCTCGGTGCCCTCCCAGGCGAGGATGTGGGTAGCGACACGGTCGAGGAACCACCGGTCGTGGGTGACGACGACGGCGCAGCCGGGGAACTCGAGCAGGGCGTTCTCCAGCGAGCCCAGGGTCTCGACGTCGAGGTCGTTGGTGGGCTCGTCCAGGAGCAGCAGGTTGCCGCCCTGCTTGAGCGTGAGCGCGAGGTTGAGACGGTTGCGCTCACCGCCGGAGAGCACGCCGGCGCGCTTCTGCTGGTCCGGCCCCTTGAAGCCGAAGGCCGAGACGTACGCGCGCGAGGGCATCTCGACCTGACCGACCTGGATGAAATCCAGGCCGTCGGAGACGACCTCCCACAGGCTCTTGTCCGGGTCGATCCCGCCGCGGGACTGGTCGACGTAGCTGATCTTCACGGTCTCGCCGACCTTGAGGTCGCCGCCGTCGAGGGGCTCGAGCCCGACGATCGTCTTGAACAGGGTCGTCTTGCCGACGCCGTTGGGCCCGATGACGCCGACGATGCCGTTGCGGGGCAGCGTGAACGACAGGCCGTCGATGAGGACGCGCTCCCCGAAGCCCTTCTGCAGCTTGTCGGCCTCGATGACGATGTTGCCCAGGCGCGGGCCGGGCGGGATCTGGATCTCCTCGAAGTCGAGCTTCCTCGTACGCTCGGCCTCCGCGGCCATCTCCTCGTAGCGGGCCAGACGGGACTTGGACTTGGCCTGACGGCCCTTGGCGTTGGAGCGCACCCACTCGAGCTCGTCGGCCAGGCGCTTGGCCATCTTCGCGTCCTTCTTGCCCTGGATCGCCAGGCGCTCCTGCTTCTTCTCCAGGTAGGTGGAGTAGTTCCCCTCGTAGGGGTAGAGGCGGCCGCGGTCCACCTCGGCGATCCACTCGGCCACGTGGTCGAGGAAGTACCGGTCGTGCGTGACGGCGATGACGGCGCCGGGGTACTTGGTCAGGTGCTGCTCGAGCCAGAGCACGGACTCGGCGTCGAGGTGGTTCGTGGGCTCGTCGAGGAGCAGGAGGTCGGGCTGCTCGAGGAGCAGCTTGCACAGCGCCACGCGGCGGCGCTCACCACCGGAGAGGTGGGTGACGGGCTGGTCGCCGGGCGGGCAGCGCAGCGCGTCCATCGCCTGCTCGAGCTGGGCGTCGATGTCCCAGGCGTTCGCGGCGTCGATCTCGGTCTGGAGCTTGCCCATCTCCTCCATGAGGGCGTCGAAGTCGGCGTCGGGATCGGCCATCTCGTTGCCGATCTCGTTGAACCGCTCGACCTTGCCCAGGATGTCGGCCACGCCCTCCTGGACGTTGCCCAGGACGGTCTTCTCCTCGTTCAGCGGCGGCTCCTGGAGGAGGATGCCGACGGTGTACCCGGGGGTGAGGACGGCGTCGCCGTTGGACGGCTGGTCCAGGCCGGCCATGATCTTGAGGATCGTGGACTTGCCGGCGCCGTTGGGACCGACCATGCCGATCTTCGCGCCGGGGTAGAACGACATCGTGACGTCGTCGAGGATGACCTTGTCCCCGTGGGCCTTGCGGGCCCGGACCATGGAGTAGATGTACTCGGCCACGTAGCTCCCTCTCGTGCGGGTGGGTGTGCGGTGCCCGGCCGGTGCGGCCGGGGTTCCGGCACCCAGCGTAGGCGAGAGCGCGCCCGCGGCCGCCGCGCGTCCCCCGCGACGGCCGCGTGCCCCCTGCCCCGCCCGGGATCAGACGAGCGCCGCCGTGCGGTCCTCGTCCTCGATCAGCTCCTCGTCGGCGCCCAGGTCCGCCGGCCCGGACCCGTCGTGCTCCTCGGTCCCCACATGGTCGGGGCCGTTCTGGTCGGGGCCGTTCTGGTCGGGGCCGTCCGCGTCAGGCACCGCCCAGGCGTCGTCCTCCCCGGCCGGCTGCGCGACGGTCCCGTCCTGCGCGCGCGGCTCGACGGCGACGCGCGTGTAGGTGGTGATCCCGCGGGACATCTCCAGGGCCACAGAGTCCGCGGTGATGACCATGTCGGTGCGCTCCTGCCCCTCCTTGGTCAGCCAGGACTCGCTGACCAGGCTGCCGCGCACGAGCACGGGGAAGCCCTTGTGCAGGGACCGGCCGATGTTCTCCGCCATCCGCCCGAAGACCTTGACGTTGAACCACTGCGTGGGCCCGTCGGTCCAGTCGTTCGTGCGCGAGTCGAACCGGCGGGCGGCCGAGCCCAGCCGGAAGGACACCCACGGCGTGCCGGACTCGGTGTACCGCAGCGTGGGGTCGGCGGCGGCGTTGCCGCGCACCGTCACGTGGATCTCGTTGCTCATGGTGTGCCTCCTTCGACGCCGACCCGGTGCCGGCTCGGGCCCAGCGTCGCGGTCGGCGCCCCGCGCCCGCCCGGCGTGGTGGCGCCTCCTGTGGAGGGGGTGTCCGGGGCGGGGGCTGTGGAGGACGCGCGGGGCCGCCGATCGCGCTCGACGAGCACGCACTTCCCCGTCGTCGGGAGGAGATGTGGCGGAGATCAGGACAGGGCGCGGCGCAGCGTCTCGTGGTCGGCGAGGACCTGCTCGGCGGGCTCGCGCAGGGCGGAGCGCCCCACCTCGCGCAACCGCTCGTCCAGGGCGTGGGCGTAGGCGGTGGACCGTTCCTCGGCGGCGCGCTCCCGCACCCGCGGGGCGGCGGCCAGCAGCACCGCCCCGACGACGGCCAGCACCGCGGCGCCGAGCGCCCAGGCCAGCAGAGGCAGGGAGGCGAGCAGCCCGCCGACCACCACGGCCGCGGCCAGCACGAGCGCGACGATCCCGCCGATGGTCAGGCCCCGGGCGCGCGGCACCTCGGTGGACGGCAGCGCCACCTCGGCGACTGCGGAGTCGACCCGGCCGGCCAGCTCCTCGGTGGGGGTCGCGGCCTCGTCGACCGCCCGGGTCCACCGCTCGGGCAGCCCGGTCGTCACCTCGGTGAGCCAGTCGGCGCGCACGTCCTCGACCGCCACGGGGCGCACGGGCTCCGGGCGGGCCGCGGCGCCGCCGGAGCGCACCGCCGTGCGCACGGAGTCCGCCGCGGCGTCGGTGCCCACGGCGCGGGCCAGGTGGGCGCCCACGGCGCCGTCGGCGGGCAGCGCCACCTCGCGGGCGGCGACCTGCCCGGCGAGGTGGTCGGCCATCCGGTCGATGCCGGCGTCGAGGGTCGCCGAGGAGGTCGTGGGGCGCACGAGCGCGCGGGCGAGGAACTCGCGCACGTCGGCCACGCCCTCACCGGTCAGGGCGGAGGCGGAGAGGATCTCCACCCCGGACAGGCCGTCGTCGAGCAGGACCTGGCGCACGTCGCCCACGACGACGTCGACGTCCTCGGGCCGCAGGTTGTCGATCTGGTTGACCACGACGAGCATGTGCTCCTCGCGGCCGCGCAGGTGGGTGAGGTAGTTGTCGTGCAGGACGTGGTCGGCGTACTTCTGCGGGTCGACGACCCAGACGAGGACGTCGACCAGCGGCAGCATCCGCTCGACGATCTTCTGGTTGGCCGCCGAGCGGGAGTCGTGGTCGGGCAGGTCGAGCAGGACCAGCCCGTGCAGGAGCTCCTCGTCGCCGGCGTCGAGCAGGGACTCACGCGTCACCCGCCGCTCGGGCAGGACCCCGAGGAAGTCGAGCAGGCCGGAGGCGTCGGGACCCCACACGCAGGCGGTGGGCTCCTCGGTGGTGGGCCGCAGCGGGCCGACCTCGGCGACCTCGAGCTTGGAGATCTGGTTGAACATCGAGGACTTGCCCGAGCCGGTCCCCCCGACCAGGGCGACCACCGCGTGGTCCACCCCCAGGTCGAGGCGCTCGAGCAGCTCGGTCGATCGTGCGTGGGCGCGCCCGGCCTCCTCGGGGTCGACGCGGTCGCCGGCCTGGTCCAGGGCGCCGGTGATGCCGCCGATGCGGGCGCGCAGCCGTTCGGCCACCGGCCGGTCGGTCCCCGGCGAGGCGGGGCCGCCGTCGCGTGCGGGGCGGGGGGCGGGTGCGGTCACGTGAACTCCTTGAGCTCGCCGGCGCGCAGGCGCACGGCGGTTCCGGGGTCGACGGCGAGGTCGGCGAGGACGTCGACGTACGGGCGGGCGACGTCGCGGACGGCGGCCTCGCCCAGCTCGGCGAGCCGCTCGCGGGCGGTGGTCACGAGCCGCTCCCCCTGCTCCGGGAACAGCCCGCGCAGGGCGGCGGCGGGTCCGGCCAGGCCGGCCGCGCCGGCGCGCACGAGAGCCGCGACGCCGTCGGGACCCAGCGCCTCGGCGGCGGTGCGCCCCTCGGGCCCGGCCAGGACGGACTCGACCTCGGTCGCGATCTCGGCGCTCCACGCCTCGACGGCGCGCTCGGCGAGCGCCTCGGGGCCGCGGACGCGATGCACGCGCTCGCCGGCGATGATCTCGGCCGCCCCGCCGTCCTCCCAGCGCCGGCCGAGCTCGCGGTCGGCGGCGCGCACGTGGCGCAGGATCGTGTCGTGGACGGGGCCGTCGACCTGGGTCCCGACGACGAGCGCCGCCGCGCGCCGCTCGGCCCGTGCGCGGCTGCGTCCGGGCCGCAGCCGGCCCGGGCGGTTGGTCAGGCCCGCCAGCGGCCCGCCGGTCGAGGCCAACCCCAGCCACCGGGTCGTCGGGGAGCCGTGGGTCAGGGCGGGGTCGGCGAGGTCGGCCCGCACGCCCGCCACCGGCCCGGCGACCGACTCGTCGACGAGGTCGGCGAGGTCCTCGGCGCGGCGCACCTGGGCGTCGGCGGCGTCGGCGATCGCCAGGAGGTCCTCGCGCAGCGCGGCCCAGGTGGTGCGGGTGGTCTGGCGCCGGAGCATCGACCCGGCCCGCGAGCGCGCCACCAGGGCCAGCCAGTCCTTGAGCTCGCGCACCCGCTCGGCCGCCAGCGGGCCGTGGTTCGGGCCGACGTCGGGGATGACGAAGATCGGTGCGTCCGAGGCACCCAGGGCCTGCAGGCGGCGGGTGAGGTCGTGCTGGACCTCGCGGCGCACCCGGTCGCCGGCCCGGTTGAGCACCACCGCGACCGTCACCCCGCGCGCGTGGGCGGCGCTCAGCGCGGACCAGGGTAGCTCGTCGCCGTAGCGGACCGGCGTGGTGACGAAGACCCACAGGTCGGCGGCCTCGACGAGGCGGGCGGACAGGGAGCGGTTGCGGGCCTCGACGGAGTCCAGGTCGGGGGCGTCGAGCACGGCCACGCCGCGCGGCACCTCGTCGCCGGGCACGAGCGTGGCGAGCTCGAGCAGGGGGTTGTCCGCGAGCGCCGGCGCGTCGTCGGTGTGGGCGGCGAGCACGGCGGTGCGCGTGGTGGGGCGCAGCACCCCGGCCAGCGAGATCTCCTTGCCGACCAGGGAGTTGAGCAGCGTGGACTTGCCCGCCCCCGAGGAGCCGCCCAGGACGACCACCGCGGGCGCCGACTCCTCGCGCAGCCGCGGCAGGAGGCGCACCTCGAGCTCGGTGAGCACGCGCCGACGCCGCTGCCGCGCCTCGTCGGCGCCGGGGATGTCCAGGGGCAGGCGCAGGTCGCGCAGGTCGCTCAGCGTGTCGGCGATGACGGCCACCCGGGGTAGTCGGTCGGGGACGCCGTCCCCGGTCCGCTCCCCGACGGCGCGGTTCGCCTGCGGGGGTCGGGTCGCGGGGAAGGGCACGGGAACCATTGTGGCCGCCCGCGCCGGATCGGTGCATCTACGCCCGCCCCGGCGCGCCGTCGCACCGCTCACCCGTCCGCCGGATGACACCCCTCGTGCCACCTTCACGACAGATGTCACTACCGCGGCCCGGGCGCCGCTCGTAGCGTCGCCACGGCCGGGAACGACCGGAGACGTCATCAGCGCGGCAGCGCGACGAAGGAGAGGCCACCACGTGGACACCATCGAGCAGGACGGGCAGCCCCGCCCCGGCAGGAGCGGCGCGCGCGAGCCCGTGCTCGTCGTCGAGGAGGTGGTGCGCCGCTTCGGCGACCTCACCGCCGTCGGGGGCGTGAGCTTCCACATCGACCCCGGGGAGACCTTCGGTCTGCTCGGCCCCAACGGCGCGGGCAAGACGACGACCATCTCCATGGTCGCCGGGCTGGTGCCGGCCGACTCCGGGACGGTGACGATCGCCGGCGAGAAGGTGGGCCCGCACGCCGTGGCGCCCAAGCGGCACATCGGCCTCGTCCCGCAGGACCTGGCGATCTACCCCGAGCTCACCGCCCGGGAGAACCTCATGTACTTCGGGCGCCTGCAGGGCATGGCCACCGCCGACCTCAAGGCACGCGTGGAGGAGGTCCTCGAGCTCATCGGGCTCACCGACCGGGCCAAGGACCAGGCCAAGAAGTACTCGGGCGGCATGCAGCGCCGGCTCAACATCGGCGTCGGCCTCCTGCACCGCCCCGAGCTGCTCATCCTCGACGAGCCCACCGTCGGCGTCGACCCGCAGTCGCGCAACTCGATCCTCGAGTCCGTCGAGCGGCTCTCCGGCGAGGGCATGGCGGTCCTCTACACCACCCACTACATGGAGGAGGCCGATCGCCTCTGCGACCGGATCGCCATCGTCGACGCCGGCACGATCCAGGCCGAGGGCACCCGCGACGAGCTGACGAGGATCGTCGGCGAGGCCGACCAGGTCGTCCTCGAGGGCACCGGCGACACCGAGGCCGCGGCCGCCGCGCTGCGCGAGGTCCCGGGGGTCCGCGGCGTCGACGTCGACCGGCGCACGCTGCGCCTGTCCGTGGACGACGCGCCGTCGGCCGTGGCCACGATCGTCAACGCGACCACGGGCGCGGGCGTGACCCTCTCGGACGTGCAGATCTCGCGCCCCGACCTGGAGTCGGTCTTCCTCCACCTGACCGGGAAGGCGCTGAGGGACTGACATGCGGACCATCTGGACGATGACCGCCTCGGACCTGCGGCAACGCCTGCGGGACCGCTCGGTCCTCATCTTCGCCATCGTCGTGCCCCTGGCATTGATGACGGTCCTCCACCTCGTCATCCCCAGCGAGGACGACGGGCTGGACCCGATCACCGTGGCCGCCTCGGCGCCTGCCGACGACGAGAGCGCGAGCGCCCTGGTCGAGGTGCTCGGCACGGTCGACGGCTTCGACGTCACCGTCGAGGAGACGGACGAGGACGAGGCGCGCACACTCGTGGAGGACGGCGACGCCGCCCTCGCGATCCTCGTGCCCGACGGCTTCGGCGACGACCTGCAGGGCGGTCAGGCGCCCGAGATCACCGTCGTCGAGGGCGACGGGTCCGGGATCGAGGGCGACGTCGTCCTCTCGATCCTGCAGGGCACGCTCACCCGGATGACGGCCGGCTCGGTCGCCGCCGGTGCCGGGGCGGGCCTCGGTCTCGCACCGGAGGACCTCGGCGACCTCGCCCAGCAGGTCGCCACCGCCGACCCCACCGTGGGCCTCGCCCAGGGCGAGACCGCGGACGAGCAGCTCGATGCCTCGGGCACCCTGGTCGCCGGCCAGGCCGGGCTGTTCCTGCTGTTCACCGTCGGCTTCGGGGTGCTGGCCCTGGTCACCGAGCGCGAGCAGGGCACGCTGGCCCGCCTGCGCTCGATGCCCATGCCGACCTGGCACATCATCGCCGCCAAGGCGCTGACCAGCTTCCTGCTCGGCGTGGTCTCCACGACCGTGCTCATCACCGCAGGCTCGCTGCTGTTCGGCGTCGACTTCGGGGACCCGCTCGCGATCGGGGTCCTCATCCTGTGCGCCGCGGCGGCCGGCACGTCGGTCATGCTGCTCATCGCCCGGGCCACCCGCTCGAGCGAGCAGGCCAACATCGCCCAGTCGATCGTCGCCCTCGTGCTGGGTATGGCCGGCGGCGCGTTCTTCCCGATGAGCGCCACCGGCCTGCTCGGCCAGGTGCTCGACCTCAACCCGATCGGCGCGTTCACCCGCGGCCTCGGGATCACCTCGGGCGGAGGCGGGGTGGCCGACATCGGCGTACCCGTCGTCATCATGCTCGGCTTCGCACTCGTCATGGGCGCCCTCTCGCGCCTCGTGCCGGACAGGGGGACCTCGCTGTGAGACGGATCGTCACGATCGCCGCCACCGAGCTGCGCCGCTTCCTGCGTGACCGCTCGAACATCTTCTTCGTCTTCCTCTTCCCGCTGCTGCTCGTGGTCGTGCTCGGCTCACAGTTCGGCGGGGGCGGCTCCCAGGGCCGGGTCACGGTCGCCGGCGAGACCGGGGACCTGCACGACCAGGTCGTCGCCGTGCTCGAGGAGCACGACCTGGAGGTCTCCACCGCCGACGACGACGCGGCCCGCACCGCCGTGGCGCGCGGCCGCACCGACGTCGCGCTGGTCGTCCCCGAGGACGCCGTGGCCGCCTGGGAGCAGGACGGCCCGGTGACGCTGGAGATGATCGCCGGCTCCGCCGGCAACGCCCCCGCCGTGCAGCAGCGGGTCTCCACCGCCGTGGAGGACATGTCCCTCAAACGCAGCCAGGTCGAGGCCCTGGTGGCGGCCGGCGCCGACCCGGGCGAGGTCGACGCCGCGCTGGCCCAGGCGCGCGCCGATACCGGTGAGCCGGAGGTGGCGGTGCAGAACGTCGACGCCATCACCCAGGAGTTCTCCGGGCTAGGTCAGTTCGACCTCAGCGCGGTCTCCCAGCTGCTGCTGTTCGTCTTCCTCGTCTCCCTGGCCGCCTCCGGCACGCTCATCCAGGCGCGTCGCGAGGGCGTCATCGCCCGGTCGTTGGCCGCCCCGGTGCGGCCCGGCCAGCTCATGGGTGGCCTCACCCTGGGCCGGTGGGTCATCGCGGTCTTCCAGGGCCTGTACATCATGGCGGCCACAGCGGTGCTGTTCGGGGTGGACTGGGGCAACCTCGGCCTGGCCTTCCTCATCCTCGCGCTGTTCGGGTTCGTGGCGGCCGGGGCGGCGATGCTGCTCGGCTCCCTGCTGGACAACGAGGGGGCGGCGTCCGGGGTCGGCGTCGGGCTGGGGCTTGTGCTCGCCGGCATCGGCGGCGGCATGGCCCCGCTGGAGATCTTCCCCGAGACGATGCAGACGGTCGCCCACATCACCCCGCACGCCTGGGCCTACGACGCCTTCGCCGAGATCCAGCGCCACGACGGTGGGCTGGTCGACATCCTGCCGATGCTCGGCGTGCTGGCCGGCATGGCCCTGCTCGTGGGGCTGGCGGGCTCCTGGGCGATGCGCCGGTCGCTGTCCCGTTCCCTGTGATCGGTGGCGCACGCCTCCCGGGCGGCGGGTCGTCCCCGACCCGCCGCCTGGGAGGATGGGCAGGTGCCTGAGCCGACGACCCTGACCGAGACCCTCGACCTGCCCGACGCCGCCGAGGCGCGGGCCCTGCGCCTGGTGGCCCTGGACATGGACGGCACCCTGGTGCGGTCCGACCACACCGTCAACGAGGAGTTCTGGCCGGTGGCCACCGAGCTCCTCGACCGCGGGATCGTGCTGGTCGCGGCCAGCGGGCGGCAGCGCTCGGCGATCATGCGCACCATGGAGCCGGTCGGGGACCGGATCACCGTCCTGTCCGAGAACGGGTCGGTGGTGTGGCGCGGGGACGACGTCCTGCGCGCCGAGGTCGTCGACCGCGACGTCCTGGTCCAGGTCGTGCGCACGGTCCGCGACCTGGTCGGGCAGGGGCTCGACGCCGGGATCGTGGCCGGCGCCCCCGAGCGGGCCTACGTGGAGCGCTCGGATACGGAGTTCCTCACCCACGTGCGCCACTTCTACCCCGAGGTGGAGATCGTCGACGACCTGACGAACCTGTCCGCCGAGATCGTCAAGGTCGCCACCTGGTCGGCGCCGCCGATCGTCGACGTCGTCGCGCCCGCGATCAGCGGTCTCGACCTCGACGCCGGCGTGGTGCGCTCGCACGCGCACTGGATCGACGTCCTGCGGGCCGGCGCGTCCAAGGGTGCGGCGCTGACCCGTCTGCGCGACGCGCTCGGCATCCCGCGCGAGCAGGCCGCCGCTTTCGGGGACCACCACAACGATCTGGCGATGCTGGAGTCGGTGGGCATGCCCTTCGCGGTGGCCAACGCCGAGCCGGAGGTCAGGGAGGTCGCGCGGTTCGTGGCCCCCTCCAACGACGACGACGGCGTCCTGCGGACGCTGCGCGCCCTGCTCGACGCCTGAGCGACCGGGGTTCTCGGACGGGCAGGGGCGCCTGAGGCGTAGGCGACCGCCGCGTGCGTGACCGCCTCGGGCGCGCCTACCGCTACTCCCCTGGCTGCTCGAGCGCCTGCTCGACGCGCTCGATCTTCGCGTCGAGCTGTCCCTCGAACCCGGGGCGGATGTCGGCCTTGACGACCAGGGAGATCCGCGAACCGTAGGGGGCGACCGCGTCGGTGGCGCGACGCAGGACGTCGAAGACCTCGTCCCACGTGCCCTCGATCTCGGTGAACATCGACGAGGTGCGGTTGGGCAGGCCGGACGCCCGCACCACGCGGACGGCCTCGGCGACGGCGTCGCTGACCGAGCCGTCGGCGCGGCCGGTCCCGGAGGGGGCGACGGAGAATGCGAGCAGCATGGCGGGGTCCTTCCCGGTGAGGGTCCGCAGGTCGGCGCAGGGCGCGACGGCGGCTGACATGGCCCAGTGTGGCCCGGTTGACGGCCCGCGGTCCGGCGGCCACCCCGCGCCCGGCGCCCGCAATCGACTCACCGAGATCCGTGGCGTGCACCTCGGCCGTCGGCCGAAGAGACGTCCTGGTCGGACACCTAGACTGTCCCGGTGGCGGACGCACCGCGGCCGCCCACGCCTCCGTAGCTCAATGGATAGAGCACCGGCCTTCTAATCCGACGGTTCCCGGTTCGAGTCCGGGCGGGGGCACCCGTTTCGCCAGTCCACTTCACCCTTCACTTCACCATTGAGGCCAGGGCGACCATCTGCCCCGCGCAGGTGCCTGTACTTCAGGTCGCGGAGCGTGCCTTCCGCCCGCCCTGTCGCCACTGGTCGGTCTGCATGATGCACCGCCGATGCTGACCAGAGTCATGGTCGACATGCGTACGTTCCCAGAAGGCACGTGCAGCGGGCCGTCAGGTGCACGTTCTGGTAGTCGATAGCGACCGCGGCCCGAAACATCAGTGCTTCCTCCCGTCAAGAAAAAGCCCCGCCAATCCGCGGTGCGGACGGCGGGGAGCAATGTCACGATGCTAGCAACGCACTCCGCCAATGCCTATCGCCCAACCCGCGCCATGGTTCGTAACTACGCCGACGACGGGCTGCTGGACAGATGTCGAAGGCGCGCGCATCCTCTGGCCATGTCCTCGACGATCGGTTTCCGCCCCACCGCCGAGGACGCGCGCATCCTGCGCGAGGCCGCCCGCCCCGGCGAGAGCACGTCCGACACCCTGCGCCGCGCCCTGCGGCTCCTGGACCACGAACGGTGGCTGGGCCGGTTCCACGCCGACGCTAAGAGGATCGCGAACGAGGACCTACGCGCGGAACCGGACGCCTGGTGATCTGCGGCGCCGTCCACGGCTTCGACCTCGGCCGGCTGCGCGGCCGCGATCGTCACGTCGCCTGACGCCGCTGACCGTCGTCGCGACGACGACGCCACCAGCGCCGTCGGCGTCGCCCAGACTTCCCCTTGCCGGCGGCCCCGGCGACATCCGCGGCACCTTCGTCCGGGCCTGCCGGACCGCGAGCCGCACCGCCCTCCCCCTGCTCGGTCCGTGCAGCGCGCCAGCCCGCGACGACCTCCTCGACGTCGGCCGGGGCCACCGGCACGACCGGCCCGGTGGGCAGGCGGATCCACTCCGCCACCCGGGTGTTGACCTCGCGCACGGCCGCGCGGACGGCCTCCTCGTCGCGCAGGTGCGCCACGTTCTCGGGCAGGTCGGCAACCTCCTTGCGCAGGACGAGGGCCGGCGGCAGCAACGCCGTGGTGGGGAGCTTCTCGTCGCGCAGCTTGCGGCGGATCCACCAGTCCTCGTCGGTCTGGTCGACGTCGCGCAGGGGCTTGCCGGCGCCAGGCAGGTTGTCGAACTCGCCGCGTTCCTGTGCCTCGCGGACGAGCTCGTCGACCCAGTTACCCACCGGTACGTCCCCGGGCTTGCGCCGTGTCACGGGGTCCTCCTCCGTCGTCGGTCCGCGGGCCTCAGCCCTCCTTGCGGCGCACCATCTCGTCGATCCACGCCGGGGCGTAGGGCGAGGTGCAGTTCGGCGGCGTCGGGTAGTCCTTGAGGACCTCGAGGCGCACGCCGATGCCCCGAGCACGCTCGCGGTGCTCGGCGTGCTCGATGCCGATCTGCGCGAGCGTGGTGTTCATTGCCCACTGGAGCCGCTCGGGCGCGTCCTGCATGCGGGCCTCGACGTCGTCGAGCAGCTCGTCGAGGTCGAGCCCGGCCGGGTCCTTGACGACCCGGTCGGAGGTGAGCGCCCAACCGGCGCTCTCGACCGCGGGGTCGGCGTCGGCGAGCCAGCGCAGGCGCAGGTCCTCGACGTGCCGGTTCTTGCGCACGACGTAGCTGACGAGCCAGTCCTGCACCTTGGGGGTGCGGGCGCCGCGGACCATGGTGTCGAGCTCCTCGGCGTCGAAGGCCTTGGGCCGGCACACGAGGATCGCGAGCAGCCGGGCGGCGGTGTCACCGGTGCCCCACAGGTCGAGCGCGAGGTCGTGGTTCGTGCGCACGCGCTTGGCCACGGCACGCAACTTCGTGAGGTTGACCGCGTGGTCGTCCCCGTGACGCTGGTTGACCGCGAGGATCGTCGGGTCGGCGAGGGCGCTGAGCTCGGCCTGCAGACTCTCGACCGTCTCGTCCGTGGTGGTGCTCGTCGTCGACATGCGCGTCATCTTCCGGGTCGTCCGCCGGTTCCAGTATGCGCCCGGGCGGTCAGGCGAGTCCCGCCTCGCGGGCGACGATCGCCGCCTGCATCCGCGAGCTCACGCCGAGCTTGGCCAGCACCCGCGAGACGTGGGTCTTGACGGTGGCCTCGGCGATGACGAGCTCGCCGGCGATGCCGGCGTTCGACAGTCCCCTGCCCAGGGCGCCGAGGACCTCGGACTCCCGCTCGGTGAGCTCGATCCCGGCCAACGGGTCCGCCCCGGCGCGCCCCGTGCCGGCCGCGGCGCCCTCCCCGACGCCCCGGGCGGCACCCGGCGTCCCGGCCCGGACCCCGGGGGTGGTGAAGGCGGTGAGCACCCGGCGGGTCACCTCGGGGGCGACGACGCCGTCGCCGGCCGCGACCCGGCGCACCGCCTCGACGAGGGCCTCCGGCTCGGCGGACTTCAGCAGGAACCCGGCGGCACCGGCCTGCAGCGCGCCGAACACCACCTCGTCGAGGTCGAAGGTCGTCAGCACGAGGACGTCGGCGATCTGCTCGCCGACGATCGTCCTGGTGGCCTCGACGCCGTCGACGCCGGGCATGCGCACGTCCATGACGACGACGTCGGGGCGCAGGGCGCGCGCGTTGGTGATGGCAGCCCGGCCGTCGGCGGCCTCCCCGACCACCTCGATGTCGTCGGCGCCGTCGAGCAGGAGCCGCAGCCCGGCGCGGATGGCGGAGTGGTCGTCGGCGAGCAGCACCCGGATCATGTTCTCTCCTCGGTGGGGAACGTCGCGCGGACCTGCCACACGCCGTCACGGGCGCCGGCCTGGAAGGTCCCCCCGGCGCCCTCGGTCCTCTCCCGCATCGATGCCAGCCCGACGCCCCCGGAGGGGCCCGCGTCCAGCCGGTCGCGGCCGTCGCTCCCCCCGGCGGCGCCACCCGCGTGCAGCTCGTTGGTCACGGCCAGCTCGAGCCGGCCGTCGTCGAGGTCGAGCTCGAGGTGGGCGTCGCCGGCGCCGTGGCGCAGCGCGTTCGTCAGCGCCTCCTGGGTGACGCGGACCGCGGCCTGCTCGACGGCGGTGGGCAGCCGGAGGTGGGCCGCCTCCGCCCCGGCGGGCTCGCCGGCGAGCCCGCCGGTGATGGCGCCGGTGTCGGTGGTGAGGTCGAGCCCGGCCTCCCGGTAGCGCTCCACCAGGGCGGGCAGTTCGGACAGGCCGGCGCTGGTGGCCCAGCCGTCGACGGACTCGGTGCGCAGGAGCCGCACCATCGTGCGCATGTCCTCCAGGGAGGCCACGGACTCGCGCCGCACCTGGGCCAGGGCCTCCCGGTCGCGCGCGGCGTCGGGCGGGGCGGCGAGCGCCGCGCCGGAGTGGATGGCGATGGCCGACAGGTGGGAGGTGACGACGTCGTGCAGGTCGCGGGCCATCGCGGTGCGTTCCTCACGGACGGCCTGCGCGCGCTCGCGCTCGGCGGCCAGCGCGACGGCGTCGGCCCGCTCGGTCTCCAGGCGGGCGCGCTCGGCGGCCGCCGCGGCGAGCTCGTTGCCGCGCCGGACCTCGCTGGCCCACCAGATCGGCATGATGCCGACGGCGGCCACCTGGAGGACGACGGAGATCCATGCGCGCGGGTCGGACTCGGCGGCCGCGACCCCGACGGCGGCGGCCGCGGCGAGCACGCCCACCCCGATCATCGCCGACAGGCGCAGCCGCGCCGAGCCGACGAGCGCCGCGTGGTGGAGGAGCTCCCAGATCACCAGGAGCACCGCGACGCTCCCGCCGATGGCCTGGTCGGCGAGGAAGATGACCGTCCCGGCCGCCAGTGCGAGCCCGGCGTGGCGGCTGCGCAGCGCGACGACGACGGCGCCGAGCAGGAGGAGGGCGACGAACCACCAGGTCGGGATCTGCTCCGCGGCGACGCCGTAGGCCTGCGGGAGGTTGGAGATCGGATAGAACCCCAGCGCCGTCAAGCCCAGGCCGATGACCACCACGTAGGCGGCGGCCCGCAGGTCCTTCGCGGTCGAGGGGGTCATGCCCCTATCCCAGCACGCGCGGCGGCCCGCGCCTCCGTCGAAGGATGTAGGCGAAGTCGATCCGTCCGACGGACGCGCCCGGCCCGGTCGTGGCGGAGCCTGGTGGTCATGGACATCCTCGGCTCCCTGCCTGACGGCGGCATGTCGCCCCCGGCGCTCGCCGGCGTGCTCGCCGTGCTGGCCCTCATCGACTCGACGAGCTTCGGCACGCTGCTCATCCCGGTCTGGCTCATGCTGGCCCCGGGACGGGTCCAGCCCGGGCGCGTGCTCGTCTTCCTCGGCACCGTCGCCGGGTTCTACCTGGCCGTCGGACTGGCGGTCATGCTCGGGGCCGGCGCCTTCCTCTCCCGCTTCTCCGGGCTGCTCGACGCCCTGCCGCTGCACCACCTCATGGTCGGTGTGGGCGCGGTGCTCGTCGTGCTCAGCTTCGCGCTCGACTCGCCCTCCGCGAAGCGCCGCGCCGCCGAGTCCGCCGCGACCGGGGGCGGCCGGATCGGGCGCTGGCGGGCCCGGGCCATGGGTACCGACGTGGCCGGGCCGGCCGGCTCTGACGGTGCGCCGGGCAGCGGCGGTTGGGCGAGCACCGGCGGCACCACCGTCCAGGCGTCCGCGCCGCGGGTGCGGCGGGGTTCGATCGGTGCGCTCATGGGTCTGGCGCTGGCCGCGGCGGCGATCGAGGTGCTCTCGATGCTGCCGTACCTGGCCGGGATCGGCCTCATCTCCACCCAGGGTCCGGGCTGGCCGGCGTCGGGGCTGTGGCTGGCCGCCTACTGCCTGGTGATGATCTCCCCGGCGATCGTGCTGCTGGCGGGCCGCGTGTTCGCCGCGCGCCTGCTGGAGGGGCCGCTGCGCCGCCTGGACGCCTTCCTCACCCGGACCTCGGCCTCGACGACGGCGTGGGTGGTGGGCATCGTCGGCGTGGTCCTCGCCCTCCAGGGGCTGCAGGGGATCAACGGCTGACGGGCCCCGAGGGTCGTCACGTCGCAGGGGCCGGACCTCGCAGGGGCCGGACGTCGCAGTCCCCGACCATCGCGCGGGTGCGAGACTCGGCCGGTGCTGGTCGAACGGATGGAGCGCCACCAGGTCCTGCTCTACCTGCTCGCGCTGGTGACCGGCGCCGCGGTCGGGCTCCTCGTCCCGGCGGTCGCGGCCCCCGCGGCCGCGGGCATCGAGCCGGTCCTCGCGCTGCTGCTGTGGGCGACGTTCCTTGGGGTGCCGCTCGAGGCGGTCGGCCGGTCCCTGCGCGACGGCCGCTTCCTCGCCTCGGTGCTGGTGGTGAACTTCGCCGTCGTGCCGTTCGTCGTCCTTCTCCTCTCGCGGCTGGTGGCCGACGACCGCGTCCTCCTCCTCGGCGTGCTCCTCGTGCTGCTGACGCCGTGCGTCGACTACGTCGTCACCTTCGTCGGGCTCGCGGGCGGGGCGACCGACCGGCTGGTGGCCGCCACCCCCCTGCTCATGCTCGGGCAGATGGCCCTGCTGCCGCTCTACCTCTGGCTGACCGCCGGCGGCGAGGTGCTGGCGGAGCTCGACCTCGCGCCGTTCGTCCGGGCGTTCCTCCTCGTCATCGTCGTGCCCTTCATCTGTGCCGAGCTCACCCGACGCCTCGGCGCCCGCTTCCGCGCGGCCCGCGGGTTGCATGCCGCGGGGACCGCCGGGATGGTCCCGCTGACGATGCTCACGCTCGCGCTGGTCGTCGCCGCCCAGGTGGAGGGGATCGTCGGCCACGTGGCCGCCCTGGCTCGCGCGGTGCCCGTCTACCTGCTCTTCGCGGCGGTGATGGTCGTCGTCGGGGTGGTCGCGGCGCGGGTGAGCGGGCTCGACGTGCCGGCCGGTCGGTCGCTCGTGCTCAGCGGCGTCACGCGCAACTCGCTCGTCGTGCTCCCGCTCGCCCTCGCGCTCCCGGCCACCTTCGACCTGGCGCCGCTGGTCGTGGTCACCCAGACGCTCGTCGAGCTGGTCGCCCTCGTCGTCCTCGTCCGCCTCGTCCCCGTGCTCGTGCCTGATCGGGGGCGGCCACCCCTCGGAGCCTGATCCGAGACGCTGGGACCACCTCCCTGTTTTGCAGTTCGGCAAGGATCCTTGCGGATCCGCTCGTGGGCGCGCACGCTCGACCCGTACCCGCCCGAGAGGCCGAACCGGCGGGCGGCGCGTCCGCCCGCAGAAGGAGAGCGACATGACCTCGACCGCACACCCCACGACCCCGACCGAGAACGACGCATGGGACGTCGTCGTCATCGGCGGCGGCGCCGCCGGGCTGTCCGGCGCGCTCATGCTGGCCCGCTCGCTGCGCCGGGTCCTCGTCCTCGACGGCGGCCGGCCCCGCAACGCCCCGGCCGACGCCGTGCACGCCCTCCTCGGCCACGACGGCACTGCCCCGGCCGAGCTGCTCGCCCGCGGGCGGGAGGAGGTCGAGCGGTACGGCGGCGTCGTCGAGAACGGGGAGGTCACCTCCGCCGCGCGCGAGGGCGCAGGCTTCGTCGTCACCACCGCCGAGGGCCGCACCGTCCGCGCACGGCGCCTGCTCGTGGCCACGGGCCTGGTCGACGAGCTCCCCGAGCTGCCCGGCCTGCACGAGGGGTGGGGTCGCGACGTCGTGCACTGCCCCTACTGCCACGGCTACGAGGTGCGGGACAAGGAGATCGTCGTGCTGGGGACGGGGCCGATGGCCGCGCACCAGACGCTGCTGTTCCGCCAGCTCTCCGCGCGGATCACGCTCGTGGTGCCCGCCGAGGGGATCGGCGAGGAGGAGCGCGAGCGGCTCACCGCGCGCGGCGTGCGCCTGGTCGACGGGCCGGCGGCCGCCGTCGAGCGAGACGGGGAGCGCCTGACGGGCCTTCGGATGGCGGACGGGTCGCTGCTGCCCGCCGAGGTGATCACCGTCCAGACGCGCATGCGGGCGCGGCTCGAGCCGGTCGCCGGCCTCGGGCTGGAGACCGCGGAGAACCCGATGGGGACCGCCGTGGTGACCGGGAACGGCGGGGCCACCGACGTCCCGGGCGTCTGGGTCGCCGGCAACGCCGCGGACCTCTCGGCCCAGGTCGGGGCCGCATCCGCGCAGGGCGCGCTCGCCGGCGCGGTCATCAACGCCGACCTCGTGCAGGCGGAGGCCGCGGCGGCCGTCGAGCACTCCCGCACGGCCGCCGCCGGGGCGGCCTGATCCCGCGGGTCTACTCCACCGGCGTCCACTGTCCGCACCGGTCGGAGCTGAACGCCACGTCGGAGGCGGCGATCGTCACGATCGGCGAGGGGGAGTCGGTGAACTCGTTGGTGATGATGTCGGAGAGCTCGCCGGACAGGCCGGAGAGTCGCTCCCAGTAGCAGCCGGCGCCCTCACCCGCGGAGGACCGGTAGGTGCCGGGCGCGATGTCGGTGCCGACGATGTGCGTGCCGGAGCCGAAGGAGGCCTCGCGGACCTCCTCCTCGGCGGTGCCCACGGCCACCTCCCGCTCCCCGATCTCGGTCTCCCGGTCCCCGACGGCGGTCTCCCGGTCGGCGACCTCGGTCTCGCGCGTGTCGAGACCGCTCGCACGCTCGTCGAGGCCGGCCTCCCGCTCGTCGAGCTCGGCCTCGCGCTCGTCGTGACCGGCGGTGGCGGCGTCGAGGTCGGCGAGCGCCTGGTCGCGCTCGGCGGTGAGGTCGGTGACGCCCTGCTGGGCCACGGTGAGGTCGCCGGCGGTGGTCTCGAGATCCTCACGGGCGAGGTCCCGCTCGTTCTCGACCGTGCCCAGGCGGTCCTCGAGCGCGGCGTACTCCTCGGAGGCCGTCGGGTCGCTCGCCGCACGTCCCACACCGATCCCGACGACGAGGGCGAGCGCGGCGGCGAGTGCCGCCGTCGCGATCCCACGTCCGCGGCGACGCGGGGCGGGACCCTCCCCCGGACGGGCGGTGTCCGGGCCGGACTGGTGATCGGCCGGCTCGTCGACGCCGGTCCCCCAGCCGCCCGGGGTGGGCGCCTGACCGTAGGTCGCGGGCGGCGGGTAGCCGGCCTCGATCGGGGCGAAGCCGGCCGCGGGGGCGTACCCGGCGTCGGGGGCGACGGTTCTGCCGGGGACGGTGGGCTCGTCGGCGGACGGGGGGCCGCCGAGCGGGGTGGTGTCGGACATGGGGGCTCCAGGGGCTGAGGTGCTGACGACACGCCGGGGGACGTGTCGATGACACCGTACGAACAGGGTCCGACATCGGAGGTGGGACCCTGGTCCCCGGCGTCCCCCTACCGGGGTGCGACCTCCTGGAGCTCTCCGAGCAGCCCCATCACCTGCTCGCCCATCTCGACCTGGGTGAGCAGCAGGCCGATGGTGCCGTCGGGGTCGACGAAGAAGTCCGTGCCGAGGCCGCCCGACCAGCCCCAGCGCCCCGCGTGGGGTCCGTCGGTGACGACCGAGACGCCGTAGCCCCAGCCGGTGCCCGTCCAGAACCCGGGGAAGAAGCTGTCGGGGGTCTTGGCGGTAGCCGGGACCTGGTCCGTGCGCAGGGCGCGGGTGAGGTCGGGGCCGAGCAGCTCGCCGTCGCGCAGGGCGCGCAGGAACCCGTGGTAGTCCGACGCCGTCGAGACGAGCTCGGCGTGGCTGACGTCGAACGGCGGGTCGATGTAGAAGCCCGCGCCGCCGGGCTCGATCTCGACCAGGCCGCCCGCTGCGTGGCGGAAGGCGGGCGGGAGGCGGTGGGCCTGGCCGGCGCGCACAGCGAAGCCGGTGTCGGTCATGCCCAGCGGGCCGAAGAGGTCCGTGCGGAGGTGCTCCTCGGTGCTGGTGCCGGTGATGCGGCCCAGGAGGATGCCGAGCAGCGCGAAGGAGTCGTGGTACCGCCACCCCTTGCCGGGCTGGAAGGCAAGCGGGAGGTCGGCGAGCGCCTCGAGCCAGACCTGGGCACCCAGCCCGGGCGGGTCCTGGCTCGCCGCGGTCCCGTTCGCCCTCATCGCCCGCGCCAGGGGCGTGTCCTCGACCTGGACCCCGTACCCGGAGGTACAGGTGAGGAGGTGGTGGACGGTGATCGGCGACCGCGCGGGCTCGGTCTGGTCGAGCGGGGCGTCGGGCCGCAGCAGGACGCGCCGGTCGGCGAGCTCCGGCAGCCAACGCTCCACCGGGTCCTCGAGCGCGAGCTCGCCACGTTCGACCAGGCGAAGGGCCGCGACGGCGGTGACCACCTTCGTCATCGACTGGATCCGGACGATCGCGTCGACGGCGAGCGGCGGCCCGCCCGGGGCGACGGCGCCGACGACGACCGGGTCGAGGTCGCGCCCGACGGAGGCGATCGCGCCGGGCATCGTGCCGACGGTGAGGTGGCGGTCGAGCAGGTCCTCGAGGGTGGCCATGGTTCGAGCGTAGGGGTCGACCGCCGGCGGCGGCCCGGCACGGGCGATGTCGGTGCCCTGCCCTACGCTCGCGCCGTTCGACGTTCCGCACCGACGACGACGGGGAGGCGGCCGTGCCGCACTCGACGAACTACACCAGCACCCTCATCACGCCCGCACCGGACACGAGGGCGGCGGCCTCGACCCCGCCACCCACCGGGAAGGGATCGGTGGCCGAGCTCCAGTTCGAGCGACTGCTCGGCAAGGACTACGACCTGAGTTGGGTCATTTGCTTTAGTGCCTTGGATCGGGGTGTTCGAGCGTCTCGAGCAGGGCGCTGATCTCGGGTGGGATCGTGGGCGGGAGGGTCGCGGTCTGGCCGTTGATCTCGATCGTTGCGGATCTAAGCGGCTTGATCGTGCGTAAGAACCGGCGGATCGATAGGCCGGTGCGGTTCTGCACGGTGCGGGAGACCGCCAGCGCGGCGAACACGATGGTCAGGTGGGCCTCGATCGCGTCGCGGGTGCGGGCGAACACGGGCCGCGCGGCGAGGTCGGTCTTGCTCATCCGGAAGGACTGCTCGACGTGCCACAGGTCGTGATACGAGCTGATCACTTCCCCGGCCGGCATCAACCGCGCGGGGATGTTGGTGACGTAGCCCTTCAGCCCGACCAGCCCCTGGGCGCGCTCGACGGCGGCGGTGTCCAGGCGCCGCCCGCCAGCGGTGGTGGTGACGAACCGGGCGGCCTTGACCTTCTTCTCGCCGCTGATGATCGCCCGGGCTCGCTCTTCCTGCTTGCCCAGGGTGCGGCGGTCGCGGACGGCCCGCTTTCTGGAGTACTGCCACACCGCCCGCCACCATCCCCGGTGCTCTTCGGGGTCCCAGACGGGCTCGCGCCGCTGGGTGAGGTCCTTCTTGGTGTTGCCGTGCCTGGGGGTCGTGGTGTCGATGACCTGCCCGTCATCGAAGTCCGCACCCTCGTAGTGGAAGTAGGTCGCCAGATCGCCCGGGGCCTTGGTCTGCCGGGAGCCGACGATGAACCGCAGCCCCGCCTCGTCCAGGGCGGTCAGGTTCGCCGCGGAGAGCATCCGGGTCTGCTGAAGGTCTGGTTGACTTCCTGACTGCTCTGCGAAGCGGAGAGGATGGTCCTCATGCCGAAGATCTACTCAGAAGAGCTCAAGGCCAGCGCGCTGGAGCTGCTGGATCAGGGAATGACTCAGAAGCAGGTGTGCCAAGACCTGGGGATGTCGAAGTCGGCGCTGCAGGCCTGGGTCAACGAGTCTCGCCTGCGAGAACGCGGCTTCGAGCCCGCTCACGGGCAGAGCGCCGGGGACGGTGGCGAGCAGACGAGGATGCTGAAACGGATCCGGGAACTGGAGCAGGAGAACGAGATCCTGCGCAAGGCGACCGCGTATCTCTCGCAGGCCAACCTCGCCCCTGGGCAGTCGCGCCCAAAATGATCTACCCGCTGGTCCTTGACCTTGCTGCTGCCGGGATCCCGGTCGCGGTGACCTGTCGGGTACTCGGCTTCTCCAAGCAGGGGTTCTACCAGTGGCGCGCGAACCCTGTCAGTGCTCGGGACATCGACGAGGCCTATCTGCTCAATGCGGCCTATGACATCCACGCCGACGATCCGGAGTTCGGGCACCGGTTCATCGCCGACGAGCTCCAGGCCGCCGGTCACGTGGTCTCGGAGCGGCGCGTATGGCGGCTGTGCTCCCAGCAGCGGCTCTTCTCTGCCACCGTCCGACGAAAGAAGCGCTACGGCCGACCCGGCCCACCGGTATGCGATGACCTGCTCGAGCGGGACTTCACCGCCGAGAGCGTCAATGCCAAGTGGTTGACCGATATCACCGAGCACCGCACCGGTGAGGGCAAGGTCTACCTGTGCGCTGTCAAGGACGCCTGCTCGGGCAGGATCGTCGGCTACGCCATCGACGCCCGCATGACATCGGACCTGGCCGTAGCAGCCGTGCAGGACGCGGTCGCACGCCGCCATGGAGCAGCCGCGGTGGCTGGCTGCATCGTCCACAGCGACAGAGGGTCGCAATTCCGTTCCCGGAAGTTTCAGCTCGCTCTCAAGCATCGCGGTCTTGTCGGTTCCATGGGGCGGGTGGGGGCTGCCGGGGACAACGCGGCGATGGAGAGCTTCTTCGCCACGCTGCAGAACAACGTGCTCGACCGGAAGCGATGGGCCACCCGCGACGAGCTCCGACTCGCGATCGTGCACTGGATCGAGCGGACCTACCACCGTCGCCGACGGCAACGTCGACTCGGCAAGCTCACTCCGATTGAATACGAACTCGCCCACCACCAGGCCGTCACACTAGCGGCCTAACCCCGAAGTCAACAGAACCTTCAGCAGACCCTCCCGGCATCAGCGACGATCACCATGTCGGCGATGCCATGACGCTCCTGGAAGGCCTGGACGATCGGGATGATCGTGTGGGTCTCGGCCTTGTTGCCCTCGAAACAGCCGATCTCGAGCGGGAACCCACCCCGGTCGACCAGGAGACCGACCACGATCTGCGGATCGACCCGGCGTTCCTTGGAGTACCCGACCTTGCGGAGATCGTCCTCGTTGTCGGCCTCGAAGTAGAGCGTGGTCACGTCATAGAGCACCAAACTGACGTCACCGCGGCTGGTGGCGTGCTCGAAGCACGCCGCGGCGAGCAGGTCGCGGTAGTGGCGGCCCTGCGCGCGGCGCAGTGTGCGTTTACGTGTCGAGTGCGAGGCCGCGACCCGGCCCAGCTCGGCCAGGACCCGATCGGCATCGAGCAGGCTGGTGGGCTCCACCACCCGGGCGATCACGAGGTCGCGGAACACCGCGTCGGCCACGACATCCAGGCCCAGGCCGGCGTAGACACCAGCGAGGGCTTCGTAGAGCAACGCGGAGGAGGTCCTGAGCACGTGCGGTCGGCGCACCCATGAGCGAGGAGCCGGCTCGTCACCGATCAGGTCCTCGCGCGGCGGCGGGACCATCACGGCCCTTGGGACCGCCGGGGTCAGCCCGAGATCGAGCTCGCCCTGCGCGTGATCGGTCAGCATCGCGTGGGCCTGCTCGATCAGCAGCCCGAGCTCGACCTCGTCACGCGCCGAGCCGACGTGCCGCACGATCCGACGACGCCCCGCGACGGACTCCGCGATCTGTACCGCTGTCGCGCCCGAGGCCGTCCGTACCCGCCGAACCCAGGCCATCCCCCGATCCTACCGACCAGGATTAGTGCCTCAGCGGGACACTAACGAACACATCACCCCAGGTCAGAGACCCGCACCCCACGCGAACCCGCGAAAGTGACCCAACTCAGGGGGATCGGTGGCCGAGCTCCAGTTCGAGCGACTGCTCGGCAAGGACTACGAGCTCACCAGCGACGAGCTGCTCTTCGACGTGCACTGCGAGCGCCGCGGCATCGCCGAGCAGGACCGCGAGACCGAGCGCGAGCGGTTCTTCGGCAAGGGCCAGCCCTGCCTGCGGGCCTCGCCGCTGACGAAGACCTACGGCTGGGCTGTGCACCACGACGCCGAGGGGCGCATCGCGCTCGTCGCGACGGGCACGGCGCGCTACGAGGAGCTCGTGGCCGACGAGGCGGTGACCAAGAAGCCGGCGATGCGTTCCTCCCGGTAGCCCCCGCCACTCCCCCACCTCTTACGGGCGGGGGATGTTGCGCAGGTTGGAGCGCGCTATCGACACGGCCTCGCCGATGCCCTTGGTGAAGACCAGCTTGCTCATCGCGGTGGCGAAGCCGAAGACCTGCTCGCCGGTGATCGAGGGTGGGATCGACAGGGCGTTGGGGTCGGTGACGATGTCCAGGAGCGCCGGGCCGGGGTGGGCGAGGACCGTGGCGATGGCGCCCTCGAGCTCCTTGGGGTCCTCCACACGCACCGCGTGCCAGCCCATGGCGGTGGCGATCGCCGCGTAGTTCGTCTCGGGGACGTCGACGCCGTGGTCGGGCAGCTTGTCGACGAGCATCTCGAGCTTGACCATGCCGAGCGTGGAGTTGTTGAACAGCATGACCTTGACCGGGAGCTCGTAGGTCACGGCGGTGAGCATGTCGCCCAGGAGCATCGACAGCCCGCCGTCGCCGGACATGGCGATGACCTGCCGGTCCGGGTAGGCGGCCTGGGCGCCGAGGGCGTGAGGGAGCGCGTTGGCCATCGACCCGTGGAGGAAGGAGCCGATGATGCGGCGCTTCCCGTTGGGGTTGATGTAGCGGGCCTGCCAGACGTTGCCCATGCCGGTGTCCGCCGTGAACACGGCGTCGTCGGAGGCGGCCTGGTCGATGAGCGAGGCCGCGTACTCGGGGTGGATCGGCACGAGGTCCTCGGCGTCGCGGGTGTAGGCGCCCACGGTGCGCGTCATCAGCTTCTCGTGCCGGTCGAGGGTCTTCTTCAGGTACGAGCGCGACCGCTTGGGCTTGACGCGCCCGAGCAGCGCCCGCAGGAACGGCCCGACGTCGGCGTGCACGGGCAGGTCGACGCCGGTGCGCCGGCCGATGACCTCGGCGCGGCGGTCGACCTGGATGGTCGTGGGGCCGTCGGGCAGGAACTGGTCGTACGGGAAGTCAGTGCCGAGCAGGAGCAGGACGTCGGCGTCGTCCATCCCCTCGGCGGCGGCGCCGTAGCCGAGCAGGCCGGTCATGCCGACGTCGAAGGGGTTGTCGTACTGCACCCACTCCTTACCGCGCAGGGAGTGCCCCACCGGTGCGGCGATCGTGTCGGCGAGCTCGACGAGGGACTCGTGGGAGCCGCGCACGCCGGCGCCGGCGAAGATCGCCACCCGCTTGGCGTCGTCGATGGCCTCGACCGCCGCCGCGAGGGCGGACTCCGCGGGCTCGAGGGTGCCGCGGACGGCGGGGACGTAGGTCGGGGCGTCGGCGGAGGCGGACTCGTCGGCGACGTCGCCGGGCAGGGTGACGACGGCGACGCCTGGGGCGGCCAGCGCGTGCGTGATCGCGGCGTGCACGACCCGCGGGGACTGGTCGGGGGTGCTGATGAGCTCGCTGTAGACGGAGGCCTCGGTGAACAGGCGGTCGGGGTGGGTCTCCTGGAAGTAGGACTGCCCGATCTGGGAGCTGGGGATGTGGCTGGCGATGGCCAGGACCGGGGCGCCGGAGCGGTTGGCGTCGTAGAGGCCGTTGATGAGGTGGAGGTTGCCGGGGCCGCAGGAGCCCGCGCAGACGGCGAGCTCGCCGGTCAGCTGGGCGTCGGCCGCGGCGGCGAGCGCGGCGGCCTCCTCGTGGCGGACGTGGATCCAGTCGATCCCGCCGTTCGCGCTGCCGCCGGTGCGGCGCACGGCGTCGACGACGGGGTTGAGGCTGTCGCCGACGATCCCGTAGATGCGGCGGACTCCGACGGCCTGGAGCTGGGCGACGATCTGCTCGGCGAGCTTCACGGGTCAACCTTCCTTGACCCCGACGCGCCACCCGACTGCGGTCGCCGTGGCACCGGGTCGATCCTGGGTTCCGTCCAGGCTAGCCCGGTGCGCAAGGGAGGGCATCCGGGGGCGGCCCCGACCGCGCCCGGCGCGTGCACTCAGTCCACGGACCCGGTGCCCCGACCGGCGCCCACCCTCTCGGCGTGCGCCGTCTCGTAGAACGCATCAGCGAGCGCCAGAACGACTCCGTGCACGCCGGGCCCGTCGCTGAAGAAGTAGTCGGCCATGGCGTTGTGGGCGTCCTGGTTGTCCACGACAGCCTCGGTCACGGCGGCCTGGAAGTCCTGCGACTCCATGAACTGCTTCTTCGAGTTGACCTGCGTCTGCACCACGAGCTCAGGGTCCTCCAGCAGCCTCCCGACGAGACCGTTGATGAACTCCCGGATCTGCGACTCGAGGAAGGACTCGGCCCCGAAGAGGTCGTTCATCCGGTCGATGACGACCTGCAGCGCGACATACTTCGGCTCCTTCCTCACACCGGAGCCGGCGGCGCTGATGCCCTTGAGCTCGCCGTCGCCGGTGAGGGAGATGTCGGCGGTCGCGGCCTTGGTGTGCGTGACCCCGACGAGCACGACGTCGGACAGGTCGACCTCGGCGGACCACGATTCGTCCTTGATGACACGCTCGAGCAGCCGAAGGTAGATGGAGAGCATCTCCATGTACGGGTCGCCGTAGTCGACGATCTGGCTCATGAAGTCGTACAGCCGCACGTACGTGGACACGTCCTTGCGGAAGAGGTCGAGCTCGTTGAGCAGCACCTTGTCGTCGGTCTCGAGCGCCTGCTCGTAACGCTTGGCGAAGGCGGTCTTCGCCGGCGCGACCGCGGCTGACAGCGCGTTGTTGCCCTTGCGCGTCACCCACAGCTCAGCCGTCCGGCGGACCTCGTCCTCGCTGAAGATCCCCGCGTGCGCCAGCTTGGTGGCCAGGTGGACGACGACGTACGGGTCCGTCTCGGTCTCGAGGGTCGCGTTGACGAAGTACGGCTCGAAGGCCTCCCGTATGTCCTCGGGCTTGTTGACGAAGTCGATGACGAAGGTCTTGCGCTTCTGCTCCCCACCCGCCGTACGGTGCGTGCGGTTCAGCCGAGAGAGGGTCTGCACGGCGGTCACACCGGCCAGGCGCTTGTCGACGTACATCGCCGACAGCAGCGGCTGGTCGAAGCCGGTCTGGAACTTGTTGGCGACCGTCATGAACGTGTACGTATCGCCCTTGAAGGCCGCGGCGAGGTCAGTGCCCGCGCCGGGGTTCATGTTGGCCTCGGTGAACTCGTCGTCCTTGCTCGGCGCAGGTCCCCACTCGACGGTCCACACCTCGTTCTCGTCCATCGTCACCCCGCCGGAGAAGGCGACGAGTGTCCGATAGTTGTACGAGGGGTCCTCGGCGGCGCGCTTGGCGATGAAGGCGTCGATCGCCTTCTTGTACTTCACGGCCGACCGGCGCGAGTCCGTGACGACCATGGCTTTGGCCTTGCCCTCGAGCAGGTGCGCGACGTTGGCATGGAAGTGCTCGACGATGATCTGTACCTTCTGGCTGATGTTCGTCGGGTGCAGTTGCACCCAGCGCATCAGCCCCTTGCGCGCGGCGCCTTCCTCGACCTCCCCGTCCGCGTTGGCGTTTCCGGCGATCTTCAGTGCGGTGTCGTAGGACTGGTACCCCTTGAGCACGTCGAGGATGTAGCCCTCCTCGATGGCCTGCTTCATCGAGTACAGGTGGAACTCCACCGGCTTGCCGTCGGGCCCCTTCCGGCCGAAGAGCTCGAGCGTCTTGTTCTTCGGCGTCGCGGTGAAGGCAAGGTAGGAGATGTTCGGCGACTCTGCCCGCACCCCCATCTCCGCGGCCAGGACCGACTCGACGTCGACCTGCCCGCCCTCCTCGATGTCCTTGACCTCCTCTGCGGTCAGCACCGCCTTGAGCTTCGCGGAGACCTGGCCGGACTGGGAGGAGTGCGCCTCGTCGGCGATGACGGCGAAGGTCTTGCCCTTGAGCGCCGAGTCGGCCCGGATCTCCTCCAGCGCGTAGGGGAAGGTCTGCACCGTCACCGCGATGATCAGCTCGCCGTTCCTCAGCGCCTTCGCCAGGAGGCTCGACTTCGACGTCGCGCCCGCCTTGCGCACGTCCTCCGGGCTGATCGTCGCCACGATCTTGTTGCCACCGTCGATCTGCCGGATGGCGTCCTGCAGCTGCCCGTCGAGTACGGTGCGGTCCACGACGACGATCACCGAGTCGAAAACCTTCTGGTCGTCGACGTGCATGCGTGCCAACCGGTGCGCTGTCCACGCGATCGTGTTCGTCTTGCCAGAGCCCGCCGAGTGCTCAATGAGGTACCGGTGCCCGACTCCCTCCTCCTCGATCGCGGCGGCTATGGACGTGACGGCCTCCCACTGGTGGAAGCGAGGGAAGAGCATCGGGGTGCGGCGGACGGAGTTCCCCGTCGCCACGTCCCACTCGTCCTTGTTCTCGACGAGCATCAGTCGGCCGAGGATGTTCAGCCAGGCATGCTTCTCCCACACCCGCTCCCAGAGATACGCCGTGGCCGACTTCCCGTCCGCCGCGGGCGGGTTGCCAGCACTGCCGTCGTTGCCGGTGTTGAAGGGCAGGAAGTGCGTCTTGTCGCCCTCGAGACGAGTGGTCATCGCGGCCAGGTCGTTCGAGACCGCGAAGTGCACCAGTGCGCGGTGGCCAAAGGACAGCAGCGGCTCCACCCGCCCGTTGGTCACCGGGCGGCGGTCCTGCTTGTACTGGTTGATCGCCTCGTTCAACGACTGGGTGAAGTCGGTCTTCAGCTCCACCGTCGCGACCGGCAGACCGTTGACGAAGAACACCAGGTCGATGCTGCGCTGATCTGCGGTCGAGAAACGTACCTGGCGCATCACCCGCACCCGCATCGCCGCGTACTGCTCGACCGTCGTCGCGTTCAATGAGGTCTCGGGGCGGAACTGGGCCATCTTCAGTCGGCGCCCACCGATGAACTGCACGCCGTTGCGCAAGATGTTGAGCATCCCGCCGCCGCGCTCGAGCGGCTGGTCCAACGCGGCGACGAGGACGTCAAGGAACTTCGCCTCTGATCCCGCGGTTTTCAGAACCTTGGCGAAGGGCGTCGGCTGGGTCGCCTCCAGCCACGCGAAGAGGTCCTTGGGGAAGAGCGCCCGCTCCCGGTCGTAGCCCGCGTCGTCCTTCGCGTAGAACCAGCCGTGCGCCTCGAGGTGCGCGCAGATCTCGTCCTCGAAGACCACCTCGTTGTGGTCAGCCATGATCAACACCTGCTGGCACCGGACGGAGATACTTTCGATCGGGGCTGGTCGGCGGGGCTGTGGCAATCACTTGGACATCGTGGACCACGCGTCGACGGATCGGGCGCAAAGCGCCCGACGACTTCCGCAACGTGTCCGCAAGCTCGTGGATCCCCATGGGCACATCGACCGACAACGCGTCGATCACCTGCGCCTCGGACGGTTGCGGGCCACCCTGCTACTCCTCAGATGCCGTCAGCGAACCTCAGTGAACGTCACTGTGGCTCTCAGTGCACACTACCCGACCTCAGTGAACTTCACTGACCTCACTGACGATGCCCGCCGCCTCATCGGACGACGCCGCTCGCACGTCGATCTGACCAGTCACCGCCGCCGTGATCAGCGCCGCTCGACGCTCGCGCGACAGCTCGATGAAGCGCGCTGTCTCCGCGATCAGCTCATCCAGCTTGCCCAAAGTCGCCCCCAGTTCTGCGCAGATTCTCTGCTGCTCGGCCGGGGAGGGCGCGGGGATTCTGAACGATCGGATCTTCTCCTGGTTGATGTTGGGCTGCCCGCCTCCCGCCGCCTCGAGAAGCAGCCACTGCTTGGCCGACTGCAGACTGTACTGAACGAACTCAGGGACGGCGCGGATCGGCCCTACCAGCGCACAACAGGCTTGATTCGACGTTGCATCCACCCCCAAGATCCCCATACGCCCGATAGTTGCTCCGTACATCGCGATCAACAGCGAACCAGCGGGGTGGATCTTGAGCGCTGAGTATTTCGCGATCACCTCAGCACTGACCCCACGCATGGTGCTCTTGACGACGGATTCACGGAGTTCGCCGGTAGTAACCCACATAAATTCAGCCTCGTCGCCATACGTAATGTCCTCGTTGGCTGGAGTCGTCCCGCTGGCGGTCGACTCAAAGAGCCACGACAGCCTCACCATCGGCCAGCCTTCCGGAATCTCAGTCCCCCAACCAGTCGCGCGTGCATTCTGCGCTTCCCGTCGCTCGCGGAGAAACCCAATCAGGCGCTGCTGCTCCTCGACGAGGGCGTCGATGCGGGCGGTCTCACGGTCGAGGTAGTCAGCGATGGCCCGCTGCTCCCCATGACCAGGCGCCGGGATCCGGAAGGCCCCAACCTTATCTGCGGTAAAGTGAGGAATTGTTGCCGTCGAGCAGACGACCTCGATCTCACCCGCCTCCAGCGCCGCCTGAAGTGCATAGTTTAGGAACCGACCCGTTGCGACACCCATTCTCGGACGGACTCGAACGATAGAGTTCTGGAACCCCCAACCAATCCGTCCCTCAGGCAGCACCGCCGATCGGCCGTACCCCGCCCCGCCTTCCACGATGACAACGTCATCTGCACGAAGGTCATACTGCGTGAGTTCACCTTCTGAGAACCACATCAACTTCTCTTCAACGTCTACAAATCGTCCGTGCGGTTGGATGTGAGCAGCGCGCAGGTATGGCACGAGAACGTCGGTAGGCTTCTTGGCTCCAGACTGAAGCATCTTGCCGAGGACCACTTCACCAAGCCGCTTAATAGCCCTACGAGGATAGGTCACCCTTCGACCTCCCCGAGGAGATCGAGGATCTTAGCGACCTGCTTCTCCAGGTCCGCATCAATCTCGGCGAGCGAGCGGGGTGGGACGTACTTGAAGAAGTGGCGGGTAAAGGGGATCTCGTACCCGACCTTCGTCTTTGCGTGGTCAATCCAGGCGTCGGAGACATGGGGGGCCACCTCGACGTCGAAGTAGGCCTGGATAACTCCGCTTCTGCCGAACGCTCCCGAATGGGACCCGCCGTAGGTGAAGGGCACGTTCTCGGTGTCACGCTTCTTGCTGTCCGCCTTGGGTTTGCCCTTGCGGTCCGTGACGATCTCGCCGTCGTCATCCACCAGCGGGCGCTCGACGGTAATAGTCCAGTAGCCGAAGTCCTCGTTGCGGAGCACCTTGGAGTGCTCGGGGTCCGCGTCCTCGAAGTCGTCGTAGAGCTTGACGACCTTTGTGCGGTCCTCGTCGCTGATCTCCCGGTTCTTCGAACCGAGGCTCCTTCGCATCTTCGACCAGTAGGACGAACCGTCGATGAGCTGGACCTTGCCCTTGCGCTCGTCGGCCTTGGAGTTGTCGAGGATCCAGATGTAGGTGGCGATGCCGGTGTTGAAGAACATGTTGGTCGGCAGCGCGACGATCGCCTCGACAAGGTCATGCTCAAGCAGACGCCGGCGGATCTCAGACGGGCCGGAGCCCGCCGCGCCGTTGAAGAGCGGGGAGCCGTTCATGACGATCCCGACCCGGCCGCCACCGTCTTGTGGATCGCGCATCTTGTGCACCAGGTGGAGCAGGAAGAGCATCTGGCCGTCCGAGGTCGCCGGCAATCCGGGCGCGAAACGACCGAAGGGGCCGGCCTGGTCGCGCTCGTCCTTGATCGTCTTGGCGTACTGCTTCCAGTCAACGCCGTAGGGCGGGTTGGACATGCCAAAATCGAACTGACGGTTGGTGAAGGCATCGTCGGTGAGGGTGTTGCCGAAGGCAATGTTGCTCGGGTCGTTGCCCTTGGCGAGCATGTCCGACTTGCAGATGGCGTAGGACTGCGGGTTGTACTCCTGCCCGAAGAGACTCAGGCGCGCGTCCGGGTTCTCCGCGAGCAGGTGCTCCTGGGCTAGAGAAAGCATCCCGCCGGTGCCGGCAGTGGGGTCGTAGAGCGTGCGAACGATGCCGGCCTCGGAAAGACTGGCGTCCTCCTCAGCGAAGAGCAGGTCGACGAGCAGCTTGATCGCGTCGCGGGGCGTGTAGTGGTCTCCGGAGGTCTCGTTCGCGGCCTCGTTGAACTTGCGGATGATGTACTCGAAGGCGTCGCCCATGTCCGAGTTGGACACCCGGTCCGGATGCAGGTCGATCTCCGCGAAGGACTTGACGACCTCGCGAAGCAGCTCGGCCTTCTCCAGGGCGAGGATCCCCTTCTTGAAGTCGAAGTACTCGAAGACATCGACGTCCGGTGAGAACCGGTCGAGGTAGTCGTTGAGGTTGTCGACCAGCCCGTCGGCGTCCTTGAGCAGGTTGGCGAAGGAGTAGTTCGAGGTGTTGTAGAAGGTCCGCCCGGTCGCCCTCTTCACCTCGACCGCGAGGCGCTTCGGGTTGTCGTACCTGGCTGCCAGGTCGCGCACGATCTCGCGGTCCGGCTCGAGGATGCAGTCCAGGCGCCGCAGGATCGTCAGCGGGAGGATGACGTTGCCGTACTGGTTCGGCCGATACGGACCCCGCAGTTGGTCCGCGATCGACCAGATGAAACTTCCGAGCGCGCTCAATGGGGCCTCTCACTCCAGACAACGACCGACCGGCTCATTCTTCCGCAGGGTCACGGCCAACCGGTGCGTACGAGTCTCCCGGCCTCAGACGAGCCCGAGCTCGGCGAAGGCGGTGGCGAGGCCCTCCTGCTCGGGACGAGGGGCGGTGCGGTCGGCGACGGCGAGGACCCGGGGGTCCGCGCCCTCGATCGCGACGCCGATGCCCGCCTCGGCGAGCATCTCCACGTCGTTCATGCCGTCGCCGAAGGCGATGGCGTCGTCGAGGCCGGCGCCGAGGTGCTTCAGGGCGGCGGTCATGCCGATCGCCTTGTGCATGCCGTCGAGGTAGAGCTCGCCCGACGACGGCGGCAGGCCGGGCACCGAGGCCTCCAGGGACAACACGCCCTCGCCGGCCTCCTCGGCGAGCCGGTCGGCGTGGACCTCGGTCTCGACGACGACGGCCTTCGCGTAGGAGCGCCCCCGCAGGTCGGGCGAGACCTCGAGGCTGGCGAGGATGTCGGTGGGGCCGGCGTGCGCGGAACCGTCGTCGGCGGCGGCGTGCCGCTCGACCTGGGCGCGGATCGCCGCCTCGGCGCGCGGGGTGCCGAGCAGGGCGCCGGGGGTCTCGAGGATGTAGATCGTCCCGTGGGCCTCCATCACCTCCACGAGCCGCTCGCCCAGCACCGCGGGGAAGCGGTGGTCGGTGACGACCTTGCCGTCGATCTCGACGTAGGTGCCCGCGGTGCACACGACGCCGTCGAATCCGGCCGCGAGGATCCGCTCGGGGAGCATGACCTTGGCCCGACCGGTGCACAGCAGCACCTTGTGGCCCGCGGCGCGCGCGCCCCGTACGGCCTCGACGTGGCCGGGCGGGACGTCCCCGTTGTAGGCATAGGTGCCGTCGACGTCGATGAAGAGGATCTTGCGGTCGGTCATGGTCCGAGTCTCCCGCGCTGTCGTGCCTGGTGGGCGTGCCGTCCGTCAGTCGGCGACGTGCTTGCCGCCACCGTCGTCGTCGGCCTCGGGGTCGTCGAGGACGTGGGCGTCGTCCGGCGGTGCGGCGGCGTGGGCGCCGCCCGGCTCGCCGTCGGTCCCCGCCTCGGTCGCGGGACCGGACCCGGCTGGAGCCTGCGCCCCGCCCTCGGCGGTGGCCGCCCCGACGGCGGCCGGCACCCGGGCGTCGTCCTCGCCGACCCGCTCCTCCTCACGGACACGGGCCGCTCCCCCGCCGGCGCGCAGCCGCTCGAGCTCGGCCTGCGGGGCGGTGGTGTCCTCACCGCGCTCGGAGCGCGCGGCGATGACCTTCTCCAGGCGGGCGATCTCCTTGTCGCGCGCCCGGCGCTCGCTGCGGCCCTCCGTCAGCTCGTAGAGCACGGGCACCAGCAGCAGGGTGAGCAGCGTGGAGGTGATGAGGCCGCCGATGACGACGATCGCCAGGGGCTGGGAGATGAACGCCCCGCCGCCGGTGATGCCGAAGGCCATCGGGACCAGCGCCATGATCGTCGCCGCCGAGGTCATGAGGATGGGACGGAGCCGGTGCCGGCCACCCTCGACGACGGCCTCGCGCAGCGCCATGCCCTGGGTGCGGTACTGGTTGATGAGGTCGATGAGCACGATCGCGTTGGTCACGACGACGCCGACGAGCATGAGCGCGCCGACCAGCGCCGCGACCCCCATGGGCGTCCCGGTGACGAGCAGACCGAGGATCGCGCCGGTGGCGGCGAAGGGGATCGACACCAGCAGCACCAGCGGCTGCACCAGGGAGCGGAAGGTGGCGACCATGACGAGGTAGACGAGCATGACCGCCAGGCCGAGCGCGAGGAACAGGTTGCCGAAGGCGTCTTCCTGCTCGGCGTTGACGCCGCCGATCTCCACGCTCACGCCCTCGGGGGCGTCCACGGTGTCCAGCGCGGCGGAGAGCTCGGCGTTGACGGTCTGCAGGTCGGCGATCTCGGTGGCCGCGGTGATCGTGGCGGAGCGCAGCCCGTCCTGGCGGGTGATGGAGGCCTGCTGCATGTCCTCCTCGACGTCGGCGACGTCGTCGAGCACGAGCGGGGCGTCCGGGGCGCCGCCGAGCGGGAGCGCGCGCAGCTCCTCGACGGTGGTGGGGGCCTCGTCGGAGTACAGGACGAGCGGCAGGGAGCCGGTCTCGGTGTCGACGTCGCCCAGGGGGATGCCGTTGAGCGCCCCGTAGGCCAGGCCGCCGACGGCTGCCTCGGTCAGGCCGAGCTCGGAGGCGGTGGCCCGGTCGACGGCGACGTGCACGAACGGCAGGTCGCTGGCCAGCGAGGTCTGGACGTCGCGCAGGCCGTCGATCTCGGAGACGGCGTCGAGGACCTCCTCGGAGGTGGCGGCCACGTCCTCGCCGTCGGCGCCGGCCACGATGACCTCGACGCCGGAGGCGAAGCCGCCCGAGCTGCCGGGGGCCACGGTGATGGTGCCGGCGTCCTCGCCCAGGTCCTCGAGCCGCTCGCGGACGTCGGCCTCGACGGCGGCGGCGTCCGCGTCGACGTCGAGGGTCACCGAGAAGGTGACGTCAGAGGACATCCCGAAGGCGGCCATGGCGGGGTCGGCCTGGCCGACGGTGACCTGGTAGCTCTCGATCTCCTCGACGCCGGCGAGGACGTCCTCGACCTGCTGGGCGGCGGCGTCCTGGGCCTCGAGGGTGACGCCGGTGGGCAGGTCCTGGGTGACCGAGATGGCGTTCTCGCCGGTGTCGCCGATGAAGTCGGTGGGCAGGCGGGTCGCGCCGAAGACGGTGGCGACCAGCAGGACCAGCGCGCCGGTGAGGGTGAGCCAGCGGTGGGACAGGACCCCGCGCAGGGAGGCGACGTAGCCGCGCTGCAGGGGGCTGCGGCGCTCCTTGGCCTCGGCCTCCTCGCGGGCGACGGCCGCCCGCTCGGGGTCCACGGGCGAGCGGAGGAACCAGTAGGCCAGCACCGGGACGATGGTGAGGGCCACCAGCAGCGAGGCGCCGAGCGCGAGCGCGACGGTGAAGGCGAAGGGCCGCAGCAGCTCGCCGACCATGCCGCCGACCAGGCCGAGGGGGATGAAGACGGCGGCGGTCGCCACGGTCGCAGAGGTGACCGCGCCGGCGACCTCCTTGACGCCGGTGATGACCGACTGGCGTTTGGAGGTCCCGTACGTCTGATGGCGGGCGATGTTCTCGATGACGACGATGGAGTCGTCGACCACGCGCCCGATGGAGATCGTCAGGGCGGCGAGGGTGAACATGTTGAGCGAGTAGTCGGCGACCTTGAGCGCGAGGAGCGCGACGAGCAGCGACAGCGGGATCGAGATCGCGGTGACCACCGTGGCCCGGGCCGAGCGCAGGAACAGCAGGATGACCAGGACGGCGAAGGCCAGGCCGAGGACGCCCTCGACGGCGAGGTCCTCGATGGACTGCTGGATGAACACGGCCTGGTCGAAGGCGACGACGAGCTCGCCACCGTCGCCGAGCGCGCCCTCGAGCTCGGGCATGAGCTCGCGGATCTGCTCGGAGATCTCGACCGTGTTGCCGTCCGGGGTGGCGGTAATGGCCAGACCGATGCTGGCCGTGGCGTCGGTGCGGGTCAGCGAGGTCGGGGGCACGTCCTCGACGACGACGTCCGCGACGTCGTCGATCGTCAGTCCGGTGGTGGTGGGTGCCTGGTCGGTCGGAGCCTGGTCCGCGGGAGACTGGTCGGCGGGTGACTGGTCGGCGCCTCCCTGCGCGGCACCCGGGTCGGTCGGGGCCTGGTCGGTCGCACCCGGGTCGGTTCCCGGGGCGGCGCCGGGGTCCGTTCCCGGGTCGGCGCCGGGGTCGGCGGGCGTCTCCCCCGCGCCGTCGGCGCCCTCGGCAGCCGGCTCGACGACGAGCGGCAGGGCCGCGATCTCCTCGGCCGAGGTGATGCGGTCGCCGGTCTGGATGGTCAGCTCGCGCCCGTCGGCGTCGATGGTGCCGGCGGGGGTGACCACGCCGTACTCGTCGATAGCGGAGGAGATGGCGTCGATCGTCACGCCCTGGGCGGCGAGCTCCTCGGGGTCGACGTCGATGGTCACCTGCTGCTCGGTGGTGCCGGAGAGCTGGACCTGACGCACGCCGTCGACGCGCTCGAGCTCGGGCACGACCACGTCCTCGACGCGCTGCTGGAGCTCGGCGGTGTCCTCCCCGCCGAGGGCCGCGAGCTGGATGACCGGGAGGTCGTCGACGGAGCCGGCGATGACCTGGGTGTCGGCGTCGTCGGGCAGGTCCTGCTCGACCCGGCCGAGCGCGACCTGCAGCTCCTGCTGGGCGGTGAGGATGTCGGTGCCGTACTCGAGCTCGAGCATGACCGCCGAGACGCTGGGGGCGGACTGCGAGGTCGTGCCCTCCAGACCCGGGACACCCAGGGCGGCGTCCTCGACCACCCCGGTGACCTGGTCCTCGACGATCTCCGGGGAGGCGCCGGGCATCGTCGTCACGGCGGCGACGATGGGCAGCTCGAGGTCCGGGATGAGCTCCTGGCGCAGCGAGGTGGTGGCCCAGAGCCCGGCGAGGATCGCGACGATCGTGGAGAGCGCCACGAGCGCTCGGTTGGACAACGAGAAGCGGGCGAGGTTCGCCACGGGCAGGCTCCGGGTGAGTCGTAGGTGAGTCGTCGAACCGGGCCCCCGGCGACGCCGTCGGCCAGACTAGTCGCTCCGTCTCGTCAACGGCGAACGGTTTGCGACGCGTGGGAGCGCTGCGCGTCTTACTGTGAGACAGCGGCTCGTCGGCGTCTCACAGTGAGACGGATGTCCGCCGCAGGCGGCACGCCCACACGCCCACCCGCGCCTACCATCGGCACGTGAGTTCCTCCCGCGCCACCGACCCCATCGTCTGGATCGACTGCGAGATGACCGGCCTCGACACCGAGCGTGACTCGCTCGTCGAGGTCGCCGTCGTCGTCACCGACTCCGAGCTGCAGCCCCTCGACGCCGGCCTCGACCTCGTCATCAGGCCGCGCCCGGGCACGGTCGAGACGATGGACGAGGTCGTCACCGCGATGCACACCGCCTCGGGCCTCATCACCGAGCTCGACTCCGGCCTGGAGATGGCCGACGCCGCCGAGCAGGTCCTCGCCTACGTCAAGCGCTTCGTGCCCGAGGTCCGCAAGGCCCCCCTGGCGGGCAACTCCGTGGGCACCGACCGGGTGTTCCTCGCCCGCGACATGCCCGAGCTGGTCGAGCACCTGCACTACCGGATCATCGACGTCTCCTCGGTCAAGGAGCTGGCCCGCCGCTGGTACCCGCGCGCCTACTTCCAGTCCCCGCAGAAGCAGGGCGGCCACCGCGCGCTGGCCGACATCCTCGAGTCCATCGACGAGCTGCGCTACTACCGCGCCGTCCTGTGGCCGAAGGGCGAGGGGCCCACCACATCCGAGGCTCGCACCGCCGCCAAGGCTGTCTCGGCCAGCCCCACCAGCCGTGCCATCAGCGCGCTGGTCGAGGCCGGCGAGCGGAAGGCCGCGGCGGCGGACGCGGACGCTGCCGCGGGGGCGAGCACCGATGAGGAGAGCCCGGCCCCCACGGCCTGAGCCGCACGACCGTCCCCTCGTCGTCGGCGCCCGCCTCACGGCGGGACCTGTCGGCCCGAAGGCCCTGCCTGCTCGCCCTACCCGAGCGTCCCGATCGACGCGCGGATGTCGGCCGCGACGAGCGCCGGCTGCTCCCAGGCGGCGAAGTGCCCGCCGCGCTCGGCCGCGGTCCAGTGCACGACGTTGTCGGTCTGCTCCACCAGGCGCCGCACGGGCCGCCCGATGTCGTGGGGCATGACGAGGATCGCCGTCGGCACGGTCGAGACCGGGAGCGGCTCGGCCCAGTTCGGCAGCCCCACCTTGTAGTAGCGGGCCGAGGAGCCGGCGGTGCGGAAGAACCAGTAGATCGAGACGGTCGTCAGCATCTCGTCGCGGCCCAGCACCTCCTCGGGTCCCTCCTCGACGCCGGACCAGTCGCGGAAGCGCTCGACCATCCAGGTCATCTGCCCCACGGGCGAGTCGGTGAGCGGGTAGGCGATCGACTGCGGGCGTGAGGCCTGGAGCATGGCGTAGGCGCCGATGTCGTACTGGTAGCGGTAGCCGTCCGCGACCGCGGCGGCCTCCTCCGGGACCGACATGTCCGCGGTCTCCTCGGTGAGCTCGTCCCCGCCGAGCATGCCGGTGGTGTGCACGCCGGCCACGTGCGCACCGTGCCGCAGCCCGAGCTCGCGGGCGACGCCCGCGCCGGTGTCGTAGCCGTGCACGAGGTAGCGCTCGTACCCCAGGCGGTCCATGACCTCGGCGAAGGCGTCGGCGACGTCGACCAGGGTCCAGCCGACGACCGGCCCGGAGACGCCGAAGCCCGGGATCGTGGGGATGACGAGGTCGAAGGCGGGGCCGTCGTCGTCGGGCTCGGTGAGCATGGGGATCATCGACAGGAAGTCGGTGGGGCCGCTGGGCCAGCCGTGCACGAGCAGCAGCGGACGGGCGCCCTCGCGCGGGGAGCGCACGTGGAAGAAATGGATGTCGTGGCCGCTGACCTCGGTGGTGAACTGGGGGACGGCGTTGATGCGGTCCTCCTGCGCGCGCCAGTCGAAGGACTCGCGCCAGTAGGCGGCCAGCTCGCGGGCGTAGGTCAGCGGGACGCCGTCGCCCCAGCCGGAGGCGGGGTCCTCGTCGGGCCAGCGGGTGGCCTCGAGGCGTCGGTCGAGGTCGGCGATCTCGGCGTCGTCGACGCGGAGGGTGAACGGGGTGATCTCTGCACTCATGCGGCGACGCTACGGGGCGATGCGGTCAGATCATGACCTCATTTTCATCGACGTCTCTCGCGAGCGCCTCCCTCCCCCGACGACGACGCCGCACCCGCCGTAGCCGGGTCGCCACGGGCTCCGCTCGGCGAGCGTGAGGCACCGCACGTGCACGGGCACGGATGGGCCCTGACGGGCAGATATGATGGTGCGTCGCCGCCTCCGAGGCGGTGCATGGTGGATATAGCTCAGTCGGTAGAGCGCCGCGTTGTGGTCGCGGAGGTCGCGGGTTCAAGCCCCGTTATCCACCCCAGTTGATCGAGGCCCGAACCCTTGACCACGGGACCACCCCTGGTGCGGGTTCGGGCCTCGTTCTCCTTCCACCACCTGTTGACCAACATGGCCAGGTGCACCATGAAGCTGCGGACACCTCGCGCCGGCGGGACTGCCCCTCAGCGTTCAACCTGGGAGCCAGGGACCGGGCTGCCTCCTGAACGGAGCCGGCGCGCCCGGTAGAACCGGTTGCGGACCGCTCGCACCGTCGCGATGAGCACGAAGAGGACGAACGCGAAGGTGAACAGGCTGTCGAGGCCTTCGATGATGACCTTGACGAGAGCGGCCAAGCACATCAGGACGATGAAGATGTCCACCCAGACCGACGACTCTGCCTCTTCCGCGGGCGGGGCCTGCCCGCCGGCGCCCGCCAAGGTGCGAGCCACATGTGCTGGCGGGGTCTGGGGACCGAACCCGGCGACGTCGAGGACGACGGCGTGAGAGCTGGGCGACGTGACCGACCGTGAATCAGCACGCTCGATGCGCACCACGGCCGGGACCGAGCCGCTGTGGTGCACGTAGCGTCGCAGGTCGTCCCGCTCGACGGGGAGGAACCCGATGACCTGCCCTGCGACCTCGACGCAGACGGCCAGGTCATCCTGCGTGACCGGAGGCTCCGCGACGAGCACCCCGGTGCACTCGATGGCCGACGCACCGGCGGGGCCGGCGGACGCGAGGAGCTCGCCGGCGGCCTGCTGGAAGTAGTCGGTCCCGACCACCGGCACTCCCATACCCGCCTCCGTTCCCCTCACCGGTCCTGCCCCATCTGGTCGGTGGCGTCGCGAGCTGCGGCTCTGTCGCGGTTCACGGCTCGTTCATCCTTTCCCGTCCGCTGATCACGTCGGAGCGGATCTCCCACAACGCCCAAGCGACGGCCACGAGGCCGAGCACGACGACGAAATGGCTCTCGCCACCCGTGAAGAGACTGACGAGAATCGCAATAGGTGCGGCGATCGCGAGGATCTTGAGCGGGAACCACCACCTCACCTGGGAACTGTGCCTCGCAGGTATCGGGGCGGGGACCGGCTCCATCGGCGTCGATGAGGGCGTAGACGAGGGGCCGGGCTCGAACGTGGCGGCGTCGAACCCGGCAGCGTCGAGGACGACGGCGTTGTAGGTGGTCGACCTGCCCACCCGACCGCCCGTCCTTTCGACACGGATCGTCACCGGCACCGAGCCGTGATCGTGAACGTGGCGCTTGAGGTCGCGCCACCTGGCCGAGAGGTAGCCGATCAGCCTGCCGTCGGCCTCGACCCGGACGGCCGACGCGTCGATCTCGTTGGTCGGCTCGGCCACGAGCAGGCCCTCGCGGTCGACGGCCGCCGCGTCCCAGGTGCCGGCCGACCCCAGAAGACCGTCGGCGGTCGGCTGGAAGTACTCGATCCCGACGACCGGTGCCCTCACCGCTGCCTCCCTCGTTCGCGTCGGCGGGTCGTCGCGGTCCTCGCTGTCGGGACGCCGTCCGCCCCATCCGCCTGTCATGTGGTGTGCACCAGTGTGTCGCCCCGGAGCCGCACGAGAGGTGCGAATCAGCGCGATCGGGTACCCCTGCCCCGGGCCACACACGGGTCCTGCCGGCCGACGGCGGGCCGCGGCCTCAGGACTCCAGCTCGGCGATCAGCGTCCCGGCGTCGATCTCGGCACGGATGCGAGCCCCGAGGAGCTCCGCCGCAATCCGGTAGGAGGGCGTGCCGAGCACGGCACCCACCGCGGCGGCGATGCGCCCGGCCGGCGCCGTCCGGGCCAGCGTGACCCCTGCTCCGCGCGCCTCGACGCGCACGGCATTGTCCGGCTGGTCCCGGCCGTGCGGCATGACCACCAGCGGCAGGCCGGCGGCGAGCGCCTTCATCACCGTGCCGTGGCCGCCGTGGGTGAGGACGAGGTCGGCGTGCGGGAGGATCGCGTGGTGCGGGGCGGAGCGCACGACCCGGACGTTGCTCGGCGCCCGCAGGTCACCGGGGTCGACCCCCTTGCCCGTGGTGACCAGGCCGCGCACCGGCAGGGTGCCGAGCGCGTCGACCACGCGCTGCAGGGCGCCGAGCTGCCCCTGCGGCGTCGACGAGAGTGCGACGAGCACGAGCGGGTCCGACCCGGTCGGCAGCTCCCACTCCCCCGCCGCGGACCACTCGGGGTCGTCGAGGACCGGGCCGACGTACCGCACGCCGTCGGGGAGGTCGACCGGGAGCTCGAAGCTCGCGGCGCTGAGCACGAGCTGGCGGCGAGCGAGTCGAACCTGGTCCCAGTGCTCCCGCACCGGACGCAGGCCGAGGCCGCTGCGCACGGCGTTGAGCCGTGGCAGGACGTAGCGGCCGAGCAGCCGGGTCGAGACGGCATCCATCGCCCGGTGGCTCACGCGTGCGCCACGGCCGCTCGCCGGGAGCAGGCCGAGACCGAACGGCGGCCGCCCGGGCACCGGCAACGGGTAGAGGTTCGGGATGAGGACGTCGAAGGGGATCCCGGCGGCCTCGGCGGCGGTCATCGCGCCGAACGCCGTGAACGAGGTGATGACCCGGTCGGGCTGCTCGCGCTCGACCTGGGCGTTGGTCTCGCGCGCCAACCGGGCGGCCGGTCCGGCGATCATGTGGTCGGCCATCCCGCGGGCGAGCCCGAGCGGGCTGCGGATCTCCCAGTCCCGGTAGGCCAGGTGCTCCGGCTCGCGCGACTCGCGGCCGGGTGGGGGCGGGAGACGGTGCAGCTGCGCGCCGGTCGCCGCCACCTCACCGGCGATCGAGTCCTCGGCGAGCACCCGGACCCGGTGCCCGCGCCCGACGAGCCGGCGCACCACCCCGAGCTCGGGCGGCACGGTGCCGCCGCCGTCGGTGATGACGACGAGGAAGTGCCTGCGGTGCCGCTCGCCCATCCCGCGAGCGTAGGAAGGGCCTCCCGACGCGTCCACGCGTTTGCGCCAGGCCCGGTCCCCGATCGACGAGGCGCCCCGTCGCCCACGCCTCCGACGGGCTCGCCCTGCCCGCCGGGAACGCGGGAAGTTAGGCTGACCTCATCGACTTCCGGCCCACGGCGCACCGCGCCGGGCCGGCCCCACGACCGGAAGGTGCCACATGACAGCGCCCGCCAGCCGTCCGCCCCGTCCCCGCCGCCCCCAGATCGTCCTCGAGGTCCTCGAGCGCATCGAGCTCGGCCCGCACATGGTCCGCATCGTCGCCGGCGGCCCCGGCATCACCGGCGTCGAGGACAACGGCCGCACCGACGCCTACTCCAAGATCCTCTTCCCCCACCCCGACACCGACCTCACCCCGCCCTACGACATGGACGCGCTGCGCGAGCAGCTCCCCGTCGAGCAGATGCCGGCGCGCCGCACGTACTCGATCCGCCGCTTCGACCTCGAGAACGGCAAGGTCTGGATCGACTTCGTCGTGCACGGCGACCGCGGCATCGCCGGCCCCTGGGCCATGACGGCGGAGGCCGGCGACCCGGTCGTCCTCGGCGGCATCGGTGGCGGCTACTCCCCCGACCCGACCGCGGACTGGCACCTGCTCGCCGGCGACGACTCCGCCCTGCCGGCCATCGCCGCGGCCCTGGAGGCCATGCCGCGCGACACCCGCGGGGTGGCCCTCATCGAGGTCGACGGCGACGCCGACCACCTCGAGATCGACCCGCCGTCGGGCGTGGGGGTGGAGTGGCTGCACCGCGACGGGCGCGAGCCGGGCACGACGACGCTGCTCGCCGACGCCGTCCGCGACCTGCCCTGGCGCGACGGCCACGTCCAGGTCTTCGCCCACGGCGAGCGGGGCGAGATGAAGGCGCTCCGGCCGTTCTTCACGGACACCCACGGTCTTGAGCGCAGCCAGCTCTCCCTGTCGGCCTACTGGGCGCACGGCCGGATCGAGGACGCCTTCCAGGCCGAGAAGCGCGAGGACATCGGCAAGATCTGACCGGCGTGGTTCGGCCGAGGGTCGGTGCCCGGCCGGCCGAGCCGTCCCGATCGACCTCCCCACCGCCGCGCCGGCTACAGCCGCACCCGACGGTCGGTGGCCGCCGCCTCGTAGGCCGCGTAGATCGCCCGCATGGAGTCGCAGGCGAGCTCGATGTCCGCCTGCGGCGTGGCGCCGCTGACCACGCAGTCGATGAAGTCCTGCATCTCGCCGATGTAGCCGCGCGCGAGCAGCTCGTCGAGCAGGACGTACTGCCAGCCGCCCTTGTGGTCGACCTTCTCGGTCACGTACACGTCGTCGAGGGCGGCCGGGTCGCTGTGGTAGAGCCGCAGGGAGTCGTTCTGGCTGATCTGGCACAGGTGCACGCTGTCTGTCGTGAACACCTGCAGGGAGTTGCGCACCCCGCCGACGATCGTGTCCGAGGCGGTGACCACGCCACGGGTGCCGTCGTCGAAGGCGAGGACGACGTTCGCGATGTCCTCCACGTCCTCGGGCCGGGCGAGCAGGAAGCGCCGCTCGTCCTCGGGGAGCGTCGGCGTGATCGCCACGGTGTCGGCGATGACCGACTCGACGGCGACGCTGCGCCCGGCGGCACGGGCCTCGACCTGCTTGAGGTAGAGCATCGCCGAGAGCGGGTGGCAGCCCTGGCGGATCAGGGCGCCGCCGCCGGAGTCCGACCAGCGCCGCGCGTACTCGGCGTGCGAACCGTTGTGCGACTCCTCGCCGATCATCATCGTGATGCGCGAGCCGGTGCGCTCGAGCACCTCGCGGCTCTTCTGCACCGAGGGCGCGTAGACGTAGTTCTCCGCGTAGCCGAACACCAGCCCCGAGGAGGCCACCACCTCCCGGAGCCGTTCGCTCTCGGCCGCCACGCGCTCGGACATCACACGTCGGTCGAACCCGTCCGCCCCACCGTCCGGGACGTCGAAGTACCCGGTCAGCGGCTTCTCGCAGATGACGTGCTTCCCGGCGGCCATCGCGCGGGCAACCATGTCCACGTGCAGCGCCGGCGGAGTGCAGATGTCGACGACGTCGACGGCCGGGTCCGCGAGCAGCGCGTCGAGGTCCTCGTACACCGCCGGCACGCCGTGCCGGGCGGCGAAGGCGTCGCGGCGCGTGGGCGGCGCGGCGACGGCGACGATCCGCACGTCGTGGCCGGCGACCCGCGCCAGTGCCTCGGCATGGAGGTCGGCGACGAACCCTGCCCCGACGATCCCGATCCCTACCGTGCGCATGACTACCTGCCTTTTCCTGTGGTGACGAGGGTCCGCAGCCGGCGGAACGCACCGAGCTGGGCCGCGAGGACGACGACGATGAGGACGATGAACACCAGGCTGATCGGGCGCTGGAACATCGGCAACCAGCTGCCCTCGCTGAGGATGAGCGCCCGGCGCAGGTTCGAGTCGGCCATGGGGCCGAGGATGACGCCGAGGAGGAACGGGGCGGCCGGGAAGCCGAACTCGTGGAGGAAGATCCCGACGAGGCCGAAGATCAGCATCATCCCGACGTCGAACAGCGAGTAGTTGATGAGGTAGGAGCCGATCACGCACAGCACGTAGATGATCGGCATGAGGAGCTGCTTGCGCAGTCCCAGGATCCGCACCGACAGCCGCATGACGAGCAGGGCGAGGAACCACATGGCGACCGCGGAGAAGGCGAGGTAGACGGCCACCTCGTAGATGAACTCCGGGGAGTCGCGCGCCAGCAGCGGCCCGGGCCGGTAGCCGTGCATGAGGAAGGCCGCCAGCAGCACCGCCGCGGGCGCGGACCCGGGCACCGCCAGGGAGAGGATGGGGATGAGCGCCCCGCCGATCGCGGCGTTGTTGCCCGACTCGGCGGCGATGACGCCCTGCTCGTTGCCCTTGCCGAACGACTCGGGGTCCTTGCTCAGCCCCTTGGTCGAGGCGTAGGACAGCCAGCCGCCGACGTCCTCGCCGACCCCGGGGATGATGCCGACGCCGGTCCCGATCGCCGAGGAGCGCAGGACCGTCGGGGACCTGCGGAACACCGAGCGCAGCCCCACGCCGACCCTGGCCCGGGCGACCTCGATCGCGACGTGGTCCGAGCGGCGGAAGGCCTTGACGATCTCGGTGAAGCCGAAGAGCCCGATCATGATGGGGATGAGCTGGATCCCGCCCATGAGGTTGACGTTGCCGAACGCGAACCGCGGCTCGGCACCGATGGGGTCGAGCCCCACCTGCGCGACGAGGAGCCCGAGGAAGCCGGCGATCCACCCCTTGAGCGCGTTGTCCCGCGCGGTCAGGGTGCCGCAGATGGCGACGCCGAACGCGGCCAGCAGGAAGAACTCCCAGGCGCCGAACCGCAGCGCCGCCTGCGTGAGCAGCGGGGTGAGGGTGAGCAGGAAGATGACGCTGATGATCGTGCCCAGTGCGGAGGCGGTGATCGCCAGCACGATGGCGTGCCCGGCGCGGCCCTGGCGCGCCATGGGGAAGCCGTCGACCGCGGTGGCGGCCGAGGCCGGCGTGCCGGGGATGTTGAGCAGGATCGCGGTCTGGGCGCCGCCCGAGATCGAGCCCACGTAGATCGCCAGCAGGGAGATCAGCGCGGTCTCGGTCGGCATGCCGAAGGTCAGCCCCGCCAGCAGGGCGATGGCCATCGTGGCCGAGAGCCCGGGCAGGATGCCCATGACCAGGCCGACGAAGGTCGCCAGCACGAGGACCGCGAGGTTGAGCGGGTCCGCGACGATCGCGACGGCGTCGAGCAGGTAGCCGGTCATCGCACCTCCTCAGGGCAGCGGGATGTTGAACACGACGGAGAACAGCAGGTGGATCCCCGCCACCGTGCCGACCGCGACGGCGAGCACCGTGTACCAGCGCGCGGCACGCAGGAAGAACAGCAGGGCGAGGACGAAGATCAGGGAGGCGGCCCAGAACTGGAGCACGTGCACGAGCACGAACGTGTAGACCGCCATCAGTGCCAGGCCGACGACGGTCGTGCGGGTGTCGGGGTGGCGGGCGACCGCGGCCACCCAGGCACCGGCCTCCCCCAGGCGCTGTGCAGGCCCCGACCCGCGCAGCGACTGCGCGAGCAGGAGCAGGCTGCACAGCAGCAGGGCGGCGCCGAGGATGCCGGGCAGCAGCGCCGGCGAGGCGTGCAGCGGCTCGTCGGTGCGGGAGTGGATCCCCGCGCTCCCGACCAGCACGGCGACCGAGAGGACGCCGAGCAGGGTCGAGCTGATGAGGTTGAGCCTGGGTTCGTCGCCCATGGCGGCGTCCTCCCGTGTCGGCCGGCCGTGCGGGGGCGGGCGGGACGTGCCCGCCCGCCCCTGTCGTCACGGCCGGGGGATGTCGAAGTCCTCGGGGCTGTTCTCGGCCACGCCGGCGTCGAACAGGGTCCAGGCGACGATGGACTGCAGGTCGGCGACGTGCTCGCCGGAGGCGTCCCGGCCGACGGCGACCGGCTCCATGCCGTTCTCCGCGCAGAAGTCGAGGAAGGCCTGGTCGGCCATCGCGGCGTCGAAGCCCTCGTCGATGACCTCGAGGACGGCCTCGTCCAGTCCGGCGGGGACGGCCAGCCCGGTGGTCTCACCCATGGGCAGCACGTCGGCGATCTGCGGCAGCGCGTCGGCCAGGGTGGGGATGGTGACGTCACCCTCGAGCTCGACGGGCTCGTCGGACAGGGTGGCCAGCCCGCGCAGGTCGCCGGAGACGAGCATGTCGTGCATCTCCACCAGGAGCTGGGGGGCGAAGTCCACCTCCCCGCCCAGGGTGGCGAGGATGGCGGGGTTGCCGCCCTCGTAGGGCACGTGGCGGTACTCGACGTCGGCGGCCGTGGCGATCAGCTCGGCGGCCAGGTGCCCGGCGCTGCCCGGTCCGGCGGTGCCGGCGGCGACCTCACCGGGGTTGCCCCGCATGGCCTCGAGCAGGTCCTCGATCGTCTCGTAGGGCGAGTCGGCGGGCACGGCGATGATGTTCGGCGTGAAGGTCGCCAGCCAGAGGTCCCACTCGTCGGGCATGGTCTCGAGCGTCCCCATCACCGGCATGGAGGTGAAGGCGAGCATGCCGTTGGCGAGCATCGAGTACCCGTCCACGTTCGCGTTGAGCACGTTCTGCGTGCCCACCGAGCCGGCGGCGCCGGGCGAGTTCGTCACGACGTACTCGATGTCGAAGTGCCCGCCCATGGCCTCGCCCACGGTCCGGGCGGTCAGGTCGGTGGACCCGCCCGCACCGAAGGGGACGGTCACGTTGACGTCGCGCTCGGGGTAGTTCTCGGCGGCGTCGTCGCCGCCCGCGCAGCCGGCCGCGGCCAGCGCCAGTGCCGCTGCGGCCCCCATCAGGGTGATGATCCTTCGCATGTCATGTCTCCTGGTCCTCAGGTTCGGATGTCGATGACCGAGCTGCCCTCGTGCACGCGGCAGCCGATGGTGGTCCGGTGGTGCTCGCCGGCGGGCTCGGCGAGCTCGCGCAGCAGCTGTTCGGCGGCGACCCGGCCGGCCTCGCCGGGGCAGGGGTCGACGAGGGTGAAGTCGTTGCCACCGACGGTGGCCCAGTCGGGGGCGCCGATCATCACCACGGACAGGTCGGTGCCGGGCCGCACCCCCCGATCGCGCAGCAGGTCGATGCTGCCGCGGGCGGGCACGTTGTAGCCGAGGCACCAGGCAGTGGCCTCGGAGTGCTTCTCGAGCGCCCTCGCCGCCGCCGCCCGACCGCCCTCGACCGAGAAGTCCTCGTGCACGACCCGCTCCACCGGCCGGTGGCCGAGGACGTCGGCGAGCCCGTCCCAGAACCCGAGCCGCCGGCTGTCGAGCGTCTCGAAGCCGGAGTCCCAGCCGAGGAAGGCGGCCTGGTCGTGCCCGCGGCGGCCGAGGTGCTCCCCCAGCAGGTAGCCGCTGCGGTAGTTGTCCGGGAGCACCTCGGCAAAGGTGCCGGTCGTGTCGGGCAACGGCCGGTCGACCAGGACCAGCGGCACGCCGACCGTGCGGATGAGCTCGGTGTTGCGCGCGCCGTCGGTGGTCGGGGCGACGATGAGCCCGTCGACCCGCTGCTCGGCGAGCTTGCGGATGATGTCCCGCTCGCGCCGGGGGTCGTCGAAGGAGTTGCTGATCGAGAGCAGGAAGCCCTCGCGCTCGACGACGGCCTCGACCTCGACGACGAGGTTGGTGAAGTGCTGGTTGCCGAACTGCGGGACGACGACGGCGATGACGCCCTGCCGTTTGCCGTGCAGGCTGCTGGCCGGGCTGCTCTTGACGTAGCCGGTCGCGGCGACCGCGGCCATCACCCTCTGCCGCATGCCGGCGCTGATGTACCGACCTTCCTTGCCGCTCAGGACGTAGGAGACGGTGGCGGCGGTCGTGCCCGCCTCACGTGCCACGTCCTTGAGCGTCGCGTAGCGCCTCACGACCGGGACCCGCGGTCCTGGTCGCGGGGAGCCGACCGGACGGCGGTCTGCCCGACGCCCGTGCTCGATGGGTCCACGTTGACCTCCTGCTCGATAGGCAAACGTTTGCCTATCTGGTGCAGACGAGCATGCCGAAAGGTGTGACGTGTGTCAAGGGCCGGGAGCGGAACCCGGTCGGGAGCGGTGCGACCGCCTCAGCGCGGGCCGGGCCGACCGCTCGCGAGGAGCGCCTGCTCGATCTGGTCCAGTGCCTTGGGCGCTGTGCGCTGCTTGATGAGCCCCTCGAGGCCGTGGGCGGTGACCACGGCGCCCTGCGGCTGCCACACCAGCTGGACGACGGCGGTGTTCATGTTCAACGAGCCCGAGCCCATGAGACCGATCACCACCTGACGGTCGAGGCGCAGCACAGTGCGCAGCAGTGCGGTCACGGCGGCCTCGGACTCGGCCGACGGCGGGACCGGCACCATCCGGGTGTCGCCGTGGATCTTGGTGAACGCCCGTGCCCCGATCCTGCCCCCGGTCCGGCCGCCCGAGCTGCCCCCGGCGGCGCCGGCCGCTCCCCCGAGCCCGCCGGCGGAGATGCCACCACCGATGGCTCCGCCGATCGCCCCGCCCTTGGCTCCGAGGTCGGCGTTGGCCTCGACCAGGAGGTGCTGCACCTCCTCGGCGCTGAGCACCGGCGAGGGGTGGTCGCGCTGTCCGTGCTTGGCCATCAGTCCCGCTCCCGCGTCGCTCCGGTCATGCGCACCAGGGTAGGCGGGCGCCATCTGTGCTCAGGTGGACCGGTCGTCGTCGGGTCCGTGCGCCGGGGCGCGACGGTAGCCGCTGGGGGTGAGGCCGAGGACGCGGCGGAAGTCGGCGTCGAGGTGGGCGTGGTCGGCGTAACCGAGGTCCGCGGCCACCTGCGAGACCGGCAGGTCCGGGTCGGCGCGTAGCCGGTGCACCGCCTCCTGGAGGCGGTAGCGGCGGATGATCGCCAGCGGCGGGACCCCGACGTAGCGCCGCGCGAGGCGCTGGACGGTGCGCATCGACAGGTGCAGCCGCTCGGCCACCTGCTCGACCCGCACCACACGCGGGTCGTTCGCCACGAGGTCCTCCATCGCGTTCGCCAGCGCGGCGTCGGTGCGCGTGCCAGGGCCGGGCGAGGCGTCGTGGGTCTCGTCGTCGTACCCGGCCAGGTGGATGGCGGCCCAGGCCGCGGCGACCGCGATCGCTTCGTCGCGCCCTGCCGTCGCGTCCGGGTCCGCCATGGCGCGCACGACGCCGTCGTGCAGGTCCGGGGCCTCGACGGGGACCTCGCCGTCCCGGACCGACGTCGGATCGACCCCGAGGGCGCCGAGGCCGGCCGGCCGCAGCAGCATCCCCACGGCCCAGCCGGCGCCGGTGAGGTCGCGGTGCGAGGCCCCGGTCTGCGGGCCGACGAGAGTGACGGCGCCCGCCTCGACGACGATGTTGGACGCCGGGAACGGCAGCACCTGCTGGCGCGAGGTGCGCCCCGGGGCGATCTGCCATCTCGGCACCCAGAACCAGCGCACGACCTCGCGCAGCGGCCCGGGCGCCGGCTCGCGATGGAAGGTCGGCAGCCGCGCCGGGTAGAGGATGCCGCGCCCGTCCGAGGTCACGGGCACGACTGTGCGGCACGGCGTCGCGAATCTCCAAGTCCATCGGGACCGGCCATCCGTAGGTTGACCGCATGACCACCAACGAGATCCCCACCCGCGGCGTCACCGGCGCCCACACCACCGACGGCGTCCCGCACGGGTCGACGAGCCTGACCCCTTTCCTCGCGCTGCCCTCGGCCGGCGAAGCGGTCGACTACTACCGGGACGTCCTCGGCGCCCGGGTCGTCGACGTCACCGAGATGGGCGGCGTCGTCGTGCACGCCGAGCTCGACCTCGGCAACGGCCGCCTCCAGATCGGCGAGCCGAGCCCCGAGTACGGTCTGGTCCCACCGCCGGGCGGGGGCGGCGCCTGCTACTCGCTGGGCCTGTACGTGTCCGACGTCGACGCCGTCGTCGCCCGCGCCGAGGCGGCCGGCGCGACGGTCCGCGAGGCGGTGACGACCTTCGTCTCGGGCGACCGCTTCGCCTCGATCATCGACCCCTTCGGCGTGCGCTGGTCGGTGATGTCGCGGGTGGAGGACCTCTCCGAGCAGGAGAGCGCCCGCCGGGTCGCGGCCTGGGCGACCGAGCAGGAGGCAGGGGCGCAGGCGGACGCCGGGACCGCCTGACGTATCGGCTACCGCCGGCCCGACCCCGGGTGAGAGACTGAGGACATGCAGGGACGAAGCACGCTCGCGACGGTGCTCATCATCATCGGTGCCGTCGTCGTGGCCTGGTGGCTGGTGGGCTTCATCTTCCAGGCCATCGCCTTCGTCGGGCGGATCGTCGTCGTCGCGGCCGTCGCCCTCGTCATCTACATCCTGCTCCGACGCGCCCTCTCCTCGTCGTCGTCCTCTTCTTCCGACGAGTGAGCGGTCGCCTGCCCGACGAGTGAGCAGACCCCGGCCTGTCGCATGAGCGGCCTCCCTCTCAAGCGGACCGCGGGACGCCGTCGGTACTGTCGCAGCATGCCCCACGCACACCACAGCCCCGACGCGCACGAGCACGACGAGCCCGCGCACGAGGGGCACCACCGTGCCGACGCCGACGCCGACCCGACGACCTACTGGGACGGCCGTTACGGGGAGTCGGAGCGGATGTGGTCCGGGAACCCCAACGCGACGACCATCGACGTCGCGGCCGACCTCCCGGGCGGACGCGCCCTCGACCTGGGCTGCGGCGAGGGGGCCGACGCGATCTGGTTGGCCCGGAACGGCTGGCGCACGACCGGCGTGGACATCTCGGCGGTCGCCGTCGGTCGTGGGCGGGCGGCCGCCGCGCAGTTCGGGCTCGACGAGGACGAGCTGCGCCTCATCGCCACGGATCTGACCTCCTGGGACCTCGACGGCGCCGCCTACGACCTCGTCACCGCGAGTTTCTTCCACTCGGACGTGGCGCTGGAGCGGCTGGCGATCCTGCGCCGGGCGGCAGGCCATGTCGCCGCGGGCGGGTACCTGCTTCTGGTCACGCACGCCGCTCCCCCGCCGTGGGCCGGCGAGGGTCATCTGCACGACATGCCCACGCCCGCCGAGGAGCTCGCCGCCCTCGACCTTCCCGCCGACGAGTGGGAAACGGTCCTCGTCGAGACGCGCGAGCGCGTCGCGACATCGCCCGACGGCGAGGAAGCCACCCTGCTCGACGGCGTGCTCCTGCTGCGCCGGCGCTGAGCGGTCCGGGGCCCGCTGCCGCTCGCGGTTGCGGCGGACCTGTGAACGGCTCGTCTGTCCACAGATCTGGTGAAGCGCGTGTGCGCCTGTGGTCGGCTCGCTACTGTCATGGGCATGAGGCGACCTGGGGGGAGCCGTCCTCGGGCGGTGGCTGCATTCGCGCTGGCGGCGATGATGGCACTCGGCGCGTGCGGCGGTGGGGACGAGGAAGCGTCGTCGCAGACGCCGCCGGTGCTGGTGGGGCCCTCGGACGTCGACGACGGCGGTGAGTCCGGTTCGGAGGCCTCCTCCTCTGGTGGTGAGTCCGAGTCGGGCGAGACACCGTCGGATGGTGAGCTCTCGACCGAGGACATCGAGTGGACCGAGTGGGAGCTCGAGCGTCGTTCGCGGCCGGCACCGGAGCCGCCGCCCGAGATGGACGACGACGGCGAGGCCGGCGCGATCGCTGCGGCTGAGTACTACCTGGCGCTCCTGGCCCACGCGGACGAGACCGGACTGTCGGATGGAATCGACGACATCTCGATGGACGAGTGCATTGTCTGTGCGGAAAGAATCGAGTTGTACGCCCGATCTGCGAGAGACGGCGAGTACGTCGACCAGTCCGCTTATACCGTTGACCATGCCGCAGTGAACATCGACGACAATGCGAGCACAGACTGGTTTGTCCGTCTCGATGGAACTCAGGCCGCGCGCGCTCTAGTGGACGCTGATGGCAATGTGCTGCAGGAGGCGCCAGACAATCCGTTCACGTTTCGATTGGTCATCGTTCGGGACGACGACTCGTGGCGCATCCGGCAGGTCATTCCAGGAGAGCTCGAAGAGGAAGCGTCTTCGTCGTGAGCGCACCCCAGGGCGCGATGTTCGTCGTCGCAGCATCGTTGCTGCTCGCCTCGCAACCACTTGTGTCATCTCCAGCAGGAGGTGGGTGCGAAACAGTCCTCGATTGGGAATGCGCGGCGGATATTGACGGCCCCGCCGCGATTGTTGACCTGGAGAACTTCCCCGACGATCCGAACAGCGACGCCTCAGGAGTCGGCGACAATCCCCAGTCGAGCCCGCCGACTACGGCCGCCATCGGCTTTTCGGTCGGGTATTCCCCCTTCGTCTACTCGTTGACTCCGGACATGCTGGCGTTCTGGATGGGCGACACCGTCATTCGCACCACCGAAGGGTGTGCGGCGCCGAGTCGTGCCGGCGCGGGTCGGCCGGGAGCGCCGCTGGCTCTCGATGACGGCTACTACTGCCTGGGCAGCCCCGCCCCGGCTGAGCCGGGCGAACCGCCGGTCGTCGTGGTCGCCGAGGACGCGGAGCCGGTCGAAGTCTCGCTGTCCCGTTCCGAGGCAGCCCGGCTCCTGGTGAACACCGGGGAGGCGAAGACGGACGGCATGTGGCAGCTGGCGAACATGCCGGTCCTTCTGTGGACCACGGCCGAGGCACACACCGTGACCACCGAGCTGCTCGGCTTCGAGGTCCAGGTCCGCTACGAGCCGGTGGAGTTTGTCTGGGACCCGATGGACGGGTCGGGCCCGTTCTCCAGCGGCACCGACGCTGGTGCGCCGTACCCGGACCACACCGTGTCCTACCCCTACCCGGACGGGCACCACTCCATCCATGTCGAGCTGACGACCGAGTGGGTCGCGGAGTACATGGTCATCGGCCTGACCGGCTGGCAACCCATCGACGGCACGATCCCCATCACCACAAGCACCGAGTCTTTCGAGGTCCGCGAACGCGTCGTCCGCCTCGTCCCGGAATGCGCCATTGGCAACCGCTGCTAAGAGGGCGCCCATGCCACGACATCGCACCGCCGCGGCATGACCTGCCATCACCGCGCGCCGCACCGCACCCGGTCAGCCGGCCGGCGTCTCGGGCAGCTCGTGCTCGCGCACCAGGCGCGTGCTGATCTGTGAGGCGACATAGGCGATGGTCAGCAGGGACAGCGCGACGGCGCCGAGGAAGACCGCGGGGAGCCCCCAGACCTCGCCGACCACGCCACCGACGAGCGCCCCGAGCGGCATGAGCCCGTAGCCGATCATCCCGCCGGCACCGCCGACCCGGCCCAGCTTCTCCACCGGCACGAGTCGCTGGCGCAGCGTCCGGGTGAGCACATTGCCCACCATGTTGAACATGCCCACGAACGTCAGCGCAGCCCCGATCGCCCAGGGCTCGGGGACAAGGACCGGGACGGTGAGCAGGCCGAAGCAGATCGTCCAGCTCGCCACCAGCAGCGGCACCTCCGGAACCATCGCGAGGAGCTTCTCGGCGAGCACCGCCCCGACGAGCGCCCCGGCGGCGAGGAACACCCCCATCAGCGCGTAGTGCTCGGGCGCCATCCCCACTCGGGACTCCTCCCCCACGACCCACAGCACGATGACGGCGAAGTACGCGGTGTTCGCGAAGTTGAGCAGCGACTGGGCAACCAGGAGGGGACGCAGGACCCGGTGGCGCACCTGCAGGCGCATGCCCTCGACGACCTCCTGCAGGCGCGAGCCCGCAGGCTCGGAGCGCTCCGACCGGTAGCTCCCCCGCATGCCGAGCCCGACGACGAGCAGGAACGCCACGCCCAGGACGGCCGGCACGCCGAAGATCCAGCCGCTGCCGAGCACGAGGAGGGCGCCGGCGACCGGCGCACCGAGAAAGTTGGTGCCGGCATGCTCCATCCCCATCACCCGTCCGTTGGCGGCCGAGAGCCGTGAACGCGGCACGAGCTGGGGGACGATCGACGAGCCCGCCAGGTCGACGAGGACCTGCGTGACGCCGTAGAGGCCGACCGCGGCGATGAGCACCGGCATGGTCAGGTTGTCCGTGGCGGCGAGCACCGTCGTCGAGGCCATGACGACGACCCGGACGGCCATACCCGCGAGCTGGACGTGCCGACGGTCCGCGCGGTCGACGACGACCCCTGCCAGCACCCCCAGCAGGAGCCACGGCAGCCAGAAGGCGACCTGGATGAGCGAGATCTGACCGGGCGAGCGCGTGAGCGTGACCGCCACGAGCGGGACCCCGACGAGGATGATGCCGTCGCCGAGGTTGGCCAGCCCCACACCGGTGAGGTGGACGCCGAACGGGCGGCCGAGCGGCTCGCGGGCTGCCGGCGGCTCGCTGCGCGACGGAACCGGCGCGGTAGCCGGCTCAGCGGGGGTCGACGCCTGATCGGCGTCGACGGTGGTGGGCGGTGCGTCCTGCGTCGACATGGCGTCTCTCCTCTAGGCTGTGACAGAAGATCGTCTGCAAATAGAACTCTGCAAAGGTATCTCTGCATCATGTCGACGCGCAACCCCTCGGCGGGATCTCCCGACCCCGAATCCGACTACCTCGCCCCCGCCATCGGCCCGGCCGCCATGAAGGCCTTCGCCCACCCGCTGCGGATGGCGATGTACGACTACCTCAACGACCACGAGGCGGCCACGGCGACGATGCTCGCCAAGCACACGGGCGAGAGCACCGGGCAGACCAGCTACCACCTGCGCCAGCTCGAGCGGCACGGGTTCGTGGCGGAGGACCCCGGCCGCGGGACCGGGCGAGAGCGCTGGTGGAAGTCGCTCGGCTTCCGCATCGACGGGCTCGACCTGGCCAAGGACTCCCGCTACCGCCCCGCGCTCGAGCTCGCCCTGGCCCACACCGCCCAGGACCGCACCCGCACCGTCGCAGACTGGATGCGCCGCTCCGAGGACGAGGACCCCGCGTGGGTGTCGGCGAGCGTGACGTCCCGCAGCACCGCCACGATGAGCCGGGACGAGGTCGAGGCCCTCAAGGACGCGGTGATGACGCTCATCCACGAGCACACGACAGCGGCCGACGAACGTCGCACCGCCGCGCGGGAGGCAGGGGCGGCCGCCGACGGTTCAGCACCCGGAGCGACCGGTCAGCCGACATCGGGGGCTGCCAGGTCGCCCGACCTGCTGGAAGGTGAGGCTCAGGAGGCCGGAGCGGCCGAGGAGCGACGCGTCCGCGTCTACTTCGACATCTTCCCGCTCGCCGAGGAGTGAGCGCGCCTCGGTCCGCCCGCCACCGCGGACCGAGGTCCTGCCCCCGCCGTGCGCGCTGCGGCTAGCGTCGGAGGGGACCACCGTCACCCACCAGGATCGGAGTCCCATGTTCTCCCTCAGCGGCAAGATCGCGGTCGTCACCGGCGGAGCGAACGGCATCGGTCGCGGCATCGCTGCCCGCCTCGTCGAGGCCGGGGCCACCGTCGTCATCGCCGACATCGACGACGAGCGCGCCACCGCCACGGCGGCCGAGATCGGCGCGGAGTCCGAGCACTGCGACGTCACCGACGGCGCCCAGTGCGCCGAGCTCATCCGCACGGTCGTCGAGCGGCACGGTCGCCTCGACATCCTGTGCTCCAACACGGGCATCTTCCCGCAGGCCCCGATCGCGGAGATGACCGAGGAGCAGTGGGACCAGATGCACTCCGTCAACCTCAAGGGCACCTTCCTCGTCACGCAGCCGGCGCTCGCCCAGATGCGGAAGCAGGGTGGCGGCCGCGTCGTCATCACCTCCTCGATCACCGGTTCCGTCACCGGCTACCCGGGATGGGCCCACTACGGCGCGAGCAAGGCGGGCCAGCAGGGCTACATGCGCAGCGCCGCCCTGGAGTACGCCAAGGACGGCGTGACGGTCAACGCCGTCCTGCCGGGCAACGTGCTCTCCGCGGGGCTCGAGGCGCAGGGCGAGGAGTACCTCGCGGCGATGTCGAAGTCGATCCCGATGAAGCGCCTCGGCGACCCGAAGGACATCGGCGCCGCCGCCGTCTTCCTCGCCTCCGACGAGGCCGCCTACGTCACCGGCCAGACGATCATCGTCGACGGCGGGCAGATCCTGCCCGAGGAGCCCGACGCCATCCTCTGACCCGGCGGCTCCGGCATGTCCGGCGGCCCTGGGTCGGCCGCCGGCGTCCGACCCGGCCGCCACGGTCAGGCGCCCACGGTCAGTCGCTGGCCGCCGGCGTCCGCCCACGATCGAGCCGCTCCACCGTCACGGCACCGACGTCGACGCCGTCGGGCTCGGGGACGGTGGTGCCCGGCAGCGCGGCGGCGGCGCTGCCGTAGGCGACCGCGGAGGCGAGCCGTTCGGCGGGCCCGCCGCCACGGCGCTCGGCCAGCAGGTAACCGAAGAGGCTGGAGTCCCCGGCACCGACCGTGCTGAGCACGGCCACGGGCGGGCTCGGGGCGTGCCAGGCGCCGTCAGCGGTGGCCAGCACCGCTCCCCCGGCGCCGAGCGTGACGAGCACCGCCCCCACCCCGCGCTCGACGAGGTCGGTCGCCGCCCGCGCCGCCGCGTCCCGGTCCCGCTCGAGCAGGTCGGGCTCGGCGCCGGTGAGGCTGGCGAGCTCCTCGCCGTTGGGCTTCATGAGGTCGGGCGCGGCGCCCGGCAGGGCAGCGGCGAGCGCGGCGAGCGGGGCGCCGCTCGTGTCCACGGCCACCTGGGCCGGGCCCCCGCGCAGGGCGGCGACGAGGTCGGCGTACCAGCTCTCGGGCGCCCCGGGCGGCAGCGAGCCCGCGAGCACCACCCAGTCCGCACCCGCGGCGAGGTCGACGACGGCGTCGGCCAGGGACGCGAGCAGCCGCGCGTCGGCCTCGGGCCCGGGGTGGTTGATCTTCGTCGTCGTACCGTCGGGCTCGGTGATCGTCAGGTTCTCCCGGACGGGCCCCGCGGGTCCCCGGGGCCGGCAGTCGATGCCGGCGGCGCGCAGCTCCGCGACGAAGGGGCCCTCGGGCGGGGCGGGCACGACGGCGACCGTGGGGACGCCGGCCTTGACCGCGGCCCGCGAGATGTTGACGCCCTTGCCGCCGGCCTGCGCGGCGGAGCCGGTCGAACGCACGACCTCCCCGCGCCGCAGGGCGCCGCCGAGCACCACCGTGCGGTCGGTCGACGGGTTCGTCGTGAGGGTGACGATCATGCGACCACGAGCTCGATCCCGTGCTCGGCCAGGGTCGCGCGCGGCACCGGCAGGTCCTCGGAATCGGTGACCACGACGTCGACGTCGGCGAGGTCCGCGAAGCTCATCGTCGTGTCGCGGCCGAACTTGGTCGAGTCGGCGAGCACGACGACGCGGCGCGCGCTGCGCACGAGCGCCGCCTTGACGGCCCCCTCCCCCGGGTCGGGGGTGGAGAGCCCGTGCTCGACGCTGAGGCCGTTGGTGCCGAGGAAGGCGACGTCGACGCGGACCTGCTCGAGCGCGTCGGTGGTCGCGGAGCCGACGGCGGCCTGGGTCGTGCGGCGCACACGGCCCGGCAGGAGGTGCACGTCGACGTCGGCGAGGTGGGCCAGTCCCGCCGCGATCGGCACGGCGTGGGTGAAGGCGACGAACCGGGAGTCCGCGGGCACGAGGTGGACGAGGCGCCCGGTGGTGGTGCCGGCGTCGAGGGCCACGGTGCCGCCGGGCTCGGGGAGGTAGGCCAGGGCCGCCAGGGCGATGCGCTCCTTCTCCGCAGCGCGGGTGGCGTCGCGCTCGTCGAGGCCGGACTCGATGGCGGACAGGGAGGCGACAGGGACCGCGCCGCCGTGCACGCGCCGGACCAGGCGCATCCGCTCGAGCACGCTGAGGTCGCGGCGCACGGTCTCCCCGGTGACGTCGAACTCCTCGGCGAGCTCGGCCACGGAGACCCGGCCGCGGGCGAGGACGAGCCGCGCCGCGGCCTGCTGCCGTTCCTCTGCGTACACGCTGCTCCTCCCCGCGCCCGGTGCCGGGCGGACCTGTTCGATGCTAGGCGGACGGCCGCCTCAGGGCTCGACGGTGACCTTGATACCGGCGCCCGAGCGCACGATGTCGAAGGCGCTCAGCGCCTCGGCGAGCGGGACGTGGTGGGTGATGAGGTCCCTGACCGGCACCCGGCCGGCGGCGATGTGTTCCAGCGCCTGCCGGTTGTGCTCGGGCGCGGAGCCGTTGGCGCCGTGGATGTGCAGCTGGCGGTAGTGCACGACGTTGGAGTCCAGCGCGATGACCGGGTCGTTCTTGGGCAGGCCGCCGAAGAAGGAGATGCGCCCGTTGCGGGCGGCCATCGCGACGGCCTGCTCCTGGGCGACCTTCGCGGCGGTGGCGGTGATGACGACGTCGGCGCCGCGCCCCCCGGTCAGCTCGAGCACGCGCTCGACGACGTCGACCTGGGAACCGTCGATCGTCTCGTCGGGCCGGGCGACCGCCGCGGACATCGCCAGGCGCTCGGCGTTGACGTCGACGAGGTGGACGGCGCCGGCACCGTGGACTCCGCGTGCCACGCGGATGTGCATGCAGCCGATCGGGCCGGCGCCGAAGACGACGACCACGTCGCCGGGCTCGATGCCGAGCAGCTCCTGGGCGTTGATCGCGCACGCGAGCGGCTCGGCGGCGGAGGCCTCGTCGAAGCCGACGCCGTCGGGTATGCGGTTGAGGCCGTCGACGGCGAGGACCTGGCGCGGGACGACCATGTACTCGGCGAACCCGCCATCGTATTGGTAGCCCATCGACGTCTGGTTCTGGCACACCGCCATCCAGCCGCGGCGGCACTCGTGGCAGTCGCCGCACGGCACCGCGGCGATGACCTGCACCCGGTCCCCCACCTGCCAGTCCGTCCCGTAGGTGGCGGCGACGTCGGCCCCGACCTCGACCACCTCGCCGGCGATCTCGTGACCGATGGTCCGCGGCGGCGTGAGGTTCTGGTGGCCGTTGTGGAAGATCTTCACGTCCGTGCCGCACGTGGAGCAGGCGCGCACGCGGATCTTCACCTCGTCCGGCCCGCAGGAGGGTTCGGGACGCTCCTCCAGCCGGACGTCCTCGGGTGCGTAGAAGCGCAGGGCCTTCATCGGTCCTCCAGGGTCGATGGTCCGGACGCCGGTTCGGGCGCCAGGACCCCACTGTATCCACACGAACGGACACATATCCATCTTTATCTACTTGGCTTTGGTCTGGTTCGTGTGGTTTCATGGGGTCTGTCGCGTGGCAGAGCGTCCGGCAGGTCCGCGGGCGCCGATCTCGAGGAGGAGACATGTCCGCATCCGTCGGCACCAGGGCACCCGAGGAGGGCGCGGCCCGCGGCGGCCTGCGCGTCGGCGTGCAGAAGTTCGGCACCGCGCTGTCGAACATGGTGATGCCCAACATCGGCGCCTTCATCGCATGGGGCCTCATCACCGCCCTGTTCATCGAGGCCGGCTGGGTCACGCTCGTCGGCGGCCGCGTCTTCGGCTACGAGGGCGGCTACGGGTTCGTCGAGCACCTGGGCGGGTGGGGCGCCGGCGCGGAGGGCGGCGGCATCGTCGGCCCGACGATCACCTACCTGCTGCCCATCCTCATCGGCTACACCGGCGGCCGGATGATGTACGGCGACAACGTCCGCGGCGGCGTCGTCGGGGCCATCGCCACGATGGGCGCGATCACCGGCGCCGACGTCCCGATGTTCCTCGGCGCCATGGTCATGGGGCCGCTGGGCGGCTGGTCGATGAAGAAGCTCGACGCGCTGTGGGCGGACCGCATCCGGCCCGGCTTCGAGATGCTCGTCAACAACTTCGCGGCCGGCATCTGGGGCATGCTCCTGGCGATCGTCGGCTTCGTCGCCGCCGGCCCCTTCGTCTCCGCCTTCTCCTCCGCGGCCGAGCGCGTGGTCGACGTCCTCGTCGAGAACAGCGTGCTGCCGCTGACCTCGATCCTCGTCGAGCCGGCCAAGGTGCTCTTCCTCAACAACGCGATCAACCACGGCGTCTTCACGCCGCTCGGCACGAGCGAGGCCGCCGCCGACGGCCAGTCCATCCTCTTCCTCATCGAGGCCAACCCCGGTCCGGGCCTGGGCCTGCTGCTCGCCTTCATGGTCTTCGGCACCGGCCTGGCCAAGGCGTCCGCGCCGGGCGCCGCGCTCATCCAGTTCGTCGGCGGCATCCACGAGATCTACTTCCCCTACGTGCTGATGAAGCCCGTGCTCATCGTGGCGATGATCGCCGGCGGGATGACCGGCGTCGCCACCAACCTCCTCCTCGACTCCGGCCTGCGGGCACCGGCCGCGCCGGGATCGATCATCGCCGTCCTGCTCCAGTCCCCCGCGGGGTCCCTGCTGGGCGTCACGCTCTCGGTGGTCCTGTCCGCCGTGGTCACCTTCGTCGTGGCCGGCGCGCTGCTGCGCACGGGCAAGCAGATCGACGGCGATCTCGCCGGGGCCACCGCCACCATGGAGTCGATGAAGGGCCGCAGCTCGATCGCCTCCTCGGCGCTGGCGGGCACCGGGGGCACCGTCGGCCCGATCCGCACCATCGCCTTCGCCTGCGACGCCGGCATGGGCTCCTCCGCGATGGGCGCCTCGGTGCTGCGGCGCAAGGTCCGCGGCGCCGGCTTCGACGACGTCGAGGTCGTCAACCGGGCCATCTCCGCCCTCAGCGACGACGTCGACCTCGTCGTCACCCACCAGGACCTCACCGCGCGGGCCCGGCAGCGCACGCCGTCCGCGGTCCACGTCTCCGTCGACGACTTCATGGCCAGCCCCCGCTACGACGACATCGTCGCGATGCTTCAGGAGCGCTCCGCCGGTGACGAGGGCGGCGCGGCCGGAGGCGGCGCGTCAGGCGGCGCGTCGGGCGGCGCGTCGGGCGGCGCGTCGGGCGGCGCGTCGGGCGGCGCGTCGGGCGGCGGGGGCAGCGCATCAGGCGTCGGGGCTCCGCTCATGGGCGCTGCGGCCCCGGCCGAGGACGGCGCACCCGGGGCGGCATCGGCGTCGGGGGCCGGGAGCGAGCCCGAGGCAGCCACGGCGATCGAGCCCCGCCCCCTCCTCGCCCCGACCTCGATCGTCCTGGACGGGACGGCCCGCACCCGCGACGAGGCCATCGACGAGGCGGGCGCCCTGCTCGTCGCCACCGGCTCGGTGCCGCAGACCTACGTCGACGCCATGCACGAGCGGGAGGCGTCGGTGTCCACGCACGTGGGCAACGGGCTGTCGATCCCGCACGGCACGGACGAGGCGAAGGCGCTGGTCGGGGCGACGACGATGTCCTTCGTCCGCTACGCCGACGGCGTGGACTGGGGCGGGAAGCGCACGGAGTTCGTCGTCGGGATCGCCGGCACGGGCGACGACCACCTGCAGGTCCTCTCCCAGCTGTCGACGGTGTTCCTCGACGAGGCGGAGGTCAACCGCCTGCGCGCGGCGACCACGCCCGAGGAGGTGCTGGGCGTCCTCGGCGTCGTCCGCGCCTGAGCGGTGCCCCTACGCTCGCGCCGGGCCGCCCTCCCGGTCACTCCGACGGCGGCTCGGCCGGTCACTCCGACGGCGGCTCGGCCGGTCACTCCCGCCGCCTCCCGCGGCCCTGCCTCCGACGTGTCAACCGCCAATGTCACCAGTCAACCGACACTGTCGGTTGAAAGGACGCTCAACCCGTTGAGACGTGGGGGCGCGCCGGGCGCAAGGAGGCCTGGGCGCGGCGCAAAGCGGGCTGCTGGGCGCGGCGCAAGGGCTGGGCGGGAGCGAGCCCCGCACCCGCCCGCGCTACCCGACGACGGCGGGATGCACCCAGAAGAAGAGGACGGCGGCCGCGGCGAGCAGGACGACGGCACCGACGGCCACGGGCAGCACCACCTTCCGCCTGAGCCGGGCGACGAGGACCACCGTCAGCACACCGACGGCGAGCACCGCGAGGAAGGCGGCGCCGCCGATCACCAGTCCGGCGTCCTGGGCAACCTGCTGAGACGCCCCCTGGTCCCGGGCGTCGACGTCGGCCCAGGTGAAGCCGAAGTAGGCGGCCGAGACCGCCAGCGCCAGGACGACGGCGATCGCCCAGTATCGGTTCCGTTCCCCCGCCCGGGCGCCGGCGGCCCGGACCTGCCGGTGGTCCTGCTCGCGCGAGACGTCCCCCGCCCGTGCCGGAGCCGGCGTGCGGTGCGGATCGTAGTCGGGCGCGCCTCCCGAGCCGCCCTCCGGTCCGTGGCCCGGGTTCGCGCCCGGTGTCTCGACGTTCATGGCCGACACCTCCGTCCGTCCCCGCGGGTGCCGCGCGGCACTCGCGGGCTCCCCGGTCCGGCGAGCAGGCCATGTCCCGTCCGCCTCGGGCCGGGAGATCGATCCTACGCGCGCGCCATCGGGCCGACCAGGCCGGAGGACGCGCCACAGCCGAGCACGCGTCGCGCGCCCCGCCTCAGTTGTCGTAGCCGACGAACCCGACGGGGATGCGCCCGCCCGAGCCGCGCCGGACGGCGGCGGCGTGCAAGGTCCCCAACCCGCCGTACAGCTCGACCATCCCGGCGCCGGCACGCGCGAGCTCGGCGGCGCGGGCCTCCGTCTCGTCGGTCGAGGCGACGGGGATGATCGTCACGTCGGCATGCTCGATGCGCGTGACGCCGCCCATGGCCGGCACCAGGAAGGCCTGCGGCCTGACCTCGCCCCGTTCGAACGCGGCGGCGAAGTCCGCGATCTGCGCGAGAGACTCGAAGCCGTACCGGTTGAGCCCGATCCGGATCGTTCCCGGGTGGGCGGCGGCGACGGCGTCGCGGACCTCGGCCGCCACGTCGACCGACATGCCGCCGCACAGCTCCAGACGCGACCACCCCTCCCCGGCCAGCCGCACGGCCTCGGCCACGACATGCTGTCCTTCCGCGCCGACGACCACGAGCGTCGTGGAACGCAGGCGCTCGCCGGGCGTCCCCTCGTACAGCACAGCGGTGGGTTCCATGCCGGGGACAACAGGGCGCCGGGCCTATGTGTTCCAGCGCGGCCCGACGCGCGAGGTCGACAGCTCGTCGCCGCGGTCGATCCCCAGGGTGGCGATGAGGTCCTCGTGCAGCTCGAAGATCACGCGGTGGCAGGAGTCGACGTCCGTGCGGTCCACCCACGCGCCCTCGCCGGCGCGGACGCGCACGAGCGCGGCGGCGTAGCGCTCGCGGTAGCCGCCGAACCGGTCGAGGACGTTCTCGAGCCGCGAGAGGAGCGGGGCGAGGTCGTCGCCGGCCGCCGCGAGCTCGTCCACGACCGCGGCGTCCCAGTCGGCGTCCGCATGGTCGTTGACGGCGAGCCGGTCGCCGGGCAAGGGGCGGAGCTGCCAGTGGGTCGCGGCCCGCTGGACTCGGGCGTTGATCGGGAGGAAGTCCCGGTAGGCGGCGCGGACCGGCTCCATACCCCCGGCGCCATCCAGCTCGGCGGCCAGCAGACGCTCGCCCTCGACCCGTCCGGCGACGGTGAGCGACCATCCCGCACTGCCGGCGAAGGCGGCCTGCTGCACCCACCCGCGGGCCTCGGCATCCAGCAGCAGCCCCTCGGCCTCGGCTGGACCGAGGCCGGCTCGCGAGGCGACGTCGTCGGCCGGGGCGTACCCGGCGAGCCGCACGGCGTGCAGGAGGCGCAGCCCGACCACCCGCTGCCCCGTCACGCGTCCCTGCCCCGGCGCCGCGCGAGCCGCTGGACGTGCTGCTGGCAGGCCTGCGGCGAGTTGAACCCCATGGCGTCGGCGATCCGGGACCAGGTGTGCCCGGCGGCGCGCGCCGAGAGGACGAGGGCAGCCTCGAGGCTGTCGACCTCCTCGTGCGCGGCCGCGACCAGCGCGAGGCCGTCCAGCGCGTCCTCGCCGACCGGGTCGGTCTCCGCCGCGCGCCCGGCGCACCAGAGGGCGAGCTGCGTCAGGTCGACCGCCGACGGCGGGACGGGCTCGGGGCGCCACGGCGGACGCTCGCGCACGTCGTCGAGGAGCTCGAGCCGCCGTCGGGCATCGGCCGCACGGCCGCCGTCCAGCGGTGACGTCGTCCCCCTGGGCACCCCGTGGCCCGTCTCGGCGGCGAGGGTGCCGGCCCGGTCTCGATCGTCGTTGCGTTGCACAGCCTCAGCATGGATACTCAACAAAGTGTTGTCAACATTCTGTTGAGGAGGTGTCGCGATGCTCGTCCCGCTGAGGGATGCTGACCGCGCACGCTGTGGGAACAAGGCCGCCTCGCTGGCCACCCTGCTCCGGGCCGGTCTTCCGGTGCCCGACGGCGTCGTCGTCCCGTTCGACGCCTATCGCAAGGCGGACCGCGCGGCGCTCGACGAGGCCGGGCCCCATTCGCGGGACGCCGCGCACCTCCCGCCGGGACCCGTGGTGGAACCCGCACGACCGCCGTCCGTCCCGGACGCGCTGCGCGCCGCGCTGGCCCGCGCCCTCGCCGATCTCGACCTCGGAACCGTCGCCGTCCGCTCCTCGGCCGACGGGGAGGACGGCGCCGTCCGCTCGTCCGCCGGGCTCTACACGAGCGTGCTGGGGGTGCGCGGGGCCGACGCCGTGGTCGCCGCCGTCGAGACCTGTTGGGCCTCGCTGCGCTCGGAGCGCGCGCTCGACCACGCGGGCGCCGACCTCGCACGTGCCGACCACGCGGGCCCCGACGCCGGTGCGCCGTCCACGTCCGCCCCTCCCCCCGGCAGCAACCCAGCGGACCACGGAGTCAGCCCCGACGCCGCTGCGATGGCGGTGCTCGTCCAGCAGCTCGTCGACGCCGACGCCTCGGGAGTCATGTTCACGCCCGCGCGGGCCGGGGAACCGACGCGGATCGAGGCCGCCTGGGGACTCGGGCCCGGCGTCGTCGGGGGCACCGTCTCTCCGGACCGCTACCGCGTGGGCGGGGACGGGACGGTGCGGGTCGACGTCGCGGACAAGCGCACGCGCCTGGACCGCGCCGTCGGCGGGCTGCGCACCACGGACGTGCCCGACGCCGACCGCACGCGCCCCGTCCTGGCCGAGGGGACCGCCCGGACGCTCACCCGCCTCGGCGACGAGGTCGCGACCCTGACCGGTGGCCCGCAGGACGTGGAGTGGGCGGTCGTCGGCGAGACGGTCTGGCTGCTCCAGGCCCGCCCCGTCACGGTCGAACCGCCACCGTTGCCCGAACGAGCCGCGCCCGTCCCCCGCGCACGGAGCCGCTCCGAGTCGCTCGAGGGCATCCCGGGCAGCGCGGGGACGGCGGGCGGACCCGCGCGGGTCGTGCTCGGTCCGTCGGACTTCGGCCGGGTGCTCCCCGGGGACGTGCTCGTGTGCCGGTTCACCGATCCCGCGTGGACGCCGCTGCTGCGCGTGGCCGCCGCGGTCGTCACCGAGACGGGCGGCGCGCTCTCGCACGCGGCGATCGTCGCGCGCGAGCTCGGCATCCCCGCCGTCCTCGGCGTCCCCGGGGCGACGACGCTGCTGCGCGACGACGAGCACCTCGCGATCGACGGGCGCGCCGGCCGGGTGACGCGAGCCCGCGCTGACAGCAACCCGAACCGCTCCCGCATCCCCGACCGCGCAACCGACCGGGACGAGGACTGACGTGCGACGCCTCTACCTCCTGCGCCACGGGGCGGCCGACCCGTTCGGCGAGCTCACGGCCGTCGGCCGCCGGCAGACCGATCTGCTGGGCGGGCGGCTCGGCCGGTTCCCCGTCGAGCGGATCTGGCACTCCCCGCTCCCCCGGGCCGCGGACACCGCGCTCGGGCTCGCCCGGCACCTGCCCCGCGCCGAGGTGCGTGCCGCCGACGAGCTCGTGGATCACGTCCCCCACGTCCCCGCGCACGAGGACATGCCGGCCGGCAGCGCCGGCTTCTTCGACGGGTACGACGCAGCGGAGGCCGAGGCGGGGCGGCGGACCGCCGACGCGCTCGTCGCCCGCTTCGGCGCGGCCGCGGCCGACTCCGGCAATCCCGCCGGCTCCGGCGACGCCACCGATCGACCGCGCCGGGACTCGCACGAGGTGCTGGTCACCCACGACTACCCGGTGGCCTGGCTGGTGCGGGACGCCCTCGGGGCGCCGACCGCGCGCTGGCTCGGGCTCCGCAGCGCGAACGCCGCGCTCACCGTTCTCGAGCACCGCCCCGGGCAGCCGCCGTCGCTGGTGATGTTCAACGACATGAGCCACCTGCCGCACGACCTGCGCTGGACGGGGTTCCCCGACGCCGACCTCCCCTGACCCGACCGCCCCGCGCCCCTCCCGACGTGTGACGATGAGGCCATGCGCTCCCCGGTCGCCGAGTACCTCGACGAGATCCTGGCCGCCACCGCCACCGGACCCGCCAGGGGCGAGCCGGCCACCTACATCCCCGAGCTCGCCGGCGTGGACCCGTCGCTGCTCGGCCTGGCCCTGACCACCTCCGACGGCGTCACCTACGCCTCGGGCGACGCCGACGTCGAGCTGTCGATCCAGTCCGTCTCCAAGCCGTTCGTCTACGCGCTCGCGCTGCGTGACCGGGGGAAGTCGGCCGTCGAGGCCAAGGTGGGGGTCGAGCCCACCGGGGAGGCCTTCAACGAGATGACCCTCGAGGAGGTCTCCAAGCGCCCCTACAACCCGATGATCAACGCCGGCGCGATCGCCACCCACACCCTCGTGGGCGATCCGGACATGACCGACGACGAACGGGACGAGGCGATCCTGTCCGGCCTGTCGGCGTTCGCCGGGCGGCGCCTGAGCGTGGACGAGAAGGTCTACGACTCGGAGATGGGCACGGCGCACCGCAACTACTCCATCGCCCACATGCTCGCCGGGTACGAGATCCTCGGCACCGACGCCCACACGGCGGTGCGCGGCTACACGCGCCAGTGCGCGGTGCGGGTGACCTCGCGCGACCTGTCGGTCATGGCGGCCACGCTGGCCAACGCGGGCACCAACCCGCTGACCGGGGAACAGATCGTGCCCCACGACGTCGTGCGGCAGACCCTGTCCGTCATGCTCTCGTGCGGGATGTACGACACGGCCGGCGACTGGATCACCGACGTGGGCATCCCGGCCAAGAGCGGTGTGGGCGGCGGCCTCATCGGCGCGCTGCCCGGCCAGCTCGGCATCGCCTCGTTCTCGCCCCCGCTGGACGAGCACGGCTCGAGCGCCCGCGGGGTGGAGATCTTCGAGCGGCTCAGCCACGACTTCGGGCTGCACCTCATGAGCGTGCCCCCGCTCACGCGCTCCGTCATCCGCGACCGGCGGGGCATCGACCTGCCCGACGGCGCCCGGGGCACCCGCTTCGAGCTCCAGGGTCCGTTGCGCTTCTCCAGCGTCGAGGCGGTGGTGCGGATCGTCGCCGAGGACCTGCGCGAGGGGCGCGCCGTCGTCGTGGACACGACGTCGACGACCTCGGTGGACGCGACCGCCGGTCGCATGCTCGGCGACCTCGTCCGCCGGCTCGCGGAGGAGGGCCGCGCGGTGTGGCTGGTGGGCCTCCCGGGTCTGATCTCACCCGAGGAGATGCCCGACGGCGTGCACCTGGCCTCCTCGCTCGACGAGATCGCCCACTGACCACTGCGGTCCGGCGGCGCCGCACCCCCGGGCGACCGCCTCACGCCGTCCCGGGAGCGGCCTCCGCCCGGCGCTCGGGCACGACCATCGGGGTGCCGCTCTGCGGGTCGCGGACGATCTCGCAGGCCAGGCCGAACACCTCGGCGACGAGCTCGCGGTCGAGCACGTCGGCCGGCTCGCCGGCGGCCACGACCCGGCCCTCGTGCATAACGACGAGGTGGTCGGCGTACCTGGCCGCCTGGTTGAGGTCGTGCAGCACGGCCACGACGGTCCGACCGCCGGCACGGATGTCCTGGCACAGGTGGAGCACGTCGACCTGGTGGGCGAGGTCGAGGAACGAGGTCGGCTCGTCGAGCAGCACGAACTCGGTCTCCTGGGCGAGGATCATCGCGATCCACACCCGCTGGCGCTGCCCGCCCGACAGGCTGGCGACCCGCTCGTCGACCAGCTCCTCGACCCCCGTGGCGGCCATGGCCGCGGAGACGATCGCGTCGTCGCCGGGCAGCCACTGCCGCAGCGGCGAGTGGTAGGGGTGCCGGCCCCTCGCGACGAGCGCGCCCACGGAGATCCCGTCCGGCACCACCGGGTCCTGCGGCAGCAGGCCGATGCGGCGGGCGATCGCACGCGAGCGCCACGCCGAGAGCGGACGCCCGTCGAGCAGCGCCGCGCCCGAGGTGGGCCGGAGCGTGCGCGCCAGGGTCCTCAGCACGGTGGACTTCCCGCAGCCGTTGGGTCCGATGACGGCGGTGAACCCGCCCGCGGGGAGCTCAAGGTCGAGCCCGTCCAGGACCACCTTCTCCCCGTAGCCGACCGTGGCCCCCTCGAGCCGGAGCGACGACGACGTCCCGCCGCCCTCGCCCGCTGCGGTCTCCTTCGGTTCGCTCATGCCGAGCTCCTCCTCCATTCGACGACGAGCAGATAGCCCAGGTACACCCCGCCCACCCCGGCGGTGATGACGCCGACGGGCAGGTCCTCGAACGCGGGCACCTGCTGCACGGTGAGATCGGCGGCGAGCATGATGATCGCGCCGACCAGGGCCGACAGGACGAGGGCGGGCCCCGGGGTGCGCACGATCCGGCGCGCGATGTGCGGCGCCGAGAGCGCGATGAACGCGACGGGCCCGGCCACGGTGACGGCCGCCGCGGCGAGCAGCACCGAGAGCACGATCGCCAGGGTGCGGGTCCGTACGGCGCCGTCGCCCAGGGTGTCGGCGAGCTGGTCGCCGAGGTCCATCGTCCGCAGACGGTGGCTGAGCGCCGCCACGCAGGGCACGAGCACCAGGAGCGCCCCACCGACGAGCAGCACGTGCTCCAGGCTGCGCGAGTTGAGGGAGCCCACCCGGTACGCCGCGAGCTCGGTCGCGGAGTCCCGCAGCGCGACGGCGACCACGTACTGGATGACGGCGTGCGACATGGCGGCCACGGCGATGCCGGTGACGATGACCCGCGCGGGCGAGGCGAACCCGAGCCCGGTCGACAGGTAGACGAGCCCGGTCGCCACCGCGGCCCCCGCGAGCGCACCGATCGGGGGTGCGACGGCGCCCGGCCACACCACGGCGGCCACCGCGACGCCCGCCCCGGCACCGGCGCCCAGGCCGATGACGTCGGGGCTGCCCAGCGGGTTGCGGGTGACCGTCTGGAACAGCGCGCCGGCGAGCCCGAGGGCGATACCCGCGCCCACGGCGACGAGCACGCGCGGGCCGCGCAGGCGTTCGAGGACGAACTGGACCGTGCCGTCCGCCTCGCCGCGCGCGAGCGCCACGAGGTCGCCGGGTCCGACGCCGAGCGGCCCCCAGGCCAGCGTGGTCAGGGCGAGGGTCACGACGACGAGCGCGGCGACGCCACCGGCCACCAGGCCGCGCGTCGTGACGGGCAGGGCGAGGACGCCGCCCACGCGCAGCAGGCGGATCCGCGCCGTCGTCGCACCGGGGCCGGCCGCCCGGCCCGTACGCCGCGGCCGGCCTGCACCGCGCCGTCGACCCGGGCGGTCCACCCGTCCCCGACCGACCACGTCCTCGGTGGTGCTCACTCGGCGACCACCCGCCCGCGCCGCACGGCCATGAGCAGGAACGGCGCCCCGACGAAGGCGGTGACCACGCCGACAAGGAGCTCGTTGGGCCGGGCGATGACGCGGGCGACGACGTCGGAGGCGATGAGCAGCACCGCGCCGAGCACGACCGACACGGCGAGCTGCCAGCGGTGGTCCGACCCGACGAGGCCGCGCACGAGGTGCGGCACGGCGAGGCCGACGAAGAGGATGGGGCCGACCGCCGCCGTCGCCGCCGCGGCCAGGAGGGTGGCGGCCGCGATCCCGGCGGCGCGCAGGAGGCGCACGGGCGTGCCGAGCGAGAGCGCGACGTCGTCGCCGAGGGCGAGCGTGTTGAGCCCCGGGGCGACGAGCGAGGCCAGCACGAGCCCGGCCAGCAGCGCGGGCAGCACCGACCACAGGGTCTCGAAGGTCACCCCCGCCAGGGAGCCGACCATCCAGTGCCGGTAGGAGTCGAACACGTCGGGCCGGCTGAGGATGAGGGTCTGCACGTAGGCCTCGAGGACGGCCGCGACGACGGCGCCGGCCAGCACGAGCGGCAGCACGGAGTCGGTGCGGGCGGGCCGGCCGAGCACGTAGACGACGAGCACGGCGAGCACCGCCCCGGGCAGTGCGACCCACGTGGTGGCGGCGCCGCCGGAGAACCCGAGGAAGGCGGTGGCGGTGACCACGGCCGCCGACGCCCCCGAGGTCACGCCGAGCAGTCCCGGCTCGCCGAGCGGGTTGCGCGTCAGTCCCTGGATGACGACGCCCGAGGCGGCCAGGGCCGCACCGACCATCGCCCCGACGACGGTGCGCGGCCACCTCGCGGCCAGCACCGAGGCGAGGTGATCCTCCCCGCGGCCGCGCAGCACCTCCCACGTGCCGACGAGGTCGGTCTCGCGGCTGCCGAGCACCATGCTCACGCACGCCATCACCAGGAGCGCCACGACCGAGGCGCCCAGGGCGAGCCACGGCGACATCCGACGCCGCCCGGCCAGCCGTCGTCGGGCGAGGCGACTCACCGCCCGGCCGCGTCGGCCCTCTCGATGGCCTCGTCGATCATCGGGCCGTACCGCTCGATGACCCAGGGCACCGTGAGGGGGTTGATGAGGGAGGAGGCGGTGACGAAGGGCTGGTCGGTCGGCGCGACGACGGCTCCGGCCTCGACGGCCGGGATGGCGGCGTAGAGGTCCTGGGCCTCGGTCTCGGCGCGGTTGGTCTCGTCGGAGTAGAAGGTGAAGACGAGGTCGGAGTCGGCGAGCATGTCCGCGTTCTCCAGCCCGATCATCGCCGAGTCGGTGCCGGGGACCTCGTACTCCCCCAGCTCGTCGACCACCGGGTCGACGGTCAGGCCCATGCCCCGCAGCATCGCCACCCGCTGCTCGTCGGCGAAGAAGACCCCGAGCGTGCCCGGGCCGGAGTTGTAGATGTAGGAGAACGTGTAGTCCGCGTACTCGGGGCGGGCCGCCTCCTCGAACTGGGCGTCGATGTCCTCGATCAGCCCCTGGGCGGCGTCCTCCTGGCCGAGCGCGGTGCCGCTGGTCTCGATCTGGTCCTGCCAGGTCACGACCCAGGGCTGCTCGTCGTAGGCGACCGTGGGCGCGATGTCGGTGAGGATGTCGTACTGCTCCTGGGTCAGGCCGAACCACTGGGCGAGGATGACGTCCGGGTCGAGCTCGAGGATGGCCTCGACGTCGAGCTCGGTGGCGCCGGTGAACTGCTCGGGCAGCTCGTCGCCGCGCTCCTGGACCGCCTCGTAGATCCACGGCATGTAGCCGGTCTCGTCCGAGCCCCAGGGGTACTCCTCCATGCCCACGGGCGTGACGCCGAGGGCGATCGACGTCTCGGTCGAGCCCTGCCCCAGGGTGACGACCCGCTCGGGCCGCTCCTCGATGACCGCCTCGCCGAGGGCGTGCTCGATCGTCACGGGCGTGAACTCCTCGTCGCTACCTGCACCCGCCGGGTCCGAGCCTGCGCCGCCCGAACCGGACTCGGCGGGATCGGCGTCACCGCCGCCGCCGCAGGCGGCCAGGAGGAGGGCGGTGGACAGCGCGCCGGTCACCGCGAGGTGGCGACGGCGCGGGGCAGGGCTGTGGGACATCGGGCGGGCTCCGCTTCGGTTCCGGATGTGCAGGTGCCGACCCGGACGACGTCGACGCGCCCGGCCGCAGGGGCCCGGGCCGTGGGTCGCCACGGGTGGCAGCCGGTCCTCGGCGGTCCGCGCGACGCGCAGGAACTCGTCGCACCGACCGCTCGGATCAGCCGGAGGGAAGGTTAGTCTATCCTAAGTCCGCATGCGACGTCGGTGCCCACGTTCCGGACAGGTGCAGTCGTCGGCCCGTCGGGCTCCCCGCGCGGAGGCCGTCGCGGTCACTCGCCCCGACCGGCCTGCTCCTCGGCCTCGCCGGTCGCCTCGCCGCGGTAGAACGCGGCGGCGCGGGCGGCCCGGTCGCGCGCGTCCTCGGCGTCGGTCCCGGCCTCGAGGTCGGCCGCCCCCCAGGCGCGGGAGAGCTCGGTGACCAGGCGCAGCCCCGGAGGCGAGGCGCTGAAGGTGCCCATCGCCTCCGGCGTCGAGCGCGGGTCGCCGGCGAGGAACAGCGCCAGCGCGAGGAAGGCGCCGTCCCAGCCGATGCCCGTCGCGGCGGGTCCGAAGGTCTGCCAGTGCTCGTCGTCGGGGACGGTGTGGCGCAGCTCGAGCACCGTCCGGCCCCCGGCGGGCACCACCGCGATCCGCAGATCGCTGACCTCACCGGCGAACTCCCAGGTCAGGTCGAGCGCGCCGGGCTCGACGCAGCGCAGGACGGTGCCCTCCGTCCCGCTGCCAGTGAGCCGGTACCGGCCCCCCTCACGCAGGTCGCCCTCGGCGGGCTCGAGCCATCGTGCGAGCCGCTCGGGGTCGGTGCAGGCCGCCCACAGGTCGGCCGCCTGGGCGGCGAAGGACTGCGCGAGCACGACGACGTACCCCGCCTCCGCCGTCTCCACGCTGCGGCGGACGGCGGCGATCTGCTCCTCGAGGTTCACCCGACCACGGTGCCAAGCCTCGTCCCGCCGCGCAACGCTGCAACGCCGCGAGCCGTGGCTCACCGCCGTTGACCCGCAAGCGTCAGCCGCCCGCCGCCGCCAGCACGGCGCGCGCCAGCGGGTGGTCGACGGCCGTGTAGTGCGCCCACCGCCCCACCTTCTCGCGCTCGACCAGGCCTGCCGCGACCAGCCTCGAGAGGTGGTGGGAGAGGGTGGGCTGGGCGACGCCGAGCAGGGCGGGCATGTGGCACGAGCAGACGCGGCCGCCCGGGTCGGCCACGATGGCGACGTAGAGCTGCACGCGCACGGGGTCGGCCAGCGCCTTGGCCACGGCGGCGACCGCGGCGGCACCACCGGGGTCGATCGCCCGGGCCGGCGGGACGCAGCAGGCCGCGACGTCGCCGTCGACACCCTCCTCGTCGCCACTGCCGGCCGCCGCCGGTCCGCATCCGTCCGTCATACGTCGCATCGTATCGACGTCTGTCGATACGCTTGAGGGGTGCGGGATCCCGCACGCACCGGACGAAGGGAGCACCACATGTCCACCACGGACCCGACCGCACGTATCGAGGAGCAGACCGCCGGCACCTCCTTCCGCCTCACCGACGTCTCCGCCTCCGGTGGGGGCTGCTGCGGCGGTCAGGGCTGCGGCTGCATGTGACCCGTCGGTGCGTCGGGGCGCTGCGCCCCGACGCACCCACCGGTGAGCCGGCGCCCGGGATGCGCGCCCGCCGGTGGGGCGGCACAGTGAGGGGATGAGCAACGAGACGACCTCCCTGACCGTGACCCGTCGGATCGACGCCCCGTCGAAGGAGATCTTCGACCTCCTCACCCTCCCCGAGCGCCACCGCGAGTTCGACGGCTCGGGCACCGTCCGCAGCGACGACCGTTCGGACCGCATCCAGCAGGTCGGCGACACCTTCGTCATGAACATGCACGCCGAGTCCCAGGGTGGGGACTACCAGATGCGCAACCACGTCACCGCCTACGAGACGAACACGATGGTCGGCTGGCAGCCGAGCAGCGTCGACGCCGACGGTCCCGGCGGCTGGGAGTGGCTCTACGAGCTCAAGGCCGCCGACGGTGGCGCCGCCACCGACGTCTCCCTCACCTACGACTGGTCGAAGGTGTCCGACCCGGAGCTGGCGGCGGTCTTCCCCGCCATCCCGCGCGAGAGCCTCGAGGAGTCGCTCAACCTCCTCGCCGCGGCGGTCGCCGGACCCTGACCCACCCAGGGGTCCGCCATGACTCCGCCCAGGGGCCTACCAGAACGCGCGCACCGCGATCGCGTCGGCGAAGGCCTCCAGCGCGCCGTCGACGGCGCCCAGGTACAGCGAGCCGTCGATGAGCGAGATCTCCATGACGTAGAAGCCGCCCTTGCCATCGCGGACCAGATCCACCCGGCAGAAGAGCAGCTGCTCGTCGCGGCCGATGCGGTCCTTGATGTAGCCGTGGATGGCCTTGCGGATCTGCTCGCCCCAGCGCCACTCCTCCTCCGAGGCCTCCCGCGAGGAGACGACCTCCTCGTGCACGTCGTCGACCGACCGGAACGAGGGGTGGAGCATCGCCTCCTTGACCACCATGTGCTCGGAGAGGCCGTTGAAGTAGATGAGCGAGATCTCGCCCTCGCGGTCGATGTGCTCGAGGTAGCGCTGCACCATGACGGAGCGCCCCTTCCGCAGCTGCCGGTCGACGTGCAGGATCGCCTCCTGCCGCGAGGCGGCGTCGGTCGAGGTGTAGCGCCCGGTCCCCCGGCCGCCCGAGGAGATCGCCGGCTTGACCACGAAGTCGCCGAAGGCGGGCATCCGCGAGTGGATCTGGTGCTTGCTGTACCCGGCGTCCGGCTCGAGCCACTGGGTCGGGATGATGGGCATCCCCCGCTTCTCCAGCTCGAGCAGGTAGTGCTTGTCGGTGTTCCACGTCATGACGTCCGGGTGGTTGAGCACCCGTCGCAGCGAGTTGATCCAGGTGAGGAACTGGTCGAGCTTCTGGGCGTAGTCACGCACACCCCGCACGACGACGAGACCCGCGTCGTCCCAGTCCACCGTCGGGTCGTCCCACACCCGCACGCGCACATCGATCCCGCGCGCCCGCAGGGCCTCGGGCAGTCCCGCCTCGTCCTCGCTGAGGTGCGGGGCGCCGGACCACGTGGCAAGGGTGACTACTGGCGTCGTCGACATGCTCGCAATCTACCCGCGCCCGCGGCCCGGACGCGTCCGGCGCCACGCACACCGGGTCCGTCCCGTCACCCAGGTCACACCGTCATGGTCAGCATGTGAGATGCGGTCGTCGCGGGGCGCGCCACCGCCGCCGCGGGCCGCACAGTACTTCCCGTTCCGCCGGGCACTCCCCCGGGCCCTCCGTACGAACAGGGATCATCATGACCACTCGCCGCCCTCGCCGCGCCGCCGCGCTCGTCGCCCTCGCCGCCGCGCTGCCGCTCACGCTCGCCGCCTGCTCCTCCGACGACGAGGGCGAGGGGGGCGCCGCCGCCGGCAGCGAGGACGACCCCATCCGCATCGGCGTCGTCGGGGCCTCCGACCCCCAGTGGGACATCTTCACCGAGCTGGCCGCCGAGGAGGACATCCACATCGAGATCGAGGACTTCACCGAGTACACGCAGCCCAACCCCGCGCTGGCCGACGGCGACCTCGACCTCAACCAGTTCCAGCACATCCTCTACCTCGCCCAGCACAACGACGCCACCGGCGACGACCTCACCCCGATCGGGGCCACCGCCGTCTATCCGCTGGGGCTGTACTCGAACGAGCACGAGGACGTCGAATCGATCCCGGACGGCGCCGAGATCGCCATCCCCAACGACGTCACCAACCAGGCCCGCGCCCTGTTCGTGCTCGAGGAGGCCGGGCTCATCGCCCTCAACGACGACGTCGGCGTGGTCCCCGACCCCACCGACATCGACGAGGGCGCCTCGCGCGTGACGGTCGCCCCGATGGACGCCAACCAGACCGTGGTCGCGCTGGACTCGGTGGCCGCCTCGATCGTCAACAACGACTTCGTCTCCGACGCCGGCCTCTCGCCGTCGGACGCGATCTTCGAGGACTCCGCCGAGTCCGAGGGCGCGCGCCCCTACATCAACGTGTTCGTCTCCCGCCCGGACGAGGCGGACAACGAGACCTACGCCCGCCTCGTCGAGCTCTTCCACGACCAGTCCGTCATCGACGCCCTGCAGGAGAGCTCGGGCGGGACGGCGTCGATCGCCGACCAGGACCCGGCCGAGCTGCAGGAGATCCTCGACGAGGTCGAGGCCTCGCTGTCCGAGGGCTGACCGGCACACCGCGGCCCACCGGCCGCTACCGTTCGGCGGAGCGCGCACCGGCGCGCTCCGCCGCCACCATGAAGGACCCCATGAGCACAGTCATCTCCTTCGACGACGTGTCGAAGACCTTCGAGGCCCGGTCCGGCGCCGTCCATGCCGTACGCAACGTCAGCCTCGACGTCGCGGCCGGGGAGATCTTCGGCGTCATCGGCTGGTCCGGGGCGGGCAAGTCCACGCTCGTGCGGCTCATCAACGGCCTCGAGCCGGTGACCAGCGGTCGGGTGACCGTGCTCGGCGAGGAGATCTCCGCCCTGAGCGAGCGCCGGCTGCGAGTCGTGCGCCCCGAGATCGGCATGATCTTCCAGCAGTTCAACCTGTTCAGCTCGAAGAACGTCAGCGAGAACATCGCCTACCCGCTCCGCCTGGCCGGCTGGCCCGCGGAGAAGCGGCGCGCCCGCGTGACCGAGCTTCTGGAGTTCGTCGGGCTGGCCGACAAGGCCCGCGCCTACCCCGAGCAGCTCTCCGGGGGGCAGAAGCAGCGCGTGGGGATCGCCCGGGCGCTGGCGCCGAGCCCGAAGATCCTCCTGGCCGACGAGTGCACCTCCGCCCTCGACCCCGAGACCACCCGCGAGGTGCTCGGTCTCCTGCGCCGCATCAACGACGAGCTCGGCCTGACCGTCGTGCTCATCACCCACGAGATGGACATCGTCAAGCACCTGTGCGACCGGGTGGCGGTGATGGAGCTGGGCCGCGTGGTGGAGTCCGGGACCGTGTACGACATCTTCGCCGACCCGCAGCACGGCACGACGCGGCGGTTCGTCGCCACGTCCCTGCGCGACGTCCCGCGTGACGACACCCTCGCCGCGATCGCCTCATCCCACCCCGACGCCGTGCTCGCCACGGTGGCGGTGCGTGAGGAGCGCGGCTCCTCGGCCGTCATCGCCCAGACCCTCGGCGATCACCCCCGGGTGCGGGCGGCCATGGTCTACGGCGGGATCACCGACGTCGGCAACCGCCCCATCGGCTCGCTCACCTTCGCGCTGACCGGCGACGGTCACGACGTCGAGGCCCTCGTCGCCGACCTGCGCCGGGCCGCCGACGTCACCGTCCACGAGCCCCACGACGACGGACCACCGCCCGGGGGCGAGACCCCGCTGCCGAGCCTGGGGACCGAGGAGGGGACGCGATGAAGTTCGACTGGGAGAACAACTGGGAGGTCTTCCTCGAGGCCTTCCTCGTCACCCTGCAGATCGTGGGGACCACGCTGCTCGTCGGCGGCGTCGTCGGTCTCGTCCTGGGCACCCTGCTGTACGCCACCCGCCGCGGCGGCGTGCTGGCCAATCGGTGGGTGTTCGGGCTGCTCAACGTCCTGACGAACTTCGTCCGGCCGATCCCGTTCATCATCTTCCTCACCGTGATGGGGCCGGTGACGATCTCGATCGTCGGCAGCCGGATCGGCACCGAGGCCTTCATCGTCCCGGCCGCGGTGATGGCCTCCTTCGCCACCGGTCGGATCGTCGAGCAGAACCTCGTCGCGCTGGACCCCGGCCTCATCGAGGCGGCGCGCGCGATGGGGGCATCGCCGTGGCGGATCATCCGTACCGTCGTCCTGCCCGAGGCGCTCGGGCCGCTCATCCTGGGCTACACGTTCATCTTCGTGGCGATCGTCGACATGTCCGCCCTGGCGGGCATGATCTCGGGCGGCGGGCTGGGGGCCTTCGCGCTCCAGTACGGCTACCAGCGGTTCGACTGGTGGTTGACCGTCATCACAGTCGTCGTCATCGTCATCCTCGTCCAGGGCGTGCAGTTCCTCGGCAACTGGCTCGCCCGGAAGGTCATGCGCCGCTGAGGACCCCCGCGGGCCGACCTGGGGCGCTCTCCCCGGTCCGGGCGGATGACGCCGGGCACGCCGGCCGAGCACCATGGCGCGATGAGCTCCTCAGGCATCTCCCCGGGCCTCGTCATCGTCATCGTGGTCGTGGCCGTCGTGTTCCAGATCGTCCGCCTCATCATGCGTGGCGCCGGCGGAGGTGGCGGGTACGGGTACGACAGGCGGCGCCGGAACCGCTACGGCAGCAGCTGGGGCACGTCGCGCCGCTCCGGCTCGAGCCGTTCCCGCTCGGGGCGCTCGAGGCGGTCGAGCTCGGGTGGTCGCTTCGGCTCAGGGCGGTCGCGGTCGCGATCCGGGGGCAAGGCAAGCCGTCGGATGCGCAAATGAGCCCGGCACCACGACGAGGTCGCGGTACCGGGCTCATGGGTGAGCGTCTGGATCAGGGTCGGGCGTGCCGCCCCTGCTCGTCGCCGTGCTCGGGCCCGGCGCCGGACGCGCGCCCGGCCTCGGCACCCGGGTCGCGCTCGATGTGGATGTCCTCGTTGGTGACGACGGTGCCGTCCTCCGCGTAGGTCTCGGTGACCGTGTAGCGGCGCAGCCGCATGCGACCGCTGGGACGCTCGCCCGCACCCTCGGCGGGTGACCCGTGCGCGTCGGACCTGGGCGGCTCATGAGCAGGCGGCTCGTGGCCCGCGGGCTCGTGACCAGCGGGCTCGTGACCAGCCGGCGCCGGGGCGGGCGGGGCAGCGCCGGCCGGCGCGCCGTCGACCCGCCCGTGGCCCGGAGGTGCCGGAGCGACCGGCTCGTGGCCCGCGCGTGCCGGGACGCCCGGCTCATGGCCCACCGGCTCATGGCCGACAGGCTCCTGCCCCACCGGTGCGCCGTCGGCCGGCCCGCCCGTGGGGATCGGGACCGGCGCGGGTCCGCGCTGCTCGACCACCCGCTCCTCCTGCGGGCCGGGGACCTCCGCCGCGCGCTGCGGCGAGGCGGGACCGGCGTCCGGCGTCGCCGCCACGGGTGCGTGCGCCTCTCCGGGCGGGACGTCGGCGTGCGGGCCACCGGCCACCGGCACGCCCACGCCGTCCCGCGCACCGCTCGACGGCGCACCGGCGGCGGACGGCTGCGGCTCACGGTCGTTCGGCAGCTGGGCCTCCGGGCGCTGGTCCCACCCGTCGGCGTACCGACCCTGGACGCCGTAGTGCGCGAACAGCGCGGACTCCTGGTCGGGGGTGAGGCTCTCGTCGACGTCCACGCGCGGGGCGTTCTTCACCGTGTCCTTGTCGAAGGGGACGGCGATCTCGTCACCCTGGTAGCTCGCGCCCTCCAACGGCACGAAGGACTCCTTGGTGCCGAACAGCCCGGTGTTGACGGTAAGCCAGGTCGGGTCGCCGCTCGCGTCGTCGAGGAACACCTGTCCCACCGACCCGATCTTGCCGTCCGTACCGCGCACGGGGGTCCTCGCGGCGAGGATGCCTCCGACGTCGTTGATGCTGATCATGCGTCTCCCTCGGTCGTCGTGCGGTCAGGTGGGTGATCGGTCTCGATCGCGCGTCCGGGCGCCGCCGGTCACTCGTCCGTGGCTCCGGCGGTCGGGGCGCGGTCCGGCGCGGGGGCTGGTCAGGCGCCGTCGCGGGTGACGTGTGTGCCGTCGGAGTAGGTGTCGCGGTGGACGGGGGCGTCGGGCGGGACCGAGCCGTCGACGTCGCCCTCGCGACCCGCCCCGCCCAGGACGCCGCCGTCGTGGGTGGAGCCCATCCCGCCGCCGACCTGACCGCCGTCGTGGGTGTAGAGCGATCGCTCGCTGTGCTCGGCGTGCGGGTTGTCCGGCGCCTCGCCGTGCTCGGCCTGCCGCCGGTCGTCCGGCGTCTCGCCGTGCTCGTGCGGATCCTTGACGTGCTTGCCGTGGTGACTCATCTCGTGCCTCCTGGGGACAGCGGCAGTCCGTGACGGCCCGCCGCCAGCGGCGACGAGGCGGGCCGGTGTGACCGTGACCTCGCCCTCACCGCGACGCTACTCCAGCGCGCACCGGAGCGCACTGCGAGAACGACCGTCCGGCAGCACCACGGCCGCGTCCACGGGGCCCGCCGTCACCCGGGGACGACGAAGGCCCCGGTGCGGCATGATGTCGCGACCGGGGCCCTGCTCGGTACACCGCCTGGGATTCGAACCCAGAACCCGCTGATTAAGAGTCAGCTGCTCTGCCGTTGAGCTAGCGGTGCATGGTCCGGGTCTCTCCTGCGCGCGGCAGGATCCTCTCGGGCCGAGCGACAACATTACCGTGACGACGCCGCCGACCCCAGCCCGGACGCCCGTTGTTCGCCGTGAGGTCACGCACAGCGGGACCGCGTCGGCCGGTCCGCGCCGGTCACCGGTGGGTGAACAGCACGTCCCTGCTGGTCAGCATGTCCAGGACGACGGTGGGCCTCGTTCCCTCGGTCGGCCGCACCGTGGCCGCGGCGACCGTCCCGTCCGCGCTCGCCACGTCGAGCGTGAGGAGGTCCTCCAGCGGCGCACCGGTGACGACAGAGGTGGTCCCGGAGCCCTCCTCGAGCAGCGACATCAAGGAGTCGGCCAGCTCCTGCGCCGCCTCCTCGGAGTCGGTGCCGTAGGCGATCGTGATCCCGGCGTCGTCGGCGCCGGACCAGCCGACGGCGACGGACCGGAACGCCGGGAGTGCCGCGTCCCCGGCGCCGGAGAGGTCCATCGCGACCACGACCGCGGAGACGGCGTCGGCGTCGTCGAGTGCTTCGGCGACCTCGCTGAGCCGCTCGTCGTCCGCCAGGGAGCGCTCGGGTCCCTCGATCCACTGTTCCACCGGGGGCGTGGTCAGCGACAGCGCGACCCGGTCCTCGAGCTGGGCGAGCCGCACGGAGCGCCCGAGCCGGTCGGCCGGGGTGCCGTTCTGGAGGTCGACGGCCAAATCCTCGCCGTCGGCGGTCGACCGGATGCCGTCACCGGTCTCGAGCAGGTCCGGTGCGAGCTGCTCGGGGCCCTGCGCGACGACGAAGAGCCGTGGCGCCAGGTCCAGCGCTACGAACGACCCGACGTCGACAAGCGACCACCCCAGCTGATCCGCCAGCTCGGCATGGGGCGACCCGTTCGCCAGGAGCACCTCGGGCAGGTAGACGGCGGCCTGCCCCCCGGCATCGCGCCCGGTCGGTCGCATCGCGCTGACCCAGGTCCTCACCGCCTCCTCGTCGTCGGCGCCGTCGGGACGTTCGCACCCGTTCGCCTCGCACACGGCGTCGAGGTCGGCGGCGCTGAGGAAGATCTCCTCGTCGACCGGCACGGCAGGGACCTCCGCGAGCGCCCCGACGACGGTGAAGCCGTCCCCGGTGTCGAGCCCGTCGGTCGAACCAGCCTGGTCGTCGCCCGGGTCGCCCTGGTCGCTCGTCGAACCACCCGGGTCGCCGGTCGATCCATCCGGGTCGCCGGTCGATCCACCCCCGCAGGCGGCCAGCGCGAGCAGGGCTGCGCCCGCCATGACCGTGCCCCGAGCGCCGTTCCGCCGACGTACCTGCCTCATGTCCGCTCCCTTGCCGCGCCGCAGTCGGCACAGTGTCCCACCGCAACCGCGTCGTCCCGCCGTACCGGCGCCCCGGGCCTAGCCTGGGCCGGTGACGACGCCGCAGCCTGCCGCCCCGGGGCGGGCCTGGCTCCTCGTGGTGGGCGGCTTCATGGGGCCCTTCGGGGGCGGCATGGTCTCCACGATGCTGCCCGAGCTCGCCGAGGGGCTCGGGGCCACCGTCCACGGCGCCTCCCTGTCGATCACCTGGTACCTCGCGCCCTTCGCCGCACTGCTGCTGGTCTCGGGCACCGTCGCGGCCCGGTGGGACCGGGCGAGCGTGGTGCGGATCGGCTACCTCGTCTATGCGCTGGCCTCGCTCGCCTGCGCGCTGGTGCCCACGCTCGGCTGGTTCCTCGGTGCCCGAGGGCTGCAGGGGGCGGCCAACGCCTTCCTCACCCCGGTGCTCATCACGCTGGTCGTCGCGGCCACGGGCCGGGACCAGGTCGGCCGCGCCCTGGGCACCTTCGCGGCGGCGCAGGCGGCCGGCCAGGCGCTGGCGCCGCTCGCCGGGGGCCTGGCGGCCGGGATCGACTGGCGCCTGGCCTTCGTCGCCACCGCCGTGGTGGCGCTCGTCCTGGCGGTGGCCACCCCCTCCGGCGAGCGGCCAGCGGACGCGCCGCGCCGAGTCTCCTGGCTCGCGTTGCTCAACGTGCGCCTGGGCTCGACGGCCCTCATGGCCGCCTCCGCGCAGCTGGCGGCGAACTTCGTCGTCGTGGCCTGTGCGCTCATCGCCGCCGAACGGTTCGGCCTCGGTCCCGAGGCGCGTGGCCTGGTCGCGGTGGCCTTCGGCATCGCCGGCTTCCTCGCGGCCCGCGGCTCGGGGGTGCTCGCCGACCGGGTCGGGGTCCTGGCCATGGGTGCGGTGGCGGCCCTGCTGCTCGCCGCGGGCGCGGTGACCACCCAGGTCGCGCCGCTGCTGTGGGTGCTCGTGGCCTCGGTGGCGCTCACGGGTGCGGCCGCCACCGGCGTGCGGGTGATGACCACGAGCCTGGCCCTGCGCTCGACCCCGGACAACGACGCCGGGGCCACCTCGGTGGCGCAGGCGGCGCAGTTCGGCGGGGGCGCCGCCGCACCCCTCCTGCTCCCCCTGTTCGAACGCTCGCCGTTGGCGGTCGGACTGCTGCTGGCCGGGGTCGTCGCGGTGGGTCTGCTGGTGGTGTCCTTACCTCGGTCGCACCGGCAGGGACCCGGCGGGGATGCCACCATGGGGGCATGAGAAGCCTCACCACCGGCGATGCCGCTCCCGACTTCGACCTGCCGGCCCACGATGGTTCGCGCGTCCGGCTCTCCGAGCTCGCACCCGCCCACCGCGGCGTGATCGTGTACTTCTACCCCAAGGCCGCCACGCCGGGCTGCACCACCGAGGCCTGCGACTTCCGCGACAACGAGGCGGCGCTGCAGAAGGCCGGCTACGCCGTCGTGGGTGTGTCGACCGACCCGCTCGAGGAGCTGGTCACCTTCGCGCAGGACAACCACGTGTCGTTCCCGTTCGCCTCGGACGAGGACCACGCCGTCGCGGAGGCCTACGACACCTACGGCACCTTCGAGAGCCCGCGCGGCACCCGGACCGGCACGATGCGCTCGACCTTCGTCGTCGACCCCGAGATGCGCCTCAGCCACGTCGAGTACGGCGTGGACCCCGAGGGGCACGTCACCCGGCTGCGCGAGGTCCTGGGCGCGTGACCGCAGGGACGGACGCCCGCCTCGCGGTCGGTGACACCGCGCCGGACTTCTCCCTCACCGCCCACACCGGCAGGAGCCGCAACCTCGGCGCCCTGCTGCGCACGGGACGCACCGGGCTGATCGTCTACTTCTACCCGCAGGCACTGACCCCCGCCTGCCGGCAGCAGACCTGCGACGCGCGCGACCGGCACGACGTGTTCACGCGCGCCGGCTACGGCATCGTGGGGATCTCGCCGGACCCGGTCGAGCGACTGGCGCGCGCCGTCGAGCAGGACGCGCTGCCGTTCCCCCTGCTCTCGGACCCCGACCATGCGGTCGCCGAGGCCTGGGGCGCGTGGGGCGAGAAGGTCAACTACGGGCGCACCTACGACGGGCTCATCCGCTCGACAGTCGTGCTCGACCCGGACGGCGTCGTCACCTGGGCGCGGTACAACGTGCGCGCCAAGGGGCACATGGCGCTGCTCGCCCGCGAGCTCGGACTGGCCGCGGGCTGATCCGGTCATTGCGTTGCCGGTTCTCGCGCGGCCGGTTGTTGCGTGGCCCGATCGTCGGGCGGCCGGTCGTCGGACGGCCGGTTGTTGCGCGGGCAGGGACTGCGCGGCCAACAGGCTGCGAGGCCCGGGGCTGCGTGACTCGGTCGTGCCCGCCGATGGGGCGCCACGACGTCGGGCGGCGACGCCCGACGTCGTAGGCTCATCCCCCGTGGGCGCGAGCCCACGCGCGCGAGTGGCGTAACTGGCAGCCGCGCCAGGTTTAGGTCCTGGTGCCTTCGGGCGTGCGGGTTCGAGTCCCGCCTCGCGCACCCTGTCCGTCGACGATCTCCCGGCGGGCTGTCGGGGGGGGCGCCGGCCCTCAGTAGCCGACGGCCGCCAGTCCGTACTCAGCCTGGGACTGGCTGAAGCCCTCGAAGAGCAGCTGGTCCAGGAGGCCCTGGCGGGAGAACGACATGAAGCTGAGGTAGTCCTCCGCGGTCAACGCAGCCTGCTCGTTCCAGTCGACGGACACCGCGTCCACGGCGTACGTCGCGTCCTCGACCGAGTAGCCCTCGTACATCAGCTGGTCGATGAGGCCCTGGCGCGAGAAGGACGAGTAACTGAGGTAGCTCTCGGCCGAGCCGACCGCGTTCTGCTGCGCGAGAGAGCCCCCCGAGCTGTCCGGTTCGGGCTGGGGCTCGGCCGGAGCCGCAGCCGGCGCGCCGGCGTCGCCGCTCGCGTCCACCTCGGTCGGCGCAGCGCTCTGGTCGCCACCGCCGGTGCTCGTGTCCGCCTGGGCGATCGCCCCGTTCAGCTCGTCCACCTGAGCCTGAAGCTCGTCGACCTCGCTCTCGCTGTCCGCCAGGGCGCCGCGGGCGTCCTCCGCGTCCCCCTCGGCGTCGGCGAGCGCATCGAGGGCATCCTGCGCCTCCCCCTCGGCCTCGGCCTCGGCCAGGGCGTCCCGGGCATCCTGCGCCTCGCTCTCGGCCTCGGCGAGGGCGTCGCGGGCGTCCTGTGCCTCCTCCTCGGCGGCCTCGCGCGCCTCGACGAGCGAGGGATCGCTCGCCTGCGACGTCCCGATCCCCACGCCCACGAACAACCCGATCACGGCGGCCGCCGTCACGGCGATCCACCGCCGCTTCTTCTTCTGCGGGACGTCGGCCGGCACCTCGGGCGTCGGAGGCTGGGGCTGGTAGGGGTTCTGATCCGGGGAGTAATGCGCGGTCATCGGACTGTCCTTCAGGAGGGGGGATCCCGACGTCATCGAATGCGGGACTGAGCTGAGGCTAACTGCGTTCTCGCGGGCGCGGACCTGCTTGCGACGACCACCACATGAGATCCCACCCACGCACGCGCGTCGAAGCCTCGACCGTCCGCGTGGCAGGTCGCGTCGAGAGGGCCGGTCGGGGTAGAAACGACGGGTGAGCGACATCGCGTCCGACGACATGGGCCCCTGGCTGTCCGAGGAGGACCTCGACCTCGTCCGCCGCAAGGTCCCGATGCTCTACGTCGACATCGTGCCCGTCCGGGTCGGCGACAACGGTGAGCTCGAGGGCATCGGCCTCCTCATGCGTGCCCGCCCCGAGGGGACGATCACCCGCGAGCTCGTCTCCGGACGGATCCTGTTCCAGGAGACCGTCCGTCAGGCGCTCGTCCGGCACCTCGACAAGGACCTCGGCCCGCTCGCGCTCCCCCAGCTGCCGGTGTCGCCGGTGCCGTTCGCCGTAGGGCAGTACTTCCCCACCCCGGGCCAGCACTACCTCGACCCCCGCCAGCACGCGGTGTCCCTGGCCTACGTGGTGCCCGTCGCCGGCGACTGCCGCCCCTCCAACGACACCCTCGAGCTCGGCTGGTTCACCGCCCGCGAGGCCGTCACCCCGGAGATCACCGCCGACATGTCCGAGGGGCACGCCGACCTGCTGCGCCGCGCGCTCGCGCACCTGGGCCGCCTGCCCTCATGACCGAGGCGGCGCGGCCCGGCCTTCGCAGCAGCTGGTGGACGCTCCTGGTCGACGGCGCCGCCGTCCTCGTGTTCGCCTCCGCCGGGATCGCGTCCCACGACGGCGACGTCCTGGCCGGGATCGTGCGGGTCGCCTGGCCCTTCCTCGCCGCGCTCGTCATCGTGACCGCGGTGGCGTCCGTGCGCTCGGTGACCTGGTCCCTGTGGCCGGCCGGCGTGTCCATCTGGCTCGGCACGGTCGCGCTCGGGATGGTGCTCCGCGCGGTCACTGGCGGCGGGACCGCGTGGTCGTTCGTCCTCGTCGCCACCGGCGTGCTGGGCGCGCTCCTGCTTGGCTGGCGCGTCGTCCTCGGCCTCGTGCGGCGGGCTCGGGCCGACCGATCCTGATGGCCGCTCCACCGATGAACGGCGACCTCACGCGGACGTGACCATACGGCGCCCGGTCGATCCGATCAGTCCTTGGCCTTGAGCGCGTACGGCCACTCGCCGGACCGCAGGTTGGGCGTGCTCGAGATCGTCGCCAGCAGTTCGTCGAACGGCGTCGAGTCCTTCAGCTGATTCGCCAGTTCATGCAGACCGACCACCGTCTTGATCATCATGATGATCGATCCGACAAGACCGATGATGCCAAGCACCGCCGAGATGCCAAGGGTCGTCGGGCTCGCAAGGATCGCGACGACCGAGACGAGGAAGAGCACCACCTCGCCGACGAACCACAGTCCGCCGTTGCGGTGATCGTCGATCGCGTTCCCGTAGATCTCCAGCTCTTCCGCGATCGCGCGCGCATGCTGCTCGATGAACGTCGCGGCAGAGTTCTGCGGCGTCCGAGCGTTGGCGTACGACAGTGCCCCGTCACCCGACCAGTCCTCCGGTCTGATCTCTGTGCCGTTGAGATCGGTGATGGTCTCAAGCACCGTATCGGCCCAGGCGATCCAGTCGTCCTTCGCCTGCTGTACGGCCGCGTCGTCACGGACGACGAGCTCGACCCGGTCCGCATCGGCGGCCGCGTCCCCGCAGCTGTTCGCCAGGTCGTTGGCCGGCCCGTTGATCGCACCGCTGATCGCGGCCGGCACCTGGCTAGGCAGGTTGCGCAGACCGGTCTCGGCGTCGCGCAACTCCCCCGAGATGCGTCGAAGCTCCGACCGTACGAACTCTGCTGACGACATGTTGGTTGCTCCTCAGGTGGTGACGTAATAGCTGTCCGTGGTGGGCACGCTCGTGCCGGGTGGGTGCTCAGGTCCTCGAGTCGAACTCGTACTCGGACTCCTCGTCCGTCTCCTGGTAGTGGTCGCACGCCGCGGTCAGCGCCCCGGCCATGAGGTCCATCTCCTCGCTACCGCCACCGGCCACGGCAGCCATCTTGAGCCGAATGTCGTCGTATACCCCGCCGACGCCACCATTCCAGGACCCGCTGTCGACCGTGAACGACTCCGCGCGGCCCTTGAGGCTGGTGTACTCCTCGGCGAGCGTGCTGTCCCACGTCGTGGCGACCCCACGCACGACGCTGTAGGTGATCTCGATGTCAGCCATGGCTTCCTCTCTGTCCGTCGGACTCCTCCGGTAGCGGCACGCCCCGCACCAGTGACAGCCCGCGATCGATCATGTCCTGCTGCCTCGCACCGAGCCCGGGGAACTCCTCCTCGAGCCGTCCGAGCCGGGTGTCGTGGCGCTCCTGGAGCCCGACGAGCAGGTCGAAGAGTTGCGTGGCCTGATGCTGGACGCCGTACCTGGTGCCCCACCCGCGCGAGATGTCCAGCCCGGTCGGACGGCCCGACACCCCCTGCATCCGCAGCAGCCCGTCGCCCGAGGTGACCTCGTCCGGCTCCTGGTGGATCTGCCGGAGCCGGTCGGAGTATTCCGCGCGCAGACCCGGGTCGAGCAGGTCGACGTTCGTCTCCGATCCGTGCGAACGCCACGGTGCGTCCGGGACCGCGCCACCGACATGCTCGGTGAGCTCCTCGCGCGACATCGAGGTCAGCACGCTGAGCCGACGGAGCAGGCTGGCGACGTCAGTCTCGGCGAGCTGCGCCGCATCGCGTGCGGAGACCGCGGCCCGCTGCGCCGACACCAGGGCATCGCCGAGCCGCGCCTCGCCGACGACGGCCGTCCACTCAGGGTCGAGCGTGAGCCCGATCACCCGAGCTTCGTCATCCACCATGACGAGGATCAACCGATCCTCGTCCTCACCCTCGTGCTGTGCGTCCGTGCTGGGATCCATGGGGGTGTTGTAGCTCCTTCGGTGGAGGCCCGCGCTTGAAGGGCCGTTCTTGGGGATCCATCCTGCCTCGTCGTCGCGCCCTGGGTGACCACTTGCCGGGGGACTCCTCCCCCGAGATCTCGGGAGTCGACGTACGCGATGGACCGGCGCACGCCCCGCGACCTTGCGTAGGCTCGCACTCTCTCCGACGTGCCGCTCTCGCGGCGCGCCACTCGCGGCCCAGGGCCGCTGACATGCAATCCGCCACCACGAGGGGACCGGATGGAAGACAACCTCAGCCGACCGGAGACCTTCACCCCCGGGACCGGGTCGAGGCACGCCGCGGCCCGGTTGACGAGCTCATGGAGCCGGACGCTCGCACTCGGTGCCGCCACCGCCCTGCTGTACCTGGCCCTGTTCTCCCTGGCGGACGTGCCGTGGGCGCCGCTCGTCGCCGTCATCGGCGCAGCCGTGTCCACGGCGCTCATCTCCTGGCTCGGTCGTCGGGCCGGCCGGTCGGTCGCGGAGGGGGTCGAGCTCGTCCTGTCCCCCGAGGGCCTGCGCTACACCGGCGACGCCTCGGTGCGGACGATGCGGTGGGAGGACGTCCGTGCGGCCGAGGTGGTGCCGACGATCGAACCGATCGGCGGCGGCGAGCCCACCGCGGGCTTCAGCATCCTGCGGCCGGTCGGCGTCGGTCTGGTGGGAGTCGGTACGACGACGGTCACCGGTGGTCCGCTGGCCGCCAGGACCTACGCGCAGGACCCCGCCCGTTACGGCCAGGACCCGACGTCGGGCGAGAGCCGCACCGCCATCCCGCTGGCCCAGCTCGACGAGCGGTGGCCCGACGGCCGGATCGGCGAGTGGGTCGCCCACCACCGCCCCGACATCGCCGAACGGGCCGCCGGTCTGCAGCGCCACGGTGGCGCAGGCGCCCGCGGAGCCTGACCGCTCCTCGGGTCAGCGCACGGAACGGGATCTCAACGCCCGAGCACGGCCGCGACGTCGGGGGCGAGTGCACGGAACGCCGCGCCGCGGTGGCTGATCGCGTGCTTCTCGGCCGGGGAGAGCTCGGCGGAGGTGCGCGTCTCGCCGTCGGGCAGGAACAGCGGGTCGTAGCCGAATCCCCCGTCCCCGCGCGGCTCGCGCAGAAGGCGGCCGACCATCTCGCCGCGCCGCACGACCTCGACCGCCTCGGCACCGTCCGACGCCGGGACCACGAGCGCCGCGGCGCACACGAACCGGGCTCCCCGGTGCTCCTCGGGCACGTCGCCGAGCTGGCCGAGCAGGAGGGTGTTGTTGGCGGCGTCGTCGCCGTGACGGCCGGACCAGCGCGCGGAGAAGACCCCGGGCGCGCCGCCGAGGACATCGACGGCGAGGCCGGAGTCGTCCGCGACGGCCGGCAGCCCGGCGGCCGCGGCGATGGCCTGCGCCTTGAGCAGGGCGTTGTCCTCGAAGGTCACGCCGTCCTCGACGGGCGCCTCGATGCCGAGGTCGCCGGCTGTGACGACCTCCTCGGGCGCCAGCCCGGGCACGAGCGGGGCGAGGATCTCGCGGAGCTCGACGAGCTTGCCAGGGTTGTGCGTGGCGAGCACGAGCCGGGGCGGGCTGCCCGTCGCGTGGGCGGTCACCGGCCGGGCACCTCGGCGGCGAGCGCCTCGGTCTGGATCTCGGTGAGCCGGGCGGTGCCGGCGACGGCGAGGTCGAGCAGCGAGTCGAGCTCGGCGCGGTCGAAGGCCTCCCCCTCCGCGGTGCCCTGGACCTCGATGAACCTCCCGGCGCCGGTGACGACGACGTTCATGTCCGTGTCGGCCGCGACGTCCTCGACGTAGGGCAGGTCGAGGACCGGGCGGCCGTCGACGATGCCGACCGAAACGGCCGCGACGGAGTCCTTGAGCACCCCGGTGCCCGCGCGGACGTGGCCCTCGCGCTGGCCCCAGGCGATCGCGTCGGCGAGCGCCACGTAGGCGCCGGTGATCGCGGCGGTGCGGGTGCCGCCGTCGGCCTGGAGGACGTCGCAGTCCAGGACGATGGAGTTCTCCCCGAGGGCGGACATGTCGACCACGGCGCGCAGCGAGCGGCCGATGAGGCGGCTGATCTCGTGGGTGCGGCCGCCGATCTTCCCGCGCACGGACTCGCGCTGGGAGCGGTCGTTCGTGGCGCGCGGGAGCATGGCGTACTCGGCGGTGACCCAGCCCAGGCCGGAGTCCTTGCGCCAGCGCGGCACGCCGGCGGTGAAGGAGGCGACGCACAGCACGCGGGTGTCCCCGAACTCGACGAGGACCGAGCCCTCGCCGGCCTTCTGCCAGCCGCGGGTGATGCGGACGTCGCGGAGCTGGTCGGGGGCGCGGCCGTCGGCGCGGGGCGCGCTCGTGCTCGGGTTCTCGGAGGTCATGCCTCGAGGCTACCGGCGTGCCCCGGCACCCGGTGCGGCCGTCCGGACATCCCTGCGCACGGTCGTGGTGCGCACGGTCCGGGCGCCTTCGGCGAGATGCGGCCGGCCGGCGCCCCGCGCCGACCGGCCGCACCGCCGACGAGCGGGTGGGTCACCCGGTGTTCTGCAGGCCGGCGGCGGCACCCTTGAGCGTGATGAGGAGCAGCTGGTGGACGTCGTCGTCGGCCTCGACGTCCTCGTCGCGCAGCACCCGCAGCGCGCGCAGCTGCAGCAGCGAGAGCGCGTCGATGTAGGGGTTGCGCAGGGCGACGGCGCGCCCGAGGACCCGGTGGGACTGGAGCAGCTCGTCCTGGCCGGTGACCTCCAGGACCCAGCGGCGGGTGAGCGCGAGCTCCTCGAGCACCATGGCGGCGAGGTCCTCGCGGTCGCCGAGGGCCAGGTAGCGGGCGGCGATCTGGTCGTCGGCCTTGGCCAGGGACATCTCGATGTTGTCCACCATCGTGGCGAACAGCGGCCACTCCCGGTAGGCCGAGCGCAGGAGCTCGACGTCGCCGACCTCCGCCAGCGCGGTGCCCAGGCCGAACCAGCCGGTGAGGTTGGTGCGCGCCTGCGACCAGGCGAAGTTCCACGGGATCGCCCGCAGGTCGTCGAGGGACTCCACGGACAGGCCGCGGCGGGCGGGCCGTGACCCGATCGCCAGGTGCCCGACCTCCTCCTGCGGGGTGACCCGGGCGAACCAGGCCGGGAAGCCCTCGGAGCCGACCAGGGCGTCGAACCGTGCGCGCGAGGTGGTGGTGAGCCGGTCGGCGAGCTCGGTGAAGCGCTCGGCGGCCTCCGCGTTGCGCCGCTCCACGCTCGGCGCGGAGGCCATGAGAGTGGCCGCGGCGACGGACTCGATGTGCCGGATGCCGATGGCCTGGTTCGCGTAGCGGGCGGAGATGACCTCGCCCTGCTCGGTGACCTTGAACCGCAGGTCCACGCTGTGCGGGGGCTGGGCGAGGACCGCGCGGTGCGCGGGGCCGCCGCCACGGCCGAGCGCGCCGCCGCGGCCGTGGAACTGGGTGAGCTCGATGTCGTGCTCGAGGGCCCAGTCCGCGATGCGTCGCTGGGCGTCGTACAGGGCGATCGTCGCGGCGACGGGGCCGACGTCCTTGGCGGAGTCGGAGTAGCCCAGGGTGACCTCGACCTTGCGCCCGTTGGCCGCGAGGCGCTCCTGGACGTCGGGGATGTCGAGCATCTCGGTGAGGATGCGCGGGGCGTTGGCCAGGTCCTCGAAGGTCTCGAACAGCGGCACGACGTCGATGACCGGCCGGTGGCGTCCCTCCCCCGCGGCGATCCGCGCCAGGCGGTAGACGTTGGCGATGTCCTCGCTGGACTGGGTGAAGGAGACGAGGTAGCGCCCGGCGGCCCCCTCGCCGAGCCGGCGCTGGACCAGGGCGACGGCGCGCATCGTGTCCAGCACCTCCTCGACGGGCACGGCGGGCGGGTCGACCTCGGGGTCGACCTCGCCGTCGAGGATGGCCAGCGCCTGGCGGTGCACCTTGGAGTGCTGACGCATCTCCAGCTCGGCGCCGTGGAAGCCGAAGGTGACGAGCTGGCGCTCGAGGTCGGCCAGCGGGCCGTTCGCGGCGCGCAGTGCACCGGCCTCGCGCAGGGAGGCCCGCACGGTGCGCAGGTCCTCCAGCGCCTCGGTCGGCTCGGCGTAGGCCAGGTCGGCGTCGCGCGCGCGGGTGGCGTCCAGGCGGGCGGCGACGAACAGCAGGACCTTGCGGTGGGTCTCGCCCGGGGAGGTCGAGGCGACCTGCTCGGAGACCGCGGGGCTGAGCTGGCGCTGGGTCTGCCACAGGGTCGCCACGGCGTCGGCCGGGGTGACCAGCGAGTCGGCCACGGTCAGGTGCATGGCGACGGCGCGGGTGCGCTCGGCGATCGTCTCGAGCGCGTGCTCGGACATGATCTTCGACGCCTCGATCGTCAGCGGCGAGACGACATTGGGGTTGCCGTCGCGGTCGCCGCCGATCCAGCTGCCCAGGCGGACGAAGGCGGGGGCCGCGGTGTCGGCCAGGCCGGCGTGCTCGGGGTCGAGGGCGTCGTCGAGGCGGCGGTAGACGGCCGGGACGATGTGCACCAACGAGCTGTCGAAGGTCTGCATGAGGGTGCGGACCTCGTCGAGCGGGCCGGGGCTGTAGGGCCGCAGCTCGGCGGTGCGCCACAGGGTGTCGACCGCGCCGATGAGGCGGCGGTCGATCTCGGCGACGGCGAACGGGCCCAGGCGGGCGTCGTCGCGGCGGTCGAGGAGGTCACCGAGGGTGCCGATGACCCGGGTCACCGCACGACGGCGGGCCTCGGTGGGGTGGGCGGTGAAGACGGGGTGGAAGCGCAGGTGGGCGAGGCGGCGTCGGGCCTCCTCCTCGCCGACCTCGGCGGCCAGGGCGCGCACGGCGCCCGGCAGGCTGCTCGGCGAGTCGAAGCCGCGCGAACCGCCACCCTCGGTCTCGCGCAGCACGCGCACGCGCTGCTGCTCCTCGGCGAGGTTGGCGAGGTGGAAGTAGCACGCGAAGGCGCGGGCCACCTCGATGGCCCGCTCCGGCGTGAAGCCGGCGACGACCTCCTCGGCGCGGGTCAGCGCCTGCTGGCCGTCCTCGCGGCGGGCCTCGATGACGAGCTCGCGCAGGGCCTCGACGTCGTCGAACAGCCCCTCGGAGCCGGACTCGCGCAGGACCTGGCCGAGCATGTTGCCCAGCAGCCGGACGTCGGAGCGCATGGCCTCAGGGACGCCGTCGGCGGCCTGGCCCTCGCGGGCGGGCTGCGTCGGCGTCGTGGTGGTACTACCTCCCTCACCGGTGGGGTCGAGCGGGTCGGACGCGCGGTCACCTGGTGCGATCACCCGTGCAGGCTAACGGCACCGGCGGGCAGCCCGTGCGGGCGACCAGCGAGCGGTCGCCGGGCGGACAGGACCTCGGTCCCGGATCGTCCCCGCCCGTGACGAGTGAGCACTTTTCTGCCCGGAACGGGCAGAAAAGTGCTCACTCGCCGAGCAGGCGGGACGAGCAGGTGCTCAGAGGTGCCAGGTGGCGTCGGGGGCGGCGAGCTCGACGGGGCCGTCGTAGACCGAGCGCGCCTCGGCGACCACCGCGGCCTTGTCCGTCCACGGCTGGACGTGGGTGAGCACGAGCCGCCCGACCCCGCCGGTGCGGGCCAGCTCGCCCGCCCGCAGCCCGGTCAGGTGGATGCCGCGCGCGAGGTCGCGCCCCTCCTGGAAGGCCGCCTCGGCGAGCAGGAGGTCGACCCCCTGCGCCATGGCGTCCTGCCCGGGGCAGGCGTCGGTGTCCCCGGTGTACCCCAGCGTGACGCTCCCCCCGCCGTCCTCGGCCGGACCCGTCACCCGGATCCCGTAGGCGGGAACGGGGTGCAGCGCGTCGAAGACCTCGACGGTCAGCGGCCCGATGCGCAGCGGCGTGCCGGGGTGGATGTCGTGGAAGGCGAGGACGTCGGCGTAGTCCTCCTCCGGGCCGTCCCCGCCGACGCCGCGGGTGCGCTCGAGCGCCCCGGGGGTGCTGTGGACGTCGAGGACCGGCAGGGGCCCCTCGGGGTGCCAGCGCCGGTAGACGTGCATGCCGACGACGTCGACCATGTGGTCGGCGTGCAGGTGGGAGAGCACCACCGCGTCGAGCTCGCGGGGGTCGAGGTGGCGCAGGAGCTGTCCCATCGCCCCGGGGCCGAGGTCGAGCAGGATCGACCAGGTGCGGGCCGCGCCGTCGTCGCCGGTCCCCTCGGCCTGGACGAGGTAGGCGGAGGCGGCGGACTCGGGCCCGGACATCGAGCCGGTGCAGCCGATGACGGTCAGCCTCACAGCGCCACCGCCCCGCGCTCGACGCTCTCGACCGCGCTGACCTCGGGTCCGAGGAATCGGCGGGCCAGCCGGCCGAACTCCTCGGGATCGCCGGTGGACAGGAACCGGTGGCGCGGGGCCGGCGCGGCGGGATCGCGCTCGAGGCCGTGGGCCACCAGGGTGCGGTAGACGTCCTTGGCGGTCTCCTCGGCGGAGGAGACCAGGGTGACGTCGGGGCCCATGACGTAGCTGATCGCGCCGGTGAGCAGCGGGTAGTGGGTGCAGCCCAGGACGAGGGTGTCGACGTCGGCGGCCTTCGCCCCGGCCAGGTACTCCTCGGCGACGGCGAGGACCTCGGGCCCCGAGGTGATGCCCGCCTCGACGAGCTCGACGAAGCGCGGTGCCGCGCCGATGGTCAGCTCGAGGCGGGGGGCGGCGGCGAAGGCGTCGCGGTAGGCGCCGGAGTCGACCGTGGCGCGGGTGGCGATGACCCCGACCCGGCCGGTCGAGGTGGCGGCCACGGCGCGGCGCACCGCGGGGCGGATGACCTCCACGACCGGCACCCCGGCGTCGAGGGCGTAGCGCTCGCGGGCGTCGGCCAGGACGGCGGAGGACGCGGAGTTGCAGGCGATGACGAGCAGCTTGACGCCGGTGGTGACGAGCTCGTCCATCACCTCCAGGGCGAGCTGGCGGACCTCACCGATCGGGCGCGGGCCGTAGGGCGCGTTCGCCGTGTCGCCGATGTAGACGACCTGTTCCTGCGGGAGCTGGTCGATGACGGCGCGTGCCACCGTCAGTCCTCCGACGCCAGAGTCGAAGATGCCGATGGGCGCATCGTTCATGGCGATGACGCTAGTTCGGCAGGGGGCGCCTGCGCAGCGCGTTGATCAGTGACTCCTGCCACCAGGTCAAGGACGTGTAAAGGATCGCCATGGCGTCGACCACGGCCTCGGGGCGGTCGGTGGCCCCGGACCCGGCCGCCTCGGCGCGCTCATAGAGCTCCTCGTCGGTGATGGTCTCCCCCACGCCCAGGCGGGTGGCCAGCACGAGGCGCACGTCGTTGACGGCGCGCAGCACGTCGGTCTCGGTGCCCTCGGGCACGAGGAAGGTCCCGCGCGGTCCGGTCGGCGTGTCCAGCTCGGCGACGACGGCGAGCAGCCGGGCGATCTTCTCCGCCCGCAGCGGGGCCTCGGTCAGCTCGCGCAGCTCGCCGGCCAGCGCCGCGTCCTCGGACATGTCCGGAAGCAGGCGGGCCAGCGCGGGGTCGCTGGGCGGGCGGTCGCCGGCCGGACCGGCGTCGGTGGGCTGGAAGTCGAGGGCGGCCAGCACGGCGTCGTCGTCGGTCGCGGGCGGGGCCGGTGCGGCCGTCGCGTCGTCGCCGGTCGGGGCATCACCGGTCGGGGCATCACCGGACGACGGATCGCCGGCCGTCGCGTCGTCGCCGGCCGGCTCGCGGTGGCCGAGCAGCGCGGCGACGTCGGAGAAGGGGCGGGCGAGGAAGAGCCGCTCGTGGATGTCGAGCGCGGAGGCCACTCCCCCGCGGACGCGTCGGAACGGTTCCACTCAGTCCTCCCCCTGCTCGATCGTGGCCCACAGCCCGTATCCGTGCATGGCGGAGGCGTCGGCCTCGACGGACTCGCGCGTCCCGGTCGAGACCACGGCACGGCCCTCGTGGTGGACCTGGAGCATGAGCCGCCGGGCGCGCTCCTCGGAGAAGCCGAAGTAGCTGCGGAACACCCAGGCGACGTAGGTCATGAGGTTGACCGGGTCGTCGTGCACCACGCAGCGCCACATCGCTGATCGGCGCGGGGCCTCGACGACGGACGTCTCGGCCTGCTCCGCGCCCGAGGGACGGGCGGGCGCCGTCGGTTCGGCCGGCGCCGCGGGGTGGACCATGCCCGCCACGATATCTGGCCCGCCCGGCGCACGCTCCCACCGCCGCGTGGTCGGCCGCCGGGCCGGGGCGCGACTACCCTCGGCCCATGACCGCACGGGCATCGACCGCGCTGAAGACCGACATGTACGAGCTGACGATGGTCGAGGCCGCGCTGCGCTCGGGGACCACGCAGCGACGCAGCGTCTTCGAGGTGTTCGGCCGCCGCCTGCCCACCCGGCGCCGCTACGGCGTCGTCGCGGGCATCGGCCGGCTGCTGGACGCCCTGGGCGACTTCACCTTCGGCCCCGAAGAGATCGACTACCTCCACCGCGCCGAGGTCGTCACCGACGAGACCCTCGACCTGCTGCGCGGGTACCGGTTCACCGGCAACGTCGTCGGCTACCCCGAGGGCGAGGTGTTCTTCCCCGGCTCGCCGATCCTCGTCGTCGAGGGCACCTTCGCCGAGGCCGTGGTGCTGGAGACCCTCGTGCTGTCGATCCTCAACCACGACAGCGCGGTGGCCGCGGCGGCCTCGCGCATGTCCACCGCCGCGCACGGCCGCCCGCTGCTGGAGATGGGCGCGCGCCGCACCCACGAGGAAGCGGCGGTCGCGGCCGCCCGGGCCGCCGTCGTCGGCGGGTTCTCGGCGACCTCCGTCCTCGAGGCGGGACGCCGCTACGACATCCCGGCGATCGGCACCGCCGCCCACTCCTTCACCCTCCTGCACGACTCCGAGGAGGACGCCTTCGCCGCCCAGGTCGCCGCGCTCGGCCCGAGCACGACGCTGCTGGTGGACACCTACGACGTGACCGTCGGCGTCGAACGGGCCGTGGCCGCCGCGCGCGCCGCGGGCGGCGAGCTCGGCGCGGTGCGCCTGGACTCCGGCGACCTGGTCGCCCAGGCCTTCACCGTGCGCGCCCAGCTCGACGCGCTCGGGGCGACGACGACCCGCATCACCGTGACCTCGGACCTCGACGAGTACGCCATCGCGGCGCTCAACGCCGCGCCGGTGGACTCCTACGGGGTGGGCACCAAGCTCGTCACCGGCTCGGGGCACCCCACGGCCGAGCTCGTCTACAAGCTCGTCTCCCGCGAGGGCGCCGACGGTCGGCCCCACGAGGTCGCCAAGCGCTCGACGTCGAAGAAGTCCGTCGGCGGGCTCAAGCGCGCCGGTCGCCTCCTCGACGGCGCCGGTCGCGCGGTCGAGGAGCTGGTGGTCTCGGGCACCTCGGCCGAGCAGGTGTGGACCGAGGTCGACCGGCAGGGTGCGCAGCGGCTGATGGTCGATCTCGTCGTCGGCGGCGAGCCGGTGGCTGAGCACCACGGGCCCGGTGCCCTCGAGGCGGCCAAGGAGCGGCACGCGGCCGCGCGGGCGGCGCTGCCCTACCCGGCGTGGCGACTCTCGGAGGGTGAGCCGGCGATCCCGACGCGGCACGTCGACGTCGACCCGTCCGACGACGCGCCGGAGGGCCCGACCGGGCTGGGCTGACGGCGCCCGTCCGGCGGCACCTGAGCACAGGCGCCGGAGCGGCTCAGCTGAAGTAGGGCTGTGCGGGGGTGCGCACGTCGCTGGCGCGACCAGGGCGCCTCCGGGTGCTGCCGGGGTGGACGACGGCGACGACGAGGCCGATGACGACCAGGCCCAGCCCGATCCACTGCAGCCAGCCCACGGGGTACTCGTAGACGCCGGCGAGCACGGCGAGCGCCCCGAGCACGAGCGGTGTCAGCCACCAGGCCATGGTCTCCTCCAGGTTCGGGTCCGAGCGGGTCCAGGTTCTCACGACGACGCCGCCCCCGACCGGTCAGCGCTCCCCACCATGTCGGTCGTGAAGGGTGCCGGTCCCCCGACGTCGGTCAACGTCCCACGACGCCGGCCAGCATCCCTCGACGCCGGTCAGCGTCCGCCGACGAACCACTTCCGCACGAGCGCGATCCGCGCCTCGATCTCCTCCGTGGACGCGGTGGCGACCTCGGGCCCCCCGCAGGTGCGGCGCAGCTCGGTGTGGATGACCCCGTGCGGCGTGCCCGCCCGCCGCGACCACGCGGAGACGAGCGTGGACAGCTCCTTGCGGGCCTGCGCCCGGCGCCGGTGCTCGTCGACGCCGGCGTTGGCCGCCCGACGCCGCGCGGCCGCCGCCTGCTCCTTCTGCGCGGCCGCCTGCTTGGCCTGCCGCTCGCGCAGCAGCGTGGTGACCTGCTCCGGCTCGAGCAGCCCGGGGATGCCGAGGTACTCCTGCTCCTCGGGCGAGCCGACGTCGGCCTCCGTGCCCCAGTGCCCGCCGTCGAACAGGACACGGTCGAAGGTGGCCTGCGAGCCGATCGCGGCGAACCCGGGCAGGGTGAGCTCGTCGGAGGCCTGCTCACCCCGGTTGGCCTCGGCCATGAGCTGGTCCTCGGGCACGACGAACTCGCCCTCCCGCACGGGGCGGTCGAGGGCGTGGTCGCGCTCGGCCTCCAGCTCGCCGGCCAGCGACAGCAGCGGGGCCACCGAGGGCAGGAAGAGGGAGGCGGTCTCGCCGCGGCGCCGGGCCCGCACGAAGCGGCCCACGGCCTGGGCGAAGTACAGCGGCGTGGCGGTGGTGGTGGCGTAGACCCCCACCGACAGGCGCGGGACGTCGACCCCCTCGGAGACCATGCGCACCGCGACCATCCAGCGCTGGTCCCCGGCGGCGAACTCGTCGATGCGCTCCGAGGACCCGGCGTCGTCGGACAGGACGACGACCGGCTCCTCGCCGGCGATGTCGGCCAGGCGCCGGGCGTAGGCGCGGGCGGCCGACTGGTCGGTGGCGATGACGAGGCCGCCGGCGTCGGGCACGGTGCGGCGCACCTCGGTCAGGCGGGCGTCGGCGGCGGCCAGCACGGAGGGGACCCACTCGCCGTCGGGGTCCAGCGCGGTGCGCAGCGCCTGGGCGGTCTGGTCCTTGGTCAGCGGCTCGCCGAGGGAGGCCGCCATCTCGTCGCCGGTGCGGGTGCGCCAGCGCATGAGGCCGGAGTAGGCGAGGAAGATGACGGGGCGCACGACGCCGTCGGCCAGGGCCTGCCCGTACCCGTAGCTGACGTCGGCGCGGGAGCGGCGGATGCCGTCGGTGCCGGCCACGTAGTCGACGAACGGGATCGCCGCGGTGTCGGAGCGGAAGGGCGTGCCGGTCAGGGCGAGCCGGCGCCGGGCGGGCTCGAAGGCCTCGCGGACGGCGTCGCCCCAGGACAGGGCGTCGCCGCCGTGGTGGACCTCGTCGAGGATGACGAGGGTCGGCTCGGCCTCGGTGCGCGCGCGGTGCAGCGCGGGGTTGGCGGCGACCTGGGCGTAGGTGAGCGCGACGCCGTCGAAGTGCGCGGCGTGGCGCCCTTGGGCGTTGGTGAAGGCGGGGTCCAGGGCGATGCCGACGCGCTCGGCGGCGGAGGCCCACTGGGCCTTGAGGTGCTCGGTGGGGCAGACCACCGTCACGCGGCGCACGGAGCCGCCGGCGAGCAGCTCGGTGGCCACCCGCAGGGCGAAGGTCGTCTTGCCGGCGCCGGGGGTGGCGACGGCGAGGAAGTCCCGCGCGCCGGCCTCCCGGAACCGCTCGAGCGCCTCGGCCTGCCAGGCACGCAGGGGCGCGGCCGTGCCCCAGGCGGCGCGCTGCGGGAAGGCGGGCGAGAGCTGCTCGGCCGCCGCCGTCGAGGGCGTGGCCGGTGCGGCGGGCCCGCCGCCTGCGTGGGTGGTCGTCTCTGACCGGGGGGCTGACCGGCCGGTCACTCCCCGCGGCCCCGGCCGAACGGCCAGCCGCGCCTGCCGCCGCCACCGCCGCTGCCGTCGCTCATGCCCTCGTAGATCTCCTTGCACGTGGGGCACACGGGGTACTTCTTCGGGTCCCGGCCCGGCGTCCAGACCTTGCCGCACAGGGCGACGACGGGTCGGCCGGCCTCGACCTTGTCCTTGCGCACGTAGTGGGCGTAGCGCTCGGCGTCACCGGCGTCGAGCTGCTCCTCGTGGGACGTCTCGGTGCGCTCGAGGACGTCCGTCGACGTCGCCGGGCCCGCGGGCGCGGAGTGCGGCTGGTTCTCGTCGGGGATCGAGGTCATGGGCGCCAGTCTAGGTCGGCCCCCCGACGCCGGTCAGCCCCGTCCCGGTCGGATGTGCCACGCCCGTCCCGGGCGTGGCGCGACGGCCCGGGGAGGTCGCCGCGTGGGGACCGCCGACGGCTGCTGAGGCCCGACAACCGGCCCCGGACATACGACGGGCGGGGGCCGGCCGTGGCCGACCCCCGCCCGTCGCGGAGCCCGAAGGTCACTTCGAGGAGACGGCGTCCTTGAGCTTGGAGCCGGCCGAGACCTTGACGCCGTAGCCGGCGGGGATCTCGATGGCCTCGCCCGTGCGCGGGTTGCGACCCGTGCGCGCGGCGCGCTCGACGCGCTCGACCGACAGCAGACCCGTGACCTTGACGGGGTCGCCGGCCTGGAGCGACTCGATGAGGACATCCTGGAAGGCGCTCAGGGCGGAGTCGGCCTGGGCCTTCGTCAGGGAGGCGCGCTCAGCGATGGCGGCCACGAGCTCGGTGCGGTTGACGGACATGTAATCCCTCTCGTCGTACGTGGTGAGCGCCCGGTGGAGCGCAGTGCGACGAGACTACGCACAGATCGGGGCCTGCGTGCGGCCGCACCGCGCGGTTTCCGCGGATCGGCGCCGATCATCGCGCCACTGCCGTCGCGTCAACCACATGAGTCACACGCGCACCACGCCTCGGTGTCCTGGGGGTCGCCGACGTCGGACCCGAGGTCTAGGTTGGCTCGCGTCGGGCGCCGCGCGTCCGGGACCGCCCGCACCGAGGCGGGTGGCGACAGCATCGAGCAGCCCCGCCAGGGGCACGCACCACGGGAGGAACCCGTATGACCGTCACGCTCGTCCCCTACCTCAACTTCCAGGGCTCCGCGGCCGAGGCCATGGAGCTGTACCGGTCCGTCCTCGGCGGTGAGCTCGAGGTCGACACGCACGCGTCCTTCGCCGAGTCGACCGGCAGCGAGGTGATGGTCGACGCCGCCTCCGCGCACCTCGTCATGCACGCCCAGCTCACCACGCCGTCGGGCCTGCAGATCATGGCCGCCGACACCACCCCCGACATGCCCGCCACGGTCGGCTCCAACGTCGCGCTCTCGCTCGTGGGTGGCGCCGAGGACAAGGAGTCCCTCACCGCCGCCTTCGCCACCCTCGCCGAGGGCGGCGAGGTGCTCCAGCCGCTGGTGGAGGCCCCCTGGGGCGCTTCCTTCGGGATGCTCACCGACCGCTTCGGCATCCGCTGGATGGTCAACGTCGGCTGACCTGCGACACCCGGCCACGCCCCGGCCCCCGACCGTGCGGTCGGGGGCCGAGGCGTCGGTGGGCGGGACCGGGTCTGCCCGGTCAGCCCCCCAGCTCGGCCATGAGCGCGAACAGGTCCGCCTTGCCCTCGAACCCGATGCCGGGCAGCTCGGGCAGGGTGACCTTCCCGTCGACGACCTCGGCGCCGTCGGGGAACCCGCCGAAGGGCTGGAAGAGGTCGGGGTAGGACTCGTTGCCGCCCAGGCCGAGCCCGGCGGCGATGCTCAGCGACATCTGGTGCCCGCCGTGCGGGATGCACCGCGACGGCGACCAGTCGTGCGCGCGCAGCATGTCGAGGATGCGCAGGTACTCCACGAGCCCGTAGCTGAGCGCGCAGTCGAACTGCAGCCAGTCGCGGTCGCGGCGCATGCCGCCGTAGCGGACGAGGTTGCGGGCGTCCTGGACGGAGAAGAGGTTCTCCCCGGTGGCCATCGGCCCCTCGTACGCCTGGGACAGCTGGGCCTGGAGCTCGAAGTCCAGCGGGTCTCCGGCCTCCTCGTACCAGAACAGGTCGTAGCTCTTCAGCGCCTCCGCGTACCGCAGGGCCGTGTCGAGGTCGAAGCGGCCGTTGGCGTCCACGGCGAGCTTGGCCCTGCCGGCGATCACCTCGTGCACGGCGTCGATGCGCCGCAGGTCCTCGTCGAGGCCCGCACCGCCGATCTTCTTCTTCACCACGGTGTACCCGCGGTCGAGGTACCCGCGCATCTCGTCCTGCAGCGCGGCGAGGTCCTGGCCGGGGTAGTAGTAGCCGCCGGCGGCGTAGACGAACACCTCCCGCTCCGGGGTGCCCTGGCCGTACCGGTCGGCGAGCAGCTGGTAGAGCGGCAGGCCGGCGATCTTGGCGACGGCGTCCCACACCGCCATGTCGATGGTCCCGACGGCGACGGACCGCTCCCCGTGCCCGCCGGGCTTCTCGTTGGCCATCATCGCGTCCCACACCGCCGTCGGGTCGAGGTTCTCCCCCGCCTGGTCGAGCAGGCTGTCCGGGTCCGCCTCGAGCACCCGCGGGATGAACCGCTCGCGCATCATCGCGCCCTGGCCGTAGCGGCCGTTGGAGTTGAAGCCGTAGCCGACGACCGGCCGGCCGTCCCGCACGACGTCGGTGACGACGGCGACCAGGCTCAGCGTCATCCTGCTGAAGTCGATGTAGGCATTCCGGATGGGTGAGCTGATCGGGAAGGTCTGCTCCCGGATCTCGACGATCCTCATCGCAGGTGCACCCCTCTCGTCGGGGCGGGTCCGGGCCGGTGGTCGCCGTGCACGGTCATGTCGGTTCTCTCTTTCGTCGGGGTGATGACGGCCGCTCGCGGGCGCGACGACGTCCACCCCCTGGGCGGGGGCGCGGTCGCCGTCGGGCGCGGTCAGCCGAGCGTGGGCAGGCGGATGTAGAGGAACTCGCTGAAGATGTAGCTGAAGAACAGCAGCACGACCGTCGCGACGACGACGTCGAGCAGGATCCCCTTCCACGTCGGTCGTTCCTTCCGCATGAGGAACGCGGTGAGGAGGAAGAAGACGATCCCGCCGACGACGTAGCCGAGGTAGGGCAGGGAGAAGATCCAGCCGGAGAGCACCGCGACGGCGATGATCAGACGGAGAACCGGAAGGCGCTCGAGGTCCTGGTCGTCGCCGCCGCTCACCTCCTTGCCGAGGAGTCCGAGGACGACCAGCACGATCCCGAGGACGCCGATGACGACGAGGATCGGGTCGGGGAACGTCCCGCCGTGCGGGGACGTGTAGTCGCGCTGGGCCCAGAAGACCCCGACGACGGCGACGAGCAGGACCCCGACGAGGATGTTCGCCTTCGACGAGGCGGAGATCATGCGTGCCATGTCAGTTCCTCTCCCCTCGCTGGGTGGTCCGGTCCCTGGTGCCCGGGGCGGCCTCGCCGCCCGTGGTCGTGTCGCGGTCGCCGGCGTCGGCCGCCGTCGCGTCGGCCGCCTCGTCGGCGTCACCGGCCCTTGCGCTCACCGCCATCTCGGCCTGGTGCCCGTCGGCGAGGGTGGCCTCGAGGTCCGACGCCGTGCCGCGACGGCGTCGGACCCCCTGGATCACCGGCCAGGCCAGCGACAGGATCGTCATGGCGATGAGGACGATGCTGATCGGCCGGGTGAAGAACGACAGCCATGGCATCGCGTCGCCCTGCGCGGTGAGCAGGCCCTGGACCAGACCGGTCTCGGCGATCGTCCCGAGGATGAGTCCGAGCACGATCGGCGCCGAGCTGATGCCGACGAGCCCGAGGAAGTACGCCAACACCCCGACGACGAGCATGATCGCCACGTCGACGACCGAGGACCGCACGGCGAACGCGCCGACGATGGTCAGCACCATGATGCCTGGGGCGAGGTACCGCGCCGGCAGGGCGATCACGCCCCGCTGGAGCCCGCGGCCGGCGATGAGCCCGACCGGCACCATCATGATCGCGGAGATCGCGAGAGCGACGATGAGCGTGCCCACGAGGTCGCCGGAGGTCTCGAACAGCTCGGCGCCGGGCCGCAGGCCGTGGAGCAGGAGGACACCGAGGATGATGGCGTCCGGCGGCGTGCCGGGGACGCCGATCGTCAGCGTGGGGATGAGACCGGCGCCGACGGTGGCGTTGTTGGCCGACTCGGCGGCGACGACGCCCTCGACCTCACCCTTGCCGTAGTTCTCCTTGACCTTCGACGCACGCTTGGCCTCGCTGTAGGCGACGAGGTTGGCGACGCTTCCGCCGGCGCCCGGCAGGAGGCCGACGACGGTGCCGATGACGGCGGACCGGATGGCGTTGAACGGCCTACCGACGGTCTGACGGATCATCGACCACACGCTCTCGCGCTGCCGCGAGGCAGCCTCCATCTCGGCCTCGCGCCCCTTGCGGGCGATGAGCTTGATGACCTCGGGGATGGTGAACAGACCGACCATGGCCGGCACGAGCGGGATGCCGCCCTGCAGCATGGGCTCACCGAAGGTGAAGCGGACGTCGCCGCCGACGGGGGCGATGCCGACGGTCGCGAGCAGCAGGCCGAGGGCGCCGCCGATGACGCCCTTGAGGATCGAACCGGTCGACATGCTGACGATGATGGTCAGCCCGAAGATCGCCACCCAGAAGTACTCCTGGGGGCCGAACCGCAAGGAGAAGTCGGCGAGCGGCGGCGCGAGGAAGACGAGGGCGACGACGCCGACGAGGCCGCCGACGAGCGAACCCATCGTGGCGGCGACGATCGCCAGCTCGCTCTTCCCCTTCTTCGTCATCTTGTAGCCCTCGAACGCCGAGGCGACGGAGGAGGGCGTGCCGGGCGCGTTGACGAGGATCGCGGTGAAGGACCCGCCGTAGATGGCGCCCATGTAGAAGGCCCCGAGCAGGACCATCGCGCTGGTCGGCTCCATCGTGAACGTGAACGGGACGAGCAGCGCCAGTCCCATGGTGGCGCTCAGTCCCGGCATCGCGCCCACGGCCATGCCGCCCGCCGTGCCCACGAGCACGAGGAGCAGCATGGACGGGACGAGGTTCGCCAGGAATCCCTGGCCGATCATCTCCAGCATGAGATCGCTTCCTCAGCCGGCGCCGCTCAGAGCATGCCGAGACGCTCGAAGAGGTCGGTGTAGACCTCCCGCCGGTCGTCGATGAGCTCCTGGGCCTCGTCGGGCCCGATGTTCTCCAGGACGAAACCCTGCTGCTCGAACTGCTCGACGAGCTCGGGGTCCTGGTTGACCTCCTCGAACGCGGAGACGAGCGTGTCGATGATCTCCTGCGGGGTCTCCGGCGGGACGGCGACGCCGCGGTAGGCGCCGTCGGCGAGCTCGATGTCGTTCTCGACGAAGGTCTCGTACTCCTCCCACTGCGGGAGGGTCTCCTCGGTGGCCACCGCGAGGACCCGCACCTGGTCGCCGAGCTGGTCGATCATCGGGGTGTAGGTCATCAGCGCGTCGACGTGCCCGCCGAGCAGCGCCGGGGTGGCGGCACCGGTGCCCGAGAACGGGGTGTAGGTCGTCTCGATGCCGGCCTCATCGTTGAGCAGGAGGGTGGCGACGTGGTTGGCGCTGAAGTCTCCCGACCCGCCGACCGACAGCGTGCCGGGGTTCGCCTCGGCCTCGGCGATGAAGTCGTCGAGGGTCTCGATGTCGCTGTCCGCGCTGACCATGAGCACGTTGGGGGTGCTCTGGAAGAAGTAGACGTGCTCGAGGTCGTCGGTCTCGTAGCCGGCGTCGTCGCGCATCATCGGCTGAAGGATAATGTGCGGGATGTTGTGCCCGGTGACGGTGTAGCCGTCGGGGCTGCTCCGGGCGAGCTCGGACCAGGCGAGCGCGCCGCCGCCGCCGGGCTGGTTGGAGACGGTGACGTCGACGCCGAGCGCCTCCTGCAGCGGGTCCTGCTGGAGCCGCGCGGTGATGTCGGACTCGCCTCCCGCGTCGAAGGCGATGACGTAGTCGATGGGCCGGTCCGGGTAGTCGGCGGCGTCGTCCCCGCCGCCGCAGGCGGCCAGCATGAGCGCGACGGCGCTGATCGGGACGGCGGTCCTGGCAAGGCGGTTCATCTTCTCGTCCTCCGTTGGATCGTTCGATGGTGGGCCGTGCTGCCCCGTCGGCTCCGTCGCCGGCGGGGGTCGTGGGCGGGGGTGTGTCGCGAGAGGGTCAGGCGCCGGCCGCGGCGCCCGGGGTGCGGCGCAGCTCGGCGAGCAGGGTCGAGGTGACGTCGTCCGTCGTCGAGGACCCGCCGATGTCGGGGGTGAGCACACCGGCCGCGGTGGTGGCGTCGACGGCGGCGCGGACCGCCTGGGCGGCGGATGCCTCGCCGAGGTGGTCGAGCATGAGGGAGCCGCTGAGCACGGCGCCGATCGGGTTGGCCACGCCGGTGCCCGCGATGTCGGGGGCCGAGCCGTGGACGGGTTCGAACATCGAGGGGAAGCGCCGCTCGGGGTTGAGGTTGGCGCTGGCGGCCAGGCCGAGGCTGCCGGCCAGCGCGCTGCCCAGGTCGGAGAGGATGTCGGCGTTGAGGTTGGAGGCGACGACGACGTCCAGATCCTCGGGCCGCAGCACGAACCGGGCGGCCATGGCGTCCACGAGCACGGACTCGGTGGCCACGTCGGGGTAGTCGGCCGCGACCCGCTCGAAGACGTCGTCCCACAGGACCATCCCGTACTGCTGGGCGTTGGACTTGGTCACGCTGGTGACCTTCTTGCGGTCCCGGGTGCGGGCGAGGTCGAAGGCGAACCGCATGATGCGCTCGCACCCGGCCTCGGTGAACAGCGAGCTCTGCACCGCGACCTCACCGCCCTCGCGGGCGGAGAAGTTGCGCCCGCCGACCCCGGCGTACTCACCCTCGCTGTTCTCCCGGACCACGACCCAGTCCAGCGCGGTGTCATCGGCCTTGCGCAGCGGGCTGGTCACCCCGGGGTGGAAGACGACGGGGCGGACGTTGGCCCACTGGTCGAAGCCCTGGCAGATCCTCAGCCGCAGGCCCCACAGGCTGACGTGGTCGGGCACGCCGGGCCAGCCGACGGCACCGAAGTAGATCGCGTCGCGGTCCTGGAGCGTCTCGAGCCCGTCGGCGGGCATCATGCGGCCGTGCTCGGCGTAGTAGGCCGAGCCCCAGTCCAGCTCGTCCCACTCCAGCTTGGCGTCCGAACCGGCCGTCAGCAGGGCCTCCTCGAGGACCACCCGGCCCACCGCGACGACCTCGCGCCCGACGCCGTCGGCCGGGATGACTGCGATCCGATGCACCTGCGCCACTGCCTGCTCCTGTCGAGGGGGTCCGTGCGCGCTGCGTCCTCGCAGCGGCCCGACCAGTACATCCACCGGGGCGACGCAGCGTCCAAGACGAAGAACGGATCATTCGGATAGGCAACACCTATCGAAAGCGAGGAAAACTCGTCACTTCCGGCCTGCCTGGCGCGTCTCCGATAGGTTCTGGCCGCGATACCGTCCGCCGATGGACGCCCGTCAGCTCGAGTACTTCCTCGCCGTCGTCGACGAGGGTGGTGTGCACGCGGCCGCGGAGAAGCTGTTCGTCGCCCAGCCCTCGGTCTCCCAGTCGATCCGTACCCTCGAGCGGTCCCTCGGCACCGACCTCTTCTCGCGCGCGGGCCGTTCGCTGCGGCTGACCGACGCGGGTGAGGCACTCATCGCCCCGGCGCGCCAGGTGCTGCACTGGCTCGCCCTGTCGCGGGCGAACGTCGAGGCGGTCTCGGGCCTGCGGCGCGGCCGGCTGACGATCACCACGATGCCCTCCCAGGCGGTGGACCCGCTGCCCGGCGTGCTCGATGCCTTCGCCCGCCGCTACCCGTTGGTCGAGGTCGCCATCCGGGCGGCCGGCACGCCGGCGGCGGTCACCTCGCTGGTCCTGTCGGGCGCCGTCGAGGTGGGGGTCGCCGCGACGACGACGCCGGTCGACCCCGGCAGCCTCACGCTGGTGCCCGTGGCGCACCAGGGATTCATCGTGGTCGCTCCGCGCGACAGCCAGCTCCCCGCGGGACGGCCGCTGACCTACGCCGACCTCGAGGGGCTCCGGCTCGTCGCCGGGCAGCCGGGCACCGGGATGCGCAAGGTGGCCGACGAGGTGGTGGCACGCAACCGGTCCACCGCCATCATCATCGAGTCCGAGCACCGCGAGGCGATCCTGCCGATGGTCCTGGCCGGGACCGGCACGGCGATCATGGCCGAGGGGTGGCGCTCGCTCGCCAGGCACGCGGGCCTGCGGGTCAGCGACCTCGTGACCGACGTCGAGCTGACGATCGTCGCCGCGCACCGCACCGGCGACCTCAGTCCCGCCGCGTCCGCCTTCCTCGACGTCTTCCGCTCCACCGGGTCCATCTGACCCGTCCGGCGGTGTCCCGCGAGCGTGCCGAAAAAAGACGCGACACCCGCGTAGCCGGTCTCCTAACGTTGCAGGCATGACGCACTAGAGGACGCGCACGGGACGAGGCCACGTGACGCGTTGACGCACACGGGCTGCCCCTGCTCCTCGCCGTCGGCACGACGGACCGACGAGGCGCCCACGACCGGCTGCACGAGCGCGAGCTCGGCGCGCCCTCCTGCCCCGCGGGGCCACCCACGACCGATCGCCGTGGGTCCTGCCGCCCGCCGGGTCCGCCCTGCTCACCACACCGCAGGGCACCGCCATGCCCACGAGGAAGGCACCGCCATGCCCGTACTGACCGCCGCACCCCCGCCCACCCTCAGCTGGGAGCCGCCCATGATCGAGACCGCCATGCGCGACCGCCGGACCCAGGACCACGTCCTGGTGGTCGACCAGGACCGGGGCATCGCCGCCGCCGAGCAGCCCGCGACCGTGCCCGCCGGCACGCGGTTCCGCACCGCAGTCCGCACCGCTGGCCGGGTCGTCGTGCGTGCCCTGACGGGCGCGCTGCGCGCCGTCCTGGCCGAGGAGCACGCCTCCGCCCGGATGGACGCCGACGACCGGTACCGCCGGGTCGAGGACAGCAAGCACCTGCTCGCGCTCGGCCTGCTGCGATGAGCCGGACAGCCGGCCGCGGACGCCGAAGGACCCCGGACCACACCTGGTCCGGGGTCCTTCGTCGTCGGGGCCCGCGCCCTGCCCGCTAGGCGTTGCCCATCTCGGGCAGGAAGGTGACGATGTCGGGCACGAGGATGAGGATCGCGACCACGACGACGTCGGCGACGATGAACGGGACGATCCCGCGGAACACCCGTCCCAGCCCGGCCTCGGGCACGGCCCCGGAGTAGACGAAGGCGTTCATGCCCACGGGCGGGGTGATGAGCGCCATCTCGGCCACCTTGACCACGAGGATTCCCAGCCAGATGCCGTCGAACCCGTACTCGGTGAGGATCGGGTGCAGCAGCGGGGCGGCGACGAGGATCATCGAGATGCCGTCGAGGAACATGCCCAGCGGGAGCAGCAGGACCAGGCACAGCACGAGCACCAGGTACGGCGAGAGGTCCGCCGAGACCACGGCCTCGACGAGCGCGCTGCTCGCCCCCGAGAGCGCCAGGAAGTACGTGAACACCCCGGCACCGGCCATGAGCAGGAAGGTCATCGCCGTGAGCCCGACCGCCTCGGTCACCGACTCCTTGACCACGGTGAGCCAGCGCGGAGGTCGGGTGCGGATGAGCAGGATGATGAGGGCGGACAGCGCGCCGAAGGACGCCGCCTCGGTGGGCGTCGCGACCCCGGCGTAGATGGTGCCGATGGACACCAGGAAGATGATCGCGAGGTAGGCGGTGCCCGCCCAGTCCGCGCGCCCGCTGCCGGGCGCGTCCGACCCGGCTGCGGTGTCATCGGCACCCGCAGCGTCGTCGGCACCTGCGCCGTCGTCGGTGGTCGTGGCCTCGACGGCGGTCGTGCCCGCCGCCGGGACCCCGTCGTCGGCGGTCGCGCCCTGGCTCTCGCCGGTGCCACCCCCGACGCCGGCACCGGCCGCGACCGGCACCGCGCGGCGGGCCTTCTTCCGCTGCGCCGCCATGACGAGCAGGACGATGGTGACGGCGTAGACGAGGATCGTCAGCAGGCCCGGGCCGATCCCGGCCAGGAGGAGCTGGCCGATGCTCTCCTCGGTGACCACGCCGTAGAGCACGAGGACGATCGACGGCGGGATGAGCACCCCGAGGGTGCCGCCGGCGCTGACGACGCCCGCCGCCAGCTTGATGCCGTGCCCGGCCTTGACGATGGCGTCGGTCGAGACGCGCGCCATCGTGGCGACGGTGGCGACGCTGGAGCCGGTGACGGCGGCGAACATGCCCGACCCGGCCAGCGAGGCCAGCGCCGTCCCGCCGGGGAGCCGGCGCAGGAGGCGTGAGGCGGCGTCGAAGCCCGCGGCGGCGAGCCTGCCGTGCACGGCGAAGACGCCCATGACGATGAACAGCGGGATGATCGTCAACGAGTAGTCGGCCGAGGCCGAGTAGGGCTGGCTGGCGACCGTGCTCACGGCGGCGTCGGTGGAGCGCAGCATGATGACGCCGACCATGCCGGCGGCCATGAGCGACAGGCCCACGTGGAACCTGATCGCCAGCAGCGCCAGGAAGACGACGATGACCGCGAACAGGGCCACCAGGTTCTCGATGCTCACTGCCTGTCTCCCTCGGTCGTGGTCGTCGCTGCCGCGACGCGGCCGGGCTCGGGGTCACCCTGGGCGGGGTCGCCCTGGGCGGGGTCGCCCTGGGCGGTGTCGCCCTCGGTCGGGTCGCCCTGGGCGGGGTCACCCTCGGTCGGTGCGACGACGTCGCCGACGACCTGGTCCGCCCACGCGGGCGGGAGGTCCTCGCCGCGCCGCAGGACCTGCACGTCGTGCACGGTCTTCCACACCGCGGTGACGAAGAACAGCGCGAAGGTGACCACCAGCACGAGCTTCGCCGGCCAGGTGGGCAGCCGAAGGATGTCGTTCGTCGTCTCGCCGCGGTCGTAGGCGCTGACCAGGGTCTCGGTCAGCCCCCAGACGAGGACGGCGCCGAGTCCCACGAGCAGGACGCAGCGCACGACGGCGAGCACGACGCGCGCCGTGCGCGGCAGCCGGGCCTCGACGAGGTCGACGTCGACGTGGCGGCCGTCGACCTCCGCGGCTGCCAGGCCGAGGAAGGCGACGCCGACGAGCAGCAGCGTGGAGATGTCGACGGTGCCGACGATCGACCGGTCGGCGAGCGAGCGGCCGAGGACGTCGGCGACGGTGAGGCCGGCCAGGACGAGCAGCAGCAGGCCGGCGACGACGCTGAGGCCCGCGCTGAACCTCGTCAGCGGGCGGGGCAGCCGAGGCGCGGTCACTGGCTCTCCTCCATGCACCGGACGATCGGGTCGGCGTAGGAGGAGTCCTCGGTCTCCTCGGCGACGATGCGCCGGTAGTCCTCGAGGACGGCCTGCGCGTCGTAGCCGCGCTCCTCCTGGCGGGCGACCCAGTCGGCGTCGGCCCCCGCGGCGTCCCGCCACTCGGCGATGTCCCCGTCCGGCAGGCGGTTCATCTCGGTGCCGTTCGCGACCAGGTCGGCGCAGGACTCGTCACCCAGGACGTCCATCTCCTCGAGCCCGTTGTCGATCGCGTGCTCCGAGGCGGTGAGGATCGCGTCCTGATAGTCGGCGGGCATGTCCTGGAACAGGTCCTCACTGATGACGACGATCGAGGAGCCGTAGACGCCGATCCCGGGGTCGAGGACGTAGGGCGTGGTGTCGGCGAGCCCGAAGGTGGGCAGGCTGGCCAGGCCCAGCGAGGTGTAGCCGTCGATGACGCCACGCTCCATGGACTCGTAGACGTCGGTGGCGGTCATCGCCACCGGGTTGGCCCCGGCCGCGAGCATCACCTCGGCGGTCAGGCCGCCGGCGCGGATGCTGTGCCCGGACAGGTCGCCCAGGCTCTCGACCGGCTCCTGCAGGCCGACGACGGCGCTGCCGAGCGGGAGCGGGAAGAGCTGGCGCACGCCCTGTCGCGCGAAGTCCTCCCGGTAGGTGTCGTTCTCCTCGTGCATCCGCGCGATGGTGCGCATGTGCACCTCGGGGTTGTCGGTCTCGAACGGCAGTTCGACGGCGGTGTACATCGGCAGGTCCGAGGCGGCGTACAGGGAGCCGACCTGGGCGAGATCGGCGCGGCCGTCGAGCGTGGCCTGGACGGACTCGTCCGCCCCCACGAGGCTCTCGGAGTAGTGGAACTCGACCTGGACGCCGCCGTCGGTCAGCTCCTCGACCTCCTCGGCCCAGCGCTGGACGGTGCGGCTCTGGTCCGAGGTGGAGTTGGAGTACGTCGTGTAGTGGAGGACGAAGGTCTCCTCCGCGCCGTCGCTGGTGCCGCAGGCGGCCAGCGCGACGCTCGCCACGGCGACGGCGCCGGCGACGCCGCGCGCGCGGCGACCACGCCAGGGCGGGCGGGGGCGGCGCGCGGGTGCCCGGCCGGTCACCGTGCCTCCCGCGGGCGCACCTCGTAACGGCGCAGCTCGAGTGCCGGGTTGACGGTGCGGACGTGGTCGAGGCGGGCGCGCTCGAGGCGGGCGACGGCGGTGCCGGGGGCCTCGCCGACGCCGGCGAGCGCGATGCCCATCGGGTCGAGCACCACGCTGTTCCCGGCGCCGGTGGGGGCGCACTGGTCGGCGGCGAGGACGTAGACGGTGTTCTCGATGGCCCGGGCGCGCAGGAGCGTGTTCCAGTGGTACTCCTTGAGCGGGCCCGGGACCCACTCCGCCGGCAGCGCGAGCACGTCGGCACCGGCGTCGACGAGCGTCCGGGAGGTCTCCGGGAAGCGCAGGTCGTAGCAGGTCTGCATGCCGACGGTGAAGCCGTCGACCGTGAGCAGCTGGGGCTCGGCGGGGTCGGCGGCGTCGACCCGGTCGGACTCGCGGTAGCCGAAGGCGTCGTAGAGGTGGACCTTGCGGTAGACGGCGGCGATACCGCCGTCCTGGATGCCGACCAGGGTGTTGTGGATGCGCCCCTCGCCGGCGGTCTCGTTGACGCCGGCGACGACGGTGAGGTCGAGCTCGGTGGCCATCTCGACGAGCCGGGTGACGGTCGGGCCGTCCAGGGGCTCGGCGCTGTCGACGAAGCGCTCGTCCATCGCCGGGGCGGTGAAGACGGCGTACTCGGGCAGCACGACGAGGCGGGCGCCCTGCTCGGCGACGGCGCGCAGGTGGCCCTCGATGGTCCTCAGGTTGGCGTCCACGTCCAGGCCGGGTGCGATCTGGACGACAGCGGCGCTCAGCGTCATGTCAGTTGCTCCTTGCGGTGGACTCGATCTCGCGCAGCGCGTCGAGAGTGGTGGTGAAGCCGTTCAGCATGGCCCCGTACTGCATGACGGCGACGATCGTGTCCGCGCCCTCGGCGACCGCGAGCTCCTGCTCGGCGCGGCTCCACGCCGGCAGCACCCACGGCTTGCCCGCGGCCGCGGCGGCCCGGGCCACGGCCCGGATGTCGGCCAGATCGGCCTCGTCCACGGAGTACGCCCCGCGGTCGCGGCGCAGCGAGAGGTCGGAGGGCCCGACGAACACCCCGTCGACGACGGGCAGGGCGAGGATCTCCTCGACCGACTCGAAGGCCGAGGCGTCCTCGATCATCGGGTAGCAGGCGGTGCCGGTGTCCTGGGCGGTGACCCACTCGTCGGTGAAGCCCCGGTAGGCCGAGGTGCGCCCACCGGCGAAGGACCGGTCGCCCAGCGGGGGGAACTTCGCGTAGCCGCACACCCGGGCGGCGTGCTCCGCGGACTCGATGTGGGGGATCGCCACGGCGTCGGCGCCGAAGTCGAGGGCCTGCTGGATCGGCCCCCGCTCGGGCCCGAGCACCTTGGCGATGACGCGCATGCCGGTGGCCCGGATGAAGGGGATGAGGGAGTCGAGCGCGGCGAGGTCGAACAGCCCGTGCTCGATGTCGAGCACGATCGTGTCGGCGCCGGCGATCCGGGCCATCTCGACGGCGGCCGTCGACGGTTCGGTGAGCCAGACGGCGTGGTGGGGGTGCTTCGGGGTGTTCATCGTCCTCCTTCGTCGGAGGTGCCCGGGCGGCAGCGACGGCTCCCGGGTACCAAGTGCACGCCATGTATACATGGCGTGTATCTGGCGTGCAAACGCTATGCTCGTCGCCATGTCGAGGCAGGACGGGACGCAGCGGGGCGCACGGCGCCGCCGCCCCGCCGGGGACCGCGCCTACGACCAGATCGTCGAGGCGATCCTGTCCGGGGAGTTCACCGAGGGCGAGTTCGTCGAGGAGGTGGCCCTGGCCGAGCGCGTGGGCACCTCTCGCACGCCCGTGCGCGAGGCGCTCCAGCGGCTCCAGGCCGAACGCTTCGTCGATCTCGTCCCGCGCCGGGGCGCCCAGGTCCGGGTGGTCAACGCCCGGGAGATGGGCGAGGTGTACCAGGCCCGGCACGTCGTCGAGTCCCATGCCGTGGCCAGCATCTGCGCCCGGCGCCTCGGGGCGCCGCCCGAGCTCACCGAGATCGCCGACCAGATGGACGCCGCGGCCGCGTCCCGGAGCTGGAACGAGTCGTCACGGCTGGACCAGCTCTTCCACGCGCGGCTGGTGCGGTGGAACGGCAACGACGTGCTCACCCAGATGTACGAGTCGTTGCGCTCGCGGCAGATCCGGCTCGCCGTGCGGACGATCACCACGGCCCCCGGGCGCTACGACACGATCTCGCGCGAGCATCGCGAACTCATCGCCGCCCTGGACGCGCACGACGCCGAGGCGGCCACCCGCACGCTCGCGACGCACCTGCGCGAGGTCCCCGAGCTCGTCCAGGCCTTCGGGCGCTGACCTCTCTCCCGGGGGTCCGCCCCCTCCACCGTCAGCTACCGGCGCGGCGCAGCAGCCGCACGGCCAGCGGCACGCAGACCCCGACGATGAGCGCCGGCCAGAGCACGGCCATGAGGATCGCGTGCTCGGCAACCCACGAGGACGTCGCCGCCGAGGCGTTGCCGAACAGGTCGCGGGCGGCCACGACGGTCGCCGAGAGCGGGTTCCAGGCGGCCGGGCCGGCGAGCCACTCCGGCATGGTGCTCGTCGGGACGACGGTGTCGGCCACCATCGCGAGCGGGAAGACGAGCGCGAAGTACTTCATCGCCGCCTCGGGGCCGCTGACGAGCAGGCCCAGCACGATCCCGATCCAGGAGAAGGCCGCGCGGAGCAGGAGCAGCAGCCCCACCGCGGCGAGCGCCGCCGCCGGGCCGCCGTGCACCTGCCAGCCCACGAGCGGGCCGAGCGCCATGAGGATCCCCAGCTCGACGACGGCGACGACGAGGTCGGCCACCGCCCGGCCGGCCAGCACGGTGGCGGTGGCGCCCGGCAGGGTGCGCATCCGGTCGAGGATCCCGTCGCGGACGTCGGCGGCGACGGCGATCGTCGTCGAGCCGATGCCGAAGGCCATGGTCAGGGCGAAGACGCCGGGCAGGAGGAAGTCACCGTAGCTCGCGCCGGGCACTCCCCCGGCGCTGCCGAGCGCGTCGCCGAGGACGAGCCCGAACATGGCCACGACCATGACGGGTACGAGCAGCGTGCTGAGCAGCTCGTCGGGGCGGCGCACGAGGCGGCGCAGGTGGCGGGCGGCGTGCACCCAGGTGTCGGCGGCCGCCCAGCGCAGCCCGTCGGCGTGCCCGGTCCCGGGCGTCGCCACGTCGGCGACGGTGGTCGTCGGTGCCGTGCCTTCGCTCATCGGAGCGCCTCCTCGGGTCGGTCGTCCACGGCCTCGGCCCCGGCACCGGCCCCAGCACCGGCGCCCGCGTCGTCCCCTGCGGCGGCCGCCCGCCGGCCGGTCAGGTGCAGGAACGCCTCGTCGAGGTCGGGGCGGCGCACCGTGACGTCGCTCAGCTCGATGCTGGCGTCGTCGAGGGCGGGGGCGAGGCGGATGAGGTCGTCCGTGCCACCGTCGAGAGCAAGCCCGACGCGTCGGGTGCCCGGGTCGACGTCGGGCGGTGTGCCCAGGGCGCGCCCGAGCACCCCGGCGACGGCGGTGAGGTCGCGGCCCGCGGGGACGGTGATCTCCGCGCGGCTGCCGCCGACGAGGGACGTCAGCTGCGCCGGGGAGCCCTCGGCGACGACCCGCCCGCGGTCGACGACGGAGATCGTCGAGCACAGGCGGTCGGCCTCCTCGAGGTACTGGGTGGTCAGCAGGACGGTGGTGCCGCCGGCGACGAGGTCGCGCACGGCGTCCCACACCTCGCTGCGGCTGCGGGGGTCCAGGCCGGTGGTGGGCTCGTCGAGGAAGAGCACGCGCGGTCCGCGGATGAGGCTGACCGCGAGGTCGAGACGGCGACGCATGCCGCCGGACCAGCCGCGCACCGACCGGTCGGCGGCGTGGGTGAGGTCGAAGCGCTCGAGCAGCTCCTCGGCGCGGGCGCGGGCCGCGCGGGGGCGCAGGTGGTGCAGGCGGGCGAACATCACCAGGTTCTGCCGGCCGGTGAGGATCCCGTCGACGGCGGCGTACTGCCCGGCCATCCCGATGCGCTCGCGCACGCCGGCGGGGTCGGTGACCGCGTCCCGCCCGGCGACGAGGACGCGGCCGGAGTCGGGCTCGAGCAGCGTGGACAGGATCCGCACCGCGGTCGTCTTGCCGGCGCCGTTGGGCCCGAGCAGGCCGTGCACCGTGCCGGCGGCGACGGTCAGGTCCAGCCCGTCCAGGGCGGCCCCGGTGCCGGGGAAGCTCTTGCGCACCTCGCGCGCCACGACGACGGGCGCGGTCTCCTCGGCGGCGGTCATCGCAGGACCACCGGTGCGACGTCGAAGGTGGTGTCGACGACGGGACCCGTCCCGGCGGGCGCTGTGATCTCACGCGCGGGGAGCCCGGCGGCGGTCACCTCGTCGTAGCGGCCGAGCGCGATCCGGGCGGCGTTGCGCAGCGCCTCGCTGTGGTCGACGTAGTAGCTGAGGTGGCCGGTGATCGAGCCGGCGGCGACGCGACGGGCGCCCAGCTCGGGGTGCAGGGGGCCGCGCCCCAGGCCGAGGCCGGCGAGACGCACGCGCGGGAAGAAGCGGATCCAGTCGGGCTCGGCCTGAGCGGCCCACAGCCGGGCCCGGTCGCCGAGCTCGCCGCGGCGCCACACGCCCATGCCAGGGCTCCCGAGCACGACGCAGTCCTGCGCCCGCGAGTCGGCGAGCGCCAGCCCGCACACGGTGGCACCATAGCTGTGCCCGATGAGGGTGAGGTGGGCCGAGCGCGGCAGGACGTGGGTGAGGCGGGCGAGGTCGCCGGCGCCCTCGCGCGCCGGGCGGTTCCAGGCCGCCGCGGCGATCCCCGGCGGCGTGTGGTACCCGACCCAGACGACGACGGCGACGCGCGCCTCGGGGTCGATCGCCTGCATCGTGCGCAGGACGGCCAGGCCCTGGAAGCGCGCGCCGAGCGGGGCGCGGGCGGTGAAGTAGTTGCGCTGGTGGTGGCCGTTGCCCGGGACGACGACGGCGACGTGGTCCGCGGTGGCGAGTTCACCGATCACCTCGACGACGCGCGCCCCGCCGGGCGGGTCGAGCGCGAGGAAGAGGCGGCCGTCGATCTCCTGCGGCGTGTAGTCCAGCGGGGTCGCCGCGACACGGGGCCGGCGCCGGGTGCCCGGTCGGGCGAGCAGGCGGGGCCGCGGGGGCGCGCTGCGGCCGGTGTCCGTCGGGGCCGCGGGGGCCGGCTCGGGAAGGGGCCGCGGGAGGACCGTTGTCGTCATGACCGGAACGTTAGAGAGTGCACTACCCGTTGCGCGTCACCCAGGGGAACCACCAGGTACCCCTACCCCGGTACTCATTCCGGTGGACGGGCCGTCGCCTCAGGGTGGATGCCTGGGCCAGGACGACGAAAAGCCCGGACCCACGAGGGTCCGGGCAGATCATCTGTGGAGATGGCGGGAATCGAACCCGCGTCCGACGGCGTGAGAACAGGACTTCTCCGGGTGCAGTCCGCTGCTGATTTTCTCGGCCCCAGCAGTCACACGGACAAGCTGCTGACGGGCTCAGTCAACTGAGTGTTCCCGCAGCCCCGCTGACGAGGGCTACGAGCAGTGGCTCTCTAGATGACGCCAGGAACCGGGTCGAGAGCTAGCCCGGGCTGACGGACTTCGAGGCTCGCTCAGGCGGCGAGGGCGAAGTCGGTGCGCTTGGAATCGGCACCTATTGGTTTGCAGAGGGCGTTAAAGAGATAACTCTGCATCCTCTACCCGCTTCTCCTGGAAGCACGACCGTCGTCGAAACCGATCATCCCCTGTTGAGTTGTACCCGCACCGCCGGTCCGGTCTCCCGGGTTGCCGTGGTGCGACGTCCCATCATACGCGTCCAACGTCGCGCCGCGCGAGGACATTCCCGGTCCAGCAGCTGTCGGCAGGTCAGCCGTGGTTGCGCAGGCTCATCATGCGTCGGGCCTCGCGCTCGTCCTGCCGCTCACGCAGCGTCTGGCGCTTGTCGTACTCCTGCTTGCCGCGGGCCAGTGCGACGGCCACCTTGGCCCGACCGCCGACGAAGTACAGCTCGAGCGGGACCACGGTGTGCCCCTTCTCGCGCGAGGCGACCGCCCACTTGTCGATCTGGTTGCGGTGCATGAGGAGCTTGCGTCGGCGCCGCGGGGCGTGGTTGGTCCAGGTCCCCTGCGAGTACTCGGGGATGTGCACGTCGCGCAGCCAGGCCTCGCCGCGCTCGAACTCGACCCAGCCGTCGACGAGCGAGGCCCGCCCGGCGCGCAGCGCCTTGACCTCGGTCCCCCACAGGGAGAGCCCGGCCTCGATGGTCTCGTCGATGTGGTAGTCGTGCCGGGCCTTCTTGTTGCGGGCGACGACCTTCTTCGCGTCGGCCGCCTCCTTGGCGCGCTCCGCCGCGGTCGGCTTGCCGGCCGCCCTGCTCATCCTGCTCATGACCGACCTCCGTCCGCCGCTGCTGGGGTGTCGACCCGTCCGGGCCGAGGACCGAGTCTACCGAGCGGTGTCCAGCGGAATCGTCGACGTCGCGCAGGTCACCTATCCGGTGCAGGTCAGGCCCGTGCGCAGGGCCTCGAGGTTGGCGTGCATGACGTCGAGGTAGTCGGCGTCCGGGGAGGTGCGTCCCTCGATCGGGTCGAGCACCGCGGTGTCGACCTGCGCCTCGTCGGCGAGCGCCCGGGTGACGTCCTCGCCGGTGAGCACCTCGAAGTAGATGGTGTGCACGTCCTCGGACGCGACGATCTCGGCGACCTCGCGGATTCGCGCCGGCGGGGGCTCGACCTCGGGGTCGATGCCGTTGATGCCGACCTGCTCGAGGTCGTAGCGCTCGGCGAGGTAGCCGAAGGCGGTGTGGGAGGTGACCAGCGTGGCACCGGCGCAGGAGGCGAGGCCCTCGCGGTAGTCGGCGTCGAGCGCGTCGAGCTCCTCGGCCAGCGTGTCCGCGGCGGCGGCGTAGAAGTCGGCGTGGTCCGGGTCGATGGCGGCGAGCTCCTCGGCGACGCCGTGCGTGACGTTCGCCATGAGCTCGGGGTCCTGCCAGAAGTGCGGGTCCGCGCCGATGACGGACTCCTCGAGGCCGGCCGCCGTCGCGGCGTCGAGGACGTGGTCGGGCGAGGTGACCTCGAGCGCCTCGTCCGTGGCGGCCTGCAGACCGGGCACGACGACGACGAGCCCCGCCCCCTCCAGGCGGGACACCTCGGCGGGCGAGAGCTCGAGGCTGTGCGGGTCGGCACCCGGAGGGGTGAGGTTGTCGACGTCGACCCGGTCACCGCCGACCCGCTCGACGACGAACTCCAGCGGGTAGACGGTGGCGAGGACCTCGATGCGGTCGGTGTCGTCACCGCCTCCCGCACCGTCCGAGCCGGTGTCGGTGCAGCCGGCGAGCGCCACCGCCATGAGGAGGGCCGGGGCGGCGAGGCGGGCGGTGCGGGAGGTGGTACGCATGGTTCTCCGTCAGTGATGAGGGGTCGGTCGCGGGGCGTCAGTGGTCGTGGTCGTGGTCCTCGTCCCCGTGGTCGTGGCCGTGGTCGTCGCCCTCGTCGCCGTGGTCGTGGCCCTCGTGGTCGTCGCCCTCGCCGAACTCGGTCGAGCCGTCCTCGACGTCGCCGCTGACGGCGGCGAGCTCGTTCGGCTCGACGTCGAGCTGGGCCTCGGCCCAGATCTCGCCGGTGAGGATGTCGACGGCGACGATGGTGCTCGTCGACGGGTCCGTGACGTAGGCCGAGCCGTCGAGCACGGTGACGGTCGGGCGCGGCTCCTGCCACTCCTCCGGCTCCTCCCAGGGCTCGACCACGGGGTAGGAGGCGGCGATCTCGCCGGACTCGGGGTCGATGACGTGCAGCTGCCCGTCGGTGCCGAGCACGAGTGCCTCGCCGTCGTCGCCGCGGGCGAGCGACCGGAAGGAGTAGCTGGCCGGCAGGTCGACGAGCGTGAGCTCGTCGGTGCGGGTGTCGATGAGACTCACGCGCGTGGGGCGCTCGAGCTCGGCGTCGGGGTCGCTCTTGTAGTCGCCCAGGACGATCGGCGAGGCCTCGCTGCCGGCCTGATTGCCGATCCGCCCGTAGTCGTCGGGGCTGTCGACCTTGCTGATCTCGCCGTCGCGGTAGACGAGCGCGCCGTCCTCGCAGCCGATGACCACGACCTCGTCGGCGGCCATGGCCTCGCCGTGCACACCGGGGCACTCGTCGGAGGCGGCGATCTCCTCCCCCGCCTCGTCGAGCACGCGGATGCCGGTGCGCTCCTCCTCGGTGCCCTCGGAGACGAGGAGGGAGCCGTCGGTGAGCTCGACCGCGACGCCGTGGTGGGGCGACGGCGTCGCGTAGCTGCGCTCCTCGGCCTCGTCGTCGGCGACGGCGGAGGAGTCGAGGACGACGACCTCACCGGTCGCGTCGTCGAACAGCGCCGTCCGCCCGTCGTGCACGACGACGTGGCCCGGCATCCCCGCCTCGACCAGGACGTCGGTGAGCGCGGGGGCCGCGGTGTAGTAGTGGGCATGGTCGCCGTGCGGCTCGGCCCAGGCGCCGGCGTCAAGGAGCTGGAACCCGCCGGTCGTCGAGACATAGAGGTGGCGGCCGTCCCCGGCGCCGTTGAGGCGGTTGAAGCCCTCGAGCGGGAGGTCGGCCTCGACCTCGAGGGTCGTGGCGTCGAGGACCTGGATCCCGCCGTCGTAGGTGAGCGCGAGACGCGGGGTGGCCGCGGCCGCCTCCGTCGCGGCGCCGGCGTCGTCACCCTCGTGGTCGTGGTCGGTGTGGTCGTCGTCCGCGTGGGCCTCGTCGGAGCCGGCCTCGCCGGAGCCGGACGCGTCGGCGTCGGTCCCGGTGGCGGACTCGGCGGCGTCACCGCCGGAGACGCTGTCGGCGTCGGTGGCGTCGTCGCCGTCGGCGGATCCCGAGCAGGCCGTGAGCAGGACGAGCGGGAGCGCGGCCAGGGCGGCCAGCGCGCGGGGCCGCACGGGGCGTGCGGCGGTGCGGGTACGTGTCATCGGTGGGTGGGGCGCCGCGGGTGCGGCGCCCGGCTCCTTCCAGGTGGTTCCTCAGGGACGCCACACGTTAACACTATTGCGAATCATTATCGTTCGCTGTCCGGGGGTGGCTCCCCCCTGCGCGTACGCGCGCGTGTGTCGGGGCGACAAGAACGCCGCCGCCCTCCCCGGTGGGCGGGGAGGGCGGCGGCGGTCAGCGGGACGCCTGCGGTGTCAGTGTCCGCGTGGCGTCAGAGGTAGTTCATCGGGTCGGTCATCTCGCCGTCGAGCCACAGCTCGAGGTGGACGTGGCAGCCCGTGACGTTCCCGGTCGCGCCGGTGGTCCCGATCGGCTGGCCCTGGCTCACGCTCTGGCCCGGCGTGACCGAGAACCCGGAGAGGTGGTGGTACGTCGAGACCGTCGAGCGCCCGTTGACGATGCCGTGGTTGACGATGACCTGGTTGCCGCTCGTGCCGGTGACCGCCGAGGGGTTGGTGGCGGTGACGGTGCCGTCGGCGATGGCGGTCTGCGTGTTCCCGCAGGCGCTGCGCAGGTCGACCCCCGGGTGGATCGACCAGCCCCCGGTGATCGGGTAGATGCGCGGGCCGAAGGGCGAGGTGACGACGAACGGCCGCGGCACGGGCGGCACGAAGGTTGCGCCGGGCGATGGGGCCGGCGCCGGGTCCGGCGACGGGGCGGGGTCCGGCTCGGGCGCCGGGGCGGGCGGGGGCGGCGCGGCAGGCTGCTGCTCGATGGCGGCCTGGTCCCGGGCGAGCTGCTCGGCCCGCTCCTGGGCCTCGCGCTCGCGGCGTCGCTCCTCCTGGGCCTCGCGCTCGAGCCGCTCCTGCTCCAGCCGCTCGGCCTCGCGCCGACGGTTCTCCTCGTCGATCGCGGCGATCTGCTCCTGCGTGGTCAGGCTCGAGGCCTGGATCGCGTTGATGTTGCTGTTGAGCTCGTCCTGGCGCCCCTCGAGCTCCTCGACGAGGTCCTCCTGGAGGGCCATGAGGTCCTCGACCTCGGTCAGCGCGCCCTCACGGGTCTCACGCAGCTCGTCGGCCGCCGTGACCGCCTCGACGGCCTCGACGTTGAGGTCGTCGACCCGCTGGGTGAGCGTGTCCTGACGCATCTGCTGGTTGCGGTTGGTCGCGTTCTGCTCGGCGACCCGGTCGAGCAGCCCCGTCTGGGTGCGCACGGCCGTGGTCACCACGGAGTAGGAGCCGATGAACTCCTCGGCGGAGGTCGAGTCGGTGATGAGGGCCAGGGTCGACGGCGCGGTGTCCCCTCGGTAGGTCGAGCGGGCGAGCTCCCCGAGCGCGTCCTGCGTCTCGGCCGAGGCGCTCTCCCCCTCGGCGATCTCCTCGGCGAGGTCCGCGAGCTCGGCCTCGGCGACATCGAGGCGTCCCTCGACCTGCTCCTGGTGCCGCTCGGCGGCGGCCAGGTCGTCCTCGGCCTGCTGCAGCGCCTCCTCGGCCACGGGGATCTGCTCCCGGGTGAGCTGGAGGTCGACGAGGGTGGTGGCCAGCTCGGCCGAGACGCCCTCGAGGTCGTGCTCGAGCTCGGCGCGGCGCTCCTCGTTGGCGTTGAGCTGCTCGACGAGCTCGTCGCGCGAGGGGTCGTCGTCGTCGGCGACGGCGCCGGGACCGACCAGGGTGGTGCCCAGCGCCAGGGTCGCCGTCAGGGCGAAGGCGTACCGGAACCGCGCGAGGCCCGGGCGCGCGGCGCGGACCGAGGTGGTGGAGGACGTCGACATCTGGGACCTAGACCTTCGTGTACCGGGCGAGCGAGACGACAGAGGACACCCCGGCCACCAGCACGGCGGCGAGGACAAGGATGGGGGCGACGCGCCAGACGTCGGCGGTCGTGACGAAGGCGACCCACGGCGCGGACGGTGCGAGCCACCCCTCGACGCCATAACGTACCGCCGCCCAGAGCCCGCCGACGGCGAGCCCGGAGCCGAGCAGCGCCGCGATCGCGCCCTCGAGCATGAACGGGGCCTGGATGACCCAGTTCGAGGCGCCGACCAGGCGCATGATCCCGGTCTCGCGGCGGCGGGACAGCGCCGAGAGCCGGATGGTGGTGGTGATGAGCAGCACGGCGGCGACCGCCATGACGCCGGCCAGGCCGAGCGCGACCGCCGTCGAGCGGTTGAGGATGACGAACAGCGGTTCGAGCTGAGCGCGCTGGTCGATGACGACGTCGACCCCGGGCCGGCCCTCGAGCTCGTCGGCGACGATCCGGAACTGCTCGGGGTCCTCGAGGCGGATGCGGTACGAGACCTGCATCTGGTCCTCGGTGACCTGCCGCGACCACGCGGAGTCGCCGAGCTGATCGCGGAAGTTCTCGTAGGCCTCCGCCTTGGTCTCGAAGAAGACCTCGTCGACGTAGGGGTCGAGGTCGGCCGAGGCGAGGAGGTCCGCGACGGCGTCGATCTCCTCCTGGGTGGCCTCGCCCGCGGCGCAGGCCGGGTTGGACGAGGAGGTGGGGCACATGAACGCGGAGATCTCCACGCGCCCGTACCAGTCGTCCTTGAGCCGGTCGACCTGGGACTGCAGGAGCAGGCCGGCGCCGACGAACACCAGGGAAACGAAGGTGACCAGCACGACGGCGACCGTCATGGCCACGTTGCGGCGGATCCCCTGGGTGACCTGCCCGAGGATGAAGCGCAGCCTCACTCCGCGCCCTCCTCGTCCTCGGCGCGTCCGGCGGCGCGGCGCGCGGCCGCCACGACGGCGAGGTAGGAGCCGCCAGCCTCGTCGCGCACGACCCGCCCGTCGACGAGCTCGACGACGCGGCGCCTGGCCCGGTCGACGAGGTCGTCGTCGTGGGTGGCCATGACCACGGTGGTGCCGGTGGAGTTGATGCGGGTGAGCAGCTCCATGATCCCGGTGGAGGTCTCGGGGTCGAGGTTGCCGGTGGGCTCGTCGGCCAGGAGCACCTGAGGGCGGTTGACCATGGCGCGCGCGATCGTCACGCGCTGCTGCTCACCACCGGAGAGCTCGTGCGGGAGGCGCTTCTCCTTGCCGGAGAGCCCCACCAGCTCGAGGGTCTGCGGGACGACGGTGAGGATCTGGTGGCGCGGGCGCCCGGTGACCTGCATGGTGATCGCCACGTTGTCGAAGACCGACTTGCCCGGCAGCAGGCGGTAGTCCTGGAAGACCATGCCGATCTGGCGCCGGTGGCGGGGCATGCGGAAGCGGGACAGGCGGGCGAGGTCGTGACCGAGGGCGTAGACGGTGCCGCTCGTGGCGCGCTCCTCGCGCAGGACCAGACGCAGGAAGGTCGACTTGCCGGACCCGGAGGCGCCGACGAGGAAGACGAACTCGCCCCGCTCGATCTCCAGGGTCGCCTCGTCCAGGGCGGGTCGGGCGCCCCGTTTGTAGACCTTGGAGACGTTGTCGAAACGGATCACAGCTGCATCCGGCCAGTGTCGGTGTCAGGGAAGGTAGATCCTGGCCGGTTGGATGGTACGTCCGCGCAGATGGGTGGGGGTGGACGCCACGCCGCCCCGAGACCGGACCGCAAGGGGGGTGTTCCCGCGCCGAGTCCGCGGGCGGGTCCCACCGTCCGGTACCGGGTACCGGGACCGACTGTCGGCACCGCCCGTCGCGGATCAGTCCGCGGAGTCCTCCGAGCGGCGCCAGCGGATGCCGGCGTCGACGAAGCCGTCGATCTCGCCGTCGAACACGGCCGAGGGGTTGCCCGACTCGAACTCGGTGCGCAGGTCCTTGACCATCTGGTACGGCTGCAGCACGTAGGAGCGCATCTGGTCGCCCCAGGAGGCCTTGACGTCCCCGGAGAGCGCCTTCTTCTCCGCGGCCTCCTGCTCCTGGCGCAGCAGCAGCAGGCGGGACTGGAGGACGCGCAGCGCAGCCGCGCGGTTCTGGATCTGCGACTTCTCGTTCTGCATCGAGACCACGACGCCGGTGGGGATGTGGGTCATGCGCACCGCGGAGTCGGTGGTGTTGACCGACTGGCCGCCGGGGCCCGAGGAACGGAAGACGTCGACCTTGATCTCGGACTCGGGGATCTCGATGTGGTCGGTCTGCTCGATGAGCGGGATGACCTCGACGGCGGCGAAGGACGTCTGACGGCGTCCCTGGTTGTCGAAGGGCGAGATCCGCACCAGGCGGTGGGTGCCGGCCTCGACCGAGAGCGTGCCGTAGGCGTACGGGGAGTTGACCTCGAAGGTCGCCGACTTGAGCCCCGCCTCCTCGGCGTACGTGGTGTCCATGACGGTGGTGGCGTAGCCGTGGCGCTCGGCCCAGCGCAGGTACATGCGCATGAGCATCTCGGCGAAGTCGGCGGCGTCGACCCCGCCCGCGCCGGCGCGGATGGTCACCACGGCCGCGCGCTCGTCGTACTCGCCGGACAGTAGCGTGCGCACCTCGAGCTCGCTCAACTGCTTGCGCACGGCCTCGAGCTCGGACTCGGCCTCCTCCTCGAGGTCGTCGTCCTCCTCCTCGGCGAGCTCGACGAGTGCCTCGAGGTCGTCGATCCTCGTCTCCAGCTTCTCGAGCCGCTCGAGGTCGTGCTGGGCGTGGGAGAGCCTGGAGGTGACGACCTGCGCGGCCTCGGGGTCGTCCCAGAGGTCCGGCGCGGCCGACTCCTCGGTCAGCTCGGCGATCCGGGCGCGCAGGGCGTCCGGGTCGGTCACGGCCGAGATGCTCGCGAACGTGCTCCGCAGGTCAGCGATCTCGGAGGAGAAGTCGGTAGCCACGAGGATCGATCCTACTAGCCACCGGGGCCCGCGTCCGGGCCCGCCTCGAGCAGCGGACCGGTCATCCACGCGTCCTCCTCGGAGGTGACGACCACGCACAGCGCCGTGCGGTCGCCGGACTCGTACTGCTCGCGGTCCGGCACGACCGCCGAGAGGACGAGGTCCTGCTCCGGGTCCACCCCCGGGGGCGGATCGTCGTCGACGGCCTGTGCGCAAGCCTCCCAGGCGAGCGGGAGCAGCTCGGCAGAACCCGGGTAGGGGACCATCTCCAGCTCGACCTCGTCGACGACCTGCACCTGCGAGCGCCCCTCGCAGGGCACGAGCTCCACGTCCTGCGTGCGCGTCTCGAAGCCATCGCGGGTCAGGCAGTCGCCGACCGCGAGCCCCTGGGTGCCCACCAGCTCGGGCCGTGCCAGCTGCGCCATCCGCGCGCCCTGCAGCCCCGAGGTGAAGCCGTCCGACGGGGACGTCCCTTCCTCGTCCGTCGACGAGTCGGCGTCACCCCTGCCGGGCCGGTCCTCCTCGGGTGCGGTCGTCGGCGCGTCGGGCAGGGCCTCGTTCTCGGAGTCCGGCGTGGTGTCCGGGGTGGCGCCGGGCGCCCCGGGCGTCTCACCGTCGGGCGTGCCCGGCACCTCGACGTCGGGACCGGTCTCCCGCGTGGGCTCGACGCCCTCCCGGTCGGCGTCACGCGTCGAGGCGAGGTTGCCCCCCTGGTCGCTGCCCCCGAGCGTGCTGACGGTGACCGCGCCGACGCCCAGGACGACGACGGCGGCCGCGGCCGCGAGCACCCGGCGCATGCGGTGCCCCGGCCGGCGTCCGCGAGGAGCGACGGGGGCTGCGGGCGGAGCCCCGGGCCGGTCCGCGCCACGCCCCGCTCCTGTCGTCGCGGCGGCACCGGCACGGACCGGGTGGTCGGCGTCGGGGCCGGAGGCGGAGGAGGTGCGCGCGCCATGCGAGGCGACGTCGGTCGCACCGTCCTCGGACAGGGTGCCGGACACGCTGGTCCGGTCGCCGACGTGGTCCGAGGCCAGCGGCAGGCCGATGGCCGAGCCGAAGCCCCTCCGCCTGGTGTCGCCGTGATCCTGCTCGCCGCCCGGGTCGACGATCTCCACCGAGGCGGGCAGCGCCGTCGGGCGGGCCTGGTCGGGACGCGAATGCGCGGAACGGGCCTGGATGCCGTGGAAGACGGTGCGCGGGAGCGCGCGGCGGGCGGTGGTGGGGCCGTTCGTGCTCGACGCGGTCGCGCCGGGGTTGGCGGCGCCGCTCGGGCTGGAGCTGCTGCCGTGCGTGGGGGCGCCGATCGGGCTGATGGCGCCGCCGGGGGTGGAGGCGCCCGTCGGGCTAGGGCTGCCGCCGGGGCTGGTCGTGGCTGAGCCGGGGGACGTCCCGGGGCGGGCCGGCGACCCGGCGGCGACCGCACCAGCCGGCGACCGGCCGACGTCGTGGCCCGGCGTACCCGCCGGGCGGGCGGAGGCCGCTGCGCCGCGGGCTGCGGCCTCGCGCACACGGACTGCGGCCGGGGCCGGACGGGCCGTCCCGGGGCGGGGACGAGGGCGGGCGCCGGGACCCTGCTGGTCGAGGGCCGAGGGCGGCGCGGACGGCGGGCTGTCCGCCGTCGGGGCGAACCGGTCACGCGGGGCGCCCGCTCCCCCGGTGCCCGATCCCTGCGGCACCGCCTGCTCCGGCGTCGCGGCCTGTCCCTGCGGCCGCTCCCCGTCCGACTCGCCGGCCTGCCCCTGCGGCTCCATCTGGTCCGTCGCGCCGGCCTGCCCCTGCGGTACGGCGTCCTCCGGCGACGTCGCGAGGGGTCGCTGCTGCGCCCCGTCGTCGTGCCGCACGCGGTACGTCGGCCAGCCGCCTCCAGGCGGCAGTGGGACGTCGGCCCGGACGACGGGGACGTCGTCGGAGCCTGCGGGGTGGTCGTTGTTCGTGGTGCGTCCCTCGCGAGATCTGTGCCGGTGGTGGGGCGTCCCGGGCGGCCCCGGCACGGCAGACGCATCGGCGTCTCGCTGCCGTACCGACGAGCGTGGGGACTCTGGAAGGACGATAGATAGTCATCGGCCGCGGCCGACGTCGCCCCCATGGGTCGCTCTCCCCATCCCCGCTGCGGGCGGCGGGCGAACGGCGCCGGCTCAGTCGAGGAGCATCGCCGAGGCGTCCTGGAAGTTGCCCTGGAGCGCGTCGCCCTCCTCGACGCTCCGGGCCAGGCAGAGCACCTCGCGATCGCCCTGGGCCCACGTCCCCTCGGACGGCGAGAGGGTCGAGAGCCGGATCTGGGTCAGGTCGATGTTCGGCGTGGGGAGCGCGTCCCAGGCCGCCTCGCACCCGGCCTGCGCCTCCTCGTTCATCGCCGCCGTCCCGGGGTACTCCGCCCGGTCCTCGACGTCGAACAGGTGGTAGAACTCCAGGTGGTGCGGCTGGTCGCAGGGGGTGAGGACGAGCTCGTTCGACTGGCTCGAGCAGTCCTCGAAGGTCACGCAGTTGCCGACCTCGAGCTCGAAGACCGTGGTGGGACCCGACGCCGAGACGCCCTCCCCGGCCTCGGGGGGCTCGGTGGTGGTGGGCGGCTCCGTGGTGGTGGGCGGCTCGGTCGTGGTCGGCGGCTCGGTCGTGGGAGAGGGCTCCGTCGTGGTCGACGGAGCCGGTGAGGGAGTCGACGTCCGCGGTTCCGTCGAGTCCGAGCTGTAGCTGCGGTAGATGAAGAAGCCGGTGACGACCAGCGCCACGAGCAGCACGACGGTGATGGCGACCACGATGAGGACGGCCTTGCCGCCGCCGGGGCCGTCACCGTTCCCACCCGGGCCACCAGGGCCGGAGGGACCGCCCGGGGTGCCAGGACCGCCGTAGCCGGGCTGCGGCGTCGAGCCCCACGGGTCCGACGCCGGCACGCCGTACGCGGGCTGCCCCGTGGGCGCTCCGCTCCCCCACGACCCTCCGGGACCGCTCCCCGGGCTCTGCGCACTCCACTGGCTCACGGGGTCACCGTAGCGACCCGTCTCACCCGCGGTGCCCGGACGGTACGGGGAGGGGTGTCCGCACCCGCGCCGAGGCGTGGCGGCGCACACTGCTGAACCGCGCGCGATGAAGGATGATGGTTCGATGAGCGCACGACGCCGGACCTGGCAGCAGACCGCGGTCGAGGAGGCCCTCGGCGCCGACACGTCCTTCGTCAGCGCGCAGGAGCTGCACCGTCGGATGCAGGACTCCGATCAGCAGGTCGGTCTTGCCACCGTCTACCGGGTCCTCAACCGTCTCGTCTCCGCCGGCGAGGTGGATGCCCTGCAGACCTCCGAGGGCGAGACCCTCTTCCGCGCCTGCGAGGTCGGGCACCACCACCACCTCGTGTGCGAGTCGTGCGGCGCGACGGTGGACTTCTCGCCGCCCGACGAGTCGTGGATGACCGAGATCATCGAGAGGCACGGCTTCGAGCCGGTACGCCACGTCGTCGACATCTACGGCCGGTGCCGTAGCTGCCGCGAGAAGGACCGGTCCGACCGATGACCCCGGAGATCGGTGCGGGGGCCGACGGCGCGACTGCCGGCGGGTCCGACGGTGCGCCGCGCGACGGCGGGGCCGACGGCGTGGTTGCCGGTGGGGCCGACGGCGTGGTTGCCGGCGGTCTCGACGGTGCACCGGCGGCTGCGTCGGACGGCGTCGGTACCGGTCGGACGAACGGGGTGGCTCCCGGTTCGACGAACGGGGCGACGCCGCCCCGGTCCCTGCTCGACCTCCCGATCGACCCCAAGGGCGACATGCGGCTGCGTGAGCTGGTCGCCACCCGGCAGCGCAGCTTCGAGGGCCCCGTGGACCTGGTCGAGATCGCGCAGCAGCTCCGCACGTCCTTCGAGGGCTTCTCCCACCTGCGGATGCACTACCAGGCGGGCATCGAGGAGGTGCAGACGAAGATCAACATCCTGCGTAAGGAGTTCGAGCAGGTCCACGACTACAGCCCCATCGAGCACGTGCGCACGCGGTTGAAGTCGCCGGAGAGCCTGCTGCGCAAGGCCGTGCGCACCTGCGACGAGCTGACGATCCCGGCGATCCGGGAGACGATCCGGGACATCGCCGGCATCCGGATCACCTGCAGCTTCATCTCCGACGTGTACTGGATCGCGCGGATGCTCGCCCGCCAGCCCGACCTCGAGGTCCTGCAGGTCAAGGACTACATCAAGGAGCCGAAGGCGAACGGTTACCGGTCGCTGCACCTCATCGTCCAGGTGCCGGTGTTCCTGTCGTCGTCGACCGAGCACATCCCGGTCGAGCTGCAGATCCGCACCATCGCGATGGACTTCTGGGCCTCGACGGAACACAAGCTCTCCTACAAGTTCGACACGAACCTCCCCCCGCGCCTGCGCGACCAGCTCGACGCCGCCGCCGCGGTCGCCGCGGAGCTCGACGAGCGGATGGAGCAGATGCGTGACGAGATCAGACCCGCGCCCGCCGACGCGCGTGGCGGGACGGAGTGGGCCGAGGGCGTAGCGGGGTAGCCGGGTCGGTGGCGCGGCGGGTAGTCGGGCCGACGACGCGGCGGGTAGCCAGACAACCGGTCTGACGGCGCGCCGGGTAACTGGGCCGACGACCAAACCAGGCAGTCGGACCAGGAGTGACGACGAGCCGACTCTTCTCCCGCCACCCGGCAGGGCACCGCAAGCATCCCCTTCGCACGTCCCCAGCCACGAAGTTTCCACATGCATGCCCAGGTCAGGGCCGTCCACAGATGTTGCCGAAGGTCTTGCGCCCACCCCTGCGGGCCCGTAGATTCAACACGTCGAACAGACGTTCGAGCAGCGAATGGGAGGGGGTGGGGGACGTGTCGTTGGCCGAGGCCGATCCGCCGTCGCGGGACCGCGGTATCCCCGCTCCCCCACGCCTGGCCGTCGTCCCTTCTGCCCACGCGTCCTGGCCCGACGCGGCTGACCTTCGCCAGTTCACTCTGTCGCTGAGCGCGATGAAGCGCAGCTCTCAGGCCGAGGCGATCGATCAGATCCGAGCCCTGGGAGAGTTGACGGCCGCCGCAGCGGCCGCGCAGGCCGTCGCGACCACCGATCTCGCCCACATGCGCGAGGACGACGAGATAGATCGCGGCATACCACGCGAGGAGAGGGGCCGAGGCCTGGCCGCCGAGGTGGCACTGGCACGGATGGACTCCCCCGCCCGCGGATCACGTCACCTGGGCCTGGCCAAGGCCCTGGTCCACGAGCTCCCCCGCACCCTCGAGCTCATGGAGCAGGGCCAGGTCACCGAGTGGCGCGCGACGATCATCGCCCAGGAGACGGCCTGCCTGCCCGCCGAGGACCGCCGACGGGTCGACGCCGCGATCGCCGAGGACCTCCCCACCTGGGGGGATGCCCAGGTCCGACGCCAGGCGCGCAAGCACACCCTCGCCCTCGACGACGAGGCCGCACGGTCCCGGCACACCCGCGAGAAGCGGCAGCGTCGGGTCTCGGTCCGTCCGGCCGCCGGCCAGATGGCCTACCTCAGCGCCTACCTACCGATGACCGACGCCGTGCGGGTCCACGCCACCCTGACGAAACAGGCCGCCACGCTGGTCAACGCCGGCGAGGCGCCGGGACGCACGGTGTCGCAGACCGCGGCAGACCTGCTCGTCGAACAGCTCACCGGCACGCCGGCCACGCAGCCGCCCGACGTCGACCTGACGATCGTCATGACCGACCGCACCCTCGCCGGCTCCGACGAGCCCGCATGGGTGCCCGGCCAGGGGCCGCTGTCCGCCGCGGTCGCGCGGGAGCAGGTCCGTGATGCCGGCCAGGTCTGGTTCCGCCGGTTGTGGACCGACCCCGCATCTGGCGGGATGGTGTCGACCGAGTCACGCGCACGCGAGTTCACGGGGAGGCTGCGCGAGCTGATCCTCCTGCGGGACGACGTCTGCCGGGGGCTGTACTGCAACGCACCGATCCAGCACGTCGACCACACCATCCCCCACGCCGACGGTGGCGCGACCAGCGCCGCCAACGCCTCCGGGCTGTGCGCGAGCTGCAACTACCTCAAGGAACACCCCGGATGGCGGCACGCGCCAGCCACCCAGACCAGCGACACCGACGGCAGCCGGGATGGACGCGGGCGCGACGCCACACGCCGGGGCGATGCCGAACCCGGCGGGGGCCCCGAGGTCGGGGACGAGATCGGAGGCGGCCGCATCGACGTCTACACGCCGACCGGGCACCGCTACCTGATCCCCCGCTCACCACTGCCCTACCAGATCCGACCACTTCCACCCCCGATGACACCCGAGCGGTACGACGCACTCGTCGAACGCGTCGCCCGCCGCACCGCGCGCCCACCAGACGAAGCAGGGGGAAGAGACGGACCAGAGGACCCCGGCACGAGGGACGGCACGCGCATGCGCGACGCCGCAGGCCTCGTCGATCCCGCGGGTGCGGAAGGCGACCCCGGCGGACGCGAGGCACCACACCCCGGTGACGAGACCGGCGGGAGTACCCCGTGCCCGCCGGGCTAGGGCACAGGGGTGCGGTCGAACGCCTGCGCACGCCCGGTCACCGTCACCTCGATCGGCCCGACCGCCTGGGAGACGATCGCCGGCACGACGGGCGGTTCGATCACGGCCACGAGGGTGACGACCGCCGTGGCACCGTCGGGGGTACCGGTCGGTTCGGCGAGCGCCACGGATCGGATCCCGCCCTGCGTGGAGACGTCGACCTGAGCGAGGTACTCCGAGGCGGCCTGGACCACCATCTCGTCGGTCAGCAGCGTCTCGCGCCCCTCGGCGTAGAAGGCCTCCTCGACCACGGCGTCCGCAGCGGCGGCGGCCGCGGCGTCCGCCACTCCCAGGGCCCTCTTGCGGTCGATGTGCACGGCGGAGACCGCGGTGATGACGAGCACGAGGGCCACGAGCACCACGACGAACCCGATGCCGAGCACCATGATCTGGCCCGACTCCGGGTCGTCCCGGCCGTCTCGGCCGTCTCGGCCGTCCCCGCCGGCCCCGCCGGCACGCCAGGCGCTCACCCGGTGCCCCGGTGGTCCTCGACGACGACCAGGTGTCGCGCCTCGACGTCCATGCTGGTCGGCACGCTGCCGATCGACTCCGGCAGGAGCGGGAGAGCGACGACCGCGCTGACCTGGACGTCGATCCTCGCCCCCGGCGTGTGGCACGGATCGGCCGAGCAGGACAGCGACAGGCTCTGCGCCCCGTCGACCTCGAACCCCTGGTCGGCGAAGGCCAGCTCGACGGCCATGCCCGCCGGGCCGGCTGCGGCCGTCGCGTCCTCGGCCTGGGCGATGATCCGGCCCGCCTCGCGCGCGGCCCCCTCGGCGGCGAAGGACGCCGCCTGGATCCGGCTCACCGCCACCACGAGATAGATGAGCGGGAGGAGGAGCAGCAGTGCGACGCCCAGGTACTCCACGATGGCGCTGCCCGCCTCGGGATCCATGGCGGGGTCTCTCGCGCCCCGACGCCGGCGGCCGTCCAACGGCGCGGTGGGGCTCACGGCTCGACCTCGAGTGCGGCGTGCCCCTCGACCTCGATGTCCCCGCCCAGACCCAGCAGACCGATCACGGGGAAGGGTGCGGTCACGCTCACCTCGACCAGCGGCACACCACCGGAGGTGACGATGCGCGCCGAGACGTCCTCGGCGAAGGAGTCGGCGAGCCCGGCACGGATGAGCTCCTCCGTACGTGCGGCGCCCCGCTCCGGGCTCGAGCCGAGCAGCGCGCCGTGGCGGGCGCCCTCGGAGGCGGAGTCGATGAGCGTGTTGCGCACGTGCAGGACCAGCGCGAGCTGGAGGACGGCGGCCACGAACACGAGGAGCAGGCCCGAGACCATGACGAAGTCGACGATCGCCGACCCGGCCTCGGCATCACGGCACGATCGTGTCGCGCGCTCGGTACCGTCTCGCGCACACCCGCGCCGCGGTGCGGCAACTTGCGGGCGGGCACCTCGCGGGGAGTCACTCCGCGGTCCGGCGCCCCTCGGGCCGGCGACCCGCCGGACGGAACTCCGCGGTCGGGCGCCCCGCGGGTCGACGCCCAGCGGACCGGTCAGCCCCGGCCGAGCACCCGATCGATCGCCGTCTGGAACAGCGCGCCGAGCTGGGTCTCGGCGATGGCCCAGATGATGATGACCAGGCCGGCGGTCATCAACGTGACCATGACCCAGCCCGGCACGTCGCCGCGTTCGGTGTCGTCGTCGCGCATCTTCTCGCCGAGCCAGGTCAGCAGGAGCAGCAGGGGGTTCATCTCGGTCGCCTCTCGGGGTGGTGTCGGTCGTGAGCTGGGGTGCCCGCACGTGGCTCATAGGCCCATCCGCAGTGCGGCCAGGCCCGGGAACAGGGCAAACATGACTGTGGTGGGCAAAATCAGAAAGACAACCGGAGCCATCATCGCGACCTCTTTCTTGCCGGCGAGCTCCATGAGCTCGCGCCGCGTGGTCTCCCGCGCGTCCTGCGCCTGGGCGCGCAGCACCTCGGCGAGCGGGGTACCCCGCTCGACAGCGCCGGCGAGCGCGTCGGCGAACCGGCTCAGCGACGGCGACCCGGTCCGTGCGGCCAGCTGCTCGAGCGCGACCACCATCGGCACGCCCGAGCGGGTCTCCGCGAGCGTGGTCCGCAGCTCCTCGGCGACCGCGCCGCGCGCCACCTGCTGGACGCGCTCGAGCGCGGGCACCAGGCCCTCCCCCGCTCCGACGGACAGCGCGAGGAGCTCGGCGATGTCCGGCAGCTCGGCGGCCAGCCGTTCGCGACGTCTGGTCACCTGCTTGGTCAGGTGCGTGTCCCGCAGCACCGCGCCGCTGACCCCGAACAGGACCACCCCGAGCAGCAGGATGGGCACCGGCGCGTCCCGCACGGCACCGAGGGTGAGTGCCACGACGAGCCCCGCGGCCAGCCCGATGACGCCCCAGACCATCTGCTCGGTGCGGAACTGCGCCACCGTCGTCGCCGAGCCGGACTCGGACAGCCGCTTGCGTACCGTCGTCGTGGTCGAGCCGAGCTTCTCCAGCATCGGCACGACGTCGTCGATCAGCGGCGCCACGAGCCGCTCGACCACGGTGAACGGCGTGCGTGCCGGGGCCTCGGCCAGCAGCCGTGACGAGGTGGGCCGCTCCACCAGGTATGGCGCGAGGCGGTCGGCCAGGCGTGGGCGCCTGGCGCCCAGCCGGGCCACGATGACCCACACCCCGGCGGCGAGCAGGAGGCCGGCGATCCCGCCGTACACGGTCAGGTTCATCGCAGCACCCGCGCCTCGTCAGGCAGCCGGCCGAGCCGGAGCATCAGCCAGTAGGCCAGTGCCGAGGTCGCCGCGCCCGCGGCCACGACCGCAGCACCGGTCGACGTCGAGTAGGCCTGCGCAGCCTCGGGCCGTGCGGCCAGCAGGGCGAGGACCGCCCAGGGTGCCGCGACGGCGAGCCGCGCGCCGTTGACGGTCCAGCTCTGCCGGGCCTCGAGCTCACCACGCGTGCGCTGGTCCTCGCGCAGCATGTGGGCCAGCGCCCGCAGGAGGCGGGTGAGGTCCGAGCCGCCGACGTCCCGGGTGAGCTTGAGCGCCTCGACGATCCGGTCCGCGACCGGGTCCGCCAGCCGGGCCTTGAGCCGGTCCAGCGACTCGACGAGGTTGCCCGTGGCGCGGTGGTCGGCCACGAACCGCCGGAACTCGGGTCGGACGGCCTCGGGCCCACGCTCGGCGAGGGTGCCGACCGCCTCGGGCAGCGAACGACCGGCGCGCACGGCGGAGACGAGGGCGTCGATGACGTCGGGCCACACGTCGCGCAGCTGGGTGCTGCGGCTGCGGGCCCGCGCCGTGACGACGAGCCACGGCACGCCGGCGGCGATCACCCCGAAGGCGACGGCGACAGGACCCGCCCCCGTCAGCGCCAGCACGAGGACCAGCACGGCCAGACCGAGCACCACCGAGACGGCCAGGAAGGAGCCCGGGCTGACCGACGGCGAGCCCGATCGGGTCAGGACGTCCTGGATCCGGTCGAGCCGCGTGGCCACGCGGGAGGTGCGCGGGCCGGCCTCGAAGAAGGAGAACCACACCAGGCACAGTCCGGCTCCCAGCAGGAGCCCCGCGATCACCCCCACGACGCGCCCGTCCGCGAGGCGCGCGCTGCGCCGCGCCCGAACGCCCGCACCGCGACCGCGCCCGCCGCGTCGCGCGGGAACGCCCGGATCGCGACGACGCCCGAGCAGTCGTGCTCGAGCGCGCGCCGGTGCAGCGACGTGGTGTCGGCCATCCCGCCCCCCAGGGTCGTGGTCGATGTGTCCGCGGACACTGTTGGAGCGTAGGCGAGCGCGCGGCGCCGTGGCGCTGTTTCCACAGGCGTTCTCGCGGCACGGGACGATCCGGCCCGACTCGGCTCCCTGCACGACGTCGATCCCGACCCGGCGTGGGTCGCTACACGACCGAGATGCGTTCCTCGACGCCCGACGGATCGGCGGCGACCGCCCGGTAGGCCTGGGCGTAGTCGAGCGGGTGGTGCAGGGTGGGTGCCTGACCGGCGCCGGCGCTCAGGTAGGTCGTCACGGTGACGAAGGAGCGACCGGTGTGCCCGACGAGGTTGCGCACGGTCCAGCCGCCAAGACCGGGCCCGTCCCACGCGTACGGGCCGACCGTCTCGACGAGGCTGCACACCACCTCGCCGATCTCGGCGTAGACACGTCGCAGATCCGTCGGGTCGAAGCGCAGGGCGCGTGCCATGCGTATCTCCTATGTCAAGCGGCTTGCTGGACGCAAGTCGTTGAGGTGGGGGTCAGGGGGATCGGAGGGGGAGTGAGGGCGCGTTGCCGGTGGGCTCGGGTGAGGGTGCGCCAGATGCGGCGGGCGATGGCGTTCTTGAGGCAGCGGAGGGCTTCCATGACGGTCTTGCCCTGTTCGCGGAGGCGTTCGTAGTAGTCCTTGCCTGGTCCCTCGAGGCGGATCTGGGTGATGGCGATGCGGTGGATCGCGCAGTTCAGCTGCCGGTTCCCGCCACGGTTGAGGCGGACTCGACCTTCTGTCTTGCCCGACCAGACCGGGATCGGGGCGCAGCCGGCGAACATCGCGTACTTCCCCTCGTTCGCGAATCGTGTGATCCCGGCGGTCTCGGCGATGATCTTCGCGGCCGACAGGTCTGCGCAGCCGGGGATCTCCAGCAGCACCGGCTCGACCTCTCGGACCATGGCCCGCAACCGCGTGTCGAGCTCGCTGATCAAGTGGCAGAGCCGTTCGAGATCGGCCAGGACCATGCCCGCGATCTCCGCGACGATTCCTTCGCTGGCTTCGATCACCTCCCGCACCCGTGCCTGGGCCGGCCGATGGATCAGCGCGCGTGGTTGTGGGTCGACCTCGGGATCGAGCTCGTGCAGGTGCCAGCGCAGGCGGTTGATCACCCGGGTCCGCTCCGCGACCAGGTCCTCCCGGCGGGCCAGGATGAGCTTGACCTCTCGTGCCTGCTCATCGGTGGACGCGGTCGGCAGATCCTCTTCGCGAGCCATCGCCCGCGCGACGGCGAGAGCGTCGATGGGGTCGGACTTCCCACGGGTGCGCGCGGTGGCGCGTTGGCGGGCCATCAGCTTTGCCGGCACTCTGACCACTGGCTCTCCGTGAGCGAGGAGGTCGCGTTCGAGCAGGCCGGTGAGGTGGCGGCAGTCCTCCAGCCCCCACCGGCGGTCCTGCTCGATAAAACTCTTCTGGGCCCATCGGTAGGCCTTCTCATGACCGCTGTGGGTCGCGTGGACCGTGACCTGCCCGATCTGCTTACCCGCCGCGTCGACCGCGACGAAGGTGTGTGACTTCTTGTGGACGTCCGCGCCGATCAGCACCACCATGGTGACTGCCTCCCTTGAATCCGAGTGGGGGTCGAACGGTCGGGCCGGTCGGCGGACAAACCTCAGTGGGGCAGCTGCACGCTCCTATCAAGTCACGCCGGCCGGTCCTTCCCATCCGGCGACGGCAATACGCATGCAGGCCAACTCAGCCAGGAGTGGCAGCAAGGCTAGGAGCCAATCACCGGATGGAAAGGATCCAACCACCGCGACATCCGCGGCACCACCAAGCCTCACACTGACCGCGACGCTAGAGAGCGCTCCCCGTGCTGGCAAGAGGTGCCGACGGAGTCCACGCCCGGATCGCCCCCCGCCGTCCCTCTCAGGTCGTCGTCACGACTGCGGCGTCGTGCCCCGCGCCGCCTCTCTCAGGTCGTCGTCACGACTCGGCGAGGAGCGCGGAGATGTCGACCCCGGCCCGCTCGAACCGCGGGTCGGGCCCGATGTGCCCGCTCGCACGCACGAGACGCGCGCCCGCCCGCTCGAACAGGCGGGAGGTCTCCACCACCCCACCCTCGACCCGGCCGGTGACGTGGACGATCTCGCGCACGGTGCGCCGGCCGTCGTGGTCGAGGTCGAGATGGACGACGAGGTCGACCGACGTCGCCACCGTCGGCACGGTGAAGTCCGAGGTGACGTTCTCGCCCGCCAGCAGCGGCAGCGTGCACAGCTTGGTGATCGCCTCGCGTGCGGAGTTCGCGTGCAGGGTCGCCGCCCCGGGCAGCCCGGCGTTGAGGGCCACGAGCAGGTCGAAGGCCTCGGCCTCGCGCACCTCCCCGACGATGATCCGGTCGGGCCGCATCCGCAGCGACTCCTTGACCAGGCGCCGCAGCGGGATCTCGCCCGTGCCCTCGAGGTTGGGCTGCCGGGTCTGCATGGCCACGACGTCGCGCCTGGTCAGGTTGAGCTCGAAGACCTCCTCGACGGTCACCACCCGCTGGCTGGCGGGGATCGACCCGCACAGCGCGGCCAGCATCGTCGTCTTGCCCGCCTGCGTCGCCCCGGAGACCAGCACGTTGAGCCCCGCCCGCACCGAGGCGTCGAGCACGCGCGCGGCATGACGGGTGAGCGAGCCGCGCTGGACGAGGTCGTCCAACGAACGCGCCCGCACGAGGTACTTGCGGATGTTGACCGCCCAGTGCTCGCGCGTGATCACCGGGATGACGACGTGCAGCCGCTCGCCACCCGGCAGCGCGGCGTCGACGAAGGGCGAGGACAGGTCGAGCCGGCGCCCGCTCGTGCGCAGCATCCGCTCGACGAGGTCGCGGACCTGCTGGGTGTCGAGCAGGACGGTGGTCAGCTCCGCCCGCCCGTGCCGGGCCGCGAAGACCTTGCCGGGCTCGTTGATCCACAGCTCCTCGACCTCGGGGTCGTCGAGCAGCGCCTGCAGCGGTCCGAAGCCCACGACGGCGTCCATCACGTGCTTGACGGCGGCATCCATGTCCGCCAACGGCGGCACGAGCCCACGCGTGGAGCGCTCCTCGAACTCGGTCGCGGCGGCCACGGTCAGCGTGCGCGTCGCCTCCGGCTCGCGCGCCGGGTCGATGTCCCGACGGCGCACGAGCTCGCGCACCTCGGACTCCAGCAGCGCCAACGGATCGACCATCCTGCCCCCCAGGAACTCATCCGGCGGACCGTCCCGCCCCGGCTCGAACCTACGGGGGATCGGCTCCCCCGGGGCCAGTTTCGTCGATCCCGCTACGCGCCGCCCCGGTTGTGCACACCCACGCGGGCTGCGTTCACCCTTCAGCCTCTTGACCGATCGGTCTAGACTTGGACCGGACGGTCAAACACGAGGGGGACCATGCACACCACCGCCGAGAACCACACGACAGTCGACGTCCGCCGACCGGCACTGCGCGTCGACCGGCGGGCGACGGCGCTATGGGCGCTGCGGGCGCTCGTCGTCTGGGGCGTCCTGCTCGCCGCGCTCGTCGTGCCGTCCGTCGTCTGGCCGGCCGCCAGGCCCTGGCTGATCGCGCCCACGGTGGCGGTCGGCGTCGTCCTCGCGGTGCGGCTCGCCGTCGAGCCCTGGTGGCGCTTCCGAGTGCACCGGTGGGAGCTGACCGAGCACGCCGTGTACGCCACCACCGGCTGGCTCGTGCAGGAGTGGCGGGTCTCCCCGACGTCGCGCATCCAGACCGTCGACGCCGTGCGCGGCCCCCTCGAGCAGCTGCTCGGGCTCTCGACCCTGCGCGTGACCACGGCGTCGTCCTACGGCGCGGTCAAGGTCCAGGGGCTCGACCGAGCCGTCGCCGAGGAGGCCTCGACGCGGCTCGCCAAGTCCGCCGAGCTCACGGAGGGGGATGCCACATGAGCGGCGACGTCGACGCCGAGGGCACCGCGAGCGACACCCGGGAGATCGACACCCACGAGACCGACACCCCGGGAGCCGTCAACCACGACGACGCCACCCCGGGCGCGAGCGAACCGTGGATACGCCTGAGCTACCGGGTGATCTGGGTCGACCTCGCCCGGAGCCTGGTCGCCACTCTCCCGGTGCCGATCGCCCTCGCGTTCGGCATCCGGCCCGAGCTGAACGCCCTGTGGCCGTTCCTCGCCATCGCGGCCGTCGGCATCCTCGGCGCGGTCGGCGACCTGGTCCGGTGGGCGTTCACGCGGTACCGGGTCACGCCGACCCACGTCGAACGCCGGACGGGCGTCCTCGTGCGCAGCCATCGAACGATCCGGCGTGAGCGCATCCGCAGCGTCGACACCGAGGCGAAGTTCCACCACCGCCTCGCCGGGCTGCGCGTGCTGGCGATCGGTGCCGGACAGCAGACGGCGGCGGGCGAGTCGGCGCTCCACCTCGACGCGCTCACCACCGCCGACGCCGAGACGCTGCGGGCACGACTGCTCCACGAGAGCGCCCCGGACGTGGAAGAGGAAGAGGAAGAAGCGACCACCCCGGCGACGGCGACGGACGAGCCGCCTCCCGACGTCGAGGTCCTCGCGACCTTCCACACCTGGTGGGTCGTCTACCACCTGTTCAGCGTCTGGGCCTTCATCATGGCGGCCGGCGTCATCTGGGGCGGGTACTGGTTCGCGCTGACGTTCGGCGTCGACCTGCTCCAGATCGGCGGCCGGCTCGTCGACTGGTCCTCGCTCGACCTGCCCGCGCGCATCGTGGTCGCCGTCGTCGTCGGCGCCGTCGTCGGGGCCGTCGGCATGGCGGTCTACTTCGTCACCAGCTTCTGGCGCTTCGAGCTCGCCCGCGTGCGCTCGGAGGGCACGACCTTCCTGCGCACGCGCCGCGGTCTGCTCAACACCCGCGAGGTCAACCGTGACGAGGCGCGGATGCGGGGCCTGTCGATGGGCGAGCCGCTGCTCGGCCGCCTCATCGGCATGGCGGACACGAACATCATCACCACCGGCCTGAGCATGTGGGACCCGTCCGAGCCCACCGCGATCCTCCCCCGTGGGCCGATCGGCGTCGCGCGCCGCGTCGCGGGCCAGGTGCTCGGCGACCCGTCGCCGTTCGACGCGCCCCTGCGCCGCCACCCGCGCACCGCACTCCTCCAGCGGGCCCTGCGGGCGACCGGCCTCGCCGCCGTCGTCGCGGCGGCGGTGGCGGTACCGGTGCTCTCCGGCGTGGTCCCCGCGTGGGTCGGCTGGCTGCCGGTCGGGGTCTGGGCGGTCGGCCTGCTCGGCGCGGTCGTCGCCTACCGGGCACTGGGGCACGCCATCTCGGGCGAGCACCTCGTCGTGCGCTCGGGGCTGGCGACCCGCACCACGTCCGCCCTGCGCCGCGACGCCGTGAGCACGATCGCCGTGCGGCGCTCGCTGATGCAGCGCAGGCTCGGGCTGAGCACGGTCAGCGCCATGACGGCCGGCGGGTGGGGCGCGTACGAGGCCCCCGACGTCGCCGCCCGCGAGGCGGTCGCGCTCGCCAGCACTGCCGCGCCCGGCCTGATCGACGAGCTCGTCGTCCGCGAGCGGGCACGATGACACCGTGACCGACTCTCCTCCCACCTTCACGGCGGCCGCCCGGCGCCGCCAGATCATCGCCGCGGCGATCACCACCGTCAACGAGGTCGGCTACCCCCGCACCTCGCTCGCCGAGGTGGCCCGCCGCGCCGGCGTCGCGAAGAGCGCCGTCATCTACTACTTCGGCACCCGGGACGCCCTGCTCCTCCAGGTCCTCGAGCACGTGTGGGGCGACCTCGGCGAGTCGCTCACCACGGCGACCGCCCGCCACGACGAGCCGACGGCGAGACTGCGCGCCTACGTCGAGGCCTACCTCGCCCATCTCGACTCGCACCGGGCCGAGATCGCGGCCGGGGCCGAGATCGCCGTCTCGCACCGCGGCGCGGACGGGACCCCCGTGTACCTCGCCGTCGACGGCGACGACACCGCGCTGCTGCGCGACATCCTCGACCGGTGCATGGCGGCCGGATCGGTGCGGCAGATGCCGCTCGACGTCGCCGTCCTGCTCGTCGAGCACGTCATCGACGTCCCCACCACCGCGCTGCAACGCGACCTCGACGCCGACCTGAGCCTCCTGCTGCCGGAGGTCGCTACCACGCTCCTGCGCGGACTCGCGGCCGACCCGATCTGATCTTTACAGCGGCAACTTTCCTGCGGTAAGTTCGCGGCATGCACGCGAGCTACCACCACGGCGACCTGCGCCGCGCCGTCATCGACGAGGCCCTGCGGGTCATCGCCTCCACCGGCCCGGAGCAGCTCTCGCTGCGCTCCATCGCCGCGACGATCGGCGTCTCGCACACCGCCCCGCGCCACCACTTCGGCTCGCGCGACGGCCTGCTGACCGCCATCGCCACCGAGGGCTTCGACGCGCTCGCCGACGCACTCGTGGCGACCCGCGAGCAGGGCGGGAGCTTCCTCGACGTCGGGGTCGCCTACGTCGAGCACTGCTCCGCCCACCCCGCGCACTTCGCCGTCATGTTCGCCCCCGACCTCCTGCTCGACGACGCCGAGCTCGCCCGCGCCTCGGGCCGCGCCTTCGCCGAGCTGCGCGGCGGGGTCGACGCGCTCGCTGCCAACGGGGCGCTCGAGGACGCGCACGCGGCCGTCGTCGCGGGCTGGTCCCTCGTCCACGGCCTCACCACGCTCGCCCTGTCCGGCAACCTCGATCGCGCCGACCTTCTCGCCCACCACCGCGCGAGCGGCGGCCCGGGGCAGGTCGGGACAGACGACCGGCCCGACGCCGCCGGCAGCCCCGACTCCACCGCCCGGCCCGCAACCGGCCGGGACCTCTCCGCCCTCGCCCGGCGCGCCACCGGGATGCTCTACGGCTCACCGTCATGAGGAGCCCGACGTGAGCCGGCCGCCCGCACCACCACGCCGACATCACCTCACCCACGAACGAGAGGACTGACCATGTCCGACATCAACGCCGGGATCGTCCTGCTCACGGTCGTCACCATCGCGTTCGGCGGGAGCTTCCTGCTGCGCGTGGTCGGCGGCGGCGTGCCCGCCAACGAGCTCCAGCGCACCTACTTCCGGGCCGGCCACGCCCATGCCGGCATGCTCGTCATCCTCGGCCTCGTCATCGGCCTCTACCTGCGCGGTGCGGACGTCGCCGTCTGGGCCGAGGCGATGTCGAGCGGGGTGCTCATCGGCGCGATCCTCATGCCGCTCGGCTTCTTCCTGTCCGTGGTCGGCCGTGACCCGCAGCGACCGAACGCCATGCGGTGGTGCATCGCCGCCGGGGGGATCGCCGTCGTCGTGGGGGTGATCGGCGCGGGCGTGGGGCTCATCGTCGCCGGGTGAGTCGCGCCAGGAATGTCTCCGCCGGAACCGGACTTGTACCGGCCGACGGCGCGTCCACCCGTGACGCGCCGTCGGCACCGACAACGCCGACGAAAGGCAGTCCATGGCCACCCTCCCCCGTACCTCGCTCGACGTCTTCCCCGTCAACCTCGGCACCAACACCTTCGGCTGGACCTCGGACCGCGAGGCCTCCTTCGCGGTGCTGGATGCCTTCGCCGAGGCCGGCGGCAACTTCATCGACACCGCGGACCTGTACTCCGTGTGGGTCGAGGGCAACGACGGCGGGGTCTCCGAGGAGATCATCGGCGAGTGGATGGCCGCCCGCGGCAACCGCGACGACATCGTCGTGGCCACCAAGGTCGGCGGGCTGCCCACGCGGCCCGGCCTGTCCCGGGACAACGTCATCGCCGCGCTGGCGGACTCCCTGCGCCGCCTGCAGACCGACCACGTGGACCTCTACTACTTCCACTACGACGACGAGGATGTCGCGATCGCCGACCAGGTCCGCACCGCCCACGAGCTCGTGGTCTCCGGCAAGGTCCGCCACGTCGCCCTGTCGAACCACTCGCCCGAGCGGATGCGGGAGTTCTTCGCGACCGCCACCCGCGAGGGACTGACCGTGCCCGTCGCCATCCAGCCGCAGTACAGCCTGCTGCACCGCGCGGACGTCGAGAACGGCTACGGCGCGATCGCCCGCGAGTTCGACGCCGCCCTGCTGCCCTACTTATCCCTCGCCTCGGGGCTGCTCACCGGCAAGTATACCTCCGCGGCCGACATCGAGACCGTCGCGCGCAAGGACATGCTCTCCGGCTACCTCGGCGAGGCCACCTTCGACGTCGTGGGCACGCTCGTCGAGATCGCCGAGGCGCGGGGCGTGGAGCCGACGACCGTCGCGCTGGCCTGGCTGCTCGCCAAGGGCGTGACGGCCCCGATCGCCTCGGCGAGCCGTCCCGACCAGCTCCCGGCCATCATGGCTGCGCCCGCGCTCGAGCTGAGCGCCGACGAGGTCTCCCGCCTCGACGCCGTCTCGGCGCCCACCGCCCGGGCCGCCTGACGACCGTCACCGCGCACGGCCCCGGACGAGCCCGCCGCTCGTCCGGGGCCGACGTGATCTCGGTCGTCATCTCCCGCACGACCAGGCACGATGGGCCGCATGGACCCAGCCATCCACCGCGGCGAGATACCGGTCGCCGACGGCTACCGCCTGTTCGCCCGGCGCGAGGCGCGCGGCGTCTCGGCCGTGTACGAGCAGTGGGCGGAGGCGATCGCGTCCGACGACGTGCTGCTCGACCTCATCGCCACGCTCCCCGGCGGCAAGCGGCAGCCGAACCTCGTGCTGGCGGCCGCCCGGTTCCACGGGGCCGGGGACTCGGTGGCCTCCCTCCGCTCGACGCTGACCGGCCGCTGGGACGACGTCCGGCGCACCGTCCTCGGCCGGGCGACGCAGACCAACGAGGCGGGCCGCTGCGCCGTCGTGCTGCCGTTCCTGGCCGAGCTCCCCGGGCCGCTCGCCCTCCTCGAGGTCGGCGCGTCCGCGGGCCTGTGCCTCCTGCCCGACCGCTACTCCTACCGGTACTCGACCGGGACCGGGTCGGTCGCGCTCGATCCGGTCGACGGCCCGTCGCCCGTCGTCCTCCCGAGCGAGCTCGCCGGGATCGCGCCACCGACGTCGATGCCCCGGGTGGTGTGGCGGGCCGGCATCGACCTGGCCCCGGTCGATGCCGCCGACGACGACGCCCGCCTCTGGCTGGAGACGCTGGTCTGGCCCGGTCAGGAGGAACGCCGCACGCGGCTCCGCACCGCGCTGGACCTCGCCCGGCGGGACCCGCCACGCATCGTCGCGGGAGACCTGCTCGAGCAGCTGCCGGACCTCGCCCGGGAAGCGCCGGCCGACGCCACGCTCGTCGTGCTCCACACCGCCGTCCTCGCCTACCTCTCGGCCGACGACCGCGACCGGTTCACGGACCTGGTCGGCGACCTGCCGGGGCACTGGCTGAGCAACGAGGGCAACGGCGTCGTCCACACCGTGGAGGTCCCCGACGGCGCCGACGCGCGATTCGTGCTCGCCGTCGACGGGGAGCCGCGCGCGCTGACCGACCCGCACGGGCGCTCGGCGACGGCGCTGCCCCGCTGAGCGCGGCCCTCAGGCCCTGTCGAGCACCGCCCGCGCGCTCGCCCCGGGGCTGAGGTCGAGGCGCCGCAGCGTCTGCGCGTTGAGCGCGACGACGACCGTCGAGAGCGACATGAGGATCGCGCCCACCGACATCGGCAGCACGAACCCGACCGGCGCGAGCATCCCGGCCGCGAGGGGGACCGCGAGCAGGTTGTAGCCGGCCGCCCACCACAGGTTCTGCCGCATCTTGCGGTAGCCCGCCCGCGAGAGCTCGACGACGGAGAGGACCGAGCGCGGGTCCGAGCTCGCGAGCACGACGCCGGCCGAGCCGATGGCGACGTCGGTCCCGGCGCCGATGGCGATGCCGACGTCGGCGCGGGCCAGCGCCGGGGCGTCGTTGACGCCGTCGCCGACCATCGCGACCGTGCGTCCCTCGCCCTGCAGCGAGGCGACCTCAGCCTCCTTGTCCTCCGGTCGCACGCCCGCGAAGACCCGGTCGATCCCGAGCTCGGCGGCGACCGACTCGGCGACGGGCCGGGCGTCGCCGGTGACCATCGCGACCTTGACGTCGAGGGAGTGCAGGGCGTCGACGGCCTCCCGGGACTCCGGCCGGACGCCGTCGTCGAGCCGGAGCGCCCCGACCACCTCGTCGCCGAGCAGGACGTGGAGCACCGTCCCGCCGTCGGCCACCCAGGGCTCGGTGGCCGCCATCGGCTCGGCACCGCGCTCGGCAAGCAGGTACGGCCCGCCCACGGACACGCGGGCGCCGTCGACGTCGGCGCTCACGCCGACGGCCGGTGAGGCGCTGAAACCGGTGGCTGGCGGGACGTCGATCCCGCGGTCGGCCGCGGCGGCGACGATCGCGCGGGCGAGCGGGTGCTCGCTGTCGGCCTCGGCCGCAGCGGCGAGGCGCAGCACGTCCTCCTCGGTCCGGCCGGGACCGGGCTCGAGCGCCGTGACGACGGGCTCGCCGCGCGTGAGGGTGCCGGTCTTGTCGAACAGCACGACGTCGACCGCGCGCATCTGCTCGAGCGCGAGCCGGTCCTTGACGAGAACTCCCCCGCGGGCGGCGCGCTCGGTCGCGATCGACACGACGAGGGGGATCGCGAGCCCGAGCGCGTGCGGGCAGGCGATGACGAGGACGGTGATGACGCGGACGACGGCGTCGCTCGGCGTGCCGAGCGCGAGCCACGCGATCGCGGTGAGCACCGCGGCACCGAGCGCGAACCAGAACAGCCACCCGGCGGCGCGGTCGGCGAGGCGCTGGGCCCGCGACGACGAGCTCTGCGCCTGCTCGACGAGGGCGCGGATACCCGCGAGCGCCGTCTCGTCGCCGGTCGCGGTGACCTCGACGCGCAGCCCGGAGTCCGTGGCGACGGTGCCCGCGACCACCCGGTCGCCCGTCTCGCGCAGGACCGCGGCGGACTCGCCCGTGACGAGCGACTCGTCCATGCTGGCGCCGCCGTCGAGGATGCGGCCGTCGGCGGGCACGGTCGCACCGGGGCGGACGAGGACGACGTCCCCGACGACGAGGTCGGCCGGTGCCACCCGCACCACGTCGTCGCCGTCGACCTTCTCCGCCTCGTCGGGCAGCAGCGCGGCGAGGGAGTCGAGCGCGGAGGACGTGCTCGCGAGCGAGGCCATCTCGACCCAGTGCCCGAGCAGCATGATGACCACGAGGAGCGCGAGCTCCCACCAGAAGGTCAGCTCCCCCGGGAGCAGACCGAGGCGGGCACCCCACGAGGCGACGAAGGCGACCGTGATCGCCATCGCGATGAGCAGCATCATCCCGGGCCTGCGTGCCCGGAGCTCGTCGACGCCGCCCGCGAGGAAGGGGCGGCCACCCCACACGTAGATGACGGTGCCGAGCACGGGGGCGACCCAGCCCAGCCAGGGCGCGTCCGGGAGCGGATAGCCCAGGAGGTCGGCGAACATCGGGTCGAGTGCGACCGTGGGGATCGCGAGGACGAGCACGATCCAGAAGAGGCGCCGGAACTGGGCGACGTGGTCACCGTGGCCGGCATGCCCGGCGTGCCCGCCATGTCCGGCGTGCCCCGCGTGGCCGCCATGCTCTGCGTGGCCGGCATGGCCGGCGTGCTCGTCACCGGCATGCCCCGCGTGCTCGTCGTGCCTCTCGTGCTCGTGCGTGTGCTGGTCGTGCTCCGTCATACCCTCACCATATACCCCCCTGGGGTATATATCCAGGGCCCGTCGATGACCCGCTTGCCGACGCCCGGCAACGGTCCGACGGCGCACCCGCCCCTGAGCCGGGCCGCTCCCCCGCCCGGCGGTCGTGGGCGCGGGCCAGACACCGGGAGACCCGGCCCACCCGGTCCTCGGCGGCGTGCCCACCCACCCGGCACGGGGCGCAACGCCTACCGTGGGCGGGTGACACGCTCGCCCATCGCGCTGGCCGCGCTCGCGACCCTGGCCGTGCCAGGTCTCGACGTCGTGGCCACCCGACCCCCGGTCCGCACCACCACCGACTTCCAGACCGTCGGCGTGCTCGACGCCCGCGGGCGTCACTGGGTGGTCCGGACGCCGCGCACCGCGGCCGCGGGGGCCTCGCTCGAGGGCGAGGTCGCCCTCCTCGAGCGGTTCGCCGACCTGGTCGACCACCGCCTCCTTCCCTTCGACGTCGAGCGGCCCGCCGGGTTCACCCAGCTGCCCGAGGGCGGCCGCGCGATGGTCGCCCGCGAGCTCCCCGGGCGCCCGCTCGACCCGCGCGACGTCGACGAGAGCCCCGAGCTCGCCCAGCACCTGGGCCGCTCGCTGGCCGCACTGCACACCCTCGAGACCGACATCGTCGGCGCCGTCGGACTGCCCGTGTACGACATCGCCACCTACCGTCGGCGCCGCCTGACCGAGGTCGACGAGGCCGCCCGCACCGGCGACGTGCCGCCCGAGCTGGTCAACCGCTGGGAGTCCGCCCTGGAGTCCGACGACCTGTGGCCGGCCGCCGCGGCGGTGGTGCACGGGGATCTCGACGCCGAGCTCGTCCGCGTCAGCGGCGCCCAGGTCGCCGCGCTCACGCACTTCGGCGACGCGCACGTGGGCGACCCGGCGGAGGACTTCGCCTGGCTCGTCTCCTCGGTCGAGCCGGAGACCGTCGACCTCGTCCAGGCCACCTACGAGCAGGAGATCGACACCCCGGCAGACCCGTTCCTGCTCGACCGCGCCCAGCTGGCCTCCGAGCTGCTGCTCGTGCGCTGGCTGCTGTTCGGCCGGCGTTCCCAGGACACCTCGGTGGTCTCCGACGCGCGGGCGATGCTCGGCGAGCTCGCCGTCGACGTCGCCCACGCGCCCCCCATCGGTTCGGAGGTGCGGGCGATGCTCGCCGAGTCCGCACCGCCGCTCGAGCATGCGGGCGACGACGAGACCACCGACGCGATCCTCGGCGAGGACGACTGGGACGGCGCGGAGGATCTCAGCGCGGCCGATGTCGGTCCGCGCGAGCCGGACGCACCCGACGCCGACACAGACGCCGACAGCGATACCGACACCGATGCCGCTGCGCCGGCGGCCGATCTCGACGAGGAGGCGTGGCCGGCCTTCGACGTGCACCCCGGCGAGGCCGCGGGCACCCCGCAGCCCACCGCCGCCACCGCCGACCTCTCCGAGGAGTACGAGCAGTGGCGCCGCGAGGGCCGCGAGTTCTGACGACGGCGGCCCCGGGGCTCAGGCGCTGGTCTCGCCACCCGCGACGCCGCGGCCGATGGCGGCGAGGATGCGCGCCTCGACGGTGTCCTCGTCGTCGGTCCGGGCGGGCACCGTATGCGCGTGGGCCACGTAGTACAGGTAGGCCCGGACCCGCTCGACCGGGACCCCCTTGGCCCGTGACCAGGCCAGCCGGTTGATGTCGAGCTGGAGCAGCTTGGCGGGCAGCTCCGCGGCCGAGGGGATCCGCCCCGTCTTCCAGTCGACGATCTCGACAGTGCCGTCGGCATCTGTGTAGACGGCGTCGATCCGCGAGCGGAGCACGAGCGGCCCCACCCGCACCTCGACCGGCGCCTCGACGGCCGTCGGGCGCCGGCTCCCCCACTCCGAGGCCTCGAAGGCGTCCTGCATCTCGCGCAGGCGAGCGTCGTCGGACCGTGCGGCGTCGTCCAGCCGATCCGCGCTCTCGCCCTCGAGCCCCTCGAGCCCCTCGACGGCCTCGGGATCGGGCAGGAGCAGCCCGTCGTCGTCCGCGGAGGTGTCCAGGCCGGACAGGACCTGCGCCTCGAAGCGGTGCTCGACCCACTCGTGGAACCGGTTGCCCAGCTCGGCGGCGCGCGCCGGCGGGCGGGGCACGGGCCGCAGCCGCTCGAGGGCGAACCGCCCGGGGTTCTCCGCCAGCGCGACCAGGCCGGTGGCCGCCAGGTGCTCCCCGAGGGGCACCTCGCCGAGACGGGCGGCGAGCTCGTCGCGCTCGGCGAGCAGCATCGACGCCGACCGGTCCCACGGCGAGGCCCCGGGCGAGAGGTCCAGGTGCGGGCCGGCCTGCGCCGCGGCCGCCACCGCGCGGGCGGCCGCCTGCGTCCGACGCACCGCCGGGCCCTCGGCGCCGTCCGCCGGCGGCCAGACGCTCTGCCGGACGCGTCCGACCTGCGGGTTCTCCTCCGGCGCGTCGTCGGGTCGGTCAAGCACCCGGCCGGGCAGGGGTTCGACCGCACCGGTGTCGAGGGCCTCGTCGAGGAACGGGGAGCGGAACCGCGCCGTCTTCGTCTCCTCACGGTAGGAGTGCCACGTGAGCAGGAGCTCGGAGCGCGCACGGGTGACGGCCACGTAGGCCAGTCGTCGTTCCTCGGCGACGGCGTGCACACCGGCCTCGGCGCGGAATCGCGCGATCGCCTCGTCGACGGCCGTGACGTCGACCGCCTCGCTGAGGTCGAGCTGCGGGAGCCGGTCGGCGTCGCCGCGCACGCTCGCCGGGACGGCGCCGAGCTTCTTGAGCCAGGCCGACTCCTTCGGCCGGAAGTCCGCCGGGTCGGTCAGGTTCCTCGGCACCTCGACCGCGGGCATGGTCCCCAGGCTGAGGCCGGGGATCGCCACGACGTCCCACTCCAGGCCCTTGGCCCGGTGCATGGTCAGCAGCTGGACGACCCCGTGGAGCGGGTCGACCTCGCCCTGGGTGCCCGGGGTCGTGGCGTCGGCCAGCCCGCGCTCCTTCTCCTCGGCGCGGTCGAGGTGGGCGAGGAACCCGGCGAGGGTCGCCCCCTCGACGCCGGCCGCGTAGCTCGAGGCCAGGCGGAGGATCTCGTCGATCCCGGCGCGCGCGACGGCCGGCTCCTCGGTCGAGGCGGCAACGACCTCGAGGTCGATGTCGAGAGCCTCGACCCCTACCCCGACGGCGTCGGGCACCGGCAGGTGGGCGGCCGAGCGGATCCGCCGCAGTGCCCGGGCAAGGCGTTCGAGCCGCTGCCGGGCTCCATCGGTCAGTGCGTGGCCCTGCACCGTCCAGTCCTCGCGCGGCAGGTGGTCGATCGCCTCGGCGAGCGCCTGCTCCTGACGCGGGTCGATCGCCGACTCCTCGGGGTCGTCAACGAGGTCGGTGCCCCTGGCACCGGTCGCCGCGGCGTCGGCGGTGCCGAGACGCAGGCCGGCCCGGGCGATCTCCCCCGCCCAGCCCCACAGGGTCCGCAGGTCGGCCAGGCCGAGTCCGAGGCCGGTGACCAGGCGGGCCAGGCGGTCCCCCCGGGCGGGGTCGACGGCGACCTCGAGGGCCGCGCGCAGGTCGAGGATCTCGGGGCGCAGGAGGAGGCCACCGGCCCCGACGACCTGGCAGGGCACGCCGTGGCGGCGCAGCGCCTCCGCGAGGACCTCGAGCGGCGCGTTGGTGCGGGTGAGCACGGCAGCGGTCCCGCCGGTTCCGGGCTCCACGGCCTCGGCCGCGCGGAAGGGTTCGAGCCAGCGCTCGCGCAGGAGGACCGCCAGCGCGTCGGCCTCCTCGCCGTCAGTCGCGTACCAGGCCGCCCGCACCGAGCCCGGGCCGGCACCGGGCCGTGCGTCCAGCGTGGGCAGGTCGAGGGCCGAGCCCCGGCGGAGCGGCTCGGCGACGGCGTTGGCGACGTCGAGGATCGCGGTGTCGTTGCGCCAGGAGATCGAGAGGTCCCGCTGCAGGGCGGGCTGGTCGCCGCCGAACCGGACGGGGAACTCCTCGAGCGCCGCGGCCGAGGCGCCGCGCCAGCCGTAGATCGACTGGTGCGGGTCCCCGACGGCGGTCACCGCCCAGCCGTCGCCGAAGGCCGCGGCGAGCAGGTCGGTCTGGGCGACCGAGGTGTCCTGGTACTCGTCGAGCAGGACGAGGCGGAAGCGGGCGCGCAGCTCCTCGCGAACGTCGGGAAAGGTGGTGACGATCTGCCGGGCGGCATCGGCGATGTCGGCGAAGGTGGCGACGCCGCTCGCGCGTCGTTCGGCGCGCACGGCCTCGACGAGGTCGAGGAGCTCGATCCGGGCCTCGTGGCGCGCCGCGATGTCCTTCGCATCGGGCGAGGGGCCCTTCTTCCGCCCCACGAGCTCGGCGTCCATGATGGTCGAGGCCGTCGCCGACAGCTCGTGGCGCAGCCCGTCCGTGCCGACGCCCTCGGCGAGCAGCGAGGTCGAGGCGGCGTCGAGGTCGAGGACGGCGTCGACGATCGTCGAGAGCGCCGAGTCGGCGAGCCGGGGCAGCTCACCCGGCCAGCCGGCGACGACCCGGTGGGCGATCTCGTAGGTCTCGGCGTCGGTGATGAGGCGGGCGGCCGGGTCCAGGCCCAGGCGCAGGGCGTGGTCCTTGTAGATCGACTGGGCGAAGGAGTCGTAGGTGCTCACCTCGGGCCAGGCGGCCTCGAGCTCGTCGCGGGGGGTGGCGCGTCCGTGGCCGAGCGCGCGGCGCAACGTGTCGAGGCGCTTGCGCAGCCGCTCGCCCAGCTCGCCGGCGGCCTTGCGGGTGAAGGTGAGGCCGAGGACCTGGTCGGGGCGCACGCGCCCGGCGTGGACGAGGTGGACCACGCGCAGGGACATCGTCTCGGTCTTGCCCGAGCCGGCGCCCGCGACGACGAGCTGGGGCGCCAGGGGGTGCGCCATGACGCCGGCCTGGTCCTCGGTCGGTTCGTGGCTCCCGAGCAGGCGGGCGGTGTCCTGCGGGGTGACCGGGCGGCGGTCCGGTGCGGGGTCCGCGCGGTGGTCCGGTGGCACGGCGGCGCTCACGGCTGCTCCTCGGTCGGGTCGGTGGGGCTCGGGTTCGCGGGGGTCGGCTCTGTGTGGTTCGGGGCGGTGGGGATCGTGTCCGCCGGCGCTGATCCGGCGTCGCCGATCCGTCGCCCGTCCGACTGCACCGGGCAGGAGGTGCGGACCGGGCAGAACTGGCACATCGCGTTGGTGCGGACGGTGACCCGCGGGCCCGACATCTCGGTGACCGCGTCCCGGAGGAGCTCGTGCGCCCAGCCCTGGTCACCCGGTTCCATCGGTGCCTGGTCCCGTGTCCTGACCTTCACGGTGTCGGCCCCGAGGAAGACGAGCCGGGCGCCCGCGGGAGCCGGCCCCTCCCCCGCCTCGTGCCGGGCGGCGAGGGCGACCTGGTACACGCCGAGCTGGGGGTGCTGCGCTGCGTCCTCCACCGACACGTCGCCCCCCTTGCCGGTCTTGAGGTCGACGACGAGGACCGAGCCGTCGCTCTGGTGCTCGAGCCGGTCGATCCGGCCCCGGACGTGGGCGTCCCCGACGACGATGTCGACCTTCTCCTCGACGTCGACCTCCGGTCCCCCCGCGACGTAGGCGGCGAGCTTCTCGACGAGCCTGACCGCCTTGTCCCGCTCGAGGTCGGCCGCGAAACCCTCGCCCAGGTCGAGCTCGTCAATCCGTGCGTCCAGCGCTGCCCTGAGCTCCTCGGCGGTGCCGTGCGGGTGCTCCTCGGCGATGGCGTGGACGAGGGTGCCGAGCGCCTGCGAACCGGAGTCCGCCCCGTTGCCCCCGAACCGGGTCAGCGCCCAGCGCAGCCCGCACTCGGTCACCGACTCGACGGCCGACGGGCTGACCGCGACCGGCCCGTCCCCGGCGCGCAGGGGCGTCAGCGTGGTGGTGGGCAGGGCGAGCGGCCAGTGCGCCGGGTCGGCGCCGGGTACCTGCTCGGCGGCGAGGTGCGCGAGCACGCGGGCGGCATCGGCGTCGTCGGGGGTATCGGCGAGGCGACGCCTGAGCTCGGCCACCAGGCCGCGCAGGTCGCGGGCGAGGAGCTGGTCGGCGTCGGCGAGGACGCCCGCGGCGCCGGCGGAGGTCCCACCGGCACCTCGGGCCGAGGTCCCGCCCGAGCTCCGGGCGGGGAGGCCGTCGGGTGCGGACGCGCCGTCGGTGTCGGCAGTCTCGACGTCGGCCGCCATGAGCGTGTGGAACAGGGAGGGCCGGGTGTCCTCGTTCTCCACCGCGGTCACGTGCAGACGCTCGGTGGCGCGCGAGACGGCCAGCACGAGCTGGCGCAGCTCGTCGTCGCGGACCTCGCGGCGCGCGTCGGCCCAGCGGTCCGTGCCCGCGTCGCGACCGGTGACGACGTCGACGAGCGCCTGCGAGCCGAGGATCGTGTCGCGCCGCCGCAGGTCGGGCCAGACCTCGTCCTGCAGGCCCGCGACGACGACGAGGCGCCACTCCTGTCCCGCCGCCTGGGCGGCGGTGAGGATCTCGACGACGTCGCGCCGCCCGGACCGCGCCGCCAGGGTGTCCTCGGCGACCCGCTGGGACTCGATGCGCCGCACGAAGGCCGGCGCCCCGCCGGGCGTCCCCCGCTCCTCGAAGCGCTCGGCCGCGTAGAACAGGGCGAGCACGGCGTCGAGGTCGGCGTGTGCGCGCGCCGACCCCGGCCCGCCGTCCACGGCGCGCGAACGCCAGGGCTCGGCCAGGCCGGTCGCCTCCCAGGCCGCCCAGAGCACGCCCCGAGCGCCCTCACCCGAGGCGAGTGCCGTCGTCGTGGCGCGCAGGACGTCCGCGACGCGCAGCAACGGCTCGGTGAGCACCCCCGGCACACCGGCGGGCAGGGCCGCCGGCCCCTCGGCCAGCACCGCCTCGAGGGCGTCGAGGAGGACCTCGTCGGTCCCGGTGCCACGCCCGGCCGCCTCGGCCGCCACCCGCAGGGCACGCATGAGGCGGCGCAGCCCCACCGCGTCGGCCCGGCCGACCGGAGAGAGCAGGAGGTCGCGCACGAGCGGGGCACTCGCTCCCCCGTCGGCAGCGCGCACGAGGGCGAGCAGGGGCCGGACCGCCGGCTCCTCGCGCAGCGGCCCGGTGCGTCCGGCGGAGACGGGCAGCCGACGGGCGCCGAGCAGGGAGCGCAGCGCGGCGGCCTGGCCGGAGGTCCGCACGAGCACGGCGCAGTCGCCGTAGGCCAGCCCGTCCACGAGGTGCGTGTGGCGCACGAGGGTGGCGATCTCGTCCGCCTCCGCGGCCGGGCTGGGGAAGGTGCCCACGACGACGCCGGACCGCCGGGCCGGCGCGTGGCCGGGCGTGGCACCGCGGGCAGCGCCGGCGGCCGCGCCGTATCCGACGCCGGATCCGACTCCGGACGCGTCGTCGGGGGCGGCCACCGGCGACCGCCGCCGGGCCAGCCCCTCACCACCGGCGGGCAGCCGCTCGGCGAGGGCCTGCACCGCCGCGCGCAGCCGGGGGGTGCCGCGGTGGACGACGTCGAGCAGACGCACCTGCGCGCCGAAGCCGCCGGCGCCGGGCTCGGCCGCCGCCTCGGCGACGAGCGTGGGGCTGCCGCCGCGGAAGGTCTGGACGGCCACGTCCGGGTCACCGAGGAGGAGGAGGCGCGCGCCGTCGCGCACGAGCACCCGCAGCAGGCGGGCGGTGGACCGGGTGACGTCCTGGTAGTCGTCGACGACGACGAGGTCCCAGGTCGGGGTCTCCGGCAGGTCGCCGGGCTCGGCGCGCACCCCCGACGGTGGGACGGCGAAGGAACTGAGGACCAGGGCGGCCTCGTCGACGATCCGCGCGGAGTCGAAGCGGCGGAGCCGACGCCGGGGTGCTCCGGCGGTGCCCGGGGCGGTCTCGTCGCCGGCGTCCTGGGCGTCGAGGCTGTCGCGGTACTGCTGGAGGACCTCGGCGACCGCGGCCCACTCGGGACGGGAGTGCACGGCGGCGAGCCGCTGCAGGTCCTCGGGCTCGAGGGCGAGCTCGCCGGCGCGGGCGAGGATGTCGCGCAGCTCGTGCCGGAAGGCGTCGAGCCCGAGGGCGGCCTCCGGGACCGTCGACGGCCAGCCCGGTCCGACCACCTCCCCCTCGGCGTGGGCGGCGAGCAGCTCGGCGAGGATGCCGTCCTCCTCCGGCCCCGACAGCAGGGCGGGGGCCGGGCCGCCCCAGTACGCGGCGTGCTGGCCCAGCAGGCCGAAGGCGAAGGCGGCGGGCGTGGCGACCCGCACCCGCTCGTCGTGGGCACCGAGCCGGCCGGCGACCTGGTCACGCAGCCGGGAGGCGACGGTGCGGGCGGGCGTGAGCAGCACGACCCGGCGACCGGCCCGGGCGGCCGCCACCACGGCCTCGACGGCGAGCGTCGTCCGGCCCGAGCCCGGTGCGCCCAGCGTCAGCAGGTGCGGCGCGCCGGCGGCGAGGACCTCGTCGAGGACGGCGCGGGCCCCGGCGTCGAGCCGGTCCGTGGTGGGGGCGGCGGGCTCGTCCAGGCGCAGGCGAGGTCGGACCGTGGGGGGCATGGGGCCATGCAACCACGCAGCACCGACACCTCACGGGCGTGGGATATCTGCTCCCGACTACTCGTGGGCGGCCCAGGCGTTGGGGCGGCAGCCCTGCAGGCCCATGGACTGCTGGACCATGACCGGGGCGGGCTCGCCCGGCGCCGGGCAGTCCTCGTGCTGGTACCCGATGAGGTGACCGACCTCGTGGTTGACGAGGTACTGGCGGTACTGCCGCACCGTGCCGCCGGCCTCGAGGAAGGCGTCGATCGACCCAGCGAACCGGTCGGCGTTGAGCACGGCCCGTCCGTTGCGGCCGCAGGAGTAGATGCCACCGACGTCGAGCGGGGCGCACAGCTCGATGCTCAGCGGCCCGTCGGCGAGCGCGACGCCGAAGTCCGCGTCCTCGCCGTCGACCCGCTCGAAGGCGACCGAGCCGTCGTGCCCCCAGCCGCGCGGGTCGTTGAGCGTGTCCATCACGTAGTCGGCGAAGACCTCGCGGTCCATCGGGAGACCGCGCTCGACCTCGACGCGGACGCGGTAGGTCCGCTCCGCCTCGCGCGGCGCCGGCTCGGAGCCCTCGACGACGCGCAGCGAGCCCGAGCCCTCGGCGCCGGCCAGGTCCCCGCGGATCCCGGCCGCCCAGGCGGCGGCGTCGACGTCGTCGGGCAGCTCGTCGGCGGGTGGGGCGATCCGGACCAGGGAGAGCAGCGAGTCCTCCTCGGTGTCCTCCGAGCTCGGCGCGGGCCGGTCGCCGGAGGTGGCGGGCTGCTCGCCGGGGGCGCGCAGGAGGAGGCCGCCCGTCCCGACGGAGCCGTCCGCCCCGTCGGTGGCACCGGTGGGCAGCTCCTCGCCGTCGGCGGGCAGGGTCGTCGCGGCATCCGGCGCGGCGACCGGCGACGCCAGAGAGGGAGTCGTCAGCAGTCCCGCGCAGGCAAGGGCACCGGCCAGGGCGGTGAGTCGTCGGGGGGCACGCATCGCCGGACATTCTGGCACCCGTGCCCGCCCCTGTCAGTGAGCGTGCTTACGATGGAGGCCACGGCCACAGCGGCTACTGCGCCCGGGCACATCGGGCGGGACGGAGGAGCAACCATGCAGGTCACGATCGGTATGCGGGCGAGCGTGCGGGACGTCGTCGTCGAGATCGAGCAGGACGAGGAGGCCTTCGTCGCCGCCGTGCGCGAGGCCTTCGCCTCCGACACCCCGCTCGACCTCACCGACGCCAAGGGCAAGCGGTTCCTCGTCCCGGCCGCCGCGATCGGCCACGTCGAGATCGGCGCCGCGGAGGACCGCCGCGTCGGCTTCGGGCTGGCCTGATCCGACCGGGCACGAGCAGGTCCGATCGATCCCGGTCCGAGCACGCCCGGACCACCCGGCGCCGCGCCCGCGCGGCGCCGTTGAGTCCCGTCCCACTCCCGCGCATCTGCCCGGGGACGCAGGTACGGAGTATCGTCGAGCCGTCCCGGCTGACCGGTCGTTGTTCTTCGTGAATCCTCGCGCGCCCCGCGCGCCGCACCGTGTGCGATCGGCTGCCCGCGCCACCCGGCGCACCACCGATCGAGAAGAAGGCACATGACCACCGCTGCAACCTCCGGCGTCGTCGACGTCTCCGGCGCCCACGCCCCCGTCGAGACCGACCAGGCCGTCCCCGACATCACCGACGCCGAGACGCCCGCCGTCCCGGCCGAGCAGACCTTCGCCGACATCGGCGTCGTCGAGCCGATCGCCGGCGCGCTGCGCGACGTCGGGATCACCCACCCCTTCCCCATCCAGGCGCTCACCCTGCCCGTGGCCCTCAAGCGCGCCGACATCATCGGCCAGGCCAAGACGGGTACCGGCAAGACGCTGGGCTTCGGCATCCCGCTGCTGCAGCACACGGTCGCCCCCGGCGAGGACGGCTACGACGCGCTGCTCGACCCGGGCGCCCCGCAGGGCCTCGTCGTCGTCCCCACCCGTGAGCTGGCCAAGCAGGTCGCCGAGGACCTCGTCGCGGCCTCCCGGCGCCGCTCCGTGCGCATCGTCCAGGTCTACGGCGGTCGCGCCTACGAGCCGCAGATCGCCGCGCTCGAGGCGGGGGCCGAGGTCGTCGTCGGCACGCCGGGCCGGCTCATCGACCTGCTCAAGCAGAAGGTGCTGCGGCTCAACGCCGTGAGCACGGTCGTCCTCGACGAGGCCGACGAGATGCTCGACCTCGGCTTCCTGCCCGACGTCGAGACCCTGCTCTCCCGCACCCCCGCCAACCGCCACACGATGCTGTTCTCGGCCACGATGCCCGGCGCGGTCGTGTCCCTGGCCCGGCGGTACATGACGCGGCCCACGCACATCCGCGCGCAGGACCCGGACGACACCGGGGCCACCGTCAAGGCCATCCGGCAGGTGGTCTACCGGGCGCACGCGATGAACAAGGTCGAGATGCTCACGCGCATCCTCCAGGCCCGCGAGCGCGGTCTGACGATCGTGTTCACGCGGACCAAGCGCACGGCGGCCAAGGTCGCCGACGAGCTCGCCGACCGCGGGTTCGCCGCCGCGGCCATCCACGGCGACCTCGGCCAGGGCGCCCGTGAGCAGGCGCTGCGCGCGTTCCGCACCGGCAAGGTCGACGTCCTCGTCGCCACCGACGTCGCCGCCCGCGGCATCGACGTCGACGACGTCACCCACGTCATCAACTACCAGTGCCCCGAGGACGAGAAGATCTACCTCCACCGCATCGGCCGCACCGGCCGGGCGGGCAACTCCGGCACCGCGGTGACCTTCGTCGACTGGGACGACATCCCGCGCTGGTCGGTGGTCAACAACGCGCTCGGGCTGGGTCTGGCCGAGCCGCCGGAGACGTACCACACCTCCGAGCACCTCTACACCGACCTCGACATCCCCGAGGGCACCGGCGGGACGCTGCCGCGCTCGGCGCGCACCCGCGCGGGCCTGGAGGCCGAGGAGGTCGAGGACCTGGGCGAGACCGGTAAGTCCGCCGGCGCGCGCCAGAGCGCGCGGCGCTCCGGCGGTCGCGGCTCGGGTGGGCGTGACGGCGGCGGGCGCGACGCCGGTCGGCGTCGCTCCGGGGAGTCCGGTTCCGCCGCGGGCGAGGGCACCTCGGACCGGCCGCGTCGTCGGCGTCGTCGTCGCCGCACCGGCGGGTCCGCGGGCTCGGGCGGCTCCGCGGGCTCCGGCCAGGGCGGCACGAGCACGCAGAGCGCCGGCACCACGGACTGACCCGGCGCTGCAGCATCGACGGGCGGGCGGCGCCCGGTACCGCACCTCGCGGGCCGGGCGCCGCCCGCCTCGTCATGCCGGGGCGCACCCGCAGGGCAGGGGGCGCGTCAGCCGGGCGGTGTCCGGCGTCCGTCGGGTCCGCGGGACTCCGAGCGGGCGTCGGCGTCGTCGTCGGCGGGTTCCTTCGGGAGCGACGGCGGCGCAGTCCGGTCCCGGCCGAGGACGAGGGCGCGCAGCCACCGCGGTTCGGCCAGGATCCCGTCGAACGGCAGCCGCTCGGTGACGGCATGGAGCAGCACGGACAGCCCGACGGCGTACACGAGCACGACGACGAGGGTCACCCCCGGGTGCGCCTCCGCGAGCGGCCGCGCCGGCCCTTCGAGCACCCCCATCCCCAGCAGGAGCAGCGGCATGTGCGCCACGTAGATCGCCAGGGTCCGGCGCCCGAACCAGCTCCAGATCCCACCCCCGGGCATGCGGGACAGGCCGAGACCGAGCAGCGCCACAGCCGGCAGCCCCACGAGCGCCGTCACCACGAGGTCCACGCGGGTGTCGGTGAGGACGACGTCGAGCTCGTTGCGCGCCACGGCCAGCGGGATGAAGGCGAGCGCCGACAGGGTGCCCGCGACGACGATCCACCGCGGCCTCGCGCGCAGGGCGGGGGCGAGCAGGAAGCCGAGGAGGAAGAACGGGGCGTAGGAAAACATGGGGACCGTCTGCTTCCCCAGGTCCGGCAGGACCGGGCTGAGCCACATCACCACCGCGAGGCCGCCGAGGACGACGGGCCAGCGGCGCAGCAGCCGAGCCACCACTGTCATGAGCGCCAGCGACCAGATGAACCACAGGTAGTCCTCGGGCAGCAGCGCCTGGTCGACCACCCACCGCGCCGGCCCCTCCGGCATCGCCACCTCGGTCGAGAATCGCGCGCTCCACACGGCCAGCTCGATGAGCAGCCAGACGCCCAGCACCCACAGCATGGGCACGATCCGGGTGCCGAGCACGGTCCGCCACGGCCGCGTGGCGGCGTGGTGGAACAGCGCGCCGGACAGGGCGAACAGCCCGGGGATGCGGACCGCCTGCGCCACCCGCACCGCCGGCTCGAGCTCGGTGACCGGCATGCCGCCCCGGCCCATGAAGAACATCGCGTGCCCGACCACCACGAGGACGACGAGGAACCCGCGCGCGGCGTCGATCCACGCGACCCGGGTCCGGCCCGGACGCGTCCGGCTCCGGTCCCCGGCTGGATCCACCTGCACCGACCTCTCCACGTCGCGATCGTCGGGCCACGGTACACACGCGTGGTGCCGGGAGGCGCCCGGACCGGCCCGTCCCCCGCGGCGGGTCGTCCCCTAGGAGACGCCCCGGTAGTCGTCGACGAAGGCGAAGACGGCGGTGGCCATGAGTTGGACCGCGATCGCGGCGAGCAGCATGCCCGACAGCCGCGTGACCAGCGTGGTGCCCGAGACGCCGAGGGCCCGGTGCAGGATGCTGGAGAACCGCAGCGAGAGCCAGATGACGACGTGCAGCGCGACGATGGCGGTGGCCGCACCCACCAGCGCGGGCGTCGTGCCGGCCTGCTGGACGGCGAGCATCGCGGCGACGATCGCGCCGGGCCCGGCCATGAGCGGGGTCCCCATGGGCACGAGCGCGACGGCGGCGCCCGAGCCCGAGGGGCCCGGTTCCTCGGCCGCCCCGGAGAGCAGCTGCATCGCCACCAGGAGCAGCAGCAGGCCACCGGCGAGCTGGAGCGCGGGGACGGTGATGCCGAGGAACGACAGGATGTAGGGCCCGCCGACGGCGAAGGCCGCGATCACCCCCAGGGACACCGTGGTCGCCTGGAGGGCGGCGCGCTGGCGCTCCCTGACGGTCATCGTCGAGGTCAGCGACAGGAAGATGGGCAGGTTGCCCACCGGGTCCATGATGACGAACAGCGTGACGAACGTGGAGACCAGGACCGCCAGGTCGACGACGTCGCCCATCAGCCCGTACCGCCCGCACCGACCAGGGGGAGCGTGCCGGCGGCGACGATGCGCTCGAGCTGGTCCGGGGCGGTGAGCCGGTCGCCGAGCCGGTTGGTCTTGCCGGTGCCGTGGTAGTCGGAGGAGCCCGTGACGATGAGGTCGTGGCGACCCGCCAGGGCGCGCAGGCCGGCCACCGCCTCGTCGTCGTGGTCGAGGTGGTCGACCTCGAGGCCGAGGAGGCCGGCCTCGATGCTCACCGTCATCGCCTCCGCGGGCAGCCGCCGGCCGCGCACCGCCCACGGGTGGGCCATGACCGGGACCCCGCCGGCGGCGCGGACCAGCTCGACGGCCTCGCGCACGTCCGGCGCGTAGTGCGGGACGTAGTACTTCGTCCGGTTCGCCGTCGGCCCGCCCGGGGCGAAGGCGGCGTTCCGGTCGGGCACGTGCCCGGCGGCGACCAGCGCGTCGGCGATGTGCGGGCGGCCCACCGTGGCGCCGTCGGTGGTCTGCGCCAGCACGTCCTCCCAGGTGATCGGGAAGTCGACGGCGATGCGCTCGACCATCATCCGGGCGCGGTCGAGCCGCGAGCTGCGGGCCCGTTCGGTGCGGGCGAGCAGTCCCGGGTGCTCGGGGTCGTGCAGGTAACTGAGCAGGTGGATCGAGCGGCCCTCGAACTGGGTGGAGATCTCCATGCCGCGCAGCAGCGTGACGCCGAGCCCGACGGCTGCGCGCTCCGCCTCGGCCCACCCGGCGGTCGTGTCGTGGTCGGTGAGGCCGAGCACGTCGATGCCGGCCGCCGCGGCGGCGGCCACCAGCTCCCCGGGGGTCTGGGTCCCGTCCGACACCGAGGAGTGGGTGTGGGGGTCGATGCGCGTCCTCGTCACCCCGGGAGTGTACGAGGGCGCCGCCGCGGCCCCGCCCGCGCCGGTGCGACCATGGGGGCATGACGACAGCCGCCTCCGACAGCCCGGACACCACGACCGACCCGCAGCCGCTCGAGGAGCGCGGGTCCAACCGCTCCCAGCGCCCCAGCTCCGCGAACTTCCGCGCGTTCATCGCCGACGGGTGGGGGCCGACGGACGAGACGCTGCCCGCGCGCCTGGACTCGGCCGTCACGGCGGCGGCGGCCCGCGCGGCGATCTCCGCCGAGCTGCCCGGCGAGCGGCTCGTCCTGCCCGGCGGCGACCTGCGGGTGCGCAGCAACGACACCGACCACGTCTTCCGCGCGCACTCCGCGTTCGCCCACCTCACGGGCTGGGGCTCGGCCACCGAGCCGGACTCGGTGCTCGTGCTGCACCCGGTCGAGGACGGGCACGACGCCATCCTCTACTTCCGCCCGCGGGCCGGCAAGGACACCGAGGAGTTCTACGCCGACTCCCGCTACGGCGAGCTGTGGGTCGGTGTGCGCCCCTCGCTGGCCGAGGTCGAGGCCGCCACCGGCATCCGCACCGCCCACATCGACACCCTGCGCGACGACCTCGCCAAGGACGCCGGCGTCGACCAGGTCCAGGTCCGGCTCGTCACCGGCGCCGACCAGGCCGTCACCGCGCTGGTGGACGAGGTGCGGGCCGAGGCCGGTCTCACGCAGACCGCGCGTGCGGACGCCGAGCTGAGCGAGCGCCTCTCCGAGCTGCGCCTGGTCAAGGACGACTGGGAGGTCGACCAGATCCGGGCCGCTGTCGACGCCACCGCCCGGGGCTTCGAGGACGTGGTGCGCTCCTTCCCGCGCGCGTCCGGCCACCCGCGCGGGGAGCGCGTCGTCGAGGGCGCCTTCGCGGCCCGCGCCCGGCTCGAGGGCAACGGGGTGGGCTACGAGACGATCGCGGCGGCCGGCAACCACGCCAACACGCTGCACTGGATCCACAACGACGGCGAGGTGCGGCCCGGCGAGCTCGTGCTGCTCGACGCCGGGGTCGAGGTCGACTCGCTCTACACCGCCGACATCACGCGCACGCTGCCCGTCGACGGCACCTTCACCGAGCCGCAGCGACGCGTCTATGAGGCCGTGCTGGCCGCCGCCGACGCTGCCTTCGCGGTCGCCGCGCGCGTGAAGGACGACGGCTCGCGGGTCCGCTTCCGCGAGATCCACGCCGCCGCGATGGAGATCATCGCCGCCCGCCTGGCCGACTGGGGGATGCTCCCGGTCGACGCCGAGGCCTCGCTGCGCACCGACGGCCAGTACCACCGGCGGTGGATGGTGCACGGGACCTCGCACCACCTCGGCCTCGACGTGCACGACTGCGCGCAGGCGCGGCGGAACATGTACGTCGACGCCGAGCTCGTCCCTGGCATGGTCTTCACCATCGAGCCGGGGCTGTACCTGCGGGCCGACGACCTCAAGGTGCCCGCCGAGCTGCGGGGCATCGGCGTGCGCATCGAGGACGACGTGCTCGTCACGCCCGACGGGGTGGAGAACCTCACCTCCGCGCTGCCCCGCACGGCCGACGAGGTCGAGGCCTGGATGGCGCGCCTGCGGGGCTGAGCCGGCTCCTCCCGCGTCCTCGCGTCGGCCCTCTCCTGTTCGCCGAGGTGGACCGAACTCGTCCCGGACAGACCTCTGCGCAGTCAGTCTCGGGCGAGAAGGGTCCACCTCGGTGGTGCGCCGGCGCTGTCTAGCGTGCGTCCGCCGCGGGCGCGAGGTGCTCGCGGGCGAAGCGCAGCGACTCCAGACACATCGTGCGGCGCTGGAGGGTGGAGACCGAGCGGGTGTTGATCTCCACGACCACCGACCCGGCGAACCCGGTGTCGCGCAGGTGGTGGAGCACCTCGTCGCAGGGCTGGTTGCCGCGGCCGGGCACGAGGTGCTCGTCCTTGATGGTGCCGGTCCCGTCGGTCAGGTGCAGGTGGGCGAGCTTGTCCCCCAGCGTGCGCACCATCGTCATGGTCGCCTCGGCGTCCATGCCCGACGTCGCCGCGTGCGAGAGGTCGATGGTCACCGAGGCGTAGTCGTGCTCGGTGGGGTCCCAGCCCGGGGAGTAGGCCTTGACGTGGGCCCCGCCGGCCTGCGCCTGCCAGGTGAACATGTTCTCCACCGCGAGCCGCACCGGGCCCGTGCGCTCGCGCTCGGCGATGGCCTCGACGAACTGCCTGGCGTACCTGCGCTGCCACCGGAACGGCGGGTGCAGGACGACGACGTCCGCACCGACCTCGGCCGCCAGGTCCACGGACCGGTCGACCTTGTCCCACGGCGAGCGCCCCCACACACCCTGGGTGAGCAGGAGGGTGGGCGCGTGGATGGCGTGGACCGGCATGCCGTACCGCTTCGAGAGCTCGTTGATGAGGTGCGGCTCGCGGGACTCCGGCGCGGTGAGCACCATGATCTCGACGCCGTCGTAGCCGAGCTCGGCCGCCAGGGCGAAGGTGTCCTCCACGGACCCTGGCATGACGGAGGCCGTGGACAGGCCGACGGGGATGCTCACTGCTGGTCGGGCTGGCCGGTCTCGGGGGCGGAGCGGTGGGCGTCGGCCTGGCGGAGCTGGTCCTCGGCGTGGGCGCGCTGCTCGGGCGTGAGGTCCTCCAGGCGTGCGCCGTACCGCGGCGTGCCGTCGGCCCCGGGGGCGATGCCCGGCGCGGGCGCGACGCCCTGCTCGCCGTCCTGTCCCGCGGGGGCCGCGTGGGCGGAGTCGCCCGCCGGTCCCGCGTCGTGGGCGCGGTCCGCGCCCGGGGTCCAGGCGTCGTGGCCGTGCACGGCGCCCTCGCCGCCGGCGTGCCCGCCGTCGGGACCGGCGCCGTGCGGGGCGCCGTACGAGCCCGCGGGGGCGCCGTGCGATCCGGCAGGGGCGCCGTGCGCACCGGCGGGAGCGCCGTACGAGCCGGCGCCGTACGAGCCTGCGGCTCCGCCGCCCTGCGGCCCGCCGGGACCGGCGCCGTACGAGCCGGCACCCGCACCCGAGCCGCCGCCGGCCTGGAACGCCCCCGCGCCACCACCCGCGCCACCGGCACCTGGGCCGGGGGCGGAGCCCAGGAGGCCGGCCTGCTGCAGGGCCGCCCGCATCTCGTCGGCCACCGTGGGGCCGGCGAGGACGGTGTACCGCTTGGCCACCACCGTGCTCGAGGAGGTGAAATCCCGCGTCTTGGGGCGCAGCGCGTAGCCGACGATGCCCAGCAGCACGCCGAAGGCCGCGCCGACGAGGACCGGGATGAGGAAGTCGACCAGCCCGAAGTTCCCGATGACCAGCCACATCACGAGCGCCATCATCAGGCCGAACCAGGCGCCGGTCAGTGCCCCCGAGCCGGCGACCTTGCCGTAGTTCAGGCTGCCGGTGATCCGCTCGACCAGCCGCAGGTCCTCCCCGACGATCGAGACCAGCTTGACGTCGTGATCGTGGTCCGAGAGGTGGTCCACCGCCCGCTGCGCGTCCTCGTAGCTGGTGTACGAGGAGAGCGTGACACCGGTGGGGATGGTCAGCGCCCGTACCCCGGTGGGCTGGTTCGACATCGACATGGCCCCAGTATCGTCACCGTGAGCCGGGTGGCGCCAGCGCGCCGCGGGCCCCGACCGGCTCGGCCGGGCCCGGTCCGGCCCCCGCGGTTACCCTTCCAGGCGTGAGCACCACGACCTCCCGACCGGCGAACGTCGCCCGCGTCTACGTCGCCCGCCTGGCCGGCACCGCCGTCTTCGACCCGCTCGGTGACCAGGTCGGACGCGTGCGCGACGTCGTCCTGCTCTCCCGTGTGCGCGCCGAGCCGCGGGCCGTCGGGCTCGTCGTCGAGGTGCCCGGGCGCCGACGCATCTTCCTGCCCCTGACCCGCGTGACGGCGATCGAGCCCGGCGCGGTCATCACCACCGGGCTGCTCAACCTGCGCCGCTTCCAGGCGCGCACCGCCGAGATGCAGGTCGTCGGCGAGCTCCTCGACCGCCGCGTGCGCCTCGCCGACGGCTCCGGCGAGGCCACCGTCCTCGACATCGCCATCGAGCAGCAGCGCAACCGGGACTGGCTGGCCACGAAGGTGTTCGTGCGGCGGGTCCGGCAGCGGGCGACCTTCTCCCGAGGCGAGTCCCTCGTCGTCGGGATCCACGACATCGTCGGGCTCGACGAGCCGGCCACCCGGCAGGGCACCGACGCGCTCATCGCCCAGCTCAACGAGCTCAAGCCCGCCGACGTCGCCGAGGTCCTGCACGACCTGCCCGACGCCCGGCGCCTCGACGTCGCCACGCAGATGCCCGACGAGCAGCTGGCCGACGTCCTCGAGGAGCTCGGCGAGGACGACCGCGTGCACATCGTCTCCAGCCTCGACGTCGAGCGGGCCGCCGACGTCCTCGAGGTCATGCAGCCCGACGACGCCGCCGACCTCATGTCCGAGCTGCCCGAGTCGACCGCCGCCACGCTGCTCGAGCGGATGGAGCCCGACGAGGCCGAGGACGTGCGCCGCCTCCTCGCCTACGACGAGCACACCGCCGGTGGTCTGATGACCACCGAGCCGGTCATCCTCGCCCCCGAGTCCACGGTGGCGACACTCCTGGCCCACGCGCGCCGGCGGGACGTCCCCGCCGCGCTCAGCGCGCTGCTGTTCGTCGTCCGCCCCCCGCTGGAGACGCCCTCGGGCCGGTTCCTCGGGGTCGTGCACCTCCAGCGCGCCCTGCGCGAACCCCCCACGACGGCGATCGGCACCATCCTCGACGTCGACATCGACCCGGTCCTGCCCACCGACGGGCTCGGCAAGGTCACCCGACTGCTGGCGACGTACAACCTCACCGCGCTCCCGGTGTGCGACGAGGACGGCCGCCTGCTGGGGGCCGTCTCCGTCGACGACGTCCTCGACCACCTCCTGCCCGACGACTGGCGCGAGGCCGACGAGGACGTGACCGACGAGGCGATCGACGAGACCGTGGAGGAGAGGCACAGCGATGACTGACCGGCTGGACACCCCCGCCGAGCGCCGGCCCCGGCTGCTGCGCCGATCCTCCGACCCGGACAAGGTCGGACGGATCTCCGAGTCCGTGGCGACCTTCTTCGGGACGCCGCGCTTCCTCATCTACCTCACCGTGTTCGTCGCGGTGTGGCTGATCTGGAACACCTGGGGCCCCGCCGACCTGCGCTTCGACTCGCAGGAGTTCGGGTTCACCGTCCTCACGCTCATGCTCTCGCTGCAGGCCTCGTACTCGGCGCCGCTCATCCTGCTCGCGCAGAACCGCCAGGTCGACCGCGACCGGGTCGCCGCCGAGCAGGACCGCCAGCGGTCCGAGCGCAACCTCACCGACACCGAGTACCTCACTCGCGAGATCGCCTCGCTGCGCATGGCCGTCGGCGAGGTCGCCACCCGTGACTTCGTCCGCTCCGAGCTGCGCGACCTGCTCGCCGACGAGGTCGAGCGGCGTGACCGGCGCATCGTCGAGCTCGAGCGCGAGGTGGCCCGCCTCTCCCACGACGCCACCGAGGACGACGCGGACGACGTCGTGCCCGGGAGTGACCCGGACGAAGGTCCGGGGCAGCCCGCCGGACGTGACGCAGCAGACGCCCCGGACCCGGCCGGCGTCGACGGCCCCCTTCGGTGAGGGCGCCCCGCTTGCCTACCATGGGTGCATGAGCGCCCCCACCGTCGAGTCCGTCCGCACCGAGCTCAACAAGGTCATCGACCCGGAGATCCGTCGCCCCATCACCGAGCTGGGCATGGTCCGCAGCGTGGAGGTGGGTGAGGACGGCAACGTCGTGGTCGGGATCGACCTCACCACCGCGGGCTGCCCGCTCAAGGACACCATCAACCGCGACGTCACCACGACCGTCGCCGCGATGGAGGGCGTCGTCGACGTCCAGGTGGCGATGGGCGTGATGACCGAGGAGCAGCGCAAGGAGCTGAAGACCCAGCTGCGCGGCGGCACCCCCGAGCCGGAGATCCCGTTCAGCAAGCCCGGCAACCTCACCCGGATCTACGCCGTCACCTCCGGCAAGGGCGGCGTCGGCAAGTCCACCGTCACGGCCAACCTGGCCACCGCGATGGCGGCGACCGGCCTCAAGGTCGGCGTCCTCGACGCCGACATCTACGGCTTCTCCATCCCCCGCATGCTCGGGGTCGAGCTGCCGCCGACCAAGGTCGACGACATGATCCTCCCGCCGGTCGCGCACGACGTGAAGGTCATCTCGATCGGCATGTTCGTCCAGGACCGCCGCCCCGTGGTGTGGCGCGGGCCGATGCTGCACCGCGCGCTGCAGCAGTTCCTCGCCGACGTGTACTGGGGCGACCTGGACGTGCTCCTGCTCGACCTGCCGCCGGGGACCGGGGACGTCGCCATCTCGGTGGCCCAGCTGCTGCCGGGCTCGGAGATCCTCGTCGTCACCACCCCGCAGGTCGCCGCCTCCGAGGTCGCCGAGCGCGCCGGGACGATCGCCGAGCAGACGCGGCAGAAGGTGGTCGGCGTCGTCGAGAACATGAGCTGGTTCGAGGGGCCCGACGGCTCGCGGACCGAGCTGTTCGGCTCCGGGGGCGGCGCGGAGACCGCCCGGCGCCTGAGCGAGACGCTCGGCTACGACGTCCCGCTGCTCACCCAGCTGCCGCTGGAGGTCTCCGTGCGCGAGGCCGGCGACGCCGGTCTGCCGGCCACCTCCTCCCCGGAGGCCGCCTCCTCCCCCGCGGCGACCGGGCTGCTCGACCTGGCCAGCACACTGGGACGTCGGGCGCGCGGGCTCGCGGGCCGCTCCCTCGGGGTCACCCCGGTCTGACCTCTCGCCACCTGCCCGCCGCCGGAGCTCCGGCGGTCGGGCGGGGTCGGCACGCGCGCGGGGCGCGGCCTACGCGCGGGGGTCAGGATTCTCGCGGGGTGCACCGAGCGGGTGCACCGCGCGCGGCCCGTCACGCCACGGTCAGGTGGCGTCCGGGTCGAAGGGGGCCGGGACGGTCCCGTCGGTCACCGCCGCGGCGCTCCGGGCGCCGGACCCACCGGCGACCGCGGGCGTGCCGTGCGTGGCGACCCCGGCCGAGCCCTCGGCCGAACCGGCGGCCGGCGCCGCCGCGGCGCTCGTCGGGTCCTGGTGCGACGTCGCCACCGCGGTCGCCGCCGCAGCCGTCGCCGCACCCGGACCGCGCGCGGACCAGGCGGCGTTCCCCCCGGGCCCGCGGGCGGCCCCCGATGCCGTCCGGGTCGGACGGGCGGGGTCCCGCATGGCGTCGGCGACGATCCGCCGGGGGTCGTACTGACGCGGGTCGAGGTCCTTGAGGTCGGCCAGGTCGTCGCCGAGCTCGGCCCGCACCTTGTCGCCCGTGTCCCGGGCGACGGCGACCACCCGACGCACGACCCGGGCCAGCTGTCGGGAGAGCTCGGGCAGCTTCTCCGGTCCGACGACGAGGAAACCCACGAGCAGCAGGACGACGAGCTCGCCACCGCTGATTCCGCCCATGACGAGATCCTAGGCGCCCCGGGTCAGAACTCCTCCTCGACCTCCGCGAGCTCGACGTCGACCTCCTGCTCGTCGCCGTCGCGGTCGATGGTCAGCGTGATCGTGTCCCCACCCTGGTGCGAACGGACGAAGACGATGACCTCCGAGGGGTCGGTGACCGGGGTGCCGTCGACGGCGAGGATGATGTCGCCCGGCTCGATGCCGGCCTGCTCACCGGGGCCGCCCGGCACGACCGCGGAGTCGTCCTGCACCACGCGGACACCGGCACCGAAATAGCTCGGGTCGAGGCTGATGCCGATCTGGGCGAAGGTGGCGTGCCCGTCCTCGATGAGCTGCTGGACGGTGAGCTCGACCTGGTTCGAGGGGATCGCGAAGCCCAGGCCGATGCTGCCGGGAGTTCCGCCACCCTCGCCCCCCGCCGCATAGATCACCGAGTTGATGCCGACGACCTCACCGTCGTAGTTGAGCAGCGGGCCGCCGGAGTTGCCGGGGTTGATCGCCGCGTCGGTCTGCAGGGCGTTGATGTAGCTCTCGTCGCCGGCCTCGCCCGCGACGACCGGGCGGTTGCGTGCGGAGATGATGCCGGCGGTCACCGTGCCGGTCAGGCCCAGGGGGGCGCCGACGGCGATGACGAGGTCACCGATGACCACCTCGTCGGAGTCGGCGAGCACCAGCGGGGTGAGCCCGTCCCGCGGCACCTGCAGGACCGCGAGGTCGTAGCCCGGCGACCGACCGACGAGCTCGGCCTCCTCCTGGGTGCCGTCGTGGAAGGTCACCGTCAGCACGCCGCCGTCCCCGGCCGGCTCGACGACGTGGTTGTTGGTGACGATCAGCCCGTCCTCGGAGTAGATCATCCCCGTGCCGGAGCCGCCGGTCTGGCCGTCGCGGGCCTCGATGTAGACCGTCGAGGCCAGGGCGATGTCGGAGATCGTCGCCACGGAGGCGTCCGGGCGGTCGACGCCCACCGCGCCGCTCTGCGACTCGGGGTCGATCCCACCGGCCGACTCCTCCTCGCCCGAGGTCGCCTCGCCGTCGTCCTCCCAGAACAGCCAGCGGCCGCCGACGGCACCGAGCACGAGCCCGGCGAGGAGGGCGACCGCGGTGAGCAGGGCGACGACGGGGACGGCCACACCCCGTCGGCGGCTCTCGCGCGGCTCACGCCCCTGCGGGGCGGACGCGCTGTAGCCGGCTCCCGAGCCCGGGCCGCCCGTGCCGGCACCGCCGCCGTAACCGCCGAACGCGCCGGCGCCCCCGCCCCCGCCGGTCGGCGATCCGCCAGGCGCCGGGGCGGAGCCCGCCGAGGATCCGCGGGGCGGGGCAGGCGCGGCGAAGCCGTGGCCCGGCTGGTGCGCGGCCCCCATCCTCGTGGACTCCCCCGCGTCAGGGCCGGGGGCCGCCTGGCCGCGGTCCGCTCCCGAGGCGCCGGAGGGCCCCGGGCCGTGGCTGCCGGCGGCCGGACCGCCGGTGCCAGCGCCAGGCCCGGCGCCGCCGCCGGCGGCCGGAGCGCCGCCGGGGCCGCTGCCCGCGACCGGACCGCCTGCGCCACCACCGGCGGCCGGAGCGCCGCCGCCGGGCGCGTACCCGCCCGCGGTGGGTCCGCCGCCGCCCGGGCCGGAGGGCGCGGAGGGGGTGGGGGTCGCCGGCTGCTGGCCGCCCGGGCGCTGGGCCTGGGGGAAGCTGCCGGTGCTGGTGCCGGTCGGGCGGGCCGACGGCATCGGCTGCCGCGCGCCGGTGGGTGCCCACTGCCCCTCGCGGGGCCGGCCCGAGGCCGGTCCGGGGTAGCCGGGGCGGTGCGGGGAGCCGCCGGGGCGCGAGGGCTCCGCCGGACCGGAGGGCTGGGACCGGGACGGCGTCGTCGACTCGTCGTCCTCGAGGTCGTCGGGGGGCGCGAATCGTGACGTCTGTGCCGACAGCGCGGGGTCGGTCTCGGCAGGTCGTCCGTCCGGACGCCAGGCTGCGGGGTCCGCACCCTGACCCGCGGGGTACTGTCGGTCATCAGCCATCGGTGGCCCTCCTTCGGTCGGGCTCACGGTACCCGCGCAGAGGTCCCGCCGTGGCCCGCACAGGTGTGCAGCGCTCCCCTGTCCGGCACTGCTCCCGGGCGGCCTCCCTCCCCCGCGCCCGGCCCGCCTCCCGCGCGGGCGGCGGCCCCCCACCTACCATCGGTGCCAGTCGGGCGCGGTCAGGCGCGCCACCGTGGAAGGGGATCAGATGTCGGTCGACAAGGCGCAGTCGTGGGCCTACGCCGAGGAGCTCGTCGCCGAGGGCGACGTCATCGCACGGGCACGCACCCGGGCCGACGAGCTGGGCGTGCGTCCTGTCTCGCCGGGCACGGGCTCCGTCCTGCGCCTGCTCGCCGCCTCCTCGAACGCCAGGGCCGTCGCCGAGATCGGGACCGGCACCGGGGTCTCCGGGCTGTGGCTGCTCGCGGGGATGCCCGCCGACGGTGTGCTGACCACGATCGACGTCGAGGGCGAGTACCAGCGCTCGGCGCGCGAGTCCTTCCTCGCCTTCGGCGTGCGCCCCGCCCGCACCCGCCTCATCTCCGGCCGCGCGCTCGAGGTGGTGCCCCGGCTCGCCGACGGCGCCTACGACCTCGTGCATGTCGACGGCGACCCGGCCGAGGCGCCCGAGACCGTCGACCACGCGATCCGCCTGCTGCGCACCGGCGGTGTCCTCGTCGTCTCCGGCGCGCTGTCCGGGGACCGGGTCGCCGACCCGGCACGGCGCGACGAGACCACCGTCACCGCGCGCGAGCTGGTTCGCTCCCTGCGCGACGACGAGCGCCTGCTGCCCACCCTGCTGACGGCCGGCACGGGCGTCCTGGCCGCCGTCCGGGTCTGACGAGCAGGACTCGCAGACGGACGTCGTCGGGCACCTGACGGCGACCACCGTCCCGGGACCGGAGTCCCGGAGCAGCCAGAATCTCCTGTCCTACCGTGGAAGCAGTCCACGGAAGGAGCGGCGATGGGGTCGGCGACCGAGCAGGTACGCGCCGAGGGAGAGGGGCGGGACGAGCTGCTCGGGGTGCGGCTGCCCGGCGCGGAGGACGCGGCGCTCGATGTCGGACGGGTACGGAGCTCTCCGCGCACACCGCGCCCCAGGCCGCCGACATGGGTGCTCAAGGCCAGCATGTCGGTCACCGGCATCGTCTTCGCCCTGTTCGTGTTCGTCCATATGCTCGGCAACCTCAAGATCTTCCAGGGCGAGGCCGCGCTCAACTCCTACGCGCACTGGCTGCGCACCGCCTTCTACCCGGTGCTGCCGCACGAGGGCCTGCTGTGGGTCCTGCGGATCGTGCTCAGCGTCGCGCTCGTCGTGCACGTGGTCGCCGCGGGGATGCTGTGGTACCGGGGGCGGAAGGCGCGGGGCCCCCACCGTCGGACGAAGATGCGCGGCACGCGGTCGTTCGCGGCGCGGACCATGCCGGTGACCGGCCTGATCCTGCTGTTCTTCGTCGTCTTCCACATCCTCGACCTCACGATCGGCGCGCAGCCGGCCGCCCCCGAGACCTTCCAGGCGGCGACCGAGACGACGTCGAACGCCTATGCCAACGTCGTCGCCTCGCACTCGCGCTGGTGGTCGGCCGGCATCTACATCGTCACGATGCTCGCCCTGACCGTGCACCTCTCGCACGGCATCTTCGTCGCGGCCGCTGATCTCGGCGCCACGGGCCGGCGCTTCCGGGCCGTCCTGGCCGCGGTCGCCGGCCTCATGGCCGTGGCCGTGCTCGTCGGTAACGCGCTCATCCCGATCTCGGTGCTCGCAGGGTGGATCTCATGAGGTGGCCGTGGCAGAGGGAGGAACTCGTGACCGAGACCGAACCCGGCGTCGGTGCAGCGGTCGGACGGGGCGGGACCCGCCGCGGCGAGCGGCTAGGTGAGGAGCGGCGCAAACAGCAGGAGGTCGGACGTTCCGGCGCCGACCCCGCTCGGGACGCCGAGGCACCCACGGCGAGCGGCGCGGACGAGGGCCCGACCCGAACCCCGGCGTCGGAGCACCAGCGCCCGTTCGAGGCTCCACCGTCGCACGCGCCGGGCGCGCGGGTCGGGCCGGAGCTTGACGGCAGGGTGCCCGCCGGCGACCCCGCCACCGCGTGGCAGCGTCGCCGGGACGCCTACCGCCTCGTCAACCCCGCCAACCGCCGGAAGTTCAAGGTGATCGTCGTCGGCAGCGGCCTCGCCGGCGCGGGTACCGCGGCGGCGCTGGGCGAGCTCGGCTACGACGTCGAGTGCGTGACCTACCACGACGCTCCGCGGCGCGCGCACTCGGTTGCGGCGCAGGGCGGCATCAACGCCGCTCGTGCCCGGCAGGTGGACAACGACTCACTGCACCGGTTCGTCGTCGACACCGTCAAGGGCGGCGACTTCCGCGGCCGCGAGGCGGAGGCGTTCCGGCTCGGCGAGGAGTCGGCGCGTGTCATCGACCACCTCGACGCCATCGGCGCCCCGTTCGCCCGCGAGTACGGCGGCCGGCTCGCCACCCGCTCGTTCGGCGGCGTGCAGGTGAGCCGGACCTACTACACCCGCGGCCAGACCGGCCAGCAGCTCCAGGTCGCGTCCGCACAGGCGCTGCTGCGACAGGTCGACGCCGGCACCGTTACCCTGCGCACCCGTCACGAGATGCTCGACCTGGTCATTCAGGACGACCGCTGCACCGGTGTGGTCCTGCGGAATCTGCTCACCGGTGAGATCTCGGCGCACACCGCGCACGCCGTCGTGCTCGCCACCGGTGGCTACGGGAACGTCTTCTACTTCTCCACCCTGGCGAAGAACTCCAACGCGTCGGCCGCGTGGCGGGCCGTGCAGCGCGGGGCGCTCCTGGCGTCGCCGAGCTTCATCCAGTTCCACCCGACGGCTCTCCCGGTCAGTTCGCGCTGGCAGTCGAAGTCGATCCTCATGTCGGAGTCGCTGCGCAACGACGGACGCATCTGGGTGCCGAAAAAGCCAGGCGACGAACGCCCCGCCAACGACATCCCCGAGGACGAACGCGACTACTACCTCGAGCGGCGCTACCCCGCGTTCGGCAATCTCACGCCCCGCGACGTCGCCTCCCGCAACGCCAAGGAGCAGATCGACGCCGGCCGGGGAGTGGGCCCGCTGAAGAACTCGGTCTACCTCGACTTCCGGGACGCGATCGCCCGTCTCGGCAGGGAGACGGTGACCGAGCGCTACGGGAACCTGTTCACGATGTACGACCACGCCACGGGCGAGGACCCCTACACCGTCCCGATGCGGATCGCGCCAGGAGCCCACTTCACGATGGGCGGGCTGTGGTCGGACTATGACATGCAGACGTCGATCCCCGGGCTGTTCGTCGGCGGAGAGGCCGGCTGGGGCTACCACGGTGCCAACCGGCTCGGCGCGAACTCGCTGCTGTCGGCGTGCGTCGACGGCTGGTTCACCCTCCCGTACTCCGTGCCGAACTACCTCGCGCCGCTGCTCGGTACGCCCTTGCCCGACGACGACGCCCCGGAGGTGCGCGAGGCGCTCGCCCGCGCCCGCGGACGGGTCGAGCGCCTGATGGCGATCGGCGGAGAGCACGGCCCCACCCACTTCCACCGGCTGCTCGGCGACATCCTGTACGAGGGCTGCGGCGTGGCCCGGTCGGCCACGAGCCTGGGCAGGGCACTGGCGGAGATCCGCACGCTGCGCGCCCGGTTCTGGCGCGAGCTGCGAGTGGCGGGGACCGGACAACGGCTCAATCAGGAGCTGGAGAAGGCGGGTCGGGTGGCCGACTACCTGGAGCTCGCCGAGCTGATGTGCGTCGATGCGCTGGACCGCGAGGAGTCCTGCGGGGCACATTTCCGCACAGAGCACCAGGCGGACGGGGAGGCGCTGCGAGACGACAAGAGATGGGCGTTCGCCTCCGCGTGGGGCCTCGACGGAGGGACCGTGGAGGACGGCCGATGGGTGCGCCACGCGGAGCCGCTGACCTTCTCCACGGTCCCCCTGGCGACAAGGAGCTACACGTGAGACTGAGACTGAGGATCTGGCGGCAGGACGATCCGGCGGGGATGGGCCGCTACGAGGACCACACCGTCGACGACGCGACGCCCGAGATGTCGATCCTCGAGCTGCTCGACCGGCTCAACGAGGACCTTGCGGAGCATGGCGGCGATCCCGTGGCGTTCGAGTCCGACTGCCGCGAGGGCATCTGCGGGGCGTGCGGCGTCACGGTCGACGGCAAGCCGCACGGGCCCGCGGACAACACGCCGAGCTGTCACCAGCGGCTCAGCGCCTTTACCGACGGACAGACCGTGACCGTGGAGCCGCTGCGGTCGGCGGCGTTCCCGGTCATCCGCGACCTGGTCGTCGACCGGTCGACGTTGGACGAGCTCATCGCCGCGGGCGCGAGCGTCACCGTACGGGCGGGTACCGCCCCCGACGCCGACGACGTCGGCGTCACGCACGAACAGGCCGAGGCCGCCCTCGACATGGCGGCCTGCATCGGCTGCGGCGCCTGCGTGGCCGCCTGCCCGAACGGGTCGGCGCACCTGTTCGCGGGCTCCAAGCTCGCGCACCTGTCGTTGCTGCCGACTCCCGGCAAGGAACGCGGCCGGCGGGCTCGTTCGATGGTGAGCGCGCTGGAGGAGAACTTCGGCCCGTGCTCGCACTATGGCGAGTGCACGGTGGTGTGCCCGGCCGGCATCCCGCTCACGGCGGTGGCGATGGTGCCCAAGGAGAGGTGGCGTGCCTGGTGGCGGGACAGTGCCGACTAAAGCGCGTCGCGCTCAGTCGAGCTCGGCCAACCAGTGCACGAGCAGCGCCGCGCCGACGCCCGTGGGTGCGCCGCTCGGCAGCCGCTTGCCGCCGGTCGAGCGGCCGGTCCCCGCGATGTCCAGGTGCGCCCAGCGGCGCCCCTCGGTGAACTTCCGCAGGAACATCGCGGCGAAGATCGTCCCGCCGACCGCGTGCACGTCACCGCGCGGGGTCTGCCGTACGTCGGCGACGTCGGAGTACAGCGCGGCCTCGGAGTCGGCGGGCATCGGCAGGCGCCACACCCGCTCGCCGGCGGCCTCGCCCGCGGCGATCAGGGCGGCGGCCAGCTCGTCGTCGGTGGCGAACAGCGCCGACGTCGAGGTGCCCAGGGCGATGCGGGCCGCCCCGGTCAGCGTGGCGACGTCGACGACGACGTCGGGGTCCGCGGCGGCGATCGCGTGGGTGAGTCCGTCGGCGAGGACGAGGCGCCCCTCGGCGTCGGTGTTGCCGATCTCGACGGTGCGGCCCGAGAGGGTGCGCACGACGTCGCCGGGCCGGTAGGAGCCCGCCCCGAACGCGTTCTCGGCGAGCGGGAGCACGGCGGTGACCGTGTGCCGAAGGCGCAGCCGGGCGGCCGCCAGGACGGTCGCGAGCACGACGCCCGAGCCCGCCATGTCGGTGCTCATCGTCAGCATCCCCGAGGTCGGCTTCTTCGACAGGCCGCCGCTGTCGAAGGTGATGCCCTTGCCCACCAGCGCGACCCGGCTGCCCCCGCCGCCGGCGGGCGTGTAGGTGACGGTGACCAGGCGGGGCGGGGTCGGTGAACCCGTCCCGACGGCGAGGATCGCCCCCGCGCCGCGCCGGCGCAGCTCGCCGGCATCCTCGACCTCGACGCTGAGCAGATCCCGGGTGGCGTCGTCGAGACCGCCGACCAGGTGCCTGGCGGCGGCGGCCATCCAGGCCGGGTTCTTCACCGTCGAGCGGGTCGCCGTCAGTGCGCGGGCGCGGTGCGTCGCCGTGACGGACTCGCGGGCGAGGTCCATGCCGCCCGTCCCCTGCTGCGGGCCGGACTGCGGGTCGGCGTGCTGGTCGGACCGCGGATCGATCTGCGGCTCGGCGTGCGGCTCGGCGGTCAGGAGCTCCACGGTCTTCACCGGGCCAGGGCCGGGGCTCTTCCTCGCGGCCGTGGGCAGGCGGTAGGCGTCGAGCCAGATCCCGGCGGCAAACGCCGCGAGCGGGTCGTCGGCCGGACGCTCGGCCCGTGCGGCGCCATGCTGCTCATCCGAGTGCCCGGCCGGTGCGGCGCCGTGCTGCTCGGCCGGTGCGACACCCGACTGCTCGAGCACGACGAGCGCGCGGCTGCGGCCGGCGAGCGCGCGGCCCAGCCCCAGACCGGCGGCGCGCATGTCCGACGTCGTCCCGGCGCCGGTGCGGACCACGAGCAGCTGGCGGGGCAGGCCGGCCCAGGGGACGTCGACGCCGTCGAGCACGTGCGGCAGGCGGATCGTATGGACCGATCCGGCCTTCGCCTGGCCGCCGGTGCCGGCGGGCTCGGCGTCGGCGGCGGGCTCGGCGTCGGCGGCGGGCTCGGCGTCGGCGGCGGGCTCGGCGTCGGCGGCGGGCTCGGCGTCGGGCGCAGGCGCACCGGCGGAGAGCGTGCCGCCGGAGGTGCTCTCGCCATCGGTGACCGCGTCGCCGGCGCCCGCGTCGTCGGGGCCGTCGCCGTCCGGGGCGGCCGCACCGCCAAGTTCGGCGACCAGGTCGATCCCGTAGCGCGCCGCCACCTCGAGGGCGCGCGTGCCGGGACCCGCGACGTCGGCGGTGACGACGACGGCGTCCGGCGGGCCGCCCCGTGCCGCGTCGGCGGCCGGGGACAGTGCCTCGGACCAGGGGCGGGACGAGACGTCGACCTGCGGCAGGTCGACGCTCGGGAGCTGCACGGCGGTCTCGGCGGGGGCCACGGTCCTCCTACGACGACGGCCGGCCGCGTGGCGGCCGGCCGTCGGTCAGGCTGGTGTCGGTCTGGCGGGTGTCGGTCAGGAAGCGACGGCGGAGAGCGCCTCGCTCAGCTCGCCCGCCTCGGTGGCGTTCAGCTCGACCACCAGGCGACCGCCTCCCTCGAGCGGGACGCGCATGACGATGCCGCGACCCTCCTTGGTCACCTCGAGCGGGCCGTCCCCGGTCCTCGGCTTCATCGCTGCCATTGCGGCACCTCTCGTTCTCATGTGTTCGGGCCCGCCGCGTCGGAGACCTGCCCCGTACCGAACCGCGCGGACACCATGGCCAGGCTCATTCTAGGTCACGGGCGGGTGTGTGTTCCGTCCAGACCTGGGCAGCCCGCCCCGTGACCTGCGGGCAGGCCAGGGCTCAGATGCCACGCAACGCGGCAAGGACGAACCCGAGCGCAACGGCGATCGAGATGTTGATGGCACCGGGCACGAGGAACGGGTGGTTGAAGATCGCCCTGCCGATCCGCGTGGTCCCCGTGTCGTCGATCTCGACCGCGGCCAGCAGGGTGGGGTAGGTCGGGAGCACGAAGAGCGCGGAGACCGCCGGGAACGCCGCGAGCGCGGCCGCCGGGGCCACGCCGATGGCGAGCGCGGTGGGCATGAGTGCATGCGTCGTCGCCGCCTGGCTGTAGAGCAGTGCCGCGGCGAAGAAGAGGATGACGGCAAGCGTCCAGGGGAAGTCCGTCAGCATGTTCCCTGCCGTGCGCATGATGAGTTCCTCGTGGTGGGAGACGAACGTCGTCCCCAACCATGCGACGCCCAGCACGCAGATCGAGGCGCTCATGCCGGACTTGAAGGTGGAGGCGCCGAGCACCTCGGCCGTCGAGACCTTGCACAGCAGGACGATGAGCGCGGCGATGCCGAGCATGATCGCGATGATCGCCTGGTCTCGTCCCATGACCGGGTCGCTGATGAGGCCCACGTTGTCACTGATCGCCGTCGCGTACCCCATGACCAGCACGAGTCCGAGGACGAAGATGAGCACCGACAACTTGGCACCCCTGCGCAGCTCGCGCTGCTGGGAGCCGCGCATCTCGATCTCCCCGGCCGCCAGGCGCCGGCGGAACTCCGGATGGGTGTCGAGCGCCGTCGTCCCGCGGAACTTGTCGATCGCCATCATGATCGCGGCGGTCGCCATGCAGGCGATGAAGGTCGCGGGTATCGCCACGGCGAGGAGGTCGATGTACGACACGCCCGTGCCGCCGGACTCGAGGTAGGTCGAGAAGGCGACGACGGCGGCCGAGATGGGCGAGGCGGTGATGGCCATCTGCGAGGCGACGACGGCGATCGACAGTGGCCGTGCCGGCCGGATGTTGTTCTCCTTGGCGACCTCGGTGATCACCGGCATCGTCGAGAACGCCGTGTGCCCGGTGCCGGCCATCATCGTCATCGCGTACGTGACGAGCGGGGCGAGGAACGTGAGGTAGCGAGGCTTGCTGCGCAGGACCTTCTCGGCGAGATTGACGAGGTAGTCCATGCCGCCCGCCACCTGCATCGTCGCGATCGCGGCGATGACGGACATGATGATGGAGATGACGTCGAGGGGCATGTCACCCGGAGTGACGCCCATGACCGCGAGGACGAGGACGCCCAGGCCGCCGGCGAAACCGATGGCGATCCCGCCCAGGCGTGCTCCGAGGAAGATCGCCGCCAGGACGACGACGAACTGCACGGCGATCATGACCGGGCCTGCGCGTCCGGGGTGGCTCCCCGATCGACCTGCTCCGCGCGGGGGAAGGTGTCGGGGTCCTCCGCGGGAAAGATCTTGCCCTGATACTTCGGCCGCATGAGGTTCTCCCGGGAGAGCAGCTGGTCGATCTGCTCCTCGTCGAGCAGCCCCATCTCGAGGACGACCTCCTTCACCGTGCGCCCCGAGCGGGCCGCCTCCTTGCCCACCAGGTCGCCGTTGTGATGGCCGATGACCGGGTTGAGGTAGGTGACGATTCCGATCGAGCCCATGACGTTGGCCAGGCAGACGTCCTCGTTGGCGGTGATCCCGTCCACGCAGCGCTCGCGCAGCCCGACCGCGGCGTTGCGCAGCAGGCTGACCGACTCGAAGAGGACTTGCCCGATGACTGGCTCCATCACGTTGAGCTGGAGCTGGCCGGCCTCGGAGGCCATGGAGACCGTGACGTCGTTGCCGATGATGTTGAAGCACACCTGGTTGACGACCTCGGGCATCACCGGGTTGACCTTGGCCGGCATGATCGAGCTGCCCGCCTGGAGCTCGGGCAGGTTGATCTCGTTGAGGCCGGCCCGCGGCCCGGAGGACAGCAGCCGCAGGTCGTTGCAGATCTTGCCCAGCTTGACGGCGACCCGTTTGAGGCCGGCGTGCATGGAGACGTAGGCGCCGGTGTCGGAGGTGGCCTCGATGAGGTTCTCCGCGAGCACGACCGGCAGGCCGGTGATCTCCGCGAGCCGGGCGACCGCGAGCTCGGAGTAGCCTTCAGGGGTGTTGAGCCCCGTGCCGATCGCGGTCGCCCCGAGGTTGACCTCGAGCAGATACTCGGCGAGTCGCCCGAGGTGGCGGATCTCCTCACGCAGGAGGACCGCGAAGGCGGTGAACTCCTGGCCCAGCGTCATGGGGACGGCGTCCTGGAGCTGGGTGCGCCCCATCTTCAGCACGTCGGCGAACTCCTCGCCCTTGGCCGCGAAGGCGCCGGCGAGCCGGCCGAGCTCCTCGCGCAGGTCGTGCACCAGGGTGTAGACGGCCAGGCGGAAACCGGTCGGGTAGGCGTCGTTGGTGGACTGGCTCTTGTTGACGTGGTCGTTGGGGTTGACGACGTCGTAGCGCCCCTTGGGGTGGCCGAGGATCTCCAGGGCGAGGTTGGCGACGACCTCGTTGGTGTTCATGTTGACCGAGGTGCCGGCGCCGCCCTGGAAGACGTCGATGGGGAACTGGTCCATGCAGCGGCCGCGCTCGAGGATCTCGTCGCAGCCCGCGACGATCGCCCGCGCGACATGCGGCGGGATCGACCGCAGCTCGCCGTTCGCGAGGGCGGAGGCCTTCTTCACCTGCACCATCGACCGAACCATGGCTGGCACGTCGCTGATGGTCGACGAACTGATCTGAAAGTTCTCGATCGCCCGCTGGGTGTGGACACCGTAGTAGGCGTCCGCGGGCACCTCCAGCGTACCGAGCAGGTCCTCCTCCAATCTTCCAGTGGTGGCCATGGTCGATGCTCCTCCCGCCCTGGTGGGCCGTCGCGGTTGTGGTCCGTCCCGGTACCGGTCGTCGTTCGCGACGACCAGGACAAGTCTCGCGGACCGGACAGCACGACGTGGGCGACCAAAGTCCTTGGGGCCGGCGACCGTTGCCATACGGGTCGCGGCCTGCCGGCGTCTACTCGGCCATGCCCTCGGCCTCGTCCTCGGCCACCTCCTGTGCGCGCTTCTCGTCGGCGAGCCGCTGCACACGGGCCAGCACGGCATCGACGGCCTCCTCGGCGGTGTCGACGATCGGCACGAGATCGACGTCGTGCTCGGAGATGGTGCCGCGCTCGATCATCACCTCGCTCATCCAGTCGACGAGCCCGCTCCAGAACGACCTGCCGACGAGCACGATCGGAAAGCTCGAGACCTTCTGCGTCTGGACGAGAGTGAGCGCCTCGAACAGCTCGTCCATCGTGCCGAGCCCACCCGGCAGCACGACGAAGCCCTGGCTGTACTTGAGGAACATCGTCTTGCGGGCGAAGAAGTAGCGGAAGTTGACGCCGAGGTCGACGTACTCGTTCATGCCCTGCTCGTGGGGCAGCTCGATGCCGAGGCCGACGCTGAGGCCGTCACCCTCCACGGCGCCGCGGTTGGCGGCCTCCATGATGCCCGGGCCACCCCCGGTGATCGTGGCGAAGCCGCGGGCGGCGAGCATCCGCCCCACCTCGCGGGCGAGCGCGTACTCCGGGCTGCCGTCGTTCAGCCGCGCCGACCCGAACACCGAGATCGCCGGGCCGAGGTCGGCCAGCGCGCCGAAGCCCTCGACGAACTCGGACTGGATGCGCATGACCCGCCACGGGTCCTGGTGGACGAAGGAGGCGTCCTGGTCGGGGGCGAGCAGACGCGCGTCCGTGGTCTCGTCGGGGATCTGGTCACGACGCAGGATGACGGGTCCCTTCCGGTAGGTCCCGTTCTTCATCCGCTCGGAACGGTGCTCGGCGCTCATGGCTCCAGTGTGGCGCACCGGACGGGCGGTGCGCGGCGGACGACCACGGGACGCGCTCCCCACCCTCGGGTGCCGTCACGAGCCCGCGGCGGCCGGACGGTGTCGACCGCGCACGTTCAGCCGCGACCGGCGTCGACGCCGGGGGCCAGCCAGGCCGCCAGCGCGCGGGCGCAGTCACGCACCTGGCCCGTGGGGCAGCGCTCGTCGTCGGCGTGGGCGAGCATCGGGTCGCCGGGGCCGAAGTTGAGCGCCGGGATGCCCAGCTCGGCGAAGCGGGCGACGTCGGTCCAGCCGTACTTGGGGCCCACCACTCCCCCGGTCGCACCGGTGAGCACCTCGACGGCGGCAGCCAGTGCCGGGTCGTCCAGCCCCGGCCGCGCACCCCCGACGGCGTCGGTGACGACGAGCTCGGCGTCGATCCCGGCGAACACCTCGCGCACGTGGGCCAGCGCCTCCTCCACCGAGCGTGAGGGAGCGAAGCGGTAGTTGACGGTGACGGTGCAGGCGTCGGGGATCATGTTCGTCGCTATGCCGCCGGTGATGCCGACGGCGTTGAGGCCCTCGCGGTAGACCAGCCCGTCGACGGAGACCTGGGCGGGCTCGTAGTCAGCGAGGCGCTCGAGGATCTCCCCGGCGGCGTGCACGGCGTTGTGCCCGCGCCAGGAGCGGGCCGAGTGCGCCGTCACGCCCCGGACGGTCAGGTCGACCCTCAGGGTGCCGTTGCAGCCCCCCTCGACCCCGCCGGCGGTCGGTTCGCCGAGCACCGCCACGTCGCCGGTCACCCAGTCGGGGTGCTCGCGCACGACCCGGCCCAGCCCGTTGAGGTCGGAATCGACCTCCTCGTTGTCGTAGAAGACCCAGGTGACGTCGTGGACGGGCGCGCTCAGGCGCGCGGCGAGCGACAGGGCGACGGCGACGCCGCCCTTCATGTCGACAGTCCCCCGGCCCCAGAGCACCTCGGCGCCGCCCTCCTCGCGCAGCTCGGTGGGCAGGTTGGCGGCCAGCGGCACGGTGTCGATGTGTCCGGCGACGACGACGCGGGTGTCGCGGCCGAGATCGGTGCGGGCGACGACGGTGTTGCCCAGGCGCCGCACCTCGAGGTGGCCGAGCGCCGCCAGCGCCGCGGCGATCGAGTCGGCGAGCGGCGCCTCGGCGCCGGAGACCGACGGGACGTCGCAGACCGCGCGGAAGAGGTCGACGACGTCGCTGGTCACGAGGTCGGGCAGGTCGGCGGGGGGCGGCGTGTCCGGTGCAGGGACGGGCGAGGTGGGGTCGGCGTGGTGGGGGTCGCTCACCGGGCCAGCGTAGGCACAACCGGTCCGCTCCCCGGGCGCCCGGGCGTCGCGCCGCCCGGCCGAGGCCGGCCCCCCGTCCGTCAGACCGACTGCGTGACTGCGGGCGCCTCGGTCAGCCACTCCTCGAGGTCGGCGGCCGGGAGACGCCCCACGTCGGACTCCGGGTCGTAGTACGCCACCCCGACACCGTCGGGGAGCTGGACGAGGGCCTCGAGCTCACCGTCGGCCTCGGCCTCCGTGATCCAGTCGGCCTCGCTGCCCCACGAGACCAGGGCGAGGACGGGCTCACCGGCCGGGCCCCAGTAGCACTCCACGCCGGAGCCGTTGGCGCCCAGCATCTGGTACCCGCTGCCTTCGGCCAGCTCCGCGCCGTCGATCCCGGCCCGCTCCCCGACCTCCTCGGGTGCCCCGAAGAGGTAGGTGCACAGGGCCTCGTGCACGTCGGTCTCGTCCTCGCCGGGCCCGGCCGGACCGAAGGTGACGGTGCCGTCGTCGTCGAGGTAGCCCGCCGTACGCAGCAGCTCCTCGGCCGCGGCCCGCTCCTCGGTGGACGTCGGGTCCTCGGACGACGCCGACTCCTCGGTGCCGTCCGAGCATGCGGCGAGCGCCGCGGCGCAGGCCACCATGGCGAGCCACCCGGTACGCGCGCGCATCAGACCTCCCCAGGCACGTGCAGGGTGCGGGCCGCCTCGGTGATCGAGCCGGTCAGCGAGGGGTAGATGGTGAAGGCGTTGGCGACCTGGTCGACGGTGAGCCGGTGGGTCACCGCCAGGGTGATGGGCAGGATGAGCTCGCTCGCGCGGGGTGCCACCACGACCCCGCCGATCACGGTGCCGGTGGCGCGGTCGGAGATCATCTTGACGAAGCCGTCGGTGATGCCGAGCATCTTCGCCCGCGGGTTGCGGGCCAGCGGCAGCATGGTGATCGCGGCGTCGACCTCGCCGGCCTCGCACTGCGCCGCCGTCGCGCCGATCGTCGCGATCTCGGGGGCCGTGAAGATGTTGGCCGAGACGGTGCCGAGGTCGAGCGGCGGGACCGCGTCGCCGAGCGCGTGCCACATGGCGATCCGCCCCTGCATGGCCGCCACCGAGGCGAGCGGCAGGACGCCGGTGCAGTCCCCGGCGGCGTACACGCGGAAGGCCCGGGTGCGCGAGACGCGGTCGACGACGATGTGCCCGGAGTCCGTCAGCTCGACCCCGGCCTCGGCCAGGCCGATCCCGTCGGTGGCCGGCACCCCGCCGACGGCGACCAGGCAGTGCGAGCCGGCGACGACGCGGCCGTCGGTGAGCTCGACCTCGACGCCGTCGCCGACGCGGCGCACCGCGGCCGCCCGGGAGCGGGACAGCACCGTCATGCCGCGCCGCCGGAAGACCGACTCGATGAGCTCGGCGGCGTCGGCGTCCTCGCCGGGCAGCACGCGGTCGCGCGAGGAGACGAGGGTGACCCGCGCGCCGAGGGCGTTGTACGCGCCGGCGAACTCGGCGCCGGTCACGCCGGAGCCGACGACGATGAGGTGCTCGGGCAGCTCGTCGAGCGTGTACATCTGCGCCCAGGTGAGGATGCGCTCGCCGTCGGGCTCGGCGGTGGGCAGGACCCGCGGTGTGGCGCCGGTGGCGAGCAGGACGATCTCGGCCACGAGCTCGCGCTCGCCGCCGCCCGTGCGGGTGACGAGGACGCGGCGGGTGCCGGCGTCGGCCTCGATCCCGTCGAGCACCCCGGTGCCGTCGATGATCTCGACGCCCTCGCGTTCCAGGCGGGTGCGGATGTCCTCCGACTGGCGGCCGGCCAGCTCCCGCACGCGGGCGTTGACCACCGCGAGGTCGGCGCGCAGGCCGTGCGCGAGGTCCGGGGTCAGGCTCTCGGAGCGGATGCCCAGCTCGGGGGCGGACTCGGTGACGGTGAGCCACTCGGCGGTGGCGATGAGCGTCTTGGAGGGGACGACGTCGGTGAGCACGGCCGACCCGCCCAGGCCCTTCCGCTCGACGAGGGTGACCCGGGCGCCGAGCTGGGCGGCGACCAGCGCCGCCTCGTAGCCGCCGGGTCCGCCGCCGAGGATGACCACGCGCGATCCCCCGCGCACCTCGGAGGGGCCGGGGCGGTCGGTGCCGCTCTGTGGTGCGGTGCCCGGTGCGGGCGAGGTCGTGGCGGACGTGGGGGCGCTGGTCGTCTGGCTCACGCCGCCATCGTCCCAGATCCCGAGACCCGGCCACGACGCTGCGGGGTCAGAACGGCAGGCCGGTGGTGCCGGGCGGGACGACGAGCAGACCGACGAGACGCCGCTCGGCGTCGAGGGCGACCCGGCCCGCCCAGGTCCCGGCCTCGCACTCGAGGAGGGTCGCCCCGACGACGGTCCCGAGGACCGGTTCCTCGCCGGCGGGCTCACCGCCGGGCAGCTCGACGCGGGTGCCGGCGCACCGCACGAGGTGGCCCGTCTCGGCGACCGCGTCCGCCCAGGTGCCGAGGAGCACGTCGCGGGTGAGGACCGCGGCGGCGGCGTCGGTCATGCGCGCCCGGAGCGCGTCGTGGTCCCCGGCGTCGAGGAGGCGGAAGGTCTGTTCCGTCAGGGCGGCGACGTCGTCGGTGCCGGTGGCGGTCATGGCTCGTCCGGTGCGGGGATCCGTCGGTGATCCGAAGCGCTTGAAGGCGGCCTGGCGGGTGATGCCGAGGGCGTCGCCGATGTCCGCCCAGCTCTGGTCCGCCGCCCGGGCCGCGTGCACGGCGGCCGCGAGGCGGCCCCGGGCGACCTCGAGGCCCACGGAGGCGCGGCGGATCTCCTCGAGCGGCCCGTCGCCCTGTCCGCCGTCAGCCGTCTTCCGTCCTCCCACCATCCCGGGACGCTAGCCGACCGGCCGGGAGGAGGACGCCCGCGAAGATGAATCCGACCGGGTACCAGGCCGGACCGTCCCCGACCAGCGACATGACGTACCCGAGGCCGACCCCGGCCACCGCCGCGACGGCGTAGTCGACGACGCGCACCCGCCCTCGGTCGGTTCCTCCCGGCCCGGCGCCGGCGTAGGAGCCGAAGAACAGCATCAGCCACAGCGCGAGGGCGAGCAGCGCCCCCATGAGGAAGGCGGGCCAACCGCGGCCGTCCAGCAGCCCGACCGCGACGGTGGTCGCGGTCGCCACGAGCAGGGTGAGGAGCCATCGCTTCATGCCCCGAGCCTGGCCCTCAGGACCTCGGGTGTCAACCTTTGGTTTACACCGACGCCGTCAGGTCGGTGCCACCGCCGGTGGGCCGTCGGACGCACCGCGCAGTAGCGTCGGGGCATGAGCGAGACGAACGCGCCCGAAACCGCCCCGATGGAGATCGTGCTGGGTCCCGACGTGCTGCACCGCGCGCGCGAGTGGGCCGAGCAGGACCCGGACGGGACGACGCGGGCCGAGCTCACCGGGCTCATCGCGCTCGCCGGCACCGACCCCGACGCCGCCGCCGAGCTGGGCAGCCGCTTCGACGGGCCGCTGGAGTTCGGCACGGCGGGCCTGCGCGGGGAGATCGGTGCCGGGGAGAGCCGGATGAACCGGGTGACGGTGACCCGGGCGACCGCCGGGCTGGTCGCGGTGCTCCTCGAGGAGGTCGGCCCCGACCCGGTGGTGGTCATCGGCCACGACGCCCGGCACGGCAGCCACGAGTTCGCCCACGACGCCGCCGAGATCGTCGCCGGCGCGGGCGGGAGGGCGCTGCTGCTCCCCCGCCCGCTGCCGACGCCGGTGCTCGCCTTCGCGGTGCGCCACCTCGGCGCCGACGCCGGCGTCATGGTCACCGCCTCGCACAACCCGCCGCGGGACAACGGCTACAAGGTCTACCTCGGCGGCCGCGCCGTGCCCGAGCAGGAGCGCGGGACGCAGATCGTGGCTCCCTGGGACACGCGGATCGCCGAGGCGATCGCCGCCGTCGGGGACGTGCGCGAGCTTCCGCGCGGCGAGCGCGAGGGTGTGGGTGAGGAGATCGTCGAGGCCTACCTCGACCGGGTCGCCTCCCTCGTGCCCGCCGGCGCGGGCGAGGGCCTCACCCTGGTGCACACCTCGATGCACGGGGTGGGCGCCGAGGTGGCGCGCGCCGCGCTCGAGCGCGTCGGCGCCACCGACGTCCACGAGGTCGCCGAGCAGCGCGAGCCCGACCCCGACTTCCCCACCGTGGCCTTCCCCAACCCCGAGGAGCCCGGCGCGCTGGACCTCGCGCTCGCCGAGGCGCGCCGGGTGGGCGCGGACCTCGTCGTCGCCAACGACCCCGACGCCGACCGCTGCTCGGCGGCGATCCCCGACCCGCACGGGCCCGGCGGCTGGCGCCAGCTCACCGGCGACGAGATCGGCGCCCTGCTCGGCGAGCAGACGGCCCGCGAGCTGGCCGCCGCCGGCGGCACCTCGACCGAGGGCAGCTCCTCGACCGAGGGCGGCGCACCGGGCGAGCGTCCCGTGCTCGCCAGCTCGGTGGTCTCCTCGCGGCTGCTGGGCCGGATCGCGACGGCCCACGGGCTCGACCACGCGGTCACCCTCACCGGGTTCAAGTGGATCGCGCGGGCCCCGCGGATCGCCTTCGGCTACGAGGAGGCGATCGGCTACTGCGTGGACCCCGAGGGCGTCAAGGACAAGGACGGGATCTCCGCCGCCGTGCGCCTCGTCGCGCTCGCCGCGGCCACGAGGCGGGAGGGCCGCACCCTGCAGGACCTCCTCGACGACCTCGCTCTCGCGCACGGCGTCCACGTCACCGCGCCGCTGACGGTGCGCGTCTCCGACCTCTCGCTCATCGCGCAGGCGATGGTGCGGGTGCGCGAGCAGCCGCCGGCCGAGCTCGGCCGCTCGCCCGTGGCGGCGGCTCGCGACCTCGCCCACGGCACCCCCGACCTGCCGCCCACCGACGGCGTGCTGTGGGAGACCGCGACGGGCGACCGCGTGGTGGTCCGCCCCTCGGGGACCGAGCCCAAGCTCAAGTGCTACCTCGAGGTGGTCGTCCCCGTCGGCGACGCCGGTCTGGCGGCCGCGCGCGAGAAGGCCGACACCCGGATGGCGGCGCTGCGCGCCGACGTCGCCGCGGCGATCGGGATCTGAGCGGGACGATCCGGGCGGGGCTCAGCGCCCTGGACGGGTCCTCAACTCTCTGCGGGCACCGGCAGGAGCGCCATGACCACGTGCGCCCAGGAGCCGAGCGCCTTGAGCGGGCCCGTGCGGGCGAGCAGGTCGGCGAGCGGGACCTGGTGGTCGAGGCCCCGGCTGGGCTCGTAGACGGTGAGCACGGGGGCACCCGAGTCGTCGAGCCCGTGGCGGCCGTCCGCGCCGTCCTGCGGCAGGGCGAGCACGACGTGCCGCGGGACCGCATAGGCCGGGCCGCGGCCGAGGTCTCCCCCGGTGTACAGCGGCACGGGGAGGCCGGCCAGGGTGGCGGAGTGGACGGCGGCGAGCACCTGGGCGCCACGCTCGGACCGGTCGTCCAGGGTCGTCCACCGGTAGCTCACCCCGGGGAAGCGGGCCACGCGCGCGGCGGCCCACGGTGGGGTGCCCAGGCGGTCGGGCCACCGGGCCGGGCCGAGCCCGCGGTGCGAGGTCGCCCGCTTGACCACGCGCTGGGCGGCGTCGAAGCGCCGCTCCGGGGAGTCGAGGGTGAGGCCGTCCTCGGCGAGGGCGCGGGTCTGTCCGTCGTCGGGGATCTCGGGCCGCGGACCGTCCGGCCGGGTGCCCTCGGCGATCCACCGCTCGAGGGCGGGGTCGCCGAGCGCGGCGAGCACGACGAGGCAGGCGGACCCGCAGGTGGTCTGGTCGCGCTGGACGGCGTGCGCCCCGCCGATCTGCGCCCGCACGCCGGCGAGCGCCCGGGCGTCGCCGACGGTGGCGGCCTTGTGGGTGTCCTCGGCGAGCCCGGCCGACCGCGAGGGCAGGACGGCGCTGCTCAGTCGCCGCGCGAGCGGCGTCGTGCGGATCGGGCGGGCTAGCGGGTCGAGGAGCGTGGACAGCGTGACGTGCGTCCACGGGCGGGGCGCCAGCGTCGTCATGCCTCCAAGGGTGCCCCGTCCCCGCCCGGGGCGCTACCGGCGGGCGATCACTCCGGATGCCCGCCGGCCTCGGCGGACTCCTCGCCGTCCTCGATCTTGACGAATCGCCCGATCTCCACGGAGACCCCCTCGTTGGGGTTGCTTCCCATCAGCCGCACCAAGCCGGCTCGTCGCGGCACGCCGCGCCGGACGGGTTCATGGTCCATCTCGGCGAAGATCTCCACCCGGCGTCCGTCGCTCGACTCCTCGGCCCACCGCACGACCTCGGTGACATCGGCCGCGTCGGTGACGACGAACGCCTCGAGCATCCAGGATCCCACCCAGGGCGTCCAGAAGTTGACTCGGTACGTCGTCCAGTTCACTGACATCGTGTTCGCGGCATGCACCGTCTCATGAACACGCACAACTACCCCGCAAGATCGTCACGAACGAAGGTCACAGTGATCCGCTCGGCAAGTTGACTGTCGGCACCCGTCTCTTCGGAGCTGTCCTTGCAGATCACGTAGGTGGTGTTCCCCCACCTCTCATGGGTAGGCGGGCCCACCAGCTGGTATCCCGGAGGGGGAGTAATCTGCCCTTGCGCCCAGCCCTGGAAGTTAGCAGCACCCTCCGAACAGGAAATCGCACGATTGTTATTAATCGACCGCGCCCCAGCGTTGCTCACGGAAGGGGCGCCCCATTGCCGGTTGCTGGGAGACACGCGGATCATAGAATAATGAAGGGCGAGCGAGCCTGCATTTCCAGTGCATTCAATCGTGGCGACTCCGTTGATTGTGTCAGGATAGTGGAACGACCGGTGAACATTGTGCACGTTAAGCGATCATGAGATGCTGGCAGCAAGTTCGTTGCCCGTAGTATAATCCAATTGATCGCTAACTGCGGGCAGGACGGTCAATTCTGCATTCTCCCCCGAGAACACTGTGACCCCGTCGTCCAGCCGGCGGCCATCTATCTCATGAACGTGAGCCGGGCTCTCAGGCACGCTGGCGGCCGCCCTCGCGCTATCACCCTTCGGGCTGGCTTGCACGGGCGCCGTCGCCATCGCACCTGTTATCGCGATGGAACTCGCGGCCATCACGGCGAGAACTCTAAAGAACCTACGCATCACTCATCCCCCATGAATCGTGGCAGTGCGCCCCTCACAACTCGCGACACGTCATCGTTGACGTAGGTCGGGCGCTATAATTTGTGCTCGACGCCACACTATCTCGAGCGACGATCTGACACAAGCGTCACCCCCGGGGCGGCATTGCCTGGTTTCTGCATCTCGCCGCCCGCAGTTGAGGCGGTTATCCGCTCGAGGACGACGTCGCCGGGCCCGCCCACGGTCTGCTCCCCGACCGTCCAGGCGCCCTCGAGCGCCTCGAGCGCCCGGAGGATGCGGCCCTCGTCGTCGGTGTGCAGGGTGAGCACCGGGGCGCCCGCGGTGACCTGCTCCCCGGGGCGGGCGTGGATCTCCACGCCGGCCCCGGCCTGGACGGCGTCGCCCTGGCGGGCGCGGCCCGCGCCGAGGCGCCAGGCGGCCACGCCGACGCCGAGGGCGTCGAGGCGGGTGACCGTCCCGGCACTCTCGGCGCTGACGACGTGGGTGTGGCGGGCCGTGGGCAGGGCGGCGTCGGGGTCGCCGTCCTGGGCGGCGATCATGCGGCGCCAGGTGTCCATCGCGCGGCCGTCGTCCAGCGCGGCCGCCGGGTCGGCGTCGGGCTGCCCGGCGGCGTCGAGCATCTCGCGGGCGAGCGCCAGGGTGAGCGCTCGGACGTCGGCGGGGCCGCCGCCGGCGAGGACCTCGACGGACTCGCGGACCTCGAGGGCGTTGCCTGCGGTGCGCCCGAGCGGGACGGACATGTCGGTGAGCAACGCGGTGGTGCGCACCCCGGCACGCTCGCCGAGCTCGACCATGGTGCGCGCCAGCTCGCGCGCCCGGTCGAGGTCCTTCATGAAGGCGCCGGAGCCGACCTTGACGTCCAGGACCAGGGAGTCGGTGCCCTCGGCGATCTTCTTGGACATGATCGAGCTGGCGATGAGCGGGATCGCCTCGACGGTGCCGGTGGTGTCGCGCAGGGCGTAGAGCCGCTTGTCGGCCGGGGCCAGGCCGGAGCCGGCGGCGCAGATGACGGCGCCGACCCCGCCGAGCTGGCGCATGATCTCCTCGTTGCTCAGCGAGGCGCGCCAGCCGGGGATCGCCTCGAGCTTGTCCAGCGTGCCGCCGGTGTGGCCGAGGCCCCGGCCGGAGAGCTGCGGGACGGCGACGCCGAAGCTCGCCACGAGCGGCGCCAGCGGGAGGGTGATCTTGTCGCCCACCCCGCCGGTGGAGTGCTTGTCCGCCGTCGGGCGGTCGAGGGCGGAGAAGTCCATCCGCTCCCCCGAGGCGATCATCGCCTGCGTCCAGCGGGCGATCTCGACGCCGTCCATGCCGACCAGGAGGATGGCCATGGCCAGGGCGGACATCTGCTCGTCGGCGACGACGCCGCGCGTGTAGGCGTCGACGACCCAGTCGATCTGGTCCTCGCTCAGGCGGCCGCCGTCGCGCTTGGTGCGGATGACGTCGACGGCGTCGTGGCGCTCGGTCACTGCTGCTCCCCCTGTTCCTCGGCCGCCCGCCGGACGGCGGCCCGTGCCATGTCCTGCGCACCGAAGGCGGCCGGCAGGACGTCCTCGATGGTCCATGTCCCGCCGGCCAGCGCCAGCGGCATCCCGGGTGCGGCGTGCTCGGCGAGGAGCTGGCGGCACCGGCCGCATGGGCTCAGCGGCTCGCCGTCGCCGCCGACGCAGGCGAAGGCCACGAGCCGGCCGCCGCCGCCGCGCACGAGGTCCGAGACCAGCCCGCACTCCGCGCACAGCGTGACGCCGTAGCCGGCGTTCTCCACGTTGCAGCCCGAGACGTAGCGCCCGTCGTCGACCAGGGCGGCGGCCCCGACGGGGAAGCGGGAGTACGGGACGTAGGCGGCGGCGCAGGCCTCGCGGGCGAGCGCCGTGAGGTGGGACCACACCTCCGGGCCGACGTCGGCCGGCGTCGTCGGGCTCGGTGTCGCTGCGTCGGCCATGGCCTCAGTCCTTGATGTACGGGGTGTTGAGCGAGGCGGGTGCCCGCACCCGGCCCACGAGGCCCGCGACGGCGACGATCGTCACCGCGTACGGGAGCATGAGCAGGATCTCCGAGGGCACCGGGGAGTTGATGGTGGACAGGACGTTGCCCGTGTTGCGGGCGAAGCCGAACAGCAGTGCCGCGGCGACGGCACCGACCGGGTTCCACCGGCCCAGGATCATGGCCGCCAGCGCGATGTAGCCCTGCCCGGCGGACATGTCCTTGCCGAAGGCCAGGCCGGAGCCGACCGTGAGGAAGGCCCCGCCGAGGCCGGCGATCGCCCCGCCGAGCAGGACGGAGCGCATGCGGGTGCGCACGACGTCGATGCCGACGGTGTCCGCGGCCTTGGGGTGCTCGCCGACCGAGCGCAGGCGCAGGCCCCAGCGGGAGCGGAAGAGGTAGACCTGCAGGAAGATCACCACGGCGAACATGAGGTAGACGAGGATCGACTGGTTGAACAGGACGGGCCCGATCACCGGGATCTCGGACAGCCACGGGATGGCGAGCTCGGGCAGGCGCAGCCGCTGGTTGAGGTCCGTCCCGTCGCCGCTGAGGACCGTGGAGAAGAGGAAGCCGGTCAGGCCCAGGACGAGGACGTTGAGGACGACGCCGACGATGATCTGGTCGACGTGGTACTTCACCGAGAACAGCACGAGCAGGGAGCCGACGAGCGCCCCGGCGATCGGGCCGGCGACCAGTCCCAGGTAGGCCGAGGCGGTGATGGAGCCGACGATCGCCGCGAGGAACGCCCCGAACAGCAGCTGGCCCTCGATGGCGATGTTGATGATGCCCGAGCGCTCGCACAGGATGCCGGACATCGCGCCGAACACGAGCGGGACCGACAGGGCGAGTCCGCCGACCAGCAGCGAGGTCACGGGGATGATCGTCGGGCGCCCGGCGCCGACCCAGGTGAGGAAGGCGACCACCAGGGCGAGGACGCTGACCACGTGCAGCCACACGCTCACGTGCCGGCGGGACCACGTGAGGAACGTGACGACGCCGAGGACGGCGACGACGAGCAGCCCGAGCACGAGGACCGTGGTGAGGCCGGGCACCTCGGCGTTGGGGATCTGGATGCGGTCGCTGCGCAGGGAGAACTGGAAGTTCGTCGTCCCCTCGGGCGTGCGCGGCAGGAACCAGCCCAGGATGATGAGGGCGAGCACCCCGTGGATGACCGGCCAGCGCCAGCTGCGCGGGGCGAGTGCCTCGCCGTCCGCGAGCGTGACGGGACCGGCGTCGGGCGTGGTGTTCTCGGCGACGGCGGCGCTCATGACTCATCCTTCGTGCTGCGCGGAGCGGGCGGGTCGGTCGGGTTCGGCGCGTCGGCCGGGGTGGCCTGCGCCGTGGCCGCGGCGTCGGCGTCGGCGCCGCTCGCGGCACGCTGGTCGGCACGCCGGTCGGCCCGGCGTCGCTTCGCCGCCCCGTCCCGCCGCGCACCGCGACGGCTCGGGTCGGGCAGGTGGAAGATCCACCGCACGAGCGGCGGGGCCGCGATGAACAGGACGATGACGGACTGCAGGACGAGGATGAACTCGATCGGCATCGCGGCGGGCGCACCCTCGAGCGGCGTGGTGTTCGTCGTCGACATGAGGGTGCCGCCGGCCTTGAGCGCGCCGAACAGCAGGCCGGCGAAGAACGTGCCGAGCGGACGGGAGCGGCCGAGCAGGGCGACGGTGATCGCGTCGAAGCCGTAGGTCCCGGCCACGCCGAGGGAGAGGTACTTCTCCGTGCCGAGGACCGGCGCGGTACCGGCGAGACCGCACATCGCCCCGGAGACGGCCATGGCGACGATGGTCGCCTTGGGCACGGAGATTCCGGCGGTCCGGGCGGCGTCGGGGTTGGCACCGACGGCGCGCAGCTCGAAGCCCCAGGTGGAGCGCTCGAGGAACCACCAGGTGAAGGCCACCGCGATGAGGGCGACGAGGAACCCGGCGTGCAGGCGGAAGTCGGACCCGAGCAGGAGCGGGTAGGTGGCGTCGGCGGCCACCCGGAACGAGGTCTGCCCGTTGGGCCGCTCGCCGCCGAAGACGGTCGACTTGAGCACGTACAGGACGAGGAACGTGGCGATCGAGTTGAGCATGATCGTCACGATCACCTCGTTGGCCCCGGTCCTCGCCTTGAGCACACCGGCGATCGAGGCGTACGCCGCGCCGGCGACCAGTCCGCCGAGGATCGCGACGAGCAGGTGGACGATGACCGGCAGGTCCCAGCTGAAGCCGATGTAGGTGGCGACGATGGCGCCGAGGATGATCTGCCCCTGGCCACCGATGTTGAACAGGCCGGCGCGGAAGCTGATGGCCAGGCCGAGCCCGGCGAGGATGAGCGGGACCGAGTTGACGAGCGTGTTCGACAGCGGCTGCAGCGCCCCGGTGAGCGTGTCCGCCCGGAAGTCCCAGATCGAGCCGCGGAACATCGCCTGGTAGGCGCCGTAGACGGCGTCGATCGAGGCGTAGATCGTGTCCCAGGGACGGGCGAAGAAGTAGGTCGACGTCTCGGCCACCCGCGGCGAGGACACGATGACGAGGATCGAGCCCACCACCAGGGCGACGACGATCGCCAGCACCGTGACGAGCCAGCCCTTGGTCGAGATCTGCCGCAGGGTGGCGTGCCAGCCCTTCTCGCCCGGTGCCCGGCCCGGGACGTCCTCCTCGGTCACGTCGGCGGGCGGCGCGCCCGTGGTCAGCTCGCTCACGAGGCCTCCTCCTGGTCGGCTGCGCCGAGTGCGGTGTGGTGGGTCGCGGCCTCGGCGGCGGCCTCGTCGGCCGGGATGCCCGCCATCATCAGGCCGAGCGTGTCGCGGTCGGTGTCCCCGGGGACGACGCCGACGACCTGGCCGCGGTACATGACGGCGATGCGGTCGGCCAGGGCGACGACCTCGTCGAGCTCGGTGGAGACGATGACGACGGGTGTGCCCTTGTCCCGCTCGGCGACGATCCGCTGGTGCATGAACTCGATCGACCCGACGTCGACGCCGCGCGTGGGCTGGGAGGCGACGAACAGGCGCAGGGGCTTCGACATCTCCCGCGCCATGACGACCTTCTGCTGGTTGCCGCCCGAGAGCGTGGCGATCGGGTCGCCGACCGAGGTCAGCCGCACGTCGAACTCCTCGGTGCGTTCCTTCGCGTTGCGGGCCACCTCGCCCGGGCGCATCGACGGCCCCGTGGCGAACGGGGCGGTGTCGTAGAGGTCGAGGACGTAGTTCTCGGCGATGGAGAACGAGGAGATGATGCCGTCCTGGGAGCGGTCCTCCGGGACGAACCCGAGCCCGCCGTGGAGGCGCTGCTTGACGCGCCGCCTCGTGATGTCCCGGCCGTCGAGGGTGAGCCGCCCGCGGACGGGGCGTCGCAGCCCGAGGATCGTCTCGGTCAGCTCGGTCTGACCGTTGCCCTGGACGCCCGCGACGACGAGGATCTCTCCCCCGCGCACGTCGAGCGAGACGTCGTCGAGGACCACGCGGTTCTGGTCGTCGAGGACCGTGACGGCCTCGACGGCGAAGCCGTTGTCCCGCACGGTCGGCGCCTCCTTGGCGACCTGCATCTCGACGGGTCGGCCCACCATGAGCGAGGCGAGCTCGGCCTCGGGCGTGGTCGGCGGGACGGTGTCGACGACCTTGCCCCGCCGGATGACGGTGATGGTGTCCGCGACCGCGCGGACCTCGCGCAGCTTGTGGGTGATGAAGACGATCGACGTGCCCGCCTCCTTGAGGCCGCGCATGATGGCGATGAGCTCGTCGGTCTCCTGCGGGGTGAGCACCGCGGTGGGCTCGTCGAGGATGAGCACCGAGGCCTGGCGGGAGAGCGCCTTGACGATCTCGACGCGCTGCTGGGTGCCGACGGGCAGGTCGCCGACCCGGGCGTCGGGGTCGAGGTCGAAGCGGAACCGCGACGAGATCGTGCGGACCATGTCCGCCGCCTGGTGCTTGTCGATGAGGCCAATCCCGCCGGTCGGCTCCTGGCCGAGGATGACGGACTCCGCGACCGTGAAGACCGGCACGAGCATGAAGTGCTGGTGGACCATGCCGATGCCCGCCGCCACGGCGTCGCCGGGACCGTCGAGCTCGACCGGGACGTCGTCGACGAGGATCTGCCCGCCGTCGGGCCGGTAGAGCCCGTACAGGACGTTCATCAGCGTGGACTTGCCGGCGCCGTTCTCCCCGAGGAGGGCGTGGATCTGCCCGGGTTCGACGACGAGGTCGACGTTGTCGTTGGCGACGAGCGGCCCGAAGACCTTGGTGATGCCGCGCAGCTCGAGCTTCACGGGTTGAGCTCCTTCGCTCGGTCGGCCGTGCCGACGCGGGTGCGGGGGGATGGTCGGGCGCCCTTGCCGGGCACCCTATCGCCGACGCCGCGGCGGCCCGGCCGTGGGGCCGGGCCGCCGCGCGTCGCGCGACCGGTCAGGGTCGCGGAACCGTCACTGCTCGGGGCTGGACGGCGACTCGACGACGCGCTCGCCGGAGATGATCTCCTCCTCGAGCTCCGCGAGCCGGTCGACCAGCTCGGCGGGGACCTCCGACTCGAAGTCGTGGAACGGCGCGATGGAGACGCCCCCGTTCTCGAGGGTGCCGACGTAGGGCTCGTTGTCGAACTCGTCGTTGACGTAGTCCTCGACCGTGTCGCGGACGGACTGGCCGATCTCCTTCATCACCGAGGTGAGGACGATGTCACCGTAGTCGGTCGACTCGTACCAGTCGGAGTCGACGCCGACGATCATCGTCTCGCCGGCCGCCTCGGCCGCCGCGGCGGCACCGAGGCCGACCGGGCCGGCCACCGGCATGATGACGTCCGCGCCCTGGGCGATGAACTGGTCGGCGAGGGTCTGGCCCTGCCCCTGGTCCTCGAAGTTGCCCGTGAAGGACCCGGTCTGGGCGTCCACGTCCCAGCCGAGGACGGCGACGTCGGCGCCGTTGTCCTCGTTGTAGGCCTCGACGCCGAGCGCGAAGCCGTCCATGAAGATCGTCACCGACGGCAGCTGGATGCCGCCGAACGTGGCGACCACGCCGGTCTCGGACATGCCGGCCGACGCGTAGCCGGCGAGGAACGCCGCCTGGACGGTGTCGAAGATGAGCGGGCGGCCGTTGTCGAGGACGACCGGCTCGAAGTCGTCCGTCTCGAAGGCCGAGTCGATGAGGGCGAAGCTGACGTCCGGGTTCTCGTTCGCGGCCTGCTCGATCGCGTTCTCGAGGAGGAAGCCGACGCCGAAGACCAGGTTGCAGCCCTGGGAGATGAGGGAGTTGACGTTCGTCGTGTAGTCGGCGTCGGTCTGCGACTCGACGAGGATGTCGGTCACGCCGAACTCCTCGACCGCCGCGTCGAGGCCCTCCGCGCCGGACTGGTTGAAGGACTGGTCGTCGAAACCGCCCTGGTCGGAGACCATGCAGGCGGTCGTGTCCGAGCCGTCGGCGCCGGTGGAGCCGCCGGCGTCGCTGCCGGACTCGCTCCCGGACTCCGAGCCGGTCTCCGAACCGGTCTCCGAGCCGCCGTCGCCGGTGGCCTCGGTGGTCTCGTCGTCGGTGGTCTCCTCGTCGGGGGCGTCGCCGCACGCGGCGAGGACGAGGGCTGCGGCGAGGGCGACGCCGCTGAGGGACAGGGTCTTCTTCACGGGGACTCCGATCGTTCCGCGACGGCTCCGGTTGCCGTCGCGCCGGTGAGTGCGGCTCACACTAGTGCCCGGTACGGCCGGTCCAGGCCACTTGAGTCCCATCCGTGACCGGCCCGTCTGTCACGTGGATCACCCGCCGTCCCCCGCCGCGTCACCCGGTGTTCACCTGGTGGTTCACGTGCTCGAGGGGTGGGACGGGAGGGTGTCCGATCGGGCCCTGACGGGCGGTCGCCGGAGGTCGGGCCCGGGCGGTCAGGCTCCGGCGGTGAGCGCGACGCCGCCGAGCACCTTCGCACCCACCGCGATCGCCCGCTCGTCGAAGATCGCGTCCCCGCGGTGCAGGTCGAAGGTCTCGCCGCCGGGGGTGCGCGTGCCGAGGCGGGCCAGCGCCCCGGGCACGCGGCGCAGGTACCAGGCGAAATCCTCCCCGCCGAGGGACTGCTCCGTCAGCTCGGTGGAGCCCTCGCCGAGGACCGCCTTGGCGGCGGCGTCGAGGGAACGGGTGGCGCGCTCGTCGTTGACCACCGGCGGGATGCCCTGGAGCACCTCGACGTCGACCTCGACCCCGTAGGGGGCCAGCAGCGAACGCACGGCCGGCTCGACGAGCACCCCGGCCGCCAGCCAGGCGTCGGGGTCCAGGCAGCGCAGCGTCCCGCGCAGCACGCCGGTCGAGGGCATGGCGTTCGGTGCGCTGCCGGCCCGGATCTCCCCGAAGGTGAGGTCGACGCCGATGCGGGGGTCCAGGCGCCGCCGCAGCACCGCCGGCAGGCCGGTGACGACGGTGGCCAGGGCGTTGACGACGTCGCCCGTCAGGTGCGGGCGGGAGGTGTGCCCGCCCTCGGCGCGGACCTGCACGGTCACCGCGTCGGAGGCGGCGGTGATCGCCCCGATGCGGGTGCCGAGCCGGCCGACGTCGAGCTTGGGGTCGCAGTGCAGGGCGAAGATCTGGCCGACCCCCTCGAGCACACCGTGCTCGACGAGCGTGCGCGCCCCCGACGGCTGGGCCTCCTCGGCCGGCTGGAAGACGAGGCGCACGCCGCGGGCGAGGAGGCCTTTCGCGTCGAGGTCGTGCAGCGCGAGGGCGGCACCGAGCAGGGCGGTGGTGTGGATGTCGTGGCCGCAGGCGTGGGCGAAGCCCGGGCGGCGCGAGCGGAAGGGCAGGCCGGTGGTCTCGGGGACCGGCAGGGCGTCGATGTCCGCACGCAGCGCGACGCGACCCTGCGGGACGTGCCGCCCGCCCGAGCGGCGGGCCCGGTCGGCGGGGGTGCCGGCGCCGGCGGGCGGCGCCGGGCTCTCCCGGCGGGGGTCGGGGCCGAGGTCCACCACGACGCCGGTGCTCGCCACGCGGCGCGGCCGCATGCCCTCGGCGGTGAGCACCTCGGTGACGAGCCGGGCGGTCTCGTGCTCGGTGAACGCCGTCTCGGGGTGGGCGTGGATGCGGCGCCGCCAGTCGAGGAGGTCCTCGCGGCGGGCGTCGATCGTGGCGGTCAGCTGGTCGAGCAGGTCGGGAGCGGGCACCGCCCCACGTTACCCGCGCGGGCGACGGGCCCCGCGGCCGACCGCCGGAGCACCCCGGCGCCGGCTGCCGGACGGGCCCGGGTCAGGCGAGGTGGCCGAGGCCGCGTCCCTCGAGGGAGTTGACGACGGCGCGGACCTCCTGGGCGCGCTCACGGGTGGTGACGAGCAGGGCGTCGCCGGTGTCGACGACGACCACCCCGGGCACGCCGAGCAACGCGACCGTGCGCCCGTCGGCGTGCACGAAGGCGCCCTCGGAGTCCTCGGCCACCACCCGGGCCCCCGGGGCGACGGCGACGCCGCGGTCGTCCGGCACGAGCACCGAGGCCAGGGAGTCGGCGTCGCCGACGTCGGTCCAGCCCAGGTCGGCGGGCACGACGGCGACCCTGCCGGCGGCGGCCAGCGGCTCGGCCAGGGCGTGGTCGATGACGATCCGGGTCAGCGTGGGCCAGACCTCGTCGAGGACGGCGGGGCGCTCGGGGGTGTCCCAGGAGCGGCCGATCGCGGCCAGTCCGCTGCCGAGCTCGGGGTGCAGGGTCGCCAGCGCGTCGAGCAGCGACCCGGCGCGGGCGACGAACATCCCGGCGTTCCACAGGTGGGCGCCGCCCTCGAGGTAGCCGGCCGCGGTGGCGGCGTCGGGCTTCTCCACGAAGCTCGCCACCCGGCGCGCGTCCGGTGCGTCGGGGGCGCCCAGCGGGTCGGCGGCCGCGATGTAGCCGAACCCGGTGGCGGCGTAGGTGGGGGTCAGCCCCACGGTGACCAGCGTGACGTCCTCGGCGCGCGTCGCGGCCACCGCCTGGGTGACGGCGTCGGCGAAGGCGGCCGGCTCGGTGACGAGGTGGTCGGCGGCGAAGGAGCCGACGACGACGTCGGGCCCGTGCCGCTCGGCCAGCACCGCGGCGGCCAGCCCGATGGCGGCCATCGAGTCGCGCGGGCTGGGCTCGGCGAGGACCTCCGTGCCGGCGGGCACCTGCTCGCGGACGGCCTCGGCGTGGGCGACGCCGGTGACCACCGTGACCGACCCGGACAGGGGCTCGAGCCGGTCGACGGTGGCCTGGAGGAGCGAGCGGCCCGAGCCGGTGACGTCGAGGAGGAACTTCGGTCGGTCGCGGCGCGAGAGGGGCCACAGCCGGGTGCCCGCTCCCCCGGCGGGGACGATCGCGTGCAGCGTCGGCTCCTCCCGGGTAGCCGGCGGGTCCTGCCCCGCCGCGCTCATCGGTCGTCCTGCGGGCCGTAGCGGCGCCAGGCGCGGCGGGTGTCGGCGTCGAGCTCGGCGCGGGCGCGCCCGGCCTTCTCCTCGAGGCGGCGCACGCGCCGCTCCCGCACCGAGCCGAGCAGGCCGCCGGGGTTGGAGCCCATCTCCTCGGCCACCTGCTCCTCGCGCTCGCGGGCGGCCACGGCGTCGGGGTGCAGGGAGGGGTCGACGTCGATGACGCCGGTGATCTGCTGGTGCGGCCAGTCCTTGGTCTCGGGGACCGACTCGGTGATGTAGTTCGGCCGCTCGGTGAAGTGGACCTCCTCCGGGGCGTCGGCGCGGATCGGCAGCGGCGGGTTGGCGATGAAGGCGCTGACGTAGAGCATGAGGCGGGCCAGCAGGTTGACCCACAGCAGCAGGGTGGCGATGGCGGCGAAACCGGCCAGCAGCGGGTTGTCGACCGCACCGACGGCGGTGGTGCCCAGCGCGCGCAGCACGCCCGAGCCCAGGGCCCCGATCGCGGCGCCGATCAGCAGGTCCTTGCGCGGGGCCCGGACCGAGGCTGTGAAGGAGATGAGCATGATGAAGACGAGCGCGTCGATGACGAAGGAGGCCGTGATCGTGCCGACGCGCAGGAGCGTCTGTCCCGTCGAGCCCTCGACGCCGATGGCCGAGAGCACCGACTCGCCGACGGTGTTGACCATGATCGAGGCGACGGCAGTGGACAGCACCGCCAGGGCCAGCACGAGGAACCCGGCGATGGGGCGCACCAGGCGGCCCACGACGAAGTTCTCCGGCGGGGCGTTGATGCCGAACATCGCCTGGATGCAGATGCGCAGGTTGTTCATCACCGAGCTGGCCGTCCACAGCAGCACACCGAAGGCGATGATCGAGGCCGGGTTGAGCGCGGTGGAGACCACGAGCTGGTCGGGCGAGACGAGCCCGCTGTTGGAGCCGTCGTCGATGATCCCGGGCAGGGCGTTGTTGACGGCGTCGATGACGGTGGCGCGCAGCTCGTCGTTGCCGCCCATGAGGCGGCTGAAGATCGTCCACCCGATGGCCAGCGCCGCGAAGATCGAGAACAGCGCGGAGTAGGAGATGCCGCCGGCGAGCATCGCACCGCGCGCGGTGCCGTAGCGCTGGTTGGCCCGCCACAGCCGGGTGGTCTGGATCTTCTCCCACACCGCCAGGGCACGGTCCTTGAAGGACGTGCCCCCCGCGGGCGCGGTGGTGGGCCCGGAGCTGGTGCCGGCGTCGTCCGTCGTCGTCGCGTCTGTCACATCGCCCAGGTTATCCAGGCCTCACCGGGCGCGCCCGGCGACGCGGCCCTCAGGGGCGACGGACCTTCACGGATAGGTGATGATGAGCGGCGCGTGGTCCGACCAGCGCGTGTCGTAGCTGGGGGCCCGGTCCACGACCGCCTCGGCGGCCCGGTCGGCCAGCCCCTGGGTGACGAGCTGGTAGTCGATCCGCCAGCCCGCGTCGTTGTCGAAGGCCTTCCCGCGCTGCGACCACCAGGTGTAGGGGCCCTGCACCTCGCCGGCGAGGTGGCGGTGGACGTCGACCAGGCCCAGGTCCCCCAGCCAGCCCTCGACGTAGGCGATCTCCTCGTCGAGCACGCCGGAGGTCTTGTTGTGGTTGCTCTTCCAGTTCTTGATGTCGCGCTCGGTGTGCACGATGTTGAGGTCGCCGGCCACGAGGACCTCACGCTCCCCGGCGGCGTGCTGCTCGGTCAGCTCCGAGAGGCGCGCCGTCACGCGGCGCAGGTGGGCGTACTTGTTGTCCATCTTCTCCTGGTCGGTGACCGTGCCCGAGTGCACGTACACCGAGACCAGGGTCAGCGGCACGTCGAGCCCGGGTGCGGTGACGTCGGCCTCGACCCACCGCCCCGTGTCCACCGGCGCCTCCTTCTCCGTGCCCAGACCCACGCGGACGGCGGTGACGTCGAGGGTGGTGGCGATGGCGACGCCCGCGCGGCCCTTGAGGTCGCTGGCCTGCTGGACGACCGTCCAGCGCTCCCCCAGCAGGTCGGCGAGGATCTTCTCGTCCGCGCGCACCTCCTGCAGCAGCAGGACGTCGGGAGCGGTGGCCTCGAGCCACTCCCCCATGCCCTTGCGGTAGGCGGCCCGGACTCCGTTGACGTTGACGGTCGCGATCTTCACGTCGCCATCGTGCCAGGAACCGCCGACGGCCGGGCCACCCTCGCGGGTGGCCCGGCCGTCCGTGGACGTGCGTGGCTGCTCGGCCGCGGGACCGGTCAGTTGGTCGCAGGCCCGGTGCCGACGGTGCGCTCCGCGGCCTCGACGGCGTTGCGGAACAGCAGGGCGATCGTCGTCGGCCCCACACCGCCGATCCGCGGGGTGATCGCGCCCGCGACCTCGGCGCAGGACTCGTCGACGTCGGGCAGGAGCTTGCGCCCCTCGTAGCGCACGCCGCCGCCGACCACCGTCACGCCCGGCGAGAGGTGCTCGGGCCGCAGGATGCCGGGCACGCCGGCCGCCGCGACGACGATCTCGGCGCGGCGCGTGTAGCGGTCCCAGTCGGGCACACCGGTGTGGACCACGGTCACCGCGGCGTTCGCGGTGGGCCGCTTCTGGGAGAGCAGCATGCCCAGCGGACGACCGAGCGTCGTGCCCCGCCCGAGGATGACGACCTCGCGGCCCGCGACCGGGATCTCGTGGTGGGCCAGCAGCGCCTCGATGCCGGCCGGCGTGCAGGGCACGGGGCCGGGCATCCCCAGGGCCAGGCGGCCCATGTTCACCGGGTGCAGGCCGTCGACGTCCTTGTCCGGGTCGAGGGCGAGCAGGGCGGCATCGAAGTCGATCTGCGGCGGGGTGGGGTGCTGCAGCAGGACGCCGTGCACGTCGTCGGCGTCGTTCATCTCCCGCACCGCGGCCAGGACGTCGGCCTGGCTCGCGCCGTCGCCCAGGTGGATGTGCGGGGAGGTGAAGCCGAGCTCGGCGGCCTTGGCCTGCTTCATCCGGATGTACCCGGCCGAGGCGGAGTCCGAGCCGACGAGGATCGTGCCCAGGCCGGGCGTCCGCCCGGCCGCGGTCAGCGCCGCGACCCGGGGGGCGACGTCGGCCAGGACGGCCTCGGCGACCGGGCCGCCGGGCAGGAGCCGGGCGGTCACTGGGACAGGCCCGGGTAGAGCGGGAAGTCCGCCGTCAGCGCGTCGACGCGGGCGTGCAGGGACTCGACGTCGGCGCCCTGGCCGTCGCGCAGGGCCACGGCGATGATGTCGGCGACCTCGCGGAACTCGGCCTCGCCGAAGCCGCGGGTGGCCAGCGCCGGGGTGCCGATGCGCAGGCCCGACGTGACCCGCGGCGGGCGGGGGTCGAAGGGCACGGCGTTGCGGTTGACCGTGATGCCGGCGGCGTGCAGGAGGTCCTCGGCCTGCTGGCCGTCGAGGGCGTGGTCGCGCAGGTCGACGAGCACGAGGTGGACGTCGGTGCCGCCGGTGACCAGGCGCACCCCGGTGGCGGCGACGTCGTCGGCGAGGAGGCGCTCGGCGAGGATCTGCGCGCCCTGGACGGTGCGGCGCTGACGGTCCTTGAACTCCTCGCCGTGGGCGACCTTCAGCGCCACCGCCTTCGCGGCGATGACGTGCATGAGCGGGCCGCCCTGCTGCCCGGGGAAGACCGCGGAGTTGAGCTTCTTGCCCAGCGGCTCGGGGTCCTTCGCCAGGATCATGCCCGAGCGGGGGCCGCCGATGGTCTTGTGGATGGTCGTCGAGACGACGTCGGAGTGGGGCACCGGGTTGGGGTGCAGCCCGGCGGCGACGAGACCGGCGAAGTGCGCCATGTCGGTCCACAGGTAGGCGCCGACCTCGTCGGCGATCTCCCGGAAGGCGGCGAGGTCGAGCTGGCGGGGGTAGGCCGACCAGCCGGCGACGATGACCCGGGGGCGCTCGGCCAGGGCGGTGGCCCGCACCGCGTCCATCTCGATGCGGTGGGTCTGCTCGTCCACGCCGTAGGCGGAGACGTCGTAGAGCTTGCCGGAGAAGTTGATGCGCATGCCGTGCGTGAGGTGGCCGCCGTGGGCGAGGTCGAGGCCCAGCATCTTCTCGCCGGGGGTGAGCAGGGCGTGCAGGACGGCGGCGTTGGCCTGGGCACCGGAGTGCGGCTGGACGTTGGCCCAGCCGGCGCCGAACAGGGAGCGTGCCCGGTCGATGGCGAGGTTCTCGGCGATGTCGACCTGCTCGCAGCCGCCGTAGTACCGGCGGCCGGGGTAGCCCTCGGCGTACTTGTTCGTGAGCACCGACCCGGCGGCCTGGAGGACCGCGCGGGGCACGAAGTTCTCCGAGGCGATCATCTCGAGGGTCTCGCGCTGGCGGGTGAGCTCGCCCTCGAGGACCGCGGCGATCTCGGGGTCGACCTCGGACAGCGGGGCGGACAGCGGGTCGGTGGTGGGGGTGGGCTCGGCGGTCATCTCTCTCCTCGGTCAGGTCACGCCTCGGACGTGAGCTCTCACGACGTGGTGACCCCGACCCAGGCGAACGGCCGAAGACTTCTCCCGCGGAGGTCCCGCGGTGTGCCGCTCCCCGGTGGTTGGTCCACCCCTACGCCAGTCACGACACGCCTACCCTACCGGCGCGCGGGCACTCCCACGCCCGACGAGGGCGCGCTGGTGCGCGGGGCGCGTGCGCACTGCTGCGTGGGGCGGCTACTCCGCCGAGCCGGCGACGTCGGCGCTCGCGCCGACGGGCTCGCTCTCGCCGAGGATGCGGCGCAGGTAGGCGTAGGTGAGGTCCCCGGTGTGCTGGTCGAACTGGTGCTCGAAGCCGTTCTTCTGGTACATCGCCAGGTTCTGCACGGAGTCCTGACCGGTGGAGATCCACACCTCGTTGGTCTCCTCGGGGAGGTACTCGAGGACCGACATGAGCAGCTCGGTGCCGATGCCCTGGTTCTGCAGGTCGGGGACGACGGCGAGCCGGCTGAGGGTGGCCCGGCCCTCGGTGAGCTCGACGCGCACCGAGCCGACGAGGCGGTGGCCGGCCCAGGCACCGATGGTCACGACGTCGGCGCGGGCGAGGTCCGCGCGCAGCTCGGTGAGCGACTGCGTGAGCGCCGGCAGGTGGGGGTCCTGGTAGATCTGCGCCTCGGTGACGAAGGCTGCGCGGCGCACGGTCAGCAGCTCGCCGGCGCGCTCGTCGTCGACCACGTCGATTGTCACGTCCATGGCCCCAGTGTTCCATCCCACGGGCCCGAGCGAGGTCGGCGCGCACGGGCTGGTCACTCCTTCCCGGCGGGCCGGTCACGCCGTGCCTGTGGCCGGGGCCCCTGCCCGGGCGGGCCGGTAGCTCGGGTGGGCGTCACCACGTGGGCGGTCGGTCCGAGGGGGACGTTCGACGACTAGGGTGCCGCCGGTGAACCCCAGCGTCGTCGACCCGCAGCATCTCGTCCTCGCCCTGTCCTGCCCGGACCGGCCCGGCATCGTGCACGCCGTCTCCGGCGTGCTGTCCGAGCACGGCGGCAACATCACCGAGTCGCAGCAGTACGGGGACCCCGAGACCGGGCTGTTCTTCATGCGCGTGCAGGTGCGCACCGACCACGACGTCGACGACCTGCGCAACGCCGTCGCGGGGGTCGCCGAGCGCTTCGAGATGACCTACACGCTCGACGTCGTCGGCCGCCCGCTGCGCACCGTGGTGCTCGTGTCCAAGGAGGCGCACTGCCTGACCGACCTGCTCTTCCGGCAGCGCTCGGACCGCCTGCAGGTCGACGTCGTGGCGGTGGTCTCCAACCACCCCGACCTCGAGCCGCTCGCGACCTTCTACGGGGTGCCGTTCCTGCACGTCCCGGTGACGAAGGAGACCAAGCCCGAGGCGGAGGCCCGGCTGCTCGACCTCGTCGAGGAGCTCGACGTCGAGCTGGTGGTCCTGGCCCGGTACATGCAGATCCTCTCCGACGACCTGTGCCGCAAGCTCGAAGGGCGGGCCATCAACATCCACCACTCGTTCCTGCCGAGCTTCAAGGGGGCGCGGCCCTACGCGCAGGCGCACGAGCGGGGCGTCAAGCTCATCGGGGCGAGCGCGCACTACGTGACCGCGGACCTGGACGAGGGGCCGATCATCGAGCAGGACGTCGAGCGGGTCACGCACGCCGACGAGGTTGCCGAGATGGTGGCGCGGGGTCAGGACGTCGAGCGGCGGGTGCTCGCCCGCGCGGTGCGCTGGCACGCCGAGCACCGGGTGCTCATCAACGGGCACCGCACCGTCGTCCTTCCCTGACCCTTCTCCCCCGACGGCGGCGGCTGGCCTTCGCCTCTTCCTTGCGTCGCCCCTGCGACGTCTCTTCGCTGTCCCTTCGCCGAGGTCGTGGGACGCCGGCCTCCCGGTGACAGCAAGGGGCGAGCCCCCGCACCGTGTGGTGCGGGGGCTCGCCCTGTCGTGCTGTGTCGACCGTCCGGGTCAGCGGCGCACACCGAGGGTGTCGGTGCCGTTGCCGTCCCAGTCGCCGACGAAGACCTCGTCGCCGGCGCGGCCGTAGCCCAGCTCGATGTCGGCGTTGCCGCCGGTCAGCGTGTTGGACAGGAAGAAGACGTGACCACGACGCACACCGAAGGTGTCCATCTCGTCGCCGTCCCAGTCACCGACCAGGACGTCGTCCGTGGCCCGGCCGTAGCCGAACTCCACGTCGGCGTTGCCGCCGGTCAGCGCGTTGTTGACGAAGTACCGGTTGCCACGGCGGACGGCGAAGGTGTCGTTCCCGTCGCCGTCGTAGTCGCCGACGAGGACCTCGTCACCGGAGCGGCCGTACCGCAGCTCGATCTCGGCGTTGCCACCGGTCAGCGAGTTGGTGAGGAAGTAGGCGTTGCCGCGACGCACCGCGAAGGTGTCGACGCCGTCGCCGTCCCAGTCACCCACGAGCACGGTGTCGCCGGCGCGGCCGAAGCCGAGCTCCACGTCCGCGTACCCGCCGTACAGGTCGTTGGTGAGGAAGTACCGGTTCCCACGACGCACGGCCAGGGTGTCCGCGCCGTCGCCGTCCCAGTCACCCACGAGGACCTCGTCGCCGGGGCGACCGAAGGAGAACTCGTGGTCGGCCCAGATGCCCCAACCGTTGTTGAGGTAGAACCCACGACCCGGCGTCGGCGGCGCCGGGGTCGGCTCCGGCTCGGGCTCCGTGGCGTCGAAGGTGTGCGACCACTCGGTGGTCGCGCCCTCGGCGAGCTCGTAGCCCTCGATCGCGCGAGCGGTGACCGTCACCGTGCCCTCGCCCGGGTAGGTGCCCGCCTCGACGACCTCGTCGCCGAGCAGGTACTCCACGCCCTCGACCTCGGGCACCGTGTAGGTGTCGTCGGCCGTGCCGTCCTCGTCCGTGAACGTGACGTCGGCAGGCTCGACCACGACCGGCTCCGGCACCGTGGTGACGGCGAGGTTGCCGGCATAGCGGTGCGGGGTACCGGCGGTGAGCTCGACGGTCAGCGACGCCGACTCGTCGAACGCGTAGCCCTCCGGCACGGACACGATCGTGATCGTGTACTCACCCAGACCCAGGCCGGTGAACTCCGCGTAGCCCTCACGCTCGTCCGTGTCGGCCTCGGAGCCGTCGGTCAGCTCGACGACCTCACCGTCGGCACCCTCGAGCGCGTAGGTGACACCGGCGACCGGGTCCTCGTTCTCGTCCAGGGTGTAGACCGTCGTCGAGGCGGCACCCGCCATGACGACCTCACCCAGGTCCTGCTCCTCACCGGTTACCGAGACGGTGAACGGCTCCGGAGCCGCATAGGCCGACGACCCGTGCGACAGGTTCGTCACCGTGTACTCCCCGGCCGGCAGACCAGAGAACGTGATCGTCCCGAACGCCGAGTCCGTGTCCTCCAGGCTGCCCTCAGGAGCGTTCCGACCGTTGTCACCAACGGTGAACACGTTCCCCTCAGCATCCTCGAACTGCCACGCCGTCGAACCCACCGAGTCACCCAGGTTGTTGACAACCGTGAGCGTCGCCGGACCCGGGATCTCGGCCAGGACGAAGCCGCCCGCGAACCGGGCCGGCGCACCGGCGTCGATCGTCGTCGTCAGGGCCTCGGCCCCGTCGACGTCGTACCCCGCCGCCTCGACGATCGTCACCGTGTAGGTGCCGAGCTCGAGACCGCCCGCACGGACCGTGCCGACCGCCGGGGACAGGTCCGCCTCGGACCCGTCGACGACGTCGACACTCGTGCCGTCCTCGTGCGTGAACCGGATCGTCGTGCCCGCGATCGGCTCATCCGCCTCGTCGGTCACCCAAGCGGCGATCCGACCGTTGCCCGGCATGACGATCTGCTCGAGCGACTGCTCCTCACCGGTCACCGTCACGGTGAACGGCTCCGGAGCCGCGTACGCGGACGAACCCGGCCGCTCGTTGGTCACCGTGTACTCACCGGCCGGAAGACCGTTGACCACCACGGTGCCGAACGCGTCGTCCTCGTCGCTCAGCGTCGTGACGCCCTCAGCACCCGAGGAACGGTTGTTGTCCGCGACGTAGAACGACGAACCGTCCTCCGCCGTGAACAGCCACGCCGTCGAACCGACCGTGTCGCCCAGGTTGTTGACGACCGAGAAGGTCACCGGACCGGGGACCGAGGTCACCTCGAAACCACCGGCGAACCGGTGCGGCCGACCAGCGTCGAGCGTGACGCTCAGCTCCTGCGACTCGTCGAACGCATAGCCCTCCGGCGCCGAGACGATCGTGACCGTGTAGGTCCCCAGGTCGAGACCGGCAAACCGGACGTAACCGTCGGAGTCGTGGTCATCACCCTCGCCACCGTCGGTGACCTCGACAGCCTCACCGTCAGCACCGACCAGGCGGTAGGTCATGCCGGCAACGCGGTCCTCGTTCTCGTCCAGGGTGTAGACCGTCGTCGAGGCGGCACCCGCCATGACGACCTCACCGAGGACCTGCTCCTCACCGGTCACCTCGACGGTGAACGGCTCCGGAGCCGCATAGGCCGACGACCCGTGCGACAGGTTCGTCACCGTGTACTCACCAGCCGGCAGACCCGAGAACGTGATCGTCCCGAACGCCGAGTCCGTGTCCTCCAGGCTGCCCTCAGGAGCGTTCCGACCGTTGTCACCAACGGTGAACACGTTCCCCTCAGCATCCTCGAACTGCCACGCCGTCGAACCCACCGTGTCACCCAGGTTGTTGACCACCGACAGCGTCGCCGGACCCGGCACCTCCGGGGTGGCGGGCAGGACGAACGCGTTGTAGTCGACGTGGCTGAAGTTGCTCACGGTGAGGCGGCGGTCGCGGGTGTCCTCGGGGACCTCGTAGCCCTCGGGGACCTCGACGACCTCGTAGGTGACGTTGCCCAGCGGCAGTCCACCGGCGCGGACCGCGCCCGGGAAGGTGTTCTCGTCGAGCTCGGAGTTGTCGACAATGTCGATCGGCTCGCCACCCTCGGGGGTGAAGCGGACCGTCGCGCCCGGGACGTACTCCCCGGCCTCGTCACGCACGCTCACCGTGATGAGCCCGTTGGCGTCGAGGACGATGTCCTCCAGGGCCTGCTCCTCACCGGTCACCGAGACGGTGAACGGCTCGGGGGCCTGCCACACGCGCGGGATGCGCACGTTCTCGACCGTGTACTCCCCCGCCGGCAGGCCGGTGAAGGAGAAGGAACCGTCGGCCGGGTCCGTGTCGGACAGGTTGGCCGTGTCCTGGTTGTACTGGTCGTTGTCGCTGACGACGAACGCGTTGCCGTCGGCGTCGGTCAGGCTCCACGTGGTGCCCCGGGCGGCGGACCCGTCCGAGCCCTCCACGGAGAAGGTCACCGGACCCGGCTCGGCCGGGGGCGCGGTCTCGGCCGGGATGTCGAGGCCGACGATGCCCGGGTTGTGGTCGGAGGACCGGAACGGCGAGACCTCGTGGAAGTTGGTCACGTTGTAGTTGAACCGGCTGTACTCCAGGGCCAGCGGCTCGTTGGCGTTGATCTCCCACACGGTCGAGCCGGTGAACAGCTCGGCCGCGGCCTCGTTGGCGATGATGTGGTCGAGCGACCCCTCCATGCCGTCGAAGTTGTAGGTGTACGCGCCCGAACGCTCGGCCTCGGTGAGGTTGGTGTAGCCGGCGCCGTAGAAGACCTGCATGGGGTCCTCTGCCGAGTACGAGTTGAAGTCACCGGCGTGGAGGACGGGCGTCTCGGCGCCCCAGTTCTCCTCGGTGAACTCCACCAGGGCCTCCGCCTGCGCGACGCGGTCGGGGTTGGCGTTGCCCTGCCCCGTGCCGTCGTCGGTGCCGGAGCCCTTGGACTTGAAGTGGTTGACGGTGACGACGAAGGTCGACTCCGACGCCTCGCCCGCCTCGTCGAGCACGGCGAACTCCTGCGCGAGGGGCTCGCGCGCGTTCCCGAACGCGGAGCTGCCGATGAGGATCTGCGACTCCCCGACCGTCACGACGACGTCGGGCCGGTAGATGAAGGCGTTGCGGATGACGTCCTCGTCGGAGAGAGCGGGGACGGTCTCCGGGGACTCGACATAGGCCCAGGTGCCCTCGCCGGCGTCGGCGTTGAGGGCCTCGACCAGGTCGGCCAGGGCCGTGTCGCGGTCACCGCTGAAGTGGCCGGAGTTCTCGATCTCCTCGAGCGCGACGACGTCGGCCTCGAGGGTGTTGATCGCCTCGACGATCTTCTCCTCCTGGCGGGCGAGGTTCTCGGCGTCGTAGGCGCCACGGACGTCGCAGTTCCGCGCCGTGGTGGGGTTGTTCTCACGGTCGCCGTAGAACGAGCAGCCCTCCTCGTCACCCAGGGTGGTGAAGTAGTTGAGGACGTTGAACGAGGCGACCTGGACGTTGCCGCCGACCTCGGCGGGCGCGGCGTGCTCGGCGCGGTCGTCCTCGAAGCTGGCCCACTCGGTGTAGTTCTCACCGGTGGCGCGGGTCGTGGGGTCGAGGGCCCAGACGCTGCCCCCGTTCGAGACCATCTGCCGGTAGGTGAGGACGACCGGACCGTCGATCGAGGCCGCGGCACCCGTGCGCAGCGGCGCCTCGGGGGTGACGTACGGCAGCGGGATCTCGTGGTCGTCGAAGCCGAAGTTGATGAGGTTGTGGCTCGAGCCGTCGTTGAGGACGACGCCGCGGGCGGCGTTCTCGGCGACGACGGCGTCGTGGGCGGCCGCCTCGGTGACCGGGTTGGCCACCTCGGTCGGGGTCACCAGGGCGGAGTCGCCGGCGGCCAGGCCCACGGTGCCGTACTGGAGCGTCCAGTAGGTGTTGGAGACGGTGAACTCGTCGGTCGGTTCGATGAGCATCGACTCGTAGAGCTCACGCTCCGCGTCCGTCTCGGGCCAGGCGATCGAGGCCGGCTCGACGGCGGTGAACTCCTCCTCGAGCGTGGTGACGCTCGGGCTCGTCAGCTGCGTGAGGCCGTAGTACTCGCCGGCGGTGCCGGTGACCTCGACGAAGTCACCGATCTCGACGCCGAGGTCGCCGTTGCCGACATAGACGGCGATGCCGGAGGACGCGGTGTGCTCGCTCAGGTCGCCGCCGGTGCCCTCGGTCTGGATGACGAAGCTGTTGTAGCCACCGGTCGGGTACGCCGCGGTCACGACGCCTCGGGTGGTGACGGTCTGGCCGTCGAGCGGGGTGGCGTCACCGGTGCCCTGGATCTCCTCGATGGTGACGAGCTCGCCGGGCTCCGGCTCGGGGTCCGGGTCCGGGTCCGGGTCGGTGCCGCCGTCAATCTCCGGCGTGGGGGCCGCCATCGTCAGGTCGGCGGCGTTGTCGTCGGTGTCGACGTGGTCCGTGCGCTGCCAGGAGAGCGGGTTGGAGTTACCACCCGTGTTGGCGGCGGCGCCGGTGCCCTCGTAGGTGTTGGAGCTGCCGGTGCCGATGAGGTCGACGATGACGTCGGAGGTGGACACGGAGCCGGTCGGGAGGGTGACCGCGCTGGTGCCGTTGACCAGGGCGATCGTGCCGTTCGACCCGCCCGGGTTGACGGCGCCACCGACGTGCTGGTCGGACAGGCCGGAGATGTCCTCTCCGTTGCCCCCATCGTTTCCATTCATGGTCACGACGAAGTAGTCGCCCGGCTCGATCGTGCCCGTCAGCGGCGCGGTGCTGCTCGAACCGCCCGTGCCGGTCGCCGACCGGTACTGGAGCGACATCCCCGACAGGTCGATGGCCTCGTCGGTGGGGTTGTAGAGCTCGACGAACTTCTGCTGGTACGGCTGGTTGGCCGACCCGCCGCGGGCGTAGTACTCGTTGATGATGACGTCGGAGCCGTCGGGCGCGGCGACGGCCGGCGCGGCGGCGATGGGCACGGCGACGGTGGTGAGGGCCAACGCCGCGACTGCGCCCAGGCCCACCCCCCGTCTTCCGAAGTGTGGGCGGACAGTCACGTCGTGATGCTCCTTGACCGAGGGGGATCTGCGGGGAGGCACCGTCACCGGTGCCCGGACCATCTTCCCCTCAGAGCACGCGCCGACCCGCCGGTCGGGTGAACTCGTCGCCCGTTGTCTGCCGACTGTTCACCTGGACGGCCCCCACTGTTCGTTCAGGTCGTGCGGCCGTCACCAGGCACGACGACAGGGCCGCCACCTGCAGGTGACGGACCCGTGCCCGACCAGTGGAGCGCGTTACTCGGCGCTGTGCGCCTCGAAGAAGTCCCAGATCAGGGCGTTGGCGTCGATCGCGTCGGTCGGCGTCCCGGCCCAGTCGGTCTCCGCCTCGAACGCCGGGCTGCCGGGCCACACGTGACCGGCGCCCTCGATCGACCAGGACTCGATCGCGGCCGGCTCCTCGCCGTCGCCGATGGTGGTCAGGGTGACGCCGTCGCCCTGCTCCTCCTCCTCGCGGACCTCGTACCCGCCGATCTCGCTCCAGCGCTCGAGGGCGGCCTCGTGCCCGTACTGCCAGTACTCGGCGCCGCCGCCGTCGAGCGGGTTGACGGGGTCCTCGGTGCCCACGAACGTGATGATCGGGGTGACCTCGGCGGGCTCGCAGGTGGCGGGGTCCGGCTGCCACTCGCCGTCCTGCTCCACGGGGAATCCGGCGCGCAGGCCCGTCACCGGTGCGATCGCACGGAAGAGGTCGGGGTCGTCGCAGGCGGCCTGGGAGACCAGCCGGCCGCCGCCGGAGTAGCCGGTGGCGAAGACGTCCTCGGTCGAGGTGCCGTACTCCTCGCCGGCCCAGTCGACGAGCGCGGCGAGAAAGGCGATGTCGTCGGGGGCGTCATCCGGTGCGTCGGTGACGCCGGGGACGTTCCACAGGTACCCGCCGTCGGGGCTGGCGAACCCGCCGTCGGGCAGGACGACGACGTAGCCCTCCTCGTCAGCGGTCGCCGTGGCGTCGGACCACAGGACCTGCTCGGCGCCGTCGGAGCCGGAGCCGTGCAGGTTGATCACGAGCGGGAGCTCCGCCTCGGGGGTCCAGCCCTCGGGCAGCAGGACGACGCCGGTGCGCTCGTGGCCGTCGATCTCGGCGCTGAACACGTGCTGACCCGGCTCGTCCGCCGCTGCGGCCTGCGCGGAGGAGGACTCCGAGTCGGACTCGGACGAGCTCTCCGGGGCCGGTGCCGAGGTCGTCGATGCGTCGGAGCCAGTCTCGGTGGTGGTCTCCTCATCGGTCCCGTCCTCGGCGGAACAGGCGGCTGTCGTCAGCAGCAGCGCGCCGAGGGTGAATGTGCGCAGCAGGGGGCGTCGGGGGGAAGTCATGGTGCTCCTTGATCACTGTCGGAGCGACCGACGCTAGCCCCGGCCCATCGACGCACACCCGTCCATCTGCCCAGGTCCCAGATGGTGGTCACCGCTCTCCCTCGAGCGCCCCACCCACGACGACGGGGCCGCCACCCGAAGGTGACGGCCCCGTGGCCGAGCCAGCTCCAGCGCCTCCGGCCCCCTGCCTCCCACCTGTCAACTGGCAGGCGGACGAATCAACCGACAGTGCCCGTTGATCGGTGGCTGAGCCTGTTGAGAGGTCAGGGGCGGCGTCGCGACTCAGATGAGACCGAGCTCGGCGACGGCGTCGCGCTCCTCGACCAGCTCGGCCGCGGTGGCGTCCATCCGCCCACGCGAGAACTCGTCGATCTCCAGGCCCTCGACGACCTTCCACTCCCCGTTCTCGGCGGTCACCGGGAACGAGTAGATGACGCCCTCGGGAATGCCGTAGTGCGAGCCGTCGGAGTAGATGCCGGCCGATGTCCACGAGCCCGTGACGCCGTTGACCCAGTCGTGCACATGGTCGATGGCGGCCGAGGCGGCAGAGGCGGCCGACGACGCACCGCGGGCGTCGATGATCGCCGCGCCGCGCTTGGCCACGGTCGGGATGAAGTCGTTCTCCACCCACTCGCGGTCGGCGAGCAGGTCGGTGACCGGCCGGCCGGCGACGGTGGTCTGGGTGAGGTCCGGGTACTGCGTGGAGGAGTGGTTGCCCCAGATCGTCAGGCGGTCGATGTCCGACACGGCCGCACCGGTCTTGGCGGCGAGCTGGCTGACGGCCCGGTTGTGGTCCAGCCGGGTCATCGCGGTGAAGCGCGAGGCGGGGACGTCGGGAGCGTTCTTCGCCGCGATGAGGGCGTTGGTGTTCGCCGGGTTGCCGACCACGAGGACCTTGATGTCCTCCGCCGCACCGTCGTTGATGGCCTTGCCCTGAGGCCCGAAGATCCCGCCGTTCGCGGCGAGGAGGTCGCCGCGCTCCATGCCGGCCCCGCGCGGGCGGGCGCCCACCAGCAGGCCGACGTTCGCGCCGTCGAAGGCACGGGTCGCGTCGTCGAAGATGTCCACGCCGGCCAGCAGCGGGAACGCGCCGTCCGCCAGCTCCATGGCCGTGCCCTCCGCGGCCCGGACCGCCTGCGGAATCTCCAGCAGGCGCAGGCGCACCGGGGTGTCGGGGCCGAGGAGCTGGCCCGAGGCGATGCCGAACAGCAGGGCGTAGCCGATCTGGCCGGCGGCGCCCGTGACGGTGACGTTCACGGGGGTGACGGACATGCGTGACTCCTTCGTCTTACGGGTCGGGGACGGACGCGGCCCGGGTCGCCCGCAGGTCGGGCACCGGGCCTGCTCACCGCCCAGGTTAGTGCGTCGGTGCGGCACCCGTGCCCGGGCGGCCGCCGCCCTCGGGCACGTTGCCCTCGATGGCGAAGGCGTCGTCGGACGGCTCCGCGAGTCCGCGGCCACCGTCGTCGACCGGGAGCTGCTCGGCGCGCTCGACGGTGACCCGGTCGATGCGCCTACCGTCGAGCGTGCGCACGGTCAGCGTCGCGTCGCCCCAGTCGACGGTGTCGCCCGGCTCGGGCAGCCGCCCCAGCTCGGACATGATGTAGCCGGCCAGGGTGTCGTAGGGCCCCTCGGGCAGCTCGACGTCGAACAGCCGCTGGACCTCGGCCCGGCTGAGCAGCCCGGAGACGTCGTTGGCGGCGGCGCCCTGGACGACCTCGGGCTCCTCGCGGTCGTACTCGTCGTGGATCTCGCCGACGAACTCCTCGACGACGTCCTCCATCGTCACGATGCCGTCGGTCCCGCCGTACTCGTCGACGATGACGGCGAAGTGCGCGTGGCTGCGCCGCATCTCGGTCAGCGTGGACAGCACCGCCTTGCCGGTGGGGAAGAAGAGGGTCTCGCGGACGAGGTCCCGCACGACCGTGACCGAGGGGCCGGGGTTGATGAAGTCGCGGACGTGGACGAAGCCGAGGATGTCGTCGTCGTTCTCGCCGCGCACCGGGTAACGGGAGTGCTCCATCGCGCCGACGGTGACGCGGGCCTCCTGGATCGGGGTGTCGGCGTCGAGGAACTCGACCTCGGTACGGGGGGTCATCACCTCCTGCACGGAGCGCTCCCCCACCGCCAGCAGGTCGACGACGATCTGGCGCTCCTCGTCGCCGAGGCCCTCGTGGCCGGCGACGATCTGGCGCAGCTCCTCGGCGTCCATCTCCTCGCTGCGCGCATGCGGGTCGCGGCCCAGCAGCCGCAGCACGATGTTGGTCGACACGTCCAGCAGCCAGATCACCGGCCGCAGGACGATGGCGATCGCGTTGAGCGGGCGCGCGACCACCATGGAGAACTTCTCGGCGCCCTGCATCGCGAGCCGCTTGGGCACCATCTCGCCGAAGACGAGCGACATGTAGGACACGACGAGCGTGATGCCGATGAAGGCCACCGTGCCCGCGACGCCCTCGGACATCCCGGCGTCGATGAGGACCGGCTGCAGGTAGGGGGCGATCGTCGAGGCGCCGTACGAGGCGGAGAAGAAGCCCGCCAGGGTGACGCCGACCTGGACCGCGGACAGGAAGGTGTTGGGGTTCTCGGTCAGCTTCGCCACGGTCGCGCCGCTGCCGCCCCGGGCGGCCATCGACTTCACCTGGGACTCGCGCAGGGAGACGAGGGCGAACTCCGAGGCCGCGAACACCCCGCCGATGAGCACGAAGAGCATGACGAGCAGGGAGTCGGAGACGACGGGATTCACCGCTCCATTATCGGGCCGGGAGCGCGCCCGCGGTATGGCACCGGATGTGGCACTGCGCTCGGGGTGGGGTGGTCAGACCGCGACGGCGTCGCCCCACGGGGCGAGGAAGGCCAGGACCGCGGCGCCACCGAGCAGGCTGAGCAGATCGATGGGCAGGGCGCGCCCGCCGATGATCTCCCGCGCACCGAAGGCCCACCGGACCGCGGCCAGCACCACGAGCATCGCGGCCATGAGGTAGCAGGCGGCGGGCACGCCCACCACCACACCCACGAGCACGACGACGGCGACCCAGCCGAGGATCGCCAGCCCCGGCAGGACGGGGGCTCGGTGCCCGGGCACCCGGTTCGGAGACACGCCGCGAGGCTACCGTGGACGGATGCACGAGCAGGCGGACGGTCGGGGTGAGGCGGACGACGTCGAGGTGCTCGTCGTCGGCGGCGGGGTGGCGGGGCTGCGCACCGTCGCCGAGCTGCGCAGGCGCGGGCTGACCGGTCCGGTGCTGCTCGCCGGCCTCGAGGAGGAGGCCCCCTACGACCGCACGACGCTCTCGGTGGAGCTGTTCACCGGCGGCCTCGCCCCGTCCCTGGCCGCCCAGGGCCTCGGCGATCTCGAGGAGCTGGACGTGACCTGGTGGCCCGCCACCCGCGCCCGCTCCCTCACCCTCGACGACGGCTCCGCACTCGTGGGCCTCGAGCGCCGCGGGGACCAGGAGGTCGTCGTGCGGGCGCGGCACGTGGTGGTGGCCACCGGTGCCGAGGCGATCACGCCGCCGTGGCCGCAGGCGCGCACGCTGCGCACCGCCACCGATGCCCGGGCCCTGCGCGGGGCGGTCGGGGCGGGGACGCGGCTCGTCGTCGTCGGGGCCGGGTGGATCGGCACCGAGGTGGCCGGTGCCGCCGCGGCGGCGGGTGCCCGGGTCACGGTCGTCGAGGCGGCGCCGCGGCCGCTGTCGCGGGCGCCGGAGGTCCTCGGCGCGCACGTGCGGCCCTGGTTCGAGGCGGCGGGGGTCGAGCTGCTCACCGGGCAGCTCGTCGTCTCGGTCGAGGGGCCCGAGGTCGGGAACGGTGGTGGCGCCGAGGGCGGTGGCGACAGAGCCGATGGCGCCGCCGGCGAGCACGTCGTCACCCTGGTCGGCGGGCGGGAGCTGCGCGCCGACGTCGTGCTGGCCGCCCTGGGGGCGCTCCCCGCCACGGCCTGGCTCGGCACCGGCCTCACGCTGACCGACCAGAGGCACGTCGTCGTCGATGCCGCGGGGCGTGCTGAGGGCGGTGACGGCGTGGTGTGGGCCGTCGGCGACGCCGCGGCAGTGACCGCCTCGGGCGTGGTCGAGCCCGGCGCCCACTGGGAGGGCGCCCTGCACCACCCCGCGGCGGTGGCCGCCTCGATACTCGGCGAGCCGGTGCCCGACCTGCCCGCGCCCTACGTGTTCTCGGAGCAGCTCGGGCACGACGTCGCGGTCGTCGGCACCCCGGTCGGCGACCCCGACGTCGTCCGTGCGGACGGCGCCGGGGTCACCTGGCTGTGGGCGCCGCAGGGGCGGCTGCTCGCCGGCGCGACGGCGGACCATCCCCGCGACGTCGCGCCCCTGCGCCGGGCCCTGGCCGGCGGTGCGACGCCCGCGCTGGACGCGACGGTGGCCGCCGACCCGGCACGTCGCCTGCGCGACGCCATCGGTTGACCCGCAAGAGTGCGGTCCGTCGTGCGACGACTCGCACCCTCGATGACGACCAACCACCCCCTCGGCGGGAACCCACCGCACTCTCGGCAGGCGGGGCGAGCAGCGCCGGGCGTCAGTGGAAGAAGTGACGCGTGCCGGTGAGGTACATCGTCAACCCGGCGGCCTGGGCGGCAGCCGTCACCTCGTCGTCGCGGATGGAGCCGCCCGGGTGGACCACCGCGCGCACCCCCGCGTCCAGCAGCACCTGCAGGCCGTCGGCGAAGGGGAAGAACGCGTCCGAGGCCGCCACCGAGCCCCGCGCGCGCTCGGGGCGGGGCGCGTCGGCGTCGGCCTGGGCGCCGCCGGCGGTCTCGGCGTCGGAGGTCACGGGTGCGCCGAGCGTGTTCGCACGCTCGACGGCCAGCCGGCAGGAGTCGACCCGGTTGACCTGGCCCATCCCCACGCCCACGGTCGCGCCGGCGTCGGCCAGCAGGACCGCGTTGGACCGGACGGCGCGCACGGCCCGCCAGGCGAAGGCGAGGTCGGCGAGGGTCGCCTCGTCGGCCGGCTCCCCGGCGACGTGCGTCCAGCCCTCGGGGGTGTCTCCGGGGGCGTCGACGGCGTCGCGCGCCTGGACCAGCGCGCCGCCGGTGACCGGCCGGATCTCGCTGCCGCCGCGCTCCTCGGGGACCACGGTGAGCACGCGCAGGTTCTTGCGGCTCGAGAGCACCTCGAGCGCCGCGGGCTCGATCTCGGGCGCGACGAGGACCTCGGTGAACACGCCCCGCATGGCCTCGGCCATGGCGGCGGTGACGGGCCGGTTGGCGGCGATGACGCCCCCGTAGGCGGAGACGGGGTCGCAGGCGTGGGCGGCGCGGTAGGCCTCCTCGACGCTCTCCCCGACGGCGATGCCGCACGGGTTCGCGTGCTTGATGATCGCCACGGCGGGGCCGGCGTGGTCGAGGGCGGCACGCAGCGCGGCGTCGGCGTCGACGTAGTTGTTGTAGCTCATCGCCTTGCCCTGGAGCTGGGTGGCGCCGGCGATGCCGCGGCTCTCGCCGGGGCGGGCGTACAGGGCGGCGCTCTGGTGCGGGTTCTCCCCGTAGCGCAGGGTCGCGCGGCGCTCGAGGGCGAGGCCGAGGAAGGCCGGGGCCTGCGCGGCGTCGTCGTCGGTCGAGGCGTCGTCGTCGGCCTGGGCCGGCGCGGCCGCGACCTGCTCGGCGAACCAGGTTGCCACGGCGGCGTCGTAGGCGGCGGTGTGGGCGAAGGCGTCGGCGGCGAGCGTCCGGCGCTGCGCGAGGCTGAAGCCGCCCTCGGCGACGGCGGCCGCAACCTCGTCGTACCGCTTCGGGTCGACGACCACGGCCACGGAGGGGTGGTTCTTCGCCGCCGCGCGCACCATGGTGGGGCCGCCGATGTCGATCTGCTCGACGACGTCGTCGGCCGCGGCTCCCGAGGCGACGGTGTCGGCGAACGGGTAGAGGTTGACGACCACGAGGTCGAAGGGCTCGATGCCCAGCTCGTCGAGCTGCTCGCGGTGGTCGGCCAGGCGACGATCGGCGAGCACGCCGGCGTGCACGCGCGGGTGCAGGGTCTTGACCCGGCCGCCGAGGCACTCGGGGAAGCCGGTGACCTCCTCGACGGGGGTGACCGGCAGGCCGGCCTCGGCGATGCGGGCGGCGGTCGAGCCGGTGGAGACGATCTGGACCCCGGCGTCGTCCAGGGCGCGGGCGAGGTCGGTCAGGCCGGTCTTGTCGTAGACGGAGACGAGTGCGCGGCGCACGGCGACTCGGTCGCCGACGGGGCTGGTGGGAGCGGTCGGGTCGGTCACGGGGTCCTCCTCAATGCGGTGGTCCCGGGCGCGGTCACGCCCGGCCCCGACGCCCAGGCGAGCGGCGCGGTGAGGGGTGTGCGGGCCGCTCCCCGGTGGTCACCCACCTCGTTCGCCAGTTGCGGCCGCGCCACATCCTACGGGGTGGGCGACCGACCGGGCAGCGCGATCTCGCCGACGGCGAGGCCGGTGAGCACCTCGACGAGCATCTCGCGCTCCTGGACCTTGATGCGCTCGTGCAGGGTCTCCTCGGTGTCGCCGACGCGGACGTCGACGGCGCGCTGGGCGAGGATCGGGCCGGTGTCGACCCCGGCGTCGACGACGTGGCAGGTGCAGCCGGTCACCCGCACGCCGTGGGCCAGGGCGTCGCGCACACCGTGTGCGCCGGGGAAGGAGGGCAGCAGCGCCGGGTGGGTGTTGACCACGGGGACCAGGCCGAGGACGGCGGGACCGAGGATCTTCATGAACCCCGCGCTCACGACGACGTCCGGGGCGTGGGCGGCAATCTCGCCCGCGAGGTGGGTGTCCCAGGCGGTGCGGTCGGGGTGCTCGCGCAGGGGGGCCACGAAGGTCGGCACGCCGGCCCGCTCGCCGCGCTGCTGGCCCAGGGTGCCGGGCCGGTCGGCCCCGACGGCGCAGACCTCCAGCGGGGCGCCGCCCTGGACGGCGTCGAGCACCGCCTGCAGGAGGGACCCCGAGCCGGAGACGAGCACGACGAGGCGCAGGGGGCGCGGTGGGTGGCTCACGGCGACCCACGGTAGACCGCTCGGTCGTGGTGCGGCGCGCAGGTCCGCCCGGCGGCGTCGGCACCCCGGGCCGCCCGACGGGTGACAATGGAGCGGTGACGACCCCTCCGCGCGGACCGGCCCCTGCCCCGACCCGCGGGCCCACGCCCGCCGGCGAGGACGACGAGCGCTCCGCCAGGCTGGCCCGGTGGTCGCAGGTCGGGGCCGTGCTCATCGTGGCCGCCGCGCTGGGCACGCTCGTGCTGTCCCGCTTCCCCGAACGTCTGGCGCTCGGGGTGCTCGCACTGGCCGGTGTGGGTGCGGCGATCGTCGCACGACGCTTCCGCCCGCCCGCGCGGAGCGACGGCGCCCGTGGCGACGGCTCGATGCCCGGCGTCATGCCGCCGCGCCGGTCCGGCTCGCGCGGGGAGAGCAAGGGCGAAGGCGGCGAGGGACGCGAGCAGCCCTCGCTCGACGAGCGTCGCGCGCGCTCGACGGTGGTGACCATCGTCCTCGGTTCGGTCCTCGCGCTGGTCCACCTCTCCCCCGCGCTGGCCTGGCAGTCGTCCGCCGACCTCCAGGACTGCCTCGACGGCGCGCTGACGAACCAGGCACGCACCGCGTGCCAGTCCGAGTTCGAGGACGACCTGCTCGGCTGGCTCGACCTCCCGTAGGCCGGCGCCCGCAGGCGTCCACGTCGCGGACACCGGGCGGCGCCGTCGACCTGCCTGGTCAGGGGCTGGATAGCGTCCCGGCATGGCAGAGCTCAGCACCCGCACCATCCACGAGGGGCAGTCCCCCGACCCCGCCACCGGGGCGGTCAGCCGCCCCCTCCACCTCAGCTCGACGTTCCGGCACGACGCCGTGGGCCACCTGCGCGCGGGGTACGAGTACACCCGCAGCGGCAACCCCACCCGGGACGCCCTGCAGGACACGCTCGCCGGGCTCGAGGGCGGGCGGCACGCCTTCGCGTTCGCGAGCGGGATGGCGGCCGAGGACGTGACGCTGCGTGCCCTGACCGGCCCGGGCTCGCACGTGCTCCTCGGTGACGACGCCTACGCCGGCACCCACCGCCTGCTCGTGGCCGAGCTCGGCCGGTGGGGCGTCACGCTGGACGCCGTCGACCTCACCGACCTCGACGCCGTGCGCGCCGCCGTCGAGGCCCACCCGCCGACGCTGGTGTGGATCGAGACGCCGACCAACCCGCTGCTGCGCGTCGTCGACATCGCGGCCCTGGCCGAGATCGCGCACGCGGCGGGTGCCGTCGTCGTCGTGGACAACACCTTTGCCACCCCCTACCTGCAGCAGCCGATCGCGCTGGGCGCCGACGTGGTGGTGCACTCGCTGACGAAGTACCTCGGCGGGCACTCCGACGTCGTCGGCGGGGCGGTGGTCCTCGCGGACGATCGGTTCGCCGAGCGGGTCGGCGGGCTGCAGAACGACGTCGGCACCGGGCTGGCCCCCTTCGACTGCTGGCTGGTCACCCGGGGCGTGAAGACCCTGGCCGTGCGGATGGACCGGCACTGCGAGAACGCGGCACGCGTGGCCGACCACCTCGCCGCGAGCGACCTCGTGGCCGAGGTCATCTACCCCGGCCGGGCGGACCACCCCGGGCACGAGGTCGCCGCGCGCCAGATGCGCGGGTTCGGCGGGATGGTCTCGGTGCGGCTGAACGACGAGGCCGCCGCGCGGACCTTCGTGCAGTCCACCGAGCTGTTCACCCTGGCGGAGTCGCTCGGCGGCGTCGAGTCCCTCATCGAGCAGCCGGCCACCATGACGCATCTCGCGGCGGTCGGCACCCCGCTGCAGGTGCCCGACGACCTCGTGCGGATCTCCGTGGGGATCGAGGACGCCGGGGACCTCATCGCCGACCTCGACCAGGCGCTCGAGCAGGTGCGGCGCTCGTGTACCGGCGGGGCGGCCGACGCGGTCGCCCCGGGCGTGGGCACACGGCCCGCGGACCAGGAGGACGACGAGAAGCGCGACGAGGAGGTCGCGTAGGGGCGCGGTGGTCGCGCAGAGGCGCGCGGTGGACGCGTCGGGGCGCGCGGTCGGCGCGTAGGGGTTGGCGTCAGCGGTCCGAGGGCGCGCCAGCGGGTGCCGCGGCGCGGTCGGCGCCCGATCGATACCGAGGAACGTCGGTGTCGGCGTTCGGGTCAGCCGGTCGGGCCGGACGTGGCGCCGCCCGCCGAGAACGAGCCGCGGGCCGTGCTCGACCGGGCCATGGAGCCCGTGACCGACCACCGCTGGATGCCGCTCGCGCCACCCGAGGAACGCAGACCTGCGGACCTGGCCGGAGCGGACGCGCCGGTCCCGGAGCCGGCGGATCGCTCGGCCTTCGACGCGCTCGCCCCCTTCGAGGTGCTGCCACCCGTCGACGGGTTGGCCGCCTTCGACCTCGACGCGCTGCCGCCCTTCGCGGCACCGGCACCCGTCGATGCCCCGGAGCCCGTCGTCGCCCCGCCCGTGGCGGACCCGCCGGACGCCGAACCCTTCCCTGACGTGCCCGACCCGCTCGAGGTCCCCTTCGTGGAGGACCCCGTCGTCGCGGCGGAACCCGCCGACGTGGTCGAGCCCGCCGCGGACCCGGCCCGCCCGGACCCGGTGCCATCGGTGTCCTGCGCGTCGTCGTCGCGGCCGAGGCGGTCGCTCAGCGAGGAGACGCCGGAGCCGAGCACCGCGCGTGTGCGCGGGTGGATCGCCACGGTCGTCAGCACCGCGCCGAGGCCGACCTCGACGGTCACCAGGCCGGTGAGCAGCAGGGCGTCGGGGCCGAGCGTGGCCATGCGCCCCGTGCCGATCGCGCCGGTGGAGGCCAGGGCGGAGACGAGCACGGCGGCGCCGACGACCAGCGTCGTCCCGAGCGCGGCCGCGACGGCGTCGACCAGACGGTGGGCCTGCCCCGGCCGCGCCATCCACCACGCCGCGAGCGCGCCGGCGAGGACCACCGCCAGCACCGGCCACACCCCCATCGGCGAGGGCGACTGCGGCAGCGCACCGAGCAGCGGGATGCCCGGGACCGCGCCGAGCTCGACCGAGGCGGCGCTGACCGTCGTCCCGTCCCCGACGGCGAACCCCGGCCCCGCCACGTAGGACAGCGCCCACACCCCGGCCGTGGGCAGGTAGGCCAGCTGGCCGAGGACGAGGACCGTGCCGCCGACGATCCCGGCCTCGTAGGACTGGTGCAGGGCGGTGACCCGGTCGAGGTGCAGGACCACCGCCGCGACGACGAGCACGAGGCCCAGCGCGACGAGCACGCCGAGGGCGCCCGCCGCCCCCCGGACCGCCCGGACGGCGATCAGCCTGGAGCGGTGCCGCAGGGAGTCGCTCGGTGCGGCCTCGGCGTCGTCGGTGATGAGGTGGGCGGTGCGTGCGCCGGTGCGCCACCAGGACCAGCCGGCGCCGACCGCCGCGACGACGGCCGAGCCGGCCAGGAGGCGCAGGTGGTCGACGGCGAACGGGGAGAGCAGGCTGACGAGCTGGACCATGCCGACGTAGCCGATCGCGCCGACCAGGTGGGCGCCGCCGTGCAGGACGTGGCGGCGGGCGGTGACCATGACCATCGCCGCGAACACGGCGCTGAGCCCGAGCGGGACGAGCGAGAGGGTCCCCGCCGGTGCCCCGTGCCCGAGCAACCAGCCGGCGGACCCGACGCCGAGCGCCGACTGCCAGGTCGATTCCCCGAGCGCCGGCGAGGCGGCGGTGGCGACGTAGGCGGCGATGGCGGGGATGACGCAGACCAGCCAGCCGAGCAGCACCGCCTCCAGCGCGGCCACGAGCGCCCGCAGCCAGCCCTCCGGCAGCAGGGGCGGTCGGGCGCCCTGGCCGGCGGGCGCCTGCGGTCGGGTCGAGGTCGCGGTCATCGGTGACATGGTCGCGCCGCCGGGGCGCGCCCGCGCGACGCCACGCCCGAGGAGGTGGAGGGTGTGGGCCAGTCGACGGGTAGCGACGGTGCAGGTACACCGTCCGGCGTCGAACCTGCGACCGATCAACCGCCAACGTCACCTGTCAGCCCGCAGTGCCCGTTGATAGGTGACATCTGCCGTTGAAACGTCGGGAGTGGCAGGTCGGCGAGAACGGTCGGCGGTGCCCGTCGACGTTCGCAGTGGCGCCATACGCCCCGGGCTTGAACCTCACGCTGCGTGACGCTCTAACGTCGCCGCATGGCTGAGAACACCGAGCCCGTCGCACCGGCATGGCGCACCGGTCAGCTGGCCGAGCACGCAGGCATCACCGTGCGCACCCTGCACCACTGGGACGTCACCGGCCTGCTGCGCCCCTCGGACCAGACCGCCGGCGGGCACCGCCTCTACCGGCCGCTGGACGTCGTCAGGCTGTACCGCATCCTGGCGCTGCGTCGGCTCGGCTTCGGCCTCGCCGAGATCCGCTCGCTGCTCGACGACCCGGGCTGGGACCTGCGGGAGACGCTCACGCGCCACGCCGAGGAGGCCACGCGCACCGCGACGGCCGCCACCCGACTGGCGGCCCGGCTCCGGGCGATCGTCTCGGAGCTGGACGGGACGACGGAGCTGAGTTCCGAGAATCTGCTGTCGATCATCGAGGAAATGAGCGAGATGGACACCCCCGCCCGCGGCACAACGACCCTTCTGGTCTACGAGGACCTGGAGGCCGCCCACACCTACCTGTCGACGACCTACGACCTCTCTCCCGGCCGCCTCACCCACGCGCCGGACGGCAGGGTCGTCCACGCCGAGCTCTTCGCCGGCGACCTCGCGATCTGGCTGCACCCGCCTGGCGACGGCTTCCGCTCGCCCCGACAGGTCGGGGCGGCCACGGGGATGACCGCCGTCGAGGTCGACGACGCCGACCAGCACCACGCCCGGTCGGTGGAACGCGGGGCGGACATCGTCGAGGAGCCCATGGACGCCCCCTACGGCGTGCGCGAGTACGGGGCCCGCGACCTCGAGGGACACCTCTGGTACTTCCAGAGCCCGCTGACGTAGGCGGCACGAGCGCGTCCGACGCTGAGGGGCCGGGGCGTTTGCGGTCCCACGTCCAGCCGCGCCAGACACAGACCCCGACCGATCAACCGCCAACGTCACCTGTCAGCCCGCATTGCCAGTTGATAGGTGACATCTGCAGTTGAGAGGTCGGGAGTGGCAGGTCGGTGGCGGCGAGCAGGCCGGGCGTCGGTTCCAGCCAGCGCGGGGCACCTGCCAGCACGCCGACGCCCCCGGCACCGCGCGTGGGTGCCGGGGGCGTCGTCGAGCCGACCAGAGCGGTCGGACCAGAGCGATCAGGCCGTGCCGGTGAGGAGCTCCCGGGCGAGGTTCGCCGTCTCGGTGGGGGTCTTGCCGACCTTGACGCCGACGGCCTCGAGGGCCTCCTTCTTGGCCTGGGCGGTGCCGGCGGAGCCGGAGACGATGGCGCCGGCGTGGCCCATGGTCTTGCCCTCGGGCGCGGTGAAGCCCGCGACGTAGCCGACGACCGGCTTGGTGACGTTGGCTTTGATGAACTCGGCGGCACGCTCCTCGGCGTCGCCGCCGATCTCGCCGATCATGACGATGACGTCGGTGTCGGGGTCGGCCTCGAACTCACGCAGCGCGTCGATGTGCGTGGTGCCGATGACCGGGTCGCCGCCGATGCCGATGGCGGTGGAGAAGCCGATGTCGGCCAGCTCGTACATCATCTGGTAGGTCAGCGTGCCGGACTTCGAGACGAGCCCGATGCGGCCGGGGCCGGTGATGTCCGGGGGCGTGATGCCGACGTTGGACTGGCCGGGCGTGATGATGCCGGGGCAGTTCGGGCCGATGAGGCGCACGCCCTTGGACTGGGCGTAGGTGAAGAACTCCGCGGAGTCCTTGACCGGGATGCCCTCGGTGATGATGACGACCAGCGGGATGCCGGCGTCGACGGCCTCGACGACCGCGCTCTTGGCGAAGGCCGGCGGCACGAAGATGACCGACACGTTCGCGCCGGTGGCCTCCTTGGCCTCGGCGACGGTCCCGAAGACCGGGACGGAGACGGTGCCGGCGGTGCGCTCCTCGGCGCCCGGGCCGACCGGCGTGACGTCGAACTCGACGGTGGTGCCCGCCTTGCGCGGGTTGGTCCCGCCGACGACGTTCGTGCCGGCACCGAGCATGCGGCCAGTGTGCTTGCGGCCCTCGGAGCCGGTCATGCCCTGGACGATGACCTTCGATTCGCGGTTGAGAAAGATCGACATGGTGTGTGGGTCCCGTTCCTTACTTCGCTGCCGCGAGCTCGGCGGCCTTGGCCGCGCCGCCGTCCATGGTGTCCGCCTGGGTGACCAGGGGGTGGTTCGCCTCGGCCAGGATCGCCCGGCCCTGCTCGACGTTGTTGCCGTCGAGGCGCACGACGAGCGGTTTGGTGGCCTGGTCGCCGATGATCTCGAGGGCCTGGACGATGCCGCGGGCGACCTCGTCGCAGGCGGTGATGCCGCCGAAGACGTTGACGAACACGGCCTTGACCTGCTCGTCACCGAGGATGACGTCCAGGCCGTCGGCCATCACCTGGGCGGACGCGCCGCCGCCGATGTCGAGGAAGTTGGCCGGTCCGACGCCGTGGCCCTCACCCGCGTACGCGACGACGTCGAGCGTGGACATCACCAGGCCCGCACCGTTGCCGATGATGCCGACCTCGCCGTCGAGCTTGACGTAGTTGAGGTCCTTGGCCTTCGCCTTGGCCTCGAGCGGGTCCTCGGCGGCGGTGTCGACGAGCGCCTCGTGGTCCTCGTGGCGGAAGGAGGCGTTGTCGTCGAGGGAGACCTTGCCGTCCAGGGCGATGATCTGCCCGTCCGTGGTGCGCACCAGCGGGTTGACCTCCACGAGCGTGGCGTCCTCCTCGCGGTAGACGACCCACAGCTTGCGGATGGCGTCGGCGACCTGGCCGGCCACGTCGTCGGAGAAGCCCGCGGCGGTGACGATCTCGGTCGCCTTGGCCTCGTCGATGCCCACGACCGGGTCGACGGCGACGCGCGCGAGCGCCTCGGGACGCTCCACGGCGAGCTGCTCGATCTCCATGCCGCCCTCGACCGAGCACATGGCGAGGTAGCGACGCTCGGAGCGGTCGAGCAGGACGGAGAAGTAGTACTCGGTGTCGATGTCGGCGCCGGCGGCGACGAGCACCTTGCGGGCGGTGTGCCCCTTGATGTCCATACCGAGGATGGCCTCGGCGTGCTGCTCGGCCTCGTCGGCGGAGCGGGCGAGCTTGACGCCACCGGCCTTGCCGCGGCCGCCGATCTTCACCTGCGCCTTGATGACCGCGAGCTCGCCGCCGAGCTGCTCGTAGGCGGCACGCGCCTCGGCCGGGGTCGAGGCGACGATGCCCGGCAGCACGGGGACTCCGTGCTTGTCGAACATGTCGCGCGCCTGATACTCGAAGAGGTCCACCCGATGGTTCCTTCCCTCGCTCCGTGGCGATGTCTCGACTCCGAGACATTCGAGGCGAGCCTAGCGCGGGACCTCTGTCCCAGGCCCTGCGTCTCAGGGTGTGCAGGCCCACGTTTCTGGCGGATTTCTGGGGTTTCTCACATTCGTGGCGGGCTCTTGGTCCGACCGTGGGTCCGCGATGGCCAAGTCCTCGGACGGTCGTGGGGGCCGCCGTTCACTCCTGCTCGTGGCGCTCGGCGAGCTCCTCGAAGGCACGGGTGATGGTGTGGGTGTACTCGTGCGCGCCGTCGATGTCCGGGTGGATGTTGTCGGCCTGCAGCGCCCCGGGGTTCTCGCTCGCGGTGGCGTTCCAGTCGGCCAGGGCCACGTTGGGCCGGGCCGCGGCGATCTCCTCGAGCTGTCCGTTGACCTCGGGGACCCACGACGAGGAGCCGTAGAGGTTGACGAGCACGACGGGGCGGTCCGGCCCCAGATTGTCGAGGATCCGTTCGAGGATGGCCGGGTCGGGCATCCCGCCGTTGGTGCCGTAGTGCAGCACGACGGCGCGGCGCACTGTCCCGGCGGACAGCGCCGCGTCGACGGCGGCCTCGCCCGCCGGCCACTGGTCGTTGGACAGGGCGCTGACGTGGACGCCGGGGTAGTAGTACTCCAGGGCGTCGAGGCTGGTGACGACGAGCGAGTCGCCGAAGATGGACAGCTCCTCGCCGGTGGGGACGGAGAAGTCGGCGTCCGGCGAGGGCTGCTGCCCCTCCTCCGTCCCCTCGGAGGAGTCGTCGGAGGGGTCCTCGGTCGGATCGTCCTCGGTGGGCGCCTCGCCGCCGGTCCCGTCCTCGGCGGCGCCGTCGGAGGGCTCGTCCGCGCCGCCGTCGTCCGGCTCGCCCTGACCGTCCTCGGTGCCGGCGGTGCCGTCGGAGGCCGCCTCCTCCTCGCGAGCGCGTTCCTCGGCGGCGGCCAGCTCGGCGGCGCGCTGGTCGGCGAGGCGCTGCTCGTTGTCGGCGATCTCCGCGGCGGTCTCGGACTGCTCCGGTGCGGTGGCCACCGCCACGCCGGTGCCCGCCACGAGCCCCACGCCCAGGGCGGCGGCCAGCCGGGCCGGCAGCGCCGGGGAACGGCCCAGACCGGCCACCCCGGCCAGCCAGCCGCGCACGGTGGCGCGGATGCCGTTGCGGCGCACGGGCTGCTCGAGCCACTCGTAGGAGGCGGCGGAGATGCCGAGGGTGACGACGAGGGCCGCGAGGCGCAGCACGGTGCGGGCGGCCGAGCCCTCGGCGGTCGGCACGAGCGCGTCGAGGACGATGATGACCGGCCAGTGCCACAGGTAGATGCCGTAGGAGCGCTCGCCGAGCCACTTGAGCGGCGCGAGCTCCATCGCCGCGGTGAACCAGGTGCGCGGCCCCAGCAGCGCGGCGACGAGCGCGGCGGCGGCCAGCGAGGCGAGGAACAGGCCGCCGCGGAAGGTCCACACCGACTCGAAGGGGACGAACCGCGCGAGCAGCACGAGCACGAGCAGCCCGGCCACGGGGACGACGGGCCGGGCCCGCTGCCAGGCGGTGGTCGTCAGCGGTCCGCGGGAGTCCCGGGCGACGAAGGCCAGCGCGATCCCGAGCATGAGCCCGAACAGGTGGGTGTCGGTGCCGTAGTAGACCCGCGTGGGGTCGCCGCCGGGGGTGACGAGCACCGCCATGAGCACCGCGGAGAGCAGGGCGATGCCCAGGGCGATGAGGGCGAGCATCCGCGGGGCGCGCACGAGCTTGATGAGTGGCAGCGCGAGCAGCGGCCACAGCAGGTAGAACTGCTCCTCGACGGCGAGGGACCAGAAGTTGACGAACAGCTGCGGTGCGGTCTGGTCGGCATAGGACGAGCCCGCCGCAACCTCCAGCCAGTTCGACGAGAAGGTCAGCGCCCCGAGGACCTGCCGGCCGATGTTGACCATGAGGTCGCGCTCGACCAGGGCTGCCACCGGGACGGCGACGACGACGACCAGCGCGAGGGCGGGCAGCAGTCGACGCGCGCGCCGCCGCCAGAAGCCGGGCAGATCGATGCGGCCCGAGCGGGAGATCTCACGCAGCAGCAGGGTGGTGATGAGGAAGCCGGACAGAACGAAGAACAGGTCGACGCCGAGGAAGCCGCCGGGGGCGACGGCCGGGAAGAGGTGGAAGAGCAACACGGCCCCGACGGCGAGCGCGCGGATACCGTCCAGGCCCGGCATCCGGCCCGAACGGACGACGTCCTTGGCCGAGGTGCCACCCGTCGGGGTGCCGCCCGCGGAGGCGGGGCCCGTCGCCGTGCCGCGCGTCGAATAGGAGCCGGACGAGTATCCGCCGGTGCGCCGGTCGCCCTCGGCCGTGGCGCCTGCCGCGGACCCGGGGCGGCTGGCCCGGGGGCCGTCGGCGAAGGGTGAGCCCGCACGGGGCGAGCGCTGGGGGTGGCCCGTCGCTCCGGAGCCCGTCGGCTGCCGCCCGGTCATCGCCTCACCACCTGTCGCCGGGGAACGGCCGTGTCGTCGTTCCCCTCCTACGGCCTCACGCTAGAACGATGTCCCGACGCCGCAGGGTGCGACGCGCGGACAGCACTCCCCCGGATCCGGGGCGCGACCCGGTACGGTGCGGCCGCCCGCCGCCGGTGCCGTGGCGGGCCCGGGCGCGTCGTCGCAGGTCTTGGCAGGATGGGGGCGTGCCCAGCGCTCCCGCACCGGCCCGTCCCACCACCCCCGACGACCGGTCCGACCCGGCGGCCGAGCGGCCCCGCGAGCACGCACCCCGGGTCGGCGTCCTCACCTCGGGCGGCGACGCCCCGGGGATGAACCCCGCGGTGCGCGCCGTCGTCCGGGCCACGATCCGCCTCGGCGGGCGACCCTTCGCCGTGACCGAGGGCTGGCAGGGCGCCGTCGCCGGCGGTGAGCACCTGCGCGAGATGGGGTGGGACGACGTCGGCTCGATCCTCGGCCGCGGCGGGACGATCATCGGCACCGCCCGCGCCTCGGACTTCCGGGAGCGCGCGGGACGCCGGCGGGCCGCGGCCAACCTCGCCGGCGCGGGCATCGACCGGCTGGTCGTCATCGGCGGCGACGGCTCGCTCACCGGCGCCGAGGCGCTGCGCCGGGAGTGGCCCGAGCTGCTCGCCGAGGCCGTGGCGGCCGGCGCCCTGGCTCCGGAGGTCGCCGACCGGCATCCCACGCTGCGGGTGGTCGGCCTGGTCGGCACGATCGACAACGACCTCGTCGGCACGGACATGACCATCGGCGCCGACTCCGCGCTGCACCGGGTGGTCGCCGCGCTGGACGACCTCTCCTCGACGGCGGCCAGCCACCAGCGCACCTTCGTCGTCGAGGTGATGGGGCGCAGCTGCGGATACCTGCCGCTGATGTCCGCCGTCGCCGGCGGCTGCGACTACGTCCTCACCCCCGAGGACCCGCCGGGCGCGGACTGGGGCGACGCCCTGCACGCCCGCCTGCTGGCGGGCCGGCGGGCCGGGCGGCGCGAGTCGATCGTCGTCGTCGCCGAGGGGACCCGGGACCTGGCCGGCGAGCCGGTCGACGCCGCCCGCGTCGCCGAGGAGATCGGACGCCGCGCCGGGGAGGACGCGCGGGTGACGATCCTCGGGCACGTCCAGCGCGGCGGCGCGCCCTCGGCCTACGACCGCTGGATGCCCACCCTGCTGGGGTGCGCCGCGGCCCAGGAGCTCCTCGCCCCCGGCCGCACCGGCGTCGCCGCCTCCGCACCGGCGCACGAGACGGCGGGCCCCGCAGCGACGGGTGCGCCGGCGGCACCCGGCCGGGCGGTCGACGCGGCATCCCCCGACCGACCGGACGACGCCCCGACCGCCGACCCGGGCGCGTCGATCGTGTTGGGCGTGCAGCGCAACCAGGTCACCGCCCTCGACCTCACCGAGGCCGTGGCCCGCACCCGCGCGGTGGGCGAGCTCGTCCGCGCCGGCGACGGCCCCGCGGCCATGGCGGCGCGCGGCCGGTCCTTCCGGGAGATGCACTCGGTGTTCACCGACCTCACCGTCCCGCCCGAGGCGCCGCCCGGCGAGGACGCCCCCCGGATGGCCCTGCTCCACGCCGGCGGGCCGGCGCCGGGGATGAACACCGCGGTGCGCGCGGCGGTCCGGCTCGGGGCGGCCCGCGGCTGGCGGATGCTCGGGGTGCGCGGCGGGTTCCCGGGACTGGTCGCCGGCGAGCTCGAGGAGCTGACCTGGGCCGGCGTCGACGCCTGGGTCGGTGAGGGCGGGGCGAACCTGGGGACCCGGCGCCGCCTGCCCGAGGGCGCGGACCTCTACCGGATCGCGCGCGTGGTCGAGGACCGGCGGATCGACGCGCTCGTCCTCGTCGGCGGCCTCAACGCCTACCGGGGCGCGCTGCGCATGGCCGGCGAGCGCGAACGGCTGCCCGCCCTCGACCTGCCGGTGGTGTGTGTCCCCGCGTCGATCGACAACAACCTGCCCGGCTCCGAGCTGAGCATCGGGGCGGACACCGCGCTCAACTCGATCGTCGACGTGCTCGACCCGGTGCGCCGCTCCGCCTCGGCAACCCGGCGGTGCTTCGTCGCCGAGACGATGGGCCGGCGCTGCGGCTACCTCGCGCTCATGGCCGGCATCTCCTCGGGTGCCGAGCGCGTCCACCTCCACGAGGACGGGCTCACCCTGGCCGAGCTGGCCGACGACGCCGCCGCCATGCGCGCCTCCTTCGAGGAGGGGCGACGCCTCTACCTCGTGGTGCGCAACGAGGAGGCCTCGAGCTACGACGCGGACCTGCTGGCGAAGGTCTTCACCGAGGAGTCCCACGACCTGTTCGACGTGCGCACCGTGGTGCTCGGCCACCTCCAGCAGGGCGGCACGCCCTCACCGTTCGACCGGGTGCTGGCCACGCGGCTCGTGCACGCCGCGGTCGGCGAGCTCGACGACCAGCTCGCGGATGGCGGGCACGACTACCGGTACGTCGGGCAGGTCGACGGCGGTGTCGCCGTCGCCGACCTGGCGGGCTTCCCCGCCCTCATGGACATGCCGAACCGGCGCCCCCGCCACCAGTGGTGGATGGCGATGCGGGACCTGGTCGCCGCGGTGTCGCGGCCGGGCCACGACGTCGAGATGCCGCGCATCGGCGTCGGCCGGCCCTGACGGCGTCGGTCGGCGCGGACGCGTCGGTCAGAGCTTGGTCAGCGGCGCGTAGCGCAGCAGCAGGCGCTTGACCTGGCCGTCGCCGAAGTCGACCTTCGCCACCGCCGAGGCGCCGGGGTTCTCCATGGAGATGACGGTGCCCAGCCCGTAGGCGTCGTGGTTGACGCGGTCGCCGGGGCTCAGCGAGGGGACCTCGACGTCGGGCCGGGGGGTGGCCGAGCCGAAGCGGGGCTCGCCGTCCTTGCGCACGCTCTCGCCCGGCTTCCACGGCCTGGACGAGGCGGCCGGGCGGGTGGGCGTGCGCGGCTCGGCGCGCGAGACGCGCACCCCCGAGGCCCAGGTGCGGCCGTCGGCGCCGCGCCCGGAGCCGCGGATCGCGTCGGTGGAGGACTGCTCGCGACGCCACTCGACGAGCTCGGCCGGGATGTCGGAGACGAACCGCGACTCGGGCATCTCCTGCGGCAGGCCGAAGGCGGTGCGCACGGCCGCCCGCGAGAGGTAGAGGCGCTCGCGCGCGCGGGTCAGCGCGACGTAGGCCAGGCGCCGCTCCTCGGCGATCTGGTCGGACTCCCCCAGCGAGCGCTGGTGCGGGAAGGTGCCGTCCTCGAGCCCGGTGACGAACACGACCGGGAACTCCAGGCCCTTGGCGGTGTGCACGGTCATGAGGGTGACGACGCCCTCGTCACCGGCCAGGCCCGGGATCTGGTCGGCGTCGGCCACCAGCGCGACCCGCTCGAGGAAGTCGCCCAGGCCGGCCTCGGGGTCGGTCTCGACGAACTCGGCCGCCACCGCGTGCAGCTCGGCGAGGTTCTCCACGCGGCTCTGGTCCTGCGGGTCGTCCGAGGCGCGCAGCTCGGCAAGGTAGCCGGAGCGGTCGAGGGCGGCGTCGAGGATCTCCGCCGGCCCCGCCCCGCCGTCGGCCAGCTCGCGCAGCCCGGTCATCAGCTCGTGGAAGCCCCGCACCGCCGTGCGGGAGCGGGTGGCCAGGCCGAGCACCTCGGGCACCGTCCGCCCCTCGACGACGTCGCCGGCCGTGGCCGCGGCGTCGGCGATCGACTGGCCGAAGGAGATCCGCTCGCGGGAGGCGTGCCGCTCGAGGGCCTGCTCGGCCTTCTCCCCCAGCCCGCGCCGCGGGACGTTGATGATGCGCCGGATGTTCGCCTCGTCGTCGGGGTTGGCCACGGCACGCAGGTAGGCGACGGCGTCCTTGATCTCGCGGCGCTCGTAGAAGCGGGTCCCCCCGACGACGACGTAGGGCACGCCGGCGCGGACGAGGACCTCCTCCAGCGCCCGGGACTGGGCGTTGGTGCGGTAGAAGATCGCCATGTCGCCGTAGCGCATGCGCCGCTCGCCGGGCCCGGGCCCGCCCGTCGTGGCGGTCTCGTCGTCGCGCAGCCGGTCGATCTCCTCGACGACGAAGCGCGCCTCCTCGTGCTCGGAGTCCGCGACGTAGCCGACGATCCGCGGGCCGCCGCCCGAGTCGGTCCACAGGTTCTTCGGGCGCCGGCCGGGGTTGGTGGAGATGACGGCGTTGGCCGCGGACAGGATCGTCTGGGTCGAGCGGTAGTTCTGCTCGAGCAGGATCGTGCGGGCCTGCGGGTAGTCCGCCTCGAACTCGAGGATGTTGCGGATCGTGGCCCCACGGAAGGCGTAGATCGACTGGTCCGCGTCACCGACGACGGTCAGCTCGGCGCCGGGGACGCCGGACTGTTCGCCGGGACGCACGGGGTCGTCGGTGGTGCCGCCGGACAGCTCGCGCACGAGCACGTACTGGGCGTGGTTGGTGTCCTGGTACTCGTCGACCAGGACGTGGCGGAAGCGGCGGTGGTAGTGCTCGGCGATCGCCGGGAAGGCCTGGAGCATGTGGACCGTGCGCATGATGAGGTCGTCGAAGTCCATCGCCGAGGCCTGGCGCAGGCGGGCGTCGTACCCGCGGTAGACCTGCGAGACGACCTCGTCGAGCTCCTGCCCGGAGCCCATGACCGTGGCGGAGTGGTCGTCGGGGTCGACGAGCTCGTTCTTCAGGTCGGAGATCTTGCGGGCGAGGAGCTTGGCGGGGAAGCGCTTGAGGTCGACGTCGAGCTCGCGGCCCACGAGGGTGATGAGCCGCTGGCTGTCGGCCGAGTCGTAGATCGAGAACGAGGAGCGCATCCCCAGCGCCTCGTGCTCGCGGCGCAGGATCCGCACGCAGGCGGAGTGGAAGGTCGAGACCCACATGCGCTGCGCCGAGGCGCCGACGAGGTCCTCCACGCGCTCGCGCATCTCGGCCGCGGCCTTGTTGGTGAAGGTGATGGCCAGGATCTCGCCGGGCCGGGCGCGCCCGGTGGCCAGGAGGTGGGCGACGCGGTGGGTGAGCACGCGGGTCTTGCCCGAGCCCGCGCCGGCGACGATGAGCAGCGGCGAGCCCGCGTGGGTGACCGCCTCGCGCTGCTGCGGGTTGAGGCCGACGAGGAGCTCGTCGGCACCGCGCGGTCCGCGGCCGCCGGCATCGGCGCGTGCCTGTGCCCGCTCGGCCGCCGAGGGCAGCTCGGCGCCGGTGCCGGCCGGCGGGAGGTCGGCGAAGGGGTCGGCCTGGGTGGGCAGCGAGTCCGACGGGCCGCCCTCGTCCGGCGGTGGCTCGGCGGGCGCCCACGCGTCCTCGTCCGGGCGCGGCGCGAGGGTCGCGGGCAGGGCCGTGGTGCGGCTGCGGCGCGCGGGCAGGTCGAGGCCGTCGAACAGGGTGCTCATCGTCGGTCCAGGTTAGCCGCGCCGGCCGACACCCGAGAGCGGGGCTGTGGATGACGGGCCCGTCACCGCCCGGCTGTGGACGATGAGCACCGCACCGCCCCCCGCACGCGGACGCCCGGCCCGCGGCGGTGGCCGCGGACCGGGCGCCCGACGCCGTCTCGCGCCCGGGGGTGCGCGGACGTCGGGCCCGACCCGCGCCGGGGAGGGTCGCGGGCCGGGCGATCAGGGGCGCCTCAGCGCAGCCGGATCTCCTCGTCTCCCGAGAAGACGCCCGCGGAGACCTGCAGGAGGTCCGGCTCGGCGTCGGCCGGGAGGTCGAAGAGCAGGGTGCCGTTCGTCGTGTTGCCAGGGTTGATCTCGGTGAGCAACAAGGACCCGTCCTCGAGGTAGATCGAGGCCGAGGACGTCGAGTGCTCACGGCCCTCGGTGTCGACGAGGACGGCGTCGCTCTCCCAGAACGTCTCGCCGCTGTCCCCCGTGTTCGAGATCGTCACGTCCACGAGCACGAACTGACCCTGCGCCTCCTCGCCGAGGAACCCGTCACCGACGCCGGGGACACCGGTCTCGACCTCGTCGACGGTGATCTCGAGGTCGCCGACCGGGACGGGCACTCCGACCTGGGAGCCGGCGACCTCGGCCGCCTCGCCCGTGGCGGCGCTCGGAGCCGAGGCCTCGGTCTGCTCGCCCGTGGCGGTGCCCGACGCCGAGGCCTCGGCCGGCTCGTCCTCGCCGCCGAGCTGCGAGGAGACCGCGACGACGCCGCCGAGGACGAGGACACCGGTGAGGACCTTGTGCCGGGCGAACCAGCCGCGGCTCGCCTTCTGCATCCGCTTCTGCGCCTTGAGCTCCTGCTTGCTCATCGGACGCTGCGGTGCGACGTCGGGGCTCGACGCGGCGGGTGCGCCGGTCTCGGTGGTGGGCTGCTCGTTCATGGTGTCCTCCGGTGGGGGCTGATCGGTACGGAGGAAGGCTCGCCCGACGCACCCACCCACCGGATCCCCCGATCGGTCCCGGCACCACCCTCCGACCGGTCCGTCCGTCCGCCCGTTCGGAGGGGCACGATCGTCGGCGGCTCCTGGGACGATGCGCGCATGTCCTTCCCGACCGCCTCCGGCCGGCCTGCCCCGGCACCACGCCGGGGACCGGTCCGCCGCCTTCTTGGTCCGACCCGCACGACGCTCGTGGTCGCGGTCATCGGCGTCCTCGCCCTGATGGACCTCATCTACTCGCCCTTCATGCGCAGCTGGCTGGAGGCGGACCCGGAGACGCTCGTGGGGTGGCAGGTCTTCCTCGTGCCCGCCCTGGCCGTCGGCGGCATGCTGCACGGGCTCATCCTCCTGCTCCGCGCCCGCCGCCCCCGGACCACGCTGCTCGTCGCCTCCGCGATCGCCCTGCTGCTGCCCTTCTCCCCGGTGACCGCGCTCGTGGTGCTCTCGAGCCACCTGTCGCACCGCCGGCTGTCCCGCCCCGTCGCGGCCGTCGTCCTGGTCACCGTGGCGACGGTCGTGTGCACGTGGCGGGACCTGCTCGGGGAGACGACGTGGACCTCGTGGGTGCGGGTCATGCTCGCGAGCGCCCCGCACGACCACGCCCCCGCCCCGGTGCCCTGGGTCGGGGTCGCCCTGTTCGTCGCTCTCGCCGTCGGCAGCGCGGTCGGCCTCGGCCTGCTGCGTCGTTCCCGCTCGGACGCCCGCGGGGCGGAGGCGGTCGCGCAGACCGCGCTGCGCAGCCGCGACGACGCCGTCGAGACCGTCTCCAGGCAGGCCGAGCGCGAGCGGGTCGCCCGGGAGATCCACGACGGCATCGGTCACCGTCTCTCCCTGCTGAGCCTCGAGGCGGGCGCGCTCCAGATGGAGGCACGCGACGATCCGCGGCTCGCCGAGTCCGCCGCCCGCCTGCGCGGTCAGGCCGCGGAGGCCACCCAGGAGCTGCGCACGCTCGTCGGCATGCTCCGCGAACCGACGCCGGAACCGGTCGTCACCCTCGACCAGCTCCAGGCCGTCCTCGACGAGTCGGCCGATGCCGGTCAGCTCCTGGCCGCCGTCGTCAACGTCGACGACGCCACGAACGCACCGGCACCGCTGGCCCGGGCGGTCCACCGCATCACCACCGAGATCATGACCAACGCCCGCAAGCACGCCCCGAAGGAGACGCTGCGCCTGCGCGTGACCGGCGGGCCCGGGCGCGGCATCGACGTCGCGGCGTCGAACCGACTGGCAGGGCCGCCGGCCGACAACCGCCCCGGCACGGGTGGCGCCGGCCTGGTCGGCATCGTCGAGCGCGCCGAGATCCTCGGTGGGCACGCACACCACGGGGTCGACGGCGACAGGCACCGTGTGGACGTCCACCTCCCCTGGCGCGAGGCCGGTGTCGCCGGCCCCTCCTAGACTGCCCGGGTGCACCCGCCCGTCCGAGTGGTCGTCGTCGACGACGACCCGATGGTTCGTGCCTTCGTGCGGCGGATCGTCGACACCGACGACGCGCTCGAGGTCGTCGGCGAGGCCGCCGAGGGCGACGCGGCCCTCGAGCAGGTCATCGCCCACCACCCCGACGTCGTCCTCATGGACCTGACGATGCCGGGCACCGACGGCGTGGCGGCGACCCGGGCGATCCGCGCACGCCCCTCTCCCCCGGCGGTCCTCGTGCTGACGACCTGGGACCTCGACACGGACGTCCAGGCGGCGGTGGAGGCCGGCGCGGCCGGCTACCTGCTCAAGACGGCGGGGCCGGACGAGCTCCTCGCGGCGGTCCACGCGGTCGCCTCCGGGCTCGGGGCGATCTCGCCGCAGGTCCAGCCCGGCCTCCTCGAGCGGATGCGCCGCGGCGGTGCGTCCCGGCGGGCGGCGGCCGTGCGTGCGCTGAGCACCCTCACCGCACGCGAGCTCGAGGTCGCCCGGCTCGTGGCGCAGGGCGCCGGGAACGCGCAGATCGCCCGCGCGCTGCACCTCGGCGAGACGACCGTGAAGACGTACCTCAGCGGCGTTCAGGCGAAGCTCGGCGTCGACAACCGCACACAGGTCGCGGTCATCGTCGACCGCGCGAGCGAGTAGCCGCGGCCCCGCCGGGTCAGCGCCTCGCCAGGAGGTCCTCGGCGAAGCCGGTCACCCGCAGCCGCAGGTCGTCGATCCTGCGGACGCGGGCGGCGTCGACGTCGTACCCCTCGTACGGGGGCGGCGGGTCGTCGCGCACGTTGGCCGAGCACTCGAAGTCACGGCACAGCAGGGTGCCGACCGTGTCGCCGCGGCGACCGGCGGGACCGACCTTCCTCGCCGAGCAGAAGACGACCTCGCTCGGGAGCCGGACGTCACGGCACCAGTGGCACATCGCACGCCTGCGCGGGGCCGACTCCACCTGTCGCAGGGCGATGCCGATGGGGTCGCCCTCGAGGCCGGGGATCACCACGTAGGCACGGTGCAGGTAGGTGGCGTCGCGCCAGCCGAGGAGGTCGAGCTCGGCGAAGTCCTCGTCGGTCATCGATCCGAGGTCCGGCGGGAGCGAGGCGACCGCGACCTCCTTGCGGGAGGCGTTGACGAAGGAGGAACGGATGGTCGATTCGGTGAGTGTGAGCATGGGTGAGCGCCTTTCGGGCCTCGCCGGGGTCGACGGGCCTGAGGTTCGAGAGCGTGGAGGTCGGAGTCGACGGCCGCCCGGCAGCGGGTGCGGGGCGGGGACGTCCGGGCGGCGAGGGCCGGTCGGGGCCGGCCGCGGGCACGACGGACCGGCCGTGACGCGCTCCTCGCGCACCACGGCCGGGGCGGGCCGGCTACTCACCGTCGGCGAGCGCCTCGCCGACGACCTCCTGGCGCTGTGCGTACAGCTCTCGGTGGTTCACCCGGACACCGTAGGGGCGGGTGCGGACCGGGGCCCAGGGGATTTCTCGGTGCGCCTGGCCTTCACGGAGGTCACCACCGACCGTCGGTCGGTGGGCGCCACGGTGGCCTACTCGGCCTCGTGCGCCCGAAGGAAGGTGGCCGTGCCGTCGTCGAGAAACCCGACGGCGATCCGCACGGGCCCGTGACGCTCGCCGCCGGACTCGTCGAGGTCGAGCTCGTCGAGCGGGACGCCGGCGACCTCGATGCGCAGTTCGTCGCACGCGGGCGGTTCCGTCTCCGTGACCTCGTCGCAGAGGTAGGCCGAGTCCGCAGGGGCCTGCGTCGTGACGAGGACGGCGTCGAGGACCAGCGCGAGGTTCGGCTCCGCGATCTCGAGCGCGTCCGCGACCGTCCATGTCTCTCGCGGCTCCGGTGCCGGCGGCGGCGTCTCGTTCCGTTCGACGACGTCGACGTAGGCCACCGTGTCCTCGTCCACGACCTCGACGACGATCACCACCGATCCCCACCGGGTGCCGGACTCGTCGAACAGGTTGAGGTCGTCGAGGGGAGCGCCGGTCAGCTCGAGGATCGCGGGCGCGCAGACGGGCGGGTACGTCTCGCCGACGACATCGCACAGCTCGGCGCGGTCGTACGCGATCAGCGCCGCGTCGACGGCCACCACGTCCCCGGGCAGGGCGGTGGCGGCCACCTCGCTCGCCGACATGGGTGGCCCCGGGGCCTCCGCCGGATCCGTGGTGGCCGAGGTGGTGGGCTCGGCCGGGACCGCGGCCGATGGCGGTTCGGCGCCCGGCGTCGTCGTCCCCTCCTCCCCTGCGCCGCACGCGGCGAGCCCGGTCACGAGCAGGAGCACGGCGAGACCGGCCGAGGCATGAGCGCGGGCCTGCCCTTCGTCCGCCTGCCTTGCCGCCGCGCCACCCGTCACGCCCCTCAGCGTGCCCCGCCGAGCGGCATTCCGGCGAGGTCGCGCGACGGTTCGAGACCCACTCGTGACGACCTCCAGGCGACGACGAACGCGCCGGACGCACGACGGCCCGACGACGGGCCGGGGGGTTCCGTCGTCGGGCCGTCGTCGGGCCCGGACCGTGCCGGGGAGGGTCACGGCCCGGGCGGTCGGGGGCGCCGGGCGCTGGTGCGCCGCCGGCACGGGCCGGTCAGCGCGGGTCGGTCACCGCAGGCGGATGTCGACCGGGTCGGAGAAGATGCCGGGCGAGACCTGCAGCAGGTCGATCTCGGCGTCGGCGGGGATGTCGAACAGCAGGGCGCCGGCGGCGGTGTTGCCGGGGTTGATCTCGGTGATCAGCCAGCTCTCAGCCTCGTCGAGGTAGATCGAGTCCGAGGACGTCGAGTGCTGGCGCCCCTCGGCGTCGACGAGCACCGCGTCGTCCTCCCAGAAGGTCGCACCGGAGTCGCCGGTGTTCGTCAGGGAGAGGTCGACGCGCACGAACTGGCCCTGCGCCTGCGCGCCGAAGTACTGGTCACCCACCGAGGCGATCCCGGGCTCGAGCCCGACGACCGTGACCTCGAGGTCGCCGACCTCGACCGGCACGCCGATCTGGGGACCGGCCTCCTCCGCGGGAGCCTCCTCGGCAACGGCCTCCTCGGCGACGGCCACGCCCTCGGTCGCGGGGGCCGCGACGCCCTCGTCCTCCGTGGCCGGCGCGGGAGAGCTCGTCCCCGCCGGGGCGGCCGTCTCCGCCGGGGCGGTCGCGGCCTGGGTGTCCTCCTCCGCGCCACCGAGCTGCGAGCCGACGGCGGCGACGCCGGCCACGGCGATCACTCCGGTGAGGAACTTGTGCCGCGCCACCCACGGGCGGGCAGCCTTCTGCATCCGCTTCTGCACCTTGAGCTCCTTCTTGCTGAGCGGCTGCTGCGGTGCGCCGTACGGGTTCGGGGCGACGGGCTCGGGGGCGGACTGCGTGGACATCGTTTCCTCCGGAAGGGTGGGGCGTTCGAGCCTGAGGCTGGCAGGCCTCACGCCGTTACAACAGTGGTCTGGCGCGTGACGTGCGGCTCGCCGCGACCGGGACCTCGGTCCCTGGACGACCTCTCCAAGTCGATGAAAGGTAATGAATGAGCTGATCTGTCGCCCGCGATCGCGCGCCCGGGAACGCGGCGACGCCTCCGGGAGACCGATGAGATTCTCGACACACCCGAGCGCGAAGGCTCGGGTCCCGAGCCGTCCGTTCCGCCCCTGGCACGCGGACCACGGGGCATGCGGTCACGGTCGTCCGCGCCGGCTACCGCACGATCCAGGCGACGACGAAGGCCCCGACCGCCACCATCGCCCCCGCGAGCTCGATGAGGATCGTCAGCCCGGCGGCCTTGAGCGCGCGGACGGTGGCCGGCCAGGCGCGCCGCACGTCCCGCAGGCGCGCGAGCTCGACGAGGAACACGGTCCCGACGAAGAACAGGAAGAGTCCGACGACGGGCACGACGAAGAAGCCGACGACGCCGGCGACCGCGGCGAGGACGAGCGTGGACGTGCGCACGCCGCCGCGGCGCATGTACCGACCCGCGAGGACGTAGCCGAGCACCATCGCGAGGAGGAAGGCGGCGATCGCGACGATCGCGACCGTCCAGCCGAGCGTGCCGCCCTGGTACCAACCCCAGATCGCGACGGCGCCCGCGACGAGGCCGCCGCCCGGGAAGATCATCGTCACCGTGCCGAACAGCCCGACGCCGATGGCGACGATCGTCAGCAGCTCGGCCATGCTCAGACTCCCGCCCCGGGGGTGGCCGCCGGTCGGCGGTGCAGGTCGAAGGCTACGCCGAGCCCGGACGCAGGACGGCCGGGCTCCGTCCGGGACCCGGCCGCGCGGTTGTTCGGTACGTCAGCTCCAGAGGACGGCGATCGCCACGTTGACGACGATGAGGCCGGCCAGCGTGGGAACCATCGGGGAGCCCTTCTGGCCGTCGCGACGGGCGCGGTCGCCGAGGAAGGCCACGACGGTGGCGCCGAGCGCCACGACGAGCTTGACGCCGATCTTGATGTGGTTGACCTCGCCGTCGCCCATCTCGGCCAGGCCGACGAGCAGGATGCCCGCGATGAGGGCCGTGAGCACGCCGTGCGTGGCGCCCTTGGGCAGCACACCCTCGCGCATGCCGGCGATCGCCATGCCGAGGGCCATGGCCCAGCCCAGGAGGTGGATGACGACGACGATGCCGGTGACGATGTCCATGTCTCCAGGGTATCTGTCACGGTGTCAGTTCACCGGCCCGACCGGGATGGGACCGGTCACCCGCCGCGCCCCGGGCCCCCGCCTGGCCTCCTGGCCTCCTGGCCTCCTGGCCTCCTGCTCATCGAGCACATGGGTTGTGTCTCGAGAGCATGGACTCAGGGCATCGTCTCGATACACGACCCGATGTCTCGGCGCGAGGTGGCGGGCGCGAGTTAGCGGCCCCGGCGTCCCGCGCGTTACTCCCACTCGATGGTGCCCGGGGGCTTCGACGTGACGTCGAGGACCACCCGGTTGACCTCCGGGACGGTGTTGGTGATGCGGGTGGAGATGCGTGCGAGCACGTCGTAGGGGACGTGCGACCAGTCGGCGGTCATGGCGTCCTCGCTGGAGACCGGGCGCAGCACGATCGGGTGGCCGTAGGTGCGGCCGTCGCCCTGCACGCCGACCGAGCGCACGTCGGCCAGCAGCACGACCGGGCACTGCCAGATCGCCTCGTCCAGCCCGGCGGCGGTCAGCTCCTCGCGGGCGACGAGGTCGGCGGCCCGCAGGATCTCGAGCCGCTCGCGCGTGACCTCGCCGACGATGCGGATACCGAGACCCGGCCCGGGGAAGGGCTGGCGCGCCACGATCGCCTCGGGCACCCCCAGCTCGCGCCCCACGGCGCGGACCTCGTCCTTGAACAGCAGCCGCAGCGGCTCGACGAGCTCGAAGGTCATGTCCTCCGGCAGCCCGCCGACGTTGTGGTGGGACTTGATCGTCGCGGCCCCCTCGCCGCCGCCGGACTCGACGACGTCGGGGTAGAGCGTGCCCTGGACGAGGAACTTCACCTCGGCGCCCTGCTCGCCGGCCTCGGCGACGATCGCGGAGGCCGCCTCCTCGAAGGTGCGGATGAACTCGCGGCCGATGATCTTGCGCTTCTCCTCGGGGTCGGTGACCCCGGCGAGGGCGTCGAGGAAGGTGTCCGAGGCGTCCACGACCCGCAGGTCGACGCCGGTCGCGGCCACGAAGTCGCGCTCGACCTGCTCGGCCTCGCCGGCGCGCAGCAGGCCGTGATCGACGAACACGCAGGTCAGCTGGTCACCGACGGCCTTCTGGACGAGGGCCGCCGCCACCGAGGAGTCCACCCCGCCGGACAGCCCGCAGATCACGCGGGCGTCCCCGACCTGGGCGCGGATCGCGTCCACCTGCTCGGCGACGACCGAGGTGGCGGTCCAGTCCCCGGCCAGCCCGGCGCCCTCGCGCAGGAAGCGGGTGAGCAGGGTCTGGCCGTGCTCGGTGTGGTGGACCTCGGGGTGCCACTGGATGCCGTACAGGTGGCGGTCGGCGTCCTCGAAGGCGGCCACGGGCGCGCCGGCGGAGGTCGCGAGGACCTCGAAGCCCTCGGGGGCGGCGGTGACGGCGTCGCCGTGGGACATCCACACGGTCTGCACGTCGGGCGACCCGGAGAGCAGGGTGGACCCCTCGCGCTCCTCCCCCACCCGCACGACCGTGCCGCCGTACTCACGCTCACCGGTGCGGTCGACGGTCCCGCCGAGGGCCTGGGCCATGGCCTGGAAGCCGTAGCAGATGCCGAGCACCGGGACACCCGCGTCGAACAGGGCGGGGTCCACGGCGGGCGCGCCGTCGGCGTAGACCGAGGACGGGCCGCCGGAGAGGATGATCGCCGCGGGCTCCTTGGCCAGCATCTCCGTCACGGAGGCGGTGTGCGGGACGACCTCGGAGAGGACCTCGGCCTCGCGCACGCGGCGCGCGATGAGCTGCGCGTACTGCGCCCCGTAGTCGACGACGAGGACCGGGCGGTGGTTGCTGGTGCCGGCGGTGTCCGGCGCGTGCGTGGTCACCGGTCCAGGGTAGTGCGCCGCTCGGCGACCACCCGGGCGCGGCCCGTGACGGCGGGCAGGTCGGCCTCGACCCAGCCGTGCGCCCGGCGCTCGAGGACGAAGGAGAGCACGGGGACCACGCCGGCGGCGATGAGGGCGACCATCCGTCCCAGGCCCCAGCGCATGACCGACCACAGGTTGAGGACGGTGGCGGCGTAGACGACGTAAATCCAGCCGTGCAGGATCGCGATCCACGTGCCCATCACCGGCCGCGCGGTCCACCACTTCGACTCGTCCTCGTACCCCGAGACGCCGAAGACGTACTTGAGCACCATCTCGGCGGTGAGCACGAGCAGCATGACCCCGGTGACGAGGGCCATCGCGCGGTACCACCCGAAGGCGCGGTGGGCGCGGGTCTCGGCCGCCGCGGCGGCGGCCTGCCCGGCCTCGCGGGCCTCGGCGGACGGCGTGGACGGGTCGGTCTCGCTCATGGGGCCATTGTCCCCCGCGCGCACCGACCGTGCGGTCCCCGTCCGACGATGCCGCCCCGGCCACCGTGCCCGTCCGACGACGCTGTCCGCACCATTCGTGCACACCGGCCGTGCCCACCAGCCCTGGTGCGCACCGCCACGGGTAATCGCGTGGAGCGGCGTCGGTGGTGCGGCGTACCGTCCCTGCGTGCTCACCATGCCCACCGGCCATCCCGGGTCCCCGCCGCTCGGCAGCGCCGACGGCGTGCTCCTCTGGCTCGCCCGGCGCCAGCGCCTCGCGCTGGTGGTGGCCGTGCTCTTCGGGGTCGTGCGGCAGGTCGCGACGGCGGCGATCCCCCTCGTGCTCGGCCGGGCGCTCGACGCCGGTCTGACCGACGGGCTGACGGCCGCGACGTGGTGGGGCGCGGGCGCGGTGCTGCTCGTCGGCGTCGTCGCCACCCTGGCCTCGGCCTACGGCCACCTCTACGAGACGATGTGCTGGGTCCACGGCACCTTCGACACCGGGCGACTCGTCGGGCACCACGTCACCCGGGTCGGCCCGAACGTCACCAAGCACGCCGCCACCGGCGAGGTCGTCGCCACCGTCACCAACGACACGTTCCACATCGGCAACTTCTTCGAGATGTCGCAGCGGTTCGTCGGGTCGCTCGCGGGCGTGCTGTTCGTCGCCGTCGTGCTCCTGCAGTCCTCCGTGCTGCTGGGACTCGTGGTGCTCGTCGGGATGCCGCTGGTCTCCGCCGTCGTGGCGCTGCTCGTGCGGCCCCTCCAGGTGCGCCAGAAGGCCCAGCGCGAGGCGCAGGGCCGCCTCGGCGCGCTCGCCACCGACACCGTCGCCGGGCTGCGCGTGCTGCGCGGCATCGGCGGCGAGGACGTGTTCACGGACCGCTACGCCGCCCGCTCGCAGGAGGTGCGCCGCGCGGGCGTCTCCGTCGCCACGATCGCCGCCCTCATGCGCGGGCTCCAGGTCCTCCTGCCCGGCCTGTTCGTCGCGTTCGTCGTGTGGGTGGGCGCCCACCTCGCCCTCAGCGGCGAGATGACGCCGGGCGACCTCGTCGCCCTGTTCGGGTTCACCACCTACCTCGCCGCCCCGCTGCAGGCCTTCACCCAGTTCATCCAGGTCCTCGTGCGGGCCCGCGTCGGCGCCCACAAGGTCATCACGGTGGTCGGCACGGAGCCGTCCGCCGGCACGCTCGCCGAGTCCGAGGCCGCCGACGCCCGGCCCGTCCCCCCGCCGGCCGGCCCCGGGGACGGCGTCACGCTCGCCGACCCCATCTCGGGTCTCGTCGTCGACGCCGGGCTGCTCACGGCGGTCGTCAGCGACCCGCCCGAGGCCGCCGAGGCGCTCGCCGCCCGGCTCGGCCGCCTGCGCGACCCCGGGCAGGCGGGTGCCGTCGACGCCGGGGGCGTGCAGGACGTGCCCGATCCCGGCGCGACCGACGTCGCCGCCTCCCCCGACGTCGCCGCCACCTCCCCCGACGTCGCCGCCCGGCCCGGTATCGCACCGGGCCGTCTCGCGTCGGCGCTCGTCGACGGCACCCCCGTCGACGAGCTGGCGGTCGCCCAGGTGCGCGAGCGCGTCGTCGTGGCCGGCTCGAACCCCGAGCTCTTCGCCGGGACGCTGCGCGAGGCGCTCGACGTGCGCGACCGGGGCGAGGACGCCGCGCTCCTCGACGCCCTCGCCGCGGCCGACGGGCAGGACGTCCTCGACTCCGTCGGCGGGACGCTCGACGGCGAGATCGCTGAGAAGGGCCGCTCCCTGTCGGGTGGTCAGCGCCAGCGCGTCGCGCTCGCCCGCGCGCTGCTCACCGAGGCGCCGGCGCTCGTGCTCGTCGAGCCCACCTCCGCCGTCGACGCCCACACCGAGTCCCGGATCGCCGCCACGCTCGCGGGGCGCCGCGCCGGCCGCACCACCGTCGTCGTCACGTCCTCGCCGCTCGTGCTCGAGCACGCCGACGCCGTCGCCTTCCTCGACGGCGGTCGCGTCGCGGTCCAGGCCCCGCACGCCGAGCTCGTGCGCCGCGCCCGCGCCGGGGATCCCGACGCGCTGCGCTACCGCGCGGTCGTCACCCGCACCACCGCCGACGAGAGCGAGGCCGTGCGATGAGGCTCCCCGTCGCGGACACGCGCACCACGCTCCGGCTCGGCATGCGCTTCCTGCGCGGGCACCTCGGCCAGCTCGCGCTCGTCGTGCTCGTCCAGTCCCTCGCCGCCGTCGCCGCCCTGACCATGCCGTGGTTGCTCGGACGACTCGTCGACTCCGTGGTCACCGGCACGACCGCGGGCGAGGTCAACCGCACCGCGCTGTGGCTCGTCGGCGCCGTCGTGGTCCAGACCCTCATGGCCGCGTGGGCCCACCGGGCCTCGCTCGTCCTCGGCGAGCAGCTCTTCGCCGAGCTGCGCGAGGACTTCCTGCGCACCGTCACGCACCTGCCGCTGTCCACCGTCGAGCGCGCCGGGACGGGCGACCTGCTGGGCCGCACCACCAACGACATCGACCGGGTCCAGTGGGTGCTCCGCTTCGGCATCCCCGCGCTGCTGGTGGGCTTCACGACCGTGGCGCTGACCTACGGGGCGGCGTTCCTCGTCGACCGGCGCGTGGCCCTCGGGCTCCTCGTCGGCCTGCCCCTGCTGTGGTGGTCGGCCCGGCGCTACCTGAGGAAGGCGATGCCCGCCTACCTCGCCGACTCGGCCGCGTTCGCCGAGATCAACGGCGTGGTGACGGAGAACGTCGAGCAGGCCGCCACCGTCGACGCCCTCTCGCTGGGCCGCAGCCGGCGCCGCCGCTCGGACGAGGCGATGGCCGAGGCCTGGCACTGGGAGCTGGCGACGACCTGGCTGCGCGTACACCTCTTCCGCAGCCTCGAGCTGAGCTTCGTGTTGCCGCTCGGCGCCGTGGTCGTCTGGGGCGCCTACCTCATCGGCGCGACCGACGTGACGATCGGCGCCGTCACCACCGTCGCGCTCTACGCGATGCAGGTGCGTCAGCCCTTCACCGAGCTCCTCATGTGGATCGACGAGCTCCAGGTGGCCGCCGCCTCGCTCGCCCGCATCTTCGGCGTCGCGCTCGTCGAGCCCGACCGCACGGCGGGCGCCGACCGGCCGGCGGGGGCGTCGCTCACCGCCCGCGACGTGCGCTACGCCTACGTCGAGGGCAAGGACGTGCTGCACGGCATCGACCTCGACCTGCGCCCCGGCGAGCGCCTGGCGATCGTCGGCCCGTCGGGGGCCGGCAAGTCGACGTTCGGTCGCATGCTCGCCGGCATCCACCCGCCCACCGGCGGCGAGGTGACCGTGGGCGGGGTGCGGCTCGTCGACCTGCCCGAGGAGGACCTGCGCCGGCAGGTCGCGCTCGTCACCCAGGAGCACCACGTGTTCGTCGGGACGCTCGCGGACAACCTGCGGCTGGCCGACGAGCGGGTGGACGAGGCGGGGATGCGGCGCGCCCTGGACGCCGTCGACGCGCTGGACTGGGTCGACCGGCTGCCGGAGGGGCTGGCGACCGAGGTCGGCTCGGGCGCGCTGGCGCTCTCCCCCGCCCAGGCCCAGCAGCTCGCGCTCGCGCGTCTCGTGCTCCTCGACCCGCACACCCTCGTGCTCGACGAGGCGACCTCGCTGCTCGACCCCCGCGCCGCGCGGCACCTCGAGCGCTCGCTGAGCAACGTGCTCACCGGCCGCACGGTGGTCGCCATCGCGCACCGCCTGCACACGGCGCACGACGCCGACCGGGTCGCCGTGGTCGAGGGCGGCCGGATCGTCGAGCTCGGGTCCCACGACGAGCTCGTGGCCGCCGGCGGGGAGTACGCGTCGCTGTGGGCCAGCTGGCACCAGGACTGACCGGGCCGGTCACCCGCGACCGGGACGGTCGGGTCCGCGGCGTCTGGCCGCTCAGCCGCGGGACTCGATCTCCTCGCGCAGGCCGCCGGGGTCGTAGCGGCCCAGGATCCACTCCTCGCCGTCGATGAGGGTGAGGGGAACCCCGGCCACGCCCTGCGCGGTCGCACCCTCGGTGGCCGCCTCGACCAACGGGACGTAGGTGTCCTCGCGGATCCCCTCGGCCACGTCCTCGGGCACGCCGGCGTCCGTCAGCGCACCGACGATGTCGTCGTCGGACGGCTGGATCCCGGTCACGACGATCTCGTCGGTCATCCCCTCCCACAGGTCGAAGAGGGCGGCGTTGGCCTCGAGAATGCGGTCCGGGGCCCCGTCCGCGACGATGAACATCGCCTCGACGCTGCGACCCGAGTAGCCGGACCAGTCACCGGACTGGTCGAGGAACGCGACGGGCCGCAGGCGCACCTGGACGGTGCCCTCGCGCGCGAGGTCGGCGAGGTCGGCGCCGTTCGCCTCCTCGAAGGTGGCGCAGTAGGAGCACGCGTGGTCGAGGAAGACCTCGACGACCGGGAGGGCGGGATCGACCTCGCCCGCGACCCCGCCCGGGCCGACCTCGATCGCGCCGTCGCTGCCCACGTTGTCCGGCACCTCGCCGTCGACGTCGTACTGGTCGTAGCGTCGGGGCGGGTCCGACGTCGGCGCGTCGTCGAGGCCGGCCGGGGGATCATCGAGGACCTGCCCGGCCGGCTCCCCGCTCGGCGCGACCGACGGTGTCGGTGCGGTCGCGGCCCGGACACCGATGACGACCAGGACAAGGGCCCCGAGCACGACGACGGCACCGAGGAGTGGGACGAGCAGGCGTCGGGCGGTCAGCACACCGCCATGCTCGCAGTCGTCGACCGTCCAGGAGCGTCCTGTCCCCAGCAGAACTGCCCGGTCCTCAGGCTGCCCGGCCCGTGCCCGTCCCTGCGGCGAGCAGCGCCTCGTCGCGGCGGTCGAGGGCGTCGTCGCGGACGATGCGCCACCACAGCCACAGCGCGAACCCGCCGAAGACAAGCCACTCGACGGCGTAGGCGAGGTTCTGCAGGTTGAGCCCGGTCTCGACGGCGATCGTCGGGTCGGGCGCCTGGCGCAGCGGTCCCTCGGCGGTCACCCAGCCCGTGCCGTCGTGCGCCCCCTCGACGAGGTAGCCGGAGAAGGTCGGGCCTCCCCAGGTGCCGGCGAGCGCCGCCGTGGAGATCGCCCGCGTCGTCCCGGGGGCGGTGGCGCCGGCGCGGTGCTGCTCGGAGTTCGACAGGTGGCCGACGACCTCGACCTCGCCGTCGGGCACGTCGAGGGCGGCCGGGTCGGCGACGGTCGCGCCGTCGGTGCCCACCTCGACCTGGTCGGCGGGCAGCCAGCCGCGCAGGACCGGGATCATCGCGCCGGCCTCGCTGCCCTCGGTCAGGCGCAGGGCGGTGACGACGAGGACGGCGGCCTCGCCCTCGACCTCGCGGTCGACGACGAGGACCTGGTTGTCCGGCTCCCACTCGCCGGTCATGCTCACGCCGGTGGCGTAGACGTCGGTGGAGAAGCTGGACTGGGCCGGCAGCACGTCCTCGATCGGGACCGGGGCGGCCTCGAGGGTCGCGGCGTGCTCGGCGATCGCCTCGTCGGCACCGCGCAGGGCCGCGCGGTCGAGCTGCCAGGCGGAGAGCTGGACGCAGACGACCGCGGCGGCGAGGAAGAGGACGAGCAGGCCGATCATCCGCGGCGCGAAGGCCGAGCGGGCGAGCTCACGCAGCGTGACCCGGGGCCGCGGCGGCTTCTTCCCCTTCTCCCGGCGCAGCCGGGCGGCCTGGGCGGACTCGGCGGCGATCGCGGCCGGGTCCCTCTCGGCGGACAGCCGACGGCCTGGCACCGCGTCGCCGGGCACCGCGTCGTCGGACATCGAGTCGTCGGGGTGCGGGCCGTCCGACTCTGCGCCGTCGGGCTCCGCCGTCACGACCCCGCCCGCCGTGTCACCGCCTACACCGTCGTGGCGATCGCGGGTCGGGTCCATGGTCCAAGGGTAGGCGAGCGGGACGGGTGTTGACTGGGACGGCCGGGACGCCGGCGCCCGGCGCCCAGGCGCGAGGGGCGCAGCGCGGCCCACGATCTGGAAGCATCGACCACGTCCCACCGTCCGCCGTGAGGAGCCCCGCGCATGACCCAGAGCCTGTACGTCGCCTCGATCGAAGGATTCACGGGCAAGTCGCTCGTCGCGCTCGGCGTGGTCGACCAGCTCGCCCGGCGCGCCTCGCGGGTCGGCGTCTTCCGGCCGCTCGTCGAGTCCCGGGAGGAGCGCGACGCGGTCCTCGAGCTGCTCCTCGAGCACGACGCCGTCGACCTGTCGTACGAGGACTGCCTCGGCGTGACCTACGACGAGTGGTACGCCGACGAGGACGCCGCGCTGGCGACCGTCGTCGAGCGGTACCGCGCCGTCGCCCGGCGCACGGACGTGGTCGTCGTCGTCGGCTCGGACTACACCGACGTCACCACCCCCACCGAGCTGGCCACGAACGCCCGGATCGCCGCCAACCTCGGCGCGCCCGTGCTGCTCGTGGTCCTCGGGCTGGGGCGCAGCATCGACGAGATCCGCCAGGTCATCGAGGTCGGACGCAACGAGATCTCCCAGGGCCACGCGAGCACCGTCGGCGTCGTCATCAACCGGTGCGAGACCGACCGGATCGAGCAGGTGCGTGCGGCCTTCGCCGACGGCGAGCTCGAGACCGGCGTCCTGCCCGAGCTGCCCGTGCTCTCGGCCCCCACTGTCGAGGAGGTGATGAACGCGCTCGGCGGCCGCCTCTACCTCGGCGAGCCCGACCTGCTCACGCGCGAGGCCGAGCACATCCTCGTCACCGGCATGAACGCCGAGCACGTCATCGAGCGGCTCAGGGAGGGCACGCTCGTCATCTCCCCCGCCGACCGGGTCGACGCCGTCCTGGCCGTCATCGCGTCCCACGCCGCCGAGGGCTTCCCCTCGCTGTCCGGCATGGTCCTCAACGGCGGCCACCTGCCCAGCGAGCAGCTGCGCCAGCTGATGTCCGGCCTGGTCGACCGCCTGCCGGTGATCACCACCGAGGACGACACCTTCGAGACCGTCCTCAAGGTCTCCGGCACCCGCGGGGTGATGTCGCGGCACACCCAGCGCAAGCGCGACCTCGCGCTCGGCGTGGTCGAGCAGAACCTCGACGCCGACAAGCTGCTCGGGCTCCTCGACCTGCCGGCCACCGAGGTCGTCACGCCCCTGATGTTCGAGGCCACGCTGCTGGACCGGGCCCGGGCCGACCGCCAGCACGTGGTGCTGCCGGAGGGCGACGACGACCGGATCCTGCGCGCCGCCTCGACCGTCCTGTCCCGTCAGGTCGCCGACCTCACCATCCTGGGCCGGGAGGCCGAGGTGCGGTCGCGCGCCGCCGAGCTCGGTCTGGACATCGACGCCGCCACCGTCATCGACCCCGCCACCTCCGCGCTCGTCGAGCCCTTCGCCGAGGAGTATGCCCGCCTGCGCGCCCACAAGGGCATGACGGTCGAGCGCGCCCGGGAGATCGTCACCGACGTGTCCTACTTCGGCACGCTCATGGTCCACCTCGGGCACGCCGGCGGCATGGTCTCCGGCGCGGCGCACACCACCGCGCACACCATCAAGCCGTCCTTCGAGATCATCAAGACCCAGCCCGGCGTCTCCATCGTCAGCTCGGTGTTCTTCATGTGCCTCGCCGACCGGGTGCTCGTCTACGGCGACTGCGCCGTCAACCCCGACCCGAGCGCCGACCAGCTCGCCGACATCGCCATCTCCTCGGCGCAGACCGCGGCCCAGTTCGGGGTCGACCCGCGCATCGCCATGCTGTCCTACTCCACGGGCGCCTCCGGCTCGGGCACCGAGGTCGAGAAGGTCCGCTCCGCCACGGAGGCCGTGCGCGAGCGGGCCGGTGAGCTCGTCGTCGAGGGACCGATCCAGTACGACGCCGCCGTCGACGCCTCCGTGGCCTCGAAGAAGCTCCCCGGCAGCGAGGTCGCCGGCCGGGCGACGGTGTTCATCTTCCCGGACCTCAACACGGGCAACAACACCTACAAGGCCGTCCAGCGCTCGGCCGGCGCGGTCGCCGTCGGGCCCGTGCTGCAGGGCCTGAACAAGCCGGTCAACGACCTCTCCCGCGGGGCGCTGGTCAGCGACATCGTCAACACCGTGGCCATCACGGCCGTCCAGGCCCAGGGACAGAAGGAGAACGCATGAGCGGCACCGTCCTCGTCGTCAACTCGGGGTCGTCCTCGATCAAGTACCAGCTGCTCGACCCGGACACCGGCGAGGTGGCCGCCGTCGGCCTGCTCGAGCGCATCGGCGAGCCCACCGCGCACCTGCGGCACACCGCCGGCGGCGAGCGCTCGGAGAGCGACCTCGCCGTCCCCGACCACACCGCCGGTCTGGCCGCCGTCCTCGACGCCTTCGCCGAGCACGGCCCCGCCCTGGCCGGGGCGGGCATCCGCGCCGTCGGGCACCGCGTCGTCCAGGGCGGCGAGCACTTCTCCGGTCCGGTCCTCCTCGACGAGGAGGCGGTCGAGCGGATCGACTCCCTCTCGCCGCTCGCCCCGCTGCACAACCCCGGCAACGTGGCGGGCATCCGGGTGGCCCGCGAGCTGCTGCCGGACGTGCCGCACGTGGCGGTGTTCGACACCGCCTTCTTCGCCGACCTGCCCGAGGCCGCGGCGACCTACGCGCTGGAGAAGGAGACCGCCCGGCGCTACGCGGTGCGGCGCTACGGCGCGCACGGCACCTCCCACCAGTTCGTCTCCGAGGCCGTCTCCGCGCTGCTCGGGCGCGAGGACCTGCGCCAGATCGTCCTGCACCTGGGCAACGGCGCCTCGGCCTCCGCGGTCCACGCCGGTCGGGCCGTGGACACCTCGATGGGGCTCACCCCGCTCGAGGGCCTGGTCATGGGCACCCGCACGGGCGACATCGACCCGGCCGCGGTCTTCCACCTGCGGCGGGTGGGCGGCCTCGACGTCGACCAGATCGACGACCTGTTCAACAAGCGCTCCGGCCTCAAGGGGATGACCGGCCACAACGACATGCGCGAGGTACGCCAGCTGGCCGAGGGGGGCGACGTCGACGCCCGCCTCGCGCTCGACGTCTACGACCACCGGCTGCGCAAGTACATCGGTTCCTACGCCGCGGTGATGGGCGGCCTGGACGCGCTGACCTTCACCGCCGGGGTGGGCGAGAACGACGCCGACATCCGCGCCGAGGTGCTGGCGCCGCTGGGCTTCCTCGGCATCGAGCTCGACGAGGCGGCCAACGCCGCACGCGGCGACGGCGCCCGGGTGATCTCCACACCGGGCTCGGCGGTCACCGTGCTCGTGGTGCCCACCAACGAGGAGCTGGCCATCGCGCGCCTGGCCGTCGCCACCAGCGGCGCCTGACGCCCCCCGCACACGTCGGGGGTGCGGCCGGTCCCGCCGACCGCACCCCCGACGAGGTCCTACCCGGGGCTCAGGCCTGGTTCGGGCCCGTCATCGTGCGCACGTCGAGGAGCTCGTCGAGCTGGGTCTCGGTGATCTCGCCGCGCTCGACGTAGCCGAGGTCGAGGACCGCCTCGCGGATCGTCAGGCCGGCCTTGACCGAGTGCTTGGCGATCGCCGCGGCGGCCTCGTAGCCGATGACCCGGTTGAGCGGGGTGACGATCGACGGCGAGGACTCGGCCAGGCGCAGGCAGCGCTCCTCGTCGGCCTCGAGCCCGTCGATGCACCGCTCGGCCAGCACGCGCGAGACGTTGCCGAGGATGGTCATCGACTCCAGCAGGTTCTGCGCCATGACCGGCAGCATGACGAGCAGGTCGAAGTTGCCCTGCGCGCCGGCGAAGGCGATGGCGGCGTCGTTGCCGATGACCTGGGCGGCCACCATGACCGCGGCCTCGGGCAGCACCGGGTTGACCTTGCCGGGCATGATCGAGGAGCCGGGCTGCAGGTCGGGCAGGCGCAGCTCGCCCAGACCGGTGCGCGGGCCCGAGCCGCCCCAGCGCAGGTCGTTGGCGATCTTGGTCAGGGAGACGGCCACGGTGCGCAGCGCGCCGGAGGTCTCCACCGCGGCGTCGAGGGCCGCCTGGGCCTCGAAGTGGTTCGGCGCCTCGGTCAGCGGCAGCCCCGTGTTCTCTGCGATGAGCGCGATCACGCGCGGCGCGAAGCCCTGCGGGGTGTTGATCCCGGTCCCGACGGCGGTGCCCCCCAGCGGGAGCTCGGCCAGCCGCGGCAGGGTCGCCTCGACGCGGGCGATGCCGTTGCGGATCTGCTGGGCGTAGCCGGAGAACTCCTGGCCGAGCGTGATCGGCGTGGCGTCCATCAGGTGCGTGCGGCCCGACTTGACGACGTCGGAGAACTCGGCGGCCTTGCGCTCGAGGGACTCCGCGAGCACGGTCAGCTGGGGCACCAGCTCGGTGACGAGCACCTGCGTGGCGGCGATGTGGATCGCCGAGGGGAAGGTGTCGTTGGAGGACTGCGAGGCGTTGACGTGGTCGTTCGGGTGCACCGCCAGGCCCGAGTCCCGCGAGGCGATCGTCGCGACGACCTCGTTGGTGTTCATGTTCGAGCTGGTGCCCGAGCCGGTCTGGAAGACGTCGATGGGAAACTCGCCGTCGTGCTCGCCGGCGACGACCTGCTCCGCGGCAGCGACGATCGCGTCGGCGACCGGGGCCTCGAGCACACCGAGCTCCTTGTTCGCGATCGCCGCGGCACGCTTGATCTGGCCGATCGCGTGGATGTGGTGCGGGGTCAGGGTCTTGCCCGAGATCGGGAAGTTCTCCACGGCCCGCTGGGTCTGGGCCGCGTAGAGCGCCTGTGCGGGGACCCGCACCTCCCCCATCGTGTCGTGCTCGATCCGGTACTCAGTCACGTCGTCGTCCACCTTCCGCTGCGCTGCCTCGGGCGCGACGCCGCGCCCCGTCCGTGCACAGTCTTCCACCTGCGCGGGCGCCCCGGTCCGCGACCGGCGGCCCGGAGGGCCACCGTGCCGCGACGACGGCCACGCGGCCACGCGGCCACGCGGCTACGCGGCTACGCGGCTACGCGGCTACGCGGCTACGGCGCGTGGTACGGGGAGACGACGACCTCGACGCGCTGGAACTCCTTGACGTCGGAGTAGCCGGTGGTGGCCATCGCCCGACGCAGCGCGCCCATGAGGTTGACCGTCCCGTCGGCGCGGTCCGAGGGTCCGTGCAGGATCTCCTCGAGCGTGCCGGCGGTGCCCACCTGCACGCGCTCACCGCGCGGGAGCTGGGGGTGGTGGGCCTCCGGGCCCCAGTGCCAGCCGCGGCCCGGCGCCTCCTCGGCCCGGGCGAGCGCCGCGCCGAGCATGACGGCGTCGGCCCCGCAGGCCACGGCCTTGACGAGGTTGCCCGAGTGCCCCACCCCGCCGTCGGCGACGACGTGCACGTACCGGCCCCCGGACTCGTCGAGGTAGTCGCGGCGCGCGGCGGCGACGTCGGCGATCGCCGAGGCCATGGGGACGTGGATGCCGAGGGACTGGCGCGTCGTCGAGGCCGCTCCCCCGCCGAAGCCGACGAGCACGCCGGCGGCACCGGTGCGCATGAGGTGCAGCGCCGCGGTGTAGGTGGCCGCGCCGCCGACGAGGACCGGGACGTCGAGCTCGTAGATGAAACGCTTGAGGTTGAGCGGCTCGGCGGCCGAGGAGACGTGCTCGGCCGAGACGGTGGTGCCGCGGATGACGAACAGGTCCACCCCGGCGCTGACGACGGTCCGCCAGTGCTCCTGGGTGCGCTGCGGCGACAGCGAGCCGGCCACGGTCACCCCGCCCGCACGGATCTCCTGCAGGCGCGAGGTGATGAGCTCGGCGCGGATCGGCTCGGCGTAGATCTCCTTCATCCGGGCGATCGCGGCCTCGCCCTCGAGGGCGGCGATCTCCTCGTACAGCGGCGCCGGGTCCTCGTATCGGGTCCACAGCCCCTCGAGGTCGAGCACGCCGATCCCGCCCAGGCGCCCCAGCGCGATCGCCGTCGACGGCGACATGACGGAGTCCATGGGGGCGGCCAGCACGGGGATGTCGACCTGGTAGGCGTCGATCTGCCAGGTGATCGACACGTCCTCCGGGTCGCGGGTCCGGCGGGAGGGGACGACCGCGACGTCGTCGAAGGAGTAAGTGCGGCGCCCGCGCTTGCCGCGTCCGATCTCGATCTCGATGCTCACATGTGGAGGCTACCCGCACGATGTCGGCGACCTCTGCGACAGTGGCCCCGACCCGAGGAGGACCCATGGGATGGACGCAGGACGTGTGGCTCGGCTTCGACACCGAGACCACCGGCATCGACGTCGCCGGCGACCGGATCGTCACCGCCGCGCTGGTCGTGCGCGAGGCGGACGGCTCCACCGGGAGCTCGCGCACCTGGCTCATCGACCCCGGCGTCGAGATCCCCGAGGCGGCGACGGCGGTGCACGGGATCACCACCGCCCACGCCCGCGAGCACGGCGCCGCGCCCGCCCAGGCCCTCGACGAGGTCGCGCAGGTCATCGCCGGGGCGCTCGGCTCGGGCGCCGTGCTCGTCGTCTTCAACGCGGCCTACGACCTGAGCATCCTGCGCGCCGAGCTCACCCGGCACGGCCTGGCCACGCTCGAGGAGCGGCTCGGGCGCGAGGTCTCCCCGGTCGTCGACCCGCTGGTCGTCGACCGCAAGGTCGACCGCTTCCGCAAGGGCAAGAAGACGCTCGAGGCGATGGGCGAGGCCTACGGCGTGGCCGCCAACGCCTCGGCCCACACGGCCGACGGCGACGTCGCGCACACCCTCGCCGTCCTCGAGGCGCTCACCGCGCGGCACCCGCAGGTCACGCAGATGCCTGCGGCCGACCTGCACGCCGCGCAGGCGCTCTGGCACGCCGCGTGGGCGGAGGACTTCGAGGGGTTCCTGCGGCGCAAGGGCCGAGCGGACGCCCACGTCTCGCGCGCCTGGCCCGTCGAGACCGCCTGACCGGCGGGCGTCGTGACCGCCCGGGGCGCCCTGGAGATCGACGCCGAGCGGGCGCTCGCCTGGCGCCTGGCCCGCCACAGCCTCGCGCCCGCGGTGGCCACGGACGCCGTCGAGATTCTCTCGCGGGTGGTGGCGCTGCGCGGCTGGCCGGCGGCCGCCGCCCGCACCGCAGTCGACGTCCGCACGGGGCCCGATGAGGTCCGCACGGGACCAGAAGGGGTGCGCACCGGGCCGGAGGGAGACCGCCCGGCGACGCCGGACCTGGACCGCCGGCTGGCCGCCGGTCACCTCGTGCGGGCCTACGCGTTCCGCGGGGGCTCGTGGATCCTCACGCCCGAGGACGCGGCCACGCTGCTCACCGTGCGCACGACGACCCGCGTGTGGGAGTCGGCCCGCTACCAGCGCCAGGGCGGGTTCGCGATCGACGACTGGGCTCCGCTGCGGGACGCTGTGCGGGAGCGGCTCGCGGACGGTCCCGCCGCGCGCCCGGCGATCGCCGAGCACCTCGCCGGCCACCCCGCCCTCGCGCACCTCGCCGACGCCGCCGCTTCGGGCGCGGGGGCCGACGCCCTGTACAAGCCGCTGCACTGGTGGGGCGACATCTGCTTCGGGCCGGAGGTCGACGGCCGGGCGACGTTCGCGCTGTGGCCCACGCCCGCCACCACCGGGGACGCGCGGGCGTCCGCCCCCCGCCGGGACGCGTCGGGCACCTGGCCGGCGGACCCTTGGCCGACCGACCCCATGCGCGCCACGCCGGAGGAGATCGACGCCGCCGGGCGCGCCGCCGTCCGCCGCTACCTCTCGGCCTACGCACCCGCGACGAGCGCGAACCTCGAGTACTGGCTGGCCGAGGGCCTGTCCGCACCGCGGCGGCGCGTGGCGTCCTGGTTGGCCGACCTTGAGGGGACGGTCACGGTGGACGTGGGCGGCGTCGAGGCGCACGTCCTCGAGCGCGACCTCGACGCGATGCGTGCGGCACGGCCCGACGCGACGGAGCTCGTCCTCCCGCCCCACGACCCGTGGGTGATGGGTCCGGGCACCGCGGACGAGCGCGTGGTCCCCGCTCACCTGCGTGCGCACGCGAGCCGCGGGGCGGCGCTGCGTGTCCGCGGCGGCGTCGTCGTCGGGCCCGCCGCCCCGTGATCCCCGGGCCGAGGGGCCCGGCCGGCCGCCACGGGACCTCCCGGGCCCCCGCGAGCGCCGCGAGCGCCGCGAGCGCCTGTGCTACCGGGCGGAGTAGTTCGGCGCCTCGGCGATCATCCGCACGTCATGCGGGTGGGACTCCTTGAGCCCGGCCGGGGTGATGCGGACGAACTTCCCGCGCTCCTTGAGCTCGGCGGTGGTGCGGGCGCCGACGTAGAACATCGACTGGTGCAGGCCGCCGACGAGCTGGTGGGCGACCGCGGAGAGGTGGCCGCGGTAGGGCACCTGCCCCTCGATGCCCTCGGGCACGATCTTGTCGTCGGTGTCGACGTCGGCCTGGAAGTAGCGGTCCTTGGAGTAGGAGATGCGCCCGCGCGAGGCCATCGCACCGAGCGAGCCCATGCCGCGGTAGTGCTTGTACTGCTTGCCGTTGACGAAGACCAGCTCGCCGGGCGACTCCTCACAGCCGGCCAGCAGGGAGCCGAGCATGACCGTGTCGGCTCCGGCGACCAGGGCCTTGGCGATGTCGCCCGAGTGCTGCAGGCCGCCGTCGCCGATGACCGGGACCCCGGCGGGGCGGCAGGCCTGGGCGGCCATGTGGATGGCGGTGACCTGGGGGACGCCGACGCCGGCGACCACCCGGGTGGTGCAGATCGAGCCCGGCCCGACGCCGACCTTGACGGCGTCGACGCCCGCGTCCACGAGCGCCTGGGCGCCCTCGCGGGTGGCGACGTTGCCGCCGATGATCTGGACGTGGCTGAAGGCCGGGTCGGCCTTGAGCTTCTTGACCATCTCCAGCAGGAGGCGGGCCTCGCCGTTGGCGGTGTCGGCGACGAGCACGTCGACGCCGGCCTCGGCCAGGGCCGTGGCCCGCTCCCAGGCGTCGCCCCAGTAGCCGATGGCCGCGCCGACCCGGAGGCGGCCGTCGGCGTCCTTCGTGGCATCCGGGTACTTCTCGGTCTTGACGAAGTCCTTGACGGTGATGAGGCCGCGCAGGCGCCCGCCGTCGTCGACCAGGGGGAGCTTCTCGATCTTGTGCCGGGCCAGCAGCGCGGCGGCGTCGGCGTTGGAGATCCCCACGGGGCCGGTGACGAGCGGCATCGGCGTCATGGCGGAGCGGACGGTGCGCTCGGCCATCGCCTCTGCGGGGACGAATCGCAGGTCCCGGTTGGTGATGATGCCGAGCAGGACCTGGTCCTCGTCGACCACCGGCAGGCCGGAGATGCGGTACTGCGCGCACAGCGCGTCCAGGTCGGCCAGCGTGGCCTCGGGGCCGATCGTCACGGGATCGGTGATCATGCCCGACTCGGAGCGCTTGACGACCGCGACCTGCTGCGCCTGGTCCGCGATGGACAGGTTCCGGTGGAGGATGCCCATGCCGCCCTGGCGCGCCATCGCGATCGCCATGCGCGCCTCGGTGACGGTGTCCATCGCGGCGCTGACCAGCGGGACCGCGAGCTCGATCTCGCGCGTGAGGCGGGAGGTCGTGGTCACCTCGGACGGGATGACGTCGGTGGCCCCCGGCAGGAGCAGGACGTCGTCGTAGGTGAGTCCGACGAGGGCGAACGGGTCGTGTGCGGGGGCGTCTGTCACCCCTTCATGCTAGGTCCGCGCCGTCCAGCAGTGCAGTGACCGCCGACACCGCCTCCGGCACACCGGCGGCCAGCACCGCCCGCTCGGGGACGTGCCGCGGCAGGCCGGGCCCGACGAGCACGACGGCGGGGCCACCGGTGACGTCGCGTCCCGCGATCGCCCGCGCGCTCGCCGCGCGGCCGAACCCGACGAGGACCTCGGTGCGCGCGCCGGACCCGGTGACGTCCTGCAGCGCGCCCTTGGGTACCCGCTTGCGCCCGACGCGTCGCAGCCGGGTGGCCACGCCGTGCTCCCCCATCGCGCCGGCGAGGACGTGGGCGGCGAGGACGTGCCTGGGCACGGTGTGGATGACCACCCGCACGTGCTCGTCGGTGACCTGGGCGACGACGGTGGTGCGCACGACCTCGAGCGCGCTGCCGGTGAGGACGGTGATGCCGTCGCCGCCGGGCGGCTGCGGCTCGGCCCCCACGGCCAGGAGGTCGCACGCCGGGGACAGCAGGCGCTGCCAGGTGCCGGTCCAGCCGTGCGCGTCGACGTGCCGGGCGATCGCCATCCGGACGTCGGCGCGGTCGCCCACGGAGGCGGCCGCCGCGAGCGAGCGCACGTCCAGGCTCGTGGCGCTCACGCCCACGGGCACGACCTCGCCGAAACCCGAGCCGGGTCGGGTGACCGCCCGGGCGGCGTCGGCCGGGCTCACCCCCGACTGCGTCAGCGCCCGCATGCGCTCAAGGCGCACGACGTCGGCGGGCCCGTAGCGGCGTCGTTCGCCGGGCCGGTGGTCGCTCGCCCCGAGCCCGTAGCGCCGGTCCCAGCTGCGCAGCGTCGACGGCGAGACCCCGAGCCGCTCCGCGAGCGCCCCCACGGTCAGCGGCGCCTCGGCGGGCGCGTCGAAGAGGTCCTCGCGCGGGGCGTGGTGCGCGTCCTCGCGCGGGGCCGGGTGGGGTTCGTCCCGGGCGGTGGCGTCGTCGACCCCCGCCTGCACCTCGGCCGCGCCCGGCAGCGCCTCGCCCGCGGGGCGCACCTCCTGGTCGCCCTCGACGTGGGCGCCGTCGAGGGACTCCACCGCCTCGGCCATCTCGGCGGTCCTCGCGCGTGCGGTCATACCCCATCCTTTGTCCGGTTCGTCCGGTGAGCAACGTCTGGCGCCGCGACCTGTGCAGACACGGCAGATGCGCAACCCCGTAGACCTTGACACATCGCCCGTCCCGTGTCCCCGCACACCTGCTTGCGCAACTTTCGCACAATACGTAATCTGACCGTCAGGGCGGTACGGGGGCGGCGCCTGGCCGACCCCCCACCTCCGCCCGCACACGAGGAGGACCCATGGTCGATCTGTCCCGACTGCCCGGACCGCTGCTCGACGTCTGGAGCTGGCAGGTGCACGGGGCGTGCCGGGACGTCGACCCCGAGCAGTTCTTCCACCCCGAGGGCGAGCGCGGCGGCGTCCGGCGTCGTCGCGACGACGCGGCCAAGGCGATCTGCGCGCAGTGCCCCGTCCTGCAGTCCTGCCGCGAGCACGCCCTGGCCGTGCGCGAGCCCTACGGGGTGTGGGGCGGGCTGAGCGAGGACGAGCGCTCGACGATCTACCGCTCCGAGACGCGGCGCAGGACGCCGCGGGCGGGGTGAGGACCCCGGCGTCGAGCGCGGGGTGAGCCTCGACGCCGGTCCCGGCGGGCGGGCCGTCGGCCCGACCCCGCCCGGAGACGGATCGACCCCCGCTGCCGGGGGCAGCGGGGGTCGATCGCGTCAGGCGGAGGTGCGACTCAGCGCTCGACGACGGCGAGCAGGTCGCGCGCGGCGAGGACGAGGTACTCCTCGCCGGAGTACTTGACCTCGGTGCCGCCGTACTTCGAGTACAGGACGACGTCGCCGACCGCGACGTCCATCGGCACGCGGTTGCCGTTGTCGTCGACACGGCCCGGGCCGACCGCGACGACGGTGCCCTCCTGGGGCTTCTCCTTGGCGGTGTCCGGGATGACGAGACCGGACGCGGTGGTCTGCTCGGCCTCGAGGGTCTGGACGACCACGCGGTCCTCGAGCGGCTTGATGGAGACCGACACTGCGGACCTCCCCTTCCTACGTATGGGATGGAACTGGGACTGTCGTCCTCCTCGGTCCGTCCGCCGTCGCGGGGGTCGGCCGTCCGGTGAGGGCGTCGAGGACCAGCCTAGAGCGAGAGTTAGCACTCACGCAATCAGAGTGCCAGATCCTGGGCAGCGTCCCCTCCCCGGCCGGAGCGTGGTCGGGGCTCGGCGGGAGTGTGCCGGGTGTTCGTCAGGCGTGCGGCGGGGGAAGTGCTGCGACGATGGCCCGATGGAGCCCGCCACCGCACGCCTGCTCGCCTCCGCCGAGGGCCGGGCCATGCTGGCCGCCCTGCCGCCCTACTCGCCGGCCGAGGCACCGCGGATGAACGAGCGCCTGCGCGCGCACGGGATGGACGCCGACCTCGCCGCCGCGGCCCTGACCCAGCTCGCCCTGCGCGCCGAGGCGGCCGAGAAGCTCGGGCCCGTGGCCGAGCTGCTGCTGCTCACCCGCACCGGCCTCGAGCAGGCCACCCGCACGGTCGTCGCCGCCCACCACGCGGGCCGCTTCCGGGCCGCGGACGCGCGCCTGGTCGCCGACCTCGGCTGCGGGCTCGGCCTGGACGCGCTGGCGGTCGCGGGGCTGGGCACACCGGTCGTGGGCGTCGAGCGCGACGAGGTGACCGCGATCTTCGCCGGCGCCAACATCGGCCCCTTCGAGGACGCCCGCGTCGTCCACGGCGACGCGCTCGAGCTCGACCTCGCGGCGGCCGGCGCGGACGCGGTGTGGGCCGACCCCGCTCGGCGCGACACCGCGGGCCGACGCCTTGCCGACCCCAGCCGCTGGGGGCCGCCGCTCGCGGAGGTCCTCACCCGGGCCCGCTCCGTGCGCGCCGCCGGCATCAAGGTCGCCCCGGGCATCGACCTCGACGCGATCCCCGACGACGCCCACGCCCAGTGGGTCTCCGTCGACCGGGAGGTCGTCGAGGCCGCCCTGTGGCTCGGCGACGCCGCCCCCGAGGGCCCCGGCCGCTCGGCGCTGGTCGTGGCCGGCGAGCGCGCGCACCTGCTCGCCGCCGATGAGCCCACCGCGCCGTCCGCGCCGCACGAGGCGGCGCCGGCCGCCCCCCTGGGCGCCTACCTGCACGAGCCCGACGGCGCCGTCATCCGCGCGGGCCTGGTGGCCGAGCTCGGCCGCCGCCTGGGGGCGGGCGTGGTCTCCGAACGCATCGCCTACCTCACCTCCGACGCGCCCGCGGCCTCGCCGTTCGCCCGTTCCTACCGGATCCTCGACGAACTCGACGCCGGTGTGCGAGGGCTCTCCCGCGAGCTCGCCCGGCGCGAGATCGGCACCCTCACCCTCAAGCAGCGCGGCTCCGGCGTGCAGGTCGACCAGGTCCGACGCCGGCTCCGGCTCTCCGGGCCCCGCAGCGCCACCGTGGTGCTCACCCGGGCCGGCGGGCGGCACGTCGCGCTGCTCGTCGAGCCGGTCGACGACGGCACGACGGGGGCCGACAAAGGCACGGCGGGGACCGACGACGGCTGACCGCGCCTCGGGCCCGGCGACGGCGCCGCGCGGCCGTCCCTCGGCCGACTGTCCGCCCGGGCCCGCCACGCATCGAGAAGCCCCGCGTGCGCGCCGCCCCGACCGCGACCCCGCGGGGCACAATGACGCCGTGCCGCTCGACTTCGCCGCCTCCGAGCGCTCGACCCTGGGGGTCGAGTGGGAGCTCCAGGTGCTCGACGCGGCCACCGGGGCACTGCGGCCCGACGGCGAGCGCCTCATCGAGGACCTGCGCTCCCCCGGCGGCGCCCCGCACCCGCGCCTGACCCACGAGCTGCTCACCAACACGGTCGAGATCGTCACCGGGGTGCACCGCACCGTCGCCTCGGCGGTCGGCGAGGTCGCCGCCGTCCTCGACGAGCTGACCGTGGCCGCCGAGCGCCGCGGGCTGGTGCTCGCCGGCGGCGGCACGCACCCGGTCGCCGACCCGCAGGCCCAGGAGACCGCCCCGGGCTACGAGCGCCTGCTCGAGCGCACCGGGTGGTGGGGTCGGGAGATGCTCATCTTCGGCCTGCACGTGCACACCGGGATCGAGCGACGGGAGCACGCCATCCCCGTGCTGCACGCCCTGCTCGGCCAGGTCGGCCCCCTGCTGGGCCTGTCGGCCGCCTCTCCGGCGTGGCGCGCGACCGACACCGGGTACGCGTCCAACCGGACGATGATGTTCCAGCAGCTGCCCACCGCCGGGCTGCCGGACCACATGACCTCCTGGGCGGACTACGAGGAGGTGGCCGGCTCGCTGACCGCCGCCGGCGCGGTGGCGCGGCTGACCGAGCTCCGCTGGGACGTGCGCCCCACCCGGTTCGGCACCGTGGAGTCGCGGATCGCCGACTCCCCGCCGACGCTGACCGAGCTCTCCGCGCTCGTCGCGCTGACCGCGTGCCTGGTCGACGACGCGCGGCAGCGCCTCGAGGACGGGGGCACCCCGCGCACGCTGCCCCGCTGGCTCGTGGCGGAGAACAAGTGGCGGGCCGCCCGGTTCGGCCTGGACTGCGACCTGGTCACGGACGCCCATGGCGGCTCCGCACCCGCGCGGCAGGTCGTGCGCGACCTGCTGGGCGAGCTGGCCCCGGCGGCGCGGCGGCTGGGCTGCACCGCCGAGCTCGACCTGGTCGGGCGGATCCTCGACGTCGGGGCCTCGTACGAGCGCCAGCGCGCGCACGCGGCCCGCGAGGGGTGGCAGGCGGTGCCGCTGCACCTGGCCGGCGAGCTGCCCGGACGGCCGAGCGCCTGACCGGATCGACCCGGCGGGACCGGTCGGACGGCCGGTCGGCCAGAAGGCGCAGACGGCCGGACGGTCGGACGGCCGACCGGCTCAGACGGTGACCATGGTCGTCGGCATCGCCGAGTCCACGCCGATGGTCAGGTCCGAGGGGGCCAGTCCGGCCTCGACGACGGCCGAGCCCAGCGCGGCGATCATCGCCCCGTTGTCCGTGCAGTAGCGGATCGGCGGGATCCGCACGTCGACGCCCGCCTCGCCGCCGCGCTCGGCGAGCAGCTCGCGCAGCCGGGAGTTGGCGGAGAAGCCGCCCCCCACCACGAGCGTGCCGGCGCCGCGGTCCGCGCAGGCGCGCAGCGCCTTGGTGACCAGCACGTCGGCGACCGCCTCGGAGAAGCCGGCCGCGACGTCGGCGGCGGGGACGGCCTCGCCGCTGGCCTCGCGCGCCTCGAGGTCACGGGCGACCGCGGTCTTCAGCCCGGAGAAGGAGAAGTTGTAGGCGTGCCGCTCGCGGTCCTTCGCGGCGGTCAGCCCGCGCGGGAAGCGGATGGCCTCGCGGTCACCGGTCGCGGCGAGCCGGTCGACGTGGGGGCCGCCCGGGTAGGGCAGGCCGAGCAGCCGGCCGACCTTGTCGAAGGCCTCGCCCGCGGCGTCGTCGAGGGTCTCGCCCAGCAGGGTGACGTCGGTGATGCCCGTCCCGACCGCCAGCAGGGTGGTGTGCCCGCCGGAGACCACGAGCGCCACCGAGTCCGGCGGGACGGGTCCGTGCACGAGCGCGTCGACGGCGGCGTGGCCGATGACGTGGTTGACGCCGTAGAGCGGGCGGCCCACGGACAGGGCGAGCGCCTTGGCGGCGGCCACCCCCACCGTGAGGGAGCCGACGAGCCCGGGACCGGCGGTCACCGCGATCGCGTCGACCTCGTCGAGGTCGACCTCGGCCTGCGCCAGGGCGGCCTCGAGGGTGGGCCCGAAGGCCTCGAGGTGGGCGCGCGAGGCGATCTCCGGGATGATCCCGCCGAACCGGGAGTGCTCGTCCATCGACGAGGCGGTGACGTCGGCGACGAGCTCGGTGCCGCGCACGAGCGCGACCCCGGTCTCGTCGCAGGAGGTCTCGATGCCGAGGACGAGCGGTGCGGTCACCGGGGAATCGTACGCGCGTGCCCGGCCGGCACCCTGCGGCGCCGCCCGCACCCGGCAGTCCGCACCCGGCCGGCCGGGTCCGGGCGGGCACGCATGCCCACCCGGTCGAGCCCGGTCAGTCGATCTCGGGGACCAGGCGCACCGCACCCTTGTCGGCGGACTGGGCGAAGGCGGCGTAGGCGCGCAGCGCGGGGGTGACCTTCCGGGGGCGCTTCTCCTTCGGCCGGTACCCGCCGCCGGCCTCGATGGCGGCGCGGCGCCGCTCGAGCTCCTCGTCGGGGACCTCGAGACGCAGGCTGCGGCGGGGGATGTCGATCGACACGGTGTCCCCCTCCTCCACCAGCGCGATGACCCCGCCGGCGGCGGCCTCGGGCGAGACGTGCCCGATCGACAGCCCGGAGGTGCCGCCGGAGAAGCGGCCGTCGGTGACGAGCGCGCACGCCTTGCCCAGCCCGCGCCCCTTGAGGAAGGAGGTGGGGTAGAGCATCTCCTGCATGCCCGGACCGCCCTTGGGTCCCTCGTAGCGGATGACGACGACGTCGCCCTCCGTGACCTCCTTGGCGAGAATCCGCCGGACGGCCTCCTCCTGCGACTCGCAGACGACGGCCGGCCCGGAGAAGGTCCAGATCGACTCGTCCACGCCGGCGGTCTTGACGACCGCGCCGTCGGGGGCGACGTTGCCGCGCAGCACACCGAGCCCGCCGTCCTTGGAGTAGGCGTGGGCGAAGGAGCGGATGCAGCCGTGGGTGTCGTCCAGGTCGAGGCTGTCCCAGGTCTCGGACTGGGAGAAGGCGGTCGAGGAGCGGCGCCCGCCGGGGGCCGCGTGCCACAGGTCGATGGCCTCCTGCGAGGCGCGCCCGCCGCGCACGTCCCACTCGTCGAGCCAGGCGCCGAGCGTGCGGGCGTGCACGGTGTGCACCTCCTCGTCGAGCAGGCCGCCGCGGCGCAGCTCGCCCAGGAGGGCGGGGATGCCGCCGGCCCGGTGGACGTCCTCCATGTAGTAGGTGCGCCCGTCGGCCACGTTGGGGGCGACCTTGGCCAGGCAGGGCACGCGCCGGGAGATCTCGTCGATCTCGTCCAGGCCGAAGTCGACGCCGGCCTCGGCTGCCGCGGCCAGCAGGTGCAGGATCGTGTTCGTCGAGCCGCCCATGGCGATGTCGAGGGCCATGGCGTTGCCGAAGGCGGCGGGCGTGGCGATGCTCAGCGGGAGCACCGTGGCGTCGTCGTCCTCGTAGTGACGCCGGGTGATGTCCACGACGAGCTCGCCGGCCTTCTCGTACAGGGCGCGGCGCGCGGTGTGGGTGGCCAGGACCGAGCCGTTGCCCGGCAGGGACAGGCCGATCGCCTCGGTCAGGCAGTTCATCGAGTTCGCGGTGAACATCCCCGAGCACGAGCCGCAGGTGGGGCAGGCGGCCTCCTCGATGCGGGCGATGTCGGCGTCAGAGACCTCGTCGTTGACGGCCTCGGAGATGGCGTCGACCAGGTCGAGGCTGCGCACGGTGCCGTCGACCAGGGTGGCGCGGCCGGACTCCATCGGGCCGCCGGAGACGAAAACGGTGGGGATGTTGAGCCGCAGCGCCGCCAGCAGCATCCCGGGCGTGATCTTGTCGCAGTTGGAGATGCACACCAGGGCGTCGGCGCAGTGCGCGTTGACCATGTACTCCACGGAGTCGGCGATGAGGTCGCGCGAGGGCAGGGAGTAGAGCATGCCGTCGTGGCCCATGGCGATGCCGTCGTCCACCGCGATCGTGTTGAATTCCCGGGGGATGCCGCCGGCGGCCTCGACCGCCTCGGAGACGATGCGGCCGACCGGGGCGAGGTGGGTGTGGCCGGGCACGAACTCGGTGAAGGAGTTGGCGACGGCGATCACCGGCTTCCTGCCGATGGCGGCCCCGTCCACGCCGGAGGCGCGCATGAGGGCGCGGGCCCCGGCCATGTTGCGGCCATGGGTGACGGTGCGGGAACGGTAGTCGGGCATGCCCCATGGTCGCCCGCCCGCCCCCGGAACGCGGCCACGCCAGCCGGTGGGGTCGGTACTGGTACCGGCAGTACCATCTGGGGGTGATCCGGCCGCGCACCCCCAGACGCGAGGAGCTCGGCGCCTTCCTGCGCGCCCGGCGTCTCGCCTCGAGCCGCGCCACGCTCGGCCTGCCGCCGGCCGGGCGCCGGGTGACGCACGGCCTGAGCCGCGAGGAGGTCGCCGCCCTGGCCGGGGTCTCGGGCAGCTGGTACACGTGGCTCGAGCAGGGCCGGGACACCAACGTCTCGAGGCAGGTGCTGCTCGCCGTCGCGCGGGTGCTGACCCTGACCGAGGACGAGACCTCCTACGTGCTCGCCCTGGCCGAGCGCGAGGACCCGGCCCCGCCGGCCGAGGAGCGCAGGCGCGTCCCCGCGCACCTCCAGCACCTCGTCGACGCGCTGGACTTCCCCGCGTTCGTCGTGCGGGCGGACTGGGCGATCCTCGGGTGGAACGCGGCCTACGCCGCGCTCTACCCCCGCATCGCGGACGTGCCCGAGGCGGACCGCAACCTGTTGTGGCTCGTCTATACCGACCCCGGGCTGCGCGGGATGCTCCCCGACTGGGAGCGCGACAGCCGCCGCTTCCTCGCCGAGTTCCGGGCCGAGGCCGGGCCGAGGCTGTCGGGGCCGGGCCACCGGGCCGTCGTCGACCGCCTCGCCGCGGCGAGCGCGGAGTTCCGCGCCCACGCCGCCGAGCTCGAGGTCTCCCGCTTCGAGTCCCGCCTGCGCACCTTCCACCACCCGACCCTGGGCCCGGTCACCTACGAGCACCACCGCCTCGTCCCCTCGGACGCCACCGACCTGCACGTGGTGGTGTACGCCCCGCCCACCCCCTGAACCGGTCACCGGCGACGCGGTCCCGCGGACGACGACGGCGCCCCGCCCCCGGGTGGGGACGGGGCGCCGGGACGTCGGGTGGGCTCAGGCGCGGCCGGCGATCGTGGCCCGGCCGAGGTCGCTGTTGAGCTGGGAGATGACGTCGAGCGGGATCTCCTTGGGGCACACCGCGGCGCACTCGCCGATGTTGGTGCACCCGCCGAAGCCCTCGGCGTCGTGCTGGGCGAGCATGTCGACGACCCGCGCCTCCCGCTCGGGCTGGCCCTGCGGCAGCATCCCCAGGTGGGTGACCTTCGCGCCGAGGAAGAGCATCCCCGAGGCGTTGGGGCAGGCCGCCACGCAGGCGCCGCAGCCGATGCAGGCGGCGGCCTCGAAGGCGCGGTCGGCGTCGGTCTTGGGCACGGGGGCGGCGTGCGCGTCCGGGGCCGCACCGGTGTTGACCGAGACGTAGCCGCCGGCGGCGATGATCCGGTCGAAGGCGGAGCGGTCGACGACGAGGTCCTTGACCACGGGGAAGGCCTTGGCGCGCCACGGCTCGATGGTGATCGAGTCGCCGTCCTTGAACGAGCGCATGTGCAGCTGGCAGGTCGTGGTGACCTCCGGACCGTGCGCGACGCCGTCGATGACGATGCCGCAGGCCCCGCAGATGCCCTCGCGGCAGTCGTGGTCGAACGCGATCGGCTCCTCGCCGGCGGCGAAGAGCTGCTCGTTGAGCACGTCGAGCATCTCGAGGAAGGACATGTGCTCAGCGACGTCGTCGAGCCGGTAGGAGTGCATCGACCCGCCGGAGTCGGGGCCGGCCTGACGCCAGGCGTTGATGGTGATCTTCACTTGTAGCTCCGCTGCTTCATCTCGACGTACTCGTACCTCAGGTCCTCCTTGTGGAGCACCGGGACCCCGTCCGCCCCGTGCTCCCAGGCCGCGACGTAGGCGAACTCGTCGTCGTGACGCAGCGCCTCGCCCTCCTCGGTCTGCGACTCGGCGCGGAAGTGACCGCCGCACGACTCCCTGCGGTGCAGGGCGTCGATGCACATGAGCTCGCCGAGCTCGAAGAAGTCGGCCACCCGGCCGGCCTTCTCGAGGGACTGGTTGAGCTCCTCGTTCTTCCCCGTGACCTTGACCTCGCGCCAGAACTCCTCGCGCAGCGCCCGGATCTTGTCGATCGCGGTGCGCAGGCCCTCCTCGGTGCGCTCCATGCCGCAGTACTCCCACATGATGGTGCCGAGCTCCTTGTGGAAGGAGTCCACCGACCGGGTCCCGGCGTTGCCGAGGAAGTGGTTGACGCGCTCGCGCACCTGGTCGGCGGCCGCCACCACGTCGGGGTGGTCGGCGGGCACCGGGGAGCCGTGGTTCTCGGCCAGGTAGTCGTTGATCGTGTTCGGCAGCACGAAGTAGCCGTCGGCCAGGCCCTGCATGAGCGCCGAGGCACCGAGGCGGTTGGCGCCGTGGTCGGAGAAGTTCGCCTCGCCGGTGACGAACAGGCCCGGGATCGAGGACTGCAGGTCGTAGTCCACCCACAGCCCGCCCATCGTGTAGTGCACGGCCGGGTAGATGCGCATCGGCACCTCGTAGGGGTTCTCCCCCGTGATGCGCTCGTACATGTCGAACAGGTTGCCGTACTTGGCCTCGACCGCCGCGCGCCCCATCCGGCCGATCGCCTCGGCGAAGTCGAGGTAGACGCCGCGGCGCACACCCTCGACCTCGGGGCCGACCCCGCGGCCGTCGTCGCACATGTTCTTCGCCTGGCGCGAGGCGATGTCCCGGGGCACGAGGTTGCCGAAGGAGGGGTAGATCCGCTCGAGGTAGTAGTCGCGGTCCTCCTCGGGGATCTGGCGCGGGTCCTTGGTGCAGTCCTCGGCCCGCTTCGGCACCCAGATGCGGCCGTCGTTGCGCAGCGACTCGCTCATGAGGGTGAGCTTGGACTGGTAGTCGCCGGCCTGGGGGATGCAGGTGGGGTGGATCTGCGTGTAGCAGGGGTTGCCGAAGTAGGCGCCCTTGCGGTGCGCGCGCCAGGTGGCGGTGACGTTGCAGCCCATGGCGTTGGTCGAGAGGAAGAAGACGTTGCCGTAGCCGCCCGAGGCGAGGACCACGGCGTCGGCCAGGTGGGTCTCGATCTCGCCGGTGACCATGTCGCGGGCGATGATTCCGCGGGCCCGGCCCTCGACGACGACGAGCTCGAGCATCTCGTGGCGGGCGTTCATCTGCACCGTGCCGGCGCCGATCTGCCGCTCGAGGGCCTGGTAGGCACCGATGAGCAGCTGCTGACCGGTCTGGCCGCGCGCGTAGAACGTGCGGGAGACCTGGACGCCGCCGAAGGAGCGGTTGTCCAGCAGGCCGCCGTACTCGCGGGCGAAGGGCACGCCCTGGGCCACGCACTGGTCGATGATCTCGGTGGAGACCTCGGCCAGGCGGTAGACGTTGGACTCGCGCGAGCGGAAGTCACCGCCCTTGACCGTGTCGTAGAAGAGGCGGTACACGGAGTCGCCGTCGTTCTTGTAGTTCTTCGCCGCGTTGATGCCGCCCTGGGCGGCGATCGAGTGCGCGCGCCGCGGGGAGTCCTGGTAGCAGAAGGCCTTGACCTGGTAGCCGGCCTCGCCGAGCGTGGCGGCCGCCGCACCGCCGGCCAGGCCGGTGCCGACGACGATGACGGAGATCTTGCGGCGGTTGGCCGGGTTGACGAGCTTGGCGCCGAACTTGCGCTGGGACCACTTCTCGGCGAGCGGGCCGGTGGGCGCCTTGGTGTCGGCGATCGGCTCGCCCTCGCGGTAGAGGTCGTTGATCAGTGCGGTCATGGACGTCTCACTCACTTCACGAGTCCGAGCAGGATGGCCGTCGGTGTCGCCATGAACCCGACCAGGAGCAGGATCGCCACGACGGCGGCGACGGCGTTGAACGCGGCCTCGCGCCGCTTCGTCGACAGGCCCAGGGTGGCCAGCGCGGACCACACGCCGTGGCGCACGTGCAGCGCGAGCAGGACGATCGGGACGAGGTAGACGACGTAGACCCACCAGTGCTCGGGCTGGAAGGCCGCGACCATGCGCTCGTAGGGGCTGTCGAAGGAACCCCCGACCTCGACGGTCATGGTGGTGAACTGCAGCAGGTGGAAGACGATGAAGGCGAGCAGGATGACGCCGCCCCACCGCATCGTCCGCGAGGCGTAGGACTGCCGCACGGACCGCTTCACCACGTACCGGGTGCCGCGCGCGGCGCGGGCGCGGCGCCACAGCGCGAAGGCGGCGCCGGCGTGGATGACCAGCGAGGCCAGCAGGACCACCCGCATGATCCACAGCAGACCCTGGTGCGGAAGGATCGGGTAGAAGGCCTCGCGCAGCCAGTGCGCATATCCGTCGAACGCCTCGGCGCCCTGGAACATCTTCAGGTTGCCGTACATGTGCGTGAGGACGAAGAGCACGAAGATGATGCCCGTCACCGCCATCGCGGCCTTGAGGGCGACCGTCGTCCGGCGAGCAGTTCGCGCCCTCGCTGGCGCTGCTGTGGTGGTCACCCGGCGATCCTAACCCCCGCGCGGAGCACCTTCTGCGCCTTGACCGACGCTGGGACGGATTGTCCCAGAATGCGTTCGAGAAGCGTCAAAGAATGGTCATGGCTCATTTTTGCCAGCATTGCCTGACGAAATGTGATCGATATTTTCCTCGCCCAGCTCGAGCCGCATGACGAGCGCGTCGCGCCCCGATCGCTGGTAGTACCGCCGGCGGGTCCCCACGCCCGTGAAGCCGGCCCGCTCGTAGAGGGTGCGGGCGCCGTCGTCGTCGGAGCGGACCTCGAGGAGCATGCTGCGCGCGCCCGCCCGGCGGGCGACGTCCACCAGCTCGGCGAGCATCGCCGTGGCCAGGCCGCGGCGGCGGTGCGCGGGGTCGACGCCGATCGTCATCACCTGGGTCTCGTCCCCCGCGGCGACGCCGGCCCAGCCCACGAGGCGGTCCTCGGCGTCGACGGTGGCCAGGTAGGTGCGCCCGGGGGTCTGCAGCTCCTGGTGGTAGGTGGCGGCCGACCAGTCGTCGGGGCCGAACAGGGCGGGCTCGAGCTCGGCGACCCGGTCGAGGTCGCCCGGGCGCAGCGGCCGGATCCCGTAGGTCATGCCCGCACCTGGGCGGGCACGGCGGCGTCGGGACGGCGCAGGTAGAGCGGCTCGGTGGGCTGCTCGGTCCCGGCGGCGCGGCGGGACAGGGCGAGCCGGGCCATCGCCAGGGCCGCCGCTGCCGTGGCTTCGGGTCGCTCCGGTGCCGATTCGGTGCCGGGCGCCTGCTCGCCGGTCACCTCGTCGGCCTTGTCCCCCACGACGACGTCGCCCGCCACCAGCGCGTCGCGCACCGCGGCGGGCGCGGCCACCGCGGGGCCGGCGAGGACCTCGACCTCGTTCTCGCCCGCAGCCCGGTACCGGCCGTGGTACACCTCCCGACGACGCGCGTCGGTGGCCACGACGACCACCGCACCGGTCGCCCGGTCGAGCGCGGCCCGGGCCAGGGCGTCCAGGGAGGGCACGCCGAGCACCTCGGCGCCCCAGCCGCGCGCCAGGGTGCGGGCGGTGACCAGCCCCACGCGCAGGCCGGTGAAGGGGCCAGGCCCGGTGCCCACGACCACGAGGTCGGGGCGGCCGTGGGCCGCGACGAGGGACTCGACGGCGGGGGCGAGCTCCTCGGCGTGCCGGCGGTCCGAGGCGCCCTCGTGGGCGCCGAGCAGGGCGGCGGCCGCGGGGTCGGCGCCCGGGGCGTCGGCGAGCGCCGCGACGGGGCGGGCGGAGGTGTCGATGAGGAGCAGGCGCACCGGACAAGGGTAGGGGCACCGCCGCCGGGGCCGGTGTCGGACCCCGGGCGGCGGTGCGGTGGTGGCCGGGGCGCCGCGGGCCGGCCGCGGGCCGGTCGGGGGCCCCGAGCGCGGCCGGCAGCAGGTCGGTCACGTTCGGTCAGCCGCGGTGGTCCCAGGTGCCGGAGCGGGCGTTGCGCAGCTCGGCGCGCACGCGGGCGCGCAGGCTGTCGGTGCTGGGGCGCTCCTCGGGCTCGTCCTCGTCGCCGCGCAGCCACACCACGAGCCCGGCGGTGACCAGCAGGCCGCCGACGACGACCGCGCCGACGACGACGACCCACACCACCGTCCGGCTGCCGCCGTCGGCCGCGGCGGCGGTCGGCTCGGGATCGAGCAGGAAGTCGAGGTAGTCCTCGACGTCGGCCGAACCGGCGAGCAGCACCTGGGCCTGGGCGTCGAGCGGGCCGATGCGGCGGTGGGCGTAGCGGTACCAGGCCGTGGTGCGCGGGTCGTGCACGACCCCGACCGTCTGCGGCAGCTCGCGCAGCGCCGGCCCGAGCCCGGGCACCTGGAGGACCTCGCCCTCGTAGCTGCCCGAGGAGGTGTCGAGGACGAGCACGCCGACGGCCTCGTCCTCGAGCAGGACCGGGGCGACGGCACGGCCCGTCGTGGTCACGACGGGGTCCTCGGCCGAGCCCGCCAGGAGCTCGGGCGACCAGGTCAGGACGGGCCTGGGGCTGCCCACGGTCACCTCGCCGCCACGGCTGCCGACCTGGTCGGACAGGACGGAGGGCGCCCCGGACCGGGCCACGGTCAGACCGTCGGACTCGAACCAGCGCAGGACGGCCGGCGGCAGGACGAGGAGGTCGGACAGGGTGGGGTCGGGCTCGTCGACCTCCTCGGACGCGGGACCCTCGGAGCCCGATCCGGTGGCGGACTCCTCCCCCGAGGCCGAGGCGGGACCGGCGGGCGGCAGCAGCCAGCCGACCAGCAGCCAGGCCGCGAGCAGCGCGGCCACCACGGCCGATGCGGCGCCGTCCCGACCCCTCCGGTGCGGGCCCTGCGCGGAGGGAGGGGACGCGGTCACGGGGCCACGACGCCGGAGAGGTCGACGCCCTCCCACCGCGGTCCGACGGCAGTGATCTCGATGCCGCGCGGCTCGTCGCCCGCCGGCTCCTCCCCCTCCTCGACACCCGCGCCACCGACGCCCGCGGCGAGCCCGGTGGGCCGGGTGAGCACGACCTCGAGGCGGCTGTCCGCGAGCGTCTCGACGGTGCCGCCGCCCCACTCCACGACCGTCACCGAGTCTTCGAGCGCGGTGTCGAGGTCGAGGGCGTCGAGCTCGTCCATCCCGCCCAGCCGGTAGGCGTCGACGTGCACGAGGTCCGGCCCGGCGCCGCGGGCGCGGTGCACGCGGGCGATGACGAAGGTCGGTGAGGCGATCGTGCCGGTGACGTCCAGCGCGGCGCCGAGCCCCTGGACGAAGGTCGTCTTGCCGGCGCCGAGCGGCCCGGTGAGGACGACGAGGTCGCCGGCCCGCAGGTGACCGGCCAGGGCGGCGGCGACCGCCCGGGTCTCGTCCGCCGTCGGGGCGTGCGCGCGCCAGCTGCGCGCGGTCGGCGCCACCGGGTCCGCGCCCGGCCCGGCGCCCTGCTCGTCGGGGCCGGTCACGCCGCACCCCCGTGGTGGACGCGGGGCACGCGGGCGCCCACGGAGGTGAGGATCTCGTAGGCGATGGTGCCGGCCGGGCGCGCCCAGTCCCAGGCGGAGGGTTCGCCGCGGGCCGGGTCGCCGAACAGGACGACCTCCTCGCCGGGCCGCTCGGTCGCGCCGGGTCCGAGGTCGACGACGATCTGGTCCATGCTCACGCGCCCCACCTGGGGGGCGCGTCGGCCGCCCACGGCCGGGGCGACGCTGTTCGAGGCGGCGCGCGGCACGCCGTCGGCGTAGCCGAGCGGGACGAGGCCGAGGACCGTGTCCCGCTCCGTGCGGGCCGTGTGCCCGTAGCCGATCGGGGTGCCGGCGCCGGCCGCGCGCGTGCGCACGAGCCGTCCCGCGACGGTCATGACCGGGCGCAGCCCGTACGCGGCGGCGGGGGCGACCTCCTCCTCGGGCGAGACGCCGTACAGGGCGATGCCGGGGCGGATCATGTCCAGGTGGGTCGCCGGGTGCAGCAGGACGCCCGAGGAGCCGGCCAGGTGCAGCGCGCCGGGGTCGATGCCTGCCGCGCGCATGCGGGCGACGAGGTCGAGGAACAGCTCGGTCTGCCGCTCGGTGGTGCCGGTGGCCGGCTCGTCGGCGCTGGCCAGGTGGGAGAAGGTCGAGGCGAGGCGCACCGCGCCCGAGGCGAGGGCCGGGCCCAGGCGGGCGAGGACCCCGTCGAGCTCGGTGGGGGCCAGCCCGTTGCGGGCCATCCCGGTGTCGAGCTTGAGGTGGACGGTCGCCGGTCGGTCGGCCGCGTCGACGGCGGCCAGCACCTCCTCGAGCATCCACGGCGCCCCGACGCCGATCTCGACGTCGGCCTCGATCGCCTGCTGCAGCGGGGCGCCGGGGGCGTAGAGCCAGCCCAGGACCCGCCCGTGGGGGCCGAGGCCGGCGCGCAGGTCGAGCGCCTCGGCGAGCTGGGCGACGCCGAGCAACGCCGCCCCGGCGGCCAGGGCGGTGCGGGCGACGGGCAGCAGGCCGTGGCCGTAGGCGTCGGCCTTGACGACGGCGAGCACGTCGGTGCCGCCGGCGATCTCGCGGAGGGTGGTGAGGTTGTGGGCGAAGGCGTCGAGGTCGACCCGCGCCGTGGCGGGCCACGCGGACGCCGCTCTGCCCTGCTCGTCGGTCACCGCGACAGTGTGCCAGGGGTTCACCGCAGCCCGAACCGCGAGAGCAGCCCGGTGGCCCCCCGCCGGCCATCCTCCTCGCCCGCGGGATCGCGGCCCGCCAGCAGGTCGGCGACGACCTGGGGCAGGGCGGCCACGACGTCGCCGGCGGAGATCGGCCGGCCCGGTGCCTCCCCGGCGGCCCGGTGCCCGGCCGCGCCGTGCAGGAGGGCGGCGGCCGCCGCGACGTCGGCGAGCGCCGCGGCGTCGAGGGACCGGTCGGCGGCCTCGGCGCGGGCGCCGGCGCCCGCCAGCAGGGCGCCCAGCACGCCGGCCAGGACGTCCCCGGTGCCGGCGGTGGCCAGCCACGGCACGCCGGCGGAGGCCACCCGCAGCGGGCCGCCCCCGGCGACGACCGTGCGGGCCCCCTTGAGCAGCACGACCGACCCGGTGGCGCCGGCGAGCTGCTCGGCGGCGTGCGCCGGGGCGGCGAGCACCTCCTCGCGGCCCACCTCCCGGCCGGTGACGGCGCCGAGCAGCCGCGCGGCCTCGCCGGCGTGCGGGGTGAGGATCAGCTGCCGTCCCGTGGGCTCGTCGCCGGTGAGGGTCGCTGCCAGGGCGTCGAGCGCCCCGGCGTCGACGACGGCGGGCACCCGCTCGGCCTCGGCCCGGCGCAGCGCGGCACCCAGGCGCTCGCCGTCGGCGTCGTCGGTGCCCGGACCGATGACGAGGGCCTGGACCCGTCCGTCGGCGCCAACCACCTCGGGGTGGGCGGCCAGGACGAGGTCCGCGGCCCGGCCCTCGGCGAGGTGCCGGACCATCCCCAGCCCCGTGCGCAGCGCACCGCCGACGGCGAGCACCCCCGCCCCGGGGTACCGCTGCGAGCCGGCGACGACCCCGAGCACGCCGCGGGTGTACTTATCGTCCGCCCAGCCCGGCGGACGCAGCTGCTCGGCGGCGTCGACGACGTCCGGGGCCAGCACGCGCGGCGCGGCCGCCGGTGCCACGCCGATGTCGGCGACCTGGACCCGGCCGGCGCGGCCCGCCGCCGGCGGCAGGAGCAGCGCCGGCTTGGGGGCGATCATCGTCACCGTCACGTCCGCGTGCAGCACCGTCCCCGGCAGCGTGCCGTCGTCGACCCCGACCCCCGAGGGCACATCGACGGCGACGACCGTCGAGCGCGGGGCGGCGGCGAGGACCTCGGCGACCTCGAGCGCCGCACCGCGCAGCGGACCGCTCGCGCCGGTGCCCACGGCGCCGTCGACGACGAGCTCGGCCCACCGGGAGAGGTCCGCCAGGTCGCCGGCCACCGGGGCGTCCCCGAAGCCCGAGCCGGGCGCGGCCAGCACCTCGCAGCCCGCGGTGCGCGCCGCGTACAGCCCCGGCGGGTGCGGCTCGGCGGCGACGACGAGCGCGACGACCCGCACGCCCGCGCCGGAGAGCATGGCGCCGGCGAACAGGGCGTCGCCGCCGTTGGCCCCGCCCCCGGCCAGGACGAGGACCCGGGACCCGCTGACGTCCTTGCGGGTGGTGCGCAGCTCGGCGGTCACCGCGTCGGCGACGGCGCGTGCAGCCCGCTCCATCAGCGGCTCGCCGGCCTTGAGGTGGGGCGCCTCGAGGGCGCGGACGTCCGTCGAGGTCAGGGCGGTGCGCATCAGTCCCCCTCCCCCACGGCAACGGCGGCGGCGATCCCGCCGTCGTGCGAGATCGACAGGTGCCAGCGCTCGATGCCGAGCTCGGCCGCCCGGGCGGCCACGGTCCCGGTGATCTCCACCTGCGGCGGTCCGTGGGGCACGCGGCGCACGGTGCAGTCGTGCCAGCGCATGCCCCCCGGCGCGCCCAGTGCCTTGGCGATGGCCTCCTTGGCGGCGAACCGCGCCGCCAGCGAGGCGGGCGGCAACTCACGCTCGGCGGGCGTGAACAGCCGCTCGAGCAGCCGGGGCGAACGCTCGAGCGCCGCCGTGAACCGTGCGACCGAGCACACGTCGATCCCCACCGAGCGCACCGCCACCGACGCGCCTCCTACTCCACCGTGACGGACTTGGCCAGGTTGCGGGGCTGGTCGACGTCGAGCCCCTTCGCCGCGGCGATCTCCGAGGCGAAGATCTGCAGCGGCACCGTGGTCACCAGCGGCATCATCAGGGTGGGCGTGCGGGGCACGCGGATGATGTGGGAGGCGAACTCCTCGACGTCGGTGTCCCCCTCCTCGGCGACGACGATCGTGCGCGCGCCGCGGGCCCGCACCTCCTGGATGTTGGAGATGACCTTCTGGTGCAGGACGGGGCGCCGCGGGGTCGGCACGACGACGAACACGGGCTGGTCCTGGTCCACCAGGGCGATCGGCCCGTGCTTGAGCTCGCCGGCCGCGAAGCCCTCGGCGTGGATGTAGGCGAGCTCCTTGAGCTTGAGCGCGCCCTCGAGGGCCACCGGGTAGCCCACGTGGCGGCCGAGGAAGAGCACCGAGGACTCCTCGCGCATCGACCGGGCCAGCTCGCGCACGTTCTCCTCCTCCGCCTCGAGCAGCGCGGAGATCTTGTCCGGCATCGCGGCGAGCTCCTCGAGGTAGCCGGAGACCTCGTCGGCGTACTTGTTGCCGCGCAGCTGGGACAGGTAGAGCCCGAGCAGGTAGCAGGCGGTGATCTGGGCGAGGAAGGCCTTGGTGGAGGCCACGGCGATCTCGGGCCCGGCGTGGGTGTAGAGCACCGCGTCGGCCTCGCGGGCGATGGTCGAGCCGAAGGTGTTGACGATGGCGAGCACCTTCGAGCCCTGCTCGCGGGCGTGGCGCACGGCCATGAGGGTGTCCATGGTCTCGCCGGACTGGGAGATGGCCACCACGAGGGTGCGCTCGGTGACGATCGGGTCGCGGTAGCGGAACTCGCTGGCCAGCTCGACCTCGCAGGGGATGCGGCACCAGTGCTCGATGGCGTACTTGGCCACGTGCCCGGCGTAGGCGGCGGTGCCGCAGGCGATGATGACGACCTTGTCCACCGTGCGCAGCACCGACTCCTCGATGCGCATCTCGTTGAGGACCAGGTGCCCCGACTCGTCCTGGCGGCCCAGCAGCGTGTCGCGCACGGCGGCCGGCTGGTCGTGGATCTCCTTGTCCATGAAGGTGGGGAACCCGCCCTTGACGGCGGCCTCGGAGTCCCAGTCGACGGTGAAGCGGCGCCCCTGCGCGGGCGTGCCGTCGAAGCCGACGACCTCGACGGTGTCGGGGGTGATGGTGACGACCTGGTCCTCGTCGAGCTCGAGGGCCTCCTTGGTGCCACCGATGAACGCGGCGACGTCGGAGCCCATGAAGTTCTCCCCCTCGCCCAGGCCGACCACGAGCGGCGAGGACCGGCGGGCGCCGACGATGACGCCGGGCTGGTCGCGGTGCTGGGCGAGGATGGTGAAGGCCCCCTCGAGGCGGCCGACGACGGCGAGCATCGCGGCGGTGAGGTCGCCGTCGTAGGCGGCGGCCAGCAGGTGGGCGACGACCTCGGTGTCGGTCTCCGACGTCATGGTCACGCCGTCGGCGACGAGCTCGCGGCGCAGGGGGGCGAAGTTCTCGATGATGCCGTTGTGGATGACCGCGACGGCGCCGTCGCCGCCGACGTGCGGGTGGGCGTTGGCGTCGGTGGGGCCGCCGTGGGTGGCCCAGCGCGTGTGCCCGAGCGAGGCCACGCCCGCGGGCACCGGGTCCTGCTCGATGGCGTCGCGCAGGTTCTGGAGCTTGCCGGCGCGCTTGCGCACGACGATCTCCTCGCCGGTGTGCAGCGCGATCCCGGCGGAGTCGTAGCCGCGGTACTCCAACCGGGCCAGGCCCTCCATGGCCATCTCGAGCGGGCGGGCGGACGGGGTGCTGCGACCGACGTGGCCGACGATTCCACACATGGGAGCGAGGATAACTGCCACCTCGGTGGCACGATGTCCCGGTGACCGACGACGCTCCTGCCCGCGGCAACCACCGCCGCCCCGTCGAGGATCTCGACCGTCACCTCACGCCGTACACCGAGCTCGACCGCGCCTCGTGGTCCCGGCTGGCCGCGACGACGCCGCTGCCCCTGACCGATGCCGACGTCGTGCACCTGCGCGGCCTCGGGGACCCGCTCGACCTGTCCGAGGTCGACGTCGTCTACCGGCCGCTGTCGGCGCTGCTCCAGCAGTACGTGGCGGCGACCGACCAGCTGCACACCGCGTCGGCGCACTTCCTCGGCGGCAGCTACACGCGCACGCCGTTCGTCATCGGTGTGGCGGGCTCCGTGGCCGTGGGCAAGTCCTCGACCTCACGCCTGCTGCGCGAGCTGCTGCGGCGCTGGCCCCAGACCCCGCGGGTCGAGCTCGTCACCACCGACGGGTTCCTGCTGCCCAACGCCGAGCTGGAGCGGCGCGGGCTGCTCGGCCGCAAGGGCTTCCCGGAGTCCTACGACCGGCGGGCGCTGCTGCGCTTCGTCGCCTCGGTCAAGGCGGGCGCAGCCTCGGTCTCGACGCCGGTCTACGACCACCTCACCTACGACATCGTCCCCGGCGCCCGCAACGTCGTCGAGCACCCGGACATCCTCATCGTCGAGGGCCTCAACGTCCTCCAGCCGGCGCGGTCGAGCGCCGGGCGGTCCTCGATGCTCGCGGTGAGCGACTTCTTCGACTTCTCCATCTACGTCGACGCCCGCACCTCGGACGTGCGCCGGTGGTACGTCGACCGGTTCCTCAAGCTGCGCCGGACGGCCTTCGCCACGGAGGGCTCGTACTTCCGCCGCTACGCCGACCTCGACGACGAGGAGGCCGTGCGCACCGCCACCGAGATCTGGGAGTCGATCAACGCCCCCAACCTCGAGCAGAACATCCTGCCCACCCGCAGCCGGGCCAAGCTCGTCATCACCAAGGACGGCCACCACCGCATGCACCGGATGCTTCTGCGCAAGCTCTGAGCGCTCAGGCCACGCGGCCGGGACGCTCCTCGTCCTCCCCCGCCGGGTCGGCGTCCTCGGGCTCGCCGTCGGCGGTGTCGTCGCCGGCGGTCGTGCCGCCGTCGGCCGAGGTTCCGGCCTCGGTGGTGGCGCCGTCGTCGGCGGGTCCGCCGTCGTCGTCGTGGGTGCGCACGCCCAGGTCGGGCAGCAGGCGCCCCTGCGCCCAGCCGAGGACCCGCTCGAGGAGGATCCCCAGCAGGACCCCGCCGACGACGCCGGCGAGGACCCCGAGCAGCGGGTGGTCGGCCAGGACCGAGCCGGCCCCGTACCCCAGCGCCACGGAGTAGCTCGACCAGACCACGGCGGCGATGCCGGCCAGCACGGTGAACCGCGCCCGCGGGTAGGCCACCGCGCCGGCGGTCATGTTGACCGCGACCCGGCCGAAGGGGATGAACCGGGCGGCCAGGACCAGCGAGGCCCCCCGTCGGCCGAGCGTGCGCCGGGCCGAGGCGACCGCCCGTCGCCCGCCGGGGCGGTTGAGCACCGGGACGCGGTCCAGCGGGATCGCCGCCCCGATCCGGTAGGCGATGAGGTCGCCGACGAAGGCGCCCACGGCGGCCAGCGGCCAGAGCAGGTACAGGTGCGGTCCGTGGCCGGCGGCGGTCAGCGCGGCGGCGGAGATGACCACGCCCTCGCTCGGTGCGGCAGGGAAGAAGCCGTCGACGATGCAGCCCAGCAGGACGATGAGCAGCACCCAGGGCGAGGCCGCCAGGTCCACCAGCCAGGTCTGGACCGCGTCGACGAGCTCGAGCACCTGCCCCATGGGCTCAGGCGGTCAGGGCGAGGCGCTCGGCGACGACGGCGGCCAGGGTCTCGGCCTCCTCGCGCGCCCGGTCCTCGGTGCCGGCCTCGACCATGACGCGCACGACCGGCTCGGTCCCCGAGGGGCGCAGCAGGACGCGTCCGCTCCGGCCCAGGCGGCCCTCGGCGGCGGCCACGGCGTCGGCCACGCCGGGGTCCGTGCCCGCGGCGGCCCGGTCGACGCCCTTGACGTTGAGCAGCACCTGCGGCAGGCGGGTGACCACCGACGCCAGGTCGGCCAGCGAGCGCCCGGTCTGCACCACGCGCGCGGCGAGCAGCAGGGCGGTGAGCACGCCGTCGCCGGTGGAGGCGTGCGAGGCGGAGATGATGTGGCCGGACTGCTCGCCGCCGAGGACGAAGCCGCCGGCGCGCATGGCCTCGAGGACGTACCGGTCCCCGACGCCGGTCTGCACCGTGGAGATGCCCGCCCGGTCCATGGCCTGCAGGAGGCCGAGGTTGGACATGACAGTGACCACGAGGGTGTCCTGGGCGAGCTCGCCGGACTCCTTGAGCGCGGTGGCGAGCACGCCCATGATCTGGTCGCCGTCGACCAGCGTGCCGGCGCCGTCCACGGCGAGGCAGCGGTCGGCGTCGCCGTCGAAGGCCACGCCGAAGGCGGCGCCCGCGGCGACGGTGACGGCCTGGAGCTGCTCGGGGTGGGTCGAGCCGCAGGCGTCGTTGATGTTGTACCCGTCCGGGGACGCGTTGAGCACGACGACGTCGGCCCCGGCCTCGCGCAGGGCGAGAGGGGCGATGTCCGAGGCGGCGCCGTTGGCGCAGTCGACGGCGATGCGCAGCCCCTTGAGGGGGGTGTGGTCGATCGCGCCGACGAGGTGCTCGACGTAGGTGGAGTCCGCGCGCACCGAGCCGGAGCCGAGCCGCCCGACGGCGTCGCCCACCGGCGCGACGAAGTCGGTCCCGAGGAGCGACTCGAGGCGGTCCTCGACGGCGTCGTCGAGCTTGTACCCGCCGCGGGCGAAGAACTTGATGCCGTTGTCGGGCATGGCGTTGTGCGAGGCGGAGATGACCACGCCGAGGTCGACGTCGGAGGTGGCGGTGAGGTGCGCGATGCCCGGGGTGGGGAGCACGCCGACGTCGTCGACGTCGACGCCGGCCGAGGCGAGCCCGGCGCCCACGGCGGCCGAGAGCATCTCGCCGGACACGCGGGTGTCGCGGCCCACGATGGCCCGCGGCCGCTCCCCGCTCCCGTGCGTGTGCCCCTCGGCGACGAGCTCGCGCGCCGCGGCCACGCCGAGGTCGAGCGCCAGCCGCGCCGTGATGTCCCGGTTCGCGAGCCCGCGAACCCCGTCCGTGCCGAACAGTCGCGCCATCCGGTCCCCTCCTCGTGTCTCGTGCCTCGGGTCCAGCCTGCCGGGTGGGCACCGGTCCGTCGATCGGTACACCTGCCCTGATACGGCGACGGCCCCGTCCCGCGGAGGGGACGGGGCCGTCGGTGGCGCGGTCAGCGCTTGGAGTACTGCGGAGCCTTGCGGGCCTTCTTCAGACCGGCCTTCTTGCGCTCGATGGCGCGGGCGTCACGCGTGAGGAAACCGGCCTTCTTCAGCTCGGCGCGGTTCGCGTCGCGGTCGATCTCGTTGAGCGCCCGGGCGATGCCCAGGCGCAGCGCACCGGCCTGGCCGGAGACGCCGCCGCCGGCGATGCGGGCGATGACGTCGAAGCGACCGTCGAGGTCCAGCAGCGTGAAGGGCGAGCGCGCCAGCTGCTGGTGGAGCTTGTTGGGGAAGTACGACTCGAGCGTGCGACCGTTGATCGTCCACTCGCCGGTGCCGGGCACGAGCCGGACGCGGGCGACGGCCTCCTTGCGGCGGCCCAGGGCCTGGCCGGGGGCGGTGATCGACGAGCCGCTGCCCTCGGGGGCCGACTCGCTCTCGGACGTGTAGCTCGCAGGTGCGTCGTCGACGTCGACGTCAAACTCGGTGGTGGGCTCGGCCACGGTTCTCCTCGTGGGTATCGGTGGTGGGCTCAGGCCTTGGCGGGCTGCTGAGCGACCTGGTCAATGACGAAGGGCTGCGGCTGCTGGGCCGCGTGCGGGTGCTCGGGGCCCGCGTAGATCTTGAGCTTGTCGAGCTGCTGACGACCCAGGGTCGTCTTGGGCAGCATGCCGCGCACGGCGCGCTCCACGGCGCGCGTCGGGTGCTTCGCGAGCATCTCGACGTACGTCGTCGACTTGAGCCCGCCCGGGAAGCCCGAGTGGGTGAAAGTCTTCTTGTCGGCCAGCTTCGCCCCGGTCAGGGCGACCTTGTCCGCGTTGACGACGATGACGAAGTCGCCGCCGTCGACGTGCGGTGCGAAGGTCGGCTTGTGCTTCCCACGGAGCAGGGTGGCGACCTGGCTGGCCAGGCGGCCCAGGACGACGTCGGTGGCGTCGATGACGTGCCACTGCCGCTTGATGTCACCGGGCTTGGGGGTGTACGTGCGCACGGGCGTATGCCTCACTACTACTGTCGGCGTTCTTGACGAACGGGTGCGGCGCCGTGAGGCACCGCGACGGTCGGTTGACGTCTGCCGTGGTCTCCGAGGGCGCAGCTCCGGCGAGTGGGAGGCACCGGGGCGCACCAGGGACGTACGACGACTCCCCAGGGTAGCCCACGACGGCTGCGCGCAGGAAGACTGCGCGCGCGGCGACCAGGTGATGGTGGACACCACCGCCGCCGGTCGACCGGTGCGGCTCGTGCCCGTCGCGGGAGCAGTTCGCGCCCGTCGCGGGGGCGGCCTGCGGCCGTCGACGGGCGCAGGCCGCCGACAGGGGCGGTCCGCCGGCATCAGGTGGCCGCGTCGTCGCCGAGGGTGCGCACGCGGCGCGCGGCGCAGGCCCGCGCGGCCAGCTCGCCCGCGGGCGGGTAACCGACCTCCTCGAGGGTGAGGCCGTGCGCCGGGGCGACGTCCACCTTCGCCTCGCGGCTGCGCAGCGCGAGCGCCTCCCCCGGCCAGGTCACGGGCCGGCGGCCGGCGCCGACGGCCAGCAGCGCGCCGGCAAGCGAGCGGACCATCGAGTGGCAGAAGGCGTCGGCCTCGACGGCGAGCACCACGAGCCCGGCGTCCGCACCGTCGGAAGGGCGGGTCACCGCCAGGGAGCGCAGCGTGCGGATGGTCGTGGCCCCCTCGCGCGGGCGGCAGTAGGACAGGAAGTCGTGCTCGCCGATCAGCGCGATGGCGGCCCGCGCCATGAGGTCCGTGTCCAGGCCCCGGCCGTGCCAGAGCACGGAGCCCGCGCGAAGCGGGTCGCGGGTGGCGACGGCGTCGCTCACCCGGTAGGCGTAGCGCCGCCACGTGGCCGAGAAGCGCGCGTCGAAGCCCGGCGGCGCGGGTGCGGCGCGGTGCACGACGACGTCGCTCGTCCCGCGCGGACCGCCCGAGCCCCGGGCGAGCACCCCGGCCAGCCGGTCGACGAGGGCCTCGCCGGGGGCGCGGTCGGACCGTCCCGGCAGCAGCTCCCAGCGCGAGGCGGGGACGTCGAGGTGGGCGACCTGGTGGCGGGCGTGCACGCCCGCGTCGGTGCGACCGGCCACCGTCAGGCGAAGCTCGGGCGTGCGCAGGACGGTCGCCAGCGCGCCGATGAGCTCGCCCTCGACGGTCCGCAGGCCGGGCTGCGCCGCCCACCCGGAGAAGGCCGAGCCGTCGTAGGCCAGGTCGAGCCGCACCCGCAGCGTGCCCGCTCCCCGGTCCTCGTCCTCCACCCGGCGAGGGTAGCCGGGCCCCGACGGCGGGGCTCCCCGCCGCGCGCCCACAGCGATGAGCCGAGCCTCACCCGGGATGAGGAGTCCTTCACCCGGATCTCCTGGTCCTCACCTCACGCGTCGGCAGAGTGGTCCTCATCAAGCCACCCCATCCCCCCGGATGACGGACGAAGGAGAGAACGACATGAGCAAGAAGCTGTGGATCACCACCGGGACCCTGTCGGCGGTCGCGATCATCGCCGGCGGCAGCCTGGCCGTCGCCGACGACACGGACGACCGCGGCGACCGGAACCCGGGCTCGACCGCCACCGAACGCACCGCCTCGGCGCCCTCGCCCCGGTCGGCACCGTCGGCGGCCAGCGCCCCGGTCGTCGAGCCCGGCCAGGCCCTCGAGATCGCCATGTCCGCGAAGTCGATCGACACCCCCGCCTCCCCGCCCACGGCCGTGAGCGCGGTCTCGGCCGCCTCACCCGCCCCCGCGCCGTCCCCGGCGTCCGCCCCGTCCGCGGTCTCCGCGCAGTCGCCGGCGGCCGCGCCGCGTCAGCAGGCCCCCGCGCCCGCTCCCGCCCCGGTCCAGCAGGCCCCGCGCACCCAGGCTCCCGCCCCGGCGCCGGCTCCGGTCCAGCGCCAGGCCCCGGTCTCGGCGGACTCGGGCTACTCCGCGCCGTCGCCGGTCTCCGCGGCGAGCGCCCCGTCGGGCCACTCGGCCCCGAGCGCCGACTCCGGCGACTGACCACGCGCCCGGCCCACGGCCGGGACGCCTCCCGCGCGGCGACGCCCGCGCACGGGCCGGCGGCGGATCCTGAGGGGGTTCCGCCGTCGGCCCCTTCTCGTGCCCGCCCGCAGGAAGACTGCGTCCGCGGGTACACGGACATCTGCGAGCGGACACGTGCCCACGGACGCGGACGGGGCCCGGCACCATGTGGTGCCGGGCCCCGTCCGCGTCTGGCGGGAAGTGTCAGGCCTTGTCGGCCGACTCCTCGGACTCGGGGGTGTCCTCGGCAGGGGTCTCCTCCGCGGCGGCCTCCGCCTCGGGGGCCTCCTCGGCAGCGGCCTCGACCGCGGTCTCCTCGGTCGCCGGGGTCTCCTCGACGGCCTCGGCCGGGGCGGCCTCCTCCTTCGGCGCAGCCTTGGCCGCCGCCTTGGTGGCCTCCTTGACGACCGCCTGCTTCGGCGAGACGGGCTCGAGGACGAGCTCGATCTGCGCCATGGGGGCGTTGTCACCCTTGCGGTTGCCGACCTTGGTGATGCGCGTGTAGCCGCCGTTGCGCTCACTCATCTTCGGGGCCGTCTCGGCGAACAGCGAGTGGACGACGCCCTTGTCGGACAGGTGGCGCAGCACGCGACGGCGCGAGGCGAGGTCGCCCCGCTTGGCGAGCTGGACCAGGCGCTCGGCGAGCGGCTGGACGCGCTTGGCGCGCACGACCGTGGTCGTGATGCGGCCGTGCTCGAAGAGCGACTGCGCGAGGTTGTCGAGCATGTGGCGCTCGTGCGACGGGCTGCCACCCAGACGCGGACCCTTGGCGGGCTTGGGCATGATGACTCCTTGGGTGAAATGCGGTGGGCGGTGCGTCAGGCGGGGTTCTCGGCGGAGAACCGGATGTCGCCGAAGTCGTCGTCCGCCTCCGTGCCGCGGTGCTGGGCGAGGTCGAAGCCGGCGGGGCTGTCCTTGAGGCCGAGGCCCAGGGCCTGCAGCTTCTCCTTGATCTCGTCGATCGACTTCGCACCGAAGTTGCGGATGTCGAGCAGGTCCGCCTCCGAGCGGGCGACGAGCTCGCCGACGGAGTGGATGCCCTCGCGCTTGAGGCAGTTGTACGAGCGCGACAGGAGGCCGAGCTCCTCGATCGGCAGGGCCAGGTCCTGCGCGAGCTCCGTGTCCATCGCCGAGGGGCCGATCTCGATGCCCTCGGCCTCGACGTTGAGCTCCCGGGCCAGGCCGAACAGCTCGACCAGCGTCTTGCCCGCGGAGGCCAGCGCGTCACGCGGGGTGATCGCGCTCTTGGTCTCGACGTCGACGATCAGCTTGTCGAAGTCGGTGCGCTGCTCGACACGGGTGGCCTCGACCTTGTAGCTGACCTTGAGCACCGGGGAGTAGATCGAGTCGACCGGGATGCGGCCGATCTCGGCGTCGAAGGACTTGTTCTGCTGCGCGGAGACGTAGCCGCGGCCACGCTCGACCGTCAGCTCGATCTCCAGCTTGCCCTTGGCGTTGAGGGTGGCGATGTGCAGCTCGGGGTTGTGCACCTCGACCCCGGCCGGCGGGGTGATGTCCTCGGCCGTGACGACGCCGGAGCCCTGCTTGCGCAGGTACATGACGACCGGCTCGTCGTTCTCCGAGGAGACGACGAGGTCCTTGATGTTGAGGATGATCTCGGAGACGTCCTCCTTGACACCCGGCACGGTGGAGAACTCGTGCAGCACGCCGTCGATGCGGATCGACGTGACGGCGGCACCGGGGATCGAGGACAGCAGGGTGCGACGCATCGAGTTGCCGAGCGTGTAGCCGAAACCGGGCTCGAGCGGCTCGATGACGAAGCGCGAACGGCGGTCGTCGACGACCTCTTCGCTGAGAACGGGGCGCTGTGCGATGAGCACTGGTGATCATTCCTTTCGGCGGGCATCCGCTATATGACGCCGCGCAGGGCCGCCCGGGCTCGGTCCGTCCGGGCGGGTGGTGCCGGTGGCCCCCGCAGGGGGCCGAACGGTCCCGCCGACGCCGTGGCGCCTGCGGGACCGGAAGGTTGGGTCAGACCCGACGGCGCTTCGGCGGGCGGCAGCCGTTGTGGGCCTGGGGGGTGACGTCCTGGATCGAGCCGACCTCGAGGCCGGTCGCCGTCAGCGAGCGGATCGCGGTCTCCCGGCCGGAGCCGGGGCCCTTGACGAAGACGTCGACCTTCTTCATGCCGTGCTCCTGGGCGCGGCGGGCGGCCGCCTCGGCGGCGAGCTGGGCGGCGAAGGGCGTCGACTTGCGCGAGCCCTTGAAGCCGACCTGGCCCGAGGATGCCCAGGAGATCACCGCGCCGGAGGGGTCGGTGATGGAGACGATGGTGTTGTTGAACGTCGACTTGATGAAGGCGTTGCCGGCGGAGACGTTCTTCCGCTCCTTGCGACGCGGACGGCGGGTGGCCGTCGTGGTACGAGCCTTGGGAGGCATGGGAGGTTCCGTTCTCGCGAGGGTCTGTGATTGATCGGTACGGCGCCGCGCGGCGGGCGGGCGCCGCGAGCGCTACTTGGTCTTCTTCTTGCCGGCCACGGTCTTCTTCGGGCCCTTGCGGGTGCGCGCGTTCGTCTTGGTGCGCTGGCCCCGCACGGGCAGGCCGCGGCGGTGCCGGATGCCCTGGTAGCTGCCGATCTCGACCTTGCGACGGATGTCTGCGGCGACCTCGCGTCGCAGGTCACCCTCGATCTGGTAGTTGCCCTCGATGTGGTCGCGAAGGGCGACGAGGTCGGCGTCGGTCATGTCCTTGACGCGCAGGTCCGGGCTGATGCCGGTGGCCTTGAGGGTCTCGACCGCACGGGTGCGGCCGACGCCGTAGATGTAGGTGAGCGCTACTTCCAGCCGCTTCTCGCGGGGAAGGTCGACGCCGGAAAGACGTGCCAACTCGGGTCTCCTCGATCCGTTCCGGAGGTCCTATCGCCCCGACCTCCCGCCTGCTGCGGGCCCCGGCCTCCGGGCCGAGGGTCGCACCCGAGGGTGCTGTCGGAACGTCGCCGGCCGGTAGCTACCGCCGACTTCCAGGGATTCAGCCCTGGCGCTGCTTGTGGCGAAGGTTGTCGCAGATGACCATGACGCGGCCGTGGCGACGGATCACCTTGCAGTTGTCGCAGATCTTCTTGACGCTGGGCTTGACCTTCATGGTGGTTGTTCCTTCATCGTCGCTCGCCCGCCGTCCCCCTGGGGGCACGGGCGGCGTCGACGCTCGAGAGTCGGATGGATTACTTGTAGCGGTAGACGATGCGGCCGCGGGTGAGGTCGTACGGGCTGAGCTCGACCACGACCCGGTCCTCGGGGAGGATCCGGATGTAGTGCTGACGCATCTTGCCCGAGATGTGAGCGAGGACCTTGTGCCCGTTGCTCAGCTCAACCCGGAACATCGCGTTGGGGAGTGCCTCGACGACACTGCCCTCGATCTCGATGACCCCGTCCTTCTTCGCCATGCTCTCCGCTCACGTCGTGGTGTGGCCCGACCGCGCCGTGCGGTCGCGCGGCCGTGCGCAAGACACAGCCATGCCCAGCGGACAACTTTACGCCATCGACCCGCGCCGGGGAACAGGCGTAGCAGGTGAGCCAGCGCACGCAGCGGGTGGTTCCCGGGCCGCGGGCACGCAGCGAGCGGTTCCCGGGGCACAGGCACGCACCGGCTTGGCCCGACGGCGCGGCTCCCCTCCCGTCGCCACCCCGGCCTGGACGGTGGGCGGGGGTGGGGGCGATCTCGCCCCCACCCCCTGGGACACGCCTCGTCAGGGGCGGCCCCCGCCGCGCCTGACGACGCTGTCCTCGGACGGGTGCCGGTCCCTTCCCGTCCCGGCTCCCGTGGCTGCACGTCGGGCCCCCGCGGACGTGAGAGAAGTCAACCCCGCCCGACCCCCTGCGCGGGAGGCCCGGGGGCGCCGAGGTCGCGGCGAGGGGCGTCGAGATCGTGTCCACCCGGCGTCGAGACGCCGTGCCCGCGCGGCCCTAGAGCAGGCCGAGACGCTCGGCGCGCTCGATCGCGGCCGCCCGGGTGGTCACCCCGAGCTTGCGGTACAGCGCCGAGGTGTGGGTGCGGATCGTCGACGGCGCGACGACGTACTTCCGGGCGATGCCGGGCACCGTCGTCCCCCGGGCGAGCTCACCGAGGACCTCCGACTCGCGGGCGGTGAGCCGGACCTGGCCGTCGGGCGCGGGGAACACGCCCGGATGGGTCGACAGCAGCGGCACCGCGAGCTCCCCGAGCAGCGGCCGCGCGCGCTCGAGGATCGCCGCCGAGGCGTCCTTGGGGAGCATGACGAACGGGCGCACGATCCCGTGCTCCACCGCCAGGGCGGCGGCGCGCTCGATCGCCTCGGACTGGACGTAGAGCAGGCCCGTCCGGTGGGCGGCGACGGCCCGACCGAGCCAGAGCTCGATGGCGTAGCGGGGGGCGACCGTGGCCGCGACGGACTCGGTGCGGCGCAGCACCTCGGCCTCGTCGCCGTCGGCGAGCAGCAGCCGGATCGACGCCGGCTCGACGAGGACCGAGGAGCTCCCGGTCGCGGTGGCCGAGTCCAGCCAGGAGCGCGCCGAGGTCGTGTGCCCGAGCGCGAGGCACAGGTCGGCGGCACAGGCGTGCATGAGCACGCGCGCGACGGGGATCTGGGGCGAGGAACGCGCGACGATCGCCCGGCGCTCGACCTCGAGGAGCATCGACGCCGCCTCGCCGCGCACGAGGGCGATCCCGGTGAGCACGAGCAGGAGCCCGCCCTGCAGGCCGGGGTCCACGGTGACGTCGAGCATGGCGCGCAGCCGCTCGACGGTGGCGGCGCCCGCGGACCTCTCCCCCGCCACGATCTCGCCGAGGAGGTCGATCGCGTCGGCGACGCGGGCCAGCTCCCCGGCGACCGACACCGCCTCCGTCGCCGCCGTGAGGCCCGGGTCCTCGCCGCTCGCCGCCGCGTCCCCGGGGTCCGCGCCCGGCTCGGGGTAGCGGTGCATCCACCGCAGGGCGTCGCTCGTGCTGCCCACGAGGGTCAGGGCCAGCATGAGGCTCGCGGCGACCGCCTCCTCCCGCGCCCACGTCGGGACCTCCTCGTCGGGCCCGGGCCGGTAGCGCAGCGCCTGGTGCGCCGCGACCGCCGCCGTGACACCGTCGGCCGCACGCAGCCGGGCCACGGCGAGCAGCGAGAGGGTGCGGCGCCACTCCTGGGCGTCGATGCCGCCCCGGCCCGCCGGGGGCAGCGGACCCATGGTGGGCGCGGGCGGCTCCGCGAGGATCCGGGCGGACATGAACTCGAACATCCACCCGGGCGGGTGGTCGGCGCTGAGGAGGTGGCGGGCGGCGAGCAGCCGGGCGTCCCCGGCGACCTGGGCGTCCGGTACCCGGGTGGCGACCTCGTGCAGGGCGGCGGGCGCCGCCAGGGCGAGGTGCTCCCACCCCGCGTGCACCACCTCGCGCACCGCGGCCCAGTCCTCGGCCTCCGCGGCGAGCAGCATCTCCGCGCGCATGTCCCCCTCCTTGCGCGCGCGTGCCTGGAGCCGGGCGGCGAGGGCCTGCAGGTGGTCGGGGTGGGCCTCGCGGAAGGCCCGCAGGCCGATCCGCCGGATCCCGGGCGCGAACACGTAGCCGCCGTGGTCGGGACGGACCACTCCCAGCCCCTCGACCCGGCGCACCACGAAGGAGGCGTCCACCCCGCCGAAGAGCTCGTCGGTGACCCAGTTCTCGATCCGTTCCGGCAGCAGCAGGCCGGCGTACCCGCCGGAGGTCATCGCGGAGAAGTCGGTCATCACGTGCGCGGACAGCCGGGTGAGCACGTCGTAGTTGGCCGCCCCCTCGCCGCCGGTGACCTGGCCGAACAGCGCGCCGCGGACGAGCCCCGGCCAGCCGGCGAAGTCGTCGACGATGACCTGGGCCTGCTCCTCGTCGATGCTCACCCCCATCCGCGCCCCGATCGCCATCGTCCGGGCGGCGTCGATGCGCAGGTGCTGGCCGGTGATGATGACCGAGTCCGGGGCCAGGGGGGCGAGCGAGGCCAGCGGGGCGGAGTCGCGCGAGATGAGCACGAGGTTCGGTCCGTCCCAGGCCTCGGCGACCTCGAGGATGACGGGCGTGGCGTCGGGGGCCAGGGAGGCGATGTTGTCCAGCACGAGCGTGGGGCGCTCCGGCCGGTCGGCCGCGTGGGCCAGGAGGGCATCGAGGTGGCGCCGGAACTCGGCACCGGTGAGCTCCTCCTCGCCCAGGGCCACCCACAGCACGGGCCCGTCGTGGCTGCCCTCGGGCGACAGGCGCGAGGCGATGAGGGAGGACTTGCCCCAGCCGCGCGGCGCGTGCACGAGGGTGAGGGCCGGCAACGGATCGAGCTGCGCGGCGGCGGCCGCGGGCATGGCGTATCCGACCGAGACACGCGGGATGCCGATCATCGAGCAGCTCCAGTCCGGGCATCCGGCGCTGCGGACGCGGTTACCGGGCGTGCGGCACCGCACGTCGGCGTCCGCGCGCTGCCCTCACGTCGGACCTGTCCGGGCCGCCTACCCACCTCCCGGGGGAGAGGTGTGGCCACAGTACCGAGACCGCGGCCGGGCCGGAAGGGATGGACGCGTCGGATAGACGCGGACGGTCCGGGTCCGGTGCGCGCCGGCGCCGCGGCCGGCGCGGGCGGGCCGGGGCCGGCACCGCGGCCGGCGTCGTGACCGACGAGGGGCGGTCAGTCGCCGAGCGGCACGACGTCGACGCCGCGCGCGGCCAGCTCCGCGGCCCCGCCGTCGGGTGCGCTGAGGACCCACACGCCCCGCGAGTGCACCGCGACGGTGTGCTCCCAGTGCGCGGCCCGCGAGCCGTCGAGGGTGACGACCGTCCAGTCGTCGTCGAGGATGGTGTTGTCCTGCGCGCCCACGGTCAGCAGCGGCTCGACGCACACCACCAGGCCCGGCACGACCGGGACGCGGGAGACCCGGGAGCGGTGGTTGACCACGTCGGGCGCCATGTGCATGGCGGAGCCGATCCCGTGCCCGATGTAGTCGCGCACGACCTCGTGGTCCACCCCGTGCTCGGCGTCGTAGGCCTCGACCTCGTCGCGCACCGCGTGGCCGACGTCCGTCACGTGCCCGCCGCGCCCGAGCGCGGCGACCCCGGCCCACATCGCGCGCCGGGTGGCCTCGACCAGGTGGCGGTCACGCTCGGCGGACTCCCCCACGATCGCGGTGAAGGCCGCATCGCCGTGCCATCCGTCGAGGACGGCGCCGACGTCCACCGAGACGACGTCGCCGTCGGCCAGGGGCACCTCGTCGGGGATGCCGTGCACGACCCGGTCGTTGACCGAGACGCAGATGCGGCGGGGGAAGCCGTGGTAGCCGAGGAAGTTCGACTCCGCGCCGTGCTCGGCGAGCACGCCGGCGGCCACCTCGTCGAGCTGGACCGGGGTCACGCCCGGGGCGATCGCCGCGCGGACCGCGCGGTGGATGGCGGCGACGACGAGCCCGGGGGCCCGCATCGCGAGGACCTCGGCGTCGGACTTGTACTCGATCCTGCCCCGTGCCACGTCAGTCCTGGGTGCCCGTGCCGAGGGCGGCGAGCAGCCGGTCGGTCACGTCCTCGACGGCGCCCATGCCGTCGACCTGGACCAGCAGCCCACGCTCGGCGTAGGTGCTCGCCAGGGGCGCGGTCTGCTCGGCGTAGACCTCGAGCCGGCGGCGGATGACCACCTCGGTGTCGTCGGCACGGCCCTGCTCCTGGGCGCGCTGGAGCAGCCGGGACACGACCTCGTCGGTCTCGGCGGTCAGCTCGACGACGGCGTCGAGGGTGGTCCCGGCGTCGGCGAGCATGCCGTCGAGCTCGGTGACCTGGTCCGCGGTGCGCGGGTAGCCGTCGAGGAGGAAGCCGCCCGCGGCGTCGTCCTGGGCGAGGCGGTCACGCACCATCGCGTTGGTGACCTCGTCCGGGACGTACTCCCCGGCGTCCATGTACCGCTGGGCGCGGCGGCCCAGCTCGGTCTGCTCGGCGACGTTGGCGCGGAAGATGTCGCCGGTGGAGATGGCGGGCACGCCGAGCGCCGCCGAGAGCCGGGCGGCCTGGGTGCCCTTGCCGGCCCCCGGGGGGCCGAGGAGGACGAGGCGGGTGGTCATCGCAGGAACCCTTCGTAGTGGTGCTGCTGGAGCTGGGAGTTGATCTCCTTGACGGTCTGCAGGCCGACGCCGACGACGATGATGATCGAGGTGCCGCCGAACGGGATCTCCGTGACGTTCATGGCCGCCAGGGCGATCGTCGGGATGAGCGCGACGATCGTCAGGTACGTGGCGCCGACCGTGGTGATGCGCGTGGTCACGTAGCGCAGGTACTCGGCGGTGGGCCGGCCCGCGCGGATCCCGGGGATGAACCCGCCGGCGCGCTTCATGTTGTCCGAGATCTCGTCGGGGTTGAACGTGATCGACGTGTAGAAGAACGCGAAGAAGAAGATCATCAGGCCCATGAGGACCATGTAGCCCCAGCTCTGGGGCGAGAAGTTCGTCATCACCCAGACGGCCCAGCCCGCGGGGTCGGCCTGGTCGCCGAACTGGGCGGCCATCGTGGGCAGCATGAGGATCGACGACGCGAAGATGACCGGGATGACGTTGGCCATGTTGATCTTCAGCGGGATGTAGGTCGAGGAGCCGCCGTACATCCGGCGTCCGACCATCCGCTTGGCGTACTGCACCGGGATGCGCCGCTGGCTCTGCTCGACGAACACGATGACGAGCGTGATGACGAGCAGCAGGCCCACGATGAGGGCGAAGCGGCCGGCGCCGCCGTCGCCGCGGGCCACGGTCATCATGGCCGAGGGGAAGGAGGCGGCGATGGAGATGAAGATGAGCAGCGACATGCCGTTGCCGACGCCGCGCTCGGTGATGAGCTCGCCGAACCACATGATGAGCACGGTCCCGGCCGTCAGCGAGATGACGGTGATGAGCAGGCCCATCGGGGAGGTGTCGGGGATCGGGTTGACCGGGCAGCCGGGGAACAGCCCGTTGTTGGCCACGGTCACCACGACGGCGGACTGCAGGACGGCCAGGCCCACCGTGAGGTAGCGGGTGTACTGGGTGAGCTTGGCCTGGCCCGAGGAGCCCTCCTTGTGCAGCTCCTCGAACCGCGGGATCACCACGCGCATGAGCTGGGTGATGATGCTCGCGGTGATGTAGGGCATGACGCCCAGCGCGAAGACGGACAGCTGCAGCAGCGCCCCGCCGGAGAAGAGGTTGATCATCCCCATGAGGTCGTTCTGCTGGGTCACGCCGAGACACTGCTGGACGTTGGGGTAGCTCACGCCGACCGCGGGCACGAAGGCCCCCACACGGTAGATCGCGATGATCCCGAGCGTGAAGAGCAGCTTGCGCCGCAGGTCCGGAGTCCGGAACGCCTGGAGGAATGCGCTCAGCACCTAGTTCGTCTCCTGATCAGGTTCGTCGACCGGCTGCGCCGTCGGCACGCGGTCTGTGGCGCACGAGGCGCCCGGGACACCTTACCTGCCGCCCGGGGCGGTCCGGGCCGGCGCGCGCCGCTCGGACGTGACGTGGGTCCCCCGGCCGCCGCCCGGGGTGCACGAAGGGCGGCCCGGTCGGAGCCGGACCGCCCTCGTACGTGGATGGGTGGTGGTCACGCGGTGGTGACCGTGCCGCCCGCCGCCTCGATCTTCTGGCGGGCGGACGCCGAGGCCTTGTCGACGCTCAGCGTCAGGGCCACCGACAGCTCGCCGTCGCCGAGGACCTTGACGGGGCGGCCCTTGCGGACCGCGCCCTTGGCCACGAGCTCGGCGACGCCGACCGTGCCGCCCTCGGGGAACAGCTCGCCGAGGGTGTCCAGGTTGACCACCTGGTACTCGACGCGGAACGGGTTCTTGAACCCGCGCATCTTCGGCAGACGCATGTGCAGCGGCGTCTGGCCACCCTCGAACCCGGCGGGCACCTGGTAGCGCGCGCCGGTGCCCTTGGTACCGCGGCCGGCGGTCTTGCCACCCTTGCCGGCCTCACCGCGACCCATGCGGGTGCGGGTGGTCTTGGCACCGGGCGCCGGACGCAGGTGGTGGACCTTGATCGGGCGCGAGGCGCCCGTCGTCTCCTCCGACATGGTCAGTCGACCTCCTCGACGGCGACGAGGTGCGCCACCGTGCTGATCATCCCGCGGACCTCGGGGCGGTCCTCGCGCACGACCGACTGGCCGATCTTGCGCAGGCCCAGCGTCCGCAGGGTGTCCTTCTGGAACTGCTTGCCACCGATGGTGGACTTCGTCAGGGTCACCTTGAGCTGGGACATCAGGCAGACACCCCCGCGGCGGCGGCCTCGTTCTCCGCCTTGGCGGACTCGGCGGCCTTCTCCTCGCGCTCCTTGGCGTCACCCTCGGCCCGTGCGCGCAGCATGGCCGCCGGGGCGACCCGCTCGAGCGGCAGCCCGCGGCGCGCGGCCACGGACTCGGGCTGCTCGAGGCCCTTGAGCGCCGCCACCGTCGCGTGGACGATGTTGATGGCGTTCGAGGAGCCGTGCGACTTGCTGAGGATGTCGTGGATCCCGGCGCAGTCCAGGACGGCGCGGACCGGACCACCGGCGATGACACCGGTACCCGGGGCGGCCGGACGCAGGAAGACGACGCCGGCAGCGTCCTCGCCCTGCACCGTGTGGGGGATCGTGTTGCGGACCCTCGGCACCTTGAAGAAGTTCTTCTTGGCCTCCTCGGTCCCCTTGGCGATCGCCGCGGGCACCTCCTTGGCCTTGCCGTAGCCGACGCCCACGGTGCCGTCGCCGTCGCCCACCACGACCAGCGCGGTGAAGCTGAAGCGGCGGCCGCCCTTGACGACCTTGGACACGCGGTTGATGGTCACCACGCGCTCGATGTACTGGCTCTTCTCCTCGCGACGGTTGTCGCGCCCGCCCCGGCGGTCGCCGCGACCGCGGCGGTCCTCACGGCCCTCCGTGGGACCACCCGTGGCGGCCGAGCCAGAGCTTCGGTCTCGCTGCTGTGCAGCCATATCTGTCTCCTATAGCTCTCTGGTCGGGGTCAGAGTTCCAGGCCCGCGTCGCGAGCGCCGTCGGCGACGGCGGCGACCCGACCGTGGTACTTGTTGCCGCCGCGGTCGAAGACCGCGGAGGTGACGCCCTTGGCCTTCGCACGCTCGGCCACCAGACGCCCGACGGTGCGGGCCTTCTCGACCTTCTCCGCGTCGGCGGAGCGCAGGTCGGCCTCGAGCGTGGACGCCGAGGCGAGCGTGACGCCGGCCGCGTCGTCCACGAGCTGCGCGACCATGTGGCGCGAGCTGCGGGTGACGACCAGGCGCGGACGGGTGGCCGTGCCGTGGACGTGCTTGCGCACGCGCAGGTGGCGGCGGCTGCGGGCGACCATGCGCCCCTTGCCCTTGATGGTGATGCCCATCGCTTACTTACCAGCCTTTCCGACCTTGCGGCGGATCTGCTCGCCCTCGTACCGCACGCCCTTGCCCTTGTACGGCTCGGGCCGGCGGATCTTGCGGATGTTCGCGGCGGTCTCGCCGACCAGCTGCTTGTCGATGCCCGACACCTTGATCTTGGTGGGCGACTCGACCGTGAACGTGATGCCCTCGGGCGGGCTGACGACGACCGGGTGCGAGTAGCCCAGGGCGAACTCGAGGTTCGAGCCCTTGGCGACCACGCGGTAACCGGTGCCGACGATCTCCAGGCCCCGGGTGTAACCCTCGGTCACGCCGGTGACCATGTTGGCGATGAGGGTGCGGGTCAGGCCGTGCAGCGAGCGCGACTCGCGCTCGTCGTCGGGGCGGCTGACCACGATCTGACCCTCGTCGTCACGGGTGACGACGATGGGCTCCTTGACGGTGTGCGACAGGGTGCCCTTGGGGCCCTTGACGGACACGGCGGTCCCCTCGATGGTCACGTCGACGCCCGCGGGCACGGTGACGGGGTACTTTCCGATGCGGCTCATGTTGTCTCTTCCTTCCCGATCACCAGACGTAGGCGACGACTTCGCCGCCCACGCCCTTGTCGCCGGCCTCACGGTCGGTGAGCAGGCCGGAGGAGGTGGACAGGATGGCCACACCGAGGCCGCCGAGGACACGGGGCAGGTTGGTGGACTTCGCGTACACACGCAGACCGGGCTTGGACACGCGGCGCACGCCGGCGAGCGAGCGCTCGCGGTTGGGCCCGAACTTCAGGGCGAGGACGAGGGTCTTGCCGACCTCGGCGTCCTCGACGGAGAACCCGGCGATGTAGCCCTCGGCCTGGAGGATCTCGGCGATCGCGGCCTTGAGCTTGGAGTACGGCATCGACACCGACTCGTGGTACGCCGAGTTGGCGTTGCGCAGACGCGTGAGCATGTCTGCGATGGGATCGGTCATGGTCATGGTGGGCTGCAGCCCTTCCTCGTCGCGGTTTCCTCGCGGACCTGCGACGTCAGTGGATTACCAGCTGGACTTGGTGACGCCGGGGAGCTGGCCGGCAAGGGCCATCTCGCGCAGGCAGATGCGGCACAGGCCGAACTTGCGGTACACGGAGTGCGGACGGCCGCAGCGCTGGCACCGGGTGTAGGCGCGCACCTTGAACTTCGGCGCGCGCGAGGCCTTCTGCTTGAGAGCGGTCTTGGCCACGGGATCAGTCCTCCTTGAAGGGCATGCCGAGGCGACGCAGCAGCGAGCGCCCCTGGTCGTCGTTGATGGCGGACGTGACCACGGTGATGTCCATGCCGCGGACCCGGTCGATGGCGTCCTGGTCGATCTCGTGGAACATCGACTGCTCGTTGAGACCGAACGTGTAGTTGCCGTTCCCGTCGAACTGCTTGGTCGACAGCCCGCGGAAGTCGCGGATGCGGGGCAGCGCGATGGACATCAGACGGTCGAGGAACTCCCACATGCGGTCGCCGCGCAGCGTGACGTGCGCGCCGATCGGCATGCCCTCGCGCAGCTTGAACTGCGCGATGGAGCGGCGGGCCTTGGTGACCTGCGGCTTCTGCCCCGTGATGAGGGTGAGGTCGCGGATGGCACCCTCGATGAGCTTGGAGTCGCGCGCGGCGTCCCCCACACCCATGTTGACGACGACCTTGACCAGGCCCGGGACCTGGTTGATGTTCTCGTGGCCGAACTCCTCGCGGAGCGCCGGCTTGATCTCGGAGCGGTAGCGCTCCTTGAGCCGCGGCGCGGCGACGGTGGTGGTCTCGCTCATGTCAGACGTCCTTACCGGAGCGCTTGGCGATGCGGACGCGCACGTCGCGGGTCCGTCCGTCGCGCTCCACCTGCTCGGTGCGGTACCCCACGCGGGTGCCCTTCTTGGTCTCCGGGTCCACCAGCATCACGTTGCTCACGTGGATCGGGGCCTCGACGGTCTCGATGCCACCGCTCGTGCCGCCGGAGGCGGACTGGCCGACCTTCGTGTGGCGGGTCACGCGCTGGACGCCCTCGACGATGAGCCGGTCCTTGGCCACGTCGACGCGCAGCACACGGCCCTGCTTGCCCTTGTCACGGCCCGCGATGACGACCACGAGGTCGCCCTTCTTGATCTTCGCCATCACAGCACCTCCGGTGCCAGGGAAATGATTCGCATGTACTTCTTGTCGCGCAGCTCGCGGCCGACCGGCCCGAAGATGCGGGTGCCCCGCGGGTCGCCGTCGGCCTTGAGGATGACGGCCGCGTTCTCGTCGAAGCGGATGTAGCTGCCGTCCGGACGACGACGCTCCTTGCGGGTGCGGACGATGACCGCCTTGACGACGTCGCCCTTCTTCACGTTGCCGCCAGGGATCGCGTCCTTGACGGTGGCGACGATGACGTCACCGATGCCGGCGTACCGACGGCCCGAGCCACCGAGGACACGGATGCAGAGGATCTCCTTCGCACCCGTGTTGTCGGCGACCTTGAGCCGCGACTCCTGCTGGATCATTCTTTACTCCTGTCGTCGTGCCGGTTCTCGCCGGGCGAGCCTGGCCGAACGGATGTGATGGTGGGGGTCGAGGGCCCGGTCAGCGGGCCTTCTCGATGATCTCGGTGACGCGGTAGCGCTTGGTAGCGGACATGGGACGGGTCTCCATGATCCGGACCAGGTCACCGACGCCGACCTCGTTGCTCTCGTCGTGCGCCTTGACGCGCTCGCTGCGGCGCAGGACCTTGCCGTAGAGGGCGTGCTTGACGCGGTCCTCGACCTCGACGACGACGGTCTTGTCCATCTTGTCCGACACGACGTAGCCGCGGCGGACCTTGCGGTAGTTGCGCTCGGCGGCGTCCGACGGCTCGACGGCGGAGGTGGTGTTCTCGCTCATCTCGTCCTTCACTTCTTCTTGGTCTCGGCCGGGGCCGGCGCGGTGCGCAGCCCGAGCTCGCGCTCACGCGCGATCGTGTAGATGCGCGCGATGTCCCGCTTGACCGCCTTGAGCCGGCCGTGGTCCTCGAGCTGGCCCGTGGCCGAGGAGAACCGCAGGTTGAACAGCTCGGTCTTGGCCTCGGCCAGCTTCTCGGCGAGGACGGTGTCGTCCATCTCGTCGAGCTCGATCGGCGTCAGACCCTTCGATCCGATGGCCATCAGCCCTCACCACCTTCACGCACGACGAATCGCGTCTTCATCGGGAGCTTGTGCTGCGCACGGGACATGGCCTCGCGGGCCAGGTCCTCGGGGACGCCGGCGAGCTCGAACATCACTCGGCCCGGCTTGACGTTGGAGACCCACCACTCGACCGAGCCCTTGCCCGAGCCCATGCGGGTCTCGGCCGGCTTCTTGGTCAGCGGGCGGTCGGGGAAGATGTTCACCCACACCTTGCCGCCACGCTTGACGTGACGGGTCATGGCGATACGGGCGGCCTCGATCTGGCGGTTGGTCACGTAGGCGTGCTCGAGCGCCTGGATGCCGTAGTCGCCGAAGGAGATCGTCGTGCCGCCGGTGGAGGTGCCACGCCGACCGGGGTGGTGCTGCTTGCGGTGCTTGGTCCGCCTGGGGATGAGCATGCTCAGGCCTCCGTGTTCGGTGCTGCGGACGCCGCGGGGGCGCCCTCGTTGCCGGCCGCCGCGGGGCGGGAGTCGCGGCGCGGCCCACGGCCACCGCCGCGGCCGCGGGGGCCGCGCTGCTGGCTGGAGTCGGCCTCCAGGCGGGCGTACTCCTTCTCGGTCACGTCACCCTTGTAGATCCACACCTTGACGCCGATGCGGCCGAACGTGGTGCGGGCCTCGAAGAAGCCGTAGTCGATGTTCGCGCGCAGGGTGTGCAGCGGCACGCGCCCCTCGCGGTAGAACTCCGAGCGGGACATCTCGGCGCCGCCGAGGCGGCCCGAGCACTGCACCCGGATGCCCTTGGCGCCGGCGCGCTGGGCGGACTGCATGCCCTTGCGCATGGCGCGGCGGAAGGAGACGCGCGAGGCGAGCTGCTCGGCGATGCCCTGGGCGACCAGCTGCGCATCGGTCTCGGGGTTCTTCACCTCGAGGATGTTGAGCTGGACCTGCTTGCCCGTGAGCTTCTCCAGGTCGCTGCGCAGGCGGTCGGCCTCGGCGCCGCGGCGGCCGATGACGATGCCGGGGCGCGCGGTGTGCAGGTCGACGCGCACGCGGTCACGGGTGCGCTCGATGTCCACCTTGGAGATGCCGGCGCGCTCGAGGCCCTTCGACATGAGCTTGCGCACCTCGACGTCCTCGCGGACGTAGTCGCGGTAGCGCTGCCCCTCCTTGGGGGAGTCGGCGAACCAGCGCGAACGGTGATCCGTGGTGACGCCGAGCCGGAATCCGGTCGGGTTGACCTTCTGACCCACTAGTTGGTCCCTCCCTTGCTTCCGGCGCCCGCGGGCACCTCGGACTCGTCGCCGACGACGACGGTGATGTGGCTCGTCCGCTTGAGGATGCGGGCCGCGCGCCCCTGGGCGCGCGGGCGGAACCGCTTCATCGTGGGGCCCTCGTCGACGTACGCCTCGAGCACGCGGAGGTCCCCCGCGTCGAACCGCTCGCCGTCGCGGTCGGCCGCCACACGAGCGTTGGCGATCGCCGACTCGAGCACCTTGCGGACGGGCTCCGCCGCCGCCTGGGGGGCGAACCGGAGCACGTCCACGGCATCCTCGGCACCCCGGCCGCGGACGACGTCCACGATCCGGCGAGCCTTCTGGGGCGTGACACGCACGAATCGCGCCTGCGCCTTGGCTTCCATGTCTCTGCCTTACCTCTACTGGTCGTCGGGCGCGCGCCTCAGCGGCGGCGGCCCTTCCGGTCGTCCTTGTCGTGCCCGCGGTAGGTCCGCGTCGGGGCGAACTCGCCCAGCTTGTGGCCGACCATCGCCTCGGTGACGAACACCGGGACGTGCTTGCGGCCGTCGTGCACGGCGAAGGTGTGGCCCAGGAAGTCGGGCGTGACCACCGACCGGCGGGACCAGGTCTTGATGACGTTCTTGGAGCCCTTCTCGTTCTGAGCGTCCACCTTCTTCTGCAGGTGGTCGTCGACGAAGGGACCCTTCTTCAGGCTGCGTGGCATCTCGTCAGTGCTCCTAGACTCAGCGCTTCTTGCCCGTACGGCGACGGCGCACGATCAGCTGGTCGCTGGGCTTGTTCGGACGGCGGGTACGGCCCTCGGGCTGGCCCCACGGGCTGACCGGGTGGCGACCACCGGAGGTCTTGCCCTCACCACCACCGTGCGGGTGGTCGACGGGGTTCATCACGACACCGCGGACGGTGGGGCGCTTGCCCTTCCACCGCATGCGGCCGGCCTTGCCCCAGCTGATGTTCGACTGCTCGGCGTTGCCGACCTCACCAATGGTGGCGCGGCAACGGGCGTCGACCTGACGGATCTCGCCGGAGGGCATGCGCAGCGCGGCGTAGATGCCCTCCTTCGCGAGGAGCTGGACCGACGAGCCGGCCGAGCGGGCGATCTTCGCGCCGCCGCCGGGGCGGAGCTCGATCGCGTGCACGGTCGTACCGACGGGGATGTTGCGCAGCTGCAGCGAGTTGCCGGGCTTGATGTCCGCACCGGGACCCGCCTCGACGGCGTCGCCCTGGCGCAGCTGCTTCGGCGCCAGGATGTAGCGCTTCTCGCCGTCCGCGTAGTGCAGGAGCGCGATGCGCGCCGTGCGGTTCGGGTCGTACTCGATGTGCGCGACCTTCGCGGGCACGCCGTCCTTGTCGTGGCGACGGAAGTCGATGACGCGGTAGGCGCGCTTGTGGCCGCCACCCTTGTGCCGGGTGGTGATCCGACCGGTGGAGTTGCGGCCGCCGGACTTGCTCAGCGGGCGGACGAGCGACTTCTCCGGCGTGGCGCGCGTGATCTCGACGAAGTCGGCCACGCTCGAGCCGCGACGGCCCGGCGTGGTCGGCTTGTGCTTACGGATTCCCATGATCTGGTTCCCCTGGTCCTATCCGGCCGGCGGTCAGCCGGCCACCTCACCGAAGATGTCGATGGTGCCGGTCCGCAGGGTGACGATGGCGCGCTTGGTGTCCTTGCGCTTGCCGAGCCCGTTGCGCGTGCGACGGGTCTTGCCCTTGCGGTTGATCGTGTTGACGGCGCTGACCTTCACGTCGAAGATCTGCTCGATCGCCTGCTTGATCTCGGTCTTGTTCGAGCGGGGGTCCACCTCGAAGGTGTACTTGCCCTGGTCGATGAGGTTGTAGCTCTTCTCCGACACGATGGGGCGCACGATGACGTCCCGCGGGTTCTTGGCGCTCTCGAGGCTCACTTCGACTCCTCCTCGTCCGCGCGGCCGCCGACGAGGACGTCGAGGGCGGCGGAGGTGAACACGACGTCGTCGTTGACCAGGACGTCGTAGGTGTTGAGCTGGTCGACCCACAGCGTGTGCACCTCGGCGAGGTTGCGCACCGACAGCTCGGCGACGCGGTCCTCACGGGCGAGCACGACGAGCGCGCGGCGCGTGCCGACGAGGCCCTCGAGGGTCGCGCGGGCGGTGCGGGTCGCGGGGGTCTCCCCCTCGACGAGCGAGCTGACCACGTGCACGCGGCCGGCGCGGGCCCGGTCGGACAGGGCGCCGCGCAGGGCGGCGGCCTTCATCTTCTTGGGGGTGCGCTGGGCGTAGTCGCGCGGCTGCGGGCCGTGGACGATGCCACCGCCGGCGAACTGCGGGGCGCGCGTGGAGCCCTGGCGGGCGCGGCCGGTGCCCTTCTGCTTGTAGGGCTTCTTGCCACCGCCGCGGACGTCGCCGCGGGTCTTGGTGGCGTGCGTGCCCTGGCGCGCCGCGGCGAGCTGGGCGACGACGACCTGGTGCATGAGGGCGACGTTCGCCTGCACGTCGAACACGTGGGCCGGCAGCTCGGCGCTGCCGGTCTTCTTGCCGGTGGCGTCGGTGACGTCGATGGCGGTCATGGTCAGGCCCCCTTCGCGGCGGTGCGGACGACGACGAGGCCGCCCTTCGGGCCGGGGATCGCGCCGGCGATGATCAGCACGCCGTGCTCGAGGTCCACGGCGTGGACACGGAGGTTGTGGACGGTGCGGCGGGCGTTGCCCATCCGACCGGCCATCTTCTGGCCGCGGAACACGCGGCCGGGCGTGGCGGCCCCGCCGATCGAGCCGGGCTTGCGGTGGTTGCGGTGCGCACCGTGGGAGGCGGAGACGCCGGCGAAGCCGTGGCGCTTCATCACACCGGCCAGGCCCTTGCCCTTGGTGGTGCCCACGACGTCGATGATCTCGCCGGCCTCGAAGACCGAGCCGTCGAGCTCCTGGCCCACCGAGTACTCCTCGGCGTCGGCCGTGCGCAGCTCGGTGACGTGGCGGCGCGGCGTGACGCCGGCGGCGTCGAAGCGCTTGCGCAGCGGCTGGGTGACCTTGCGGGGGTCGATCTCGCCGTAGGCGAGCTGGACGGCGGTGTAGCCGTCACGCTCGACCGTGCGGACCTGGGTCACGACGTTGGTGTCCACCTTGACGGCGGTCACGGGGACCAGGAGCCCGTCCTGGTCCCACACCTGGGTCATGCCGAGCTTGGTGCCGAGGAGGCCCTTGACGGTGGCCCCGGCAGTCTGCTGGGAAGTGGTGGTCATGGCGTCGATCCTCAGAGCTTGATCTCGATGTTGACGTCGGCCGGCAGGTCGAGCCGCATGAGCGAGTCGACCGCCTTCGGCGTCGGGTCGATGATGTCGATGAGCCGCTTGTGCGTGCGCATCTCGAAGTGGTCGCGGCTGTCCTTGTACTTGTGGGGCGACCGGATGACGACGAAGACGTTCTTCTCCGTCGGCAGCGGCACCGGGCCCACGACCGTCGCACCAGCGCGCGTCACCGTGTCGACGATCTTGCGCGCCGAGCTGTCGATGACCTCGTGGTCGTAGGACTTGAGCCGGATGCGGATCTTCTGTCCCGCCATGGCGTCGTCATACCTCTCTCGTACCCTTGCTTCGGCCGACCCCCGCGCCCGGGCGTGTCGCACTTGGCGCACGTCCGGCCCGAGCGACCCTGATGGGCCTGACCTTTGGATGCTGTCCGTCGCGGGCCTCGCGCCCACGCCCCGCTCTCCCGGGCCGGAAGCCCGTGATCGCCGGCCTGCGGCCTGCCGGGCGTGGCCCGGACGTCCGCAACGTCTGCCTGCCGCAGGTTGGAGTGCCTGCCGCAGCTGGTGGACACGCATGCGCGCGCCACCGATGTCCGGCCGTCAACGTTACCAGCGCGGTTGTCCCGCCGGAACCCCGGGGCCCCTCCCCCGCCTGTGAGGCTGCGCACCGAACCGTCGGGCCGGAACTGTCCCGCGCCTCGCCTCGCTGCACCTGACCGTTCCCGCGCTCCCCCCGTCGAGGTGGACCACTCTCGGTCGAGCCTGACCTCGCCGCGGTCGTCCTGGGACGAGCACGGTCCATCTCGGCGAGCGGCGGACCCCGGAAGGCGCGCGCCGGCGAGCAGCATCCCCGGGCGGGCATGCGGAAGGGCCCGCCACCCCTGGGGGTGACGGGCCCTTCCGAGGCGCCGGCCCTCGCCGGCGTCAGATCACTTGATGATCTTGGTGACCCGGCCCGAGCCGACGGTGCGGCCACCCTCACGGATGGCGAAGCCGAGGCCCTCCTCCATGGCGATGGGCTGGATGAGGTCGACGGTCATCTCGGTGTTGTCACCGGGCATGACCATCTCGACGCCGTCGGGCAGCTGAATGACGCCGGTGACGTCCGTGGTCCGGAAGTAGAACTGCGGACGGTAGTTCGAGTAGAACGGGTTGTGGCGGCCACCCTCGTCCTTGCCGAGGATGTAGACCTGCGCCTCGAACTGCGTGTGCGGGGTGATCGAGCCCGGCTTGCAGACGACCTGCCCGCGCTCGACGTCCTCGCGCTTGGTGCCGCGCAGCAGCAGACCGACGTTCTCGCCGGCGTCGGCGGTGTCGAGCAGCTTGCGGAACATCTCGATGCCCGTGACCGTGGTGGTCTGCTTCTGCTCCTGGATGCCGACGATCTCGACGTCGTCGTTGACCTTGAGCTGGCCACGCTCGACACGACCGGTGACCACGGTGCCGCGGCCGGTGATCGTGAAGACGTCCTCGATGGGCATGAGGAAGGGCTTCTCGATGTCGCGGACCGGGTCCGGGACGTTCTCGTCCACGGCCGCCATGAGGTCCTGGACCGACTTGACCCACTGCTCGTCGCCCTCGAGCGCCTTGAGCGCCGAGACGCGCACGACGGGGGCGTCGTCACCGGGGAAGTCCTGCTCCGAGAGCAGCTCACGGACCTCCATCTCGACGAGCTCGAGGAGGTCCTCGTCGTCGACCATGTCGGACTTGTTGAGAGCCACCAGGAGGTAGGGCACGCCGACCTGACGGGCGAGCAGGACGTGCTCACGCGTCTGGGCCATCGGGCCGTCGGTCGCCGCGACCACGAGGATCGCGCCGTCCATCTGCGCCGCGCCGGTGATCATGTTCTTCACGTAGTCCGCGTGACCGGGGGCGTCGACGTGCGCGTAGTGACGCTTGTCGGTCTGGTACTCGACGTGCGAGACGTTGATCGTGATGCCGCGCTGACGCTCCTCGGGAGCGTTGTCGACCTGATCGAACGGCGTGAAGTCGTTGAGGTCCGGGTACTGGTCCGCCAGAACCTTGGAGATCGCCGCGGTCAGCGTCGTCTTACCGTGGTCGACGTGACCGATCGTGCCGATGTTGACGTGCGGCTTGGTCCGCTCGAACTTGGCCTTAGCCACTGTGGTGTCCTCCTGGGACTCGGGTAGTTGTCTGTCTGGCGAGAACCGGATGCCCACGCCAGGGGCAGATGGATCCTACGGGTCGGTTGGGATTGGTGCTGGGGTGCGGCCCGTGGGACCTACTCGCCCCGGGTCTTCTTGATGATCTCCTCCGCCACGTTCCGAGGAACCTCGGCGTAGCTGGAGAACTGCATCGAGTACACGGCACGGCCCTGGGTCTTCGACCGCAGGTCGCCCACGTACCCGAACATCTCGGACAGCGGCACGAGCGCCCGGACGACCTTGACGCCGGTTGCGTCCTCCATCGACTGGATCATGCCACGCCGCGAGTTGATGTCGCCGACGACGTCGCCCATGTACTCGGCGGGCGTACGCACCTCGACGTCCATCATCGGCTCGAGAAGGACCGGGTCGGCCTTCTTCACGCCCTCCTTGAGGGCCATCGAGCCGGCGATCTTGAAGGCCATCTCCGAGGAGTCGACGTCGTGGTACGCGCCGTCGAGCAGGGAGGCCTTGATGCCGACCAGGGGGTACCCGGCCAGGACGCCGCCCTGCATGGCGTCCTGGATGCCCGCGTCCACGGAGGGGATGTACTCGCGCGGGATGCGGCCACCGGTGACGGAGTTGACGAACTCGTAGAGCTCGCCGTCCTCGGTCTCCATGGGCTCGAAGGAGACCTGGACCTTGGCGAACTGGCCCGACCCACCGGTCTGCTTCTTGTGCGTGTAGTCGACCTTGTCGACCTTGCGGCGGATCGTCTCGCGGTAGGCGACCATCGGCGCACCGACGTTGGCCTCGACGCGGAACTCGCGCTTCATGCGGTCGACGAGGACGTCGAGGTGGAGCTCGCCCATGCCGCCGATGACGGTCTGGCCGGTCTCCTCGTCCAGGCGGACCGTGAAGGTCGGGTCCTCCTCGGCGAGCTTCTGGATCGCGGTGCCGAGCTTCTCCTGGTCACCCTTGGTCTTGGGCTCGATGGCCACGTGGATGACCGGCTCCGGGAACGTCATCGACTCGAGGACGACCGGGTTGTTGACGTCGGAGAGGGTGTCACCGGTGACGGTGTCCTTCAGCCCGATGACGGCGTAGATGTGGCCGGCACCGATCTCCTCGACCGGGTTCTCCTTGTTGGCGTGCATCTGGAAGATCTTCCCGATGCGCTCCTTCTTGCCCTTGGTCGAGTTGAGCACCGGCGAGCCGGACTTGATCGTCCCGGAGTAGACCCGGATGTAGATCAGGCGGCCGAAGAAGGGGTGCACGGCGATCTTGAAGGCGAGCGCCGAGAACGGCTCCGTGGAGTCGGCGTGACGCTCGACGACGATCGACTCGTCCTTCGGGTCCGTACCGGGGATCGCCGGGACGTCCAGCGGGCTGGGCAGGTAGTCGACGACCGCGTCCAGCATCGGCTGCACGCCGCGGTTCTTGAACGCCGACCCGCACAGCACCGGGTACATCTCGGAGTTGACGGTGAGCTTGCGGATGCCGGCCTTGATCTCCTCGACCGTCAGCTCCTCGCCCTCGAAGTACTTCTCCATGAGGGTCTCGTCGGACTCCGCGACGGCCTCGATGAGCTGCGTGCGGTACTCCTCCGCGCGCTCCTTGAGGTCCTCGGGGATCTCGCTGATCTCGTACTTCGCACCGAGGGTGGTGTCACCCTTGGAGTCGGCCGGCCAGGTCAGCGCGCGCATCTGGACGAGGTCGACGACGCCCTTGAACTCGTTCTCCGCGCCGATGGGCAGCTGGAGGACGAGCGGCTTGGCGCCGAGGCGCTTGACGATGGTGTCGACCGTGAAGTAGAAGTCCGCGCCCAGCTTGTCCATCTTGTTGACGAAGCAGATGCGGGGGACGTCGTACTTGTCGGCCTGACGCCACACGGTCTCGGACTGGGGCTCGACGCCCTCCTTGCCGTCGAAGACGGCGACCGCACCGTCGAGGACGCGCAGCGAACGCTCCACCTCGACCGTGAAGTCCACGTGGCCCGGGGTGTCGATGATGTTGATCTGGTTGTCGTTCCAGAAGCAGGTCACCGCGGCGGAGGTGATGGTGATGCCGCGCTCCTGCTCCTGCGCCATCCAGTCGGTCGTCGACGCACCGTCATGGGTCTCGCCCAGCTTGTGGTTGACGCCCGTGTAGAACAGGATCCGCTCGGTCGTCGTCGTCTTGCCGGCGTCGATGTGCGCCATGATGCCGATGTTGCGGACCTTTGTCAGGTCGGTCATGACGTCAGTTGCCACGTCGGGTTCTCCTCGTGAGGTTCGGTGTCGTTCGGTTGCGTGCCGCGGCCTGGAGCCCCCGGCCGCGTGCGGTCACCAGCGGTAGTGCGCGAACGCGCGGTTCGCCTCGGCCATCTTGTGGATGTCCTCGCGACGCTTGACCGCCGCACCGAGCCCGTTGGAGGCGTCGAGGATCTCGTTCATCAGGCGCTCGGTCATCGTCTTCTCACGGCGGGCGCGCGAGTAGTCGACGAGCCAGCGCAGCGCGAGGGTGGTCGAGCGCGAGGGACGCACCTCGACGGGGACCTGGTAGGTCGACCCGCCGACGCGGCGCGAACGCACCTCGAGGGACGGGCGCACGTTGTCGAGCGCCCGCTTGAGGACGGCCGTGGGGTCGCCCTCGGTCTTGCCGCGGACACCCTCGAGGGCGCCGTAGACGATGCGCTCGGCGGTGGACTTCTTGCCGTCGAGGAGCACACGGTTGACCAGCTGGGTCACCACGGTCGAGCCGTAGACCGGGTCCACGACGACGGGGCGCTTGGGGGCAGGGCCCTTGCGAGGCATTACTTCTTCTCCTTCTTGGCGCCGTAGCGGCTCCGGGCCTGCTTGCGGTTCTTCACGCCCTGCGTGTCGAGCGCGCCGCGCACGATCTTGTAGCGGACACCCGGCAGGTCCTTCACACGCCCCCCGCGCACGAGCACCATCGAGTGCTCCTGGAGGTTGTGCCCGACACCGGGGATGTAGGCGGTGACCTCGATGCCGCTCGAGAGACGGACGCGCGCCACCTTGCGCAGGGCCGAGTTCGGCTTCTTCGGGGTGGTGGTGTACACACGGGTGCACACACCACGACGCTGCGGGCTCCCCTTGAGGGCCGGCGTGCTCGAGGAGCTCGACTTGACCGACCGGCCCTTGCGGACCAGCTGCTGGATCGTGGGCACTACTTCTCCGTCTCGTTGCTGCAATCGGTTCGACTGCCTCGGGTCGATCTGTCGGTCGCTCCCCGCGCCCGGGCGCGTCGCACCTGTCGGTCCTCGTACGGCCCGATGGGCCGTGGATGACGTCTGGGGCGCCGTACCTGCGGATCGTCCGCCTCGGTCCACCGGAGGATCCGGGTACGTCAGGCGAGCGCACGGGAGCCCGATCGGTCCGGGCACCGCCGTCCAGAGTAGCCGTCGGCGGATTATGCCGTCAAAGGACCGCAAGGACCGAACGGGTGTGATGCACCACGTCGGTCCCGGGCCCCGGGGGCGCCGGCCCCGACGCGGGCGCGTCGGGGCCGGCGAGGTGCTGGCGACGGGGAGGCGTGCGCTCCCCCGCCGGGTCAGCGGAACTCGGGGTACGCCTCCCCGCCGTAGGCGGAGAAGTCGATGTCGTCCAGCAGCACGGGCTCGCCCGCACGGCTGCCGACGAAGTCGAGCTCGGAGTAGCCGAGCTCGGTGAAGGCCATCTGGCGGGCCTCCTCGGTCGGCTCCACGACGACGTCGTGGTAGCGCGGCAGCCCGGTCCCGGCGGGGATGAGCTTACCGAGGATGACGTTCTCCTTCAGGCCCAGCAGCGGGTCGCGGCGGCCGCTCATCGCGGCCTCCGTGAGCACCTTGGTCGTCTCCTGGAAGGAGGCGGCCGAGAGCCAGGAGTCGGTGGCCAGCGAGGCCTTGGTGATGCCCATGAGCTCGGGCCGGCCGGCCGCGGGCCTGCCGCCCTCGGAGACCACGCGACGGTTCTCGTCGTTGAACGCGGCCCGGTCGATGAGCTCACCGGGCAGCAGACGGGTCTCGCCGGAGTCGAGCACGGTCACGCGCCGCAGCATCTGCCGGACGATGACCTCGATGTGCTTGTCGTGGATGTCCACGCCCTGGCTGCGGTAGACCTCCTGCACCTGGGCGACCAGGTGCTCCTGGGTCCGACGCGGGCCGAGGATGCGCAGCACGGCCTTGGGGTCGACGTTGCCGGCCACGAGCTGGTCGCCGACGGCGATGTGCTGACCGTCCTCGACGAGCAGGCGCAGTCGCTTGGACACGGGGTAGACCGCATCGTCCTGGCCGTCGTCGCGGGTGACGCGGATCTCTCGACCCTTCTCGGTCTCCTCGACGGTCACGCGGCCAGCGGCCTCGGAGATCGGGGCCTCACCCTTGGGGGTACGGGCCTCGAAGAGCTCCTGGACACGCGGCAGACCCTGCGTGATGTCGTCGGCCGACGCCGCACCACCGGTGTGGAAGGTCCGCATCGTCAGCTGCGTGCCGGGCTCACCGATGGACTGGGCGGCGATGATGCCGACCGCCTCGCCGATGTCGACCAGCTTGCCGGTGGCCAGCGAACGGCCGTAGCACTTCTGGCAGGTACCGACGCGGGACTCGCAGGTGAGCACCGAGCGCACCTTGACCTCGGCGACGCCCGCGGCGACCAGCTGGCCGATGAGGACGTCACCGACGTCGTCGCCGGCGGAGGCCAGCACGGTGCCGTCGGCGTCGGTCACGTCGGCGGCCAGCGAGCGGGCGTAGGCGGAGGTCTCCACCGTCTCGGCCAGGACCAGGCCCTCGCCGGTGACGGAGGGCTCGCCGATGGTCACCGGCAGCCCGGCGCGGGTCCCGCAGTCGGCCTCGCGGACGATGACGTCCTGCGAGACGTCGACGAGACGACGCGTGAGGTAGCCGGAGTCCGCGGTCCGCAGCGCCGTGTCCGCCAGGCCCTTGCGGGCACCGTGGGTGGCGATGAAGTACTCCAGCACCGACAGGCCCTCGCGGTAGTTCGACTTGATCGGGCGCGGGATGATCTCGCCCTTCGGGTCGGCCACGAGACCACGCATACCGGCGATCTGGCGCACCTGCATCCAGTTACCACGGGCACCGGAGGACACCATGCGGAACACGGTGTTGTCCTTGGCGAAGTTCTCCCGCATGGCGTCGGCCACCGCGTCGGTCGCCTCGCCCCAGATGTCGATGAGCTCCTGGCGGCGCTCGTCGTCGGTGATCAGACCCAGGTCGAACTGGTCCTGGATGGCCTCGGCCTTGGCCTCGTGCTCCTCGAGGATGGTCGCCTTGACCTCGGGGGCCACGACGTCGGAGATCGCGATCGTCACGCCCGAGCGGGATGCCCAGCGGAAGCCGGCCTCCTTGAGCGCGTCGAGGCTGGCCGCGACGTCGACCTTGGGGTAGCGCTCGGCGAGGTCGTTGACGAGGCGGCCGAGCCGCTTCTTGTCCACGACCTCCTCGATGTACGGGTAGTCCGTCGGGAGCAGCTCGTTGAACAGGGTCCGGCCCAGCGTGGTCTCGAGGACCACCGGCTCGCCGGCGGCGGCCGCCTCGGCCTGCTCGTGCCCGGCGGGCAGGACCAGGTCGGTGAAGCGGATGCGCACCTTGGCGCCCAGGTCGAGCTCGCCGTTGTCCATCGCGAGGATGGCCTCGGCCACCGAGGAGAAGTACCGGCCGGCGCCGGCGCCCTCGTCGAGCTCGGTGGTGAGGTGGAACAGGCCGATGATCATGTCCTGGGAGGGCATGGTCACCGGACGGCCGTCCGAGGGCTTGAGGATGTTGTTGCTCGAGAGCATGAGGATGCGCGCCTCGGCCTGCGACTCGGCCGACAGCGGCAGGTGGACCGCCATCTGGTCGCCGTCGAAGTCGGCGTTGAACGCGCCGCAGACGAGCGGGTGCAGCTGGATGGCCTTGCCCTCGACCAGCTGGGGCTCGAAGGCCTGGATGCCCAGGCGGTGCAGGGTCGGTGCGCGGTTGAGCAGCACGGGGTGCTCACGGATGACCTCGTCGAGGACGTCCCACACCTGGGTGCGCTGACGCTCGACCATGCGCTTGGCCGCCTTGATGTTCTGCGCGTGGTTGAGCTCGACGAGCCGCTTCATGACGAAGGGCTTGAACAGCTCGAGCGCCATCTGCTTGGGCAGGCCGCACTGGTGCAGCTTGAGCGTCGGGCCGACGACGATGACGCTGCGGCCCGAGTAGTCGACGCGCTTGCCGAGCAGGTTCTGCCGGAACCGGCCCTGCTTGCCCTTGAGCATGTCGGAGATCGACTTCAGCGCCCGGTTGCCCGGCCCGGTGACGGGCCGGCCGCGGCGGCCGTTGTCGAACAGCGCGTCCACGGACTCCTGGAGCATCCGCTTCTCGTTGTTGACGATGATCTCGGGCGCGCCCAGGTCGAGCAGCCGCTTGAGGCGGTTGTTCCGGTTGATGACGCGCCGGTAGAGGTCGTTGAGGTCCGAGGTCGCGAAGCGGCCACCGTCGAGCTGCACCATCGGGCGCAGGTCCGGCGGGATGACCGGGACGCAGTCGAGGACCATGCCCAGCGGCGAGTTGCCGGTGGACAGGAAGGCGTTGACCACCTTGAGGCGCTTGAGCGCACGGGTCTTGCGCTGGCCGGTGCCGGTGGCGATGAGCTCGCGCAGCGCCTCGGCCTCGGCCTCGAGGTCGAAGGTCTCCAGGCGCTTCTGGATCGCCGTGGCGCCCATCGCACCCGTGAAGTAGATGCCGAACCGCGCGTTCATCTCGCGGTAGAGCGCCTCGTCGCCCTCGAGGTCGCCGACCTTGAGGTTCTTGAAGCGGTCCCAGACCTTCTCCAGGCGCTCGATCTCCTGGTCGCCCTTGCGCCGGATCTGGCCCGCCTCGCGCTCGCCGGACTTGCGCACCTTCTCGCGGGTGGCGGAATCGGCGTCGGCGGCCTCGAGCTCGGCGAGGTCGGCCTCGATCTTCTTCAGCCGGTTCTCGACGGCCAGGTCCCGGGCCTTGAGGAGCTCGTCCCGCTCCAGGTCGACCTCGTTCTGCAGGGTCGACAGGTCCTCGTGCCGGCCGTCCTCGTCGACCTCGGTGATCATGTAGGCCGCGAAGTAGATGACCTTCTCGAGGTCCTTCGGCGCCAGGTCGAGCAGGTAGCCCAGGCGCGAGGGGACGCCCTTGAAGTACCAGATGTGCGTGACCGGGGCGGCCAGCTCGATGTGGCCCATCCGCTCACGGCGGACCTTCGAGCGGGTCACCTCGACGCCGCAGCGCTCGCAGATGATGCCCTTGTAGCGCACGCGCTTGTACTTGCCGCAGTTGCACTCCCAGTCCCGGGTGGGACCGAAGATCTTCTCGCAGAACAGGCCGTCCTTCTCCGGCTTGAGCGTGCGGTAGTTGATCGTCTCCGGCTTCTTGACCTCGCCGTGCGACCACTCGCGCACATCGCCGGCGGTGGCCAGGGAGATGTGGAGCTGGTCAAACAGATTGACGTCGAGCAACGTGTCCTACTTCCTTCGTTTTCGCTCGTTCGGATGCCGCGTGCGGCGGGGTCAGAGCTCGTCGACGCTCGAGGCGTCGGGACGGCGGGACAGGTCGATGCCGAGCTCCTCGGCGGCGCGGTAGACCTCGTCGTCGGAGTCCTTGAGGTCGATGACCGTGCCGGAGGAGTCGAGCGCCTCGACGTTCAGGCACAGCGAGCGCATCTCCTGGATGAGCACCCGGAAGGACTCCGGGATGCCCGGCTCGGGGATGTTCTCGCCCTTGACGATGGCCTCGTAGACCTTGACGCGGCCGGTGACGTCGTCGGACTTGATCGTCAGCAGCTCCTGGAGGGCGTGCGCGGCGCCGTACGCCTCGAGCGCCCACACCTCCATCTCGCCGAACCGCTGGCCACCGAACTGCGCCTTACCACCCAGCGGCTGCTGCGTGATCATCGAGTACGGACCCGTCGAACGGGCGTGGATCTTGTCGTCGACCAGGTGGTGCAGCTTGAGCATGTACATGTAGCCGACCGAGATGGGCGACGGGAAGGGCTCGCCGGAGCGGCCGTCGAACAGCCGCGCCTTGCCGTCGGGGGCGACGAGCCGCTCGCCGTCCCGGTTGGGCAGGGTGTGGCCGAGGATGCCCTGGAGCTCGTCCTGCTGGAGACCGTCGAAGACCGGGGTGGCCACGGTCGAGCCGGCCGGCGCCTCGTGCACGTGCTCGGGCAGGTTCTTCGTCCACTCCTCCGCGGCCTTGACGGCCTCGCTGATGTCCCAGCCGTTGGCCGCGGCCCAGCCCAGGTGCAGCTCGAGGACCTGGCCGACGTTCATCCGGCCGGGCACACCCAGCGGGTTGAGGATGACGTCGACCGGCGTGCCGTCGGCCAGGAAGGGCATGTCCTCGACCGGGAGGATCTTGGAGATGACGCCCTTGTTGCCGTGCCGGCCGGCGAGCTTGTCGCCGTCGGTGATCTTGCGGCGCTGCGCGATGTAGACGCGCACCTGCTGCTTGACGCCCGGGGGTAGCTCGTCGTCGTCCTCGGTGAACTCGCGGACGCCGATGACGATGCCGGACTCGCCGTGGGGCACCTTGAGCGAGGTGTCGCGCACCTCGCGGGCCTTCTCGCCGAAGATCGCCCGCAGCAGCCGCTCCTCGGAGGTCAGCTCGGTCTCACCCTTGGGCGTGACCTTGCCGACGAGGACGTCGCCGGCGCTGACCTCGGCGCCGATGCGGATGATGCCGCGCTCGTCGAGGTCGGCGAGGATCTCCTCGGAGACGTTGGGCAGGTCGCGGGTGATCTCCTCCGCGCCGAGCTTGGTCTCGCGGGCGTCCACCTCGTGCTCCTCGATGTGGATCGAGGTGAGCATGTCGTCGGTGACGACACGCTGCGACATGATGATGGCGTCCTCGTAGTTGTAGCCCTCCCACGACATGAATGCGACGAGGAGGTTGCGCCCCAGCGCCAGCTCGCCCTCGTCGGTCGAGGGGCCGTCTGCCAGCACGGAGCCGACCTCGACGCGGTCACCCTCGTCGACCAGCACGCGCTGGTTGTAGGAGTTGCCCTGGTTGGAGCGGTTGAACTTCATCACCCGGTGGGTGTAGCTCGAACCCTCGTCGGAGAGCACCACGACGGCGTCGGCCGAGACCTCGGTGACCACACCGGCCACCTCGGAGGTGACGACGTCACCGGCGTCGACGGCCGCGCGCCGCTCCATGCCGGTCCCCACGAGCGGGGCCTCGGCGCGGATGAGCGGCACGGCCTGACGCTGCATGTTGGCGCCCATGAGGGCGCGGTTGGCGTCGTCGTGCTCGAGGAACGGGATCATCGCGGTACCGACGGAGACCATCTGGCGCGCGGAGACGTCCATGAACGCGATCTCGGTGGGCTCGACGAGCGCCGGCTCGCCGCCGGGGGTGCGGCACAGGACCCGCTCCTCGACGAACGTGCCGTCCTCGTTCAGCGGGGCCGAGGCCTGGGCGATGGTGTGCCGGTCCTCGTCGTCGGCCGTGACGTACTCGATCTCACCGGTGACCCGGCCGCCCTCGACCTTGCGGTAGGGGGTCTCGACGAAGCCGAAGGAGTTGATCCGCGCGAAGGTCGCGAGCGATCCGATGAGACCGATGTTGGGGCCCTCAGGGGTCTCGATCGGGCACATGCGGCCGTAGTGCGAGGGGTGGACGTCACGGACCTCCATGCCGGCGCGGTCACGGGACAGACCGCCCGGGCCCAGGGCCGACAGCCGCCGCTTGTGGGTCAGGCCCGAGAGCGGGTTGTTCTGGTCCATGAACTGCGAGAGCTGGCTGGTGCCGAAGAACTCCTTGATGGAGGCGACGACCGGCCGGATGTTGATGAGCGTCTGGGGCGTGATCGCCTCGACGTCCTGGGTGGTCATGCGCTCGCGCACGACGCGCTCCATCCGGGACAGGCCGGTGCGGACCTGGTTCTGGATGAGCTCGCCGACGGCGCGGATGCGCCGGTTGCCGAAGTGGTCGATGTCGTCGGTCTCGACGCGGACGTCGACCTTCTCGCCGTCGCGGGTGCCCGGGAGCACCTCCTCGCCCTTGTGCAGGGCGAGGATGAACCGGATGGTGGCGATGATGTCCTGCACGCGCAGCAGCGACTCGCCCGGCTCGGTGGTCATGCCGAGCTTCTTGTTCATCTTGTAGCGACCGACCTTGGCCAGGTCGTAGCGCTTGGCCGCGAAGTAGTAGGAGTCCAGCAGGTTGCGGCCGGCCTCGACCGTCGGCGGCTCGCCCGGACGGATCTTGCGGTAGATGTCCAGCAGGGCCTCGTCCTGCGTCTTGACCGTGTCCTTCTCCAGCGACTCGAGCAGGACCGGGTAGTCCTCGAAGTGGCCGCGGATCTCGGCCTCGGTCAGACCGAGGGCGCGCAGGAAGACGGTGACCGACTGCTTGCGCTTGCGGTCGATGCGCACGCCGATGGCGTCGCGCTTGTCGATCTCGAACTCGAGCCACGCGCCGCGCGAGGGGATGACCTTGGCGGTGAAGATGTCGCGGTCCGAGGTCTTGTCGGCGGTGCGCTCGAAGTACACGCCGGGCGAGCGCACGAGCTGGCTGACGACGACGCGCTCGGTCCCGTTGATGATGAACGTGCCGCGGTCGGTCATCAACGGGAAGTCACCCATGAACACGGTCTGCGACTTGATCTCGCCGGTCGTGTTGTTCATGAACTCCGCGACGACGAACAGCGGCGCCGCGTAGGTGAGGTCCTTCTCCTTGCACTCCTCGGCGGTGTGCTTGGCGGGCTCGAAGCGGTGGTCCCTGAAGGACAGCGACATCGACTCCGAGAAGTCCTCGATCGGGGAGATCTCCTCGAAGATCTCCTCCAGGCCCGAGATGGTGTGGGTCGACCCGTCAGGGTTGTCCTCGAGCCGGGCGCGCCACGCGTCGTTGCCCAGGAGCCAGTCGAAGCTCTCGGTCTGCAGGCCGAGCAGGTCGGGCGCCTGCATCGGCTCGTAGATCTTGGCGAACGACAGCCTGGGCGACGCGAGACGCTTCGCGACGAGGTCGGCGGACGGGGCGGCAGAGGTGCGCGAGGCAGCCAAAGGGGGTCCTTCCCTGCGGAGAGGTGTGCACGCGGCGGTTTGCCGGTCGTCTTCCCGCGCCCCCGGGAGAGGTGTCGCGCCTGGTGGCGCGGCTCGATGGCGGTCCGGACACGTCGGTGCCGGGATGGGCGGAGGCGGGGCAGGCGTCGGCTAACGCAAGTGTCCACCCTACACGGGCGTGCGCGCCCGGTCCAGACACGCGCCCGCAGGTGCTGGTGATCCCGGACTCACCGCGGTCAGCCCGTGAGACCCGGTGGAGCGTCGTCGATCCGCCGGACCGGCCCTCAGGCCGCGTCCAGTGTAGGGCACGTGCAGGCGCGGGTCACCCGTCCGGCGCACCGACCGCTCCCGGCGCGTCGGGCACCCGCCGCGACGACGGTGCGGCCTGCCCCGGGGCACGACGCCGGACCGGCCTGCCCCGGTACGACGACGGGCCGGCCTGCGCAGGCGCAACGGCGGAGCGCAGTCCGCCAGCACGACGTCGGAGCGCCCTCCCCCGGCACGACGACGGCCCGGGGCCGGGACCCGCGCTGGGTCCCGGTCCCGGGCCGGTGGATCGGTGCGCCCCCGTCAGGGGCGACGATCACTTGATGGTGACGGTGGCGCCGGCGGCCTCGACCTGCTCCTTGGCCTTGTCGGCGGCCTCCTTGTCGACACCCTCGAGGATGGCCTTCGGGGCGGCGTCGACCAGGTCCTTGGCCTCCTTGAGGCCGAGGGACGTGAGGGCGCGCACCTCCTTGATGACCGCAACCTTCTTGTCGCCGACCGACTCCAGGACGACGTCGAAGGAGTCCTGCTCCTCGGCGGCGGCCGGGGCGTCGCCGCCCGCGGCGGGGGCGGCACCGGCGACGGCGACCGGCGCGGCCGCGACGACGCCGAAGGTGTCCTCGAACTGCTTGACGAACTCGGAGAGCTCGATGAGCGTGAGCTCCTTGAACGCCTCGATGAGCTCGTCGGTGGTGAGCTTGGCCATGGTGGCTTTCCTTCCGTATGGGTCCTGCTACGCGAGCAGAGGGGGTGGGTAGTGCCGCGGCCCGGTCAGGCCTCGGCGGCTGCCTGCTTCTCGCGCAGGGCGTCGATGGTGCGGGCGGCCTCGGTGGCCGGCGCGGTGAACATGTAGGCCGCCTGGAACAGCGCGGCGGTGAGGGCACCGGCCGCCTTGCCCAGGAGCACCTCGCGGGACTCGAGGTTCGCGAGCTTCTTGACGTCGTCCGCCGAGAGCTCGTTGCCGTCGAGGACACCGCCCTTGAGGACGAGCTGCTCGTTCTCCTTGGCGAAGTCGTTGAGCGCCTTGGCGGCCTCCGACACCTCGCCGGTGACGAACGTGATCGCCGTCGGGCCCGTGAGGGTCTCACGCGCGATCTCGACGCCGGCACGCTCCGCCGCGATGGCCGCGAGCGTGTTCTTCGCGACCACGTAACGACCGGAGCCGGCCAGCGAGCGGCGCAGCTCCCCCAGCTGGGTGACGCTCAGGCCGCGGTACTCGGTGAGCAGCACCGCCTGCGCCTCGCGGAAGCCCTGTTCGAGCTCGGCGATGGCCTCGGTCTTGTCTGGCCGTGCCATGAGCCCTCCTTCCGATGTGGGACCGACGGTGTCCGCACATGAGGAAAGCCCCGCGCAGACGGCACGGGGCTTGCGCATCGCGAGGATGCGAGGCTTCGTAGCACGCCTGCGCCGGCTCCACCTGCGTGGACTTCGATCCGGGGCGGGTGCCCCGCATGACCGACGGTCTTTGGCAGGGTCCATCGTAGCGGTGCCCGCGCCGCGCGGTACCCCCCGGCCGGCGTGTGCCTGCTCACCCCGCCGGGTCCTCCGCCGTCGTCGGGGCCGGTACCCGGCTGGCCGTCGAGCGGGCGGTTCGCCGGAGACGTCGCCCACCTCGCCACCTGTCAACCGGCAGATCCACCTCTCAACCGTCAGTGCGTGCTGAAAAGTCACCTCAGCCGTTGAGAGGTCGGGAGTGGCCGGCCGGGAGTGGCCGGTCGGGAGCGGCCGGCCGGGAGCGGCCGGTCGCGAGTGGCCGGCCGGGAGCGGCTGGTACGCAAGCAGCCCCACCGCCCCTCCCCCTGCACGACGGCGAGGGCCCGGCCACCCTCGCGGGTCGGCCGGGCCCTCGTCGAAACAACGTCCAGTCAGTGCTGGACGGAGGTCAGGAGGCGTCCTCGGTGGTGAGGTTGCGCGTCTTGGTGGCGTCGAGCGGGATGCCCGGGCCCATCGTCGTGCTCATCGTCGCCCGGGTGATGTAGCGGCCCTTCGAGCTGGAGGGCTTGAGCCGCAGGATCTCCTCCTGCGCCGCGGCGTAGTTCTCCACCAGGCGGGTCTCGTCGAAGGAGGCCTTGCCGATGACGAAGTGCAGGTTGGCGTGCTTGTCGACGCGGAACTCGATCCGCCCGCCCTTGATGTCGGACACCGCCTTGGCGACGTCCATGGTCACCGTGCCGGTCTTCGGGTTGGGCATGAGGCCACGGGGACCGAGCACGCGGCCGAGGCGGCCGACCTTGCCCATGAGGTCCGGGGTGGCGATGGCCGAGTCGAAGTCGGTGTAGCCGCCCGCGACCTTCTCGATGAGCTCGTCGCCGCCGACCTCGTCGGCACCCGCGTCGATCGCCTGCTGCGCACGGTCGCCGACGGCGAAGACCAGGACCCGGGCGGTCTTGCCGGTTCCGTGCGGGAGGTTGACGGTGCCGCGGACCATCTGGTCCGCCTTGCGGGGGTCGACGCCGAGGCGGAAGACGACCTCGACGGTCTGGTCGAACTTTGTGCCGGCGTTCTCCTTGGCCAGGCGGACGGCGGCGAGGGGGGCGTAGAGCTCCCCGTCGTGGATCTTCTCGGCGGCCTTGCGGTAGGCCTTGCTGCGCGTGGTCATTCTGCTTCTCCTGTGTCTGTGACGGAGCAGTCGTGGTCGTCGGGCCCGCGCCGGGCCCTGCCACTGCGCCGCGGCTGCGGCGCCTGCGGGGTCAGCCGTCGACGGTGATCCCCATGGAGCGGGCGGTGCCCGCGATGATCTTCTCTGCGGCCTCGATGTCGTTCGAGTTGAGGTCCTCGGCCTTGGTCCGGGCGATCTCCTGGACCTGCTCGCGGGTGATCGAGGCGACCTTGTCGGTGTGCGGGGTCGAGGACCCCTTCTGCACACCGGCGGCCTTCTTGATGAGCTCGGCGGCCGGCGGCGTCTTCGTGATGAACGTGAACGAGCGGTCCTCGTACACGGTGATCTCGACGGGCACGACGTTGCCACGCTGCGACTCGGTCGCGGCGTTGTACGCCTTGCAGAACTCCATGATGTTGACGCCGTGCTGGCCCAGCGCGGGACCGATCGGCGGTGCGGGGGTGGCTGCTCCGGCCTGGATCTGGAGCTTGATGTAGCCGGAGACCTTCTTCTTGGGAGGCATTCGGGTCCTTTACCTGTTCTGTCGGTGCCCGCGGCGGCGACCACGGGCGGCTCTCTCAGGGCTTGGCGACCTGGGAGAAGGAGAGCTCGACCGGGGTCTCCCGGCCGAAGATGCTGACGAGCACCTGCAGCTTGCGGCTCTCCACGTGGATCTCGGAGATGGTCGCGGGCATGGTCTCGAAGGGGCCGTCGGTGACGGTGACCGACTCCCCGACCTCGAAGTCGACGACGACGGGGCGCTGCTCGCCACCGGTCTCGACCGCCTCGCCGCCGGCCTCGACCTGGCCGGGCGCCTCGGCGAACGAGACGTTGAGCATGGAGATGGCCTCGTCGAGCGAGAGCGGCATCGGGTTGTGGGCGTTACCCACGAACCCGACGACGCCGGGCGTGTGCCGGACGACGCCCCAGGACTCGTCGGTCATCTCCATGCGCACCAGCGTGTAACCGGGGATGCGCACGCGGTTGACCAGCTTGCGCTGGGTGTTCTTGATCTCGACGACCTCTTCCATCGGCACCTCGACCTGGAAGATGTGGTCCTCCATGTTCTGGGTCGTGATGCGGTGCTCGAGGTTGGCCTTCACGCGCTTCTCGAAGCCCGCGTAGGTGTTGACGACGTACCAGTCGCCGGGGAGCATCCGCATCTCGAGCCGGTAGGCCGCCTCGGGGTCGAGCTCCTCGGCGGCGTCGTCGCCGGTCTCGGCCGGCGCGGGCGCCTGGTCCTCGCCGTCGGCCGCGGGGTCCTGCCCGGCGTCGGCCGCGGCCTCGTCGGCAGCTGGCTCGGCGGTGTCGCCATCGCCGGCGCCGTCCGCGGCGGTGTCCGCCTCGGCGCTGGGGTCGACCTCGAGCGGGGTCGACCCGTCAGCCGCGGCGTCGCCGCCGAGGTCGTCGGTCGACGTGGTGTCGTCGCCGCTGAAGTCCACAGACACGAGGGAACATCCTCCTTGGATGCGTCGGACGCGCGACCGGACGGTCACGCGTGGTCATGGCCCGGGGGCCGTGGGTCGGCTCAGCCGAACGTCCACAGGGCGAGCTGACCGAAGACGAGGTCGAGCACCCCGACGATCGCCATCATCACCAGCACGAAGATGACGACGACGAAGAAGTACGTGATGAGCTCGCGCCGCGTGGGGCGGACGACCTTGCGGATCTCCGCGAAGACCTGCCGGAAGAACCGTGCGATCCGTGCGAACAGGCCGCGCCGGGGCTCGGCGTCGGACCTGTGCCCAGAGCCGCCGCCGGCGGCCGTCGTCTCACTCACGTCAGCCCAGTCCCTCATCGTCTCGCCGTCACACCCGCACCCGGCACGGGTCACGGGCACGCCCACCGTGGTGGACCGGCCCGACGGCGGTGCTGCGTGCCGTCAGGTGCAGGGCAGGAGGGACTCGAACCCTCAACCGCCGGTTTTGGAGACCGGTGCGCTGCCAATTGCGCCACTGCCCTTCGGCGGGGACCCGCCCCGTGCGGGCACGGGGAAGTCTGCGGTTCGCACCGCCGATGGACCATAGTACGCACCGCGAGGGACCCGGTCGACCGAGGTGCCGAAGGTCACGCGTCACACCTGCGCCGACGGACCCCCGCGACCTCCCGTCCGCGTCGTGCGACCATGGTCTGCGTGAGCGAGTCCACTGCCTCCCGTCCCCGCATCTCCGCCCGTCTGGCCGGCATCGCCGAGTCCGCGACCCTGGCCGTCGACGCCAAGGCGAAGGCGCTCAAGGCCGCCGGCCGCCCGGTCATCGGCCTCGGCGCCGGCGAGCCCGACTTCCCGACGCCGTCCTACATCGTCGACGCCGCCGTCGCCGCCGCCCAGGACCCGGTCAACCACCGCTACTCCCCTGCGGGCGGCCTGCCGGTCCTCAAGGAGGCGATCGCGGCCAAGACGCTGCGCGACTCCGGCTACGAGATCTCCCCCGCCGACGTCCTGGTGACCAACGGCGGCAAGCAGGCCGTGTTCCAGGCCTTCGCCGCGATCCTCGACCCGGGCGACGAGGTGCTGCTGCCCGCCCCGTACTGGACCACCTACCCCGAGGCCATCTCGCTGGCCGGGGGTGTGGGCGTACCGGTCTTCGCCGGCGCCGAGCGCGGCTACAAGGTCGACGTCGATCTGCTCGAGGCGGCCGTCTCGTCCCGTACGAAGGTCCTCGTGCTGTGCTCGCCGTCGAACCCGACCGGCGCCGTCTACACCCCCGAGGAGACCGAGCGGATCGGCCGCTGGGCCCTCGAGCGCGGCATCTGGGTGATCACCGACGAGATCTACGAGCACCTGGTCTACGGCGACGCCACCTTCACCCCGGTCCTGAAGGTGGTCCCCGAGCTGGCCGACCGCACCATCGTGCTCAACGGCGTGGCCAAGACCTACGCGATGACCGGCTGGCGGGTGGGCTGGCTGGTCGGCCCCTCCGACGTGGTCAAGGCGGCGACGAACTTCCAGTCCCACCTCACCTCGAACGTCGCCAACGTCTCCCAGCGGGCCGCGCTCGCCGCGGTGTCCGGGGACCTGACCGCGGTCGAGGAGATGCGCAGTGCCTTCGACCGGCGTCGCCGGCTCGTGGTCGACCTGCTGCGGGCGATCGACGGCGTCGAGGTGCCCGAGCCGCAGGGCGCGTTCTACGTCTACCCCTCGGTCGAGGGCGTGCTGGGCCGCGAGATCCGCGGGCAGGTGCCCACCACGTCGGCCGAGCTGGCCGCGCTCATCCTCGAGGAGGTCGAGGTCGCCGTGGTCCCGGGCGAGGCGTTCGGCCCCTCGGGCTTCCTGCGGCTGAGCTACGCGACCTCCGACGAGAACCTCACCGAGGCCGTCGGCCGCATCGCCGAGCTCCTCTCCTGAGCCCAGCGCCGGTCCCCCGGCGCGCGAGCTGCACCGACGGCCCGGTGCGCGCCCCGAGCGGGTGCGCACCGGGCCGTCGGCGTCCGTGACGGGGATGGGAAGGGACCCGTGCCGTTCTCATCTCGGCTTCATCCCGGCGCCGGAGACTAGGTTGAGGCAGGCGGACCCGTCCCGAGGAGAGGTGTGCGATGAGCGGACGTGACGGCCGGGCCGTGGCGCCGACACGCACGCCCGGACGCGACGCGGCGCCCTCGGCCCCCACCCCGCCGGCCGCGGGCCGCACCGCGGGCGCCGGCACCACCACCGGCTCCGGCACCGCGACCGGCAGCGCCGAGGTCCCCCTGGCCGCCGAGCGGCCCTGGTACCGGCGCACCACCGTGCGCGGCACGATCCTGCGCACCGTGGTCCTGCTCACCGCCGCCACGCTGCTGCTGGTCATGGGCACGGCCGTGTGGCTCGAGCGCGGCCGGGTGCTGGACTCCGTCGAGCAGACGCTGCAGCGCACGACCGAGGAGATGTCCCAGATCCTCACCGACCCGACCGCGGTGGACGCCGACGACGGCATCTCCGAGGCCGTGTGGACGGCGATGGCCTCCGAGATCCCCGACGACAACGAGGGTGCCCTGGGCTACGTGGGCACCACGCCGCGCTGGTGGCAGCCCGGCGGGCTGGACATGCGCTCCGACCCCGAGCTCATCGCCGCGCTGACCAGCGCCGTCGAGCGCGGCCAGGGCACGATCAGCACGGTGACCACCGCACGGTCGACCTACCGCTTCGCCATGCTGCCGGTCGCGGTCGAGCCCACCGGTCCGCCCCTGGGACCCCTGGGCAGCCCGCCGACCGAGGGTGCCATCGTCATCGCCTTCGACACCGACGCCGAGCTCGCCCCGGTGTGGGCCTCCGCCCGGACCTACCTGCTGGTCTCGCTGGCGTCGATGCTGGTGGTCGGCATCGTGGCCTGGGTGGTCTCCGGTCGCCTGCTGGCCCCGTTGCGCGAGCTGCGCACCACGGCCGAGCGGATCACCGAGACCGACCTATCGGGCCGGATCGAGGCCCACGGGTCCGACGACGTCGCCGACCTCACCCGGACCGTCAACGCCATGCTCGCCCGCCTCGAGGCCTCGTTCCTCTCGCAGCGCCAGCTCCTCGACGACGCCGGCCACGAGCTGCGCACGCCCATCACCATCGTGCGCGGTCACCTCGAGCTGATGAACCCCGACGACGCCGACGACGCCCGCCAGACCCGGGAGCTGACGATCTCCGAGCTGGACCGGATGCACCGGCTCGCCGACGACCTGGTCATGCTCGCCAAGGCCGACGGGCCCGCCTTCGTCCAGCCCGCCCCCACCGACCTCGGGCCCGTGCTGGACAACGTGCTCGACCAGGTGCGCCAGCTCGGCGACCGGCGCTTCGTCGTCGACGCCCGGCTCGAGGCCGAGGCGGTGGTCGACGGTCAGCGGATCACCCAGGCCCTCATCCAGCTCGCCGCCAACGCCGTGAAGTTCTCCGAGCCAGGCACGACCGTGGCGCTCGGCTCGGCCACCGACGAGGGGCGCCTGCTCCTGTGGGTCCGCGACGAGGGCCGGGGCATCGCCGAGGAGGACACCCGGCGGATCTTCGAGCGGTTCGCCCGCTCCTACGGCCCCGGCCAGCAGCGCACCGAGGGCAGCGGTCTGGGTCTGGCCATCGTCCAGGCCATCGCCGAGGCGCACGGCGGCACGGTGGACGTCGACTCGGTCCTCGGGGCCGGCTCGACCTTCGTCCTCGACCTGCCGGCCCGCGACCTCGAGCTCGACGACGACCTCGACCTCGACGCCCCGGGCGGCGAGACCGACGACGACATCCCGGCCGCGGGGCCGGGCCGACGAGAGGCAGGGAACGGGTAGTGGCACAGATCCTCATCATCGAGGACGAGGTGGGTATCGCCTCGTTCGTCACCAAGGGCCTGACCGCGGCCGGCCACCAGCCCACCGCCGTGACCACCGGCAAGGACGGGCTCAACCACGCCCGCACGGGCGGGTACGACATCGTCATCCTCGACGTCGGCCTGCCGGACATCGACGGGTTCGAGGTCCTGGAGACCCTGCGCGGCGAGGGGCACACCGTCCCGGTCATCATGCTCACCGCCCGGACCTCCGTCGACGACACCGTCACGGGGCTGGAGTCGGGGGCGGACGACTACATGCCCAAGCCGTTCCGCTTCGAGGAGCTCCTGGCCCGCGTGCGGCTGCGGCTCCGCTCGGCGCAGCCCGCCCAGGCCGGCGCCGACCCGACGCTGCTGCAGGTCGACGACCTGTCCCTGGACGTGCGCACCCGGCAGGCGACGGTCGCCGGCCGCACGGTCGACCTCTCCGCGCGGGAGTTCGCCCTGCTGGAGACCTTCATGCTGCACCCGGGGCAGGTGCTCTCGCGCGAGCAGATCCTCTCGCGGGTGTGGGGCTACGACTTCGACCCCGGGTCGAACGTGGTCGACGTCTACGTGCGCTACCTGCGCAAGAAGATCGGTGCGGAGCGCATCGCGACCGTGCCGCGGATGGGCTACCGGCTCGTCGCCCGCTGAGCGGGCGGCGCGACCGTCAGTCGTCGGCGCTCTCGGCGCTCACCGGCGAGGGCGCGCTCGGGGGCGAGTCCGGGCTGTCCGCGGGGACCGGCGCGGGAGCGGGGGCGGGCACCGGGGCCGGCGCCCGGGTCGGAGCCGGCGCGGGCGCCGGGGGCTGCGGCGCGGGCTCGGGAGAGGCGGCGGTGACGGCGCTGCGCTCGGGCGGGACCGTGGTCGCCTCGTCGGTCGTCGGCTCCTCGGTGGGCTCCTCGTCGGTCGTGGGCTCCTCCGGGGCCGCGGTGGGCGACCCGGGGACGTCGGTGCCCGGCGGGACGGTCACCGACTCGACGGTGTCGTCCTCCAGGTCCGCGCTCGCCAGGACGCTGCCGCCGACGACGGCGACGGCCGACAACGAACCCACGGCCACCCACGAACCCTTGATGCGCACCTCGTCGCCTCCGTCGATCTGTCGTCCCTGCGCCGGCCCGTCGCCGACGCCACCATCGTGCCCACCGCCGGTGAGCGTCGGCCGAGTGCACGATGAGAGCACTCTCATCTCGGCCGGGCGGCCACGTCCGGCGCGTCGCGCCTCGCCCGCCGGCTCCTGCCGCGCCCGGCACGTCCGGCGCCGGGTGGGCTCAGCCGATCGGCGGCGGCACGACGAACGGGCCGCTGACCCGGCCCGAGGCGAACTCGCGGGCCCGCGCGAGCCAGGCCTCGGCGGTGACGAGGCGGCCCTCCGCGTCCGCCCGCCAGCGGCCGTCGGCGCGCTTGGCCCCCGCGACCAGGGAGAGGGTGACGCCGGCCGCCCGGGTGCACACCTGGACGGGGTCGACCATCTGCTCGCACAGCTGCGCCCACCGGGCGAGCACGTGCGGGACCGCCGGGTACCGGTCGGGGGCCAGGTGCACGAGCACCGAGACGTGCCCCAGCAGGCAGGCCAGGTCGTCGCTGCGGTGGCCCGGGCCGAGCGAGTCGACGTCGAGCAGGCTGGAGACGGCGACGTACCCCTCGCGCGGGTCCATCAGCACGTTGGCCTCGTAGAAGTCCCCGTGCACGGGGACCACCGGCTGCGGCGGCCCGGCGTGCAGGAGCTGGTCGATGCCCTGGGCGAGGGCCCGCGTGCGCCCCTCGGCCTCCGGCAGGACGGTGGCCGCGGCGTGGGCGTAGTGCCCGGCCCGCTCCGACCAGGCCGAGCGCCGGGCGAGCTGCATGGCCGAGACCGGCAGGGTGTCCAGGGTGCGCACCAGGGCGTGCAGGACGGCGTCGGTATCGCGGCCCGGTCCGCGGTGCAGGACGCGGGCGAGGGACTCCCCCCTGCCCTCGGCGAGGACGGCCAGGCCCGCCGGCTCCTCGGCGACCACGGCCGGGGCGGGCACGCCGGCGGCGGTGAGCATCCGGTGGCGGCCCACCAGGTCGGCGAGCGCCACGGGCCGCACGACCTTGACGAAGTGCACGGTGCCCGAGGCGCCGGTCGCCCGCAGGACGGCGCGGCGCGTGGGGCGGTAGGCGACGAGCTCGAGGGAGACCTGCTCGCCGAGGCGGCGCGACATCTTCACCGAGTCGCAGGCCGTGGCCAGCGCGGGCAGCTCCGGGTCGGCGGGGTGGCGCCAGAGGTGGACCACCGGGCCGCGGCCGTCGGGCGGCTCGAGCCGGACCAGGCCCGGGCCGGCGTTCCTCGTCAGCCGCGCCGTCGTCGCGCACAGGTACTCCTCGGTGCGCTTGCGCGAGCCGTCCGAGGCGGTGCGCTCCACGGTGGCGGTGTAGCCCACCGTCACGCCCGCCCCCGGGCGGTGGTGGACGGTGTGCACGGCCCACTCGACCAGTCGTCCGTCGTCGGGCACGAGGGCCGAGGTGAGGACGTCACCGGCGTCGGGCCCGGTCAGCAGGGCGACGTCGGCCGGCTCCCTCATCGCCGCCGCCGAGATGCTCATGCTGGAAATGAGACCACACCCGGGGCCCGCCGCGCGCCACGACGATCAGGTTCCGTCGGCCCGCCCGGCCGGTCCCCTGTCCTGGCATGATGTCCCGATGCGCGACCTGGGCCGACTCCCGAAGGCCCACCTGCACCTGCACTTCACCGGGTCGATGCGCGTGCGCACGCTCGTCGACCTCGCCGCCGCCCAGGGCGTGCGCCTGCCGGAGAACCTCACCGACGACGAGGCGCTGCGGGTCCCGGCCGACAAGCGGGGCTGGTTCCGGTTCCAGCGCTCCTACGACGCCGCCCGCGCCGTGGTCCGCTCGGAGGCCGCGATGCGGCGGATCGTGGCCGAGGCCGCCGCCGACGACGCGGCCGAGGGCTCACGGCGCCTGGAGATCCAGGTCGACCCCACGTCCTACGCGCCGTTCGTCGGGGGGCTCACCCCCGCCCTGGAGATCGTCCTGGACGAGGCGGCGGCCGCCTCGCGCGCGACCGGCGTGCAGGTCGCCGTCATCGTCGCGGCCTCGCGGACCCGCCACCCGCTCGACGCGCGCACCCTGGCCCGGCTCGCCGCCCTGCACGCCGGGGACGGACCGGGGCAGGTCATCGGCTTCGGCCTGAGCAACGACGAGCGCCGCGGGGTCACCTCCGACTGGGCCGCCGCCTTCCGCATCGCCCGCAACGCCGGCCTGGCCGCGGTCCCCCACGGCGGGGAGCTGCTGGGCCCCGACCATGTCGCCGACGTCCTCGCCCACCTGCACCCCGACCGGCTCGGCCACGGGGTGCGGCTCGCCGAGTCGCCCGACCTGCTCGCCCGGGTCGTCGACGCCGGCATCGCCCTCGAGGTCTGTCCCGCCTCGAACGTCTCCCTCGGCGTCTACCCCACCCCGGCCGAGGTCCCCCTGCGCACGCTCGTCGACGCCGGCGCCCAGGTCGCCCTCGGTGCCGACGACCCGCTGCTGTTCCTCTCGCGACTGACCGACCAGTACGTCGCCGCCCGCGAGGTGCACGGGATGATCGACGCCGAGATCGCCTCCCTCGCCAAGGCCTCCCTGGCCGCCTCGCGCGCCGACCGCCGCGACGTCGCCCGGTGGGTCGCCGAGGTCGACGCCTGGCTCGCCGCCCCCGACGACGGTGCCCCGCCCGCGCGGGACCCTCGGTGAGCCCTCGCCTGCCCTGGTGGCGGCACCTCACGCTGCACGCCGCGGACCTGGCCTCCCCGCCGGCGGGCCAGCAGGTCCGCCTGCGCCCGGGCTCGCGCCGCAGCTCGGCCCGCCTCGCCCGGACCGCGACGTCGATGCAGCGCCTGGCGGGCAGCTTCGTGCGCGTGCACCGGATCGGCGCCCCCGGGCCCGGCGCGGACCGGCGCCGGCCGGACGTCCCCGGCGACGGGCGGGTGACCTTCGTGCTGCTGCACGGCGTCGGGCTGTCCTCGCGGTACCTGCTGCCGCTGGCCGAGGACCTGGCCGAGGCCGGGGAGGTCCTGCTGGTCGACCTGCCGGGCTTCGGCGACGTCCCGCCCCCGCCGCGCACGCTGGGTGTCGAGGGCCTGGCCGATCTCGTCGACGACGTGCTGGTCGCCGGCGGCGTGCGCGAGCCTGTACTCGTGGGGCACTCGATGGGCGCCCAGGTCGCCGTCGAGATGATGGCGCGCCGGCCGGACGCCTACCACCGGGCGGTCCTCGTCGGCCCGCCGGTCAACGCCGCCGAGCGCCGCCCGCTGCTGCAGCTGTGGCGCTACCTGCAGTCCGCCGTGCACGAGACGCACCGGCTCCGGCTCCTGGCGACCCGCTCCTACCTCACGGCCACGACGCGGTGGATGGCGGAGATCCTGCCCGAGGTCATGTCCTACCGGATCGAGGAACGCCTCGCGCTGGCCGCGCCGACGGCCCGGGTGACGATCCTGCACGGCGAGCACGACCGGCTCGTCCCCCGCGACTGGGCGGCGGACCTGGCCGGCCGGGTGGCGCACTGCCGGGTCGAGCTCGTGCCGGGGGCGGCGCACTCCGTGGTCGTCGAGGACCATCCGGCGGTCGTCCGCGCGGCCCTGTCCCATCTGGCCGCGGACGAGCGGTCCGGCCCCGGTTCCGCGGTGCCCCCGGGGTCGCCGGCCGACGACGGTCGGGGACTGACGGAGGACGGATGAGCCCGCGCCGCCCCGGTGGCACCGACCGGGCCGCCGTGAACGGGTCGGGCGCCGCCGGTGCCCGCGGTCGGGTCTCGCGCGCGCTCGAGCTCACCACCCGTCCGCTCGCGCACGGCCTGGACTACGCGTGGGTCGCGCTCACCGCCGCCCGCTCGGCGGGCGGTCTGCTGCGCCGCGGCACGTGGCGTCCCGGCCTCGCCGACCGGCCCGTGGCCGGGCACAGGCCCGCGGCCGGGCACAAGCCCGGGGCGGGACACCGCTCCGTGGCCCGGCACAAGCCCGGGACCGGCGCGGCGCTCGTCGTGCTGCTGCCGGGGGTCTACGAGTCCTGGCACATGCTCGCCCGGCTCGGCCGCTCGCTGTCCCGCCGGGGTCACCGGGTCGGCGTCGTGCCCGGCCTGGGGCTCAACGACCGCCCGATCCGGGAGGGCGCCCGTCGGACCGCGGCCTTCCTGGCCGCCGAGGACCTCACCGGCGTCGTGCTGGTGGCCCACTCCAAGGGGGGCCTCATCGGCAAGGCGACCATGCTCGGGCCCCAGGGTCACCGGGTGGCCGGTCTCGTCACGGTCGCGACGCCGTGGCGCGGCTCGGTCTGGGCCCGCGCCTTCCCGCCGCGCTCGGTCGTGGGCGCGCTGCGGCCCGCGCACCCCGACCTCGTGGCGCTCGCCGGCCGCACCGACGTCGACGCGCGCATCGTCTCCCTGTCCCCGGCCTGGGACCCGCACATCCCCGGCGGCTCCCACCTGCCCGGGGCGCTCAACATCACCCTGCCCGAGCGGGGGCACTTCCGGCCGCTCGGCTCCCGGTCCGTGCACGACCTCGTCGACGCCCACGTGCGCCGCCTCGCGGCCCGCACCGACGCCGACGCCGATGCAACGGGGCCGGGAGGTGGCGTCGCCCCAGGCTGAGCGCGACGTCGGCACCGTGGGTGCCGCTCCGGCCCGGTGTCGCGTCGGCCCGCTGTCACGTCGGCTCGCGCCGGTGCCACCCCGCGCCCTCCTACCTCGGGCCTCCGCGGAGGCCCGGCGCGACCGAGACCACCCACGCCCGCTGGGCACGCGTCTCGACGGCGCGACGGTGGTAGCGGGCGCGCACCCAGTCGACCGCGTCGCCGGCCGGGACCCCGCTGAGCACCGCGAGGACCGCCATCGCCGTGCCGGTACGGCCGACGCCCGCGCCGCAGGCGATCTCCACCCGTTCGTCCGCCGCGCGCCGGTGGGCCTCGCTCAGGGCCGCCAGCGCGTCCGGCGTCGAGCGCGGCAGGCGGAAGTCCGGCCATCGCACCCACCGGTAGGGCCACCCCGGGTCGTCCGGCTCGCGGCCCAGGAGGTAGACGGCCAGGTCGGGCGCCGGTACGTCGCCGCGCCGCCGGCGGGCGCCCGTGCCGCGCACGCGCCGCCCGTCGGGCAGGACGAGCACGCCGGGCTCCTGCCCCCAGGCCGTCACGCCGGCCCGCCACGGGCACCCGGCGCCTCGCCGGTCATCGCGTCAGAGCTCGACGCCGACGAGCACCGGCTCGGGGACGAGCTCGACCCCGTAGGTGGCCAGCACGCCGTCGCGCACCTCGCGGGCCAGCGCGAGGACGTCGGCGGCGCGGGCCCCGCCCCGGTTGGTCAGGGCGAGGGCGTGCTTGGAGGAGATCGCCGCGGGCCCGGGCAGCGCGTAGCCCTTGGTGAAGCCGGCGTGGTCGATGAGCCAGGCGGCCGAGGACTTCACCCAGGTCTCGCCCGAGCCGTCGGGGGCGGGGGCCTCGAACCGGGGCGCGCCGGCGGGCAGCCGCGCGGCGTCGTCGGGGCGCAGGACCGGGTTGGTGAAGAAGGACCCGGCCGACCAGGTGTCGTGGTCGGCGTCGTCGAGGACCATGCCCTTGCCGCGGCGCAGCTCGAGGACCGCCTCGCGGACCTCGGTCGAGGGCGCGCGGTCCCCGACCTCGACCCCCAGCCGCGCGGCGAGCTCGGCGTACCGCACGGGGGCGGACATGCGGGTGGGTGGGGACTGGAAGGCGACGTCGATGACGACCCAGCGGCCGGTGGGCCCCCACGTGCGGCCGCCACCGGCACCGGCGTCGGTCAGGGAGCGCTTGAGCACGGAGGTGCGGTAGCCGAGCCCGAGCTCGGACAGGGCGAGCGTGCGCGGGCGGCCGGTGAGCCGGTCCCAGGCGCGGACGTGGGAGATGACGCCGGAGACCTCCTGGCCGTAGGCGCCCACGTTCTGCACCGGGGTCGCACCGGTCGAGCCCGGGATGCCGGACAGCGCCTCGAACCCGGAGGCGCCCTCGGCGACCGCCCGGGCAACGACGTCGTCCCACACGGCGCCGGCGGGCGCGGAGAACTGGCCGCCGCCGCACCCGGCCACGCTCTCGACCATGAGCTCGCGGCGGGTGTCACGCACGACGACGCCGTCGAAGCCCTCGTCGGCGACGAGCAGGTTGGAGCCGCCGCCGAGGACGAGCAGCGGGCGACCCGCCTCGTCGGCGTCGCGCACGGCGTCGATGATCTCCGCCTCGCTGCCGGCCTCGACGAGCGTGCCGATCGGGCCGCCGACGCGCAGCGTGGTGGCCTGCGCGAAGGTCGTCGGGGCCGCGGTGTCCGAGCCGGGGTTCCGGCCCGGCGTCGTCACCCGGTCCGCGTTCACAGCGACCGCGCCAGGTCGACGAGGACCCGGGCCCGGGTGAGGACCGAGACGCCCTCGTGCCGCACGTCGACGTCGACCCGCACCTGGGTGCCGTCCACCGCCCCGGCGACGCCGACGACCTCGATCGTCGTGCCCTCGCCCGCGGGGACGACGACGGGGCGGGAGAACCGGGTCTGGACGTCGAGCACGGCGGTCGGCCCGCCCGCCCAGGTCTCCACCTGGGCGGCGGCGATGCCGAGGGTGGCCATGCCGTGGGCGATGACGCCGGGCAGGTCCACCGAGGCCGCGACGGCGTCGTCGTGGTGGATGGGGTTGAAGTCGCCCGAGGCGCCCGCGTACCGCACGAGGGTGGTGCGGGTGACCGGGACGGTGGCGCGGAGCAGCTCCTCGCCGACCTCGGGGATGCGGCGCGGGTCGGTGGCGCTCATGCCTCACCCCGCACGGCGAGCGTGGAGGTCACGGTCGCCACCGGCTCGGAGGTGCCCTCCTCGGCGATGTCCGCCCGGGTGGTGACGAGGGTGAGGGCCCCGCGGGCGAGGATCCGCTCGACGAGCACGGTGGTGCGCAGCCGGTCGCCGGCGACGATCGGACGGTGGTGGGCGATGCGCTCGTCGGCGTGGACGACCCGGGAGAAGTCGATGCCGGACTCGGGCGAGGCCACGTAGGCCTGCTCGGCGCGCTGGGCGAGGACCACGGCGAAGGTGGGCGGGGCGACGACGTCGGCGTAGCCGGCGGCCCGGGCGGCCTCGGCGTCGAGGTGCAGCGGGTGGGTCGCGCCGGTCGCCTCGGCCATCTCGACGATCTTGGCGGCGGAGACCACGTAGGTCTCGGTGGGCGCATAGCTGCGCCCCGCGAGCGTCGTGTCGACGCCGACGGGGCGCGCAGGGGTCTCGGTCATCCGCCCAGGCTAGCCGGGCGTGGGCCGAGCGATCAGCGGGTCTCGCGGTGACCGGTCTTCGCGTTGCAGCGCGGGCAGAACTTCTGCAGCTGCAGGCGGTCCGGGGTGTTCCGCTTGTTCTTCTTGGTGATGTAGTTCCGGCCCTTGCAGTTCTCGCAGGCCAGGGTGATCTTCGGGCGGATGTCCGCCGACTTGGTGGCCATGGTGTCCTCGTTCCTGATCGCTGTGCCAGCGCCGTCGATGTGCGGGCCGGGCGCGGTAGCGGGAGGGGGGCTCGAACCCCCGACCTCACGATTATGAGTCGTGCGCTCTGACCAGCTGAGCTACCCCGCCACGCGTCCACGGGTCCAACCGCGCATGGACGACGGCTATTCCGTGAACCTGAGCCCCGAAAGGGAATCGAACCCTTGACCTTCTCCTTACCATGGAGACGCTCTGCCGACTGAGCTATCGGGGCACCCCCGAGGACCAAGGTCTCCGGGGCAGCGCGGACGAGCCTACAACGGCGCCGCGGGCCGGGGCCAACCACGGCGGCCCCCTGGGCGGTGAGTGTGCTCACACGCACCGACGGCGGTGGGCCGGGTCACGCTCCCGCCCGTGCGGGAGCGGGTCGGCGGGCGCCGTCGTCGCGTCGTCGTCGCCCCCAGGTCCTCACCCCGGCGTCGGGGCCGGCGGCCGGGAACGACGAAGGCCGGACCCGTGGGTCACGGGTCCGGCCGGTCGGTGGCGAGTGCAGGATTCGAACCTGCGAAGCTTGCGCGGCTGATTTACAGTCAGCTCCCTTTGGCCGCTCGGGCAACTCGCCGGGAACACCCCCTGGGGTGCGGATGGCACGATATCAACATCCGGCCGCAGACCCCGCACCGGATGCGGGAGGTCTGCGTCACCCCCGCCCCTGTGGGCCCGACCAGTGGAGGAGCCATGGCCGACTCGTCGTTCGACATCGTCTCGAAGGTGGACCGTCAGGAGGTCGACAACGCGGTCAACCAGGCCGCCAAGGAGATCGGCCAGCGCTACGACTTCCGGGGCGTGGGCGCCTCGGTCGAGCTCAAGGGCGACGTGGTGGCGATGGCCGCCAACACCGCCGAGCGCACGCTGGCCGTCCTCGACGTGCTCGAGACGAAGCTCGTCCGCCGCGGCGTCTCGCTCAAGGCGCTCGACCTCGGCGAGAAGGAGCCCGTCCAGTCCGGCAAGGAGTTCCGCCTGGCCGGGCCGCTGAAGGAGGGGCTGAGCCAGGAGGTGGCGAAGAAGATCACCAAGCTCATCCGCGACGAGGGCCCCAAGGGTGTCAAGTCCACCATCACCGGCGACGAGATCCGGGTGAGCTCGAAGTCCCGCGACGACCTCCAGGCCGTCATCGCGCTGCTCAAGCGGGCCGACGACATCGACGCCGCCCTGCAGTTCGTCAACTACCGCTGACCGTCCCGCTCGGGGGCGCGGTTCGTCGTCGGGGGCGGTTCCGACCGACCCCGCCCCCGACGACGGTGCTCACTCGCCAGGCAGATTCCTGCTCACTCGCCAGAGCTGGAGGGGGACGAGGCGCGGGAGACGGCGAGCAGGCGCGGCAGGACGTCGGCCATCGTCACGACGCCGACCCGCCCGTCCGCGGCGGTCACCAGCGCCAGCTGGTGGCGCCCGAGCCGCATGAGGTTCGTGGCGCTGGGCAGCGGGGTGTCGGCGTCCAGGCGCAGCAGCGGCCGCACGTACGGCGTGACCGGCTGCCCGGGACCGTCGGCCGAGAGCGTGTCGCGCACGTGCACGGCTCCCGTGTACCGGCCCCCCGTGCCCACGAGCAGGCGCAGGTGCCCCGAGGAGCGGGCGAGGTCCTGCGCGTCCTGCACGGTGGCGCCGGGCTCGAGCGCCGCCACCGGCTCGCCGTCGAGCAGCTCGCCGATCGTGGCCGAGCGCAGGTCGAGGACCCGGTTGAGCGACTCCTGGTAGGCCGGGTCGAGCACGCCGACGTCCGCGGAGTGCTCCACCAGCGCCCGCAGGGCGTCGGGGTCCTGACCGGCGTGGACCTCGTCGACCGGCTCGATGCCGAAGCGTCGTACGAGGGCGTTGGCCTGGTGGTTGAGGATCTTGAGCATCGGCCGGAAGACCCACAGGAACCCGCGCATGGGGATCGCGAGCATCATCGCCGACCGCTCCGGATGGGCGATCGCCCAGGACTTCGGCGCCATCTCCCCGACCACGAGGTGGAGGAAGGTGACGACGACCAGGGCCAGGACGAAGGCCACGACGTCGGCCGCCACGTAGGGCATGCCGGTGAGCTCGAGCAGCGGGGTCAACGCGTGGTGCACCGCGGGCTTCGTGGTCGCCCCCAGCGCGAGCGTGCAGACGGTGATGCCGAGCTGGGAGCCGGCGAGCAGGAGAGTGAGCTCCGAGGAGCTGCGCAGCGCGGCCCGGGCGGTGCGCGAGGACGGGGCGAGCTCCTCGATGCGGTGCCGCTTGGCCGAGACGAGGGAGAACTCGGTCGCCACGAAGAAGGCGCTGAGCGCGATGAGCGCGATCGTCACCACGACCGTCACGAGCGGGCTCATGCCGGCACCTCGCCCTCGGACCGGGCCGGCCGGGGCGCGTCCGCGCCACCCCCGTCGCCGTCATCGTCGCCGTCGCCACCGTGTGGTTCCGCGTCGTCGCCCGCCTCCTCGGCGTCGGTCACGGTCAGGCGCAGCAGACCGGGGACCCAGGTGTCGACCTCGAGGACCTCGGCGCGCAGGACGCGCGGCACCGGGTTGTCGTTCCGCGCGAACTCGCCGGGGTCGACCCCCAGCTCGACGTCGACGGTGTCCCCGACCTCGGGCAGGCCGTCGGCGACGTCGATGACCAGGCCCGCGATCGTCTCGTAGTCGCCGTCGGGCAGCTCGACCCCGAGGGCACGCTCGACCTCGTCCAGGGGCACGCCGCCGGGCGCGAGCCAGACCCCCTCCTCCGGGCCCGGGCGGACCTCGAGGGGCGCGGGGTCGTGCTCGTCGGCGATCTCGCCGACGACCTCCTCGGCGAGGTCCTCCAGGGTGAGCACGCCGGTGAAGCCGCCGTACTCGTCGACGACGCAGGCGAGCCGGCCGCCCTGGCCGAGCTGGTCGAGGGCGGAGCTGAGCGACTCCAGGTGGGAGACCACCAGGGGGGCGCGCATGATGTCGGTGACCGGCGCGTCGTCGGGCAGGGCGGTGCCCAGGACGTCGTTGAGGTCGACGAAGCCGAGGACCTGCTCGGAGTCGGTGGCGAGCACCGGGTAGCGGGTGTGCCCGCCGGCCATGACCTCGCGCACCTCCCCCACCATGAGCCCCTCGCGGACGACGTCGACCTGCGCGCGCGGGATCATCGCGTGCTCGACGTCGCGGTCGTAGAAGTCGATGACGCGGTCGAGCAGCACGGACATGGCCGGGGACAGGGTCGCCGCCTCCCGCGACTCGGCGACGATGCTGCGCAGGTCGCGCGCGGTCGCCGAGTGCTCGACGTCGTGGACCGGCTCGATGCGCAGCATCCGCAGCAGGAGGTTCGAGGCCTGGTCGAAGATCCTGATGAGCCAGCCGAGCAGCCGCAGGTACCAGGTGGTCGACGGGGCGAGCGCGTCGGCGAGCGGCCCCGGCGAGGCGATGGCGACGTTCTTGGGGAACAGCTCGCCGAAGAGCATCTGGACGTAGGTGGAGAAGATGAGGGCGATCGCCGCCCCCAGACCCACCGCGACGGCGGTCGTCAGCCCGGTCGAGCCGAGGATCTCACCGAAGGCCTGACCGACGAGGGGCTCGGCGACGTACCCGACGAGCAGACCGGTGACGGTGATGCCGAGCTGGGCGCCCGAGAGCATGAACGAGGTCCGGCGGGTGATCGCCAGGGACCGGGCGGCGCGCTCGTCGCCCGCGGCGGCACGGGCCGCGAGCCGTGAGCGGTCCACGGAGATGTAGGCGAACTCCTGGGCGACGAAGTACGCGGTGGCCGCCGTGATGAGGACGATGACCAGGACGCCGACAAGGATCGACACCGCTGGACTCACTCCGCACCCCCTCGGTCCGTTCCGTCAGGGGGCGCGGGGCTGGTACTTCGGCCGGGCATCGGGGTCCTTGGGTAGGCGATGGAGGACGCGAGCAGGGTACCGGCCCGGAGGCCGTCGCGTGCACGCCGCCCCGGGGGACGTGCACGCGGAGCACGTGCGCCGGCGCGAGACGTGCGCGGTCGGGGGACGTGCGCCGCCGCCCGGGCCCGCCCCGCCGGTGACCTACCCTGCCCCCGTGCCGCACGACCCGTCGAGATACGCCGCCGCTCCCCCGCCCGGAGGCCGGGGCACCAACCCCTACGACGGGGTCCCGCGCGCATCGGCGGGCGCGCGGACGAGCGATGCCGGTGCTCCGAGCCAGGGCGGCGGACCGGGCCACGCCGCCGCACCGGCCGGCGACGACGTCGAGCGGCTGCGTGCGGGGGCCGACACCTCGCCGTGGGGCGCCGCGCGGGGCAGGACCGGGGCCACCGGCCCCGCCCCCTGGGCCACCGCCCCGGGGACCGCGCCCGGCGCCACCACCTCGGGGCCCGCCCCGGGCACGACCACGTCGGGTCTCACGCCGGTCGCAGCCACCCCCGCCGCCGCTCCCGACGCCGGTCGGTCGCCCCGGGCGCTCGTCGGCCGGGTCCTGCACGGCGTGGTCCGCACCGGCCGCTGGCTCATCCTGGTCTGCGTCGTGGCCTTCGCGGTCGGGGTCGGGATCAACATCGCCATGGGGCAGGGCGGTACCCGCGTGCCGCTCGACGGCCGGACGGTCGAGGTCACCGTCGACCGCGGCAGCGACGCCTGGCTCTGGTACCCGGAGGACCAGCACGCCGTGCGGTGCACCGCCCACGACCCCGACGGGCTCGAGCTGCGGTCCTGGTGGCTGCTCCGCCAGATCACGAGCGAGGACCACGAGTCCGCCCGGGTGATCCCGAGCGGGACGACCGGCAGCTTCGAGATCGCGTGCGAGCCGTTCGAGGACGACCTGCTCGAGGCCCCGCCGACCTGGGCGTCCGTCCGCGTCGACGAGGCGCCGTCCGCCGCGATGGTCGAGACGTACTTCCGGCTGGCGTGGGTCGGTGTGGTGGGCACGCCCGTGGTCGCCGCCGTCACCGCCGTCGTGTGGATCGCGTGGGGCGTCCTGCGCTCGGCGAGGATCCTGCCCCGCCTGCGCCCCTGAGCCGAGCATCGGCGAGGGCCCGGCCGCGTGACCGCCCCGACTACGGGACCGGCCGGAACTCCTCGAACGAGGCACTTAGCCCGGGCACCCAGCCCCGCGCCGCCCAGCGCGAGAGGATGCCCATCCTCATCTCGTAGTGGCCCGGTTCGAACGTGGCCGCCACGGCGTCGTGGTTGTCCCTGGTGACCCCGTCGCGGTAGGCCATGGTGCCGCAGTCCGCGGTCTCGATCCTCACCAGGAAGGCGCTCGGCGAGTTCATGCCGCCCTGCCGGCCCTCGGCCGCCACCACCTCGCACCGCACCCACTCCTCACGCGTGCCGCCGAGGACGAGAGCCGCCACCGAGATGACGAACACCACGCAAAGCACCACCGCGATGATGCGCTGGACGAGCGGAAAGATCGCCGACCGCTTCGGGCGGTCGGTCGGGTCGTCGCTGCCGGGCGGCACGGATTCCTCTCGAGCGGGGGGCGGGCCGATCAGTAGAGCGGGCCGACGTCCTCCTGGCCGCGGGAGATGCCGGTCATCGCCTCGCGGGAGACGACCTTGACCCGCTCGCGCACGTGCGCGTCGCTCTCGCCCAGGCGCCGCTCGTAGGCGTCGAGCAGCTCCCAGCCCGACCAGTCCGTCCACGGCACGCCGGCGGCGTCCAGCTCGGCGATGAGCGCCTCGCGCCCGCCGCGCTCGTCGCCGTCCCCGACGACGCCGGCCTCGACGTCCTCGACGACGTGGCCGATCGTCTGCTGGGCGTCGGACTTGGTCGAGCCGATGAGGCCCACCGGGCCGCGCTTGATCCAGCCGGTGACGAACACCCCGGGCACGGTCTCGCCGTCGTCGCCCAGGACGCGGCCCTCGATGTTGGGGATGACCCCGCCCCGGACGTCGAAGGGCAGGCCGTCGATGGGCGAGGAGTAGTAGCCCACGGCGCGGTAGACGGCCTGCACGGGGGTCTCGACGAACTCGCCGGTCCCGCGCACGGAGCCGTCCCCGGTCAGCTCGGTGCGCTCGGTGCGCAGCGCGGTCACGCCCTCCTCGGGCGAGCCGAGGACGGCGGCCGGGGCGTGGAACAGGTGCAGGTGGATGCGCCGGGAGGCGGTGAGCGTCGCGGGGTCGCGCATGGCCAGGTCCATCAGGGTGTTGACGACCTGCTTGGTCTGGTTCGAGGAGCGGATCGCCTCCTCGGAACCCTCGTCGAAGTGGAAGTCCTCCTCGTCGACCAGCAGGTCGACGTCGGGGACCTTCGCGAGCTCGCGCAGCTCGAGCGGCGTGAACTTCACCTGCGCGGGGCCGCGGCGCCCGAACAGGTGCACGTCGGTCACCGGCGAGGCCTCGAGCCCGGCGACGACGTTGGCGGGCACCTCGGTGCTCAGCAGGTCCTTGGGGTGCTTGGCCAGGATGCGGGCCACGTCCAGGGCGACGTTGCCGACGCCGAGCACGGCGATCTCGCGGGCCGCCAGCGGCCAGGTGCGCGGCACGTCGGGGTGGCCGTCGTACCAGGAGACGAAGTCCGCGGCGCCGTGCACGCCCGGCAGGTCGACGCCGGGCAGCTCGAGCGGGGCGTCCGCGTCGGCGCCGGAGGAGATGACGACGACGTCGTACAGCTCGCGCAGGCGCGCCAGGGAGACGTCCTGCCCGACGTTGACGTTGCCGAGCAGCCGGACGTCCCCGCGGGCGAGCACCTTCTCCAGCGCGCGGATGATCGCCTTGATCCGCGGGTGGTCGGGGGCGACGCCGTAGCGGACCAGGCCGAAGGGGGCGGGGAGCCTCTCGAGGAGGTCGATGCGCACGTCCAGGCCGGAGGCGGCGAGGATGTCGGCCGCGTAGGTGCCGGCGGGTCCGGCGCCCACCAGGGCGACGTGCAGGGGGCGTGAGCTGGTCACTGCGTCCTCTCGGTGCGGTGGCTGAGGTCCGAGGGACAGTCTAGGTCGGCGTCGGGCCTGCGAACGGGGCGGTTCCGTGAGGTCAGCCGCGTCGCCGGGGCGCCCGGGCGACCAGGCCCGCTCCCCCGACGACGACGAACGCGCCGAACACCCACCACGCCGCCGTGCCCCGCACGGCGTCGAGCGGGTCCTGCGGACGCTCGGGCACGGGCACGAAGGTGGCCTCCTCCGCCGAGGGTGCCTCGTGGACCGGGCTCTGCGGACCGGGGGCCGAGCCGTCGTCGACGAAGGACAGCGCTGCGTAGGGGGCGACGATGCCCCAGCCGAGCTGCTCGTCGGGCTCCTCGGGCACGGTGCGCACGGCGGTGGCGGTGAGTCGGTGGGCCCACTGCGCCGGCGTCTCGTCGGGGTGGTAGGACGCCACGAGCGCGGCGACGGCGGAGACGTAGGCGGTGGCGTAGCTCGTGGCCGAGGACTGACCGCTGAGGTAGCAGTCCCCGTCGTCGAGCCACACCGACCACACGGGGTCGCCGGGGGCGGCGACGTCGATGTGATCGCCGTGGACGGCGGTCTCCGAGGGGAGCCCGTCGATCGTCGAGGCGGTGACGGAGAGGACCTCGGGGTACGCCGCCGGGTACCGCGCGCCGGGCCCCTCGTCGGTGGTCTCGAGGTTCCCGGCGCTGGCGACGACGAGCGAGCCGGACTCCGCCGCGTGCCGCACGGCGTCCTCCAGGACCGGGTCGGGCTCGGTGATCGACTGGGAGACGTTGATGATCTGCGCACCCTGGTCGGCGGCCCAGCGGATGCCCTCGGCCATCCGCCCGGTGTCGGTGCCGTAACCCGCCTCGACGAGCCCGTCGTCCTCGTTGTCGATGAAGGTCCGGACAGGCAGGATCTGCGCCGCCGGGGCGATCCCGACCACCGCGGAGTCCTCGGCCTCGCGGGCGGCGATGACGCCGGCGATGGCCGTCCCGTGGTTGGTGACGTCGGTGCGGCCGTCCGTGCTCGACAGCGGCGGCCCCTCGGTGCGGCTCTCCTCGTCGGGCACGGAGCCCATCGGGTCCCAGCCGGGCACGACGACGTCCTCGCCCAGGTGGGGCTCGGAGGGGATGACGCCGGAGTCGACGACCGCGACGGTCACGCCCTGACCGCGGGTCAGCTCCCACACGCGCTCGTCGACGCCGAGCTGGTCGAAGACCGGGGAGGGCTCGGTGGGGGTCTCCTCGGGCACGCAGGCCTCGGGCAGCTCCGTGCGGACCGGCCCGGGCAGCACCGTGCCGGTGGCGCTCGCGCCGGTCCCGGCGCCGGCGAGCACCGGGACCGCCAGGACCGCGGCGGCGGCCAGCGCGGCAGCTGCCGCACCCGCTCGTGCGTTCCCGGGGACGGACGGGGCCCGGTGTCGGGGCGTCCCGTGCCCGGCGGCCGGCCGGGGCAGGGCCTTCCGGCGCGGCGCCCGGTGACGCGGGCTCACGAACCCTCGCCGGAGCTCGCGTCCTCGCTGGCGGCCTCGGTGTCCGACGGCGACTCGGAGGTCCCCTCGTCGCCGGACTCCCCCAGCGCGGGCAGGTCGAGCTGCTGCAGACCCGGCCCCTGGGGGAACAGGCGCACCCAGGGGCTCGGCACGACCTGGCGGTCCTCCAGCTCGTAGCCGAGCATCCCCAGGGTCTCCCCGCGGGAGCCGAGCAGGGGGTAGGCGCGTCCCGTCTCGTCGATGAAGAAGTCGGCGGTCAGCAGGCCGCCCCCGGTGCCGGAGACGAGCGCACCCGCGCCGCCCTCGATGGCGACGGTGTCGGAGGAGACCTCGGGAACGTCGGTGCCGGCGACCAGCGCGGACGTCTCGCTCATGGCGTCGGCGACGAGCTGCGCGCACGCGGTGACGCCCTCGGTGGAGGTGACGGCGGCGGTGATCTCGTCGGGCCAGTCGGCGGGGTCGGCGGGGTCGCCGGTGGGCATCTCGCCGAGGTCGGCGGGGGTGAGCTCGACGACATCGTCGAGGTGCGCACCGTCGCCGATGCCCCACATCGCCAGGCCGACCTCGCTGAGCGGGTGCAGCTCACCGGCGGCGCCGAGGACGTAGTGGTCGCCGTCGCCGGCGCCCCCGGTCATGCGCACGACCTGGCCGGCGACGAGCTCGGGCATCCCGGGCACGGGTTCGGCCATCTCCTGGCCGGCCCCCTCGGTGGCCAGCGGCGCCAGCGGCGTCCCGACGGCGAAGAGCTCGAGCCAGGCCGCCGAGGTCTCGGGGACGTCGACGGTGGACAGACCCAGGGCGCGCACGATCGCGTTCTCCTGGTCGGCGTCGACCTCGTGGCGGGTGGCCCCGGAGATGACCCACAGGGTGCCCTCGACCCGGACGAGGGTGGCCTCGCCCTCGGCGGGCGTGGCGTCGACGGTGGTGCCGGAGGTGTCCACGGTGGGCCGGCCGACCGCCGTCCACGTGGCCCCCGAGGCCGTGACGCACGAGAGCCAGGCGTCGTTGACGAGGTCCTCGGGCTCGGGCAGGGAGTCGGGCGCGTCCGGGATGCCGACCGAGGGGCCGCGGGTGACCCCGGCGACCTCCTCCTGGGACAGGGTGCGCACCTCCATCTCGCCGGCGCCGAGGACGAGGCGGGCGGAGGCGGTGTTGAGGACGGGGTACATCACGCCCTCGGAGGTGACGTACCGCGAGCCGTCCTCCTCGACGACGACGAGCGAGCCGTCGTCCCAGCCGTCGGGGACGCCGGGCGCCAGCCAGCGAGAGACGAAGCTGCCGGCGATGATGAGGCCGACGAGCACGAGGCCGCCGACGACACCGCGCCAGGGCTTGCCGGGCTCGAGCTCGCGCCCGCCCGGTGCACCGGAGACGAAGGAGGTGACGAGCCGCTGCCGGTTGAACCGCTGGGCGTCGAGGATGTCCTTGTTGCTGGCCATCTAGACCACGCCCGCCGCGAAGGTGGCCAGGGGCAGCACCGCCAGCACGCAGATCACCTCGACGGTGTCTCCCATCCGCTGCAGGCCCGGCCGGGGACCGGGGCTGAGCACGGCCAGCCCCACGATGGCCACGGTCAGCGCGGCCACCACGAGGGCGACGACGAGCCACCAGTCGGGGTGCACGACCACGGCCGTCAGCCCGGCGACGGCGCCGCCGAGGACACCGGTGGTCGTGGTGATGATGACGTCGCGGCGCGCGTAGATCTCGCGGACGCCGAGGATGAGGGCGAGGCAGACCACGAGGACCAGGGCGGTTCCCCACACCCCCGTGGCCACCGTGTGCGGGGTGGCGACGACGATCGCGGCGGCGCCCGAGAGGCGCAGTGCCAGCAGCAGCCGCGAGCCGCGCAGGAACTCGGCCCGGACGCGGGCGGCGTTGATCTCCTGCCGTTCGGCGTCGAGCTCGGCCTGGTCGCGCGGCACGGTCACCCGGATGCCGGTCATCGCCAGCGCGATCCACGGCGCGGAGGTGAGCACGATCCCCGACAGCGCGACGACCCCGGCGGCGACCTGACCGATGTCCAGCCTCGTGAGGAGCGGCAGTCCGCCGAGGGCGGCCAGGACCAGGCCGACGAGGACCGGCACGGCGGCGTGCTCGCGCACCGACCCCAGGAACGGCCAGGCCAGCAGGCCCACGGCCAGCACGCCGAGCCCGCCGAAGGCGAGCGGTTCGCCGGTCATCGGACCCACACCGAGGGCGAGGCCGCCGGTGAGGGCGAGCACCGCCGTCGAGGCGAGCATGGTGAGGCTGGCGGCCGACCGGCCCAGGGCGGCCAGCACGCCGGTCACGCCGAGGGAGAGCAGGGCCGCGGCCCCGGCGACGACCGGGACCAGGAGGGTGGAGTCGTCGGCGCTGAGCAGCACGACGCTGCCGGTGATCACCAGGACGAGGGTGGCCACCAGGGTCATGCGCGCGGAATCCGCGGGCGTCCAGGCCCGGTGCTGGGCCTCGACGGCGTCGGACACCGCCTCGACGAGGTCGTCGTAGACGCGGCCCGACGTGCCGGCGTCGCGGGCGACGAGGGAGAGCAGTGCCCCGTCCTCGATGCCCTGCGCGGTCAGCGACTGGTCGACGGCGAGCTCGGTGCCGTCGGTGCGGGTCAGGCGGTAGCCGGTGACGGCCGCGCGCACCTCGAGCATGCCCAGGCGGCGGGCCAGGCCGGGGACGATCTCCGCGACCGGCACCGAGCCCGGCAGGGCCAGGTCGGTGCGGTGCTCCCCCTCGACCAGGGTGACGCGGACGACGGTGCCCACCGACCGCCTGCTCACTGCCTGGCTCACGCGCTGCCCTCCGTCGTCGCTCGGCCCTGCGGCGGCCCGTCGGGCACGCCCCGGAGAGGATATCCGTCCCACCCTCCGGCGCAGGACGCGACGGCGGTGACCCCTGGCTCCCCCATGCCCCCGAAGGTGTCCGGGAGGTGACCTGACGGTGACTTTCCGTCGGGCCCTGGCCAGCGGCCGAGAAGCGCACCAATACTGGCCTCTCGGCAGGTCCCAGGGGTGGGGAGGTCTACCCGAGCCGACCCCGGGGTCGGCCAGGGCCGTGCCCGTAACGTGATCGTCGTCGTCGAGAGCGGGTCAAGCCGGATCGGCGGACGTCAGGCCCCCAGGGGCACCGGGTCCCACACGGTCCCACCAACCGGAAGAACCTAGGAGGACAGCATGAACGTCGTTGAGGCAGGCGAAGGCGCACTCGAGACCGCCGCTAGCCGGGTCGACGAGACCAAGCAGACGGTCGACACCGAGTTCCGGAACCTCGGGACGCAGCTGCAGAGCATCGGCACGCAGTGGACCGGTTCCGCCCGCATCGCGTTCGACCGTGCGATGCAGCGCTGGAACGAGGAGGCGACGCACACCAACTCCGTGCTCACCACCCTCGCCGAGAACCTGCGCGGCACCCAGTCGTCGTTCACCGCCCAGGACGAAGAGGGCACCACGAACTTCAACAACCTGCTCGGCTGACCGACCCACGATCACGAAGATTGCGAGACATCCAGATGAACGACATCCGCGTCACTCACTCCGCTCTCGACCAGGGCGCCGCCGACATCGGCAACGCCGGCAACCGCATCCGCCAGCACCTCGACGACCTGCACACGGGCACCGCCGACCTGCGCGAGCGCTTCCACGGTGAGGCCCGCCAGGCCTGGGACACCGCCAAGCACCACTGGGACCAGAACATGGAGGACGTCGACTCCATCCTCATGGCCATCGAGTCCCTCGTCCTGCGCAGCCGCGGCAACTTCGCCGACGCCGACCGCCTCGCGGCCAACAACTTCGGCGGCAACGTCTGACGCACGCGCGCCACGGTCGCGCCGGGGCATCGGTCCCGGCGCCTCCGTGGTTCTCGTGCGTCGCGGCGCCGCGAGGCGCCCCGCCGAGACCATCACCATCCACGCGGTGAGAGACGATCTGGAGGAACGGTCGGAATGAACATTGCCCTCAACCCGGAGGTGCTGCGCGCCCGGGTGGACCACCTGGCGTCCGTGGTCGACGACCTGTCCGACCTCAGCGACCGCATGCGCACGGCCGGGTTCGACCAGCGCGGTGCCTGGTCGGAGCTGACGACGGTCTCCCGCGTCGCCTCCCCGCTGGCCACCGCCACGTACGGGCTCGCCGGCGGGGTCGACGGGATGCTCCGGTCGACCGAGAACGTGCGCCAGGCCCTGCTCGACGCAGCCGCACTCCTGGAGACGACGGACGAGAACCTCATGGAGGACCTCGAGTCGCTCGGCCGGGACATCGAGAACGCCCAGAGCGCCCGCAGCGGCGGAGGCCCGCTCGGCGGCCCGTACCCCACCCTGGCCTGATGCGTACGTCTCGACCGGTCGCCGGCGCCCCGGCATGTGCCCTCGGGCTCGTCGCCGCGGCGCTGCTCGTGCTCACCGCGTGCGGGGACGAGGAGACGACGGCCCCCGCCCCCGAGGGATCGACCGACACCGCGGCCACCGCCGGGCCGGCCCCGTCCGAGGAGGCGGGCTCCGACGAGACCCCGTCCGAGGAGACGGGGTCCGACGACGCCGGCGAGCCCGTCGAGGCACCCACGGACGGCGAGGAGCCGTCGGGCGCCGAGGCGCCGTCGGAGGGCGACGCGGCCGAGGGCGGGGACACCGGGGGCGGGGACGCCCGCGAGCCGCTGCCCCCGGAGCTCGAGCCGTTCGACCAGGGCGAGACGATCGCAGAGCTGGACGAGCTGCGTCCCGGCGACTGCCTCGACACCCTCGGCGACGAGGCGACGACCGCGCTGGACTGCTCCGAGCAGCACGACGGCGAGGTGTTCTACACCTTCAACCTCGACGAGGGGGAGTTCCCGGGGGTCGACGCCCTCACCGAGACGGCCCGCCCGCAGTGCGAGGCGCAGATCGAGTCCTACCTGGGCGGCCCCTACGAGGAGGGGGACACCTTCCTCACGCTCTACCACCCCACCGGGACCACGTGGGCGTCAGGCGACACCGAGATCGTCTGCGTGCTCGTCCACTGGGACCCGCAGACCACCTCCGCCTTCGGCAACGGGGGGATCACCGAATGACCGCAGGACCCGGCGCCAGGCCCCTGACGCTCCCCCACCGCACCCGATCCGCTGCCTGACGCGACGACACCGCAGGAGAACCCATCATGTCCACCATCCCCACGACGCTGACGAACACGTTGGCGAACGTCGACAGCCTCGAACGCGGCACGCTGACCTCCATCCAGGACCGGTTCACCAGCTTCGCGGAATCGCTGAACGAGATCGCCGACAACATCCGTACGGCGTCCGGCGAGCTCGGTCTCGAGGGACAGGCCGGCGACGAGGCCAGCACCGGGTTCCAGGAGCTCGAGGCCTGGGCGCGGCACCGGGCCAGCGAGGCGACCGAGATCAACAACGCCATCGGCCGGGCCGCGGACGCCGCCGGGACGGCCCAGACGGACTACTCCAGCCAGCGCGAGGGGTGGAACGCCGAGGTCCGGTCCCCGATGTGGGAGGCGATGGAGGACGACTACAAGCAGAGCGTGGCCCAGTCCTACAACCGGAACGCCGGCGAGACGATCGAGTCCCTCGACTACGCCGTCGAGGACGCGATCGCGATGATCCCGGAGATCGAGCCCTCCACCGGGCGCCCGTACAAGGGGCAGGGCGGCGAGTCGGCCCCCTCGGGCCCGCCGGTGAGCTACACCCCCTCCGGCAACCCGCCGGGCCCGAGCGGCCCTCCCGGGGGCCCGGGCACCGGCCCGGACGTCCCGGTCTCCCCGCAGCCGTACGAGCCGTGGGAGCCGCCGATCATCCGGGACCCGCGTCCGCCGTTCGACCCGCCGGTCGTGCCGGACCCGCCGTTCGACCCTCCGTACGAGCCGCCGAACCCGCCGGACCCGCCGATCGTGCCGGACCCGCCGATCGTGCCCGACCCGCCGATCGTGCCGGACCCGCCGACGCCGGACCTGCCGAACCCGCCGGAGCGGCCTGACGGACCCGACGTCGACGCCCCGATGCCGACGCCCGCGCCGCCGCTTCCTACGCCGACCCCGCCGCCCGGTCCCGCCCCGGTGCCACCGCCCGGTCCCGCCCCGGTGCCGCCGCCCGGTGGCGGCATCGGCCCGCTGCCGGTCCTTCCTGGCGGACCCGGCGGCCCCGGTGGTCCCGGTGGTGGCGGTACACCGCCGCCCGGAGCTCGCCCGCCGTTCACCCGCATCGGTGGCCCCGGCCCCGGCGCCGGTGGTCTGGCCCCCCGTCCCGGCGGTGCCGGTGCGGGCGGGCGCGGCGTCCCGGGCATGCCCGGTGCCGGTGGTGCCGGTGGTGCCGGTGGTCGCGGTCCGGGTGCCGGACCCGTCGCCGGTCGTGGTGGTGCGGCGGGCACGCCGTCGCGCGGTGGCGCGGCCGGTGCCGCCGGTGGCCGCGGCGCAGCACGCCCCGGTGTGGCCGGCGCTCCTCCCCGTGGTGGAGCGGGTGCCCCCGCCCGTGGTGGTGCCGCTGCCTCCGCCGGCGGTCGCGGTGCGGCCGGGCACGGAGGCGCCGTCGGCGCTGCGGGGCGTCCCGCCGTCGGTGGCCAGGGAGCCGCTGGGCGTCCCACCGCCGCCGCTGGAGCCGCGGGCCGCGGCGCGACCGGTGCCGCAGGTCGTCCTGCTGCCGCGGGTGCCGCGGGTCGTGGCGGGACGGCGGGTACCGCCGGCCGCGGCGCCGCCCGTCCGGGCACGCTCGGCGCGGTTCCCGGTGCCACCGGTGCGCGCGCAGGCGCGGGCTCCGGCCGTGCGGCGACCTCCGGGCCGGCGCTCGGGCGCGGCGGCGCCGCCAACGCCGCGGGCGGCCGTGCCGCCACCTCGGGTCCGGCCGTGGGCCGTGGCGCGGGTGCGGCGGGTGGCCGCGGCGTCGGTGGCGGGATGATCGGCGCGCGGACCGGGGGCAAGGACAAGGAGCGCCCCGAGTCCGAGGTCGAGCACCTGGACAAGGTCGAGCAGCTCGAGGAGCACACCGATCCCGACGTCTCGGCCGGCGCCGGCAAGGGTGACCGTTCCGAGTCCCGGCAGGGACCGACGGTCGCCACCCAGACGGAGAACGACGACTGGTGACGGGCAGGGGGCGGGATCCACGGATCCCGCCCCCTCTCGGTCGCCCCGGTGCTGACTCGCACGAGGAGAGAACATGGCCATCGAGCTCCAGCCGGAGGTCCTTGCCACCCGCGTCCGGCTGCTCGCCGAGACCGTCGACGAGGTGGCGGCGATCCGCTCCGACGCCTGGGCAGGCCGGTACAACCACAGGCCGGGCTGGTCGGACCTCATCACGATCAACCGCATCGGCGACCGCGTCTCGGACGCGATGTACGACCTCGGGATGGGGATGACGAGGCTCCTGCAGGACCTCAGCGCGCTCTCGATCGCGCTGGAGGAGTCCGCCACCCTCATCGAGGGCGTCGACCAGGAGACCTCCGACCTGCTCTCGGAGACCCGCGAGCAGCTCTCCGACATGGAGCTCGGCAACTTCGACTGACCCGTCCGGAGGACCGGACGCCCACCACCGACCACCGCTGGAGCCAGGAAGCACGATGAGTGACCGCCCGACCTCGCTGACGGACAACCTCAGTCAGATCAGCCCGTTCCAGGCCACCCCCATCGACACCTTCACGACCGACCTCGGCGGGATGGCCGAGCGGCTGCGCGCGCTGGCCGACGACCTGGCGTCCGCCGCCGGCAACCTCGGCATCGAGGGGCAGGCCGGGGACGAGGCGGTCCAGGCCTTCGGGCGGGTGCAGCAGTGGGCGGAGTTCCGGGCCGGCGAGGTCGAGGCGATCGCCGAGGCGGTCGACTACGCCCGCACTGCCGGCTCCACCACGCAGACCTTCTACTACGACCTCAACGAGAGCTTCACCGCCGCCTACGAGGGCGGGAGCTGGGACGAGGAGCGCAAGGAGGAGTACAACCGCTCCGCCCGCGAGGCCATCGAGTCGCTCGACTTCCAGGTCGAGGACGCGATCGCCATGCTGCCCGAGATCGCCGACGGCTCGGCCGAGATCCCCGGTGGGGGCGGCTCCGAGGTCCCCGGCGGCGGGGGCGGGAGCATTCCCGGTGGCGGCGGTGGTGGCGCCGGTGGTGGTGGTGGTGGTGGCAGCGTCCCTGGTGGCGGTGGCGGGGGCAGCGCCCCCGGCATGCCCGCACCGGGCGGCCCCACCCCGCTCCCGGGCGGCCCGGGCACAGGCCCGGGCGGGAGCGACCTCGGCCTGGGTGGCAGCGGACCCGACCGGCCCCGCCTGGGTACCCCGTGGCCTGACTCACCCGACGACGGTCTCTGGGGCGGGCGTCCGCCCAACCTGGGGCTCGACGACCCGCGGTTCGAGATCGACCCGCTGCCCGACCCGCTCCCGTACCCGAGGCCCGAGCTCGATCCGCCGTTGGAGATCGACCCGCTGCCCGACCCGCTCCCACCCCCGGGCCTCGAGGTCGACCCGCCGATCCGTCCGCTGCCCGACCCGCTCCCACCCCCGGGGCTCGAGGTCGACCCGCCCGGCGGCGGCCTGGATCGCCCCACCTACTACCGGCCGCCGATGCCCGAGATCCCCTCCCCCGGTGGCCCCTCGGTCGACTCCGCGATGCCCACGGCTCCCGCACCCGGCGCCCCGAGCGTCCCGGGCGTCGGCGGTCCGGGGGCACTGCCCGGCGCGCCCGGCGGAGCCGGGGTCTCGCTCGGCGGTCCGGGTGCGATGCCCGGCGCACCCGGCGGCGTGGGGGCGCCTCCTGCGGCGGGTGCCGCCGGCATGGGCCCGATGGGCGGCATGATGCCGATGGGTGGCGCCGCGGCCGGCGCAGGTGGCCGCGGCTCGGGTGGTCGCGGTGCCGGCGGTGCACATACCACCGCCGGACGCGCCGGTGGGGTCGGCCCGATGATGGGCGGCGCGGGCGCAGGTGGGGCCGGTGGTCGTGGCAGCTCGCGCGCGGGCGCCGGCCGCACCGGAGCCGGTCGCGCCGGTGCTCCGCGGGGCGGGGTCGCTGCCCCGCTCGCCGGCGGAGCGGGCGGCCGTGGCGGTTCTCCGCGCGGGGCGGCACGCCCCGGTGTCGCCGGACGACCGGCAGGGGCCGGCCGGCCTGCGGGCGCTGTCGACGGCGCTCGTGGTGGCCCCCAGGGCGGCGCTCGTGGCGGCGCTGCCGCCGGCGGTGCCACCGCGGCGGCATCCGGTCGCGGCGGCGCCCGTGGTGGCGCGATGCCGATGGGCATGGCTCCGGCTGGCGGCCGCAGCGGCGGCCGCCGCGACGCGGGTGGGGCGAACTCCCCAGATCATCTCGACCCGGTCGACCAGCTCGAGGAGAACAGTGGCAGCAACGGACGACCGGTGGGCCGTCGCGGCAGCCGGGGCGAGTCCAGGCCGGCCCCGCGCATGCGGGTCCGCGACGAGTCGGACGACTGGTGACGTACAGGCGGGGCGTGCAGCCGTAGCCACGGGATGTTCGCCTCCACCGACAAGGGGGATGACATGAATCAGGTGGTACTCGAACCGGACGTGCTCGAGGCACGGGTCCGGCTGCTGGCCTCGACCGTCGACGACCTCGAGGGCCTGCGCGCTCGCCTGACGAGCGAGCGCGATCTCCAGACCACCAGCTGGGGCGAGGAGGTCCATGCCGCCCGGATGGGTGAGGCGGTGGTCAGCCGGCTCGGCGACATGGAAGGGGGGCTCTACCTCCTGCTCGAGGACCTCAATCGGCTCGTGTGGTCGCTCAACAGGTCCGCGGCCGAGATCCAGGGCGTCGACGACGAGACCCGCGAGCTGCTGCGCGTCACCGGGGAGCGGCTGCGTGGGTTGACCATGTCCACCATCGACGTCTGAGCCGATGAGCACCAGTGAGGAGAGCGGTCCCATGAGCTCCAGGGAATCGACCAGCCCCACGAGCACCGACCCCTTGGAGCCGACGGTGCTCACCCGGCACCTGGCCTGGATCAACACCTTCCAGGACGGCCCCACCCACGAGTCCAACGTCAGCTTCCAGACCCTTGCCGGCGAGCTCCACACCATCGCCGAGAACCTGCGCGGCGCACAGGCGGACCTGGGGATCACCGGTCAGGCCGGCGACGAGGCGGTGGGCGTGTTCAGCCGCATCGAGGGCTGGTCGCGACACCGGTCCGTCGAGGTCAACGAGATGTACTCCTCGATGGAGCAAGCCCGCGTGGCCAGTGCGGACGCCCACGGGGCCTGCGTCGAGTCCGAGATCAGCTACGCCATCGAGCGGCGCGAGAACTTCACCTCCGACGACAGGTGGCGGTACGACGTGCACGCCTCGGACACGATGCGGCACCTCGACATCCAGATCCAGACGGCGATCGATCAGATGCCCGAGATCGCCGACGGTCGCGGCGAGCCCTGGAAGGGGCAGGACGGCGAGATGGTGCCGGGGATCCGGACTCCCGCGCCTCCGCCGAGCATCCACGACCCGATCGAGACCGGGGACGACCAGTGGCGCATGATCCAGATCCCGGGCGGGCCGGAGCGGGGCGATCCGCCGCGGTTCGGCTGGGTGCCGCCGCCGAACGACGTCGTGGGCCCCATCCAGCGCCCGCCGCTGTTCGGGATCAACCCTCCGGTCGATCCGATCCCGTGGGAGCCCGACCCCGATGAGTGGGTGATCATCGATCCGATCCGTCCGCCGGACGGCGGGATCGTCGCTCCCCCGCCCGATGTCGACGCGCCCACCCCGGGCCCCACTCCCCCGCCCAGCGGTGGCGGTGGCGGCGGCGGTGCGCCCGGTACCGGCGCGCCCGGAGTCGGGGCCCCCAGTACCGGTGCACCCGGCGCAGGCGGGCCCGGCGGCGCTGCCGTCGCCCCGGTCAGCGGGAGCGTCGGCGGTGTCGGCCCGGTCGGTGGTGTCGGACTGCCGACGGCCACGCCGGGCGCCGGTGGCGCCGGCACCGCCGCGGTGCGGCCGGCCGTGGCACCGGGCGGCGTGGCGGGCGCGGGGCCGGGTTCCGGCTCCGGTTCGGGCTCCAGCTCTGGTGCCGGCGCGGGCGGACGCGCCCCGATGATGGGCGGCATGCCCATGGGCGGTGTCGCGGGCGCGAAGGCCGGCGGCCGCCGCCGGAAGCGGAAGGACCAGGAGGGCGCCGAGGCGCCGGCCGAGGTCGAGGAGCTCGAGCAGCCGCGCGGGCCGCGGATCATCGCGCGGCCCGAGGGGGCCCGGGCGAGTGGCCGTGAGGCGGCCCGGCCGGCACCTGCGCACCTGCGTGAGGGCGACGACCCCGCCACCGACCGGTGGTGATCGGCGAGGGACGCTGAGTTCCCGGCGCCACACGGACGGGCCCGGGCGAGCAGCTGCTCGCCCGGGCCCGTCCGTGCCTGCGGTGGGGTCGAGGCTCAGGAGAAGGCCCGGCTCCGACGTCCGGCCGTGTGCCGCGTTGGCACCGCTCAGGAACCTCGCGTGCCCGAGCCGTGCCGGGGGTCGTCGCCGAGCCGGGTGACCTCGCGGCCCAGGTCGATCCGGTCCGCCGGGACGGGCTCCATCGTGGCCTGGACCCGGCGCTGTGCGTCGGGCCGTTCCTTGAGCTCACGGGTGATCCTGCGCGTGGGCAGGACGCGGGTGCGGGCGATCCGGTCGTGCCAGGCCCGACCGCGCTTCTGCGGGTCGAACAGGCCGGAGAGCGCCAGGACGATCCCGCCGACGACGACCAGGTGGGCGCCGGCCAGGACCCCCGAGCGTGCCGACTCCCGGGCCAGGCCCGGCGCAAGGTGGTTGCCCCGGCGGGCCACCCGCAGCCCGAGGACCAGGCCACCGGGGGTCATCCCCGTGCGCGCGCGCAGCAGGACGAACAGGGCGGCAAGCTCGACGACGGTCAGCACCGTGAGGACGATCGAGCCGGTGAGGAACCAGACCCCGACGGCGGGGCCCACCACGACCACCAGGGTCACCAGGTAGGCGGCCAGCTGCAGGAGCACCCCGGTGCGGGGGCGACCGTCGGGGAACCGGTCCGGCGTCGAGGGCGCCTCGGCGGTGAGGTGCGCCCGGCCGCGCTGGCCGGCGCCGACCTCGCGGGGCTGGTCCGGGCGCGGGCCACGGTCGCTCGCCCCGGCGTAGGCGTGCCCCCCGGTGGCGGGGCCGGACGGGACCGGCCCCCCGGAGGGTCGGGAGCCCGCGGGGCGCCCGCCCGGCGCGGGTCGGCCACCGAGCGGCGCGGAACCTGCCGGGCGTGAACCGCCCGAGCGCGCGGGCGCTCCCGAGGCGCCTGAGCGCGCAGACGGTGCGGAGCGGGCGGACGGTGCCGAACGGTCCGCGCGCGTGGAGCGGTCGGGCGGAGTGGGCCGTTCCGCGGGCGCCGAGCGGTCGGCGGACGTCGGCCGGCCCGGCGCTGCGGGCGGGGTGGCTGTCGGCGCGCCGGTGCCGGCGCCCTCACCGACGGTGGCGCTCCAGTCCGTCGTACCGGTCTCCGGCGCGGAGGCGACCGACGCGGTCCCGGCCGCAGCGTCGGTCGGGCTGCCGGACGACGGCGACGGCGAGGGCGCGGGGCCTGCCGTGGTGCTGGCCGGCGGGCCGGTCGTCGGCGCGGTCTGCGTCCCGGCAGCGGGGCCGCCCCGCATCCGGTCCCCCGGCGTCCGATCCTCGGGCGTCCGGCCTGCCGACGTCGGGGCAGCGGGCGGGCTCGTGCGCCGGTCCGGCGTCGGCAGTGCGGCGCGCGCGCCGTTGGAGGTCCCGGCCGCTCCGCCGGGGGCGGGTCGGCCGTCCTCGGCCGTCGGGGCCACCGAACGGCCACGGCGCGAGATCCGCAGGGTCTGTCGGTCGCGGTTGGGGTCGGCTCCGCCGGTCGAGGATCCGCCGGTCGAGGATCCGCCGTCGGCCTCGGCCCCTGGCCCGGCGCTCCCGCCCTGCGGGGCGCCCGGGGCGGCGGTCCGTCCGGCGCCGGGGAGTCCGGTGCGCACGCCGTCGCGTCCCGGCGTCGCCGCCGGCTCCGAGCCGGTCGTCGCCGCACCCGGTCCGCCCAGTGGCGAGCCGCTCCGCGGGGCCCGTCCGGGCCTGGCCCCGCCGACCACCGGACCGGTGGCACCGCTCGTCGATGCCGGGGGCCGGCCCGCCGGACGGGAACCGCCCCCGGCCGGGCGCGAACCGCCCGCGGGTCGGGACCCCCCGGCGGAGCGTGAGCCGGCCGCCGGCCGCGAACCGCCCTCGGCCGGTCGGGATCCACCGGCTGGCCGCGAGCCGCCCTCAGGACGGGAACCACCCGCGGGACCGCCACCAGCCGCAGGACGCGACCCGCCCTCGGCCGGGCGGGAACCACCCGCGGGGCGCGAGCCACCGGGGGCACGACGCGTTCCCCCTCGCGGGTCGCCCGCGCCCGGCGCCGCGTCACCCGTTGCGGGGCCGGTCCGACCGGCCCCGGGCGACTGCCCGGCGACGCGGCCCTGCCCCTGCGAGGCAGCGCGGTCCTGCCCCGGCCCGGGCGCCTGCCCGGCGACGCGGCCCTGCCCCTGCCCCTGAGCGGGGTCGACGGGCGGGGACACGCGCCGGTCACGGCGCCGTCGCGGCTGCTCCTCGGTCACAGACCCACCTGCCTCACCCAGTGGATGGCGCCCGCGGCCACGACACCGGCCGGCAGGGCGAAGTACACGGCGAAGCCCTGGACGATGTCGCCCATCCGCGCCAGGGCGACGTTGCTCAGACCGCGCGCGACCGCGATCGCCAGCCCCGCCACGACCAGCGCGGCGGCCACGCTCAGCGCACCCACGGTCAGCGCCTCGGCCCGGCCACCGACGACGGCGGCCCAGGCCAGCTGGCCGATGACGACGAAGGCCGCCAGCCGCGGCACCACGCGCACGCTGCGCGCCCGCGCCCCCCGCGGGACCAGCAGCAGCGAGACGACGAGCAGCACGACCGTCACGAGCGCCGCCCAGCCCCGGATGCCGCCCTGGGGCACGACCGCGAGCACGCTCGGCGCGAGCATCGCGGACAGGAGGGACATGAGCACGACGACGAGGTCCTGACGGTGCCGGGCCGTGGTCACGACGCGGCGCACGCGGGGCGCGGTGATCTCCGCCGGCGCCTTCGGGGCGGCCTGCCGTACACCGGCCGCGTCGCGGGAGACGTGCTCGAGGTCGACCAGCTGGTCGTCGGGGACGTCGATCGCGAGGGTCGGCATGGCCAGCAGCAGCGGCGGCACGGCCCCCAGGACGAGCGCGCCCACCACCGACATGCCCGTGTCCACCTGCAGCGTGGCCAGCGCGGCGAGGGCACCGCCGAGCCACACGGTGGCCACGAGCGCGGCCGAGGACGCGGACCGGTCCCGCCGGCGCTCGGCGACGCCGGCGCGCAGCGCCACCGCCGCACCCGCCACCGCGGGCGCCACGACCAGCGCGAGCCTGAGCTGCGCCGGACCGTCGGAGGGCACGACGAGCACGCCGGCGCACAGCGCCACCAGCGACAGGGCCGCCAGGTCGAGCAGGACGGTGCGCTCGCGCGCGCGCCGCAGCACGAGCGCCAGCGCGGCCACCGCGAGCAGGGCGACGACGGCGCCCCGCCACCAGACGGGCAGCGGGTCGGCCATCCCCCACCAGGCCGAACCGGCCAGCAGCAGGATCCCGCCCAGGAGCAGGACGCTCGCCGCCGCGGCGATGGCGAACGAGTCGGCCCCCGTCGGCAGGGAGCGGGCCCGGCCCATCTCGTCGGTCTCCACCGTGGCACCGGCGGACCCGCGGATGACGGACAGCACGATGCCGTCGGGGACGTCCACGCCGACCACGTCGTCTGGCGAGACCCGCCAGCCCGAGGAGTCGGTGACGAGAACCGAGCGGGAGCGCGCGTCCACCCGCAGGCGACGCAGGACGTCGGCGACCGTGGCGCCGTCGGGGATCGCGACGTCGCGGACGACGGGACCGAGGACGACGGTGGCGTGCACGCGCGGCTCCGCCGTCGTGGTCATCGGCTCCCCTCCCGGTCCGAGCGGTTCGTGGCCCGCGGCAGGGCCACCCCGTGGGGGCGACGCGGCACGCCGCCCCAGACCATATATTAGGGGCGGCTCCGGGCCTCCGGCCCGGGCGCGGACGGGGACCGGCCACCACGGCCGTCCCCGGACGCGCCGAGCCCCGGGGGACGGTGCGACCTCGCCCGGAGATCGACGTGGAGGAAGTCCGTGGTCCGTCCGTCCACCAAGGCCCCGCCGCCCCCGCCGCAGAGCGAGGAGACGCTGCAGGTCCCGCCCGAGCTGCCCGAGCCCGAGGGCATGCAGAACATCTTGATGATGGTCCTGCCCATGGTCGGCTCGATGGGCATGATCGCGGTGATGATGTTCGGCGGCGGCTCGGGCAACCGCCGGATGGTGCTCATGGGCGGCGCCTTCATGACGGCGATGGTGCTCATGGTCGCCATGAACATCTACCGCCAGCGCCGCCAGCACAAGAAGGCGGTGATGGACTCGAGGCGGGAGTACCTCGCCTACCTCACGGACCTGCGCAAGAAGGTGCGCACCGCGGCGAAGATGCAGCTGGACTATTCCGCCTGGCGGATGCCCGACCCGGGGTCGCTGGCCGCGATCGGCGAGGAGGGCTCCCGCGCCTGGGAACGCAGCTCGGAGGACGAGGACTTCCTGCTCACCCGCATCGGGTCGGCCACCCAGCCGCTCTCCCTGGCGCTCAAGGCGCCGGAGATCCCCACCCTGGCCCAGCTCGACCCCGTCACCGCCTCGGCGGCCCACCGCTTCCTCGTCTCGCACCGCGAGGTCAGCGGCCTGCCGCTGGGCATGGACCTGCAGGCCTTCGCCCGCATCGAGGTCGCCGGCTCCGAGGAGGCCGCCCGGTCGCTCGCCCGCGGCGTCATCACCCACCTGGCCACCTTCGCCTCCCCCGAGGACCTGAAGATCGCGGTCATCGCCTCCGAGGAGGCCCTGCCCGAGTGGGAGTGGATCAAGTGGCTCCCCCACGCCCTGTCCCCCCGGGTCAACGACGCCGTCGGCCCGGCGCGGATGCTCACCACCTCGCTGGCCCACCTCGCCGACCTGCTGCCGGCGGGGATCGCCGAGCGGCCCCGGTTCGGCCGCGTGGGCGGGGACCCCGAGCTGCCGCACGTGCTGGTCGTCGTCGACGGCGGCGAGGTCCCCTCCGTCAACCCCGTGCTCACCCCCGACGGCGTCATGGGCGTCACCGTCCTCGACCTGCCCGCCACGTGGGAGGCGCTGGTCTCCACGAGCACGCTGCGGCTGCTGCTGCACGACGTCGTCGAGGAGGGGCCGCTCCAGGGCGAGACCCCCGTGGAGATCCTCCAGGTCGGTGCGGAGCCGCAGGTCGGCATCGCCGACCAGCTCAGCCTCGCCGAGGCCGAGGCGGCCGCGCGGCGCCTGACCGCCCGCCTCGCCTCGATCCGCTCCGGGCAGGTCACCGCCGACGGCGACGACGCCGGCGACGCACCGGCGGAGGTCTCCGCCGAGCTGACCGACCTGCTCGGCATCGGCGACGTGCGCGACTTCGACGTCAGCCAGGCCTGGCGCCCGCGCCTGCCCCGCGACCGCCTCCGCGTGCCGATCGGCCTGACCCCCGAGGGTCGCGTGGTCCAGCTCGACATCAAGGAGTCCGCCCAGCAGGGCATGGGCCCCCACGGCCTCATCATCGGCGCGACCGGTTCGGGCAAGTCCGAGGTGCTCCGCACCCTGGTGCTCGCGCTGACGATGACGCACAGCTCCGAGGCGCTCAACCTCGTCCTCGTCGACTTCAAGGGTGGCGCGACCTTCGCCGGTATGGCCGGCATGCCGCACGTCTCGGCGATCATCACCAACCTCGGCGAGGAGCTCACCCTCGTCGACCGCATGGAGGACGCGCTGCGCGGGGAGATGGTCCGCCGCCAGGAGCTGCTCCGCGCGGCCGGCAACTTCGCCAACGTCACCGACTACGAGAAGGCGCGCACGAACGGGCGCACCGACCTCGAGCCGCTGCCGGCGCTGATGATCATCTGTGACGAGTTCTCCGAGCTGCTCTCCGCCAAGCCGGAGTTCGCCGAGCTGTTCGTCGCCATCGGCCGGCTGGGCCGGTCGCTGTCGATGCACCTGCTGCTGTCCTCCCAGCGCCTGGAGGAGGGGCGGCTGCGCGGCCTGGAGTCGCACCTGTCCTACCGCATCGGTCTGCGCACCTTCTCCGCCCAGGAGTCGCGCACCGTGCTCGGCGTGACCGACGCCTACGACCTGCCGCCGATGCCCGGCGTCGGCTACCTCAAGCCCGACACGACGACGATGATCCGCTTCCGGGCGGCCTACGTCTCCGGCCCGCCGCCCGTGCGGCGCCGCCGGAAGCGGTCCGAGGGCGGGATCGGGGCCGGCCCGGAGACCGAGACGATCGACGTCGAGATCTCCCCCTACACCGCCGCGCCGGTCCTGGGCGAGAGCCCCGAGGACCTCGCACGCCGGCTCGAGGCCGCCGACGACGCCACCCGCGCCGTCGAGGAGCGCAAGGCCGCCGAGGAGGAGAAGAAGGCCGAGGAGGAGCGCAAGAACCAGCCCTCCACCTTCGACCTGGGCGTGAGCCGGATGGAGGGCCAGGGCCCGCCGGCGCACGTCGTGTGGCTGCCGCCGCTGGACGTGCCGCAGACCTACGACGAGCTCATGCCGGACCTCACCGTCACCCCCGAGCTGGGTCTGCACTCCCCGCGGTGGCGCAACGCCGGCGACCTCGTGCTGCCGATGGGCGTGGTCGACAAGCCGCTCGAGCAGCGCCGCGAGGACCTGGTGTTCAACCTGTCCGGGGCCGGCGGCCACATGGCCATCGTCGGCGGCCCGCGCACCGGCAAGTCGACGGCGGCCCGCGCCGTCGTCACCGCCCTCGCCCTCACGCGCACCCCGCAGGAGGTGCAGATCTACGTCCTCGACTTCGGTGGCGGCACCTTCGCCTCGATGACCGACCTCGCGCACGTCGCGGGCGTGGCCACGCGTTCCGAGCCGGACGTCGTGCGCCGGATCGTGGCCGAGATGCGCCAGCTGGTCGACGAGCGCGAGACGTTCTTCCGGGCGAACAAGATCGACTCCATCGAGACCTACCGCACCCGCCGCGCGCAGGGCCGGGTCGACGACGGCTACGGGGACATCTTCCTCGTCGTCGACGGGTGGCCCACCATCAAGGCCGACTTCGACGACCTCGAGATCCCGCTGCAGCAGCTCGCCGGCCGGGGCCTGACCTTCGGCATGCACCTGGTGGGCACGGCGAACCGGTGGATGGACTTCCGGATGCAGCTCAAGGACATGATCGGCTCGCGCCTCGAGCTGCGCCTCGGCGACGCGCTCGACTCCGACGTCGACCGCAAGCTGGCCAAGAACATCCCCGAGGGGCGCCCCGGCCGCGGCCTGGCCAAGTCGAAGCACCACATCCTCACCGCCCTGCCCCGCATCGACGGCGACGGCGACGCCGGGACCCTCGGCGCCGGCGTCGACGACCTCGTCGAACGCGTCAACTCCTCCTGGACCGGCCCGGCCGGGCCGAAGCTGCGGCTGCTGCCCGAGCAGATCACCCTGGACGAGATCCGCGCCCAGGCCACCGAGGAGGAGCTCGCCGGCGGCGTCCTGCTCGGCGTCGACGAGGCGCGGCTCGGGCCCGTGGTCCTGGACACCGACGCCGACCCGCTGATGTTCCTGCTCGGGGACACCAAGTCGGGCAAGTCGACCTTCCTGCGGGCCTTCGCCTCGGAGGTCGCGCGCCGCCACGGCCCCAAGGAGGCGCAGATCATCGCGGTCGACCTCCGCCGCGCCCTGCTCGGCGAGCTCCCGGAGAGCCACCTGGGCCTCTACCTGTCCACCCACGACATGGCCACCACCGAGCTCAAGGGGCTGGCCGGCTTCCTCAAGGGGCGCCTGCCCGGGCCCGACGTCACGCCCGACCAGCTGCGCACCCGCTCGTGGTGGACGGGCGCGGACGTCTACATCCTCGTCGACGACTACGACCTGGTGAACACCTCCGCGGGCAACCCGATCGCCGCCCTGCAGCCGCTCATGGCGCAGGCCAAGGACATCGGCCTGCACGTGGTCATCACCCGCCGGATCGGTGGCGCCTCGCGGGCGATGTTCGAGCCGGTCATGCAGACGATGACCGACCTTGCCGCGCCCGCCTTCCTGCTGTCGGGCAATCCCGACGACGGTCCGGTCATCGGGCGGATCCGCGCCAAGAAGTCCGGGCCGGGCCGCGCGCAGATGATCACCCGCGACCGCGGCAACGAGGTCGGCCAGCTCGCCTGGCTGCCCAAGGTCCACCCCTGACCAGGCGCGCCCCGCGCACGCGGCGTCGCCCGGCGGTCCACCCGCCCGGGCGGCGCCGCTGTCGTACCCCTACGCTGGTGGTCCCCTCCGGATCGGCACGCACCAGACAAGGTTCGACGACGAACGGGAGCACGTCATGGCTGGACCGACCTCACCCGCGTACGACCGCACGGCCCTGACCACGGGCATCGTGCACTTCGGCATCGGCAACTTCCACCGCTCGCACCAGGCGATGTACGTCGACCGCCTGCTCGAGGCGGGCGCCACGGACTGGGCGATCTGCGGCGTCGGCCTGTTCCCGGGCGACAAGGCGATGCGCGACGACCTCGCCGCCCAGGACTTCACCTACACCCTCGTGCTGCGCGACTCGCGCGAGCCCCTTCAGTCGCGCACGATCGGCTCGATCGTCGACTACCTGCACGCGCCCGACGACCCGGACGCCGTCGTCGAGCGGCTCGCCGACCCGGCGACCCGCCTGGTCACGCTGACGATCACCGAGGGCGGCTACGCCGAGCATCCCGACCCCTCGGGCACCCCGACGGTGTTCGACTACATCGTCGACGCGATCGCGCTGCGGCGTGAGCGCGGCACCGAGCCGTTCACGGTGGTCAGCTGCGACAACATCGAGGCCAACGGCCAGATCGCGCGGCGCAGCGTGCTCGGGCACGCGAAGGGACGCGGCGGCGACCTCGCGGCGTGGATCGAGGAGCACGTCGCCTTCCCCGCCAGCATGGTCGACCGCATCACCCCGGTGACCACCGACGAGGACCGGGCGATGGTCGAGCGCGAGCTGGGGATCACCGACCGGCGGCCGGTGGTCGGCGAGCCCTTCGTCCAGTGGGTCCTCGAGGACCACTTCCCCGGCGGGCGCCCGGACCTGGACACGGTCGGCGTCCAGCTCGTCGAGGACGTGGTGCCCTACGAGCGGATGAAGCTGCGCATCCTCAACGCCACCCACCAGCTGCTGGGGTACACCGGGCTGCTGGCGGGGCACGAGTACGTGCACGAGGCCGCGACCGACCCGGTGCTCTCGCGCCTGGCGGCGGCCTACATCGCCGGCGAGGCGCGGCCCACCGTCGGCGACGTCGAGGGCATCGACCTGGCCGAGTACCAGGACACGATCCTCACCCGCTTCGGCAACGAGGCCATCGCCGACACCCTCGTGCGGATCGCCACCGACGGTGCCGACCGGGTCAACGCCTTCGTCGTGCCGGTGGTCAAGGACCTCCTCGAGCGCGACCTGCCGGTGCGGGCGACGGCCTTCACGCTGGCCGCCCTCGCGCACGTCTCGGCGAGGAGCGACCTCACCGGGACGATCGAGGACCGCCAGCGCGACAAGCTGGACGAGGCCGTGGCCCGCCTGGGCTCGGAGACCGGTTCCTTCCTCGACGACGAGTCGATCTTCGGCTCGATCGGGGCCGACGAGCGCTTCCGAGCGGCCTTCGTCTCCGCCCACGAGGCGATCGCCGCCGACGGCGTGCTCGCGGCCGCCGAGGCACTGCTGGCGAAGGACGAGGCGTGAGCGCGGACGGGGCCGGGGCCACGTCCGCCGGTGGCGGGGCCCCGGCGGGTGGCGCGGGCGTTGCGGGTGGCACGGGGGCGGCTGCCGGCGGTGGGCAGGTCCTCGTCGTCGGTGAGGCCCTCGTCGACGTCTTCCCCGACGAGCCCGGCGGCCCGGCGCGGGCCAGCGGCCGCGTCCCCGGGGGCAGCCCGGCGAACATGGCGGTCGGGCTCGCGCGGCTCGGCGTCGACGTCGGCCTGCTCACCCACATCGGCGACGACGCCGACGGCCGGCTCGTCCGCGAGCACCTCGAGTCCTCCGGGGTGAGGGTGCTGGCGGGGTCGGTCGTCGAGGGGCGCACCTCGACGGCGGTGGCCACCGTCGACTCGAGCGGCGTGCCGGCCTACGAGTTCGACGTCGCCTGGGAGCTGCCGGAGGTGGAGTCGGTCGAGATCCCGGCCGCCGTGCACGTCGGGTCGTACTCGGCGTTCGTCGAGCCCGGCGCGACCCGGGTGGGGCAGATCGTCGAGCGCGCGCGGGCGGCGGGCGCGCTGGTCTCCTTCGACCCCAACGTCCGCGCCGCGCTGCTGCCGCCGAAGGAGGAGGTCCGGCGCCGCTTCGACGAGCTCGCCGCGAGTGCCGGCGTCGTCAAGATCTCCGACGAGGACGCCGAGTGGCTGCTGCCCGGCCTCACGCCCGAGGAGGTGGCCGAGCACGTGCTGGGCCTGGGCACCCCGCTCGTCGTCGTCACCCTCGGGGCCGAGGGCGCGATCCTCGCCGAGCAGGATCGGGTGGTGCGCGTGCCGCGCGCCCAGGTGGACGTGGTCGACACCGTCGGCGCCGGGGACAGCTACATGGCGGCGCTCATCGACTCGCTGCTGCGGGTGCGGGCCGGGGCCGGTGGCGAGGCGCTCGAACTGGAGGCGATCGGCCGGCGCAGCGCCGCGGCCTCGGGCGTGACGGTGAGCCGGCGCGGCGCGGACCTGCCCGACGCGGCGGAGCTGGACGAAGCGCTGGGTGAGGACGTGGCCTGAGCCGGGCGAGGACGCTGCTGACACACCTACTGCCAACTACTGTAAAAATGTTACAGTAGATTGATGCAGCCGGGCGAGGTCGACCGTGTACTCTCCCTGCCTCCGCACGAGGCCGTCGAGCGATTGACCGGGGTGCGTGAGACCCAATGGTTCGAGCGCAAGTCCGGCCGGATCAGCGCACGTGATCTCGCCGTGCCGCTCGTCGCCATGGCGAACGCGGAGGGTGGCTACGTGGTGGTCGGGATCCACGACGGGGTCGTCGACGGCATCTCTGACAAGCGGCTGAACGACCTCCGCCAGGCGAGCCACGACTTCACGTCTCCGGTCGTCCGATCCAGCACATCAGAGCTACGAAGCGACGATGGTCGAGCGGTGCTTGTCATCCGCGTCCACCCCGGGGAGCACGTCCACGAGACCCCCAAGGGCGAGGTGTTCCTGCGCGTCGGGGACGAGTCCCGCAAGCTGGGCTACGCCCAGCGCCGCGAGCTCGAGTACGACCGCGGTGGTGCGCCCTTCGACGGGACCGCCGTCGACGCAGGTCTCGAGGATCTCGACGTCGACCAGGTTGCCGCCTACCAGACAGCCATCGGATCTCGGACGCCGGAGGGCATGCTCGCCGCCCGCGACCTGCTCACGAGGGACGGCCAGCTCACCGTCGCCGGCTGGCTGCTGTTCGCCGAACGGCCCCAGTCGCTGCACCCCAGCGCGGTCGTCCGCGTCCTGCAGTACGCCGACAACGATCGCGGGACAGGCGCGAGCATGTCTCTCTACGAGGGGCGAGACATCCGCTGCGAGGGGTCGATCCCCGAACAGATCGAGGCTGCCGCGGCCGTCATCGACCAGTGGGTGCCCAAGGTGCAGGCACTCGGCCCCAGCGGCCGCTTCGAACCACGCCCCATCATCCCGCGCGACGTGTGGCTCGAGGGCCTGGTCAACGCCGTCCTCCACCGGTCCTACTCCATCGCCGGCGACCACGTCAGGGTCGAGATCTTCCCCAACCGCATCGAGATCGAGAATCCTGGACGGTTCCCCGGTCTCGCCGACCCGAGCAATCCGCTCGCGATCAGTCGCTACGCACGCAACCCGCGCATCGTCCGGGTGTGCTCCGACCTCGGCATCGCCCGCGAGCTCGGTGAGGGCATCAAGCGCATCTTCGGCGAGATGCGCGCACTCGGCCTCACGGATCCGATGTACTCACAGGGCAGCGGTTCCGTGCGGCTCACCCTCTCCACGGCGGACGCACTCGATGCGGATGTGCGAGCGAGCCTGACGAAGTCCGCCCGCCGCATCCTCGACGTCCTTCGGCTTGAAGGTCGGCCACTGAGCACCGGGCAGGTGGCCGATCTTGCGAACATCACGCGCCCCACGGCGTCACGTCACCTTCAGGTCCTGAGGGACCTCGAGCTGATCGCGTGGGACGGCCGGAGCCCAAGGGATCCGCGCGCCTCGTGGTCGCTTCGCTGATCTACTGCAACATCTACTGGAAAATCACCTTTGCAGTAGATGTTGCAGTCGCCTCGCAACCTCTCCACAACCCGTCGGAGCGTCACACGAGGGCAGCGAGCTCGGCCGGAGTCGTGACCGGGCGGTCGCAGACGAAGCCGCGGCACACGTACGCCGCTGGCTCGCCGCCGACGAGCGGGCGGTGGGCGAGCAGTGGGACGCCGGCCGCGTCGGGCTCGCCGACAGCGAGAACCAGGCCCGGGGCCGCCGACGCGCGCACCACGGCCTCGAGCGCGTCGCGCTGCGCGCGCCCCTCCCCCGCCTCCGGGCCGACGACGGCGACCTCCAGCGGGCCGGCCACCTGCGCCTCAGCGACGGCGAGGATCCACCCGGCGAAGCGGGGCGCCTCGCGCACGAGCGCCCCGGCGGAGGCGACCGCGGCCTCGGCCGCCTCGCGGTGCCGGGGTGAGGCGGTGAGCGCCGCGTAGGTGGTCAGGGCGCCGGCGAGCGCGGCGTTGCCCGAGGGCTCGGCGTTGTCGGTGACGTCCAGGGGTCGGGCGACGAGCCGCTCGGCGTCGGCGGCAACGTCGAAGAACCCGCCCTCCGGGGCGGCGAACCGGTCGAGCGCGGACTCGAGGAGCTCGCCGGCGGCGGTGAGCCAGCGCGGCTCGCCGGTGGCCTGGTGGAGGGCGAGGAGTCCCTCGGCGAGGTCGCCGTGGTCGGCGGCCACGGCCTCCGCCTCCCCGACGACGCCGTCGCGGGAGACGCGCCGCAGTCGTCCGTCGACGACGTGCACCCGTAGGACGAGGTCGGCACAGGTGCGTGCGGCGTCGAGGTAGCTCGGCTCGGCGAGCTGGGTCCCGGCCTCGGCGAGGGCGGCGATCGCCAGGCCGTTCCAGGCGGTGACGACCTTGTCGTCGCGGGCGGGCTGGGGGCGCTGCGCGCGGGCCGCCAGAAGCCGGGCCCGCACGTCGGCCCACCATGTGGGGTTATCCGGGTCGGCGCGCAGCTGGAGGACCGAGGCGCCGCGCTCGAACGTGCCCTGCGCCGTGACGCCGAGCAGGTCGGCGGCCCGGGCGCCGTCGCCCTCGCCGAGCACGTCCGCCAGCTGGGCGGGCGTCCACACGTAGGTCAGCCCCTCGACGCCGTCGGTGTCAGCATCCAGGGCGGAGGCGAAGCCGCCCTCGGGGGTGGCCAGGTCGGCGATGAGGAAGTCGGCGGTCTCCCGGGCCACGCGCTCGGCGAGGGCGGCCTGGGGCCCGTCGGGCGCGGCGCGCAGCAGGTGGAGGTAGACGCGCAGGAGCTGGGCGTTGTCGTAGAGCATCTTCTCGAAGTGCGGCACCACCCAGGCGGCGTCGACGGCGTAGCGGGCGAAGCCGCCGGCGAGCTGGTCGTAGATGCCGCCGCGGGCCATGGCCTCGGCGGTGGCCTCGACGATGCGCAGCGCCTCGGGGTGGCCGGTGCGGGCGTGGTGGCGCAGGAGGTGCTCGAGGACCATCGACGGCGGGAACTTCGGCGCTGACCCGAAACCACCGTGGGTGGCGTCGACCTCCCCGGCGAGCGTCGTCACCGCGTCGGCGAGGACCTGCTCGTCGACGCGGTGCGCCGGGGCCGGGCCGCCCGCCCGGGCCACGGCGTCGGTGATCGCGGCCGAGGAGGTGAGGATCTCGTCGCGGCGCTCGCGCCACGCCTTCCCGGCGGAGTCCAGGAGGGCGAGGAACCGCTCGCGCGGGAAGTAGGTGCCGCAGAAGAACGGTTCGCCGTCGGGGGTGAGCAGGCAGGTCATGGGCCAGCCGCCCTGGCCGGTCATGAGGACGGTGGCGCTCATGTAGACGGCGTCGACGTCGGGGCGCTCCTCGCGGTCGACCTTGACGGCGACGTAGCCGGCGTTGAGGGCCTCGGCGACGGCCGGGTCCTCGAAGGACTCGTGGGCCATGACGTGGCACCAGTGGCAGGCGGCGTAGCCGACCGAGAGCAGGACGGGGACGTCCCGGCGGCGCGCCTCCGCGAAGGCCTCCTCGCCCCACGGGTACCAGTCGACCGGGTTCTCGGCGTGCTGGAGCAGGTAGGGGCTGGTCGCGTCGGCGAGACGGTTGGTCATGGCGATCGCTCCAAGCAAGGGCGGGCGGGGCTGTCGTCCCTCCATGGTGCACGAGCGGGGAGGGAGCGGGCAGGGCTGGCGGCTGACGTCTCAGCGGTGCCCGCGAGCAGCGACCGCCGCACTCGTCGTCCCCCGTACCCGCCCCTACCGCGAGGCAACACGGCGGCTCCTCCATCCATATCGATGGCGATAAGTCCGCGATATCCTGGGACCATGGATATTCGTGCGGAACGGCAGGCGGCCGGGATGAGCCAGTCGCAGCTCGCCCGCGCCGCGCACGTCCCGCAGCCGAACATCTCCGCCTACGAGAACGGTCGGCGTTCCCCGAACCCCGAGGTGCTGGGCAGGATCCGCGACGCGCTCCGTGCGCGCCCGTCCGAACGCCTCACGCAGCACCGCGCGGCCGTACGCGCCACCGTCGCCGCCCACCACGCCAGTGCCCCGCGAGTCTTCGGCTCTGTGGCACGCGGCGAGGACAGCGCGGAGTCCGACATCGACCTTCTCGTGGACTTCGACGACGAGGCCAGCCTGCTCGACGAGATCGGCCTCCGTCAGGCCCTGCACGACCTCCTCGGCGTCGACGTCGACGTCGTCGCATCCGACACCCTGCGAGGAGAGTTCCGCGAGCGGGTCCTGCGCGAGGCGGTCGTCGTATGACCACCGAGTCAGGCAAGGCGCGCGACGCCGTCACACGCGTGATCGCCGTCTGCGACACCCTGGCCGATCTGACTCGTACCGGCTACGTCGACTTCGAGCACGACGTCCGCAGCCAGTGGGCCATCGAGATGGGGCTCATCCGGATCGGCGAGGGCATCAACCACATCCCAGCAGCGATCCTCGAGAGGTTCGACGCCCAGCCGTGGCGACAGATCGTCGGGATGCGCAACTTCGCCGCGCACCAGTACGACGACCTCGACCCACGCCGTGTGTGGCGCACCGTCACCCGTGACGTCCCCGCACTGCGCACCTACCTGGCCGACGTCGTGCTGCCGGGGCTCGGGTAGAGCCGCCGCCGAGCCCGTCCGCCACACGCTCCCGCCACTCACACCGCCAGCAGCGCCCTCGTGTAGTCGTCGTCGGGGTCGGCCACCACCCGCCCCACCGGTCCGGCCTCGACCACCCGTCCCGCGCGCAGCACCATGACCTGGTCGGCCAGCTCGGTGACCACCCCCAGGTCGTGGGTGACGAGGAAGTAGGTGAGGTCCAGCTCGCGCTGCAGCTCGGCCAGCAGGGCCACGACCTGGGACTGCACCGTGGCGTCGAGGGCCGAGACCGGTTCGTCCAGCACGAGCAGGCGCGGGCGCAGCGCGAGTGCCCGGGCGATGCCCACCCGCTGACGCTGCCCGCCGGACAGCTCGCGCGGCCGACGGTCCACGTACGACCCCGGTAGCTGGACGAGCTCGAGCAGCTCGGCCGCGGCCCGGCGCCTGGCGTGGCGGTCCCCCTGACCGTGGGCCTGGAGCGGCTCGGCGATGATCTGCCCGAGTGTGAGGCGCGGGTTGAGCGACTCGAAGGGGCTCTGGTACACGACCTGCATCTGCCGGCGCAGCTCGCGCAGCGCCCGCCGACCGGCCCGGCCGACGTCCTGCCCGAACACCTGCACCGTGCCCTGGTCGGGCCGTTCGAGCCCGAGGATCATCCGCCCCGTGGTGGTCTTGCCCGAGCCCGACTCCCCCACCACCGCCAGGGTCTGGCCGACCGGCAGCACGAGGGAGACGTCGTCGACGGCGCGCGTGGCGCCGAAGGACTTCGACACCCCGTCGACACGCACCGCCGGCTCGGCGCCGGGATCGACCACCGGCACGGGGCGGGCGGGCCGATCCGCCAGGGCCTCGGCCACGCTCACCACCTCCCCGCCCCGCAGGCGCACCGAGCTGTCCAGGAGCGTGCGCGTGTAGGGCTGGGCGGGCGCGCCGAAGACGCCCGCCACCGGCCCGCTCTCGACCAACCGTCCGCCGTGGAGGACGTGCACGTGGTCGGCGTGCCGCCGGGCGACGGCCAGGTCGTGGGTGATGAGCACGACGGTGGTGCCGTGGCGACGTCGCACGTCGGCGATGCCGGCGAGCACCTCCGCGCCGACCAGGGCGTCGAGCGCGCTGGTGGGTTCGTCGGCGATGACCAGCTCGGGCCGCTGGGAGAAGGCGATGGCCACGAGCACCCGCTGGCGCATCCCGCCGGAGAACTCGTGGGAATACCGGCCGAGCAGCGCCTCGGGCTCGGGGAACCCGAGCTGGCTCAGGTCCTCGAGCAGCAGAGCGTCGGTGGCGGCGTCAACCCGGCGGCCGGCCAGGCGGAAGGCCTCGCGCAGCTGGGCGCCGATCGTCATCGTCGGGTTGAGCGAGGCGATGGGGTCCTGCGGGACGAAGCCGATGCGCCGCCCGCGCAGCGGCCGGAACTCCTTCTCGCTGCGGCGCAGGACGTCCTCGCCGGCCAGCTCGACGCTGCCGGCGACGCGGGCGCTGCGCGGCAGCAGGCGCACGAGGGTGTGGGCGAGGGTCGACTTGCCCGAGCCGGACTCCCCCACGACGGCGGTCACGGCCCCGGCGGGCACCTCGAGGCTGACCCCGTCCAGGGCCGGGGGGACCTCGGTCTCGCGCCCGTAGCGGACGGTGAGGTCGGTGACGCGGACGGCGAGGCTCATTGCTCCTCCTGGAGAAGGTGGGCGATGCGGCTGACGAGGACGACGGTGGCGACCAGGGCGATGCCGGGCAGGACCGCCACCCACCACGCGTGGATGAGGTAGCTCTGCCCGCCGGCGATGAGCACGCCCCACTCCGGCGACGGCGGTGCCTCGCCGAAGCCGAGGTAGCTGAGCGAGCCGATGGCCAGGAGGGCGAGGCCGAGGTTGAGCGCCGTGTAGGCGGCGAGCGGCGGGAGGACCTGCGGCACGACGTGCCGGGTGACCACCCGCAGCGGTGAGGTGCCCAGCCCGACGGCGGCCTCGACGTAGGTCCGGTTGCGGGCCTGGATGACCTGGCCGCGCACGAGCCGCGCGAAGCCGGGCGCCTCCGCGATGCCGACGGCCACGCCCGCCACGAGGGCCCCGCGCCCGTAGGCGGTGATGACGGCCAGGGCGAGGAGCACTCCGGGGACGGCCAGGACGGCCTCGCTGAGGACGCCGAGGACCCGGTCGAGGATCCCGTGCGGGCGCAGGCCCGAGAGCACGCCGACGACCAGGCCGGTCCCCAGCGCCACCGCGACCGCGACGGCGGCGGCGCCCAGGGAGATCCCCAGCCCGTGCAGGATCCGGGAGAGCAGGTCCCGCCCGACCTCGTCGGTACCGAGGAGGTGGGCGCCGCCGGGCGGCTCGAAGGGACGTCCGGCCAGCTCGAGCGGGTCGTAGGGGGCGATCGCGCCGGGGAGCAGCGCGACGAGCACCAGTGCGGCCAGCGCGACGAGCAGCAGGGGCAGCTCGACCGGCCCACGCCGGCGGCGCGACCGGCGCAGGCGGCGCTGCCGGTGCGGGGTCCCGACGCCGGCAGGGGTCCCGTCCGTAGCCTCGGCCCCGGCCGCGCTCCCGTCGTCGGAGGTGGTCCCGACGTCGGAGGCCGTCTCGACGTCGTGCCTGGTCTCAGCGGACATGGTCGCTCCTCAGCTCGGCGCCGGCGCCCCCGCGCCGGCGCAGTCGGGGGTCGACGAGCACGTACGCGACGTCCACCAGGGCGTTGACGACGACGTAGACCACCGCGAGCAGGACGACGACCCCCAGCACCACGGTGAGGTCGACGGAGCGCACGGACTCGACGATGAGGCGGCCGAGCCCGCCGCGGGAGAAGACGCTCTCCACCACGACGGTGCCGCCGAGCAGGGCCGCGATCCGCAGCCCCAGGACGGTGAGGAACGGCAGGGCCGCGTTGCGCAGGCAGTGCCGCACGACCGCGTGGTACCTCGAGGCACCCTTGGCCGGGGCGGTCACCGCGGCGTAGGTCTCGCCGACCTCGGCCCGCAGCGAGCTGATGAGGACCTGGGCGAGCTGGGCGGCACCGAGCAGACCGACCACCATGCCGGGCAGGATCAACGACGCCACCCCCTGGCTGCCCGAGGACGGGAACCAGCCCAGCTGCAGGGAGAAGACGTAGATGCACACGATCCCCACCCAGAACACGGGCAGGCTGACGTAGACGGCGGGGACCATCGCCACCAGCGAGCGCACCCACCGGCGTCGGGGCGCGACGGCGCCGACCGCGAGGGCGACCCCGCCGGCGAGGGAGACCAGCAGCGAGAAGCCGGCCAGGGCGGCCGTTCCGGGCAGCGCCTCGGCGATGAGGGTGGTGACGGGGCGCCCGCTGACGAGCGAGCTGCCGAGGTCGCCGGTGAGCAGCCCGAGCAGTCCCTGGCCGTACTGGACCGCCAGGGAGGACCCCAGGCCCAGCTCCTCGCGCAGCGGGGCGAGGTCGGCGGCCCCGAGGTCGGCCGCACCGATCTCGGCGGCCCCCACCCGGGCCAGGACCGCGTCCCCGGGCAGGACGAACAGCAACGCGAACGTGAGGGTGTAGGCGGCCCAGACCACCACCACTCCGCGCAGCGCGTGCCCGGCGAGGACGCGCGGCCAGCGCCGCGACGGCGCGGCCGGCGCCTCGGCCACCTCGCGCAGGTCGCTGCGCGGGGCCCGCTCGAGCTCGACGACGCTCACTGCTCGATCCAGGCGTTGACGAGCATGGGGATGTGGCTGCCCTCGAGCACCGGCAGGGCGAGCTCGTTGCGGTAGGCCAGCGGCTGGATGAAGTCGTAGAGGGGGATGAAGTAGCCGCGCTCGAGGATGAGCGTGGACGCCTCGGTGACGAGCTCCTGGCGTGCATCGACGTCGGGCGTGGCGCGGATCTCCTCGAAGAGCGCGTCCAGCTCGGGGTCCTGCCCGCCGAAGTTGGCCCGCAGCACGTCGGCATCCGCCCGGCTGGCCCCCTGCCAGGCGAAGGCGTAGTCCCCGCTCGCGGTGCGGGCGTTGAGGTCGGGGGTGGTCAGGGCGCCGAAGGTCAGCTCGACCCCGAGGTCGGCCCACTGCGACTGGAGGACGGCGAGGTTCGGCTCGTGGGAGATCGTCGAGCCGGTGTAGATGAGGTCGAAGCTCAGCCGCACGCCGTCGCGCTCGCGCACGCCGTCCTCGCCGATGGTCCAGCCGGCGTCGTCGAGGATCTGCGCCGCCTGTTCGGTGTCGGTGACGATGTGGTCGGACAGGTCGGACCAGAACGGGTTGGACGCGGACAGCACGCTGGTGGCCTCGACGTCGATGGCCGAGGCCCGCTCGAGGATGGCCGCGCGGTCGGTGGCGAGCCCGAGGGCGACCCGCACCGCCTCGTCGTCGAGCCCGGGGTGGTCGGAGTTGGCGACCAGGCCGATCGAGCCGCTGGGCAGGGGCTCGGTGCGGATGGTGACGTCCGGGTTCGAGGCGAGCTCGGTCTTGTCGGCGGGCTCGGTGTTGTGCAGGAGGGTCAGCCCGCCCGAGCGGAGCTCCGCCGCGGCGATGCTGCTGTCGGAGATGTGGGGCACCTCGATCGCCTCGAGGTGGGCGGCCCCCTGGTTGGGGAAGGACTCCGGCGCCCAGGCGTAGTCGTCGCGCCGCTCGAGGACGTAGCCCTCGTCGGCACGGACCTCGGCCCCGACGAACGGCCCGGACCCCACGATCGTCAGCCCGTCCTGCCGTTCGTCGTAGGACAACGCGGCCGTCTCCGGCGCCACGATGCCCAGCACACTGGTCGAGGCGGCCTGGAGGAAGGAGGAGTTGGGTGTGCCGAAGCGGAACTCCACCTCGTGCTCCCCGGTGGTGGTGATCTCCTCCAGGTCCCCGATCCAGGCGTTGGCGGTCGCGAAGCTGGCACCGCCGTCGAGGATGGAGCGGTAGCTGGCGGCCACGGCCTCGGCGTCGAGCTCCTCCCCGTTGGAGAAGGTGACGTCCTCGCGGAGGTTGAAGCTGTAGACCGTGGCGTCCTCGTTGACCTCCCAGTCGGTGGCCAGCCAGGGCTCGAACTCGCCGTCCTCTGCGTGGAAGACGAGCGAGTCGACGACCTGGCGCAGCGGCACCGCCAGGCCGTACCCGGTCGCGGTGGCGGGGTCGATCGAGCTGCCCCCGCCCGAGGCGCCCGGCGCGGCCCGGTAGTGCAGCGTGCCGCCCTCGACGGGCTCACCGTCGGGGTCCGCGGCCTGGCCCCCGGAGCCCGCGCTCGCCCGCGTACAGGCCGACAGCATCGCGACGCCGAGCAGGGCGGCCCCGAGCACGCCCAAGCGACGGGGGCGGTGCGGGTCGGGCGTGGATCGAGCCATGAGGGAGTCCTCTCGGTGGGGCGGCCCGGCGTGGGGCACTGGTCGGTCGTGCTGCGGCGACGTTAAGGACCCATATGCAACTTCTATCGGCGGCACCGGCAATCTCCCACATCCTGAGATGACAGCGATCGGTGTCAACATGCGGACATCGGGCCTGAGCCCCACCGTCGCGCCGATCCGTGTGCGTAGCGTCCCGGCCATGCGTTCTATATAGAACGTCCCATCCGCTATCACCGGAGGTCAGCATGAGCACGATCAACATCGAGACGAACGGCGCGATCTTCTACCTGCCGTACTTCGTCGCCCGCGACAAGGGCTACTTCACCGACGAGGGGCTCGACGTCGAGCTCGTCCCCAAGCCCGCCGCCCCCGAGGACGGCCTCGAGCTCATCACCGAGCCGGGCGCGCAGGACTCCTTCCACACCTTCACCCTCTTCGAGGCCGGCACCACCAACCTCTACAACGCCTGCGAGTGGGGCCAGCTCCGCCGCTCCCAGGACAGCCGGCGCGGCGGCAAGGTCGTGGCCCGTCGCGCCGCGGTGGCCAGCCAGGCGATCGTCGTGCGCGGGGACTCCCCCTACAACGTGGCCTCCGACCTGGCCGGCGTGCCGGTCGGCGTCAACTTCCACCACGGCTCGCACTACCTCGCCCTGCAGACCCTCGAGGGCTTCCTGCCGCGCGAGGACATCACCCTCGTCGGCGTCAAGGGCAAGAGCCGCCTCGACGTCGTGGCCGACGGCGACCTGGCGGCCGTGGCCCTGATGGAGCCGTGGATCACCGTCGCCGAGAAGCGCGGGTACAAGATCCTGGCCGAGGCCCACTACTACGGCGCCGAGGTGGCCGGCGACGAGCTCGACCCCGAGCAGTTCGAGAAGATCAACCGGGCCGTCAGCCGCGCCGTGGACGACATCCAGCGGGACGTGCGCCCCTACCTCGGGTACTTCATCGAGCAGGCCGCCGGCGTGGAGGAGCTCGTCCCCGAGGACTTCAGCCTGGGCCGCCTGCGCTACGTCCACCCCGGCCCCTACCCCGAGGCCGAGTACCAGCGGATCGTCGACTGGATCGCCGGCTGGGGTCTCATCGACGCCGACAACGAGTACCAGCGCCTCGTCGACGCCTCGAAGTTCATCACCCTCCCATGACCGGCCCCGAGGCGGCGGCGCCGGGTGCGCCGGCGGTGCCGCCGCCCGGGGAACCGCCGGGGGTGGGCGCGGGACGGGACCGGCTGCTCGTCCTGCTGTGCGGGTTCACCGCGGGGATGCTGCTGCTCGACCTGCACAAGGTCTCCCTGGCGATCCCCTCCATCGACGCCGCCCTGGACCCCGGCCCGGTACGGATCCAGCTCGTCTCCGCCGCCTACGTCCTGGCCTTCGCCGTCACGCTCGTGCCGGCCGGGCGCCTCGGCGACCACGGCCGACGACGCCGCCTGGCCATGGTGGGGCTGCTCGGCTACCTCCTCGCCAGCGCGGTGTGCACCCTGGCCCCCGACGCCGCCACGCTCATCGCCGGGCGGGCGCTGCTCGGGGTCGCGGCCGGGCTGCTCATGCCCCAGATGATGGGGATCGTCCCGCAACGGTTCACCGGTGCGGCCCGGGCGCGGGCCTTCGGCGTGTACGGGGTGTGCGTGGCCTGCGCGACCGCGCTCGGCCCGAGCGTCGGCGGCCTGCTCCTCCTGCCCGGGCTGCTCGGCTGGCGCGGGGTGTTCGCGATGAACCTGCCCGTGGGGGTTCTCCTCGTGGTGGCCGCCCACCTGCTGCTCCCCCGCGAGCCGGCGGGACGCCCCGCGCGCCGGCCCGACCTCGACGTCCTCGGGGTGCTCCTGCTGGCCGGCACGCTGGTCACGCTACTCGCGCCGATCGTGGCGACCACCGGCCGTCCGGGCGACGACCCGCACCGGTGGTGGCTGCTCGTGCCCGCCGCGATCCTCCTCGCCGGGTTCGTCCTGCGCTCGCGGGCACGCGCCGGGGCCGGCCGGCCCGCCCTCGTGGATCCGGCACTGCTGCGCCTGCCCTCCTTCCGCAACGGCGTCCTCGTCTCGACGACCTGGTTCGCCGCGGTGCCCGGCTTCTCGCTGGCCCTGACCATCCACCTCCAGCAGGTCGCCGGGCTCAGCCCCTTCCTGGCGGGGCTGGTCATGCTGCCCGCGGCGATCGGCTCCGCGCTCGGGGCGAGCATCGGCGGCCGGCTCGTCACCACCTGGGGGCGGCGGCTGACCGCGCTGGGCATGGTCCTGGCGCTGGCGTCGATGCTCGGGACCGCGGCCCTGCTGGGCTGGGGGCCGCCCGGCGCCGCGCTCCTCACCGGTGTGGTGGCGCTCCAGGCCCTGACCGGCCTGGGCACCGGGATGGTCGTCTCGCCCAACCACGCCCAGATGCTCGCCGACGTCCCGCCGGGGCAGGGCAGCGCGGCCGGGGCGATCGGCCAGCTCGGTCAGCGCATCGCCAACAGCTTCGGGGTGGCCACCGCCTCGGTCGCCTACTTCACCACCGTCTACGGGCCGGGCTGGACCCTGTCGACGGCGCCGGCCGCGAGCCACACCACCGCGACGCTGCGGGCCACCGCGGTGGCCTGCGCCTTCCTGCTCGCCGCACTCGCGGTCGCGCTGGTCGACCTGCGCCGTCAGCGCCGCCCTCAGGCGGCGACGGCGGAGGCCGCCACGGCGCGCAGCTCGACGTCGAGCACCAGCTCGACGGCGGGCAGGATCCGGCACCCGGTCCGGTAGCGCTCGACCAGGGCGGCGGTGTCGATCTCGTCGAAGCCGTCGATGGCGACCTCGACGACGAGCCGGCCCGCCTTCACCCGCCCACCGGCGTACCGGGAGGTGCGGGCGCGCACCCGGACCGGCAGGTCGTCGTGGGGCTCGTCGTCGGGCTCGACGCCGAGGCGGAGGATGTTCATGAGGTTGACGACCAGCGCGGAGACGAGCAGGTCGAGCGGACCCGGGGCCCGGCCGGGTCCGCCGGTGCCCACCGAGCCGTCGGCGAGCAGCTCGAAGGCCGGCCCGCGCACGGTGAAACGGCCGCTCACCTCGGTGGAACAGGAGGTGATGGCACTGGCATAGTCGTGTCCGGACATCGGTCCTCCTCGGTCGGGCGGCAGCTGGTCGGTCGCAGTCTGCTCCGGCTCCCGGGTGGCGGGAGGCGCACCGAGGGGCCGAGTCCAGATGTCGGACGGGAGGCGGTGAGCGGGTGGCGCCGTCCCTCAGCGCTTGGCGATCTCGGCGGCGAAGATGGCCGAGGCCCGCTTGAGGACCTCGATCTCCTCGCGCGCGGTCGCCAGCTCGGCCTCGAGCTGGGCGATCCGGGCGACGAGCTCGTCCTTGGGCGCCTGACGCCAGCTGGTACGGGCGGAGGCGTCGAACATGCCGTCGTCGAGCCGCTTGACCCACAGCCGCAGGGACTGCTCGCCGACCTCCATCTCCTCGGCCACCTCGCGCAGGATCGACCGGTTGCCGGGCTCGGCGCGGCGCCGCTCGACGACGCGGGCGACCGCGGCGTCGCGCAGCTTGTCGCTGTACTTCTTCTCGAACGGCATGCGGTCCCTTCGCCCGGCCCCGGCGCGGTCAGCCGATCCGGTCGACGAGCATCGTGGCGAGCTCGGTGAGCGCGTCGCGGACCTCGCCCTCGGGCAGGACCTCGAGGTCGGCGACGGCGCTGTCGGCCCACCGCCGCGCCACGTCGCGGGACTCCGCGAGCACCTCGTGCGCCCGCAGCGCGGCCACCGCCTCCGCCAGGGCCTCGTCGCCCGAGAGGTCGGACTCCAGCAGGGCCAGGGCCCGCTCGCCGTCGGCGTCCAGGGTCCCGGCCGCGCGCCGAGCGCGTAGGAGCAGCACCGGCATCGTCGCCACGCCCTCGCGCAGGTCGGTGCCGGGCACCTTGCCGGACTCCTCGGCGTTCGAGGCGACGTCGATGACGTCGTCGGCCAGCTGGAAGGCCACGCCGACCTTCTCCCCGAAGCTGGCCACCGCGTCCCGCAGCTCCGTGTCCGCCCCGGAGAACTCGGCCCCGTAGTAGGCGGAGGCCGCGATGAGCGAGCCCGTCTTGTCGGCGAGGACCTCGAGGTAGTGCTCGATCTCGTCGACCCCCTCCTCCGGTCCCACGGTCTCGTGCAGCTGGCCCAGGCACAGCCGCTCGAAGGTGGCCGCGTGCAGGGCGACGGCCTCCGCGCCGAGGGAGGCCACCAGCGAGGAGGCCCGGGCGAAGAGCAGGTCGCCGGTGAGGATGGCGACGTTGTTGCCCCACACCAGGTGCGCGGCGGGCACCCCGCGGCGCACCTCGGCGGAGTCCATGATGTCGTCGTGGTACAGGGTCGCCAGGTGGGTGAGCTCGACCGCGACGGCGGCCCGCACCACCTCGTCGCCGGCCCCGTCGCCCAGCTGGGCGGTGAGCACGGTGAGCAGGGGGCGCAGCCGCTTCCCGCCGGCGTCGGACAGGTGCGAGGCCGGTGCCTCGGTCAGCCGGTCGGTGCCGCGCACGGCCGCGGCCAGCCGCTCCTCGACGTCGGCCAGGACGGGGTTGACCTGTCCCTCCAGCCGCGCGGAGATCAGCTCGAGACGCGTCATAGGACGAACGCCGTCGCCCCGGAGAGCAGCTCGAGGACCGGGCCGGGGTAGATGCCCAGGACCAGGGTGGCCACGGCGCAGACGATGACGGCCACGAGGGTCATCCCCTCGGAGGCCACCACGGTCACGCCCTCGCCGTCGGGCTCGTCGAAGAACATGTGCACCACCAGCCGGAAGTAGAAGAACGCGGTGACCGCCGAGGAGAGCACCGCCAGCACCACCAGGATGGCACCACCGCCCTCGATCCCGGCGCTGAAGACCGCGAACTTGCCCACGAACCCGCCGGTGAGCGGGATGCCGGCGAACGACAGCAGGAAGATGAGCATCGCCACCGCGACGAACGGGCGACGGCGACCGATCCCGGCCCACTGGTCCAGGCGGGTGGCCTCACCGGTGATCGAGCCGCCGGCGTCCTTGTTGCGCACGAGCGTGACCAGGGCGAACGCACCCACCGTGGCCACCGCGTAGGCCAGCAGGTAGAAGATCACCGAGCTGATGCCCTGCACGGTCAGCGAGAACACGCCGATGAGCACGAACCCGGCGTGGGCGATCGAGGAGTACGCGAGCATCCGCTTGATGTCGGTCTGCACGAGGCCCATGACCGTGCCGACGAGCATGGTGAGGATGATGATCGTCCAGGCCACCGGCTCGAGGTCCCAGCCCAGGTCCGGGGCGACGACGTAGACGAAGCGGAGCATCGCGCCGAAGGCGGCGATCTTGGTGGCGGCCGCCATGAAGCCGGTGACCGGGGTCGGGGCGCCGGTGTAGACGTCCGGCGTCCAGGCGTGGAACGGCACCGCGCCGACCTTGAACAGCAGGCCGACGAGCACGAGCACGACGCCGGGCAGCAGCAGCGAGTCCAGGCCCGTCGTGGTGCCCACCGCGGCGGCGATGTCCGCCAGCCGGAAGGAACCGGCGAAGCCGAACAGCAGGGCGATGCCCATGAGGAAGAACGCCGAGGCGAACGCGCCGAGGATGAAGTACTTCACCGCCGCCTCCTGCGAGAGCAGGCGGTGCCGGCGGGCGGTGGCCGCGAGGACGTACAGCGGCAGCGAGAGCACCTCGAGGGCGACGAACAGGGTGATGAGGTCGCCGGCCGCGGGGAAGACCATCATGCCGGTCAGCGAGAACAGGGTGAGCGGGAAGATCTCGGTCTGGACCAGTCCCGCGCGGGTGGCGGCGTCGCTCTCGGCGGAGCCGGGCCGGGCCGCGGCCTGGGGCGCGAAGGCGCCGTCAAGGACCTCGGTGCGGTCGGCCATCACCAGAAGCGCGAGCAGGGAGGCGATCAGCAGCACCGCCTGGATCGCCAGCGAGGGCAGGTCCTCGACGTAGGCGCCCGAGGCGACGACGTTGGACGGGGCGCTGCCCTCCTCCCCCCACAGCTCGGCGAGGCGCCAGACGACGGTGACGAGCCCGCCGGCGACCGCGACCAGGGCGAAGGGCACCTGGACGGTGCGGCGGACCTGGCGCGGGACGAAGGCCTCGAGCAGGACGCCGATGACGGCCGCACCGCCGACGACGAGGACCGGGACGAGCGGGGCCCACGAGATGGTCGGTGCGACGAAGGCGGTCGCGGCAAGGGCGGCGGTCACAGGGCGCTCCCCACGGTCGTGATCGGGCTGGACAGGGGCGCGGAGGTGCCGTCGGCGTCACCGGCGGCGGGCGAGCCCTCCTCCGCCGAGGCGACCACGGAGGTCTCGGCCACCGGCTGGAGGAGCTCGACGACGGGGGCCGGGTAGAGCCCCAGGACGAGCATCGCCGCGACGAGCGTGCCCATGACGGTGCGCTCGCGGGCGTCGAGGTCGCGCAGCTCGGTGGCCCGCGCCGCGCGGCGGCGCACCGCCGTCGCGGTGCCGGCGCCCGTGCCCGTGCCGGTGCCGGTTCCCGCGGCGGCGGCCCCGACGGAGGTGTCCCCGCCGGTCGCGTCCGCGCCGGTCGCGGCGTGCTCCCCGGCGAGAGCGTCGGCATCGGCGGGGGTGATCGGCGCGGGGCCGGTGAAGATCCGCTGGTAGGGCATGAGGACGTACAGGGCGGCGAGCACGACGCCGAGCACGGCGAAGGCGGCGGCCACCCAGCTGACCTCGAAGGTGCCGAGCAGCACCATGTACTCGCCCCAGAAGCCGGACAGGCCGGGCAGGGCGATGGAGGCCAGGGCGACGACGAGCCAGGTCCCGGCCAGGACCGGGACGACCCGCTGGTACCCGCCGAAGTCGCCGATGCGCTGCGAGCCGCGGCGCCGCACGAGGTATTCCGAGCCGAGGAACATGCCGGCCGTGGACAGGCCGTGGGCGACCATGTAGAACATCGCGCCGGTCAGGGCCACCTCGGAGCCGACGAACACGCCGAGGACGATGAACCCGAAGTGCGAGACCGAGGTGAAGGCGACGAGCCGCATGATGTCCTGCTGGCCCAGCGCGAGGAAGGCGCCGTAGAGGATCGAGACGATCGCGAGGACGATCATCACCGGAGCGGCCCAGGCCACCTGCTCGGGGAAGATCGTCAGCAGCAGCGCGATCATGCCGAAGGTGCCGACCTTGTCCATGACGCCCACGAGCAGGGTCGAGACCCCGGCCGGGGACTGCTCGGCGGTGTCCGGCAGCCAGGTGTGCACCGGCACCATCGGGGCCTTGATGGCGAAGGCGACGAGGAAGCTGAGGAAGATGAGCCGGCCGGTCAGCGAGTCCCCCGCGACCGTGCCGACCAGGTTGTCCACGAGGAAGCCCTCGGCGCCGCGGGGGCCCTGGAGGTAGAGGGCCACCACGCCCGCGAGCATGACGAGCCCGCCGGCCAGCGAGTAGAGCAGGAACTTGATCGCGGCCGCGCGGCGTCGGGGCCCGCCGTACATCCCCACCAGGAGGAAGATCGGCAGCAGCATCGCCTCGAAGAGCACGTAGAACAGGAAGACGTCGCGCGCGGCGAAGACCGCCACGAGGATGCCCTCGAGCATGAGGACGAGCGCGACGTAGGTCGCCTCGCGGCGCTCGGTCGTCGCCGCGTCGTCCCCTCTGCGGACCGGGACGCCGGAGAGCAGGACCAGCGGCACGAGGAACGCGGTGAGCAGCACCATCGCCAGGCCGAGGCCGTCGATGCCGAGCGCCCAGGACACGCCGATCTGCGGGATCCAGGAGACCTGCTCGGTGAGCTGGTGCTCACCGGCGGCGCCGAGGTCGAAGTCGGTGACGGTCGCGGCGACGGCGCCGACCAGCACGATCAGGCTCACGCCCAGGCCGAGCGGCCGGGCGAGCCGGCGCAGGCCCGGGACGAGCAGCAGCGCACCGGCGACGACCGGGACGGCCACCAGCAGGGTGAGCCACGGGAGGGTTGCGGTGTTCACAGGTTCTCTTCCTCTTCCCTGGCTCTACAGACGCCAGGCCACGACGGCGAGCAGCGCGATCACGGTGCCGGCCATCATCAGTGCGGCGTACGAGCGGACGAAACCGTTCTGGAGCCTGCCGAGCAGCCTCCCCAGGCCGGCGGTGGAGCCCGCCAGGCCCATGACGGCCCCGTCGACGGCCTTCTCGTCGGTCTCCACCAGCCCGCGGGTGAGCTGCTGGCCCGGGCGCATGAACACGCCCTCGTTGACCGCGTCCTGGTACAGGTCGTTGCGTGCGGCGGTGACGAGCACGCCCGCCGCCGGGGCGGTGGTGGGGACCTCGCGCCGGGCGAACAGCGACCAGGCGAGCAGGGCACCGAGGACGACGATCGCGATCGTCGCGCCCATGATCACCGGGATCGGCAGGACCGGCTCGTCGTGCGCGTGGTGGCCGGTCACCGGCTCGAGCCAGGTGACGAAGCCGCCGCCGAGCTGGAGCACGAAGCCCAGCGCGACCGACCCGACGGCCAGCACGATCATCGGCAGGGTCATCAGCCACGGCGACTCGTGGGGGTGGACCTCGGCGCCCTCCTCCTTCGTCGTCCAGCGGCGCTTCCCGTGGAAGGTCATGAAGAACAGCCGCGACATGTAGAAGGCGGTGATGCCCGCGCCGACGAGCGTGACCAGGCCGAAGACCCAGGGCTCCCAGCCGGCGTGCCCGTCCTGCGGGACGAAGGCGGTCTCGATGATCTTGTCCTTCGACCAGAAGCCGGAGAACGGCGGGATGCCGAGGATCGCCAGCCAGCCCAGGCCGAACGTGATCCACGTGATCGGCATGACCTTCGACAGACCACCGAAGCGGCGCATGTCGACCTGGTCGCCCATCGAGTGCATGACCGAGCCCGCCCCGAGGAACATCCCGGCCTTGAAGAAGCCGTGGGTCACCAGGTGGAAGATCGCGAAGGCGTAGCCGATCGGGCCCAGGCCGGCGGCGAGGATCATGTAGCCGATCTGGGACATCGTCGAGGCGGCGAGGACCTTCTTCAGGTCGTCCTTCGCGCAGCCGACGATCGCCCCGAACAGCAGGGTGATCGCGCCGACGACCGCGACGACCATCCGCGCGTCGGGGGTGAGGTCGAAGATCGGGCCCGAGCGCACCACGAGGTACACGCCGGCGGTGACCATCGTGGCGGCGTGGATGAGGGCGGAGACCGGGGTGGGGCCGGCCATCGCGTCGCCGAGCCACGCCTGCAGGGGGAACTGCGCGGACTTGCCGCAGGCCGCGAGCAGGAGGAGCAGGCCGACGACGGTGAGCAGGCCGGTCGAGGCGGCCGGGGCGGCCTCGGCGACCCCGGCGAAGCTGACGGTGCCCAGGCCGGCGAACATCGCCGCCATGGCCATGAGCAGGCCCATGTCGCCGACGCGGTTCATGATGAACGCCTTCTTGGCGGCCACCGCGTACTCGGGGACGTGGTTCCAGAACCCGATGAGCAGGTAGGACGCCAGGCCCACGCCCTCCCAGCCGACGAACAGCACGAGGTAGCTGTTGCCCAGGACGAGCAGGAGCATCGCCGCGACGAAGAGGTTGAGGTAGGCGAAGAACCGGCGCCGCGCACGGTCGTGGGACATGTAGGCGACGGCGTAGACGTGGATGAGCGTGCCCACCAGCGTCACCAGCAGCACGAAGGTGATCGACAGGGGGTCGACCCGCAGGCCCAGGGCGACGTCGAGGGTCCCCGCGGGCAGCAGGTCGTACAGGTGCAGGTCCATCACGCGCTCGGACGCGTCGCGGCCGATCATGTCGATGGCGATCCAGGCGGCGACGACGAAGGCGGCGGCCGAGGCCAGCACGCCGAGCCAGTGGCCCCAGGCGTCGGCGGCCTTGCCGGCCAGCAGCAGGATCGCGGCTCCGGCCAGGGGGACGGCGACGAGCAGCCACGCGAGGTTCGCGGGTCCGTCGGCGGCCACGGGCGCGACGACGTCGGAGGCGGCGACGAGGGTCGGGACGTTCACTCCTGCTCCCTTCAGCTCTTCAGCAGGTTGACGTCGTCGACCGAGGCGGAGCGACGGGTACGGAACACGGACACGATGATCGCCAGCCCGACCACGACCTCCGCGGCGGCGACGACCATGACGAAGAACGCGCCGACCTGGCCGGCCAGGTTGCCGTGCACGCGCGCGAAGGTGATGAGCACGAGGTTGGCGGAGTTGAGCATGAGCTCGACGCCCATGAGCTGGACGATCGCGTTGCGGCGCGTCAGCACCGCCGTGGCGCCGACGGCGAAGAGGATGCCGGCGAGCACCACGTAGTTCATCGGGTTCATCGGTCGTCCTCGGCGGTGTTCTCGGTGGGCGGGGCCTCGACGGCGGCGGCCTGGCGGCGCGCGCCGATCGCGCGTCCCGGGGAGCCGGGCACGAGCGGGACCGGGGCGGGCTCGCCCGGCATGGCGGCCAGACCTGACTGCTCGACGGCGCGGGAGGCCTCGCCGCCGTGCAGACCGCGTGCGGGGTCGGCCTTCGAGCGGGCCACGGCCGCCACGGTCTCGGGGCTGACCTCGCCGATCGTGCGCTCCTGGCCGCGCACGCGCAGCACGCGCGGCACGGAGGTGACGATCGGCTCGCCGGTGGCGGACAGGGCGGGCAGGTCCGCGGCGTTGGAGCGGGCGTAGACACCCGGCGAGGGGAGCTGGCCGAGGCGGCCGCCGCTCTCCTTGAAGGCCTTCATCTTCTCGGCGGCCACCTCGACCTGCGTGACCTTGGGGCTGAGGCGCTCACGGTGCGTGAGCACGACCGCGCCGAGGGCGGCGGTGATGAGCAGCGCGCCGGTCAGCTCCATCGTCAGCACGAAGTCGCCGAACAGCACGCGGGCGACGCCGACCGGGTTGGAGTCGGCGTTGGCCAGGGCCAGGCCGACGCTGTCGCGCAGCCCGACCGCCTGGATCCCGACGCCGACGAGGACCACGAGCAGGCCCAGGCCGGCCACGACGGCGACCCAGCGCTGGTTCCGGATCGTCTCGTGCAGGGAGTCCGCGGCGTCGACGCCGACGAGCATGAGGACGAAGAGGAAGAGCATCATGATCGCGCCGGTGTAGACCACGACCTGGACGACGCCGAGGAAGGGCGCCCCCTGCGCGGTGTACATGAAGGCCAGGCAGATCATCACGAGGATGAGCGAGACCGCGGCGTAGACGGCGCGGCGGGCAAACAGCAGCCCGCTCGAGGCGATGACCATGACGATGGCGAGCACCCAGAACAGGGTGGTCTCGCCGGTGCCGATCTGGCCCTCGACCGAGGTGACCAGGCTCGGGCTCATCGCGTGCTCCCCTGGCTCGAGGTGGTGGCGAGGTGCTCGCGCGCGGCGGGCAGGGTCTCGTCGTCGGGACGGTGCTCGGCGACCCAGTCGACCTGCGCCTGGGTGGGGCCGGTGACCTCGCCGCGGTAGTAGTCGGCGTCGGTGGTGCCCTCGACCATGGGGTGCGGGGCGGCGAGCATGCCGTCGCCGAGCGGGGCGAGCAGGTCGCCCTTCTCGTAGATGAGGCCCTCGCGGGTGGGACCGGCGAGCTCGAAGTCGTTGGACATCGTCAGGGCGCGCGTCGGGCAGGCCTCGATGCAGTACCCGCAGAAGATGCAGCGCAGGTAGTTGATCTGGTACACGCGGCCGTAGCGCTCGCCGGGCGAGTACTGCCCCTCCGCGCCGTTGGCGGCGGCCTCGACGTAGATGGCGTCGGCCGGGCACGCCCAGGCGCACAGCTCGCAGCCGATGCATTTCTCCAGGCCGTCGGCGTAGCGGTTGAGCAGGTGCCGGCCGTGGTAGCGCGGCTGCGTCGGGGGCTTCTCGAACGGGTACTGGACCGTGCGGGAGGGCTTGAACATCGACGCGATGGTCACGCCGAAGCCCGCCACGGGTGCCAGCAGGGAGCCGACCGGGCCGGGGACGTCGGGGGCGAGGCGGATCTCCTCCTCGCCGTTGCGCACGACCACGTCGTCGGCCGTGATGCGGCGGCTCACCTCGGAGCGCTTGTCGTCGTCTGCCATGTCAGGCCTCCTCGGTGGTGGCGTCGGTGGCGGTGTCGGTGTCGGCGGCCCCGGCGCGGGCGCTCGTGGCGGCGACCGGGTCGGCGGCCCCGGCGCGCGGCCGGCCGGCGCGCGGCGAGGGCGGCAGGGTCTGCCCGGGCAGCGGCGGGACCGGGTAGCCCTCGGCGAACGGCTCGAACGGTTCCGGTTCCTTCTCGGCGTCGTCGGGCTCCTTCCTCTCGGGCACGAGGAAGGTGATGATCATGACGACCAGCAGCAGGCCGGCGATGACGGCCAGCAGCTGCCACAGCTCGAGGTCGGAGAACTGGCGCACGCCCTGGATGATCGCCACGGCCACGAGCCAGACCAGTGCGGCCGGGATGAGGACCTTCCAGCCGAGGTTCATCAGCTGGTCGTAGCGCACGCGCAGCAGGGTGCCGCGCATCCAGATCATGACGAACATGCAGGCCCAGACCTTGAGCCAGAAGACGAGGAAGCCGACGATCGGGGCGGCCCACCACACGATGTGGTCCGAGAGGAACGGGATCCGCCAGCCGCCGAGGAACAGGGTGGTCGCCACGGCCGAGACGTTGAACATGTTGATGTACTCGGCCAGGTAGAACCAGGCGAACTTCATCGAGGAGAACTCGATGGAGTGCCCGGCCACGAGCTCGCCCTCGGCCTCGGGCAGGTCGAAGGGGAGCCGGTTGACCTCGGCGACCATCGAGATGACGTAGATGACGAAGGCCGGCAGCAGGGAGACGGCCCACCAGATGTTCGTCTGGGCGTCGACGATCTGCGAGGTGGCCATCGATCCGGACACGAGGAAGACCGAGACCAGGGCGAGGCCCATCGACAGCTCGTAGGAGATGACCTGGGCCGAGGAGCGCACGGCGCCCAGCAGCGGGTAGGTCGAGTTCGAGGACCAGCCGCCGAGCACGATGCCGTACACGCCCAGGGCGGTGATCGCCAGGATGTAGAGCACCGCGACGGGGACGTCGGTCAGCTGCATGGGCGTCCACCACGTGGGGTCGGCGCCGTTGGTGATGGCCGGGCCCATGGGGATGACCGCGAAGACCAGGAACGCGCAGAACGCGGCGATGCCGGGCGCGAGCATGTACAGCACCCGGTCGGCGCCCTTGAGCTGGATGTCCTCCTTGAGGACCAGCTTGAGCGCGTCGGCGATCGCCTGGAACAGGCCCCAGGGCCCGAGCACGTTGGGGCCCTCACGGGTCTGCATCTTGCCCAGCCCGCGCCGCTCGACCCACAGCACCATGAGCACGCCGAGGATGAGCAGGAGGATGAGCACGACGGCCTTGATGAGCGAGATCCACCAGGTGTCGTGGGAGAAGTCCGCCGTCGGCAGCGCCGTCGACGTCGACAGGACGGTGATCACCGGGAAACCTCCGCGTTGCTGACGGTGACGAGGGTGCCCACGCCCGCCCCGGTCTGGGCGCGCACGGCGCTGCCCGGGGAGTTCTCGGGCACCCACACGACGCCGTCGGCCATCCGGGTGACCGTCAGCGGCAGGGTGAGGGAGCCGGTCGGGCCGGTCACGCGCACCCGCCCGCCGTCGACGGCGCCGAGCGCGGCGGCGGTGGTCGGCGACAGGCGCACGACGGGCCGGTGCGCGGTGCCGGCCAGGTGCGGCTCGCCGTCCTGGCCGCGGCCCGCGTCGAGCTGCAGCTTCCAGGAGGCGAGCACGGCCTGGCCCTGCCCCGGCGCGGGCACCGGTCCGGGCCCGGTCGCGGGGGCGGTGACCGGACCGTCCCAGGGGTCGAGCTCGGCGAGCTCGGCGTGCAGCTCGGCCAGCGTGGCGAGCCCCAGGTCGCGCCCCATCTCCCGGGCGATGTCCCGCAGGACGACGCGGTCGGACAGGGCGTGCGAGGTGAGGACCTGGCCGAAGGGACGCACGCGCCCCTCCCAGCTGACGAAGGAGCCGGCCTTCTCCACGGGCGGGGCCACGGGCAGGACGACGTCGGCCAGCTCGGAGATAGCGTTGCGCCGCACCTCGAGCTGGACGAGGACGTCGACCTGGCCGATGGCGCGCATCGCGGCGGCCGGGTCCATCATGTCGAGGGTCTCCACGCCGCCGATGAGCAGGCCGGTCAGCTCCCCGGCCGCGGCGGCGAGCAGGATCTCGCGGTGCGCGCGCCCCGGCTGCTCGGGCAGGGCGTCGATCCCCCACACGGCCCCGGCGTCGGCGCGGGCGGCCGGGTCGGCCACCGGGCGGCCGCCGGGCAGCAGGTTGGGCAGCAGCCCGGCGTCGACGGCGCCACGCTCACCGGCGCGGCGCGGCACCCAGGCCACGCGTGCCCCGGTGCGGCGGGCCAGCCGGGTGACGGCGCTGAGCGTGCCGGGCAGGGCCGCGGCCCGCTCCCCCACCAGGACGACGGCGCCGGGCGCCGAGAGCTCCTCGACCAGGGCCTGGTCGAGGGCGTCGAGCGCGGCGGCCTCCCCGCCGGGGACGACCTCGACGAGGTCGGCGCGCATCTTGGTGGCGCCCCGGGTGGCCATCGGCGCCAGGGTGCTCACGCGCACCGAGCCGGCGAGTACGCCCTTGCGCAGGCGCAGGAAGATCGTGCCGCACTCCTCCTCGGGCTCGAGGGCCACGAGCAGGACCCGGCCGGCGCGCTCGATGTCGCCGTAGGTCACGCCCAGGCCGGTCGCGGCGACCTCGGAGGCGAGGAAGTCGGCCTCCTCGGCGCTGTGCGGGCGGGCGCGGTGGTCGACGTCGTTGGTGCGCAGCACCGTGCGGGCGAACTTCGACCAGGCGTAGGAGTCCTCGAGGGTGAGGCGGCCGCCGGGCAGTACGCCGACGCCGCCGGCGTCGCGGGCCCGGGCCAGCTCGGCGCCGGCGACCGCGAGGGCCTCCGACCAGCTGGTCTCCTGCATCTCGCCGGTGGCCTGGTCGCGCACGAGCGGCATCCGCAGGCGGTCCGGCGCGTCCTGCCAGTGGTAGGCGAAGCGGTCCTTGTCGGTGATCCACTCCTCGTTGACCTCGGGGTCGTTGCCGGCCAGGCGGCGCACGACGGCGCCGCGGCGGTGGTCGACGCGGATGGCCGAGCCGCCGGCGTCGTGCTCGGCGATCGACGGGGTCGAGACGAGGTCGAAGGGGCGCGAGCGGAAGCGGTACATCGCCGAGGTCAGCGCGCCGACCGGGCAGATCTGGATGGTGTTGCCCGAGAAGTAGGAGGTGAACGGGCGGCCCGAGGTGTCGGCCTCGGCCGTGCCGACCGGTGCCGTGGCGTGCCCGGCGCTCAGGCCCGGGACACCGTCGGGGCCGGCGATCCCCACGCCGACCGCGTCGGGCAGGCCGGCGTCGTCGAAGCCGAGGACGTCGGCGTCGAAGGTGCCGACCTGCGAACCGTTGAGCGCGTGCACGTCCCGCCCGGGCGTGCCGCCGCCGCGGCCCTGCAGCGCGATGAAGGCGTCGCCGGCGATCTCGGAGGAGAACCGGGTGCAGCGCTGGCACAGGATGCAGCGGTCGCGGTCGAGCAGGATCTGGGTGGAGATCGCGATCGGCTTGGGGAAGGTCCGCTTGACGTCGACGAACCGGGACTCGGCGCGGCCGTTGCTCATCGCCTGGTTCTGCAGGGGGCACTCGCCGCCCTTGTCGCACACCGGGCAGTCCAGCGGGTGGTTGATGAGCAGGAACTCCATGATCCCGTGCTGCGCCTTGTCCGCGACCTCGGAGGTGTGCTGCGTGGCCACCACCATGCCGGGGGTGACCTCCATCGTGCAGGAGGCCTGCGGCTTGGGCATCGCCCGGAGGTTGCCCTCGCGGTCGGGCATCGAGACGTCGACCAGGCACTGGCGGCAGGCACCGGCCGGCTTGAGCAGGGGGTGGTCGCAGAACCGGGGCACCTGGATGCCGACCTGCTCGGCGGCCCGGATGATGAGGGTCCCCTTGGGGACCGACACCTCGCGGCCGTCGATCGTCGCCGTGACGAGCTCGGGGGCCGCGGGCGCGGTCCGCTCCTCGGTCTGGGTCATCGCACACCTGCCTCGTGGAAGATCGCCGACGCCTCGTAGGGGAACAGCTCCCGTGCGGGCGTGTGGCAGCCGGCCTCGAACTCCTCGCGGAAGTGGGCGATGCCGGACTGGATGGGGGTGGCCGACGCGTCGCCGAGGGCGCAGAAGGAGCGGCCGGCGATGTTCGCGGAGACCTCGAGCAGCAGGTCGACGTCGGAGGGCAGGCCGCGCCCGTCCTCCAGGCGGTGCATGACCTGCTTCATCCAGAACGTGCCCTCGCGGCAGGGCGTGCACTTGCCGCAGGACTCGTGCTGGTAGAAGTCCGTCCACTTCGAGATGACGCGGACCACCGAGACGGTCTCGTCGAAGACCATGAGCGCGCGGGTCGCGAGCATCGACCCGGCCGCGCCGACGGACTCGTAGTCCAGCGGCACGTCGAGGTGCTCGTCGGTGAGGATCGGCGTCGAGGACCCGCCCGGGGTCCAGAACTTGAGGCGGTGGCCGTCGCGCACGCCGCCGGCCATCTCGATCAGCTCGCGCATGGTGATGCCGAAGGGCGCCTCGAACTGCCCGGGGTTGTTGACGTGCCCGGACACGGAGAACAGGCCGTGGCCGGCCGACTTCTCGGTGCCCATCGCGGTGAACCAGTCCTGGCCGTGGGCGAGGATGCCGGGCACCGAGGCGATCGACTCGACGTTGTTGACCACCGTGGGACGGGCGTACAGGCCCGCGACCGCCGGGAAGGGCGGCTTGAGGCGGGGCTGGCCGCGCAGGCCCTCCAGGGAGTCCAGCAGCGCCGTCTCCTCCCCGCAGATGTAGGCGCCGGCGCCGGCGTGCACGGTGATCTCGAGGTTGTACGCGCCGTCGGGGCCGATGCCGCGGCCGATGAGCCCGGCCTCGCGGGCCTCGCGCACCGCGGCCAGGAGCCGCCGGTAGACATGCACGGTCTCGCCGCGCAGGTAGATGAAGGCGTGCTCGCCGCCGATCGCCCAGCTGGTGATGGCCATGCCCTCGATGAGCACGTGCGGGTTGGCCAGCATGAGCGGGATGTCCTTGCAGGTCCCGGGCTCGGACTCGTCCGCGTTGACCACGAGGTAGCGGGGGCCGCCGTCGGCCGGCGGCAGGAAGGACCACTTGAGCCCGGTGGGGAAGCCGGCGCCGCCGCGGCCGCGCAGGCCGGAGGACTTGACCAGGTCGACGACGTCGGCCGGGGCCATCGTCAGGGCCTTGGCCCAGCCCTCGTAGCCGCCGTGCTCGCGGTAGACGTCGAGGGTCCAGGAGCGCGGGACGTCCCACAGGTCGGAGAGGACCGGCGTGAGGGTGCCGGGGCTGGTCAGTGTCACTTGTCCTCCTCGGTCGTCGCGTCGCCGATGGCGTCCCGCGCGCGGTGGGGCTCGGCCTCGCCGGGCGTGGGCGAGGGGTGCTCCGCGCTCGATCCCGCCTCGCCCACCGGCGCGACGCCGGCGGCCTCGGCGATCGGGGCGCCCTGCCCCTGGGTGCCCTCCACGTGGGGGGCCCGCCAGTCCTTGTCCCGGGCCAGGCGCAGGCCGAGCAGCGAGGCCTCGCCGGCGCCCACGCCCTCGTCGGCGCGGCCGTCCTCGAAGCCCGCCAGGACACGGGAGATCTCCTTGAAGGTCCCCACGGTGGTCGCCCCGCGCGTGGGGTGCACGGGGGTGCCGGCGGCGATGTCGTCGACCAGCGCGGTGGCCGAGGCCGGGGTCTGGTTGTCGAAGAACTCCCAGTTGACCATGACGACCGGCGCGTAGTCGCAGGCCGCGTTGCACTCGAGCTCCTCGAGGGTGATGCGCCCGTCGGGGGTGGTCTCGTCGTGGCCGACGCCGAGGTGGTCGGAGAGGGTCTCGAAGATCTGGTCCCCGCCCATGACCGCGCACAGCGCGTTGGTGCAGACGCCCACGTTGTACTCGCCGTTGGGGTGGCGCTTGTACTGGCTGTAGAAGGTGGCCACCGCGGAGACCTCCGCGCGGGTGATCGACAGCGCGTCGGCGCACAGGGCGATGCCGCGGGCGGAGACGTAGCCGTCGACGGACTGCACGAGGTGCAGCATGGGCAGCAGCGCGGAGCGCGGCTGCGGGTAGCGGGCGACGATCGCGGCGATGTCCGCCCGCAGGGCGGTCTCGACGTCGTCGGCGTAGAGCTGCTCGGTCATCGGTCCACTCCTCCGAGGACGGGGTCGAGCGAGGCGAGGATGACCACCACGTCGGCCAGCTGGCCGCCCTCGCTCATCAGGGACATCGACTGCAGGTTGGAGTACGAGGGGTCGCGGAAGTGCGCCCGGTAGGGGCGCGTACCGCCGTCGGAGGCGAGGTGGACGCCCATGATGCCCTTGGCGTGCTCGACCGTCTGGTGCACCTGGCCCGGCGGGACCCGGAAGCCCTCGGTGACGAGCTTGAAGTGGTGGATGAGGGACTCCATCGACTCGCCCATGATGTGGCGGATGTGGTCGAGGCTGTTGCCCTGGCCGTCGGTGCCCACGGAGAGCTGGGCGGGCCAGGCGATCTTCTTGTCGGCGACCATCGTGGGCTCGCCCTCGGAGGCCTCGAGCCGGTCGAGGACCTGCAGGACGATGCGCAGCGACTCGAAGCACTCGTCGAAGCGGACGGCGACGCGGTTGTAGGCGTCGGACCTCTCGCGTGTGGGGACGTTGAACTCGTAGGTCTCGTAGTCGCAGTACGGCTGGGACTTACGCATGTCCAGCGGGAGGCCGGCGGCGCGCAGGCACGGACCGGTCAGGCCCAGCGCCAGGGCGCCGGACAGGGAGATCACGCCGACGCCGACGTGGCGCAGCTTGAACAGCGGGTTCTCCATCGCCAGCTTCATCATCTCCACGACCGAGAGCCGGATGTCGGCCAGGCGCTCGCGGACGAACTGGACGGTCCCGGGCGGCAGGTCCTGGGCGACCCCGCCGGGGCGGATGTAGGCGTGGTTCATCCGCAGGCCGGAGACGCGCTCAAAGATGTCGAGGACGTTCTCGCGGCCGCGGAAGCCGAGGGTCATCAGCGTGGTGGCGCCGAGCTCGTTGCCGGCGGTGCCCAGGGCGATGAGGTGGGAGCTGATCCGGTTGAGCTCCATGAGCAGGACCCGGATCTGGTTGGCCCGCGCCGGGACCTGGTCGGTGACGCCGAGCAGCTTCTCCACCGCCAGGCAGTAGGCGACCTCCTGGAAGAAGGGGGCGACGTAGTCCATCCGGGTACAGAAGGTCACGCCCTGGGTCCAGGTGCGGAACTCCATGTTCTTCTCGATGCCCGTGTGGAGGTAGCCGAGGCCGACGCGGACCTCGTGCACGGTCTCGCCGTCGATCTCGAGGATGAGGCGGAGCACGCCGTGCGTGGAGGGGTGCACCGGGCCCATGTTGACGACGATGCGCTCCTCGCCGAGGCGCTCGGCCTCGGCGGCGATGTCGGACCAGTCGCCGCCGTCGGCGATGAAGTCCGGCTCCTCGTCCCCGAGGGCGGGGCCGGGGGCGGCGGGGGTGGTGGGGGCGGCCATCAGCTGTACGACCTCCGGGTGTCGGGCGGCGGGACGGTGGCGCCCTTGTACTCCACCGGGATGCCGCCGAGGGGGTAGTCCTTGCGCTGCGGGTGCCCCACCCAGTCGTCGGGCATGAACATGCGCGCCAGCGCGGGGTGGCCGTCGAAGACGATCCCGAACAGGTCGAAGGTCTCGCGCTCGTGCCAGTCGTTGCCGGGGTAGACGGAGACGACCGACGGCAGGTGCGGGTGGGCGTCGGGGCAGGTCGCCTCGAGCACGAGCTGGCGGTTGTGCGTGATCGAGTACAGGTGGTACGAGGCGTGCAGCTCGCGCCCGGTGTGCTCGGGCAGGTGCAGGCCGGACACGCCCAGGCACAGCTCGAAGCGCAGGTCCTGGTCGTCGCGCAGCGCCTGGCACACGGCCACGAGGTGCTCGCCGGCGATCTGCAACGTGAGCTCGCCGCGGTCGACGACGACGCGCTCGATGGCGGCGTCGGGATCGATGCCCTGGTCGGCCAGCACCTCGCGGAGCACGTCGACGACCTCGTCGAACCAGCCGCCGTAGGGCCGCTCGGCCTCCGGGGGCTCGCTGATGGCGACGACGAGGCCGCCGAAGCCGGAGGTGTCGCCGGAGCCGTGCACGCCGAACTGGCCGCGGCGCACGGCCACGACGTCGAGCTCGGTGCGGCCCTCCGGGCCGGGGGCGGTGACATCCCCGCCGGGGTCGATCTCGTTCACGCCAGCAGCCCCTTCATCTCGTGCGTGGGGGTGGCACCGAGGGCGGCGCGCTCGGCCGCACGGGCGGCCTCGACGCGGTTGACGCCCAGCGGCGCCTTCTTGACCTGCTCGCGCAGCTCGAGGATGGCGTTGATGAGCATCTCGGGGCGCGGCGGGCACCCGGGCAGGTAGATGTCGACCGGGACGATGTGGTCGCAGCCCTGGACGATGGCGTAGTTGTTGAACATGCCGCCCGAGGAGGCGCACACGCCCATCGAGATGACCCACTTGGGGTCCGACATCTGGTCGTAGACGTTGCGCACGACCGGGGCCATCTTGTGGCTCACGCGGCCCGACACGATCATCACGTCGGCGTGGCGGGGCGAGGCGCGGAAGACCTCCAGGCCGAAGCGGGCCATGTCGAACCGGGGCGTGCCGGCGGCCATCATCTCGATGGCGCAGCAGGCCAGGCCCATGGTGACCGGCCACTGCGAGTTCGCGCGGGCGAACCCGGCGACGGCCTCGACGGTGGTGAGTCCGAACCCTGCCGGGAGCTTCTCCTCGATGCCCATGCGTGGTCCTTTCAGGTGTGGTGTGAGTGCTGGGGCTGGTGGCGGCGCTCAGCGCGCGCCGGTCAGTCCCACTCCAGGCCTCCGCGGCGCCACTCGTAGATGTAGGGCACGGTGATGAGGGCGATGAAGACGAGCATCGCGATCAGCCCGAAGGCGGCGAGCTCGGAGAACGTCACCGCCCAGGGGTAGAGGAAGACGACCTCGATGTCGAAGATGATGAAGGTCATCGCGATGAGGTAGTACTTCACCGGGAACCGGCCGGCCGAGGGTGCGCGCGGCGTCGGGTCGACGCCGCACTCGTAGTTGGCCACCTTGACGCGGTTGTACTTCTTGGGGCCGATGATCAGGCTGGCGCCGAGGCCGCCGAGGGCCATCGCGCCCGCCACCGCCATCATGATGAGCAACGGCACGTAGGGGTTGGTCATCTGTCCTCCGTCTGCATCCTCGGGGTGGACCTGCTGTCATAGCTGCGCGCGGCCCTGGTGCGCGCGATCCGTACCCGTCTCCCAGGGTAGACGTTCCCGCAGCCGGCTCCCGCCGCTTGGCGCTCCGCGCCCCGGGCGGTGGCGCCGCCCGGCGTGTCGGTGCCCGCCGTGGCGCGGCAGGCGGTGGGACGGAGGTCCCGCGTGCGGGGGCACGTCGTCGTGCGGGTGGTGGTCATGACGCCGGGGCCGCCTTGGCGAGCGCCGCGATGAGGCGGTCCATCCAGTCCCCGCCGCGGGTGTCGTAGCCGTCGGCCAGGAGCTTCATGACGAACTGCATGAGCACCGGGCGGGGCAGGCCGTACCTCACGCAGGCCCGCATGATCCGCGGGTGCGAGATGAGGTGGGCGAAGCCGCGGCCGAGGGTGAAATAGCCGCCGAGCTCCTCGGCCATGATGCGCGGGTAGGTGCGCAGGGCCTTGACGCGCTCGTAGTCCGAGGTGCGGGCGAGCGCCTGACCCATGACGTCGGCGGCGATGCGGCCCGACTGCAGGGCGTAGGCGATGCCCTCACCGTTGAACGGGGAGACCATGCCGCCGGCGTCGCCGACGAGCAGCAAACCGTCCTTGTAGTGCGGCTTGCGGTTGAAGGCCATCGGCAGGGCGGCGCTGCGCAGCTCGCCGACCTGGTTCTCCGGGGTGAAGCCCCACTCCTCGGGGACGTTGCGCATCCACGTGGCGAACAGGCCCTTGTAGTCCAGCTTGGTGGGGGTGGCCGTGGGCGAGAGCGTGCCGAGGCCGACGTTGGCGGTGCCGTCGCCGAGGGCGAAGATCCAGCCGTAGCCGGGCTGGAGGTTCGACTCCCCCGGCTTGCCGTCCCACAGCTCGAGGAAGGACTCCATCATCGGGTCGTCGTGCCGGGGCGTGCGGAAGTAGGTGCGGATCGCCACGCCCATGGGTCGGCCGGCGTCCTTCTCGATGCCCGTCGAGGTGGCCAGGCGGGCGGAGACGCCCCCTGCGTCGACGACGAGCGGGGCCCGGAAGGTGACCTCCTCGCCGGCGCGGCGGCCGCGCTCGTCGACGGGGCGGGCGGTGACGCCGACGACCCGACCGGTGCGCTCGTGGCGGACGGCGCCGGTCACGCTCATGCCCTCGCGCAGGTCGGCGCCGGAGGCCTGGGCGTGCCGCGCGAGGATCTCGTCGAGGCTGGAGCGGGCGCGGGCCAGGCCGTAGGACGGCATGGAGGCCAGCTCGGGCCAGGGGATCTCGATCCGGTGACCGGCGCCCGAGGTGCGCAGGCCGTGGTTGCGGATCCAGCCGTCCTCCTCGCGCGTGGGCACGCCCATGCGGATGAGCTCGGCGACCGCGCGGGGGGTGAGGCCGTCGCCGCAGACCTTGTCCCGGGGGAAGCTGCCTTTCTCCAGGACGATCACGCGGTGCCCCTGCTGGGCGAGGTAGTGCCCCACGCTCGCCCCGGCCGGACCGGCGCCGACGACGACGACGTCCGCGTCGTCGACGACTGGTGCGGCAGTCACGGTCAGGCTCCTCGGGGGTCGGTGGGGCGATCCGCCCGAAGAATCGTAGCCCGGTCCGCGGGGGCTCTCGACCGCAGGGGAGCCCGGCGGGGTGATGCTCGTCGCTCCCCGGACTTTCCGCGGATTTCCGGGACATTCACCGCACGTAAAGGGTGGGACGAAGGTCCCTGGCGGGGCACGCTGAGCGGTGCGGGATCAGCTCTCCCAGTCGGACAGATCCACCGGCTCGGAGACGAGCTCGTCGGCGAGTGCCAGGTCCGCGAACACCTGCAGCAGCTCGGTGTCGACCTCGGTCGCGAACTGCTCGATCCGGACGATCTCGACGATCTCGGGGTCGAGGTCGAGCACCGAGGGGACGGTGGCCCGCAGTCCCTCCTCATCGTCCTCGACCTGCGTCAGGACATCGTCGAGCGCAGCGGTGAACTGCTCGACGAGCTCGGGGTCCTGGTCCGCCGCGGCCACCATGACCATCGTCGAGACACCCGGGGCGAGCTCCTGGAAGTTCCAGGTGACCAGCTCCGCACCCTCCTGCTCGACGGTGGTGAGGAAGGGCTCGACGTTCCACATGGCGTCGACCTGGCCGGACTCGAGCGCTGCCGGCATGTCCGGATAGCCGAGCTCGACGAATTCGATCGCGTCGGGGTCTCCGCCGTGGCGGCGCACGACCTCGCGCACGGTCACGGTTCCCACGCTGTTGAGCGTGCTCACCGCCACGGACGCACCGGCAAGGTCCTCGGGAGACTCGATGCCGGACCCGGGCAGCGTGTAGACGCCGGTGATGTCGTCCCCCTCCGGGAGCGCGTTGACGAACCCGGAGGTCACCTGGATCGGGAGGCCCGCGTCGAGCGCGACCATCACCGAGACCGAGTTGCTCGTACCGAAGTCGTACTCGCCGGCCACGACCGAGGGGATGAGGGCGGCACCGGACTGGCTGGTCGCGAGCGTGACGTCGAGGCCATGCTCCTCGAAGATGCCCTCGTCGATCCCTCACTGGAGACCGGCGGTCGGGAGGATGGGCAGAGCCCCGACCGTGATGGGCGTGAGCCCGCCGTCGTCACCCGAGGCGCTCTCGTCGTCCGAGGCCCCACCGCAGGCGGCAAGGGTGACGAGGAGACCGGTGGATGTGGCGAGCGCGAGCGATCGGTGGTTCCGCATGTCTGCCGTTCCTCGATGTCGTGGAGTGATCGGGGGGCTGCTGTCGGCAACCGCCGGGAGGAGGTCGCTCAACAGTGAGCGCGGGTGAACCATGACAGACACGTGGCGGCGTGCGCGCATCTATCACACGTTGACCACCGCTAGTCATCACTTCTCGCGATCGCGGGACACGCAATCGTTGCAACGCACGAAACCGTCGCGCATCTGCACCGGACGTAGGGGCGGGCTGCGACGCGGTCACACCCTGGCCGATCGCGGAGCGCGGCGATCACCGGCCTCGGCTTCCGACTGCTCAACGATGCTCGTCGACACCGATCCTGTTGTCGGACAACCCGAGCCTGGGCTCAGGAGGGTCGGCGAGCCCGGTGCACGGCGACGATGCCACCCGAGAGGTTGCGGTGCTGGACGGCTCCCCAGCCGGCCGAGCGCAGGTCTCGTTCGACGCCCTCCTGGTCGGGCCAGTCCTCGATGGACTCCGCCAGGTAGCCGTAGGCGGGGTTGTTCGACGAGGACAGCCGGGCGATGCGGGGCAGCGCCTGGGTGAGGAAGAAGTGGTAGGTCGCCCGCCACGGCGCCCAGGTGGGCGTGGAGAACTCGGTGACCACGAGCCGGCCGCCGGGGCGGGTCACGCGCAGCATCTCGCGCAGCCCGGCCACGTGGTCGACGATGTTGCGCAGCCCGTAGGAGATCGTCACCGCGTCGAAGGAGGCGTCGGCGAAGGGCAGGCGGGTGGCGTCCCCGGCGACGAAGGCGAGGTCGGGGCGGCGGCGCTTGCCCACCGACATCATCCCGGTGGAGAAGTCGCACGCGACGACGTCGACGCCCTGGTCGGCGAGCTCCGCGGATGAGGTGCCGGTGCCCGCGGCGAGGTCGAGGACGCGGTCGCCGGGTCGGGCGTCGAGCGCGCGCCGGGAAGCGGCCCGCCAGATGCGGACCTGGCCGAAGGTGAGGACGTCGTTGGTCAGGTCGTAGCGCTGGGCGACGTCGTCGAACATCCCCGCGACCGCTCGGGGGTCCTTGTCCAGGCCGGCTCGGTTCATGGCCCCAGTGTCCCAGTGATGCGCCGCCGGTGCGGACGGCGCCCAGCGGGTCGTCGGCCGCGGGGCCCGGGCCGGACCGGGCCCGGCGGGTCCGCCCCCGCCGGGCCCTGCCGCGCTCAGCGCACCGCCCCGTCCGGTGTGGCGGCGAGGGTGACCTCGACGTCGTCGGTGGTGCCGTCGCGGACCACGCCGAGGGTGACCTGGTCACCGTCGACGTGCTCGCGCACGACGGCGGTCAGCGCCACCCCGGAGGAGACCGGGGCGCCGTCGATGCTCACCACGACGTCGCCCTCCCGCAGGCCGGCCTCCTCGGCGGGGGTGCCCTGCTCGACGCTGCCGACCAGGGCGCCGGACCGGGTGACGCCGTCGGCCTCCGCCTCGCCGTCGCCGATGCGGACCCCGAGGTAGGCGTGCGAGGCGGTGCCGTCGGTGATGAGCTCCTCTGCGACGCGGGCCGCGAGGTCGACGGGGATGGCGAAGCCGACGCCGATGCTGCCCGACTGCTCGCCGCCGCCGGACAGGGTGGCGATCGAACTCGTGATGCCGACGACCCGGCCCTCGGCTTCGAACAGGGGGCCGCCGGAGTTGCCGGGGTTGACGGCGGCGTCGACCTGGATGGCCGCGGTCACCGAGGCAGACGATCCGTCGACGCCGGAGGCGGTCACCGGGCGGTCCAGGGCGGAGACGATGCCGGTGGTGGCGGTGGACTGCAGGCCCAGCGGGTTGCCGACCGCGAGCACCGGGTCGCCGACCGTGAGGGTGGAGTCCGAGCCGAGCTCGGCCGGCTGGAGGTCGTCGGGGACGTCGGACAGGGCGAGGACCGCGAGGTCCGAGGCGGGGTCGCTGCCCACGATCTCCGCGGCGATCATGCGGCCGTCGGCCAGGGTGACGGTGACCTGGTCGGCGCCGTCGACGACGTGGGCGTTGGTCAGCACGTGCCCGTCGGTGTCGAGGACGACGCCCGAGCCGAGCCCCTCCCCCTGCCCGCCGGACACGGAGACGGCCACCACCGAGGGGGTGACGGCGTCGACGACCTCGCTCCAGCCGGTGACGTCGGTGGCCGACGCGTCGGAGGCCTGGACGACCTCGGCCGAGGCGTCGGTGGAGGAGACGGGCTGGTCGACGGTCGCGGTGGTGGCGGGGTCGCGGAAGGCCCCGGTCAGGGCGGCGGTGGTGCCGGCGGCGAGCACGGCGGCCAGGGAGGCCGCCAGCAGGGCGGTGCGGAAGCCGCCGCGGGGGTGCTCGGCGGTTGCGGTCGCGGCCCCGGGCACGGCCGGGTCGACGGCGGGCGCGGCTGTAGCGACGCCGGTCGGGGCGGTGCCGGTCGGGGCGGTGCCGGCGGCTGGTGGCCGTGCCGTGTGACCGGACGGGTGCGGGGTGAGGGCACCGGAGACCGTCGCGCCGAAGCCGCCCGGCACGGCCGTGCGGCCGTAGGGTCCCTGGGCGGCGGCGGGTGCCGGGTACCGCGGGCCGGTCGGCGGCCCGTAGGCCGACGGGTCCACCTGGGCCGACGGATAGGCCCGGTCGGACGGGTGGGCCTGGCCCGTGGGGTGGGCCTGGCCCGTCGGGTGCCACCGGTCCGACGGGTGGGTGGCGGCGTCGGAGTCCGGCCGGGCTCCGTCCGGGTGGTTGCGCTGGTCGGGATCGTGCGACATCTCGTGCTCCTCGTGGTCGACGTGACGACCACGAGGTAACCCCGCCCCGCTGGGTGCGTCGTCGATGCACGCTGGGATCCGTCTGTGGATCTTCGGCCGTTCCTGGGAACGGACTGGGAGCGGCGCGGACCGGACGGCATCGACCCCGGCGGAGCGCCGCCGATCCGTGTCGCCGGCTGGTGCCCGGACCTACCCCTCGAGCACGTAGCGCAGGGTCTCCACGACCTGGTCGGTGGTCGTGCACCAGGCCTGCGCCGCGGCGTCGACCTCCTTGAGCGCGTGGACGACGTCCTCGTCGTGCAGGGTGATGTAGGGCGTGCCGAGCGCGGCGCAGTAACCGGCGTCGAAGGCGGCGTTCCACTGCTTGTACCTGTCCCCGAACCGCACGACGACCAGGTCGCTCTGCTCGATGAGGGTGCGCGTGCGGATGGCGTTGACCTTCGCGGACTGGTGGTCGCGCCAGAACTGGCTCGGGGTCTCGCCGAGATGATCACCGGCCGCGTCGCTGGCGGGGTGGTCGGTCACCGGCGCGCTGAACGTGACGTCGAGCCCGGCGGCCTCCGCGCCCCGTCGGATCTCGTCACGCCACTCGGTGTGGATCTCGCCGGACAGGTAGACGGAGAAGGTCATGGCCGAAGACTCCTCGGGGTCGTGCGGTCGGGCGTGGCCCGCTCTCGGCCTCACCATGCCACCGGTCCGGCACGGCGTGCCAGCGCGGCCACGTCCGGCCGTGTGCGGAGGGAGGTGGGCGAAGACCCAGGCCCGGAGATCAGGTTGCCGGCGCACGGAACTGGACGCCCGGTTCCTCGACCAGCAGCTAGGCAGACGCCGATGTGTCGAGGGCGAACGGGGTCAACGCTCTCCCCGGAGGTCGCCGACGATCTCGGCGCTGGGGGTCGCGAGCGAGTGCCGGGGCAGATGGGAGAAACCTCCTCGGGTCACTGCGGGCCGGTGCAGCGCCAGGCCGTCAGAGGCCGCACCGGACAGTCGCGCCGAGAGACGGGGCACGAGCCAGCGCGGCGTCGCCCGGACGTAGGCGTCGTACTCGTCCCCGAACAGCGTCCGCAGCGCAACCTCCTCGGCGGGGATCTGGACACGGTCGATCACCGCCATGAACACACCTGCCGGCAGGACCGCCACCGGCGATCTCAGACTGAGCGCGTGAGCGAGAAGGACCCCAGCCATGCCGAGGTACATGGGATTACGGGTGAACCGGTTCGGGCCGGACGTGACCAACGTGCCGGCACCGAGGGCGACCGGGCTGACGGTCGTGCGTCGCCGCCGGAACTCCAGGAGCGGCCGGCCCACCAACCAGGCCGACGCCGCCAGCACGACCACAGCCCCGCCCTGCGATGCTCGTGCCGGAACGCGTCGCCGAGCGATCAGTCGCTGAGCGGCGAGCGCACCGGCCATGAGCACGACGGGCGGTATCCGGCGCGTCGTCGGAGTCTCCACGGCACCCCCGTCAGCGCGCACAGCAGCCGTCCACGGGCGAGTCGGTCACCTGATCGCCGGCCGGTACGGCTGCCGGGGCGGCGCAGCAGGCATCGCCCCGGCAGGCCTGGACGCCTTCCCGCACGGCGACGACGGCGATGACGAGTGCCGCCAGCGGGTCGGCCCAGGTCCAGCCGAGCAGGCTGTTGAGCAGCAGACCCACGAGCAGGGCCGCGCTGAGGTACGTGCAGATGAGGGTCTGCCGGGAGTCCGCCACCGCAGAGGCGGACCCGAGCTCGCGTCCGGTGCGGCGCTCGAACCAGCTGAGGAACGGCATGACGGCGAGGCTGAGCGCGGCAAGGGTGATGCCGACCGGCGAGTGCTCGGGGTCCCTCAGGCCGGCGAGCGAGAGCACGGAGTCCACCGTGACGTAGGCGGCCAGGGCGAAGAACGACACCGCGATGACCCGCAGCGCCACCTTCTCCCGCACCTGCGGGTCGGGGGCCGCGAACTGCCAGGCCACCGCCGCGGCGGACAGCACCTCGACGGTGGAGTCCAGCCCGAATCCGATGAGCGCCGAGGACGACGTGGCCCGCCCCGCCAGCAGCGCGACGACGGCCTCGATGACGTTCCAGGTGATCGTGATCGTGACGACGACCCTGATGCGCCGTCGCAGGACCTCGACGCGTGCCGGTGCCAGTGTCGTCGACGTCATCGTCACGCCTCGCGACGCTCGCAGCAGCCCGGCACCGTGCACGCCGGGTCCACGCAGGGCGCGCTCTCGTCGACGGCGAGCGTGACGTCCACCAGGGCGGTCAGCGCGGCGGAGATGTGCGGGTCGGCGATCTCGTAGCGGGTCTGCCGGCCCTCCGGCTCGGCGACCACGATGCCGCAGCCGCGCAGGCAGGTCAGGTGGTTCGACACGTTCGTCCGCGTGAGGTCGAGCTCTCGGGCGAGCCGGGCCGGGTAGCCGGGCGCCTGGAGGAGCGCGAGCAGGATGCGGGACCGGGTCGGGTCCGCCATGGCCCGGCCGAGGCGGTTCATCGCCTCCACCCGCGTGGCAATGGTCAGCATGTACTGACCATACAGCGATTGCTGACCTGTTTGAAGGCCAGGTTCACGGGTGCAGACTGTGCCGATGACCGAGACCTCGTCGTCGCGCCCCGCGGATCGCGGCGGTCCGGCCGCGGACGGGCTCGACGCTCGCCGCGCGGAGGCGGCAGCACGGCTCGCCGAGGTGGAGCAGGAGCTGGGCGCGCTGCGGAGCGCGCGCCGGGACGGGTCCGACGACGACGAGCACGACCCGGAGGGCGAGCCGTTGTCGACGCAGTGGTCGCGCCTCGAGGGCCTGCGCCGGATGCGGCTCGAGACGCTGGCGGTGATCGACGAGGCCCTCGCCCGCCGCGACCGGGGCGAGGGCGGGCGCTGCGCGGTCTGCGGGAACCCGATCCCGCCGGCCAGGCTCGCGGTCCGGCCGGAGGCGACCACCTGCGTCGGGTGCGCAGGCTCGACGAGAACGGCGTAGGTGGTGCTCCCAGCCAGGCTCAGTGACGCGCGGTGCGGCGCCGCGAGGCGCGGGCGGCCGCGAGTGCCTCGCGCATGGGGCGCAGCTTGCCCTCGGTCTCGGCCACCTCGTCGTCCGGGTCGGCGCCGGCCACGATGCCGCCGCCGGCGAAGAGCCGGATCGAGTCCCCCTCGACCTGACCGCAGCGCAGGGCCAGGCCGATCTCACCATCACCCGCTGAGTCGATCCAGCCCACCGGTCCGGCGTAGCGGCCGCGGTCGTGCGCCTCACGGCGGGAGATGATCGCCGTCGCCGCATCGCGGGGGGTGCCCGCGACAGCAGCCGTCGGATGGATGGCGGCGACGATGTCGAGCAGGCCAAGGCCCGAGCTGGAGCGCCCCGCGACGTCCGTGGCCAGGTGGTAGATGTTGGGCTGCTCAAGGACGAACGGCGCGGGATCCCCCACCTCGAGCTCGAGCACGGCGGCGAGCCCCTCCACGACGGAACGGGCTGCGTGCGCATGCTCCTCGGCGAACCGGCGGGAGGTCCTGATCTCGGCGACCAGGTCCGTGTCGGGTCGGCTCCCGCGCGGAAGCGAACCCGCGAGAACCCGCGACCGAACGCGCTCCCCCGTCCGGGCGGCGAGCAGCTCGGGTGTCGCCCCTACGAGGCCGTCGACGGCGAACGTCCAGGCACCCGGATAGGCCTCGGCAAGCAGTGCCGGGAGTCGGTCGAGGACCTCGGGCGACTCCTGTCGCACCAGTGCACGTGAGGTGACGACCTTGCGCACGTCCCCGCTGGCGATGTCCGTGAGCACGTGCTTCACGAGATCGACGTAGCGGGCCGCATTCACGCCTGGGTCGACGTCCGGGTCACCCACTCTGTCGACCGGCGCACCTGACCCCGACGGTTCGAGTTCGCGCGCAGCATGCACCGCTCCGGCACACTCGGCATCGGCGTCGAGAGCCTCGTCGACAGACCCCGGACGCACCGTCTGATGCCACGTTGCGGCGCCGTACCCGATGCGCACGACATCCGCCGGAATGTGAAGGACCGACGCGGTCGGTGAGCTGTCGGAGAACGTCGAGGCCACGAAGGCGACCGGAGTGTGGCCGCCGGACGCACGGACGTCGAGGGCCCGCCAGAGCCCCTCCAGCCGCGCAAGACGATCAGGGCCGGTAAGGCCGACCCGAAGTCCCCCGCGGGCCACGAGGCCTCGACCCTCGCGCATCCAGATCGCGGCATGCCGGACGTCCCCGGCTGCGAGCGCCTCCTCGAGCGGCGCACCACCGGTGCTGACCGGAGCGTCGATGGGCCTGTCATCCATGCGTGGTTCCCTCTCGCGTCACTTCTCGTTGCCCCGGTTCACTAGGGCCCGGGACGACCGGGACGGGCCGCTCGCACCCGCCCCGGTCGGTCCCGATCGGTCATTGCCGACCGACGGCAGCTACTCGGTCGGCGCGTTCTCCGCGAACCGGGTGTCCACGAGGTCCTCGAGAGGGACGTCGTCGTCAAAGTCGAACAGGCCCGCCGCACGGAACGCCTCCTGCTGGAGCTGGAGCTGCTCGGTCGCAGGCGCGAGGTCCGGCTCCCACACGTAGGACGGGTTGGCCTCCAGGACCTCGAGATCCTGGCCCGTGGCGTCGGCGAGGATCTGGAGGATCTCCGGGTCGTACGGGTCGTCCTGGAGGTCGAGGGAGCCGCGGACGAGCGCGTCGAAGAACGGCTGGGCGAGGTCCGAGTCGATGAACTCCTCGTTGTAGATGACACCGGAGGCGATGGTCCCGGCCGGGGGGAGGGCGAATTGCTCCGCGGTACCGTCCTCCTCCATCGCGGTGGTGAAGGGCGCTGGCGGCATCGCCGCATCCGCCTGGCCGTTCGCAAGGGCTCCCGCCATGTCACCGAAACCCACGTTGAGGACCTCGATGTCGTTGAGCGTGAGGTCGGCCTCGAGAAGCACCGCCGCGAACTGATACGCGCCGGCACCCCCGAGGCCACCCGACAGTGCGACGGTGCGTCCCTCAAGGTCGGCGATCTCGCTGATCTCGCCTGACTCGACGAGGTCGGAAGCCACCATGAGCGCGGTGGGCGAGTTGTCGGGCTCACCACCGCCACCACCCATGGAACCGACCACTCGGATCTCGAGGTCGTCGTTGACTGCGGAGAACAGGCCCGAGCCGAACCCCGCGATGAGGACGTCCGCCTGGCCGGCAGCGGTCAGCGGGATGGCGTCCTGCCCGGCCTGCACCGTGTCGAGCGACAGCTCGATGCCGGCCTCCTCGAAGTAACCACGTTCGTCCGCCACGTACAGGGGCGCGAACAGCGTCGAGGGCACGTGAATGACGTCGACCGTCTCAAGGCCCCCGGCATCGCCGTCGTCACCATCGTCGTCGGATCCACCGCACGCACCGAGCGTGAGGGCAAGTCCCGCCGCGGCTGCGGCGGCGATCCGGGTCTGTCGTCTCATCTTCTCTCCTTGTGGGTGAATGAACCGATCACCGGTTCGAGCGACGACTCCGTCGTCGTCCTGCGCCGTCGCGCCGCCATGGCACGGCGATTCGCTCGACGACGTTGACCACGAGGGTGACCAACGCGCCCAGCAGCGCCACGCTGACGAGACCGACGTACATCTTCTCCGGCTGGAACAGCTGCCACGAGTTCCAGATCAGGTAACCCAGACCGGAGTCCGAGGCTACGAACTCGACCGCGGTCACGATCACCACTCCGAGGCCGGCAGCCACCCGGAAGCCCGTGAATACCGATGGGAGGACGCCAGGCAGGATCACGTGCACGAGCCGTTTGGTACCCACGGCGCCGTAGGCGGTCGCCGCCTCCTGGACCTTGGCATCGAGCTGACGGATCCCACCCTGGGTGTTGATCTGGAGGACGAAGAACACCGTCACCGCGACCGCGATGATCCGGGAGGTGTCGTTGAGCCCGAAGATGAGGAACAGCAGGGGAAGGATCGCGATCTTCGGGAGTGCGTACAACGCCGAGAACAGGGGGCCGAATGCCGCGTTGGCCGCCCGAGACATCCCTAGCAGCATGCCGACGACCACGCCGAGGAGACCGCCGGCGATGTAGCCCGTGGCGAACCGGTAGACGGTGACGGAGATGTGATCGCCCAGCTCGCCCGAGGCGAGCATCTCCCATGTGCGACGGAACACCTCGCTCGGGGCCGAGAAGAGACGCGCATCGATCGCGCCCGTCCGCGCGCCCCACTCCCACAGCGCCAGCAGGATGATGGGCGTACCGATCGAGAGCACGAGGTCACGTGTACGCAGCCGCTTCGCACGGGCAGCCTCGGCCCGCGCGGCCTGCTCGACGACTGAGTCGTCGACACGTCGCTCATCGCCGGTCCCTCGGTGACCGTTGTCTGGTGCGGTCCTCCGCGTGGTCCCGGTGCTCATGCCCTGGCCCCCTCGCTCGCCATGACCTCGTCACGCAGGTCGTTCCAGATGCCGTAGCGCAGCTCGGCGAACTCTGCCGAGGCCTCGAGCCCCATCGTCCGGGGCCGCTCGAAGGGGACGGTGATCTCGCGGCGGATACGCCCGGGGCGGGCGGACATCATCACGACGCGGTCGCCGAGGAGGATGGATTCCTCGATGGAGTGCGTGACCAGGACGACCGTCTTGCGCTCCTTCTCCCACAGGTCGATGAGGAGCTCCTGCATGAGCTGGCGCGTCTGCGCGTCGAGGGCACCGAGCGGCTCGTCCATGAGGAGGAGGTCGGAACCCGTGGCGAAGGCACGGGCGATGGCGGTGCGCTGCCGCATGCCGCCGGAGAGGTTGTGCGGGTAGGCATCCTCGAAATCGCTCAGCCCGACGGCGTGGATCCACTCTCGGGCGGTGGCGATGCGGCTCGCCCGTCGCACGCCGTTCATACGCAGCCCGAAAGCCACGTTCTCGAGAACCGTGTACCAGGGGAAGACTCCGTGCTCCTGGAACACAAAGGCCGGTCTGTCGGACGTCGCGATGGCGACCTCGCCCGCGGTCGCAGTCTCGAGGCCGCCGATGATGCGCAGGAGCGTGGACTTGCCGCACCCGGACGGGCCGAGGATGCAGACGAACTCGCCTTCGTCGACGTTCAGGGCAACATGGTCGAGCGCCACTGTCGTGCCAGCGCCCGAGAAGAAGACCTTGGAGATGTCGCGCACCTGAATCGCGCTGGAGCCTGGGGAAGTCACTGGGCCTCCGGGTAGGTGGTTGAGCCGTGCGCGCGCGGCGGCTCCGGTGAGCAGAATTCTCCGCCAAGCAGATGGAGCCAGCCGGCGGACGGGTCGTGCTCGACGGGAGTCACGAGCACTCGGTCACGGTATTCCTCGGCGTCGTCCTGCGGCGTGAAACCGACGCGTGCGGCGGCAGCGTCGCTCACGTACCGACCGGAGTTCGCGGAGACCCCGAAGACAGTGGTGCAGCCGACAACCTGGGCACTGACCGACGCAAGCACGAGCCGGCCGGCGTCGGCGGGCGAGAGCCATGTCCTCAGATGACGCCGCGCGGTCGGCTCCGCCTGCCGGCTGGCGATGCGCAGGAGGACGACCTCAAGTCCCCACCGGTCCGCGTACAGCGAGCCGAGCGCCTCGACCGCTGCCTTCGAGGCCCCGTAGTAGGTGTTCGGACGGACGGCGGCATCGTCAGGAACTCGATCCTCCACCGGGACGCTGGTGAGGCCGATCCCGCGGGCCACCTCGGGGACCGGGACGAATCCGACGGCGTGGATCGAGCTGGCGAGGACGGCGCGATGGACGCCGGCGAAGCGGGCCGCCTCGAGCACTACCTGCGTGCCGCGCACGTTGACGTCCCACAACCGGTCGGGGTCGTCCTCGAGCGGGATGCCGGCGAGGTGGACGAGGGCATCGGCGCCCGCGAACGCCTCACGCATCGTCGCGAGGTCGGTGACATCGGCCCGGACCGGCAGAAGGCCGGGCCGTGGGTCCGGCGGCGCGAGATCGACAGCCACGACCTGGTGCCCCGCCTCGAGCAGGGCGGGCATGACGTCTGCGGCCAGGGAACCCCCGGCTCCTGTGAGGACGATGCGACTCACCGCCTGCCTCCCCTCGTCCGAGACCGAGTCACAGCAGCGCCTTCTGCTCAGCAAGCACGGCTCGGGTCCAGCCGACGTCCCGACCCCGGCCGTCGGCGTAGCCGGCCGCGGCGATTCCGGCCGCGTGGCCCGTGGCGAAGGAAGTGCCCATGACGCGCACCGAGCCGAAAGCGTGCGGGTCTGCCGAGACGATACGACCGCCGAGGAAGAGGCCCTCATGACTGGCGGATGAGACCGAGCCGTACTGGATGTCGAAGTGGCCGCGGTCGGCGACGCGCTCGTAGCGTGTGACTCCGGGCTCGAGGTGGAGCTCCATCGGCCAGCCACCGCGGGCCACCACCGTCTCGGGGTAACGGGCGCCGGTCCGCACGTCGTCGGCGGTCACGGTGGCGGTTCCTGCACCACGGCGTGCCTCGCGGATCCCGATCTGTGGGCCGGTGGACAGCAGGTACGCGTCCGACCAGCCGGGAATGCCCTCGCGCAGTGCACGTAGGTAGTGCCAGCTCTCAGCACGGCTCTCGATCTCGGCACGGGTGAGGTCGCGCGGGTCGAGGGCGTCGACGACCTGGTCGGCGAGGAGGAGCATGACGTCGCCGACCACAGGGGTCCGCACGGCGATCCCGCTCGTCCGATCGATTCGCGCCCCGGTGCGCTCGACATACGCGCCGACCGCGGCGTCGAGCACCGACGACGTGATCTCCGGGCCACCGTCGGCGATGCCGCCGATGCGCATGACCTGGGTAGCGGCCTGTCGGTCCGCGACGGGAGAGACCGCCATCGCGGCGCCGAGCTGGCCGGCGAGGGCGCCGTCGCCGGAGCAGTCGACGACAGCGCGCGCGGCGACCGTGTCCACACCTCCGCGGTGCAGGAGGTCAAGTTCGAATGGTCCTTCGGCGTTGCCCCGAGCACCGGCCAGCGTGGTGTGGAGCAGGAGGTCGACGTCGGAGTCGAGCACGAGCTCGTCGTAGACCCGCTTCATCGTCTCGAGGTCGAGCAGCACGATGGTGTTACCCGTCGAGCTGACGGTGTGGACCTTGTACAGGTCCTGTGCGGCGAGCCGGTCAAGGACGTCCTGACCGATGCCGGCGACCACCTGGCGACGCTGTTGGTCGAAGAATCCGCAGTGCGTGAGGACGCTCGAGACCGTGGCCGCGCCGCCGAGGTAGCCGTAGCGTTCGACGAGCAAGGTGTGGGCTCCCGTACGGGACGCTCCGACGGCAGCCGCGATCCCCGCTGCTCCACCGCCGACAACGACAACGTCGTACCCCACCATGCACGCTCCCTTGCGTCCGTCGGCCACCCGGGCGGGTGCCGACCGACAGGCTCACACGGTTGGTCGGCAACCGGAAGTGCCTTCTTCCTCGCAGCCATGCCCAGGAGGCATAGGTTAGGGACGTGGAGCTTCGTCACCTGTCGTACTTCGCGGCCTGCGCCGAGACCGGGTCGATGTCCCGCGCGGCCACACACCTGGCGATGACCCAGCCTTCTCTCTCGAGGCAGGTCCGCAACCTCGAGCGCGAGCTCGGCACCCAGCTTCTTCGTCGCAGCTCTCGCGGCGTGACGACGACGGCGGCTGGCGAACGCCTCCTGCGGCACTACCGCCGAATCTCCGCGGACATTGCTCGGATCCCCGAAGTGATGACGGCCGCGGCCGCCGAACGAGAGACGGTACGGGTAGGTATGCCCCCGAGCCTGCCCACCAGCTGGTTCACCGAGGTCATGGGAGACCTTCGCGAGCGTCACCCGCACATCGACCTCGACCTCGTCGACCTCTTCACCCCGGAGCAGGAGCGAGCACTGAAGGAGGGGCGTCTCGACGTCGGGATACTGCACCATGACGCCGGCGGGCTCGTCACTCAGGAAGTGTTCCGCCAGCAGCTCGGCATCGCCGTGCGACCCGAGCTGGCGGGCGAGGTGCGATCGCTTGCCGACATGCACGGTCGCCGGGTGCTGGGCCATGAGACGTGGGAGAACTCCGGCCAGTGGCGGGATCTTGTTGCCGCAGCGGCCGCGGTGAGTGCCGCGGTGGATTGGCGGTTCCGCCGGTTCAGCGAGCACGTCGAGCTGGTCGCCCTCGCTGCCGGGGCGGACGGCCTCCTTGTCACGAGGGACACCGCGCAAAGATTCGTACCGTCCTGGCCGTGGGTAGCGATCAGCCCGGGTGCGCTCGAGCTGACGAGCTGGGTGGCGTACTCGCGCGGTGCGGGCGAGGCGACCCTCGCCGTCGCAGCGGCGATCTCGGCGCGGCCGTATGAGATGTCGACTCTCTGAACGTGCGGGCCGAAGACGGCTGCCGACGCCCAGGGCTGCTCCGGTCAGCGGTCATCGGCGTGCCTCGTGCACCGTGCAGTCCCGGTTCGGCCGCGTCTCGACTGCCTGCCCACGCGTCTAGATGAGCGACCGTGCCCGGGAGGTCTCGGCGCGGCGCTCGCCGATCCGCATGTGGACGACCGACCGACCGGAGATCGGCGCCGCGAGGACCGCCTGGAGCTCGTCGAGCGTGCGCGGTGCCTGGTAGTTGGCGCCGTACCCGCGCGCGAGGGCCTCGAGGTCGGCCGTCTGCGGCGTGGTGAACAGGCGGGCGAAGCCGTCCGGGGTGGCGTCCTCGTGGCCGAGCAGGGAGAAGATCGCGCCGCCGGCGTCGTCGGCGACGACGACCTGGAGGTCGACCTCGTCCTCGAGGGTGCCCAGCAGGAGTCCGCCGGCGTCGTGCAGGAAGGTGAGGTCGCCGAGCAGCACGCGCACGGGCCGGCCGGAGCCGCGGGCGAGCCCGGCACCGGTGGAGATCGTGCCGTCGATGCCGGCCAGCCCGCGGTTGGCCAGCACGTGCGGCAGGGGGTCCATCCAGGGCTGCCCGACGAGGTCGACGTCGCGCACCACCCGGGAGGCGCCCAGCAGCAGCGTGCCCGAGCGGCGGGCGCCCCCGGCGACCAGGGCCGCCACCGCGAGGGCGTCCAGCCTCTCGGTGCCCGCCGGCCCGGCGGCGGGGTGGGCCAGGCGGGCGACGACGGCGCGCCCGGCGTCGGCCCAGAGCTCGAGCCAGGACCGCTCGTCCGGCCCCGGGCCGTCGTCGTCGGGATCGAGCACGGCGTCGGCGGCGACGGTGGTGGCCGTCCCGGCGGCGTCGGGCCAGCGGCCGGTGGCGGCGAGCACGACGACCTCGAGATCCGCGCGCGCGAGAAGGCGGGTGACGGGCCGCGACAGCGTGGGGTGGCCGGCGACGACGACCCGCTCGATGCGGCCGCCCAGCTGGGGCAGGTCGAGGAGCTCACGGTAGGCGGGGACGGCGCAGCGACCGCCGCGCGCCCCCGAGGAGGGCTCGGCGAGCAGTGGCCAGCCCCCGGCCTCGGCCAGGCGGCGGGCCGCCGGGCCGGCCGCGTCGCCGGCGAGCACGACGGTGCGGGGGCCGCGCCGCAGGGTGACCGGCTCGGGGGTGGTCGCGGCGTGGACGAGCGAACGGCGTTCCGGCGGCGGCCCGGGCGCCCACTGGTTGTCCGGCGCGAGCGGCTCCCGGAAGCCGATGTTGAGCTGGACCGGGCCGGGGTCCCGGGTGCGGGTGCCGGTCGCGGCGGCGAGCGCCCGCCGCACGTGCTGGGTGAGCGGCGCACCCGCGGGCGCGCCGGCGGGGACGTCGACGAGGTGGCGCAGGGCCGGCCCGAACAGGCCGACCTGGTCGGTCGTCTGGTTCGCGCCGGTGCCCCGGAGCTCGTGGGGGCGGTCGGCCGTGAGCAGGACGAGGGGGATCCCGGCGGCGTCGGCCTCGAGGACGGCCGGATGCAGGTTGGCCACCGCCGTGCCGGAGGTCGTCAGCACGGCCACCGGTCGGCGGGCCAGTGCGGGTGCGGGCGCGTCGCCCGGCTCGAGCTCGCCGGCCCGGGACAGGCCCAGGGCGACGAAGCCGGCGACCCGTTCGTCGATGCGCACGGTCAGGCGCAGCCACCCGTCCTGCTCGGCGGAGTGCAGGGCGTGGGCCAGCGGCGCGGAACGTGAGCCGGGGGCGACGACGACGTCGCGCACGCCGCCGGCGACGAGGGCGCGCACGACGTCGCGGGCGACGAGGTGCGCGCTCGCCTCGGGGTGCTCGGCGGCGCTCATCGCGCGCCCCGTGCCGGGCTCGCGTCCGCGCGTCGGTCGCCGTGGGCACCGTGGGCGCCCAGGGCGGCGACCGCCTCGAGCCGGTCGAGCCAGCGACGCTCCGTGTCGGCGTCGGCGGGCGGGACGGCGTCGGGCTCGACCGTGCGCACGGGCAGATGCCCGTCGGTGGGCAGCAGCGGTGCGGTGGTGACGTCGCGCTCGAGGAGGTGGCCGGTGGCGAGCCCGGCGGCCAGCGGCACGCCGTCGAGCTCGTGCAGGGGCAGGGCCGCGGCGAGGGCGACCCCGGCGGCCAGGCCCACCGAGGACTCCAGCGCGGAGGAGACGACCACCGGCAGACCGGCCTCCTCGGCCAGGCGCAGGCAGGCCCGCACGCCGCCCAGCGGCTGGACCTTGAGGACGAGGACGTCGGCGGCGCGGGCACGGGCCACGCGCAGCGGGTCCTCGGCGCGGCGCACGGACTCGTCGGCGGCGAGGCGCACGTGGGTGCGTCGGCGCAGCGCGGCCAGGTCCTCGACGCCGGGCACCGGCTGCTCGGCGTACTGCAGGCCGCCGGCGGCGCGGTCGAGGTCCCGCAGCCGGAGAACGGCGGTGTCCACGTCCCAGGCGGCGTTGGCGTCGACCCGGATCTGTCCCGCCGGGCCGAGGGCCTCGCGCACGGCGGCCACCCGGTCGATCTCCTCGGCCGCGGTCTGCCCGGGCTCGGCGACCTTGACCTTCGCGGTCGTGCAGCCCCCGGAGGCGCGCACGATCGCGGCCGCGCGTTCGGGGCCGACGGCGGGGACGGTGACGTTGACGGGCACGCGCTCGCGCAACGGGTCGGGGAAGCCAGCGTCGGCGGCCTCGAGGGCCGCGGCCAGCCAGGGCGCGGAGACGGCGTCGTCGTAGTCCCAGAAGGGGGAGAACTCGCCCCAGCCGGCCTCGCCGCGGAGCAGGACGCCGTCGCGTCGGGTGAGGCCCCGGAAGCGGGTGCGCAGCGCCGTCGAGTACACCGCGCGGGTGCGCGCGGGCTCCGGCTGGGCAGGGTGGGGCACCGGCCAAGGGTACCCGCGCGCGCCGCTGCCCGACCGCCGACGACGCCGCGTGGACCGGGCTACCGTGGCCCGGTGAGCACGATCCCGAAGCAGGTGTCCGAGACGTTCGACCCGGCCGTGTGGCGGGACGTGACCGGGTGGGAGGGCACCGACGTCACGTACCACCGTGGCGTGGAGCGGGGCCCCGACGGCGAGCGGGACCTGCCGGTGGTGCGCATCGCCCTCGACCGCCCCGAGCTGCGCAACGCCTTCCGTCCGCGCACCGTCGACGAGCTCTACCGGGCCCTGGACCACGCCCGGCTGACCTACGACGTCGGCACGATCATCCTCACCGGCAACGGCCCCTCCCCCAAGGACGGCGGCTGGGCCTTCTGCTCGGGCGGCGACCAGCGCGTGCGCGGGGCCGACGGGTACCGCTACGAGGTCGACGGCGCGGACGCCGGCGCCGACGTCGAGGGCCGCCGTGAGCAGGTCGACCCCGCCCGGGCCGGGCGCCTGCACATCCTCGAGGTCCAGCGGCTCATGCGCACGATGCCCAAGGTGATCGTCGCCGCGGTGGGCGGCTGGGCGGCCGGCGGCGGCCACTCGCTGGTCATGGTCTGCGACCTCGCGGTCGCCTCCCTCGAGCACGGTCGGTTCAAGCAGACCGACGCCGACGTGGGCAGCTTCGACGCCGGCTACGGCTCGACGCTGCTGGCCCGCCAGGTCGGGGACAAGCGGGCCCGCGAGATCTTCTTCCTGGCGCGCGAGTACTCCGCCGCCGACGCCGAGCGCTGGGGCGTGGTCAACGAGGCCGTCCCGCACGCCGAGCTCGAGCCCACCGCCCTGGAGTACGCGCGGATCATCGCCACGAAGTCCCCGCAGGCCATCCGCATGCTCAAGCTGGCGTTCAACCTGGCCGACGACGGCCTGGCCGGCCAGCAGGTCTTCGCCGGGGAGGCCACGCGGATGGCCTACGGCAGCGCGGAGGCCCAGGAGGGCCGCGACGCGTTCCTGGAGAAGCGCGCGCCGGACTGGAGCCGCTTCGGCTACCAGGTGTGAGCCCGTAGTCTGGGTCGATGGCGGGAGCGACGATGCAGATCGGCGAGCTGGCCGCCCGGCTCGGCACCACGCCGAGGGCGCTGCGCCACTACGAGCAGCAGGGGCTGCTCGGTCCGGCGCGGGCGGGGAACGGCTACCGCCTCTACGACGAGGACGCGGTCGTCCGCGCGGAGAACGTCAAGGCGCTCCTCGACGTCGGGCTGACCACCGAGGACATCCGTGAGCACGCCGAGGCCGGGTGCCTCGACCTGCCGGCCGACCAGACTCCCCCGTGCCGGGCCGAGCTGGGACCCATCCAGGCCAGGCTCGAGAGGCTCGACGCGCTCATCGCCCGGCTCGAGACCGTGCGCGACCGCCTGCGCGTGCACGCCGGTTCCGTGCGGTCCTCCCTCGACGGTCCCGGCCGGCACTGACCGGCCGACCGCCAGGCCCACCGCCACCGGTCCCACCCCCGGGGTTGACCCTGACGCCAGCGGCAGGTTCCTAGCGTCCCCGGCATGCGATCACCTGCCGCACCGGCCCCCTCGACCTCAGCGATGCCCTGGCTGCCGGGCCTGCTGCTGGCCACCTTCGTCATCGGCACCGACGACTTCATCATCGCCGGGATCCTGCCGGAGATCTCTGCCGACCTGGGGGTGAGCGAGGCGGCCGCCGGGCAGCTCGTCACCGCGTTCTCCCTCGTCTACGCCGTGTCCGCCCCCGTGCTGGCCATGGCCACCGCCGCACTGCCGCGCAAGCGGCTCCTGGTCGGCGGTCTGGCGCTGTTCGCGCTGGTCAACCTCGCGACCGCGTTCGCCCCGAGCTACGCGATCCTCATGGGGATGCGCGTCCTCGCCGCGCTGGTCGCGGCGGCCATCAGCCCGGCAGCGTTCGCGCTGGCCGGCGGGCTCGCCCCGTCGGGGCACACCGGGCGCGCGATCGGGACGGTGGCGGCCGGCCTCACGGTCTCCCTCGTCGTCGGGGTCCCGCTGGGGTCCTGGGTGGGCGGGACGTACGGCTGGCCGGCGACCTTCGTCCTCGTCGCGGCGCTGTCGGCGCTCGCCGCCGTGGTGACCGCGCTGACGCTCCCGGATCTGCCCGGGGCACCGGAGACGACCGTCCGTGAGCGCGTGCGGGTCCTGCGGCACCCGGCCGTGCTCAGCTGCGTGCTGGGGACGACGATCGGTGCCACGAGCGGCTTCATGCCGTACATCTTCATCGCCCCGGTCGTCGGCGACGTGAGCTGGGGGGCCGCCCACCTGGTGCCGGTGGCGATCGGCATCTACGGCGTGGCCGGAGCCGTGGGCACGGTCGTCGGCGGGCGGCTCAACGACCGCTGGGGCACCGACCGGTCGCTCCTCACCCTGCTGGCCGTGCTGGTCGTCTCGATCCTCGGCCTCGCCGCCGCCGGGGTGGCGTTCGACGGGCGGGTCCCGTTCGGCGTGCTCGCCCTCGGCATGGTCGGGTGGGGCGCCGCGGGGTGGGCCTACAACCCGCCGATGAACGCACGGGCGCTGCAGGTCGCCGGTCCCGCCGGCACCGAGGCGATCGCCCTCAACACCAGCGGCCTGTACGTGGGCATCGCCGTCGCGGGAATCATCGGTGGCGCGGCACTGACCGTCGGTGGCGGGGTCGCCGTCCTCGCCGCGGCGGGCACGGTGGGGCTCGTCAACCTGGGCGTCACGACGCTGGCGGTCAGGCGCTACCCCTCGGCACTCTCCGGCGAGCGCGCGCGCTGACGCACCGCGGCCACGGCGGCTCCGGTGGCCACGGCGGCCTAACCTGGCCCGGTGAGCGCCGACCCGTCAGACGTCGAGGTCCTGCCCGGCGGGACCGACCCCGGCGCCGTCGCCGACCTGTACCGCGCGCTCGCGGCGCGCCTGGCCGGGGCCGATCTGCCGCCGCTGCTGCCGGTCGCCCCGGGTACGGACCCGGACGGGGCCCGCGCCGAGCTCGCGGCCGACCTGGTCACCGCGGTGCCCGCCGGCACCGCGGTGCTGCTGCGCACCTCGGGCTCGACGACGGGGCGGGGGCACGTCGTCGCCCTGGGCGCCGCCGCGCTGACGGCCTCCGCCCGGGCCACGCACGAGCGGCTAGGCGCTCCGGGCCGCTGGGTGCTGGCCGTGCCCGCCCACCACGTGGCCGGGCTGCAGATCCTCACCCGCTCGTTCCTCGCCGGCGCCCCGCCGGCGGTGCTCGACACCGCCGGCGGCTTCGAGCCGGGCCGGCTGGCCGAGGTCGTCGCGGCGAGCGCCGAGCAGGGCCGCACCTACCTCTCGCTCGTGCCCACCCAGCTGGTCCGCGCCCTCGCGGCCGGCCCCGGCGTCACGGCCCCGCTCGCGCGGGCGGCCGCGATCCTCGTCGGCGGGGCCGCGCTCGCCCCGGCGGCCCGACGCGGCGCCGCGGAGGCGGGCCTGCGCGTGGTGCGCACGTACGGGATGACCGAGACCGGTGGCGGCTGCGTCTACGACGGCGTCCCGCTGGACGGGGTCCGCGTCGAGGTCGACGCCGAGACGCGCGTCCACCTGTCCGGCCCCGTCCTCGCCACCGGTTACCTCGACGACGCCCCCGCGCACGCCCCCACCTTCGTCGGCGGCCGGCTCCGCACCACCGACTCGGGCCGGCTCGCCGGCGGACGCCTGGAGATCCTCGGCCGCCTCGACGACGCCCTGACGACCGGCGGCGTGACGGTCTCCCCGCTGCTGGTCGAGCGGCACCTCGGCGAGGTCGACGGGGTGGCCGAGTGCGCTGTCGTCGGGGTGCCGGACCCCGAGTGGGGCGACCTCGTGGTCGCCGTCGTCGTCCCCGCCTCCCCCTCCGGTGGCGGCGCCGCAGAGCTGCTGGGCGCCGCCCGGGCGGCCTGCGCGGACCTGTCCCCCGCCCACGCTCCCCGCGCGCTCGTGCTCACCGACCACCTCCCGCTGCGGGGTCCGGGCAAGGTCGACCGCCGGGCGGTCGCCGCCCTCGCGGCCGACGCGCTGCACGCGGCAGACGCACGGCGGGCCGGTGCACGACGGGCCGGTGACAATCCCGGTGCGGGTCCGGCCGACGACCCGGCGAGACCGGCCGGGGAACCCGGCCCCCGCGTGCTCGACGTCGCACGGCACGGGGCGAGGACCTCCCCCGCGGCGGACTAACCTCGAGGATGCCCGCGCCCGCGGGCCGCATGCGTGGAGGTGTGATGGCGAGCGTCGCCGACTGGATCGAGGGCGCCCGGCCCCGCACCCTGCCGGCCGCCGTGGCCCCCGTGCTGCTCGGCACCGGCGCCGCCGCCCAGGTCGGCGCCGCCTCCGTGCCCCGCGCGCTGCTCGCGGCCGGGGTCGCCCTCGCGCTGCAGGTCGGCGTCAACTACGCCAACGACTACTCCGACGGCGTGCGCGGCACCGACGAGTTCCGCACCGGTCCGCAGCGGCTCACCGGTGGCGGCCTGGCCGCGCCGGGGCGGGTGAAGGCGGCGGCGCTGGCGAGCTTCGCGGTGGCCGCCGTGCTCGGACTGGTCCTCGTCGCGCTCGCCGGCCAGTGGTGGCTGCTCGCGGTGGGCGCGGTGTGCGTGCTGGCCGCCTGGGGCTACACCGGCGGCAGCCGCCCCTACGGGTACATGGGGCTCGGCGAGATCTTCGTCTTCGTGTTCTTCGGCCTCGTCGCGACGCTGGGCACCACGTGGACGCAGGCGGCCACGCTGCCGTGGACGGCGTGGGCGGCGGCCGTGGGCGTGGGGCTCATCGCCTGCGCGCTGCTCATGGTCAACAACATCCGCGACATCCCCACCGACACCCCCGCGGGCAAGCGGACCCTGGCGGTGCGCCTCGGCGAGCGACGGGCACGGGCGGCCTACGTGGCGATGCTTGTGGTGCCCGTGCTGCTCGGCCTGGTCTGCGCGGTGGTCGCGCCATGGTCGCTGCTCGTGCTGGCGACCGTGCCCCTGGTGGTGCGCTGCTGCACTCCGGTGCTGCGCGGGGCCGCGGGGCGCGAGCTCATCGTCGTGCTGCGCGACACCGGGTTCCTCGAGCTCGCCTACGGGGTGCTGCTCGGCCTCGGCCTCGCACTGGCCTGACGCCGGCAGCAGCGGCTCCGGGGCGGCCCGCCGCCCGCGGTGGTGGCCGGCCGGACCGGCGGCTCAGTCCCGGTTCTCGTCCCGTTCCTCCGGGCCGTCGTGGTAGGTGGGGGCGTCCTCGAGGGCCTCGGGCGTGCGCTCGAGGGTGGAACCCTCGGCGTCCGTGCCCGCGTCGGCGTCGGTGGCGGCGTCCGGTCCGGCGTCCGCGGCTGTCCGCGCATCCGCGTCGGCCGTGTCCCCTGTGACCTCCGCGTCCTCTCCCGTGCCCGTCTCCGCGACGTCGAGCATGGTGTCCTCCTCCTCGGCGTCGCGGTCGACGCGGGTGCGTCGGTCGTCCTGGCGGGCGAGCGTGCCCGCGGCGGCGTTCCTGTGGCCCGGCAGGATGACGTAGGAGACCATCGCGGCCAGGACCAGCGCCCCGAGCCACATGAGCCAGGACCGCGCCCCGAGCAGGTAGAGCACGCCCGCGACGGCGAGCAGGACGGCGATGCGCGCGAGCGCGTACCTGAGGATGGCCACCGCGACAGGCTACGTCGACCATCGACCACCGACGGCCGGGCGCCGACCTACCCTAGGAGAGTGTCACGCATCGTTCCGATCCTGCTCGCGGTCGCCGTCATCGTCTTCGCGCTGATCGACTGCGCCCGCACGCCCGAGGAGCGGATGCCCGCCCGCATCCCCAAGGCGATCTGGATCATCCTCATCCTCTTCCTGCCCGTCATCGGCGCCCTGGGCTGGATCGTGCTGGCCCGGATGGCCGCAGGATCGGGCGCTCGCGGCGCGGCCGGCGGCGCGCCCAGCGGCGGCCCGGCCGGTCGGCGTCCGAGCAGCGGCCCGGTCGCCCCCGACGACGACCCGGAGTTCCTCGCCAGGCTCGAGGCCGACCGTCGTCGTCGTGAGCGGGAGCGGCGCCAGCGCGAGCGTGACGAGGAACGCGAGCGTGGTCGCGGCACCGCCCTCTCCGCCGGGGAGAGCCCCGACGGGGCGACCGGGGGCGACGGAGCGTTCGGGGCCGGGGACCCGCCCCACGCCGAGGGCGACCTGCTCGACCCTCCTGCCCGTGAGGACGGCGCCGGCCCGCGCGGCGCCGATCCGCGCGACGCAGACCCGCGGGACGCCGATCCGCGCGACACCGACAGCCTCGACGACGGTGAGGAGCCGGGCGGCGGCGTCGCCGTCGACGACCCGAGGCGCAGCCCCGGCTCCCCCGCCTGAGCGCCGGCTCGTCCCGACCGGCAGCGCCGGACTCCCCGGCCTGAGGGTCGGTCGTCCACCGTCGGCCCGGGCGCTCCCCCGTTCCTGCTCGCGGGATCGAGCCCCGCCCGCCCGGCGTCGTCGCCCGATGCCGGCGCAGCCGTACCGGTGTCAGCCGATACCGGAGTAGGCGTGCCGGGAGTTGAGCAGCAGGTTGACGATGAAGTAGTTGCCGAGGATGAGCGCGAAGGCGGTCAGCGAGAGGTAGGCCGCCCGGCGCCCCTCCCACCCGCGGGTGAGGCGCGCGTGCAGGAACGCCGCGTAGACGATCCAGATGAGCAGCGACCAGACCTCCTTGACGTCCCAGCCCCACGGCCGCCCCCAGGCGTGCTCGGCCCAGATCGCGCCGGCGATGAGCGTGAAGGTCCACAGCATGAAGCCGACGGCGATGAGCTGGAAGGCCATCCGCTCGAGCTCGGCCGAGCTCGGCATCCGCTCCGAGAGGCGGTCGCGGTAGCCGGCGAACCCGGTGCGCTCCGCGCCGCCGGTGCCCGCCGTACCCGCCGTACCGGAACCGCGGGTGGTGGTGCCCGAGGCGGCGACGAGGGCCTCGCTGTCGGCCGCGGTCAGCGCCTCGGCCTCGCGCCGGGCCCGCCCGATCTCGGCGCGCTCCTGGAGCAGCTGGGCCAGGGAGAGGACCGCGGAGACCCCCAGGACGCCGACCGCGATCGTGGCGACGAACACGTGGATGATGAGCCAGTAGCTGTCCAGGGCCGGCGGGATGCCGTCGGCACGCACGTAGAGCACGGAGACGGCGACTCCGAGCGAGAGCACGACGAGCCCGGCGACGATCGCCCCGAGGTAGCGCAGGTCGCGCGAGCGGTTGAGCAGGAGGAAGATCCCGACGGCGACCAGCGTGAACACGATCGAGAACTCGTACATGTTCGCCCACGGGACGCGCTCGGTCGCCACGGCCCGCGCGACGACGCCGACGGTGTGGATCGCGAAGCCGGCCACCATCGTCGACATGCCGATCCGCGCGAACCGGCGGCCGCGCTCGTCATGGTCGGCCAGCCGCGCCAGGTCGATCGCGAAGGCGAGCAGGGCCACGACGTACGCGGCGATGGCGCCGTAGATCGCCGCGGTGGAGATCTGGGCCAACGTGGACTCGGGCATGCAAGGTCCTCATGATCGGGGCACCCGGCGGGCGCGCTTCCCTGCCATTGTGCACCCCGGGGCGAACGGGCCGGTGACGGTCAGCCGGACGTGGGACCGTCCTGCCCACTCCCCTCCGGCGGATCCTCGGCGGGCTTCTCGGCGGACTCCGCCGCGTTCTCGTCGGACGGCTGCTCGGCGGACCGCGCCGCGTCCTCCTCGGCCTGCTCCGTGCCCGGCCCGAGGGCCTCGAGCAGCAGCTCGACCTCGCGGCGGGTGCCCGGGTCGTCACCGCGGGCGAGCGCCGCGGTCTCCAGGCGCGACCCCTCGCCGTCGGGGGTGATCCGCACCCACAGGCGACGACGCGGCACGAACAGGGATCCGAAGAGCCCGAGCATCGCCACGACCGCGGCGACCAGCAGGTAGGGCAGCGTGGGGTCGTCGCGCAGGTCCAGGGCCGCGAACCGGGGCAGGTCCTCGAAGGTGATCGAGCCCAGCCCCTCGGGCAGCTCGACGGTCTGGCCGGGGGTGAGGTAGATCGTCAGCGGCGTCTGGCCCCCCTCGGCCGAGCCCGCCGAGCCGTCGGGCGCGGGTTCGTAGACCTGCCGCATGCCGTCGGTGTCCAGGACGTAGACGTTCTGCGGGACGCCCTCGTCGAGCCCGAGGTCGCCCACCCACAGCGTGAGCACGAGCAGCGGGTCCTCGGGCTGGGGGTGGATCGAGACCGGCGTGCCGGTGTCGTCGACGACCGCGGTGGGCAGGAAGGTTCCGGTGAGGCCGAGCTGCTCCTGCCCCGCGGAGACGTCGGGCACCTTGACCACGCCGCGGGAGGTGTAGACCCCGTCCTCGGGCAGGAAGGGGACGGGCTGGGAGAAGGCGACCTCGCCGGCACCGTCGTGGACGGTCAGGCGCGGGGCGTACCCGTTGCCCGAGAGGTAGACGTGGGTGCCGTCGACGTCGAGCGGGTGGTTGACGGCGATCTCGCCCGGCTCGGTGGTCCCGTCGGCACGGGTGACGTCGACGTAGGCGCGGAAGTCGCGGGCCTGGGCGTCGAGCGTGAACTCCGAGGTGAACTCCGTCAGCGTGAGCGTGAACGGCGACAGCGAGCCCGTGCTCACCAGCGAGCCGGCGTCGAAGGAGTCGTAGTCGACCACGGAGTTCGCGAAGCTCTCCCCCTCGACGACGACCGCCTGGCCCCGGTAGGAGACCATCTGGCCCAGCCCGAAGGCCACGAGCACGGCGAGCAGGGCGAGGTGGAAGACGATGTTGCCCGTCTCGCGCAGGTAGCCGCGCTCGGCGGCGACCTCGACGGTGCCGTCGTCCTTCGTCGTGACCGCGGTGCGGAAGCGGCGGCGCAGCGAGCCGCGGGCGGACCCGCCGAGCTCGGCAGGGGCGGCGGCGTAGCTGCGCACGGTGTGCCCGACGAAGCGGGTGAGCCGGCTGGGCGCCTTGGGCGGGGCGGCCCGCAGGGAGCGCACGTGCACGCCGATGCGGGGCACGATGCAGCCCACGAGGGAGACGAACAGCAGCACGTAGACCGTCTGGAACCAGATCGATCCGTACAGGTCGAACAGGTCGGCGCGGTCGAGCCACTCGGACAGCTCGGGGCGGTCGGCGCGGAACTCGGCCACGGCCGTCGGGTCGGAGACGCGCTGCGGGATGAAGGCCCCCGGCAGGGCGGCCAGGGCGAGCAGCAGGAGCAGCATGATCGCCGTGCGCATCGAGGTCAGCTGACGCCAGGCCCAGCGCAGCCAGCCCACGAGGGACAGCCCGGACGCGCCGGCGCGGCCGCCGCGGCCACCCGTGGGGGTGCTCGCGGTCCCGGTCACGGTGCCGGTCGCGGCCGCGCCGCCCTCCTCGGCGGGTCCCCGGCCCTGGCCGGGCTTGCTGGAGAGGTTGGTGGGGTCGGTGCTCACAGCGGCGTCACCCACCCGGCCACGAGGCCCTGGAGGCGGGCGGAGATCCACTCCCAGCCGCCGGTGAGCAGCAGCACCCCGAGGACGACGAGCACGACGCCGCCGGCGATCTGGATGGTGCGGGAGTGCCGGCGCAGGGCCGAGAGCGCGCGGGTGGACCGGGCCACCGCGACCGCGGCGACGACGAACGGCACCCCCAGGCCGAGGCAGTACACGACGGTGAGCAGGAGCCCGCGCGACACGGACTGCTCGGACAGCGCCAAGGTGAGGACGGCGGCCAGCGTCGGGCCGATGCACGGCGCCCAGCCCAGGCCGAACACCGCGCCGAGCACGGGGGCGCCGGCCAGTCCGGCACGGGGGGCGACGTCGAGGCGACGCTCGACCTGGAGGAACGGCAGCCCGCCGATGAAGACCAGGCCGAGCAGCACGACGACGACGCCCGCCACGCGCAGCACGGTCGGCAGGACGGGGGCCAGGGCCAGGCCGAGGGAGGAGACCGCGACGCCGGCGACGACCCAGACCGCGGAGAAGCCGAGGACGAACAGGGTGGCCCCGAGGGCGACGCGGCGGCGGGCGGACCGCTCGTCGGTGACGCTCGCGGCCGTGGCGGCGCGCGCCCGGCTCTGCGCGAGGGCCGCGCCGGCGCCCACCCCCTCGACGCCGCCGGTGGTGGGGTTCGCCGTCGGGCTCGAGGTGGTGGGGTTCGCCGTCGGGCCGCCCGTGGTGCCGGTACCCGCGGCGGGTGACCCGCTCGCGGCGGGCCCGGAGCCGACCATGCCGCCGAGCAGGCCGGCGTAGCCGGGCAGGAGCGGCAGCACGCACGGGGAGAAGAAGGAGACGAGGCCCGCGAGCAGCGCGAGCGGCACCGCCAGCAGCAGCGAGCCCGAGGTGACGACCTCCCCCACGGAGGCGAGCGCCGGCATCACGCCTCGGCGAGGACGTCGTCGACCAGGCCGCGCAGGATGGTCGGGTCGGCCTGGCCGAGGATGCGGGCGGCGACGCGGCCCTCCCGGTCGAGCACGACGGTCGTGGGCATCGCCGAGAGCGGGACGACGCCCTCGAAGGCGGCGACCGCGCGCGCGGAGCTGTCGTGCAGCGACGGGTAGGGGATGCCGAAGGTGTTCTCGAAGGCCTGGGCCGTGGGCGCGTCGTCGCGGGGGTTGACCCCGAGCATGACGATCTCGTCCTCGAGCTCGTTCGCCATGGCCGCGAGGTCCGGAGCCTCGACGCGGCACGGCGGGCAGGCCGCGTACCAGAAGTTGACGACGACGACCTCGCCGCGCGCGTCGGCGAGGTCGATCTCCTCCTCGTCGTAGCTCGTGCCGGTCAGCTCGACGGCGTCCCCGCGCTCGCTGTCCGACCAGGTGGTGAAGGAGCCGTCGCCGGCCTCGTAGCCCGCCCCGACGTCGGCGCCCTCGGCGCTCGTGCCGGCCGGGGCGCAGCCCGCGAGCGCGCCGGCCGCGGCCAGCGCGAGGACGGCCAACCGGCCCGCGGCGCGCCGGGCGTGCGAGGGGGTGCCGCGGCCTGGTGCGCCCCTCATGCGCCCGCCCATGCGCCCGCCGTGCGGAGGTGGTCAGGGGCGTCGTCGGCGGAGGCGGCGGTCGCCGGGGTGGGGCTGGTGCGCGGCAGCGGCGGGGCGGTGCGGGTGCCGGAGCGCACCGGGCTGCGGCGCCCGGTGTTGACGCCGGCCCGGGAGGTGCCGGGGGTGACGTCGAGCGCGTCGGCGACCAGGGCGGCGGCCGGCTCGTCGTAGGTGAGGCCGACCAGGCGGCGGCCCTCGAAGTGCAGGGAGGTCAGCGAGGCCAGGGAGCACTCGCGCGAGCGGGGGTCGTGCGGCAGCGGGCGGCGCTCGACGACGAGCCGGACCGTCCAGATCGGCAGCTGGTGGGAGACGAGGACGACCTCGCCGCCGTCGGGGTGGCCGAGGACCGCCCGTACGGCGTCGGTCATCCGGTCGGCGATCGAGCGGTAGGACTCGCCCCAGCTCGGCCGCAGGGGGTCGACGTACAGCGGCCAGTGACGCGGGTGGGCCAGGGCCAGCGGGTCGGCGCGGATGCGGAGACCTTCCAGGGCGTTGCCGCCCTCGATGAGCCGGTCGTCGCTCTCGACCTCGACGCCGAAGGCCTCGGCGACGGGACGAGCCGTCTCCTGCGCGCGCTCCAGCGGGGAGGCCACCACGCGGCGCACGTCGTGGCCGGTCTCGACCAGGTGCGTGGCGACGGTGCGGGCCATGGCCCGGCCGCGCTCGGAGAGGTGGTAGCCCGGCAGGCGTCCGTAGAGCACGCCGGCCGGGTTGTGGACCTCGCCGTGACGCATGAGGTGGACGACTGTGTGGGGCATGGGACCAGTGTCGCAAACTGTGCGGAGGTGGCGGGCAGCGGGCCCGTGGTGCGGGCGCGGGGCGGGTGCGACGCCGGCGGGCGCGGGGCCGGCGGCCGCCTCAGCGCCGGTCGTCGGCGGTGCGGGCGGGGTCGACCTCGAGGGCGACCTGCTCGTCGTCGAGCAGCGCGGCCATGATCTCCCCCAGCGCGCGCATCTGCTCCTGGTCGAGCCGGTCGACGAGCCGGGTGCGCACCGCGTCGACGTGCCCGGGCGCGGCCTGCGCCAGGCGCTCAAAGCCGGCGTCCGTGAGGCGCGCGTTGACCCCGCGCCGGTCCTCGCAGTTGTTGCGACGCTCGACGTAGCCCGCCTCCTCGAGCCGACGCACGGTGTGCGTGAGCCGGGAGCGCGAGTGGACGAGGTCCTCGGCGAGCGAGGACATCCGCCGGGTACGGTCGGGGGCCTCGGACAGTCGCACGAGCACCTCGTACTCCGAGAGCGAGAGGTGCGAGGTGGCGGTGAGGTCGTGGTTGACGTCCTCGAGCACCTGGGCGGAGGCTCGGAGGAACAGCCGCCAGGACCGCTGCTGTTCAAGATTCAGCCATCGCGTCGTCATCCTCGTCCTCCACCCTGGTCGCAGCCGCTCGATGCCGACCTGCACCGATCGTGGGGGTTGCGCACCCACCGTTCGATACTTTACAGTTCAATCGTTCATGATTCAACTACCGGGCTGGGACCGCTGGCCCGCAACTCACGGAGGCACACCTTGTCGACCATCCCCGCCGGTTCCTACACCATCGAGCCCTCGCACTCCGAGGTCGGCTTCACCGTCCGCCACGCCGGCATCTCGAAGGTCCGCGGCCAGTTCACCGAGTTCGAGGGCCAGCTCGTCGTGGCCGAGGACCTCGCGCAGTCCACCGCGAACGTCACCATCAAGTCCGCCTCGGTCGACACCAAGGACGCCAACCGCGACAACCATCTGCGCTCGGCCGACTTCTGGGACGCGGAGAACAACCCGGAGTGGACCTTCGTCTCGACCTCCGTCGACGGCGACGCCCCGGAGTTCACCCTCAACGGTGACCTCACCCTCAACGGCGTCACCCGCCCCGTCGCGCTGACCGTGGAGTTCAACGGCGCCGCGACCGACCCCTTCGGCCAGGACCGCGTCGGCTTCTCCGCCACCACGACGATTTCCCGCAAGGAGTTCGACCTGACCTGGAACGCCGCCCTGGAGACCGGTGGCGTCCTCGTCTCGGACAAGGTCAACATCACCATCGAGGTCGAGGCCGTCCCCGCCGAGGCCGCTGCCTGAGCCTGACGCCCCGCACCACGCGGCACCAGCCGCACCCACGACGGCCGGTCACCCCACGGGTGGCCGGCCGTCGTCGTGCGTAGTTGGGGGGCCACTGAGCGACGGCGGCCGGGCAATGCCTCCGCCGACGCCCCTCGAGGTCCGCGCAGCCTCGAACTGCGCGCCCCCCTGACCGTTCAACAGGGAAAGTCACCGATCAACCGGCAGTGTCGGTTGAACGGTGCCTCAAGGCGTTGACGGGTGGGAGCAGGTGAGGCGACGGCGGCCACCCGCGCGGCGATCAGCCGCTGAACGGTGCCTCGAGCTGCTGAGAGGTGGGGCTCAGCGGGCGGCCAGCGCCTGCTCGACCCGCGCGACGTCGACGAGCAGCCGGTCGACCTCCACGCCGTCGAGCAGCACCACCGGGACGTGCTCGGAGTAGGCGGCCAGCGACTCGTCGGCGTCGATGTCGAGCAGGACCAGGTGCGCGCCGTGGCGCTCGGCCACCGGAGCCAGCCGCGTCGCGGTCTGCTCGCACAGGTGGCAGCCCGCGCGTGAGACGACCTCGAGCCGGGCGGGCGCCGCGGCGTCGGTCGTTGCCGCGGCGTCGTCGGCTTCGCCGAGCCAGGCGCCGGGCGAGGCGGCCAGGGGCGTGGCCGTGCGACCGGCCTCCTCGCCCCCGCGCCGACCCCTGGAACGCGACGAACCCGGTACCCCATCGGGCCCCGGGTTCGATCGACGTCGGAAGAAGTGGATCACTTCTTGTTGCGACGCTGGTGGCGCGTCTTGCGCAGCAGCTTGCGGTGCTTCTTCTTCGACATGCGCTTGCGGCGCTTCTTGACCACGGATCCCATACGTGTACCTCAGTCTCATCGGTGCCGGACGCGCGTGCGCCCGAGGAAACTCGAGAAGTCTACCGGGTGACGGGAGCGCGCGCCCGCGCCTACCGTCGGGGTCCTCACACTCTGGCGGGCGAGGTCCCCGTGGTCAGGAACCGGTGCCCTCGGCGGTGTCCCAGCCCTGCAGGCCCTCGGCGATGAGCTGGTCCACCGCGGCCTCGGGAACCCGGAAGGAGCGGCCGACGCGCACCGCGGGCAGCTCGCCGGAGTGCACCATGCGGTAGACGGTCATCTTGGAGACCCGAAGCGACTCCGCCACCTCCGCGACGGTGAGGAACGGGCTGCTCCCCTGACTCTCGACCATTGCTCCCCAGCTCTCATGCTCCCCCGGCCGCACACGTGACTCGTGGGGCTCCTGGGGACGAACATAGTGGGAACTGCCCTGTCTGGGCCAATCCTCGGGCGTGGCGTACGCCCCGCGCGTCGGCGCCACGGCGCGGCTGAACGTCAGGCGGTGAGCGGGTCGAGACCGTGCTCGGGGAAGACCGCCCGGCGGGTGGCCAGGATCGCGCGGTCGACGGCGTCCTCCGGGTCGTACCCCTCCGCGAACCGTCCGTCGGGCTCGGCGGCGACGTCACCGCCGCCGATCCCCTCGCCCCCGATCCCCTCGCCCCCGGCCACGGCCTGCGCGCCGGGCACGGCCGCCGGGTCGGCGTCGGACATGGTCGTGGCGATCGCCCCCTCGGCGAGCTCGTGGACCATCTCCCGCCACTCCTCGGGCAGCGGGGTACCCGGCGGGACGGGGGCGCCGGCGACGACACCGAGGACGTGGCTCCAGGCGCGGGGCACGACGTTGACGACCTCGTAGCCGCCGCCCCCGGTGGCCACCCAGCGGCCCTGGGCGTGCCGGTCGGCCAGGTCGGCCAGGAGCAGGGCGGCCGCGCGCTGGGCGTCGACCGAGACCCGCAGGTTGGTCAGCGGGTCGCGGCCGTGGGAGTCGCAGCCGTGCTGGGTGACGAGGACGTCGGGCTGCACGGCGGCCACGAGCGGGGCGACGACGGCCTCGACGGCGCGCAGCCACCGCCCGTCCGTCGTGCCGGCGGGCAGGGCGACGTTGACCGCGGAGCCGCGGGCGTCCGGCCCCCCGACGTCCTGGGGGTAGCCCGTCCCCGGGAACAACGTCGAGGGGTGCTCGTGGACGGAGATCGTCACCACGTCCGGGTCGTCCCAGAAGGCGCGCTCGACGCCGTCGCCGTGGTGGGCGTCGAGGTCGACGTAGACCACCCGGGCGGCGCCCGCGGCGCGCAGGTCGCGGATCGCCACGGCGACGTCGTTGTAGACGCAGAAGCCGGAGGCGCGCTCGGGCATGGCGTGGTGCATGCCACCGGCCATGGAGAAGGCCCGGCGCACGCGCCCGGACCAGACCGCGCGCGCCGCGGCGACGGTGGAGCCGACCAGACGGGCCGAGGCCTCGTGCATCGCGCCGAAGACGGGGTTGTCGTCGTCGCCGAGCCCCCGTGCGGGGTTGGGCCTGCCCTCGGCCTCGGCGGCGCGCACGGCCGCGAGGTAGGCCGGGTCGTGGACCGTGGTGAGGAGTTCGTCGGTGCAGGCCTCGGGCTCGACGACGGTGACCAGGCCCGGATCGAGCAGGCCCAGCCCGGCGGCGAGCTCGTGCGCCAGGTGCAGCCGCAGCGGGGACATCGGGTGACCGGCCCCGAAGTTGTACGCCACGAGGTCCGGGGACCACACCAGAGCTCCGTCGGTCATACCTCAACCTACCCCGGCGCTGTGGCAGGCTCGACCCTGCTGCGCCCACCGCCCGGGCGCGACCCGGAGCGGCACCGCCCCGGCCGGCTCGTCCACGGGGAGGTCTGGTGGGAGGCTCGGCGATCGGCCGCGCCCTGGCCGTCGGCCGCGACCGGCTCGACGACCTGGCCAGCCACTCCCCCGCGCGGCTAGCGCTGCTGGTGTTCACCGGGATCGTGGTGGTGGTGACAGGGTTGCTCTCCCTGCCGGTGGCGACCACATCCGGCGAGCGCGCCCCGTTCGCCGACTCCCTGTTCACCGCGGTCTCCGCGGTGTGCGTGACCGGCCTGACCACGGTCGACACCGCCACCTACTGGTCGGGGTTCGGGCAGGGCGTCATCCTCATGAGCATCAAGGTCGGCGGGCTCGGCGTGATGACGCTCGCCTCGATCCTCGGCCTGGCCGTCTCCCGGCGCATCGGCCTGACCCAGCGCATGCTCGCCGCCTCGGAGACGGGCGGAACCCGACTGGGCGAGGTGGGCTCCCTGGTGCGCGCCGTCGTCGTCGCCTCCCTGGTCATCGAGCTCGCCCTCACCCTCGTGCTCGTGCCCCGCTTCCTCGACCTGGGCGAGAGCGTGCCGGCCGCCCTGTGGCACGGGGTCTTCATGGCGCTGTCGATCTTCAACAACGCCGGGTTCGTCGTGCTCGATGAGGGGCTGGCCCCCTACGTGGGCGACTGGTGGGTGGGGCTGCCGATCGTCGTGGGCACCTTCCTCGGCGCCGTCGGCTTCCCGGTGCTCCTGGACCTGTGGCGCAACCGGCGTCGCCGGCGGCGCCTCTCGCTGCACTCGCGGCTGACCCTGACGACCTTCGGCGCGCTGACCGTGCTCATGGTCGCCGCCTTCGCGCTGTTCGAGTGGACCAACCCCGCCACCCTGGGGGGGCTCGACGCCGGGGACCGCGTGCTGGCCACGCTCCTGCACTCGGTCACCCCGCGGTCATCGGGCCTGGCCACGCTCGACGTCGGCGAGATGCAGCAGTCCACCCTGTTCGCCACCGACGCGATGATGTTCGTCGGCGGCGGCTCGGCGTCGACGGCGGGCGGCATCAAGGTGACCACCTTCGCCGTGCTCGTGCTCGCGATCGTCGCCGAGGCCCGCGGCGACCGGGACATCGAGACCTTCGGGCGCCGTATCCCCACCGACACCGTGCGGCTCGCCGTCGCGGTGGCCTTCCTCGGCGCCTCGCTCGTGGGCGCCTCGACGCTCGTGCTGCTTTCGACCACCGACTTCACCCTCGACCAGATCCTCTTCGAGGTGATCTCGGCCTTCGCCACCTGCGGCCTGTCCACGGGCATCACGCCGCTGCTGCCCGACCCGGCGACCTACGTGCTCAGCGCCCTGATGTTCGCCGGACGCATCGGCACGATCACCCTGGCGGCGGCCCTGGCCATGCGCTCGAGGCGCCGCGTGATCCGTATGCCCGAAGAGCGGCCCATCATCGGGTGACATGCTTCGACCCGCACCGTCAACACGTCAGGAAGGACCCACATGGCGACCTCGGCCCGGGACTCCGCCGTCCTCGTCATCGGCCTGGGCCGGTTCGGCGCGGCGCTCGCCGCCACCCTCGAGTCGCTCGACCGCGAGGTCCTCGCCGTCGAGAAGGACCCCGAGCTGGTGCAGACCTGGTCGAGCCGCCTGCCGCTGGTCGAGGCCGACGCCACCTCCGCCGACGCGCTCGAGCAGCTCGGTGCGGCCGACTTCCCGGTGGCGGTGGTCGGCGTGGGCTCCTACCTCGAGGCCTCGGTGCTCATCACCGGCAACCTCGTCGACCTCGGCATGCCGCAGATCTGGGCCAAGGCCGTCTCCGGCGAGCACGGGCGGATCCTCAAGCGCATCGGCGCCCACCACGTCGTCTACCCGGAGTACGACGCCGGCCAGCGCGTCGCGCACATGGTCTCCGGGCGGATGCTCGACTACATCGAGATGGAGGACGGCTTCGCCGTGGTGAAGATGCGCCCGCCGCGCGAGACGCACGGCTTCACCATCGGCGAGCTGTCCCTGCGCTCGCGGTACGGCATCACTGTCATCGGCAGGAAGTCCCCGGGCGAGCCCTTCGAGTACACGACGCTCGAGACCCGCATCGACGCCGACGACACCCTCATCGTCTCCGGGGACACGGAGCTGCTGGAGACCTTCGCCCACCGGCCGTGAGCGCGGTGCGCGACGCTCAGGCCAGGTCCTCCCAGACGAACGGCGTCGTCGTCCCGCTCTCCCAGTCGCGGCGCAGGATCGCGTAGGCGACCGACGCGACGGGCTCTGACCCGTCGACGGGCCAGCCCTCCCGGTAGTGGGCCTCCTTGAGGAAGCCGCAGCGCAGGAAGGTGCGGCGCATCGCCACGTTGTCCTCGCGGGTCTGCCCCTCGAAGCGCCTGACCTCCGGGAACCGCTCGAACACCAGCGCGGTCGCGGCACGCACGACGTCGGCGGCGAGGCCGCGCCCGCGGAACTCCTCGGCGAGGCGGAGGTCGAACAGCGGCGCGTCGTCCTCGAGATCCTCCAGCCGGAGGAAGCCGATGCGCCCGAGCTCGGCGTGGTTGACCCAGAACGAGTCGTTCTCGTCGTCCCGGAAGGCACCCTCCGCGACCTGTCGCTCGACCTGTGCGCGGTCGGGGCGCGGCACCACGTGGAAGGGGAAGGTGTGGCCGGTCATGAAGGCGATCAGCTCCTCGCGGTCGTCCCCGACGGGGTCGAGGCGCGTGAGGGTCACGGGTGCGCTCATGCGACGCGACGCTAGCGGCGGCTCCCGGACGGGTCCACCGCTTTCGGCTCGACACGATCGCCGGCCCACCTGGAAGGATGGCGGTCATGATCTCCTCAGGAATCGTCGTCATGGGCGACGGCCACGCGATCCCGCAGGTCGGCTTCGGCACGTACAAGGTCCCGGAGGCGGAGACCGCCTCGATCGTCGCGACCGCCCTCGAGGTCGGTTATCGCCACATCGACGGCGCGCAGATGTACGGCAACGAGAAGGGCGTCGGGCAGGGCATCGCCGACTCGGGCATCGCCCGTGAGGACCTCTTCCTCACGAGCAAGCTCGACAACCCCCACCACGCGCCGGGCACCGCGCGCGCCAGCATCGAGCAGACGCTCGAGGACCTGCGCACCGACCACCTCGACCTGTTCCTCGTGCACTGGCCCTACCCCACGGGTGAGACCGTGCCGCTGGCGGAGACCTGGCAGGTGCTCGTCGACGCCCGGGCCGCCGGCCTCGTGACCTCGATCGGGATGTCGAACGGCCAGCCCGAGCACCTGCGCGAGATCCAGGACGCCGGCCTGCCCGCGCCCGCGATCGACCAGGTCGAGATTCACCCCTACCTGCCCAACCACGAGGTCATCGACTTCTGCCGGTCCGAGGGCATCACCGTCCAGGCCTGGTCGCCGCTGGCCCGCGGCACGATCCTCGAGGACCCCGTGGTCACCGCGATCGCCGAGGAGCTCGGCGCCACCGCCTCGCAGGTCGTCCTCGCCTGGCACCTGCGCCAGGACATCGTCGTCATCCCCAAGGCCTCGCGCCGCGAGCGGATGGCGGAGAACTTCGGCGCGCTGGAGGTCGAGCTGACCGCGGAGCAGGCCGCGCGGATCGACGCCCTCGACCGCGGCGAGGCCGGGCGCACAGGCATGCACCCCTCGACGATGAAGCGCTTCGGCGAGGAGTAGCAGGCCGCTCGAGGGCGGCCGCCAACCCGCGCCTCCCGGCGCCGGCCTTCGACCGGTCGGCGGTCGGACGCGCCGGTCGGTGGGCACTGCGCACCGACAGGTTCGCTCTGCCACCGACCGGTGCGGGCAGGAGTGCCGGCCCCGCGCCGGGCCGGGCTACTCCTTCGGCGGGACCGGCCCCAGGAGGGCGTTGGCCCAGGCGGCGTGCACCGACTCGTCGTCGGAGGGGTGGAACAGGCCCGCCACGACGTCGCGGTAGAGGCGCGAGAGCTCGGCGCGCGTGTAGAACGACGAGCCGCCCGAGGCCCGCACCGCCTTCTCCACCACGCGCAGCGCCGTCTCGGTGGCGCGCGACTTCACCGCGGAGAGCTGGGGCAGCCACAGCGGCCGGTCCGCCCCCGCATCGACGTCGCGGGCCAGGGTCGCGATCTGCGGCTCGATGGCGTCGAGCTCGATGGCGGCGTCGGCCAGGCGCCAACGGATGTCCGGGTCGTGGGCGTAGGGGGCGTCGTTCTTCAGGCTCCGACGCCGGTGCGCGGTCTCCACAGCGACGTCGAGCGCCCGGCGGGCCACCCCCTGGTAGACGGCGGCCAGCAGGATCTCGAAGTTGGCGAAGATGCCGAACACGAAGGGGTCCATGGTCGGCCCGGGCGGCACGATGCGCACGATCCGGTGCGCGGGGGCGTGCGCGCCGTCGAGGACGGTGGTGAAGGACTGCGTCGCCCGCATCCCGAGGGTGTCCCAGTCCTCCTTGATGGTGATCCCGCCGCCGTCGCGCTCGACGAAGCCCCAGACGTTGCGCGGGTTCTCCGGGTCGGTGCGGTCGGTGCCGAACGTGCCGAGCAACGTCCACACCGGCCCGAGGGTGGTGAAGATCTTGGTGCCGTTGAAGGAGTAGCCGCCCTCGCCGTCGGGCACGGCGTCCGAGGCGGAGCCGAAGAGCACGAGGTCGTTGCCGGCCTCGGAGACGCCGAAGGCTATGATCGCGCCGTCGATGACGCGGGCGAGGATCTCGTCCATGTCGTCCTGGCCGGCCGCGCGGACGGTACGGCCGACGCCGACCCAGATCTGGTGCATGTTGACCGCGAGCGCCGTCGCGGGCGAGGCACCGGCGAGGCGGGCCTGGGCGCGGGTCATGTCCTCGAGGCTGAGACCGCCGCCGCCGAGCTCGGTGGGGACGAAGGCGGTGAGGTAGCCGGCCGCGCGCAGGTCGGCGAGGTCGTCGTGGGGGAAGGTGTTGTCCCGGTCGTGCCCGGCGGCACGGGAGCGGATGCGCTCGAGGAGCTCGTCGGTGAGGATCTCGTGGACGGGGTCGGGTGAGGTCACGGTCATGGGCCCATTCTCCCCGCGGTGTCCAGGCGAGACGGGCCGGGGTACCGGGACCCGTCCGCCCGGGCCGGGGCGCCCCCTGCCGCCGGGCCTTTCCGCGCCGCCGCACGCCACCTGTCAACGGGTAGATCGACCATTCAACCGACAGTGTCGGTTGAACGGTCACTTCTCCCGTTGACACGTCGGAGGTGCGGGCGGGGAGGCAGGGAGGGGGCGGGAGGCGGCGCGGGCAAGGAGGCGGCGGAGGCAGGCAACCGGCGCGGGCGGGCAGCCGGTGTCGGCGCGCTCCCGGTGGAGGCGCGCTGCCGGTGTCGGCGCGCACGCCTACCGTGGTCCCGTGCCCTCCTCCACCAAGCGCGCCCGCACCGAGTTCCGCTGCACCGAGTGCGGGTGGACCACCGCGAAGTGGGTCGGGCGCTGCGGCGAGTGCCAGACGTGGGGCAGCGTCGAGGAGGCCGGCGCCGCACCGGCCCGCGCCGCCATCACCGCGCTCGCGCCCACCACCGCGGCCACCTCGATCCTCGACGTCGACGTCGAGCAGGCCCGCTCCGTGCCCACCGGCGTCGGCGAGCTCGACCGGATCCTCGGCGGCGGTCTCGTGCCCGGCGCCGTCGTGCTCCTCGCGGGCGAGCCCGGCGTCGGCAAGTCCACCCTCCTGCTCGACGTCGCCGCCCGCGCCGCCGCGAACGCCACCGGCCCCGTCCTCTACGTCACCGGGGAGGAGTCGGCGAGCCAGGTCCGCCTGCGGGCCGAGCGCATCGGCGCGCTGCACCCCAACCTCCTGCTGGCCTCGGAGACCGACCTGGCTACCGTCCTGGGGCACATCGAGGCCGCCGACCCCGCGCTGCTGGTGGTCGACTCGGTGCAGACCGTCGCCGACGCCACCGTCGAGGGCTCCGCCGGCGGCGTCTCCCAGGTCCGCGCCGTCTCCGCGGCGCTCATCCGGGCGGCGAAGACCCGCGCGATGCCGGCGATCCTCGTCGGTCACGTCACCAAGGACGGCTCGATCGCCGGTCCCCGCGTCCTCGAGCACCTCGTCGACGTCGTGTGCCAGGTCGAGGGCGAGCGCCACTCCCGGCTGCGGCTCGTGCGGGCGGTGAAGAACCGGTACGGCGCCACCGACGAGGTCGGGTGCTTCGACCTGCGCGAGGACGGCATCGTCGGCCTGCCCGACCCCTCGGGCCTGTTCCTCTCCGCCGCGAAGGACCCCGTGCCCGGTACCTGCGTGACCGTCACCCTCGAGGGTCGGCGCCCCATGCCGGTCGAGGTGCAGGCGCTGCTCACCCCGACGCCGGGGACCCCGCCGCGGCGCACCGTCTCGGGCGTGGACTCCGCGCGGGTGTCGATGACGCTGGCCGTGCTCACCGCCCGGCTGCGCGTGCAGGCGAGCGGCATGGACGTCTACGTGTCGACCGTCGGCGGGGCGCGCGCCGCCGAGCCAGCTGCGGACCTCGCCCTCGCACTGGCCATGCTCTCCGCCGTCCGGGACCGACCGCTGCCGCCGGGGATGGTCGTCATGGGCGAGGTGGGGCTCACCGGTGAGCTGCGCGCGACGACGGGGGTCGGCCGACGCCTCGCCGAGGCGGCCCGCCTGGGGTTCACGACCGCCGTCGTGCCCGCCGCCGGCCACGAGCCGACCCACGTCTCGGGCCTGCACGTCGCTCCCGTCGACCACCTGGCCGAGGCCGCACTGACGTGCGGCCTCGGGGCGTAGCCCCGTCTCCCCCGGTCCCCCGCCACTACGATGGGGCTCGGCGCGGACCGACCCGCCGGGAAGTAGGGACACGTGGGCTCCGACGATGCCGCGACGATGCGCACCATGCTCCACGAGATCGCGCCGGGCACCGAGCTGCGCGAGGGCGTGGACCGGATCCTGCGCGGGCGCACAGGCGCGATCATCGTCCTCGGCTTCGACGAGTCGGTCGAGGCCCTGTCCTCGGGCGGGTTCGACCTCGACGTCGAGCTGTCCGCCACGCGGCTGCGCGAGCTGTCGAAGATGGACGGCGCCGTCGTCGTGGACCGGCTGGCGGGGCGGATCCGCCGCGCGAACGTCCAGCTCATGCCCGGCGCCCACATCGACACCGTCGAGTCCGGCATGCGCCACCGCACGGCCCAGCGCACGGCCCGCCAGACCGGGCACCCGGTGATCTCGGTGAGCCAGTCGATGGGCACGGTCGCCCTCTACGTCGGCGACCTGCGCCACCAGGTCGACGAGTCCGCCGACGTGCTGGCCAAGGGTGAGCTCGCGCTGTCGGCCCTCGAGCGGTACCGGGCGCGCCTGGACCAGCTGCTCGCCACCTTCACCGCCCTCGAGGTCGAGGACGTGGTCACGGTCCGCGACGTCGTCACCGTCGTCCAGCGCATGGAGATGATCCGGCGGATCTCCTCCGACGTCGAGTCCGCCGCCGTCCAGGCCGGCACCGACGGCCACCTGCTGCGCCTGCAGCACGACGACCTCATGGTCGGCCTCGCGCTCGAGCGGCGCACGCTGGTGCGCGACTACGTCGCTACCGGCGCCTCGGCCGACGTGCGGGCCACGCTGGGGACGCTGTCCTCCTTCGACCTCGTGGACCTGTCGGGGATCGCGCGGGCGATGCACCTGGGCGGCCCGGGCGGCGCCGACCTCGACACGGCCGCCTCCCCGCGCGGGCACCGGCTCATCGCCAAGATCCCGCGCCTGCCCCAGTCGGTGGCCACCGCGATCGTCAGCCACTACGACTCGCTGCAGGCCCTGCTCGCCGCGACGACCGACGACCTCCAGCGGATCGAGGGCGTGGGCCGCGCGCGGGCGTTCGCCGTCCGCGAGGGGCTCGCCCGGGTCGCGGAGACCAGCCTCGTCTGAGGGGTCCGGCCCCGCCCAGCTCAGCCCTGCTCGGGCTCCGCGGAGCCGGCCTCCCCGTCGGTGGGCGTCTCGCCGTCGGAGGGCGTCTCCTCGGGCGGGGCCTCCTCGAGCGTGAAGGTCGAGGAGGCGCCGGCGATCTCCACGCCGTCGAGCAGCAGCCGCGCCCGGTAGGTGCCCGGCTGCACGGCGGGCGCCTCCTCGGGGCAGTCCGCGGCGGAGCGGGTGCCCGGCCACGGGACCTCGGCCTGGGCATCGCCGTCGGGCCCCAGCAGCAGCATCCGCTCCTCCTCGGCGGGGCAGTGCGCCGACGTCCACACGGGGTCGTTGCCGGAGGTGACCTCGACGACGAGGTTGGCCCCGCCGGCGTCGACCAGGCAGTCCGTCCCGCCGGTGTTGGCCAGGTCGACGACGAACGTCGACGGCACGCCCGCATAGCGCGCGTCGTGCGACATCGACAGCTCGAGCGCGTCCGCGGCGCACGGGACCGGGTCGCCGCCGGGGGCCGGGCCGCTCGCGGACTCCGAGGCGGACTCCGAGGTCGACTCCGAGGCGCTCTCGGTGGCCGGCGCGTCGGGTGCGTCGTCGCCGCCGAACAGCGCCTGGGCGAGCGCCCACACGCCCCAGCCGATGAGCGCGAGGACCACGAGCAGCGCCACGAGGACGGTGATCCGGCGGCGCCAGATCGTCGCGCGGCTGGGCCGCCGGCGCGGGGCTCGGGGGCTGCCACCGGGGCGCCCGCTGCGGTCCGTTCCTCGGTCGTCGCTCGGCACCCGCCCACGGTAGGCGTCGGGCGCGCGCGGTCCGCGATGGCTCGCCGGGGCACACTGGGCGGGTGCCCGAACCGCCCCCTCCTGCCGATCCCGCGACCGGTGCCGCGACCGGTGCCGCGACCGGTGCCGCGGCCGGTGCCGGCCGTGCGGCCGACGACCAGCGGCCGACGGACGACGGCGTGCGGCCGGCGGACGGCGAGGCGATCGCCGAGTTGCACGACGCCGTCGCCCGGTTCTGGGAGACCCACGCCCGCGACCTGCCCTGGCGCCGGCCCGGGACGACCCCGTGGGGCGTCCTCGTCTCCGAGGCGATGAGCCAGCAGACGCCGGTGGCCCGCGTCGCCCCGGCCTGGCAGGCATGGATGGAGCGCTGGCCCGACGCCGCCGCGTTGGCCGGCGCCTCGGGCGCCGACGTCCTGCGCGCCTGGGGTCGCCTGGGCTACCCGCGCCGCGCGCTACGGCTCAAGGAGTGCGCGCTAGCGATCGTCGAGCGGCACGGCGGCGAGGTGCCCGCGCGCGAGGAGGAGCTGCTCGCCCTGCCCGGCGTCGGCGCGTACACGGCGGCGGCCGTGGCCTCCTTCGCCTTCGGCCGCCGCGCCCTGGTCCTCGACACCAACGTCCGGCGCGTCATCACCCGGGTGGTCGAGGGCCGGTCCGCTCCCCCGCCCGGGTCCCCCACCACGGCCGAACGGGCGCGAGGCTCACGCCTCCTCCCGGCCGACGACGCCGCCTGCACCACCTGGAACGCCGGGATCATGGAGCTCGGCGCCCTGGTGTGCACCGCCCGGTCCCCGCGCTGCGAGAGCTGCCCGCTCGCCGGGCGCTGCGCCTGGCGCGCCGCCGGTTACCCCGCCGACGAGCACGCCGCCCGACGCCGGACCCAGGCCTGGGAGGGCACCGACCGCCAGGCGCGCGGCCGGGTGATGGCCGTCCTGCGCGCCGACGACGACGGGACCTCGCGGAGCTGGGCCGAGCTCGTCGCGGCGGCGTCGGAGGACCCCGCCCAGGCCGAGCGGTCGGTGCGCTCGCTGCTCGCCGACGGTCTCGTCGTCGAGCGCGCCGGTCGGCTCATGCTCCCGTGACGCGCCGCGGCTACCCTGTCGCGGTGACCGAGACCGACCCCGCCGACCGGCGCGACGACCAGCGCCCGGACCCGGTCGAGCCGCTGCTGGGCGAGGCCCCGCGGATCCCGGGGGCGCGCGCGGTGCGGGTCACGCTCGTCGTCATGGCCTGCGCGGTCCTCGGCCTGGGCGTCCTGGGCCTCGCCCTGACGGCGATGTCCGGCGACACGCTGAGCCCGTGGCCGGGGCTGACGATGATGCTCGTCGGGCAGGTCGCCGCGTTTCCGTCGCTCGGCGCCGCCGCGCTCGGCCTGCACCGCGCACGCACCGGGCGGGACCCGGGCGCCGCCGGGGTACGCACGGTGCTGCGTCGCACGCCGCTGCCGCTGGGGCTCGCGCTCGTCGTGGCCTTCGGCCTGTGGGCGTGGTGGGAGCCGGACCTGTGGCTGCCGACGCTGGGCTGCGCACTCGTCGCGGCCCAGGTCGGCCTGCTCGCCCGCCTGCTGTCGCGCTGAGGGGCCGGTCCCGCAGGCCCGCGCGGGTCCGCGCGGACGACCGTGCGCCCGGCGACTGCGCGACGTCGGCACCGGGCTCACCGTCGGAGGCACCGGTCTCGCTGTCGGCGACGACCGCTAGCGTCGCGGTCATGGAGATCCTCATGGTTCCCGGCTTCTGGCTCGACGCCTCCTCGTGGGGCCCCGTCCTCCCGGCGCTCACCGAGGCGGGGCACCGGCCGCGCTCGGTCGCCCTGCCGGGCACGTCCCCCGACGCCGCGGAGCGCGCCGGCGTCACCCTCGCGGACCAGGTGGCCGCCCTCGTGGCGGAGATCGATGCCGCGGGGCCCGAGCAGGTGGTCCTCGTCGGTCACTCGGGCGGCGCACACGTGGTGTGGGGCGCCGCCGACGCGCGCCCCGACCGGGTGGCCCGCATCGTCTACGTCGACGGCTTCCCGGTGCCCGACGGCACCCCCGTCAACCCCGAGCTGCCGGCCGACGGCGCGGAGATCCCCCTGGACTGGTCGGTGTTCGACGAGGGCTCCCTGACGGACATGACCCCCGAGCTGCGGGAGTCGGTCTCCCGGGGCGCGACGCCGGTGCCGGTGGGGGTGGCGACCGAGCCGCTGCGCCTGACCGACGAGAGGCGCCGCACCGTCCCGCAGTCGGTGATCGCCACGTCGATCAGCGGCGAGCAGATCCGCGAGATGGTCGACGCCGGGATCCCGTTCACCACCGAGCTGGCCGCCGCCGACGACCTGGAGATCGTCGACCTGCCCACCGGGCACTGGCCGCAGTACACGCGCCCCCAGGACCTCGCCGCCGTCGTCGTGGCGGCCGTCGACCGAACCTGAGCCCGGTCGCACGAACCGGCACCGGACGGATCCCGCGCCCGGACACGGGTCGGGCCCGGCCCCGGCCCGGGAGGGGCCAAGGACCGGGCCCGCGGGTCCGGGCCTCGGCCGTGCTGTCAGCCGGCGAGGCTCATCTCGGCGATGCTGTCGAGCACCTCCTGGTCCACGCCCTCGCTCACGTAGCGCAGGTGGGCGACCTCACCCGTCGCCGGGTCCTCGACCACGTAGTGCACGACCTCCTGCTGACCGTCGCTCACGTGGATCTGGCTGGCGCGCAGGTCCTCGTCCTCGACCGGCAGCTGGGTGATCTCCACCTCGGTCGTCGGGTCGGAGGCGCTGGGCTCCGTGGCGACCGGGGCGAACTCGACGCAGGCGTCGTAGTCCAGGGTGCCGGAGTCCGGCGCGTAGCACGGGCCCAGGTGCAGCGCGGCGCCGTCCTCGCCGGCCCAGACGCCGTCCTCGAACTCGCTCCAGCCCTCGGGCAGCGGGACGGAGAGCCAGCCGTCGTAGGTGGCCGCGTTGACGCCACCGGCCTCGGGAGCCTGGTCCTCCGGGGCACCATCCTCCGGCGCCCCGTCCTCAGGAGCGCCCTCCTCCGGGGCACCCTCCTCGGGGGCCGGCGCCGGGGCACCGGCGTCGACGTCCTCCTCGGGCGCGGGCTCGGCGCCCGCACCGGCGTCGTCCTGCTCCGGCGGGGCCCCCTCCGCCGAGGGGTTCTCGTCGGGCGCGGGGTCCTCCTCGGGCGCGGGGTCCTCCTCGGGCGCCTCCTCGGCCGGGGCCGGCGGACCGGCCTGCGTCGGGGCAGGATCAGAGCCGCAGGCCGCCAGTCCACCCACCAGCAGGAGGGTCGCTGCCGCAGCGCTGCTCGTACGATTGATCGTGGGCATCATCATGGTCCCCCTTCGTGCCGACGGCCTCGCCGCCGGCTCGCTGTCGATCAACGTGCACCGACGACGCTACGGATCCGCCATCCGGCACGCAGACCGGATCGGGGACAGAACTCACCACCTCTGACCTGGGCGGATACCCCCGGCGGGGGTCAGAGCTCGAGGAGCATCCGCGTGTTGCCCAGGGTGTTGGGCTTGACCCGGGCGAGGTCGAGGAACTCCGCGACGCCGTCGTCGTGGGAGCGCATGAGCTCCTCCTGGACGTCGACGCCGACCGGCGTCCCCTCGATCTCGACGAAGCCGTGCCGGGCGAAGAAGTCGACCTCGAAGGTGAGGCAGAACAGGCGCCGCAGCCCCAGCGCGCGGGCCCGGTCGAGCAGGTTCTCCAGGAGCAGCCCGCCGATCCCGCGGCGCAGGTGGGCAGCGTCGACGGCGAGGGTGCGGATCTCGCCGATGTCGTCCCACATCACGTGCAGGGCGCCGCAGCCGACGACCCGCCCCCGCCCGGCCGGACCGTCGTCCGCGGTCTCGGCGACGACGAACTCCTGGACGGACTCGAAGTAGGCGACCAGGTCCTTGGTGATGAGGGTGTTGGTCTGCGCGTAGGGGTGGACCAGGCCCGCGATCGTGCGCACGTCCGAGACCAGCGCGGGGCGCACCGTGACCGGCCCACGTCCCGGACCGGGCCCGTGGGCAGGTGCGGCGGGCGCGTCCGGTCCTGAGGTCATCGGAGAATCATGCCACCGCGGCTACCAGGGCCACTCGACAGGGTCGGTCCAGAACTCGTGCGCCCGCTCGGAGACGATGTGCTCCTCGAGGCCACCGACGACCAGGGCGGTGTTGTGCTGCGCCATGGTGCCGTCGTCGAAGACCGACGTGTGCCCGGTGGTGCCGGGCTTGTGCACGCCGTGGGCCGTGGTGCCGTCGTAGGTGGACAGGTGCGTGATGTCGTCGATCCCCGTGGGGTCCCCACCGAACCGCCCCAGGTCGGCGACGAGGTCGTCGTCGTTCTCCAGGTAGTAGATCGACTCGGTCGGGACGTGGAAGTCGTCGAGGTTCGTCGTCGTGATCCCCGGGGAGGACATGAACACCGCGTTGTCGACGCCGGTGCCCTCCGCGCGCAGCGCGTAGCCCTGCGTGGTCGAGCCGTACGAGTGGCCCAGCGCGGTGAGATTGGGGTCGTCCGCGCGGGAGGCGTTGAGGCCGGTGTAGAAGCCGGCCAGGTCCTCCCCGCCCTCCTTGGCCGCGCCCGAGAGCGCCACGGAGTTCCCGCTGAGGGTCTCGTCCCACTGGGGCGCGTCGTAGCCCAGCCAGGACACGGTCGCCACGGTCTCGTCCGTGCTGCCCCAGCGGTCGAGCTCGGCCTCGGTGGCGCCCTTGAGATCGGCCATCCGCTGGTCGTAGCTCGCCAGGCTGCCGTCGACGGTGGTGGTGAACCCGGGCGTGAGGACCGAGACGTGGTCGGCGGTGTCGACGTTGCCGTTGGCCACCGCCGCCTTCACCCGCTCCCCGGACTCGGTGTCCAGGAGCAGGAGGTAGCGGTCGTCCTGGGCGACGGTCTCCTCGACGGCGGCGATGGAGTCGACCTTCGCCTGGGCGTCCTCCACCCGTTCCAGGGCGTCGAGGTAGATCTGCGACGCGCCGGGGTAGCCCATGTTCTCCTCGGCCTCGGCCAGCGCCTCCTCGGCCGCCTCGAGCTCGTCCTGCGCGGTGGCGGCCTCGGTCTCGAGCCGGTTGGTGTTGGCCTCGTCGCGGGCCCAGGCGGGGATGCCGTCCCGGTTGCCGACGAGCTCGGGGTGGTCGTCGAGGATCTCCTGCTGCTGGACGGGGCTGAGGGACTCCCACCAGTCGGCCTGGGCCTGCTGGTCGCCGTCGGGCGGGTCGGGCCAGGTGATCTGGCCGTCGCTCTCGCCGGCGTCCGCGGCCGCACCGAGGTCGGCGTGCCCCGAGTCGAGCTGGTCGCCGTGGGCGGAGGACAGCACCGCGTCGAGGGTGGAGTCCGTCGAGTCCGCCAGCCGGAGCACCTCGGCCACAGCCTGGGCGACGGTGTCGACCGCCTCCTGCCGCTCGCGGTAGTAGGCCTCGCGCTCCTCGGGGGACTCGAAGGAGGCCGGTGGGACCTTGACGTCGGTCACCGACCCGTTCCCGCCGACGGCGACCTCCCGGCTGCTGCACAGCGACTCGATCTCGGCCACCTTCGACTCGATGGTCCCCACCGAGTCCTCGGCCTCGTCGACGGCCGACCGCACGAGCGAGACCTCGTAGACGATCGACTGCGCGGCGAAGCCGATCGTCCGGCGCCGCCCCCCGGCGGACTCGGCGGCGTCACCGGTCCACCCCTCGGGCGTGACCATCGCCTCGAGCTCGTCGCTCATCCCCTCGAGGGTGTCGCGCGCCGAGCCGATGGCCGTCACCGCGCTCCCGAGGCTCGAGGCCTTCCAGTTCTTGACCTGGCTCCAGCTCACCACTTCGGCACCTCGTCGATGATGTCGGGCTCGGCCTCGGGCACGAAGGCGTGGTCCGGGCCGTCGAGCGTCGTGTCGGGGATCGTCGTCGTGCCGGCGGCACCTGCGTCGGCGCCGGCCGGATCGGTGGCGTCCGGGTCGGTGGCGTCCGCACCGGCGTCGGCCGCGTCGGCGCCGGCCACGTCGGAACTCCCGGCCGGGGTGTCGCTCCCGGCCGCGGTGGCGCCCGGCGCCGTCCGGCCCGGCCTGACCGAGGCGCGCAGGATCGTCGCCGCGGCCGTGCCGAAGGTCAGCGAGCGGCCGTCGTCGGCGAGGAACACGACCTCGTGGTCGGCCAGCCGGTCGACCACCAGCGATGCCCCGGTGAACCCGGCCGTGCGGGCGTGCGCGGCGACGACGGCCACCGAGCGGTCCCACTCGTCCTCGTCGAGGGCGCGCGCGACGCCGAACGTGTAGTGCCGTTCGGTCGGACCGCCGCCTGAGCCCTGCGCGGTGGCCAGCAGCGGTCGGTTCTGAGTCCAGGTCAGGCCATCGAGCACGGCGTCGAGGTCGTTCTTCACCGCCTCGGCGAGCTCGAGCACGTCCGGGTCGGGCACGGTGGCCGCGACGGCGTCCATGAGTCCTCCTCGCGAGTGCGTCGACCCTCCGTCCGCCCCGGCCGACGGCACCAATCTGCCAGGCACGCGCCCATCGGCCGAATCCGTCCGCGCAGGTGGGAGGGGAGAACTCCCCATCGACGTCGGGGCGGGGACGTGGTCGGCGGACCTGGGAGACAATGACGGCATGACTCACGTGCGATCCGCGCCCGAGCAGATCACCGACGCCGTCGCCTACCACGGGGAAGGACCGGTCTGGTCCGAGTCGTGGGGCGGGCTGCGCCTCGTCGACATGCTCGCCGGCGACCTGCTCACCGTCCGCGACGACGGCGAGGTCGAGCGACTGCCCGTCGGCTCCCCGGTCGCGGCCTTCGTCCGGCCCCGCTCCGACGGTGGTTACGTGGTGGGCACCGAGCGCGGGCTCTCCCTGGCCGACGAGCCGCACGGCGAGGCCTCCGAGTGGCTGCGGCTGTGGCAGCACGAGGGCCTGCGGATGAACGAGGGCGGGTGCGACGCCTCGGGCAACCTGTACGCGGGGAACATGGCCTACGACCGCTCCCCCGGCGCGGCGAGCCTGTACCGCATCACGCCCGGCGGGGACGTGACCACCGCCGTCGAGCGGGTGACGACGTCGAACGGATTCGACGTCTCCCCCGACGGGTCGCTCGCGTACTACAACGACACCTCCGCCGGCAGCACCGACGTCTTCGACGTCACCGCCACGGGCCTGCGCAACCGGCGCCGGTTCGCCGACGTCGCCTCCGACGAGCGCCCCGACGGCCTGACCGTGGACTCCGCGGGCAACGTGTGGGTGGCGCTCAACCGGGTGGGCAAGGTGCGCCTCCACGCCCCCGACGGGACGGTCCTGGCCACCGTCGACCTGCCCGTCCGCCTCGTCACCGCCTGCACCCTCGGCGGCACCGACGGCAAGGACCTGTACGTGACCACCTCGCGGGAAAAGCTCGAGGACCCCGAGCCCGAGGCGGGCGCGGTGTTCCGCATCCGCGTCGAGGTGCCGGGCCGACCCGTGCGCCCCTTCCGGGGCTGAGCCCGGGGCCGTCACGACGACGGGCGTCGGACGCCGGCCGTCGGGCCGGCGCGGGCAGCGTCAGGTGCCGAAGTCGGCGGCCGCCGCGCCGTCGGTGCTCTCGTAGGTCGTCGCGGCGTTCTCCAGGCCCTCGGCGTAGTCGCCGAGCCCCCGGACCAGGGCGTCGCGCTCCTCGGTCCAGCTGGTGCCCAGGTCGGGTGCGGTGCTCGCCGACGTCGATCCCGGCATCGCCGAACCGATCCCGTCCAGCGCGCCGGCCAGGTCCACCCCGCTCACCTCCTCGGACGCGTCGCGCGCGTTGGACGCCGCGGTGCCGAGCTGCCCGATCTCCACCTCGAAGTCGCTCACGCCACGATCGTGCCAGGTCAGGCGCACCGCGCCAACGCCTACGCTGGTGGCGAGCGGGCGGGTGCCCGGCGCGGACGACGGAGGTGGCGGTGCACGACGACGACGCCGTCCGACCCACCGACGAGGCCCTCGACCCGCAGCCCGTCGGCGCCGGCCAGGAGCCGCTGTTCGACATCCCCGCCAGCGCCCGCACCCCGCTGGCGAAGGTCGTGCTGGTGACCGGGCCCTCGGGCTCCGGCAAGACGCGGCTGACCCGCCGTCTCGGCCTGCCCGTCGTCGCGCTGGACGACTTCTACCGCGACGGCGACCACCCCGGCCTGCCGCGCCGGCACGGGATGGTCGACTGGGACGACCCGGCCTCCTGGGACGGCGATGCCGCGGTCGCCTCGCTCGTCGAGCTGGTGACGACCGGCCGCGCCGAGGTGCCCGTCTACGACATCCCGGCCAACGCGCGGGTCGGCAGCCGCGTCGTCGAGCTGGGCGAGGCCAGGGCCGTGGTGGCCGAGGGCATCTTCGCCGCCGAGATCGTCGAGCGGTGCCGGGCCGAGGGGATCCTCGCCGACGCGCTCACCCTCACCCGCCCGCGGCTGAAGACCTTCGTCTTCCGGCTGGCCCGCGACCTGGACGAGGGCCGCAAGCCGCCGCTCAACCTGCTGCGGCGTGGGCTCGCCCTCTCGCTCGCCGAGCCGGCGATGTACCGCGACCTTGTCGGCAAGGGGGCGCGCAAGGTCACCGTCGACGACGCCGAGCGCACGATCCTGCGCATCGCCGCCGGCCTGCCGCCGCAGCCGCCGGAGGACTGAGCACCCGGCGTCGCGGGAGGAGCAGAATGGTGCTCACTCGCCAGACGGATAACTGCTCACTCGCCGGGAAGGTGTCGTCAGAAGAGGGCGACCTTGGGGACCGGCGGGAAGAGCTCGTCGAGCTCGGCCTCGTCCTCCTCGGTCGGCACCCACGTGATCGCCTCGGCGTTCTGCCGGATCTGCTCCGGCTTCGTGGCGCCGGCGATGACGGAGGTCACCGGCCCCCGCGAGGCCAGCCAGGAGAAGGCGACCTGCAGCTCGGTGAGGTCCCGCGCCCGGGCGAACTCGCCGAAGCGGCGCAACCGGGACAGGGTGTCCTCGTCCTTGAGCAGGTGCTGGCGGGTGAGGGTGAGGCGGGAGCCCTCGGGGGCCACGCCGTCGGAGTACTTGCCGGTGAGCAGGCCGTTGGCGAGCGGGAAGTAGGGCAGCACGCCGAGCCCGAAGTGCTCGGCCGCGGGCACGACCTCGAGCTCGGCGCGGCGGTCGAGCAGGTTGTAGTGGTTCTGGGCCGAGACGAACTGGGCGCCGCCGAGGGAGTCGGCGACGTGCGCGGCGTCGGCGATCTGCCACCCGGCGAGGTTGGAGTGCCCGATGTAGAGGACCTTGCCCTCGCGCACGAGGTCGTCCAGGGCGGCGACGGTCTCCTCGATCGGCGTCCCGGCGTCGGGCGTGTGGTACTGGTACAGGTCGATCCGGTCGGTCTGCAGGCGCCGCAGGGAGTGCTCGACGGACTGCTTGATGTGGCGCCGTGAGCCGCGCGCACCGAAGTCGGGCCCGTCGTCGTCGGGCGCCTTCATCCCGAACTTCGTCGCCAGCACCACCTCGTCGCGGCGGCCGCGCAGGGCCTCGCCGAGGAGGGTCTCCGAGGTGCCGGGGCCGTAGGAGTTGGCGGTGTCGAAGAGGGTGATGCCGGCGTCGAGCGCGGCGTGCACGAGGGCGGTCGCCCCCTCCTGGTGCTCGGTGACGGTCCCGCGGCGGCCGAGGTTGTTGCACCCCAGCCCGACGCGGGAGACGGACAGTCCGGAGGCGCCGAGGCGTGCGTGTTCCATGCGGCCCAGCCTACGAAGGGCGCTCCGCGCCCGTCAGATCCTCTTGACCAGCGGGAAGGTGATGGTCTCGCGGATGCCGGCGCCGGTGATCGCGGCCAGGAGCCGGTCGATGCCCATGCCCATGCCGCCGGCCGGGGGCATGCCCTGCTCCATGGCCGCGAGGAAGTCCTCGTCGAGGACCATGGCCTCGGGGTCGCCGGCGGCCGCCACGAGCGCCTGCGCCTCGAACCGTTCGCGCTGGACGACCGGGTCGACGAGCTCGGAGTAGGCGGTGGCCAGCTCCATGCCGCGCACGTACAGGTCCCACTTCTCCACCTTGCCGGCCTCGGTGCGGTGGGCGCGGGTCAGCGGCGAGGTGTCGACCGGGAAGTCGCGCACGAAGGTCGGCGCCCACAGGTCGTCGCCGACCCGCGCCTCCCACAGCTCCTCGACGATCTTGCCCGGGGTGTGGTGCGGGGCCAGCGGGACCTCGAGGCGCTCGGCCAGGGCCCGCAGGTGCTCCTCCGACGTCGAGGGGGTGATCTCCTCGCCGAGGGACTCGCTCAGCGAGCCGTACAGGCTCAGGCTCGCCCACTCGCCGCCCAGGTCGTAGGCGCTGCCGTCGGACAGCGTGACCAGGGTCGAACCGGTGGCCTCCAGGGCGGCGGTCTGGACGAGGGTGCGGGTGAGCGTGGCCATCGTGTCGTAGGAGCCGTAGGCCTCGTACGCCTCGAGCATCGTGAACTCCGGGGAGTGCGTGGAGTCCGCGCCCTCGTTGCGGAAGTTGCGGTTGATCTCGAAGACCTTCTCGATGCCGCCGACGACGGCGCGCTTGAGGTACAGCTCCGGGGCGATGCGCAGGTAGAGGTCGGTGTCGTACGCGTTCATGTGCGTGACAAAGGGCCTCGCCGCGGCCCCGCCGTGCAGGTTCTGCAGCATCGGCGTCTCGATCTCGAGGAAGCCGCGCTCGTCGAAGGTGCGCCGCAGCGAGCGGGTGACGGCGGCGCGCAGCCGCACCATGTCGCGGGCGGCGGAGCGCATGACGAGGTCGAGGTGGCGGTGGCGGACCCGCCCCTCCTCGGAGAGGGAGGACTCCTCGCCGTCGGCGCCCTCGTAGGTCTTGGGCAGGGGCCGCAGCGCCTTGGCCGCCAGGGCCCAGGCCGGCGCGGGCTGACCGTCGACCTCGCCGGGGGCGGCGAAGATGCTCAGCTCCCCGCGGCGGGAGGCCCCCACGTGGCCGTGCACGTAGAGGTGGTCGCCGAGGTCGATGTCGGACTTGAAGGCCGCCAGGGACTCCTCGCCGACGTTGGCCAGCGAGAGCATGACCTGGATGCGGGTGCCGTCGCCGGCCTGGAGGCCCACGAAGCAGAGCTTGCCGGTGTTGCGCAGGTGCATGACCCGCCCCGCGACGCCGACGAGCTCCTCGGTCAGCTCGGTGCCGGCCTCGAGCTCGGGGTGGGCGGCGCGGACCTCACCAATGGTGGTGGTGATCGGCAGCGTCACCGGGTAGGGGTCGGTGCCGGCCGCCAGCAGCCGGGCGCGCTTGTCGGCACGCACCCGGAACTGCTCGGGGGTGTCGTCGTGGGGCGCGCTGGTCACGGGGTTCTCGGTCACCGCCCCAGGGTAGTCAACCGGCGCGACGGCCCGACGACGGCCGTGGGGCGCCGGGGAGGCCTCGACGGCCGCCGGTCAGTCCTTCGCCGCCCCGGCGTTCGTCCGCGCCGCGCGGTAGGACGCGAAGGTCTCCCCCGAGGCCTCCATGTCCGGCGCGCTGCCGCGGTCGGTGTCGGGGACCTGGCCGGGCTCGTGGGAGCACTCGACGATCTGGTTGTGCTCGTCGACGAACACCACGGCCGGCTCGTAGCTGCGGGCGTCCTGGTCGGACATCTGGCCGTAGGCGATGACGATGACGAGGTCGCCGGTGCGGATGTGGTGCGCCGCGGCGCCGTTGATGGTCAGCACACCGCTGCCGCGCTCGCCGGGGATGACGTAGGTGGTCAGGCGCGCGCCGTTGGTGATGTCGACGACGTCGACCTGATGGCCGGGCGGGAGGTCGGCGGCGTCGAGCAGGTCGGCGTCGACGGTGAGCGAGCCGACGTAGTGCAGGTCGGCCCCCGTGATCGTCGCCCGGTGGATCTTGCCCACCATCATCGGGCGCAGCAGGGAGGCGGGTGCGTAGGTCACGTGGTCGTCTTTCCGGGGTCGATGCGGAGGGTGTCGTTGTCGATGAGCCGGGTGGTGCCCAGCCGGACGGCGAGCGCCAGCAGGGCCTCGCCGCGGTGGTGTGCGGGGACGTCGAGGAAGGTGGCGGGGTCGACGAGGACGACGTAGTCGGGGTCGACGCCGTCGGCGCCGTCGAGGAGGTCGCCGGCGGCGGCGAGAACCTCGGGGGCGGCGGCGCCGCCCTCTGCGGCGGCGCGGGCGGCGGCCAGGGCGGCCGGCAGGGCGCGGGCCTGCCCGCGCTGCTCGGCGTCGAGGTAGACGTTGCGCGAGGACATGGCCAGGCCGTCGGCCTCGCGTCGGATCGGTGCCCCGACGACGGTGACGGGCAGGCTGAGGTCGTCGACGAGGGTGCGCACGAGCGCGAGCTGCTGGGCGTCCTTCTGCCCGAACACCGCGACGTCGGGCCGGAGCGTGACCAGCACCTTGGTGACGACCTGGAGGACCCCGGCGAAGTGGCCGGGCCGCGTGAGGCCCTCGAGGACGGCGGCGACGGGGCCGGGGTCGATGCGCACGAGGGGCTCGCGCGGGTACATCTCGGCGTCGTCGGGGGCGAGCACGCGGCTGACCCCCTGGTCGGCCAGGAGCTTCAGGTCGGCGTCGAGGTCGCGCGGGTAGCTCGCGAGGTCCTCGTCGGGGCCGAACTGGAGGGGGTTGACGTAGATGGAGACGACGACGTGCTCGGCGCGTTCCCGTGCCTCACGCACGAGCGAGAGGTGGCCGTCGTGCAGGGCGCCCATCGTCATGACGAGCGCGACGGTGCCGTCGAGGGCAGCCCGGGCCGCGCGCGCCTCGGCGAGGGTGCGCACGACGGTCGGGCCGGTGGTGTCCACCGCTCCAGGGTACGCGGGCCGTCCGGGCCGACGCCGTGGGCCCGGCCACGCCGGCGCCGCTCAGCCGGGCGGCTGCGGCAGCGCGTCGAGCACGGCCGCCCCCGCGTCCGGCTCGAGGCGGCCGGTGCGCACGGCGCGGGCCACGGTCGCCCGCGCGAGGTGGGCGTAGGTGGTGGCGAGGTCGGTCTGGGAGGGCTGGTCGAGCTCGCCCAGGGCCTGGGTGTGGGCGCGGACGGTGGTGGCGTCGCCCCGGGCCACCGGGCCGGTCAGGGCGCTCTCGCCGCTCGCCAGGGCGTTGCCCAGCGCGGCCTCGAGGAGCGGGCGGAGGTACGCGCCGGGCTCGGCGATGCCGGCCTGCTCGAGCATCCGCGCCGACTGCGTCACGAGCGTGACGAGGTGGTTCGCGCCGTGCGCGAGGCCCGCGTGGTACAGGGCCCGGTCGGCGGCCGCGACGACGACCGGCTCGCCGCCGAGGTCCACGGCCACGGCCTGCGCGAGCGGCAGGAGGGCGGGAGCGGCGGTGACGGCCATGGGGCAGCCGGGCAGGCGGGAGAGGTCGAGCGTGGTGCCGGTAAAGGTCATCGCGGGGTGGACGGCGAGCGTGAGGGCGCCGCGCGCGGCGGCCGGCTCGAGGACGTCGGTGCCGTGCCGCCCGCACACGTGGACGACGACCTGCCCGGGGCTGGTCGCGCCCGTGTCGGCGAGCTCCGCGACCACGTCCCCGAGCACGTCGTCGGGGACGGCGAGCAGGAGCAGCTGGGCCTCGGCCGCGACGTCGGCGGCGGGACGGACCGGGACGCCGGGCAGCAGGAGCTCGGCCCGCTCCCGGCTGGCCTCGCTGCGGGCGACGACGCCGACGGGCCGGTGCCCCGACGCCGCGAGCGCCGCGCCGAGCACGGCCCCGGCCCGGCCGGCGGAGATGATCCCGACGTCGAGGCGGCCGGGACGGGTCTCGGTCACGCGGGTCCCCCGTCGGGGTCGGGGGTGTGGTCGGGCGCCCAGCCGCCGCCGTCGGGGCCACGCCGGCCCGGGTGGGCGGCGGCGCCGGGGGGCGCGCCCGTGGCGGGGTGCGTAGCGGCGTCGGGGCGAGCAGCCCCGCCGGGGTGCGCGACCGCACCGGGCTGGGCGACGGCGTCGGGAGGGGCGCCGGCCGCCGTCGGGGCGGGACCGGTGCCCTCGTCCTGGGGGCCGTCGCCGAGGACGGACACGCGCCGCGCCCACTCCTCGGGTCCCTCGTGGTGCCGGGCCTGGCGTGCCCGCTCGGCCTGGCCGCGCAGGAGGTCGAGGGCGACCTGCTCGTCGAGGTGCGGCACGCCGGGCTGGCCGGGACCGGCGACGGTGTGCATGGCGAGGTTGGCCAGGCGCAGGCGCCGCTCGATCGGTCCCTGGACGAGGCCGACGGACTGCGTGCGGCCGTGCGGGACGACCTCCAGGCGGCGGGCGAGCCATCCGGTGCGCAGCAGGATCGCCTCGCGCGTGACGAGCACGCCCTGGCGGCGCCACGCGAAGGGGTCGAACCAGCGGGCGCGCCGCGGCGAGGTGACGAACCCGGCGTCCTCCCCCGCGCCGTCGAGGCCGGCGTCGAGGACGGCGGGCACGTCGTCGACCCCGATGTCGGGAACGACGAGCCACAGGGCGGTCAGGGCGTCGGCGCGCGTGCCCACGGGCATGAGCGTGCTCGACTCGTTGGCGAAGCTGCCCTCGGTCACGCCGTACCCGGCGATGTAGCCCTGGACGCGCCACCAGCCGCGCCACCGCCACAGCCACGGCTGGGTGAGGCGGACGGCCTGGACGCGACGCGGCGGGATGGTCTGCGAGGTGGTCTCCAGGAGCCCGCGGCGCACCCGGATGCCGTCCGGCGACGTCGCGGAGGTGAAGCTGAACGCGCCGCTGAACCGGCCCCAGACGAACGCGCCGGCGCCGAGGACGCCCGGGATGAAGGAGACCATCGCACGCAGCGGCAGCCCGACGATGAGGAACACCAGGGCACCGACGAGCATGAGCGCGATGACGATGAAGCCCGGGGAGAGCAGCGAGGAGGCCACGAGCCGGCTGTTGTCGACCTCGAACACGACCCGCTCGGGCGCCTCCCGGTAACCGGTGCGCGCAGCGAGCAACGGGTCGCGGGGGCTGCGCCCGCGGCGGTGCTCGCCGTCGTCGCCGTTGTCCCCGTCGGTCGCGTCGGGGGCGCCGCCGTGGCGGGCGGCGTCGACGAGGGCCGCGTCGTCGACCGGGTCGCCGGCCGCGGCACGCTCGGCGACGATCCGCACCTGGTCGAGGTCGACCCCGGCGGCGCGGGCGAGGATCTCGGCGCGCAGGGCCTCGGCGTCGGCCAGCTTGAGGAAGGCGACGTCGACCCGGGAGTCGGCGGCCCCTGCGGTCTCCACGCGCACGCGGGCGAGCCCGAAGATGCGGCCCAGCAGCGGCTGCTGGACGTCGACGGCCTGGACCCGGTTGAGCGGGGCGCGCCGCTCCTGGCGGAAGAGGATGCCCTGGTTGAGCTCGACCCCGTCGGCGTCGACCCGGTAGCGCATCTTGCGCCAGGACAGCGCCGAGTAGATGCCAGTGACGACGATGAGGGCGAGGATCCCCGCGCCGAGCCAGAGCAGCACCGTGCCGAGGTGGTCGAGCACGAACTCCCAGCCGCCGGTGCCGATGAGCTCCTGGCCGACCTGGAAGACGAGGATCGCGACGACCGCGGCCAGGACCTGCCACACGAGCAGCACGGGCGTGACCGGGTGGACGCGCCGCCAGCCGTCGCCGGCGTCGACGGGCAGCGCGGTGGGCTGCTCCTGGACGGGCTGCTGGTCGGCGGCCTGGTGGTGGCCGACCTGGTGGTGGTCGGGCCGCTGCTCGCCGGGCTGCTGGGCGTTCACAGGCCGGCCAGCCGCGCCTCGCCGCGGGTGGTCAGCGCCTCGCGCAGTCGCGCGGCCTCCGCGGCGGGCAGGCCGGGGATCTTCGCGTCGGTCTGGGCGGAGGCGGTGCTCAGCTTGACCGAGGCGACGCCGAAGCGGCGGTCGAGCGGACCGGCCTCGACGTCGATCTGCTGCATGCGGCCGTAGGGGACGATGACCAGCGAGCGCCAGATGATGCCCTTGCGGAAGAGCAGGTCCTCCTCGGCCTCCGAGTAGCCCATGGCGCGCACCTGGCGCGGCACGATCAGCACGACGACGAGCAGCGTGACGGCCAGCGCGCCGTTGCCGATCCACCAGCCCCAGCCACCGACCAACAGGGCCAGGACGACGCCGATGATGAGGAGCGGACCGAGCCAGAGGACGGTGGAGATGAGGCGGACCTTGGTCAGCGCGGGGTCCACCGGCTGGAAGTCCACGCCGTCGGGGTCGAACGGCGAGCGCCGCTCGGGGGACGACTGCTCGGGGGGCTGGTGTCCGGGCGCCAGGTACCCCTGTTCCTGGTACCCGGCGCCTCCGGGACCGGCCGGGACGCCGTCGGGTCGCCCGTCGTGGCCGGGTACCTGCTGGCTCATGCGTGCTCCGATCGACTGCACCTCGAGGACGCGCCGCCCCCAGCGCGCATCATGCCAAACCGGTGCGCCCCACCCGCGGCGGTGCGGCCGACGTCGGGGCCCGCGGTGGAGGTCGAGCGCTCACTCGTCCGGCAGAAAGGTGCTCACTCGCCACGCGGCGGGCGGTGGGCGGTGGGCGGTGGGCGGCGGAGGGGGCAGGCGGGTCAGGCGGGTTCGGGGTCGCGGGCGGACGAGCGGCTCGTGCCCTCGTCCTCGGGCGGGATGGAGCACCAGTGCTCCACGACGAGCCCGACGACGACGAGCGCCACCGCCGCCGCACCGGCGACCACCGACTCCCACAGGTGGGCGGAGGCGAAGGAGGCGTGCCAGTTGCGCACGGCGAACAGGGCCTGGGCGGCGAGGTAGCCGGCGACGAGGGACCCGCCCCAGGCCGAGGCCTGCGCGAGCGCCGCCACCCGGGAGGCACCGATCGGGGTCATCGATGTGCGCTCCCCCTCGACCAGGCGCTTGACCGCGCGGCCGCCCAGCCACAGGGCGAGCGCGAGCAGGAGGAGCACCGGCGCGGTCAGCCAGGACACGGACAGGAAGACGTCGGCGATCCCGATGACGACCCACGTGCCCGCGAGCGCGAGGAGGCCGACCCCGACGAGCCAGCCGATCGACGTCCGCCTCACGGCGACCACCAGCCCGTCTCGGTGGCGAGGACGCCGTCGCGGTCGGGCGCGCGCTCCGCGAGATCGGCCACCGCTCCGGACCCGGGGAGGTGGGCGCGGCTGTCGGCCAGCGACCAGGGCAGCAGGACGAACGCCCGCTGGGCGGCGCGCGGGTGCGGCAGCGTGAGCGCGGCGTCGTCGCTGGTGAGCTCGCCGTAGGCGACGACGTCGACGTCGAGGGTGCGCGGCGACCACGTGCCGGTACGCACGCGGCCGGCCTCGGCCTCGAGGGACCGGGCCAGTGCGAGGACGCCGGCGGGGGCCAGGGTCGTCGTCGCCAGGACGACGGCGTTGCGGTAGTCCGGTTGCGGCCCCTGCCCGGGGGCGAGCGCGGCGAGGGTGGTCACCAGCGGGGAGACCGCGGTGACGTGCAGCCCGCCGGCGTGGGCGAGGGCGGTCACGGCGCGGCGCAGCTGGTCCACCGGCCCGCCGCCCGGGCCGGCGAGGTTGGAGCCGAGCGCGAGGACGACCGGGGTGGGCGCGTCGGGCCGGGTGTGCAGGGCCGGGTCGGCGACGTCGTCGACCGCGGAGCGCTCGCGGCGGATCGTCAGGGTGACGTCGTCGACGTCGACGCCGACCGGGGCCTGCGGCTTGTGGACGGTGACCTCGACGGCGGCGGCGCCCAGGTCGAGGACGGCGCGGGCGATCCGCTCGGCGAGGGTCTCGAGCAGGTCGACCGGTTCCCCGGCGAGGATCGCCTGCGCGGTGCGGGCGACCTCGCCGTAGGAGAGCGTGTCCGCGACGTCGTCGCTCGTGGCGGCGCGCCCGGTGGCGATCTCGAAGGTGACGTCGGCGCCGAAGGGCTGGCCGTCGGCGCGCTCGTGGTCGTAGACACCGTGGTGGGCGTGGGCGCGCAGGCCGCGCACCGTGATCCGCGCGGGTGCCTCGTTCATCGCGGGCCCGTCCCGGCGAGGGCGGCGGCCACGGCGACGGCGTCGGCCGAGGGCCGCACGTCGTGCACCCGCACGGCCCACACCCCGCGGGCGGCCAGCAGCGCGGTGGTCGCGGCGGTGGCGGCGTCGCGGTCGCGCGGATGACCGGTGCGGTCCGGGCCGTCGGCGAGGACCGGGGCGAGGAACCGCTTGCGGCTGGTGCCCACGAGCAGCGGGTGGCCGAGCGCGGCGAGCTCCTCGAGGCGCGCGAGCACCTCCCAGGACTGCTCGTGCTCCTTGGCGAAGCCGAGCCCGGGGTCCAGGACGATCCGCTCCCCGGGCACGCCGGCGGCCAGGGCGGCGTCGCGGCGCTCGGCGACCTCGCGCACGACGTCGGGCAGCAGGTCCGCGTAGCGGGTGAGGCCGGTCATCGTGCCGGCCTCACCGCGGCGGTGCTGGAGGACGAGCACGGCGCCGGCCTCGGCGGTGGCACCGAGGATGGCGGGGTCGTGGACGCCGGCGGAGACGTCGTTGACGATGTGCGCCCCGGCCGTGAGGGCCGCGCGGGCGGTGGCGGCGTGCAGGGTGTCGATGCTGACGATCACGCCGGCGTCGGCGAGAGCGGCGACGACCGGGCGCACCCGGCGGATCTCCTCGGCGGGGTCGACGGGGGTGGCGCCCGGGCGGGTGGACTCCCCGCCGACGTCGACGAGGTCCGCACCGCGGTCGACCATCGCCAGGCCGTGCGCGATCGCGGCGTCGGGGTCGAGGTGCGCGCCGCCGTCGGAGAAGGAGTCCGGGGTGACGTTGAGGACGCCCATGACCAGCGTGCGGCCGGTCGGCACGGAGGCGGGCAGGCCGGCGGGGGCGCCGCGGTCGAGGTCGCCGGTGCGCACGGGCGGCCTAGGAGCGCGAGCGCAGGAGGCTCATCGCCTCCGCGCGGGTGGCCGGGTTGCGCATGACTCCGCGCACGGCGGAGGTGACGGTGCGGGTGCCGGTGGCCCGGGCGCCGCGCATCGACATGCACATGTGCTCCGCCTCGACGACGACGAGCGCCCCGCGGGCGTGCAGCCGGTCCACGAGGGCGTCGGCGACCTGGCCGGTGAGCCGTTCCTGGACCTGCGGGCGGCGGGCGTACCCCTCGACGAGCCGGGCGAGCTTGGACAGGCCGGTCACGCGGCCGTCGGTGCCGGGGATGTAGCCGACGTGGGCCTTGCCGTGGAAGGGCAGGAGGTGGTGCTCGCACAGCGAGTACAGGGGGATGTCGGCGACGATGACCATCTCCTGGTGGCCGAGGTCGAAGACGGCGTCGAGGTGGTCGGCCGGGTCCTCCCCCAGGCCGCCGAGGAGCTCGCCGAAGGCGCGGGCCACCCGGGCGGGCGTCTCCCGCAGGCCGTCGCGGTCGGGGTCCTCGCCGACGGCGGCGAGCAGCGCGCGGACGGCATCCTCGGCCGCTGCGAGGTCGACGCTCTGGTGCGGCTCGCGCTCGTCGTCCACCGCGCGGTCGACGTCGACGACGGGGCCCGGCCCCCCGGCGACGTCCGACCCGGCGTCGGCTGGAACGGCGACGTCCGGCCCGGCGTCGGTGGGCCCGCCGTCGTGCCTCCCGCTCTCCCGCGGAGCGGTCACGGCCGCCCCTCCTGCGCTGGGCCGTCGCTCGCCCCGCCGTCGGGGCCCCCCTCGCCGGAGCCGAAGTCCGGGGTGGCCGGCGGCGGCTGGGTGCCGAACATGTCGGAGGTGTCCTCGGGTCGGAACCGATCCTCGCCGGTGGCCGGCTCGGCGGCGCGGCGGGCCCGCTCCTCGCGGGTGAGCACGGGGCGGCGCCCCAGGTCGGGCCGGTTCCCCGAGGCGAACCACAGCTCGCGCGGCTCGCGCTTGACCACGGGGGCGAAGATGCGCCGCAGGTCGGCCTCGTTGAGCGTCTCGCGGTCCATCAGCTCGACGACGAGGTCGTCGAGGACGTCGCGGTACTCGGTGAGGATCTCCCAGGCCTCCTGGTGGGCGTCCATCATCAGGGCGCGCACCTCCTCGTCGACCACCCGCGCGACGTCGTCGGAGTAGTCCCGCGAGCTGCCCATGTCGCGACCGAGGAAGGGCTCGGAGCTGTTCTCGCTCAGCTTGACCGGGCCGATGCGGGCGGACATGCCCAGCTCGGTGACCATCTGCTTGGCGGTCTTCGTCGCCTTCTCGATGTCGTTGCCTGCGCCCGTGGTGGGCTCGTGGAAGACGACCTCCTCGGCCACGCGCCCGCCGAGGGCGTAGACGAGCTGGTCGACGAGCTGGTTGCGCGAGCTGGAGTAGCGGTCCTCGGTGGGCATGACCATCGTGTAGCCGAGGGCCTGCCCGCGCGGCAGGATCGTCACCTTCGTCACCGGGTCGGTGTAGCGCAGCGCGGCCGCCGTCAGGGCGTGCCCGCCCTCGTGGTAGGCGGTGACCTTCTTGTCGTTGTCGTTCATCACGCGGGTGCGCCGCTGCGGGCCGGCGATGACGCGGTCGATGGCCTCGTCCAGCGCCCGGTTGTCGATGAGCTGGGCGCCCGAGCGGGCGGTGAGCAGCGCGGCCTCGTTGAGGACGTTGGCCAGGTCGGCACCGGAGAAGCCCGGCGTGCGGCGGGCCACGGCCTCGAGGTCGACGTCCGGCGTCATCGGCTTGCCCCGCGCGTGCACGCGCAGGATCTGGTGCCGGCCGGTCAGGTCGGGGGCGGCCACCGAGATCTGTCGGTCGAAGCGACCGGGCCGCAGCAGGGCGGGGTCGAGGACGTCGGGCCGGTTGGTGGCGGCGATGAGGATGACGTTCGTGGTGGAGTCGAAGCCGTCCATCTCGACCAGGAGCTGGTTGAGGGTCTGCTCGCGCTCGTCGTGCCCGCCGCCCATGCCGGCGCCGCGCTGGCGGCCCACGGCGTCGATCTCGTCGACGAAGATGATCGCCGGCGCGTTCTGCTTGGCCTGCTCGAACAGGTTGCGCACCCGCGAGGCGCCCACGCCGACGAACATCTCGACGAACTCCGAGCCGGAGATGGAGTAGAACGAACCGCCGGCCTCCCCGGCGACGGCGCGGGCGAGCAGCGTCTTGCCGGTGCCCGGGGGTCCGTAGAGCAGCACGCCCTTGGGGATCTTGGCGCCGACGGCCTGGAACTTGCTCGGCTCCTGGAGGAACTCGCGGATCTCCTGGAGCTCCTCGACGGCCTCGTCGACGCCGGCGACGTCGGTGAAGGTGACGTCGGGCGTCTCCTTGTTGACCTTCTTCGCCGTGGACTTCCCGAAGCCCATGACGCCGCCGCCCTGGGAGCGCGAGATCAGCCACCAGAACAGGCCGAGGATGATGATCATCGGCAGCATGAAGCCCAGCAGCGACATGAACGCGTTGGACTGCGGCACCTCGACGTCGTAGCCCTGGGCGAGCTCGCCGCGGTCGAGCTGGTCGGTGACCTCGCCGGCCTGCGCGGTGCCGTAGGTGAACTCGACCTCGGTGCCGTGGTTCTCGTTGTTGTCCGAGCCCTCGTCACCGTTGCTGGCGATGAAGTCCTCGGTCAGCGTGAGCTCGACCCGCTGCGTCGTGTCGTTGACGCGCGCCTGCTCGACCGTGTCACCGCGGAGCAGCTCCATGCCCTGGGAGGTGTCGATGGCCGAGACGCGGCCCCCGCCCACCATGGGCAGGACGAGGAACACCACCAGCAGCGCGCCGATCACCCACGGCCAGGGACTGCGCGCGATCTTCTTCCAGGTCTTCTGCATGCCCAGTCTCAGCCGTTCCGTCCACTTGGTGCCCACCCCGGGCGACCAGACGACGATAACCGAGCCCGCACGGGGCGTGGTCCCCCACGGCGGCCGGTGCGCGCAGGGCGAACGCCGACCGGCGGCCCTCGTCCCGGGCGCGCGGGCGCGGGGCCCGGGTCAGCGGGAGTAGACGTGCTCCGCGAGCCGCCCGACGAAGGGCAGGTTGCGGTACCTCTCGGCGAAGTCCAGGCCGTAGCCGACGACGAAGGCCGAGGGGATGTCGAAGCCGACGTAGCGCACGTCGACCTCGACCTTGGCGGCGTCCGGCTTGCGCAGGAGCGTGGCGATCTCGACCGAGGCGGCGCCGCGCGAGCGCAGGTTGCCCTGCAGCCACGACAGGGTGAGGCCGGAGTCGATGATGTCCTCGACGATGAGGACGTCGCGCCCCGTGAGGTCGGTGTCGAGGTCCTTGAGGATGCGCACGACGCCGGAGGACTTCGTCCCCGACCCGTAGGAGGAGACGGCCATCCAGTCCATCTCCAGCGGGGTGTGCATGGCGCGGGAGAGGTCGGCCATCACCATGACGGCACCGCGCAGGACGCCCACCAGGAGGAGGTTGCGGCCCTGATAGTCGGCGTCGATCCGGGCCGCCATCTCGGTCAGCCGCTCGCGGATCTGCTCCTCGGTGACGATCACCTCGGCGAGGTCCTCGCCCATGTCCCGCTCGTCCACGTCACTCCTCAGTCGTCGCCGGCACCGATGGTCAGCCTGCCACACGTGCGGCGGGCGGTGATCCCGCCGGGCAGCGCCGCCGGACCCTGACCGTGGTAGTCGCACACCAGGGCGTCGAGGGCGGCCAGGTGGGCGGCCTTGACGTCGCCCGGGCGCCACCCGGCGCGCCGGCCGGCGGAGCGGAGCGCGCGGCTGCGCACGGCCGGGTGGGCGGCCGCGAGCAGGCGGGCGTCGAGGACGAGGGTGCCGGGCCGGTCCGGCGTCGGCGGGTGCGGGATGCCGGTCGCAGGCGACGGCGACGGCGACGGCGACGGCGACGGCGACGGCGACGGCGACGGCGACGGCGACGGCGACGGCGCGAGGGTGGCGCGCGCGAGGAGGTCCTCGGCCGCGGCGGTGAGGGCGTCGTCGTCGCGGCGGGACTGGGCGGCGGTGCGGGCCAGGGCCGGGACGGGGTCGACGCCGAGCGCCTGCGCGAGGGCGGGCAGCGCCCGCTCGCGCACGGCCGCGCGGCGCAGGGCGGAGCCGTCGGCGGCCCGCCACGGCCCGTCGGCGCTGTTGGTGGGGTCGATGACGGGCCGCAGGTCGAGCTCGGCGCACACGGCCACGGTGTCGCTGCGCCGCAGCGGGAGGAAGGGACGGCGCACCCCGGGCTCGGCGGCCCGCATCCCCGCCACCGAGCGCGCCCCCGAGCCGCGGGCGAGGCCGAGGAGCACGGTCTCGGCCTGGTCGTCCATCGTGTGCCCGGTGAGGACGAGGTCCCCGCGGGCGCGCTCGCGCAGCGCCGCCCACCGGGCCTGCCGGGCGCGGCCCTCGGGTCCCCCGGGGCCCGCGGCGGCGTCGACGGCGGCGACCTCGCCGGCCAGGCCCAGCGCGCGCAGGCCGGCGACCACCCCGTCCGCCTCCGCCGCCGAGCCCGGCCGCAGCCCGTGGTCGACGACGACGGCGCGCACGAGCCACCCACGCGCCGGTGCCAGGTGGGCGAGGGTGACGGCCAGGGCCAGGGAGTCGGGGCCGCCCGAGCAGGCCACCACGAGCGCCGTGCCGCCAGGGAGGTCGGCCAGCGCGTCGGCGACGGCGCGGCGGGCGGCCAGGGTGGCCGGGCCCGAGACCTTCGGCGGGCGCGGCCCGCTCACCGGTGGACGCGCTCGACCCAGCGCCCGGGCTCGAGGATCTCCTCGGGGCCCGGGAGGTGCTCGGCGGAGGTCCACACCTCGTTGAGCCCGGCGTGCCCGACCCGCTCGACGACGGAGCGCACGAACCTCGCGCCGTTGCGGTACTGCGCGGTCTTGGCGCGCATGCCGAGCAGCGTGCGCAGCAGGACGTCCATCGCGCCGCGGCCCTCGCGCCGCTTGTCAAAGGCGCGTCGGATGCGTCGCACGCTGGGCAGCACGGCCGGTCCCACCGCGTCCATGACGACGTCGGCGTGCCCCTCCAGGAGGGACATGACGGCGACGACCCGGGAGAGCTGGGCGCGCTCGGCCTCGCTGAGGAAGGCGTCGACCAGCGGGCCGCCCACCTCGAGGGTGGGGGTCTGCTCCTCGGGGTGGCGCAGGGCGGCCACCACCGCGGACAGGATCTGGCCCAGGTCGCGCTCGGTCTCCTGGTCGAGCACCGGCTCGACGGCGCCGCGCAGCATGTCGGTCAGGTGCCCGGCCAGCCAGGGCGCGGCGGCGAACTGCACCGCGTGCGTCTGCTCGTGCAGGGCCACCCAGCGGCGGAAGTCCCGGGCGTCGAGGTCGAGCTCGCGCTCGAGGCGCAGGACGTTGGGGGCGACGAGCAGCAGGTGCGGCGCGCCCGGGCCGAAGGGGTCGAACTGGCCGAGCACCTTGGTGGCCAGGTAGGCGAGCAGGGCGCCGGCCTCCTCCTCGGCCAGCCGGGCGGTCACCGGTCCCGAGGGCGGCAGCAGCCCGGCCGAGAGGTGGCCCATCATCTCGGCGTTGACGCGTGCCCAGCCCGGGCGGTCGACGACGCTGACCCGCTGGTCGGCCACCTGCGCGGCGGCGTCGGTCAGCCCGGTGATCCGTCCGACGTGCTCGGGGGCCGAGGCCGCGGCCGCGCGCAGCCCGGCGACCAGGGCCGTCAGCTCCTCGGGCGTCCCTCGCGGCCCGGGCGGCGCGAGCTGTGCGGCGCGGCGCGCGGCGCGGCCGAGGTCCAGGGAGTCCGTCACACCCCCACGGTAGTCGCGAGCGACCCCCGGGCGCGCTGAGTCAGGAGCAGCCGCAGGCCGCCAGGTCGGCGACGAAGGCGTCCATCGCCTCGCGGGCCGACCACGCCCCGCCCTCGTCGAAGTCGTGCAGCACCACCGAGAAGGTGAGCAGTCGCTCGTCGGCGGTGAGCACGGTCCCGGTCAGGGACACCGAGCGCGCGAGGGTGCCGGTCTTGGCCCGCACCCGGCCCGCGCTCTCGCCGGTCAGCCGGTCGTCGAGGGTGCCGTGCAGCCCCGAGGCGGGCAGCCCGGTGGCCAGGGAGGCCAGCGTGTCGGTGTCGGTCGTGGCGAGCTGGACCAGCTCGGTGAGCGTGGTGACCGTCGTCGTGTCGGTGACCGAGAGGCCGGCCCCGTCGATCATCACCGTCCCGGTGGTGTCCACCCCGAGCGCGCCGACGGCGTCGACCACGGCCTGCCCGCCCGAGGTCGCGTCCCCCGGCAGGTCCGAGGAGAGGGCGACGAGGCGGGACAGGACGTCGGCGATCGCGTTGTCCGAGTCGCGCAGCATCGTGCGCACGATCTGCTCGACCGGCGCCGACTGCACCGAGGCGATGGCGGTGGCCTCCTCCGGCGCGGTGGCCCGACCCTCGACGGTCACGGACAGGCCCCGCTCGGTCAGCGCGGCGGCGAGCATCTCGGTGGCGCCCATCGCCGGGTCGGCGGTGTAGGCGCCGTCGACGGCCCCGGTGTTCACCGCCACCGTGGTGGCGGCCATCGTGTACGTGCGGTCCCAGCCGGTGACGTCGTCTGCATAGGGCTCACCGGCGAACTGGGAGTCGTCGACGGCGAGGCGGACCTCGGTGGTGCCCGAGGTCTCCAGCTCGGCGGCGACCTGGTCGGCGAGGTCGGCGATGCCGGCGTGCCCGCGGACGGCCTCCGGGTCGCCCTCGCCCTCACCGAGCAGGACGTCGCCGCCGCCGACGAGCACGAGCAGGCCGTCCCCGGCGGGGACCACCTCGGTGGTGAACCGGGTCTGCGGGCCGAGGACGCTCAGGGCCGCGGCGCCGGTGAGGATCTTCGCCGAGGACGCCGAGCGCACGGCGGTGACCGGCTCGCGCTCGACGAGCAGCTCACCGGTCTCGGCGTCGAGCACCCGCACCGCGAGGTCGCCGGGCCGGTCGGGGTCGGCGAGCAGCGTCTCGACGGCGGCGGTGACCGCCTCGGGGGTCGCGGCCGGTGCCGAGGGGTCGAGCGGGTCGACGGCCGGGGCGACGGGCCGCTCCCCGGGCAGCTGCACGGCCGGGTAGGGCTCGGCGTCGGGGTGCGCCGGAGCGGTGGTGAGGACGCCGGGCACGACGTCGTTGGCGTCGGCGACGACGTAGCCGGCGACGAGCAGCAGGCCCAGGCCGCCGGCGATCCAGCCGACCCTGCCCCTGCGTACGGTGCCGCTGCCTGCCATGCCATCCCTCCGCCGTCGGGCCGCTCGCACGTGCCGAGGCGGCACGGCGGCGCACACCGGGCGCCGCGTACGACACACTAGGCGCTACGAGGGCCCCTGCCGCGGGGCCCGGCCATGGACATCGCCGCCCGGGCGGCCCGACATCCGAGGAAGTGCTTGCTGTGGAGTTCGACGTCACCATCGAGATCCCCAAGGGGAACCGCAACAAGTACGAGGTGGACCACGAGACGGGCCGGATCCGGCTCGACCGGCTGCTGTTCACCTCGACGCGCTACCCCGACGACTACGGCTTCATCGAGGGCACCCTCGGTGAGGACGGGGACCCGCTGGACGCGCTGGTGCTCCTCGAGGAGCCCACGTTCCCGGGCTGCCTCATCCGCTGCCGCGCGCTGGGCATGTTCCGCATGCGCGACGAGGCCGGCGGCGACGACAAGGTGCTGTGCGTCCCCGCGGGCGACCAGCGCGCCTCCTGGCGCACCGAGATCGAGGACGTCTCGGAGTTCCACCGCCTCGAGATCCAGCACTTCTTCGAGGTCTACAAGGACCTCGAGCCGGGCAAGTCGGTCGAGGGCGCCCACTGGGTGGGGCGCGAGGAGACCGAGGCCGAGATCCGCCGATCCTACGAGCGCGCCGCGGAGACCGGCTACTACGAGCACGGCGGCGGCGGCCACCACCGGGTCGGTGGCTCCGGCAGCGAGCCGGGCCCCGACGGCTCCCCCGACCTCGACGGCGACCGCGGCCACGCCAGCCCCCTGGGCCCCGGCGACGCGCGGCCGATCCCGGTCGACCCGCAGTCCTGACCGGCCACCGGCCTCGTCGGCGGCCGGCAGCACCGATCGGCCGGTCCACGTCCTGAGACGGCGCCGCCCCTCCTGTCGCGAAGGGGCGGCGCCGTCCTAGGTTCGGTACAGATCAGCAGACCACGCGACCAGAGATCGAGGCATCATGACCGAGTCCCCCACCCCCGCCCGCGGCTTCACCACGCGTCAGATCCACGCCGGCCAGGTCCCCGACCCGGCCACCGGGGCCCGCGCGCTGCCGATCTACCAGACCACGAGCTACGTCTTCGACTCGGCCGAGCACGCGGCCGCCCGCTTCTCGCTGGCCGACCCGGGCCCGATCTACACGCGCATCACCAACCCGACCCAGGAGGTCGTCGAGAACCGCATCGCGGACCTCGAGGGCGGCGTCGCCGGCCTGCTGCTCGCCTCCGGCCAGGCGGCCGAGACCCTGGCGATCCTGTCGATCGCGGAGGTCGGCGACCACGTCGTCGCCTCGCCGTCGCTGTACGGCGGCACCTACAACCTGCTGCGCCACACGCTGCCCAAGCTCGGCGTGACCACCACCTTCGTCGAGGACCCGGACGACCCGGAGTCCTGGCGCGCCGCGGTCACCGACCGCACCAAGGTCTTCTTCGGCGAGACGATCCCCAACCCCAAGGGCGACGTGCTCGACATCGAGGGCATCGCCGCCGTGGCGCACGAGATCGGCGTGCCGCTGATCGTCGACAACACCATCGCCACGCCCTACCTGCTGCGGCCGATCGAGCACGGCGCCGACGTCGTCGTGCACTCGGCCACGAAGTACCTCGGAGGGCACGGCACGACCGTGGCGGGCGCCCTCGTCGACGCCGGCACCTTCCCGTGGTCGAAGTACCCCGAGCGCTTCCCCGGCTTCAACACCCCCGACCCGTCCTACAACGGCCTCGTGTTCGCCGACCTCGGCGCCCCGGCGCTCGCCCTCAAGGCCCGCACGCAGCTGCTGCGCGACACGGGTCCCGCGGTGTCCCCGTTCAACGCCTTCCTCATCGGCCAGGGCATCGAGACCCTCTCGCTGCGCGTGCAGCGCCACGTGGACAACGCCCGCGCCGTCGCCGAGTTCCTCGAGGCCCGTCCGGAGGTCGCCCGCGTGGCCTGGGCCGGGCTGCCCAGCTCGCCCTGGTACGAGAAGGCGCAGAAGTACACCCCCAAGGGCCCCGGCGCCGTGCTCGCCTTCGAGCTCGCCGCGGGTGGCCGCGAGGCCGGTGCCGCCTTCGTCGACGCCCTCGAGCTGCACTCCAACGTGGCCAACATCGGTGACGTGCGCTCGCTCGTCATCCACCCGGCGACCACCACGCACTCCCAGCTCACCGACGAGGAGCTCGCCGCCGCGGGCGCCTCGCCGACCCTGGTGCGCCTCGCGGTGGGCCTGGAGGACATCGAGGACATCCTCGCCGACATCGAGCAGGGCCTGGCCGCCGCCGTCTCTGCCGCCGGCACGGCGAAGGACGCCTGACGTGACGGGCGCCGGCTGTCGACCTGGACGCACCCCGGTCCCCGCGCTGCCCCCCGCCTCCGGCGGGTGGCTGCCCGGCCAGGACCTCGGCGACCGCACCCAGATGCCGATCGGGTCGCTGCGGCTCGAGGTCGGCGGCCGGCTCCCGCACGTGACGATGGCCTACGAGACGTACGGCGAGCTCAACGCCGACCGCTCGAACGCCGTCCTCGTCCTGCACGCCCTCACCGGCGACACGCACGTCACCTCCCACCGGCCGGGCGACGCGGCCGGCCCGGGTTGGTGGCACGACATCGTCGGGCCCGGCCGCGCCATCGACACCGACGAGTACTTCGTGGTGGTGCCCAACGTCCTCGGCGGCTGCCAGGGCAGCACCGGCCCGTCGAGCACCTCCCCCAACGGCACGCCGTGGGGTGCGCGGTTCCCCATCCTCACCGTCCGCGACCAGGTCGCCGCGGAGCTGCGGCTCACCGACCTGCTCGGCATCAGCTCCTTCGCCCTGGTCGTGGGCGGCTCGGTGGGCGGGCAGCGGGCCATCGAGTGGGCCGTCACCGCTCCCGAGCGCGTCGACCGGGTCGCCGTGGTCGCCTCCAACGCCCAGACCAGCGCCGACCAGATCGCCTGGGCACACGCCCAGATCGGCGCCATCGAGCTCGACCCCGCCTGGCGCGGCGGCGACTACTACGGGGCCGCCCCCGGCGAGGGGCCGCACCGCGGGCTGGGGCTCGCGCGGCAGATCGCGCACACGACCTACCGCTCGGCCCACGAGCTCGACACCCGCTTCGGCCGGGTGCCGCAGGGCGCCGAGGAGCCGCTCGACGGCGGTCGCTTCGCCGTCCAGTCCTACCTCGACCACCACGGCGGCAAGCTGGCCGCCCGCTTCGACGCGGGCAGCTACGTCGCGCTGAGCCGGACGATGCTCACCCACGACATCGGCCGGGACCGCGGGGGCGTGGCCGAGGCGCTGGCGGGGGTCACCTCGCGCACGCTCGCCGTGGCCGTCAGCTCCGACCGGCTCTTCTCCCCCGCCGAGTCCGAGCGCATCGCCGCCGGGGTCACCGGCCCCGCCGACCTGGTCACGGTCGACACGCCGCACGGCCACGACGGGTTCCTCGTGGAGTCCGAGCAGGTCGGCAGCGCGCTTGCCGACCTCCTGTCGCAGCGGGTCGACTCGCTGCACTGACCGCTCCCCTCTACCGGGTGGCGCTCGGGCGCGGGCGACGCGCCGCGAGGTGCCACGATGGGGCCGTGGACCTCTTCAGACGCGGACGCCGCGCACCGGACGAGCCCGCACCCGGTGACGGCGCGCCGTCCGAGGCCGACCTCGAACCGGGCTCCGGCACCCCCGACCCGGACGACCACGGCTCCACCCCGCTCCCCGCCGAGGAGGCGGACTCCGCCGTCGAGCAGGACGCCACGCCGGACGCGACCGGCCACCGCGTGCGGACCGGGGTGGAGCCGAACGCGCGCACCTACGCCGTCGAGGCGGACCTGCCGGCCCTGCCCGAGGCGCTCCCGCCCCGGGACTGGGCGCCGGACCTGCTCGGCCCGGGCTTCTACGCCCGCACCCTGCCGCTGCCGCCCGACGACGAGGGCGAGGTCGTGGCCACCCTGGTCACCCACCGGCCCGCCGAGGACCCCCATGCGCTGCCGGGGACGCCGTCGAGCCCCACCTGGGCGATGCTGTACCTGCACGGCTGGAACGACTACATCCACCACGCCGAGCTCGGCCGTCAGGTCTCGGCCCTGGGCGGCGCCTTCTACGGCCTCGACCTGCGCAAGTACGGGCGCAGCCTGCGAGCGCACCAGTCCCGCGGGTACGCCGAGACCTTCTCCGTGTACGACGACGACATCCACGCCGCCCGCGACGTCATCTTCGACGAGCTCGGCCTGGGCACCGACCTGGTCCTGGCCGGGCACTCCACCGGCGGGCTGACGGCCTCCCTGTGGGCGCACCGCCACCCCGGTGCCCTGCGCGGGGTGTGGCTCAACTCCCCGTTCATCACCTCGGGGATGCCGGGGTTCCTCGGCGCGGTCACCGCCCCGGTCGTCGAGCGGCTCGCCCGTACCGGACCTCGCACGGTCGTGCGCGTCTCCCCGGTCGACGTCTACCAGCGCACCCTGGACGGCCTCGCCGAGGGCGACGACGAGCAGGTGCCCGAGGGCGAGGAGGACGACCCGTTCTGGACCGGCTGGAAGCCGGACCGGCGCTGGCGGATGGCCCCGGCCGGCCCCGTGCGGTTCGGCTGGCTGTCGGCGGTGCTCTCCGGCCAGCGGCAGGTCGCCGCCGGCCTGGAGATCCCCTGCCCGGTCCTCGTGATGACCTCGACGACCTCCACGCAGGCGATCAGGTGGAGCCCCGACCTGCGCTTCACCGACACCGTGCTCGACACCGACGCCATCCGCGCCACGTCCCTCAGGCTCGGCCCGCACGTCACGCTGGCCTCCTTCGACGGCGCGATCCACGACGTCACGCTCTCGGCGCCCACGGTGCGCCGCAACGTCTACGACGAGCTGGGCCGCTGGGTGCGCGGGTACGTGCTGCGCTGACGCCGCGCGGTCCCGGACGGGCCGACGTCACGGCCGTCCGCCGCCGGCCGATGAGTTCGCGCGTCCCGATCGTCCATATGGGTGACCCTGTCCGCCTCCACGAGAGCGAGGAACGACATGCACACCGAGGACGCCTGGGCCGTCGACGAGATCCGCGAGCTCCATGCGCGGTGGTTCGACGCGAGCCACCGGAAGGACCTCGACGCGACGATGGAGCCGATCGCGGCCGACATCGTCTCCTTCGAGCACTCCCCGCCGCTCCGGTACACCGAGGTCGCCGCCATCCGCGAGGAGTGCCGAGCAGGGTTCGAGCACCAGGGCGAGGGCTTCACGTGGACCGTCCCCGACCTGGAGGTGGCGGTCCGCGGTGACCTCGCCGTCGCCTGGGGGCTGAACCGCATGGCGTCGCGTCGACCGGACGGGTCCGAGGAGGTGACCTGGAGCCGCGGGACGCGCGTGTTCCGGCGGATCGACGACGAATGGCGGATGGTGCACCAGCACGTCTCGTTCCCGGTCGATCCCACGACCGGGGTCGCGGCGACGGACCTCACGCCATGAGTGCACCCACCGACGCCGACCGGGCCGGCCTGGGGGCCGCGTCGTTCGAGCGGCACCGCCGTGAGCTCGTCGCGCACTGCTACCGCATGACCGGCTCGTTCACCGATGCCGAGGAGCTCACCCAGGAGACCTTTCTGCGTGCCTGGCGCTCGCGCGACCGGTTCGACGGTCGGTCCTCGCAGCGCACCTGGCTGTACCGCATCGCGACGAACGCCTGCCTCGACTTCCTCAAGAACCACGAACGACGCACCCGGGCGCATCCGTCGGTCGACGAGATCCTCGAGCACGAGGGCTGGATCGGGCCGCACCCCGACCGCGGCGACCCGGTCGACACCGTCGTCCGACGCGCGGCCACGGACCTCCGGGTCACCGCAGCCCTGCTCGCCCTGAGCCCGCGGCAGCGGGCGGCGGTCGTGGCCCGCGACCTGGCCGGGCTCAGCGCCGCGGAGACGGCCACCGTCCTCGAGTGCTCGGTCGCCTCGGTCAACAGCCTGCTCCAGCGCGGACGCGCACACGCGCGCCGCCTCGGCGCGAGCGCCGACCGGCGCCCGGAATCGGCTGATGATGCCGAGGAGAGGACGACCGTGCGCGGCTACCTCGACGCCTACCACCGCGGGGACGTCGACGCGATCCTCGACCTGCTCACCGCGGACGTGCGACTGACCATGCCGCCCGAGGCACCGAGCGTTGGGAGGCGCGAGGCACGCGTGTTCCTCGACCACATGTTCGGGGCGGACGGGCCCGGCCGGTGGCACCTGGTCGAGGTACGGGCCAACGGGGCCACCGCGATCGCCAACTACACGTGCCGCCGGGACGCCGACGAGTTCACGGCTCTCTCCGTCGACGTCCTGCAGGTCGAGGGCGGGCGGATCCGAGCCATGCACTCGTTCCTCGGCGCCGCGCACGTCGAGCTGTTCGGCCTGCCACCCACCGTGCGTCCCTGACCGTCCACGCGGTGCGCCCGGCCCCCGGGGGTGTACCCGCGGGGTCGGTGCGCCCAGGTCAGCTCACGGGCTTGAGCCGGACCGCGGACCACGTGTCCGAGAGCGAGACGTTGGCGTTCAACGTCCAGCCCGACTCCTCCGCCCGCCTCCAGATGCTGTCGCGGTTGATGTCCGCCTTGTTGCCCTTGGGGTAGCCGATCCAGACGGCCCGCGGTGACGCCAGCCGTGGGAAGGTCTGGGCCAGCAGGACGTCGAGCTCGTCTCGGCTGCTCGCGAACATGACGGCCACCCCCTCGGTGTCCCGGTCGACGCCGTCGACGACGGTCACGCCCTCGGGCAGCGGGTCCAGCAATGCCCTCACCTCGGAATCGGCGTCCCCGAGCAGCAGCTCCGATCCGGGCTTGATCTGGAGCTTCTCAGCGGTCGTGCGTGCCATGCACGTGCTCTCCTTCTCGATCCGTCAGGCAGGGGTTCCATCCAGCGCCTTCTCCAGCGAGCGCATGACGTGGCTCCGCCAGCCACCGTTCATGATCCGTCGGGCGAGCTGCTGCGCGGCGTCGTCCGGGTCGAAGCCGGCGTGGTCGGTGAACAGCCGGGTGCCGTGCCCCTCGCTCCGCAGGGTCCAGGTCACGGTGGTGGTCGGACCGTCGGGCCGCTGGGAGTCGGCCCAGCTGATGCGGAGGAGCTCCTGCGGCACCAGATCGAGCACCTGACAGGCGACCGACCCGGAGAAGTCCGTGGCGGCCACCGGTCGGGCCTGGAAGGTGAACCGGTGGCCGACGACGGGTGCGAAGTCGTTCGGCATCAGCCACTGCGCGAGCAGATCGGGATCGGTCAGTGCCCGCCACACCGTGGTGGGCGGGTGCGGGAAGTACTGGTCGACCTCGATCCTCGTGAGGTCCTCATCGCCGTTCATCGCTCCTCCATCCGGTCGAGCACGCCACCGAGTGCGTCCATCCGTTCGCGCCAGAATCGTTCGTACGGTGTGAGCCAGTCGACCAGCTCGGCCAGCGGTGCGCCGGTGAGGCGGTACAGGCGGTGGCGGCCCTCCCGTCGTTCCTCGACGAGGCCGGACGTGCGCAGTGCGCGCAGGTGCTCGGACACGCTGGGGCGTGTCATGTCGAACCGCGCGGCGAGCTCACCGGCGCTGAGCTCGCCGCCGAGCAGGGCGTCGAGGAGGTCGCGTCGGGTGGGGTTCGCGAGCGCGCCGCACACCTCGTCCAGAGGGCTGGACCTCAGCCGGCGTGGCACTACCGCGCACCGTCATGTACCGGGCGGGGGTCCGCCTGACTTCGCACCCGGTCGAGGTCGGGCACCGACACGGGACGTCGCGCGATCACTGACATGCCCCACACGCTACGTAGGCTTTTTCCTACATGTCAACCGCGCAGCGCAGCCGCGGAACGACGATGGACGAACCCGAGCTGGACGCACCTCAGGCGGACGCACCCCGGACGGACCCGGTCCCGCAGGGCACGAGCCGGCCGACCCGCCCGGTCAGCGGTCGCGCTGCCCCAGCAGCAGCTCGGCCAGGTGCACGCCGCCGCGGGACGCGAGCTGGTCGGCCTGGGTGCGGCAGGAGAACCCGTCGGCGAGGAACATGGCGTCGGGGTGCTCACGCAGCGCCGGCAGCAGCGCGTTCTCCGCGACGGCCGCGCTGACCTCCGCGTGCCCCTTCTCCATGCCGAAGTTGCCGGCCAGGCCGCAGCAGCCCGCCAGCGTGATCATCGTCGCCCCGGTGCTCACCAGCAGTGCGCGGTCGGCCTCCCAGCCCATCACCGAGTGCTGGTGGCAGTGCGGCTGGGCGACGATCTCGCGACCGGTGAGGTCGGGCGCCGCCCAGCGCTCCCCCGGGCCCACCGGCGCCGGCGCGGTGAGCAGCTCGGCGAGCGTGTAGGTGCCCTCGGCGAGCAGGCGGGCGCGCGGGTCCTCGGGCAGCAGCTCGGGCATGTCGTCGCGCAGCGCGGCGGTGCACGACGGCTCGACGCCGACCACCGGGATCCCGTTGGCCGCGAAGGGCGCCAGGACGTCGAGCAGGTCCCGCATGCGGCGTCGGGCGCCGTCGAGCTGGCCGGTGGAGATCCAGGTCAGGCCGCAGCAGACCTTGTCCTCGGGCAGGACCACGGTGTAGCCGGCGTCCTCGAGCAGCTCGACTGTGGCGCGGGCGCCGGCGCCGTCGAGGGTCTCGGAGAACGAGTCGGCGAACAGCACGACGTACCGCGGCCGCTCCCCGGATTCCCGGCCGTCTCGCCCGGCGTGCGGTCCGTGCTCGGCGGGGGTGCGGTTCGCCGTCGTGCCCCCGGCGTCGGCGCGCGCGGCCCCGGCCGCCTCGCGCACCGCGGTGCGGCCGCCGGAGCGACGCCGCCACCAGCGCGAGAGGCGCTCGGTGGCGAACCCGGGCATCCCCCGGGAGGTGTCCACCCCCGCGACGGCGAAGGCCAGGCGCCGCAGCGGACCCACCGTGAGCACGGCGTTGACCAGGCGGGCGAGTCCGGGAACTGCGGTGACGAGGTTCGCCAGCACGGGCAGCCGGCCCAGCGTGTAGTGCGTGCGCGGCCGCAGCCTGCCTCGGTAGGCGCGGTGCAGGGTCTCGGACTTGAGCCGGGCCACGTCCATCCCCGCCGGGCAGTCCGCCGAGCAGGCCTTGCAGGACAGGCACAGGTCGAGGGACTCCAGCAGCGCGGGGTCGTCCCAGCGCGCGACCAGTTCGCCGTTGGTCACCTCCTGCAGGACGCGGGCCCGGCCGCGGGTGACGTCCTTCTCGTCCTTGGTGGCGAGATAGCTGGGGCACATGAAACCGCCCGACGCCGAGCTGTCCGCCCGGCACTTGCCCACGCCGGTGCAGCGGTGCGCGGCGCGCGTGACGTCCCCGCCGTCCTCGCTGAAGGCGAAGCCGCCGCCCGGAGCGACCGGCAGGGGCTTCGCCGCCGGCCGGCGCAGGTGGGCGCCGACCGGGTCGGGGTCGACCAGCACGCCGGGATTGAGCAGCCCCTTCGGATCAAACAACCCCTTGACCTGGGAGAACAGCCCCATGACCTCGGGGCCGTACATCCTGTCGAGGAGCTCGGAGCGTGCCCGGCCGTCGCCGTGCTCGCCGGAGAGCGACCCGCCGTGCGCGACGGCGATGTCCGCCGCCTCGGCCACCGTCGAGGCGAAGTCCCGGGCGCCGCGCTCGCCGTCGTCGAGCGGGAAGTCCACCCGCACGTGCACGCAGCCGTCACCGAAGTGCCCGTAGAGCAGACCGTCGAGCCCGCGGCGGTCAAGCATGCCCATGAAGTCGCGGAGGTAGGCGCCCAGGTTCTCCGGGGGGACGGCGGCGTCCTCCCAGCCGGGCCAGGCCGGCATCCCGGCGGGCGTGCGGCCGCCGAGCCCGGCGCCGTCGGCCCGGATCCGCCACAGGGCCTCGGCCTCGGGACCGGCGGGGACGACGACGGCCGCGTCGGTCCCACCGGCCGCGGCGAGCGCCCGTGCACGGGCCAGGACGTCGGCCTCGCTCTCGTGCGCCTCGGCGCCGACCTCGACCATGAGCCAGCCCTGCCCGGCCGGCAGCTCGGGGACCGCGCCGGGGCCCTTGGCCCGCCTCACGACGTCGACGAGTCGGGCGTCGAGCCCCTCGACGGCCAGCGGGGAGTGCTCGAGGAGGGCGGGCACGGCGTCGGCGGCGGCGATCATGTCCGGGTAGCCGAGCACGACGAGCACCGGGCGGGCGGCGACCGGCACGAGATCGACGGTCCCGCCGAGCATCGTCACGAGCGTGCCCTCGGTGCCGACGAGCATCTTGGCCAGGTCGCGGCCCTTCTCGGGCAGCAGGTGCTCGAGCGAGTAGCCCGAGACCTGCCGGCCGAACCGCCCCAGCTCGGCGCGGATCGGGGCCAGCGAGCGGGCGACGAGCGCCTCGAGCCCGTCGACGGCGGCCAGCGCCCCGGCGCCCGCCCCCGCGGTGAAGCGGCGGCCGAGCCCGTCGACGACGTCGAGGGCCGTGACGTTGTCCGCCGTCCGCCCCCAGGCCAGCGCGTGCGGGCCGCAGGCGTTGGTGCCGATCATCCCGCCGATGGTGGCGCGGTTCTGGGTCGAGGGGTCGGGGCCGAAGCGCAGGCCGTGGGAGGCGGCGGCGCGCTGGAGGTCGGAGAGGACCACCCCCGGCTGCACGACGGCGGTGCGCGCCTCCGGGTCGATCTCGCCGATGGTCGTCAGGTGGCGGGAGACGTCGAGGACGACGCCGGGGCCCACGGAGTTGCCCGCCGTCGAGGTGCCGCCGCCGCGCAGGGTGACCGGGGCGCCGGCGGTGCGGGCGGCGTCGAGCGCCGCGAGCGTGTCGTCGACGTCGCGGGGTACGACGACGACCTGCGGCACCACCCGGTAGTTCGAGGCGTCGGTGGAGTACTCGGCGCGGCGACGCGTGGAGTCGGAGACCTCGCCGTCGACCGCCGCGCGCAGGGCCGCGACGAGGTCCGCGGTGCGCGGGTCCGCCGGGCCGGTGGTGCGCTCAGCCGTCGTCGTCATGGGGACAGTCTCTCCCCTGACCGCGGGTGGCCGCCCCCGCCGACCGTGCGCCGGGACAGCGCCGCCCGGCCCGTCCCTTCATCGAGACGATGAGTCGTGTCTCGAGACGATGCCCCGTGCACATGGTCTCGAGACACAACCCGATGTCTCGGCGATGGGATCAGGAGAAGCGCCGGTCAGCGCGTGGCGTCCTCACCCCTCACGGCAGCGCGCCCCGCCTCGAGCCGCGCCACCGGCACGCGGAACGGGGAGCACGAGACGTAGTCGAGGCCGACCTGCTCGAAGAAGTGGATCGACTCCGGGTCGCCGCCGTGCTCCCCGCACACGCCGATCTTCAGGCCGGGCCTGGTGGAACGCCCCTTCTCGGCGCCGATGCGCACGAGCGCGCCCACGCCGTCGGCGTCGAGGGTCTCGAACGGGGAGATCGTCAGCACGCCGTTGGCCAGGTAGTCGGCGAAGAACGCGCCCTCGACGTCGTCGCGGGAGAAGCCCCAGGCAGTCTGCGTGAGGTCGTTGGTGCCGAAGGAGAAGAAGTCGGCCTCCTCGGCGATGCGCTCGGCGGTCAGCGCCGCCCGCGGCAGCTCGACCATGCAGCCGATGGGGATGTCGAGGGTGACCCCGTGCTCGGCGGCGACGTCGGCGATGATCTGCTCGGCCTCGTCGCGCACGATCTGCAGCTCCCGGCGCGAGCCGACCAGCGGCACCATGATCTCCGGCAGCGGCCTCCCGCCGGCGCCGCGGCGCCTGGCCGCGGCCTCGGCGACCGCCCGGATCTGCAGGGCGAACAGCCCCGGGATCTTCAGGCCGAGCCGTACCCCGCGCAGACCGAGCATGGGGTTCTGCTCGTGCATCCGCGACACGGCGGCCAGCAGGGCCCGACGGCGGTCGACCTCGGGCCCGCTCTCCCCGCGCTCCTCGGCGAGCGCCACCTCGACGGCGAGCTCGGTGCGGTCGGGCAGGAACTCGTGCAGCGGCGGGTCGATGAGCCGGATGGTGGCCGGCAGCCCGTCCATCGCCTCCAGCAACGCCTCGAAGTCGGAGCGCTGCGGCTCGAGGAGCGCCTCGAGGGCGGCGTCACGGCCGGCGGCGTCCTCGGCGAGGATGAGCCGCTCGACGAGCGTGCGCCGCTCGCCGAGGAACATGTGCTCGGTGCGGCACAGGCCGATGCCCTGCGCGCCGCGCTCCCGGGCCCGCGTCGCGTCGGCGGCGTTGTCCGCGTTGGTGCGCACCTCCATCCGGCGTCGGGCGTCGGCGTGGCTGATGAGGCGGTGCACGGCCTCGACGAGCTCGCGGGTGTCGACGTCGTCCCCGGCGGCCGCCAGGCCGGCCTCGAGCCCGCCGGCGATGTAGGCCATCACCGGGGAGTCGGCGACCGGCACGTCACCGAGGTAGACCTCGCCGGTGGTGCCGTCGATGGCCACGACGTCGCCGGCTCGGAGGACCCGACCGGCCACCGTCACGGTGCCGGCCTCGACGTCGACCTCGATCTCCTCGGCGCCGACCACGGCGCAGGTGCCCATGCCGCGGGCGACGACCGCCGCGTGGGAGGTCTTCCCGCCGCGGGAGGTGAGCACGCCCTTGGCGACGATCATGCCGCCCAGGTCGTCGGGGTTGGTCTCGCGGCGCACAAGGATGACGTCGGCACCTGCGGCGGCGCGCTCCTCGGCCTGGGCGCTGTCGAGCACGATCTCCCCGACGGCGGCGCCCGGCGAGGCGGACAGGCCCCTTGTCAGCAGCTCCTTGTCGGCGGCCGGGTCGAACTGCGGGAACATCAGCTGGCTGAGCTGGGCGCCGGTCACCCGGCCCAGGGCCTCGTCCATCGTGATGAGGTTCTCGTCGACGAGCTGGGTCGCCACCCGGAACGCCGATCCGGCCGTGCGCTTGCCGACGCGGGTCTGCAGCAGCCAGAGCTTGCCCTGCTCGATGGTGAACTCGATGTCGCACAGGTCGCGGTAGTGCGTCTCGAGGCGGCGCATCGCCTGCCGGAGCTCGGCGTAGGAACGCGGGTCGAGCTCCTCGAGGTCGGTGAGGTGCAGGGTGTTGCGGATGCCGGCGACGACGTCCTCGCCCTGGGCGTTGACCAGGTAGTCGCCGTACATTCCCGACTGGCCGGTGGAGGGGTCCCGGGTGAAGCACACGCCGGTGCCGGAGGTGTCGCCGAGGTTACCGAAGACCATGGTCACCACGTTGACGGCGGTGCCCAGATCGTCCGGGATGCGCTCCCGACGGCGGTAGAGCCGCGCGCGCTCGGTGTTCCAGGAGCGGAAGACGGCCTCGACGGCGAGGTCGAGCTGCTCGCGCGGGTGCTGCGGGAACTCGCGCCCGGAGTGCTCGCGGACGATCTGCTTGTACTCGTCGACCAGCTCGCGCAGGTCCTCCTCGGTGAGGTCGACGTCGGCCGCCGCCCCGCGCTGCTCCTTCTTGCGCTCGAGGGCGTCCGCGAAGAGCTCGCCGTCGACGTCGAGGACCGTCTTGCCGAACATCTGCACGAGCCGCCGGTAGGAGTCCCACGCGAAGCGGGCGTCCCCGGCGAGCTCGGTGAGCCCCTGGACGGAGGCGTCGTTGAGCCCGATGTTGAGGACGGTGTCCATCATCCCGGGCATGGAGAACTTCGCGCCCGAGCGCACCGAGACGAGCAGCGGGTCGTGGAAGTCGCCCAGCGAGCGCCCCGCCGCGTCCTCCATCTCGCGCAGGGCGAGGGTGACCTCGACGCGCAGGTCCGGCGGCACCGTGCCGTCGCGCAGGTAGGCCCGGCAGGCCTCGGTGGTGATGGTGAAGCCCGGGGGCACCGGCAGGCCGAGCCTGGTCATCTCGGCGAGGTTCGCCCCCTTGCCGCCCAGGAGGTCCTTCTGGTCCTTGTCACCCTCGGTGAACCGGTACACGTACGTCGCCATTGTCCGTCCTTCTGTTCAGAGCGCACGCCGCCTCGTGCGCATACGTGCACCGTAGGCCGCCCGGAGCCCCCGGGGGCCGGACCGTCATCATGCGAAACGCACCGGGTCGTCCTGCGGGCACCGCATGGGCGCGCTCCGCTCCCCCGACCTCGTCGTCGAGATGGACCGCACCCGTCCCAGACCGACCGTGCCGGCGTCCACCTCGAGCGAGTTCGGTCCACCTGGGCGCAGGTCGCAGCCCGAGCCGCGGCACGGGGATCCGCACGCGCCCCCGTGTCCGACCCGTGGGACCCCGGCCCGCCGGCGCGCGGGCGCCGTCCCGCTGCGGCAGGATCGTCCGGTGCACGCCCCGTTCCTCCTGCTCTCCTCGCGCCCCGAGCAGCGCGCCTCGGACGACGAGCACACGGCCGTCGCCCGGCACATGGGGATCGCCCCCGAGCACATCGTCCGCCTGCAGACGACCGACGACGCCTACGTCCGCCCCGACCTGGACGCCTTCGCCGGCGTCGTGCAGGGCGGTTCCCCCTTCACCGGTTCTACTCCGCTCGCGGAGCAATCCGCCCTCCAGCGCCGCACCGAGGAGCGGCTCGGCGAGATCCTGGACGAGGTCCTCGCGCGGGACGTCCCGTTCATGGGGCTCTGCTACGCGGTGGGCACGCTCGCCAGGCGCCGCGGCGCCGTCGTCGACCACACCTACGGCCGGGGAACGTCGGCGGTGCGCATCGAGCTGACCGCCGAGGGCCGCGCCGACCCGCTGCTCGCCGAGGTGCCGCCCGCCTTCGAGGCGTACGTCGGTCACCACGAGGCGGTCACCGTTCCCCCGCCCGGGTCGGTCGTGCTGGCGACGTCGGAGCCCACCCCGGTGCAGATGCTGCGGTTCGGGACGCGCCAGTACGTCACCCAGTTCCACCCCGAGCTCGACACCGCCGGACTCGTGCGGCGCATGACCGACTACCTGCACTCCGGCTACTTCCCCGCCGACGAGTTCGACCGGATCGTCGAGGTGATCTCCCGGGCCCGGGTCGACGACGCGCACGGCATCCTCGCCGCCTTCGCCCGCCGCTTCGGCTGACTCCGCGCAGCCGGCGAACGTGCAGGTCACACGGCCGGGGAGTTCTGACCGGGGAGAACTTCGGTGACGACGAGGTCACCGCGCGGTCCCGAAACGGTTGCCGACCTCGAGGGCCGACCGCCGCGGTGCGACCGTTCAGCCATGGACACCACGACGCCGTCGGCACCCCCGGCCGACACCCCGCACACCGATCCCCACGCCCCTGCGCCGCCCGGACGCCGCGCGGCTCGCAGCCGCACGCGCACCCGCACGCGCTCGGCGCTGGCCGGAGCCACCCTCGCGGCCGCCGCGGTGCTCGCCGCCTGCTCCGGCGCCGGCTCGGGCGACGAGTCGGGCGGCGGCTCGAGCGTCCACGAGCCCGCCGCCCCCGGGGGCGACGACGCCTACGAGGAGAGTGCCGCCGACGCGGCCGGCGCCCAGCCAGAGGCGCAGGCGGAGGCCGGCGCCTCGGATGCGGACACGACGCTCACCGCCGACGGCGTCGACCGGGTGGTGGTCACCACGGGCAGCGCCACGGTCATCGTCGATGACCCGGTGGCCGCCTCCGACGACGTCGTCGCACTGGCCGAGAGCCACGAGGGCCGGGTCGACAGCCGCCACCAGAGCAGCCAGGAGGACCAGCCGTGGGCCCGGCTCACCGTCCGCATCCCGCCCGACCAGGTCGACCCCTTCCTCGACGCGCTCGGCGAGGTGGGCGAGGTCGACGAGGTCGCCGTCGACGCCGAGGACGTCACCGGCACGGTGCGTGACCTGGACGCGGAGATCAGCGCCCTGGAGACCTCGGTCGCCCGTCTGGAGGGGCTGATGGAGGAGGCCGGGTCGGTCGCCGACCTGCTGGCGGCCGAGACCGAGCTGACCAACCGCCAGGCCGAGCTGGACCAGCTGCGCGCGCAGCGCACGTCGCTCGGCGAGCAGGCGGCGCTGTCGACGCTGAGCATCGAGCTGTCGGGCGAGGACTCGCCGGCGGCACAGGACCCACCCTCGGGCTGGTCGCGCATGTGGTCCGACGCCGGTGAGGCCTTCACCGACGCGATCCGGGGCCTCGTCGTCGCGGTGGCGGCGCTGCTGCCGCTGCTCGTGCCGCTCGCCCTCGTCGTCGCCCTCGTCGTCTGGCTCGTCCGCCGCTCCCGACGCCGCAGCGCCGAACACGGTCCGGCCGCGCCGGGCCCCTGGCCGGGCGGTCCCCAGGGGCCCGGTGGCCCGCAGGGGCCGAGGGGACCTCAAGGACCGCAGGCCGGGAACGGCAGCCCCCGCTCCGACGGCCCGGGCAGGCAGGAGGGGCCCGACGGCGGCTCCACGTCGGCGGGCGCCACCGCCGACGCCGGCTCCACGGCCGAGGGCTCTACCGATCAGGCCGACTGACCCCGCGCACCACCGCGACGACGAACGGCCGGGGGCCGGCGATGGATCCCATCGCCGGCCCCCGGCCGTTCGTCACTGCCCCGCGGGCGTCAGCTCCCGGGCTGCATCTGGCCCGAGCCGCCCGCGCCCCCGACCGGCGTCGCCGCCGGCAGCGCGCGACCGGCCGTGGCCAGCCGCTCCGCCTCGGGACGCTCCACCTTGTCGATGGGGCCGTCGTGGTCGACGAACTCGAAGGTCAGCTCGCCGAGGATGCCCTCGCCGGTGGCGTCGACCTTGATGACCTGGCCGCCGGTGACCTCGCCGAACAGGATCTTCTCGGACAGCACGTCCTCGATGTCCCGCTGGATCGCGCGGCGCAGCGGCCGCGCACCGAGGACCGGGTCGTACCCGCGCTCGGCGAGCAGCTTCTTGGCCGCCTCGGTCAGCTCGATCGTCATCTCCTGGTCGCGCAGGCGCTCGTCCAGCCGGGCGATCATGAGGTCGACGATCTGGACGATCTCGTCCTGCGAGAGCTGCGGGAAGACGATCGTGTCGTCGACACGGTTGAGGAACTCCGGCCGGAAGTGCTGCTTGAGCTCGTCGTTGACCTTGGTCTTCATCCGCTCGTAGGACGTCGACAGGTCGCCGGACGCCTGGAAGCCGGTCTGCAGCCCCTTGGCGATGTCCTTCGTGCCGAGGTTCGTCGTCATGATGATGATCGTGTTCTTGAAGTCGACGACGCGGCCCTGGCTGTCGGTGAGGCGACCGTCCTCCAGGATCTGCAACAGCGAGTTGAACAGGTCCTGGTGGGCCTTCTCGACCTCGTCGAACAGCACCACGGAGAACGGCCGACGCCGGACCTTCTCGGTCAGCTGGCCACCCTCCTCGTAGCCGACGTACCCCGGGGGCGCACCGAACAGCCGCGAGACCGTGTGCTTCTCGGAGTACTCCGACATGTCGAGGGTGATGAGGGCGTCCTCGTCGCCGAAGAGGAACTCGGCGAGCGCCTTGGCCAGCTCGGTCTTCCCGACGCCGGTGGGGCCGGCGAAGATGAACGAGCCGCCGGGGCGCCGCGGGTCCTTGAGCCCGGAGCGGGTGCGGCGGATCGCCTGCGAGAGCGTGGCGATGGCCTCGTCCTGGCCGATGACGCGCTTGTGCAGCTCGTCCTCCATGTGGAGCAGCTTCTTGGACTCCTGCTCGGTGAGCTTGACGACCGGGATGCCGGTCGACATCGCCAGCACCTCGGCGATGAGCTCCTCGTCGACCTCGGAGACCTCGTCGAGGTCGCCCTCGCGCCAGGCCTTCTCGCGCTCCTGGCGGCGCTCGGTGAGCACGCGCTCGTCGTCGCGCAGGGAGGCGGCCTTCTCGAAGTCCTGGTCGTCGATCGCGGACTCCTTCTCGCGCCGGACCTCCTCGATCTGCTCGTCGAGCTCGCGCAGCTCCGGCGGCGCGGTCATCCGACGGATGCGCAGCCGGGCACCCGCCTCGTCGACCAGGTCGATCGCCTTGTCCGGCAGGTGCCGGTCGGAGACGTAGCGGTCGGCCAGCGAGACCGCGGCCTGGAGGGCGGCGTCGGTGATGGAGACCCGGTGGTGGGCCTCGTACCGGTCGCGCAGCCCCTTGAGGATCTCGACGGCGTGCGGCACCGACGGCTCGGGGACCTGGATCGGCTGGAAGCGGCGCTCGAGGGCGGCGTCCTTCTCGATGTGCTTGCGGTACTCGTCGACCGTCGTCGCACCGATGGTCTGGAGCTCACCGCGGGCGAGCATCGGCTTGAGGATCGAGGCGGCGTCGATCGCGCCCTCGGCGGCACCGGCACCGACGAGCGTGTGGATCTCGTCGATGAACAGGATGATGTCCCCGCGCGTGCGGATCTCCTTGAGCACCTTCTTCAGGCGCTCCTCGAAGTCACCGCGGTAGCGCGAGCCGGCCACGAGGGACCCGAGGTCGAGCGTGTAGAGCTGCTTGTCCTTGAGCGTCTCGGGGACGTCGCCCTTGACGATGTCCTGCGCCAGTCCCTCGACGACGGCCGTCTTGCCGACGCCGGGCTCGCCGATGAGGACCGGGTTGTTCTTGGTGCGGCGCGAGAGGACCTGCATGACGCGCTCGATCTGCTGCTCGCGCCCGATGACCGGGTCGAGACGGCTCTCGCGGGCGGCCTGTGTGAGGTTGCGCCCGAACTGGTCGAGCACGGCCGACCCGGAGGGCTGCCCCTCGGCGGGACCGCCGGCGGCGACGGCCTCCTTGCCCTGGTAGCCCGAGAGCAGCTGGATGACCTGCTGGCGCACCCGGTTGAGGTCGGCGCCGAGCTTGGTCAGCACCTGGGCGGCGACGCCCTCGCCCTCGCGGATGAGGCCGAGCAGGATGTGCTCGGTGCCGATGTAGTTGTGGCCGAGCTGGAGGGCCTCGCGCAGCGAGAGCTCGAGGACCTTCTTGGCGCGCGGCGTGAAGGGGATGTGGCCGGACGGCGCCTGCTGCCCCTCGCCGATGATCTCGGTGACCTGTGCGCGCACGGCCTCGAGCGAGATGTCGATCGCCTCGAGAGCCTTGGCCGCGACGCCCTCCCCCTCGTGGATGAGCCCGAGGAGGATGTGCTCGGTACCGATGTAGTTGTGGTTGAGCATCCTCGCCTCCTCCTGCGCGAGGACGACGACGCGACGTGCGCGGTCCGTGAACCGTTCGAACATGGGCACTCCCTGGGTGTGGTGCGGTCGCCGCACGGGTCGCGTGACGACCCGGTGCGGGCGTTCGACGAGACTAACCGCGCCGGGGTGGGGTTCCTGCCCGTGTTCGCCACGGGCGTGAGCGGCCCGGGTCGGCGGGGACCTCGCCCCGCCCCCGAGCCTTGCCGGGCGGTGCCCGGAGGCCGACGATAGGACCATGCCGACCGAGGAGAAGCCGCTCGGGCGCGGGGTTCTCGCCCTCGTCGCCCTCGTCACGGCTGCCCTGGTGGGCACCCTCACGCTGACGATCATCCTGTGGCCGGCGGCCGGGTCCGACGAGGGTGCCACCGAGGACCCGGGGTTCTCCGAGGCGCCCTCGGCGGGCACCGGGGACCCGGAGGAGGAGACCCCCGACGACGACGGACCCACCCCCACCGAGGAGCCGAGCGAGGCCCCCGAGGAGGAGTCGGGGACCGGGCTGCGCGACCTCACCGACACCGCCCTGGCCGAGGCCGACCGCCTGCGCGAGGAGGCCGACCGGCAGGCCGAGGAGCTGCGCGACCGCGCCGAGGCGGAGGCCGAGCGGCACCTGAGCGACCCGATCGACTCGCTGCGCGACCTGTTCGGCATCGGCGACGACGAGGACGCGACCACTACCCCCGACGAGGACCGCGGGGGCGGGGGCGACGACCGGCGCGGGGACGACCGCGACCGTGGCGGGGACCGTGACGACCGGCGCGGGGGCGACGACGAGCGTCGCGGCAACGGCAACGGCAACAGCAACGGCAACGGCAACGGCAACGATGACGCCGAGCCGGGCATCCTCGACCGGCTCCTGGACGAGGCCCGCAACTACTTCGGCAGCCCGTGACCGAGCGACGGCGGACCCCGTCCAGGTCGGTCAGGGCGTGCGCCCGGCCTGCACGGCCAGGCCGTCGAGGATGACGGCGAGCCCGAACCGGTAGGAGCTGCGCGCATCGGCGGCGGCGCCCTGCGCCTGACCGGCCGCCGCCCCCACGCGGGAGGCGAGCGGGAACCGCTCGTCCAGCCCCAGCTCCGCGAGCCGGGCCCCCTCCCGCTCCCACCACTCGGCCGTCGACTCCTCGGCGGTCTCGAGCCGCGCCGCCGCCATCGCCCGCGCCGCGCCGCGGACGTGCCCGAGGACGAGGGCGAGCGCCCGGTCGCGCGCGACGTCGTCGAGGCCGAGGGGCTCGAGCGCGCCGAGCTCGTGCTCGTACGCGCCGATCGTCCCGGGCCCCAGCACCGCCCGCTCGCTCTCGACGTGCGCGAGCCACGGGTGCTCCGTCATCAGCGCGAGATTCTCGTCCGCGACCTGCTCGAGCATCTCGCGCCAGGAACCGGCGAGCGGGGCGCGGGCGCACCGCGCGCGGCAGTCGTCGACCATGAGCTCGACGAGCTGCGCGCGGTCGGACACGTGCCCGTAGAGCGTCATCACGCCGACGCCGAGCCGCTTCGCCACGCCCCGCAGGGAGAAGCCGTCGAGCCCGTGCTCGTCGGCCTCCGCGACGCCCGCCGCGACCACGTCGTCGACGCCGATCCGCGGGCGCCGACCTGGCCGGGCCGGCAGCGGCTGCTCGGCGCGCCAGAGGAGATCGATCGTGCGCACGTGTCCGTTCCGTCCGTCGTCGGGGGCTTGCATTCCGTACATCGTACTGTCATGCTCTATCGGTACGCCGTACGGTATCGCCCTGCGGCGCCCACGCCCGAAGCCACCGATCCCCACGAAGGAGCACCCATGACGTTCACACCCACCGGATTCGCCCTCTCGCTCAACGTCCCGGACCCGACGGCCTCCGCCGCCTTCCTCACCGAGCACTTCGGGTACGAGAGGGCCATGGAGCACGACGGCGTCGTCTCGCTCGCCCATCCCGCCGGGGGTTCCAACCTCGTCCTCCTGCGGACCGGGCTGGAGACCTTCACCCCCGCCGACATCGCCGGCAGTGCGCGCGAGGGGCTGCTGATCGTGCTGGAGACCGACGACCTCGACGGCTGGCACGCACAGCTCCTCGACCGCGGCGTCGAGGTCGTCACGGCGCCCGAGACGGAGCCCTGGGGGGAGCGGTTCGTCCAGTACCGCGACCCGAACGGCCTGGTGGTGCAGCTCGTGCAGTGGGTGTGAGCCCGCCGGCGGCTCAGGCCTCGGACTCGACGAGCACCGTCACGGGCCCGTCGGCCGTGAGGTCGATCTGCATGTCGGCGCCGAAGCGCCCGGTCGCCACCTCCACGCCGCGCTCGCGCAGGCCGGAGACGACCGCCTCGACCAGGGGCTCGGCCACCGCGCCGGGCGCCGCGGCCGTCCACGAGGGGCGCCGTCCCTTGCGCGTGGCGCCGTAGAGGGTGAACTGCGAGACGACGAGGACGGGGGCGCCCGCGTCGGCGACGGAGCGCTCCTCGCGCAGGATGCGCAGGTCGGCGATCTTGCGCGCGACGTGGGCGGCCTGCTCGGCGCCGTCGGTGTGGGTGACCCCCACGAGCGCGACCAGCCCGGGCCGGTCGATCGCGCCGACGGTCTCGCCGGCCACGCTCACGACTGCGCGCGAGACGCGCTGGAGCACGGCCCTCACGAGCGCCAGGCGGTCGGGGGCCGGTCGTCCCAGCTGCCGCCCCGGCCGCCGCGTCCGCGCCCCCGGCCGCCGCGGCGCCGGGGCGAGGCGTCCTTCACGGCGGGGCGCACGTCGGCGAGGTAGACGCCGGCGGCGATGACGGCGGCCAGGGACAGCAGGCCGCCCACTCCCCCGCCCGTGCCGACCGGCGGCGGGACCGAGACGATCGAGATGCCCAGGGCGGCGGCGAGGATGATCATCCACGCCCGACGCCGGAGCTTGCCGGCCGCGACGTACGCGGCGTCCTTGCGCATGAGGCAGTCCACCAGTCCCCACCCCGTCAGGGCGACGGCCCCCAGGCTCAGCGCGAGCATGAGGAAGGACTGGAGGTCGGCGAACATGCCTCCACGGTAGTCGCCGCACGGACCCCGGACCGATCAGGTCCCGACGACGCCGCCCGGCGGTTCAGGCGCCCGCGCCCCCGGCCGGTGCGCTCCCCTCGTCGTCGTCCTCCTCGGCCGAGGTGTCCTCGTCCTCGGCGCCCCAGGCGGCGACCTTGCCGTCGGCGTCGGGCAGCTGGTCGCGGGCTTCGGAGGCGGACATCCCGGCGATCTGCAGCACGTCGACGACCAGCGAGCGCAGCACGGACACCAGCGTCTGGGTGGGCCAGCCGTCGGCGGCGTAGTCGTCGGGGTCCAGGGCGTGCGCGGCCTCGGCGATCCGGGTGCGCGACAGGTCGGGCCGGTCGCCGCGGCCGAGGTCGACGGCGAGCAGCCACAGGGCGCCCGAGAGCAGGTCGAGGGTGCGGGCGAGGTCGGGCCGGGGCCCGGCGGCGACGACGCTCTCCGCCTTGCGCGCCACCACCCGGGCGTTGCGCACGGCCCGGTCGGCGAGGATCGAGGCCCGCGCCAGGCGCCGGACCTCGGCCCGGTCGCCGCGCATCGTGGGGTTGACGGCGATGACCTGGCGGGCGTTGCGGACCGTCTTCTCCCAGGTGTCGAGGACCTGCTGGGTGTCGCGGCCCAGCGTCAGGGCGTCGCGGGCCCGTTCGGGCTCGGCCCGGCGCAGCGCCTCGGCCAGGACGCGCAGCAGGTCGGACAGGTCGGTCAGCGCGGCCTGGGCGCGGCGTCGGGGGCGTCGGATCGCGTTGTCCGGCAGCAGGGCCGCGACGAGGAAGGCGAGCGCCGCCCCGACCAGGGCGTCGCTCCAGCGGCCCAGCGCGCCGTCGGACATGGCCCCGGTGGGCATGGCGATGACGACGATGCCCTGGACGCCGGCCTGGTAGGTGAGCAGGTCGCCGCGGTCGACGATCCGGGCGAGCAGCGTGGCTACGACGAGGACGACGAAGATCTGCACCGGACCGACGCCGAAGAGCACGGCGAAGAGCTCACCGAGGGCGACCCCCAGGGTGCAGCCGACGCCCAGCTCGGCGACGCGCCGCAGCTGCCGGTCGGAGGTGAAGCCCAGGCACAGCCAGGTCGCCGTCGGGGCGAAGATCGGCATGGCATGGTCGAGGACGCGGGCGGAGATGAGGTAGGCCAGCGCGGCGGCGGCCGCCGCCACGAGCGTGGGCACCAGGGCCCAGCGGGCCCGCCGGGTGCCCTGCCGCAGCCGGGTCCGGCCGTGCAGGAACAGGGGGCGCCAGCCGCGCCCGGACCCGCCCTCCTCCCCGGCGCCCACGGGTCACCGCAGGCGGGGCAGGTCGGCTCCCGGCCGCTGCGCGGGCCGCACGTCGGTCACGCCCGAGGGGTCGACCACGACCTCCTGGGCGGCGGCCACCCCGCCGGCGGTGAGCTCGGCGTCGACGGGCACCGACCGCTTGACCACGGCCAGCGCGATCGGTCCGTCGGTGCCGTGGCGGACCACGCTGGTCAGCCGGCCGACGACCTTCCCGTCCCGCTCGACCTCGGCCCCGGCCTCGGGGGTGGTGTGCTCGCTGCCGTCGAGGTGCAGCAGCACGAGGCGCCGCGGCGGGCGGCCGAGGTTGATGACGCGGGCGACGGTCTCCTGGCCGCGGTAGCAGCCCTTGCTCAGGTGCACCGAGGTGCGCAGCCAGTCCAGCTCGTGCGGCAGGGCGCGGTCGTCGACCTCGCGCCCGTGGCGGGGCCGGTAGGCCGCCACCCGCACGGCCTCCCACGCCCAGGTGCCGGCGAGCATCCCGGCGCCCCGGTCGCCGTCGGGGACCAGGGCCCGCTCGACGGCGTCGACGAGACCGTCGCGCGGGACCAGGGCGAGCGAGCGGGGCAGGGCGGCGCCGGGGTGGTCGGCGTCGGCGGGCCCGTAGGCGGTCGAGCCGGGGGCGGTGACCGGCCACGGGTCGTCCCAGACGGCGAGCGGGTCGGTGGAGCGCAGCCGGTCGCGCCCGTCGGCGACGGCGCCGAGGACCGCGACGTCGCCGCGGAGCTCGACGGTGACGTCTCGCATGAAGCGCATCGAGTCGAGGAAGAAGCGGAGGTTCTCCGCCTCGGCGCCCTCGACGATCAGCCAGGCACGCTCGCCGTCGTCGACGAGGGCGGCGACGAAGTCGATGTGCCCGCGGTTGTCCAGCAGGAGCAGCTCGGCGGGCGCGCCCGGGGCGAGGTCGCGGACCCACTGGCTGGACAGGGTGTCGAGCCAGGTCAGCCGGTCCGGGCCGGCGACGGTGACGACGCCGAGCTGGGAGAGGTCGACGACAGCGTCGCCGGCCTCGAGGGCCCGCTGCTCGTGCACGGGCCGGCCCAGGTGCAGGGGCACGCCGGCGTCGGGGCCGGAGCCCTCGACGGCGCCCTCGCGGGCGAGCAGCGGGGAGGGGGTCGGCGTCCAGGCGCTCAGGTCGGGCGCCGCGGCGGGCGCCGTGCCGGGAAGGCTCATGCGACCCTCCCCAGGCGGCCCGAGACGTAGGGGGCCAGCGGCTTGCCGAAGGCGGCGATGTCGCGCGCCCACATGAGGTCGGAGTGGACCAGGCCGATCATCCACGAGCCGGCGGAGAGCTCGGCCGCGCTGGGCGAGCGCACCACGGCGTCGGTGCTCAGCTCGATGCGGGCGGGCTGGGCGTGGCCGACGTAGAGCGAGAGGTGCCCGGCGGGGTCGGCCAGGAGCACCTCGAGCTCGGCGGTCTGGGGCGCGGGGCCGGAGGTCTGCCCCTCGCGCGGGACCGTGCGGACGTAGCCGGTCTCGGTAGCCCAGATCTCGGCCTTGACCAGGTGGGAGTAGCGCTCGAGCCCGGGCATCTCGTTGGCCACCGGGCCGGACAGGCCGGGGTCGGCGACCCACAGGGTGGACTGCCAGCGCAGGTAGGGGCCGCCGTCGTGGTCGACGTCGAGCTCCTGGACGACGGCCTTCTCCTCGATGCCGTCGTAGCCGACGACGCCGGAGCCATGCCAGCGGCCCACCAGCCAGGCGATGGGGTAGTTCTCGGGCGCGAGTCCCTCGGGGAACGAGAACGTCATGCCTCCAGGGTAGGCGAGGGTGCCGCGCGGTCACGAGGCCTCCGGTCGGGAGTGGGTGCCGTGGGTCGGTGCGGTCGTCGGTGTCGACGGCGGTGACCGTGCGGGCGGTGCAGGTGGTGCCGGCGACGGTGCCCGTGCCGGCGACGCGGGCGGCCGGCTCGTGCTCAGCGGCCGACGAGGGCGACGACGGCCACCGCGGCCCCGGAGGCGAGCACCGGGATCGTGGCGGCGGCCAGGGCCGGACGCAGCCGCGCCGAGCTCGGCGAGCGCGCCGAGGTACGGCTCAGGGCGGCGGTCACCAGGGCGACGACCAGGCCCAGCACGGCGCCCCGCCACCAGGGGGCGAGGTCGAGGAGCCGGGTCACCACGGCCACGGCGGCGGCGCCCACCCCCGAGGCCAGCAGCGCCGCCGTCCACGAGGACACCGGCAGGGTGGCGGCCACGGCGCCGACGACGACAGCGAGCGCGCCCGCCGCGACCCACTCCTCGCCCTCGGCCTGCCGGGCGACGATGAACCAGCCCGTGCCGAAACCCATGACGACCAGGCCCAGCACGTCCCCGGCGACGGACTCGGTCAGCCGCGGGCGCCCGTCGCGCCGGACCATCTGGTGGACGAAGGCGAGGACGACCGCACCGGCCGGCAGCAGCGCCGCCCGGTCGAGACCGCCGAACCAGACGACGACCGGGGTGACGAGGGCGCCCGCACACAGGAACCAGGCGGCGCCGGTGCCGTGCGGGAGGTCGAGGAGGCGCGGCAGACCGACGCCGAGCCCGAGCGCGCAGACCAGCACCACGGCGGCGACCCCGAGCGGAGGTCCCAGCGAGACCGCCGCGAGCACCGCGGCGAGGATCGCGGTCAGCGCCGCGCGCAGCATGACGCCGCGCCTGGAGGGCGCGACGGCGGGGCCGGACGGGGTCGACACCCGGCGATCATCCCAGGTCGGGGCGGACGGGGCGCGTACCGACCCCGCCGCGGCGCATAAACTGCACCGCCGGACGACAAGGAGAGCCGATGGCCGAGCTCGTACTCCTGACCGCCGACCCGGGCGGCGCCGGCCGCGTGCTGCCCTCGCTGGTCCTCCTGCGCCACCGGGTCACCCTCGCCCCGATGACGACGAGCGCCCTGGTCGCCCACGCCGAGACCGACGTCCTGCTGGTCGACGGCCGACTCGACCTCGTCACCGCCCGCTCGATGTGCCGCACGGCAGGGATCGACGGCCAGCTGGCCTCCGCCGCCCCCCTCCTGCTCGTCCTCGGCGAGGGCGGCTTCGCCGCCGTCTCCACCGGCTGGGGCGCGTGGGACGTGGTGCTCGAGAGCGCCGGGCCGGCGGAGGTCGACGCCCGCGTGCGGATGCTGCTCGACCGGGCGCGGGCGGCGAAGGGGGACGACGCGGACCCCGAGGCGCCGGTCGAGGCCGGTGACCTCGTCATCGACCCGTCGGCGTACACCGCGCGCGTGGGCGGGCGCGTCCTCGACCTCACCTTCCGCGAGTTCGAGCTGCTGCGGCACCTGGCCGCCAACCCGGGCCGCGTGCACACCCGCGCCCAGCTGCTCCAGGAGGTGTGGGGCTACGACTACTTCGGCGGGACCCGCACCGTCGACGTCCACGTGCGCCGGCTGCGCGCCAAGCTCGGCGTCGAGCACGACCACCTCATCGGGACGGTGCGCAACGTGGGCTACCGGTTCGAGCCGCGCACCGCGGTCGTCGCCGAGCCCGACGACGACGGGAGCGACGACGGCGGGGCCGACCACCGAAGGACCGACGGGACCAGCGGGCCGTAGTCCGACGGCGCGAGCACGGACGGGACGGAGCACGCGCGAGATCGGCCACGTCCGCGCGACGTGACAGCCGGCTCCCGGAGGCGTACGTTGGTTGCCGACGGCGGGTCGCGAAAGCCCCGGGCTCCAACATTTGCCGCTACGAGCGGCCTTCGCGCCGACAGGCGCTCTCCGGCCCGCCGTCCCTACCTCCCCCACCGCCGGTCCTCCGGCGCCCGGCCGCACCGCCAGGGCCCGTGCCCACGGCCGGGGCCCGCGGCCACGACCCGAGAGAGCTGCGCCGACACCCCGGCGGGTCCTGTTACTGTTCCGGTTCATCGGTCAGCCATCTCCCGTTCACCTGGAGGAGCCGTGCGTCTGTCGCGCCGCCCGTCGGTGGTGTCCGGGGACGGGCCCAGCCTGGCCACCAGCGCCCGCCTGACCGTCGACGCCGCCCGGCTGCTCGTCGAGGTCGTCGGCGCCACCTCCTCGGACATCTCCGACCTCGAGGAGCGCGTCGCCACCCTGCACCGCTCCGCCGGACGCCTCGCCGAGGAGCTGACCGACCGGCTCGCCGGGGACCTCGTGCTGCCCTTCGAGCGCACCGACCTCCAGCGGGTCGCGCGCACCGAACGCACCGTCGTCCACAGCATCCTGCGCATCGCCCGCACCCTGCTGGCCGACCGCACCGCCCCCACCCCGACCGCCGTCGCCCGGGGCGCCGACGACGTCCTGCGGGCCGCCGAGCTGCTCGTCGTGGCCACCGGGGTGCTCGGCCGGCCCCGCCGCCTGTCCGACATCGCCCGGGAGATCGAGCACGTCCACGAGGACCTCGAGACCCGGCGCCAGCACGCGCTCGCGGCGAGCAGCACGAGCGGTGACCGCCTCCTGGCCACGTTCCAGGCGGGGGTGCTCGGGGAGCTGGCCGACGTCGCCGCCGCCTGCTCGGCCGGCGTGGTCGACATGCGGATCCTCGCCGCGGGAGCCGGCCGGACGTGACCGAGCTCCTCCTCGCGGGGACGGTCCTGGTGGCCCTGACGTTCGCGTTCGCGACCGGTGTGCAGGACGCCTCCAACGCGGTGGCCACCGCGATCACCACGCGCGCCCTGACCCCCCGTGCCGCCACCCGGGTCGCGGCCGTCCTGGCCCTCGCGGGCGGCGTGGCCGGCTGGTGGCTGCACCCGCCGGTCGTCGGCCCCACCGACGGCGGGGTGACCTCGCTGCACGGCGGCGCCATCGGCCTCGCCGTCCTCCTGGTCGCCATCGCCTCGGCGACCGCCTGGCTGCTCCTCATGGCCCGCGTCGGGATGCCGGTGTCCAGCTCGCACACCCTGGTCGCCGCCCTGGTCGGCGCCGCCTGGACCACCGACGCCGAGGTGGACCTGGGCCGGCTCGCCGAGCAGGTGCTCGTGCCGATGCTCCTCAGCACCGGCGTCGCCCTCGTGGTGGCCCACCTCGGCACCCAGCTCGGGCGTCGCCTGGGCATGGGCACCGAGGCGGGCGAGGTTCAGCCCGTCGCGCGGGTCCTCCAGGCGCTCGCCTCCACCGCCACGGCCGCGCTGCTCGGTCTCCTCGGCAGCGCGCGGGTGCTGCTCGTCCTCGCGCTGGCCTGGTCGATGACGGGCCTGCCGCTCGACACCCGGGTCCCCGCCTGGGCCGTCGCGGCCACCGCCCTGGCCATGGCCGGCGGCGTGGCCGTGGGCGGGCGGCGCATCATCGCCACCCTCGGCGAGCTCATGGTCGGCCGCTCGGTGGTGCGGGGGGCCGCGATCCAGACCGCCGCAGTGACGACCTTCGGCCTGGTCACCGCGCTGCCGGGACTGCCGGTCTCGACGACGCACACCATCGGCGCCGCGCTCCTCGGCTCGGGCCTGGTCACCCCGGGCCGGATGCGCTGGGGCACCACGGTGCGGGTGCTCGCCGCCTGGCTGGCCACCCTGCCGGCGGTGGCGGTCGTCTCCGGGCTGTTGGCCGGGATCACCTGGTCCGTGGCCGGCGTGCTGCAGGGGGGCTGACCTCCCCGCCGGAACCGGACGTCGGTGGTGCGGCCGACCGATATCCTGCTCCCGGCCTCACGGCCCGCGAACTCGCTCCCCTTCCGGAAGGACCCACCCATGCGTGCCATCACCGCCCGCCGCGGCGCCGCCCTCGCGGCCGCCGCGCTCGCCGTCCCGTTCCTCGCCGCCTGCGGCGCCACGGTGCAGACTTTCGAGGTCGGCGAGTGCCTCGACATGTCCGACGCCACCGGCGGCACGGTCTCGGAGATCCCCACCGAGGACTGCGAGGACGAGCACACGGGCGAGGTCTACTACGTCCACACCTACGCCGACGGCGACTTCCCGGGCGCCGAGCAGGTCGGCACCGAGCTCGACGCCGCCTGCGCGGAGAACTTCGAGAGCTACGTCGGCGTGGACTTCCCCTCGAGCCAGTACTTCGTCCAGCTGCTCACGCCGACCCAGGAGACCTGGGACGAGGCGGACGACCGCGACGGCATCTGCATCCTCACCACCGACGAGCCCACCACCGGCTCCGCCGAGGGCTCCGCGAGCTGACCCTCTCCGCACGGGTGAGGGGCCCGCGGGCAGCCACCTGCCCCCGGGCCCCTCTCATGTCCCCGGTCCGGGCACGACGACGGCGCCGCACCTCGCGGGGTGCGGCGCCGTCATCGTCGGTACGAGCAGGGGGACCGGATCAGCCGAAGCGGCCCGAGACGTAGTCCGAGGTCTGCTGGTTGGCCGGGTTCTGGAAGATCGTCTCGGTCTCGTCGAACTCGATGAGCTTGCCGGGCTTGCCGGTGCCCTGGATGTTGAAGAAGCCCGTCTTGTCCGACACGCGCGCCGCCTGCTGCATGTTGTGCGTGACGATGACGATCGTGTAGTTCTCCTTGAGCTCGGCGATGAGGTCCTCGATCGCGAGCGTGGAGATCGGGTCGAGCGCGGAGCACGGCTCGTCCATGAGGAGCACCTGCGGCTTGACCGCGATGGCGCGGGCGATGCACAGGCGCTGCTGCTGGCCGCCCGACAGCGAGGAGCCGGGCCGGTCGAGCCGGTCCTTGACCTCGTTCCACAGGTTCGCACCGCGCAGCGAGCGCTCGACGAGGGCCTCGGCGTCGGAGCGGGAGATGCGGCGGTTGTTGAGCTTGACGCCCGCGAGCACGTTGTCCGCGATGGACATCGTGGGGAACGGGTTGGGCCGCTGGAAGACCATGCCGACCATGCCGCGCACGTCCACCGGGTCGACGCTGGGACCGTAGAGGTTCTGGCCGTCGATGGTCACCTCGCCGTCGACGTAGGCGCCGGGGATGACCTCGTGCATGCGGTTGAGCGTGCGCAGGAACGTCGACTTGCCGCAGCCCGAGGGGCCGATGAGGGCGGTGACGGAGCGGGCCTCGATCGTCACGTTGACGTCCTCGACCGCCTTGAAGGAGCCGTAGTAGATGTTGAGGTCCTTGACCTCGATGCGCTTGGACACGCGATCAGATCCTTCCGTCGGGGACCGGGCGGCAGGCGCTCCGGGTGGTGCGGGCGGGGGCGGTCACTTCTCGCCCTTCGGTGCGAACTTCGCGGCCACGAACCGGGCCACGAGGTTGAAGAGCAGAACGATGACGATGAGGACGAACGCGCCGCCCCAGGACGCCTCGTACTCGCCCATCCGGAACGTGTTGTAGACGTACACCGGCAGGGTCATCATGTAGCCGGAGAACGGGTTGAGGTTGTAGACGTCCGTGGACATCGCGGTGATCATCAGCGGCGCGGACTCACCGATGACGCGGGCCGTGGCGATGACGACGCCGGAGATGATGCCGGCGACCGAGGTGCGCAGCACGACCTTGACGATCGTCAGCCACTTCGGCACGCCGAGGGCGTAGGAGGCCTCGCGCAGCTCGTTCGGGACGAGCCGGAGCATCTCCTCGGTGTTGCGCACGACGATCGGGGTCATGAGCACGACGAGCGCGACCGCACCCATCGCGCCGGAGCGGTAGCCCGCGGCGCCGTCGATGCCGAGCTGGCCCATGACCATCGTCAGCATCGCCACCGCGAACAGGCCGGCGACGATGGAGGGGATGCCCGTCATGATGTCGACGAGGAACGTGACGATCCGGGCGAAGGGCCCCTTGCCGTACTCGACGAGGTAGATCGCCGTGAACACGCCCAGCGGCACCGCGATGAGGCCGGTGATGAGGGTGACGAACAGGGTGCCGATGATCGCGTGCCCGAGACCGGTCTGGGAGTCCTCGGCCGAGGCGCCCTGGTGGTTCTCGGTGAGGAACGTCCACGAGATCTGGTCGATGCCGTTGGAGGCCGCCGTCCACAGCAGGGACAGGAGCGGGAGGACCGCGACGACGAACGCGCCGGTGACGATGGTCGTGGCGACCCGGTCGCCGCCGTAGCGCCGGCCCTCGTACAGGTAGGCCACGAGGGTCATGACGACCATGTAGGTGACCACCGAGTACAGGCCGACGGTGAGGATCGCCGTCATGACGAGCCGGTTCGCGCTCTCCTGCATCGACTCGAGCTGCGCAGGATCGGTGATGTCCTCGAGGGAGCGCACGGTCTCGACGGCCTGCTCGAAGGTCTCGGTGCGCGACGCGAAGAACAGGCCGACGGCGACCGCGAAGGCGAGGATCGCCCACGGCGCCCACCTCGGCAGGCGGCGGCCGTGGCTGACGATCGCGGACTCGCGGGAGGACCGCGTGGGCGGGGTGTCGAGCGCCGTCCCGCCGCGGCCCGAGGACCCGGAGGTCGTACCGGGCGCGCGGTCGTCGTCGGGGGTGGGGCCGGTGCTGTCGGTCGTGCTCATGCGTTGGCTCCGGAGAACTCGGCGTAGCGCGCCACGATGGCCCGCGAGATGTAGTTCACGACGAACGTGAGGACGAAGAGCATGAGGCCGATCGCCACGAGGACGTCCTGGCCGGCCACGCTCATGCCGGCGGCCGGGGTGGCGTGCGCCTCGGGGAAGCTCGACGCGATCTGCGAGGCGATCGTCGTGTGCTGCCCCGGGGACATGAGCCAGAAGTTCACGGCGAGGCCCGGCGAGAGGACCATGAGCACCGCCATCGTCTCGCCGAGCGCCCGTCCGAGTCCCAGCATCGAGGCCGAGACCATGCCGGAGCGGCCGAACGGCAGGACGGTCTGCTTGATCATCTCCCAGCGGGTGGCGCCCAGCGCGAGCGAGGCCTCCTCCTGCAGGCGCGGGGTCTGCAGGAAGACCTCACGGCACAGCGACGTGATGATCGGCAGGATCATGATCGACAGGATGAGGCCGGCCATGAGGATGTTGCGGGCGGGCGGCGTGAAGTCGAACAGGTTGTGCGTCAGCGGCCACCAGGAGACGTTCTCGGCCATCCAGCTGAAGCCGGGCAGGCCGCCGTACCACACGTCGGGGTTCTCCCCCTCGTTCGCGACGCCGGGGCGCCCGGTGAAGAAGTGGACGATCGGGCTCAGCGTCTCCGAGACCCACACGAACGCCGGCCGCAGGAGGGGCTCGAGCACGAGCATGCCCCACAGCCCGTAGACCACCGAGGGGATCGCGGCGAGCAGGTCGACCACGTAGCCGAGCGCCGAGGCGATGCGACGCGGCGCGTAGTGCGAGATGAACAGCGAGATCCCGATCGCGAACGGCACGGCGATCGCCAGCGCGATGATCGAGGCGAGGATCGTGCCGAAGATCGTGATGCCGGCGTACGCCCAGAACCCGTGGCCGTCGGTGAACGGCGCCGCGCTGGCGACGTCCTCGCCCGAGGACGTGAGCGCCGGCAGGGACTGCGCGAGGAGGAAGAGGGCGACGAGCCCCAGGATGGTGAGGATGATCGCGCCGGCACCGAAGGAGATGCCGGAGAAGATGCGGTCACCGGGCCGAGAGGTCGCCCTGGGCGGACGCTTGCGGGGCGGCGCCTCGGTGGTGGGGGTTGCTGACACGGCTGGCTCCAGTCGCCTCGACGGGGGTGTGCGCGGCCCGCGGGCCGGACGCGCCTGACGGTCCGCGCCCGATGGTACGAGCCCGGCCCCGGCGCGTCGACGGTCCGGCCCCGCTGGGAGGCCGGACCGTCGACGTGGTCACAGGTTCGGTCAGGAGGCCGAGATCTGCTCGATGACCGAGTTCACGGTGCCACGGAGCTCGTCCGAGATCGGCGCGACACCGAAGCTCTCGGCGGCCGACTGGCCCTCCTCGGAGGCGATGTAGGCGAGGAAGCCCTGCACGTTGGCGGCCTCCGCCTCGTCCTCGTAGACCATGCAGGCCACGGAGTAGGAGACGAGGACGATCGGGTAGGCATCCTCGATCGAGCCGTCACGGGTGAGCTCGATGGTGAGCTGGGTGTCCGTGGAGGTCTCGGCGGCGGGCGAGCCGTCGACGATCGCGGCGGCGGCGTCGGCCGAGTACTCGACGAACTCGCCGTCGGAGAGGCCGATGGCCGCGGTGCCGAGGTCACCGATCTGCGACGCGTCGGCGTAGGTGATCGCACCCTCGGTGCTCTCGGTCAGCTGGACGACGCCGGAGGTGCCGTCGCCGGACTGCGTGCCGCTGACCGGCCACACGTCGCTGGGCTCGTGCTCCCAGCCCGAGCCGGACTCGGCGAGCCACTGCTGGAAGTTCTCCGTCGTGCCGGAGTCGTCCGAGCGGTTGACCGGGATGATCGTCGTCGGCGGGAGGGTCTCGTCCGGGTTGTCCGCGGCGATCTCGTCGGCGTCCCAGGTGGTGATGTCGCCGTTGAAGATGCCGGCGACGGTCTCCGGGGAGAGGTTGAGGGAGTCGATGCCCGGGAGGTTGAACGCCACGGCGATCGGGGAGATGTACAGCGGCAGCTCCGCGATGTCGCCGTTGGAGCAGCGCTCCTCGGCGGCGGCGAGCTCGTCGCCCTCGAAGGCGGAGTCGGTGCCGATGAAGGAGACCTGACCGCCGACGAACTGCTCGCGGCCCGTGCCCGAACCCGTCGAGGTGTAGTTGACGGTGACGTCGGAGAGCTCGGCGAACGAGTCACGCCAGGCCTGCATGGCGGCCTGCTGCGACGAGGCGCCGGAGCCGTTGAGCGTGCCGGACAGGGCGGCATAGTCGATGTCGAGGGTCGAGCCGCCGCCGGCGGAGGCGTCGTCCGAACCGGACTCGGAGGGGGACTCCTCGGACTCGGACTCGTCCGACCCGGTCTCGTCGGACTCCGTCTCGGTGTCCTCCTCCTCGGAGGTCTCCTCCTCGGAGGTCTCCTCCTCGGGGGTCTCCTCGGCGTCGCCGCCACAGGCGGCAAGGGTCATCGCGACAGCGCCGACGGCGGCCAGGCCGGCCAGGCGGCGGGAACCAGCAAGCTTCACGGTCATTCCATCCTCTGCAAGTGGAGAGCGGCTCGGGGGAAGCCCGACCACGTGGGGACGTTAGGCACCGCGGGTGTACGGACATCACGCCGGAGGTGAACACTCGGTGAACTCGGCCAGTCACGTCAGTCACAATGCCAACACGGGCCAACACTTTGCGCGATGGATTCGGACGCTTGAAGGTTCCCTCTCACTGTCATGCTTCACGCCCCCGCCGGGTCCTGGACCTGGTCCGACGCCGGTGGTCCGCGGCCGTCCGGACGCATCGGGCGGCGCTGCTCACGGGTCCGTCCGACCCCGGCGGGCCGACCGGGGGCGTCCTGCGCCACGTCGAGGTGCGTCGGGGCTAGGTGTTCTGTCCACGGACGTTAGGTACGGCGTGGCTGCTAGACGATGACGAAGACCTCCGGGTGAGGTGTGAAGCGACCAAGCATTCGCATCTCACAAACCGGAGGCCTTCGTGTCCCACGCTAACGCTCGATTAACCCCTGCTGGTCGGTTGCGACTGGCCCAGCTCGTCGTTGACAAGGGATGGACGCTGGCCCGTGCTGCCGAGCGGTGGAACTGCTCGGTGACCACGGCCAGGAGGTGGGCCGATCGGTACCTGGCCGAGGGCCGCGCCGGCTTGGTAGATCGATCCTCCCGGCCGGCTCTCTCGCCCCATCGGACCGCGACCCGTGTCGAGCGGCGCGTGATCGGGCTGCGGGTCTCGCGGCGCTGGGGGCCGGCTCGGATCGCCTACCGATTGCGGATGGCGGTTTCCACGGTGCACAAGATCCTGCGCCGCTACGCCTGCCCGCCGCTGGCCTGGACCGACCCGGCCACCGGGGTCCGGATCAAGTGGTCCCGGCGCAAGGTCAACAGCTATGTCCACGACGCGCCCGGCGACCTGGTCCATGTCGACATCAAGAAGCTCGGCAAGATCCCCGACGGCGGCGGCCACAGGGTGCTGGGCAGGGCAGTCGGACGGAAGAACACCAAGCGCGGCAAGATCGGCTACTGGTACATCCACAACGCCGTCGACGACCACAGCCGGCTCGGCTACAGCGAGCTGCTCACCGACGAACGCAAGGAGACCGCCGCCGCATTCTGGCAGCGTGCCAACGCCTACTTCGCCTCGGTCGGGGTCACCGTCCAGCGGGTACTGACCGACAACGGCGCCTGCTACCGCTCCCGGACCTTCGCCAACGCCCTCGGCGAGACCATCGCGCACAAACGAACCCGGCCCTACCGCCCCCAGACCAACGGGAAGGTGGAGAGGTTCAACCGCACCCTCCTCGAGGAATGGGCCTACGTCAGGCCCTACTCCTCCGAGTCAGACCGTGCTGGAAGCTTCACCGACTGGCTCCACACCTACAATCACCACCGCGGTCACACCGCACTCGGCGGCAGATCACCAGCCGACCTCGTACCCAACCTGCGTGGACACAACAGCTAGTCGTCCTCGACGGCCCGGACGCGCTCGACCGCGACGACGACGGGGCCGTGCTTGGGCCGAGGGGCGCAGTGCACCACGAGCATCTCGCCGGTGCGCAGGAAGGGGTCCTTCGTGGGCACCGTGCGGCGCAGCCGGTGCGGCGCGCGCTCGAGGAGGGTCTCGACGACGGTGGGCAGGACGGGGCGGTGCGTGCAGATCGCCGTCGGCAGGTCGGGGCGCAGGATGGCGGTGTCGACGATCCGGCGCACCGGTCGCGGCCGCTTCTCGTGGGCGGTCTCGGTGAGCTCGTCGCGCAGCTCGACCTCGAGGTCGCCGACCTGCGCGTAGGGCCGCACGGTGGCCGCGCAGCGCTCCCACGGCGAGCTGACCAGGTGCTCGACCCCGTAGGCGGAGAAGAGCGAGCCCATGCCCACCGCCTGGACGGCCCCGCCGGCGGTCAGCGGGCGGGTCTCCTCCCCGCCCCGCCACGACTTCCGTGACTTCGCGCGGGCGTGCCGGACGAGCAGCACGGTCCAGGTGTCCAGCCGCGAGTCCTTCCACTGGTCGACGAGCTGGCCGAGGATCTCGCGGTCCCGGTCGTGGGCGAGCGCGTCGGCCGCCTCGCGCACGTCCAGCCACGCGGTGCGGTCGATCTCCGAGGCGTGCGCGGCGGGCGGGACGCGCCGCACGCGACGCCAGGCGCCGTCGGGGGTGCCCACCCGGCCCGCCCAGTAGGCCACGTGCTTGCGGCGCCCGCCCGGGAGCCGGTAGCGGACCGTGCCCAGGGGCTGGCCGACGACCGCGATCTCCCCGGTCTCCTCGGCCACCTCGCGCACGGCGCACTCCTGGAGCGTCTCGTGCGGGTCGAGGTGCCCCTTGGGGAAGCCCCACTCGTCGTAGCGCGGCGAGTGCACGAGCAGCACCTGCAGCCGGCGGCCCTCCTGCCGCCAGACGACGAGCCCGGCCGCACGGACCACCGCGGGGCCGGCGGCGCTCATCGCGACCCGGCGACCCGACGTCGGGCCTGGCGCATGTGGTGCTGCTGGACGTCGCGCAGGCGGTTGCCGTCGGCGTCGTGACTGACCTTGGTCCAGCCGTCCGGGCCGAGGCGCCACGAGGCGGTGTCGTCGGAGGCCGCCAGGTCGACGATCTCGATGAGCCGGTCGCGCAGCGAGGGCTCGACGATGCGGATGAGCGCCTCGACCCGGCGGTCGAGGTTGCGGTGCATGAGGTCGGCCGAACCGATCCACACCTGCGGGTCACCGCCGTTGGCGAAGGCGAAGATCCGCGAGTGCTCGAGGAAGCGCCCGAGGATCGAGCGCACCCGCAGCGAGGAGCCGGTGCCCGGCAGGCCGACCTTGATCGCGCAGATGCCGCGCACGACGACGTCGACCGGCACGCCGGCCCGGCTGGCCCGGTACAGGCCGTCGATGAGCCGCTCGTCGACGATGGAGTTGACCTTGATCTTGATCCACGCCGGCCGGCCGGCCTCGTGGTTGGCGATCTCGCCCTCGATGCCCTCGAGCAGACCGGGGCGGATGTCGCGCGGGGCCACGAGGAGGCGGTGGTAGCTCGTGCTCGGCGCGTAACCGGAGAGCTGGTTGAACAGCCGGGTGAGGTCCTGGCCGACATCGCGGTGGCAGGTGAACAGGCCGAGGTCCTCGTAGCCACGGGCCGTCTTGGGGTGGTAGTTGCCGGTGCCGACGTGGCAGTAGCGCCGCAGGCCGTCGCTCTCCTGGCGCACGACCATCGAGAGCTTGCAGTGCGTCTTGAGGCCGACGATCCCGTAGACCACGTGGACGCCCGACTCCTCGAGCTTGCGGGCCCACTCGATGTTGGCCTGCTCGTCGAACCGGGCCTTGATCTCCACGATCGCCAGCACCTGCTTGCCCGCCTCCGCGGCGGCGATGAGCGCGTCCACGATCGGGGAGTCGCCCGAGGTGCGGTACAGCGTCTGCTTGATGGCCAGCACCTTGGGGTCGGCGGCGGCCTGCTGGAGGAACTGCTGCACCGAGGTGGAGAAGGAGTCGTACGGGTGATGCAGCAGGACGTCGCGCTCACGGATGGCGGCGAAGATGTCGGTGGGGTTGGCCGACTCGACCTTCGCCAGCCCGGCGGCCGTGACCGGGACGTACTTCTTGTACTTCAGGTGCGGCCGGTCCAGGTCGTGGATGACGTTGAGACCGGTGAGGTCCAGCGGGGCCGGCAGCCGGTAGATCTCGTGGCGGTTGACCCCGAGCTCGCGGGCGAGCAGGTCGAGGACGCGCTCGGAGATGTGCTCCTCGACCTCCAGGCGCACCGCGGGGCCGAAGCGTCGCCGTGAGAGCTCCTTCTCCAGGGCCTGGAGGAGGTTCTCGGCGTCGTCCTCCTCGACCTCGAGATCCTCGTTGCGGGTGACCCGGAAGGTGTGGTGCTCGACGATCTCCATCCCGGGGAACAGGGCGTCGAGGTGCTGGGCGATGATCTCCTCGAGCGGCACGTAGGAGGTGCGCCCGCCGGCGTCCTCCGGGACGTCCTCGGGCCGGTAGGGCCGCCCCTCGGCGTCGACGGCGATGAACCGCGGCAGCAGCTGGGGCACCTTGACCCGCGCGAAGTGCTCGGTGCCGGTCTCGGGGTTGCGCACGAGCACCGCGAGGTTGAGGGACAGCCCGGAGATGTAGGGGAACGGGTGCGCCGGGTCGACCGCCAGCGGGGTGAGCACCGGGAAGATCTGCTTGCGGAAGAACTTGTGCAGCCGCTCCTTCTCGCTGTCGGCGAGGTCGGGCCAGTGGAGGATGTCGATGCCCTCCTCGGCCAGCTTGGGCTGGACGTCGTCGAGGAACACCTTGGCGTGGCGGGCCATGAGCTCCTGGGCGATTGAGCTGATGCGCTCGAGCACCTGGCGCGGGCTCAGGCCCGAGGCGCCGGGCACGGCCAGGCCGGTGCTCAGCCGGCGCTTGATGCCGGCGACGCGGACCATGAAGTACTCGTCGAGGTTGGACGCGAAGATCCCCAGGAACCAGGCGCGCTCGAGGATCGGCAGCGAGGTGTCCTCGGCCTGCTCCAGGACGCGCTGGTTGAAGGCCAACCAGCTGATCTCCCGGTCGGCGAAGCGGTCCTCGGGCAGGTCGGTCTGCTCCTCCTCCGGGTCCCCGGCCTGGTCAGCGCCCTGGATGAGGTAGGTCGGCGGGCCCGCTGGGGTCGCAGCGTCCTGGCCGGCCGGCGCCGCCGTACCGGGCTCGGTGCTGGCGGGCGCGAGGGCGCGGGCGGCGCGCGCGTCGGCGTCCTCGGGGTCCTCGTGCAGGTCGGACGCGTGCTCGTCGGCGCCGGCGGACATGGAGGAGGTGCTCATGGAGCCATCCAACCACCTGCGGCGGGTGTGCCGGCGGCGTGGTCGGACGGGGAGGTCAGCGGTACTGGCTGTGCCGCTCGACGACGTCGAAGCCGTGCCGGACGTAGGTCGCCACCGCGGGTGCGTTGTCACCCTCGACGTAGAGGTCGACCGCGGTGCGGCCCCGCGCGGCGACCTCGGCGAGCCCTCGGCTGGTGAGCGCGCGGCCGAGCCCGCGGCCCTGGGCGGCGGGGTCGACGCCGAGGACGTAGAGCTCGGCCTCGCCGTCGCCCCCGGGCTTCATCCAGATGAAGCCGACGGGGTCGGCGTCCTCGGCCGCGTCGGCGTCGCGCGCGAGCAGGAGGAGCTCGGGGTCGAACCAGGGCTGGGCGATGCGCTCGTCGAGATCGGCGCGCGTCATCGAACCCTGCTCGGGGTGGGTGGCGAAGGCGCGGGCGTTGACCCGCAGCCAGGCCTGCGCGTCCCGCCCGACGTCGAAGGTCGCCACCCGCACGCCCGGCGGGTCGGCGGGGATGTCGCCGGGCTCGACGCGGGCGCCCATGCGCAGCAGCTCGCGCACCCGGGTCAGTGACTCGGCGGCGGCCAGCGCGCGGGCCGGCGCGAGGTCGCCGTGCGCCCACACGGCGGGCGGCGAGGTTGCGTCGGTGCCGACGTCATCGGCGTCGGCGTCGGCCGGGCCTGCGTCCGCGGTGCCGGCGTCGGCCCGGCCTCCGTCGGTGGTGCCGGCGTCGTCGGTGCCGGCCGCGCTCGCGGTGGCGCGCACCGCACGCAGCAGGGCGCGCCCGAGCCCGCGCCGCCTCGCCCCGGGGTGCACCACGAGCTCCGCAGAACCGTCCGCGACCTGGGCGTACGCGAGCAGGCGGTCCTCGTCGTCGGGGACGAGCAGGTGGGTGGCGGCGCGGGCGGAGTCGGGGTCCAGGCGCAGCAGGGTCTGCTCGTCGAGCGGCGCGACGCCGTCGGACTCCTGCGCCGCGGCGGCGAGGGCACGGACGGTCGCGGCCGTCCCGGCGTCGAGGCGGGCGAGGGTGCGGATGTCCATCAGTCGAGCTGCCCGCTGCCGTGGAGGGTGGCGGCGGCCTCGAGGTCCTCCGCGGTGGTCAGCAGCCCGCCGGCCCGCCGGGTGATCTCGAAGGCGAGGTCGGTGCCGTCGCCGTCGGAGTCCTCGAAGTCCGCGTGCATGGCCGAGCCGGTGGCGAGCACGCGGAGGAAGGCGGCGGCACGGTCGAGGGCGACGGCGAGGTCGCCGACGTACACCCCGGACAGGACCTGGTCGACGACGCCGACCACCTCCTGGGGGCCGTTGGGTGCCGCGACACCCGCGACGGCGCCGGCGACCTCCGCGCGGGTCAGCCCCTCCCGGTAGCGGGCCGAGACGGTGGCGGGGTCGCGGCGGACCCACTCGCGCAGCAGGTACAGGCGCCACAGGGCGCCCGGCAGGGTGCCGGCGGGGCTGCGCGACCACAGCTCGGCGATCGCGTCGAGCCCCTGGGAGTCCACGAGCGTGATGAGGCGGTCGAGCAGGTCGGGGTCCGTGCCGGACTCGCGGCGGCCGCCGTCGACGATGAGCCGCGCGGTGGTGTGCGCCAGCTCGGAGCGGGTGGCCGGGTCCTCGTCGCCCACGATCTCCTCGGCCACGGCGGGGTCGAGCATCGCGGGCCGACGCGGCTGTCGTGCGCCGTTCATGTCGACCTCCTTCCCGGCCCGGCAGGCGCCGGGCGGCGGTCGGGCCATTCTCGCGTACCTGCCCCGCGGACGCACACCCCCTGGCGGGCGCGGGGACCTCGTCACGTACGGCGTCGCCGTTCCACCTACGCTGGCCCGCGTGCAGCGCACCGTATCGGCCCAGCTCCAGATGACCACCCGACGAGGCGCCTCCCGCCTGGCCTTCCTCGTCTCGACCGCACGCCAGCCCGGCCTCGAGATCGAGGAGACCCTCACCTGCCGGCTCGGCGAGGAGGAGATCGACCTCATCGAGTTCGTCGGGCGCCACGGGACCGTCACCCACATCGCCGACCTGGACGAGGACACTCCTCTGGGCACCCCGCTCTCGCTGGACTACCGGGCGCGGGTCACCGGCTCCGGGGACCTCGGCGTGGAGGACGAGCCGGCCGAGCTGCTGGCCTTCCTGCGGCCCTCGCGGTACGCCGAGTCCGACCGGCTCTTCCGGTTCGCCCACTCCCAGTTCGGTGGGCTGACGGGCCTGGACCTCATCGTCGCCGTCGAGCGCTGGGTGCACGAGTCGCTGGCCTACGTGCGGGACTCCTCGCGCCCGACCGACGGCGCCGTCGAGACCATGCTCGCCCGGCAGGGCGTGTGCCGGGACTACGCCCACCTGGTGGTGGCGCTGCTGCGCGCCATGGACGTGCCCGCCCGCGTGACCTCGGTGTACGCGCCGGGCCTGTCCCCGATGGACTTCCACGCCGTGGCCGAGGCCTGGCACGAGGGGCGGTGGCACGCCGTCGACGCCACCCGGCTCGCGCCGCGCGCCACCCTGCTGCGGATCTCGACCGGCCGCGACGCCGCCGACAACGCCTTCCTCACCTCGCACGGGGCCGGGATCCGGTTCCAGACGCTGCAGGTCAGCGCCACGGTCGACGGCGATCTGCCCGCCGACGACCACGCCCACCTCGTCCAGATCGCCTGAGGGAGGGACCATGGGGACGCCGGACTTCATCGTCGAGCTCCGCCGCCACGTCGGGCACGCGCCGCTCTGGCTGATCGGAACGACCGCGGTGGTCGTCCGCGAGAGCTCGGGCGACGGCGCGGGCCTCGAGGTGCTGCTCGTGCGCCGCGCCGACAACGGTCGCTGGACACCGGTGACCGGGATCGTCGACCCCGGCGAGGAGGTGGCCGACACCGCGGTGCGCGAGGTCCTCGAGGAGACGGGCGTGCGGGCCCGGGCCAGACGGCTCGTCCGGGTGTCGACCTCCCGCCCGATCACCTACCCCAACGGCGACCAGGCCCAGTACGTCGACCTGGTCTTCCGCTGCGCCTGGGTCTCCGGCGAGCCGTACCCCGCCGACGACGAGAACACCGACGCGCGCTGGTGCCGGCTGGACGACCTGCCGGAGATGACGCCCGAGATGCTCGAACGGCTCGACGCCGCGCTGGACCTGACGGGTCCGGCCAGGTTCACGGGCGGAGCCGTGCCCGACGTACCCTGACGCCTCGCGGGTGCCCGTCCGGGCGCCGGCGGGCCTCTAGCTCAACGGTAGAGCTCCGGACTTTTAATCCGCTGGTTGTGGGTTCGAATCCCACGGGGCCCACCCATGTCACGCCTGGTCACAGGCTCGGTTGAGCTCAACTCCGACCGGCGTCGGGGCGGGCGGCGTGCAGCTCGCGCACCCGCGCGGACAGCACCTCGTCGGGGCCGTCGACCACGGCCCCGGGCACGACCTCGCCGATGGCCAGCGCCGCGACCGGCCCCGACGGCAGGCCGAGCTCGGCCGACCAGCGCACGAGCTGCGCCGTCGAGGACGCGTAGACGATCCGCCCCAGCCCCGCCCAGCCGTGCGCGGCCGCGCACATCACGCAGTGCTCGCCGGAGGTGTAGACGACGCACCCGGCGCGGACCTCCGGGGCGAGGTTCGCCGCCGCCCACCGGGCGATCGCCAGCTCGGGGTGCTGCGTGCCGTCCCCGCCGGAGACGTGGTTGTGGTCCTCGAGCAGGACCTCGCCCTCCGGGGAGACGAGCACGGACCCGAAGGGCTCGTCTCCGGCCTCGAGCGCGGCGGCGGCCAGCTCGACGGCGCGCTCGAGGTGGCGGCGGTCGACGTCGGAGATCATGACCCCATCCTGCCCGAGCGCCCGCGGGTCTCGAACCCCGCGGACCTCGGTCCCGCACCTCCTTCCGCGGCTAATGAACTATCTGGTACGTTCGATGAATGAGGACGTCAGTGGCGACGGTCTGCCTCTCCGGGGGCCTGACGGAGAAGATCCGCGCGTGCGCGGCGGCCGGGTTCGACGGGGTCGAGATCATGGACGCCGATCTCGTCACCGCCTACGAGTCCCCCGAGGAGATCCGCGCACTGTGCGACCGGCTCGGGATCCGGATCGACATGTTCCAGCCGTTCCGCAACGCCGAGGGCGTCGACGAGCCCACCTTCGCGGACAACCTGCGCCGGCTCGAGGCCAAGTTCGACGACATGGAGCGTCTCGGCACGGACCTCGTGCTGCTGTGCAGCAACGTCGACACCGCCACGATCGACGACGACGACCTCGCTGCCGACCAGCTCGGCCGCCTCGCCGACGCGGCCGCCGCCCGCGGCATGCGCATCGCCTACGAGGCGCTCGCCTGGGGCCGGTACGTCGACGACTACCGCCGTGCGTGGCGCATCGTCGAGCAGGCGGACCGCCCCAACCTCGGCGTGTGCCTCGACAGCTTCCACATCCTCAGCCGGGGCCACGACCCCGCCGCCATCGAGACGATCCCGGGCGAGAAGATCTTCTTCCTCCAGCTCGCCGACGCCCCCGCGCTCGACATGGACGTCCTCCAGTGGAGCCGCCACCACCGCCTCTTCCCCGGCGAGGGGGACTTCGACCTCACCACCTTCCTCGGCCACGTGCTGCGCGCCGGCTACTCCGGCCCCCTGTCCCTCGAGGTCTTCAACGACACCTTCCGCCAGACCGACGTCGTGCGGACCGCCGCCCACGCGCGCCGCTCCCTCACCTGGCTCCTCGACCGCACCGCGGACGAGATCGGACTCGACGACGGGCGGCTCGCCGAGGCCCAGCAGGCCCACGGCGTCGACTTCGTGGAGATCTCCGGCGAGCACCTCGACGAGCTCGACCAGATGCTCGACCAGCTGGGGTTCACCTTCCGCGGGCGGCACCGCACGAAACCGGTGCGCCTGTGGACGGCCGGCGAGGCCCGCCTCGTGCTCAACGAGCAGCTCCGGCTCGAGGCGCCCCGGCTCACCGGTCTCGGACTGACCGTGGACGACGCCCGGGCCGCCTCCGCGCGTGCCGCCGACCTCGGCGCCGAGCCGATGTACCGGCGCACCTACCGCGGCGAGATCGAGCTCCGCGCCGTCGCGGCACCGGACGGCACCGGCGTGTACTGGAACGACGTCGACCCCGCGGCCGGCTGGATCCGCGAGTTCGAGGGCGGCTCCGTCCCCGACGCCTCCCCCGCCGCCCTCGCCGGCGAGGTCGACCACGTCAACCTCGGCTACACGTGGCGGGACTTCGACGAGGCGGTGCTGTTCATGCGCAGCGTCGTCGCGCTCGACGCCGAGCCGGTCGCCGAGGTGCCGGGACCGCGCGGGCTGGTACGCAGCCAGGTCATGCGCTCCCAGGACCGGGTGGTGCGGCTGCCGATGAACCTCGCCCCGCCGACCGCCCCGGTGCCCCACCGGCACGTCGCCGTCCGGGTCGACGACGCCGTCGCGGTCGCGGAGGCCGCCCGCGGCCGCGGGCTGCGCTTCCTCCCGGTCCCGCGCAACTACTACGACGACCTGCAGGCACGCTGGGACCTCGACCCCGCCCTGCTCGACACCCTGCGTCGCCTCGACCTGCTCTACGACCGCGTCGGCCAGGGCGAGTTCATCCACTTCTACACCCCCACCGTGGGCGGGGTGTTCCTCGAGATCGTCGAGCGACGGGCCGGCTACGACGGGTACGGCGCCGGCAACGCCCCCGTCCGGCTCTCGGCCCAGCGCGCAGCGACCGGTGACGCCCCCGCGCGGGGAACCGCATGAGCCCTGCGCGCACCCGGCGGGTCCTGCTGCTCAACGGCCCCAACCTCGCCCTCCTCGGCACGCGGGAGCCCCACCTCTACGGCCGGGCCACCCTCGCCGAGATCGAGGCCGCCTGCGCCGCGACCGGCGCGGAGCTCGGCCTCGAGGTCCGCGCGGTCAGCTCCAACCACGAGGGCGAGCTGCTCGACGCCGTGCACGCGGCCCGCGAGGACTGCGTCGCGGCGGTCGTCAACGCCGGCGCCCTGACGCACACGTCGATCGCCCTGCGCGACGCGCTCGTCGGCGTCGGGCTCCCCTTCGCCGAGGTCCACCTGACCAACGTGCACGCACGCGAGCCGTTCCGGCACCACTCGTACCTGTCCGACGTCGCCGACTGCGTGATCGTGGGAGCCGGCGCGCTGGGCTACGAGCTCGCGCTGCGACGCCTGGCCACCATCGTCTGACGCCCGCCCGGAACGGCCGGCCGCCCCGACGGCGGGCCACCTTGACCACCTAATGTACTACCCGGTACGTTCATACCCACCTTCCGCATGGACAGACAAGGACGTCCCATGGCAGACCCCTCTCCGCCCGCCCCACGGGGCCCGTGGCACCGTCTCGTGCGGGTGCTCACCGCGATCGAGCTCGCCGTCGGCGTCGCCTGCATGGTGGCCATCCTCGTGCTCGTCTTCCTCCAGGCCGTCCAGCGCCACCTCCCGGTCGACCAGGTCGCCTGGACCGGCGAGATCTCCCGGTTCGCCCTCGTCTGGCTGACGTTCGCCACCGCCGGCGTGCTCGTCACCAACCGTGGCCACATCGCCCTGGAGATCGTCGACGCCGCCCCGCACCCGATGGTCGTGCGCGTCGTCCAGACCTTCGCGATGCTGGTCGTGGCCGCGGTCGCGACCATGCTCGTCGTCGAGGCCGTCGAGCTCATGGACTCGCAGGGGATCATCCGGTCCGCGGTGCTGCGCATCCCCATGTCCTGGGTGTACGTGCCGGTGCTCGTCGGCGTCGTCTCCACCGCGGTCCGCTCGCTCGTCCAGGCCGGCCAGATCGCGATCACCGGACCGATCTACGCCGACGTCGACGACGACGCGGAGGTGGTCGCCTGATGCTCGCCCTGCTCGGACTCGCCATCGCCGCGCTCCTCGTCCTGCGCGTACCGGTGGCCTTCGCGTTCCTCGGTCCCGCGATCGTCTACATGTGGCTCAACGGGTACTCCACCGGCAACGCCCTGCGCGAGGTCTTCAACGCGGCCGACAGCTTCCCGCTGCTCGCCGTGCCGCTGTTCGTCCTGCTCGGCTCCCTCGCCAACCACGCCGGCATCGCCGACTCCCTGTTCCGGTTCGCGCTCGCGATCCTCGCGCGGGTGCGGGGCTCGCTCGGATACGTCTCGATCGGCACGAGCGTCGGGTTCAGCTGGATGAGCGGCTCCGCCGTCGCCGACGCCGCCGCGCTCGGCAAGGTCCAGATCCCCGCGATGATCCGCGAGGGCTACGGCCGACGCTTCGCCACGGGCGTCTCGGCGGCCTCCTCGCTCATCTCCCCGGTCATGCCGCCGTCCATCCCGGCCGTCATCTACTCGGGCCTGGCCGCCGTCTCCACCGGCGCCCTGTTCGCGGCGTCCGTCGTCCCGGCCGTCGCCATGGCGCTCGGGCTGTGCGTCGTCGTGGCGATCCTCGTCCGCCGCAACCCGAGGATCCAGCGCGGCGAGCTTGACCGGGCCGAGGTGCTCGCCTCCCTCAAGGGCGTCATCCTGCCGCTGCTGACCCCCGTCATCATCCTCGGCGGCATCCTCGGCGGGTTCTTCACGCCCACCGAGGCCGCCGCCGTCGCGGTGGTGTTCATCCTGCTCATCAGCGTGCTGCGCCGATCCCTGAGCTGGCGCGGGCTGCTCGACGCGCTCAAGGAGTCCGTCGCGACGACCGCGGCGATCATGCTCATCGTCGCCTCGGCCTCCGTGCTCGGCTACATCCTGGCCCGCGAGCGCCTGCCGCAGCTGATGACGGAGGCGATGTTCTCGATCAGCGAGAGCCCGACGGTGTTCCTCGTGCTCGTCGTCCTCCTGTGCCTCGTCCTGGGCACGGTCATCGACGCCACGGCGATCCTCGTCCTCGTGGTGCCGATCCTCGTGCCCATCGCGAGCTCCTACGGCGTCGACCCGATCACGCTCGGCGTCGTCACGATCATCTCGCTGATGATCGGCCTGCTCACCCCGCCCGTCGGCACCGTGCTGTTCGTGACGGCCTCGGTCTCGCGCTCCCGCATCGGCGTCGTCTTCGGGGGCACGCTGCCGTTCATCGTCCCGTACCTCGTCGTCATCGCCCTCATCATCGCCTTCCCGGGCCTGATCACGTGGGTGCCGGGGGTGCTCGGGCTGTGACCGCGACGAACGCCCGGACCGGGCTGCGCCGCGCGGTCCTCGTGGGCCTGGTCGGCCAGGGCGTCTCCCGCTCGCTCTCCCCGGCGATGCACGAGCTCGAGGGGGCGCGGCACGGGACGAGCTACGTCTATCGCACGATCGACATCGACCGACAGCAGGCGACGCCGGCGGGGCTCGCCGAGCTCCTGCGCGCCGCCCGCATGCTCGGCTTCGACGGGCTCAACCTCACCCACCCCGTCAAGCAGGTCGTCCTGCCGATGCTCGACTCGCTCGCACCGAGCGCGCAGCGCGTGGGCGCCTGCAACACCGTCGTCCTCGCCGAGGACGGCATGGTCGGCCACAACACGGACGTCACCGGTTTCGGCTCGGCGTTCGACGAGTCCTTCGGGACGGCCGACGGCGCACGGTTCGTCCTCGTCGGCGCGGGCGGCGCGGGGGCGGCGGTCGCCACCGCGCTCGCGGAACGCCCGATCGGCGAGCTCGTCGTCGTCGACGTCGACGCGCGGCGGGCGCGGGCCCTCGCGGAGCAGGTGGCCTCCACGGCCGACGGTGCAGCCGTGCGGGGCGCGGGTCCCGACGCCCTGCCGGGCGCCCTGGCGGTGGCCGACGGCGCCGTCAACGCCACGCCGCTGGGCATGGCCGCGCACCCCGGGACGGCGTTCGACCCGGCGTTGCTGCCCGACCACGCGTGGGTGGGCGACATCGTCTACCGGCCCACCGAGACGGCGCTGCTCGGCGCGGCCCGCGCGCGCGGCCTGCGCACGATGTCCGGCCTCGGCATGGCGATGGGTCAGGCCGCGGACGCCTTCGAGATCTTCACGGGCGAGCCCGCCGACCGGGCCGCCATGTCGCACGACCTCATGGAGCTGGTCGCCGCCGAGGCGGCCGCCCACCCCGCCCGCACGGGCACCCAAGGAGAGGAACACTGATGTACCCACGAACCAAGCGAGCAACGCTGGTCGCTCTGGTCGCGGCACCCACGCTGGCGCTGGCGGGCTGTGGCGACTCGTCGGACGGCGGCGACGAGGGCGCGGGCGGCGAGATCGAGCTGACCTTCGCCACCAGCTACAACGAGGACCAGCCGCAGCACGAGTGCGGCGCCGCGGTCATCGAGGAGGAGGTCGAGGGCGCCGACGTCGGGCTCCAGGTCGAGATCTTCCCCTCCAGCCAGCTCGGCGGGGACGCCGACCGGATCTCCGCCGTCGCCTCCGGGGACATCGACATGGACATCCAGGGCGCCTCGGCGCTCGGTGCCGTCCACGAGCCCATCGCCGTGCTCGACGCGGCCTACGCGTTCGACGGGGCCGAGCACCTCGCCGCGTTCGCCGCCAGCGACGAGGGCCAGGAGGTCTTCGACGCCTTCGCGGAGGAGTCGGGGGTGACGGCCCTGGGCGTGTGGTCGGCCGGCGCCCGCCACTTCACCGCCAACTCCCCGGTCCTCTCCCCCGACGACCTGTCGGGGATGCGCGTCCGGTTCCCGGGCTCGCCGCAGTTCCTCCTCAACGCGCAGGCGCTCGGCGCCAGTGCCACGGAGGTCGCCTACGAAGAGCTCTACCTCGCGCTGCAGCAGGGCACCGTGGACGGCCAGGAGAACCCGATCACCAACATCGCCTCGCTCAACCTCCAGGAGGTCCAGAGCGACATCAGCCTGACCGAGCACCAGCTCAACACCAACCTCGTGCTCGTCGGCGGGGTGTGGGAGGAGCTCGACGCCGACCAGCAGCAGGTGATCTCCGACGCCGTCGCGACCGCCGTCGAGGAGGTCACCGCCTGCGTGGCCGAGGAGGAGCAGGCCACGATCGACGAGTGGGACGCCGGGGAGGACTGGACGGTGCACCGCGACGTCGACGTCGACGCCTTCCGGTCCCAGGCGGTCGCCTGGTTCGAGGAGAACCTCGAGGGGGACTCCCTCGCGGTGTTCGAGGCGATCCGCGCCACGGCCGAGTGACCACGGCCGTGGCGGCCGCCACCGTGGCCACCTACACGGGCGCGGTGGCGGCGGACGACCTCGGTCAGACGCTGCTGCACGAGCACCTGTTCGTGCGGCAGCCCGAGGTCGACCGCGCCCTGCCCGACCACGAGTGGGACGAGGGACGCGCGGTCGACGAGGCCGTCCGGCTCCTGGACTCCCTGCACGAGAGGGGCGTGCGCACGGTGGTCGACCTGACGGTGCCCGGGCTCGGTCGCGACGCCCGGCTCGTCGCTCAGGTCGCGGCGGCCACGCGCGTGCGGCTCGTCGCCGCCACCGGCTGGTACACCCACGACTCGCTCCCGACCTTCTTCCGGCTCAACGGGCCGGGCCGGCTCGTCGACGGGCCGGACGCGCTGGTCGAGCTGTTCGTCGGCGACCTCACGCGAGGCATCGCGGGCACGGCCGTGCGCGCGGGTGCCGTCAAGGTGGTCTCCGACGTCGAGGGGATGACCGCGGACGTCGCCCGTGTGTTCGCCGCGGCGGCCGTGGCCCACGCACACACCGGCGCACCGGTGTTCACGCACTCGCACTCACCCTCGCGCGGCGGGCTCGAGCAGCAGCGGGTGCTCGAGCGGGCGGGCGTACCGCTCGAGCGGGTGGTCATCGGTCACGCGGGCGACTCCGACGACCTGGACTACCTCCTCGAGCTCGCCGCGGGCGGGTCCTACCTCGGGTTCGACCGGTTCGGGATGGAGCACGTCGCCCCCGACGACCGCCGGGTCGAGATGCTCCTCGCGCTCCTCGGGCGCGGGCTCGCCGGGCAGGTGGTCCTCTCCCACGACGCCGCCGTCCACAGCCGGATGACCCCGCCGTCGTGGCGGCGCACGCACACCCCGACCTGGACCATGCGCCACCTGCACGACCGGGTGCTGCCCCGGCTGCGACGCGCCGGGGTCGCGGAGGAGGAGATCCGTACGATGATGGTGGACAATCCGCGCCACGTGCTGGCCGGACCCGAACCCGAAGGCTCTCGATGACGATCCCACCCACCGGCGACCCGGTCCGGCACCGCGACGCCGAACGCACCAAGCGCGAGCTGCTCGAGGAGGCGACCGCCGTGTTCGCCTCCGACGGGTTCTCCGGCGCCCGGGTCGACGAGATCGCGGCCCGCACGCGCACCACGAAGCGGATGATCTACTACCACTTCGGCAGCAAGGAGGAGCTGTACATCGCGGTGCTCGAGCAGGCCTACCGCGGCATCCGGGACGCCGAGCGCGAGATCGTGGTGACGGAGCTCGACCCCGCGGGCGCGCTGCGGGCGATCGCCGAGGCCACCTACGACCACCACGTGGCGCACAGCGACTTCATCCGCCTCGTGATGATCGAGAACATCCACCGCGCCGAGTTCCTCAAACGGATCGACAGCCTGCGCGAGCTCGGGCAGCCGGCCGTCGACGTGCTGGAGGAGATCCTGGCGCGCGGCCGCCTGGAGGGCGTGTTCCGCGAGGACATCGACGCCTTCGACCTGCACATGCTCATCAGCGCGTACTGCGTGTTCCAGGTGGCGAACCAGCACACCTTCGGCCATCTGTTCGATCGTCAGCTGCTCGAGGAGCCGATGGCGAGCCGCGCCCGAGCGATGCTCGGCGACGTCGTGGTGCGCTGGGCGGCGGCCTGACCGGTCCGGCCCGGTGCGGCGACGGCGTCGGGGGCCGGGTCGTCGTCGGGGGCGGGCTCGTGGTCGGGGGCGGGCTCGTGGTCGGGGCCAAGGTCCCGGTCGCGCCGGGTGACCCGGCCGTAGGGTCCGTGGTCGTGACCCGCCTACGACGCCTGCCCGCCGTCCTCGCCCTCGCGCTGCTCACGCTGGGCGCCTGCGCCGACGACGCTGACGACCCGACCCCCGTCGCCACCGATCCTGCCGCCGGCGTGGCCGACACCGCCCCCTCGACCTCGAGCGGCGTGGACGGCACGGGGACCGGGACGGTCGACGGCGTCCTGGCCCGGCTCGGGCTCGCGGGGACCTCCGGCGCCGAGCTCGTCGACGCGCTCGAGGCGACACCGCTCGCCGAGAGGCCGGACGAGCTCATGGCCTCGGTCCGCTACGACTCGGTGCAGCTGAGCACGCCGACCTCCGCCGCTCCGGTCGAGCTCGCGCTGGACGAGGACCTGTTCTACGTCTCGGTGGCGCCCTACGTGGACGAGACCCACGACTGCTGGTTCCACAGCCTGACGACCTGTCGCGGCGAGCTGGCCGGCGCCGAGCTCGACGTACGCGTCGTCGACCGGTCGGGTCAGGTCCTCCTGGACGAGCAGGTCACCACCGAGGACAACGGGTTCGCCGGGCTGTGGCTGCCGCGCGACGTCGAGGGCACGCTGAGCGTCACCCATGAGGGCCTCAGCGGCGAGCTGCCCATCGCCACCGGCCCCGACGACCCCACCTGCCTGACCACGCTGCGGCTGGCGTAGGCGCGGTCAGCCTGCGTCGGCACCGCCGCCCGGCAGTTTGCGGGCCGCGGCGATGAGGTCGGTGACGATGCGGCCGGCCGGGCCGGAGGGCGCCTCGCGCCACCGCTCCCCCGCCCACAGCGGGACGTAGCGGTGGTCCCCGGCCGCGCCCCCGGCCTGGCGGATCGGCCAGGTGACGTGGTTGACCGCGGGATAGGCGGCCGGGGCGACGGCGTCGAAGCGCCGCACCATGTCGTTGACGAGCGAGCGGGCCGGGCGGCCGGTGAACACGCGGGTCGGGGCGGTCGCGGTCAGGCCCGGGTCGCGCAGGGCGGCGCGGTGCGCGGGCGAGGTGCCGGCCTCGTCGGCGTCGAGCAGGGCGGTGCCGACCTGGACGGCGTCGGCGCGACGCAGGGCCGCGGCCACCGATCCCCCGGTCGTCAGGGCGCCGGCGGCGACCAGCGGGAGGTCGGCGGCGGCGCGGACCTCGCCGAGCAGCTCGAGCAGCCCGGTGGTGCCGGGGGTCTCGGCGACGGTGAAGGTCGAGCGGTGCCCGCCGGCCTCCGGCCCCTGGACCACGAGGACGTCGGCCCCCGCCCGGGCCGCGGCACAGGCGTCATCCGCGGAGGTGACGGTGACCCAGACCGCGGTGCCGACCTCGTGCAGGGCGCGGACCGCCGTCGGGTCGGGAAGCCCGAAGGTGAAGGACACGGCCGGGACGGGAGAACGGAGCAGGGCGTCGAGCTTCTCCGCGTAGGCGGCGTCGTCCTGACGGGGCTCGCCGAGCGCGTCGAGGCCGAGCTCGGCCGCGAGCGGGGCGAGGGCGTCGCGGTAGGCCAGCGCGGCGCCCAGGTCGGCGGGGACGGCGTCCGGGACGAAGACGTTGACGCCGAACCGCCGGGCGCCGAGCTCACGGGTGCGCTCGATCTGCCGGGCCAGCGCCGCGGCGTCCTGGTACCCGGCGCCGAGGAAGCCCGCTCCCCCGGCGGCATCGACGGCGGCGACCAGCTCCGGCGTCGAGGGACCGCCGGCCATGGGCGCGGCGACGACGGGCAGGGCGAGGTCCGCGAGGGAGAGCATGCTCAGCAGGCTAGCGAGCGGCGCCGGCCTGGGACTCGGTAGCGTCGAGGGCGGGCACCATGTGGTGCCCGTACCCTGCCGGAGGGGGGCGTCATGCCCGACGACGAGACACCCAGCCTGAAGAAGCCCGAGATGTACGAGGCGCTGCGGGAGGAGGGCGCCTCGCAGGAGAAGGCCGCCCGGATCTCCAACGCGGCCGCCGCCGAGGGGGAGAAGACGATCGCGCAGCGGGGCGGCGAGGCCGAACGCTACGAGGACCGGACGGTCGACGAGCTGCGGGCGCGCGCCAAGGAGCTCGGGCTGACCGGGTACTCCGACCTCAACAAGGACGAGCTGGTCGAGCTGCTCCGCGAGCACTGACGGGCTCGACGCAGCCCGGACGGCCGACGGGGCCGGCCGCAGATGCGGTCGGCCCCGTCGTGTCGGTCGTGGCGGGCGCCCGGGGCGCCTGCCGGTCAGCGGGTCAGCGGCGGGCCGATCGGCCGCGCAGCGCGATGAAGATGGTGATGAAGACGATCGCCAGCAGGATGCCGACGACCCAGGTGACGATGGTGGAGCCGTCGAAGAGCTGATCGGCGACCCAGCCGCCCGCGAGGGCGCCGAGCGCGCCGAGGATGATGGTCCACAGGATGCCGAGGTTCTGGTCACCCTTCATGAACAGGCGGGCGAGTGCGCCCATGATCGCGCCGACGATGACGAGCGAGATGAACGACCACATGACTTGCCTCCTTGTCTGCCGGGGGCCGGTGGGCGGCCTCCGCGCTGTGTGACAGCGGGGCCACTCTTGCACCGTTGCTGCACAGGTGCACGCGGAGAGCGCGAGTCGAAGGTCACTGTTGCGTCTCTGTTCGCCCGCCCACCCCAGTCACGGTGAGTGAGCAGGTCAGTCTCGCGAGTGAGCGGAATTGTGCCCGGCGAGTGAGCGGAAAATGGTCCGACCAGTGAGCACGGCCCGGTCCATGTGGACCGGGCCGTGCTCATTGGTCAGGCAGGAAAGTGCTCACTCGCCACGGGGACGGTGGCGGGTCGGCACCCTCCGATCTGTCAGCGGCGGATGCCGAGGGTGTCGGTGCCGTCGCCGTTCCAGTCGCCGACGAACACCTCGTCCGAGGCCCGGCCGTAGCGCTGCTCGATCTCCGCACGGGTCGAGGTCAGGCTGTTGGAGACCAGGTAGAGGTTCCCGCGACGCACCGCGAAGGAGTCCGCCCCGTCACCGTCCCAGTCACCGACCACGACATCGTCCGAGGCGCGGCCGTAGCCCAGCTCAGAATCGGCGTTCCCACCGGTCACGGAGTTGTTGATGTAGTACCGGTTGCCGCGACGGACGGTGAAGGTGTCCGAGCCGTCGCCGTCGAAGTCACCGACGAGGACCTCGTCACCGGAGCGGCCGTAGTTCAGCTCGATCTCCGCGTTGCCACCCTCGTGGGTGTTGGCGAGGAAGTACGCGTTGCCCCGGCGCACGGCGAAGGTGTCGACGCCGTCACCGTCCCAGTCACCCACGAGCACGGTGTCGCTCGCGCGGCCGAAGCCGAGCTCCACGTCCGCGTTCCCACCGACCAGGGTGTTGTTGAGGAAGTACCGGTTACCCCGACGCACCACCAGGGTGTCCGCACCGTCCCCGTCCCAGTCCCCCACCAGCACCGCATCACGCGAGCGGCCGTAGGCGAACACGTGGTCCGCGGTCGCGTCCCACCCGTCGTTGAGGAAGAACCCACGACCCGGCGCCGGCAGCTCCGGCTCGGGCTCCGGCTCCGGCTCCGGGTCGGGCCCCGGCTCCTCACCGACGACGGTAAGCGTGCCGGCCACGGCCTGCGAGCGACGCTCGCCGAACCCGTGGGTGAGGGCGAGATCGTAGGTGCCGGCTGCGGCGTCGGCGGGGGTGACGGCGCCCTCGAGGCTCCAGGTGCCCTCGTCGTCGACCGTGGCCTCGCCCGTGAGGGCGCCGGTCACCTCGACGGTCGCGCCGGGCCGGCCGGTGCCGCTCAGAGTCGCGGACTCCTCGCCCGCAGCGATCTCGACCTCGGTGGCCTCGGCCTCGAAGGCCTCGACGTCGGGACGGTCGATGAGCCACTCACCCGGCTCGGTGGCGCGGTCGATGACGCGGACCTCGCCGACGCCGCCGTGCCAGCCGGAGCCGATCTCGTCGTCGTTCGTGCCCGCGCCGATCATCCACGGGTAGCCCTCCTCGAAGGACATGCCGTTGCCGTCGGTGATGTTGCGCAGGATGGGCATGCCGTCGACGTACATCGTCACCGACCCGTCCGCGGGGTCGTTGACCATGGCGAGGTGGTACCAGTCGTCGGACGTGATCTCGCCCGACCAGGCGGTGCGGTCGCCCGTGGTGGGGTCCTCGGGGACGACGGTCCACTGGAACTCACGCAGGTTGGAGAAGCCGATCGACGCCGGCGCCTGGGTGTAGTCCCAGATCTGCGCCATGCCGGGGATGCGCGAGCGGTTGCCGGAGCGGGCGAGCGCGCGGGTCCACGCGTTCTCGTCCGCGGTCCAGCCCTCGGCGATGTTGATGAAGGCCTCGATGGTGTAGCCGTCGTCGAGCTCGACGTTGGTGACGGGCACGTCGTGCTCGGTGGCGAAGTAGCTGAAGCGGTCGTCGGAGTTCGACGAGTTCGCGAAGCAGATGCCGCTCGCGGCCGACGAGAAGGCGTGCCCCTCGCAGAGGGTGACGTCCTCCTCGAGGGCGGTCGGCGAGGTGTCGATCGGGCCGCGGGTCATCGCCTGCGCCTCGAGCACGGCGTCGGGCAGGACCGCCCCCTCGGGCAGGACGTCACCGACCTCGGCGTCGACGAGGTTGGGGCGCCAGTGCGCGACGGTGCCCTCGGTGCGGACGTAGTCCTCGGTGGAGCCGGGGACGGCGCGGTCGACCGGCGGGACGCCCTCGAAGCCGTCGAGGATGATCTCGCGGGCCTGATCGGTCAGCGAGGTGAGCTGCCCGTCGCCCGGCTCCCAGTCGGGGTTGAACCCGGCGAAGCGCTCGGCGAAGTCGATGTCGACCGTGTACTCCTCGTTGGCCGCGTCGAGCATGGGTCGGTCGTGGACCGTGAGCATGTCCTCGGGCTTGCCGACCACCCAGGGCGAGGGCGCGGAGACGTGGATGGCGTCGTTCTCGAGGTCGAACTCGAACAGGCCGAGGTAGCCGTTGCCGCCCTCGTAGTGCATCTGCCAGTCCTGCAGGACCTGGATGACGTCGTTGCCGTGGTCGTTCTGCACGGTCCGGTGGGTCGAGCCGTGGTTGTGGCCCGAGATGGTGAGGAAGATCTGGTCGTTGTCGCGGATCAGCCCCTCCCACAGGCGCTCACCGTTGCCGCCGGTGACGGCGGTGACGCCGTCGGAGTCGACGCCGAGGATCTCGTGCGAGGTGAGGATCGTGGGCAGCGTGGGGTGGTCGGCCATGACCTGCTCGGCCCACTCGAGGGTGGCGTCGGAGGTGCGCCAGGCCAGGGCGAGCACGAGGTACTCCTGCCCCTCGGCCTCGAACACGTGGTACTCGCTGAAGCCGGTGGCGTCGCGCCCGGAGGTGGGCGACTGGCCGGCGGAGCGCTCCGGCGAGAACCACTGGAGGAACGGCTCGTCCGCGCCGAGCTCGGTGTCATCGACCCCCGAGTTCGTCAGGTCGTGGTTGCCGGGCAGGACCGAGTACGGGAGCTCGGCGTCCTCGAGCGCCTGGTGGGCGGCGTCGGCGGCGATCCACTCGTTCTCCACGCCCGCGCGGTCGACGACGTCGCCGACGTGCGTGACGAAGGGGATGTTGAGCTCCTCGTGCACCTCGGCGAGCCAGTCGGTCTGCGCCTGGTAGGGGTTGGTGCCGTAGCGGGGCTCGAACTGGTCGGCGGCGTAGCGGGAGTAGAACTGCGTGTCCGGCAGGTTGGCCAGGGTCCAGCGCGAGCCGGTCTCCACCTGGTCGGGGGCGGCGTCGTCCGTGGTCGCGGGGCTGGTCCGAGCGGCGTCGGCGGGGGCTGAGGCCGCGGGGGCGGCCAGCCCGGCCGCCATGACGGCGGCGAGGACTCCGGCGGACGCGAGGGTGGTCCGTCGTGGGCGAGGGCTCACGTGTCTCCAGTCGATGGGGGGTGGGAGGGCGCATCGGCCGAGCGCCCTCCGGCACGGAACCACCACGGGCTGAACGGCCTGCGAGCGGGAGGGGTCCGCGGGGTGAACCCGGGCTGCTCGAAGGAGCAGAACCCGGTGATGGCGCCGTTCGTCAGCTGGAGAGCCCCGCCAGGTGCCCGGCCGGGGCGCCGTGGCACTTCACCGGCGCTACGGTGGCCGCCCCGTCCCGCCCCGTCCGAGGTGGCGGGCCGTCCCACGATCTCGGGAGGCGCACGTGCTGGATCAGCTGCTGGACCTCGAGCGGCAGGGGTGGCAGTCCCTCTGCGACGGCACGGGGGCCGACTTCTACGGCCGGACCATGACCGACGACGGCGTCATGGTCCTGGCCCACGGCGCGGTCCTCGACCGGCAGGGCGTCGTCGACTCGCTCGACGCCGCACCGCCGTGGCGGACGTACGCCATCGCGGACGCCCGCCTCATCCCCTTCGGCGACGACCATGCCGTCCTCGTCTATACCGGGCGCGCCTGGCGCGACGGCGAGGAGCCCGCCTTCGAGGCGCTCATGTCCAGCGTCTACACCCGCGCCGGGGACGGCTGGCGGCTCGCGCTCTACCAGCAGACGCCCATCCCCTCGCAGGGGTAACCCGGCCGGTCGTCATCGAGGCCCGCCGGTCCCGTCCCGGCGGGCAGGCACGTGCTCACTCGTCAGGCAGAAAACTGCTCACTCGCCGGGTCGGGGGTGGTCAGAGGTGGGGGTGGACGAGGCGGGTGTAGCGGTCCGCGATCGTCGCGACGACCTCGTCGCCGGGGGTGTCCCAGATCGCCTGGTTGAAGATCTCCACCTCGACGTCGCCGGTGTACCCCGCCTCGGCCACCCAGCGGGTGATCGTGGCGAAGTCGACGAAGCCGTCGCCCATGTAGCCGCGCGAGAGCAGCGGGTCCGCCGCGATCGGCAGGTTCCAGTCGCACACCTGGTAGCCGGCGATCCGCCCGCCGGCCCCCGCGCGGGCGATCTGCTCGCGCAGCTGCGGGTCCCACCACACGTGGTAGGTGTCCACGACGACGGCGACCTCCGCCGCGTCGAACTGCTCGGCGAGGTCGAGGCACTGCCCGAGCGTGGAGAGCACCGCCCGGTCGGCGGCGAAGATCGGGTGCAGCGCCTCGAGGACGATCCGCACGCCGTGCTCGCGGGCGAAGGGCACGAGCTCGGCCACCCGGTCGGCCACACGCCGGCGGGCCGCGACGAGGTCCCGGTCGCCGCCGCCGTCGCGGGGCGGCAGGTTGGGGCCCGTCGCCGCGGGCAGGCCGCCGACGACCATGACCAGCGCGTCGGTACCCAGCGTCGCCGCCTCGACGATCGCGGCGCGGTTGTCCTCCACCGCCGCGCGGCGCCCGTCGTCGTCGGGGGCCGTGAGGAACCCGCCGCGGCACAGGGAGGAGACCCGCAGGCCGGCCGATCGCACGAGGGCCGCGGCCTGCTCGAGGCCGGCCTCGGCCACGCGGTCGCGCCACAGCCCCAGTGCCGGCAGGCCGGCCCGCTCGGCGCCGCGCACGGCCTCCTCGAGCGTCCACGCCTTGGTGGTCGCGGTGTTGAGGGAGAGCCGGGACAGGTCCCGGCTCCCGGCGTCCGTCGTCCCGCCCGACGGCGCGGCCCGCCCCGCGCTCATCGCCCGTCCTCCAGCCCGCTCACCGCGAGGAAGGACCGCATGCGCCCGGCGGCGAGCTCGGGGTCGGCGAGCAGGCCGGCGGCGTCGGCGAGGCGGAAGAGCTCGACGAGGTGCGCCGTCGAGCGCCCGCCGTGCAGGCCACCGACCATGCGGAAGCCGCTCTGGTGGCCGTCGAGCCAGGCGAGGAAGGCGACGCCGGTCTTGTAGTACATCGTCGGGGCGGCGAAGATGTGCCGCCCGAGCGCCTGCGTCGAGGCGAGGATCTCGTGCGCGCGGCGGTCGTCCCCGGCGTCGAGGGCCTGCAGCGCGGTCGAGGCGGCCGGGGCGATGGCGGCGAAGATGCCCAGGAGGGCGTCGGAGTGCCCGCGCTCGTCGCCGACGACCAGGTCGGGGTAGTTGTAGTCGTCGCCGGTGTACATCCGCACGCCCTCGGGCAGGCGCTCGCGCAGCCAGATCTCCAGCTCGGCGTCGAGCAGGGAGATCTTGATGCCGTCGACCTTCCCGGCGTGCTCGCGGATGAGACCGAGCACGGTCTCGGCTGCCCGGTAGGGGTCGGTCGAGCCCCAGTAGCCGCGCAGGGCGGGGTCGAAGGCCTCGCCGAGCCAGTGCAGGATCGCGGGCCGGTCGACCTCGGCCAGGAGGGTGGCGTAGATGGCGAGGTAGTCCTCGGCGTCGCGGGCGACGGCGGCCAGCGCCCGGGAGGCCATGAGGATCGGGCGCGAGCCGGCGGCGGAGACGACCTCGAGCTGCTCGCGGTAGGCGGCCAGCACCGCCTCGAGCGCGGCGCCCGGCTCGAGGCCGGTGACCGCGGCGGCGCCCAGCTGGTCGGTGCCCGCTCCGCAGGCGATGAGGCCCCCGACGGAGCGGGCCTCGGCCGAGGAGCGGCGGATGAGCTCGGCGGCGGCCGGCCAGTCCAGGCCCATCCCCCGCTGGGAGGTGTCCATCGCCTCGGCGACCCCCAGCCCCCAGGACCACAGGTGGTGGCGGAAGGCGAGGGTCGCGTCCCAGTCGAGGACGGCGGGGCTGCCGGGGGCGAAGTCGGAGCCGAGCGTGGGCACGACGTGCGCGGCGGCGTAGGCCACGCGCGCGGCGGCCGGCCCCTCGGGGCGGGTCCACGGGCCGGGGGCGCGAAGCGTGTGCTCGGCCCGTCCGCCGTCGGGCGTGGGCAGGAGGAGGGTGGCAGCGCCCATCAGTTCCCTCCCCCGTCGAGGCTGAGCACGGGCACGTCGAGGCGGCGGCCCTCGGCCGAGGAGCGCAGGCCGAGCTCGGCGAGCTGGACGCCGCGGGCGGCCGAGAGCAGCCCGTAGCGGTGCTCACGCCCGGCGATGACGTCGCGCAGGAACTCCTCCCACTGGAGCTTGAAGCCGTTGTCGAGGTCGCCGTTGGCGGGGACCTCGAGCCACTGGTCGCGGAAGGGCTCGGTGACCGGCAGGTCGGGGTTCCACACCGGCTTGGGGGTGTGGGCGCGCTGTTGGGCCACGCACCTGCGCAGACCGGCGACGGCGGAGCCGTGCGTGCCGTCGACCTGGAACTCGACGAGCTCGTCGCGGAAGACGCGCACCGCCCACGAGGAGTTGATCTGGGCGACGACGGGGTCGCCGTCGGGGGTGCGGATGCCGAAGATGCCGTAGGCGGCGTCGTCGGCGGTGGCGTCGTAGGGCTCGCCACGCTCGTCCCAGCGGGTGGGGATGTGGGTGGCGGTCTGGGCGGTGACGGTCTCGACCTGGCCGAGGATGCCCTCGAGGACGTAGTTCCAGTGGCAGAACATGTCGGTGGTGATGCCGCCGCCGTCCTCGGTGCGGTAGTTCCACGAGGGGCGCTGGGCGGGCTGGTGGTCGCCCTCGAAGACCCAGTAGCCGAACTCCCCGCGCATGGACAGGATGCGGCCGAAGAAGCCCTCCTCGACCAGGCGGCGGAGCTTGACGAGGCCGGGCAGGTAGAGCTTGTCGTGCACGACGCCGGCGACGACGCCGGTGCGGTCGGCCAGGCGGGCCAGCTCGAGCGCCTCCCCCAGGGTCTCGGCGGTGGGCTTCTCGGTGAAGACGTGCTTGCCGGCCTCCATCGCCGCGGTCAGCGCCGCCCGGCGCCGGGAGGTGACCTGGGCGTCGAAGTAGATGTCGGTGGCCGGGTCGGCGATCGCGGCGTCGACGTCGGTGCTCCACCCCGCGATGCCGTGCTGCTCGGCGATCTCGCGCAGCCGGTTCTCGTTGCGGCCGAGCAGGACGGGCTCGACCTGGACGCGCGTGCCGTCCTCGAGCTCGACGCCGCCGGCGTCGCGGATGGCGAGGATCGAGCGGACGAGGTGCTGTCGGTACCCCATCCGTCCGGTCACGCCGTTCATGGCCAGTCGCAGGGTGCGGGTGCTCATCTCGAGATCTCCATCGACGCCGGGACGCTTGGAATGCGCTTTCCCGAAAGGTAGGGGTGCGCGATCGGGCATGTCAAGACGAGCGGCTGCGGTGGGGCCGGTCCGGCCGGGCGGAGGGGAGCGACCAGCTGGTCGGGGGGCTCGACCTGCTCGACGGCGGGGCGGGCCGCGGGCCGGTCAGTCGAGCGGCGGGGTCGACTCGCGCAGGACGACCTCACCCTCGACGACGACCTCCATCGGTCCGTCCTCCGGCGGGGCCAGGGCGAGCCCGGTGACCTGGCGACCCATCTCCCGCAGCGGCACGCGGACGGTGGTCAGCGCCGGGGTGACGTCCTGGAGGGTGGCGATGTCGTCGAAGCCGGCCAGGCCGAGGTCGCCGGGCACGGAGCGGCCCGACTCGCGGGCCGCGGTCAGGGCGCCGAGGGCCATGACGTCGTTGACGGCGAACACGGTGTCGAAGCGGTCCGCGTCGCCGACCTGCGCGAGCAGCTCGGCCATCGCGGCGTGCCCGCCGTCGCGGGTGAAGTCTCCGGGCACCACGAGGTCCTCGGGCACCGGGCTGCCGAGCTCGGCGGCCGCGTCCCGGAACCCTCGGGCCCGCTCCTGGGCGGTGAGGTTGACGGTCGGTCCGCACAGCAGGGCGAAGCGGCGCCGGCCGATGCCGTGCAGCGCGCGGGCGAGGTCGGCGCCGCCGCGCTCGTTGTCCGCGTGCACAGCGTTGACGCCGAGGATGGGCTGGCTGACGATCGCCACCGTGCCGCCGCGGGCCTGGTAGACGTCCAGCGCGCGGCGCAGGCGCAGGTTCGCCTCGCCGTCGCGCTGGCGGGCGCCGACGATGATGATCGCCCGCGCCCGCTGCATCTGCAGCGCCTGGACGTACTGCAGCTCGCGGTCCGCGTCGTTGTGCGTGTTGGCCAGGGTGACGAGGAGGTCGGCGGCGTCGGCAGCGTCGGACACGCCCGCGGCGATCGCGGAGAAGTACGGGTCGGAGATGTCGCGGACGATGAGGCCGATGATGGCGGTGCGGCCGCGGGCCATCGCCTGCGCGTGGGCGTTCGGGGAGTAGCCGAGCCGCTCGGTGGCGGCGAGGACGCGCTCGCGCAGCTCGGGGCGCACGGAGCGGTCCTTGCTCCCGTTGATCACCCGCGAGGCCGTGGCCAGGGAGACCTCGGCCGCCCGCGCGACGTCGGACAGGGTGACCTCGCCGGGGCTCCCGGACCGCCTGCCGGAACCGGACCTCCCTGCCGCCATCTCGCACCTCCCGGTCGGGCCCCGGGCCCGACGGGCACCGGGCAGGGCCCGCATCGCCGGGACGTTATCAGCACCCCGGGCGCCCCGCAGCGGGAACCACGGCGCCTGCGCCGCCGCCCGCCGGGACGGTCCCCGACGACGCGGCCCGCGCCGGCGACCCGGCGGGCACGGTCCTCATCCCGGCGGGTCCGAGGCGGGTCCGCGGCGGGCCCAAGCCGGGTCTTGTGCACCGGGACACACATCCCCTACTGTGCGGAAAGCGCTTTCGCGCAGTCACGTTCGAACAAGGAGGCTCGAATGTCAACGACGAGGTTGACCCGGCTGTCGACGGTGGCCGCCACCGCCGCAGCCCTGGCCCTGGTGGCCGCCTGCGGTTCCGGTTCCGACGACGGCGGGGACGGCGGGGACTCCGACGACCCGATCGTCATCGGCGTCTCCCTCCCCCTGACCGGCGACTTCGCCGAGCCCGGTCTCGGCGTCCAGCGCGGCTACGAGACCTGGGCGGAGGTCGTCAACGAGAACGGCGGTCTGCTCGGCCGCCAGGTCGAGCTGCGCATCCTCGACGACGCCTCGGACGCCTCCCGGGTGGTCTCCGACTACGAGTCGCTCATCGCCCAGGACGAGGTGGACCTGCTGTTCGGCCCGTTCTCCACCCGCCTGGTCGTGCCCGCCTCCCGCGTGGCCTCCGAGTACGGGATGCTCTTCGTCGAGCCCGCCGCCGCGGCCGCCGAGGTCTTCGAGAACGGCTTCGAGAACATCTTCTACGCGGCCCCCGCCATCGCCCCGGACCACTACAACTACCTGGTCGAGTACATCGAGGCCATGCCCGAGGGCGAGCGCCCCGAGACGGCCGCCGTCGCGGCGATGGACGACCCCTTCGCCCAGGGCACCGCCTACGGCCTGCGCGACGGGCTCGACGAGCTCGGCGTGGAGATCGTCGTCGACGAGGTCTACCCGCCCAACGCCACGGACTTCTCCAGCATCGCGGCGCGGATCGCCGACGCCGACCCGGACATCGTCATCGGCGGCACCCAGTACCAGGACGCGGTCAACCTCATCCTCGCGCTGCAGCAGCTGAACTACCAGCCGCGTCTGGCCGCCTTCAGCACCGCCCCGACGAACCCCGAGTTCGTCGAGGCCATCGGCGGCGACGTCGACGGCATCATCGCCCCGACCGGCTACACGCCCGAGGCGCCGTACCCGACCAACGAGGAGTTCGTCGAGGCGCACACCGAGATCCACGACCACGCCCCCGGCGAGGACGAGGCCAACGCCTACACCACCGGCCAGGTCGTCGCCGCCGCCGTCGAGGCCGTGGGCTGCGCCGAGCAGGGCGACTGCCAGCAGGAGCTCATCGACTGGCTGCACGGCAACTCGGTCGACACCATCGTCGGCACCCTGTCCTGGGACGAGGCCGGCCGCCCGGACGGCGCCCACCTCATCCAGCAGTACATCGACGGCGAGATCGCCATCGTCCTGCCCGAGGACGCCGCCGAGGCCGAGCTGGTCTACCCCAAGCCGGAGTGGTGATCGGTGATCTCCGGCACCCTCCTGTTCCAGACCCTCGTGTTGGGGGTCCTCGTCGGCGGGCTGTACGCGCTGCTCGCCGCGGGGCTGACCCTGTACTTCGGGATCATGCGCGTGGTCATGCTCGCCCACGCCGCGTTCATCGTGCTCTCGGCCTACATCGCCTGGCGCTTCGCGGGCGTGACGGGCCTGGACCCGATGCTCTCCCTGGTCATCACCGTCCCGGCGTTCTTCCTCATCGGGTTCGTCATCCAGCGCTACCTGCTCACCCGGCTCAAGCCGTCCACGATGACGATGATGTCGGTCCTGCTGACCTTCGCCATCGCGCTCATCATCGAGGGCCTGCTCGGCATGGCGTACTCCGGCACGCAGCGGCGCATCAACCTGCCGTACGGCGCCTCGAGCATCGAGCTGCTCAGCGCGCGCATCCCGGTCGTCCAGGTCATCTCGTTCGGCCTGGCCGCGGTCAGCCTCGTCGTGCTCTACGTCGTGCTGAAGAAGACCCGCTTCGGCCGGTCGCTGCGGGCCACGATCCAGCACCCCGAGGCGGCCAAGCTCGTCGGCATCGACACCAACCGCACCGCCGGCCTGGGCTTCGGACTGGGCCTGGCCACCGCGGCGGTGGGCGGCGCGGCCCTGTCCCTGCAGGCCACGATCTACCCCTCGCTGCACTGGCACTGGATCGGCCCGCTCATGGCGATCATCGTCGTCGGGGGCCTGGGATCGATCCCCGGCGCCGCCCTGGCGGCGATGGTGCTCGGCATCGGCCGGGTGCTGCTGGAGATCCCGGTGGGGTCCACCTGGGCGCAGACGATCTTCTACCTCGCCCTGTTCGCCACCCTCATGGTCCGCCCCCAAGGATTCTTCGGAGGACGTCTTGCCCAACGCTTCTGACACCCTGACCCGCCCGCGGCAGGCCGCCTCCGCCGAGGCCGGCGACCGTGGCAAGCGGGTGCGCGGACTGATCTCGATCGCCGTCGTCGTCGCCGTGCTCGCCCTGTGGCCGGCGCTCTCGCCGAACGCCTACATGCTCAGCGCCGGCGTCATCGTGCTCAACTTCGCGGTGCTGGCCACGGGCTGGAACATCATGGGCGGCTTCACCGGCTACATCTCGCTGGGCCACGTCGCCTTCTTCGGCCTGGGCTCCTACGGCACCGCCCTGCTGGTCATCGAGGGCGGCCTCTCCCCCTTCGTGGCGGCCCTCGTCGCCTCGCTGGGCACCGTGGCCATCGCGATCCCGGTGGGCTTCGCGGCCCTGCGGGTGCGCGGGGCGTCCTTCGTGATCGTCACCATCGCCCTGGTCCTCGTGCTCCAGCTCGTCTTCCAGAGCTGGCGCGCGATCACCGGCGGCTCGGAGGGGCTCGTGGTCCCCCGGCCGTTCCCGGACATGCTGCGGCCCGAGCACCACCAGACGTTCTACTTCATCTTCCTCGGGCTGCTCGCACTCGCGCTGCTCGTGTGGTTGTTCATCGACCTGTCCCGGTTCGGGGCCGGTCTCAAGGGCGTGCGCGAGGACGAGGACAAGGCCGAGTCCCTGGGCATCCCCACCGCGACGCTCAAGCTGATCGCCTTCGTCGTCTCGGCCTTCGTCGTCGCGCTGGCCGGGGGCCTGTACGGCCTGTGGTTCGGCGACCTGGACCCGATCTTCCAGTTCGACGTCGTGCTCAGCTCGCAGATCGTCCTCATGGCTCTGCTCGGCGGGAGCCGCTTCCTGTTCGGCCCGCTCATCGGGGCGGTCGTCGTCGGGATCGCGCTGGAGTACTTCGTCCTCAACTTCGGCGAGACGCAGTTCCACCTCGTCGCCACCGGCATCCTCCTCGGCGTCGTCGTGCTCTTCCTGCCCGACGGCGTGCTCACCGGGGTGCAGCAGCTCTGGCGCCGGCTTCGCCACCAGGGCGCCACCTCGATCCGCGAGGTCAGCGCCGAGGAGCTGCGCGCGGAGCAGACCGCGCGCAGCGGGGCGACGACGGCCGGTGCCGAACCGGCGGGCGGCTCCAAGACGGCGGGAGCGACCGACCCGGCGGGCGGCTCCGAGCGGGCAGGAGCCTCCGCCCCGGCGGGCGGCTCCGCCGGCGCCACCACGACCAGCACGGAGGGCAGGGACCATGACGATGACCGATGACCGCACGGAGGTGGCGGTGGGCACCGCCGTCCTGCGCACCGACGCCCTGTCGAAGTCCTTCGGCGGCGTGCACGCCGTCCAGGAGGCGAGCGTGTCCTTCCTCGACGGGAAGATCAACGGGCTCATCGGGCCCAACGGCTCCGGCAAGACCACGTTCTTCAACTGCGTGACCGGGATGATCAAGCCCGACTCGGGCTCGGTCCACCTGCGCGGCAAGGAGATCACCCGGTGGGCGCCGCACCGGATCGCCCGGGCCGGCCTCGGGCGCAGCTTCCAGCTGTGCCGGACCTTCCCGCGGATGACCGTGCTGGAGAACATGCTCGTCGCGGTCCAGCCCCGCTCCCTGGGCGAGTACCTGGGCGGCGCACGCTCGCCGGAGACCGTCGAGCGGGCGCGGGCCATGCTCGCCCGGGTGGGCATCGACCACCTCGAGCGCTCCGAGGCCCGCGACCTGTCCTACGGGCAGCAGAAGCTGCTCGAGCTGGGCTCGACGCTCATGTCGGACCCGTCGTTCGTCATGCTCGACGAGCCCGCCGGCGGCGTGAACCCCTCGCTCATCGAGCGCATCGCCGTGCTCGTGCGCGAGCTCAACGACGAGGGCACGACCTTCCTCATCGTCGAGCACAACATGGAGCTCATCATGAAGCTATGCGACCACATCGTCGTGTTCGACCGGGGCGCCCCCATCGCCACGGGGACGCCCGACGTCGTCAAGTCCGACCCGCGCGTGCTGGAGGCCTACCTTGGTGTCTGACCCGGACGTCATCCTCTCCCTCGACGGCATCGAGGCCGGCTACGGCAAGGCGGCGCTCGTGCTGCGCGGCCTGTCGGTCGAGGTCCGGCGCGGCACGGTGGTGTGCCTCGTGGGGCCCAACGGGGCGGGCAAGTCCACCGTCCTCAAGGTCGCCTCGGGGCTGCTCAAGCCGCGGGCCGGCTCGATCTCGCTCAACGGCACCGACGTCACCGGCAAGGGACCGCAGGCGCTGCTGCGGCTGGGCCTGTCCCACGTCCTGCAGGGGCACAGCGTCTTCCCCGAGATGACGGTCGAGGAGAACGTCCTGCTCGGCGGGTTCTCGGTCAAGGACCAGTCCTCGCTGGCCGAGCGGGCCGACGTCGTGCGTGACATCTTCCCTGTCGTCGCCGAGAAGTGGTCCGCCGCGGCGGGCCTGCTCTCCGGCGGGCAGCAGAAGCAGGTCGAGTTCGCCCGCGCGCTCATGGTCAGCCCGGACGTCGTGCTCCTCGACGAGCCGTCGATGGGCCTGGACCCCAAGCGCACCACCGTCGTCTTCGAGCAGGTCGCCCGGATGCGCGACGCCGGGGTGGCCGTCCTGCTCGTCGAGCAGAACGCCCGCCGGGCCCTGGAGATGGCGGACATCGGCTGCGTCCTCGACCTGGGCCGGGTCTTCGCCACCGGGCCGGCCCGCGAGCTCCTCGCCGACCCCAAGCTCTCCGACCTCTACCTCGGCGGGCGCCCGGCCACGACCTGAGCAGAGGACACCGACCGCTGCCGGCGGGCGCCGGCCGCCCCCGCGCCCGCCGGCAGCACCTGCCCGACGCCCCGCCTCCCGGACCCGTCCATGGTCCGGGGCGCGGGGCGTCGGCGTGACCGGGGAGGTCGCGCCCAGCGTCGTCCCACCCGGGGGCGTCGGGCCCTGGGTCGCCCCCTCCCCTCCCTCCGCCAACGAGATCGACGCCCTATCTAGATACCTGCCATACTTAGATACGTGAACGACGAGGAGATGCCGTGGCCCCCGCAGTGGGTGCGCGCGGCCCTCGGTACCGGCGTGCTGGCGTGCCTGGCGGTCGAGGACCTGCACGGCTACGCGATCGCCGAGCGGCTGGCCGCGCGCGGCCTGGGCCGCCCGAAGGGTGGGTCGCTGTACCCGCTGCTGTCCGCGCTCGAGGACTCCGGCGCCGTCGTGGCCACCTGGGCCGCGGGCGAACGGGGCCCGGGCAGGCGCACCTACGCGATCACGCCGGCCGGCCGCGCCCGGCTGGCCCGCGAGCTCGAGGGCTGGCGAGCGCTCGTCGACACGCTGGCGACGGACGCGCCGACCGGACAGGGGGATCGATGAGTGCCGGACAGGAGAAGGTCGACACCGCGATCGATCGGATCGCCGCCGCGGGAGCCGCAGGGCCGGGGGCGGACTGGGCCCGACGGGCCGCGGGCATGCTGCTGCTGGCCGACGTCCGCGGCGAGCGCATCGTCGAGGCGGTCACCGAGGTGGCCGACGAGGTCGAGCGCTCGGGCGAGACGCCGCAGGAGCTGTTCGGCACGCCCGAGGACTTCGTGCGTGACGTGCGCGCGCGGTGGCGCGAGACCGGCGTCGAGCAGCACGCCCCGGAGCGGCTCACGGCCCGCGACCTGAGCGTCGAGACCCTGGCGATCGCCTGCGGGTTCGGCGCGCTCTTCTCGTTCGTCAACCTCCTCGACTGGTCCGTGCACGAGCCCTTCACCCTCTCCCGGCAGCTGGCCCCGCTCGCGCTGGCGGTCGCGTCCCGCGCGGTCGGCGCGACGTGGTCCGTCGTGCGGGTGCGTCGCTCCCACCGGGCGGGGATGATCGCAGCCGGAGCCGTGCTCGCGGTGTCCGTCGCCCTGACGGTGACGCTGTTCGCCGTCGGGAACGACGTGGTCGTCGGCTCGAACGCGCTGCTCGGTTTCGTGGGGGCGACGCTCGCCTACGGCGTGCTGGCCTGGCTCGTCGCGCGTGCCTGGTCGGCGCCTCCGGAGCCGGCCGCCGGCCCCGGGCCGGCTCGTGGGGCGAGGGGCCCGGTCGGGCCGGGCCCCGACGACGCGGCGCCGGACGGCCCGGAGTCGGACGGCACAGCGCTGGGCGACGCGGCGCTGGGCGACGCGGCGGTGGGCGACGCGGCGGCCGACGACGCCGCGCTCGGCGCGGAGCCGCTCGACGACGGGGCCTGGCTCGTGGCCCTCGGCCGGGCGCTGCGCGGGCGGGACGACATGGGCGACGCCCGCGTGGCGGAGATCCAGGCCGAGGCCCGAGACCACGCTCGCGACGCCGGGACCTCGCTCGCCCGTGAGTTCGGCGCCCCCGCCGCGTACGCGGACCGGTTCCCGGAGGAGCGCGGGGCCCGCGCCCGGTGGCGGGCCTGGTTCGCCTCCGGTCTCGCCGGCGGCGTGCTCGTCTACAACGTCGTGGCGTACCTGGAGGGAACGGCGTCGGTCTGGGGCGCGCTCTGGCTGGCGCTCACCGCCGGCTGCGCGGTCGTCGAGTGGCGTCACGCCAGGCGCACCGGTCGGGCGTAGGCGAGGCGGGTGCCGGTGGCGGGCCGGTCGGCCGGCGCCACCCGCGCCCCCGGTCCTCAGCAGCGGCCCTCAGCCCCGGTGCGGCGTGTCACCCGGCCCGGGCGGGTCCGGCTCCGGCAGGCGGACGGGGGGCGGCGTCGGCCGGCTCGCCAGGCCGACGGCGACCGAGACCATGACGAGCCCCGCGATCTCCGCGGCGTTCGGCACCTGCCCGAGCAGGACGAGCCCGACGACCAGGGAGGTCACCGGCAGCAGCGAGGTGAGCAGCGCGAAGGTCGCCGCGGTGAGGCGGCGGAAGGCCAGCTGGTCGATGACGTAGGGCACGACCGAGGAGAGCACGGCCACCCCCACGACGAAGGGCAGCAGGTCCCACCCGATCAGCGGGGCCGAGCCGGGGGCACCCAGCGGGAGGTAGGCGAGGGCGGCGATCGCCAGCCCGACGCCGAGCGTGTCCGGCCCCGCCACGCGACCGGACTGGCGCCGGCCGACGACCATGTACGCCGCCCAGGTCGCCCCCGCGCCCAGGGAGTAGAGCGTGCCGATCAGCTGGTCGCGGTCGGTGAGGTCGACGCCGAGGCCGCCGATCGTCGCCACGCCGGCGAAGGCGAGCAGCACGGCGAACCGGTTGAGCCACCCCCTGCCGCCGACCGCGGCGAGCAGCACCGGCCCGAGGTACTCCAGGGAGACGACCGTGCCCAGCGGGAGGCGCGCGATCCCCTCGTAGAACAGCAGGTTCGTCCCGCCGAGCGCGAGCCCGAACAGCGCGGTCCAGCCCAGCGCCACCCAGGGTCGCTCGCGCGGCCAGCGCCGCCACGGCCGCCGCCAGGCGAGGAGGATGAGCGCGGCGATGCCCATGCGCGCCCAGCCGACGGCGAGCGCCGGGGCGGAGGCGAAGAGCCCGACGGCGAGGCCGGAGCCCACGTAGGACGACGTGCCGGCGGTGAGGAAGTAGACCGGCGGGGGGACCTTGCCGACGATCTCGCGGAGCCGGCTCACTGCAGCAACCCCGTGGCGGCGACGATGACCGGGACGCACAGCGCCGAGGAGGCGAGGATGCTCCGGCGCACGAGGTCGACCTGCGTCCGGTAGCGCATCGCGTAGACGAACACGTTCTGGGCGGTCGGCAGGGCCGCGACGGCGACGACGCCGAGCAGGGCGTCGCCCTCAAGGCCCGCGACCGGCCCGCCGATCACCCAGGCCACGAGCGGCGCGACGAAGGACTTGAGCACGACGGCGGTCGCCACCTCGCGCACGGGCGCCCGGTCGCCGGCCTCGCCGCCGCCGTGGATCGACATGCCGAAGGCGAGCAGCAGGGCGGGCACCGTCATGTCGGAGAGCATGCCGACGGGCGTGGCGACGACGTCGGGGAGCTGCCAGCCGGTCAGGGAGAGCACGATGCCGGCGAGGACGCCGAGCACCGGCGGGGAGAGGACGGGCGCGAACACCCGCCAGCCCGCCCCGGCCCGTCCGGTCGCCCGGTCGAGCAGCGCGAAGCTCACCGGCACCATGACCAGGAGCTGAAGCAGCATGGCGGGGACGACGGGCGCCGCGGTGCCGACGGTGAGCACGAGGATCGGCAGGCCGAGGTTGCCGGCGTTGACGTAGCTCGAGCTCAGGGCGCCCAGGATGCTGCCGGCGGGCGAGGAGCGCAGGAGGGTGCGGCCCAGGACGGCGTAGGTCAGCGCCATGAGCACCGCGGTCGAGACCGTGACGACGGCGGCGGTGGAGAACACGTGTGCGACGTCGGCCCCGGCGAGCGTGGTGACCATCAGCGCGGGCACGCCCGCGTGGAAGACGACGCGGCTGACGGTGTCGGCGGCGCCGCGGCCCACCACCTGGGTGCGGGCAAGCACGTACCCGACGACGACGATGAGGCCGAGCGCGGCGAAACCGCCCAGGACGGCGGTCACGAGGCGGGCCCGGTGGTGGTAGCGGTGCCGGTGGTCGCGGCGCCGGTCGCGCCGGGCGCGGTGGCGTCCGGCGCGTGGACTCCGGCGGCGGTGGCGCGGGCGGCGTCGGCAGGGACGCGCAGGTCGGTGACCTCGGCGACGAGCGTGAGGTGGTCGGCGACCGGCAGCCGGTGCACCTCGCCGGCTCCGTGCGCGGCGAGGCCGGCGGAGCCGAGGACGTGGTCGATCTGGCGGGCCGGTCGGTGGGCCGGGAAGGTCCGCCCGACGGCGAGGGGGGCCAGGTCGGTCGCGCCCGCGACGGCGGCGGGGGTCAGGTTGAGGTCGCCGGCGAGGAGGTGCTCGCCGCCGTGCCGGGTGAGCCGGGTGGTGAGGTCGGCGAGCTGGGCGCGGGCGACGGCGCCGTCGGTGGCGAGGTGGGTGGCGGCGACGGCGAGCGGGCCGCCGGGGGCGTCCAGCTCGGCGACGAGCACGGCGCGGGACTCGTCGCGGCGCACGGCGAGCCGGCCCGTCCGCAGGACGGGGCCGCCCGCGGCCAGGGGGTGGTCGGCAGGCAGGACGAGGAGGCGGGAGGGGTAGGTCCAGGCCCGCCACGCGCGCACGGGGACGCGGCTGAGCAGGGCGACGCCGTAGGCGGGCACCCAGGGCGCCGTCGGGAGCGGGAGGCGGAGCCGGGGGCCGCCGCGCGGCCCGACCTCGGCGGCGGCGAGCCGGTGGTGGGGCATGCCGAGCAGGCGGGCCAGCACGCGGGCCTGGTCGACGTAGCCGGAGCGGCGCTGACCGCGGTCGACCTCCTGGAGGGCGACGACGTCGAGGTCGAGGTCCGCCAGGGCGGCGGCTGCCGCGCGCAGGGCGTCGGTCGGGCGTGCGGGACCTGCGTGAGCGGGGTCGGCGTGCGCGGGGTCGGCGTGCCCGGGGTCGCCGGACAGGCCCGGCCCTCCCCCGCGCGTCGGCGTCCCGTGCTGGAGGTTGACCGTGGCCACCCGGAGCGGGCGGCCGGGCCTCAACGGTCGGTCGAGGTGTCGGCGGAGGGCTCGACGTCGTGCTCGGCGGGGGCGAAGGACAGCGAGATCGAGTTCATGCAGAACCGATCGCCGGTGGGGGTCTGCGGGGCGTCGTCGAAGACGTGGCCGAGGTGCGAGCCGCAGCGTCGGCACCGCACCTCGGTGCGGACCATGCCCAGCGAGCGGTCCTCGAGCAGCTCGACGGCCTCGGAGTCCTGCGGCGCGTAGAACGAGGGCCAGCCGCAGTGGGCGTCGAACTTGGTCTCCGAGCGGAAGAGCTCGGCGCCGCACGCGCGGCAGGAGTAGATGCCCTCGCGCTGCTCGTCGAGCAGGGCGCCGGTGAAGGGGCGCTCGGTGCCCGCGAGGCGCAGGACCTGGAACTCGTCGGGGTCGAGGACCGTCCGCCACTCGTCGTCGGTCCGGGACACCGCGTACCCGTCGGAGGAAGTCGTCATGGCTCCATCGTGCGCCTCGTGACGCGATCCGTCACGCCCGTCCACGGTCGGCGTACGGGTGCGGGCCGGTCGCGGCGGACGTCAGTCGCCGCCCGGGCCGCCGTCGCCCCCGCCGTCACGGCCGGCACCGCCCGGCCCGGCCCCGCCCTCGGCGGGTCCGCCGCCGAGGTCCGAGGCGTCGCGGCCGTGCACGGCACGATGGGTGGCCTCCCGGCGCTCACGCTCCGCGCGCTCGAGCTCCAGGCGGTCGGCTTCCTCCCGCTCCTGCACGGCACGGTCGAGCTCCTCGCGCTCCTGCGCGGCGCGCTCGAGCGCCTCGCGGCTCGGCCGCCCGTCGTCGACCAGGTCGGGGCCGTTGAGCAGGTCGTCCTCCTCGGCCGGCCAGGAGTCGTCACCACCGTCGACCGCCGCCACGTCGTCGAGCGTCTCGTCCGGGTAGGCGCCGTCGTCGAGCGCCTCGCCGTCGGACACCTCGCCGTCGGGCGTCTCGTCGATCTCGATCGCCGGCAGAAGCGCCGTCTCGCCCGAGCGGGCGGGCAGCACGTCGGCCGACGCCGGCTCGCCCAGGTCACCGGTGAGCTCGACCGGACCCTCGATACGGGGCTCGTCCTCGAGCGGGACGTCACCGGACGCGGCCGGCTCCGCGGCGTCCTCCCCGGTGAGCTCGATGACCCCCGAACCGGTGGTGGCCTCGTCCTCGTCGCGGTCACCCGCCATGGCGCGACCGATCGCACCGAAGGTGGTCGTCGCGGCGTCGGTCTCCGAGCGCCCGTACGACCCGTCGTCGGACGGGTGCTCGCCGGTGCTCGCCGCGCGACGACGCTCGACGTTCGCCTCGGTCTCGGCCTGCACGGCCTCGTCGGGCCCGGTGAACTTCGCGCCGCGGGCCTCGTTCTCGGGTGTCCCCGTGTACATCGAGGAGGCGTGGGCGCCGGTCTCCGTCACCGCCGGCGCGGAGGCCGCGACCGGCTCCCCCGCGGAGAGCGCGCTGCCGGTCGAGTAGGCACTGTCCGTCGAGTACGCGCTCCCGGTGGAGTAGGCACTGACCGTGGAGTACGAGCTGCCGGTCGAGTAGGCGCTGTCCGTGGAGTACGCGCTCCCGGTGGAGTAGGCGCTGTCCGTGGGGTAGGCGGTACCGACCACCGGGCGGCCCGGCCGGCCCGGGCTGAACCGGTAGACCAGGCTGCGCCGCAGCGGACCCGACGGGTACTCGTCGGGGTAGCCCGGCAGCGCGTCGCCGCGGTCGCCGATGCTCATGTCGTCCGGGTAGCCGGGCGGGTAGACCGCCGCGGCGTTGGCCGAACCTGCCGAGATGGCCGACACCGCCGAGCGGTGCGTCCGCGCCGTCCACCCCCTGCCGGCCACCGACTCCTGGTCCGCACTGTTGCCCGTGGGCCTACCGCCCGCGGAGCCGCTCCCCGGGGACCCGGCGGTCGCGGGCGAGGGCCGCTCGGCGTCGAGGTCCCTCGCGGTCCCGGCACCCGCACGGGTGCCCGACGCGCCACGGCGACCGCCCCGCTCGTCCCGGTCCCCGCGACGGCGACCGCCCGGCGCCTTGCCCTTCGCGCCCTTCGCTGCTGCGCCCTTCGCCGGCGCACCCTTCGCGGCCGCATCCTTCCCGCCCGCGGCGGCACCGCTCGTAGCGGCACCGCGCGCGGCACCCGCAACGCCCAGGTCGCCGGCCCCGGCCGACGCCGCCCGGGCGGCCGACGGCGCGGAGGCGGCCAGCGCGTCGTCGAGCGCCTCCTTGCTCATCACCGTGGTCTGCGACGACGTGTCGTCGTGCAGGGGGACCTGTCCGCGCCGACCCAGCCCACCGCCGTCGCGCTGGGCCCGGCGCCGGTCCTCCCGCGCCGCCCGACGCCGGGCCCGCCGCGAGGCGGCCTCCCGCCGTCGCCGGGCCTCGGCCGACTCCCCGGCCCGGGCACGCGCCGCCTCCGCGGCCCGCACCTGCTCGCGGTCGCGGTAGTCCTTCTCGATCTCGGCGAGCTCCTGCAGGTCGGCGTCGAGGGCGGCCCGCTCGTCCAGGTCGTGCGCCCGCGGCGGCGTGATCGCCTCGTGGGGCGGATCGATGTCCTCGAGACGATGACGCGGCAGCGCGTACGGGGCACGGGTCTGCAGGAAGTCGAGCAGCTCCTCGCGCAGGTAGTAGCGCAGGTCGACGAGCGTGCCCGGGTCCTTCGCCGAGACCAGCGCCCGGACCGTGACGAACCCGCCCTCGGCGTCGAAGACCTGGAAGAGCCCCAGGTTCTTGTCCCACAGCGGCGTCTTGTCGAGCAGGCGCTGCATCTCGGCACGCATCGCGGGCACAGGGACGCGCCAGTCGACGTCGAAGGCCACCGTGCCGAGGATGCTCGTCTCCCGGCGGGTCCAGTTCTCGAAGGGGTTGGTGGTGAAGTGCGAGGACGGCAGGATGATCCGCCGGTTGTCCCAGGTCAGGACGACCACGTAGGTCAGCGTGATCTCCTCGATGTAGCCGTACTCCCCCTCGATGACGATGGTGTCGTCCACGCGGATCGCGTCGGTGAAGGCGAGCTGGATCCCGGCGAAGAGGTTGGCGAGCGTGCTCTGCGCGGCGATACCGGCGACCACGGAGAGAATGCCCGCCGAGGCCAGCATCGAGGCGCCGGCGGCGCGGGCGGCCGGGAAGGTGAGCAGGACGACCGCGAGGCCGATGATCCAGATGACCACCACGCCGACGCGGCGCAGCATGGCCGACTGGGTCATCACGCGCCGGCCGTGCGTGCTCGGCTCCCCGTCGACGGCGTTGTCCCGCACCGCGCGGACGGCGAAGTCCTCGAGGACCTTCGCCAGCGCCGCGACCATCCACGTGACCGCCAGGATGATCGCCACGAGGAGCCCGTGCTGGACGGCACCGCGCCAGCCGGGCACCTGGACGTCCGGGGGTAGCCGGGTGGCCACGTAGAAGCCGACCATGATCCCGACGACGACCAGCAGGGTCCTCAGCGGCGTCTTGATCCGGTCGTAGACCATGCGCACCGCCTGGCGCGAGCGCCCCAGGCCGATGGCCACCGCCCCCAGGAGCAGGGCCAGCGCCAGGCCCGCGCCCGCCCCGGCCGCGGAGTACAGCACCACCGAGAGGACGTCGAGCGTCGTCGCGAGGGCTTCGTCAGTGGCCGACTCCGCGTTCATGGAACCAGGCTACGGCCCGACGTCGGCGCCCCGCCGTCGTCGGGCCTGCCCCCATGGGCGGGTGCGACGTCGGGGGCCGGTGGCGCCGTCGAGGGCGGTTGCGCCCCTGGGCCGGTGGCGTCGCCCGACCGGTCAGCCCCAGCCGAGCTCGTGCAGGCGCTCGTCGGAGATGCCGAAGTGGTGGGCGATCTCGTGGACCACGGTCACCGCCACCTCCTCGACGACCTCCTCCACGTCCTCGCACCAGCGCAGGGTGGGGCCGCGGAAGATGGTGATGCGGTCGGGCAGGGAACCGGCGGCCCATCCGTCGTCGCGGTCGGTCAGGGGCGTGCCCTCGTAGAGGCCGAACAGCTCGCCCTCCTCGACGCCGTCGAGCTGCTCGGCCGTGGCCTCCTCGGCCACGAGCACCACGACGTTGTCCATCGCTGCGGCGAGCTCGGGCGGGACGAGGTCCAGGGCGTCGGCCACGGCGTCCTCGAACTCCTGCTCGCTCATCTCGACCATCACCCCATTGTCCCGGACGTGGCCCTCAGGCGCGGGCATGACGGAGCGCACACCTGATCTGGTTGGAACCACCCTCGGAAGCCACCTATGCTTGACCAGGCCTCAGGACGCCTGGGCGACGGGAGTCTCCGGCCCCCATCGTCTAGCGGCCTAGGACCCCGCCCTTTCACGGCGGTAGCACGGGTTCGAATCCCGTTGGGGGTACGCTCCCTCACCGGTGCGTCCCGAGCGCAGCAGTACCAGCACCACCAGAAGTACACAGCAAGGCCCTGTAGCGCAGTTGGTTAGCGCGCCGCCCTGTCACGGCGGAGGTCGCGGGTTCAAGTCCCGTCAGGGTCGCAGTCGAGCCGGTCGAACGGCCGCGCGTCGGCGCAGGGCTCTGTAGCTCAGTTGGTAGAGCGTCCGACTGAAAATCGGAAGGTCACCGGATCGACCCCGGTCGGAGCCACTGCATGAAGGGGCCGGATCCTCACCAGGATCCGGCCCCTTCGTCATGCCTGCGGACGCGCGGCCACGCCGGGCGAGCGGGCCTCACGCCGGGCGCGGGCTCGCGGGCGTCGCCGGCTTGCAGCCTCGCGGAGGGCGCGGGCCGACCCGGCCGGCGCGGACCGCCCCGGCCCGGGCCGCGCTCAGGAGAACCGGTACAGGCCCAGGGTGTCGCTGCCGTCGCCGTCCCAGTCGCCCACGTAGGTCTCGTCGGTCGCCCGGCCGAAGCCGATCTGGGTGTCGGCCCAGCCGCCGTCGATGGTGTTGCGCACGTAGTACATGTTGCCGCGCCGGACCGCGAAGGAGTCCTCGCCGTCACCGTCCCAGTCGCCCACGTAGACGTCGTCGCCGGTCCGGCCGTAGGAGAGCTCGACGTCGGCCGGGCCGGAGCGCATGGTGTTCGAGACGAAGAAGTCCGAGCCGCGGCGCACGGCGAAGGTGTCGGTGCCGTCGCCGTCCCAGTCGCCCACGAGCACCTCGTCGCCCGCGCGCCCGTAGCGGATGACGACGTCGGCCGGCCCGGAGGTCAGTGAGTTGCGGATGTGGAACTCGTTGCCGCGGCGCACCGCCAGGGTGTCGGTGCCGTTGCCGTCCCAGTCGCCGACGTAGACCTCGTCGCCGCCCCGCCCGTAGTTGATCGTCACGTCCGGGTGGCCGGGAGTGTTGCTCTGCCGGATGTGGTACGTCCCCTCGCGACGGAAGGCGATGGTGTCCGTGCCGTTGCCGTCCCAGTCGCCCACGTAGAAGCGGTCGTAGTAGCTGCCGAGGCTGAAGATCGACGTCGCGTTCGTGGTGAAGGTGTCCGCGAGGAAGAAGCCCTCGTCGATGCCGTGCCGCACGCCGTCGGTGATGGTCACCGTCGAGTGGTGCAGCCAGCCCGAGCGGGACCCGGCGGTGACCCGGTACCAGCCGTCGACCAGGGCGTCGACGACCTCGAGGCGCGTCCCGTTGGACAGGGAGGCGAGGTGGTTGTCGTCGACGAACGCCCGCGAGGAGCGCAGGATCGTCGCGGCGTTCGTGCGGCCCTGGGGCTCGCCGGAGCGCACCGGCGAGACGTCGGAGGCGTGCGCCCAGCCGGTGACGCCGTTGACGGTGACGCGCAGCCAGTCGCCGGTCTTGTCGCCGGGCCGGCCCGTCATCGGCGTGAAGTGGGGGACCGTCGTCAGCGCCGGGGCGCTGGAGGAGGCCGCCGAGCGGATGGGCGTGGAGCCGATGGCGTAGTACCGGCACGTCGACGGCGTCGTCATCGGCACCGCGCGCACCGCCGCCGCACGCAGGTCGACCCCGCGGTCGGCGAACCAGGAGATCGGCTCGACGCGGGTGCCGCGCAGGTAGGCGTCCAGCCAGATCTCCAGGTGCAGGTGGGGGCCGGTCGAGACGCCGGTGGTGCCGACGTCGGCGATGCGCTGCCCGCGCCGCACGGTGTCCCCCACCCGCACGTACCGGTCGCGATCCAGGGTGTGTGAGTAGCTGGCGAAGACGTGGCGGCCGTCGATGGTGTGGCGCACGAGCAGCCACTCCCCCGCGACCGGGTCGTTGAGCTGGTTGACCACCACGCCGTCGGCGATCGCGTACAGCGGCGTGCCCGAGGCGGCACCGAAGTCCACACCGCCGTGGTTCGTCGAGCCGTACATGATCGGTATGCAGCGCTCGCCCATGTACGAGGTCAGCGCGTAGGTGTCGGTGCCCAGCGGGCCGACGATGCCCCTGTTGCCGGCCGGCGGGGCGTCGGTCGTGGCCAGCGGCGCCGAGGTCAGCGGGGCGGCCCGGCCCGTTTGCGGGACGAGCTCGCCCTCGAGGAGCGGGTCGTCGGAGGGGGCCGGGTCGTCGGGCAGCTCGTCGGGGGTGTCCACGACGTCGGGGGTCACGTCGTCGGGGGCGACGTCGCCCGGGACCGTGCCGGGTGCGGGGTCGTCCGAGGGGGTCTCGGGCTCCGCCGCGGCCGGCGCCGCGAGCGAGAGCACCAGACCCAGCCCGACGACGGCGGTCAGGCCGGTGGGGCGGCGTCGCCCCGGGCGCGGGATCGGGCGGGAAGTGCGCATGGTGGACCTCTGGGGAAGGCGGTGCTGCGAGTGGTGGTGCGGGTGGTCGTGCGGGGTGTGCGATGGCGGTCGGTGGGCCGCCGGGCGGGTGGGCCGCGGACAGCGTGTCACCGTTGCGCGCACGGAAAGTCGTTATGCGCAAGGTCGAGCGGATGCGGGCTGCGCCCTGACGTCGGAAGATGGATCCGCCCCCGGTTGGGGCCGCACGCTCCGCCCCATTACGCTGAGCGGGAGTCACACGCGGCGGCAGTCCCCGCCGACAGTGCAGCGACACGGAGGAGATGATCCACGGTGAGCCATTCCGCGCAGGAAGGCATCGACCCGACGGAAGCGCGCCAGGCGCCCGGGTTCGCCTCGAGCAACCCGCAGGAGGAGCCGTCGATCGGTGAGCTCTTCAGCCGCATGTCGCAGCAGGTGAGCACGCTCGTCAAGGGCGAGATCAACCTCGCCAAGGCGCAGGCCACCGAGAAGGTCTCGAAGATCTCCAAGGGCGCGGTCTTCCTCGCGATCGCCGGCGTGCTTGCCCTGTACGGCCTGGGGATGGTCTTCCTCACCGCCACGTGGGGCATCGCCGAGGCCCTGCCGCTCTGGCTGTCCGCGCTCATCGTGACGGTGGGCATCTTCGTCGTCGTGGGCATCCTGGCGCTGGTCGGCATCAAGACGCTCAACAAGCACAAGCAGTTCGAGGTCGCCCCGCAGGAGGGCCTCAAGGAGGACGTCGAGGCCGTCAAGCAGGGCCTCGGCAAGAACGACTCTGACGAAGGGGCGCAGCGATGAGCGCTGGCACGAACGGCTCGCAGCCGGAGAAGAAGAAGCAGTCGGCCGAGGAGATCCAGGCCGAGATCGAGCGCACGCGCGCCGAGCTGACCTCGACCGTCGGCGAGCTGTCCTACAAGCTCGATCCCAAGCGTCAGGTCGAGGCGGCCAAGGCCGGGGCCAAGGACGCCGTCGACGGCGTGAAGGACAAGGCCACCGGCTTCGCCAAGGGCGTCAAGGAGGGCGACTCCGGCGCGCTGACGGTGGCCGGCGTGGCCGCCGCCGTGGTGGGTGTGTTCGTCATCGCCGCCATCCGCGGCAAGAAGGACTGACCGGCAGGTCCGACCAGCCACGAGGGCCGGCCCGGCGACACGAGTCGCCGGGCCGGCCCTTCGTCATGTCCGAGGGGAGCTGGGGCGCCGGTGCCGGCCCACTCTCGCGGCGAGACATGGGGTTGTGTCTCGAGACGATGCGCCGAGGGCATGCGCTCGAGACACAACCCATCGTCTCGATGAACGGAGCAGGGCCGAGTGGGGGCCCGCTTCAGTCGCCCGCGGTCATCCGGTGCTCGACCTGCTCCCCGGCGAGGAACCTCGCGATGTCGCGGGCGCCGATCTCTGCCGCCAGCTCGGCGGCCTGCTTGCTGGCGCCGGCGAGGTGCGGGGTGATCGTCAGGCGCGGCGTCGTGAGGATGCGGTGGCCGTCGGGCAGCGGCTCCATCGGCAGGACGTCGCACGCGGCGGCGTACAGGTGTCCGGAGTCCAGCGCGTCGCACAGGGCGTCGTAGTCGAGCAGCCCGCCGCGGGCACAGTTGACGAGCACGGCCCCCTCCGGCAGCAGCCCGATCTCACGCGCCCCGATGAGCCCCTGGTTCTCCGGCGTGAGGCGGGCGTGCAGGGTGAGGATGCTCGACCGCGTCAGCAGATCGTCCAGCTCGTCGACCTTCTCCACGCCCGCCGCCAGCCTGCCGGCGTCGACGAACGGGTCGTAGACGACCACCCGCGCGCCCATCGCCTGCATCACGTGCGCCACCCGCGCGCCGATGGCGCCGTACCCCACGAGCCCGACCGTCGAGCCCTTCACCTCGGGCCCGACCTGGTCGAACTGGTAGTAGTCGCCACGCCAGTCACCGGCCCGCAGCTCGCCGTGCCGCTGGGCGACCTGACGCACGGCCGCCATGAGCATGGCGATCGTGTGCTCCGTAGTTGCGGTGGCGTTGCGTCCCGGGGTGAACGAGACGGTCACACCGTGCCGGGCCGCCGCCTCGGCGCTCACGTTGACGGGTCCCCCGCGGCACACGGTGACCATCCGGAGCCCGGTCGCCGCGGCAAGGACCTTCTCCGTGAACGGGAACGTGTGCGTGAAGCAGACGTCGACGCCCTGCAACGCGTCGATGAGAGCGTCCTCGTCCCCCTGCGCCTCCTGCACCTCCCCGATCGGCCCGACGGCCGTCGACGGCCAGTCGTTGACGATCGACGTCGTCTCCGCGTCCGGCACGTGACGACCAAGGGCCTCGGCCAGCACGTCCGGGGTGACGAACGCGTCCCCTGCCAGCAGCACCTTCACCATGTCTGGCCTCCCTTCACTGGTGGTGGAGCTCGGCGAGCTTGTCGGCGGGGAACACCGTGTCGGTGTCGCCGAGCAGGATCGCCCGGTAGGTCATCGTGGCGGCCTCCTCGATGTTGAGCGCCCGGCGGAACGCCGAGGACACCGAGTCACCGAGCGCGGAGATCCCGTGGTTCCCGAGGACGACGACGTCGTGGCTCCCGTCGCGCACCTGGTCGGCCGCGGTGTCCGCGAGCTCGTCGGACCCGTTGACGTAGTAGGGCGTGTACCCGTAGCTGCCGACGTAGAAGGCGTGGTCCTGCGTGAGGAACCGGATCTCCTTGCCGAGGGCGGTGAGCAGCAGCGCGTACTGCGGGTGCACGTGCACCACCGCCCGCGAGTCGGGGCGCGCCTCGTAGGTGCGCGCGTGGAGCTTCCACTCGCTCGACGGCGTCGCCCCCTCAACGACGGTCCCGTCCAGCCGCATGATGGCGAAGCTCGACCGGTCGAGCCTGTTGAGCCATGTGCCCTTCCCGCTCATGAGCATGAGGCGGTCGCTGTCCTCGCCGATCCTCACGGAGAGGTTGCCCCCGCTCGCGAGCGCGAGCCCTTGCTGCACCGCCGTCGCGCCGACGTCGGCCAGCTCGGCCACCCGCGCGTCGATCTCGGCATCGTCCACGTTCATCTGGAATCTCCCTCGTAGGTCGCTGGTGGTCACGAGCGCAGCTCGCGCATACGCGGCCACACCGGTTGGACGGCGTCGCGCGCGGCGACGTAGACGTCGTGCGCGCGGCGGTACGTCTCGCTGTTGTCGGTGTTCGGCTCGAACGCCGACAGGTCGGTCGCGAGCATCCTCGACGCGGTCTCGAGGTCCTCGACCTCTCCCGAGCCGACGAGGGCGAGGACGGCGGCACCGCGTGCACCTGCCTCCGGAGCGTCCTGGCGCACGACCCGCAGGCCGGTGGTGTCGGCGATGATCTCGCACATGAGGTCGGACCGGAATCCGCCACCGGAGACCACGAGGTCCGTGTCCAGCCCGAGGACGTCGATGCACTCGACGAGCGAGTACGCCACTCCTTCGTAGACGCTGCGCAGGATGTCGGCGGGCGTCGTCGTGATCGACATGCCCATCCACGACGCCGAGGCGTTCGTGTCCTGGAACGGTGCACGCTCGCCGCCCGGCGATGCGTAGGGGAGGTAGATGATCCCGTTGCTGCCAACGGGTGCCGTCCGCGCCTCCGCCTCGATCGCGGACCAGTCCTGGTCCTCCTTCCCAAGGGTCGTGCGGATCCACTCGAGCGCGGGCGTTCCGGTCATCGGCGGGAGGAACTCGAGGACCTGGCCACCGCGGCCCGTCGCGAGCACCATCGAGTGCTCCGACCGGCGGTCCTTCGCGCTGGGCAGGAGGGTGCCGACGAAGCCCGTGGTGCCCAGGATGAGCCATCCCTGGCCGTCGTCGATCGCGCCGAGTCCCGCGCCCGTCACGGCGACGTCGATCATCCCGATCCCGACCGGTGTCCCCTCGGGGAGTCCGGTCGCGCGGGCAGCCTCCGCCGTCACCGTGCCGCCGGGCGCCTCGGAGGGCCGGATCTCGGGCACGAGGCCGAGCGCGTCGTCGAGCCCGAGCGTCTCGGGCAGCTCCGTCGAGTACCCGCCGGACGAGAGCACGTCGAGGAAGGAGCGGGACGCCTCGGTGAAGTCGGTGAGGATCTCGCCGGTCAGCCGGTAGCGGAGCCAGTCCTTGCAGAAGAGCAGGTGCGCGGCTCGTCCCAACGTCTCAGGCTCCGCCTCCCGCAGCTCCGCGAGGAGCACCGGCGCAAGGCCGGGGAAGGTGGCGGTGCCCGTCGTCGCCAGCAGCGCCTCGGTACGACCGTCCGCGTTCCACGCCTGGACGCGATCGGCGGCGCGGCCGTCGAGCCACGTGGGCGCCTTGCGGATCGGCCGGCCGTCGGCGTCGACGAGCCACAGCCCGTCGCCCTGGCCGGTCAGCCCGACCGCAACGATCCTCGCGTCCTCCCCGAGCTCAGCGACGACACCCCTCAGACATGTCGCGACGGCTTCCCAGATGGCGTCCATGTCCTGCTCGGCCTCGCCGCGGTTGCCGTACTCGACCGGCACGCCCTCGCTGTGCGCGTGGGCGATGGTGCCGTCGAGCTCGAACGCCACTGCCTTGACAGCCGTCGTGCCGCCATCGACGCCGATGACGTACTTCTTCGCTTCCACCATGAGACGTCTCTCCCTTGATCCGTGTTGGATGACCATTCACCCATGCACCATGGTTCCACTACATGCACAACGGTACACCTTATGATCTCCCGGTGGATACCTCGCCGCGACAGCTGCCAGAGCTTCGGTCAGCCGAGACCCGGAGCAGTCGATCAGCGATGCCCGCACGATCTGGCAACAGGGCTCTCATCGAGGTCGCACGCCTCCATTACGACCACGGCATGACCCACCGCGAGATCGCGGAGTCGCTCGGCACCTCACGCGTCCGGGTGACCCGCATGCTCGCCGAGGCGAGACGCATCGGAATCGTCGAGGTCACGATTCACGGTTCCGCGGACCCGTTCCCCGAGCTCGGAGCGCGGCTCACCGGAACCTACGGACTGGTACGCGCACTCGTCGCCCCCACGCTTCCGGACGAGGCGCGAACCCGGCGCTCGGTCGCGATACTCGCCGCAGAGGTCTTTGCCGAGACGCTGCACGAGTCCCGTCTGCTCGCGCTTGGACTGTCGTCGACGGTAGGGGCAGCGGTCGACGTCATGCCTGCGCTCGACGTCGACGGTCTCTCGGTCATGCCCGCTGCCGGCGGTTGGGCAGGGCCGTCGGTCGGGCTCAATCCCGAGGAGCTCGCGGCACGCATCTCGCTGAAGACCGGGGCGACGTCATACAACTTGCTCGCGCCGTTGTTGGCGACGAACACCGAGATCGCCGAGGTGTTCCGGTCGGACGAGGCAGTGCGAACAGGGCTCGAGCGCGCGGCGCAGGCAGACACGCTGCTGACCGGGGTCGGCGGCATGACGTGGTCCGCGAGCGCCCTCGAGTCCGCGGTGACTGCGGCGGAACGCACGGAGCTCACGGCGCGCGGCGCCGTCGGTGACTCGTCAGGGCGCTTCTTCGACGCCGCGGGTAACGCGATCGACAGCATGCTTGACCGACGAGTCGTGGGGCTGTCGATCGAACAGATGCAGGGGATTCCGACGCGCGTCGTCGTCGCCCACGGCGAGAACAAGGTCGCAGCTCTTCGGGGCGCACTGGCGGCCGGGCTTGCTACCCACCTCATCACCGACCATGCGACTGCGCTGGCCCTGACCGCGTCCTGAGCGACCGGGACGCCCGGGGTCCGGTAGGGCATCGAGACATCGGGTTGCGTATCGAGACGATGCGCCGAGGGCATGCTCTCGAGACACAACCCATCGTCTCGATGACAGGTGGGGGCGGGCAGCCCCGATGAAAGCTGAGGTGGCAGGGCGTGGGCGTCGCCCCCTCAGCCGGCTCGCTCCACCCAGCCCTGGGGGTCCAGGCCCGAGGCGCGCATGAGCTCCTCGACCTCCGCGCGGTGGAACCGCCGGTGCCCGCCGAGCGTGCGCACCGCCCGGAGCTTGCCGGCGTTCGACCACCGCGTCACCGTCTTCGGGTCCACCCGGAAGCGCGCCGCCACCTCTGCCGGCGTCATCAGGTCGTCCGTCGTCGTGTCCATCGCTGTCCCTCCGCCCTCCGTGCCGGTCAGCATCTGCCGTGTCCGGACTCCATCGTCGCCTCGCAGACAGCGCCGGGCCTGGGCCGATGGTCCCGACAAATCGGAGGAATGGGCCGTGCGCTCCACTCGCTGCCCGACGACGACGGACCCCGCGCACCGTCCGGGATGTGCCGAACGACGCCTCGGAAGGGTTGGGCACCGGGAGTCGCCGCGGGGTACGGTGGCCCCACGACAGATACATGACCACTCAGCCGGGACCCCATCGTTCGCGATGCTTGCCCCGGTTCCTACGTTGGAGGGGGTCGGCTCCATGGGGCGCGGCCGTCAGAAGGCAAAGCAGACCAAGGTTGCTCGGAGGCTGAAGTACTTCAGCCCGGAGACCGACTACGCGGCGCTCGAGCGAGAGCTCGCCACCCGCGAGGACGGTTCCGACGGCCTGAGGTCGTACGAGACCACTCCGGCGACGGACGACGACGAATGGGACGAGTACGCCAACCGTTCCTGACATCCAACGCGCAGTGCGAGCCGCGCGGGCTCAGGAAGGTCGGCCTCGGACCGGTTCGGCACCACCAGTGACCTGATCGGTCGCCCTCGCACGCCCACGTGCGTGTCCGGGAGCGACCGTCGCGTCGACGTCCTCGCCGAGGCAGCACGCCGGCACGACCGGCAAGCAGACGTGCCGCCCAACCGGCCCGTCAGCCGAGCCGGTAGCTCCCACGCATGTGCACGGCTCCACCGGCCACGCCCTTGGTGCCGCTGACCACGCGCACGCCGTCGGCGACCGTGCCGTCGTCGGCCCGGACCTCGCCGATCACGCGGGAGGCGATCCCGGCGCGGGCCAGCAGCGCCGTCGCCTCGTCGAGCCGCTCGGCCGCGAGCACGGCGACCATGCCGACGCCGAGGTTGAGCGTGCCCTCGAGGTCGTCCCACGGCACCCGCCCGAGCCCCTGGAGGAGGCCAAAGATCGGCGGGACGTCCCAGGCGGCCCGGTCGACGTCGGCGACCAGCGAGTCCGGCAGCACGCGGGCGAGGTTCGCGGCGAGCCCGCCGCCGGTGACGTGCGTGAAGGCGTGCAGGTCCGCCCCGAGCGCGCCGGCCAGCTCGAGCGAGGGCCGCGTGTACAGGGCCGTCGGCTCGAGCAGCTCCTCGCCCAGGGTCCGGCCCAGCTCGGGGACCTCGCGCTCGAGGCCCCAGCCGGCATGCTCGACGACGCGGCGCACCAGCGAGTACCCGTTGGAGTGCAGGCCCGAGGAGGACATGGCCAGCAGGACGTCCCCGGCGCGCACGCGCTCGGCCCCCAGGACGGCCTCGGCCTCGACCACCCCGGTGGCCGCGCCGGCGACGTCGTACTCGTCCGGTGCCATGAGCCCGGGATGCTCGGCGGTCTCCCCGCCGAGCAGCGGCACGCCGGCGACCTCGCAGGCCTGCGCGATGCCGCGCACGATGTCCGCGATCCGCGTGGGCTCGACCTTGCCGCAGGCGATGTAGTCGGTCATCAGCAGCGGTCGGGCGCCGACCACCACGATGTCGTCGACGACCATGGCCACGAGGTCCTGGCCGATGGTGTCGTGGACGTCCATCGCCCGCGCGATGGCGATCTTCGTGCCCACGCCGTCGGTGGAGGTGGCCAGCAGCGGCCGGTCGTAGTCCTTGAGCGCGCTCGCGTCGACGAGCCCGGCGAAGCCCCCGACGCCGCCGACCACCTCGGGGGTCAGCGTCCGCCGCACCGCGGACTTCATCAGCTCGACGGCGCGGTCCCCCGCCTCGGTGTCGACCCCGGCGGAGGCGTAGGTGAGGCCCCCGTCGTCGGCGGGGACTGCGGAGGGGGGCGGCGTCGTCGGGGTCATGCGGTCACCATCGGGGTCAGGTCGGCGTTCTCGTGCCGGACGGGGTAGGAGCCGGTGAAGCAGGCCGTGCACAACCGCTCGGCCGGGACGCTGGTGGCCTCGACCATGCCGTCGACCGAGATGTAGCCGAGGGAGTCGGCGCCGACGGAGTCGCGGATCTGGTCGATCGTCAGGCCGTTGGCGATGAGCTCGGCGCGGCTGGCGAAGTCGATGCCGTAGTAGCAGGGCCACTTCACCGGCGGCGACGAGATGCGCACGTGCACCTCCGCGGCACCGGCCTCGCGCAGCATCCGCACGAGCGCGCGCTGGGTGTTGCCGCGCACGATCGAGTCGTCGACGACGACCAGGCGCTTGCCCGCGATGACCTCCCGCATGGGGTTGAGCTTGAGGCGGATGCCGAGCTGGCGGATCGTCTGCGTGGGCTGGATGAAGGTCCGCCCCACGTACGCGTTCTTCACGAGCCCCTGCGCGAAGGGGATGCCCGAGGCCTGCGCGTAGCCGATCGCGGCCGGCGTGCCGGAGTCGGGGGTGGGGATGACGAGGTCGGCCTCGGCGGGGGCCTCCCGGGCGAGGACCCGGCCCATCTCGGTGCGCGCGGAGTTGACCGGGCGGCCGGCGATGGTGGTGTCGGGGCGGGCGAGGTAGACGTACTCGAAGATGCAGCCCTTGGGCTCGGGGGTGGCGAAGTACTGCGAGCGCAGGCCGCTCTCGTCGATGACGAGGAGCTCGCCGGGCTCGACCTCGCGCACGTAGGTGGCGCCGACGATGTCCAGGGCCGCGGTCTCCGAGGCCACCGCCCAGCCGCGCTCGAGCCGGCCGAGCACGAGGGGACGGATGCCGTGCGGGTCGCGGGCGGCGTAGAGCGTGTGCTCGTCCATGAAGGCCAGCGAGAACGCGCCGCGCAGCAGCGGGAGGATCTCCATCGCGGCGTCGGTCAGCCCCCCGTCCGACGCCGGCACGGTGCCCAGCAGGTGGGTGATGATCGAGGTGTCGGTGGACGAGCCCTTGCCCAGGTCGCCGGTGAGGTCCTCGCCGGAGCGCTCGCGCACGATCTCCATCAGCTCGCGGACGTTGGTGAGGTTGCCGTTGTGGCCGAGCGCCACGGTGCCGGTGGCGGTGGGGCCCAGCGTGGGCTGGGCGTTCTGCCAGGAGCGGCCGCCCGCCGTCGCGTAGCGGGTGTGCCCGACGGCGAGATGGCCCTGGAGGGACTCGAGCGCCTGGTCGTCGAAGACCTGGGAGACGAGCCCGGTGTCCTTGTAGACGAGGATCGACTCGCCGTCGGATGCGGCGATGCCGGCGGCCTCCTGCCCGCGGTGCTGCAGGGCGTACAGGCCGAAGTAGGTCAGTCGCGCGACCTCCTCGCCGGGGGCCCATACGCCGAACACCCCGCAGGCGTCCTGCGGGCCCTTCTCCCCCGGCATGAGCTCGTGGGAGAGCCGTCCGTCCGCGCGTGCCACGCCGGGCAGTGTCTCACGCGGTGGTGGAGGGGCGGCGGGGGTGTCCGCGGGGGGGTGTGCGGGGCTATCCTGCGGCGGGCACGGCTATCCGACGACGGGCACGCGTCGGGCGGCCTCGGCGAGCGGGAGGCGGGTCCAGGGCTCGACGCCGAGCAGCTCCATCAGCTCCGCGTCCCGGATCGGCGCGGTGAGGTCACCCTGCTGGAGCAGGAAGGTCACGTGCACGATGTCGTAGCGGTGGCCGCCGTCGGGCAGACGCTCGGCGAGCAGGGAGGTCCCGAGCCCGAACCCGCACTCGATCCAGGCCAGTGAGCGCACCCGGTCCGCCTGGCCGTCGCGGGCACGGACCGAGGCCACGACGTCGCCCACCGACTGGCCGAACCGGGCCACGTTCCCGCGCACCGCGTCCGCGACGGTGGCCGCCGCACCGCCGAGCAGCTCGAAGCCCGGCCACCCCGAGGCCACCGCCCGCTCGACGAGCGCGTCCCAGTCGGCGTCCCCCGGCGCGGTCACCTCGACGCCGCCGCACTGGGCCAGGTCGTTCGGGTCGCAGGCGGAGTCGTCGACGAGGAGGTCGAGCCCCTCGAGCGCGGGGTTCGCCGTCGGGCGGGGTGTGTCGGGCATGCCCTCATCGCACACCCGGCGCGCGCAGGACTCAAGGGGGCCTGCCTCGTCGATGCTCCCCCGCCCCGGCCCGGTCACATCGCGGTGTAGCCGCCGTCGAGCATGAGGGTGGCGCCGGTGACGAAGTCCGACGCCGGGGCCGCGAGGTAGAGCACCATGTCCGCGGCCTCGACGGGCTGGCCGAAGCGGCCCAGCGGGATCTTCGCCTTCATCGGGTCGCCCTTCTCCGGCGGGCCCCACACCTGCTCGCCCATGGGCGTGAGGATGACGGTGGGGGCGACGGCGTTGACCTGGATGTTGTACCGGCCGAGCTCGCCGGCGAGGACCTTCGTCAGAGAGACGAGCCCGCCCTTGGAGGCGGCGTAGGCGGCGTGGTCGTCGGCGGCGATGACGCCGGTCTGCGAGGCGATGTTGATGATCTTGCCGTGCCCCTGGGCGATCATGCTCGGCGCGATCTCCTGCGTGAGCGCGAACGGGGCGGTGAGGTTGACCGCGAGCGTGAGGTCCCAGTCCTCCTGCGAGAGCTCGGTGTAGGGCGCGACCTTGGCGACCCCGGCGTTGTTGACGAGGACGTCGACGTTGCCGAGGAGCTCGAGCGAGCGGCGGCCGAGCTCACGGGCGCCCTCGGCCGTGGTGAGGTCGGCCGGGACCAGGTGCGCCGTGCGACCGCGCGCCTCGACCTTCGCGGCGGTCTCGCGCAGGGCCTCCTCGTCGCGGCCCGAGAGCACGAGGTCGGCGCCGGCCTCGGCGAGCACCTCCGCGATCGCCTCGCCGATGCCCCGCGACGCGCCCGTGAGGACGACCTTCTTCCCCTCGAGGGAGAACCGGGTGCTGATGTCTGACATGCCCACTCCTTCGTCGCATCGTCTGCCCGCGCCCGGGTCCGTTCCCGGGGCGGCTCGCGCCGTCCCCCGACGTCGCGTCCCTGCCCGGTGCGCGGGCCGGCCGGTGGCGTCGGGGAGGGCGCCGCGTCGGACGGTACACCGACGGTCCGGCGCGGATCGTGGCGGGTGCTGACGATGGGAGTGGTGGGTGGTGGCGGGGGTAGCCGGTGCTGGTGGCGGGCGCCACCCGCCCACGGGCTGGAAACTCCCGTCAACCGTGGGCACGGCGGCACGAGGCCGCGCACAATCGAGCGGTGCCCGACCTCGACCTGCCCTTCCGCTCGGCGCGCGGCGACCGCGTCGTCCTGCGCAAGGCGGTCGGCGGTGACCTCGACGGGCTCGTCGAGCTGCGCTCGGACCCCGAGGTGCGGCGCTTCCTCGGCGGCGCGGTCTCCGCCGACCTGGCCCGCACCCGGCTGCTCGAGCGCTCCGTGTCCTGGGCGACGGCCGGGTCCGGCGACTTCGTCGTGGCCGACGCCGCCTCCGACGAGCTGATCGGGACCATCCATCTCGAGCGTCGCCCCGCGCGCCGGCCCGGCCACGTCACCCGCAACGGCGAGGAGCTCGAGCTGTCCTACCTGCTGCGCAGCTCGGGCTGGGGGCGCGGACTGGCGCGCGAGGCCGCCGGGCTCCTGCTCCGCACCGCGGCCGAGCACCTCGACGACGAATCCGTCCTCGTCGTCACCCAGGCCGCGAACGCGGCGGCGATCGCCCTGGCCGAGCGGCTCGGCTTCGAGCACGTCGGCGGCTTCGTCGAGTTCGACACGGAGCAGTGGCTCGGTGCCGGCTCCCTGCACGCGCTCGCTGCTCGCTCCCCCGACGGCGGGTCGCAGCCCTCGTAGGCGGGTCGCCACCGATCATCGGGGCCGGTACCTGCGGACCCGGCCGAAAAGCGCCACAATGCCGGTGCTAGGCTGGTCGCTCCCTCACCCGAAAGCGCGATGAAAACGATGGACAATCAGCAGTTCGACGGACTCGTCGAACTTTTCAGGTCGGCACGCGATCGCGACGGCGACCCGCTCAACATGCATTATCTGCTGGTGAAGCAGGGCGGGAACGAACATTTCCACGCCTTCGACGGGCGCACCGAACCGTCGGACATCCGGTCGCTGTCGAAGACCATCATGGCGATCATCACGGGAACGATCGTCGAGAGCCGCGAGGACGTCAACGAGGACACGCCGGTGTGGCCGATCCTCGAACCGCTGTGCACGCTCACGCTCGAGGAGAACCGGGACAGGCTCGAGCGGGTGAAGATCAAGCACCTGCTCAACCACACGATCGGTTTCGACAAGATTCTCATGATGCGCGGGGATATCGCCGGGATGGACCCGGCCGAATATCTCGACTACATCGTCAATGCCCCGATCGTGCACGATCCGGGAACGCACTACCTCTATTCGAACGCTGGTTTCTATCTCCTGTCGATCGTGCTGCAGGAGCTGCTCGGCGAGGACCTGCAGAACTATGCCGACCGCGTGCTCTTCGGGCCGCTCGGCATCACCGACTACACGTGGGAGCGGTACGGCGCCTACCTCGCGGGCGCCACGCGACTGTGGCTGTCGCCCCGGGACCTGCTCGCCGTCGGTGAGGTGCTGCTCCATGGCGGGCAGGGCATCGTCTCGCCCGCGTGGATCGAGCGCATGAAGCAGTTCACCGACTTCACGCCCGCCGTCGACACCCCGACGAACCCGCTCTTCCGCCGCTGGGCCTACGGGTCCAGCCTCTGGCTGAGCAACCGGCGAGGCATCTTCTTCGGCCACGGGACTGACGGGCAGTCGCTCGCGATCATCCCCGACCGGGAGGCCGTCATCATCACCCTGGCACACCAGGTCGACGTCGTCCGCCTCGAGGAGCTCGTGGACAAGGCGATCACCCTGCTGGACTGAGCGGCGCCCGCGGTCGGGCTGTTCGCCGTCGAGCCGTACGCCGTCGGGCCGGAGTGCCACCCGAACGGACCGGCGCCCGCCCGAGCGGGGCGCCGACCCGCTCCGCTCAGTCCTCGCCGCTGTGGCGCTTGTTGACCTCGGCGAGGTCGTTGTAGACGTCGGCGCGCACCAGTGCGAGGAACGCCTTCTCGAACACCTCGAAGTAGTCGCTGTAGACGGCGTGGGCCTCCATGTCCGGCTCGACGAAGCCGTGCGTGTGCACCATCGCGTCGATCGCCGAGTCCAGGTCCGCCAGCTCGCCGGAGCCGACGCCGCCGAGGATCGCCGCGCCGAGCACGGCGCACTCGGAGACCTTGAGCCGTTCCACCCGGCGCCCGTAGATGTCCGCCTGCATCTGGGTCCAGAACGGCGACTTGGCGCCGCCGCCGGAGAGCCGGATCGTGTCGAACGGGCGCCCCAGCGCGCCCTCCATCGCCTCGACCGCCATCCTCAGCTCGAAGACGACGCCCTCGAGCACGGCACGGGCGGCGTGCTTGCGGGTGTGGATCTGGGTCAGCCCGAGCATCCCGCCGCGCGCGTTGTCGTGGAAGTGCGGGTTGGCCTGCGAGTTGAAGAACGGGAAGAACAGCAGGCCGTCCGACCCGACCGGCGCCTGGGAGGCCTGCAGCGTGATGATCTCGTACGGGCTGAGGTCGAGCGCCTCCGCCGCCGTCTTCTCCGGCTGCCCGTACGTGTCCCGCCACCACCGCAGGACCACGCCGGCGGCGTGGGCGGTGCCCTCCATGTCCCAACGGTGAGGGATCGCGTGCGCGCCGAAGGAGACGCCCGAGTGCAGGTTGGCCTCCATGTCGGGCGCCTCGTCGAGCTGGGCGACCATGACGGCCGCCGTGCCGAGCGACAGCTCCGCCATACCTGCCTTGTTGACGCCGGAGCCGACCGCCGCGCACTGCTGGTCGCCGCCGCCGGGAGCCAGGACCGTCCCCTCGGCGAACCCCGTGGCCGCTGCGCCGGCCGCCGACACGGCACCCACGGGGCGCAGGTCGTGGACGATCGGCGGCATGAGGTCGATGTCGAGCCCCGCCCGGTCGAAGAGCTCGGCGGAGTAGTCGAGCGTGGTGATGTCGAACATCCCGTTGTAGTTGAGCGCCGACGGGTTCGCGAACAGCTCGGCCGACCCGAGCTTGTGCAGGAGCCACTCCTGGCCGTTGAGGATCTTCCACGTGCGGTCGTAGATCTCCGGGCGCCGGTCCTTCAGCCACTTGAGCTTGGGGTAGACCCACAGGCTCGAGGGGTTGAGACCGGTGATCCGGCAGTAGCCGTCGTGGCCGAACTCGTCCTTGATCCATTGCGTCTCCGTGGTGGCGCGCCCGTCCGACCACACGATGGCATCGCTCAACGGCTCCCAGCTCTCGTCGACGGGGACGAACGACCCGCGCTGCGAGGAGACGCCGATCGACACGACGTTCGAGACGTCTCCACGGAACCGGCTGGTGGCCTGCTTCGCGGCGATGCAGATCCCGTCCCACAGCTCGTGCATGTCCTGGTCGACCCACCCGGGGTGCGGGTGCTTGGTGCGGTACTCGCAGTACCCGCTGCTCATGACGTTGCCGTGCCCGTCGAAGATCATGACGGTGGCACCCGTCGTCCCGGCGTCGATACCGGCAAAGTACTTCTCCATCGGAGCCTCCACAGCGTCGCGTCGTCGCGCCCCGATGCTAGCCGGGTGCCTGGGGCCGCTCGGGGCGGGCCCCGGGGCCCGCGCGACTCTGCACATACGAGCGCGCGGCGTCGGGTGCGGCGCCGGAGGGGGCACAAGCAGGTGGGCGGGGCGGGCGCCCACCGGCCGCCACGCACACCGTGGCTCCCCGCTTGCAGCCCCACCGGCCCGTCCCCATCGTGGAGGGATGACCGAGATCGCGTGGCGGAGCCTCACCTCACCCGGCACCGAGCGGTGCCACGTGAACGAGGGGCCGGACGGCGTCGTCGTGCGCGGCGTCGTCGAGGACACCTGGGGCGCGTGCGACTACACGCTCCGCGCCGACGCCGGCTGGCAGTTCCGCGAGCTCACCGTCACGACCGCGGGCCGCACGCTCGCGGTCTCCCTCTCGCCCGACGGCGGCTGGACGGTCGACGACGCAGCCCGCCCCGACCTGGGCGAGGCTCGCGAGGTCGACCTCGCCGTATCTCCACTGAGCAACACTCTGCCCGTGCGTCGCCAGGGTCTCGCGGTGGGCGAGAGCGCCGACATCGTCACCGCCTACGTCACCGTGCCCGAGCTCGAGGTGACGACCGACCCTCAGCGCTACACCCGCACCGGCGAGCGGGACTACCTCTACGATTCGCGCGACTCCGACTCCGACTTCCGGCGCACCGTCACCATCGACGACGCCGAGCTCGTCGTCACCTACCCGGGCCTGTTCGAGCGGACGGAGCCGACAGGCTGAGCTGGTCGGCGCCACATCCGCCACCGCGTCCGTCCGTCCAATCCTCCGTGAGGCAATGGGTCGTGTGTCGAGAGCATGGACTGCCGGTCCATCGTCTCGAGGCACGACCCAATGTGTCGATGAGCGAGCGGGGCAGCCCGGCGGAGGGTCGCACGACGCGGACGGCGACCATGTCCTGCTCACTCGTCGGGCAGAACTCCGCTCACTCGTCGCGGTGGTGGGGACTCCCCACGGGCGGGGGTTGACGGGCCGAGTGGACAGGTATGAACATGTTCCGCATGCCCCGGCACCCCGCCGCGATGACGCGCCGCGAACGCATCGTCGCCACCCTCACCGAGCGCATCAACGCCGGCGCGCTGCGTACCGGCGAGCGCCTCGAGAGCGAGTCGGCGATCGCCGCGGAGTTCGGCGTCTCGCGCGGCACCGTCCGGCAGGCCCTGGCCGAGCTCCAGCGCCGCGACCTCATCGCCACCCGCGCGGGGCTGGGCTCCTTCGTCACCTTCGACGGTCGCCCGCTCGACGCCCACGCCGGCTGGACCGCCGCACTGACCGGCACCGGCGCCGACGTCGAGACCGAGCTTCTCGACCTGCGCCTCGTCCCGGCCAACGGCACTGGCACAGAGACGGACACTGACACCGGCACGGCCACCAGCGCGTCCATCACCGGTGCCCCCTCCGCCGGTGCGCAGCCCCCGGCCGACCCCGCCCCGGAGCTGCCCGCCGAGCTGCGTGGCCGCGACGTCGTCGTGCTCGCCCGGCGCCGCCTCCTGGGCGGGAGGCCGATCTCCTACGAGCGCGCCACCGTCCCCGCGACCGGAACGCTGCGCGACCTGCCCAGCACCGGGCTCGTCGACGGCTCGCTCACCGCGACCCTGCGCGCGGCCGGGCTCGTCGCCCACCACGGCACGCAGGACGCCCTCGCCCTGCCCACCTCCCCCGACGTCGCCGCGCACCTCGCGCACGCCCCCGGCACCGTCGTGCTGCACACCACCCGGCTGTCCTTCACCGCGGCCGGCGACGTCGTCGAGCACGTCGTGTCCTACCTCGACCCGGCCCACTTCAGCCTGCACCTGACGTTCGGAGACACCCCCGCATGACCACGCTGCAGCACCGCGCCCTCGGCGCGCTCACCGGCCTCGCGCTCGGCGACGCGCTCGGGATGCCCACCCAGTCGATGTCCCGGGAGCGGATCGCCCGCGAGACCGGGCCGATCACCGGGCTCGTCGACGCCCCCGCCGACCAGCCGATCGCGCCGGGGATGCCCGCCGGCGCCGTCACCGACGACACCGAGCAGACCCTGCTGGTCGCCCGGCTCCTCGTCGACGGCGGTGGTCGGGTCGACCCGCGCGCCTTTGCCGACGCGCTCATGGCCTGGGAGCAGACCATGCGGGAGAAGGGCTCGCTCGACCTGCTCGGTCCCTCGACCTCGGCCGCGATCCGGGCCATCGCCGCGGGCACCGACCCCGCCGAGGCCGGCTCGGGCGGGACCACCAACGGGGCGGCCATGCGCATCACGCCGGTGGCCGTCGCGGTGCCCTCGACCGACCCCGGCGCCCTGCTCACCGCCGTCCACGAGCTCAGCCTGGTCACGCACAACACCGGGCTCGGGCTGGCCGGGGCGGCCGCCGTCGCCGGGGCGGTCTCGGCCGCGCTCGACGGCGCCGACGTCGACGCCGCGCTCGACGTCGGGGTCGCGCTCGCCACCCGCGCCGAACGGCTGGGCCGCTGGGTGGCCGGGGCGTCGGTGCCCGAGCGGGCCGACTGGGCCCTGCACGAGGCCCGGACGATGACCGCCGCCCAGCTCGCCGACTTCCTCGAACGGGTGGTCGGCACGTCGGTGGCCTCGCAGGAGTCGGTGGTCAGCGCGCTGGTCATCGCCGCCCACTTCCGCGAGGAGCCCTACGACGGGCTGTGCCTGGCGGCGAGCATCGGCGGCGACACCGACACCGTGGCCGCGATGGCCGGGGCGATCCTCGGGGCCGTGCACGGCGACGCCGCCTTCCCCGCCCACGCGGTCCAGCAGGTCGCCGAGGTCTCGGGCCTGGACCTGCCGTCGGTCGCCGACGAGCTCCTGGCGCTGCGCGCCGCGCACGACCCGAACCGCCACGCATCCGACGAAGGGTGAGCAATGACCTCCCGTGACGAGTCACCGCAGACCACGACCGAGCAGGCCCAGGCAGCGATCCTGTCGAAGTACGAGCAGCGCGGCATCGAGCCGGTCCCCGTCGAGGAGCAGAAGGGCAACCCGCTCGAGCTGTTCTGGGTGTGGTTCGCCGCCAACCTCTCGATCCTCGGCATCCCGCTGGGCGTCACGCTCGTGGCGCTGGGGATGAACGTCTGGCAGGCGCTGCTCGCCGCCGCGCTGGGCGCGTTCGGCTCCTTCGCGATCGTCGGCGTCATCTCCATCGCGGGTCGCCGCGGCGGGGCGCCGAGCCTCACGCTGTCGCGGGCGATCTTCGGGGTGCGCGGCAACGTCGGGCCCACGCTGGTCTCGCTGGCCTCCCGGCTCGGCTGGGAGACGGTCAACACCACGACCGGCGCGTTCGCGCTGCTCTCGCTGTCCACGCTGCTGCTCGGCACCAACCCCAACGCGAAGGACACCCCGGTGCTGGCGCTGGTGTGCATCGGCATCTTCGTGGCCTGCACCGTCGCGGTGTCCGGCATGGGCCACGCCTTCCTCGTGCTCGTGCAGAAGTGGGCGACCTGGATCTTCGGGGCGCTCAACCTGTTCGTCGCCGCCTACCTGGTGACCACCGTCGACTGGGACGCGGTGCTGGCCGCACCGGCCGGCCCGGCCTCCGCGGTCGTCATCGGCATCGGCACCATCGCCGCGGGCACCGGCATCGGCTGGGCCAACGCCGGCGCGGACATGGCCCGCTACCAGTCCCCGCGCGCGAAGGCCGGTCACCTCGTGCTGTCGGCCTCCGCGGGCGCCGGCATCCCGCTGGTCGTCATCATCGGCCTCGGCGCGATCCTCGGCGCCGGCGACTCCGGTCTCGCGAGCGCCGGCGACCCCGTCGCCGCGGTCCGCTCGGTGCTGCCGGCCTGGGTGGCCATCCCCTACCTCGTCACCGCCTTCGGCGGCCTGCTGCTGTCCAACCACCTGTCCGTGTACTCCGCGGGCCTGACCACCCTCACCCTCGGCATCCGCATCAAGCGGGTCAACGCCGTCATCCTCGACGTCGTGGTCACCACCGTCGGCGCCATCTACTTCATGCTGATCTCGGAGAGCTTCTACGGGCCGTTCATCACCTTCATCTCGCTGCTCGCGGTGCCGATCACGGCGTGGGTGGGCGTGTTCGTCGTCGACATGATCGGGCGCCGCACCTACCACGGCGACTCGCTGTTGGACCTGGGCAAGACGTCGGGCTACTGGTACCGCGGGGGCGTCGAGTGGCGCTCGACGCTCGCGTGGGCGGCGGCGATCGTCGTCGGCTTCCTGTTCACGACGGCGCGCGTGAGCTCCGAGGAGGTGTGGTTCACCGGCGCGCTGGCCAAGACCTGGATCGGGTCCAACGGGCTCGCCTGGGTGGCGACCTTCGTCGTGGCCGCGGGGCTGTACGCGGTGCTCGGCGGGGCGACGGCCGGCCGGCGCGACCCGTCGGCGGTGGGGCGGTGAGCCGCGGGGTTGACGGAAGACTCGGGGCGGCCGGGGCGGTCGACGCGGCCGGGGCAGCCGGGGCCGCTCGCTCGACCGGGACCACCGGACGGGTGATCCACACCGGGCAGGCGATCGTCGACGTCGTCATGCAGGTCGGCCGCGTGCCGGCCGCCGGCGAGGACGTCTTCGCCTCCGAGCACGCGCTCGAGGTGGGCGGCGGCTTCAACGTCATGGCCGCCGCCCGACGCGAGGGCGCCGAGGTGCTCTACGCGGGAGGGCACGGCACCGGGCCGTTCGGCGACCGGGTGCGCGAGGCGCTGGCCGCAGAGGGGATCGAGGTGCTCCTGGCCGCCCGTCCCGGGATGGACTCCGGCTTCTGCGTGGCCCTGGTCGACGACGACGCCGAGCGCACCTTCGTCTCCACACTCGGCGCGGAGGGACACGTCGCGGTGGACGCACTCGACGGCGTGCCGGTGGGGCCGGGCGACGTCGTCTACGTCAGCGGCTACTCGCTCCTGCACCCCGACAACGCCGCGATGCTTGCCCGGGCGCTGCCGATGATGGCGGAGGCGGCGCAGGTCGTCGTCGACGCCTCGCCGGTCATCGGTGAGGTGGCGGGCGAGGCGCTGGCGGCGGTGCGCGGCGCGGCGACGCTGTGGTCGGTCAACGAGCGCGAGGCCGACATCCTCGCGGGGCGGGTGCTCCGTGAGCGGGACGGCGCGGGAGAGCGGAATCCTGCGGATGTGCCCGAGGACGCTGCGGGCGCCGGTGCGGCGGGCACTGACGTGGCGAGCGTCGGTGCGGACGAGCTCGCCGCCGCCCTGAGCCGGGAGCTCGAGGCGGTGGTACTCGTGCGCGTCGGGGCGGGCGGCTGCTGGGTCGCCCGGCCGGGAGAGGCTGCGGTACACGTGCCGGGCATCGACGTCGAGGCGGTGGACACCAACGGTGCCGGTGACGCCCACACCGGCGTGCTGTGCGCGGACCTCGCCGCCGGCGTGCCGCTCGCGGAGGCGGTGCGGCGGGCCAACGTCGCGGCCGGCATCGCGGTCACCCGCCGCGGCCCGGCGACCTCGCCGACGGCCGAGGAGATCGACCAGTTGCTGACCCGCGACTGACCGCCTGACCCACTCCCCTCCCCGCTGCTCGCGTCGGGAGCATGGGTGGTGTCTCGAGAACATGCCCCGGGTCCATCGTCTCGAAGAACGTGTAACCGGCTGGTCGCCGGAGGACGGGCGTGCGCCTCGGCATCGGGACCTTCGCCGGCCACCGGTCCGACGAATATCGCTTGCTCGACGCCGCCGTCGCAGTCACGCTCGGCATCGTCCTGGGGCTCCTCATCGACGGCCTCGTGAGCAGGGGTCGACGACGTGCCGAATCGACCGAGGCGGAGCACCTCGCGCTCCGCACCGCTGAGCATCCGGTCCGCGACGGCCGCACGGCTCAGCCGCTCCCACCGCACAGCCGGCCACGACATCCCGACCTGAGAGGCAGCCATGTTCTCGCCCGCACGACGCGCTTCGACCCGCCCCGCCGACACGACGCGCCCCGCCTCGGCGTGGACGTCGCTGGTGGGCCCGCTGGGCCGCGGCGAGTCGGCCGCAGTACTGGGCATGGCGACCGCCTCGGCCCTCGCCGTCGGCGTTCGGACCGCACGACGATCGGGATGGCTGCGCGGCTCGCTCGTCGGCGCCGTCGCCTTCGACCTCGTCGGTGGGCTCGTCGCGTTCCAGCTCCCGGCCACCCGCGAGCGCTACTCGATGAAGGCCATGCGCTCGCGCCTCACCTTCGCCCTGGCCCACGTCCAGCCGTTCGCGCTGCCGCTGCTGGGCGAAGGATCCTGGAGGCGTGCGGGACTGCGCTACTCGACCGCCGTCGCGAGCACCGTCGCGCTGGAGCGCCTCGCTCCCCGCTCACCCTGCCGCCGCCTGATCGCCAACGGCGTCGCCGCCACCCTGAGCCTGGTGGACCTCGCGACCGACAGCTCGCGGCAACGCTGGTTCGGACCGGTGTTCACGATGAAGGTGGTCGGTGGCCACGGCGGCATCCCGGCCGCGCCGGTCGGGAGCTGAGAACCGGAGCGCGCGAGTCCGGCGCCCCCGCCTCACACGCTGCTGAGCGTGACCACCTCACGGCTGCGGAAACGGGGGTGCTCGCGCAGGTGGGTGAGGCCCCCGCTGGTCGCCCGGAACGCGACGTGCCCGACGGCGTCGAGCGGCATCCGGATCCACGCGGCGATCACGTAGGTCAGCGCCCCGCCATGGGTGACGATCACCTGGTGCTCGCAGTCGCGGGCGGTGACCTGGTCCATCGCCCGGTAGACCCGGCCGGCGACGTCGATCGTCCGCTCGGCGCCGGCCACCCCGTGGTCGTGGGTCATCCGGTCGCCCGACGCCGGCGCAGGCACGTACCACTCGTCCAGCCATGCCTGCGGGCGCCCCTCGGCCTCCCCGTAGGAGCGCTCGCGCAGGTCGGCCGTGAGGACCGGCTCGACGCCGAGCACCGCACCGATGACGTGCGCGGTCTGCGCGGTGCGGCGCAGGTCGGAGCTGATGACCTCCACCGTCGCGCCGTCGGGGACGAGACCGCGGACCCTGGTCGCGAGCGCCCGCGCGTCCGCCAGGCCGCGTTCCGTGAGCGCGGAGTCGTACCAGCCGCCGACGAGGCCGTCGACGTGATGCGTCGCCTCGGGATGGGTGACGACGTACAGGTTGCGCATGCCGGTCACGCTACGGGGCGCAGCTGTGGGCACCGTCGGGTCGGACCGGACCCAAGCTCGGTGGTCAGGGGAGGCGCCCCGCCCATCGCACAGACGCCAACGGGTCGCCTCATTCGCTACGGGCGCGGAGCACCGACGCCGACGCACCCAGGACGACCATGATCGCCAGACCGATCGAGAACAGGGTGACGAAGTCGCCCCGGTCGGCGAGTCCCGCGCCGAGGGCGGTCCCCACCGCGCTGCCGAGGAACAGCGACGAGGCGAAGAGACTGACGCTGGTCGCTCGCGCGTCGGGCGTGACCTCGGTGGCCCACTTCTGCAGCGTGGAGTGCATGAATGCCCAGGAGACGGCCAGGAGGACACAGCCCACGAGGACCCCGACGGTGGCGGGATCGACCACCAGGGCGACGTAGGCGCCGGCGCCGGACAACCCCCCGACCGCGATCAGGCCCGCCTGGCTCATCCGGTCGGACACGCGCTTGACGACCCTGGTCGCGCCGACGACGGCGACGCCGTACGCCGCGGTGACGACGCCGGACAGCGTCGTGCTCATCCCCTGCCCCTGCAGGACGGTCGGCAGGAAGTTGAGCACGCCGAGCAGGACCGCGCCCTCGACGAAGGCGCAGGCGAACACCACGACCGCCCACCGATGTCCCAGCACCCGCACCAGCGAGTCACGCACCGAGCGCGGCTCCCCGTCCAGCACCACCTCAGGAAGTCGCCTCATCAGCACGACGACGCCGATCACCAGGATGGCTGGGACACCGAACGCCACCCGCCAGCTGAGAAGGTCCGCCAGAGCCGCGCCGACGAGGGTGGCCGCCGCCATACCGCTCGCCGTCATCATCATGACGTCGGTCAACGGGCCGTGCCGGCGCTCGACCGGGACCGTGTCCCCGATGTAGATCAGCGCACCGGGGACGACGGCGGCGTAGGCCCCGCCAGCGACGATGCGCGCGACGGTCAGGACCACGACGCCCGGCGACACGGCACTGACGACTCCGGCTGCTGCGGCGATGGACAGCGCGACACGCATCGTCCGCACCCGCCCGAGCCGGTCCGAGATCATCCCCCAGACGATCTGCATCACCCCGTACCCGACCAGGTAGACGGAGGCGATCACGCCCGCCTCCGTCAGGGAGATCTCGAACTCACCGGCGATCGCCAGCAGCATCGTGGCGATGACGAGGCGGTCGAAGGAGCTGAAGAAGACCGCCAGGTGCAGCAGCCCCAGCCGGCGAGGATCTCCCACGGCGCTTCCGACCCCCGATCTTCGTCCCCCTCACAAGGGGTTGGTGTGTGTCACGAGCAGACGCCCTCAGCACATCCTCCCTTGGCCCCACCCATCCGCTTGACGCAGTGACGCCCCGGATCGCACTGCCGGCTCCTCCCGCCGCAGATCACCATCGCCCCCAGGACAGCCCGACTTCGCTAGCGTCGTCCTACGTGCCCCCATACGCGCCTCATGGACTCCCCCGGTCCGAGGACTCCGCACCGAGCGAGCCGCGCACCGGTGACAGCTCCCGCGCAGACCTGTCCTCTGCCGAGCGGCGCACCGGCGCGACCTCCCAGTCCACCGCCCGCTCCCGCCTCGCCGCCGCCGAGCGCTCCGCCCGTCGTGGCCTGTCCCACCTCGGCCTGGACTCGCGCGCCGACCTCCTGCTGGTGCTCGCGGTCGCGCTGTGGCTCGGATCCACGACGATCGCTTCGCTCGCCCACGGCGGCCCGCCCACCGACGCCCTGCCCTTCCTCATCGCGCCGGTCGTCATCCTCGCCGGCGTCGCGGCGGGGCGGGTGCTCGCCTCACGTTCCACGCACGTCGACCCCAGTCGCTCCCCCGACGACGACACCACCGACGCACCAGCTCCCCGACGAGGGGTCACCACCACGCACCTGAGCGCCGCCGTCGCGCTCGTCGCCGGCCTGGCCCTGCTCGTCCCGTTCTACGCCAACGCCCAGGCGGCGTTCGGCCTCCAGCTCGTCGCCCTGGCCGGTCTGCTCGCGCTGAGCAACGAGCGGCACGAACCAGACACCCTCGCACCGACCCGCGTCACCCACCTCACGCTGCCCGTCCCGACGCTCGTCGCCGTCGTGCTCGGCGTGCTCCTCGCGGGTCGCGCCCAGGCTGCCGGCGTGCTCGTCGTCGTGCTCGCGCTCGTCCTCAACCTCGCGCTCATCCGCCGCGACCTGCCGTCCCGACGCCGCCTGACCGCCCCGCGCACCCTGGTCATCGCCGGTGGTGCCGTCATCGCCGTCTGCGCCGCGGCGGTGATCTGGCTCGGCAGCCTGTCGTCCTGGCCGCACTGGCTGTCCACCTCCGGCAGCCTCAGCGGTGCCCGCCACGCCCTGTGGGCCGACGCCCTCGAGCTGTGGTCGCAGCGTCCGCAGGCCGGGTCGGGGCCGGGCTCCTTCGTGGCCTCCTCGCCGATCGCGGCGTCGCGTCCCGACCTGTCCGAGGTGCACTCCTCGGTCCTGCAGGTCGCTGCCGAGCTCGGCCTGGTCGGCGTCCTGATGCTGGCGGGCCTACTTGCCGCGGGCCTGGCCGTCGGGGCGCAACGCGGAGGTCGGGCGGCGCTCATGGCCACCACGGCCTGGACCGCTCTGGCGGTGCACTCGATGATCGACCATCTCTACGAGTTCCCGCCCGTCACCCTGGCCGCGGGCCTCGTCCTCGGCTGGGCCTCGGCCCCGCACCACCGACCTGCTTGACCACGCGCCCACTGTCCGACCGGCCACGTACCCCGCTCAGCCCCATCCCCCTCCTCCGCAGCCCCACCACTTCATCGAAAGGATGGGTTCTGTCACGAAAGGATGGGCAGAGGGCATCCCCTCGTGACACAACCCATCCTCTCGAAGCGGGAGAGACGGTCTGAGTCCCGACGCGCGAGGTAAGGGATGCAACTCAGGCCGCCCCCGACGACGCCGTCTCGCGCACGCCCTCCGCCGCGGCCACGTGCCTCTCGCCCAGTGCGACGAACACCGCCGCGTTGAGGTCGAAGGCCACCTTGGCCTCATCGACCACCCGATCGCGCTCCTCGGGCGTGAAGGGGGCGGCGTCGATGAGGGCGCGGTAGTGGTCCTTGAACGGCTTGACCTTCTCGATCCCGGTGAAGGTGTAGAAGGTCAGTTCCTCGGCGGTCATGCCGTAGTGGCGCTGGAGCATCCGTGCGATGGCCTGGCCGCCGGAGAGGTCGCCGAGGTAGCGGGTGTAGGCGTGCGCCAGGTAGGTGGCCGCGTCGTCGATCCCCTCGAGCCGCGCCACGTACTCCTTGGTCGCCGCCAGCACGGACAGGTCCTCGCGCCACGCAGGGCCGGCGAGCGTGGCCAGGTCTGCCTCGAGGCTCGGCACCCGACGCAGCTCGGGCAGCACGAAGACCGACGCGACCGGATCAGCCTCCGCCACCGGGCCAGCCGTCGCCCCGTCGCCAGCCGCCACACCGTCACCGTCCGGCCCATCGCCAGCCAGCCGGTCGCCGGCGGCCTCGAGCGCGGTGTAGATCGCGTGGTGCTGACGGGCCAGGTCGACATACGCCGCACGGCCCAGGCGCCCGCCCATGAGGTCGCTGACGAAGGAGCGCGTCTCGGCGTGCTCGTGCTGCGGCCGGGTGGCGACCCGCAGGACCTCGGACAGCGGCTGGGTGGTGGTGGCCATGAGGGCTCCTGGGTTGCTGACGGCGCGTCACGATCAAGTGTGCTGACAGTCTGTCGTCAACCCACCGGTCAGGCAAGCCTTACCTCGCCGGCCACCACCGCTCACCCCAGCTCCGCGACCTCCTCGAGCGCGTCGATGTCCAGCAGCTCCACGTCCCGCCGCCCCCGCAGGCGAATGATCCCGCGGTCGGACAGCGCCGCCAGGCGCCGGCTCAGGGTCTCCGGCGTCGTGCCCAGGTAGCCCGCGATGTCCTGCTTGGCCATCGGGAGCCGCACCGCCACCACCGAGTCGCGCACGCTCACCGGCAGATCCAGCAGGTAGGCCGCCACGCGCGCCCCGACGTCGCTGGAGGTGACCGCGGCCAGCAGCCGTTCGGTCGAGTGCAGCCGATCGGACAGCGTGCGCAGGATCCGTTGGGTGATGTCGGGGTAGCGCCCGAGCAGCGCCGAGAGGTCGTCGTGGTCCAGCGCGCACATCTGGCTGTCCTCGATCGCGACGACGAGGTCCTCGGACCGCTGCCCGGTGAGGAAGGCCCGCTCCCCCACCACCTCGCCCGTACCGGCGGTCCGCAGCACCTGCTCGTGCCCGTTGGCCGAGGTCTGACTGACCTTGAGCCGTCCGCTGTGCACCACAAGCACCCGGGTCACCGGCTGCCCGGGCAGGTGCACGACCTCGCCCCTGGCCACCCGCAGGGGGCGGACGACCTCGGCCACCGTCTCCTGCTCGGCGCGCGTCAGCCCCTGGAAGATCGGCACCCGGACCACGCACAGATCAGGCTCGGACATGCCCGGAATCTACCCCGCGCCCCTCGCCTCGCACGGACTTGACCTGCGTCAAGGAGATCTCCGCGCCACCTTCCTAGATTGCGAGGACACCGCAATCCACGACGAAAGGACAGGTGAGATCGACATGACCACCACCGCCGCCACCACCCGCACGATCCTCCGGGCCGAGGGCTTCTCCTGCCCGTCGTGCGTGGCCAAGATCGAGAAGCAGGTCGGTCGGCTCGACGGCGTCGAGAGCGTCACCGTGCACTTCGCCTCCGCCCGCATCGAGATCGACCACGACCCGGCCCTGGCGTCCGTCGAGGACCTCGTCGCGGCCGTGGCCAAGGCGGGCTACAGCGCCGCCCCCTCGGCGTTCTGACCCCCGGCCACTCACTCCACGCCAGGAGAGGGAGGGTTCCCCGCCCTCCCTCTCCTCATCGCCCCGGTCCTCCTCCACCCACCCATCACCAGCTTCTCCACCTCGCGACGGGAAAGGTCGTGACTCACGTGCACACGCTTCAGCGCTGGCTGCGCGGGAACTGGGCGGTTCCCGCGATCTCCGGTGCGCTCATCCTCATCTCCTTCGCCCTGCAGCACCTCGCCGACGGCGCTGCGAACCCCGCGCTGACGCCCCAGTGGTGGCTCGACGCCGGCCGGCACGCCACCCACGCCACCGGCGTCTTCACCCTGGCCGACGTGTTCATGCTGACCGCGGCCGTCGTCGCCGGGTACCCCATCGTGGTCAAGGCCCTCCGCGCCCTGTCCGCCCGCGTCATCGGCATCGACCTGCTGGTCTCCGTCGCGGCGATCGGCGCCGTCGTCATCGGCAACTTCTGGGAGTCCGCCGCCGTCACCTTCCTGTTCGCCGTCGGGCACGCGCTCGAGTCGGCCACGCTCAACAAGACCCGCTCGGCGCTGGCCGAGCTGGTCGCCGTCGCCCCGGACACCGCGATCGTCGTCCGCGACGGCGCGCAGCAGGAGATCCCCGCCGTTCAGGTCGAGACGGGCGAGGTCGTCCTGGTGAAGAACGGCGCCAAGGTCCCCGTCGACGGCGAGGTCGTCTCCGGTACCGGCGCCCTGGACGAGGCCTCCATCACCGGTGAGTCGATCCCCGTCGAGAAGTCCGTCGGCGACCACGTCTTCGCCGGCACCGTCTCCCGCGGCGGCTTCCTCCAGGTACGCGCCACCGGGATCGGCGCCGACACCACGCTCGCCCGCATCATCCACCGGGTCGAGGAGGCCCAGGACGCCAAGGCCGCCACCCAGACCTTCATCGACCGCTTCTCCCGCTGGTACACCCCCGGCGTCATGGTGCTGGCGCTGGTCGCCGGCCTGATCACCGGTGACATCGTCCTGGCCCTGACGCTGCTGGTCATCGGCTGCCCCGGCGCCCTGGTCATCTCCATCCCGGTCGCCATCGTCGCCGGCATCGGCCGCGCCGCCCGTTCCGGCATCCTCATCAAGGGCGGCGAGTACCTCGAGACGTCGGCGCGGATCTCCGCGGTCGCCGTCGACAAGACCGGCACCCTCACCGAGGGTCGCCCCGAGCTGACCGACGTCGTCGTCCTCGACCCCGCGCTGGACCGCACCGCGGTGCTGGCCTGGGCCGCTGCCGCCGAAGCCGGCTCCGAGCACCCGCTCGCCCGCCCGATCCTCGAGGCGGCCGCGGCCGAGAGCGTCGCCCCGGACGCCATCGACGGCGCCGTCACCCCGGTCCCCGGCAAAGGCATCGCCTCGGTCGTCGACGGCCGCCAGGTCCTCATCGGGAACGCCGCGCTCCTGGCGCACCACGGGGTCCCCGAGCAGCCCGACGCCGAGCAGGTCGCCGACTCGCTCGCCGCTCAGGGGAAGACCCCGATGATCATCGCGCTCGACGGCGCCGTCATCGGTGTCCTGGCGGTGGCCGACCAGGTCCGCACCAACGCCCCCGAGATGGTCGAGCGCCTGCACCGCGCGGGCGTGTCGACGGTCGTCATGCTCACCGGCGACACCCAGCTGGTCGCCGAGTCCGTCGGCGCGGCGACCGGCGTCGACGAGGTCCGCGCCTCGCTGCTCCCGGAGGACAAGCTCGACGCCGTCGCGCAGCTCCAGCGCCGGGGCCACACCGTGGCGATGGTCGGCGACGGCGTCAACGACGCCCCCGCGCTGGCCACCGCGGACATCGGCGTGGCGATGGGCGCCGCCGGCTCGGCGGTGGCGGTGGAGACCGCCGACATCGCCCTCATGGCCGACGACCTGCTCAAGCTCCCCCAGGCCATCGACCTGGCGCGGCGCACCGCGCGGATCATGCGGCAGAACATCGCCATCGCCCTGGTCACGGTGGTCGCGCTGCTGGCCGGTGTCTTCGCCGGCGGCGTGACGATGTCGGTGGGCATGCTCGTCCACGAGGCCTCGGTGCTGGTGGTCATCGCCAACGCCATGCGGCTGCTCCGGCACCGCGCCGGTGCGGGCCCGGCCGCCGGCCGCACCTCAGACCGGCGGACGGAGCAGACCCCGGGCCCGCAGGCTGCGACCGAGGACCGCGCCGCCGCCCGCTGAGCCCTGGCGGGCGCTGGCGCGCCAGCTCCCGCGGGCACGCCACCGGCCCCCGCTTCATCAACACATTGGGTTGTGCCTCGAGACGATGCCCTCAGGCCATCGTCTCGAGGCACAACCCATGCTCTCGCCGCCTCGGGCCGCTCAAGGCCGGGTCCAGGGCCGCCGAGCACCACGATCTGACACCTGCCCCCCCTGAACCCGCCCTCGACGGCTCGAGGGCGTCACGCGATCCCGAGCCCCGCCGATAGGGCTCGACTCCGCTGCCATCTGGCGACGGAGCTTCGGGTCAGAGGTAATCGCGCAACTCGGGCGCGCCAGATAAGACCTCTACCGCCTCGAACATCCTGTACCGCCGTTCAAGGGCCGACAACACATCCGCGACCTCCAGCTTGGTACCGAACCTGCCGCTCCGATCGCAGATCTCGAGCACCGCGCGGCACGCACGCGTCAGGTGGTGCCGGACCGTGTCGTTGACGAACTCCTGCGGCGAGATCGCCCGAACGTTCTCCGGGAGCAGACCGCCAGGAAAGTCCGACAGGTTGCTCGTCACGATCACCTCGGCCCGTCCGACGACCGCCGCGGCGACGACGTGCTCATCGTCTGGATCCGGGAGTCCGTAGGTCCCCTCCAGCGGCTCCCAGTCGGTCACGAGTGCGTCGTCGAACGCACGGGTCATCTCGCCGATCAGGCGAGCGGCACGCTGCGAGGCGCCGGCAGACTCCTCGCCACGGCCGATCAGCTTCTGCGCCTCGTGGTAGACGAGCTCGTCGAGGATCGCCGTGCTCCAGAGGGGCCGGTACGTCCTCTCGGCAGCCAGCGAGAGGAGCAGGTCGCGCTGAAGACTGGGCCAGAGCACGCTGGTGTCGAGGACGGCTGCGAACACCAGAACAGTGTGTCAGCGTTCCTCACGAAGACGGCGGTTCGCCGCACGTGCCGTTCGCGCCTCCTTCAGGTCCCGAAGTGCCGACTCGACGTCCTCCTCATCTTCGATCCCGACGGATAGCGCTTCGATCGCCGCGTACTGCTCTCGACGCCGCTCGTCGCGATAGTCGAGGACATCGGCCAATGCCAGCCGACGATGCGTGCCCGCTCGCGTGTATGGCACCTTGCCCTCGTCCAGGGCCCGGATGAGCGTGGGGCGACTGATACCGAGCAGGTCGGCGGCCTGCTGAGTGGTCAGCTGTTGCGAGGTCGGCGAGATCGTCACGGACAGTCCCCGACGCATCGCATCGACCACCGTCCGAAGGACGACATAGATCTCCTCAGGAAGCTCGACCTGGTCGTCGCGCCCCGGTCCGACGAGGAAGCACCCCGTACCAAGCTCGGACGCGTCGATGGCGGACAACGCATCGACGACCGGCTCCAGCCGAGTCGAGTCGCTGATGCTGTGCGTGGACGACGCCAGCGCCTCTGCTCCGCGCATCATGGGCCTCCCTAGACGAAAAAATCGCACCCCCGTGCGATTGCTTCGATTACGCTACCGGTTCGGCGCCTGCGTACGCCACCCTCAGATGGTTGGACCGCGTCTCAACAGACACCGACCTCGGCACCTGCCGCCACGCGCACGACGACGCGCGCCACCAGCCACGACGCCGGTCCCGGCCCCTTCGCTTCATCGAGACAATGGGTTGCGTCTCGAGACGATGCCCTCAGTCCGTGCGCTCGAGACACAACCCAATGTCTCGGCGGAGGAGGGCGCGGGCAGAGCGGCGCACCAGGGGGCAGGCGGAGCGGCCCGCCCCCCGCCTCACACCACCTGCACCACGACCCGCCGCTTCTGCACATCCACCTCGGACACGCGCACGGTCACCTCGGCGCCCAGCTCGAGCCCGCCCCCCTCGACGACGGCGTGCACGGCCGGCTCGGCCACCTGCACCTCACCGCGCTGGGACTTCTTCTCGTCGACGTCGACGACCACCCCGCGCAGCTCCTCGCCCTCGCGGCCGCGCAGGACGAGGGCCTCCATCGCGTCGACGGCACCGCGCTCGTACGCACCGGCCCTCCGCCCGCCGGCGCCCATGGCGCTGGGCAGCTCCGGCAGCACCTCCGTCACCCAGCCCGGCACCTCCTCGTCGGCCGCGATCGCCAGGCACGCCTCGAGGCCGTACCGGTCGACCAGCCGTCGCAGCGGCGCGGTGACGTGCGCGTAGTCGGACGCGATCGCGGCGTGCTGGGTCGACACCACATCCCGGTCCCCGCCATCGCCCCCGCCCTCATCAGGCTCCACAGGCAACGCCAGGTACCCCGCCCCCCGGAACAGCGTCGTCGCCTCGTTGAGGAACGCGGCCCCCGCCGGGGTGTCGGCGGCGACGGACCGCACGAGGTCCGGATACGTCATCCCGTCCGGCCACGGCACCCCCAGCGCGTGGGCGGTCCGCCGCAGCCTCGCCACGTCCTTCTCCCGCGCGGCCGGCAGCGTACGCAGCACACCGACGCCCGCCCCCAGCATCATCTCGGCCGCGACAATGCCGGTCAGCAGAGAGATCTGCGCGTTGTACCCCTCGACCTCGAGGACGCTGCGATGGTCGAGGACGTATCGTCCGGCGTCGCCGAGCTCGACGACCTGCTCGGGCAGGTCGAGGGAGACGGCACCGCGGGCGATCTCCTGCGCCTGCCGCGCCCGCCCGACCTCCGCCAGCCGACCCGGCAGGTCGGCCGGTGCACCCGCGGGCAGGGCGGCGCGCCCGTCGAGGGCGTCCTGGACCTGGTCGTAGGTCAGCTGCGCGCGCGAGCGCACGAGCGCCCGCTCCACCGCGTACGACCGCACCTCCCCGGTGGAGTCGATCCGCACGTCCCACACGCACGCGGGCGCGACCTGGTCGGGCAGCAGGCTCGCCGCCCCCGCGGAGAGCACCTCGGGGTGCAGGGGCACGGACCCGGTGGGTCCGTAGACGGTCATCGCCCGACGCCGAACCTCCGCGTCCAGCGCCCCGCCCGGCGTGACGAAGGACCCGACGGAGGCGATCGCGTACCGGATGCGGTGCCCGTCGCCGTCGGGCTCGATGAGGACGGCCTGGTCGAGGTCCCGTGCACCGGGCGGGTCGATCGTCACCAGGTCGAGGTCGGTGAGGTCGCGCGACGGCGCCGCGACGTCGCGGACGGCGGCCTCCGCCTCGGCGAGCACCTCCGGGGAGAACGCGGTGGGCAGCTCCAGCTCGGCGGCGAGGGCGTCGAGCGCGGCGATGAGCTCGTCGGGGGCGGCGGTGTTGATCCGCAGGTGGCGTGTGGGCACAGTCAGACAGTAACGAGACCGCGGTCACTGCGGCGCGCTCAGCCTCGACGAACCCGACGCACCTCCGCCCCGAGCCCCGCCGCAGTCAGCCGCGCCCCACGCGCCCCGCACCCAGCATGCGCCGCGCCACCACCGCCCGGGCGAGCCGCTCGAGCACGTCCTCGGTGGTCTGCCAGGACATGCACGCGTCGGTGACGGACTGGCCGTAGATAAGGCCGCTCGGCGCCGGCTCCTGGCGGCCGGCCACGAGGAAGCTCTCCAGCATCACCCCGACGACGCCCCGCTCCCCCGCCCCGACGGCCTCAGCGATCTCGCCGGCCACCTGCGCCTGGCGCACGTGGTCCTTACCGCTGTTGCCGTGGCTGGCGTCCACGACGAGCCCCGCGCTCCGCCCCGCACGACGCAGCAGGCCCAGGGCCGCCTCGACATCCGCCGGCCCGTGGTTGGGGCCGCCCCGCCCGCCGCGCAGGATGACGTGGCCGTCGGGGTTGCCGGCGGTGTCCACGAGCACGGCCCGTCCGCCGTCGTCGACACCGAAGAAGGTCTGCTCGGCCGCGGCGGCGACGGAGGCGTCGATCGCGACCTGGACGTCGCCGTCGGTGCCGTTCTTGAAGCCGACCGGCATGGAGAGCCCGGACGCCAGCTGGCGGTGCACCTGGGACTCGACGGTGCGCGCGCCGACGGCGCCGTAGGTGACGGTGTCGGCGATGTACTGCGGTGAGGTGGTCTCGAGGAACTCGCAGCCGGCGGGGACGCCGGCGTCCAGGACGTCGAGCAGGACGCGCCGGGCGGTGCGCAGGCCGCGGGGGACGTCGTGGCCGCCGTCGAGGCCGGGGTCGTTGATGAGGCCCTTCCAGCCCACCGTGGTGCGCGGCTTCTCGAAGTACACGCGCATGACGAGGTCGAGCTCACCACCGAACCGCTCCGACGAGGCGGCCAGGAGGTGCGCGTACTCGATCGCGGCCACCGGGTCGTGCACGGAGCACGGACCGACGACGACGAGCAGGCGGTCGTCCCGCCCGTGCAGGATGTCCTGGACCTCGCGACGGGAGCGCGAGACGAGAGCGGCAGCGTCGCCGGGCAGCGGCTGCTCGGCGACGACCTCGCGGGGCGTGGGCAGGGGTGCCGTGCGGCGCACCCGCAGGTCGAGCGTGCGTTCGGCGGTGGTGGCGGTCATGGGGCTCTCCTCGGACGGGGGCGGGTCGTCCCCGTCCGGAGCGCCCGCCATGAATGGCAAAGGGCGCGGACCCAGTGGTCCACGCCCTGTCGGCTCCGGTTGCGCGCGTCAGCGGATGAACGCGGCGGCCGGGGCCGACACGTCAAACCAATACTGGCGGGCGGTATTCACGTGTGGAACCTACGTCCCCGCCACCGGTGGGCGTCACGTGCGTGTCACCATGTGAGAACGCGACGTCGCCGCTCCGACGCCGTCAGGCCTCGCCCAGCCGGGCGGCGTACTCGGCCCGCAGCCGCTCCACGGCCGCCGGGTCGGACACAGCCGCCGCACCCGAGCCCAGGTACGACTCCAGCTCATCCAGGCACGCGTGCCAGCCCGCGGCCGTCCCGGCCTGCCCGAGCGGCCCAGGCTCCCCGGGCCACGTGGTGAACACCAGCCGGGTCCCGCCGCCCGTGGGCTCGAGCTCGAACCGCAGGACGTCCGCCTCGCCGTCCGGGTTGCCCCAGACGAGCTCGAAGAGCGTCAGCGGGTCGAAGGCGCGGATGAGGCCGGGGAGCACCTCGCCAGGATCCATGGCGGAGGTGTCGACGCCGGCCTCGTCGAGCATCTCCATGCACTCGCGGGCCCCCTCGGGCCAGAACGGCAGCCGGACCTCGGCCCCGGCGACCCGCTCGACGCTGCCCAGCAGTCCGTGCTCGTCGCCCATGGCCTACTCCTTGGTCGTCTCTTCCAGATGGCGCTCGAGCGCGTCGAGCCGATACTGACACCGACATCGACACGCCAACATGCCGCGCGACACGCCTTCAACACCAGAATCGCAGCAACACGAATCGGCTCTGATTCTGCATCATCACAACACCGTTCGACCGTGATGAGACGCGAGACGGCAAGCTCCGAGCCGAGCTCTTAAATACTGCCGAACGCGGCCAGGAAAGGCGGCACGAAATTGGCGTGGAACGCGTCTATGATAGCCGGACCGGCGGCGCCGAAACTTTCCATAGGGCAAGGGGCCACCCCCCCACCTCATCAGCGAAGCGCGAACTCCCGACACACGCTCAACTACACAGGTCCACACCAGGGCATCAGGCTTGAGCGAATTCACTCAACTCCGCCGAGCAGCACATCAAGATCAACCTGGTCCTCGGAAAAGTAACCCCACGTCACCCCGACATCCGAAATGTACTCGAACGACCCACTGTCAACGGCAGCAGGATAGTCCGGCATGATCATCTCACCACGCACGTCTTCCGATATTTCTGTGTACTCACTGATAATCTCCCGCACTGCGTCGGGATTCTGCTCAGCATGCTGGACGGCATCTACCATCGCCTCGCGGAAACTCTCCACCACGTCGGGATTGTCGGCAGCATATTCGACCGACGTGAAGTACGCAGCGAGCTGAAGACCCGGGTACGCGTTCGCATACAACGCATGGAGCTGATCGCCGATGTTGTCCTGCTGGACGATTGTTCCGAACGGCTCGCCCTGATAGATCGCATCAACCGAGTCTCCGGCGAGGGCAGCACCCATCTCTGGGAACGGCATCTCCACAAGCTCGACCCTGCTCCCATCACCGCCCGCCTCGGTGATCGCTTCCCTGATGAGCGGATCAAGGAGCGACCCGAGCGTGTTGACCGCGATCGAGCGTCCCGTCAGCTCCGAGACGTCCTCGATGTCACTCCCGGCAGCGACGTAGAGGTAACCCGAGTCCGCCTCGACGTCACCAGAAGACGCTTCACCGGGCGCCACCACCTCGATCTCGATACCTCCAGCCTGGGCCCTCAGGAGAGACATCGGGTTGGAGTAACCGAACTGGTACTCCCCCGAGGTCACGGCCGGAACCACCTCCGCCCCACCCTGCGACTGTTCGAGCGTGACGTCCAAGCCGTGATCCTCAAAGAACCCCTCTTCGACGGCGAGATAGATGGGCGCAACCCCGATGTTCGGAATCACACCGACGCTTACCGAAACGGCCCCACCCTCGGCGTCCACCGACTCTGACGAGCTTCCGGAGGAGCACGCGGAAACGACTGCTCCCAGGGCGTAGACGCCCATCAGCGCACACAGCCGGCGAATTCTATTCACGACCACGCGATTTTCCTTCCTCACGCTTGGACATCGCTGCATAATCACGACCTCGGAATAAATGCCGTCGCCTGAACCTCGACCCGCGTCAATTTGTTGGGCAAAAGTTCTGAGACCCCGACGACTGTGCTGGCGGGTGGGTCATCAAAGAACTGCGATCGAACCCGGTTGTACCCTGGATACTCGTTCAGGTCTGTGAAGTACTGCACCAGGTGAACCACATCCTCGAGCGTTCCTCCCGCAGCTTTGAGCGTTCGCTCGATGAGTTCCATGATGTACCAGGACTGCGCCTGGATCGGTCCATCCTTCGCGTCGACCGACATCTCGCCGGTCTCGCCCGCCGCCTGCCGCACGTCCTCGTGCAGATCGCCATACCCGGTCACGACTTTTCTCGCCACCGGATCCACGGCGATGATCCCGGACAGGATGACCAGGTCCCCGGCCCTGCGGTAGGGCGCGTACCGGGCCAGTGGAACGGCCCCAGTCGATCGGTCAGTACTCACGGTTCTCTCCTCCATCTCCTATGGCTCGTCACAGACGAATCGCCGCCACACCCGCTCCCGTGCACGCGAGCACGGACGACGCCCGCCATCAACCCCTGCCCTGGCCCGCGTCATGTGTTCATAGCTCGGGGATCTCGAGTCGGCGGGTCACCCGCGTGTCGCTGAGGACGCGCCCGGCCTTGAGGACGATCCGCTCGTCGCTCGCATCGGCCAGCGCCTCCCACGTCGACCGTCCGCGCACGGCGACCAGGTCGGCCGGTGACTCCGCCGCTACGGCCACCGGCGGCAGCCCCATCACCCGTCGGGGCCCCGCGGTGACGGCGTCGATCGCCTCGGCGGGCGTCAGGTGGCCGACGGAGACGAGCAAGCTGATCGTCTCCAGCGGGTCGATGCGACTGAGCGGGTTGAACGCGTCGCGCCAGTTGTCGCCTCCCGCCGCGAGTGGTACCTGCGCGTCCAGCACGGCACGGAGAGGTGGCAGGGACCTGGGCACCGGGCTGTCGGTCGCCCGTCCCTGGAGCAGGAGATTGGTCTGAGGCAAGGTGACGATCCCGAGGCCCGCGCGCCGTGCCAGCCGCAAGACACGCTCGATGTCCGCGGCGGAGTGCTGACCGAGACTCACGCAGTGCGACGCCGTGACCGGGGTGAGCAACGGCCGCTCCCCCAGCACGGACGCCAGTTCGAGGAGCTCGGTGCTGGCGGGGTCGGTCGTCTCGTCCAGGTGCAGGTCAACCCCTATGCCGGCGGACTCCGCCGCATCGAGCAAGCAGCCGATCGCCTCAGCGGGGTCCGGGTCGAAGGCCGGGCACCCACCGATGAGGTCGACGCCGTACCCGGCCACCTCGTCGAGCAGGTCGAGCTGCGGCGCGCGGTCGGGTCCGGTCAGGGGCGGCAGCACGAGCGCCACGACCTGGAGGTCGACGACCCCGCGAAGCCGGTCGCGAAGCTCGAGGACCGGCTCCAGGGCCACCGTGCCCGCGGGTCCGCCGCAGTCGACGTGCGTCCGGATGGCGGTGTAGCCCTTCGCGATCGCGATCCGTATCGCGCGCCAGGCACGGTCGCGCACGCCCTCGGGGGACATCTGCGCGTAGTGCGAGCGGCGGAAGACGTCGATCGCCGATCGCAGGTCACCCGGCTCGACGCCCTCGTCGATGAGCAGCGTCTTGTCCAGGTGAGTGTGCGGCTCGACGAATGCCGGGAACAGCACATACCCCGAAAGGTCGATCGACTCACCAGCACCGGCCCCTCGCTCCTCGCCCGCCACGCGGACCCGCGCGATGGTGCCGCCCTCGATGTCGATGTCTCGTCTGGTCGTCTCCCCGGCGATGAGGGCACCCGTCAGCCGGAGATTCTCGTCCGACGGCACGGTCATGGGACCACCCCCGGAACGATGTGCCCGGCGCAGACGACAAGCACCGGTCGCCGCAGCGCGTCGAGAGCCTCGAGGGGGTCGTCGTCGACCATCACGAGGTCGGCGCGCTTGCCCACCTCGAGCGTGCCCATCGTGTCGAGCTCGCCGCACAGCTCGGCAGACTCGGCGGTCGCGATCCGCAGGGCGTCCCACGCGGAGAAACCGAGCTCGTGGAGCACGATCACCTCGTCGACGGACGCGGGGCCGACCGGCCGCATGTCGGACCCGCAGGCGATGCGCACCCCCGCGCGCCGGGCGTGATCGAGCGAGGCCCGATGGACGGGCTGCATCGCCTCAGCCTTGGCGATGGTGCCGGCGCTCCACCCCATGGTCCGCATCCGCTCGACGTTGTGGGTGATCGAGAGCGTCGGCACGTACCAGACGCCCCGCGCGGCCATGGCCTCGGCATTGTCCCGGGTCATCTCGTAGCCGTGCTCGATCGAGGTCACGCCCCCCTCGACGGCGAGCGCCACCGCTTCCGGGTTGCCGGCGTGGGCGGCGACCGGCACGCCGTGACGACGGGCCTCGTCGCACACGGCTCGCAACTGCTCGTACGACATGTGGGTGTCGAGATGGCCCTCCCGCTCGCCCGCGATCCCGCCGGAGACAAAAATCTTGATCCAGTCGACCCGGTGCTCGGTCGCGAGCACGCGCACCTGCTCGCGCAGTTCCTGGGGGGTGTCGGCCTCGGTGCTGCCCCACTGGTCGGTCAGGCTCGTGCGGGGATCGGCGCCCGGCGGCAGGGTGACATGGCCGTGCCCGCCGGTGGGTTTGAGCGCGGGACCGGCCACCTTGACGACGGCCGCCGGACGATCGGTTCCGGACAGCTCCGTGCGGGCCCGCACGTCCGCGCCGAGTGCCTCGCCGAGGATCCGAACGCCCGCGACGCCAGAGACCAGGGAGGCATCCAGATTCTTCCGCACGCGCGATCGCCGTGCCTCGGGGTCGGCGGCCAGGTCCCGCGGTCCGGCCGTTCCCGGGTGGGAGTGGACGTCCCACAGGCCGGGCAGCACCCAGCGCCCCCGGCCGTCGATCGGGCGTTGGGAGGGATGCCTGCGATTCTCGCCAGCGGGATGGATCGATTCGATCCATCCGTCGACGACCGAGATCGACACGCCCTCCCGAGGCGCCCGCGTGGTCGCATCGACGACCGCGCAGTTCCGGAGGTAGAGGTCGCGCACCCGCGACTCCGGCCCCGACGGCGCCGTCGCGGATGCCGCCGGCAGTGGCCGAGCGTCCTGGGCCGGCGCCGAGCCGGCCGTCATCGGTGCGCCCCCTCCCCCGCGACGACCTTCGCACGGGTGGGGACGGGGGTATCGAGGGCTGCCTCGAGCATCTCGGCGAGCTCAGGGACGCGGGCACCGCGCGCGGCGGCCTGGCGGCAACGTACGAGCGCCCGAGGCCAGTTGAGGGTGATCGAGCCGGTGAAGGCCCCCTCCTGCGTCCCGAACAGAACGGCCGCCCGCCCGTCCTCGGGACCGCCGACCAACCAGGACCTCGGCCCCTGCACGCCCACGATCTGGAGCTTCCAGTCGTACTGGTCGCTCCACACGTATCGGACCGGCGAGTAACCGTCGGTCACCGAGACGCCCGCGATCTGCCGGGCCACGAACGCAGCCTGGTCGACAGCGTTCGTCCAGTGCTCGAGCCGCACGTGCGTGTCGTCGGCGACCGAGTACCAGCGGGCGACGTCGCCGATGGCGTACACCCCCTCGGCATCGGCGACTCGGCAGAACTCGTCGGTGACGACGCCGTCCCGTAGCTGCACGCCAGACGCCTCGAGCCACCCGGTGGTCGGCACTGCGCCGAGCCCGACGACGACGACGGCTGCGGGCAGCCGCCTACCGTCGCTGAGCTCCACCGTGAAGTCGCCCTCCGTGCCCTTGACCGCCACGACGCCGACGCCGAGTTCCATGCGCACCCCCCGCTGCGCGTGGAGGTCGCGGAACCACCCCCCGACCCGCTGGTCGAGGCCGCGCTGCATCGGCAGCGGGAGCGGGTCGATCAGGGTGACGTCTGCGTCGGTCCGTCGCAGTGAGGCGGCGACCTCGGCGCCGATGAAGCCCGCACCGATGATGACGACCGGGCCTCCTCCGGCCGCATGCGACCGCAGGGCGTCGGCGTCGGCGCGCGTGCGGAGGACGTGGACACCCGGCGGCTGCCCCCAGGGCGAGGGCCGCGCCGTGCTCCCGGTGGCGATGACGAGTCGGTCGTAGTGCACGTCGGCGCCCGAGGCCAGGGAGACGGTGCGGCCGGCGACATCGAGGCCCGTCGCCGCCGAGCCGAGCACAAGGTCGATCTCGTGCGCGGCCGCGTCCAGCTCGCTCAGGAGGGTGATCGCCGCCCGGTCGGACGCGCCGAGCAGGTAGTCCTTCGACAGCGGGGGCTTGTCGTAGGGCGGCTCGGCCTCCTCACCGATGACGGTGATCCGGCCGTCGTACCCCTCGGAGCGCAGTGTCTGCGCGGTACGCACCCCGCCGACCGAGCTGCCGACGACGACGACACCGCTCACGGCGCCACCTCGGTGAGCGACAGAGCAGAGACCGGGCAGCTGCGGACCGCGTTCTCGACATAGGCCCTGCGCTCCACTGTGACGTTCTCCTCGAGCACCTCCACGACCCCGGCCTCGTCGTCGATGTCGAAGTACTCGGGAGCTGCGACCACGCAGTTGGCGTACGCCTCGCAGGCACTGAGGTTGGCGGTGATCCTGTACATGTTGCCTCTTCCTTGAGTGATCTCGTACCTGAGGTTCGTGCCTCGCGCCGGGGCTCAGAGATAAAGCGGTGGCACGGCCGCGTGCGTGGCCAACGAGCGCGAGAGGGACATGGCGGCCGTACGGAGTGCGGGGGCGACCCGGCGCTGGGCGAGCGTGCCGACGTTGCCCACCACCGAGAGCGCGGCGAGGATGTGCCCATCCGCGTCGAACACCGGTGCCGCGATGGACATCGTGCCGATGCGCAGCTCGTCGACGGAGGTGGCGAAGCCCTTCTCGGCGGCGTCACGGAAGCTCTCCCGGAGCACGGCCTCGTCGGTGATCGTGTGCTCGGTGAACATCTTTTTCTCCGAGCGCAGCACCCGCTCGATGATCTCCTCGCCGGCGTGGGCCACCATCACGCGTCCGCTCGCGGTGACGTAGGCCGGCAACCGGCTGCCTGGTCGCGTCATGAGCGCGCGCGAGCGCCGCCCAATGAGCTTGGCGATGAACACGACGTCGAGGTCGTCGAGCATGCACAGGTGCACGTTCTCGTCGGTCACGCTGAAGATGTCCTGCATGATCGGCGTCGCGAGCCGGTAGATGTTCTCCTGCGTGAAGGCGCCGACCCCGATCTCGAAGAGCCGCAGGCTTACCCGGTAGCCGCCGTCGGACCGCACGAGTGCGTTCCACTCGCACAGCTCGGACAGCAGGCGGTGCGCCGTCGACGTGGGCAGCCCCGTGCGGCGGCAGATGTCGGTGAGCGTGAGGTGGCGGCGGCTGTCGCGGAAGCACTCGAGGATGAGCATGAGCCGGCCGGTCACCGAGGTGGGGATCGGCGGCCTGCCCTGAGCGAGCCGGCTCGCTTCGTCGGCATGCTTCGTGTCGGAGAGTGTCACGGCGCCCCGTTCACGTCGTCGGGAGCTTGCCCGGGTTGAGCAGACCGAGCGGGTCGTGCCTGCCGGCGGCCTGGCGATAGAGGTCGACGTCGCGGTGGATCCCCCACGTGTGCGGGTCGTTGACCCGGACGTCGACATCGGCGAGCAACGCCTTGGACCGCGTGATGTCCTCCACGCCGTGGAAGGGGTGGAAGAGGATGCTGACGAACGCCGGTCTCCCGCGCAGGTGGAAGCCGTCGAGGTGGACGAACAGGCCGGGGATCTCCTCACGCAGGCGCTCCTTCGCCGCGACGAGACCGTCGCCGGAGGCCTGTAGGTGGCAGTAGTCCGGAACCGCCGCCAGGACGCGTTCGGTGACGTGGTTGAATCCCAGCGACACGAGCATGCCGTCCACGCCCTCCTCGACGGCGGTCACCCGGCCGCCGTGAGCCTCGACGCGCCGTGTCGCGTCCGGCACGGTGTCCGCCCCGATGAGGACCCGCATGTTGACGCCGTCCGGCGAGATGAGTTCGTTCGTCTCGGCGAGCACCCGGGCGACCTCGGGGCTGTCGATACTGAGCAGGCGCGGCTTGACGCGGCCCGTCATGATCTCCGCACCGGCCGCGGCGGCGGCCTCGAGGGTCTCGAACTCGGCGAAGATGCCGCGACGCTGCTGCGCCGGGACGAGACGGACGCGGGCCTCCGTGATGACGCCCGTGGTGCCGTAGGCGTGCAGGAACGGCCGGTTGTCGGGCGTGGGCGAGACGAACGCCGCCGGGTTCGCCACGCACGGCACGACCGTGACCTCCTGGGCGAAGCCGTCCCAGATCCACCCGTGCTCGATGGAGCCGGCGCCACCGGACCCGCCGCCGAGGAAGCCGCCGATCGTGCTGCCGACGGTGGAGGGCATGAGCGCGAGCTCTTGGCCCTCCCGGTGGGCGGCCCGCTCCAGTTGGAGGATCCGCGTGCCTGCCTTGGCTCGCAACCACCCGTCCCCGACCTCGATGACACCGCTCATCCTGCTGGTGTCGAGGACGATGCCGCGCTCGAACGGGACGGCCTGGCCGTAGTTGCCCGTGCCCATCCCTCGGGTGGTCACCGGCACGCCTCTCGCGTGGGCGATCGCGAGGATCTGCTCGACCGTCCGGGTGTCGCGGGGCCAGACGACGACGTCGGCCAGGGTCTCGGGCATCGCCTCCCGCAGGACGGGCGAGAGGTCGTACCGGTCGCGCGAGGAGCGCTCCCGCACGCCGGGCTCGACCGAGAGGTCACTTTCAGGCAGCACCCGGGCGAGCTCGGCCGCGAGTTCAGCCACGAGCTCGGGTCGGCTGTCGTCGATCATCGTCGGCGCGGGCCCCGTCGCCTGGGCGTCGTCGCGCATCGATTCATTCCTCATCCGAATCCGTCCCGTTCATGCTCGTTGCTGCCTCCAGCTCGCCGACGATCCTGTCCACGATCGACGCCACGAGCTGCTCGCCCTGCTCGGCCGACGCCAGGTGCGGCAGGCCGATCACTCCGTTGGACGACAGGTCCGTCGTCCGCCACCCCACCTGCGGCCCGCCCCCGGCCCCGAGCCGCGTCGCGAGCCCGGTGCGCGCCGACGCCATGGCGTCGGCGTCCGGCACCAGGTCCTCCCTGACCGCATGCGGCGCCAGGTGGAGCATCACGGACGTCTCCCAGCAGCCCGCGTGCATGTCGAGCTCGCCGTCCGCGGTGCCCGGCAGACCGGCGAGCGGGCGGACGACCGACACGCGCAGGTCGTGGCGCAGGCGTGCCTGCCGCGCGGCGACCTGCAGGAGCGGGGCGTTCCCGCCATGGCCGTTGAACAGGACCACGCTGCGTACGCCGCCGGCGGCGAGCGACCGGCACACGTCGTCGACCACCGCGAGGAACGTCTCGGGGCGCAGGCTGACCGTGCCCGGCAGCCCCACGTGCTCCTCGGAGCTCCCGTAGCGCAGGTGCGGGAGCCAGACAAGGTCGACGTCCTCGGCGAGACGGGCGACGACGCGGTCCTTGAGTCCGTCGAGGATGGCGGCGTCGGTGCCCGCAGGCAGGTGAGGGCCGTGCTGCTCGCATGCGGAGACGGGCATCACGCACATGGCGCGCGAGGCCAGTCGCTCGGCCTCGGGCCCGACTGCCAGGTCGGCGAGCTCGATGGATCCCACCGGTTCCCCTTTCGTCGATGGCCGGGGCATGACGCCGGAGCCGGCGTCATGCCCCGGCATGGTCAGTACGAGTTCGTGAAGACACGCAGTCCGAAGAGCCTGCGGACGACGAAGACGATCACGAGGACGGCGAGGATCTGCAACGTGGCGACGGCGGCGACCACCGGGCTGGCGCTCTCCGCCGCCTGTCCGTACAGCTCCACCGGCAGCGTGCTGATGAACGGGCCGACGAGCAGCAGGCTGACCGTGGCCTCGTCGAACGAGAGCAGGAACGCAAAGACGGCTCCCGCGGCGATCCCCGGGACGAGGAGCGGCATGACGATCCGGAAGAAGGAGACCACCGGGCTCGCGCCGAGCATCATGCCCGCCTCGAAGTAGCTGCGGTCGAGCTCCTCGAGGCTCATGAGTACGGCCCGGAAGGCGAACGGCATGGTGATGACGATGTGCGCGAGCAGGAAGCCGGTGAACGAGCCCAGCAGTCCCCACTCGCGGAAGACCAGCACCATGGCCACGCCCGTGGCGGTGAACGGGAAGATGAGCGGGAGGATGAGGAAGAAGCCGTACGCGCCGGACCCCTTCCATCGCCACCACGTGATGCTCAGTCCCGCGGCGAACGAGAGTGCGACGCTGGCCAGCGTCGTCGCGAGCGCGAGCTGGACGCTCGTGATCGCCGAGCTCACCCAACGGTCGTCCTCCAGGATCGCCCCGTACCACTCGAGGGAGAACCCCTTCGGCGGGAAGGACAGCACGCCGGAGGAGTTGACGGATGCCGCGACCACGATGACGAGCGGCGCGAGCATGAAGACGAAGATGAGGACGACGGCGATGCGCAGCAGGCGGGACTTGTACAGCACGGATCAGCGCCCCTTCCTGCGCGGGCCCCGCTGACCCCACCAGGTCATGAGCAGGGTCGGCGGGACGACGAGGATGACGAGGACGAACGCCAGGGCGGCGCCCCGCTGGAAGTTGTAGAGCTCGAGCAGCTGGGAGTACATCATCGTGGCGATGGTCTGGCTCCTGACTCCCCCGAGCATGAGGGGGGTGACCACGACGGCGTTGGACATGAGGAAGACGAGCACGCAGCCGGTGGCGACGCCGCGCCGGCTGAGCGGGAAGACCACCTTGGTGAACGTCCGCCACGGGCCCGCGCCGAGGAGCGTCGCCGCCTCCTCGAGCCGCACGTCGATGCCCACGAGGACCGTGAGCAGCGTGAAGATCATGAACGGCGAGAGCACGTGCACGAGTCCGACGAGGATGCCGAACTCGTTCTGCACGAGCAGGACGGGATCATCGACGATCCCGAAGAACATGAGCAGCTGGTTGATCGGGCCCCGGTCGCCGAGGATGATCTGCCAGCCGAAGCTGCGCACGACGATGCTCGAGAGCCACGGCACCACGACGAGCAGCAGCAGCTTGTCCCGCTTGGACTCGGGGCTGCGGGCGATGAAGTACGCGATCGGGTAGGAAATGAGCAGCGAGATGATGACCGTGAGGAACGACAGTCGCAGGGTGCGCCACAGCGCGTCCTGGAAGGCAGGACTCCGGAAAAGGTCGAGGTAGACGCCGAACCGCGATCCGTCGTCGGCGGGCTGCAGGCTGGTGGAGACCAGGCCGACGAACCCGATGACGAACACGATCGCCAGGAAGAGGAACGCGGGCAGGGCGAGGATGACCCAGCCCCGGTGCCGCAGGAGCTCCTCGAACCTCGTCGAGGTCCGCAGGTCGGGCTCGATGCGCGGCTGGACCACCCGTGGCTTTTCGGTCACGCCTGACGCCATCGTCTACTCCTCATCGTCTGATGTTCGCCGCACCGTCCCGTGGCAGAAAGGACGGTGCGGCGTGGCTCTGTCCCGCGAGCTGACGCTCGATCCGGGGTGTCTGCCCACCCCGGCGGCGTCGGGAACCTCAGGAGGACGAGGCGAGCAGGTCCTCGATCCGGCTGGTGTACTCGTCGCGGTGCTCGGCGAGATAGCCGTAGTCGGGGAAGACGAGGTTGTCGATGATGTCCTGGGGCGAGTCGAACCCGGAGCGCTCCTGGAGCTTGTCGATGAGGCCGGCGTCCTGCACGACCGGCACGTAGGCCGACGGCTCCTGGACCTCGACCTGCAGGTCCTCGCTGAGCACCGTGTCGAGGAAGGCCAGAGCAGCCTCCTCGTTGGCCGCGTCGGGGCTCATCACGAGATACAGCGGGCTGGCGTAGCCGCCCTCCTCGGGCAGCACCATCTCCACGGGGACGTCGGAGTCCAGGAGCTGGGAGTACTGCGAGAAGAAGAAGGGCGAGACGGTCGCGGCCTGGCTCTCCATCTGGGCGGCCGCGTTGGCGAGGTCCGTGACGACGCCGCGCACGTTCGGCAGCGTCTCCTCGAGGAGCTCCATGCCCAGGTCGAGGTCGGTGTCGGAGCCGCCGTTGGCCAGTGCGAACATCGGCAGGTCCGTCGTGGAGAAGAACGACGGGCCGTTCATCAGGTAGCGCCCCGCGAACTCCGGGTTCGCCAGGTCCGCCCATGACTGGATCGAGGAGGCCTCGTGGACCTCGGTGTTGATGACGATGCCGTAATAGGTCAGCGCCACCGGCACCGCGGTCCAGCCGCCGTCGCTCTCGTGGATCAGCTCGTCGAAGACCTGGTCCGAGCGTTCGAGGTCCGCCGGATCGACGACCGTGTAGAGGTCGTCGCCAGAGTCGGCAAGCTGGGCGACGTCGGACGCGGTGCCCAGGATGAGGTCGAACTGCACGTCGCCCTCCTGCGTGTGCAGGAGGCTGGAGGGGTTCGGCACGCCGGAGATGCTGAGGTCGACGTCCGGGTACGCCTCGCTGAACCCGGTGCCGAACGTGTCGTTCCAGGTCTCCGCGGTCGGTCCGCCGTAGACCGCCACCGCGAGCTGGCCAGAGATCTCTCCGTTGCCGTCACCGTCGCCCTCGGCCTCCGCGCCGCCCCCGCAGGCCGCGAGGACGAGGGCGGAGGCCGCCAACACCACGCCGTATGAAGTACCACGCTGTACTCGAGCGTTCATGTCCGTCTCCGAGTTCTCGATAGATGTGGAGCTGTTGTCAGTTGTCGCTGTCGACGACGGCGACGGTCTCGGCGCGCCACGAGATCCGGACGCTTTCTCCGGGGACGAGCCGCTTGCCGAACGAGTTCACGGGTACACGCGCGAGGATCCGCAGGCCTCCGGTGACCTCGACGGCGACCTTGACGTCGGACCCGTAGAAGAGGACGTCGACGACCTCGGCCTCGACGGCGACTTCCTTGTCCGCTGGCGGTTCGGAGGCCCGGACCACGCCGATGTGCTCCGGGCGCAGCGAGGCGACGAGGTCGTCGCCCGTGCGGACCGGCTCGGCGACGGGGAACCGGGTGAAGCCGGCGTCGAGGACCCAGTCGGCATCGTCGCGGACCACGCTGCACCGGAAGAGGTTCGTCTCCCCGATGAAGTCCGCCACGAAGGCGGTGGTCGGGTGGTTGTAGATCTCGAGCGGGCCACCGAACTGCTCGACGTGGCCCTTGCTGAAGACGGCGATGCGGTCGCTCATCACCAGGGCCTCCTCCTGGTCGTGGGTGACGTAGACGAACGTCGTGCCCATCTGACGCTGAAAGTTCTTCAGCTCGACCTGCATGGCCTTGCGGAGCTTCTCGTCGAGCGCCGAGAGCGGTTCGTCGAGGAGCAGCACCGCTGGCCGGTGAGCCAGCGCGCGGGCCAGTGCGACCCGCTGCCGCTGGCCGCCGGAGAGCTCGGAGACGGCACGCGTCTCGTGGTCCTCAAGCTGGACAAGGCTGAGGTACTCCGCCACCCGGGTCGGGATCTCCGACTTCGGAGTCTTCGCCATCCGCAAGGGGAACGCGATGTTCTCCTCGACGGTCAGGTGGGGGAACAGCGCCAGGTTCTGGAAGACGAGGGACACCGGACGGCGGTGTGGCGGGACGCGGGACATCTCCTTGTCGGCGAGGTAGACGCGCCCGGAATCGTGGGTCTCCAGGCCGGCGATGATGCGCAGCAGGGTGGTCTTCCCGCAGCCGCTCGGGCCGAGCAGGGTGACGAACTCTCCGCGCCGGATCGAGAGGTCGATCCCCTCGAGGGCCACGATGTCTCCGAAGGACTTGGTGACCTGATCGATCACGACGTCGCGCTCGGTGTCCTCGCTGGTGACGTCCGGCTCGGGCGGGGCCAGGAGCTTACTCATACTCGGGTCCCGTCCAGTCATCAGCGCCTTCCGGCGTCGGGTAGTGGTCGACGATCATCGGGCCGAAGTCCTCGTGCTTCATCCGAGTGAGGCTCTCGAGCTCAAGGACGTCGAGGGTGATGGAGTCGTTGGTCTCCAGGTCGGTGATGGTCACGCTGTACCGGTCGTTCTCGTCGCGAGCACGGATGGGGACTTCCTTGATCTCGAGCTCGACCATCGCGAACTCGCTCCTGAGCTGGTACCTGGCACCGGGCATCGACATGTGCAGCTCCCGGCCTAGAGGATGAACGTGAGGTTGTAGATGGGCTGCTCCCGGTCGAGGAGCCGGATGATCTTCTTCGTGATCTGGAAGCCGTGCTCGCCCCCGCGGCGCAGCTCGACCTCGTACCGCCCGTGGATAGCTCGCTGCTGCGCGAGCCCCACCTGGGACAGGTCTCCGGGGCGCATCTCCGCGACGATCATCGTGCCCTGGGCGGTGATCGTCCCGGAGTCCTCGTCCTCGGTCACGTGGGAGACGACGCCGAGGGTGTGCACCGTGCGAGAGGGCGGCATCTGCGCGTACGCCGAGGTGTCGAGCAGGCGGAAGACCCGCTCCTCCATCCGCTCGCGGTCGTCGTAGATGATGGCGATCCCGGCGTCCGGATCGTCGCTCCATCCCGTCACCCAGTAGAGAGTCTCGTCGCTGTAGAACGCCAGCCAGCGCCTGAACTCGCGGCTGTCGAGGCAGGCGGCCTCGGCGGCGAGGAACTCGGTGACGTCGAAAGTGGTCTGCATGGTCATGTCCGGGTCAGCTCCTGGTTCTTCGTCGCGCCGTCACCGGCGGCGGGCAAGGCCGTTCGAGATGAGCTGGTTCCAGCGCCGGTAGAGGGCGCGCTGGGGCTGCTCGTCGCTGGAGTGGCCGATGCGTTCGCCGCCGGGGCCGGTGACCTCCCGGTGCAGGCCGCGGGACAGGTCCACCCAATCCTTGCCTTGCGACTGCAGGCCGGTCTGGTTGTAGACGAAGACCTCGACGTCGTCGGCTGCGCCGAACCCGGCTGTGCCGAAGAAGCGCTCGTGCTCGCGCAGTCGTGCGGTGTTGATCTCGTCGGGCAGTCCGTCGAGGTTGACGAAGAAGTTCTCCGCGACGGTGTGGTTGTGGGCCGTCGGCCGCAGGATGCGCAGGTGCGACTCGAACAGGTACAGGTTCGGGAAGACGAAGATGTTGCGCATCATGTTGATGCGGGCGGCTCGCTCCTCACCGTGGATCTCGTTGAGCTTGTCCGCGTAGTCCTGCTGGTCGGAGGTGTCGAAGGCGCCGAGCATCGTGCCCGTCCGCTCGAGCAGCGCGTCGCCGGAGCTGAACCCCTTGGCGTAGTTGTCGATTCCGACGCGGTTGCGCGAGGTGCGGATCTCGTCGACGGTCGCGCCACCGGACCGCTCGATGATCTGCGCGTACGACTCGTGGACGAAGTTCCCGTGGTAGCCGTCGACGCCGTTCTCGGCCTGGAACTTCCAGTTCGCCGGGTAGTCGTACCGCTCGGGGCGCGTGACAACAGTGATGGTTCGGTCGGGCGCGCGGTCGATCCACATGTCGATGTAGTCCTTGACCTCGGCCAGTCGCTCCTCGAGCGGCTCGATCTCCTCGGCCATGCTGGCGAAGATCAGCCCGCGGTACTCCTCGACGTTCGGCAGAGCGGCGAGCGAGAGGTTGCTGCGATCGAATTCGGGACCGTACCCGGAGGCCTGCGAGAGGCCCACGAACTTTCCGGAATTGTCGTAGATCCAGTTGTGGTAGAAGCAGCGGAAGAAGTTCGAGTTTCCACGTTCCGCACGGCAGACGGCCGCGCCGCGGTGCGAACACCGATTGTGCAGGACGTGAATCTGTCCTTCCTGATCCCGGCTCACGATGAGCGGCTGCGTGCCGACTGAACGGACGACGTAGTCGCCCTTCTCCGGAATCTCCGAGGTGTGACCGACGTAGATCCACTGCCGGTGGAAGATATAGGTCAGCTCGTGGTTGAACACCATCGGATCGGTGTAGACGTCGCGGTGCACGCTGAAACGGTTCGGCTCGTCGAGGACGTATTTATGCGTCCCGGCCTCCTCGGCGATCTCCTGCTGCTGGGTCACTGGTTCGCTTCCTTCACGGATCAGGTGAGCACCGACGCAACGGCGCGGCGGTTCTCCACGGAGTCATCAATGACGGGCGACGCCACGCGGACCAGGTAGGAGCGACCTCCGTGTCACTCCTGCGTGTCGGCTGCGCTCGGCGTTACATCGATACTGCGCGCCCCTACCTGCACTGTCAACGCTTGTTCCCGATGACCGGGAAACATCACAAGGTCGTGCCGTAAATCGAAAGAACGGGGCTTAGAGAGAATCACCGATTGACGCCGTCTATGTCTGTCAAACCCCCACGTCACATCGGCACGAGCGGCAGGGAGCATCACCCGCTCGACCCCCATTTCTCGTGAGAGCAAGAGCGCGCTGTAGCGACAGACTTGCTGCTCTTCGGGAAGTTGCTCCCACGCTCCTGGTGCGGTCGACCGTGATCGAGCAAGCTGGCGCGTCGCACACCGGGGCGGAGAGAGCCAGCTCCGCCTCGCGTCATCAGGGCTTGCGGAGAGGGCACAGGCCCCCACGACCTGAATCCACGACCCGGGACTCCCGCCGACGGCACGCGGGCGGCCGCGCGTCCCTGTCCGCAGACCTTGGTTCCTCCCTGCACCACTGCACGAAGAAGTCGCTCGAGATCCTTCCCCACCGAGGACTCCGCCGTGGGCTCCGGCTCCGAGGGTGCTGCTCCTCACGACCGAGCGCCGTCGACACACGAGAAGCACGGCTCTGGTGCACCCGTTGTGAGAGTGCAAGCCGGTAGGAGTGCCCTACCCCTGGCGCTGCTGGAAGAGCACCGACGCCTGGAGCTGCACTCAGTCAAGTCGACAGCTTGTCCAAGCTTCCCACCCGCTACCCAGCCGTCAAGGCGTGCAGGACTCGGGGCGGTCAGCGCCCGAGCCGACCTGCCCCGAGCCCGTCAGACCTCGGACAGCCGGGCGGCGTACTCGGCCCGCAGCCGCTCCACGGCCGCCGGGTCGGGAGTATCCGCCGCGCCGGAGTCCAGCAGCGACGCCAGCTCATCCAGGCACGCGTGGCAGCCCGCGGCCGACCCGGCGTGCCCGAGCGGCCCAGGCTCGCCGGGCCACGTGGTGAACACCAGCCGGGTCCCGCCGCCCGTGGGCTCGAGCTCGAACCGCAGGACGTCCGCCTCGCCGTCCGGGTTGCCCCAGACGAGCTCGAAGAGCGTCAGCGGGTCGAAGGCGCGGATGAGGCCGGGGAGCACCTCGCCGGGATCCATGGCGGAGGTGTCGACACCGGCCTCGTCGCCCAGTCGTCCATGCTCGTCGTCCACGGCCTACTCCTTGGTCGTCTCGTCCAGGTGTCGCTCGAGCGCGTCGAGCCGGTCGGCCCAGATCTCGCGGAACGGCTGCAGCCACGAGTCGAGATCGCGCAGCCCCGCCGGGTCGAGCCGGTAGCGGCGCCAGGGGCCCTCGACGCGGACGCGGACCAGCTCCGCCTCCCCCAGCACGCGCAGGTGCTTGGACACGTTGGGCTGCGGGACCTCCAGGGCGGCGACGAGGTCGCCGGCCGACCGCTCACCGTCGCGCAGCAGCTCGAGGATGCGGCGTCGGGTCGGGTCCCCGATCGCCGTGAACACCTCGCGCTCGGCCATGCGCCCGATATTCCTCTGCACGCATATGCCCGTCAAGGCATATGTTCGCAGCCGCAACCGCACGCGCCAGCCCGGCGCATGATGCAGTCATCCGCAACGTGTCAGGAGGCGCGATGAGGCTCAACAGCAAGGGTCAGGTCACCATCCCGGCCGATCTGCGGCACAGGCACGGATTCTCCGTGGGGGACGAGGTCGACGTCGTCGACGACGGCGGCACGCTGCGCATCGTGCACAGCTCGCCGGGCGGGAGCAGGGGCGAGCGCGTGGTCGGCAGGATGCGCGGTACCGCGACCACAACCCGGTGCACCGACGAGCTGATGACGCTGCTGCGTGGCGAGTGAGCGCGCACCCGTGCACGGCGGGCTTCCTTGCCGGGAAGGCGTTTGTCGACTACCGCCGTCGCGGCGGAACGAAGTCGTCGCCGATGCCCGACTTCTACATCGGCGCACATGCCGCTGCCGCGGGCTACCAGCTCCTCACCCGGGACGCGCGCCGGTACCGCACCTACTTCCCGGGCATCACCCTCCTGGCGCCGACGACGGAGTAGCCCGGCCGGTCGTGCCACCGGTCCGACCCGGACTCGGCACGCCCACCTCACCCCACCTGCCGCTCGAGCTCCTCGAGCGTGAAGTCACCGCGCTTCAGCCCCCGCAGCAGCCGCCACGTCCGTACCACACGGGGCAGCGTGATGATGAGCAGGCCGCCGAGCATGTTGAACGGGATGACGAGACCGAACCACTGCAGGAAGTCCCCCACCGAGATCTCCGCGCCGGCGAACATCGCCGCGAAGATGACCAGCGCGTTGAGCGCGCCGTGCAGCATGCCGAACCCGATGAGCAGGAGCCCGGAGGCCATGCAGGTCACCGCGGCGACGACGTCGTTGGAGGTGCCCTGCTGCATCCGCGTCGACAGGGTGATCGTGGCCCCGGCGAGCACGGCCAGGGCGATCGTCACGGCCATCGACGGTTGCTCGAGGTAGCCCAGCGCGCTGGCGATGATGGTGGAGTGATAGCCGGGCAGCGCGAGCACGATGAGCCAGGCGAACACCACCCCGCCCATGAGGTTGGTGACGAGGCTGACCGACCACAGCCTGACGATCTGCAGCCAGGTCCCCTGGCCGGCGAGCACCGCGTTGATGGGGAGGAGGAACTCCTCGGTGAACAGCTCGGAGTGCGCGAGCCGGAGCGCCAGCAGGCCGATGCCGAAGGCCATGCCGGCGAGGATGTCGGAGCCCGTGGCCTGCTTGACGAGCAGCATGGCGAGGATCCCGAGCCCGACGTCGATGCCGCCGAACAACCCGGTGACGACGAGCTCGGACCAGGTCCGGTTGAGCCGTTCCGAGCCCTTGACGACGGTGGCGGCGGCCTCCTGGGCCAGCCCGTCCTCGATGTCGAAGTCCGTGCTGCCGAGGCGCCGCCGCTGCTCGCTCTGATCCATCGGGCAAGCGTAGGGACGCACGTCGGGACTCGCCGTCCGGGCCGCCTACCTGCCGGCGAGCACCGGCCCCCGTCGACGCGTGCCTAAGACGAACCGCTGGTTCGTGGATTGCTCGCCCCGGCCTCGCGCGCCTCGCGGGCCGAGGCGACGTCGTCGATGATGACGACGATGTGCCGTATGCCCGACAGGAGGGAGCCGTAGAGCGGCCAGCTCTCCGCCGGCAGCTCGTGCTCGTGGGACACGTCCCGTGCCAGGGCGGTCAGCCGGCCGAGGACCGGCTCCACGTCCGCGTCGGGATCGGCGACGGCGTGACCCGTGTCGCGCACGATCGCGGTCCACCGCTCGCGGAAGTTCTCGTCCCAGGCGCCCTCGGCGTAGGCGGCCTCGTACAGGGTCCGAGCCAGGTGACGCAGGTGCGAGATCCCCTCGTCGACGCGCTCGAGGATGTTCTCGTAGCTGACCTCCACGCCTGCCCTCGACCGACGAGCGAGGCGCTCCCGGGGGTTGTACCGCCGGCTCTCGGTGGCGAAGCGCACCGACTGCCACGCGGTGTTCAGCTCGTGGGTCATCGACTCGATCTCGTCCCGCCACGCTTCAGCCTTGTCGGTCTCCCAAGAGTTCGAGAACTCGTCGGCCATGTTGACCAGGACGTTTCCGATCCGGCGGTTGATGCTGTCCACGTAGCGCGACGCCTGCTGATCGCGCAGCGGCGGGATGACCAGCAGGTTGACCGCCACCCCGATGCCCACGCCGAGTCCGACCTCGATGATGCGGTCGAGCAGCAGCGGTTGTTGCTCGGAGAATCCGCTGCCGAGGACGAAGATCGCGGTGGTTGCGATCGCGACGCCCTCGTCCCGGATCCAGGTGATCCGCGCTCCGGCCAGCCCGACGAACAGTGCGAGAGCGAAGGTCCACACGCTCACGCCGAGGTAGGCGCCCACCAGGAACGACAGCCCGACGCCCAGCGCCGAGGCCACCGTCGACTGCACCCCGCGCGACAGCGATCGGTGGACCGTGGCGTGCACGGTCAGAAGCGCCGTCCACGGAGCGAGGAAGGGCAGCGGGGAGCTGAGCACGGTGGTTGAGACCCACCACGCCGCGGTGGCCGCGGCGACGCTCTTGAGGATCTGCAGCAGGTCGGTCGTGAACTGTGGCCGCAGGGTCAGCTCTCGCAGTGGACGCATCCGCCCATCGTCCCTGCACCCGGCGCCGCCCCTGCCGGCCACCTCGCCGTGCGAGACGGTCCGCGCTGTGGTGCACTGCCCATGACGGCGTGCGCTCGCGCGCGTCGACCCGGCACACCGTGAGGAGGCCAGTCGTGAACGTGGCTCCTGCGCGCCGGCCCGACGTCTGCGTCGTCGTCCCCGCGCGTGACGAGGAGGCGCTGATCGGGCGCACGCTCGACTCCCTGCGGGCGGCCGCCGGAGCGGCCGGGGCGGAGGTGAGCGTCATCGTCGTCGCCGACTCGTGCACCGACGGCACTGCGGCGATCGCCCGGGCCCGCGGCTCGGCGGTACTCGAGATCGAGGCGCGCAACGTCGGTGCCGCCCGCCAGGCCGGCTGCGACCGCGCCCTGCTGTCCGGCGCCGCATCGGACCCGCGCTCCTGGATCGCGACGACGGACGCGGATTCCGTGGTCCCCGAGGACTGGGTCGCGGCGCACCATCGATATCGGTCGAGGCAGGTCGACCTCGTGGTGGGGACCGTCGCGCTGGAGGGCGGTCACGCCGAGGACCCCCTCGCCCGCGCCTGGGCCGAGCAGTACGCGAGCGCCGTCAGCGCGCGCGGCCACGACCACGTGCACGGCGCCAACCTCGGCCTATCCGCGCAGGCCTTGCGGCTCCTCGGCGGCTTCCGACCGCTGCGGACCGGCGAGGACGTCGACCTCGTGCGCCGCGCCACGGCCCGCGGGCTGTGCACGGTGCGCGCCCTGGACATGCCCGTCGTCACCTCCCGCCGCACCGCCGGCCGCGCACCCGCCGGCTTCGCGGACGATCTCGCCCACCTGGCCGGCGCGCTCGCCCCGACCAGGGTGCGAAGCAGCTGAGCGCCGCCGTAACGACGGGTCCGGCGGCCCCTCGCCCTCGCTCGGCGACGATCGGAGCGCAAGGCACCGGCACGCGCGCTCCGAGCAGCGATCGACAGAAGCACCGCCCGAGCACAGGAAGGACCGCGATGGTGACCTATTCGCAGGAGCACGAGGAGCGAGCCGGAGGGATCGCCGAGCGCCCGGCCGCCGTCCAGCTGCCGAACGACCTCAGGGCCGCCGTGGCCGAGTCCCTCACGGGCGGCGCGATCGCTACCCGGCAGGCGTCGGCGCCCGACTCCGGTGCGTGGTTCGGCGGCGCCGTGGTCTGCTACACCTCCGAGGTCACGCGCCGGGGCCTCGACGTCCCGCCCGGACCGGTCATCTCCCGGCAGGCGGTGGAGACGAAGGTGCGCTCGGTGGGCGTCCTGATGGCCGCCGACCTCGCGGTCGCAGCCTCCGGTGCCGCCAGCCCGTCAAGCCAGGAGGGGCAGGGCCCGGGCACCACCTGGCTCGCCGTCCTCGCCGGGGACCAGTTGCACTCGGAGCTGCACCACTTCGACGGCGAGCCGCTCGAGATCCTCACCCGGGCCGAGGAGCGCGCGCTCGAGATCCTGTGGGAGGCCGCCACGCGCTGGGGGCCCGACGACGAGCGGCACCATCAGCGCCCCTCCGCAGGGTCGACAAACGCGACCGACCCGACGGCGGCGCACCCGTGAGCCCCGCGCGCGGCACCTACGGTCCGCTGCTCACGGAGCTGGAGCTCCCTCTGCCGGGCCGCGGGGACACCCTCGCCCGATGGCGCGCCCTCGCGCGGCTGACGGCGCGGAACGTCGTGACCGGCCGGCTCGCCGAGGCACACGCCGACGCCGTGGCGATCACCACCGACCTCGGCGCCCCCGAGCTGGTGGAGCCCGGCTCCCACTGGGGCGTCTGGGCGGCCGAGCCACCCAGCCCCCGGCTCTACGCCGCCGAGGCGGGCAGCAGCTGGGCGCTGTCCGGCACCAAGCCGTGGTGCTCGGGCGCCTCGCTGTGCACGCACGCGCTCGTCACGGCCACCGTCGACGCGGACGGCGGTGCGGTGGCGCTGTTCGCCGTCGACCTGCGCCGGCCCGGGGTGCGCGCCGTGGCGGACACGTGGCCGGCCGTGGGCATGGCGGACAGCGACTCGGGATGGGTGGAGCTCGCGGACGTCCCCGCGCGCCGCCTCGGCAGCCACGCCGACTACCTCGACCGGCCCGGCTTCTGGCACGGCGGGGCCGGCGTGGCGGCCTGCTGGTTCGGCGGGGCCGCGGGCGTCGCGGCTCCCCTCCTGGCCCGGGCCGCCCGCCCTGGCGCCTCGGAACTGGTCCGCGCGCACGCCGGCGCGACCGCCGCGGAGCTCAGGGCCGGGTGGGCGATGCTCGCCGAGGCCGCCGCGGGGATCGACGCCGACCCCGACGACCGGGCCGACGTGCGCGCGGCGCGGGCGCTCGCGGTGCGCACCCGGATCGATCGCCTCGCCACCACCGTCATCGAGCGCGTCGGCCGGGGCCTCGGCGCCGGCCCCCTGTGCGCGGACGGCGAGCACGCACGGCGCGTGGCCGATCTCGGCGTCTACATCCGCCAGACCCACGCCGAGGCCGACGAGGCCCAGATCGCCGCCGAGGTCGCCGCCCGCGCCGAGGCGGGCGAGGACGCGTCCGTCCTGTGGGGGTCGATCATCGGCTTCGACCCCAACGGCGGGGACACCCCGGAGCGACGCCCGGGGGCGGGCATGCCGGCGATCGCCGACGGCGATGCCTGAACCGCTGTTCCGCGGTGACGCCGCGCCGGCCACGTCGGAGGCGGTGCTGCGGGAATTCGAGGACGGGCTCGAGCCGTGGACCCTGCGCGCGGCGACGACCGGCGACGACCGCCCCGCCGACCTTGCCTCCGGCGGCGCCGCGACAATCGGGCCCGTCAGAGCGAACGAGTCCGCCGGGACCACCGAGTCCGCCGAGGCACCCGCGCTGGTCGTCGTCTCCCCGCACCCCGACGACGAGGTGCTCGGCGCCGGCGCCCTGCTCGGCACGGCCGCCCGCGCCGGGATCCCCACGCTCGTGCTCGCGGTTACCGACGGCAACGCCTCCCACCCGCCCGAGCTCATCTCGCCGGAGGACCTCGCCGAGGTCCGCTCCGCGGAGTCCGACGTCGCGCTCGCGACGCTAGCGGAGCTCGATGCCGATCCGGAGCACGAGATCCGGCGCAGTCGGCTGCGGCTGCCCGACGGGCGAGTCGCCGAGCACGAGGACGCTCTCGCCGAGCGCATCGCCGAGGCGCTCGGCCAGCTCCCGCCGGGGACGTGGGTGGCCGCACCGCTGCGCCACGACGGGCACCCGGACCATGACGCCACCGGGCGCGCCGCGCGCCGCGCCCTGGCCCGCGTCCCCACGGCGCGACTCGTCGAATACCCGGTGTGGCTGTGGCAGCACACGCTGCCGCGCGAGCACCCGGGTGTCGACTGGGACTCTGCCCGGGCGCTGGTCGTCGACGACGAGCTCGACCGCGCACGCTTTGCAGCCATCGACGCGTTCCGCTCGCAGATCAGCCTCGACCTCGGCGTGCCCGCCGGCCGCGCCAGCGCGGACCCGGAGCACCAGGTGGTCCTGCCCCGCCGGGTGCGAGGCCGGATGCTGCGCCGCCGCCAGGTCGTCTTCCCCCACGGCGCGGCCGGTTTCGACGCGATCTACGACCGCGGGGAGGACCCGTGGTCGGTCAACGCGCGGTGGTACGAGGAGCGTAAGCACGCCCTGGCGGTGACCATGCTGCCGCGGCGGACGTTCCGGCGGGGATACGAGCCGGACTGCTCGATCGGCGGGCTCACGGAGCTGCTGGCGCACCGCTGCGAGCAGCTCCTCGCCACCGACGTCATCCCCGCCGCGCTGGAGACCGCGCGCAAACGCGTCCCGCACCCGCACGTGGACTTCCGGGTCGGCGGCATCGCCGACTGGCCCGCGGGCGAGCTCGACCTCGTCGTGCTCAGCGAGCTCGCGTACTACCTCAGCGACAGCGAGTTCGAGGACGCCCTCCGCTACTCGCACAAGTCCCTCACGGTCGACGGGGTGCTCGCGGCGGCCCACTGGCGGCGCCCGATCCCCGGCGCGTACCGCGAAGCCGAAGCGATCCATCGTGCGCTGGCCGACCAGCCGGGCTGGACGCTGCTCGCGTCCTACCGGGACGAGGACGTGCTCATCGAGACGTTCGGTCCGCCGCGCCCGAGCGTGGCGAGCGAGGAGTTCTTCGGCGGCGGGTAGGACCGTCAGCCCCTGCGGTCGACCTCGCCCGCGCCCGTCATCTGCCCCGCCCACCCGATGACCACGCCCGCGAGGAGCACCACCGGCGGGAACTCGTAGAGGTGGTCGATCATCGCGTGCACGCCGAGCGCGGTCCACGCCACCACCCCGACGACGCCGGACACCCCGCTCCCCCGCACCGCCACCGACAGGCCGGCCGCGAGCAGGCAGAGGAATAGCCCGACTCCGATGACACCGAGCTCCGAGCCGACCTGCAGGATCGCCGAGTGCACCTCGGACAGGCTCGGGTCGGACGCCGCGAGCGGGGAGTGCTCGACGAACGAGCCCGGCCCCGCGCCCGCGACCGGCGCCTGCGCCCACAGCTCGAGCGCGTCGGCCCACAGCGTGTGCCGCGCGCCGCTCAGGCTGCCGCTCCCGGTGAGGAACCCCGGCCACGCGTCGCGGGTCTCGAGCCACACGACGACGACGCCGGCCAGCCCGACGATCGCGCCGCCGCCCCAGGCCCACCTCCGCGCCCGCACGCGTCCGCGCCCGCACGCGTCCGCCCCGCGCGCGTCCGCCCCGCCACCGGGCGACCACCACAGCCACCGCCCCGACGACGGCGAGCAGGAGCGCCGACTGCGACCGCGAGGCGAGCAGGACCCCGAGAACGACCAGTAGGACAGCCGAGATGACGCTGAGCGGAGTCCGCTCGCTGAACCCCAGGCGCAGGACGGAGACCAGCATGAGCACGCCGAGCGCCACGGCCTGGACCCCGATGGCCGCCTGCGCGTTGGCGTAGAACGCGTCGGCCGCGAGCACCGCGAGCGCGCCCACCACTACTACCGGCGCGACCCACCACCGCTCCCAGCCCGTCACCAGCCGCCCACCGATGAGCACACCGAGAAGGAGGACGAGCGGCGCCACCACGTAGGGCACCCATGAGCCGACCGTCGACGCCGCAAGGATCGAGGCGGCGAACACCCACGCCACCCAGAGAAGCGCGGCCCCCAGCAGGTACCGGTCCGCCACCGGGCGGCGACCGCGAGGAACGAGCACGCTATGAACGGTAGGTCAGCTCGACCTCCGCCGCGTCACCGACCACCTGCGCCCACTCACGCGATCACCCCCACCTCGCCAGCGCCCCCGCGCGCCGACGCGCCCGTCACGGATCGGCTACAGGACCACGATCCGCGCACCGTGACCGCTCGAGCGAGCCAAGCGGCCGTCGCGCGTCACCAGCGGGCAGTCCATCGCCTCGGCCAGGGCGACGTAGGCGGCGTCGTAGGCGGAGACGTTGTCCCTCAGCTGGAAGGCGCGCCGTCGCAGTGCATGGTCGGACGGCCAACGACGCAGGGGCAGGTCGTCGAAATCGGTGAGCAGGTCCTCCACCCGGGCCGCGCTGAGGTGACCACCGAGCGTAAGCCCCCGCAGGGCAGAGACCACCTCGACGTCGATCAAGCTGGGGGCATGCAGCTCGTCCCGTGCAAGCCGAGCGCGTAGTTCGTCGGTCCCTGCCACCGCCGTATGCGCATCGACCATCGCAGCGCTGCCACCACGATCACTCCGGCAAGACCTGCGGGAGCTACCCGTCACGCTCGGCCCGCGCCTCGTCGAGCACGGTGACGGCCGACGCCGTCGCTCGTTCGCTGCGGCCGGCCGCGCGGTCGAGCACCTCGGCGACGGTCGGCCGAGCGACCTCCTGATCGATCAGCCTCAACAGGTAGGCGTTGAGGGACTCACCACGAGCGGCGGCCCGCGCCTCGAGCGTCCGACGCGCGTCGTCGGGCACGTTCCTGATCTGCACCAGCGACGCCATGCACCCAGCATGCCTCGCACTCAACTAAGAGCGCATCGCCCGCCCCAGGTTGGCTCAACTCAGCTCACCCCTCCCCACCCACAACCCCACGCGACGCCGCCTGCGTCTCGTAGGCCTCGCGCGTCGAGCTGTCGCGGTACTCGGTGTACATGTGGGGGTTGTCGAGGACCTTGGTCTCGGGGATGTCCGGGTTCATCCCGGCCTGCCACACGTCGTCCCCGAGCGTCGATCGCAGGTGCTCGACCGTGTCCTCGAGCCGCGAGCGCATCGCTGGCAGGTCCACGCCCACGAGCCGGCCCTCGAACTTCTTCACGTCCCCGCCGACGAGCACCGTGTGCACGTCCCCGCGGCTGGCCTGCATGGCGATGTGCCCGTACGGGTTGAGAACAGGGAACATCGTCGGCGAGTGGTCGTTCTTCAGCAGCACGACGTCGGCGAGCTTGCCGACCTCCAGAGATCCGAGCTCACCTTCGCGCCCCACGGCCTTCGCCCCACCGCGCGTGGCCCACTCGACCACGTGCTGGCTGCGCAGGTGCGAGTGCGTCACGGTGTCGCCGTGCTCGTGGGCGGTCAGGTGCTCCCAGGAGCGGTCGGCGCCCAGGGTGGTGCGCATCGCGGAGAACAGGTCGGCGCTGAACCACGCGCTCGTGTCGACGGACAGGGACACCGGGATGTCGTGCGCGCGCAGCGCGTGGGAGGGCGGGTAGCCCTGGCCGCAGCCCTGCTCGCTCTCGGTCGAGAGCGACACGATGCCGCCGGTCGCGGCGATCCGCTGGTAGGAGTCCTCGCTGAGCGTGGCCGCGTGGACGTACACGGTGCCGGGCTCCATGAAGCCGTGCTCGTGCATGAGCCGCAGGCCGTCGTCGTTGGTCGCGCCCCACACGCCGGCGTGCGTGGTCCCGCGGACGTCGAGGTCACGAGCGACCTCGAAGGGCCTGTCAGATGGTTTGTGTAAGCTGAACCAGCCTGGCCAAGCAGGAACACCGAACCCGGAGCATCACCAGCGGCGACAAAAGTGTCAAGGCCGCCAAGTTCGTCAAGACCACGCCCGCCGGCAGAGCCTGGACACCGCCGCCGTCGAGCGCGCCCGCGGGCTGGTCGGCCTGAAGGGCAACGTCACCAACATCCCCCTCGTGGTTGATGCCAGCCGGCGAGGTGATCAGCTCGTATCACGACCTGTGGCACGTCAAGCAGTCCTTCCGGATGAGCAAGACCGACCTCCGAACAGGCCCCATGTTCGCCAGGACCCGCGACGCGATCGAGGCCCACGTGACCATCGTGTTCGCCGCGCTCGCGGTCTCCCGCGCCGTGCAGAACCGCACCAGCCTATCGATCGCCGATTCCTGCGGACGATCAGGCCCCTCAGATCCGCAACGATCGAGTTCAACGGCGAGATCTCGACCCTCCTACCCGAGATCAACACCCTCCTGGACGCACTCGAATGCCCCAGCCCAAGGAATTAGAACAAATGACCCAATTCAGGTCAGATCGCTGTGCGACTCGGAGTCAGTAGCGAGGCTGAGCGCCAGCGGTAATTGCGCGCGGTGGAACGATCTGCCCTGGCAATAGTCGACCGATAGGAGCCTAGTCAAGACATGCTGATCGGAATCCCATATCCCAAAGTACCATGATGCACTGCGACGCAGAGCGGAGAGCTACTTGCTCTCACCATTTACTTGTTGCAGGTGAGCCGTGTACTCGTCCCTGGCCATGTCATATCGGTCATCAGTGAGCGACACCAGATAGTTAATCGCGTCGCCTGACCAGACGTGAGACGCACCGTTGCTGTGCTTCCAAGCGTACTTCGTATTGTCTCGCAGCGCTTCCTTCCAGCAGATCGCCTGGTGATCGCGTGACGTCAGCATTCGTCCAGCGCGCTTCTCGTTTACCCGCTTGAGCAGCTCCGTCATACTGTAGGGATGCGTCTGATTCGGATCGGTCTTGTGAGTCACAACGCGCCCGTCTGCGGTGGGCGAGACAGCGACAACAAGGTCGGCACTTGTCATCTTCTTCACAGACTGCATGTTAATATCATAGACGGTCGCCACGCGCGTCATGTCGCTCCCAGTCGATTCGGCCTCGCCCATGAAGCTTCTCAGCTCGTTGATGAATTCCTCCACTTCGGCGACCATCGTGGCACTCTGATCGACCTTCATGAACTGCACTGCGTCGGCTGGAGCTTTCCCGCCAAGTGGCAACAGTTGCCAGGTTATCGAGTCAGCAAGGTCCTTCTTGAACCTGTCGAACACAAAGTCTCGATAGTTGAGGACGTTCTGCTGCATAAAGGGGTAGATAACTGCACCCAACCCTTTAGCGTTGTACAGGTGGATCGCACGGTCTCGGTACTTCGCGAGCGCCTTCACATTCGCGGTCACGGCAGGTCCGTCCATACCGGGAGGCCATAGATTGTTGGCGCCGACTCGGCCGAGGGCATCGTCGATCGCGATGGAACGGTAAGTCTCGCCGCGCTTCTTCGGGTAGAAGATCGATAGGTTTCTTTGCCGCAAGGTCGCCTTGAGTGCGAGTTCCCACGCGTTCACGACGAGCACGACCGTGATCTCGTCGCGGTACATCATCCGCGGCTTGTTGTATACCTCGACTGCAGCGAGCATTGCCGACAGCGAGTTGTCGACCAGGCGCTTGATCGAGACGTAGGGCGCGCCCATATATACCCTCTCTGGTTGGCAACTCAGTCACGACGCACAGGGCGCCTTGCCACGCCTATCGTACGGCAGTGAGGCGGCCCTGGTAACGCGTATCGCCAGCGCCGCGAAGAAGCAGTGCATACCCTGGTCGCCTCCACGGGCGCAATGCTGGGTGGCCCGATTCAGAAGATCTGGGCGTGTTCCGGATCGCCTAGAGCACCACGAGGTGAAGCACTTCAGGTTCTGAGACGCTCCTTTGCGGCTTGCGGCACTCGGTTGAGGGCCGCGTAGTGGGCTTGCTCGTACTCCACTGAGGTCATTATCTCAAGGGTGGAGGGCAGGCGCCTGTAGTAGTACCAGTGGGTCTGCTGAAGGTTCTGTTGACTTCGGGGTTAGGCCGCCAGTGTGACGGCCTGGTGGTGGGCGAGTTCGTATTCAATCGGAGTGAGCTTGCCGAGTCGACGTTGCCGTCGGCGACGGTGGTAGGTCCGCTCGATCCAGTGCACGATCGCGAGTCGGAGCTCGTCGCGGGTAGTCCATCGCTTCCGGTCGAGCACGTTGTTCTGCAGCGTGGCGAAGAAGCTCTCCATCGCCGCGTTGTCCCCGGCAGCCCCCACCCGCCCCATGGAACCGACAAGACCGCGATGCTTGAGAGCGAGCTGAAATTTCCGGGAACGAAATTGCGACCCTCTGTCGCTATGGACGATGCAGCCAGCCACCGCGGCTGCTCCATGGCGGCGTGCGACCGCGTCCTGCACGGCTGCGACGGCCAGGTCCGATGTCATACGGGCGTCGATGGCGTAGCCGACGATCCTGCCCGAGCAGGCGTCCTTGACAGCGCACAGGTAGACCTTGCCCTCACCGGTGCGGTGCTCGGTGATATCGGTCAACCACTTGGCATTGACGCTCTCGGCGGTGAAGTCCCGCTCGAGCAGGTCATCGCATACCGGTGGGCCGGGTCGGCCGTAGCGCTTCTTTCGTCGGACGGTGGCAGAGAAGAGCCGCTGCTGGGAGCACAGCCGCCATACGCGCCGCTCCGAGACCACGTGACCGGCGGCCTGGAGCTCGTCGGCGATGAACCGGTGCCCGAACTCCGGATCGTCGGCGTGGATGTCATAGGCCGCATTGAGCAGATAGGCCTCGTCGATGTCCCGAGCACTGACAGGGTTCGCGCGCCACTGGTAGAACCCCTGCTTGGAGAAGCCGAGTACCCGACAGGTCACCGCGACCGGGATCCCGGCAGCAGCAAGGTCAAGGACCAGCGGGTAGATCATTTTGGGCGCGACTGCCCAGGGGCGAGGTTGGCCTGCGAGAGATACGCGGTCGCCTTGCGCAGGATCTCGTTCTCCTGCTCCAGTTCCCGGATCCGTTTCAGCATCCTCGTCTGCTCGCCACCGTCCCCGGCGCTCTGCCCGTGAGCGGGCTCGAAGCCGCGTTCTCGCAGGCGAGACTCGTTGACCCAGGCCTGCAGCGCCGACTTCGACATCCCCAGGTCTTGGCACACCTGCTTCTGAGTCATTCCCTGATCCAGCAGCTCCAGCGCGCTGGCCTTGAGCTCTTCTGAGTAGATCTTCGGCACGAGGACCATCCTCTCCGCTCCGCAGAGCAGTCAGGAAGTCAACCAGACCTTCAGCAGACCCTCAACAGCCGCTGTCCGCGACGGGTACTCCGGCAACTGCTCCCGCACCTGGCGCACGCACCGCTCATTGACCTTGGGATCGATCTTCTTCGGCATGATCTGAATCCTTCCAACTCACGGGGATACAACGCGTTACCTGGAGCGCTTCACGCCTCAATGAAACAATAGACAGCCGAATAGAATCGCGCTGAATGTAGATCCAGCCCACCACAACAACCCAAGGTCACGCAGTGACTGATTACAACCGGTATCGAACTGCCAGCGCGAGCGAGAGCGTCTCTATCGCGCGACCTAGGGGCACAGCCAACGCCAGAACCCAAACACTACCCGAAAGTGAACAGGCGAACACGATACAGAGAGACAAGGGGATTGTGAACAGTCGAACTCTTGTCAGCAATGAAGCTTCATTTTGCGCATACAACCAACTCGCATACACCTGAGAAATTGCGTTAATGCCAAGGCCTACTGAAAGACCGGCGAAAATAGGACCGGAGCCGGAATACTGCGGACCCAGCACCATCGGGCCCACAAAACCCGCCACTGCGGCGAACACCCAAAAGCCAAGAAACAGGAACCGTGCAAGGACCAATGCCTGCCGGAATGCGCGACGCCGCAACGCATGCTCACTCTCCGCAGACAGCTCGGGAGTCACAATCGCCAGCAATGATGTAGTGGCAAGATTTAGCGGATTCGTAATCCGCACGGCACCGGCATAATTACCCGCAATAGCAGTCGACGCCCCCATGCCTACGATAGGGACATCCAATTGCTGCAGAGCCGCGAGACTGGTCGAAGACCAGTAGGGCAATGAAGCCCTCACTACTGGTCTTACCGGATACGGGGCAGACAGGTGTGGAGTGGCAGAGAACAGAGCAATTAATGCCGATACGCACGCACCGGCGACGAAACCGTACAGGATTTCAACATTTGCAGCAGATCCGACGATCATCCCGAGGCCAACCAGTAATGGCCTGGCGAGCGCTAGCATATTTGCGAGACGTCGCCGCTGCAGACCAACAAGAATACTCTGCAAAAGAATGCTCAACGATTCGCTAATAACGTAAAGCGACGTTACGCCTGCAAATGCTGTTGGCACATCCAGAACAAGATGGAAGAAAACTCCAAGACAGATTCCGACAAGTGCCGCAGTAACAAGCCGCAGCCCAAGAAGAGTAGAAGCAAGCCTGCTCGGCCCGTTCGAAGCCAACAGTCTGAGAGCTTGGGACTGCGATCCAAAACTGGACAACACCGAGGCCACGCTTCCGACGGCCGAAATCGCCACAAACAAACCAAACTCTAACGGCCCCAACGATCGCGCAAGCATGACGATCGCAACCGCTTGCAAACCCGAGGCCAATAGACGCACCACAAAGTACGCCGAAACTTTACCAAACAAGGATTCCCCGATCGCATAGCACAGCGTCAGTACGGGCTGACAGGACGGAATTTGCTTCGACGAACTGCCGCCAGATCACTGCGGGTTTCATTCGACACTGATCCCAGGATCCATTGCAAAGCAATCATCAACGGTATTGTCTTTCCGATACCTACAAAGAAACCGTATGGTTCAAGGAACAGCGTGACTGACATTACAATTCCCATTAGAACAGCAAATTCCGAGCCGCTTCGCCAGCGAACTGCTCCCAGAATCGAAGCGGCGATCAGCACCCCGCTCGAAATTAGCGCTGCAACGAGACCCACAACTCCAGCGTCCACCGCGAACGATAACACCGGCGTATGCGCGTTTGCGCCAGCGGTTGCTGCAAAGGAATCTGGAGTCGGACCAAATACTGGACTGGAACTGAACGCATGCCACGCGGCCCAGTTTCGTTCGGCCCGTCCTGATGACGCAATTGCCTCTGCGTTAAAACGCGTGAACAGGAAACTATCGCGAAGTGCGTACAACACCAGAACACCTGCCACTCCTACGAGAATCGATAGGACTGGGCTTTTACGCGCTTCCTGACACAACCACACAGCTGCTGCCACCGCTAGTGCCAAGAGGCCACCTCGTCCAGCGGTAAGTACCAACCCGAGCAAGCACACTGCAGCACCCGGCGCCCTCCAGGTCCAGGACGACACCGCTGCGAAGCTCAGACCGTCCTCGGATCTCGGGAACGGCGCTAAGAAGATCAATACCCCCATGGCCAAGAATGGCGCTGCGTGCGTACGGTTCTCGCTAAAACCGCTGTACGAATTTCCCCACTGGCTCTCAGCGCCTAGGAACGGAAGCCCCTGCCACTGAAACACAATATCGATAGCACTCCAAGCAATCCCAATCAGCATGCCAACGACAATCGCCCGGTGGAGCGAACGCCGTTGCGCCAATAATGCAGCGAGAGTGATCGAGGCTCCCGCAGTTGCACCTTGCACAGCGAGGTTTGCGTCTCCGGAAGCCACACCAGAGATGAGGATCACTGCTGCAGCTGCCGCAAGTAGACACCAAACAAGCGTTACCGGACGTAAGAGCCGTGCGTCCCTTCCCACACGCACCACCAGCGACAGTGCGAACAAGTATCGAATACCGTCAAAGAAGAGGGGATCTAGTCCGCCGAGTTCATCAATTGGTAAAAGTATGCCAAGCACGCCGGCGAGCAGACGTACAGGACTTACGATCGCGAATGCCGCAGCGCATAGAACGAGTACGAGCAGTACCGCCATACAGCCTTCCTCCTTCGTACCTATGAGCCAGCCAATGTGAAGTGGAGGCAGGACACGCTAAGACGCGCAAAGAGTCGTCTCCACGACTCATCACGAAGCCTCTAGTTCGGAGCGGCTCGTTCCGACCAGACACTCCCGAGCCATTCATCAAGGGCGGTGGGCCAATGCGACAACCCCGCCGCTGGATAGACCGTAATCTCGCCGAAGTATACATGGCCGTCATTTTCGTATAGATCAACTCGAGCGAAGTCAAATTCTTTACCGATATTGGATGCGGCTCGGAGTAGCTCATCCAATGCACCTGGTCGCGATCGAGGCTCTCCGCGAGGTACCGTGTATGTCCACGGCAGGACGTTCCAGGAGTGATCGTACAGAACTCGCGTATGTTGCATCGATCGGTCATAGTCAGCCTGGATCATGGCAACTTTTCCCTGAAAAACGAAGAACTTGAGGTCTGGCAGATCATCTCCTGCACGGCCGATCCTTCTTTCGAGGATTAGTTCGCGGTCGACCTGGCTGTACGCCCACAGTTTGCTTGTGCGCCAACCGTCTTCGTCAAGCCATTCATCTAGAGCGTCAGGAAGTGCATATCGGTGCAATCCTCCAGACCCGAACGCCGTCTTGCCGCTACGGTGACTTGCTTTCAGCACCCAATCCCCGCTGACTTTCAGGGATTTGAGTTCCTCGATGTCACTTCCATGCCATAGCGTCTCCGGCATTCTCACGCTTGGCGCCACCGCCCGAACATACTCTTTTGAGGCAACCTTGGAGCTGGCCATAACCAACAGCGGGTTTCGATCACGCGTGATCCGCCTATGCATCCAATCGTGAAACGTTCTCGGGTTTCTGACCCGAGGTGGGCGTCCATAGTTTGCCACAAAGAGCAGCCACCTTGCGGGCTTAAGCGGCAGCCCTACGATTATGCGTCGAATGGCGTTTTTGAGGGTTCCGCCAGAGGCTTTCGCAGTCATCTTTCCTCTTAAGCTGGTGAGTGATTATCCTTTAGCCTAGGGCTTTTGCGATCGATATTCGCCTGCCAAGGCTGCCGACTACTCATTGACGACCTCGCTGATTCACAGAAATTTATTGTCGCGTACTGTTGTTGGTTTCACGGCAGTCGGGATTCATGTTTTGACATTCGCCCACGGGGGCAACGAGTTTTTTGCGATCACTCATTTCACGTGACGCACTCGCGCGAGTTACTTCAAGGAGCGTGAACTGCGCAAACGTTTACGAGTTCGAACATTGTGTGGTCGCGAGATTGCATCCGTCAACGCGGAACTAAGCGTCGACGAAGCGGCGGTGCGCGAGTAGGTTCCCGAGATCAGTTCGTTCGCGCGCGCTTTCCATCGGGCGCGGGTGGACGCATCGGCATCCCGCACAATAGCGAGGCACCGCGCGAGGTCGTTCGGGCCACCGAGCGCCCCGCACTCGTCGGGCCCGAGGACACCGGCCAACGGTCCAGCCGCATTGGACACCACCGGCAGCCCAGCGGCGAGGTAGTCGAAGAGCTTGTTCGGGCTCATTCCGTGCTCTAGGACCTCCAAGGGAAGGATCGAGTGCAGACCCACGTCGCACGCGGTAAGCAGACGCGGAAGCTCCGACTTCGGAACCCAGTCCCGGAACTCGACATTCGTCAGTGCTTCGCGGGCGGCCCGGTCGATCGCTGCCTGCTTCTCCGTGCCGTCTCCCACCAGTAGGACCTTGACGTCGGGAAGCTCCGCTGCTGCGTCAAGGATCCTGTCGATCCCGTTGACGGCTCCGTGGGCGCCCGCGTAGATCGCGGTGAATCCGTTGATCCCGAGCTCCTCGCGGAGAGCATTTCGGTGCTCGTCCACCTGGAACAGCTCCGCCTGGGTGCCATTGGGTACGCCCCAGTAGCGCTCGGGCTCGAGTCCCAGCGCCGCGAAGTACTGCCGCCACGCAGGCGACACCCCGACGACGGCATCGGCCGAGCGGACGAGCGTGATCTCGACCTGCTTGAGGATCTTGTAGATGGGCGAGTTCTCGCTGAGCATCCCGGCCGACAGGAGCGAGTCCGGCCAGTGGTCGCGAACCTCGAGCACGAACGCGGCGCGCTTGAGACGCGCCGCGACGAGCCCGACAATCGGGGTGATGAGGTGCGGGCTCGAGGCGAAGACGGCGTCGACGTCGCGCTCCCGGAGCGTGGCGACGAACGCCTTCGCTGAGTACGTCAGCCAGGGGACAAGGCGCTCCCGCAGCGACGCACCGGCGCGTGGCACGCCGACGAGCGTGAACCTCGGGTCGTCGGAGGTGTAACTCTCCTGGGTGTAGTGGTGGCGGTCGCCGGCGATAATCCGGTAGTCGACGCCATCCGCCCGGCTGAACAAGTCCTCGTTCCTCGTGAACCCCCCTTGCCGGCTGGGAAGTGCGAACTGGTTGAGCACTACGACTCGCTTGGGCACGTGCGTCTCGCAATCATTGTCGTCACGGTCACCGCTGAGGGCCTCTGGGGCCGGCACGGCCAGCCGTAGTCGTGCGGGTGGGGCGCCTGCTGCGGGAGAAAGCGCGAGCCATCCGGTACGTGGTGCCCGCGCCTCAGGGTAGTCATCGAGCCAGGTCCTGGCCTGCGGCTGCCCGAACCACATGACCTCGAGGCGGCGGGCATTGGCCGCCACCGCTCCGCTCCGGCGACCGACCCGCGATGCACCTGAGACCACGAACCGTGCAAGCGGCTCCGGCACCCGCAGCGGCGCCCGCCCGCCGAGCAGCTCCATGAAACGTCCCGTCTCGATTTGCTCGTCAGGGGTGAGCGTGACGGGCGGCGGGGTGCCCGGGTGCCGGGCCAGCACGATCGCGCTGCGGGCGACGGTCTCGACCTGGACCTGGGCCGTCGGTCGGTTCCCCCGTCCGGCGACCGAGGACAGGGGACTGCGCGCCACCCGACGCAGCGTCTCGGTGACGGGCCTGCCCAGGCCGTGCACCGACGTCGGGCGAAGGATCGTCACCTCGATCCCGTCGACGCCACGGAGCCACGCCTCACCGAGCTCCTTGCTGCGGGAGTAGGTGGAGAACGATGCCGTCACCATGGACGAATCGAGGGGCAGGGGACCCTTGACCGCCGCGGAGCTGATGTGGACGAGTCGCCGCGCTTCCGCGGACGCCGCTGCGTGCGCGAGCAGCCACGGCAGAAGGGCGTTGGCACCGAACAGTCGCGGGGCGTCTTCCGAGGCTGCCTCGGCGACCCCGGCGGCATTCACCACGAGCGCACCAGGCGGCAACGCGGCCGCCAGGCGATCGATCTCGGCGGCCCAGTCCTCCGCCCGAGGACGCTGACCCGCGTCACCCGCCGCGAAGGACAGGCGCGGAGCGGGAATCGTGCGGACCGAGAGCCCGAGCTCTCGAGCGCGGCGGACGATGGCCGAACCGACGAACCCCGACCCACCGAGTACGACGAGCGGGCCGTCCAGGGGCGACGCCGCACGGGAGTTCTCGCTCATCGTCGCCCCTCCTCGTGCACGGGTCCGCGACGCCGGTCCCGACGGGAGAGAACGGTCGGGACGCACAGGTAGAGGATCCCGAGAACCGGTAGGACCACGAGCGTCACGGTGAGCGGGGAGGTGATCGCGACGACCGAGGCGACGGCTCCCTGAGCGGCGACAGTGACCGACACCGGGAGGTGGTGACCGAAGCGTGCCGCGAGAAGCTGGTACACGTGCTCACGGTGCGCCTCGAGCAACGGGGCCCCGCGCACGGCACGGCGGACCAAGGTGGCGAGGACGTCCACGAGGTAGATGGTCAACGGAGCGGCGGCAGTCACGACGGCCGCCAGAGCCGGACGGGTCGAGGACTCCGCGGTCCCGGCGATGACCACGCCACTCGCGGCAAGTCCGCCGAACAGGTAGCTGCCCACGTCGCCGAGGAAGATGCGTGCGGTCGGCGCGTTCCACGGGAGGAAGCCGAGCGCGGCACCGGCCGTCAGGCTGCCTGTCACTGCGAGCTCGTCGACCGAGGTCGACAGCCCGACGACGGCGACCGCGACGCCCCACACGGCCATTGTCAGTGCCGTGATGCCGTTGATCCCGTCCATGAAGTTCACGGCATTGACCAGCACGACTGTGACAACGGCTCCGATCAGCGCCCAGACCGGCCCACCGAGATACCACCCCGTGGCGGCGCCGAGAAGCAGCTGCCCACCGAGTCGGGGAAGCGCGGGGAGTCGCAGGTAGTCGTCCGCCAGTCCGAGCAGTGCGAGAAGTGCGGCGGAACTCAGAGCGATCCACTCGACGTCGAGCCCAACGACTGCGGCCACGCATGCACCCACGGCAACGGCGCCGAGGCACGCGACGCCTCCGCCTCGCGGTGTGACGACGCGGTGAGAGGACCGGTGGTTCGGAGAGTCCACCACGCCGCCCCGAGTCATGAGCGCTCGGACCGGGCCGACAAGAGCACCTGCGATCACGGCTGTGACAAGTACTAGTACGACGTGGGCACCTGCCTCAGGCATGCGAGTCCCGGGGGGATCGCCCGACCGGTTCGGTGTCGCCAGCCAGGAAGTTGCCATTGGTCAAGCCGGACTCAGCATTCACGCTACGAGCGTTGTCGACCACGGTGGTCGACGACGAGTCGGTCGCAGTGGCGGAATGAACTGCGTCCAGCTCCGACGGCGCCAACGCCGGCACCGGGACCTGGGAAATCAGCGGGTGGTGCGAGCGGGTCGCCGTCTCGGTCTCGCTGAGGAGGACTTCGTGCATCTTTTCATTGGGCCGCAGCCCCGTGAACACGATGTCGATGTTCTTGCCCGACGCCGCGATGAGGCGATTGGCCACGTCGAGGATGCTCACGGGCTCGCCCATGTCGAGGACGAGCACCTCGCCGTCGTTGCCGATCGCGGCGGCCTGGATGACCAGCTGGGCCGCCTCGGGGATCGTCATGAAGTACCGGGTGATCTCCGGGTGGGTGACGGTGACCGGTCCGCCCTTCTCGATCTGCCCCCGGAAGGTGTGGAGCATCGAGCCGCGCGACCCGAGCACGTTGCCGAACCGCACCGAGATGTACGTCCCCGTGGCGTGCTCGCCGTACCAGGAGGTCAGCTGCTCGGCGACTCGCTTCGTGTGCCCGAGCACGCTGACCGGGGCTGCGGCCTTGTCGGTAGAGACGTTGACGAACTGCTCCACGCCGAACTCCTCGGCCGCCTTGAGCACGTTGAGGGTGCCGAGGACGTTGGTCTTCCACCCCTCCTCGGGGTACTGCTCGAGCATCGGCTGGTGCTTGAGCGCCGCCGCGTGGAAGACGACCTCGGGGCGGTGCTCGGCGAACGCCGCCCGCAGGGAGTCCTCGTCCCGGATCGACACGAGCACGGTGTCCCGCGAGTCCAGCAGCGCCCGGCCATAGATCGAGAGCTGCACGGAGTGCAGGGCCGACTCGTCGCGGTCCAGCAGCGCGAGCTCGGCGGGCCCGAAGCGGTGCACCTGCCGGGCGAGCTCGGAACCGATCGATCCACCGGCCCCGGTGACGAGCACCCGCTTGCCGGTGAGGTAGCCGGCGATCTGGTCCAGGTCCAGGTCGACCTGCCGGCGCCCGAGGATGTCGGCGATGTCGAGCTCCTTGACGTCGGTCAGGCTCACCCGCCCGCCGACCATCTGACTCACCGGCGGCAGGAGGAGGAACTTCATCCCCGCCTCCTGGACCAGCTCGGAGACCTCCCGAATCATCTCCGGCCCTGCGGCCGAGATGGCGAAGATGACGCTTGTCGCGTCCGTCGCCCGGGCCGCGTCGGCCAGATGCTCCCGGTTCCCGAGGACCGGCACCCCGGTCAGGGCCAGGTTGCGCTTGCTCGGATCGTCGTCGATGAAGCCGACCGGGCGGAACGGGGACGCGGCGTCCATCTTGAGCAGACGCACGAGCTGGTAGCCCGCGTCACCGGCCCCGTAGATGAGCGTGGGTTCGGCGTCGTCGCGCACCACGCGGTTGCGGGACTGCCAGGCGCGGTACGCCCACCGGGCGGCGGCCATGAGCAACAGCGCCAGCGGCGGCGCGAGGATCGCCGTCCCGCGCGGGAACTCGTTGAGCGGTCGCACCGCGAGGAACGTGGCGCCGGTAAGGAAGGTGACGATCCCGACGGTGACCACCAGGCCGAGGATCTCGTCGAAGCTGCCGATCCGGTATCGCCCGAGGTAGAGCTTGAGGACCCAGCCGACGACGAGTTGCAGGACCGCGGCCACGCCTGCGTACAGCGCCACCCAGTTCCACTGGTCGGCTGCCAAGTAGAAGTCGTACCGGGTGAGCACGACCGCGCCGATGGCGAGGAACCAGCTGGCCACGTCCCACAACACCCTGAGCAGGCGACGTGTGAGAGGGGGAAGGTCCATATCGTTCGATCGCTCCGTGGGGGTGAGGGGGAGGGAGAACCACGGGGGTGGCAGACGGGGTGAAGCACAGGGTGAACACGGTCCGTCGTTGCATCGTATGCCCGCCGACGCATGAATATTCACGATTCATCGCGCGATATTGTCTCGTGAGACACCCTGCTCGGACCGCCGCCCGGAGCCCATAGATCCGCGTTCGGGCGCAGGTTCTGCAAGGAGCGGATCGCCTATGCTCGCCGCATGTCCACCCGCCGCAGATCCGTGCTGCCGTACGTCGGCCTCGCGGTGCTCGCGGTGGTCAACGTCGTCCTCCTCGTCATCCTCATGGTCAGGGAACCCGCCGCCGACGCCGGCGAGACTCCCTACGTCCCGCCGCCTGCCGGCGGTCTGACGGAGAGCCGCACTGTTGGTGACGCTGCCGACGTGGCCGAGGAGTCGGCGTCGGACGTTACCGACGAGGTGCCCGCGGAGGACGGCGAGTCTTCCTCGGATACACCCGCCGCTGACGCGGCCGCTCCACTCCCTGCCGAACGTCTGATCACCGCCGCGAACGGTGACCTGGCCTGGCGGGTCGTCGTCGGTGACTGCGAGAACCCCGGGACGATGGAGTACACCAGCGACGGCGGCGCCACCTGGACCGGCTCCGACACCGGCCTGGCCCCGATCTCCAGGATCAAGGCCCTCACGCCGACCGCCGTGTTCGCCATCGGCGGCGCGGACCCCGACTGCTCCCCCACCTACGCCGGGTCCGTCGACGGCGGCAGCGTCTGGGAGCAGGCACCCGAGCTGACCGAGGGCAACTGGTACGTACACCCGGCCGACCGGGCCCTCGTCGGCACCGGCGTCGGCGAGGTCGACGCGCCCTGCGAGATCGCCGGGCTCGCCGGCTTCGACGACAACGCCGCCGCGATCGTGTGCACCGACGGCAACCTGAGCGTCTCCACCGACGCCGGCGCCAGCTGGACCACCGCCGCCGAGGAGACCGGGGCCGTGGCCATCGGGCTCACGCTCGAGGGCTACGTGCTCGCCGGCTCGAGCGAGGACTGCGAGGGCATCGCGGTCTCCACCGCCGGACTCGAGGGCGACACCGCCCCGCTGGGCTGCGCCGAGGACGCCGAGCCCGAACCGGGACAGACCGCCGTCGCCGGGGCGGGATCCGCCGTGTGGCTGTGGGCCGGCGAGGAGACGCTGGTGTCCACCGACGGTGGGGCCACCTGGTAGTCAATGCCTGCCAGCGGCTCATACGACCTGACGAGCGACCCCTCGGTAGAGGCTCGCGTACTCGTCCGCGATGTTCGCCCAGCTAAACTTCTGCGCAGCCTGGAGAGCACGCTTGCCAACGCCGGGTGACCTCTCCTTCAGGTCACTGATGCGACGTGCGATCTCCTCATGGTCTCGATGATCTACCGCGTATCCCACGTCACCGTCGGGAAACTGACCGTCAAAACCCTGGCCCCGCGTGTACACCACAGGCGTCCCCTGCGACATCGCTTCCGCATACACAAGGCCAAATGACTCGTGCTTTGAAGGCATCACGAAAACATCGCTGGAGCGCAGACACGTCCGGATCTCGTCGCGCGACAGCCCTTCATGCACGTCAACGAAATCAAGGGAACCGAGGTGATCCGCCAACCGATCCGACGAGTTCCTTCCCACCAGTCGCAGTCGAACAACCTCACCTTGACGTTGCAGATCCTGGCATGCCGCGATAGTGGTTTGCACATTCTTGTTGGGATCAGCAAGATCGCGCGCGACCTGGATGACTGTCAATTCGCGATTGTCGCGCAGCGAGTACTCGGCGCCAAGAAACTCGTCATCAATACCATTGGGAAGCACTCGAGACTTCGACCGAAACTCCTGCAGGCTGCTGGGCGGGATCGCTAGTCTTTCAACCTTCTTCTGATATTCGGGCGAGAGGAAGACAACAGCGGACGCATCAGCGAGAATTCGTCTCGCTAGGGGAATCAGATGTGGCTTGTATTTGAAGAACATGTTGACATCAGTGTTCCTCACAGCAACCAGGTACGGAAGGCCGAACTCCTTCCAAAGCCGCCAGGAGACATACCCGTTCGACATAAGCGAGTGCGCATGGCTCAACGATGCGCCGGAGACATCCATTAGATCGCGCGCGTCGCGGTAGACAGGCTTGTGCTTCAACGGAAAGAAGGGGCGCCGCCAGGAGGCGTACGGTTGAGTCACCACCACATCCGATGGCAACTCAGGCACCTCCGACCCCTTGGACGTGAAATACAGGACCTCCTGCTCGAAAGCACGCTGCTCGAGCTTGTCGAATAGCCTTCTATACAGTTCCGTTCCCGCGTAGTAGGAACAGATCTGCAAGACCTTCATTGATTCCATCGCCAGCACCCTACCTCAGTGAACCCGATCAACTTCATGAGTCCTGTTCTAGAGGTTATGCACGCCTGTGCTGCCGTCAGAAGACCCTCGGGTGTCGAGCATGCGCTTCACTCGAGGAGCGAGCTCATTCACGTCGTAGTCGGCATGCTTCTGCAATAGCACGACAACATCGGCGTCGGTGAGCCGCGCGTCAAGACTCTCGATCCTTGGAACGGCAGCACCGTCGACTTCCCAGCCCTCCACATGGGGGTCGTGATAGAGCACGATTGCGCCCTTATCGCGCAGGTGACGCGCAACATCACGGGCGGGCGACTCCCGCTGGTCGGCGATGTTGGCCTTGTACGTCACACCTAGCAGGAGGACCTTGGAGCCCTTGATCGCGATCGAGTCCTCGTTCAGGAGGTCCTGCACACGTCGAACGACATAGCCCGGCATACTGTCGTTGATCTCCTGTGCCAGTTCGACGAATCGGAAGGGATATCCGAGGCGTGACTGCACGTTGTAGGAGAGATAGTTGGGGTCGATCGGGATGCAGTGACCACCGACGCCCGGCCCCGGGTAGAAGGCCTGAAACCCGAATGGCTTGGTTGAGGCTGCACGTATGACGTCCCAGAGATCGATATCCAACTCGTGGCAGAACTTCGCCATCTCGTTAACGAGTGCGATATTGATGTGACGATAGGTGTTCTCGAGGAGCTTCGTCATCTCAGCCTCGCGCGTCCCACGCGTGCGAACGACCTGGTCGACAAATCTCCCGTAGAAATCGGCAGCGGCGTCCGCTGACCCGCTGTTGACCCCACCTACAACCTTGGGGGTGTTCTTGGCGCCGAACGTCTTGTTGCCCGGGTCGATTCGCTCCGGAGAGAACGCGAGATGAAAGTCCACGCCGGCCCGGAGGCCGCTCGTCTCCAGGAGTGGTCCGACGAGTTCCTCCGTGGTACCGGGGTACGTCGTGGACTCAAGGATGACTGTCTGACCCTCAGTGAGGTGTTCTGCGATGGTCGCCGACGCCGACTTCACCGCACTGAGGTCGGGTCCCCCGTCCTCGTTGAGCGGCGTCGGAACACAGATCACAACCGTTCGAGCGCGTCCAAGCACGTTCGGGTCACTCGTCGGCTCAAAGCCCGCGGCGATCATCTCGGCGACGTCCGCGTCCGAGAGGTCGTCAACATGGGAAAGTCCCAGCGCCAGCCTTTCCGTGACAACGGACGACACATCGAATCCGCCGACACGAAGCCCCGCGAGCGTCGCCTCTCTCGCGATCGGGAGTCCTACGTAGCCCAGCCCCACAATGACGGCATCAAGCTGACGGGGTGTGTCCACGCGCGACCTTCTTCCGGTGAGCTGCGGCGTCAGTGCGCGCCGCATGTCGTGTGCTGGTGGCTGGTTGTTCCTCGGCGTGACTCACCCGGGAGGCAGTAGCTACGCCGAAATCAGTGTAGTCAGCGGCTGAAGGCCGAGTCCGCAGTTCGGCGTCGGGTCTCTGAGTCCGAGGGCGTTGGTGGAGTGCACCAAGATGTGGGGATCGGCGGCCGCCGATCAGTCCGTCAGCCCACGCGTCGCGCGCTCGCGGCGGCGCAGCGAGCGGCGGTCGAGCACATAGGCAACGAGCGCACCCAGCAGGATACCCAGCGGCCCCAGCGAGAGGACGAGCAGGCCGATGGCGTTGGAGTCGGAGAGCCGATCGGTGAAGAACTGGTCGTTGCCGGCGGGCTCGGCGTACTGGTCGCTGAACGAGCTGCCGTCGGTGAACGCCACGAGCAGGATGCTCACCAGCACCCCGAGCAGGAAGCCCACCCACATGAACCGCCCGTAGCGCGGGGCGCGGCGGACGTGGCCGACCGTCGTGGGCTGTGCGGCCGGCTCGTCACCGGCGTTTCCTTCGGTTTCGTCGTCGGTCGCGCCGGTCGCCTCGCCATCGACCGTTGCGGCGGTCGGCGCGCCGTCGTCGGTCGTGGCTGCAGCGTCGTCGTCCGGGGCGGCCTGCTCGGTCTCGGGGCGGGCGCTCTCGTCGTCGCCCGTGGGTGCCTGGGGCGTGGCCGGGGGGAGGCTGTCGGGGTCGGGCTGCGTCACTGCTCGAACCTACCCCGGCGCACGAGCGGCAGGCAGGCGGCCAGGTCGGCTCGCTCCCCCGACGCCGCCACCCGGTGCGCGGCGAGCGCCTCGTCCCAGGCCAGGTCGCCACTGGCGAGCGCGAGCCAGGTGGCCGGGTCGGTCTCGACCACCCCCGGGGGCGTGCCGCGGGTGTGCTTGGGGCCGGCCAGTGCCTGCACGGCCCCGGCCGGCGGGACCCGCACCTCCAGCGCCCCGCCCGGGGAGGAGACGGCCAGCTCCTCGAGGGTGAAGCGCACCGCCGTCATGAGGTCGGCCTGCGTGAGCGCGTCAGGGTCCGCCTGCCAGGCCCGCACGGCGGCGAGCCCGATCGTGGGGTCGATACGGCGTCGGGGCATGGAGCCAGGGTAGGCCGCCCGGGCGCGGCGCGGCCGGGGGGTCCCACCACCGGTGCTGCGGGGCGCGCGACGGGCCCGTAGCGTGTCCGCTCGTGTCGAACATGAACGGCCCGGGGGCAGGGCGTCACGGCAGGCACCGCGGGGCGCCCGCGGACGGGCGCGACCGCACCCGTGACCTCCCCTCGCGCCTGGGCTCGCTGACCGGCCTGCGGTTCTGGGCGGCCCTGCTCGTGGTGGGCTACCACCTGTCCGACCAGATCGGCGAGCTGCCGGTGCTCACCCAGCTGACGATGTTCGGCCGCAGCGGCGTGACGTTCTTCTTCGTCCTGTCGGGGTTCGTGCTCGCCTGGACCTACCTCGACCGGCCCGTGCGGTTCTCGGTCTTCGTCTGGCGACGGTTCGCCCGCCTGTGGCCGCTGGTGGCCGTCACCGGGGCGATCTCCCTGGCGATCTACGCCTGGATGAACGCCCTGCCCGCGCGGGGCGAGGCGGCGTCGACGTTCCTCTTCCTCCAGGCATGGCACCCGGAGTGGGCCAGCGGCGCGAACCCCGCCTCCTGGTCGCTGAGCGACGAGGCCTTCTTCTATCTGCTGTTCCCCGTGCTGCTGGCCCTGACGGCCGACCGACGGTGGCGCCCGGCGATGTGGGTGGCCTGCGGGCTCGTCCTTGTCGGCGTGTGGCTGCTCTTCGGCCACGGCGGCTGGGAGCCGTTCTGGATCGACTACTTCCCGCCCGCCAGGCTGGTGCAGTTCGTCGTCGGGGTGCTGTGCGCCGTGATGGTGAAGCGGGGCGCGCGATCGCCGGTGGGGTACTGGCCGGCCGTGGGCCTGGTGGTGGCCTTCCACGCGGGGCTGGCGCTGTGGCACCACGAGGTCGGGGACGCGCTGCTCGGCCCGTACTCGGGCTCGCAGTGGTTCTCGACGCCGGTGTTCGCCCTGCTCATCGTCGCCGCCGCGCAGCGCGACATCGACGGCCGCCCCACCCTGGTGCGCGGGCCGTGGTCAATCCGGCTCGGCAACTGGTCCTACGCCTGGTACCTCATCCATGAGCCCGTCATCCGTGCGTGGAACGAGGTGGTGCCCGACGGCGTCCCGGCGGCCTCCGTGGCCATCGAGTGGGCAGCCCTGATCGTGCTCAGCCTGCTGGCCGCCTGGCTGCTGTACACGCTGGTGGAGCACCCGGCCGAGAAGTGGCTGCGGTCGTGGGGGCCGCAGCCGGCGCCGCGACCGGGCTCCGCCCGACGCACCTAGGACCCCACATCCACCGTGGACCGCGTCCTCGTCCTGCCGAAGAACAGCCAACCAAGTCCGATCGCAGCAACCGCCATGGCGACTCCGACGGCGATCGGGATGCCGGCTCCACGCTCGACGAGGAGCGCCGGGAGCAGCACCGGAAGGAATCCGACCCAGAACCCGAGGCCACCGAAGACGCCCTGAGCCTCCGGTGCGGAGCTCTTGTTGTCCGGGTCCATGGCCCGCACCAGGGCGAGACCGGTGCTCGTCGTCCCGGTGTTCGCGCCCCAGGCCATCATCGTCTTCTCGAAGCGGTCGATGTTCGTGAAACGCTTGAACAGGGAGAACGACATCCAGGTGGTCACCAGGACGATGACGAGCGAGTAGATCGCGATCGGGACGGCGAACTGTGCGGCCAGCTCCAGGCTCAGGGTCGCGATCGCTGCGACGATGAGCAGCTCCAACGTCAGTCCGACCAGTGAGGAGATGGTCCGCTTGTCGAGGTAGTGGTCGAGCCCCAGCACCCGGAGCACCACGGTGACGACGATGGCACCGACCATGCCGTGCACGAGCGACGGGATCGCCGCCGCGTCGGACCACAGCTGCTCGAGGCCCCGGAAGATCTGTCCGCCGACGGCGAGAGCGAGCATGATCCAGGCCAGCTGGAGGGCGAGCGCATTGATGTTCGCCTGCGTCACACGTTCGTACCCGATGGGCTTGCGCTTGTCCTCCGGGATCTTTCCCCCCAGCGACCAGGACTCGAGCGCGCTGGGGTCGGCGACATAGTTCGCCTTTCCCCGGCGGATGCCGTGATTGACCATGAACATACCGATGACGATGCTCACGACCAGCCCGATCGTCGCCAGCAGCATGCCGATCTCGAAGTTGCCCGACACGCCTGCCTCGTTGAACGCCTCGCCCGCGGCGGCCGCCTGCCCGTGCCCGCCGTAGAACGCCCAGACACCCATGAGACCCCAACCCTCGGGCAGGGCGGGCCACAGCCAGGCAAGGGCGATACCGAGCATCACACCGAGCGCGATCTGGACACCGACGGTCGCGAAGTTGACCGCGGCGTAGTCGAGGAACGAGCGCGCGTTCTTCACGTTGAACTCGATGCCGAGCAGCAGACCGGTCATGACGACCGCGATCAGCACGCCCGGGATCGCGGTGAACGATTCCGGGATGGTGATGAGGCCGAGCACCTGCTCACCGGCGAGAAGGGCGATCGTCCCACCGAGCAGGCACGCGGGGATGAATGCCTTCTGGATGGGCTTGACCAGCTCGCGCAGCACGAAGCCGGCGAGCAGGAGCAGGCAGAGAAACATCAGGTCGGAGATGACGATGTCCATGAGCGGTCCGTTCTGTCTAGGGGGTGCGCCCGCACGGGGCGCACCCCCTGGTCGGTCGGGTGCGTCGATGCACCGCCGAGGAGGCGGCAGATCCGGCGTCGAGGGTCAGAGGGCGTACTTCTGCTCGAGCGCGAGGACGTCGGCCTCACCGAGGACCTCGTTGAACCGCTCGAAGGTGGCCACGTCACGCAGGTAGCCGGTCGAGCCTGTGCGCAGGTCGCCCATCGCCCGCTCGAGGGCGTCGACCACGGCCAGCACGGGGCTGAGCGGGGCGCTCAGTCGCGCGAGTCCCAGGTTCTGGTAGTCCTCGACGCTGGGCTTCTCGCCCTCCGTGGCCTCGTGAAGCGCCATCGACACCGGCGCATCGATCCGCTCGACGAGATCGGCGATGAGCTCTCGGTCGAAGGTCGGGACCAGGACGTAGATGAGGTCGGCACCGGCGGCTGCATAGGCGTTCCCGCGCCGGACGGCCTCGTCGACGCCGTGCGAGACGAGCGCGTCGGTGCGCGCGTTGATGACGAAGTCGGGGTGCACGCGCGCATCCGCGGCGGCCTCGATCTTCTTGACCATCTCCTCGGCGTCGATGAGCTGCTGACGGTTGGTGAAGCCACAGATCTTCGGGAAGACCTGGTCCTCGAGGTTGGCACCGGCGGCACCTGCCAGCCCGATCTGGCGGATGCTCCAGTGGGTGTTGACCGCGTTGCCGTACCCGGTGTCGACGTCGCTCATCACCGGGATGTCGACGGCGTCGACGATGCGACGGGTGGCGTTGACGACGTCGGTCAGCGAGGTGAAGCTGGCGTCGATCTGACCGAGCGAGGACGCGCTGACGCCGAACCCGGACACCTGGACGGCATCGAATCCCGCTCGTTCGATGACGCGGGCCGACAGCGCGTCGTAGGCGCCGGGCATGACGAGCAGCTGTGGGTCGTTGATGAGCGCCTTGAGCCTGGTGGAGGGGTGCATGGATGGTCGTCCTTCCGTCGTCGTTGCATGCGGTGGTCGGGTGTGTGGGCGCGCTCGGCCACGGCCACGGCGTCGGATGCTTGCAGCACGTGGCCCTGCAGGCCCACAGGTGTGTCGTTGCGTGTGGTTGCGTGCCCGGGCCTCGGGTCCAGGCGCCGCCCCGGGTGCCGGCTCGTCGACGTGATCTGCGCCCGCCGGTCCCGCAGCGTGAGTGGTGTCAGATGGCCGACTGCTCCCGCCGCTGAAGTGGCGTCATGCCGAAGCGTTCGCGGAAGAGGCGGCTGAAGTGCGCGGGACTGGCGATGCCGAACCGCGCACCGACGGCGGCGACCGGCTCGGACGGGTCACCGCTTCCGAGCGCGGTCCAGCACGCGTCGAGCCGCTTCTCGCGCAGCCAGCCGGTGAAGGTCGACCCCTCTCCCTGGAAGAGGTCCTGGACGTGCCGGCGCGAGACGTAGAAGTGGGACGAGACCATGTCCAGCGAGAGTTCGCGGTCACCGAGGTGATCCGTCAGGTACCGCTTGATCCCGGCCAGCAGCTGCGGCTCACGCACGCGGCGTGAGTCCAGTCCGAGCTCGGCGCGCAGGAACTCGGTGAGGATCTCGGCGGTGAGCTGGCTGACTCGCACACCGAACGGGCCGTCGAGAGCGTCGAGGTTCTCGCAGACCTGGGACAGCATCCCCCACGCGATGAGCCCCTTCGGGTCAGCCAACGAGGCCGTGAGGCTGGGGAGCTGCTCGCCGGACGGCATCGCCCCGCCGAGCACGCCGGTGGGGAAAGCGAAGGTGAGGCATCGAAAGTCCTCGGCGAACCCGAACGTGTACGGGTGCCGCGGGTTGATGACGACCATGTCCCCCGGGTCGAACCTGAGCTGACGGTCGTGCTGCTCGAAGGTCGCTCTCCCCGACAGCATGACGCCGGCCTTGAGGTAGTCGTGGGTCGGCGCCTCGGCGTCGATCGGCGTGCGAACGACCTCGTGAGGACCGGCGAGGACGTCCGCGAAGGGAACACCTCCCGCGACGGTCGAGCGGAGCTTGCCCACGAACGCCTCGCGGGCACTGCTGACCGTCGCCGTGCGACTCCCGGCGGACAGGAACGAACGTCCGACGTGCTCCTGCCAGCCCCGAACCGTGCGCGCCTCCATCTGCTGCATCCGCGGGCTCGACGCGCGATCGTGCTGGAGGGTTCCGTGTGTATGCACTCACGAACTCCTTCGTCCGTCCTGACCGGTCACCACGTTGGTGACCGCCGTCCGGCACCTTCCGTCCGACCGCTGTGGCGGTTCGATCCCGGTGCCGCTCGACGTGTCGATGCTACGGAAGGCGCTCTGCCGCGAGTGCCGGTGACGCCCACTTCGCGCCGTCGGTGCGCAGCCAGGCCAGGGATGTGCGCAGCCACGCAAGCCGGCGGGCCGACACTGCGCCCCGCCCCACCTCTCGCGAGTGAGCGCGGCGACTCAGCAAGTCGGCGTCACCGACCGAGAGCATCACCCCTCGTCGGCCAGGCACTCCTCGTCGCCGACGGTGAAGGGGACCTCGGCGTAGGGCAGGTCGTCGTCGCCGTCGAGCGCGACGTGCACGGAGATGCGGGCGACGAACTCCCCGCACGGCCGGTCGTAGTCGTAGACGAGGTCGGTGGACACCTGCCCGCCCGCCGGCACGTGCGCGGTCTGCAGGCTGTCCGTCTCGCGCCCCCGCAGGTCCTCCCCCTCGACGACGTCGTCCGCCTCGAACACCTCCACCCGGTACCAGCGCGGGTAGAGCTCCTCGGAGTCGTTGACGACCGTCAGGCGCAGGTCCAGCGAGTACGGGCGCGCCGAGGACTGCGCCCGCCACCCCAGCTCGCGCAGCTCCGGCTCGAGGTGAGCGGTGACGCCGTCGGTCAGCTCGACGCTCACCTCGTCGCCGGGCGCCGCCTGCGAGGGGGCGCCGCCGCGCGGGAGCAGGACCAGGGCGGTGAGGACGAGGACGAAGGTGACCAGCGCCGTCGCCGTGAACGGCCACCACGTGGCGACGGGCGCGTGCGCGTCAGGGGCGTCCCCGGTCTCCCCCGGGCCGGCGGGCGCGTCCTGGTGGCGGTCGGTGTCGCTCATGCCGCCTCTCCGTCCCGTGCGGTGAGCGTGTACTCCTCGCCGCCGACGGCGATCGTGGCCTCGTAGTGCTCGGCCTCGAGGGCGGCCGGCTCGTAGGAGAGCCGGATCCAGTACGGGTCCACGCCGCGGACCTGGCCGCCGATGCCGGCGAGCGTGCGGCTGCCACGGTCGGTGGGGGTGAGCTCCTCGCGCTCGCCGGAGCCGTCGACGGCGTCGAGCGTGAGGGTGAGCTCGTCGAGGTCGTACCAGTCGTCCTCGGTGTCATCGGGGCTGTCAAGCGCGACGATCAGGGTGACGTAGCGGTCGCCGGTGGGAGCCGCGAGGCCCGGGACGGAGGTCGGCTGGCGCACGTCCCACACGGACACGAGCGAGACGGGGCCGGGGGCGAGGGCGTCCTCGTCGCTGAGCCGGTAGCCGGCGACGATGTCCTCGACCGGGTCGCTGCGGACCAGTCCGAGGGTGAGAAAGGCCAGGGTGGCGGCGAGTGCACCGGCGACGACGCCGAGCAGGGGTCGGCGCCAGCGGTGTCGTGGGGACGTCGGCTGCTCTGCCATGACCCGACCGTAGGGGGTGGCGGGCGACCGGACCATCGGCAGAGGTCACCCCGGTAGAGGTGCCCGTCGAGGTGGCCTCGGAGAGGCGCGTGGCACGGAGGCGCAACGGCGGTACCCGCCGCTACCTTGACACGCCCGACTAGTTAGGCTCACGATCTAGATGATGACCGACAGCCCGCGCACCACGCCGCCACCAGCGCACGGCGCCCCCTGGCCGAGTGACTGGCTGCGCGCCACCCTCGGGCTCGCCGCGCTGCGCACGCTCGAGGACGGCCCGTCCTACGGGTACGCGATGATCGCCGCGCTGGCCGACGCCGGCTTCGGCACGATCAAGGGCGGCACCCTCTACCCGCTGCTGGGCAGGCTCGAGAGCGCCGGCCTCATCACCGTCGAATGGCTCCCAGGCGAGGCCGGCCCGGGCCGGAAGTCCTTCACCCTCACCGACGACGGCCGCGCCACCCTCGACCGCCAGCGCGACGCGTGGGCGCGGTTCTCCGCCGTCGTCACCGACCACCTCGCCGACGGAAGGGACTCGCCGCGATGAGCCGGACCAGCCACGACTCCCGTACCGACTGGATCGCGCAGCTCGCGGGCGAGCTGCGGGTGCGCCGGGTCGCCCAGGAGCACATCGACGACGCCGTGGCCACCGTCCGCGAGCATCTCGAGGACTCCGGCGAGAGCCCCGAGGACGCCTTCGGCGACCCGCGCGACTACGCCGCGAGCCTGGCCCTTCCCACCGACGACGACGCCCCCGGCCGCGCGGGCGCCCTCACCGCGATCGCCCTCGCCGTCGTGTCCTTCGTGATCTTCGGCGTCGCGGTCACCCGATGGCTCGACGGCGAGGCGACGCCCGCCATCATCGGCTGGACCGTGGGCGGGGCCGCGGTGTTGCTGGCGGCATCGGTCGGGGCGAGCATCGCGATCGGCCGGCACGTCGTCGACGCCGCCGTGCGGGAACGGTTCTCCGGCGCCCAGGCCCCGACGTGGGGGCGGTGGGCGCCGCTGGCGATCGCCGTGCCCTGGTTATTCCCCGCCTTCGCCGCGGTCGTGGTGGTGGTCGGCGCGCTGCGGGGGTGAGGGAGGGACCCCTCCCGCCGTCAGCCGACCTCCACCACCCGGTCCGCCGCCGCACGCCGGGCCTGGATCGCCTGCGCGTTGGGCTCGTCGACGTCGCGGACCCAGTCCCGCGCGGCCTGCGGGGACTTGCCGAACTCGATGTGGCGGGCGACGAGCCGGTCGCGCCGCACGTCGTCGGGCACCTCGACGAACCACGTCTGGGTGAGGACCTCGCGCAGGCGGGACCAGGGGGCGGCGTCGTGGAGGAGGTAGTTGCCCTCGGTGATGACCAGCCGGGCGTCGGGGTCGACGGGGATGCCGCCGGCGATCGGCTGCTCGAGCTCGCGCTCGAACAGCGGGACGTAGACGGTGTGGTCGCCGCCGGCGGCCACGCGCTCGACGGCGGAGAGGTAGCCCCAGCCGTCGAAGGTGTCGATGGCGCCCTTGCGGCTCAGGCTGCCCAGGCGGGTGAGCTCGACGTCGGCGAGGTGGAAGCCGTCCATCGGCAGGATCGCCGTCGGGATCCCCCGGTTGTTCAGGCCGGCGGCAAGAGTGGCGGCCAGCGTCGACTTGCCGGCGCCCGGTGCGCCGGTGATGCCGAGGACGGGGCGGGTGCCGTCGGCCGAGGCGCTGACGAGGGCCGCCGCGGCGTCGATAAGGTGCGCGGGCGCGGCGGGCGGCGTCGTCGTGGTCATGGGGACATCCTCTCCCCCGCCACGGCGAGTGAGCAGCAGTGTGTCCGCCGGGCCGGCCGTCACCGACGTGATGGCCGGATGCGTCTAGCGCCGCGGGGTGCGGAGCTCGAGGGGATGGTTGCCGGCGTCGGAGGAGAGCAGCCCCTCGACGACCTGGCAGCGCCCCCGGCCCCCGTCGTCGACCGGGCCGTGCACGTTCCCGCTGGGAGAGACGGCCCAGCAGCGTCCGTCCTCCTCGCCGGTGACGTCCCGCGTGGCGCCGCTGAGCGCCACCCAGCCCGAGGTCGGGTCGATGGTGGCGGTCGTCAGGTCGTGCGCGGCGTCCGGCGGCAGCACGACGTGATCGGACCCGGGCGACCACAGTCCCGTGCCGTCGTCCGTGGCCACCGAGAGCCAGAGAGAGTCGGTGCGCTGGAGGGCGACGGGGTCGACGGAGCGCACACCGTCCGGCACGACGTGGCGGGTGACGGCCCCGGTGGCGATGTCGATCTCGCGCACCTCGTCCCCGCCGACGTCGAACAGGCTCTCCGGACCACCCTGGACGTGCCGCGGTTCCCTCACCGGGGCGGTCCACAGCACCTCTCCGGTGTCGATCGAGCGGCCCGTGAGCTCGGCCGTGCCGGTGTCCTCGACGAGGACGTCCCCGGTCACCCGCGTGAGGACGACGCACCCCACGTCGTCGATGACGGTCGAGCCGTCCGAGACCGCGGCGAGGCTGGTCCCTCCGTCCGGCCCGTCGACGATCACGGCCCGCTGCTCGGGCGCGGGGATCGGGAGGTTGACCGGGTCCAGCCGGCACTCCATCGCCGGGCGGCCCTCGTCCTCCCAGACCGTGGTCCCGTCGGTGAGGTCCAGTGCTCTGGTGAAGTGGAAGTCGCCGTGGCGCGCCTCCACGACGAGGATCTCGCCGTCGTGCGCGACGCCGGAACCGAGCACGGGGGCGTGCCAGCGCTCGACGCCCGTCGCCGGGTCGACGCCGACCGTCCCGTCGTCCACGCCCAGGACGACCACGTCCTCGCTCACCATCATCAGCTCCGAGCGACCGTCGCCGATGCTCCAGCGCACATCGCCGGTCTCGACGTCTCGTCCGACCCCGTCCACGACGACGATGCCGCCGACCTGCGCGGACCACCCGGGGAGCGTGCCGACCGGCTCCTCCCACCCGGCCTGTTCCTCGCCGCGGTCCACCACGACGAGCGCGCCCGCGAGACCGAGCACGGCCACCGCCGCGGCCGCCAGGCGGACGGCGAGGAATCGACCGCGCACCAGAAGGACGAGGAGCGAGATCAGCCCGACCGCGACCAGCAGCAGGGCGGCCAGGAAGGCCAGGTGCCCGAGGCCTGCGGCGAAGGTGGCGACCAGCAGGGCCACGCCGGCCAGCAGCACGCCCGCGGCCAGGGCGATGCCACCGCGGGGGCGGCGATGCTGCGGGGTGCGGTCGTCGCCGCTCACGGTCCCGACGTCTTCGTCGTGGGACGACATCGGGGCAGCGTAGCGAAGACCGGCGACGCACCGCCCGGCGCGCAGCGCGGGTCGCGTGCGCCGTCCGGGTGCGCGTCAGCGACGCGCCTCGCACACACATGGGAGCGCCCTCCCACCCCGCGCGGGGTGGGAGGGCGCTCGCGTGGCCGACCGATGAGTGCTCACTCGCCGGTGTCGCGAGTGAGCGGAAAAGTGACTCACGAGTGAGCGCCCGCCGGTCCATGCGGACCGGCGGGCGCTCACTCGTGGAGCAGAAAACTGCTCACTCGCCACGTGTCAGTGACGGGCGTGCGGTGGGTTCAGCGGCGGATGCCGAGGGTGTCGGTGCCGTCGCCGTTCCAGTCGCCGACGAAGACCTCGTCGCTCGCGCGGCCGTAGCGCTGCTCGATCTCCGCACGGGTCGAGGTCAGCGAGTTGGAGACGAGGTACAGGTTCCCGCGACGCACCGCGAAGGAGTCCGCACCGTCGCCGTCCCAGTCACCGGCCACCACGTCGTCCGAGGCCCGGCCGTAGCCCAGCTCGGCGTCCGCGTTGCCACCGGTGAGGCTGTTGTTGATGTAGAACCGGTTGCCACGGCGCACGGTGAAGGAGTCCGCGCCGTCGGCGTCGAAGTCGCCGACGAGCACCTCGTCGCCCGAGCGGCCATAGTTCAGCTCGACCTCGGCGTTGCCGCCCTCGTGGGTGTTGGTGAGGAAGTACGCGTTCCCACGGCGGATCGCGAAGGTGTCGACGCCGTCCCCGTCCCAGTCACCCACCAGGACCGTGTCGGATGCGCGGCCGAAGCCGAGCTCGACGTCCGCGTTACCGCCGGTCAGGGTGTTGTTGAGGAAGTACCGGTTCCCGCGACGCACGGCCAGGGTGTCGGAACCATCGCCGTCCCAGTCACCGACCAGGACCTCGTCACCCGAGCGGCCGTAGGCGAACACGTGGTCCGCCGTCGCGTCCCAGCCGTCGTTGAGGAAGAACCCACGACCCGGCGCGGGCAGCGTCGGCTCCTCCGGCTCCTCGGCGCCCGTGACCTCGAAGGGAACCTCGGCCTCGGTCGGGCCCGCGACGACGGTGAGCGACTGCTCGCCGGCCTCGGCGCCCTCGGGGACGGTGATCTCGACGGTGGCGCGACCGGTGTCGTTGTAGCCGTCGGAGGGGGTGGAGTCGACCTCGCCGCTCTCCCCCACGACGGTCTCGCCGAGAAGGACCTCGACGTCGGTGACCTCGGGCTCGTCGGTGGTGAAGGCCAGACCGGACAGGTCGACCTCGATGGTCTCGCCGGCCTCGGCCTGCTGCGGGCCGGTCCAGCCGATCGAGCGCTGCTCGTAGGTCGGGGCCAGCTGCTCGTTCGCGGCCAGGTAGTCGTTGAGGCCCTGGACGTCCTGGATGCCGGCGTCGACGAAGTCGGTCGCGTTGTCGGTGAACGCCGAGAATGCGTCGCCGCCCTCGAGGAGGAAGGAGTTGCCGGCGATGCGGACCGGCTGGTCGTCGGCGACGGGCTCGCCGTCGATCGTCACGTGGAGGATCTGCTCACCCGCGGGCGCCTCGGGGTCGTAGACGTAGTCGAGGTTCTCCGACCAGCCCAGCGCGAGGTAGGGGTGGCCGCCGGAGCCGCGGTACTGCTGCTCGAGCAGGAGCTCGAGGTCGGCGCCCGGGATCGTCACGGCACCGATGGTGTTGCCGAAGGGCTGGACGTCGAAGGCCTCGCGGTAGGTGACGATGCCGTCGCCGTCCGGGTCGAGGTCCGCACGGATGCCGCCGGGGTTGATGACGCCGATGTCCGCGCCCAGGTTGAACTCGTTGGCCGCGAACAGGGCGACGTCGCCGAGCAGGTTGCCCAGGGTCGACTCGCCACCACGGTTGGTGCCGTTGTCCTGGCCCTCACGGGCGGCGCGGTTGAAGGGGGCGATGACGTCGCCGACCGGCTCCTGGCCGAGAACCTCGGCCTCGGCCTCTGCGGCCTGGTAGAGCGCCTCGATGTCGGCGTCGCGCGCGACGAGGTCCGCCCCCTCGTCGTCGACGAGCGGGATGTTCTGGGTCGTGGTCTGCTCGGCGTCGACCTCACCGGTCGCCGGGTCCACGGTCAGCTGGATGTGGCCGAGGTGGAGGCCGTAGTGGTCGGCCTGCACGACCGGGGCGCCGGACGGCGTCGCGGTGATCTGCTCGAGGTGGGAGTGCCCGGCGAAGACGGCGTCGATGTCCTCGGACAGTCCGGGGGCGATGAGGTTGGCGTCCTCGTGGATGAGGGCCACGACCACGTCGGCCTCGCCGTTCGCCTCGTCCCCGTCGGTCAGCTCTGCGGCGACGTCGTTGGCGACGTCGACCTCACTGAGGAACTCGAGGCCCTCGATGCCGGCGGGCGAGACGACGTTGGGGGTGTCGGCGGTGACGGTGCCGACGATGCCGACCTGCACGCCGTCGATCTCCGTGATCTCGTAGCGCGGGTCGTTGATCGGCGCGGCAGGGTCGCCCTCGACGTTCGCGCCGAGGTGGTGGAACCGGGACAGCGGGATGACGCGGTCGACGAGGTCGTCGATGCCCTGGTCGAACTCGTGATTGCCGACGGCTGAGGCGAAGAGGCCCATCTCGTTGAGGATCTCGATGGTCGGCTCGTCCTGGGCGATCGCGGAGACGAACGCGGAGCCACCGATGTTGTCCCCGGCGGTGAGGAACAGGGTCCCGGACTCGTTCTCGGCCCGGAGGTCGTTGAGCGCCGTCTGGATGAGCGGGGCGTTCTCGATGTGGCCGTGCAGGTCGGTGATGCCGGCGAGGTCGATGGTGACCGTGCCGTCCTCGTTCTCGACCGCGACGGCGGGCACCGCGACGACCGCGGATCCGATGAGGGCGAGGAGCCCGGCGCTGGCCGTGATCCTCACTGTGGTAGGACGTGACATGGGGGGAGACCTCGATCTTTCGTGCGAGCGACAGGGACCAGGCCCGGCCAGATTAGCCCTACGCCCGACGGCGAAACCCTGTTTCGCGCGCCCGTCACCGAGTGTTCACCCCACGGTCGGGAAGCCGCCGCGGGCCCGCCCCCAGCACCGCCGCGTCCGCCCTGCTCAGACCGTCTGGCCGGTCTCCGCGGCCACGCCCTCGACCGCCAGGCGCAGGTCGTCGGCCTCCTGCAGCCCGACGATGACCCGGCCCCCGATCACGGTGGTCGGCGTCCCCGAGAGCCCGATCTCCTGGGCGAGCCGACCGTTGTCCTCGACCTGCTGGGTCGTCGCCGGGTCCGTGAGGTCCGCGGCGAACTGCTCGGTGTCCAGCCCGACCTCACCGGCCCGCTCGACGAGCGCCTCCTCGGTGACCTCCTCGGGCCCGAGCGGGTCGGACATGAGGGAGTCGTGCAGCTCGAGGTAGCCGTCCTGCTGCGCCGCCGCCCAGCCGGCGGCCGCGAGGTCGAGGGACTGCTCGGCGAGCACGCCGACGTCGCGGTACTCGATGCGCAGGGTGCCGTCGTCGACGAGGTCCTGCAGCTGCGGCAGGGAGTCGGTGGCCATGTCCTGGCAGTAGTGGCACAGGTAGTCCTCGAAGACGACCATCGTCACCTCGGCGTCCGCGTCCCCGACGGCGGTGGCAAGGTCGGCGTCCGGGGAGACGTCGACGTCGGTCGTGTCCTGCCGGGCGAGGAACTCCTCGGCCTCGAGCGCGCGGCGCTCGGCCTCCCGCTCCTCCGCCTCGGCGTCACCCTCCCCCGAGGTGCCGTCGGCGCCGGGGCCCTGCTCCGCCGTCGGGGGCGGGAACGGCTCGTCGTCGGCGCACGCGGCGAGCAGCGCCGCGGCGGCCAGCGTGCCGGCGACGAGCGTGAGGCGCGGGCGCAGACGGGTCATGGTGTCCTCCGGTGCGGGTGGGGGCGGGGTCCGGGCAACGCCCCCAGTATGACCGCCGGCCGCCACCCCGTGCGGGGTGGCGGCCGGTGATCGGTGGGCAGGAGTGCCCTGCGCGGTGCTGCGGTGCTCCGGGGGCGGACCCCGCTGCGCCGGTCGAGCCTCAGACCACCCCGTGGGCGAGCATCGCGTCGGCGACCTTGACGAAGCCGGCCACGTTCGCGCCGAGCACGTAGTTGCCCGGGGCGTCGTGGTGCTCGGCCGTGCGCGCGACCGTGTCGTGGATGTGGGTCATGACGACCTCGAGCTTGGCGACGGTCTTGTCGAAGCCCCACTGCTCGCGCGAGGCGTTCTGCTCCATCTCCAGCGCGGAGGTGGCCACCCCGCCGGCGTTGGCGGCCTTGCCCGGCCCGAACGCGATGTCGGCGGCCTGGAAGACGTCCACGGCCTCCGGCGTCGAGGGCATGTTCGCGCCCTCGGCGACCGCGAGCACCCCGTTGTCCACCAGGGTGCGGGCGTGGTGCTCGTCGAGCTCGTTCTGCGTGGCGCAGGGCAGCGCGATCGTGCAGGGCACGTCCCACACCGAGCCCTCGGTGTGCAGCACCGCGCCGGGGCGGCCCTCGACGTAGTCCGCCACGCGGCCGCGGCGCACCTCCTTGACCTCGCGGAGCAGCTCGACGTCGATGCCCTGCTCGTCGACGACGTACCCCGAGGAGTCGGAGAAGGCCACGACCTGTGCGCCGAGCTGCTGGGCCTTCTGGATGGCGTAGATCGCCACGTTGCCCGAGCCCGAGACGACGACCCGCTGGCCGCTCAGGGAGGTCCCGCGGCGGCTGAGCATGCGCTCGGTGAAGAAGACGGTGCCGTACCCGGTGGCCTCGGTTCGGCCGAACGAGCCGCCCCAGCCGGTGCCCTTGCCGGTGAGCACGCCGGACTCGAAGCGGTTGGTGATGCGCTTGTACTGGCCGAACATGTAGCCGATCTCGCGGCCGCCGACCCCGATGTCACCCGCGGGGACGTCGGTGTACTCCCCGATGTGGCGGTAGAGCTCGGTCATGAAGGACTGGCAGAAGCGCATGACCTCGCCGTCGGAGCGGCCGTGCGGGTCGAAGTCCGAGCCGCCCTTGCCGCCGCCGATACCCTGGCCGGTCAGCGCGTTCTTGAAGATCTGCTCGAAGCCGAGGAACTTGATGACCCCGAGGTTGACCGAGGGGTGGAACCGGAGCCCGCCCTTGTAGGGGCCCAGCGCCGAGGAGAACTCCACGCGGTAGCCGCGGTTGACGCGGGTGACGCCCTGGTCGTCGACCCAGGGCACGCGGAACATGATCTGGCGGTCCGGCTCGACCATCCGACGCACGATGGCCGCGCTCTGGTACCGGGGGTCGTCCGCGACGTCGGCGATCGTCCCGAGGACCTCGTGGACGGCCTGGTGGAACTCCGGCTGGGCCGGGTCGCGGGTGACGACCTCGTCGTACACCGCCTGCAGCGTGTCGATCATGCGGCTCCTGTCGTCGGGCCCGGGCCTGGCCGGGCGGTGATCCGTTCGTGCGTTCGTTCGGTCGTGCGTGCGACGCGCTGGTCACGTGGCGGGCACGCGGTGCGCGCGCGGCCCGCGTCCTGCGCGGTCCGCCCGCTCAGTCCCACAGGTCGGGCAGGACGGCGGCCGAGGCCTGGGCGAGCGCGGCGACGTCGATCGTCGCCACCTCTGCGACGGCAAGCCGGTCGCCGCCGGTGGTCCCGATCGTCGCGCAGGGTACGCCGTGCGTGCGCGCCAGTGCCGCGATGCGGTCGGCGTCGGCGGGCTCGACGGCGAGCAGGGCCCGCGCCTGGCTCTCGCTGAACAGCGCCGTCGCAACGTCGACGCCGTCGCGGTCGAGCACCGACGTGAGATCGATCTCGGCCCCGACGCCGTAGCGGGTGGTCGCGTCCACGAAGGCCTGGGCGAGGCCGCCGGTGGCCAGGTCGTGGGCGGCGCGCGGGAGGCGATCGGCGTGCGCGGCGAGGAGGACCTCGACCAGCGCCTTCTCCGCGGCGACGTCGACCCGCGGCGGCGTCCCGCCGAGGTGGCCGTGCACGGTCTGCGCCCAGGCCGAGCCGTCGAGCTCGAGGGCGGTGGCGCCCAGGAGGAGCACGCTCAGCCCCTCTCGGCGCCAGCCCGAGGCGGTGGTGGCGGTGACGTCGTCGAGCAGGCCGAGGACCCCGACCACCGGGGTGGGGTGGATCGAGGAGGTGGCCGTGCCCGGCTCGCCGGTGGAGTTGTACAGGGAGACGTTGCCGCCGGTGACGGGGATGCCGTACTCCTGGCAGGCGTCCGCGAGGCCGGTGATGGTCTCGACGAGCTGCCACATCGCGCCCGGGTCCTCGGGGTTGCCGAGGTTGAGGCAGTCGGTCACCGCCATCGGGCGGGCCCCGACGACGGCGACGTTGCGCGCCGCCTCCACCAGGGCCTGCGCGGCGCCGGTGCGCGGGTCGAGGAAGGCGTACCGGTGGTTGGCGTCCGTGGCCAGCGCGACGCCGCGGTTCGTGGACTCGTCGACACGCACGACGCCGGCGTCGTCGGGCTGGGCGAGTGCCGTGCGGCCCTGGACGAAGCGGTCGTACTGGTCGGTGACCCAGCCCTTGTCGGCCTGGTTGGGGTCGGTGGCGACGGCGCGGACCTGCTCGGCGATCTGCTCCGGGTCCGTGGGGCGGGGCAGGTCGGCGGCGGTGTCGGCCACGATCGGGTCGAGCCAGTCGGGGCGGGCGTAGGGGCGGTCGTAGACGGGGCCGTCGTGGGCGACGGTGCGGGGGTCGACGTCGACGATCCGGCGTCCGTGGTGGTCGATCGTCAGCCGGCCGGTGCCCGTGACCTCGCCGATGACGGAGGTCTCGACCTCCCAGCGGGCGGTCACGGCGAGGAAGTCGTCGAGCTTGTCCGGGTGGACGACCGCCATCATCCGCTCCTGCGACTCGCTCATGAGGATCTCGCCGGCGGTGAGGCTGGGGTCGCGCAGGAGGACGGTCTCGAGGTCGACGTGCATGCCGCCGTCGCCGTTGGAGGCCAGCTCGGAGGTGGCGCAGGAGATGCCCGCGGCGCCGAGGTCCTGGATGCCCTCGACCAGGCGGTTCGAGAACAGCTCGAGGCAGCACTCGATGAGGACCTTCTCCATGAAGGGGTCGCCGACCTGGACCGACGGGCGCTTGACGGGGCCGCCCTCGTCGAAGGTCTCCGAGGCGAGGATCGAGGCGCCGCCGATGCCGTCGCCGCCGGTGCGCGCCCCGAACAGCACCACCTTGTTGCCGGTGCCCGAGGCGTTGGCCAGGTGGATGTCCTCGTGCCGGAGCACGCCGATCGCGAGGGCATTGACCAGCGGGTTGCCCTGGTAGACGGGGTCGAGGTCGAGCTCGCCGCCGATGTTGGGCAGGCCGAGGCTGTTGCCGTAGGAGCTGATGCCGGCGACGACGCCGTGCGCCACCCGCGCGGTGTCCGGGTGGTCCGGGGCGCCGAAACGGAGCTGGTCCATGACCGCGATCGGGCGCGCGCCCATGGCGATGATGTCGCGGACGATGCCCCCGACGCCGGTCGCGGCGCCCTGGAACGGCTCGACGTAGCTGGGGTGGTTGTGGGACTCGACCTTGAAGGTCACCGCCCAGCCGTCCCCGACGTCGACGACGCCCGCGTTCTCGCCGATGCCGACGAGGAGGTGCTCGCGCATGGCGTCGGTGGTCTTGGCGCCGAACTGGCGCAGGTGCGCCTTGGAGGACTTGTAGCTGCAGTGCTCGGACCACATGACCGAGTACATGGCGAGCTCGGCGGAGGTGGGGCGGCGGCCGAGCAGGTCGACGATGCGGGCGTACTCGTCGTCTTTGAGCCCGAGCTCGGCGTAGGGCATCGGGGTGGAGGGGGTGACCGCGGCGTCGTCGACCGTTTCGTCGTGCCGGGGGGCCTGGGGGGTGGTTGAGGTTGTGGTGGGCGCGCCGGTGGTGGAGATGCCGGCAGGTGCCGTGGATGCGGTGGTGGTGGGTGCAGCCGCTGCGCTGCCGCCGTCAGGGGCGCTGCGGGGTGCGGGGGCATCTGCGGACATCTGGGACCTCACGGGTGGGGCTCGGTGCGGCTGGACGGCGCCGACGCACGGACCGCCGTCAGCGCACGCGGTCGGGAACTGGGCCGAATCTACCGTCCGGGTCACGAACGGGTCATCCCTGCCCATCCTCCGGCCCTGGTAGCCCCCTGGCCCGGCTGGTGCACTGACCGAGTCGCCCTGCGCCGGCCCCGCCTCTCCGCCCGACCTCCCCGCCTCCCCCTCCCCCCCCCCACCCAGCTACGCCGGCGCGCCCGGCTGCTCCGCCCGCGCGTCCTGGGACCGCGCCTTGGCCTGCGCGCGCAGGGTCTTCTCGTCGACCGGGGCCTGACCGGTGGCCCGCATGCGCCGCCCGTACTCGCGCGCCTCGTCCTGCCGCTGCTTCTCCCCCGGGCCGGCGATCGTCGCCCCCAGCATCTCCTCGGTGTACCCGAAGGCGTCGACCAGCGCGGACGCGTGCGGACGGAGCCGGGCCAGCAGCCGCTCCACGTAACTCGTCACCGTCTTCGCGCGCTGCGCCGTCATGCGTCCGTTGACCAGGTACCAGGCGAGGTCCGCCTCGATGACGGTGAGCCCGTACAGGTCGCGCACGGTGCGCAGCACCTCGAAGGTCTCCCGGTCGCGCACCCGCGACAGCGCGGCGGTGAAGGCCTCCCAGGCCAGCAGCTCGGCGTGCGCGCGGGCCGCGGCGATGATGCGGTCCTGGTGCGCGTTGAAGACCTCGAAGGCCTTCTCGTCGGAGGCCCCGCGGGAGGCCCGCAGACCGAGGGTGATCTCCTCGACCATCGTCTCCACGCGTTCCTCGAGGAGCTCGCGCTGGGCGTCGGCGGAGCGCAGGTGCCCGGCCGAGCGGGCCTTGGACCCGGTGTCCCGGATCGACTGCGCAGCCCGGCGCAGCGGCGTGCGGTGCATCGCGGTGTCGGCAGCGCGGGCAGCGACCCACCGCGCCGTGCCCGCCACGTCCATCTTCATCATCTCCTTGCCGTGGTCGGTCAGCAGGCGCTTCCCGACGAGCTGGAGCAGGACGTTGTTGTCGCCCTCGAAGGTGGCGTAGACGTCGAGGTCGTGGTGCAGGCCGGTGAGCCGGTTCTCGGCCATGAAGCCGGCACCGCCGCAGGCCTCGCGGGCCTCCTGGATGGTGTCCAGGGCGTTCCACGTGGCCAGCGGCTTGGTGGCCGCCGCCAGGGTCTCCAGGTCCTGGCGGTCCTCGTCGGTGTCGTGCCGCCCGGAGAAGACGTCGTCGAAGCGCTCGAGCAGCTCGGCGCCGAGGAAGGTCAGCGCGTAGGTGCGGGCCAGGCGCGGCAGCAGCCGGCGCTGGTGGCGCTGGTAGTCGAGCAGCACGACCTCCTCGCGGGGGTCGCCGCCGGTGAACTGGCGGCGCTGCTCGGCGTGCCGCACGGCGATGGTCAGCGCCATGCGGGCCGCACCGGTCGAGGCGTTGGACAGCGAGACGCGCCCCTGGACGAGGGTGGAGAGCATGGTGAAGAAGCGACGCCCGGGCGAGTCGATCGGCGAGCTGTAGGTGCCCTCGTCGTCGATCGCGCCGTAGCGGGGCAGCAGGTTCGTCCGCGGGACGCGCACCTGGTCGAACCACAGCCGACCGTTGTCGACGCCGTTGAGCCCGCCCTTGACACCGTCGTCGGAGCCACCGACGCCGGGCAGGAAGCACAGCGTCCCGTCGGGCCGCTCCTCGCGGATGGGGACGTAGACGCAGTGCACGCCGTGGTTGACGCCGTCGACGACGAGCTGGGCGAAGACCACCGCCGCCTTCCCGTGCTGCGCGGCGTTGCCGAGGTACTCCTTCTGCGCCGCCTCGACGGGGGTGTGCACGACGATCTCGTCGGTCTCCTTGTCGTAGGTGGCGGTGGTCAGCACGCCGGAGACGTCCGAGCCGTGCCCGCGCTCGGTCATGGCGAAGGCGCCGGGCACGGTGAGGTCCATGGCGCCGGGCAGGAAGCGGTCGTGCTGCTCGGCGGTGCCCAGGTGCAGGATCGCCGAGGCGAACAGGCCCCACTGCACGCCGGCCTTGATCTGCAGCGAGGGGTCGGCGACGACGAGCTCCTCGAAGGCCGCGAGCGACCCGCCGTGGTCGTCGTGGCCGCCGAGCCGGGAGGGGAAGGCCCGCAGCGGGTCGCCGATCTCGGTGAGGAGGCGGAGCTGGTCCATCACGCGCTCACGGTGCTCGAGGTGCCCCAGGCCCTCGATCTTGCGCATGCGCGGGTCGGTGGCGACGCGGCGCGTCTCCTGGCGCAGGCCCCACCAGCGTCCGCCGAGCAGGCGCGTGAGCTCGGCGACGTCGACGCGGGTGTCACCGCGCACCGCCGAGGGCGGGGTGTGGGCCGAGGGGCTCGTCTCCTGCGCGGCGCCGGGCGTGGCGGTGGGGCGGATCGGTGTCTGGGTCACTGGACGTCCTTGTCGGTTCGTGAGGTGGGAACGGTGCGCGGCTGGGTGTCGGTGCGGGCACGGCGCAGCACGCCGACAGCCCCGTCCCACAGCCAGGAGGCGATGAAGGCGGCGAGCTCGGTGCGGTCGAGCGCGGCCACGGCCGGTTCGAGGTCGGGATGGAGCGGTCCCCCGACGACAGCGCCCGGCCCCGCAGGCCCGGCACCCCCCTCCGGGCTGCTCTCCTCGATGGTCTGGTGCTCGGACTCGGCACGCTCGAGGTGCGCCCGGGCGGCGAGCCAGCGGTCGGCCACGGACCGGACGGTGCCGGTGACGCCCGAGGCCCACAGCGTGGCGCGGGTGGCCTGCTCGGGGGTGATCCGGTCGGTGCTCTCCCCCTCGGCGAGACCGAGGACGGCCGGGACGAGCGTGTGCGCGATGACGGCGTCGACGTCCTGGACGAAGCTGCGCACGTCCCCCGTGGCCTCCCCCGCGGGCGAGGTGACGAAGGCGTAGACGTGCGGGGCGTCGTCGACCATCTGCAGGTACACCGCGACCATCGAGTGGATGCGCTCGCGCGGCCCGCCGAGGCGGCTCGCGGCCTCGGTCAGCTCGCGCAGCATCCGGTCGAGGACGTGCCGGCCGACCGCCCGCTGCAGCCCGGACTTGTCCGTGAAGTAGCGGTAGAGGATGGACTTCGAGGTGCCGATGTGCGTGGCCAGCTCGTCCATGGACACGTCCGGCCCGCGCTCGTGGACGCAGCGCCGGGCGGCACGGACGAGCTCGAGGCGCCTCGCCGCGCGGTGGTCGTCCCAGCGGGTGGTCCGCCCGTCCGCGCGCGGAGCCGGCGGGTCGTCGGCCGTCGCGGCCAACCCCCGGACGTCCTCGGCCTCGGCAGGTACCATGAAACGAAAGTATCAGGTACTTTCGGTATCGGCCAGATCCGATACACCGTGGTCCCGACGTCGGGCGCCGACGAACCGCACTCTCGACGACGACGAACCGGACTCTCGGTGACCACCGACCGCGGGCTCGACCACGCCGCAACGCAACGCACCGCACGCCCGATGACCGACAGTCCGTCCCAGCGAAGCGAGGACCTCACGTGATCCCCATGCCCACCCCGCGCCGCGCCGCCGTCGTGGCCGCCAACCGGACCCCGTTCGGCAAGGCCGGCTCCGCCTACGACGCGCTGAGCCCGAAGGACCTGCTCACCGCCGCGATCGAGGGGCTCGTCGCCCGCACCGGCCTGGCCGGCGAGCGCCTCGACGAGGTCGTCGCCGGCGCGGTCCTCAAGCAGCCCAAGGACTTCAACCTCACCCGCGAGTCGGTCCTCGGCACCGCGCTGGACCCCACCACCCCCGCCTACGACGTCCAGCGCGCCTGCGCCACGGGCATGGAGGCCGCCGTCGGGGTCGCGAACAAGATCGCGCTCGGGCAGATCGAGGCCGGCATCGCCGGCGGCACCGACTCCGCCTCCGACGCCCCCATCGTCGTCACCGAGAAGCTGCGCCGCGTGCTGCTCGCCGCCTCCCGCGCCCGCTCGACCAAGGACCGCATCGCCGCGTTCACGAAGCTGCGGCCCAAGGACCTCGCCCCGGTCGCCCCTGACGTCAACGAGCCGCGCACCGGCCTGTCGATGGGCGAGCACCAGGCGCTGACCACCGCCGCCTGGGGTATCACCCGCGAGGCGCAGGACGAGCTCGCCCTCGCCTCCCACCGCAACCTCGCCGCCGCCTACGAGCGCGGCCTGTTCGACGACCTCATCACCCCGCTGCGGGGGCTCACCCGCGACGAGGCCCTGCGCGCCGACACCTCGATGGAGAAGCTCGCCAAGCTCAAGCCGGTCTTCGGCACGAGGAACCTCCCCGAGGGCGCGCCCGCCCCGACGATGACCGCCGGCAACTCCACCCCCCTGTCCGACGGCGCCTCGGCCGTCCTGCTCTCCTCCGACGAGTGGGCCGCCGAGCGGGGCCTGCCGGTCCTCGCCCACGTCGTCGACGCCCAGCCCGCCGCGGTCTCCTTCGCCGACGGCAGCCAGGGCCTGCTCATGGGCGGGGCCTTCGCCATCCCCGCCCTCCTCGAGCGCACCGGGCTCACGCTGGCCGACTTCGACCTCGTCGAGATCCACGAGGCCTTCGCCTCCACGGTGCTCACCACCCTGGCCGCCCTCGAGGACGAGACCTTCGCACGCGAGCGCCTGGGCCGCAGCGCGCCGGTCGGCACGGTCGACCGCAGCCGCCTCAACGTGGCCGGCTCCTCGCTGGCCGCCGGGCACCCCTTCGCCGCCACCGGTGGCCGGATCATCGGCACGCTGGCCAAGCTCCTCGCCGAGCGCGGCGAGTCCCAGGTCCGCCCCGGAGAGCGGGCCCTCGGCCTCATCTCGGTCTGCGCCGCGGGCGGTCAGGCCGTGGCGATGGTGCTGGAGGCGGCATGAGTGACGCGTACCTGTCCTTCGTCTCCGGCGGTGCCGGGGCCGGCATCGCCAAGCAGCTCGGCCTGCCGCGGCCGGCGATCCTGCGCCGCACCGCCGACCTCGACGACGTCGACACCCCGCTCGCGCCCGGGCCGGTCCTCGTCCTCACCGACGGGTCCGACGCCGCGCGGGTGGACGCCGAGGAGCTCGTCGAGCACCTGCTGGCCTGGGGCGCCGACGTCCGACGCGACGCCACGCCCGGCGACAAGCGAAAGCTCGGCGCCGTCGTGCTCGTGGCGACCGGCCTGACCACCAGCGCCGACCTCACCGCGCCGGCCCTCGCCGTCGGGTCCGTGCTGCGCGACCTGGGCCGCTCCGGCCGGGTGATCGTCCTGCACCGGGCCGCCACCGAGGGCGACAGCCCGCGGCTGGCCGCCGCCCGCGCCGGTGTCGAGGGCTTCGTGCGCTCGCTCGCCAAGGAGCTGCGCGACGGCGCCACGGGCAACGCGGTGGCGCTCGGCACCGGCGCGTCGGCCGGGGACGCCTCGCCGGCGGGGGCCGTGCGGTTCCTCCTCTCGGCACGCTCGGCCTTCGTCTCCGGGCAGATCCTCACCGCCGGCCCCGGCGGCAACGCACCGCAGGACTGGGCGCGGCCGCTGACCGGCCTCGTCGTGGCGGTCACCGGGGCCGCCCGCGGCATCGGCGAGCAGATCGCGGGGGTCATGGCCCGCGACGGCGCGCACGTGGTCGGCGTCGACGTCCCCGCGGCGGGCGAGGCACTGGCCCGCACGATGAACGCGGCCGGCGGCCTGGCCCTGCAGCTCGACGTCACGCGCGACGACGCCGCCGAGGCCATCCTCGCCGCCGCCCACCGGCGCTACGGACGCCTGGACGTGGTGGTGCACAACGCCGGGATCCTGCGGGACAAGCTGCTCGCCAACATGACCGAGGACCGGTTCGCCGACCTCCTCGCCGTCAACATCACCGCGCCGGTGACGATGAACGAGACCTTCGCCGAGCCGGGGAGGCTGGGCGACGCCGAGCACGCGCCGCGCATCATCTCGCTGGCCTCGACGTCGGGGATCGCCGGCAACCGCGGCCAGACCAACTACGGCTACGCCAAGGCCGGGATCATCGGGATGACCGAGGCGCTCGCACCACTCATGGCCGCAGCCGGTGGCACGGCGAACGCCGTGGCGCCGGGCTTCATCGAGACCGACATGACGGCGAAGATCCCGCCGGTGCCGCGGCAGATGTCGCGGCGGATGTCCTCCCTGCAGCAGGGCGGGCTACCGGTGGACGTGGCCGAGGCGATCGCGTTCCTCGCCTCGCCGCAGGCCGGTGGCGTCAACGGAGAGGTGCTGCGCGTGTGCGGGCAGCTCCTCGTGGGCCGCTGATGACAGCCGACGGTCTCAGTCTCTACCACCGCCGCCCCTCTCGACGAGTGAGCACTTTTCTGCCCGTACCCATGCTCCCGCCCCGCCGTTCTCGACGAGTGAGCAGTTTTCTGCTCGCCCGCCCCTCGACGGAACCCCTCGCCCTCGGCAGGGTGAGCGCATGAGCGCCGTGCCGTCGTCGTACCGGGTCGAGCAGGTCGGCGCCGTGCCGAGCCTGGGGGCGACCTACCGGACCGTGCTGAGCCGGACCGCGCAGAGCGTCCTCACCCGCACGAGCCCGGCCGGGCTGCCGCAGGTGGCCCTCAGCGCCGGCCCCGTGACGGCCGAGCCGGCGCACCTGACCGAGTACCAGCACGTCGTCGGGGCCCCGGTGGACGACACGCTCCCGCCGGGCCTCGTGCACGTACTGGCCTTCCCGCTGGCGATCTCGCTCATGGCGCGCGCGGACTTCCCGTTCTCACCGCTGGGGATGGTGCACGTGGCCAACCACGTCACCCAGCGCCGGCCGGTGCGGCTCGGCGAGGCCCTCACCGTCACGGCATGGGCGCACGACGCGCGCGAGCACCGGCGCGGCACCACCGTCGAGCTCACGGTCGAGGCCGCAGCGGGCGGCGAGGTGGTGTGGACCGGGCGGGCGACGTACCTGTCGAAGGCGCCCGCACCCGAGGGGCTCGAGCGGGCCCCGTCCGCAGGTGAACGGCAGGTGATCGCGATCCCCGAGCGCCCGCAGGCGCTGTGGAGCGTCACCGAGGCCGACATCCACACATATGCACAGGTCTCGGGGGACCGCAACCCGATCCACACCTCGTGGCTGGGGGCCCGGGCCTTCGGCTTCCCGCGCCGGATCGCGCACGGGATGTACACCGCCGCGCGGGCCCTGCACGCCGGTCCGGTGCCCGACGCCGTCACCTGGGACGTCGAGTTCGGGACACCCGTCCTCATTCCCGCGAAGGCAGCGTTTGCGCAGGTCAGCAATGGTGCGACTGGTGATCGGGGGGCAGTCTCCGACGCAGCCACGAACGCCGATGCCTCGAACGGTCGGGGCGGGCGGCGAATGATGGCATGGGAGCCGAGGAAGCGCAAGCTCCACCTCTCGGCCACCGTCACCGACGCCGCGACCTGACGTGCGCGAGGTCTGTCCACAGGCCGCGTCCACACCCGTGTGCACCGATGCGTGGACAGGCCGCTCGACCTGTGGATCAAGCGTCGTCACCCCGGGGACACCCTGAGGACACCTGGGGGAACGTGGCGCGGGTCTCCACCACCGGGCGCCGATCGAACCGCATTGTGAGTGTTCGCACCGGCGCCCGGTGGCCGGCAATAAGGTGGGGCCCCGCCTCCCCCGCGACCTACGGTTGACCCATGTCTGCCACCCTGCGCGCGATCGGCCTGCGTGCGGGCCACGGCGAGCGCGAGCTGTTCGCCGACCTCGACCTCACGGTCACCCCCGGTGACGTCTGGGGTCTCGTCGGCGCGAACGGCGCGGGCAAGTCCACGCTGCTGTCCCTGCTGGCCGCGGCGGACGCCCGCCACGTGCCGACCTCTGGTGCCACCTCCGGTCCCGGCCTCCCGACCGCGAGCGCGGACACGTCCGCGGAGGTCGACGCCCTCGAGACGGACGGCCAGGTCGTCCTCGCGCCGCCCACCGCGACCGTCGGACTGCTCGCCCAGGAGCACGACCGCCGTCACGGCGAGTCCATGGAGGCGATGATCGCGCGCCGCACAGGCGTCGCCGACGCCGAGGCCGAGATGGACGCCGCCGCGGCCGCCCTGGCCGAGGGGGCCACCGGCCACGCGGCGGACGACCGGTATGCCGTCGCCCTCGAACGCTGGCTCGCCCTCGGGGGCGCCGACCTGCCCGAACGCACCGAGGAGGTCCTCGGCCGGCTCGGCCTGCGAGTCGGTCCCGACGCCGACATGACCACCCTGTCCGGCGGGCAGGCCGCCCGCGCCTCGCTGGCGGTGCTCCTGCTCCAGCGCTACGACGTCCTCCTCCTCGACGAGCCCACCAACGACCTCGACCTCGACGGCCTGACCCAGCTCGAGGAGCTCGTCGCCGGCGCGCGGCAGGGCGTCGTCGTGGTCAGCCACGACCGCGAGTTCCTCGCCCGTACCACCACCGGCATCGTCGAGATCGACGCCGCCCAGCACAAGGTCACCGTCTACGACGGCGGCTACGACTCCTACCTGGACGAACGCGCGCTGGCACGGCGTCGGGACCGGGAGGCCTACGAGGAGTACGCCGAGCAGGTGGCCGGGCTCAAGGCGCGCCACCAGCGCCAGAAGGAGTGGACCGCGACGGGCATCCGCAACGCCCGCAAGAAGGCCACCGACGGCGACAAGCACATCATCCACGCCGCCCGCGCCCGCACCGAGAAGCTCGCGGGCAAGATCGCGCAGACCGAGCGGGCGATCGAACGGCTCGAGGTGGTCGAGGAGCCGCGCAAGGAGTGGGAGCTGCGGATGAGCGTGGCAGAGGCGCCGCGTTCGGGGACCGTGGTCGCCACCCTCGACGGCGTTACCCTCACCCGCCGCAGCGCCGACGACGCCTTCACCCTCGGCCCGGTCACCGCCGAGATCACCTGGGGCGACCGGGTGGTACTCACCGGCGCCAACGGCTCGGGCAAGACGACACTGCTCGGTCTGCTGCTCGGACGCCTCGCGCCGGACGAGGGGCGGGCCTCACTGGGGTCGGGCGTCGTCGTCGGGGAGATCGATCAGGCACGCGACGCTTTCGACGTGGCTGAACCTTTGACCAGGGCATTCGCCGACGCGGCCTCGATGGATCCCGAGGAGTCCCGCACGCTGCTGGCCAAGTTCGCGCTGGCCGGGGACCGCGCGACCCGGCCGGCCGCCTCCCTGTCACCCGGGGAGCGCACGCGTGCCGGGCTCGCGCTGCTGCAGGCGCGCGGCGTCAACCTGCTCGTGCTCGACGAGCCGACCAACCACCTCGACCTGCCCGCCGTCGAGCAGCTCGAGCAGGCCGTGAACTCGTTCGGCGGCACCGTCGTGCTGGTCACGCACGACCGCCGGATGCTCGCCGGCATGCGGGCGACGCGGCGCTGGCAGATGACGGCGGGCCGCCTCACTGAGGACCACTGACTCGGCCCGCCCGTTCATCGAGAACATGCCTTGTGTCTCGAGACGACGGACCGGGGGCATGGCCTCGACACACAACCCAATGTCTCGAGGACACGAGGGGTCTGCGAGGGCAAGGGCGGCGCGCGGCACCGCAAGCGGCGCGCAGCCCAGGCAGCCTCAGACCTGCGGCGGGGCGCCCAGCTTCTCGCGGCGCATGCGGTGCAGGATCGGCTCGGTGTACCCGTTGGGCTGGGCGGCGCCCTCGACGATCAGGGCCCGCGCCGCCCGGTAGGCCACACCCGGACCGTCCGCGCCGATGAGCGCCTCGTAGTTCGGGTCCCCGGCGTTCTGCTCGTCGACCACCGCCGAGAGCCGACGCAGCGAGTCGTCGACCTCCGCCTCGGTGACGATCCCGTGCAGCAGCCAGCTGGCCAGCAGCTGGCTGGAGATCCGCAGCGTCGCACGGTCCTCCATGAGGGCCACGCCGTGGATGTCGGGCACCTTCGAGCAGCCGACCCCCTGGTCGACCCAGCGCACCACGTAGCCGAGGATCGACTGGACGTTGTTGTCGAGCTCGGAGGCGATCTCCTCGGCGCTCAGCTCCCTGTCCAGCAGCGGCGGCACGAGGATCGGGTCGATCGACTGCGGCTCGCGCCCGGTGATCTCGGCGCGCACGGCCTCGACGTCGACCTCGAGGTAGTGCAGCGCGTGCAGCGTCGCCGCCGTCGGCGAGGGCACCCAGGCCGTGTTCGCCCCGGTGCGCGGGTGAGCGATCTTCTGCTCGAGCATGTCGGCCATGAGGTCCGGCATCGCCCACATGCCCTTGCCGATCTGCGCGCGACCGTCGAAGCCGGCGCCCAGGCCCGCGTCGACGTTGGCTCGCTCGTAGGCCACCATGAACGGCAGACCCTTCATCTCGCCCTTGGGCACCACGGCGCCGGCGTGCAGCGAGGTGTGGATGTCGTCGCCCGTGCGGTCGAGGAAGCCGGTGTTGATGAAGGCGACGCGGTCGGCGGCGGCGGCGATGCTGGCGCGGAGGTTGACCGTGGTCCGGCGCTCCTCGTCCATGATGCCCATCTTCATCGTGCCCGGCGCGAGCCCGAGCAGGGCCTCGGTACGGGCGAACAGCTCGACGGCGAAGGCCACCTCCTCGGGGCCGTGCATCTTCGGCTTGACGACGTAGATCGAGCCGGTGCGGGAGTTCGTCCCGGCGCGCTCCCCCGACAGGTCGGGCAGGGTGCCGAGCGCGGTGATGACGGCGTCGAGGATGCCCTCGTAGACGTCCTGGCCCTCGGCGTCGCGCACGGCGTCGGTGCGCATGAGGTGGCCGACGTTGCGGATCCACAGCAGCGAGCGCCCCGGCAGGACGACCGGCTCTCCACCCGGGCCGGTGTACTCGCGGTCCGGGTTGAGCCGGCGGGTGAAGGTGCGGCCGGCCTTGGTGACCTCCTCGGTCAGGGTGCCGCTGACCAGCCCGCGCCAGTTGCGGTAGCCGAGCACCTTGTCCTCGGGCACGACGGCGGCCACGGAGTCCTCGAGGTCCATGATCGTCGAGACGGCCGACTCGAGGACGATGTCCTGCACGCCCGCGCCGTCGACCGCGCCGATCGACCCGGACCGGTCGATGACGACGTCCAGGTGCAGCCGGTTCCGCACGAGCAGGACCGAGTCCGGCGCGTCCGGCTCACCGGTGTAGCCGGCGAAGCCCGCGGGGTCGGCGAGGCCGGTGGTGGCGCCGCCCTCGAGGTCGACGACCAGGGCGCCGTCGACGACGTGGTAGCGCGTGGCGTCCGCGTGCGAGCCCTGCGCGAGCGGAGCTGCCTGGTCGAGGACGGCGCGGCCGCGGGCGATGACCTCGGCGCCGCGCACGGTGTTGTACTCCGCGCCGCGGGCGAGGTCGCCGTCGTCGGGGATGGCGTCGGTGCCGTAGAACGCGTCGTAGAGCGAGCCCCACCGGGCGTTGGCGGCGTTGATGGCAAAGCGCGCGTTGAGCAGCGGGACGACGAGCTGGGGGCCGGCGACATCGGCGAGCTCGGGGTCGACGTCGGTCGTCGTGACCGTGAACTCCTCCGGCTCGGGGACGAGGTAGCCGATCTCGGTGAGGAAGTTTTTGTACTTCTCGGCGTCGGGCAGGCCGGGCTGGTCGCGGTGGTACTGGTCGATGCGAGCCTGCAGCTCGTCGCGGACCTCGAGGAGCCGGCGGTTGGTCGGCGTGAGGTCGGCGATGATCGACGCGAGCCCGGCCCAGAAGGCGTCGGCGTCGATGCCGGTGCCCGTGAGCGCCACGTCCTCCACGAACGCGGCCAGCGGCGCGTAGACGTCGAGCCCCGCCCGCTCGACCCGCTCGCCGGTGGCTGCGGAGGACTGGTCGGTGCTCGTCATCTGTGTCTCCTGTGGGTCGCGGAGGGCGGCGGGGTCGTGCACGGCGACCTGCTGGACGACGGCACCGTCACCTGGCCGCGCACCGTCGAACCGCCGCCGTCGGACCAGCCTACGGACCGAGGCGGCACGTCCGCGACCTCCTATCCGCATCGTGAAATCGGCGTTCCGGCTCGACGGCGCCGACCACGTACCGGTGGGGGCGTCCAGGAAGCAGCGGACGCCCTTGCCAGTTAGGTAAGGCTTACCTACAGTCGAACTCATGCGCTTTCACCACGCCCATCCGACGCCGCACTTCCTGCTCGCCGGCGGCCGGGACGACGTCGGGTACGTCGGCGCCACGCTGCAGCGCCTCCCGGCCGACGCCTACGGCCAGGTCTTCCTCGAGATCGACTCCCCCGAACAGGCCCTCGAGCTCGACGCCCCCGCGCGCATGACGACGACGTGGCTCGCGCGCACGAGGCGCGCCGACGACGCCCCGGTCCCCGAGGGCGACCTCCTCGCCCGCTCCCTGCGCGGGTGGCTCGCGGAGTGGGCGCCCGACGACGAGGGTCCCGCGCCGCTCGTCGTGTGGCTGGGCGCGACGGCGAACCCCCGCCTCGCGGGCGTGCACCGTCAGATGCAGGTGCGGCTGCGCGGCCGCCACCACCACTGCGGACGATCGGTCGAGAACAGCGCCGAGCGCGCCGAGCGGGACTCGCCCGACGCCGCCTGACGCGCGGTGGGCAGCCCGCGCGCCGCTCACAGGCGCCCCGCGAGGAGCGAGCCAGGCGCCTCGCGACCGCCTCGCGGCACGAGGACGACGCCGGCAACCGCCCCTAGAACGCGAGCACGAGCCGCCCGCGCGTCCCGCCCGCCTCAAGCCGGCGGTGCGCCTCCGGGGCCTGGTCCTTCGGCAGGATCTCCGCCACCCGCAGCGTGACCGCGCCGCTCTCGGCCTGCTTGCGCAGGGTCTCGAGCTTCGCGCGCTCGCGGGCGTACTCGCCGACGAAGATGGGCCGGAACGTCACGTCCCGCTCGGCGGTGCCGTCGTGGCCGCGGACGGTGACGACCGAGCCGCCGTCCTTCACCGCCGGGGCGAGAGCCTCGTGGAGGAGCGCGCCGTCGACGGCGCCGTCCACGCCGTCGGGGTGGTGCTCGCGCACGCGCTCGGCGAACCCCTCGCCGCGCTCGAGCACGACGTCGGCCCCCAGCTCGGTGACGAGCTCGACGTCCTTCTCCGCGGCGTCGGCGACGACGGTCAGCCCGTCCGCCTTGGCCAGCTGCACCGCGTAGCCGCCCATGGCACCCGCGGCCCCGCTGACCGCGATCACGCTGCCGCGCGGCAGGTCGAGGGTGTCCAGCGCGAGGCGGGCGGTGAGCCCGTTCATCGGCAGCGTGGCGGCCTGGGCGTGGCTGGTGTCTCGCGGCGCCGCGACGACGGAGTCCGCCGGCAGGACGACCTGCTCCGCATAGGCGCCGTGCGCGCCGTCGGGCACGACGATCGCCATCACGCGGTCCCCGACCTTGAGCGGGGTCTCGGTGTCCGGTCCGATCGCGGCGAGGACGCCGGCGGCGTCCATCCCCGGGACCACCGGCGGCTCGCCGGCGGGACGCCTCGCCGTGCCGGCGCGGCGCGTGGTGTCGGTCGGGTTGACGGCGGCGGCGTGCACGCGCACGAGCACCTCCGCCGGACCGGGCGCCGGGTCGGGCCGCTCGATCTCCTCGAGGACGTCGGGGTCACCTGGGCTGTGGAATCCGATGGCCTTCATACCCGCGCCAACAGGTCGGCCCGGGCGCACATTCCATGCCCGCCCCGGGGCTATCGCACGACGTCGTAGTCCATGAGCACCCGGCCGCGCCCGAACTCCCGCGTCCGCCGTAGCTCGAGGTGGAGGCGTTGGTCGGGCCAGAAGCGCAGGCCGCCGCCGAGGATCTCCGGGTAGATGATCGGCCGGACCGAGTCGACGAGGCCGTGCCGGAAGGCGTGCGCCGCGAGCGTGGGGCCCTCGATGGCGACGTCCCGGTCGGCGCCCGCGACGATCGCGCGGACCTCGTCGGGGTCGAAGTGCGACCGCAGCTGCGTGCGCGCCGTGCCGACCGCGGAGAGCGTGGTCGACCAGACGTACTTGTCGACCTCCGCCCAGCGCCGGGCGAACTCCGCCTCGACGGGACCGGAGGCCGCTAGTGACGGATCGGTCTCCCAGACGGACATCACCTCGTGCATCCGGCGGCCGAGGAGGTAGGTGCCGCAGGTGAGGGTCTCCTCGTTGAGGACGGCGTGCTCGACGTCGTCCGGGACGGCCCAGTCGAAGCGGCCCTCGGCGTCCTGCACGTAGCCGTCGAGGGAGACCTGCATGAGGTAGACGAGCCTGGCCACGGCGCGCCCCCCTCAGTCCTCGGCGCCGGGACGGCGGACGACGTCGTAGTCGAGGAAGACCACCCCGCGACCGACCCGCCACTCGCGCCGCAGCCGCAGGTCGAGGCGCCGGTCGGGCAGGAACCGCAGGCCGCGGCCGATCGCGACCGGGTAGACCACCGGGCGGACCGAGTCGACGAGGCCGTGGGCGAGCGCCTGGGCGGCGAGGGTGGGGCCGTCGATCGTCAGGTCGCCGGCGGTGGACTCCTTGAGGGCGCGGACCTCCTCGGGGTCGAAGCTGGAGCGCAGCTGCGTGCGGGCCGTGATCGGCTCGGTCAGGGTCGTCGACCACACGTACTTGTCCGCCCGCTGCCACATGTGGGCGAACCGGGCCATCTCGGGCCCCTCCTCGGCGAGGGCGGGGTCGGTCTCCCAGGGGTGCATCATCTGGTACATCCGCCGGCCCATGAGGTAGGTGCCGACGCCGTCCATCTCGTCGTTCATGGCGTCGTGGTCGTCGGCCTCGGGCGCCGCCCAGGAGAAGTCGCCGTGCTCGTCCTGCACGAATCCGTCGAGCGAGACCTGCATCGAGTAGATGAGTCGTCCCATGGGTCCTCCTCGTCGAGTTCCAGTTGCGATATGCAACCAGAGGCGAGCCTAGCGGGGCCGGGGACGGTGCACCAGGGGAATCGGCGCAGCGTTCCTGCCGAGGTCGGCGATGAGGTCTGCGGTCAGGTCCGCGGTCAGGTTGGCGACCAGGTCCGCGGTCAGGGAGAGGAGCTCATCGGGCGCCGTCGCTGTGCTCGGCCGCGGCATCGGGGACGAGGGAGACGATCATCTCGAAGAGGCGGTGGAGGTCGTCGTCGGCGAGCGGCGGCATGATCGCGCTCGCCCCGATCGCGACGACGTAGGGCAGCAGGGCGGCCAGCCGCACCTCCTCCTCGTCCCGGGAGACCTGGCGCCACACCGCGCGGATCGTCTCGAGCCGCCCCTCGTCGATCGCGGCCTGCGTCCGTGCCGCGTCGGGGTCGGTGAGCGCCCAGGCGCGCAGCGCCGCCTCGAGCCGCGGACGCCGGAGGTCCGCGCGCGCCGTCGCGAGCCGGCCGATGAGATCGGCGGAGGTCTGCACGCGGTCCTCGGGCACCACGTCGGTGGCGGCGACCGTGTCCGCGAACCCGGCGGTCTGGATCTCCTCCAGGTGCACCAGCAGGTCCTTCTTGAACCCGGCCACGCCCCGGAAGTGGTGGTAGAAGGACCCGGTCGACAGGCCCAGCCGATCGGCGAGGCGGTCGATGCGGAGCGCGTCGACCCCACCCTCCTCGGCGAGCACCTCGACGCCCATGTCCAGCCAGCGCTGCCTCGCTGCGCTCATGCACCCGCTCCTCGCTCCTGTGGTGACGCCCCATGCTCCCGTCATGTTCCCTGACGCCCGACGAACCGTAACCTAACCTATGTTACGGTCGCGGCGAAGACCGCATCCGCAGGGGAGGGCGCATGAGCACGCCGCCGACGACCGCCGTGCCGCTCGGGCCGCTCGGGCCGCTCAGGCCGCTCGCGCAGCTCGGTCCGGGGAGCATCCACCGATGAAATCGCTCCTGCTCGCCTCCCTCGTCCCCGTCGCCGCCGCGTCGGCCGTCATCGCCGTTGGCGCACTGCGGGCGTCGCGCCGGACGAAGGACTACTTCGCCGCGCACGTCCGCGCGGCGGAGCGCCTGGGCTTCCGCGAGCGGACGGTCCGCATCCGCGAGGGCCTCGAGCTCAACGTCGCCGAGCGCCCGCAGGACGACGGCGTGCCGCTGCTGCTCATTCCCGGCCAGGGCTGCGTGTGGCAGGAGTACGCCAAGGCGCTGCCGCATCTCGTCGACACCTACCGGGTGCTCGTCGTCGACGTGCACGGGCACGGCAGGAGCACCTGGAACCCCGAGGACTACACCGGCGTGCAGATCGCCGACGACGTGGCGGCGCTCGTCGAGCGGTCCTTCGACGGCCCCGTCGTCGTCGCCGGGCACTCGTCGGGCGGGCTGATCGCCGCGCTCCTCGCCGCGCGCCGGCCCGACCTCGTGCGCGGCGTCCTCCTCGAGGACTCCCCGTTCTTCTCCACCGAGCCCGACCGGATCGAAGAGACCTACGTCTACGTCGACGCGTTCGAGAGCGCCGTCGAGTTCGTCGCCCAGGACGCCGAGCGCGACTGGGTGTGCTGGTACATGCCCCGCAGCTACTGGAAGCAGATCTTCGGGCCGCTGTGGACGCTCTTCACCCGCAGCGTGATCAGGCAACGGCGGGCCGATCCCACCCGCGTGCCGATCGTGCGCTGGGTCGGGGTGAGCATCAACCGGATCTGGGGCACCATGAGCCAGCCGTTCGACCTGCGGTTCACCGCCTCCTTCGCCGACGGCAGCTGGCTACGCGGATTCGACCAGGCCGCCACCCTGGCGGCGATCTCCTGCCCGACGGTCTTCGTCAAGGCGACCCCGACCCGCCACGACCGCCAAGGCACGCTCCTGGCGGCGCTCGACGACGACGACCTCGCCCGCGTCGAGCACCTCCTGCCCGACAACGAGACCGTGCGCGTGCACAGCCCGCACGACGTGCACTTCGCCCGGACGGAGGAGTACGCGGCGGCGCTGGTCGGGCTCCTGGGCAGGCTCGGGCGTGAGGACCGCGGCCGCGGCGAGCGCGTCCGCGACGACAGGTCCGACGACGAGCGGCTCGGTCCCGTCCTGCCGCCTCGCCCGTGACGCGCGCAGGCGCGGCTGCTCGCTGCGGTCAGGCTCCGACGAGGCTGGCCACCGCGCTGCGGAACAGCTCGAGGCCGTCGGTGCCGGCGCGCGCACCGGCGTCGGAGTCCGGCCCGAACCCGCGCTCGACGGCATGCTCCGGGTGCGGCATCAGCCCCACCACGCGGCCCGACGCGTCGCTGACCCCGGCGATGTCCCGCAGCGACCCGTTGGGGTTGACGCCGACGTACTCGAAGACCACGCGCCCCTCGGCGGCGAGCTCGTCGAGAGTCTCCTCGGTGGCCACGTACCGCCCCTCGCCGTTCTTCAACGGCACGACGATCTCCTGGCCGACCGAGAAGCGGTTGGTCCACGCCGTCGAGGCCGAGGCCACCCGCAGCCGCTGCTCGCGGCAGATGAAGCGCTGGCGCTCGTTGCGCACGAGCGCGCCGGGCAGCAGGTGCGCCTCGCACAGCACCTGGAAGCCGTTGCAGATCCCCAGCACGGGCGTCCCGGCCCGCGCCGCGTCGACCACCGCGCGCACCACCGGCGCCAGCGCCGCGATCGCGCCGGCCCGCAGGTAGTCGCCGTAGGAGAAGCCGCCGGGCAGGACGACGGCGTCGACCCCCTGCAGGTCCGCGTCCGCGTGCCACAGCGCCACCGGCTCGGCGCCGGCCAGGCGCACCGCGCGGGCGGCGTCGACGTCGTCGAGGGTGCCCGGGAAGGTGACCACCCCGATGCGTGCGGTCACAGCGCCACCCCGGCCGCGGCGTCGTCGGCCTGCTCGTCCGCGCGCACGGCCACGACGTCCTCGATGACCGGGTTGGACAGCACGTCGGCGGCGGCGCGCCTGGCGGCCTCGAGGTGCTCCTCGGTGACCTCGCCGTCGACGGTGAGCTCGAACCGCTTGCCCTGGCGCACGCCGAACCCCGTGAGGCCCTGGTGCTCGAGCGCGCGGACCACCGCCTTGCCCTGGGGGTCGAGGATCTCCGGCTTCGGCATGACGTCGACGACGATGCGGCCCATGTGGTGCCCTTCCTTCAGGTACGGACGACTGGCGCCAGGGTAGGCGCCCGTCGCTGGTCAGACCGGGGCCGTCCGCCCCGTGAGGGTCTCGAAGGCCGTGACGTAGCGCTCGCGCGTGCGCTCGACGACGTCCTCGGGCAGCGGCGGGGGCGCCGTGTCGCCCGCACGGTCCCAGCCCGAGGCCGGGGAGGTGAGCCAGTCGCGCACGAACTGCTTGTCGATGCTCGGCGGCGTGCTGCCCGGGACGACGTCCGCCGCGCGCCAGAACCGCGAGGAGTCGGGGGTGAGGACCTCGTCGGCGAGGACGAGCTCGACGTCGCCCGGACGGTTCTCGAAGCCGAACTCGAACTTGGTGTCGGCCAGCACGAGCCCGCGCTCGAGCGCGATCTCGGACGCCCGCCGGAACACCGCCAGGGACCGGTCGCGCAGGCGGCGGGCGGCGGTGACACCCACCTTCTCGGCGGACTGCTCGAAGGTGATGTTCTCGTCGTGCTCGCCGACGGCCGCCTTGGCCGCGGGCGTGTAGATCGGCGGGTCGATGCGGTCGCCGTCGACCATCCCCGGAGGCAGCTCGACGCCGCAGACCGCCCCGCCGGCCCGGTACTCCGCGAGCGCCGAGCCGGTGAGGTAGCCGCGGACCACGCACTCGATCGGGTACATCTGCAGCCGCCGGCAGATCATCGCGCGCCCGGCGACCTCCGCCGGGACGTCGAGGGAGACGACGTGGTCGGTCACCAGGTCGGCGAGCTGCTCGAACCACCACAGGGTGAGCTGGGTGAGGATGACGCCCTTGCCGGGGATCGGCGTGGGCAGGACGTGGTCGAAGGCGCTGAGCCGGTCCGAGGCCACCATGAGCACGACGTCGCCGCCGCGGCCCGAGTCCTGGTCCGCCGGCACGTACATGTCCCGCACCTTGCCGCTGTAGACGTGGCTCCAGCCGCGCAGGTGCGGCGCCTCACCGACCCCGATGCTCATGCGCCCATCCTGGCACCGCGGCGCCGCGCGGTCGCCCCGGCTGCTGCGCCTCCCACTCATCGAGACATGGGCGCCCCCACTCATCGAGACATGGGCGCCCCCACTCATCGAGACATCGGGTTGCGTCTCGAGACGATGCACGCGGGGCATGCGCTCGATACACAAGGCATGTTCTCGACGACGGGCGGCGGTGTAGCAGGTGGGGCGGCGGGTGGCGCACCAGCCCGCCGCCTCCCCAATCATCGAGACATCGGGTTGCGTCTCGAGACGATGGACACGGGGCATGCGCTCGACACACGACCCATGTTCTCGCTGAGGCGCGGCGGATGGGGTGCCAGCCAGCGGCGAGCTACCCCGCGGCGACCGGGACCGTGACGCGCCCCTCGGCCGCCGCCAGGGCGATGTCCGAGCGATGCTGCGCGCCGTCCAGCCGCACCTGCCCCACCCCGGCGTAGGCCGTCGCGCGGGCCGCGGCCAGGTCCTCCCCCTGCCCGACGACGGTGAGCACCCGCCCCCCGCTGGAGACCACGCGCCCGTCGACCTCGGCGCTGCCCGCGTGGACGACGTGGACGCCGTCGATCCCCTCGGCCTCGGCGAGCCCGGCCACCTCGTCGCCGGTGTGCACCTTGGCCGGGTAGCCCGGGGAGGCCACGACGACGCCGACGGCCGCGCCCTCGTCCCACTCGAGGACGTCCTCGGCCGGCAGGTTGCCGGTCGCGGCCGCGTGCAGCAGCCCGGCCAGCGGGGTGCGCAGCCGGGCGAGGACGACCTGCGTCTCGGGGTCGCCGAAGCGCACGTTGAACTCGATGACCCGCAGCCCGCGCGAGGTCAGCGCGAGCCCGCAGTACAGCAGCCCGACGAACGGGGTCCCCCGGTGGGCAAGCTCGGCGACCACCGGCCGCGCGACGCGCTCGAGCACCTGCTCGGTGAGGTCGGCCGGCGCCCACGGCAGCGGCGAGTAGGCGCCCATGCCACCGGTGTTGGGGCCGGTGTCGCCGTCGCCGATGCGCTTGAAGTCCTGGGCGGGGGCCAGCGGCAGGACGCGCTCGCCGTCGGAGAGGCAGAACAGCGAGACCTCGGGCCCGTCGAGGAACTCCTCGACGACGACGCCGGCGCGCCCCCCGGTGGCCGGGTCACCGACGGCCACCTCGCCGGTGGCCGTCCCGCCGCCGGCCGGGGCCAGGCAGGCGGTCGCATGAGCCAGCGCGAGCTCGCGATCGTCGGTGACGACGACGCCCTTGCCGGCGGCGAGCCCGTCGTCCTTGACGACGTAGGGGGCGCCGAACGCGTCCAGCGCGTCGGCGACCTCCGCGGCGGTGGTGCACACGCGGGCCATCGCCGTGGGCACCTCGGCGAGCGCCATGACCTCCTTGGCGTACGCCTTGGAGCCCTCGAGGCGGGCGGCCGCGCCGCTCGGGCCGAAGACCGGGATCCCGGCGGCACGCACGGCGTCGGCCACGCCCGCCACGAGCGGGGCCTCGGGCCCGACGACGACGAGATCCACCTCTCGCGCGGTCGCCAGGGCGGCGACGGCGGCGCCGTCGAGCATGTCGACGTCCACGTTCTCGCCGAGCGTCGCCGTGCCGGGGTTACCCGGGGCGATGACGAGGGACTCCGTGGCGGGGTCGGTGGCGAGCGCGCGGGCGAGGGCGTGCTCGCGCGCCCCGGAACCGATGAGGAGGATCTTCACCCGCGCAAGGGTACGGGGCGCCGCGACCTCGCCGACCGACCGGCCCCGCCCCCGGGCCGGTCGGTCATGCGCTCAGCAGGCCGGCCGCTCACCGGGCCGGCCGCTCACCGGGCCGGCCGCTCACGGGCCGACGCCGGCGCCCCGCCCCTGCGCCTGTCCCTTACGCCTGCGCCGCGGCGATGCGCTCGCGCAGCCGGCCGAGCTGCTCGCGCACCTGCGCGGGCACCTTGTCGCCGAACTGCTCGAGGTAGGTCTCGGTGTCGTCGCTCTCGGCCGACCACGCCGCTGGGTCGACGCGGAAGATCTCCTCGAGCACCTCCGGTGCCAGGTCGAGCCCGTCGAGGTTGAGGTCCTCCGTCCGCGGCACGCGGCCGGTGATCCCGTCCTCGGCCCCGACCTCGCCGCTGACCCGGCGGATGATCCAGTCCAGCACCCGGGAGTTGTCGCCGAAGCCGGGCCACATGAACCGGCCGTCTGCGTCCTTGCGGAACCAGTTGACCTGGTAGATCCGCGGCGCATGCTCGCCGAGCTTCTCCCCCATGGTCAGCCAGTGGCCCCAGTAGTCGGCCATGTTGTAGCCGCAGAACGGCAGCATGGCGAAGGGGTCGCGGCGCAGCGCCCCCACGGTCCCCTCGGCGGCCGCCGTCTGCTCGGAGGCCACGGTCGCCCCCATGAACACCCCGTGCTCCCAGTCGTAGGCCTCGGCCACGAGCGGGACGTTGGAGGCGCGCCGCCCGCCGAAGAGGATGGCGTCGATCGGCACGCCGGCCGGGTCCTCCCAGGTGTCGGCGATCGTCGGCGCCTGCGCGGCGGGCGCGGTGAACCGGCTGTTGGGGTGCGACGAGGGCCGGCCCGAGTCCGGCGTCCAGCTTTCGCCCTGCCAGTCGGTGAGGTGGGCCGGGGGCTCGTCGGTCAGGCCCTCCCACCACACGTCGCCGTCGTCGGTCAGGGCCACGTTGGTGAAGAGGATGTTCTCCCGCAGGGTGTCCACCGCGACCGGGTTGGTCGAGCGACCCGTGCCCGGCGCGACGCCGAAGAACCCGGCCTCGGGGTTGATGGCGTACAGCCGGCCGTCCTCGCCCTGGCGCATCCAGGCGATGTCGTCGCCGACGGTCTCCACCTTCCAGCCCGGGATCGTGGGCTGGAGCATGGCGAGGTTGGTCTTGCCGGTGGCCGAGGGGAACGCGCCGGTGACGTGGTAGCTCTTGCCGGTGCGCTCGTCGGTCAGCTTGAGGATGAGCATGTGCTCGGCCATCCAGCCCTCGTCGCGGGCGAGGACGGAGGCGATGCGCAGGGCGTAGCACTTCTTGCCCAGCAGGGCGTTGCCGCCGTAGCCGGACCCGTAGGACCAGATCTCACGGGTCTCGGGGAAGTGGGTGATGTACTTCTCGTCCGAGCACGGCCAGGGCACGTCGGGGCGGCTCGCGCCGTCGGCGTCGACCAGGGGGTAGCCCACCGAGTGCACGGCCGGCACCCAGTAGCCGCCGGCCTTGATCTGCTCGAGCGCGGGCGTGCCCATGCGGGTCATGATCCGCATGTTGCACACGACGTAGGGCGAGTCGGTGATCTCGACGCCGAGCCGGGAGATCGCCCCGCCGAGCGGCCCCATGGAGAAGGGGACGACGTACATCGTGCGTCCGCGCATCGACCCGTGGAAGACGCCGCGCAGGGTCTCCTTCATCGCGGCGGGCTCGGCCCAGTTGTTCGTCGGGCCCGCGTCCTCCTCCTTCTCGGAGCAGATGTAGGTGCGCGACTCCACGCGCGCGACGTCCGAGGGCAGCGAGCGGGCGAGGAAGCTGTTGGGCCGCTTGTCCTCGGCGAGCCGGATCAGTGTCCCCGACTCGACCATCCCGGCGGTGAGCCGGTCCCACTCCTCCTGTGAGCCGTCGGCCCACTCGACGGCGTCGGGCCTGGTCAGCTCGGCAACCTCGCCGACCCAGGTGAGCAGTTCCTCGGGCACGCCCGACGGCGCCGACTCTCGAACCAGGTCACGCGCCGGGCTCTGGGTGGTCATCCTTGATCATCCTCCTCGATGCCGAGGGTCCGTCCCCTCGGAGCGTCCGGTGACACCGGGCATCGATCGACAGGGGGGATAGATCTATGCACGACCCACCCGCCCGCGGACCGCTACCGTGACGTACATGAGACGTCATCCTCAGCCTAGTGGCCTGCGCAGGCGCATCACGGCCCTTCTGTCCCTTCCCATCCTGCTTCTCGTGCTCTCCGGCTGCTTCCGGGCCGACATCAGCTACGAGATCGGCACCGACGGCACCACGGACGTGCACGCGCAGGGCGTGGCGCTGAGCCCCGCGGTCACCCGCGCCGACGTCAACTGCCAGGAGCTCGCGGAGGACGACTCGCCCGTCGAGGGCGCCACCGTCACCGCGGAGGACTACGAGGAGAACGGCCTGGTCGGCTGCACCCTCGAGGCGTCCGGCCCGACCGACCAGATGGTCAACGACGACGGCAGCTACATCGTCACGCAGGACGGCGACACCCTGACCTTCAGCCTGCAGGGCGACCCGACGATCGACGTGGAGTCGATGGCCGCGCTCGGCACCCCGGAGATGACCACGACGGTCGTCTTCCCCGGTGACGTCATCGACGGCGGCGGCGGCGAGGTCAACGGCAACGAGGTGACCTTCACCGGCATCGAGTGGTACCGCGACGGCATCACCGCCACCGGCTCGGCCTCCGCCGGCTTCCTCGACAGCATCCCCGGCTGGGCGCTGTGGACCGCCATCGGCGTGGTCGTCGCGCTCGTGCTGCTCATCATCATTCTCGCGGTGACCCGCGGTAACAAGAAGAAGCGGGCGGCCGCCGCCCAGGGCGGCCCCGGCGGTCCGGGCGGTTACGGCGCGGGCGGTGGTTACGGCGGTCAGCAGCAGTGGGGCGGCCCGCAGGGCGGCCAGCCCGGCTGGGACCAGGGCGGCCAGCAGTGGGGCGCCGGCCAGCAGCAGTGGGGCGGTCAGCCCGGCTGGGGCGCCCAGAGCCCCGACCAGGCCCAGTGGGGCGGTCAGCCCGGCTGGGGCGCGCAGAGCCCGGGCCAGGGCCAGCAGGGCTGGGACCAGGGCGGACAGGGTGGCCAGCCCTGGGGCCAGGGCGGCCAGCAGCCCCCTCAGCAGGGCCAGGGCTGGTCCTGACCGACCCGGGGCCGCTGCCCGGCCCCTGACGTCTCGGGCCACGACGACGGCGCCCGCCTCCCGTACGGGAGGCGGGCGCCGTCGTCGTGTGTGAGGGCTGCGGCCGCGCGGCAGAAGGAGCCGACGCCGCGGTCGCCTCCGACGACCCGGTCGGGTCCGGGGCTCAGCCCGTCTGGGGTCCGGTGCTCAGTCGAGCAGGTCGTGGCGCACGATCGTCGCCGTGCGGTCCGGCCCGACGCCGATCGAGGAGATCCGCGTCCCGGACATCTCCTCCAGCGCGAGCACGTAGTCCTGCGCGGCCTGCGGCAGGTCGTCGAACGCGCGGACCTGGGAGATGTCCTCCCACCAGCCCGGCAGCTCCTCGTAGATCGGCGTCGCGTGGTGGAAGGACGACTGGTCGGCGGGCATCTCGTCGACCCGCTCGCCGTCGATCTCGTAGGCCACGCACACCGGCACCTTCTCCAGGCCGGTGAGGACGTCGAGCTTGGTGAGCACGAGGTCGGTGAGCCCGTTGACGCGCGAGGCGTAGCGGGCGATGACCGCGTCGTACCAACCGGTGCGGCGGGGGCGGCCGGTCGTCACGCCGAACTCGCCGCCGGTCTTGCGCAGGTGCTCACCCATGTCGTCGTGGAGCTCGGTGGGGAACGGCCCCTCGCCGACGCGCGTGGTGTAGGCCTTGATGACCCCGACGACGCGGTCGATGCGCGTGGGCCCGATGCCCGAGCCGGTGCTGGCGCCGCCCGCCGTCGCCGAGGAAGAGGTGACGAACGGGTAGGTGCCGTGGTCGACGTCGAGCATGGCGGCCTGGCCGGCCTCGAACAGGACGGTGCGCCCGGCGTCGAGGGCCCGGTTGAGCTCGAGGGAGACGTCGGTGACCATCGGGCGCAGGCGCTCGGCGTGGGCGAGCAGCTCGTCGACGACGATGTCGACCTCGGCGGCCCTCCGGTTGTAGATCTTGACGAGGACCTGGTTCTTTAAGTCGAGGGCGGCCTCGACCTTCTGCCGCAGGATCGACTCGTCGAACAGGTCCTGGACGCGCAGGCCCACGCGGCTCATCTTGTCGGCGTAGGTGGGGCCGATGCCGCGGCCGGTGGTGCCGATCTGACGCTTGCCGAGGAAGCGCTCGGTGACCTTGTCGAGGGTGCGGTTGTAGCTGGGGATGAGGTGGGCGTTCGCCGAGACGCGGAGCTTGGAGACGTCCACGCCGCGGGCCTCGAGCGCGTCGAGCTCCTCGAACAGGACGTCGACGTCGACGACCACGCCGTTGCCGATCACCGGGACGACGCCGGGGCTGAGGATGCCGGACGGCAGGAGGTGGAGGGCGTACTTCTCGTCGCCGACGACCACGGTGTGGCCCGCGTTGTTGCCGCCGTTGAACTTGACGACGTAGTCGACCCGGCTGCCGAGCTGGTCGGTGGCCTTGCCCTTGCCCTCGTCGCCCCACTGGGCCCCGACGACCACGACTGCCGGCATGTCCTGCTCCCTCGCTCGCTGCGTCCCGGCCGCGCCGGGACGGCCGCCGGTCGGCCCGACGCCCGCTCGAGCGTACCCGCGGCCGCCGACGCCGGGGCGGGCGGGGGCCATCCACGATCCGGGACGTCGGCCACGCGCGGTCCCGGCGCCCCGCCCCCGGTGGAAGCCTGATCGGAGCCACCTTCCGACAGGAGCCCCCATGACCTTCATCGCCGAGAACGCCATCGACCTGGTCGGCCGCACCCCGCTGGTGCGGATCGGCCGGCTGCTCGCCGACGACGACGGCGCACCCCCTCCGGCGACCGTCCTCGGCAAGCTCGAGACCGCCAACCCCGCCGCGAGCGTCAAGGACCGCACGGCGCTGTCGATCGTGCGGGCCGCGGAGGCCGACGGCCGCCTGCGCCCCGGCGGGACGATCCTCGAGGCCACGAGCGGCAACACGGGCATCGCCTTCGCGTGGATCGGTGCGCTGCTCGGCTACCGGGTGGTCATCGTCCTGCCCGACGACGTCTCCGCCGAGCGCCGCGCCCTCATCCGCGCCTTCGGTGCCGAGCTCGTGCTCACCCCCGGCGAGCTGGGCATGGCCGGGGCCAACCAGCACGCCAACCGGCTCGTCGAGGAGGACCCGACGCTGTTCCTCTCGGGCCAGGGCGGCAACCCCGCCAACCCCGGCGTGCACGAGGCCACGACCGGCCCCGAGATCTGGGCGGACACCGGCGGGCAGGTCGACGTCCTCGTCGCCACCACCGGTACCGGCGGCACGCTCAGCGGCGCGGGCCGGTTCCTGCGCACGAAGAACCCGGCCGTCCGCCTGGTCGGGGTCGAACCCGCCGAGGCCCCGGTGCTCAGCGGCGGCGAGTGGCAGCCGCACAAGATCCAGGGCATCACCGGCGGCAACGGGGTCCCGCCGGTCACCGACCTCGAGCTCATCGACGAGATCGTCACCGTCCCCCAGGACGAGTCCATCGACTGGGCCCGCCGGGCGGCCCGCACCGAGGGCCTGCTGCTGGGCGTCTCCTCGGGAGCGGCGCTGCACGCCGCGGCCCGGCTCGCGCGGCGCCCCGAGCACGCCGGGCAGACGATCGTGGCGATCCTGCCCGACGGCGGTGAGCGCTACGTGTCCGCCGAGCTGTTCGACCACGTGCGCGCCCCGCGGGGCTGAGCGCAGGTCCGCACGGGACCTGCGCGCTCCCCCGCCACGCCTCACGCGCGACGCGCGGACGTCCGCCACGTCCTGCCCCCACCAAGCGAACGGCTCCCGCCCGGGCCTGATCGGACCGGGCGGGAGCCGTCGTCGTGCGGGGCCGGCGCGAAGGTGCGCCGGCTACGGGGTCAGGAGATCTTCTTGCCCGCGGAGCCGAGCCACTCGCAGGCCTCGACGATGCGCGTGGCCATGCCGGCCTCGGCCGACTTGCCCCACGAGCGCGGGTCGTACTGCTTCTTGTTGCCGACCTCGCCGTCGATCTTCAGCACGCCGTCGTAGTTGCGGAACATGTGCTCCACGACGGGGCGGGTGAAGGCGTACTGGGTGTCGGTGTCGATGTTCATCTTGATGACGCCGTTGCGCACGGCGGTGCGCACCTCGTCCTCGGTCGAGCCGGAGCCTCCGTGGAAGACCAGGTCGAACGGCTTCTCCTTGCCGACCTCCTTGCCCACGGCCTCCTGGATCTCGCCAAGGAGCTCGGGGCGGAGCTTGACGGCGCCGGGCTTGTACACGCCGTGGACGTTGCCGAAGGTCAGGGCCGTGAGATAGCGGCCCTTCTCGCCGGTGCCGAGCGCGCGGGCCGTGGCCAGGCCGTCCTCGGGCGTGGTGTAGAGCTTCTCGTTGATCTCGGCCTCGTGGCCGTCCTCCTCGCCACCGACGACGCCGATCTCGATCTCGAGCAGCGTGCGCGCGGCGACGGACTTCTCCAGGAGCTCCTCGGCGATGCGCAGGTTGGTCTCCAGGTCGACGGTCGAGCCGTCCCACATGTGCGACTGGAAGGCGGCGGGACGGCCGGCGGCGACCTCGGCGGCCTCGAGCTCGAGCAGCGGGCGCACCCAGCTGTCGAGGTTCTGCTCCGCGCAGTGGTCGGTGTGCAGGGCGACGGTGACGCCGTAGCCCTTGGCGACCTCGCGGGCGTAGGCGGCCAGGGCGAGCGAGCCGGCGACCCGGTCCTTGACGGTCGAGCCCGACGCGTACTCCGCGCCGCCGACCGAGACCTGGATGATGCCGTCGGACTCGGCCTCGGCGAACCCGCGCAGCGCTGCGGTCAGCGTCTGCGAGGAGGTGACGTTGATGGCGGGGTAGGCGAACGCACCGGACTTCGCCCGGTCGATCATCTCGACGTACACCTCGGGGGTGGCGATGGGCATCGTGGACCTCCTGGTCGTTGAGCGGATCCGTAACGCCTCCGATCATCCCACCTTCTGCCGCGCGGCGTCCGGGCCTTCCGTCCGGCGTCGGTGGCAGCCGGTTCAGCCGGTGGCGTGCTGCGTCATCCAGGCGTGCATGGCGATGGCCCCCGCGGCGGCGACGTTGAGCGACCGCGTCGAGCCGTGCTGGGTGATGGCGACGAGCAGGTCGCAGCGTCCGACCAGGTCCTCGGGCAGGCCGACGGACTCCTCGCCGAGGACGAGCACCGCCTCGCGCGGCAGGGCGAGCCCCTCCAGGGGGACCGAGCCGGGCAGGTTGTCCACCCCGACGACGGCCAGGCCGAGCCCGCGCGCCCACGCCAGGAGGGCGTCGGCGTCGGGGCGGTGCTCGATCGTCAGGTACCGGTCGGTGACCATGGCGCCGCGGCGGTTCCACCGGCGCCGGCCCACGATCTGCACCGAGGCGAGGTTGAAGGCGTTGGCCGTGCGCACGAGGGAACCGATGTTGAGGTCGCGGCCCGTGTTGAGCAGGGCGAGGTGCAGCGGCTGCGCGCGGGCGGCGAGGTCGGCGCGGATCGCGGCCACGCTCCAGTAGCGGTAGTGGTCGGCCACGTTGCGCCGGTCGCCGTCGGCGAGCAGCTCGGGGTCGAGGCGCGGGTCCGCGGGCGGGTCGCCCTCCCAGGGCCCGACGCCGACGCTGCGCCCGGGCGCGTCCTCCTCGACGTCGGGGGTCGTGGGGTCGGGGTCGGTGGCGGCGGGGCCAGGGAAGGTGGGGACGGCGTCGACGCCGCCCAGGTCAGGGAGGTCCGCGCCCTCGCGGGGCGGTCGGGCGTGACTCACGCCGGGGTCAGGCGAGCCCGACGTCGCTGAGGTCGAGGGCGTTGATGTAGCGGTAGCCGGCCTCCTCGACGGCCTCGCGCGCACCGGTGCCGCGGTCGAGGACGACGACCACCCCGGCGATCTCGGCGCCCGCCTCCGCGACGGCGTGGGCGGCGGTCAGCACCGAGCCCCCGGTGGTCGAGGTGTCCTCGAGGACGACGACGCGGCGGCCGCGGATGTCCGGGCCCTCGATCCGCCGCTGCATGCCGTGCGCCTTGGCCTCCTTGCGGACGACGAACGCATCCAGGCCCTGGCCCCGGCTGGCCGCGGCGTGCAGGACGGACAGCGCCACCGGGTCGGCGCCGAGCGTGAGGCCGCCGACGGCGTCGATCTCGCCGATCCCCAGGCCCTCCTCCTCGAGGAGGTCGAGCAGGACGTGACCGAGCAGCGGCGCCGCCTCGTGGTGCAGGGTCACGCGCCGCATGTCGACGTAGTGGTCGGACTCCTTGCCCGAGGAGAGCACGACGTGGCCGTGCACGACGGCGAGGTCGGCGACGAAGGCGGCCAGGCGGGCGCGCTGGGAGTCGTTGGGCGCGGAGGAGGTCTCGCTCATGCGCCCGAGGATATCGACCCCCGCCGGCCCGGCCGACGCGCCGCCGTCGAGCAGCCCGCGCCGACGAGCCGGCCGCGCCGACGCCGCGCGGCCGACCGGCCCGTCAGCTCCGTCAGCTGCCGAGCGGGACGAGGTCCTCGGTCTCGGCGTCGCTGAACAGGCGCGAGCGGATGAGGAACCGCACGCCCTCGGGCGCCTCGAGGGAGAAGCCGGCGCCGCGACCGGGCACGACGTCGATGGTCAGGTGGGTGTGCTGCCAGTACTCGAACTGGCTGCGGCTCATCCACACCGGCACCGTGAACGTCTCCGCGTCGCCGCCGGCGCCCTCGTCGACCTGGACGGTGAGGTCCCCGAGGTGGACGTCGGCGTCGCCGGTGAGGAAGTCGCCCAGCGGGTAGCACATGGGCGAGGACCCGTCGCAGCAGCCGCCGGACTGGTGGAACATCAGCTCGCCGTGGGTGGCCCGCAGCTGGCGGAGCATCGCCGCGGCCGCCTCGGTGTGCGTCACTCGTTCGGTGGACATGGTGCCTCCTTCCGGGCGCCCGGACCGGGCCGGGCGCCCGCCTGCGAGGTGGCCCGTCCGGGGCCGCCGGCGTCGCGAGGGGGGCGGCCGGCGGGCCCCGGACGGGCCGGTCTGGGTGTCTAGAAGAACCCGAGCCGCTTGGGCGCGTAGCTGACCAGGAGGTTCTTCGTCTGCTGGTAGTGGTCGAGCATCATCTGGTGGTTCTCGCGCCCGATGCCCGAGCCCTTGTACCCGCCGAACGCCGCGCCCGCCGGGTACTGGTGGTAGGTGTTCGTCCACACCCGGCCGGCCTGGATGGCCCGGCCCGCCCGGTAGCAGGTGGTGGCCTCGCGGGACCACACGCCGGCGCCGAGGCCGTAGAGGGTGTCGTTGGCGATGGAGATCGCGTCGTCGAACCCGGAGAAGCGGGCCACCGAGACCACGGGGCCGAAGATCTCCTCCTGGAAGATCCGCATCGAGTTCTGGCCCTCGAAGATCGTCGGGGCGACGTAGAACCCCTCGGCGAGGTCGCCGTCGTGCTCGACCCGCTCGCCGCCGAGGAGGATCTTGGCGCCCTCCTGCTTGCCGATGTCGATGTAGGACAGGATCTTCTCGAGCTGGTCGTTGCTGGCCTGGGCGCCGACCATGGTGTCGGTGTCCAGCGGGTTGCCGAGCTTGACCTGACGGGTGCGCTCGATCGCGTCGGCCATGAAGGACTCGTAGATGTCGTCCGAGACCAGCGCGCGCGAGGGGCACGTGCAGACCTCGCCCTGGTTGAGCGCGAACATGGTGAAGCCCTCGAGGGCCTTGTCGTAGTAGTCGTCCTTGGCCTGGGCGACGTCGGAGAAGAAGATGTTCGGGCTCTTGCCGCCGAGCTCGAGGGTGACCGGGATGATGTTCTGGCTGGCGTACTGCATGATCAGCCGGCCGGTCGTCGTCTCGCCGGTGAAGGCGATCTTGCGGATGCGCGGGTTGGAGGCGAGCGGCTTGCCGGCCTCGGCGCCGAACCCGTTGACGACGTTGAGGACGCCCGGCGGGAGCAGGTCGGCGATCTTCTCCACCAGGTAGAGGATCGACGCCGGGGTCTGCTCGGCGGGCTTGAGCACGATCGCGTTGCCGGCGGCCAGGGCCGGGGCGAGCTTCCACACCGCCATGAGGATGGGGAAGTTCCACGGGATGATCTGCCCGACGACGCCCAGCGGCTCCTGGAAGTGGTAGGCGACCGTGTCGTTGTCGATCTCGGTGATGCTGCCCTCCTGGGCGCGGATGGCCCCGGCGAAGTAGCGGAAGTGGTCGATCGCCAGCGGGATGTCGGCGGCCAGCGTCTCGCGCACCGGTTTGCCGTTCTCCCAGGTCTCGGCGACGGCGATCTCCTCGAGGTTCTCCTCGATGCGGTCGGCGATCTTGTTGAGGATGACCGCGCGCTCGGCGGCGGTGGTGCGCCCCCAGGCGGGCGCGGCGGCGTGGGCGGCGTCGAGGGCGGCCTCGATGTCGTCGGCGTCGCCGCGGGCGACCTCGGTGAAGGTCTTGCCGGTGAGCGGGCTCGGGTTCTCGAAGTACCGGCCGTTGACGGGGGCGCGGTACTCGCCGTTGATCCAGTGGTCGTAGCGGGAGCGGTACGAGACCAGGCTGTCCGGGGCTCCGGGTGCTGCGTAGACGGTCATGGGAGGCGGCTCCTTCGACGTCGGTGCCACGTCGGCGTGGCGGGTCTCACGAGCATAGGCACGAAGCGGACGAATCGGCAGGGCCGTCGGTCAACGTGCACCGATGAGCACGGGCGGGGTTCGTCGTCGGGGGCATGTCTCGTCGTCGGGGCCCTGTCCCTGCGGGGCGCTAGCGTGATGGTCATGCGGATCGCCACCTGGAACGTCAACTCCGTCCGGACCCGGATCGACCGGGTCGTCGCCTTCCTCGAGCGTCAGGACGTCGACGTCCTGGCGATGCAGGAGCTCAAGTGCAAGCCGGAGCAGTTCCCCATGGCCGCCCTCGAGGAGGCCGGCTACGAGGTGGCGATGCACGGGCTCAACCAGTGGAACGGCGTGGCCGTCGCCTCGCGGGTGGGGCTCGACGACGTCGCCGTCGGCTTCCCGGGGATGCCGGAGTTCGGCGACCCGCCGGTGGCCGAGGCGCGCGCGATCGGAGCGACGTGCGGCGGCGTCGAGGTGTGGAGCCTGTACGTGCCCAACGGGCGCGAGATCGACCACCCGCACTACGCCTACAAGCTGCAGTGGCTGGACACCCTCAAGGACGTCGCGCGCGGGTGGCTCGACGCCGGCGGAGAGCGCCGGATCGCGCTCATGGGCGACTGGAACGTGGCGCCCCTGGACGAGGACGTGTGGGACATGGAGTTCTTCGAGGGCAAGACCCATGTGACCCCGCCCGAGCGGGCCGCCTTCGCCGCCTTCGAGGAGGCCGGGTACGCGGAGGTCACGCGCGAGCACACTCCGGGTCAGTACACGTACTGGGACTACCAGCAGCTCCGCTTCCCCAAGCGCGAGGGCATGCGCATCGACTTCGTCTACGCCTCCCCCGCGCTGTCCGCTCAGGTGACCGGCGCCGCCATCGACCGCGAGGAGCGCAAGGGCAAGGGGGCCTCGGACCACGCACCGGTGATCGTCGACCTCGACCTCGCGGGCTGACCGGTGGGGCGGTGAGGCGCTGACGGGGTCGCTCAGGGCCCGGGACGCGGGACTCGGGACGCGGAGAGACTTGATTGCACCCCGGCTCGCCGGCCGTATCGGACCGCCGTAGCGGCGCTCCACATATCCTGTGGGGGTACCCCTCTCACCTGCGTCGGGAGAACTCCGTGAGCGTCCCTCACTCCGAGGATCCGGACACCGGCGCCTCGCCCGGCAGCTGGGCGATCCTCGCGCTCGTGCTGGCCGTCCTCTCGTTCTTCCTGCTGTTCGGGCCCAGCAGTCAGATCAGAGATTTCCTCTGGCGGCCGACGGAGTCGGCGGCCGAGAGCTACCGGTTCGTCTACCCCTCGGTGTTCCTCCCGCCGGTGATGCTCGGGCTCGGCACCGTGCTGGCCATCATGGGCATGCGCCTGCGCACGGTGCTGCGGTCGTGGGGCGACCGATCCGGACTGCCCGACGCGGCCGGCGCGGGCGCCATGATCGCCGGCCCGGCGGCCACTCTCGGTGCCGTGCTGGGCTGGATCCCGTTGTTCAGCGACTACGTGAACTACGAGACACCCCACGTCGAGGAGACGTTCTTCCTCGTCATCATGGTGCTGTGGGCCTTCCCGTTGACCGTGGGCATCGGGCTCATGTGCACCGCCGCGGTCTGGTCGCTACGGCCGGAGCACGACATCGGACCGGTGCGGGCCGGCCTCGGGAAGGCAGCCGGCGTGGTCGCGCTCCTCACCCCCATCACCCTGCTCTTCGCCATCGGGATCGGGATCGCGGTCGTCGGCCAGGTCGCGTGCCTCGTGTGGCTCATGCTCATGCCCCGCTACTCCGGCCGGGCCTTCTGAACCGTCCCGGGTGACGGAGCCGGGCTCATGAGCCCGGCCGCGTGCGGGTCTCCCCGCCCACACGCTCCACGTCGACGAGGCAGCGTGGAGTGCTGACCAGGCACAACTGCCCCGTCGACGACCTTGAGAGGGATGACAGCGTTCCCTACCGTCGGTGCGGATCATCCCCGACGACGAATGGGACACCTTGCGCAACGGCGACTCGGGCGGCCTGCCCGTCGCGGCCTGGGCCCTGGCCGCCGGGGTCGGCCTCATCGCGACCTTCATCGCGGTCACCGTGGGCCTCGGCGTCGGGTCGACGTGGACGCTGTCCCCGCTGTCGCCCTCGCTCCTGGAAGAGCTATGACGCCAGACCCCCAGCACCCGTTTTCCGGACGACTGGGTGCCCCAGTGGGACGGCGCCGCGCAGGGACCGTGGGTCGGGACGGCGGCAGCGTCCCTCGCGGCCGCGATCCCCTTCGGCATGGTCGGACTGACGGCCGGCCAATGGCTCCACAAGGTCCGCCCCGATGGGACCAGCCACCACCTCGCCACGCTCGGCGCCATGATCGGCACATCCGCCCTGGTGGTGGCAGCCGCGGCTGCGTGGGGCACCCCCCTCTTCGTCGAGGACCGCGCCGACCGTGTCGTCGCCGTCGGCCTGGGTGTGGTCGCCACCGCGGCGTGGCTCTACGGACCGACCGTCGGACTCGGTCTCATCGTCCTCGGCGCCACCCGCACGCTCTCGGAGGCCGGCTTCGTCAGGGAGTTCTCACATGGCACGGGCTACATCTGCGGGGTGGTCGCGCTGCTCGGCCCGGTCTCGATCCTGGTGGGCACGATGTACGTGCTGTCCGTCGTCGGGCAGACCATCGCGGTGATCTGGTTGTGCGTCGTGCCCCTGCTGGCCCGTCCGCCCGCCGGCGATCAGCCCCGGTCAAGCCTGTCGACGACCTGAGCGTTGAGCTCGGGCCAGATGACGCCGTGGACCTCGGTGTCGAACCGCCGGTCACCGAGGAAGGCCGCCGAGGCGCCGCGCGTGGGGTCGATCCACAGGAACGAGCCCGACTGGCCGAAGTGGCCAAAGGTGAGTGGCGCGACGCTCGGACCGGTCCAGTGGGGGTCCTTGTCGGCGCGGACCTCGAAGCCCAGGCCCCAGTCGTTGTTCGTCTGTCGCCCGAAGCCGGGGAGCACACCGGAGAGCCCGGGGAAGACGGTCGCGGTGGCCTCGGCGTGCAGGTCGGGTGAGACCAGCTCGGGGTCGAGGAGCTCGAAGCCGTAGGTCATGAGGTCCGCCGTCGAGCCCGAGTAGCCGTGGGCGCAGCTGCCCTCGGCGACGAGGGACGTCAGGCCGAGCGGGTCGACGACCTGGCTGCGCACCCAGTCGTTGATCGGCATCCCGGTCCGCTCGCCGACGAGCTCGCCGAGGGTCTCGAAACCGAGGTTGGAGTAGACGCGCCGCTTCTCCGGTGCTTGCGTGGGTCCACCGGCGTCCATCGGCAGGCCGGAGGCGTGGGCGAGGAGGTGGCGGACGGTGGATCCCTCGGGGCCGGCCGGCTCGTCGAGGGTGAGGTGACCGGCCTCGACGGCGATCAGCGCCGCCGTCGCGGTGAGCAGCTTGGTGACCGACTTCCACGGGAAGACGCGCTCGACGTCGCCGTCGGTGGAGACGACGCCGCCCTCCCGTGTGGCGACGATGAGCGTCGTCTCGAACTCGAACCGGTCCAGTGCGGGGTAGGTAGCCACCCCGCCAGCGTGTCACGAGTGAGCGGGATCCAGCCCGGCGAGTGAGCGGAATATGGTCCGACGAATGAGCGCTGCCCGGTCCGTACGGATCGGGCAGCGCTCATTCGTCAGGCAGAAAAGTGCTCACTCGCCACGAGGACGGTGGCGGGTCGGCACCCTCCGATCTGTCAGCGGCGGATGCCGAGAGTGTCGGTGCCGTCGCCGTTCCAGTCACCGACGAACACCTCGTCGCTGGCCCGGCCGTAGCGCTGCTCGATCTCCGCACGCGTCGAGGTCAGGCTGTTGGAGACCAGGTACAGGTTCCCGCGGCGCACCGCGAAGGTGTCGACGCCGTCACCGTCCCAGTCACCCACGACCACGTCGTCCGACGCGCGGCCGTAGCCCAGCTCCGCGTCCGCGTTCCCACCGGTCAGGAAGTTGTTGATGTAGTACCGGTTCCCACGACGAACGGTGAAGGAGTCCGCGCCGTCGCCGTCGAAGTCACCGACCAGTACCTCGTCACCGGCACGGCCGTACCGCAGCTCGACCTCCGCATCGCCACCCTCATGGGTGTTGGTGAGGAAGTAGGCGTTCCCCCGGCGCACGGCGAAGGTGTGCACGCCGTCGCCGTCCCAGTCACCCACCAGGACCGTGTCCGTGGCTCTGCCGAAGCCCAGCTCCACGTCCGCGTTCCCACCGGTCAGCGTGTTGTTGAGGAAGTACCGGTTCCCGCGGCGAACCGCGAGAGTGTCCGAACCGTCCCCGTCCCAGTCACCGACGAGGACCTCGTCACCCGAGCGGCCGTACGCGAAGACGTGGTCCGCCGTCGCGTCCCACCCGTCGTTGAGGAAGAACCCACGACCCGGCGCCGGCAGCTCCGGCTCGGGGTCCGGGTCTGGCACCTCGTCATCGCCGCACTGCCCCGTGCTCAGGCCCGCGACGGTCGTCGGGACGCCGGAGTCGGTCGGGACGGCCGCGTTGTCGGTGCAGTCGAGGTTCCCGTCGACGGTGATCCCGGCCAGGACGGTCTCCTCGGCACTGCTGTTGCCGACGAGCGTGACGTCCTCGGTGATGGTCGATCGGTCCAGGGACACGGGGCCCGTGGTGCCGCTGACGGTCAGCGACCCGTCGATCGTCGAGGAGGCGCAGGCGCTGGTCGTGTCGCCGACCGAGGCGAAGCCGGTCGTCCCCACCAGGCTGACGGCACCGGTGACCTCGGTGCCGCAGATGGCGACGCCCGAGGCGCCGTCGGTGGACACGTCTCCGGTGACCGTCGAGTCCTGGACGACGAGCCGGCCGCCGTCGGAGACGGTGACGTCGCCGTCGACCTCCGCGTCGATCAGGCACAGCCCACCTGCGCCGGCCACCACGGGGCCGTCGTGCGCCCCGCTGATCGTCTGCTCGCAGTCCGGGTCGACGGTGGTCTGGCGCGACCAGACCCGCCACGGTTCCACGCGGCCGTCGTCGCCGGCCACGACGGTGGTGGTCGGGTCGAGCATCGTGAAGCTGCCGTTCTCGGAGTTGGCGTAGTGGACGCCGACCGGGACGGACCAGTCGTCGCCCATCCCGGACTCCGACATCGTCATCACCAGGCCGGGCCGACCCACCATGAGCATGAGCTCGCCGGAGGGGAGGCGTTCCATCGTGGGCTGGACGCTGAGCAGCTCCTGACCGCCCGGGCCGACCTCGATCTGCTCCGGCTCGCTCCACGTCGCGCCGTCGTCGGTCGACCGGGAGTAGATCATCGGCAGGTGCCAGCCGGTGCGCATGACCATGATGAGCGAGCCGTCGGCGAGCCGCTCGACCGCGCCCTCGCTGGGGCCATCGTAGCCCTGGGTGTCGACCAGCTCCGGGTCGGCCTCCGCGACGGTGCCGGCGACCTCCCAGTCGATGCCGCCGTCGTGGGAGACGAGGAGGACCTGCCGGTACTTCTCGTCGCCCTCGTAGTAGCCGTAGGCCGACATGTAGAGCGTGCCGTCGGGGTCCTCGAGCAGGGTGTGCAGGAGGACGAAGCCCGCCAGCGTCGTCCCCGGGCGCGGGGAGGAGTCTCCGATCGGACGCATCGGCTCCGGCGTCGTCAGGGTGCCCGCGCGCTGGGTCCAGGTCACGCCGCCGTCGGAGGAGACGGCGGTCTCGACGAGGGCCTCGCGGTTGTCGGTCCCCTCGTTCATGAAGGCGTTGTAGTTGATCGAGATGATGTCGCCGTTGCGCAGGCGGGTGAGCGTGATGCCCGAGGCGTCCGGCATCGGGTTGAAGTCCTCACCGCTGTACCAGGACGCGCCGTCGTCGTCCGAGGCGCCGATGAGGAAGCCGGACGCGTCGATCGCGTCCTCGTGGCCCGAGTAGGGGATGAGGATCCGGTCGCCGCCGTCGTCGGTGGGCGCGAGGATGCCCCCGAGGGGGAAGCCGACCTGCTCGCCGGTGTCGTCGAGTGTCACCTCCTCCCCCAGATCGAAGGGGGTGGTGCCGACGGCCTCGGGCGGGGTCTGGTCCGCGGTGGCGAACGTGATGTCGTCGACGAACACGTCGTCGACGGCGGCTTCCGCGCCGCTGGCGCCGGTCGACAGGGAGAGGCCGGTCAGCGCGGTGATCTCGTTGTGCTGACCCGAGTTGTTGCCGATCGTGGACCCGGCGGAGCCGACGTACTCGCCGTCGACGGTCACCCGCAGGGCGGCGTTGTCGCTCGGCACCGACAGCTCGACCTGGGTCCAGCTCTCCAGCGGGACGGTGCCGGCCGGGGCGAGCTGGAACCAGCGGCCGGTCCACTGCTCGTACCACTCGATGCTGCCGTCGGCGCGCACCGAGAGGCGGAACAGGGCGTTGGCGGGGTGGCCGGTGTCGACGAGCGACTCACCGACGAGGTCGACGGTGAAGCCCTCCGCGGCCTGCGGGTTGACCTGGAGGGAGACATAGGCGCCCTGCTGGGGCTCGACGGCGCAGGTCACTCCCACGGCGGCCTCGGCGCTCGTGTCCTGGAGCCGGAGCGAGTGGTCCCCCTCGGCGGCGATCTCGTCGCTCACGGCGGCCGGCAGGTGGTCGTCGAGCGTGGCGCACTGCTCGGGGACCGCGCCGACCTCGTCGGACTCGAAGGTCAGCCGCGTGGGATCGGCGTCGACCGCGGGTTCCGCGGCGGCCTCCGACCCCGGGGAGACCACGCCCGACACGAGCGCCAGGGCGAGGGCCGCGAGCGTTCCCGCGGCGGCGCCCGTCCTCCGGCGCCGGGCGGAACGGTGGGTACTGACTGGTGGGTGGGTCATGACGTCTGGCTCCTTTGCCTACCGTTGACCTGGACATCCGAGCATGGACCGCCGTTCCATGTCGAGGGTGTCATGTCGCGTAACGCGATCGTGATCTTCGACGGGTGAGCCCCTGCCCCGCCTCGCGAGTGAGCAGAGAACGGACCGGCGAGTGAGCGGAAAGTGGTCCGACGAATGAGCACGGCCCGGTCCGTGCGGACCGGGCCGTGCTCATTCGTCAGGCAGAAAAGTGCTCACTCGCCACAGGGACGGTGGCGGGTCGGCACCCTCCGATCTGTCAGCGGCGGATGCCGAGGGTGTCGGTGCCGTCGCCGTTCCAGTCGCCGACGAACACCTCGTCGCTGGCGCGGCCGTAGCGCTGCTCGATCTCCGCACGGGTCGAGGTCAGCGAGTTGGACACCAGGTAGAGGTTCCCGCGGCGGACCGCGAAGGAGTCCGCCCCGTCCCCGTCCCAGTCACCGACCACGACGTCGTCCGAGGCGCGACCGTAGCCGAGTTCGGAGTCCGCCCAGCCGGAGGTGAGCGAGTTGGAGATGAAGTACCGGTTCCCACGACGGACGGTGAAGGTGTCCACACCATCGCCGTCATAGTCGCCGACGAGGACCTCGTCTCCGGCACGGCCGTACCGCAGCTCGATCTCCGCATCGCCACCCTCGTGGGTGTTGGTGAGGAAGTAGGCATTCCCGCGACGCACGGCGAACGTGTCCACGCCATCGCCGTCCCAATCACCCACCAGGACCGTGTCCGTAGCTCGGCCGAAGCCGAGCTCGACGTCCGCGTTCCCACCGACCAGGGTGTTGTTGAGGAAGTACCGGTTCCCGCGGCGAACCGCGAGGGTGTCCGAACCGTCCCCGTCCCAGTCACCCACGAGGACCTCATCCCCACTACGGCCATAGGCGAACACGTGGTCCGCCGTGGCGTCCCACCCGTCGTTGAGGAAGAACCCACGACCCGGCGCCGGCAGCTCCGGCTCCGGCTCCGGCTCGGGCTCCGGCTCCGGGTCGGGCCCCGGCTCCTCGCTGGCGTCGAAGGTGTGCGACCACTCGGTCGTCGCCCCCTCGGCGAGCTCGAAGCCCGCCTTCGCGCGAGCCGTGATCGTCACGGTCCCCTCACCGGGGTATGTGCCGGCGGCCACAACCTCCTCGCCGAGCAGGTACTCCACGCCCTCGACCTCGGGCACCGTGTACGTGTCGTCGGCCGTGCCGTCCTCGTCCGTGAACGTGACGTCTGCCGGCTCGACGACCTCGGGATCGACCGGCGGTTCGTCGTCGCCGCACTGCCCCATGCTCAGGCCGGCCACGGTCATCGCAACCCCGGCGTCCGTCGGGGCCACGGCGTTGTCCGTGCAGTCCAGGTTCCCGTCGACGACGAGCCCCGCGAGGACGGTCTCCTGCACGCTGCTGTTCCCGGACAGAGCCACGTCGCCACCCACCTGCGAGCGGTCGAGCACCACGGCGCCGGCGGTGCCGCTGACGCTGAGCGACCCGTCGATCGTGGACGAGGCGCAGCCGCTGACCGTGTCGCCGATCGAGACGTTGGCGGTGCCGCCGACCAGGCTCACCGAGCCGGTGACCTGCGCGCCGCAGATGCCCACGGTCGAGGCGCCGTCGGTGCTCACGTCCCCGGTGACCACGGAGTCCTGGACGAGCAGCCGCCCGCCGTCGGAGACGGTGACGTCGCCGTCGACCTCCGCATCCACCAGGCACAGCCCGCCGGCACCCGCGGTCACGGGACCGTCGTGCGCCCCGCTGATCGTCTCCTCGCAGGAGGGGTCGACGCCGACCTGCCGCGACCAGATCTCCCAGGGCGCGGCCCGCCCACGGTCACCGGCGACGATGATGTTGGTCGGGTCGAGCACGGTGAAGGCGCCGTTCTCGCTGTTGACGTAGTCGATGCCGACCGGGGTGGACCAGTCGTCACCGAGCCCGGACTCCGACATCGTCATGACGATCCCGGGCCGACCCACCATGAGCAGCAGCTCACCGGTGGGCAGCAGCTCCATCGTGGGCTGGACGCTGTGGAGCTCGCGCCCCTCGGGCCCGACCTCGATCTGCTCCGGCTCGCTCCAGGTCATTCCGTCGTCGGTCGAGTACGAGGCGATCATCGGCAGCCGCCACCCGACGCGCATGACCATGAGCAGCGAGCCGTCGGCGAGCCGCTCGATCGCGCCCTCGGCGGGTCCCTCGTAGGCCTGGATGTCGATCTGCTCCGGGTCGGCCTCGGCGACCGTCGCCCGGACGTCCCAGTTCACTCCGCCGTCCTCGGAGACGAGGACGACCTGACGGAAGCCCTCGTCACCCTCGTAGTACCCGTAGGCCGCCATGTAGAGCGTGCCGTCGGGGTCCTCGACGACCGTGTGCAGCGGGACCAGTCCGGCCAGGGTGGTCCCTGGTCGTTCCGAGTTGCCGATGGGTCGCATCGGCTCCGGCGTCGTCAGGGTGCCGTCCCGGTGGGTCCAGGTGGCCCCGCCGTCGTCGGAGACCGCGGTCTCCATCAGGGCCTCCCGGTTGTCGGTCCCCTCGTTCATGTAGGCGTGGAAGTTGACCGCGAGCACCTCGCCGCTGCGCAGCCTGGTGAGCTGGAACCCCGTGGTGTCCGGCATCGGGTTCGCCGCGTCGTCGAGGTACCAGCTCTCGCCGCCGTCGTCCGAGGCGCTGACGAGGAAGCCCGCCTGGTCGTCGTCGTCCTCGTGCGCGGAGTACGGCATGAGGAGGCGGTTGACGCCGTCGGCGTTCGGCACGACCACCGCCGGGTTGGGGAAGCCGACCTGCTCGCCGCTGGCGTCGACCGTCGTCGTGCCGCTGACGTGGAACGGCGCGGTGCCGACCGCGTCGGCCGGGGTGTCCTCCGCCGCGCCGAAGGTGAGGTCGTCGATGAAGACGTCGTCCTGCACGGCCCCTGCGCCGACGGCGCCGGTGGTCAGCGCGATGCCGGTGACCGCCGTGATCTCGTTGGTCGAGCTGGAGTTGTTGCCGATCGTGGGGCCGCCGGTGCCGACGTACTCGCCGTCGAGGCTCACCCGGACGGCGGCCTCGTCGTCGGGCACCGCCAGCTCGAGCCGGGACCACTCACCGAGGGTGACGGTGCCGGCCGGGGCGACCTCGCGCCAGGACGCGGTCCACTGCTCGTACCACTGGATGCTGCCGTCGGCGCGCACAGAGAGGCGGAAGAGGGAGTTGGCCGGCTGGCCGGTGGGGATGAGCGAGTCGCCGATGATGTCGACGGTCAGGCCCTGCACCGACTGCGGGTGGATGTCGAACGCCAGGTAGGCGCCCTGCTGCTCGGTGGTCGTGCAGGTCAGGCCGACCGCCGCCGTCTCGCTGGTGTCCTGCAGCCGCAGCGACCGGCTGCCCTCGGAGGCCATCTCGTCGCTCACGCCCCCGGCGAGGTACCCGTCGAGGACGGAACAGTCGGGCGGCAGGGCGCCGACCTCGGTGTCCTCGAAGGTCAGCGTCGACAGGTCCCCGGAGACCGTGATCAGCTGCTCGCCCACGGAGCTCGCCCCGCCGGCGTCGGTGACGACGGTGCGCATGGTGCTCGCCCCCGCCCGCTCGAAGGTGTGCGTCACCGAGACGGTGACCCACCCCTCGGCGTCGGGGCCGCTGAGGACGGCAGGGATCGTCTCCTCGCCCCACTGCACCTCGGCCGAGTAGTCCTCGACCGACGCCCCCTCGGGAAGCTGGAAGCGTCCGACCGCGGCGTCGACGACCTCCGTGCCCCGGGTCAGGCCCTCGTCGTCGAAGGTCGGCTCGATCGTGACGCCGGCGAAGGCGTCGTCGGGGAGCTCGCCCGAGACCGCGAGGTCGTCGATGTAGTAGTCGACGCCGACGGCGCTCTGGCCCGCGGACCCGAAGAAGATCTCTCCCATGGTCGGCGAGGCCGCGTTGCGGCGGTCGGTCTCGAAACGGACGCCGTTGACGATGAGCTCGGCCCGCTCGGTCGTGGCGTTGATGGTCACGTCCACCCACTCGCCGAGGGCCGCGCCGCCGGTCACCGTGGCGACGGTGGCGAAGCTGGAGCCGTCGTAGGCATCGATCCGGATGTCGTCGCCCGCCCGGTTGAAGGTGAAGCGCCAGACGCCGTTGGCGCTCGTGCCGGGCGCGCCCTGGATGGCCACGTAGGGCCCGGCGTCGAACTGCGCCGGGGAGAACCGGTAGGAGACCGAGCGCTCCTCTGACTGCGGGTAGTCGCACCACGCGCGGGTGTAGACCTCGTTGCTGTCGTCGACGACGCGCATCGCCTGGTTGGTCTCGGCGGCCCCGCCGAAGGCGGCCTCGGCGACGGTGACGTCACCGATGATTCGGCAGTCGGCCGGGGGTTCGCCGAGCGGCTCGTCGTCGAAGGTCCGCACCGTCCCGTCCGCGGGTGCGGCGACGGCGGTCGATCCCGGCGCGACTGCGGCGGGCACGACGGCGAGCGCGAGCGCGGTGAGCGCTCCGGTGAGGACGCCCAGCTTCTTCCGACGTCGTCGTCGGCCGCCGGGCGGGGAACTGGCTCGAGGATGGGTCATCTCGTGGCTCTCCTTTGCCTTCCGTTGCGCGGCCGCTGCCGGCACGGACCGGTGATCCGTGCCGGGAGCGCGCCGCCTTGCGTGTGCTGGTCGTGCTGTCCGTGGGGGGACGGTCGGGATCCGCGACGTCGGGGGCGTCAGCGGCGGATGCCGAGGGTGTCGGTGCCGTCGCCGTTCCAGTCGCCGACGAAGACCTCATCCGAGGCGCGGCCGTAGCGCTGCTCGATCTCCGCGACCGTCGAGGTCAGCGAGTTGGAGACCAGGTAGAGGTTGCCGCGACGGACCGCGAAGGTGTCAGTGCCGTCGCCGTCCCAGTCACCCACGACCACGTCGTCCGAGGCCCGGCCGTAGCCGAGCTCGGCGTCCGCGCGACCGCCGGTGAGGCTGTTGTTAATGAAGTACCGGTTGCCCCGGCGAACCGTGAAGGTGTCCGAGCCGTCGCCGTCGAAGTCACCGACGAGGACCTCGTCCCCGGAGCGGCCGTAGTTCAGCTCGACCTCCGCATCGCCACCCTCGTGCGTGTTGGTCAGGAAGTAGGCGTTTCCTCGGCGGATCGCGAAGGTGTCCACGCCGTCGCCGTCCCAGTCACCGACCAGGACCGTGTCGTCCGCGCGGCCGAAGCCGAGCTCCACGTCCGCGTTACCGCCCACCAGGGTGTTGTTGAGGAAGTACCGGTTCCCCCGACGCACCGCGAGGGTGTCCGAACCATCCCCGTCCCAGTCACCGACGAGGACCTCGTCACCCGAGCGGCCGTACGCGAAGACGTGGTCCGCGGTCGCGTCCCACCCGTCGTTGAGGAAGAACCCACGACCCGGCGCCGGCAGCTCCGGCTCCGGCTCCGGCTCGGGCTCGGGCTCGGGCTCGGGGGCCGGGTCGTCGCGGTAGTCGCTCCTCGAGCTGAAGGTGCCGACGACCGCGTTGATGTTCGTGTCGTAGCTGACCGTGAGGTACTCGTGCTCGCTGACGACGGCGGAGCTCGGGTCGCCCTGGTCGACGTTCTGCCGCGAGAGGTAGAGCAGGACGGCCTCGGTGTCGGTCCACGCCTCGTCGCCGCTCAGGAGCCGGCCGATGACCGGCTCGTTCGAGCCGTAGTCGCTGCCGCCGTAGGTGAGCAGCAGCTCGTCGCCGGGCAGCGAGAGGAGGTCCGGCGCCTGCATGCTCCACGGGACCGTCGTGGCGACGGACCACGTGCGTCCGCCGTCGTAGGAGTCGCTGACCATGCCCGGGCGGATGACCGCCGTGAGGTGCCCGTCGCCGCGGTCGGCGACCTCGATCTCGGAGAGGCCGACCCCAGGCTCGGCGGGGATCATCACCTCGTTCTCCACGGGCCAGGTCCGGCCGCCGTCGGTGCTGCGCACCACGCTGGCGCGGCCGAGCGCGGCGTCGGGCAGCGTCCCGTACAGGGGGACGAGCAGGTCACCGTCGTCAAGCTCGATGACGTTGCCGGACTCGGCGGACCAGCCGAGGTAGTAGTGGCCGCTGCGCGGACCGCAGCCGCAGCTCATCTCCGAGCCCACGAGCGCCGGCTCGGACCACGTGTCGCCCCCGTCCTCGGAACGCGACACATAGGTGCCGGTGATCGTGGCGGCCTCGTCGGGGTAGTTGGTCCAGTCGGTCTGGAACCAGGTGAGGACGATCGTCCCGTCGCGCAGCTGCGTGATCTGTGGGTCGCGGTCGTCCGCCGGCGAGTTGACGATGACCCGCGGCTCCGACCAGGTCTGCCCGCCGTCGGCGCTCTCGGTCCACCGGATCTCCCCGGGCTCGCCGCCGGTGTCGCCCGGCGAGTGCTCGTTGGCCCAGTAGTAGACCGTGACGAGGCGGCCGTCGTCGAGGCTCGCGACCTCGGGGAAGAACGGCCGCTCCTCGCCGTCGGCCGTCGCGATGACGACGTCGGGACGGACCCTCGAGGTCACGGTGACCGACTGCCGCGCCATGGACTCGACGCCGTCGGGCCCGATGACGACCGTGCCGAGGATGCCGCTGTCCCCCTCGTGGAAGTCGTGCGTCATCGACAGGGTGACCCAGCCGTCGCGGTCCGGTCCGCTCGACGTCATGGGGATCGTCTCCCCCTGCCACGTGGACTCCGCCGTGAAGTCGGCGGCGTCGGCCCCCTCGGGGAGCTGGAAGCGCGCCACCGGGACGTCGGCGGCCTCGCCGGCGTCGACGAAGTCGTCGGCGAGCGGTTCGACGGGAATGCCGGCGAAGGCGTCGTCGGGGAGCTCGTCCGAGACGGCGAGGTCGTCGATGTAGTAGTCGACGCCGACGGCGCTCTGGCCGGCGGACCCGAAGAAGACGTCGCCCATCGTGGGCGAGGGTGCGTTGCGGCGGTCGGTCTCGAAACGGACGCCGTTGACGACGAGCTCGGCGCGGTCGGTGGTGGCGTTGATCGTCACGTCGACCCACTCGCCCAGGGCTGCGCCGTCGGCCACGATGCCGACGTCGCCGAAGGAGGACCCGTCGTAGGCGGCGATGCGGATGTCGTCGCCCGCCCGGTTGAAGGTGAAGCGCCAGACCCCGTTGGCGCTCGTGCCGGGCGCACCCTGGATGGCCACGTACGGGCCGGCGTCGAGCTGCGCCGGCGAGAAGCGGTAGGAGACGGAGCGTTCCTCGCTCTGGGGGTAGGCGCACCAGGCGCGGGTGTAGACGTCGCTGCTGGCGTCGACCAGGCGCATCGCCCGGTTGGTCTCGGCGGCACCGCCGAACGCGGCCTCGGCCACGGTGACGTCGCCGATGACCCCGCAGTCCTCGGGCGGTGCGCCGAGCGGCTCGTCGTCGAAGGTCCGCACCGTCCCGTCCGCGGGTGCGGCGGCGGCCGGCGTTCCCGATGCGACGACGCCGGGCGCGAGCGCCAGGGTGAGGGCGGCGAGCGCGCCGGTGACGACGCCGAGCCGCCGGCGGTGGCGGTCTCCCGCGGCGGCTTCCGGCTGTGGGTCGCGACCAGATGGGCTGGTCCTTGCTCGAGGGTGGGTCATGACGTGCGGCTCCTTTGCCTGGCGCTGACCTGGTCATCCGAGCATGGACCGCCATTCCATGTCGAGAGTGCCATGTCCCGTGACGCGATCGTGACCCGCTCACTCGCCAGGCAGAAAAGTGCTCACTCGCCGACGAGGGGCGGCAGCGCGGGCGTTTCATGTCGCGTGACAGAGCCGTAACATGAAACCTGTTTCCATGTCGCCGATGCTCATCTACCGTGCCGACATGGAACAGCGTGCCAAGTCGTATCACTCGCAGGGGCTCAACCGAGCCCTGGCGATCCTGCGACTGCTCGGCAGCGCACGCACCCCGCTCACGCTGGCGGTGGTCGCCTCGGAGCTCGACCTGCCGAAGTCGACCGTGGTCCGGCTGCTCAACGTCATGGAGGACGAAGGCTTCGTGCGACGCTCAGGTGAGCACCCCGCCTACTCGATCGGCCATGCCGTCCACGAGATCGCCGAGGGCTACCGGCCGCCGAGCATGGCGGAGGTGACCGCCCCCGTCCTCAGCCGGCTCGCCGACTCGGTGGGATTCACCGCGAACCTCGGCATGCTCGAGGGCCCCTCGGTCATGCACCTGCACGTCGCCGAGCCCGACCGGGCGCTGCGCTTCGCCACCGGCGGCACCCTCGACCACGCCTACTGCACCGGCCTGGGCAAGCTCCTCATGTCGGTGCTCCCTGAGGACGAGATCGACCCGCACCTGCCGCGTTCGGAGCCCTACGAGAGCTGGACCTCGCGCACCATCACCACGCGCGCCGGCATCGTCGACGAGCTGGCAAGGATCCGCGCGGCCGGGTACAGCCTCGACGACGAGGAGCGCAACCGCGGCGTCACCTGCATGGCCGTCCTGCTGCCCACCACGGACTCCCCCACGCTGGCGCTGTCGGTCTCCGCCCCCAGCGGCGAGCTCGGCCCCGAGGAGCGCACCGAGCTCCTGCCCGTCCTCACCTCGGCGGCGGCCGAGCTCGTGGCCGTGCCGGGCTTCGAGGCCGCGCACGCCCGCCTGCACAACAAGGTGGTGCCCGCGTGATCATCGACGTCCACAGCCACTGCCACCAGCCCGAGCACTGGGGCCACGAGCACGAGGACCACTGGCAGGGCGCCTACGGCGGCGAGCCGTACCCCGTCGTCACCCCCGAGTCCTACGACCGGGTCATGCGCGAGGCGGGCGTCGACGTCGCGGTCGTCTTCGGCCTCGCGGCCTCGCAGGCCGGCGTGCGCACGCCGAACACCTTCGTCGCCGACTTCGTCTCGCGGATGCAGACCCCGGCGATCCCGTTCTGCGCGATCGACCCGCTCGACGCCGACTGGCGCGACCAGCTCGACGAGGCGATCGGGCTGGGCTTCCAGGGCGTCAAGCTCTACCCCGTCCTCTCGCTCTTCGACCCGCTCGACCCCGCCTTCGACGAGTTCTACACGCGGCTGACGGACCACGGCATGGTCGCCCTGTGGCACATGGGCGCCACGCCCAGCCCGATCGGCCGGCTCGCGGTGAGCCAGCCGATGGTCGTCGACGAGGTCGCCCGCCGCCACCCCGACCTCACGCAGGTGATGGCCCACATGGGCCACCCCTGGCAGCGCGACGCCAACGTGGTGCTGCGCAAGAACCGCCGCGTCTTCGCCGACGTCTCCGGCGTCCCCTCCCGGCCGATGGACGCCTTCTTCGCGCTCGTCGGCGCGCAGGAGTGGGGCACCGTCGACAAGCTCGTCTTCGGCTCGGACTACCCGCTGTGGACCCCGGCCCAGGCCCTCGAGAACCTGCGCGCCGTCGCCCGGTTCCGGGCCGGGAACCTGCCCACCGTCGCCGAGGAGACCGTCGAGCGGATCATCGGCTGCGACGCGCTGACCATGCTCGGCCTGCGCGCCCCCCGCGTCCCCGCCGCCGCGGCGGACACGCCCCGGGCGGACACCACCCCCACCACCACCTCCCCCACCCCGCCCACCGACCTGCACGCACGCACCGACACCTAGGAGCACCCCGTGACATCCGTCTCCCGCCGCCTCGCCGAGGAAGCCGAGCGCATCATCCCCGGTGGGGTGAACTCCGCGACCCGGCGCATCGGCGCGCCCTGGGCGTGGAGGTCCGCGCGCGGCGCGACCATCACCGACATGGACGGTGGCGAGTACACCGACTACCACGCCGCCTTCGGCGCGATCCTGCTCGGCCACGGCGACGAGCGCGTCAACGACGCCGTGACCCGCGCCGTCGCCGACATCGACCTCATCGGGCTCGGCACCACCGAGCTCGAGGTGGAGCTCGCGCGGCTCCTCGTCGACGCCATCCCCAGCGCCGAGATGGTCATCACCACCATGAGCGGCTCGGAGGCGACGTTCCAGGCCGTCCGCCTCGCCCGCGGCGCGACCGACCGCCCCTACATCCTCAAGTTCCAGGGCTGCTTCCACGGCTCCTACGACGCCATCGCCCGCAACGTCATCTCCCCGCCGGACCTGGCGTGGAAGCGCGACCCGAACTCCTCGGGCATCCTCGACGACGCCGTCGACCACACGCTCGTCGCCGAGTTCAACGACCTCGCCTCGGTCGAGGAGCACTTCGCCGCCCACCCCGACCAGATCGCGGCCGTCATCCTCGAGCCGGTCCCGCACAACGTCGGCGCGCTCCTGCCCGAGCAGTCCTTCCTCGAGGGCCTGCGCGAGATCACCCGCAAGCACGGGAGCGTGCTCATCTTCGACGAGGTCATCTCCGGCTTCCGGCACGCGCTCGGCGGCTACCAGGAGATCTGCGGCGTCACCCCCGACCTCACCACCTTCGGCAAGGCGATGGGCAACGGCTTCCCGATCGCCGGCCTGGCCGGCAGCAGAGAGCTGATGTCACAGTTCACCCCCGCCGGCGGAACGGTCATGCTCGCGGGCACGTTCAACGGCAACGCCGCCTCCTCGGCCGCCGCGATCGCCACCATCGAGGTCCTCAAGGACCCCGCGGTCGACTTCTACGGCCACGTCAACCGCCTCGGCGACCGCATGCGCACCGGGCTCCAGTCGATCACCGACGACCTCGACGTCCCCGCCCGGATCACCGGCATCGGCTCGGTGTTCATCCCCTACTTCCTCGACGGCGAGGTCCGCGGCTACCGCGACCTGCTGCGCAACGACGACGAGGCCTACGCCGGTTTCCACCGCCGCATGATCGACAAGGGCTCCTTCATGTACCCGATGGCGCTCAAGCGGAACCACATCTCGCTCGCGCACACCGAGAGCCACGTCGACCGCACCCTCAGCCAGGCCGAGGAGGTCCTCGGCGCGATGGCGCGCGAGGGGCTCCTCTCGAGCGCGGGGGCGCGCGCCTGACATGTCCCCGATCTCCCGGACCGTGCTGCTCGGAGGCCTCGTGGCCGACGGGCTCGGCGGTGTGCCCGTCCCCGGCGACGTCCTCGTCGCCGGGGCGCGGGTCGACGCCGTCGTCCCGGCGGGCGAGCGCCCCGCCGGCGGGTACGACGCGGAGGTCATCGACTGCACCGGCCGGGTCGTCGCCCCCGGTCTCGTCGACATCCACACCCACTCCGACCTCAGCCTGCTCGCCTACCCGGGCAACGAGAGCCGGATCCTCCAGGGCGTGACGACCGAGGTGGTCGGCAACTGCGGCATGTCCCCGGCCCCCGGCGGCTCCGACGCCGCCGGCCTGGCCCGCATCATCAGCACCATCGACGTCACCCCCGACCTCGAGCGGGCCTGGAGCGACGTCCCCGGCTGGCTGCAGGCGCTCGACGACACCCCGACGGCGACGAACGTCGCCGCCCAGGTGGGCCACGGCTCGGCCCGCTTCGCCGTGGCCGGCAACGCGACCGAGCCCCTCGACGACGACGCCCTCGCCGCGCTCGGCCGCGAGCTCCAGGAGGCCTTCGCGGCCGGCGTCCTCGGGGCGAGCCTCGGCCTCATGTACGCCCCGGGAGAGTCGGCCGGGACCGAGGAGCTCGGCCTGGTCGCCCGCATCGTCGCCGCGCACGACGGCGTGCTGTCGGTGCACCTGCGCGACTACCGCACCGGCGAGCTGACGCGCTCGGTGGACGAGGTGGCCGCGGTCGTCGACGCCGACGGCCCGCGCCTGCAGATATCGCACCTGCGCGGCATCGGCGGCGGGGACGGCTTCGCCGCGGCGCTCGACCACGTCGCCGGGCTGCGCGGCTCGATCGACGTCGCCGCGGACGCCTACCCCTACGTGCACGGCCACACCACGCTGCTCCAGCTGCTCCCGCCGGCGCTGCGCGCCGCGGGTCCCGACGCCGTGGTCCAGGCCTGCCTGGCGGACCCGACGGCGGTCGCCGGGCACCTGCGGGACGCCGGCTACCGGCCCGACCAGCTCATCGTCATGAAGGCGGCGCTCACCCCCGAGGTCGTCGGCAGCACCGCCGCGGAGATCGGTGCGGACCCCTGGCGCGGGCTCGTCGACCTCCTGCTCGCCAACGACGCGCTGGTCGACGTCGCCGCCGAGTCCGGCCGCTGGGCCGACGTCGACCTGGCGCTGGCCACCGACTGGATCGCCGTCGCCTCCGACGGCACCGCCCTGGACCGCACCCACCGCGCCTCCGCGCCGCACCCCCGATCCTGGGGCGCCCTCTCCGCCGGCTACCGCCGGATGCGCGACGCCGGCACGCGGCTCGGCGAGACCGTCCGGCGCCTGACCACCGCACCGGCCGCCCGCGTCGGGATCACCTCCGGCATCGCCGCCGGCCACCGCGCGGACCTCGTCGTCCTCGACGACGAGTCCTTCGACTCCACCGCCACCTTCGGCGACCCCGCCCGGCCCTCCGTCGGGCTCGAGCACGTGCTCGTCAACGGGTCGGCCGTCGTCACCGCCGGAACGCCCACCGGGGCCCGTCCGGGACACCTCATGAGGAAGGGCACCGCATGACCGGGCACTCCACGCCCCTGGGCGTCGGCATCGTGGGGGTCGGCGGCATCGCCACCTCCCACATGGCCGCGCTGGCCACGATGACGGACGCCCGCCTCGTCGCCGTGTGCGACCTCGACGCCGCCCGCGCCGCCGAGGTGGCGCACACCCGGCGGTGCGCCGGCTACGGCTCCGTCGAGGAGCTCCTCGCGGACGACGCCGTCGAGGCCGTCATCGTCTGCACCCCCAACATGACCCACGAGCAGATCGGCCGGCAGGTCCTCGCGGCGGGCCGGCACCTGCTCATGGAGAAGCCCCTGGCGCTGTCCGCCGAGGGCGCGCGCACCCTCGCCGCGGAGGCGGCCGACCGCGGACTCGCGCTCGCCGTCGGGCACAGCCACCGCTTCACCGACCAGTCCCTGGCGATCCGCGAGGTCATCGACTCCGGCCGGATCGGCACGCCGCGGTTCGTCCGCGTGGTGATGAACGGCGGCTGGATCTGGCCCGGCTGGCAGACCTGGGTGCTGGACCCCGCCCTGTCCGGCGGGCACTCCCTGCACAACGGCGTCCACCTCGTCGACCTGGCGAGCTGGTGGGTCGGCGAGCGGGCGACCAGCGTCCGCTCCGTCGGCCAGCACGCCACGAGCGAGGCCCTCGACATCCACGACTACCTCGTCATGGGGCTCGGCTTCGCCTCCGGCGCGTCCGCGGTGTGCGAGATCAGCCGCGGCGAGCGCCCCCGCGGCGCCGGCTACCTCGAGCTGACCGTCGTGGGCAGCGCGGGCGTCGTCACCCGCAGCTGGGACGCCGAGGGCGTCCTGGCCTGGACCGACACGGGCCTGACGGCCTGGCCGGCCGACGGCGCCGGCCCGCGCACCTTCGTCCGCGAGCTCGAGGCCTTCGCCCGCGCCACCCGCGACGGCGCCGCGGTCGTCCCGCCCGTCGCCGACGCGATCCACGCCGTCGACATCGCCCTCGCCTCCGAGGAGTCGCTGCGCGAGGGCCGCACCGTCACGATCGGAGCACCGGCATGAGCGCCACGACCACCGCCGCCACCACGGCCGTCCCGCTGACCGAGCGGCCGGGCCTGACCCGCGCCGTCGCCGCGGTCCGCGCGGCCGAGACCGGGCTGCTGCGCGCCGTCGCCCTCGACGTCGTCGCCACCGGCGACGGCCCGGCGCTGGACGTGCTCGGCCCCGAGGCGCTCGCCGTCCTGCGCGCGGCGACCGGCCCGACGAGCGTCGACCTGCAGGCCCACACCACGGGCGACGGCGCCGCGACGACCTTCCTCGGCCGCGCCGACCACGGGGTCGCGGTCAGCGCCCACCTCTCCCTCGTCCCCGGCGAGGCCGGCCGGTTCCTCACGGCCCAGGTCCGGCTCGTCGGCACCCACGGCTCCGTGCTGGTCGACCTCCTGCGCCCCCACCTGCGGGTGGTCACCGCAGGGGGCACCGACCACGTGCCCTTCTCCGTCCCCGGCACGCCCGGCATGCCGGCCCCCGCGCCGTCTCCCGCGCCGTCGGCGGACGACGAGACGACGACCCTGTCCGCGATCGCCGGCTCGGCCCGCTCGGGCCGGACCACGACGACCAACTGGTGAAGGAGGACCGGACATGAGATGGCTGACCTTCGACGACGGGGGCACCGTCCGGCACGGCTACGTCGACGGCGAGGAGATCGTCGTCACGGGCGACGGCGACCTGACGGCGGTGGTCCGGGGCGAGCCCGGGCAGGGCACGCAGCAGCGCCGCCCGCTGGCGGGCGCGCGGGTCCTGGCCCCGCTGCTCCGGCCGGGCAAGGTGCTCGCCGTCGCCGCCAACTACCAGGCGCACGTCGAGGAGGCCGGCGCCAAGAGGCGCGAGAAGGGCACGGCCACGCCGCGCCTGTTCCTCAAGCCCGACACCTCGGTGATCGGACCGGACGCCCCCGTGGTGCTCGACCCGATCACCCGTCAGCTCGACTGGGAGGTGGAGATCGCCGTGGTCATCGGTCGGCAGGCGAAGGACGTGCCGGTCGCCGACGCCCTCGGCCACGTCTTCGGCTACGCCACGAGCAACGACATCAGCGCGCGCAGCCTCGACCTCGGCGTCGAGCGCGACGGCGAGGCCATGACCGGGTTCTTCGACTGGCTCGAGGGGAAGTGGCTCGACGGGTCGGCACCCGTGGGGCCCTACCTCGTCACTGCCGACGAGGTGCCCGACCCGCAGGACCTCACCCTCACGCTCACGCTCAACGGCGAGGTCATGCAGCACGGCAGCTCGACCGACATGGTCCACACCGTCGCCGAGCTCGTCTCCTTCAGCTCGCGGCTGATGACCCTGACCCCCGGTGACGTCATCCTCACCGGCACCCCGTCCGGCGTCGGTGCCACCACCGGCACCTTCCTCGCCCCCGGCGACACCATGGTCGCCGAGGTCGAGGGCCTCGGCGCCCTCACCACCCCCGTCGTCGCGCCCTGACGCCACGCGGACCCCCTGACCACCTGATCAACGCAGATCATCTGGATCCCCCGACCACGAGGAGCAATCATGCGATCACGAATCGCCCAAGGTGCCATCGCACTGGCGGCCGCCGGCGCCCTGCTGGTGGGCTGTTCCGGCGGCGACGCCGACGACGGCGGCAACGGCGGAGGTGGGGACGGCGGCGAGGCGACCTCGGCCAACCTCCACCTCTACCAGTCCCCCGTCCAGTTCAACCCGCTCGCACCCGGCCAGGGCGCCGAGCAGCTGACGATGTCGCTGGTCTACGACCCCATGTTCAACGTCGGCCCCGACTTCGAGCCGGTCCCGCGGATCGCGGAGTCCTGGGACGTCAACGAGGACGCCACCGAGTACACCTTCCACCTGCGCGAGGGGATGGAATGGAGCGACGGCGAGCCGCTGACCGCTGACGACGTCGTCTTCACCTACAACCTGTTCTCGAACCCCGACGTCGCCAGCCCCAACACCGCGCCCTTCGCGGGCGTCGTCGGCTTCGACGAGGTCCAGGACGGCTCGGCCGAGACGGTCGAGGGCATCGTGGCCACGGACGACCAGACCGTGACGATCACGCTGGCCGAACCGACCCCGGGCTTCCTCGCGCTGTTCGGCAACGGCTACGGGATCCTCCCCGAGCACGTGCTCGGCGAGGTCGAGCCGGCCGAGGTCATGACCCACGAGTTCTTCACCATGCCCACGGTCAGCTCCGGCCCGTACGTCATGCGGGAGTTCAACACCGACCAGAACATCGTCCTCGACGCCAACGAGAACTACTGGACCGAGGTCGGCATCGACACCCTCTACCTCCAGATGCTCACCAGCGACGTGGCCACCGCCCAGCTCGCCACCGGTGAGACCGACCTCGTGCAGATCTCCCCGCAGGACATGGAGACGGTCGAGGGCCTCGACGGCATCAACGTCAGCTCGGCACCCTCGCCCGGCTTCCTGCGCCTGCTGGTCAACTTCACCCGGCACGAGGACGAGCGCGTCCGCCAGGGCCTGCTCATGGCGATCGACCGCGAGGGCATCGTCGAGGGCATCCTCGGCGGCCACGGCGAGGTCCTCAACAGCACGATCATGACGCCCTGGGCGCTCCCCGACGACCTCGAGACCTACGACTACGACCCCGAGGCGGCGACGGCGCTCCTGGAGGAGGCCGGCTTCGACTTCGACGCCCCGCTCGAGGTCAGCTGGATCCCGGGCACCGCGGACCGCGACGCAGCCGTCAACGTCGTCATCGAGAACCTCTCCGCGATCGGCATCAACGTCCAGGCCAACCAGATCGAGGAGGCCAACCAGCTGTCGATGATCGAGAACGCCGAGTACGACCTGATGATCTCCGGCGGTGGCACCTACACCCCCGACCCGACCGTCTCGGCGAACGCCATGACCTGCGACGCCGTCTTCCCCGCCGGCGGCAACACCTCGCTGTTCTGCAACGAGGAGCTCGACGCCCTGCTCGCCGAGGGCGCCGTCACCGCCGACGAGGCCGAGCGCGAGTCCGTCTACCAGGACGCGGCACGCCTGGACAACCAGCTCGTGCCCTACCTGTGGCTGTACGTGCCCGACACGCTGTGGGCCGCGAGCGACCGGCTGCAGGGCTTCGAGCCGCACGGCGACTTCGCCAACGGCTTCTGGAACGCCGCCGAGTGGACCGTGACGGACTGATTCCATGCTGAGATCTCTCGTCCCACGCCTCCTCTCGAGCGTGGCGGTCTTCCTGCTCATCGCCATCGGACTGTTCGCGCTCGTCCGGCTCGCCCCGGGCGACCCCATCGAGATGATGGTGCCGCCGGAGCTGGCGGGCGCCTCGCGCGACGCGTACATCGCGTCGGTGCGCGAGCGGTTCGGCCTCGACCAGTCGGTCGTGGTGCAGTTCTGGCGGTGGCTCGGCGGGCTGTTGACGGGAGACCTCGGGTACTCCTACTCCACGGGCCGGCCGGTCGGTGAGCTCCTCACCGACCGGCTGGGCCCGACGGCCCTGCTCATGGGCAGCGCCGTGGTCATCGGCCTCATCATCGCCGTGCCGGCGGGCGTCATCGCCGCCGTGCGCCGCAACACCGTCGCCGACTACACGATCAGCTCGGTCAGCGTCATCGCCATCGCCGTGCCGAGCTTCTTCCTCGGCATGCTCGCCATCTACACCTTCTCGGTCAGCCTGGGCGTCCTGCCCTCCTCGGGGATGCACTCCACGGGGCGCGACGACGTCGGCGACCTCCTCCTGCACATGGTCATGCCCGTCGGGCTGCTGGCCCTGGCCAACGCGGCCAACTTCATCCGCTACGTCCGGTCCGGCGTGCTCGAGGAGCTGCAGAAGGACTACGTGCGCACGATCATCGCCAAGGGCGGCACCCGGACCCGGGCCCTGCGCCACGCGCTGCGCAACAGCCTGATGTCGCTGGTCACCGTCCTGGCGATGACGATCCCGACGGCGCTGTCCGGCGCCGTCGTGCTCGAGCAGATCTTCTCCTGGCCCGGGATGGGCAAGCTGGCGATCGAGGCCCTCGACTTCCGCGACTACCCGGTGCTCATCGGCTTCGGCCTCTACATCGCGGTGCTGGTGCTCATCTGCAACCTCATCGCCGACCTGTCCTACTCGATCATCGACCCGAGGGTGAGGACCGCACGATGACCGACCAGTCCCACCAGCCCGCCTCCGCCGTCGACGTCGCGCCGAGTTCGAAGCAGGTCTCGCCCGACAAGCTGGCCTGGCGGCGCTTCCTGCGCAACCCGGTCGCGGTGATCGGCGCCGTCGCCCTGCTCATCACGGTGGTGGCGAGCCTGCTCGCCCCCGTCATCAGCCCGTACCCGCCCAACGCGATCGACCTCGGCAACATCCGCTCGGCCCCCTCGGCGGAGCACTGGCTGGGGACCGACTCCACCGGCCGGGACGTGCTCAGCCGCCTGCTCAACGGCGGCCGGATCTCGCTCATGGTCGGCTTCCTCGCCGCCATCATGGCGGTGGCCATCGGCACCCTCGCCGGGGTCCTGGCCGGCTGGTTCGGCGGGATCATCGACGCGATCATCAGCCGCATCATCGACATCATGCTCTCGGTGCCCCCGGTGCTGGTCATCATCGTCCTCGCCGGCGTCATCGGCCCGAGCGTTCCGATGCTCGTCATCGTCATCGCCGGCCTGGCCTGGCCCTCCCCGGCACGCATCGCCCGCGGCGTGGTCCTCAGCCTGCGCGAGGAGGAGTTCGTCCAGGCCGCCCGCGCGCTGGGCTCCCGCACGGGCTTCATCGTCATGCGCCACCTCGTGCCGGGCGTGCTGCCCCCCATCGTCGTCGCGGCCACCCTGCTCGTGGCCGAGTCCGTGCTGCTCGAGTCGTCCCTGTCCTTCCTCGGGGCCGGCGTCCAGCCGCCCGCGTCCAGCTGGGGAAACATGCTCAACGAGGCCCAGTCCCTCACCGTCCTGTCCTCCATGCCGTGGCTGTGGGTGCCGGCCGGTCTCATGATCGCCATCACCGTCCTGTCGGCCATGGCGGTCGGCGACGGCATCCGTGACGCCATCGACCCCCGGAAGAACTGACATGACCGACGAGACCTCCACGCAGCCGCTGCTCGCCGTCCGTGGCCTCACGCTCGACATCCGCACCCCGCACGGCACGGCGCACATCCTCAAGGACGTCAGCCTCGACGTGCAGCCCGGGGAGATCCTCGGCGTCGTCGGCGAGTCCGGCTCCGGCAAGTCGATGACCGCGCTGAGCGTGCTGCGGATCCTGCCGCCGGGCGCGCGGATCGTCAGCGGCGGCGTCGAGCTCGAGGGCGTCGATCTCGCCACGCTCGGCAGCCGGCGGATGCGCGCCGTCCGGGGGCGCAAGGTCGCCATGGTCTTCCAGGACCACATGACCACCCTCGACCCCGTCGCCTCGATCGGGAAGCAGATCGAGGAGGCCTATCGCATCCACCACCCGCGGGCACCGCGGGGCGAGGCGCACCAGAAGATGGTCGAGTGCCTAGAGCGGGTCGGGGTGCTCGACGCCGCCGAGCGGGCCAAGCAGTACCCGCACCAGTGGTCGGGCGGCATGCGCCAGCGGGCCGTCATCGCCATGGCCCTCATCAACGACCCCGACCTCATCATCGCCGACGAGCCGACCACGGCCCTCGACGTCACCACCCAGGCCGAGATCCTCGCGGTCCTGCGCGAGCTGCGCGACCGCCGCGGACTGTCGATCCTGCTCATCACCCACGACATGGGCGTCATCGCCGACATGGCCGACCGCATCGTCGTCATGAAGGACGGCGAGGTGGTGGAGACAGCGGAGGCGCACGCGCTGTTCGCCTCGCCGGAGCACCCCTACACCCGCCGCCTGCTCGACGCCGTGCCCCAGCCCTCCGGCGAGGACGCCGTCGCGACCGCATCCCCCGAGGCCGCGGAGGCGCCCGCGCTCGAGGTGACCGACCTCGTCGTCCAGTACCGCCGCTCGTGGCGCCGCCAGGGCCTGCGCGCGGTGGACGGGGTGAGCTTCTCCGTCCCCACCGGCAAGGTGGTCGGGCTCGTCGGGGAGTCCGGCTCGGGCAAGTCGACGATCGGCAAGGCCATCGTCGGGCTCGCCCCGATCACCGAGGGCAGCATCCGGGTCGGGGGCACCGAGCTGAGCACGCTGCGCCGCGGCGCGGCCCGCGAGGCGCGGGCACACTACGGCATGGTCTTCCAGGACCCGGCCTCCTCCCTCAACCCGCGGATGACCATCGGGGAGTGCATCGCCGAGCCGCTCGTCGCGCACCGCCCCGAGATGTCCCGCACCGAGCGCCGCGCACGCGTGACCGACCTGCTCGAGCAGGTCCAGCTGCCCACCGCCTGGACCACCCGGTTCCCGCACGAGCTCTCCGGCGGCCAGCGCCAGCGCGTGGGCATCGCCCGGGCGCTGACCCTCGAGCCGGAGCTGCTCATCGCCGACGAGCCGACCTCGGCGCTGGACGTCTCGGTCCAGGCCGCCGTGCTGGAGGTGTTCCAGGAGCTGCAGCAGCGCCTGGGATTCTCGTGCCTGTTCATCAGCCACGACCTCGCCGTCGTCGAGCTGCTCTCCGAGACCGTCGTCGTCCTGCAGCACGGCTCGATCGTCGAGCAGGGCGACGCGCGGGCCGTCCTCAACGACCCGCAGACCGACTACGCCCGACGACTCGTGGAGGCCGCACCGATCCCCGACCCCGCCCGCCAGCGGGCCCGCCACACGTCCGCCATCACCACCGTCTAGAGCTTTCCCAGCTTTCCGAGAAGGACAGAGCAGTACCTACCGAGGAGCACATCCCATGCGCATCATGACCGTGTACGCACACCCTGCCGACACGATCACCAACTGCGGCGGCACGCTGGCGCTGCACGCGGACGCCGGCGACGAGATCGTCGCGGTGATCATCACCCACGGCGGCCGCATCCACCCCAACGTGTACGCCGAGGAGGCGCGCAAGGACGACGCCGACCCGCGGCTCACCGCCGCCGGGCGCGCCGAGATCATCGAGAACAAGAAGGACGAGCTGCGTCGCGCGGCCGACATCATCGGCATCGGCACCATCGAGTTCCTCGACCACGACGACCTCATGAGCACCGTCCAGGAGGACATCGTCGACCAGGTCGCCGAGCTCATCGCCACGCACCGGCCCGACGTCGTCATCGCCGACTACCCGCAGAACCCGGCGGTCACCAACTCCACCCACACCATCGCCACGATGATCCTCATCGCCGCCATGGACCGGGCCGCCTCCTTCCTCAAGAACCTCGACGGCAAGGAGGAGGTCAACGTCAAGCAGGTCTTCCTCGGGGGCCTGCCGGTGGTCGCCGGCGACGCGCTGTCCACCTACGGGGTGCGCAACGACCTGCTCATCGACATCAGCTCGGTGGTGGACCGCAAGATCGCGGCGATGGACTGCTTCGTCAGCCAGGGCTACGACGGGCCCTTCGCCCGCAAGCTCATCGAGGCCAGCAACGGCGAGTTCGGTCGCACGGCGGGCGTGGCCCTGGCGGAGCCCTACGTCCGCTTCCGCAGCGAGACGCGGGCGCTGCTGCCGCTGACGGAGTACGCCCAGGCCGCCGACCCGCTCACCCGCCACGTGGCGTACTCGCAGTTCGACGTGCGGCGGGAGTTCCCGCTCGACAAGGGCTGATCGCACTCCCGCCCGGTCGCGCCCGCCCGCGCGACCGGGCGGGCCCCGCCGTCCGCGCGCCGAGCGAGCGCCGACCCACCAGCCCAGGAGGGCCCGTGACCACACCCGACCCGGCCGAGCTCGTCGGCCGCCGCATCGAGGAGCTGCCGACGCCGTCGGTGCTCGTCGACCTGCCGACCGTGCGCCGCAACGTCGAGCGGATGGCCGAGCACGCGCGCGACCTCGGCGTCGCCCTGCGACCGCACTGGAAGACCTCCAAGAGCGCCGAGGTGGCCCGGCTCCAGCTGGCGGCGGGCGCCGTCGGGCTCACCGCGGCCACCGCCGCCGAGGCCGAGGCCCTCGCCGGGGCCGGGGTGACGGACATCTTCTGGGCCTACCCGCCGGTCGGCCCGCACCGGGTCGCCACGGCCCTGGCGGTCGCCCGCCGGGCGCGGCTCGTCGTCGGTCTCGACTCGGTCGCCCCCGCACGGGCGCTGGCCGAGGCGGCCGCCGCCGAGGGGATCGAGGTCGAGATCCGCCTCGAGGTCGACACCGGGCTGGGGCGCACGGGCGTCGACCCCGACGAGGCCCTGGCCACCACCCGCGAGCTGGCGGCCCTGCCGGGGCTCGTCCTCGAGGGCGTCTTCACGCACGAGGGGCAGGTCCAGGGCGTGGGGGCCGACCCGGAGCGCCGCGTCGAGGTCGGCACCGCGGCGGGCCGCACGCTCGTCGAGGTGGCGAGCGCCCTGCGGGCCGACGGCCATCCGGTGCCGAGCGTCTCGGTCGGCTCGACCGCCGGGGTCCGTTCCGCCCCCGCCGTCGACGGGGTGACCGAGGCCCGCCCCGGCACCTACGTCTACGGCGACGAGAACCAGGTCGCCATCGGCACGACCGACCCGGCCGACACCGCCTCGACCGTGCTCGCCCGGGTCGTCAGCACCCTGCGCGGCGAGCCCGTCATCGTCGACGCCGGCATCAAGGCCATGAGCTCGGACGGCTCCCTGCACGGCGACGGCCGGATCGGCACGGTCGTCGGCGCGGGCGGCGGCGTGCTGGTCACCGGCTACGAGGAGCACGGCGTGCTGCGCGGGTCGGACTCGCTGCGGGTCGGCGACCTCGTCCGGATCCGCCCCAACCACGCCTGCGGGCTGACCAACATGCACTCCCACGTGCTCGCCGTCGAGGACGACACCGTCGTCGACATCTGGCCCGTCCTGGGCCGCCACTAGGAAGGAACCTCTCGTGCAGCAGATCACCGCACCCACCGCCCCCGCTCCCGCGGGTCCCTACTCCCCCGGCATCGTCCATGGCGGGCTGCTCTTCCTCGCGGGGCAGGGGCCCTTCGACGCCGAGGGCACCCTGGTCGGCGGGACCTTCGCCGAGCAGGTCCGCCGGACCTTCGCCAATCTCGAGGCCGTCGCGCAGGCGGCAGGCACCTCGATGGCGAACGCGGTCCGCATCGGGGTCTACCTCAACGACATGGCCGACTGGCCGGAGTTCAACGAGGTCTCGAAGGAGCTCCTCTCCGAGCCCTACCCGGCGCGCACGTCGATCCAGGCCGACCTGTCCGGCTTCCTCGTCGAGATCGACGCCGTCGTCGCCGTCCCGGACGCCCGGTGACCTGCATGGAGCTCATGCGCATCGGGGCCGCCGGCGAGGAGCGGCCGGTCGTCCGCCGCGGCGGCGTGACCTACGACCTGTCCAGCTTCACCGCCGACATCGACGGCGCCTTCCTCGCCTCGGGCGGGACCGCCCGCGTCGCGACGGCGCTCGCCGCCGGCGAGCTGCCGACCGTGGACGTCGAGGGGCAGCGCATCGGCGCGCCGATCGCCCGGCCCACCGCGGTGATCGGCATCGGTCAGAACTACGCCGCCCACGCGGCGGAGTCCGGGGCCGAGCCGCCGAGCCGGATCATCGTCTTCCTCAAGCACCCCAACACCGTGGTCGGCCCCCACGACGACGTGCTCATCCCGCCCGGGGCCGAGAAGCTCGACTGGGAGGTCGAGCTCGGCATCGTCATCGGCACTCCCGCCTACCAGCTCTCCTCTCCGGAGGAGGCGATGGCCGCGATCGCCGGGTACGTGGTGTGCAACGACGTCTCCGAGCGGGAGCACCAGCTGGTGGAGTCCCTCGGCCAGTGGTCGAAGGGGAAGATGGCGCCGACCTTCTGCCCGGTCGGCCCGGTGCTCGTCCCCGCCGACGAGGTGGACCCCGGCGACCTGCGGATCTGGTCGACCGTCAACGGTGAGCCGCGGCAGGACTCGACGACGGCGGACCTCATCTTCGACGTGCCCACCATCGTCCAGGAGCTCTCGCGGTACGTCCGCCTCGAGCCGGGCGACCTCGTCTCCACGGGCACACCGGAGGGGGTCGCGCTCTCGGGCCGCTTCCCCTACCTCACGGGCGGAGACGTCATGGAGATGGGCGTAGCCGGCCTGGGCACCCAGCGCGCACGCGTGCGCGCGAGCGCCTGACGCAGCACGTGAGGGGTGGGCGACGGATCGATCCGTCGCCCACCCCTCACGCATGTGCCACCCGCCCGGGCGGGCAGGGTGCGCTACGCGGCGGGCGCCTCCGCGGTGCGCACGTCCAGCCCCTCGCCGTCGCCGCGGTCGACGACGACGTGGGTGCCGTCCGCGGCGTCGCCGCCGAGCAGCAGGCGCGCCAGCCGGTCGCCGATCTCGCGCTGGACGAGGCGGCGCAGCGGTCGTGCGCCGTAGGCGGGGTCGAAGCCCTCGAGGGCAAGCCACTCGCGGGCGGCGTCGGTGACCTCGAGCGTGATGCGGCGCGGCTCGAGCCGCTCGGCGAACCGGGCGATCTGCAGGTCGACGATCCGGCCGAGCTCGTCGATGCCGAGCGCGTCGAACATGACGACGTCGTCGAGCCGGTTGAGGAACTCCGGCTTGAACGACGCCCGCACGACCTCCATCACCTGCTGGCGACGCTTCTCCTCCGGGACGTTGACGTCCACCAGGAACTGCGAGCCGAGGTTCGACGTCAGCACGAGGATGACGTTGCGGAAGTCGACGGTGCGGCCCTGACCGTCGGTGAGCCGACCGTCGTCGAGGACCTGCAGGAGGATGTCGAAGACCTCGGGGTGGGCCTTCTCGACCTCGTCGAGCAGGACCACCGTGTACGGGCGCCGCCGCACAGCCTCCGTCAGCTGGCCGCCCTCCTCGAACCCGACGTACCCGGGGGGCGCCCCGACCAGGCGGGACACCGAGTGCTTCTCCGAGTACTCGGACATGTCGATGCGCACCATGGCGCGCTCGTCGTCGAAGAGGAAGTCCGCGAGCGACTTCGCGAGCTCGGTCTTGCCCACGCCCGTGGGGCCGAGGAACAGGAACGAGCCGGTCGGTCGGTCGGGGTCGGCGATGCCGGCGCGCGAGCGGCGCACGGCGTCGGAGACCGCGCGCACGGCGCCGGTCTGGCCGATGAGCCGCCTGCCCAGCTCGTCCTCCATGTGGAGGAGCTTCTCGGACTCGCCCTGGAGCAGGCGCCCGACCGGGATGCCGGTCCAGGCGCCGACCACCTCGGCGATCTCCTCGGCGGAGACCTTGTCGGCGATCATCGGGTCGCTCGTGCCCGCGTCCTCGGCGCTGTCGGCCTCCTCGCTGGCCACGGCGGCCTCGAGCTCGCGCTGCAGCGACGGGATCTCCCCGTACCGCAGGCGGCCGGCGTCCTCGTACCGCGACTCGCGCTCGGCGCGCTCCGCCTCGGTGACGAGCTCGTCGAGGCGGGCACGCAGGTCACCGACCCGGTTGTGCCCGGCCTTCTCGGACTCCCACCGCGCGGTGAGCCCGTCGAGCTCCTCCCGCCGGTCCGCCAGCTCGGCGCGCAGCGCCTCGAGGCGCTCGGCCGTCGCGGCGTCACCGTCGTCGAGGTTCTCGGCGAGGTAGGCCTCCTCCATGCCGAGCCGGTCGACCTGCCGGCGCAGGACGTCGATCTCCTCCGGGGAGGAGTCGAGCTCCATGCGCAGGCGCGAGGCTGCCTCGTCGACGAGGTCGATCGCCTTGTCGGGCAGTCGCCGGCCGGTGATGTACCGGTCGGAGAGCGTGGCGGCGGCGACGAGCGCGCCGTCGGAGATCGTCACCTGGTGGTGCGCCTCGTACTTCGGTGCGATGCCGCGCAGGATCGTCACGGTGTCCTCGACCGACGGCTCGCCGACGAACACCTGCTGGAAGCGGCGCTCGAGGGCGGGGTCCTTCTCGATGTGCTCGCGGTACTCGTCCAGCGTGGTGGCACCGACGAGGCGGAGCTCCCCGCGGGCCAGCATCGGCTTGAGCATGTTGGCGGCGTCCATGGAGGAGTCGCCGCCGGCGCCCGCCCCGACGACGGTGTGCAGCTCGTCGATGAACGTGACGACCTGACCGTCGGAGTCGGAGATCTCCTGGAGGACCGCCTTGAGGCGCTCCTCGAACTCGCCGCGGTACTTCGCGCCCGCGACCATGCCGGCCATGTCGAGCGCGACGAGGGTCTTGCCGCGCAGGGACTCCGGGACGTCGCCGTCGACGATGCGCTGGGCGAGCCCCTCGACGACGGCGGTCTTGCCGACGCCGGGCTCGCCGATGAGGACGGGGTTGTTCTTGGTACGCCGCGAGAGGACCTGGACGACGCGGCGGATCTCGGCGTCGCGGCCCACGACCGGGTCGAGCTTGCCCTCGCGGGCGGCGGCGGTGAGGTCGGAGCCGTACTTCTCCAGGGCCTGGAAGGTGCCCTCGGGGTCCGCGCTGGTCACGGGCCGGTTGCCGCGCACGGCGGGCACGGCGGCGCGCAGGGCGTCGGCGGTCGCCCCGGCGGCACGGAGGATCTCGTCCGTGCCGGGGGCGGCGGCCAGGCCGAGGAGGAGGTGCTCGGTGGAGACGTACTCGTCGCCGAGCGCGCTCGCCTCCTCGCTCGCGCCGGAGACGACGGTGAGGAAGGCGCGGGAGGTCTGCGGCTGGGCGACGGACCCGCCGCTCACGCCCGGCAGGGCGGCGATCGCGGCCTCGGTGCGGCGGGCGAGCGCGGCGCGGTCGGCCCCGACGGCGTCGAGCAGGGACAGGGCGATGCCCTCGCCCTGGTCGAGGAGCGCCCCCAGCAGGTGGCTGGGCTCGATCTGCGGGTTGCCGGCCGTGGTGGCGCGCTGGAGCGCGGAGGCGACGGCCTCCTGCGACCTGGTCGTGAGCTTGGTGTCCATGGCTCTCCTCGGTATCGGGTGCGGTGTCTGCGAAGTTCAACCGATCTCAACTTGAGTCTATTCCACTCAACTTTTATCCGCCTCCCCCTCCTCCGCATCGCGTGCGTGAGCTCGGGACGCAGCAGGAGGGCGCCGAGAGGCGGAGCATCGTCCGCGGCACACTGCGGATCGCGCGACCACGACTCGCCTACTATCCGCGGGTGAACTCTCCATCTCCCGTCTCCGGAGCCGCGGTCGACCACCTGGCCGCCTTCCGCCGCTTCCCCGTCAGCCTCGTCGTCTTCCTCGGCGTCTTCATCGCCGCGGGCCTGTACCTGGCCTCGCGGCACCTCGGTGCCGAAGCCGTCGCCATGTGCGGCGACGAGACCATGCAGCCCGGCGACCAGTGCTCGGAGACCAGCCGCCGTCGTCGGCGCCTCTCCACCTCGACCACGATCCGCTCCTACGAGGAGCAGCTCGTCGCCTCGGCGCGCGGCCACGAGGCCTGGGTCTGGGCCGGCATCGGCGTCGCGGTCCTCGCCGCGATCGTCATCGTGCTCGTCGTCCTGCGCTGGCGCAGCGACGTCGCGCTCGCCCGCTCGATGTCCGGGGAGCAGGCGCCGCTGACCGCCTTCTCCACGACGACCGGCATCAGCGCGGGGCTCGGTTTCCTCGTCGCGGCCACCATCGGCGCCGTCGGCCTCTTCCTCGGCGTGCGCCTCGGTGCGACCGACGGCGAGATCGTCGGTGTCGCCGTCGCGGCCGTCGGCGTGCTCGTCGCGCTCGCCGTCGTCGTCCGGGCGCGCCCGAAGGGCAGCACCCTGGTGTGGGCCTACGAGCCGGGCGCCCGCATCGTCACGCGGAGCACGTCGCAGGACGTGCCGTGGAGCGACCTGCGGTACTTCACCGACCCGGGCAACGACAGCTTCATGGAGATCGGCTGGAAAGGCGCCAAGCACCAGGTCAGCGTCGACGACAAGGACTTCTTCGGGACCATGCGTTCGACGATCAATTCGACCGCCCTGGCCGAGGTCCGGCAGGCCGCCCCCACCGGCGCACCCGTCGACTTCGGCGCCGTCACCCTCGCCGGTCGCACGATCACCTTCGGCAAGAAGTCGTTCGACGCCGGCTCGCTTGCCGCCATCAACGCGGTGCGGACGAAGGAGGGCGTCCACCTCGAGGTGCGCGACCGGGACGGCAGGACCCCGATCACCCTTCGCCCGGTCCGCATCGCGAACTCCGACGTCCTGTTCCACGTGCTCCGCGAACAGTTCGGAGTCGTCGTCCCCTGACGTGATCTGTCGGATCCACGCCGACACGGTCGAGTCTCCTTCCGCTCAACCGTGATCCGCCAGGGCGAGATCGTGCCCGCTGTCGACCGGGGAGGACGGGCACCTCGTCGGCGTCGAGGACGGGAACGGCGCCCTCGCCGCCTCCTACGGTCCGCACGTGAGCTCTGCGTCCCCCGCCCCCGGTGCCGCGGTCGACCACCTCGCCGCCCTCCGTCGCTTCCCCGCCTCCCTCGTCCTCCTGCTCGGACTCTGTCTCACCGGCGGGCTGTACGTGGCCTCACGGCACCTCGGCGCGGAGGCCGTCGCCATGTGCAACGGCGAGCCCATGGCGCCCGGTGACCGCTGCGAGCAGCGCATCCCCCGTCCCCAGGGGCGCGGGGCCACGACAAGGATCCGCTCCTACGAGGAGGCGCTGGTCGACGCGGCACGCGCGCACGAGTACTGGGTGTGGCTCGGAGTCGGCGTCGCGGTCCTCGCTGCGATCGTCATCGTGCTCGTCGTCGTGCGCCTACGCAGCGACGTCGCGCTCGCCCGCACGCTGACCGGGCAGCGGGCCCCGGCACCCGCCTACTCCGCGACGACGGGCATGCGCGTCGGCATCGGGTTCGGCGCCGCCGCCATCGTCGCCATGCTCGGGCTCGCCGCCGGCGTCTACCTCGGCGCGACGGACGGCGAGATCGTCGGCGTCGTCGTCGCCGCGCTCAGCGTCATCAGCGCCCTCGGCATCGTCGTCGCCGAACGCCCGAGGGGCGCCACCCTCGTCTGGGTCGGCGACCAGGGTGCCCGTATCGTCACCCGCTCCGCCGTGCAGGACGTGCCGTGGGGCGACCTGCAGTATGTCGTCGGGCTGTACAGGGACGGCCACGCGGTGATCGGTCGGAAGGGCTCGACACACAGGGTCGACGTCGACGACAGGCGCGTCGTCCGCACGATGCGCGGGGCGATCAACGCCGCCGTCATGGCCCAGGTCCAGCGCGCCGCGGCCACCGGCGCACCCGTCGACTTCGGCGCCGTCGCGCTGGCCGGCCGCACGGTCACCTTCGGGAACAGGCCCGTCGACGCCGCCTCCCTGGGCGCCGTCGAGACGCTGCGGAGGTGGCGGAGGGCCGATCTGCTCAGGGTGCTCGACCGGTCGGGCAGGACCGTGGCGAAGGTGCGCCCGGACAAGTTGCTGAACTCTGACGTCCTGTTCCAGGTGCTCCACCGGGAGTTCGGCGTCGTCGTCCCCTGGCGGTGACGCCGAGCCGGCACTCAGCCGACCTCGACCGCCTCGGCCGCCTCGCGCACGAGCTCCAGGCCACGCTCCGGTGCCACGACCGAGTCACCCTGGACCGTCACCGTCAGTCCGTCCGTCGTCAGCTGGCAGAGGGTGATCACCGCCTCCACGTCACGCGTGGGCTGGCTGCCATCGGTGAGCAGCACCGTCGGGTCGGCGGCCCGGACCAGGCACTCGGCGTCGTCGTCGGTGACGACCCAGGCCTGCGGGGAGCCGAAACCCAGGAGCTCGGCCAGCGAGTCGGAGTCCTGCGGCGACCAGAGTCCGGGACTGTCCGCTGCCACCGCGTACACGGTGACGATGGTCTCGAGGTCCTCGTCGGCGTAGGTCCGGGCAGCTGTCGCCGCGCCGTCGTGCGCGCCTGACAGTGACTCCTGCAGCTCGACGAGCACCTCTCGTCGCGCCTCCACGGTGGTATCGCCCGCACCGAGATCCGCCTGGACGGCCTCGAGCTCTCTGAGGTCGTCGAGCGTCTCCGGCAGGGCCAGCTCCGAGATCCCGGAGTCGAACAGGCCCGACGTCACCGCGAGGGGCGCCCCCGTCCCGAGCGCCGCGCCCACCAGCGCGGCGACGAGCACGAGCGGCCATGTCCGTCGACCACGTCCCTCGGCCGGAGCGCCCGGTGCTCGTCCCGCACCGACGTGCTGCTCCTGCGCCCCGCCCGGTCCGTGCCACTGCTGCGGCGGGCCCTGCGCCTGCCAGTACTGACCAGCTGCCGGCTCCTGCCGGTGCTGACCGCCCGCCGGCTCCTGCCAGTACCGCCCGGCCCCGTCGCCGGTCCGTCCACCGTCCACGTCTCCTCCTCGAGACCCGACCGACGTCAGTCGGCCTGCTTGGCCAGGCGCCAGCGGGTGAGCAGCGCGTACACCAGGCCCCAGACCACGAGCGCCCCCAGGGTGAGCAGCCAGATCTCCGGGCTGTGCTCCCACAGGGCGTCGGTCTGGTCGGGGCGGAAGTCCGTGATGCCGACCGTCGACATCGTCATCGCGAAGCCCCAGCGCGTGGGCATGAACCAGGAGAGCTGCTCGGCGATCGGCGTCCCGGCCACGGCCAGCACACCGCCGCTGAGCACGAGCTGGAGGATGCCGGCCCCGACCATGGACATCATCACCTGCTCGGAGTTCTGCGCCATCGTCGACAGCAGCAGGCCGAGCAGCATGTTGACCACGGTCAGCGCCATCGCCGCGATGACGATCTCGACGGCGCCCGACGGCAGCAGCGAGCCCTCGTCCGGCGGGTTGTTGAGCATGAGGGTGATGACCGCCGCGGCCGCCCCCTGGTAGGCGGCGACCGTGCCGAGCACGATGACCTTGGCGCCGAGGTAGGCGTCGGGTCTGAGCCCGACCGCCGCCTCGCGCCGGAAGATCTCCCGTTCGCCGACGAGATCGCGGATCGACACCGCCAGGCCGGCCAGCGCCAGGCCCACCATGACGATGAGCAGGATCTGCGAGGCCTCCGTCGTGGCGAACTCGCCGGGCTGGGGCGCCCGGAGACCGAGCCGTTCGGAGTTCTCCTCGTACTTGGGTACGGCGAGGGTGAGGACGCCGAACAGCACGGGCATGAGCACCAGCACCGCCAGGTACTTCATGTCGGCGAACATCAGGCTCAGCTGCCGGCGCGCGAGCGTGGAGACCTGCCGCCCCACGGACTGCTGGCTGCGCCGCTCGAGCTGCTGGGGGCGGCTGACGTTGACGCGCCGCACGTGCGGACGGGCCGAGGCGCCCTCGAACATCTGCTGGGACCGGGTGGGGTCCTCCTTGATGAACGCGTAGATCTGCGCGTAGGTGAGGTCGTCGGGGTCCCTGACCTCGCGGCCCAGGTAGCGCATCGCCTTGGCGAAGTACGGCTTGACCTCGTGAGGCGCGCCGTAGAAGGCGGTCTTGCCGCCCGGGGCGAGCAGGAGGATCTTGTCGCACTCAGCGAGGTTGACCTCGTTGTGCGTGATGACGACGACCGTGCGTCCGCGCACCCCGCGCGAGTCGTCGCCGTGGGCGATGTCGGCGAGCAGGTGCATGATCTCGGCGTCGAGGGAGGGGTCGAGGCCCGAGGTCGGCTCGTCGAGGAAGAGCAGGTCCGGCTGGGTGAGCATCTCCAGGGCGACGGAGACGCGCTTGCGCTGGCCGCCGGAGAGCCGGTCGATGCGCGTGCTCGAGTGCTCGGTCAGGCCGAGCTGGTTCATCACGCGCTCGACGGCCTGCTCGCGCTCGCGGCGCTGGACCGACTCGTCGAAGCGCAGCTCGGCGCCGTACTCGAGGGCCTTGCGCACCGAGAGGGTGCGGTGCACGACGTCGTCCTGCGGGACCACGCCCATCCGGTTGCGCATGGTGGCCTCGTGCTCGTAGACGTCGAGCCCGGAGAACCGGACGATGCCCTCGTCGGCGGGCGGCCGCCCCACCAGGGAGCGCAGCAGCGTCGACTTGCCCGCGCCGGAGGGGCCGATGACGGCCAGCAGCGAACGCCCGGGCAGGGAGAAGGTGACGTCGTCGAGGATGGTCTTCTTCGACGGGTCCTGCGCGCCGGCCTCCTTGAACCGCTTGCGCTCGTCGGGGGACGCGGGCACGCGCACGGTGAGGTCCTCGGCCTCGAGGCTGCCCTCGCCGCCGGAGATGTCGATGGGCACCAGGCCGCCGGGGACGAGCTGGAGGAAGGTGCCTCCGACGCCGAGGATGCCGCCCATCTGGAGCGTGCCCTGGGTGATGCGCGAACCGTTGACGAAGGTGCCGTTGAGCGAGCCGCGGTCGATGACCCGGAAGCCGCCCTGGGTGGGCACGAGGTCGACGTGCCGGCCGGAGACGAGGGGGTCGTCGAGGGTGATGTCCGCGCTCTTCGCACGGCCGATGGTCAGGGTCCCCGGCGCGCGTCCGGCCGCGGCGGAGGCCGGGGAGGGGCTGCCCGCGGGGGTGCCCGAGGGTGCGGGGGCGACGGGGCGGCCGTGGTGCAGGGACTGGGTGGCCGCCGGCGCGTCGGCGGCCGGGGCGCCGGAGAACGCGCGGGCGTCCGGCGCCGCGGGCTTGCCCGCCGGGCCCGACCTCGGCGGGCCCGTGGGCGGTGCGGCCTGCGCCCGCGCGGCCGGTGCGTCCGCGGGCGGGCCTGCCGGGGTCCCGGTGGGCCGGGCCGGCGAGGGGATCGACGAGGGGGCGGCCGGGCCGGCGGAGGCGGCCGACGCGGCGCTCGGACCGGCCGAGCCCGCGGATGCGGCGCTCGGTCCCGCGGGACCCGCCGAGGCGGCGCCCGGTCCCCCGGGACCCGCCGGGGCGCCCGGGGCACCCGGTCCGGCCGGTGCGCCGACGGGACGGATCCGCAGCTCGGGCCCCTGTGCCGGGTGCCCGAGGCGGACGGCCACGCCCTGGCCGATCGCGACCGGCGCGGTGAGCGGCTGCCCCGCGACGAACGCGGCACCACCGACGACGCGGATCATCCAGCCGCCCGGGGTGTCGGCGATCTCGAGGTTCGCGGGGGCCACCCCGGGGTGGTTGATGATGAGGTCGGCAGGGGGCGCGCTGCCGACGACCGCGCGACCGCCCGGGGCACGGGAGGCCGTTCCCATCGGGGACGCGATCTCGATACCCGTTCGCATGCAGTGGATCCTCTCGCCAAGCTCGGGTCGTGCGACCGCCGACGGCCACCCGGCTGAGCACCGCCCACGGCATGCTAACGGGGTCCGGCACCCTCCTGGCAGGGAACACCTCCCCGAGTGCTGCGCGTCTCCCCGGACGGGCCACGCACCTCGCCCGCGCGCCACCCGCCCGGGGTCCGGCGCGCCCGACTACGCGGTGGTCGCACCCCCGGCGCCGGCCGCCCACGCGGGCGCGACGAGCGGCCACGGGTCGGCCTCCTCCAGGGCGGCGGCCAGGCCGAGGAGCATCGCCTCGTCACCGATCTTCCCGCCGAGCTGGACGCCGAAGGGCAGCTCGGGTCCGCCGTCGACGACCGCGGCCCGGTGCAGCGGCACGGAGATCGCCGTCGCCCCGGTGATGTTCCACGTCGAGGTCCATGGTGTGTAGGCGCGCTGGTCGAGGAAGTCCTGGGCCGGGTCGGCGTCGTCGCGCATCGACCCGACCGGTGCCGGCGGGCCGGACAACGTGGGGCTGAGGACGACGTCGACGTCGGCCCACACCTGTGCCGTGCGCCGGGTGAGCATGTGCATCGCGGAGATGGCCTCGGCGTACTGGACGGCGGTCACGCCCTGCCCGCGCTCGCGCAGGAACCGGGTGAGCGGGACGAGCAGCTCCTCCTGCTCCGGCTCGAGCGGCGCGGCGGCGGCGCCGGTCGCCCAGACCGGCTGGAACGCCTCCCACTCCTCGACCCCGAACGGGACCGAGACCTCGACGATCTCGTGCCCGAGGGCCTGCAGGAGGGCCACCGCCCGGTCGACGGCGGCCAGCGCCTGGGGGTGCACGTCGGTCTCGATCGCGATCGGCTCCCGCAGGACGCCGACGCGCAGACGTCGCGGCGGGGCGTCGCAGGCGGCGAGGAACGTGCCCGTCTGCTCCGGCGCCCGGTAGACGTCGCCGGGGCGCGGGACGGCGAGCACGTCGAGCAGCGCCGCGGTGTCCCGGACGGTGCGCGTGAGGACGCCGCTGCGCGAGAGCCCGGTCCCGTCGGGCTGGTACGGCCCCGGCGAGATCCGGCCCCGCGTGGGCAGCAGCCCGACCAGCCCGCACGCGGCGGCCGGGATGCGGATCGAGCCTCCGCCGTCGGAGCCCTGGGCCGCCGGGACGAGCCCGGCCGCGACGGCGGCGCCCGCCCCGCCCGACGAACCGCCGGCGGAGCGCGTGAGGTCCCACGGCGTGCGGGCGGTGGGGCCGACGTCGGGCTCCGTGTAGGGCGGCATGCCGAACTCGGGGGTGGTCGTCTTGCCGACCATCGTCGTGCCGGCCTCGGCGAGCAGGGTGACGATGCCGTCGTCGACCTGGGCGACGGTGTCGGCGAACGCCGCCGACCCCATCCGCACGGGCAGCCCGGCGACCTGGTTGAGGTCCTTGATCGGCAGCGGGACGCCGAGGAACGGGGGGAGGTCGTCGTCGCCGCCGCTCCCGGCGGCCGCACCGGCGCCCGCCCCAACCCCCGCCCCGCGTCCCGCCCGGGCGAGCCGGTCCTCGGCGGCGCGCGCGTCGTCGAGCGCGCGCTCGGCCGCGACGTGGATGAAGGCCCCGACGTGCTGGTCCAGGGCCTCGATGCGGCGCAGCGTGTGGTCGGCCACCTCGGTCGGGGAGACCTCGCGGGAGCGGACCGCGGCCGCGAGCTCGAGTGCTGACAGCTCGTGGATCTGCGTCATGTCCCGACCCTACGCGGGGCCCGGATCGCGGGACACCCGGCCATTCCCTTGACCGCGCCCCCACCCGGTGCGCAAGGATGTGTGGCGGCCGTACCAACCGGACGGTCGAGCCGGCGGAAGGAGAATCCATTGGGAATCCTCGACAAGGCCAAGGACTTCGCATCTGGCGACAAGGGTGAGGAGTACTCCGACAAGGGGCTCGACGCCGCCGCTGGCGCGGCGGACAAGATCTCCGGTGGGAAGCACTCCGACAAGATCGACGGCGTGCGCGACAACATCGACGGCCGCATCGGCAACGAGGGCGCCGGCGACGACAAGTCGAACGCCTGACGCACCAGACACCCTCGGGGAGCTAGCCCCCGAACGCCCGACGGCCGGTCCCCCAGTCCGGGGGCCGGCCGTCGTCGTGCCTGGCCCCGTGACCGGGGGATCCGGACGGTCCGACACCCCGGCGGGGTGTGACCAGAGCGATGACATGGTGAGATGGGCACATGAGCGCAGCCGAGCCCGCAGCGACGTCCGACGACCCGTACCGCTGGCTCGAGGAGGTGGAGGACGAGCAGGCGCTCGCCTGGGCCACCGAACGCAACGGCGAGGTCGCCGAGGAGCTCGCCGCCACGGAGCGGTTCACCGACCTCGAGGGGCAGATCCTCGAGGTCCTGGACTCGACCGAGAAGATCCCGCACGTCGTCCAGCGCGGGGAGCACCTGTACAACTTCTGGATCGACGCCGAGCACCCGCGCGGCCTGTGGCGCCGCACCACCTGGGACTCCTACCGCGAGCGTGAGCCCGAGTGGGAGACCGTTCTCGACGTCGACGCCCTCGCCGAGGCCGAGGGCGAGCCGTGGGTGTGGCACGGGGCCACCGTCCTGCGCCCCTCACTGGACCGCGCCCTCGTCTCCCTGTCCCGGGGTGGCTCCGACGCCGACGTCGTGCGCGAGATGGACCTGACCACCCTCGAGCTGCTCGACGACGGCTTCGTCCTGCCCGAGTCCAAGGGGTACGCGACCTGGGCGGACACCACCGGGGACACGCTGCTGGTGGGCCGCGACCTCGGTGAGGGCTCGATGACCGAGTCCGGCTACCCGCGCACCGTGCGCCGCTGGACGCGGGGCACCGACCTGGCGCAGGCCGAGGAGATCTACGCCGGCGAGGTCGCCGACGTCGGCGTGTTCGCCTCCTTCGACAGCACCCCGGGCTTCGAGCGCACCTTCCTCAGCCGCGCGGTCGGCTTCTTCGACGAGGAGGTCCACCTCCTGCGCGAGGACGGCACGCGCGTGCGCATCGACGCGCCCACCACCGCCACGGTCGACGTGCACCGCGAGTGGCTGACCATCCTGCTGCGCGAGACCATCACGCTGCGCGGCACGATGTACCGCGCGGGCACCCTGCTGGGCGTCGACCTCGAAGAGTTCCTCGCCGGCGAGGGCACCCTGACCACCCTGTTCGCCCCGACGCCGACCACCGCGCTGTCCTCCTACACGTGGACGCGCCACCACCTGGTGCTCAACGTCCTCGAGGACGTGGTCAACCGGCTCGAGCTGCGCACGCCGCCGCCGACCTCCGACGGCGAGTGGCTCGAGCGGCCCCTCGCGCTGGCCGCCGCCGGCTCGCCGCGGCTGGCGGTCTCGCGGATGTCCTCGATGTCGGTCGCGGCGGTCGACCCGCGCGAGTCGGACGACATCTGGCTGACCACCACCGACTTCCTCCAGCCCAGCTCGCTCAACCTCGTGCGGCTCTCGGGCGCGGGCCAGACCAAGGGCGTCGAGCCGCTGAAGATGCTGCCGCTGTTCTTCGAGGACGAGGGCCTCGTCGTCGAGCAGTTCTTCGCCACCTCCGACGACGGCACGCAGGTCCCGTACTTCCAGATCGGGCCGGCGGGGGTCGGTACCGCGGAGTCGCGGCGCGACGGCGCCGCCCCGCTGCCCACCCTGCTCTACGGGTACGGCGGGTTCGAGATCTCGCTGCTGCCGTCCTACTCCGGTGCGGTGGGGCGCTCCTGGCTCGAGCGCGGCGGCGTCTACGTCGTGGCCAACATCCGCGGCGGCGGGGAGTTCGGGCCGCGCTGGCACCGCACCGCGATCGGTCACCGGCGCCACCGCAGCTACCAGGACTTCGCGGCGGTCGCCCGCGACCTCATCTCCCGGCAGGTCACCGACCCCGCGCACCTGGGCATCCGGGGCGGCTCGAACGGCGGGCTGCTCATGGGCGTCATGCTCACGCTCTACCCCGAGCTGTTCGGTGCGGTGGTCGCCCAGGTCCCGCTGCTGGACATGAAGCGGTTCTCGCACCTGCTGGCGGGGGCCTCCTGGGTGGCCGAGTACGGCGACCCCGACGACCCGAAGCAGTGGTCGTTCATCAAGACCTTCTCCCCGTACCACCTGCTCGAGGCGGACAAGGAGTACCCGCCGCTGCTGCTGACCACCTCCACGCGCGACGACCGAGTCCACCCCGGGCACGCCCGCAAGATGGCGGCGAAGATGCTCGAGGCCGGCCACGACGTGCGCTACTACGAGAACATCGAGGGCGGGCACGGCGGGGCGGCGACGAACAGCCAGCGCGCCTACCTGGAGGCCCTCGCCTACGAGTTCCTCTGGCAGCAGCTCGGCGGCGAGAAGGACTAGCTCCGGCCGCCGCTCTCCCGCTGGGCGCCCGCCGCACTCCCGGCGGGCGGGTGGGTCAGCTGTCGGAGCTCCAGCGGCGGCGGCGCGCGGCCACCCAGCCGAACAGGCCGACGACGCCGATGGTGAGGCCCGCGACCAGGCCGATCGCGCCGACGAGCATCGGTCCACCCAGCACGGACCAGCCGCCCAGGGACGGCGAGCGCGTGAGGCCCAGGTCCGCCCCGCCGGCGTCGCAGTCGACCTGGTAGGCGCCGTCCGAGCCCGCGGCGAAGCTGCCGAGGCTGACGTCGGACGTCCCGGCGCCGGCCTGGAAGACCTCCTCGAGCTCGATGTCCAGGCTCGACCCGTCCGGGCCGGTGACGAGGCACTGCCCGGTCGTCCCGCGCTCGCCGACGATGAGGTAGGTGCCCTCCCCCGTCAGGTCGTGCCGCCCGGACGTGATCGGCTCCGCGGAGTCGACGGAGTCACGCACGATGTCCGCGGCCGCGCTCGTCCCGGCGGCCAGGGCGAACGCGGGCACCAGGGTGCCCACGAGCAGCCCGACGACGATCCACACCAGTGCCGCGCGGGTGGTACGCGGGCGGATCCGCCGGCGCCGGTGCGCGCCCGGCACGTCGCCGGGGGCGTCGTCAGGTGCCTCGTCGGGCGCGTCGTGCACGCCGGGCGCGTCGGGAGCGTCGGGGGTGCGGGCCACGGGCGCGTCCACCGGCCCGTCCGCATGCGCGTCCGCCGGCACGTCCTCGGGCGGGCCGTCCGGCTCCGACCGGTCACCTGCGGGCCGCTGGCCGGGCTCGTTCGTCACAGCCACAGTGTGCCAAGCCCTGCCGCGGGTCGCAGCGACGCTCAGCCGTCGACGTCGTGAAGGTGGTGGCGCACGTCGTGCAGCAGGTACTGGGCCAGCGTGCGGACGGTGAAGGCGGCGCCGTCGCCGCGTCGCCCGGTCCGCTCCCAGGCGGCCTCGGGGACGGCGCCGAACACGATGCCGGTCTCCTCCGCGCGCGTGGCGATCCGATGGGCGACGTCGCCGGGGTCGTGCGCGCCGTAGTCACCGTCGACGGCGGCCTGGTCCTGGTCCCAGTCGGGGAACGTGGGGTCCTCGCGGGTGCGGATGAGCGCCAGCCGGGCGGCCATGACGTCGAGGACGTCGGCGATGTGCGCCGCGTACTCCAGCGGCGACCAGGTGGCGGGGTCGGGGCGGGTGGCGACGTCGTCGCGCCGGAGCACCGCCGCCCAGCGGCGGGCCGCCTCCGCGAGCTCGGCCGCGACGTCGGCCGGCGTGAACCGGGCGGCCTCGGTGCCGCACTGCTCGCACCGGCGCTCCAGCACCCAGGTCCAGTCCTTCGTGTCGGGCTCGATCACGGCTCTCCTCCGTCCCGTCGACGCCCCCCACGGTACGCGCGGATCACCGGCCGCGGCGGGGTCCCTGCCACAGCACGAGGGCGCCGGTCTCGCGGCGCTCGGTGCGCACGCGCCGGCCCCGGGGTCCGGAGACGACGACGCCGGAGGAGGACGCGGTGAAGACGCGGCTGCCGGGGTCGATGCGGGCGCGCAGCGACTCGAGCTCGTCGGTCACCCGCTCGAGCTCGGAGCGCAGCCGCAGGATGTGGTGGATGCCGGCGAGGTTGACGCCCTCGTCCTGGGAGAGGCGCTGGATCTCGCGCAGCCGCGCGACGTCGCGCAGGGAGTAGCGCCGGCCCCGGCCGGCCGTCCGGCGCGGCTCGACGAGCCCCATCCGGTCGTACTGGCGCAGGGTCTGCGGGTGCATGGCCGCCAGCTCGGCGGCCACGGAGATGGTGAGGACGGCGGCGTCGGGCCCCAGCTCGTCCTCGGCGCGCACCCGGGTCCGGCCGCGGCCTCGGCCGGCGCCCGCCCGGGGGGCGCTCATCGTCCCGCCTGCTCGAAGAGGAAGTCGCGCGGGCTGGCGTCGGCGTTGGCTGCGGCAAAGTCCTCGACCGCCTGGCGCGCCGCCGCGGACAGCCGCGAGGGGACGACGACGTTGACGGTGACCAGCAGGTCGCCGGCGGTGCCCCTGGCGGGGCGCACGCCGCGCCTGCGCACACGCAGCGTCCGGCCCGACGGGGTCCCGGCGGGCACCTTGAGCCGGACGGTCTCGCCGTCGAGGGTGGGTACCTCGACGGTGGCCCCCAGCGCCGCCTCGTCGAAGGTGACCGGCACGGTGAGCCGCAGGTCCTTGCCGTCGAGGGTGAACAGCGGGTGGGCGGTGACCTCGACGGTGATGACGAGGTCGCCCGCGGGAGCGCCGCCCGAGCCGGGCCGCCCCTTGCCGGCGATCTTGATCCGCTGGCCGTCGCGCACGCCGGGCGGGATGCGGGTGGTGACCGTGCGCCCGTCCACGGTCAGCTCGACCGTCGAGCCGTCCACCGCCTGCCGGAACGGCAGCGTCGTCGTGGCGTGCACGTCCTGGCCGCGCTGGGCACGGCGCCGCGAGCCGAACCCCGTGGGCGCCTGCGCGCCGAACATCGAGGACAGGATGTCGTCGAAGCCGGGCATGTCCTCGGCGGAGGCGTAGGAGCCGCCGCGGCCGCCGGCGCCGAAGCCCGAGGAGAAGACGTCCTCGAAGCCGGAGGTCCCTCCGCCGGGTCCGCCGGCGAACCTCGGGCTGCCGCCGGCCATGGCGCGCAGGGCGTCGTACTCCTTGCGCTGCTGGGGGTCGGAGAGCACCGAGTAGGCCTCGCCGACCTTCTTGAAGGTCTCCTCGGCCTTGGTGTCACCGGGGTTCTGGTCGGGGTGGTGGGTGCGCGCGAGCTTGCGGTACGCCTTCTTGATCGTGTCCTCGTCGGCGTCCTTGGGCACGCCGAGCACCTGGTAGAAGTCCTTCTCCAGCCAGTCCTGTCCTGCCATCACACCTCACCTCCCCTTAGCTGTCATCAGTGTCCGTGCCCCCGTGGGCGCCGGTGACCGGCGCCCACGGGGCGTGTCCTGCCGTGCCCGCGTCACGGGCGGTGCCGCTCACGCGGGCGAGTGCACCGAGACGCGCGCGGCGCGCACGACCTTCTCGCCGAGCCGGTAGCCCGGCTGCAGCACCTGCTCGATCGTGGGGACCTCGACCTCGGAGGAGTCGGTGCTCATGAGCGCCTCGTGCACGTTCGGGTCGAACTCCTCCCCCACGGCGCCGAAGCGCTCGAAGGAGAACCGCTGCGCGAGGGTCTGCTCGAGCTTGTCCGCGATCGACGCGAACGGTCCGGTGAGGTCGTCGTGGTGGCGGGCCAGGGCGATGTCGTCCAGCACCCCCAGCAGGGACTCGACGACCTGCTCGACGCCCGCCTGGCGGTGCCCCTGCGCCTCGGTGCGGGAGCGGCGCACGAAGGCGGCGTACTCCTGCTCGAGGTTGTACAGGTCCGCCTTGCGGCGGGCGACCTGGTCCTGGAGGTCGAGCACCTCGGCCTGGGCCGCGGCCAGCGGGTCGTCCCCGGCCGGGGCGTCCTCGGCAAGGACCCCGTCGGCCGGCGCTCCCGAGGCCGGTGCGGCACCCGAGGCGGCGGCGCCGTCGGCGGGCGCGGTGCTCGCCCCGGCCGGCTCGCCCGGCGCGGAGGCGTCGGTGGCCTCGGCGGGCGCCTGGGCGCCCGCCGCGCGGACCCGCCCGGTCTCGGGGTCGATCCGCCGACGGTCGTTGACCACCGGCTGCTCCCTGGGGCCGTCGGGCTGCTCGGTCACTTCTTCTCCTCCTCCTCGTCGTCGACGATCTCGGCGTCGACGACGTCCTCGTCCGAGGAGCCGGAGTCGCTCGCGCCGAAGTCCGGCTGCTCCTGGGCGCCGACGTCCTCGCCGCCCTGGGCGGCGTAGAGCGCCTCGCCGATCTTCATCGCCTTGGTGTTGAGCTCGTCCTGGGCGGTCTTGATCGCCTCGACGTCCTCGCCCTCGAGCGCCTTCTTCAGGGCGTCGACGGACTCGCGGATCTCGCCGGCGACGTCCTCGGGCAGCTTGTCGGCGTTGTCGGTCAGCTGCTTCTCCACCGAGTACACCTGCTGCTCGGCGGTGTTGCGCGCGTCGGCCTCCTCGCGCCGCTTGGCGTCCTCGGCGGCGTGCGCCTCGGCCTCCTTGACCATGCGGTCGATCTCCTCCTTGGGCAGGGCGGAGCCGCCGGTGATGGTCATCGACTGCTCGGTGCCGGTGCCCTTGTCCTTGGCGGAGACGTGCACGATGCCGTTGGCGTCGATGTCGAAGGCGACCTCGATCTGCGGCATGCCGCGCGGGGCCGGCGCGATCCCGGTGAGCTCGAAGGTGCCCAGCGGCTTGTTGTCCCGCGCGAACTCGCGCTCGCCCTGGAAGACCTGGATGAGCACCGAGGGCTGGTTGTCCTCGGCGGTGGAGAAGGTCTCGGACCGCTTGGTCGGGATGGCCGTGTTGCGCTCGATGAGCTTGGTCATCACGCCGCCCTTGGTCTCGATGCCGAGCGAGAGCGGGGTGACGTCGATGAGCAGGACGTCCTTGCGGTCGCCCTTGATGACGCCGGCCTGCAGGGCCGCGCCGACGGCGACGACCTCGTCGGGGTTGACGCCCTTGTTGGGCTCGCGCCCGCCGGTCAGCGACTTGACGACCTCGGTCACCGCGGGCATGCGGGTCGAGCCGCCGACGAGGACCACGTGGTCGATCTCGGAGAGCTGGATGCCGGCGTCGCGGATGACGTTCTCGAAGGGCGCCTTGGTGCGGTCGAGGAGGTCCTTGGTCATGTCCTCGAACTTCGCCCGGGTGAGCTGCTCGTCGAGGTGGATGGGGCCCTCGGGCGTCATCGACAGGTACTGCAGGGAGATGTTCGTCGAGGTGGCCGAGGACAGCTCCTTCTTCGCCTGCTCGGCGGCGTCCTTGAGGCGCTGGAGGGCGATCTTGTCCTTGCCGAGGTCCGGGCCGCCGCGGCCCTTGACGGTGTCGACCAGCCAGCTGACGATCCGCTGGTCCCAGTCGTCGCCGCCGAGGCGGTTGTCGCCCGAGGTGGCGCGGACCTGGATCGTGGAGAAGTCGTCCTCGTCCTTGCCGACCTCGAGCAGGGAGACGTCGAAGGTGCCGCCACCGAGGTCGAAGACGAGGATGAGCTCGTCCTCCTTGCCCTTCTCCAGGCCGTAGGCGAGCGCCGCGGCGGTGGGCTCGTTGACGATGCGCAGGACGTTGAGGCCGGCGATCTGCCCGGCGTCCTTCGTGGCCTGACGCTCGGCGTCGTTGAAGTAGGCGGGGACCGTGACGACGGCGTCGGTCACGGGCTCACCGAGGTAGGCCTCGGCGTCCTTCTTCAGCTTGCCCAGCACGCGGGCCGAGATCTCGGGTGCGGTGTAGGTCTTGTCGTCGATGTCCACCGACCAGTCGGTGCCCATGTGGCGCTTGACCGAGGCGATGGTGCGGTCGACGTTGGTGACGGCCTGGCGCTTGGCGATCTCGCCGACGAGGACCTCGCCGGACTTGCTGAACGCGACGACGGACGGCGTGGTGCGCGCGCCCTCGGCGTTGGCGATGACGGTGGGCTCGCCGCCCTCCAGGACGGAGACGACGGAGTTCGTGGTGCCGAGGTCGATCCCGACTGCTCGTGCCATGTGCGGTGCTCCTTGCGGGTCACGCCGGAGCACGGCCCGGAAGGCCGCGACCCCGACTGGTTGAGTCGTATGCACTCAACCTTGCACCCGCCCGGGGCTCGTGTCCAGCCGAACGAGTGTGAAGTTGAGTCTGACTGGCTCAACCTTGGGGTGGGTGGAGATATTCCCGCGGCCGGTCGCCCCTCAGACGGAGTAGCGCTCGACGAGCTCGACGTAGTTGCCGGCCGGGTCGAAGAAGTAGTGCCCGCGCATCGGACCGCCGGGGGCGTCCTCGGGGACGTCGATCGTGCCGTCGAGGACGCGGACCCCGTTCGCCCGCAGGTACGCCACGGCGCTCGCGATGTCCTCGACCCGCAGACCGATGTGGTGGGCACCCACGTCCCAGTTCCGCGGCGGGGTCCGACCCACGTCGGTGGGCCGCTCGTAGACGAAGAGCTCGAGGAGGAACCCGCCCAGGCGCAGCACGCGGAAGGAGAAGGAGGCACCGGGAACGTCCATGTGCGTCTCGGTCCAGTCGCGCCCGTCGGCGCCGCGCGGCATCGTCTCGGAGTCGAAGGGGCCCATGGCGAGCAGCTCCTCGGCGCCGAGCAGGTCGACGTAGAACCGGGTCGCCTCCTCGAGGTCGGGCACGGTGATGCCGACATGGTGCGCGGTGACGTTCAGGGGTCCGTTCACGGGGGTGGTCATGCCCGCAGGCAAGCACGACGTCGGGGCTCCCCGGGCGCTGTCCCACGGCCCGGACGGCGCCGAGGCGCGGACACTACCGGGGCATCGGCACAGGTCTGCGAGGATCGTCGCCGACGCGAGGAGGAGCGTCCGTGCTGCATGTGCTGTCGGCGACCGTGCCGATCTTCCTCGTCGTCGCCCTCGGCTACGCGCTCACCCGCGCCGGGATCTTCCACCGCGGGGACGCCACCGTGCTGTCGCGGTTCGTGGTCAAGGTGGCCCTGCCGCTGCTCATCTTCGCCAACATCGCCGGGCGGTCACCGGGCGAGGTCTTCCACGCCTCCTACCTGCTGACCTACTCCCTGGCGGCGCTGGCGATGTTCGCCGTCGCGGGGGCCTACGCCCGCGCCCGACGGCGCTCGCTGGTGCAGGCCGCGTTCCTCGGCGCCTCCATGGGAGGCACGAACAACGGGTTCATCGGGTTCCCCATCTTCCTCATCCTGTTCACCGAGCAGGCGGGGGCCGCCGTCGGCATGGGGATGATCGTGGACAACGTCCTCATCCTCCCGCTCACGCTGCTGCTCGCCGAGCAGGCGACCGGGACCGGCACGGTCCGCGACCGGCTGCTCTCCACGGTGCGCAACGTCGTGCTGCACCCGATGGTCGTGGCGATCGCGGCGGCGCTCGTCCTCAGCGCCGCCGGGCTCGAGCTGCCCACCGCGCTCGGTCGCGGCGTCGACCTGCTCGCCGGGGCAGCGACCGGTGTCGCGCTGTTCAGCGTGGGCGCGATGTTCGTCGGCCTGCGGGTGCGCGGCGCGGCCTCGGACATCGCGGTGAGCGTGGTCGGCAAGCTCGTCCTCATGCCGGCCGTGGCGCTGGTGCTCGTGCTCGCCCTGACCGCGGCGGGGCTGCCGGAGCTCCCGACCGAGCTGCGCGCCGCCGCCGTGCTCATGTGCGCGCTGCCGCCGTACTCGGTCCTGCCCTCGCTGGCCGAGCAGTACGGCGACGCCGACGTCACCACCGCCTCGATGATGCTCTCGACGGCCTGCTCGTTCCTCACCCTGTCGGGCTGGATGGTGGTCCTCGAGGCGATGGGCTGGATGTAGCCGCCGTTCCCCTCGGGCGCCCGGCCGCGCCGCTCAGGCGTTCGCCAGTGCGGCCCGCAGGTCCGCCGGGGTCATGTCGCCGGGCCGGCTGCCCGACGCCGCGGCCTGCCGGCCGAGCCGGGCCAGCGTCGCGTTGACCGGCGCCTCGATCCCGGCCGCGTGGGCCATCGCGACGACCTCGCCGTTGAGGTAGTCCGTCTCGACGTCGGGGCGTCCCTTGGCGAGCGACTGCCAGGTCGAGCCGCCCATCGCGGCCGGCGCCCCGGGCACCGGAGTCACGCTGGGGCCGGCCGCGCGGGCGGCGAGCTCGACGTCGTCGCCCGTCATCGCCACCCCGGCCGCGGCGACGACGGCGCGGGCCTCGTCGCGCGCGGCCCGGGCGACGTCGTCGCCGCCGTCGCCCACGAGCGCCTGCACCACGTTGCCGACGTTGTTCATCAACTTGCGAACCTTCCACGGCATGACGTCCTCGCGCAGCGGGACGTCGAGCCGGGCGCGCCCCCAGTCCTCGGCGAGCCGGGTCAGGAGCGCGCGGTCGGCGTCGTCGGTGAGGGCGGCCGGCACCCGGGAGGTGTGCAGCACGGCCGAGGACGGGGCGAACCGGGCGACGACGACGCCCGGCTCGAGGTTGACGCACGGGGCCCAGACGCACATGCCGTAGACCCGGGCGAACCAGCGCAGCGCCATCGCCTCGGCGGCGATCCCGTTGGTGGCGAGCACGACCGGCAGGCGCTCCCCCGCCGTCGTGGGGCCGCCCGAGGTACGGACCGGGACGTCCGCCCACGTGGCGAGCGCGTCGGCGAGGTGCTGGGTCTTGACCGAGACGACGAGGACGTCGTCCTCGGTGAGCTCGGCCTCCGTGGGGTCGAGCCAGACGGGTGCCCGCAGGGTCGCGGTGCCGTCCGGCGCCATGAGCGTGAGGCCCCGGTCGCGCAGCACGCGGCCGTGCTCGCCGCGGGCGACCCACGCGGTGTCGATCCCCGCCTGGGCGAGGCGCCCGCCGATGGTGCCGCCGACGGCACCGGTCCCGATGATCACGTATCGCGTCATGGGGCCGAGCGTAGGTCGGCCCGCGCGGGCGACGGTCCCCGCGGACGCACCCACACTCCGCCGTGCGGAGCTCACGCGCCCGGGCGGTGCGCGGTCCCCCGCCTCTCAACTCACCTGTCGACACGCACGTATGACACGTTGAACCCTGGCTCCATGAAGATCGCCATCAGCCTCCCGGACGACTCAGCAGAGCGCTTCGACCGCGTGGCACAGCAGCACGGCATGACGAGGTCGGAGTTCTACCGACGCGCAGCCGAGCAGTACGCCGACGAGCTCGCCGACGCGGAGCTGACGGCGCAGATCGACGAGGCGATCGATGCCGTCGGCCAGCCAAGCGAGGAGTCCACCCCACTTCGCCGCGCCGCGAACCTCCGGCTCGCCGAGCAGTCGAACGACTGGTGATCGAGCGCGGAGAGGTGCGCTGGGTCGACCTCGGCGAACCGAGAGGCAGCGCACCCGGGAAGCGACGACCGGTCCGACCTCGACGACCCCGCATCACGGCTGCCCGACGGATTGATGCGGGAGGTCGACGCCGGGCTCCGCCGCGTCGTGGATCTCTGACGCTCCGCACCCACGCCCCGTCCGTCGGCCCGCGCGGGCGCTCCGGCCGAGCAGGCGCACTCAGCCCCTGACGGGCAGCTCGCAGCCCCGTCCAGAAAACCTCTTGCCCGGCCACTGAACACGCGTATAGCGTCCTGAACATGAGTTCAACAACCGAGGATCTCACCACGAGGGCGCGCATCCGGGACGCGGCGATCCACCGGTTCGCCGCGCACGGCATGGACGCCTCGCTCCGCGCCGTCGCGGCCGACGCCGGCGTGAGCGCGGGCCTGATCCTCCATCACTTCGGCTCCCGCGCCGGCCTGCGGGCCGCGTGCGACGAGCACGTCTTCACCCAGGTCCGGGAGTTCAAGTCGGCCTCGCTCGACGCGCGCACCGGACCGGCGTCGATGCTCGCCCAGATCGCCGAGATCGACGGGTTCACCGACCTCATCGGCTACGTCCTGCGCGTGCTGCAGGTCGGCGGCGCACCGACCCGCGCGTTCATCGACTCGCTGGTCGCCACCAACGCCTCCTACATCGACGACGCCGTCCGCGACGGGGTCGTCCGACCGAGCCGCGACCCCCAGGCGCGGGCCCACGCGCTCACGGTCATGTCGCTCGGCGCCCTGCTGCTGGACCTGCCGGCGGGCGACGAGCCGCTCGACCTCGAGCGCCTGCCCGACCTGCTGCGCGCCTACGCGGAGCGCCTCACGCTGCCGCTGCTCGAGCTCTACACCGAGCCGGTGTTCACCACCCCGGCGCTGCTCGACGCCTACCTCGCCTCGCGCGGCACCCCCGACGACGCCGCGCGCGACGTCGCCACGCCCACCGCCGACCCCGGCCCTGACGCTTCCGACCTCCCAGACAGGAGCACCGCATGACCACCGACGCGATCGAGGTCGCCGACCTCGTCAAGACCTACGGCGCCACCCGCGCCCTCGACGGCTTCGACCTCACCGTGCCCGCGGGGAAGGTCACCGGCTTCCTCGGCCCCAACGGGGCGGGCAAGTCCACCACCATCCGGGTGCTGCTCGGCATGCTGCGGGCCGACTCCGGCAGCGCCACGGTGCTCGGCCTGGACCCCTGGTCCGACGCCGTCGCCCTGCACCGCCGCCTCGCCTACGTCCCCGGCGACACGAGCCTGTGGCCGAACCTCACGGGCGGCGAGGCGATCGGCGTCTTCACCCGCCTGCACGGCGGGACGGCCGACCGCAGGCGCCGCGACGAGCTGATCGAGCGCTTCGAGCTCGACCCGACGAAGAAGGCCCGCACGTACTCCAAGGGCAACCGGCAGAAGGTCGCGCTCGTGGCGGCGCTGGCCTCCGACGCCGAGCTCTTCCTCCTCGACGAGCCCACCTCGGGCCTCGACCCCCTGATGGAGGCCGTGTTCACCGACGAGGTCCGCCAGCTCCGCGCCGAGGGCCGCACGGTCCTGCTCTCGAGCCACATCCTCGGCGAGGTCGAGAAGCTCTGCGACACCGTGACGATCATCCGCGCCGGCCGCGCGGTCGAGTCCGGCACCCTGGCCGAGATGCGCCACCTCACGCGCTCCTCGGTCACAGCGACGACGGCGCTGCCCGGCCAGACCTTCGCGGACCTGCCCGGCGTGCACGACCTCGCCGCCGACGACGGCACCGTCACCTTCGACGTCGACAACGCCCACCTGGGCGAGGTCCTGCGGGTCCTGGCCGAGGCACGCGTGGAGAACCTGACGATCGCCCCGCCCTCGCTCGAGGAGCTGTTCATGCGCCACTACGGCGACGACGTGAGCGAGGAGGCCGCCTGATGACCGCCACGACCGACGCCGGCTCCACCACGGCGAGCGCCGCGACGCGAGCTCCCGGGGCGGACCACCCCCCGGACGGCGGCTCGCACCTCACCGGGACCGGCCACCTCGTCCGGCTCAACCTCCGGCTCGACCGGATGCGCATCGTGATCTGGGCCCTCGCCGTGGGGCTGACGAGCCTGGCCTCGATCTACGCGCTGGAGGAGGCCTTCCCCACGCCGGAGTCCCTCCAGGGGCGCGCCGAGCTCATGTCGAGCCCGGCCGCCGTCATCATGAGCGGCCCCGCGTTCGCGCTCGACGACTACACCTTCGGCGCGATGGTCGCCAACGAGCTCGCGCTGTACGTGTTCATCGCCGCGGGGCTGATGTCGATCCTCCTCGCCGTGCGGCACACGCGCGCCGAGGAGGAGTCCGGGCGGCTCGAGCTCGTCCGCTCCCACCCGGTGGGCCGGTTCGCCGCGCCGACGGCGTCCGTCGTCACCGTCGCCGTCGCCAACGTCCTCGTCGGCGCGGCCGTGACGGTCGGGCTCCTCGTCCCCGGGATGGCCGTCACCGACTCGGTCGCCCTCGGCCTGGCGACCGCGCTCACCGGCATGGTCTTCGCGGCGGTCGCGACCGTCGTCGCCCAGACCACCGAGCACGCCGGCACGGCGAGCGGCACGTCGATGGCCCTGCTCGCGATCGCCTTCCTCGTCCGCGGCATCGGCGACGTCATCGAGCCCACCGGCTCCTGGCTCTCGTGGTTCTCGCCGTTCGCGTGGGCACAGCAGACCATGCTCTTCGTGGACCTGCGCTGGTGGCCGCTCGCGGTCTCGGCGGCCGCGGTGGTCGTCCTCTACGTCGTGGCGGTCTCGCTGGCCCGGCACCGCGACCTCGGCTCGGGCCTGCGCCGCCCCAGCCCCGGGCCGGCGACCGCCGCGAGGTCGCTGCTGACCCCGGCCGGCCTGGTGGGACGGCTCCTGCGCGGGTCCGTCGTCGCGTGGGGCGTCGGCGCGTTCCTCTTCGCCGTCGCCATGGGCTCGCTCGCCGGATCCATCGACGGCATGCTCGACGACAACCCCACGCTGCAGGACTGGGTCGCCCTCGAGGGCACGGACATGACGGCGCAGTTCGCGGGCATCATCCTCACGATCTCGCTGATCGCGCCGATGATCCTCGCCGTGTCGGGCGTGCTCCGACTCAAGGCCGAGGAGGCGGCCGGCCGTACCGAGCAGACGATCGTCACCGGCAGCTCCCGGACCGCCTACCTCACGGGGTGGATCGCCACCGTCGGCGCGCACACCGTGATCCTCACGGTCCTCGCGGGGCTGGGCACGGGCATCGGGGTGGCCGCGGGCGTCGGCGAGCCGGGCCGCATCGGCGAGCTCACCCTCGCCGCGCTCGCCTACCTCCCGGCGCTCGCCGTCATCGCGGGCCTCGCGGTCGCCACGTACGGGCTCGCACCCCGGCTGACCGTGCTCGCGTGGCTGCTCGTCGTGTGGACGGCGGTCGTGGTCTTCCTGGGCGGGCTGCTGCAGCCGCCGGAGTGGGCGCTCGCGCTGTCCCCGTTCGACAGCACGCCGGCCCTCCCGGCCGAGGACCTCGAGCTGACCCCGCTGCTCGGGCAGGCCGGCATCGCCGTCGTGCTCGTCGGGGCGGGGCTCGTGGGGTTCCGACGTCGGGACATCACCTCGGCCTGAGCCGGCACCGTCCGGCACCGGCCCAACCCGGCCCTGCACCGGGTCGGGCCGGTCGATCCGCGGTCAGCGCATCCGGCCCGGGAGCAGGCGCTCGAGCGGGAAGTACGGCAGGTAGAGCACCCCGGAGAGGTTGTGCCGGAAGGTGATGCCCGCGATGAGGTAGATGCCCCAGTGCATGGAGGACGCACCGACCGCCCACAGTCGGGCCAGCCGCCGGTCGAGCGGCACCAGCGGGGCCACCAGCTCGAGCGCCAGCGACCCGGCGGCGGAGACCTTGGACAGGGTGGTGCACGGGTAGAGGCGGATGCCCAGACCCGCGACCTCGCTGCCGAGGAGCTCCTTGCGCAGGCCGTCGGCGGCGATCTGGCGGCGCAGCACCTCCCCGTCGGCCCACCGCCAGCCCAGCGGGCCCGCGACCTTCGCGTAGCCGGCGAGGAAGTAGATGACCGCGGTGACCACCTGCATCCCGCGCACCGGGGCGGCGTACCGCCACGACGGCGCGACCGCGCCGCCCGGAAGCGTCTCGGCACCGGCCGCGACGAGGGCCGCACGCCCGTCACCACCCGCGCGGCGGCGCGCGAGCAGGGCGTCGACTGAGACGGCGTCGGCCGAGGGCGCCACCCCCAGCAGCGCGGTGTGCAGGACGAGGTTGTTGTCGCTGTGGAAGGTCATCGACCAGGAGTTGCGGTAGGACAGCGTCCATGGCGGTGGCGACCAGCTCGCGCGCGGCTCGGCTCGTTCGACCAGCCGTGGCTCGTCTGGGGACGGCCGCTGCTCGGCCTCGTCGTCGGGCTGGCGTTCGCCGGGATCGCCGTGTCCCGGTCCCCGGTCCTGCGGGTCGGCCCCGGGTCGATCGAGGTGGTGCGCGGCGGGGAGGTCGACCGGGTGATCGGTCGCGACTCCGTCGACGCCGTCTACCGCAGGGGGTCACACCTCGTCATCGAGACCGACCAGGGGCGCGCCCTCTTCGACGACGAGCTCGAGGGGGACAAGGACCGGCACCGCACGGTGCTCGTGGCGGTCGGCTACCCGTGGGAGGGCCCGCGAGGGTGAGACCCGGTCAGCCGCAGCCGGGGGCGAGCAGGTCCGCGAGCACCCGCGCGTGGCTGTGCTCGGTGTCCTTCGCGGCGAAGACCAGGGTGACGCGCTCGCGCTCGTCGGCCAGCCCGCGCAGGTGCTCCAGCGCCTCGGACCCGTCGAGCTCGGCCTCGTAGCGGGTCGCGAACTCCTCGAACCGATCCGGGTCGTGGCCGTACCAGGTGCGCAGGTCCGGCGAGGGGGCCACGTCCTTGAGCCACTCGTCGACTTGGGCGTCCCCCTTCCTCACCCCGCGCGGCCACAGCCGGTCCACCAGGACCCGGTAGCCGTCGGCGTCCCCGGCCTCGTCGTAGACCCGCCGTATCTCCACACCCATCCCCCCACCCTGCCACGGGGCCTGCCGATCTCGGCGGGGGACGGCCTACCCTCGGGACGAGGCCGTCCCGGTCGGCGGCGCGGCGACCGGCTCGCTGCGGCCGGCGAACCCGACCGCCGGACCGCCACCGTCCGTTCACCTGGACGCCACCACACGATGATGGCGCCGCGTCATATTGTGCGGGGCAGGGGCGGCCGACCGCGCGATCGCACGCATCGGCCCAGGTCCGGACCCCGCCGCAGCAGCACGCCGAGACCCAGAACTCGATACGGATGCATGCACACGGGAATGAAGACGGCGGCTGCGGAGTTGTCGCCCATAGAGAACGTGACGCAGTCGGGCTCCCGCCGGGGGCCCGGGCGTCGGGCCCCGACCGCACGCGGGGCGAGGAACCGAAGAAAGGGACGATGCATGACGACGCAGCCCACCCACGACCCGCGCACCGACAGCCTCGGCGCGCTCCCCGAGGGCGCCCGCCCCACCGGCGCGAGCACCACGGAGACCGGCGCGCCCGCCGTCAGCGACCGCAACTCGCTGAGCATCAGCACCGACGGCCCCCTGCTCCTGCACGACGTCAAGCTGGTGGAGTCGCTGGCCCGCTTCAACCGGGAGTCCGTCCCGGAGCGCCGCCCGCACGCCAAGGGCGCGGGCGCCTTCGGCCGCTTCGAGGTCACGGCCGACGTCTCGGCCTACACCAAGGCCGCCGTCTTCCAGCCGGGCGCCAGCACCGAGATGCTCGCCCGCTTCTCCACCGTCGCCGGTGAGCTCGGCTCGCCCGACACGTGGCGCGACGTGCGCGGGTTCTCGCTGAAGTTCTACACCTCCGAGGGCAACTACGACCTGGTCGGCAACAACACCCCGGTCTTCTTCGTCCGCGACCCCATGAAGTTCCCCCACTTCATCCACTCGCAGAAGCGCCAGCCGGCCACCGGCCTGCGCGACAACGACATGCAGTGGGACTTCTGGACGCTCAACCCCGAGTCGGCCCACCAGGTCACCTACCTCATGGGTGAGCGCGGCCTGCCCCGCACCTGGCGGCACATGAACGGCTACGGCTCGCACACCTACCAGTGGGTCAACGCCGCCGGCGAGCGCTTCTGGGTGAAGTACCACTTCCACACCCAGCAGGGCATGGAGTTCCTCACCAACGAGGAGGCCACCCGCCTGGCCGGCGAGGACGCGGAGTTCCACCGCCGCGACCTCATCGACGCCATCGACCGCGGCGAGCACCCGCGCTGGACGCTGTCGGTGCAGGTCATGCCCTACGAGGACGCCAAGACCTACCGCATCAACCCGTTCGACCTCACGAAGACCTGGCCGCACGCGGACTACCCGCTCATCGAGGTCGGCACGATGACGCTGGACCGCAACCCGGTCAACTTCCACGCCGAGATCGAGCAGGCCGCCTTCTCGCCGTCGAACACGGTCCCGGGCATCGGCTTCAGCCCCGACAAGATGCTGCTCGGCCGCGTCTTCGCCTACGCCGACGCGCAGCGCTACCGGATCGGCCCGAACTACAACCAGCTGCCGGTCAACAAGCCGATCGTCGAGGTCGACAACTACGGCCAGGACGGCCCGATGGCGTACGACCACAACGGCGCGCGGCCGAACTACGTGCCCAACTCCTACGGGCGCGACTACTCCGACGAGCAGGGCCCGGTCGACGCCGGCTGGGAGGCTGACGGCGAGATGGTCCGCCAGGCCTACACCCTGCGCGCCGAGGACGACGACTTCAGCCAGCCCGGCACGCTCGTGCGCGACGTCTGGGACGACGCCCAGCGCGCCGCCTACGTCGACACCGTCGCGGGCGGGCTGAGCGACGGCGTCTCGGAGGGCGTGCTCGAGCGCGCGTTCCGCTACGTCAAGGCCGTCGACCAGGCCACCGGCGACGCCATCGAGGCCAAGGTCCGCGCCAACAAGGCCTGACCGACCACAGCCCGACCGGCGCACGCAGGTTGGGACGGCGCCGCCGGTCGCAGCAGCGACCATGCCGCACGCCGCGCGCCCCCGGGAGGAGACTCACGGGGGCGCGCGGCGTTCTCGTGCCTACTCGCGATCGGGCCGCGTCGCCGACAGGCCGCCCTGCGCCCGGACCCGCCGCACGGTCGGCCGCGCGGCGGGTCCGGGTCGCCGTGCCGTCGGCCCCCGCCGCTCGGACGGTCTCGGCGCGGGCGGCTCCCTCGGGCGCGACCGTCCGGACCAGCGCCTCGGCCCACGGGGTCGGCGCGAGGCCGAAGGCCCCCTCCGCCTCGCTGGTGTCCATGAGGTAGGGCGCGGTGAACTGGTGCTCGAGCTGGCGGATCTCCCGCATCGCCGGCACGAACCAGCCGATGAGGACGAGCTGCCACCGCGGCGCCACCGAGACCTTCGGCGCGGGAAGGCCGAGCGCGCCGGCGAGGTCGGCCGCCAGCTCGGCCTGCGTGCGGGCGGGGTTGGTCGGCACCAGCCACGTGCGCCCGTGCAGCTCGGGCCGCGCGGCGGCCTCGACGACGGCACGGGCCACGTCCTCGACGAAGGTCCAGGCGTGCGGCTGGTCGCTCGCGCCGATGACCTGGATGCTCCTGCCCGCCCGGATCCGCTCGATGTTGCGGGTGGCGTGCCCGTTCTGCCCCACGCCGGCGCCGAGGTAGTCCGAGGCCCGCACCTCGACGGCGCGCAGCCGGCCGGCGCGGTGGGCCGCCATGACATCGGCGGTCATCCGTGCACGGAGGCATCTGGACCCATCTCTCGACCACCGAGGCGCTCAACGAGGTCCTCACCCGACCCCCACCTCCGCGACGGCCCTGTTCCCCGTTCCGCCCGCAGCGAGAGCGGCCGCCCCGCCGATGCGCCGCGGCGCAAGGGGCCGTAGCGTCGAGGCATGACTTCACAGGTGATCGTCTTCGGTGGCCACGGCAAGGTCGCCCTCCTCCTCCACCCCCTGCTCGTCGGCAACGGCGACTCGATCGACGCGGTGATCCGCAACCCCGACCAGTCCGCCGCGGTGAGCCAGGCCGGGGCCAACCCGGTCGTCGCCGACGTCGAGCAGATGAGCACCGAGCAGCTCACCGAGCTCATCTCGGGGCACGACGCCGTCGTGTGGTCCGCCGGGGCGGGCGGCAGCAACCCCGACCGCACCTACGCCGTCGACCGCGACGCCGCGATCCGCACGATGGAGGCCGCGAAGGCGGCCGGCGTGCAGCGCTACGTCATGGTGTCCTACGTCGGCTCCAGCCCGGACCACGGCGTGCCCGAGGACAGCTCGTTCTTTCCCTACGCCGAGGCGAAGTCCGCGGCCGACGCGCACCTGCGCGCCAGCGGGCTCGACTGGACGATCCTGGGCCCCGGCGGGCTGACCCTCACGCCCGCCACCGGTCGGATCACGCTGACCGACGAATCCGGGGAGACCTCCCGGGCCAACGTCGCCGCCGTCATCGCCGGCGCGCTGCGGACCAGCTCCTCGATCGGCCGCACGTACAACTTCGCCGACGGCGAGACCCCGATCGCCGACGCCCTGGCCTGACGATCTCTGCGCGGTCCGATTCGCCGATGACACGAGCAAGGCGCCGGGCGTACCTCCCTGGTAGGTACGCTCGGCGCCTCAGTCGTGTCCTCGACAACAGCTCGTGTCCTCAGCGAGGTCGGGCGGAGGTGCGGGCCGCGCGCGTGGGGCCTCAGTCCGGCGGAGCACCGTCCGGCCGGTCGAGGCGCGCAACGCGCCTCGGACCCGCGGTGGCCCGGTAGGACTCCTCGAGGAGCTCGGCGACCTCGTCCCAGTCGGTCGCGTCGTCGAGGTCGATCCCGTACCAGCCGCTCGACCCCACGTAGGCGGGGTAGAAGCTGCGCGGGTCGTCGAGCAGGGCGCGCACCTCGCCGTCGTCGGTGTGCCGCAGCAGGAGGGAGTGCGGGTGCTGCTCGTGGGCGCCGCCGCCGAGCTTCACGCTGCCGCCGTAGGTCGCGAAGGTGCGGGTGGTGAAGAAGGTCGGGCGGCCGTGGCTGACCTTCTCCTGCACGTCGGGCAGGGCGAGCGCGAGGTCGCGCACGCGGGCGAGCACCGGGTCGTCGTCGTCGAACATCTGCGGGTGCGCCATACCGGCACGGTAGACCCAGGGAGGGTCCGGCCCCAGAGGAATCGGACCTCGCGGCACCCGGACCGCGAGACGAGGAGGGCCCGGACGGATCAGGCCTCCGGGTCGAGTGCGGCGGCGAGGTCGGCCCAGATGTCCTCGACGTCCTCGATGCCGACGCTCAGGCGGATGAGCCCGGTCAGGGTCCCCTCGTTCCAGCGGTTGCGCCGCTCCGCGCTGGTCTCCACCCCGCCCAGGCTGGTGGCCACGACGACGAGCTCGGTGCGCTCGAGCACCCGGTCGGCGGCGTCCTCGTCGGCGACGCAGAAGGAGAGCATCGCGCCGAAGCCGCGCATCGTGCGGCGGGCCAGCTCGTGGCCCGGGTCGCCGGGCAGGCCCGGGTAGCACACGCGCGTCACGGCGGGGTGGGCGTCGAGCCGTTCGGCCAGGACGCCGGCGCTCGCCTCTGCCCGGTCGAGCCGCACGGCCAGGGTGCGCACCCCGCGCAGCGCGAGGAAGGTCTCCACGGCGCCGGGGACGCCGCCGTGCAGGGACCGCTGCCGGGCCACGGGCTCCATCACCTGCTCGTCCTTGCCGCCGACGACGCCCATGAGCAGGTCCGAGTGCCCGCCGATGTACTTCGTCGCCGAGTGCAGGACGTAGGTGGCGCCCAGCGCGAGCGGGTTCATCCGCAGCGGAGTGGCGAAGGTGGAGTCGACGACGACGTCCGCCCCGCGCTCGGCGGCCGCCGCGCACAGGGCCTCGACGTCGAGCACCTGGATGAGCGGGTTGCTCGGGGTCTCCAGCCACAGCACGGCGCCAGGACGCCCCTCGCCCTGGTCGCTCGGCGCGGCGTCCAGCGCGGCCGCGACGGCGTCCGGGTCCGTGGCGTCGACGGGCACGTCGCGCAGCCGGCCGAGCTCGGTGAGGTCGGCGAGCAGGCTGCGCACCCCGTGGTAGATGTTCGCGCTGGTGACGACGTGGGTGCCGACCGGCAGAGTCTCCAGGATCGCGGCGGCCCCCGCCATGCCGCTGGCGAACGACAGCGCGGAGCCGCCCTCGAGGCTGCCCATCACCTCCTCGAAGGCGGCGTGGGAATCGGTCCCGAACCGGGAGTAGTCGGTGCCGCCGTAGCGGAAGGTCGAGGCCAGGACCGGCGGGGGGTTGAGCGGGGCGCCCTCGCCCGTGGGGCGGCCGAGGGCGACGGTGCGGGTGTGTGCGGACCAGGTGGACGTCATGCCCGCACGATAGGTCGCCGTCGGGGCGTCGCCCCGCCCGGTCGGCGCCCGTCCCGGACCGCGGTCGGGGGCAGCCGGACACCCGACCGGCCCGCCGGACACCCCGACCCCGGATGCCGATGTCGGTGGGCGGTGCCACGCTGGTCGAGATGGACACGCTGACGACGGCACAGATCCAGGACGCGCGGCTGACCGGGTGGAGCCACGTCTGGGTGACCCTGCAGACGCGCTTCGCCACGGGGAGCTTCGACCGCGGCCTGAAGCTGGTCCAGGCGATCGGTGCGGCGGCCGAGGAGGCGAACCACCACCCGGACGTCACGCTCACCTACCCCGCCGTGGCGGTCACGCTCACGAGCCACGACGCCGGCGGCCTCACCCAGCGCGACGTCGACCTCGCCCGCCGGATCAGCGCGATCGCCGCGGACCTGGGCATCGAGGCCGCCCCCGCGGACGTCATGCGGGTCGACCTCGCGCTCGACACGGCCGACACGGGCGCCATCGCCCCGTTCTGGTCGAGCGTGCTCACCGGTTCGCCGGACAACGTCGACGGCGACGAGGTGCTCGACCCGGCCGGGCGCACCCCGCTGCTCTGGTTCCAGCTCACCGAGCCCCACGAGCGGCCGCGTCAGCGCTTCCACCTCGACGTCCAGGTCCCGGCCGACCAGCTCGACGCCCGCGTCGCCGCCGCCGTCGAGGCCGGCGGCCGCGTCGTGGAGGACATGGGTCGGGCGCGCGCCTTCGTCGTCGTCGAGGATGCCGAGGGCAACCGCGCCTGCTTCTGCACCGTCCTCGACCGCTGACCGGGCGGGCGCGTCAGACCTGGTTCTTCCGGCGCAGGCCGACCGCCAGCAGCGCGAAGCCCGGCAGGAGGCACGCGGCGGCCAGGGCGTGGGTGACCACGCGCTCGCTCCCCCGCTCCTGCTCCCAGGCGTAGGCGCCGTCGTCCGCGACGCCGACGCTCAGCGCGGCGCCGTCCGAGGTGCACGTGATCTCGTGGGGGCCGGCCTCCCCGGTGACGAACCGGGCGACCGCCGGCCGGTCGCCGTGGGCCCAGTTCGTCGCCGACTCGACCTCGAGCCCGCCGCCCGGACCGTCGACGGCGCACCGTGGCTCCTCCGTCAGCGCGCCCGTGGCGTCCTCACCAGCGGCGCCGCCCGAAGGCACCTCGGACGCCGCCTCGCCGGCCACCGCCGAGCCGGTCAGGTCGGCGACCACGACGTAGGGGGCCTCGGCGTCGAGGTCCGCGACGCCGTCGTCGGCCGGGACGGGCTCGCTGCCCACCAGCGACGGCGGTGCCCCCGTGGACCCACCGACCAGCTCGAGGGTCAGCGCCGCGACCGCGCCCGCGAGCAGCGCCAGCACGCCGACGACGACGAGCAGGCGACCGCCCGCCCGGCCACGTTCTCGCGCGGCGGGCGGGCGGTCGTCGTCGTTCGTGCCGGTCACCCCGGCATCGTGCCAGGTGACGCGGCGGATCAGGCGGTCTGGTCGGCGTGCTTGCCCTCCGCGATCTCCTCGACGGTCTTCGCGCAGAACGCCGGCAGGTCGGCCGGGGTGCGCGAGGTGGTCAGGCCGGCATCGACCACGACCTCCTTGTCGACCCAGCTCGCCCCGGCGTTCTTCAGGTCGGTGGCCACCGACCGCACGGAGGTGAGGGTGCGGCCCTCGACCACGCCGGCGTCGATGAGGACCCACGGCGCATGGCAGATGGCGGCGACGGGCTTGTGCGCGTCGAAGAAGGCCCGCACGAAGTTCGTCACGTCGGTCGACGTCCGCAACGCGTCGGCGTTGAGCGTGCCGCCGGGCAGCACCAGCGCCTGGTAGTCGTCAGGGTTGGCGGCGAGCACCTCGAGGTCGACCTCGAAGTCGTCGCCCCGGTCCCAGTCCGAGCGCAGCGCGGTGATCGTGCCGGGCTCGAGGGAGATGAGGGTGGGGACGCCACCGGCGGCCTCGACGGCCTTCCAGGGCTCGGTGAGCTCGGACTGCTCGACGCCGGTGGTGGCGACGAAGGCGACCTTCTTACCGGAGATGGACGGAGCCATGGTGTACCTCCTGGGCTCGGATCGGCCCGTGCGGGCCGCGGTCCCCTCCATGGAACCGCCGATCGACCACGGGCGCATCCTGGGAGCCCGGAGCGCGGGCCCCGCTCCGCCGCGCGCGAACACGGTCGCTACCGTGTGCCCATGCCCCCCGGTCGCGCCCCGCACGTCGTCGTCCCCGCCGAGCTGCGCGTGGGCGGGGCGACGCTGAGCGCCGCGAGCCCCGCGGTCATCGTCCCGATCGTCACCGCCGACGACGCCCCGGCCCGCGCCGCGGAGGCCGTCGCCGCCGGGGCCGACGTCGTCGAGTGGCGCCTCGACCTCGCCCTGCCGCCCGCGCGCGGCACCGACCCCGCTCCGGACCTCGCGGCGGCCGTCCTCGACGCACTGCCGCAGGTCGTCGCCGCCTGCGGCGGCGCCGCCCTGCTCCTCACCTACCGCACGACGGCGGAGGGTGGCTCGGGGGACGCCTCGCCGCAGGAGTACCTGGCTCTGGTCACCGCCCTCGCGGGCGCCGCGGGGGTGGACCTCCTCGACGTCGAGGCCGACCACCCCGCGGCAGCCGAGATCCTCGCGGCGCTGCGGGCCGGGCGCCCCGACGCCGGCCGCCTCACCGGCCCGGCGCTCGTCCTCAGCCACCACGACTTCGACCGCACGCCGCCGCGCGAGGAGATCGTCGCCCGGCTCGCCGCGATGGAGGGCGCCGGCGCCGACGTCGCGAAGATCGCCGTCACCCCGCGGACCGCGAGCGACGTCCTCGAGCTGCTCGCCGCCACGGACGAGCGGGCCGCCACGGCGCGGATCCCGCTGATCACGATGGCGATGGGCGACCTCGGCGTTCCCACGCGGCTCGTCGGCGGCCGGTTCGGCTCGGCGGCCACCTTCGCGGCCGTGTCCGCGACGTCGGCACCCGGCCAGCTCCCGGTCGGCGAGGTCCGGGCCACCCTCGACGCCCTCGCCGGCAGCGCCCGCCCCTGAGTCCACGGGGCCGTCGGCGCGTCGTCGCACCCGGTCCTCAGCTCGGCCGATGTCCCGTGGCACGGACCACCTCGGCGTGATCTCACCACCTTCACATATGGGACGAACACCGCTATCTTTCTGGCGCCCGAGAAGGACTGCCATCGATCCGGAAGCGAGCACAACGACATGGACCAACTGCGCAACTACGACTGGGTGGGGCTGCTCGAGAAGGTGCTCGTCGCCCTCGTCATCCTCCTCGTCACCTGGCTGCTGGCCAAGGCGATCAAGGCGGGCATCGAGAAGCTCGTCGCACGGATCCCGGCGCTGCAGCGCACCGGCCGGGACGGCCAGAGCCTGGGGACCGCGGTCGGGCAGATCGCCTCCCTGCTGGTGTGGATGTTCGGCCTCGTGGCCATCCTCCAGGTGTTCCGCCTCGAGCAGGTGCTCTCGCCGATCACCTCGATGCTCGACACCTTCCTGGGCTACCTGCCGAACGCCATCGGCGCCGGCGTGGTGTTCTTCATCGGCCTCGTCCTCGCGCGCATCGCCCGCCAGGTCGTCGGCACCGCCCTGTACTCCGCCGGCCTCGACGAGCGCGTCGCCCGTCTCCAGGCACGTGGCGGGAGGCAGACGGCTCCCGCACCGGCCGGCGCACCGCAGCCCGGACCGGACGGGACCGCGCCCCACCAGCCCGCACCCGGGCAGGCGCCCGGCGCACCCGCGGGCAGCAGCACCAGCCTGACCGACGTCATCGCCAACCTCGTCTTCGCGGTCGTCCTCGTCGTCGTCTCGATCTCCGCCCTGCAGATCCTGGGCATCTCCGCGATCTCCGACCCGGCGTCGTCGATGCTGGAGTCCGTCCTCGACGCGCTGCCGAACATCCTCGCCGCGGTCGCGCTGCTCATCGTCGGCTGGTTCATCGCGCGCTTCGTCGGCCAGCTCGTCGGGTCGACCCTGTCGGCCACGAGCCTCGACCGCGTCGCCGCGGAGCAGGGCATCGTCCCCTCGAACCAGCGGGCGACGTCGATCATCGCCACGGTGGTCAAGATCGCCATCGTGCTGTTCTTCGCCATCATGGCCACCCGCCTGCTCGGCTTCCCCGAGATCACCGCCTTCCTCGAGGAGGTCATCGCCGTCGGCGGCCGGGTCCTGTTCGGTGCCGCGTTCGTCGCGGTCGGCGTGCTCGTGGCCACGGTGCTCCGCAACGCGCTGGGCCGCACCACCCCGGGCCAGATCGTCTACTGGGCCACGATCGCCCTCTTCGCGGCGATGGGCCTGAGCTACATGGGCATCGCGGAGTCGATCGTCAACCTCGCCTTCGGCGCGGTCGTCGTCGGCGGCGCGCTCGCGGCGGCGCTGGCCTTCGGGCTCGGCGGCCGGGACGCCGCCGCGCGCACCCTGAACCGCGCGGAGAAGAAGCTGGACGACCAGCCGCAGCCCTGACCGGGCACGCAGGTCTGCATGAGCATCGGCGGACGCCCGTGAGCCACCCGGCTCGCGGGCGTCCGCCGTCTCGTATCGTCGGCGTCATGGAGCCGGGAGCCGCCCCCGCACGGGCACAGAGCGTCCCACGCGGAACGCTCGGGGCTGCCGGGACCGAGCAGGACGGTGCCGAGGACGCACGAGCCACGCTCGGGGCGGACCCGCTGCGCCCGCTCGATCCGACGACCGGCTCGCCCGACCTCGTGGTCCAGGGCCACGAGACACGACCGTCCTCGGTCATCGGCCGGCAGCTGCCCTTCGTCGCCGTGGCCGGCGTGGTCGCCCTCGTGCACGTGTGGACCACCCCCGAGATCCTCAGCCAGGGCCGCACCTTCCTCGCCCTGCTCACCGTCCTCGTCGCGACGGCCGGGGCGGTCGTCGTGCCCTGGCCGAGGCTGCCCCGCGTCGCCGTCGCGGCGGTGCCCGTCCTCGACATACTCGCCGTCGGACTGCTCATCGCCGACTCCCTGGTCGTCTCCTCGATGCTCGTGCTGCCGGTGCTGTGGCTCGCTCGCGCGTTCCCGCACGGCGGAGTGGCGCCGGGTGTCCTGCTCGGCACGGCCGCCGCGTGGTCGCGCGAGCTGGGCGCGCTGGCCTGGACCGGCACGCTGCCCGACCTCAGCCCGGCCTCCCTGCAGCGGCTGCTCATCGTCCCCTCGGTGCTGATCGCCGTCGCGCTCGTGGTCGCCCGCTCCGAACGGCGCGCCACCGCGCGCCTCGAGCTGGTCGCCGCGCAGAGCCAGGTCGCCGAGGAGGCACTCGCCGACGCCCGCGCGCAGCGCCGCCTCGTCGAGGCCGTCCTGCACACCGTCGACGCCGGGGTCGTCGCCCTGGACGCCGAGGGCCGGGTCATCCTCGTCAACCGCGCGCTCGCCGAGCAGGGTGCACCCGTGCCCGGCGTCGGCGAGTCCGTCCGGGACCCGGAGGTCCGACGCCGGTACACCGGTCGGGTCCTCGGCCAGGACGGACGCACCGCCCTGGAGCCCGAGGCCAGGCCGCTCATGCGCTCCGACGCCGGAGAGCGCATCGACCGCGAGCTCGTCTGGTGGGTGGACGCCACCGACCGGCGCTCCGCCCAGCGCATCTCGGCCGCACCGCTCACGGACGAGGAGGGCCGGCCCGCCGGCACCGTCGTCATCACCCACGACCTCACCGAGGAGATCGAGGCGCTCGCCCAGCGCGACGACTTCGTCTCCTCGGTCACTCACGAGCTGCGCACCCCGCTCACCTCGATCCTGGGCTACCTCGACCTGGCCGCCGAGGAGCCCGACCTGCCCGCGGCGTCGGCCGCGCACCTCGACATCGCCACGCGCAACGCCGAACGCCTCGAGCTGCTCATCTCCAACCTGCTCATCGCCGCGCGGGAGGCGGCCGGGGCCTCGAGCGGCCCGGTAGGCCGCGTCGACCTCTCCGCCGTCGTGCGCGACGTCGTCGAGGGGCAGTGTCCGCGGGTGACCGACGGGGGCCTCACGCTGCGGCTGGAGGCTGACGAGCCCTGCGAGGTCGACGCCGACCCGGTGCGGGTCGCCCAGATCGCCGACAACATCGTCTCCAACGCGATCAAGTACTCCCGCCCCGGCGACTCGGTGACGGTGGAGACCTGGCGCTCACACGACCGGGTGCACCTGATGGTCACCGACACCGGCATCGGGATCTCCGCCGGGGACCGGATGCGCCTGTTCGCCCGCTTCTTCCGGGCGCCGGCCGTGCGCGGCGGCGCGGTGCAGGGCACGGGCCTGGGGCTGCACATCACCAAGCAGATCGTCGAGGCCCTCGGGGGGACCATCACCCTCGAGAGCCGGCTCGGCGAGGGCACCACCGTCGAGGTCTCGCTGCCCGCGGCAGGCACCCGGTGACCCTCGACGCGCTCACCCTGCAGGTCGCCGCGGGACTGACCATCGTCACCGTGGCGACGATCTTCGTCGTCGACGCCCGCGACCGCGGGGACGACCCCGTCGACCGGCTGTGGGGCGCGGCGCTGGCCTGTGGGATCGTCGCGGCCGGCACCTTCGTCGTCGCCGCCGGCTTCCCCGCCATGTGGTGGGTCAACGCGATCGGCAACGCCGCGACCGTGCTCACCACCTGCCTGCTGTGGAGCGGGTCCCGCCGCTGGGTCGGGCGGAGCTCCGAGCTGTGGCTCCCGGTCCTGCTCGCCCTGGCGGCCTCCGGGACCACCCTCGCCGTGGGCGCGCCCGAGCGCCCCTGGGCCGGGGGGACCGTCATGCTCGCCGCGACCGCGCTGGGCGCCCTCGGCACCGGGGCCGAGCTGCTCCGCGCCCGACGCCGCCGCTCACCCGTCGTGGTCCTGCTCGCCGCCGTCCTGCTCACCGCCAGCGCCTTCTACCTCCTGCGCCTCGCGCTGCTCCTCACGGCGGGGCCCGACTCCGCGGTGTTCGAGCGCTGGGCCGGCACCGCACCGGCGTCGATCGCCATCATCGTGCTCTACACCTGCGCGGCCTTCGGGATGATCGCGCTGCGCTCCGACGACCGCGCGCGCGAGCGCCTGCGCAGCGCCAACTACGACCCGATGACCGGCGCGCGGACCATCCGCAGCTTCCGCCCGCTCGCCGAGGCGGCGATCGCCGGCGACCGCGCCACCCACCGCCCGGTCGCCATGGTCACCCTCGACCTCGACGACCACACGCGCCTGACCGAGGCCTTCGACGCGTCCGTCGCCCGGCGCGCGGTGATCGTCCTCGGCGAGGTGGTGCTGCGCCTGCTGCCGCCGCTGGCGCTCATGGGCCGCGAGGACCACCGCACCGGCTTCGACGTGCTGCTGCCCAGCCGATCCACCGTCGAGGCCCAGGAGTGGGGCGACCGCGTGCGCGCCGAGCTGGCCCGCGTGCCGCTCGAGGTCGCGACCGGCCACCTGCGCCTGCGGCTGAGCATCGGCGTGGCCGGTGACGCGAGCGCCGGGTACGACCTGGACGACCTCGCCCAGGTGTGCCGCGACGCCGCCGTGCGCGCCCGCGAGCTGGGCGGCAACCGGGTCCACGTCGCGACGGTCGAGGAGGGCTCGGCGAGCCTGGCCCGGGTCGGCCGCAGCATCGGCGCCCCGCGCGGACGAGCGGGCGGTGCCCCGGCCCCACCCCGCGAGTGAGCATCTTCCTGCCTGGCACGCACCCCGGGTGCCGGAGTTGTCCGGTCCTGAGGGTCGCCGGTATCTCCTGAGCAGAACCTGAGGGGAACGACAGGTGACGGCAAGGACACCTTGAGGGGGCTGTCGCACGATCTCTCCCAGCAGCCCGGGAAGGCCGGGTGCGCACCCCCTCCCGAAAGGCACGACATGTCGCGCTCCACCTCCTCCCCCCGCTCGAAGACCTGGAAGGGCGTCGCCGCCGGCGCCGCCGCCATCGCCATCCTCGCGGGCGGCGGTGCGTCCTTCGCCGAGTGGCGTGACTCGGCCGCGGCAGCCAGCTCGGCGACCATCACCTCCGGTGTCCTCACCATCGACGCCGTCGACGACGGCGCGTGGACCAACGTCCACGGCGAGGACGTCACCGCCTCGGTCGAGAGCGGCACCTACCGCATCGTCCCCGGCGACGTGCTCACCTACTCCGAGTCGATGACGATCCAGGCCACCGGCGACGAGCTCACCGCCACGCTGTCCACCAACCTCGGCGACCTCACCGGCGACGCCGAGCTGGCCGGCGCCATCGCCGAGTCCGCCTCGCTGACCCTCGACGGCGACGCCGTGGACGGCCTGTCCACCCCGGTCACCGCCGGCTCGGCCGCGCAGACCCTCGACGTGGCCGTCACCCTCCCCTTCGACGCCGCCACCACCGGGCTCGTCGCCCAGGGCCAGACGGTCGCGCTGGCCGACCTCGAGGTCGTCCTGGCCCAGCAGCCCGTCAGCTGACCCCCCGCGCCGGCTGCCGCCGGCGACAAGCCACCGGCCCCGGCCGGATCCCCGAGGTCGGACCCCCGGCCGACCCCCACGAGAGGAGGACGACGATGAGCAGCAGGCGACTGGCCGCGGCCGGGCTCGCGGGCGCGCTCGCCGTCGTCCTCCTCTCCGGTCCCGGGACCACCGCGGCGTCCTGGGTCGACTCCGCCACCGTCGACGCGGCACCGATCAGCTCGGGCCGGCTCGAGGTCGATGCCGTCTCCCAGTCCTTCACCGTCACCCGGGCAGACGGCAGCTCGATCGCCCTGGGCGCCGCACCGCTGGCCGTGGGGGACACGATCGTGCTCACCTCCACCGTCGCTGTCCGTGCCGAGGGCGACACCCTCGCCGCCACGCTGTCCCTGGACACCTCGGCGCTGCGGTTCGTCGTCGGCGGGGTGGACCTCACCGCCTTCTCCCGCGTCGCCGTGACCAGCGCGCTGCCCGCCGACGGCACCCACGGCGTGTCCGTGACCGGCGACGACGACGGGGCCACCGCCACGGCCACCGTCACCTGGACGATCCCCGCCACCACCGACGGCCGCCCCCGCGCCGCCGACCGCTCCAACTGGTGGGGCGAGCGCCTCCAGCACCAGAGCGTCGACCCCGGCGAGCTGAGCTGGCGCCTCGTCCAGGACGCCTGACCGGCCCACCCCCGCACCACCTCACCCGCAGCGAGCACGAGAAGGAGACCACCGTGAGCACCACCCGTACGCGACGGGCGAACCGCCCCCTGGGCGTCCTTCTCGCCGCGCTCGCCGCGGTGCTCCTCGTCGTCCTGCTCGCGCCCACCGGCCGCACCGAGGCCGCCTGGAACGACGCCGTCGCGGTCGACGTCCCCGCCACCACCACCGGCGGACTCAGCCTCACCACCTCCGGCGCCGTGTCCGGCTCGACGACGGTCACCCCCGGCGGCACGGTCACCGGCACCTGGGCGCCGAGCACGGTGTCCGTCACCGCGGCCGGCGTCGCCCTCACCGGCACCCAGCTGGCGGGCTCCCGCCTCGAGTACCGCGTCTCCACCGGCGGCTCCTGCGCCGCGGGGACGGCCACCTTCACCGCGAACCCCTCCGGCGCCGGGACGAGCTTCGCCGTCTCCGGCGGCGCCGCCCTGAGCGGGGCCCGCACGCTCTGCGTCACCCTCGTCCCGAGCGAGGCCCTGCGGGCGAGCCACCCGGGCGCCGCCCTGAGCGTGACCACCACCCTGGCCGCCACGCAGGCCGGCGCCGGCACCTGGACCGCCGGCAGCACCTGGACGACCACCCAGCAGCTCCCCGCGCTGCCGGCGATCACCTCGGTGCAGTGCCGCGACATCAGGCAGAACCGAGAGATCGAGATCAGCTGGAACTGGGTCGACGGCGCCACGGGTCAGCCGAGCCCCGCCAACCCCCAGTCCTTCCGGCTCGAGCGCCGCAACGACGGTGGCCAGTGGCAGCCGCTGACGACGGTGTCGTCGGCCGGTGCACGTTCCGTCCGACTCACGAGCGACAGCATCACGACGAACATCTGGGACCGCCAGCACCACGACGTCCGCGTCGTCGCGACGCTCCCGGGCAACCGGAGCGTGACCAGCACTGCCCACGCGGCGATCACCACCCTCGAGTTCCTCATCTTCGCCGACCAGATCGCCTGCGCGTGACGCCGGCACGGCCGGCTGCCGGGCACCGGCCGTGGCACGCCACCCACGCACGCACCGACACCACCCAGGAGACCACCATGTCCCGCCGCATCGGCCGCGCACTGACCGGCCTGCTGCTCATCGCGATCCTCGCCCTGCTCGGCGCGCTCGTCGTGGTCCCCCGGCTCATGGGCTGGGTGCCGCTGACGATCCTCACCGGCTCGATGGAACCGACGATCGCGCCGGGCAGCCAGGTCGTCGTCGACCCCGTCGAGGGTGAGGAGGACGCGGCCAAGCTCCAGGTCGGCGACGTCATCACCATCATGCCCTGGCCCGACGACCCCCGCCTGGTCACCCACCGCATCGTCGAGCGCCACGACTCGGCCTCCGGCGTCAGCTTCGTCACCCAGGGCGACGCCAACGGCACGGTCGACGACTGGGAGGTCACCGCCACCCAGATCCGGGGCGAGGTGAGGTACCACGTGCCGCTGGCCGGGTACGTCGCCACCTTCCTCGACGGCGGGCAGAAGGCGACCGGCGCGGTCGTCGCCGCCGCGGCGCTCCTCGTCTACGCCGGCGTCCAGGTCGTCGGCGCGGTGCGTGGCCGCCGTGCGGACGAGGGCGACGCCGAGCAGGCCGGTGCCGTGTCGACGGCTCCCGACGACGCGGTGACCGACGACGACGCGTCGACCGCCGTCGAGGCGGCCCAGCTCAGCACCGTCGGTTCCGGCGGCCGGCCGGCCGGGGGTGCCCCGGGCGAGCCCGCCTCCGCAGTCCCGACCGCCGTCGGCGCGCGACGGCGGGACCTCCGGTGACGCCGACCGCCACCTGCTGCCGCACCCTCGACACCGACGAGCTGTGCGACCTGGCGGGCGACGTCGGTGTCCCGGCGGCGACCGGCATGATCGACCGGTTCGTCGACATGCTCGATACCCGGCTCGCCCGCCTCCGCGAGGCGACGGACCCCGAGCACCTGCGCGTCGCCGCACTGTCCCTCGCCTGCTCGGCGGAGATGCTCGGCGCGGCCCGGCTCGCCTGCCGGACCCGCCACCTGGCCCGCGTCCCCGCCGCCGACCGCTCGTCCCGGCACCACGCCATGAGCGACGTCGACGAGGTCGCCCGCACGACCGCGACGGCGCTGATACGCACCTGCCGACGGCACGCGGCGCTGTCCGGCGCAGATCCCACCGCCACGCAGTGACGTCCGGTGACGGGCCGGGCAGCGAGCGGTCGGTCCCGGTGCGTCAGACGGCCGGGCGGGCCGGGGCGAGGCGGTAGCCCACCCCGCGCACCGTCTCCACGAATCGCGGCGCGGTGGCCGCGTCACCGAGCTTGCGCCGCAGGTTGGCGACGTGGACCTCCAGCGCCCGGCGGTCCGACTCGGTCGGGGTCAGGGCGAAGTCGTCGTGCTCGCCCCAGGCGACCCGCACGAGCTCGTCCTTGCTCAGCACGCGCCGGCCGGCCCGCAGCAGGGCGGCCAGCACGTCGAACTCGGTGCGGGTGAGGTTGACCGGGGCGCCGTCGAGGACGGTGTCGCGTGCGTCGAGGTCGACGAGCAGGTCCCGGTGGCGGAGGATCTCCGCCGGCCCGTCGGCCGCCTCGACGGTCGCTCCCACCTCGGGCGTCCCGCCCATCGCCCCGCCCATCGAGGGTGAACCGGCGGACGGCGACCCGGCAGACGGCGCCCCGGCAGACGGCGCCCCGGCGGACGGCGGACCGACCGACGGCGACCCGGCGGCGGGCATGCCCGCCGAGGGCGCCGAAACCGCGACGGCACGCGGCCGTCGCAGCATCGCCTCGATCCGGGCGCGCACCTCCCGCGGCCGGAAGGGCTTGGTCACGTAGTCGTCCGCACCGGCCTCGAGGCCGAGGAGGGTGTCGATCTCGTCGGAGCGGCCGGTGAGCATGAGCAGGTAGGTCGAGGAGGTCTGCCGGATCCGCCGCGCCACCTCGAACCCGTCGATGTCCGGCAGGGAGATGTCCAGCGTGGTCACCAGCGGGTCGTGCGTGCGCACGGCCTCGACGCCGGCCTCCCCCGTCGCGGCACTGTGCACCTCGAAGCCGGCCTGCCGCAGGGTGGTCTCCAGCAGGAAGCGGATGTCCGCGTCGTCCTCGACGACGACCGCGATCCGCCCCATATCAGTCGCGGCACGCTGTTATCAGCGCGACCGCCCGCACGGTCGGCGTCGTCCCAGGTCATGGGACCGGGTCACAGGAGGTGCCAGGTGCCTCACGTGCACCGTCAAACCGCGGGATCCCGCCGGCCCCCGTAGTAGTCTCACAACTCCCTCACCCCCCACGCACGACGGTGCGCGGCTGCGCTCGCACGGGGCGCTCCGACCGCACCACGACCCCGGTAACGACACGAAGGTGGATCCGTGGAACTGACCGACTACGTGGCGGTTCTGCGCCGACGCTGGCTCATCGTGGCGATCGTGACGCTGCTGTGCCTGGCCGCCTCGCTGGCCGCCAGCCTCCTGGCCACCCCGCGCTACACCTCCAGCGCCGAGGTCTTCTTCTCGGTCCAGGGCGGCGACTCGGTCTCCGACCTGGCCCAGGGATCGACCTTCGCACAGCGGCAGATGACCTCCTTCGCCGAGGTCGCCACCGCGCCGCTGGTGCTCGAGCCCGTGGTCGAGGAGCTCGGTCTGGACATGACCGCCCAGCAGCTCGCCGGCATCGTCACGGTCACCGTCCCGCAGGACACGGTCATCCTCTCGGTCTCGACCGACTCGACCAGCGCCGAGGACGCCGCACGGATCTCCAACGCCGTGGCCGACCAGCTCGCGAGCACCGCCGCGACCCTCTCCTCCCCCGACGGCGGCGAGACCGCCCCCGTCCAGGCCACCGTGATGACGCCCGCCCAGGTGCCGAGCTCGCCCTCCTCGCCCGACGTCGTCCGCAACGCCGCGCTCGGGCTCGTCGTCGGTCTCCTGCTCGGCCTGGGTGCCGCCTTCGTGCGCCACCTGTCCGACACCCGCCTGCACTCCGAGGACGACGTCAACCAGGTCACCGACACCCCGGTCATCGGCGCGGTCCCGGTCAAGGAGAACGCCAGCAAGGACCGCGTGTTCGTGCACGCCGAGCCGCACGGCGCGCCCGCCGAGGCCATGCGGCGCCTGCGCACCAACCTGCAGTTCGTCGACCTGGGCGACGGGCCGTCCTCCATGGTCATCACCTCCTCCCTACCCGGCGAGGGCAAGTCGACGACGGCGATCAACCTCGCCGCGGCGCTGGCCGACACCGGCGCGCGGGTGCTGCTCGTCGACGCCGACCTGCGACGCCCCTCGATCGCCGACTACCTCGGGCTCGAGGGCGCCGTCGGGCTGACGACCGTGCTCATCGGCCGGACCTCGCTCGAGGACGTCGTCCAGCCCTGGCGGGAGACGTCCCTCGACATCCTGCCCACCGGCCAGATCCCGCCCAACCCCAGCGAGCTGCTCGGCTCGCGCGCCATGCAGGAGCTGCTCGCCGAGGCGACCGCCTCCTACGACGCCGTGCTGCTCGACAGCCCCCCGGTCCTGCCGGTCACCGACGCCACCGTCTTGTCCGGCCTCACCGGCGGCACGCTCGTGGTCGCGGGCGCCGGCCAGACCCACCGCGGCCAGCTGGCCGACACGATCGAGGCGCTCGGCACGGTGGACACCCAGGTGCTCGGCATCGTGCTCAACCGGATCAACCGCGCGAGCAGCCGGTACGCCTACGCCTACGCGACCTACGAGCCCCTCGAGGCCGCTCCGGGCGGGGCGTCCTCCGGGACGCCGCGGTCCGCGCCGCGCGCCGAGGGTCCGCGCCGCGCCACCGCCGAGAGCCGTCACGCGCGAGGGCGCGCCCGGAAGGCCCGGGCGGCGTCGTGACCACCCCGGCCGGGGCGCGCGTGCTCATGGTCTGCACGGGCAACGTCTGCCGGTCCCCCGCGGCCGAGCGGCTGCTGCGCCTGCGGCTCGGCGCGGACAGCGGGATCGACGTGACCAGCGCCGGCACCGGCGCGCTCGTGGGATCGGCGATCGACCCGCCCGTCGCCGAGCTGCTCGAGGCCCGGGGCGCCGACACGGCCGACTTCACGGCTCGCGTGCTGACCGAGCGGATCGCCACCGAGACCGACCTCGTGCTCACGGCGTCGCGGGAGCACCGCGCGGCGATCGTCGAGACCGCGCCCGGCGCGGTGCGCCGGACCTTCACGCTGCGCGAGCTCGCGCGGCTGGCGGGAGACGTCACCGAGGCCGAGCTCGCCGAGCTCGCCGAGCGGGCCGCGCAGGACGCCGCCCGGTCCCGGGGCGAGGGCGCGACGGTCACGCCCGCCGACCGTCTGCGCGCCCTGGTCGCGATCGCCTCGCGCCGCCGCACCCAGGTCGACCCCGGGCTCGACGACGTGCCCGACCCCTTCCGACGCTCGCCGGAGGACTACCGCCTCGCCGTCGACCTCGTGGCCGAGGCCGTCGACGCCGTCGCCGACCGCGTCGTGGGCAGCTGACGCACCGCGCCGGACGGCTGCCCCACCGGGGCTGCCGTCATTCCGGTGCCGACCCGCCGACCGCCGTTCCCGCACCGCGCCGGACGGCACCGGTCAGAGGACCTCCTCGTCGAGGCGCTCGGCGACCTCGGGGTTCTCGTCGAGGTACTCCTGCGCGCGGTCCTCCGCGATCGCGGCCGAGAGCTCCTCGAAGGACTCCCAGTGCAGGTTGACGATCGACTGGCGTCCGTCGGGGCTCCAGCCCGTGCCCTCGACCGGTGCGGTGAGGAACGTGACGTCGTCGGGCCGCACGTCGCGCATGGAGAGGCCCAGGGTGGTCATCTGACTGACCGAGAGGCGCTCGTCGACGGCCACGGTCCCGGCCACGACCTGCGCGAAGTCGTACATCGCGGCCGGGCGGCGCAGCAGGTCCTCCCGGAAGACGGCCGACATCATCGCCCGCATCCAGTTCTGCTGGCGCTGCACGCGCCCGAAGCCGCCGCCCGGGATGGACCGGTTGCGCGCGTACATCAGCGCCTCCTCGCCGTCGAGGAGGTGGGTCCCGGGCCCGAGCTCGACCGCGCGCCCGTCGCGGGTGGTGCCCTCCATCCCGTTGGGCAGGTGGATCTCGACGCCGCCGAGCTCGTCGGTGAGCGTGGCGAAGGACTCGAAGTCGGTGACGGCGAAGTGGTCGATGGGGATGTCCGTGATGTCCTCGACGGTCTGGACCATGAGCGAGGGCCCGCCGAAGGAGAAGGCGGCGTTGATCTTGTTGTCCCCGTGGCCGGCGATCGGCACCCAGGAGTCGCGCGGGATCGACATGACCACGGCGCTGCGCCGGTCCCCGGACAGGTGCACGATCATGATCGCGTCGGTGCGCTGACCGCCGTACTCCCACTGCGAGGCGTCTCCCGCGGAGATGCGGGAGTCCGAGCCCAGGACGAGGAAGTTGACCGGCGTGCCGCTGCCGTCCTCGTCCGGTGCGTGGCTGGGGCGGTCGGTGACCGACTCGAAGACGTCGGGCACGCGCTCGATCTGCGACTCGATGCGGTGGTGGATGTACCAGACCGCCCCGGCCACGACGAGAACCAGGACGAGCACGATGCTCAGCGAGGCGATGAGCGCCTTCCTGCCGCCGCTCATCCGGCGCCGGCCGCGGCGGGAGCGGCGGGTGGCCATCGCGGCGGCACCGTCGTCGTCGTCGAGGCCGATGAACTCCTCGTCGCTGGCGTCCTCCTCCGGCAGGTCCTCAGCGCGCGGGTCGTCCTCGGGCCGGGGCGCGTCGGGGCCGTCCTCGGGCGTCGAACTGGTCACGTGGCCTCCACCGATCCTGGGGGAGCGCTCTCCCGCCTGCTGCCCGCGCGGGCCCCGCGGACGTGTGCGGCCACTGTAGTTCGGCGCCGGCCCGCGCACGCGCCGCCCCGCGGGCAGAACTCGTTGCCGCCCCGGCGTGGGCGCCGTACCGTCGAGGCAGCGCCGTCCCGCGGCGCACCACCGGCAGCCGGCAGGGAGCAGCACATGAGACGCACGATCATCACCGCGGCCGCCGTCGCGGGAGTCGGGATCCTCGGCGTCGGGGGCGTCGCCGTGGCCACCACGCTCGGTCAGGGGGCAGACACCGACCGCGCCGCGGCCGCCGAGGCCGGGTCCGGGGCCGACGACGAGGCCGGCACCGACGGGCCCGGCTCATCGTCCGACGACACCACCGAGGACGACGCCGACGGCGATGCCACGGACGAGCAGCCCTCGACGCCGGGCCACCCCGCCTGGCCCGACGCCCTGACCGACCTCGGGAGCGACGACCTCCAGGGGGCCGCGGACGCCCTCGCGCCGTTGGTCGACGCCGCCACCGAGGCGCTCACGCTGCTCGACCTCACCCCGCAGGAACTCGTCGGCGAGCTGCACTCCGGCGCCACGCTCGGCGAGCTCGCCACCGAGCAGGGCGTGGACCCCGAGGAGCTCGTCGAGCTCGGGATCGCCCCCCTCGAGCAGCAGCTCGACACGGCCGTCGCCGAAGGGGCGCTCACCACCGACGAGGCCGACGCCGCGGTCGCCGAGGCCGAGGAGCTGCTGCGCAGCGTCATCAACGAGGGGCCGGCCGCGCTGGGCCTGCCCGGCCTGCCCGGCGGCGGAGGGACCGACGGTTCGGCGGACCCGTCCGGCGTCGTCGGCTAGGTCCGCCGGTCGCAGGCGTCGATCGGCCTCAGTGGGTCGTGTCGTAGAGGCGCACGAGCGCGGCCAGCAGGTCGGTCCAGGCCCGCTCGAGGGTCGCAGCGTCGTCCTGGTGCGTGACGTGCAGGACGTCGACGACGGTGCCGAACCCGTCCGGCGTCAGCGTGATCGTCACCTGGTCGAAGGCGCGCTCGTCCTCCGGCGGCGCGTCGCCCTGGCGGAGCCACGTGACGACCTGCCGCTCGGGCGGCTCGCTCTCCAGCAGCCACCCGGTGACGGCGACATCGAGGTTGCGCGAGGCGATGCGGTAGCGGCCGTTGACGCCCTGCGGCAGGTCGAAGGTCGTGTCGCCGGCGTGCGCCCACCACCAGGGCCGCAGGCCCACGTCGACGGTCAGCGCTCGCCAGACCTCGGGGCGCGGGGCCTCGACGCTTACGGAGACGGCGATGTCTGTGGTCATGTCAGCCTCACCCGGTAGGCGCGGACGTGTACCCACCACCGTAGCGGGCCCCCGCCGCCGCTGCCCAGGTTCCGAGCATGCCCGCGCCCGCGCCGCGACGCCCCGGCCGCCTCCCGGCCGCTCGGCGTCAGGATCGGTCGCGGGCGCCGTCGCGGTCGCGGGCGGTGAGGGTGTCGACCTGGGCCCGCAGGGCGCGCAGCTCGACGAGGACCTCCTCGAGGGTGCCGTCGGGCGCCGGGGCATCGGCCGCGGTCGGACCAGGGCCGTCGTGCGGGGCCGCGCCCTGCCCGGCGTCGTTCCCGCCGGCCACCAGCGCCGCCGCCGCGCCGGTGCCGGTACCGCGGGCGGTCGTTGCGGCGTCGTCGTGCTCCGCGGGGCGGTCACCCAGGGACTGCATGGTGTCGACGATGACGGCGATGAACAGGTTGAGCATGGTGAACGCCGAGACGAGGATGAAGACGACGAAGAAGATCCATGCCCAGGGATGGGTCTCCATGATCGGCCGGACGACCGCCCCGGTCCAGCTGTCCAGCGTCATGATCTGGAACAGGGTGAGCAGCGAGTCGCCGAGCTCGCCGAAGTACTCCGGGTAGGCCGGCCCGAACAGCGAGGTCGCCATCACCGCGGAGACGTAGAAGATGATGGCCAGCAGCATGGCGATCGAACCGATGCCGGGCAGCGAGTGCATGAGCGCCTCGACGATGAACCGCAGGCGTGGGAGCGCCGAGACCAGGCGCAGCACGCGCAGCACCCGCAGCGAGCGCAGCACGGACAGCGGGCCCGAGCCGGGCACGAGCGCGATGCCCACCACGAGCAGGTCGAACACGTTCCAGCCGTCGCGGAAGAAGCGGGGGCCGAAGGCGAGAAGCTTGAGCGCGATCTCGACGACGAAGACCGTCAGGCACACCGTGTCGACGGCCCGCACGATCCCACCCGCGCGATCCATGATCGTCGCGGAGGTCTCGATGCCGAGGGTGACGGCGTTGAGCACGATGAGGGCGATGACCACGCGCTGCACCGGCGCCGACGTCACCCAGGCGCCGAGGCGCTCCCGCCACCCGGGCTCCGGTCCGCGCAGGTCCGTGCCGGTCGCGGGCGCGGTCGGGTCGCCGGACTGGTGGGGGCTGGGGTGCATGAGGGGGCTCCGGGCGCTGGGACGGGACGGCCCGAGGGCCACGCGCATCGTGCCAGGGGTCGACCGGCGTCCGGCACGGCTCCGGCGGGGAGCACAGCCCGTGTGCACGGGATCTGCGTCACGTCTGGTCATGCAAAGGAATGGATCCCGAGGGGACGCCGTTGCACGGTCGGACGGCCACCGCCGCGACCTGCGAGGTTCCGGTCGTCCCGCGAACCACCACGACAGGAGAGACACGCATGAAGATCGGCATCATCATCGGTTCCATCCGCGAGGGCCGCTCGGCCCAGACCGTGGCCGACTGGGTGAACGGCATCGCCCAGCGACGCGAGGACGCCGACTACGAGCTGGTCGACCTCAAGGACTTCAACCTGCCGCTCCTGACCGACCCGGTCGTCCCGGGTGCGGCGAACCGCGAGTACGGCACCGCCGAGGCACGCGCCTGGGGTGCGGCCATCGACGGGTACGACGGCTTCATCTTCATCACCCCCGAGTACAACCACGGCGTGCCCGGCGCCTTCAAGAACGCCTTCGACACCATCGCGCCCGAGTGGGCCCACAAGGCTGTCGGCATCGTCTCCTACGGCGCCGACGGCGGCGTGCGCGCCGTCGAGCAGTGGCGTCAGATCGTGGCCAACGCCCAGATGGTCGCCGTGCGCGGCCAGGTCTCGCTCAGCCTGTTCACCGAGTTCGGCGAGAACGGCGTGCAGCCGGCCGAGCGTCGCGCCGGTGAGCTGGGCGCGCTGCTGGAGTCGGTCGAGCAGATGAGTGGTGCGCTGGCCCCGCTGCGCGGCGCGGCCGTCGCCGTCTGACGCACAGAGCCCCCGCACACCACCACGCCGGGTCGACCCGGCAGCCCGCGGCGCCGTCGATCCCCCGGTCGGCGGCGCCGCGGCGTGTGCGGCGGCGCGAGCGGGACAGCACCGATCGGGACGCAGAGTCGTCGACCACTATCGTATTACGTAATACGATACATGAATGAGTAGGCGGATGATCCAGGGTCGCGAGGTCTCGGACGCTCAGGTGCAGGCGTGGGCCGACGAGGCCGAGGCCGGCTACGACACGGACGAGCTCCAGAGGCGATGGGGGCGACCACCACGAGCGGAACGCGCATCGCAGGTCGTGCCGACACGGTTCTCCGACGCCGAGCTGGTCGAGCTGATGGCGAGGGCCGAACGCGAGGGACTCGATCGCTCGGCAGCCATCCGTGCCGCCGTCCGGGAGTGGGCGCAGGCATGATCGTCGCGCCGTCGGCGCGCAAGCACGGAATCAGCGACGACGATGCGATCGCGGCCGCCACGAGCGCCCTTGTGGCTGGCCCCCTGGACGACGAGCACGGCCGAACGCTAGAGCCGGTGGGCGTCCATGTACCGGTAGTAGTCGGCCAGCTCCAGACGCGAAGCAGCGGCCTCGTCGACGACGACGGTCACCTCCGCGTGCATCTGCAGCACCGAGCCCGGCCACCGCGCGCTCACCGGACCCTCGACCACCGCGGCGACGGCGTCGGCCTTCTGGGCGCCGGTGGCCACCAGCACGAGGTGCCGGGCGTCGAGGATCGTGCCGAGCCCCTGGGTGATGGCGTGCACCGGCACCTGCTCCGGGGCTTCGAAGAACCGGGCGTTGTCCTGGCGGGTCCGGTCGGCGAGGATCTCCACCCGCGTGCGCGAGGTCAGCGAGGTCGCCGGCTCGTTGAACCCGATGTGCCCGTTGGCACCCACGCCGAGGATCTGGACGTCCACGCCGCCGGCCGCGATGATCGCCTGCTCGTAGCGGGCGCAAGCGGCCTCGAGGTCGTCGGCGGACCCGTCGGGGAGGTGCACCCGCTCGGGGTCCATCGCCAGCGGCACGGTCACGGTCCGGTGCACGACGGTGCGGTAGGACTCCGGGTGGTCGGCCGGCATGCCGACGTACTCGTCGAGCGCGAAGGCGACGGCGCGCGAGAGGTCGAGCTCCCCGGCCCGCACGCGGGCGGCGAGGGCCTCGTAGAGGCCGAGCGGGCTCGACCCGGTCGCCACACCGAGGACCGGCTCCGGTCCGGCCGCCCCCAGGATCGACGCGACGACCCCGGCGGCGCGCTCACCGACCGCCTCGGGGGTGGGGAGGATGACGACATCCATGTCCGTGACCTCTTCTCTGCCGGTCCAGGGACGCTCCCTGGACAGCCCGGCGCTCCGCCGGGTCGGTGGCGCGGGGGCACCCGGCCGCCGTCCAGTGTGCCCGAGCGGGCACCTCTGACCGGACAGGAGTGCCCCGACACCACGCCGCACGGGGACGCCGCAGCGGGCCATGATCCGGGCATGACCTCCCCCACGTTCGCCCGAGGCGCCACCGCCACGGCCCCCGGTCACGCGAGCGACGACACCGCGCGACCCTGGTACCGCCACGTCCCCGCACCGACCTGGCTGACCTTGACCCTCGTGGTCCTCGGCCACACCCTCGACCTGCGCATCGAGCAGATGAACGTCGTCAACGGTGCCGTGGTGGAGTTCTTCCGCCTCGACCTCGCCCACCTGGTCGCCGGCGCGGGCCTGCTCCTCGCCCTGGCGTGGATCCTTCTGCGCCGTCGCGGCCCCGACCCCGAGCGGCGCGCCCCGCTGTGGGCCCTCGTCGTGGGTGCGGTCGGCGCCGCGCTCGGGGTCCACCTGCTGCTCACCGCGCACACCGGCCTGGCGGACATCACCTCGGTGCTCGCCGGCCGCTGAGCGGCTCTCCGAGGCCGCTGCGCAGCCCCCTGACGAGGTAGGACAGCCTGTCCTGCGTGCCCGACGCGACATCTCGCCCGGGGCGGAAAATCGGGCCTGACGGTGGCCGACGGCCGCGGGTCGAACTAGCGTTGGACCCATCGAACCCGCACCGCGTGGCGCACCGCGCGCCCCCCCTGCGGGACCAGTTCGAGGAGCGGCCCGCCGGCCGCGGAAGGGTTGATCATGGCTGACTCCACCAACGCATACACCGTCCCCGGCCTCACGCTGACCGAGGGCCGTTCCGTCGCCGACGAGCTGCAGCACCGCCTGCACGCCCTCAACGACCTCCAGCTCACGCTCAAGCACGCGCACTGGAACGTGACGGGCCCGAACTTCATCGCGGTGCACGAGATGCTCGACCCGCAGATCGAGCTCGTGCGCGGCTACGCCGACGAGCTCGCCGAGCGCATCGCCACCCTCGGCGCCGAGCCCATCGGCACGCCCGGCGCGCTGGTCAAGGACCGCACGTGGGAGGACTACGCCGTCGGCAAGGCGGGCACCCAGGAGCATCTCGCCGCCCTCGACGTCGTCTACACCGGCGTCATCGAGGACCACCGCAAGGCGATAGCCAACGCCGGCGAGGTCGACCCGGTCACCGAGGACATCTACATCGGCCAGACCGCCGAGCTGGAGAAGTTCCAGTGGTTCATCCGCGCCCACCTCGAGAACGTGGGCGGCGCCGCCGGGGCCTGATCCCTCTCGCGCACGACGACGCCGACGGCCCGGGCAGCTGCTGCTGCCCGGGCCGACGGCCGTCTCGGCGCGGGCCGGTGCGGCCCTGCATGCGGGCCGGCGCAGGCCGTCGGCCGTCTCGGCGCGGGCCGAGGCCTACCTGCCGGTCTGCTCGTAGGTGTCGATGCCGCCGTCGTGCCCGGTCATGAAGGCGTCGACCTCCGCCTTGTCGGCCCGCAGCCCCGGGTCGTTGCGCAGGTAGTGCCGCGTCTCGCGGGCCACCAGGCCGGACAGGACGATGAGCCCGATGAGGTTGGGCAGGGCCATGAGGCCGTCGGCGACGTCGGAGAAGTTCCACACGGCCTCGATCGACACGGTGCACCCGACGTAGACCACCAGCGAGAAGAGCACCCGGTAGGGCATGACCAGTCGGCGCCCGAAGAGCCGCTCCATGCACCGCTCGCCGTAGTAGGCCCAGCCCAGCACGGTGGAGAAGGCGAACATCGCGAGCGCGATGGTGACGATGTAGTGGCCCCACTCGCCGGGCAGGCCGTGGGTGAAGGCCGCGCCGGTCATCGTCGAGGCGGCGCCCTCGCCGGCCTCCCATACCCCGGTGGTGACGATGACCAGGCCGGTGCAGCTGACGACGATCATCGTGTCGATGAAGGTCTGGGTCATCGAGACCAGGCCCTGACGGACGGGGTGGGTCGTCCTGGCGGCCGCGGCCGCGATGGCCGCCGAGCCCATGCCGGACTCGTTGGAGAAGATGCCGCGGGCCACGCCGAACTGGACGGCGAGCATGATCGTCGAGCCGACGAACCCGCCGGTCGCCGCGGTCCCGGTGAAGGCGTCCGTGAACACCAGGCCGAGCGCGGCGGGCAGGTCGCCGATGTTGACGGCGAGGATGAACAGGGCCCCGAGGACGTAGAAGACGATCATCACCGGCACGAAGCCCGCGGTCACGCGGCCGATCGACCGGATCCCGCCGACGAGGACGACCAGGGCGACGATCGTCAGGACGGCGCCGGTGATCCAGGTGTCGACGCCGAAGGAGCCCTCGATGTTGCCGGCGATCGAGTTGCCCTGGGTCATGTTGCCGATGCCGAAGGACGCGATGACGGCGGCGATGGCGAAGAACAGGGCAAGGAACTTGCCCGCAGGCCCCCGGATGCCGCGCTGCAGGTAGTACTGAGGACCGCCGGACTTCTCACCGGCGGCGTCGGTGGTGCGGAACCGCACCCCCAGGAACGCCTCGGTGTACTTCGAGGCCATGCCGAACAGGCCGGTGACCCACATCCAGAACAGCGCGCCGGGCCCGCCGATGGCGATGGCCGTCGCGACGCCGACGATGTTGCCGGTGCCGACCGTGGCGGCGAGCGCCGTGGTCAGCGCCTGAAACTGCGAGATGTCCCCCTCGTCGGCGCCCGCGTCCCTGCGGTCCTTGAGCCCGAGCCGCAGCGCGGGGCCGAGACTGCGGAACTGGATGCCGCGCAGCCGGAACGTGAGGATGACGCCGGTGATGCCCAGGAGCGGGATGAGCATCCACGGCCCCCACACCACCGCGCTGACCTCGCCGAGAAACACCGCGACCTCGTCCATGCCGTCCCCCCTTGCCGTGCTGCGTCAGCCGCGCCCTGCGGCGGGCAGGGGAGCAGACTGCCATGCCGGACGTGTCGTTCGTGTGACGTGGGACGCACCGTGGCGTCGTCAGGGGTGGGTCCGAGGCGGGAGCCCCGGGGCCGTTGGTTCCGGCGTCGGGGGTCGGGACGCTGGTCAGACCTCGCCCGGGGATTCCCTGTCCGCGACGACGGTGGCGACGACGGTACCGCCGGCGATACCCACGGTCCCCGCCATGGGCGCCGGTCCGAGCACCGACCCGGACGTGAGGACGATCGCCACCCGCGCCGCGTCGAGACTCGCACCCGCGGCCGAGAGGATCCCCAGGTCCTCCTGGATGAACGCGCGCTCCTTCCCGAGGATCCGCGCTACCTCGAACCCCAGGACGATCTCGTCCGAGCGGTCGCCGGTGACGACCACGTCGACCTCGGGAAGCTGCGCGACCACCTTCTCGGCGAGCTCCATGAGTGCCGCGACCTGGGCGATCCGGCCGGCCTGAGCTCCACCGTGCCCGTCGGCCTGCCCGTGGCCCGTGGCGTCGGGCGTGTCATCTCGCATGGACGTGTTCATCGAGCTCCTCCTCGTTCGACTCCTGCGTCATGTTCTCCTGCACCGCCCACCCAGGGCCAGCAACCGCGATCTCCATAGGTCACGTGCGGAGGCCGGGCGACCGTTCGCCGCCGGGCGTGACGTCATGGCCGTGGACGAACTCACCGTCGATCATCGTCGCGACCACGCCGTGCTCGAAGCGACGACCGACGAAGGGCGTGTTGGTCGACAGCGAGAGCTGCCGGTCAGGGTCGACGGTCCACGGAGCGGCACCCACCAGGGCGAACGTGGCGGGAGACCCCGGTTCGACGGGGTCGGACGGGGCCGGGACCAGCCCGCCGATGCGGGCCGGTCGACGCGACATGAGGTCGGCGACGAGCTGCCAGTCGAGCGCACCCATCTCCGTCAGCACGTGGACCACGACTGCCAGCGCGGTCTCCAGGCCCGTCATGCCGAAGGCGGCGTCGCACCAGTTCCCCACCTTCCTGCTCGAGGGATGGGGTGCGTGGTCCGTGGCGACCGCATCGATCGTCCCGTCCAGGAGTCCTTCGCGCAGCGCCATGACGGCCGACTCGCTCCGTAGTGGCGGGTTGACCTTGAACCGTGGGTCTCCGCTCGCTGCCACCTCGTCGGCGAGCAGCAGGTGGTGAGGAGTGACCTCTGCGGTCACACGGACCCCACGCGACCTGGCCCATCGGACGACGTCCAGCGTGGTCGGGTCCGAGACGTGACAGACGTGCAGGTGCGCGCCGGCCTCCTGCGCCAGCAGGACGTCGCGGGCGACGATGACCTGCTCCGCCACCGGCGGCCACGGCGGCGCCCCGACCGCCTCGGCCGCCCGTCCGGCGTTGATCTGCCCATCGTCGGCGATCTCGCCGCACTGTGCGTGCTGAGCGATGACGACGTCGTGCCGACCCGCGATCTCGAGAGCCTCACGCATGAGCCCTGCGTCGTCCACGCACCTGCCGTCGTCGGAGAAGATCCGCACGCCGGCGTCGGCGAGCTCGGCGATCGGGCTGAGTCGGTTACCGGCCAGGTCCTCCGTCACGGAGCAGACCTGGTGGACGGCTGTCGCACCGCCGCGGTCGTTGGCGCGGCGAGCCTGCTCCAGCCTGACGGGTCGATCGATGACGGGATCGGTGTTCGCCATCGCGAACACGTCGGAGTACCCACCTGCCGCCGCGGCCCGCGTCCCGGTGGCCACCGTCTCGGCGTCCTCCCCGCCGGGCTCCCGCAGGTGGGTGTGCAGATCGACGAAGGCCGGCAGCAGGATCGCTCCGCGCAGGTCGGGGCTGCTCTCCGCCGCGTCGTGGGGAGCAAGCTCCGCAGGACGCACCTCGACGACCACGCCGTCCGCGATGCTCACGTCGACCGCGTCCCCGTCGAGGGGGCGTACCCCCCGCAGGACCTCGAGACTCATGCGTCCTCCCCGTCCACGGCCGCACCGTCCGATGCGCCTCGGTCCTTGTCCACACTGTCGACGGCGACCTCGAACACCGGTCCGTCGACGCAGACCAGCGGGCTCTCGGCGCCCTCGCTCCTGGCTCCCGACGAGCAGCCGTGGCAGTAGCCCAGGCCGCAGGCCATGTGCGCCTCGATCGACACCTGGACCCGCGCCCCCCACCGCTGACCGAGTTGGACCGCCATCCGCGCGAGCCGTCTCGAGCCGCACGTGAGGATCGCGTCGGGGGGCTCGGCGGACAACTCGTCGACGAGGCGACGCTCGAGCACCGCCACGTCGGACGTCCCCGCCTCGTCCGTGACGCCGTACAGGCGCGCACCGTGCGCAGCGTAGAGGTCGGCCCCGATCACACCGCTCCGGTCACGCCCTGAGCTCACTGCCGAGATCTCGACGCCCTCGGCGTACGCGGCCTGCGCCACGGTCGTCAACGAGCACGATCCGATCCCCCGGCCGAGCAGCAGGACGTGCCGACTGCCGTCGAGGTCGAACCCCCGCCCGAGCGGTCCGACCGTGACGATCTCGTCGCCGGCGGCGAACCGTGTCAGCCGCCTCGTGCCGTCGCCGACGATCGAGTACAGGATCTCGACCTCGCCACGGTCCGGCTCGACGGCGTAGATCGCCATGGGCCGGGGCAGCGCTGGGACCGACTCGCCCGCGCGGGCGACCGTCAGCATGACGAACTGGCCCGGGAGTGCCGTTCTTGCGATCTCCGGCGCGTCGAGGGTCAAGGCGTAGTACCGCTCGGAGAGCCTGAGCTGCCGCAGGATCGTGACAGGTCTCGCGGTGATGACCGGACGGGTCCGCGGCGGCAGCGTCCGCAACGGCAGGTCCTCGGCCGGATGCGTCAGCACCGCGGCAACGGCTCGTTGGTCGATCGTCATCGGTCGTCCTCCCTCATCGCGTCGAGTGCTCTCAACGTCGAGACGAGGAGATCGACACCCCGCGCGATGTCCTCGGACGCTGACAGCTCCTCGGGTGCATGGCTGATCCCGTGGTTGAGGCTGGGGACGAAGATCATTCCTGTCGGGCAGACGGAGCTCACGACCTGCGCGTCATGGCTGGCCCCGCTCGGCATGACCCGGTAACGCAGGCCGAGTTCCCGGGCCGCGGCGGCCGCGACCTGCCGCACCCGGAGCGGCAGCACCGCGGGCGAGACGTCTCCGACCGGCTCCACGTGCAGATCGGCCCCGCGCTCGCGGGCGATCTCCTGCGCCGCAGCCACGAGCTCGTCGGCCGCGCGCCGCTGCCGTTCGTCGTCGACGTCACGTACGTCGACCGCCAGCCGCACGCGACCGGGGATGGTGGTGATGGAGTCGGGCTCGACCTCGAGCCGACCGACCGTCATCCGGGTACCGCGATGCCACGCGTCGGACGCGATCGACTCGGCGGCGAGCACGATCTGTGCGGCCGCTGCGAGCGCATCGACCCGCAGGTGCATCGGTGTACCGCCCGTGTGCGCCGCCCGACCGACGATCTCCATGGTCAGTCGTGTGCTCCCCGAGATCGTATCGACGAGACCGATCGGGACGCCGACGGAGTCGAGCACGCTGCCCTGCTCGACGTGGAGCTCGACGAACGCCGCCCAGTCGTCCGAGTGCCACGACGCGCTCTCGACCGCGTCCGGGTCGAGACCGACCAACGCCATCGCGTCGGCCAGGGTCGTGCCGTCCGCGTCCACGAGCTCGTCGAGGCGATGACGGGGAAGCTGGCCGGTCGCCATGCGGCTCCCCGAGCACGCCTGTCCGAACCGGGCCCCCTCCTCCCCGGCGAAGACCACCAGGCGCAGCGGATGGTGCAGCGGTTCGCCACCGGAGATCTCCTCGGCGGCCAACATCGCCCCGACGACGCCGACGATCCCGTCGAACGACCCCGCGTTCGGCACGGAGTCGAGGTGCGACCCGGTGCCCAGGGCGGCCAGCCCCGGCTCCGTACCGGCGAGCTCGGCGATGGTGTTTCCTGCGGCGTCCGTGCGCACCGTCAGACCGAGGTTGCGGACATGGTCGGCGAACAGCTCGTGCGCCGTGCGCTCGAGCGTGGAGTAGGCAAGCCTGGTCACCCCGGGACCGGAGTCCGGCTCGCTGAGAGCGGCGAACGAGGAGATGAGGCGATCCACCTCGTCAGGTCGGACGCTCACGCGGGCACCTCCTTCTCCATCTCGTCGGCGAGGACGACGACCGGCGGCGTCCCGGACGGGGGTCGGTCGTCGGTACCTGCCTCGTCCCCTCCGACGTCCTCCGTACCGTCCGACGAGGTGAGCACGGCGAGCTGCGCACCGACGAGCATCTGACGCGCCTCCACGGCCCGTACGAGCCTCGGCAGGTCCGCCGCGTCGAACGCGAGGAGCGTGACCCGCTCCGAGGGATGCACCTCCCCGAAGGTGTCACCGTCCGGGAGCACGACCGCGAAGGGAAGGCCGGCTGCGAGTCCGACGGCCGCCGCAAGCGGCAGCCCGTCCAGGTCCGGCACGAGCAGTCGATCGGTGACGGGAGGGATGTGCTCGGCCAGGCGCCGTGCCAGCCGGCGCAGGACCGAGGGTCGCGTAAGCGCGTCGGACGGCGCCGGCAGCCCGTCCCTCTCTGCCGCCAGTGCCCGCAGGTCGTCGAGCAGCTGCGTGCGGGCCTCGGCCTCGTCCCGGGCCTGCGCGAAGGCGTTCGTCATCGCGTCCTCACCCATGACCTACTCCAGCTCCGCACCACGACGGTCGGGGACGAACACCATCGTCACGAAAGCGATGACGTAGATGACGGACAGGGAGCCGATGGCGAAGGGGAATCCCTGCGTCGCAGCGATCGCCGGGATCGCGACCGGTCCGAACCCGCCGATGCCCCTGCCGATGTTGAACAGGACGTTCTGGGCGGTCGCCCGGGACTCCGTGGGGTAGAGCTCGGCCATCAGGGCGCCGTAGCCGCCGATCATCCCGTTGACGAAGATGCCAAGCACGAACCCGCCCGGGAGCAAGAGCCCGGGGGTGTCGATCATGCTGTAGAGGAGGACCGAGACCGCGGCGCCGAGCTGGAAGATCCAGAACGCCGGGCGTCGGCCGAGACGGTCGGCGACCTGGCCGAACACGATGATCCCGAGCATCATCCCGACGATGGTGACCGCGGTCCAGAGCGAGGACCCCACCAGGTCGAGGCCGAACTCTTCGTTGAGGTAGCTCGGGAGCCAGATCATGATCCCGAAGTAGCCGAAGTTCTGGACCGAGGTGATGATGATCATGGCGATCGAGATCCAGGTCGTCCGCCCGTCCGCGACCAGTCCGCGGAGCGAGCGCCAGCTCTGCTCGCGGGCCGAGCCGGTCTGGGTCTTCCGCTGCTCGACGAACGTCGGCGACTCCTCGGTGTGCCGACGGATCACGACCGCGACGAGCGCGGGGACGGCCCCGATGAGGAACAGGGCTCGCCAGTCCCAGATGCTGAGGACCGGTGCCGAGACCAGGGCCGCGGCGAGGACTCCCAGCTGGAAACCGATCCCGACCCAGGAGGTGGCGCGGGCGCGGTACCGGGCACGGACTGCCTCGGCGGCGAGGGTCATGCCGATACCGAACTCACCGCCGATCCCGACGCCGGCGATGAACCGGTAGATCGCCAGGTCCCAGTAGCCCTGCGCAAGGGCGGTCAGACCGGTGAACACCGCGAAGAGCACGATCGAGTAGGTGAGCATCCTGACCCGGCCGTACCGGTCGGCAAGGGTGCCGAAGACGAAACCACCGAGCATCGCACCGAAGAGGGTGATGGTCGCGAGGGATCCGGCCCTCCCGTCCGTCAGTGCGAACGACGCGGTGATCCCGCTCAGCGCGAAGCTGAGGATGAGGAGGTCGAAGCCGTCGAGCCCGTAACCGACCGCCGAGGCGAGGACGGCCTTGCGCGCGTACCGGCGTTCCTCCGGTGTCTGTTCGTCGTCGACCGTGGAGGCCCGCCGGGGCTCCGGACGATGGGGCGGTCCGGATCGCATGGTGTCGTCGGTGTTCATCACTTCTCTCCTTGGTGATCCGTGGTGTGCACGGCTGTGTGCGGATCGTGGTGCCGATCAAGGGTTCCGATGAGGTCAGCGACGCGGGCAACCCCGAGGTCCCGGCAGAGCGCCGGCAGGTCGGCGACGACACGTGCCATCGTGTCCGGGCGGGTGAAGGTCGCACTGCCGATCTGGACGGCGGTCGCGCCGGCGACGAGGTACTCGACGACGTCCGTCGCGGTACAGATGCCGCCGCAACCGACGACGGGGATGTCGATTGCGACCGCCGCGTCGCGGACCAGCTTCAACGCGATCGGCTTCACCCCGGGTCCCGTGTAGCCACCGGCCCCGGCGCCGAGGACCGACTCCCGTCGTGCCACGTCCACCGCGAGGCCGGGGAAGCTGTTGGCGATGACCACCCCCGCGGCGCCGGCGTCCTCGGACGCCCGGGCGATCTCACGGATGTCGGTCACGGTGGGCACCAGCTTGACGAGGAGCGGGATGTCCGTCCGGCGTGCGATCTCCTCGAGCAGGTCTCGGGTACGGGTAGGCGAGGTGCCGAGGGGGAGTCCGTCGTGCTCGAGGTTCGGGCAGGAGACGTTGACCTCGAGGAGGTCGATGGCCTCGTTGGACAACTCCTCCGCGATGCGGTAGTACTCGTCCGCCACGAGCCCGCCGATCGAGATGACGACCCGTGTGCCCGACTCCTGGTAGCGCCGCAGCGTGCCACTCCTGAACGCCTCTGAACCCGGGCTGGGGATCCCGACGCTGTTGAGCACCCCGTGACTCGTCTCGGTCAGTCGGTGCGCAGGGTTGCCGGCCCGCGTGTCCGCGAACACGGTCTTGCTCACCACCGCCCCGAGGACCGACAGGTCCAACACCGACCCGATCTCGGGCCCGAAGCAGCCCGATGCGGGCATCACCGGGTTGTCGAGGACGACTCCACCAAGAGTCGTCGAGAGATCCACAGCTGTCTCGACGTCATCGACCGCGCGAGGCTGGACCAGTTCACTCGCCATGCAAAAGACCCCCTTCGGTCTCACGGAAGTGCTGGGAGATTGTCACGTGGCCTGGCACGCGTCAACCCGGATCACGTACTTGATCCGGGGGAACTTCGCGCGTCATCCGTGCGGCGGAACTCATCCGCTGATCTGCTCCGTCACACGGCAGCGGAGCGCATGGTCCCAGCGCTGACGCTGCTCGCGTGCCGCACCGACGAGGAGGACGCCCGTCGATCCACGGACGACCACGACGTCGCACCCCCGCGCACCACAGGTACGGCCTCCACCACCGGGCGGCGGCCCGCCCGGGGACGCGACCGGCGCGGAGATACGGCCCGCCCGGGGCCGCAGTGGCCGCCCGGGGGCCGGAAGGCCCACCCGTCCCGCGTGGCGCCGGCTACGCCGACGGGACCGCGTCGCCGGGGCTCGATCGTGGTGCATCGCGCACGCCGGCGACATCCGCGTCCGACGCGACCTGTGGCACGGCCGCCCATCCCAGGTCGGCCGACATCTGGCGTGCCGCCGCGACGATCGTCCGGGTCGCGAGATCGCGTCGACGAGCCGTTCCCAGCCGCTGGGTCGGTGCCGCCAGCGTGACGGACGCGACGATGTCGTTCGTCGAGGATCGGATGGGGGCGGCCACCGCCCACACCCCGTCGTCGAGCTCGTGGCTGCAGGTGTCGAAACCCTGCTGCCGCACGTGCCTCAGATGGGAGAGGACCTGCTCAGGGGACGTCAGGGTGTCCGCCGTGAAGGCGGTGAGCGGGCCCTCGCCGAGCAGGTCCTGGACGGTCCGTGTGTCCTGCCAGGCCAGCACGACGCGTGCGGCCGCGGACGCGTGGAAGGGCATGGCCTGCCCCACACGGACGAACAGCCTCAGCTGGTGCCGGGACTCGCTGAGGGCGACGCACACCACCTGGCGCCCCACCAGGCTGCTGAGGAACACCGTCTCACCGGTCTCGTTCGCCGCCTGGGCGACGGCGGAGTGCGTGGTGACCAGCGGGGACTGCCGGGCATGATCGAGCGAGCCGAGCTCACGGGCGCTCGGACCGATGAAGTACCGACGGTTGGTGATCGAACGAGTGACGAAGCCTTCGTCCTCGAGGACGTTGATCGTGCGGTGCACCGACGCGAGCGGGATGTCGAGCTCCTGGGACAGGTCCGAGAGCGAGACGCCGCCGGGCTGCGCGGCCACGCTCCGCAGCATCGCGAGTGCGCGGACGATGGGCTGCACCGGCTCTCCTCATCCTCGACGACGCCCGCCATACTACGGCGCGCCGCAGGTCAGTACGTCTCGGCGCGGACGGACCCGAAGCTGGTCTCCAGGGTGACGGGGACGGGCTCGCCGTCACCGGTGACGGTGAGGTCGTCGATGGCGTCCCCGAGGTCGGCGCCGTGCGAGACGCGGTAGGGGCCGGGCGGGAGCGCGACGATGACGTCACCGAAGGAGGAGACGGCGTGGACAGAGGTCGGCACCTCGGGCGAGCGCAGGTCGAGGTCGCCGAAGCTGAGGGAGATGTCGATCGCGCCGGTCACGGCGAGGTCCTCCGCGCGGACGTCGCCGTTGGACAGCGACAGGTCGACGTCCTCGGCCGAGCCGCTCGCCCGGACGCTGCCGAAGCTGGCGTCCACGGTGAGGTCGCCGAGCGCGACCTCCTCGGCGTGCACCTGGCCGAAGGAGGACTCGACATCGACGTCGGTGCCGTCAGGGACCGCGACGACGACGCTCGTCCCCGCGTTGTTCGCGCCCAGCCAGGAGAGGTCGATGCTGGGGCCGATGTGGCCCCACAGCCGGCGGGCGTCGGAGACCTCGATCGACAGGTTCTCCCCGTCGTCGACCTCGACCGTGGCGGTGGGGCTGCCGCCGCTCACGCTCCACTCGACGGCGTCGCCCTCGGCGCGGACGATCTCGACGTTGCCGCGCTCGACGTCGATCGACACGGACCGCGCGTCGGACGTGCCCTCCTCGTCGACCGGCTGGCCGTCCGGCCTGGCCTGGACGTAGCCGATCGCCGGCGCCGCGAAGGACGCCGCGAGCAGGAGGCCGCTGATGCTGACCAGGGCGGTGCGGCCGGGGTTGGGGCGGATGGCAGGGGTGGCGCCGTCGGTGGCCGACGGCCGGTTGTCGTGGGTACTCATCAGGACTCCAGGTAGCGCAGGACCGCCAGGACGCGGCGGTTCTCGTCGGGCGTGTTGGGGATGTCGAGCTTGAGGAGGATCGCCGAGACGTGCTTCTCCACGGAGCCGGGCGAGACCTTGAGGGCGGCGGCGATCGCGCCGTTTGACCGGCCCTCGGCCATGAGCGAGAGGACCTGCTTCTCGCGCGGGGTGAGGTCGGACAAGGGCTGGCTCCTTCGCGTGCGGACGAGGATCTGCGAGACGACCTCGGGGTCGAGGACGGTGCCGCCGGCGGCGACCCGTTCGACGTCCTCGAGGAAGTCGGCGACGTCGGCCACCCGGTCCTTGAGGAGGTAGCCGAGCCCGTGGGGGTGCTGCGCGACCAGGTCGGCCGCGTAGGCGTGCTCGACGTACTGGGAGAGCAGGAGGATCGCCACGTGCGGGTGGCGGCGGCGCAGCTCGAGCGCGGCGCGGACACCCTCGTCGGTGAAGCTCGGCGGCATCCGCACGTCGAGCAGGGCCAGGTCGGTGCCGGCGTCGACGGCGTCGAGCAGCCCGGTCGGGTCGGGCAGGGAGGCGACGACCTCGTGGCCGGCGGAGTGCAGCAGCCGCTCAAGGCCGGCGCGCAGGAGGACGGAGTCCTCGCAGATCACGATCCGCACGGCAGCTCACCCACGATCGTCGTCGGGCCCCCGGCGGGGCTGGTGACGGTGAGCGTGCCCCCGACGGCGGCCAGCCGGTCGCGCATGCCGCGCAGCCCGGTGTGGCTCACGCCGGCCTCGAGGGTGGCGCCGCCCCCGCCGTCGTCGGAGACGACCACGAGGATGCGGTCGCGCTCCTCGCCGGTCGGCCGGACGGTCACCCGGGCCGAGGAGGCGTGGGAGTGCTTGGCGACGTTGTTCAGCGCCTCGGCGACCACGAAGTAGACGGTCGCCTCGATCTCGGCCGGCAGCCGCTCGTCGAGCTCGAAGGCGAGGTCGACCGGGACGGTGGAGCGGGCGGCAACGGCGGACAGGGCGGCGTCGAGGCCGCGGTCCGTGAGGACGGCCGGGTGGATACCGCGGACGGTCTGCCGCAGGGAGGTGATGGCGTCCTTCGAGCCGGCGTGCGCCTCGTCGAGCAGCGCGGAGGCCTGCGCGGGGTCGGTGGCCATGGCGCGGCGGGCCAGGTCGAGGGTCATGGCGACGTTGACGAGCTGGGGCTGGACGCCGTCGTGCAGGTCGCGCTCGATGCGCTGGCGCTGGTCCTCGGCGGCGGAAACCGCGCCGTGGCGGGCGCCCTCGAGGTGCGTGATGCGCTCGTTGTACTCGGCGCGGGTGACCGCCCCGAGGAGCTCGGCGTCCATCGCCCGGGACATGACGGCGAACAGCAGGCAGGCGCCGACGGCGAGGACGAGGAGCGTGAGGGCGATGAGGACCATCACCCAGGTGTCGACGACCCACGGGCCGAACGCGATCCCGGTGTAGCCGCGGGCGAGGCCGGCGACCGTGATGCCGACCCGCTGGATGCACCAGACGACGAAGGTGAGCAGGAAGACGCCGATGAGGCCGCCGGCGGCGATCCGGCCGAACCCGCGCCACAGCTCGGGGTCCTTGAGCCGGTCCCACTGCCGGCCGGCGTAGCCGCCGAGGCCGGGGCGGCGGGTGTGCGGCGGCGGGCTGCGCCATCCGGTCGCGGTCTCGACGCCGTAGAGCGCGCGCGCCTTCCACCGGTGCACCACCACGCCCCAGCGCATGACGTAGAGGATGCCGAGGACGAGCAGCAGGCCGATGCCGATGAGCGTCATCCCGACGCCGGTGGCCAGCACCGACACGACGACGATGGCCAGGCCGAAGCCGAACGTGGCGGAGAAGAAGAGGTCGGCGAGGCCCGAGGCCGCGAGGTCGACGACGGCGCGCGGGTTCGAGCTGCGGCGTCGGGTGGTCGACGTCGTGGGGTCGGCGGGCAGCGGGGAGCGCGGGGCTGCGGCGGTGGGGGCCGCGGCGGTGGCGGGCAGCGGGGCGGTGTCGGCGGCGGGCAGCGGGGTGGTCGGGCTCCCGGTGGGGGCTGCGGCGGTGTCGCCGGCGCGACCGGATCGGTCGGGGCGGTCGTGCGCCGAGGCGGAGGCTGGCGTGTTCATGACACAGACGCTATTGCCGGGGGACACCGCCGGGGCACCGTGCTGGCAGCGACTCCTTCTGGGGGATATCCCCCACCTGCCCTCCGCCCTCGCCCCTTGCGCCGGCGCCTCTCCACCGGCCGCCCCTCCACCTCTCAATGGGCTGGCCCTCCTTTCAACCGACAGTGCCGGTTGAGAGGAGGCATGACCGGTTGAAAGGTGGGCGGAGCGCACGCAAGTCAACCGAAGGTCCACCCGACGGCGGACGCGCCCACCCCCGCCGTTTGGGAGGATGCACCCATGCGACGTCGTTCCTTCGCCCGGCGTGCCCTGCGACGGACCCGGCCCGTCCTCCGGGCGCTGGACAACGCCGGCACCTCCGGCGCGCAGATCGCCACCTGGGTCGCGCTGGGCCCCTCGCTGCTGCCCCGCACCTGGTGGATGACGGCCATCAACGTCGGGCTCTCCCAGGCCTACGGCTACCTCGTCGGCGAGGGCGTCGTGGCCGCGGCCCGCGGGGTCGGGCGCGCCGCCAAGTTCCGCTCGGACCTCTCCCCCGCCACCGGGCGCCGCGCGAAGGCGGTCTGGCAGGGGGCGCTCGGCGTCGGCACCGCCGTCGCGCTGTCGCTCTCGCTGCGGCGCCAGCGCGAGATCTCCGCGCTGACGAACACCGCACCGGTGCCGGCCCTCGGGCACGTCGGCGGGATGGCGGCGGGCACCGCCGGCTTCGGCGCGCTCCTGCTCACCGCGCGGGCGACGACGGTCGGCGCCCGCGCGATCTCGCCCGCCGTCCGACGGGTCGCGCCGAAGGTCCTCGTCCCCCTCGTCTCGACCGGCCTGGTCGCCGGCGCGGTCCTCTACGTCTCGGACCGCTTCGTCGTGCGCAGGATGCTGCGCCGGATGGCGGTCCAGGCCAAGGAGCAGAACGCGCGACGGGCCCCGGGGCGCGAGCAGCCCGTCGAGCCGGAGCGCTCGGGCTCACCGGCGTCGGTGGAGGCGTTCGAGACGCTGGGCCGCCACGGCCAGGTCTTCGTCAGCGACGGACCGCGCCGCGCCGACATCGAACGCGTGACCGGGCGTCCGGCGATGGAGCCCGTCCGCGCCTACGCCGGGTTCCTCGAGGACCGCGAGATCGAGGCGACCGCCCAGGCCGCCGCCGACGAGCTGGTCCGGGCCGGCGGGCTGGAGCGCAGCGTCGTCGTCGTGCTCACGGGGACCGGCTCGGGCTGGGTGCAGGAGTGGAACGGCTCCTCGATCGAGTACCTCACCGGCGGTGACTGCGCGATCGTCTCCATGCAGTACTCCTACCTGCCGAGCGGGCTCGCCTACGTCTCCGACCGGCTGACCTCGCGCCGGGCCGGAAGGGCGCTTTTCGAGGCCGTCGAGCGCGAGGTCCTCGCGGTGCCCGCCGAGCGCAGGCCCAAGCTGTACGCCGGCGGAGAGTCCCTGGGGACCGACGGCGGTCTGGCCGCCTTCTCCTCGGCGGCGGACATGCTCGAGCGCACCGCCGGCGGCGTGTGGATCGGCACACCGAGCTACACGCCCATGTGGCGCGAGCTCGAGGCCTCCTCCCGGCGCGGCTCGCCGCAGGTGCTGCCGATCATCGACCACGGCCGCCATGTCCGCTTCGTCTCGCGCCCCGGCGAGCTCACCCACGGGCAGTACGGGGAGCCGTACGTGCCGTGGGAGGAGCCCCGGCACGTCTTCCACCAGCACTCCAACGACCCGGTGGTGTTCTGGTCGCCCGAGCTGCTGTGGCGCGCACCGCGGTGGATCCGCGAGAAGGCGGGCCGCGAGGTCTCCGACGCCGTCAACTGGTACCCGTGGGTGACGTTCTGGCAGACCGCCGTCGACATGCCGAGGTCGGTCACGCTGCACGGGGGCACCGCCCACAGCTACCACTCCGAGCTGCTGCCGAGCTGGGCCGCGGTCCTCGGGTACGACCTCGGCCAGGATCACACCGAGCTGCAGCAGGTCATCCGGGCGGGCCTCGTCCCGGGCCGCTGACCCGTCACCGTCGAGGGTGCGGTGCGTCGCCGTCGGGACTGCGGTTCGTACCCGCCGCCCGCCTCAACCGGCCGGCCCGGCCCAGTCCTCGAGCAGCCCGGCCTGGATGTCGACCGCGGTGCGCTGGAGCCGCGCGACGACGTGCGGGATCCGCACCGCCGGCATCCGCTGCGTCGGCCCCGCGACGGCGACGGCGGCCACCGGCGCGGCGGCCCCGTCACGGACCACCACGGCGACGGCGGTGAGGTTCGCCCCCGACTCGCTCACGTTCGTGGCGAACCCGCGGCGTGCGACGAGCCGCAGGTGCTCGAGCACCTCGTCCGCCGAGGACAGCGTCGTGTCGCCCAGCACCTGGGCGCCGCGCGGGTAGAGGTTGCGCACTGTCTCCGGGGGCAGCGCCGCGAGGATGGCCTTGCCGGCGGCGGTGGCGTGGGCCGGCAGGAGCAGCCCCACCCGCAGGGGCGTGTGCTGCTCGTGCAGGCCCTCGAAGCCGGCGACGAACCGCACGCCGTTGCCCTGCAGCACGGTCAGGTGGGTGGTCTCCTCGATCTCGTCGCGCAGCCGCTCGAGGACCGGGGACCCGACGTCGATCAGGACCTCCCGGGTCACGCGCGGCAGGGCCGGCTGCTCCGGCAGGGTCACCCGGTGGTACGGGCCACCGGGATCGGGCTGGCGCACGAGGCCGTGACGCACGAGTGCGCCGAGGAGCCGGTGCGCGGTCGACCGTGCGACCCCGAGATGGGCGGCCGCCTCGTGGACCCGGATCTCGCCCCGGCGTCCGACCTCGGCGAGGAGCTCGAGCGCGTTGTCGACCGACGTCGGCCGCGACCCCTCGCCCGTGCTCATGCGCCCATCTTCCGTCACGCCCGACGCCGGTACCGTGTCGCGCCGGTGCCGACCCGGGTCGCCAGGCGGGCGACCCGGGTCGGCACCGACCTCACTCGGACCGCGGGAACAGCGCCTCGAGGTCGACGTCCTCGCGGGCGAACAGCCCGTACTGCGCCCCGGCGTCGGCGACGTACTCGACGGACTCCATGTTCACCTCGGTCGGAAAGGCCGGCAGGGTGAGCTCGGGGATGATCTCCGGGTCGATCTCCGTGTACTCGGTGAGCACGTCACGTGCCTCGTCCGGGTTCTCCGTCGCATACGTGAGGGACTCCGCCGTCGCCTCGACGAAGGCCTCGACGACGTCCGGGTTCTCCTCGGCGAACACCGCCGTGGTGAAGTAGACCGCGACCGTGAGGTCCGGCGTCGCCTCCGCGTACAGGGTGTAGAGGTCGCGGAACCCGGTGTCGCGGCCGATGGTGAGGAAGGGCTCGACCTCCCAGATGGCGTCCACCTGGCCGCTCTCGAGTGCGGAGACCATGTCGGCGTGGCCGATCTCCACGAAGTCGATGGCGGACGAGTCGCCACCCGCGCGGTCGACCGCGTCACGGATGAGCGTGTCGTTGATGTTGCTCAGCGTGTTGATCGCGACGCTGTGCCCCTCGAGATCGGCCACCGACTCCAGCTCGCTGTCCTCGGGCACGAGGATCGCGCCGAAGTCGTCCTCCGGGTCCCCGGTCGACGAGGCGCCCGGGCTCACGACCTCCAGGTCGAGGCCGTTGGTCTGCGCGAGCATGAGCGAGGTCGTGTTCGAGAAGCCGAAGTCGTACTCGCCGGAGACGACCGCGGGCACGATCGCCGCACCGCCCTGCGCGCTCTCGAAGCTGAGGTCGATACCGTGTTCCTCGTAGATGCCCTGCTCGACCCCCAGGTAGAGCGGAGCGACGTCGAGGATCGGGATGACGCCGATCGTCACCTCGGTCAGACCCGAGGCTCCGTCGCCGCCGTCCCCGGCCGAGGTGCTCTCGCCGCCGCCACAGCCGGCGAGCACCAGTGCTCCCGCGCCGACGATCATGAGGCCTTTACGCATGCTGTTGTCCTTCATCGAGGTGGTGGCGGCCATGTCAGTGGGAGTCATGACCGAGGTCGACGTTGATGTGCTTGAGCTCCATGAACTCGTGGATCCCCTCGAAGCCCCGGGTGCGACCGACCCCTGAGGCCTTCATCCCGCCCGAGGGGACCTCGGCGAACGTCCGGTTGTACCGGTTGAGCCAGACGGTTCCGAAGTCGAGCGCCCGCGCCGAGCGCCACGCGCGCCGGAGGTCGTTCGTCCACACCGCCGCCGCGAGCCCGAAGTCCGTGGCGTTGGCGCTGCGGACCGCGTCGTCGTCGGAGTCGAACGTCTCCAGGGTGACGACGGGCCCGAAGATCTCCTCGGTGAGCAGTCGCGTGTCGATCGCGTCGCCGGCCACGACCGCCGGGGTGAGGAACTCGCCTGGCAGATCGAGCCCGGCCGGTCGGTCACCGCCGACGAGCAGCGTGCCGTCCGCCCTGGCGATGTCGAGGTAGCCACGGATCCGCTCGGCCTGCGCGGCCGAGATGATCGCGCCCGTGTCGACCGACGGGTCGTCCGGGTGCCCGACGACCATCGCGGACACGCGGTCGACGAGGCGGTCGCGCACCTCGTCGGCGACCGACCGGTGCGCGAGGACCCGCGAGTTCGCCATGCACATCTGCCCGGCGGTGATGAACGCGAAGGTCATGATCGCCTCGATCGCGGCATCGAGGTCGGCGTCATCGTGGAGGATGCTCACGCCCTTGCCGCCGAGCTCGAGGAAGGGTCGGGCGAGGCGTCCGCCCACCGTCCGGGCGACCGTGCGTCCGACCTCGGTGGAGCCGGTGAAGGCGACGACCCTGAGCCGGTCGTCGGCGCTGAGCTGCTGCCCGACCTCCGCGCCGCCCACGACGACGTTGAGGACCCCGTCCGGGACGTGCCCGTCCGCGAGCTCGACCGCACGGGCGGTGGCCAACGGCGTGAGGGGCGCCGGCTTGATCACCGTCGTCACGCCGGCCGCCAGCGCGGGCGCCATGTCGCGCAGGAGGAGGAACAGCGGCCAGTTCCAGGGCGTGATGAAGGCCGCGGGGCCGACCGGCACCCGCGCCACGTGCCCGACGCTGCCGTCGGGGAGCTCATGGGTCGTCCCCGCGACCGACCGTGCTGCGCCGGCGTTGTGACGCAGGGCGTCGACGGCCATCGCCACCTCGCGGTCACACTCGCGCCGGACCTTGCCCGTCTCGGCGCGGAGGATCCCGGCCAGCTCGTCGGCGTGCCGGTCCAGCTCGTCCGCCCAGCCGGCGAGGGCAGCCTGCCGGAGGTGGGAGTCGTGCCGCCACGGCCCACGGTCGAACGCCTCCTGCGCCCGTCCGATCGCCTGGTCGGTCGAACCGGCGTCGTCGAGGGCGACGTCGCCGAGCACCGCCCCGGTCGCCTTGTCGACAATCGTGTCCTGCATGGGTGTCCTTCCGGTCTGCGTGCTCATAGGAAGACGACACCGCCGTCGACGACGATGGTCTGTCCCGTGATGAATCCCGACTCCCGTCCGCCGAGGAACCGGACGGCGCCGACGAGGTCCTCGGCCACCATGGTTCGCGGGATCGCGCGGCGTCGCGCGGCCGTGGGGAGGTACTCCTCGCCGTTGAGCACGCGTGTCGCCTCGGTATCGACGAGGCCCGGCGCGACGGCGTTGATCGTGATGCCCCGCGTGCCGAGCTCGGGGGCGAGCGCCCGCACGAGGGCGATCACCGCACCCTTGGACGCGACATAGTGCGCGAAGTGCGGCACGCCCATGTGGACGGTCGACGAGGCGGTGCAGATGACGCGGGCGTCCGTGCCGCCCTCGAGCAGCGGCAGCAGCGCCCGCGTGACGAGCCAGGTGCCGGTGACGTTGACGTCGAGCACGCGCCGGAACGCCTCGGGCTCAATCTCCTCGAAGGGGACCTTCGCGCCGAGCGACTGGTAGATGCCGGCGTTGTTCACGAGCACGTCGACGGCGCCGAGGGCGCTACGGCAGTGCGCAGCGAGCGCGTCCACAGACCGCTCGTCGCTGATGTCGGTCCGCGCGAACGTCACGTCCGCCCCGTCGGCTGCCAGCTCCTCGGCCAGCCGAGCGCCGTCGTCGATGAGGTCCGCGATGACGACGCGGTCCCCGGCCGCGGCCAGCGCACGCACGAGTGCGGCGCCGATGCCTCGTCCGCCGCCGGTGACCACCGCCCTCCTCACCCCCGGGCCCCCACCCGGAGCGGCGTCCTTCTCCTCGATCGCATTCATCCCGTCTCCGTCCCTCGATGGCGCGTGCTGGCTGACCGGTGCTCGGGCGCCGGACGGCGCACGAGCGGTGAAGACATGAGTCCCGTTCGGGTACCACATTGACGTGGCACCACGTCAGGACGAGCGTCGTCCCGACGACGAGAGCCGCTCCCGGTCGTAGGCGGCCACCTTCTTGTACCGGTCGGAGATGGCCGTCATCTCCTCGGCGCTGATGACGTCCTCGATGCGCTCGAAGGGCTGGTCGCCCGTGCGCTCGTAGACCTCGCGGAGGATGGTGTCGGGCGGGTTCGTGCGGTTGGTCAGCACGACCTGAGCGGTGGCGGGCCGACGTTCGTCGTCGTAGGCGGTGAGCGCGGCAACGACGTCGTCGCTGCCCGTGAGGTGCCGCGCCAGCGCGGGGCAGTCGAGGATCGCCTGGCCGGCGCCGTTCGAGCCGCGAGGGATCATCGGGTGGGCGGCGTCGCCGAGGAGGGTGAGCCGGCCGAAGGACCAGCGGGGCAGCGGCTGCTGGTCGACCATCGGGTACTCGAGCACCGTCTCGGTCGCGCGGAGCATGGCGGGCACGTCCAGCCAGTCGAAACGCCAGTCCTCGAAGACGTCGAGGAAGTCCTCGAGCCGGCCCTGCCGGTTCCACTCGCGACGCTGCGGCCGGGGCCGCTCGACCTCCGCCACCCAGTTGACGAGCTGGCGGCCCGCGGCGTCGGGCGGACGGACGGGGTAGACCACCATCTTGCCGCTGGCGAGCCACCCGATCCGCGTCATCGACGCGCCGGTGAGGAAGGACTCCTGCTCGACGACCCCGCGCCACATGGTCACGCCCGAGTACCGCGGCGCCCCCTCGTCCGGGTAGAGCTGCGCCCGGATCGAGGAGTGCACGCCGTCCGCCCCGACGACGACGTCGCCGCGCGCCTCGATCTGTCGGCCTGCCTCGTCGACGACGTGCAGCACGGCGGACGTGCCCTCGTCGGTGGCGCCGGTGGCACGGTGACCGAGGTGGACGGCGTCGGCACCGAGCCGCTCCCGAACAGCGGCGAGCAGGGTGAGGTGGAGGTCGGCCCGGTGGATCGACAGCTGGGGGCGGTCGTAGCCGGCGAACCGGCCGGAGGGCTCGGTATGCACGTGCTGGCCGTGCCGGGTGAAGAAGGCTGCCTCCCGCGTCTCGACCGCCACCCGCTCGAGCGCGGGGAGCAGGCCGAGCCGGTCGAGCACGCCCGTGGCGTGGGGCAGCAGGTTGACGCCCGCGCCGATCGGACTGATCTCGGGCGCGGCCTCGTGGATCTCGCACCCGATCCCGGCTGCGTGCAGATCGAGGGCCAGGGTGAGTCCGGCAATGCCGGCTCCGGCGACGACGACCTTCATGCGTTGGCCACCTTCATGGACGACGCTCCCTCGCGACTGACGCGGTGCTGCCCACCGCCGGCACGGACCGGACGGCCCTGGCCGTGATGCTAGGAAGGTCGATCCTCGCCGGGCGGGAAAGCTGGTTCGAGTTCCGCAGGATAGAACCCCGACGGCGAATCGTGCCGAGAAGGTCCGCGAGCTACCGGAGAGTTCCTCAGGATCGAACTCACGCCCTGTTCCGTTCCCGCCGGCGGGTGGCGGTCTAGCGTCTCGATCACCCGGGTCCGCTCATCACCCGACCCGTACCGCCGCGGATGCGGCCCGGAAGCACCCAGGATGCGCCGACGCGTCCGCTCGCCCGAGGAGGCCCCATGTACCGATCGCGTTCGTTCACCCTGACCGCAGCCGTCACCGCGACCCTCGCGCTGGCTGCCTGCGGCGGGTCCGACGACGAGGCCACCGGCGAGTCCGGGAGCGAGGACGGGACCACGACGGTCCGGGTCGGTGAGACCGCCGGCATCCCGTCGGCCTTCCTCGAGTACGGCGTGCAGGAGGGCTACTTCGAGGCCGAGGGACTGACCGTCGAGATCGACACCTCGGCGGGCGGCGCGGCCGCGATCCCGGGCACGCTCAGCGGCGACCTCGACATCAGCGGCGGCAACGCGGTCAGCGCCCTGCTGGCCGCGGACCAGGGGCTGCCGCTCGTGCTGCTCGCCCCCGGCACCTTCGCCACCGACGACCCGGAGGAAGACTTCTCCGCGGTGCTGGTGCCGGAGGACTCCGAGATCGCCTCGACCGCCGATCTGACCGGTCGACAGGTCGCCGTCAACACCCTGCAGAACATCGGGGACATCACCATCTCCGCCGCCGTCGAGGCGGCCGGCGCCGACCCCGCCGGCATCGAGTACACGGAGCTGGGGTTCCCGGACATGCTGGCGGCCCTGGACTCCGGTCACGTCGAGGCGGCGTGGGTGATCGAGCCCTTCCGCACGATGGGCATCCAGGCCGGCGACCGCGTCGTCGCCCACCCGTACGCCGAGGCCTACCCCCACCTGCAGATCGGCATCTTCCAGACGACCCGGGAGTACGCCGAGGCGAACCCCGACGTGATCGAGGCCTTCCGCGCCGGACTGGCCGCGACGGTGGACGCCGTCGAGACCGACCCGGACGCGTTCCGCGAGGCGCTCGGCGAGATCTCGGACATCGACCCGGAGGTCGCCGAGCAGGTCGTGCTGCCGCACTACGGCCACGAGATCGACGTCGACTCCCTCGCCTTCCTCTCCGAGCGCATGGTGGCGGAGGGGTACATCGCCGAGCCGACGGACCTCGACGCCCTCGTGCTCGAGTGACGGATCGGCTCGGCCCCACGCCGGCGGTCCTCGTCGTCGCGCTGAGTGCCTGAGAGCCGGGGCCTCGAGACCTCTGGGCCTCCGGACCCCGGGACCCCGGGCGGGCGATCGCACCGCGGACGTCGCGCCCACCGCGCGCCAGGACGCCGCCGCACCTCTAGGCTCGGTCCCGTACCCGACGAAGGAGGACAACATGGGCAAGGTGTCGTTCCTGGCGGGCCTCGGCGTGGGCTTCGTGCTCGGCGCGCGGGCCGGCCGAGGCCAGTACGAGAAGCTCAAGCAGCAGGCGGCCAGCGTGTGGGAGAACCCCCGCGTCGCCGAGGTGCGCGAGCAGGCGACCGAGAAGGCGGGCGACCTGGCCAAGCAGGCCCCCGGCGCCGCGGCCTCCGCGGTCCGCAGCGCGGCGGAGAAGGTCGGGGAGGTCGTCGAGGAGCGTCGCGGGTCCTCCGACGACGCCGAGGACGACGGCACCATGCGTCCGACGCCCCCGATGCCGACCCCGCCGGGACAGGCCCCGTCGGACTCCTGAGATCGAGCAGCGTCCTGAGGCGGGGCGGGCGGCCACCCGCCCCCCACGGCTGAAAGCACGACGACGCCGGCGGGACCATGACGGTCCCGCCGGCGTCGTCGTCCCGGCCGGTCCCGGGCGCGGTCAGCGCCCAGGACCCGCACCGGTCAGAAGTACTGCGTGCCGAGGTCGACGCTCAGGTGCTCCGACGTCATCCCGCCCGAGGCGTCGGAGGCGAGGAACGCCACGACGTCGGAGATCTTCTCCGGCTCGAGCCAGCCCGGCTCGATGAAGGACTGCCCCATCTGGTTGACCTTCGGGTTCTCCTTGGTGGAGGCCTCGATGGCGTCGAGCATGCCGCCGCCGCCCATCGGGGTGGCGACGCCGCCCGGGTGGACAGAGTTCACGCGGATGCCGTGCAGCCCGAGCTCGACGGCGAAGCCGCGGGTCAGGCCCACGAGAGCGTGCTTCGAGCTCGTGTAGTGGATCATCATCGGCTGGACCTTCTTGCCGGCATAGCTCGAGATGACGATGACGGAGCCGCCGTTGCCGGCGTCGATCATGTGCTGCGCCGTCGCGGTGATCGTGTTCCACACACCGGTGAGGTTGATGTCGATCGTGGCCCGCCAGGACTCCTCGGTGATGTCCTGCCACTTGGCGGGCTCACAGATGCCGGCGTTGGCCACGACGACGTCGATGCTGCCCAGCTCCGCGACCGCGCGGTCGGCGGCGGCGCGCAGCGCGGCAGCGTCACGGACGTCGCCCTGGACGGTGATGATGCGCCGGTCGAGCTCCTCGACGAGGCGCTGCGTCTCGGCGAGGTCCTCGGCCGAGGCTGCGGGGTAGGGCAGGAAGTCACCGGCGGAGCCGGCGATGTCGTAGGCGACGATGTCGGCGCCCATCGACGCCAGCTTGACGGCGTGCGCGCAGCCCTGGCCCCGCGCCGCTCCGGTGATGAAGGCAACCTTGCCCTCGAGCTCCTTCGACATTGATCGATCACTCCTTGAGTTGGGGGGACGGAGGACGACCGGCCGGTCGGTCCGGCTGGTCGGTGAACAGTGGATGTGGCGCGCCGGAGCGCCCGGCCCACTCACGAGCGGGCGGCGACCGACTGGGGATCGGCTCGATCCATGTCGGTGGCCACCCGCTCGTCGGGAGCGAGGCGGCATGGCTCGCCCGCGGACCGCTCCTGCCGGGCCTACCGGTGCGCCGCGGAGCGCTCCTGGTCGATCGCGGCGTCGCTGCGCAGCTCGGGCACGCCCCAGACGTTGCCCTCGTCGCCGCCCGCGGTGATGGCGAAGTTCGGCGGCACCACGAGGTCGTCGACGGAGATCTGGTCGAGCGAGGAGTGGCCGTTGCCCATCATCGCGGCCTTGAGGCCGTCGCGCATGATGTCGAGGACGTTCTCGACGCCGCCCTGCCCGTTGGCGCTCATGCCCCACAGGTAGGCGCGGCCGATGAGGACGGCCTTCGCCCCGAGCGCGAGCGCCTTGTAGACGTCGCCGCCGCGGCGCACGCCGCCGTCCATGAGGACCTCGACCTCGTCCCCGACCGCCTGCGCGATCGCCGGCAGGAGCCGGATCGTGGCCGGCGTCGTGTCGAGGTTGTTGCCGCCGTGGTTGGACACGGAGATGGCGCTGGCACCGGCGTCGCGGGCGGCGCGGGCGTCGTCGACGCGGGTGATGCCCTTGACCATGAACAGGCCGTCCCACTGCTCGCGCAGCCACGCGATGTCGTCCCAGGACGGGATCTCGGTCTGGCGCCACCAGCCCATGGCCTCGAAGAAGCCGGGCTCGCGCTCGCCCTTGAGGACGGCGTTGGGCACCGTCAGCGCCGGCGGCCGCAGGGTCTTGGCCCAGTCGAGCGCGTAGTCGAACTTGCCGCCGATGACGATCTCGGGGATGTAGCCGAGGATCGTCTTGATGTTCATCTGCTCGGGGATCTCGGGGCTGCCCCAGTCGCGCCCGTAGCCGGAGGTCCAGTCGAGGGTGACGATGAGCCCGGCCGCGCCGGCGTCCTTGGCCCGCTGGGCCAGGGCGAGCATCTGGTCGCGCCCGCCGGACCAGTACATCTGGAAGAAGGTGCGGCCCGCGTTCGCGGCCATCACGTCCTCCATCGGCTTCGACGAGTAGGCACCCAGGCCCATCGCGGCGTTGCGGTTGTTCGCGGCCCGCGCGACGGCCAGCTCGCCGTCGGGGTGGACGGCCTGCACGCCGGTCGGCGAGATCATCACGGGCAGGTCGACGGGGACGCCCATGATCGTCGTCGAGGTGTCCTGGTCCATCGGGTTGCTGGTGATCTTCGGGGCGAAGCCGAGCTCGCTGAACGCGTCGATGTTGCCGCGCACCGTCGAGCCGCGCTCGGAGCCGGCGACGAGGGCCATGTACACGGAGCGGGGCAGCCGACGCTGTGCCCGCCGCTGGGCCTCGATGACGCTTTCGAACCACGGGTTGGCCATTGGGGGATGTCCTTCACTTGTCGGGGCGCCGGGGCGCCGGATGCCCGACGGCGGGGCGCCGTCGGGCGGGTCTGTCGTTCTCTGGTCAGGTCGGGTCACGTGCCGTGCGCGAGGATCCTCGACAGCGCGGACGGCAGGTCGCGGTGGCCGCGCACCGTCTCCAGCCGGCCGCGGCCGAGCCGGGCGAGGTCCCGGCCGAGGTCGACGTCCTTCTCCCCGGAGGTGTCCAGGAGGACGTCGAGCCGCGGAAGGGTCGCCGCCACGGTCCGCGGGTCGGGTCCGGCGTTGTGCACGCAGTCCGAGAGCAGCAGGACGCGGCCCTCGGACCCCGGCACGGTGCCGAGCTGCTCCCGCGCCAGGCGCAGGGGCAGCTCGACGTTGGTGAGCCCGCGCGCGGGGATGCGCACGAGCAGCTCCAGGATCTCACCGGGCGTGGTGCTGCGCCCCATCGGGGCGAGGATCGCGGCGTCGGACCAGAAGGCGACGACGGCGAGGTCGTCGCGGACCAGCTCGCCCACGAGCGCCCCGACGGCGGCAGCCGCCGAGCGGACGCGCTCACCGCGCATCGATCCCGAGACGTCGACGACGAGGACCACCGCGCGGCGCTCCCGTACCCGCTCACGCACGACGACGTCGCGCGCGTCGGGCACCGGGTTGGCGACGAGGTTGTCGACGGTCGCCTCGAGGTCGATCTCGTCGGCCCCGCCGATGAAGGGCAGGGACCGCACCTCGCCCAGACCGCGGCGCGCGGACTCCCGGCGTGGCGGCTGCGGGACGGCCAGGGCAGCGGCGATCTCGCGGGCGCGGCGCAGGGCCTCGGCGTCGGCCTCCTCGTCGAGGTCGGCCAGGTCGACGACCTCGCCCTCCTCGCCGGTCTCGCCGGGCGCGGCGGAACCACGCACGCTCGCTGCGCCCTTCCTGCCGCCGTCACCGGTGGCGACCAGCACCTGCCCGCCGCCCTCGCCGGGCGCGGGCTCGAAGACCCGCGGCTCCTCGTCGAGGACCTTGGGTCGGCGCCTGCGGCCCCCGCTCTCCGTCCGACGCCGGACGGGCGAGTCGGCCGCGACCTCTCTTCAACCACCCTCGGCCGCCGCGGGGTGGAGGATGAAGTGGTCCTCCCAGATCTGGTGGACGACGCGCTCGGGCGTGGTGGCCGCGGCGGCGTCGACGTGGAGGCGGCCGGACAGGGCGACCATCGCGGCGTCGCGCACCGTCTCGGCGTAGCGGCGTCGGGGCGTGTCCTCCGAGGTCAGGCGCCCTTCGCCGGCGGTCTCGACGCCGCGCATGGCGAGCAGCTGGGCGGCGACGAGCGCGAGGTCGATGGCCCCGCGCACGGAGCTGCCCTGGCGGGTGTCCTCGTGGTCGCGGGTGGCGCGCGTGAGCGCGACGGCGTCGGCGAGGACCGCCTCGGCGAGCGCCCCCGGGAGGTGGGCGCCGTCGTCGGGGCCGGCGGAGGTGCCGACGGGCTGGTCGCTGCCGGCGGGGGCGAGCCCGGTGCGAAGGGCGACGATGGCACGCTCGGAGGCGGCGTCCTGGTAGTCGACGACGAGGCGGTTGAAGCGGTCGTGCACCGAGGAGGACAGGCGGGTGGTGCCGACGTTGTCGTAGGGGTTCATCGAGGCGATGACCCGGAAGGTCGGCAGGGCGGTGACCGTGCCCATGCGCGGGACGGTCACCTCCCGTTCGGCCATGGCGGTGAGCAGGGTGTTGAGGGTGTCGTCGGGCGCGCGGTTGAACTCCTCGATGTAGAGGAAGCCGCCCTCGCGCATGGCTCGCACGAGAGGGCCGTCGACGAAGTTGTCGTCCTTGTACCCCTCGCGCAGGACGCGCGCGGGGTCGTGGCCGCCGATGAGCTTGCCGGGGGTGAGGTCGGCGTTGCCCTCGACGAGGACGAACGGGATCGCCCACTCCTCGGCGATCGCGCGCAGCAGGGTGGACTTCGACGTGCCGGGCGGGCCCTCGAGGAGGATGTCCCGCCCGGCCGCGACCGCGGCGAGGACCAGGTCGAGCTCGTGCTCCCGGCCGACGACGCGGGCCCCCACGCTCGCGCGCATGCGGGTGACGTAGGCAGTGTCGCGAACGCCGGTCGACTGAGTGCTCATTCCTGGTCCTCGCGTGGGTAGGTGGTGGGTGTGGGCTTCGGGACGACGTCAGGTCATCGGGATGGCGGTACGGACGGACGGGCCGGCGCACGGCGAGGTCGACGACCTGACGAGCGCCGGGAAGGCGCTACCACTGAGTCATGCCACCGTCGACGGCCATGGAGTGGCCGATCAGGTAGCTCGACTCGTCGGACAGCATGTAGAGGACGGCGTTCGCCATCTCGCGCGGGTCGACGGAGCCGCCCTGGTGGAACTGGCCGTAGGTCCCGAGCAGATGCTCGTTCCCGCCCTTGGCGGCCTCCTCGAACTCCGGGAAGATGCCGTCCCCCATGGGTGTCGCGATGCCGCCGGGGTGGAGCGTGTTGACCCGGATCCTGTCCTTGGCCAGCTCCGCCGCCATCACCTTGCCGAGGCCGGTCACACCGAACTTCGCGGACACGTACGCGGCGTTGAAGGGGCCGCCCTTGAGCCCGTTGGCCGAGGAGACGAGGACGACGGACCCGCCGTTGCCAGCCTCCCGCATGGCGGGGACGGCTGCGCGAGCGGTGTTCCAGACGCCGATGAGGTTGATGTCGACGACGGTGCGGAACTCCTCCTCCGTGAAGCCGTCCCAGCGCCGCGCGAGGTCGATGCCGGCGTTCGCGACGATGCCGTCAAGACGTCCGCCGAGCTCGGCGACACCGTCCGTCACGACCTGCGCGAGCCGCTCCGCGTCACGGACGTCCGCGTCCGCCGCCACGATGCGGCGGTCGAGCGCCTCGACCTGTCGCACGGTCTCGGCCAGGTCATCCGCGGTCGAGGCCAGGTAGCCGATGCCGGGCACCGGCTCGCTGATGTCGACCGCGATGATGTCCGCGCCCTCCTCCGCGAGCCTGACGGCATGCGCACGCCCCTGACCGCGAGCAGCACCGGTGATGAAGACGACCTTGCCTTCCATGCGTCCTGCCATGACCTGTCCCTCTCCATCGACGACGTGTCGTTTCTCTTACATGCGTAAGCACATGCAGACGCATGGATATTCCTTATTGCTCGGTGCGATGGTCTTGATCGACCGAGCACCTGCGGCCGCGAGGGCGGGCGCCCGCTGTCGTCGTGGGCGCCCGCCCAAGCGGGCCTCGCGCAGGCGTGTCAGGTCTGCGACATGCCGCCGTCGACGTGCATCGAGAGTCCGGTCGTCCAGGTCGACTCGTCGGAGAGCAGGTAGAGGATCGCGTTCGAGATCTCGCGCGGCGACATGAGAGCGATCCCCTCGCCACCCCGCGGGAATCCGTTGAGCATGGGCAGCAGACCCGGATTCTCGCTCTCCAGCTGCATGATCCGGTCGACGCCCTGGGCCATATGGGTGTCGACCGGCCCCGGGTGGATCGTGTTGACGCGCACCTTGTCCTTGCTCATCTCCTGGGCGAAGGACTTGCCGAGTGCGGTAACGCCAAACTTTGCCGCGTTGTACGGCGCGTTGAAGGGACCGGGCTTGATGCCGTTCGCCGACGAGATGAGAACGATGGATCCGCCGTTCCCAGCCTCGATCATCGTCGGCGCGGCCGCCTGCACCGTGTTCCAGACGCCGGTGAGGTTGATATCGATCGTCGTCTGCCAGTCGTCCTGACTGAACGCGTTCCAGTGGTTGAAGATGTCGATCCCGGCGTTCGCGACGATGCCGTCGAGGCGGCCGCCGAGCTCGGCCACCCCCTTGTCGACGACCTCCTTCAGGCGAGCGGGGTCCCGGACGTCCCCCTGCTCGGCGATGATCCGGCGATCGAGCGCCTCCACCTGCTTGACGGTTTCCGCAAGGTCCTCGGCCGTCGCACCGTCGTACTCCGTGACGCCCGGGATCGGCTCGCAGATGTCGACGGCGATGATGTCGGCGCCCTCCTCGGCCAGGCGCAGCGCGTGGCTGCGTCCCTGCCCGCGTGCGGCACCGGTGATGAAGACGACCTTGCCTTCCATACGTCCAGCCATGATGCGTGACTCCTTCGTCGTGATCGGTGGTGATCGGGTCGCGGCCCTGCGGGTCGGTGCGGAGCCCCGGCGCGGCCGCCTACGCCGGGGCTCCGATCGGTCAGAGCGTGAAGCCGGCGTCGACCTTGATCTCGGTGCCCGTGACGTACCGCGCCTCCTCCGAGGAGAGCCAGACGATGGCATTCGAGATGTCCACCGGGTCGACCGCGGACACGGGCAGGGCGTGCAGCGCCTGGATGCGCTCCCGGAAGTCGCCCTCGCCGGGGCTGTCCAGGTCCGGCGCGAACAACCGGTACAGGGCGTCGTTGAGCACCATCGGGGTGTTGACCGACGTCGGGTGCACCGTGTTAACACGGATGCGGTGCGTGCCGAGCTCGAGCGCCAAGGTGCGCATCAGACCGACGACGCCGTGCTTCGCCGCCGTGTAGGAGCCCACGTTCGCGGTCCCCTGGAGCCCGGCGGTCGAGCTCGTCAGGACGACGGACCCACCGTTGCCGGCCTCGATCATGTGCGGGGCGGCTGCCTTGACCGTGCGCCACACGCCCTTGAGGTTGATGTCGAGCATCGTGTCCCAGGACTCCTCGGACTCCTCGACCGCTGGAGTACCGAAGGTGAAGATGCCGGCGTTGGCCGAGACGACGTCGAGCCGGCCGCCGAGCTCGGCGACGCCTTCGTCGACGACGGCCTTGACCGCCGCGGGGTCCCGCACGTCGGCGGTTCGGGCGACGATCCGCCGGTCGAGCGCCTCGACCTGGCGGACCGTCTCGGCGAGGTCCTCCTCGGTCGGTGCCGGGTACTCGACGCCGTCGACCGGCGCGCAGACGTCGAACGTGATGATGTCGGCGCCCTCCTCCGCGAGGCGCAGGGCGTGGGAGCGACCCTGCCCGCGCGCACCTCCGGAGACGAGCGCAACCTTGCCTTCAAGACGTCCTGCCATGGTGGGTGACTCCTTCGTCCAGTCGAACTCTTGTCGTGCGCGGGATGGCGACGTTGGCTCTACAGCGTCGTCTGCCCGAGGTCCACCTTGAGCTGCTGCCCGGTGATGTAACGCGCCTCGTCCGAGGCCAGGAAGAGCAGAGCGTTCGAGATGTCGATCGCCTCGACCCATGGGAGCGGCATGGCTTGCAGCCCCTTTGCAACCTCCGCGAACTCTTCCCGAGTCGGGTTGTCGTTGTCAGGGAGGAAAAGCTTGTACATCGCCTCGTTCTGGATCATGTCCGTGTCCACCTGCGTCGGGTGGATGGAATTGACCCGGATGTTGTCCCCGGCAAGCTCGAGCGTCAACGTCTTCATGAGCCCGACGACGCCGTGCTTGGCAGCAACGTAGTGGGACAGGTTCGCGTACGGCTTGATGCCCGCCGTCGAGCTCGTGAGGATGATCGATCCGCCGTTGCCGCCAGCCTTGATGTGCGGGATCGCCGCCTTCGCCGTGTGGCGCACCCCGGTGAGATTGATGTCGATCATCTCCTGCCAGCCCGCCTCGGACTGGACCTCAGTCGGGTTGAGCTCGCCCACGATGCCGGCGTTGCCGGAGACGATGTCGAGCCTGCCGAGCTCGGCCACGCCCTCGTCCGCGACAGCCTTGACCGCGTCGAAGTCCCGGACGTCGGCCTCACGCGCGATGATCCGACGATCGAGCGCTTCGACCTGACGAACGGTCTCCGCCAGGTCCTCGGCCGTCGGACCCGGATAGGGGTTCGTCTCTATGTCTCGGCAGATGTCGAAGGTGATGATGTCGGCGCCCTCTTCTGCGAGGCGCACGGCGTGGGATCGTCCCTGCCCGCGCGCACCTCCCGAGATGAATGCGACCTTTCCTTCTACTCGTCCAGCCATGATGTGACTCCTTCGTCGAGATCAGGTCCGTTGAGATGTGTCTTTGCGCATCGGTGTGCGCCTACTTGATGAGCGTGCCCGCATCGACCGGCAGCGGGACGCCTGTGATGTACCGGCCCTCGTCCGATGCGAGGAACAGCAGCGCGTTGGAGATGTCGACGGCCTCGACCCAAGGGATCGGGAGCGCCTGCATCGCCTGAGAAACTTCCGCAAAGTCGTCCGGCGAAGGTGACTCCTTGCCAGGGACGAAGAGCTTGATGATCGTGTCGTTCATGATCATCGGGGTGTCCACCTGCGTGGGGTGGATCGAGTTCACCCGGATCTTGTCGGGTCCGAACTCGAGCGCCATCGCCTTCATCAGTCCGACCACGCCGTGCTTCGCCGAGACGTAGTGCGCCTGATTCTCGTAGGGCTGCAGACCGGCGGCCGAGCTCGTGATGACGATCGCCCCTCCGTCACCGGTGGCCTTGAGGTGCGGCAGGGCTGCCTTGGCGGTGTGCCACACGCCGGTGAGATTGACATCGATCATCGTCCGCCAGCCATCTTCGGACAGTGTGTCGGCCTTCCCGAGCTCCCCCGCCATCCCGGCGTTCGCCGCGACGATGTCGAGACGCCCGAGCTCCGCCACACCGTCGTCGACCAGCGACTTCACGGCGTCGTAGTCTCGAACATCGACCTGCCGAGCAATGATGCGCCGGTCGAGCGCCTCGACGGCGCGCACAGTTTCTTCGAGATCCTCCGGTCGTGCCCCAGGGATCGAGCTGGTCTCGACGTCCCTGCAGATGTCGAACGCGATGATGTCGGCGCCCTCCTCCGCGAGGCGCACGGCGTGGCTGCGCCCCTGACCCCGCGCCGCCCCGGAGATGAACGCGACCTTGCCTTCTACTCGTCCAGCCATGATGTGACTCCTTCGTCCTGATCAGTGGTGAAACGCTTGCGGCCGTCGTCGTCGGGTCGGCACCCCGGCACGGCCGCGCACGCCGGGGCGCCGACCGGTCAGAGTGAGCCGCCCGCGTCGATCGGCAGCGGCACGCCGGTGATGTAGCGCCCCGCGTCGGAGGAGAGGAAGAGGATCGCGTTCGAGATGTCGACGGGCTCGACCCACGGGATCGGCAGGACGTGCAGCGACTGCGACACCTCTGCGAAGTCGTCCATCGTCGGGTTCTCGAGATCGGGTCGAAAGATCCGCATCTGGTCGTCGTGCATGATCATCGGGGTGTTCACCTGGGTGGGGTGGACCGAGTTGACCCGGATCGAGTGGGGGCCGAGCTCCTTGGCGAGCGTCTGCATGAGGGAGACGACACCCGCCTTGGCCGCCGAGTAGTGCGCGATGTTGGCGTTCGCCCGCAGGGACGCACCCGAGCTGGTCAGCACGATCGAGCCGCCGTTGCCGGCCTCGATCATGTGCGGCGCCGTCACCTTGGTGGTGATCCACTGGCCCGTGAGGTTGATGTCGATCATCTGCGACCACGCCTCGTGGCTCAGCTCGACCGTGGGCATCATCGGGCCCGAGATGCCGGCGTTGGCGCAGACGACGTCGAGCCGGCCTCCGAGCTCGGCCACCGCGCCGTCGACGAACTCCTGCATCGCGGCCTCGTCGCGGATGTCGACCTTGCGGGCGATGATCCTGCGGTCGAGAGCCTCGACCTGTCGCACGGTCTCGTCCAGGTCCTCCTGCGTGCCACCCGCGTACGGGATGAGGGGCACGTCCTCGAGGAGGTCGACGCCGATGATGTCGGCCCCCTCCTCCGCAAGGCGTACCGCGTGGCTGCGGCCCTGGCCGCGCGCGATGCCGGTGATGAAGGCGACCTTGCCCTCGAGCAGTCCTGCCATGTCGAGCAGCTCCTTGGGGTCGTACGTGGATGGTGAGCGCGTCGGTCAGCGTCGTGCGTGCCGTCTCATCCGATGTGGTTGCCGGCGTCGACGGGGAACTCGATCCCGGTGACGTACCGGGCCTCGTCGGAGGCGAGGAACAGCAGCGCGTTCGACAGGTCGACAGCCTCGATGAGGTCCACCGGGTACGGGTTGAGCACGTGCGTGACCTCGAGGAAGTCCTCCTTGGTGGGGTTCTCGAGATCGGGCCGGAAGAGGTCGTACATCGGCTGCATGAACGTCATGTCGGTGGCCACCGTCGTCGGGTGGATCGTGTTGACCCGGATCTTGTCCTTGGCCAGCTCGAGCGCGAGGACGCGCATGACCCCGATGACGCCCATCTTCGCGGCGACGTAGTGCACGACGTTCTGCGCCGGCTTGAGCGCGACGACCGAACTGGTGATCGTGATCGATCCGCCACCGCTGGCCCGCAGGTGCGGGATGGCCGCGTTGCACGTCTTCCACACGCCCGTGAGGTTGATGTCGATCATGTCCTGCCAGGTCTTCTCGTCGAGCTCCTCCGACGGGCGGAACCCCGAGACGATGCCGGCGCTGGCCGAGACGATGTCGAGCCGGCCGAGCTCGGCCACGCCCTCGTCGAGCACCTCCGTGAGGCGAGCAGCGTCGCGGACGTCGGCCTGCCGCGCGACGATGCGGCGGTCGAGCGCCTCGACCGCGCGGACCGTCTCGTCCAGCTCCGCCTGCGTGCCCATCGCGTACGGGGCGCTCTCGACGTCCTCCAGGATGTCGACGGCGATGATGTCGGCGCCTTCCTGTGCCAGGCGGATCGCGTGGCTGCGCCCCTGGCCCTTCGCCGCGCCGGTGATGAAGGCGACCTTGCCCTCGAGTCGTCCTGCCATGGTCATGCTCCTGACGTCGTCGTTCGTCCGCGCGGGCGCGTCCGTGCGCCCACGCGCGGGTGGGTGGTGGTCCGCGCGGGGAAGATCGCGGGCCGGTCGATGTGGTGACTGGCTGTAGGGCGGGTCAGTCGATGGGTGAGGCGGGGGGTCAGCAACCGCAGCTGCCTCCCCCGCAGCACCCGCCGCCGGTGGACATCGTCGTGTCGGCGATCGCTGCGCCGTCGGGGCGCTGCTGCGCGGTCGTCGTCGGCCGGAACCCGGCGAGCGGGTTCTCGTCGCAGTCCGACGTCGGCGGCCGGGTCGGGCCGGACGCCCCACCCGGAGCCGCACCCGCACCCGGCGGGACGAACCCGGCCAGCGGGTTCTCCTCGCAGGCGCTGACGGGCGGGCGGTCCGGCACGCCCATCCCGATGGTCACCGGCACGGGCCGCGACTTCGCGCGCGGACGGGGCGGCGAGGTCCGGTGCGAGCGGTCGACCGCGGGGCGCGGCATCTCCATGTCCTTCTCGCGGGCCTGCAGCATCTCCTCGCCGATCCCACGCACGCACTCGGGGTCGGGGCCGTCCAGCGGGAGACCGGTGAAGAACTTCGCGGCCATGCAGCCGCCGCGACAGGTCTCGAGGAACCCGCAGCCGGCGCAGGCGCCGCCGGTCTGCGGCTCGCGCAGCTCGGTGAACAGCTCGGACTCGCGCCACACGGAGGCGAAACCGCCGTCGACCGTGATGTTGCCGGCCTTGAACGCGTCGTGGATGGCGAACGGGCAGGCGTAGACGTCGCCGACCGGGTCGATGAGGCAGACCACGCGGCCGGCGCCGCACAGGTTGAGCCCCGGCAGCGCCTGACCGTAGGCGGACAGGTGGAAGAACGAGTCGCCCGTGAGCACGCCCTCGCCGCGCGCGACCAGCCAGTCGTAGAGTTCGCGCTGCTGCTCGGGCAGCGGGTGGATGTCGTCCCACACGTCGACGGCGCGGCCGGACGGGCGCAGGCGGGTGATGCGCAGCGTCGCACCGTACTCGTCGGCGAGGTCCTTGAAGGCGTCGAGCTGCGGGATGTTGTGCCGCGTCATGACCGCGGAGATCTTGAAGCCCTCGACCCCGGCGTCGCGCAGGTTCTGCATCGCCCGCACGGCGAGGTCGAAGGAGCCCTTGCCGCGCAGCGCGTCGTTGACCTCGGCGGTGGCACCGTCGAGGGAGATCTGCACGTCGATGTAGCCGTTGTCCGCGATGCGGCGGGCCGCCTCGGGAGTGATGCGCACGCCGTTGGTGGAGAACTTCACGCCGACGTCGTGGCTGGTCGCGTACTCGACGATCTCCCAGAAGTCGGGGCGGACCGTGGGCTCACCGCCACCGATGTTGACGTAGAAGACCTGCATGCGCTGGAGCTCGTCGATGACGGCCTTGCACTGCTCGGTGGTCAGCTCGTCCGGGTCGCGCCGGCCCGAGGCGGACAGGCAGTGCGAGCACGAGAGGTTGCAGGCGTAGGTCAGCTCCCAGGTCAGGCAGATCGGGGAGTCGAGCCCACGCTCGAAGTGGTCGACGAGGCTGGGGCGCCTATCGGGGGCGATGGTCACGGGGAGTCCTCCTGCGGTCCCGTCCCCGCGCCCGACGGCGAGGCGGCCTCGCGCAGGTCGCTTGCCCCGGCGGGGGTCGGGTCGGTGGTGGGCGCCCGGTCGTCGTCGACCGGGAGCAGCATGTCGGTGTCGGCCAGCCGCTGCAGCGCGGCGACGAACCCGTCGCGGCGGGGACCGTCGACGTCGAGGGCGTCGAGCGCCGCGGCGATGCTGGTGAAGTCGCCGAGCACGGACACAAGGTCGACGAGGCCGACGTCCTTGAGGAAGCTGAGGCGGCGGGTGCCGAAGTGGTACAGGAGGGCGCCGAACGGCTCGGGCCGGACGGCCACCCGGGGGTGCAACCGCCAGGCCGTGCCAGTATCGAGGCTGGTCCCCGAGCCCGGCACGGCCTGGTCGGCGGCTGTCGCGGTCACGGTCAGTAGACCCCGCACATGCCGTCGATCGAGACGTCCTCGACGAGGTCGTCCGCGGTGACCGTGTTGACGGCAGACTCGGTGGACTGCGTGGTGGACCTGTTCATGGTTCCTCCTCGAACCTGGACCTTCGTCCCGTGTGGGCCAGCCCACATCGGCTTATGGAGACGGTATATGACACTGGGTGCCAGTGCAACGGAGGCGAGACGGAGATGAGCACGATCGACGGCGACGAGACCGCGGCGCCACGGCCTGCCGGCCGGCCCCGTTCGACGACCCACGACGAGCTCGCGACGATCGGCGTCGAGCTCTTCACGCGCCACGGCTACGGCGAGGTGTCGGTCGAGCAGATCGCCTCGGCCGCAGGGGTCTCGCGGCGGACGTTCTTCCGCTACTTCGCAACCAAGGCCGACGTCGTGTGGGGGGACTTCGAGGCCGAGGTCGAGCGGCTGCGGTCCGCCCTGGGGCAGATCGACGACGACGTGCCGATGATGGCCGCGCTCCGCACCGCCGTCGTGGAGTTCAACCGCGTGCCGCCCGAGGGGATCGCCCAGCACCGGGCACGGCTGCGGCTCATCCTCACCGAGCCGGACCTCATCGCACGCTCGCTGCTGAAGTTCGAGGGCTGGCGCCTGGCGATCGCCGAGTTCACGGGGCGGCGGTTGGGCCAGCCGGCCGGCGCCTTCGGACCGCAGCTCATCGGCGAGGTCGCGCTCAGCGCCGCGATCGCGGCCTACCGCCAGTGGATCCCACGGCGGAACGTGGAGCTGACCGCGCTCATCGACTCCGCCTTCGAGACGATCATCGACCTCGAGCTGCTCGACGCGGAACACGCCGCGATCCTCACGCAGAGGGTGGGCGCCGGACGCACGGAGAAGCGCGACGCGGTCGGCTCGGGTGAGGGGGCCGGCGGTGACGAGGCACACGACGCCGAAGCACCCGACGCCGGGAGCGAGCACAGCGCCCACGATGCGCGGCCGGAGGACCGGCCGTGAGGCTCGCCGACGCGACGTGGCCCGAGGTCGAGTCGGCGGGCGGACGGGCGCACGATCGCGGTGAGCGCCGGATCCTCGTGGTGCCGGTCGGCTCGCTCGAGCAGCACGGCCCGCACCTGCCGCTGGACACGGACACGACGACGGCGCGCGCCGTGGCCGAGCGGATCGTCGCCGACCGACCGCAGGCGGCGCTCGCGCCCGCGATCCCGCTGGGCGCCAGCGGCGAGCACTCCGACTTCCCCGGGACCCTGTCGATCGGTACGACCGCCCTGCGCGACGTCCTCGTCGAGGTCGTCCGCGACTCGACGCCGACCTTCGACGCCGTGCTGGCCGTCAACGGGCACGGCGGGAACGCGGCGGCTCTCCGCGAGGCGGCCGAGATCTGCTCGACCGAGTGCCGGCTCCTCCGCAGGCACCACCTGGGGATGCCGGGCATGGACGCGCACGCGGGACGGTCGGAGACATCGCTGCTGTTGCACCTCGACCCCGCGCGGGTGCGGGCCGACCTCGCTGAGCCGGGGAACACCACGCCGCTGCGGGAGATCATCGACGTCCTGCGCACCGACGGCGTGCGGACCCTCAGCCCGAACGGGATCCTCGGCGACCCGACCGGGGCCAACGCCGAGGAGGGGGCGCAGCTGTTCGAGGAGCTGGTCGCACGGGCCCTGGCTGCCTTCGACGAGCTGGTCGCCGAGCAGGGCTGAGCGCGGGTCCGGAGAGACTGGGGCTCAAGGGCTCTGACAACGGCCGGCCGTCGGGCTCGGTCATCCGGCCCGTTACCGCAGGCGCAGCCGCGGCGCCAGCACGGCCCAGCACCGGCTGCGCACCGCGGCGCGCAGCACGCCGGTGCCGTAGGCGGCGTCGGCCAGCAGTCGCAGCGCGAGGTGGCGCAGCGGATCGAGCGGAGCATCGGGTCGATCCTCGTTCGGTTCGGAGACCGATTTCCCTCCAGTCACCTTTTTGACCTGACATTTCATCCATCGACGCGTCTGCACCCCCGCGTCTCCCAGGGTCGGCAGGAGCGCCAGGGCGACGGCGGCGCGCACCGGGCGTCGCACCCAGCCGGCCGGCGCGGCCCCTACGAGCGCACACGCAGCACCCACCGGCCACCACTCCCGACGCAGTGCCTGCGCGACGGTCGACAGCTCGAACCGGAGGCCAAGGACGCCGAGCTCAGCGCCGACGGCGAGCGGGACCCCGGCGGGCCGCAGCCCCCGAGCCGTGCGCGCCACACCGACGCCCGCTGCCAGCGCCCCGACCGTCGCGGCTCCGATCGCCGCGCCGATCGTTGCTCCGCCCCCCGGCGCAACAACGTCCGTCGCGGTACCGGCCCCCGCACGTCGGCCCGAGCACGCCCCAGCCACCGACCCCGCAGCCACCGGCCAGCCAGGCACCAACTCCTCAGCCACCGGCCACCCAGTCACTGCTGCCGCCAGGAGGGCTCCCGCCGCGAGCACGAGCACCGACTCCGGACTCAGCACGACCGGGCTCAGCCGTCCCGGGTGCCTCGCCTCGAGCGCCACCGCAGAAGTGCCGTAATCGGCGTGTCGACCAGCCCATTCGCTGATCATCGCTCGCACGTCATGGTGCACCTCGACGTGCGGGAGGTAGCGCACCTGCCACCCCTCGCCGACGAGACGCCACACGAGGTCCACGTCCTCCCCGACCCGCAGTCCCGGCTCGAAGGCGGGCGTCGGCAACGCCGACCGTCGCACGAGGACGGCGGCGGTCGGGACGTACCCGAGCTGCCCACCGGGCGCGACGCTGCGGGCCACAGCCCCGAGGTCCACCGATCCGCGGTGCCGCTCGAAACTCTCGAGCACGCCGGCCCGCGGCCGCGCCGCAGCACGCACCCGGGGCGCCACCACCGCGACCCGGGGGTCGTCGAGATGCGGGAGCAGGGCCTCGATCCAACCCGGCGTCGGGGTCGTGTCGGCGTCGAGGAAGGCGACGTACGGCGCCGTCGTGGCTGCGAGCCCGGCATCCCGCGCCCCGCCCGGGCCAAGATTGCGCGGCAGCACCACGAGCCGGGCACCGCGGGCGGCGCACACCTGCGCGATGTGGTCGGCGTCCGCGGGCGCGGAGGCGTCGTCGACGACGGTCACCGGCACGGTCAGCGCGGCCAGGCAACGATCGAGCGCGGGAGCCGGGCCGTGCACGGGCACGATCGCCTCGACCTCCCCGGCTCCCGGGGCGCGCGGCGCGGGCACGGGCAGGACCAGGCCGCGGTCGACGAGCAGGCGGGCGGTGGCGCGTTCGACGTCGTCGTGCGGGGTGGCGGGACGGTGCGACCGAAGGACGCAGCGGGCGAACGGCCGGGCCGGCTCCGAGAGCCGTGCGAGCCCCCACGGCGAGCCACCTAACGCGAAGCTCCCCAACGCGCGCGTGCGCGCACCTCGGGTGCGCAGGACCGGTCCATCGACCTCGGCCGGAGGTCCGGGGACCGGGGCTGGCTCCGGCCAGACATGCGCCCTCGACGGCGGCTCCGGCCTGCGCTCCCGCGAGCCGGCGCTCACCCGAGGTCCTCGGCGAGCCAGCCGGCAGCGAGGTGGCCGAGCGCCATCGCCACGGCCGCCGTCCCGCCGGAGGTGTGGCGGGGTAGCACGGACAGGTCGGCCACGCGCAGCCCGTCGACGCCGCGCACCCGCAGCCGCTCATCGACGACCGCCCCGTCGCCACCCGCGGCGCAGGTCCCGACGGCGTGGTAGATCCCGCCACCGGTGGCGGCGACGACCTCGGCCGCCGCCCGTTCGTCGCCCGGCGGCGCCGCATCCCCCGGAAACTCCTCCCCGACGACGATGCCCGCCAGCGCGGGGGCGGACACGACGTCGCGCGCGAGGGCGAGGCCGCGCGCCGCGAGCGCCCGGTCGTGAGGGTCGGCCAGGCCGGGTGCGCGCAGCTCCGGGGCGGATCCCGGGTCGGCCGACGTGACGTGGATCGAACCGGTCGAGCGCGGGGCAAGGGCGAAGGCCTGGACCATGAGGCCGGCGTGGTCGGCGGGACTGAGTCCCGAGTCGTCCGTGGAGATCTGCGTGAGGAGGAGCTGCAGGTCAGGGACCTGTCCGCCGGAGGAGTCGACGGAGGCGGCGAGGTCGTAGGGCGGCCCGGTGAGTGGTCCGGTGCGGGTCAGGCAGTACTGGAGTGCGGCTGTCACGAGCCCCTTTCTCGTCCTGAGGCGGTCGTTGAGACCGAGCCCCGGGCGGAGTCGCGCCTTGAGGATCACGGACCGCTGCTCGCGCAGACCCTCGCCGACGCGGGGTGAGGCGACGCGGGAGGCGATCCCGGCCGCGCGGAGTCGCTCGGGATCGCCGATCCCCGACCGCTCGAGCAGCTGCGGCGACTCGAGCGCCCCGGCGGTGACCACGACCTGTTCGCGCGCTCGGTGGATGACTCGGCTGCCGCCCGGTCCCACGACCTCCACACCGGTCGCGCGGCCATCCTCGACGACGACGCGCACCGCCGTCCGGCCCGTCAGCACGCGGAGGCCGGATGGTCGTGCCGTTACTCGATCGCTGGTCCGCTCGGAGGCAACGGCGTGCGTGGACGGGCGCCCGGCAGGGCTAGCGGCAGGGCGAGTGGCCGAGCGCGCGGCAGGGCGAGTGGCCAGGCGCGCAGAACCGGCCCCCCTCCCGCGCGGCGGAGCGAGCAACGACGCCGCCGTCAGCCGCCCCCACCGACCCGCGGTGGCCGGAGTCGCGCCGACGCGGGGGCCTGCGGACAGCCGCACGTCGTCGACGGTGGGCACGCCGGCCGGTCCGAGCGCCGTCGCCATCGCCGATACGAGCTCCGAGCCGAACGGTCTCGGCGGATGCACCGGAAGCGCGCTCTCGACGTGGTCGAACGCCGAAGCGAACTCGCGCCACGACCAGTGCGCGCCCAGCTCCGCGGCGAGCCCGTCGTAGAGGTGGGGCTCGCCGCGCAGGTACATCGTGCCGTTGACGAGCATCGACCCGCCGACGCCGCGGCCACGCAGCCAGGTCTCGGCGGGCGGCACCGCGGCGCCGTCCGGTGGCGCCGGGTCGGGCTCGGCCGTGTACCGATGGCTGAGGTTCTCGCGGGTCATGGTGCGGATGAATGCCATCGGTACCTGGATCATCGGGTCGCACCGCCACTCGCCGGCCTCGAGGAGCAGCACGCGTCGGTCTCCGGCGAGACGGGCCGCGAGCGCACAGCCCGCAGCTCCCGCCCCGACCACGATGACGTCGGCCGTCAGGGGCTGGTCGCGTCGTCGGGACATGTCCCGACCGTAGGTCGGATCCGCTCGGGCGCGCGCGAGCGCCCGCCCTGGGTCGGGCGCGGGCGCCCGCCCTGGGTCGGGCGTGCGCACCCTCCTCCGCCGGCCGACGAGGTTTCCACAGGACAGCCTCTTGCAACCTTGTGCACAAGTTGCGCAATTCCCTTGTGCTCGAACATGCGTTCGAGTAGATTGGGTGCATCACGGAGGGGGTGAGGTCATGACGATCGATGCCAGGGCGGGCGAGACGCAGTCGCTCCATGACGCCCAGCTGTCCTCCAAGTTCGCTGCCTGGTCGGATTCGATCGAGGAGTACGACGCCTGGCTCGACTCCTTGCCGTTCCCCGAGGAGCAGTTCGCGCCTCTCGCCGACGACCCCGTTCCGTTCGACGAGCCCTCGTGGGCGGATGCACCGAGCGTCGACCTCCCCACGGACCAGGCACCCACCGCTGAGCACGCGCCTGGTGGCGGGTCCATCGGACCTGAGAGCGGCTCCTCCGGGCCGTCCGCCGCAGCTACCCGTCGCTCGTCCCCGACCGACGGGCCCGCCTCACCGCTCGACGAGCTGAGCACACTCGTCTCCCGCCTCGAGGCCCTCGCCGGCACCGACTGGCACGCGGTCCGTGGCCAGGGTGCCCACGACGCGCTGGACCTGGTCGAGCAGGCGGACCGCCGGCTGGCAGCCACCCGCGCGAGCATCCTGTCGGCGGTCGAGGCCGACGGGCTGTGGACGCTCGACGGGCAGCGGACCTTCGCAACCTGGTTGCGGGACCGCGCGGCCACGACGCGTGCGGCCGCAGGCATCCAGTCACGTCGCTCGCGAGCCCTTCGGGATCACCTTCCCCTCAGCCACGCGGCGCTCCAGGAGGGCAGGATCGGCCTGCGCCACGTCGATGCGCTCGTGAACGAGGGGATCAGGACCCACCGCCTGCAGAGGCAGCTCCGTGAGACCCACCTCGGCGAGGAGTTCCTCGTCGAGAAGGCCGCACTCCTCAACGCCGACGAGTTCACCCGGCTCATCAAGGAGTGGGCGATCGCCGTCGACCCCGACGCCGCCGACCGGGCCTGGCAGGAGGACGACGCCCGCGAGGAGCTCTCGATCGCACCGACGACGGGCGGCTTCCACGTCAACGGTTGGCTCGACGAGCTCTCCGGCCAGGTGGTGACGACCGCTCTCAGCGCGCACATGGGCACCAAGGACGCCGATGACCGTCGCACGCCCAACCAGCGCCGCGCGTCCGCGCTGGTCTCCCTCGCCCACCAGTCCCTCGACGCCGGGGTGCAGCTCAGCCACGCGCGCGTCCGCCCGCACGTGACCGTGACGGTGTCGCTCGAGACCCTCGCCGCGCTCGCGGCCGCCACCGGTTCCGTCGTCCCGCCCGAGGTGCCCGCCTTCGACCTCAACGGCACGCCCGTCCTCCAGCCTGACGTGCCCACCCGCGACACGTTCGGCACACCCACCCACGGACCGGTCGCGCCCGGCGGCAGCACACTCGGCACCGGCTCGCCCGGCGGCAGCACACTCGGCACCGGCTCGCCCGGCGGCAGCACATTCGACACCCGCGTCGTCCCCCGCGTGGTCGAGGACCTCAACGGGATGTCCGAGGAGACCCGTCGGTGGATCCAGAGCTGGGTCCCCGGCGACGACCACGTGATCTCCACCGCGATCGACCCCGGCCGCATGGCGGGCGTCGAGCCGGCGACGCTGGAGGACGGCACGCCGATCCCTCACGCGCTGCTCGCCCGGATGGCCTGCGACAGCTCGCTCTCTCGCGTGATCTTCGGCCCTGAGTCCACGGTCCTCGACGTCGGTCGGGAGAAGCGGATCTTCCCGGCGAACATGACGCGGGCGATCGTCGCCCGCGACCGGCACTGCCAGTTCCCCCGGTGCGACGAACCACCGGGATTCGGCGAGATCCACCATTCGCTGCAGTGGTACCGGGATCACGGACCGACCAGCGTCGAGCACGGCATCCTCCTGTGCTGGCACCACCATGACCTCGTGCATGCCCGGGGCATCACCATCGCGCGCACCGGGGGTCGATGGACCTTCTACAGCCCCGGCGGCAACATGATCGACCCCGACGCACCGCCGCGGCCCACGACCGAGCGAGCACTCGATCCACCTCCACCCGAGGTCACCGCTCCACCACCACCTCGGGATCCCCCGGTCGACGACCCGCTCCCTCTCCTCGAGTAGTCGGGCCCGGTTGGCGTGCCTCCACGGCCGCCCCAGCCGTTACCTCGAGCGACGGCGCCGACCTCGCTGCGCCCTGACGCTCTCGCGCCCTCTCACGCCCCGGTCCGGCACCGTCCCTCGACGGCGGAGCCTGGCCGGGCGACGTCGGCGCGACCTCGCCTGCCCGCGGCTCACCCCACCTCGGGCCGGCCCGTCATCTGCGCAGACGACTTCGGCGCCGCTCCGGAGGGCTCCTGCGCGTCGCCCTCCTCGGCGTGGGCAAGCACGATGTCGAACTCGGCGGACGTCCACTCCCCCTCGACCTCGCGACCGTCGGGGGTCGGCTCGCCGGGGTCGTGCACGACCCAGTCCTTGACGAGGGAGTCCTTCACACCGAACACGGCGTCGGAGTCGAGCAGCTCGTCGCCGCGCACGAAGATGTGCGTGACGAGCCGTCGGTACCCCCGCGCCGTGACCATGAAGTGCAGGTGCGAGGCCCGCATCGGGGAACGGTTGGTTGCCTCCAGCAGCTGCCCCACGGGGCCGTCGTGCGGGATCGGGTACGGCGTCGGCTGCACGCCCCAGAACCGGAACGACCCGTCGTCGTCGGAGAACAGGTGGGCCCGGCCCTCGGTGCGGCCGTCGTCGTACTGGACGTCGTAGAACCCGTCGTCGTCGGCCTCCCACACCTCGATGCGGGCACCCGGGATCGGGCGGCCGTCGACGTCGCGGACGGTACCCGACACCCACGCCGGCGTACCCACCGCACCCTGGGCGATGTCGCCGCCGAGCTCGACGTGCGGTGCGTCCTCGACGAAGAACGGCCCGAACACGGTCGCCTCCGTCGCGTCACCACGAGCCGGCTCGTTGACCGCGACGGTGAGCATGGAGGCCCCGAGCACGTCCGAGAGCAGGATGAACTCCTGACGCACGTCCGTGGTGATGTCGCCGGCCGCGCGCAGGAACGCGATCGCCGCGTCCCACTCGTCCTGGGTGAGCCGCGAGTCCCTGATGAACGCGTGCAGGTGCCGCACGAGCGAGACCAGGACCTCCTTCAGCCGCGCGTCGGGGGTGTCCGCGAAGCTCGCGATCACCTGCTCGAGGACCTGCGTCTCGCGGCGCTCCTGCTCCGAGCCCGGTTCGGGTACGGGCACAACCTTCGCCATCTCATGACCTCCATGTCATGTCTGTGCTGGTGGACAACGTCTCTGCTGGGGCAGTGCGGGGACTGGCGGGCGATGTCAGCCCACCGGGGGCTGCCCCGCCTGCGCGCGACCGAGTAGCTCGCGCAGTTCGTCGACCGTCACCGGCCGCGGGTTCGAGCCCGGGATCTTCTCCAACGCGAGCTCGGCGGCCTCGTCCAGGTCCTCCACGCGCAGCCCGAGATCCGCGAGCGACCGGGGCGCACCGAGCACGTCGTACAGGGCAAGCAGGGCACCGACGGCGTCGGAACCGTCCCCGTACCCGGCCGCGGCGAGCGAGGTCGCCACCCGCCCGGCCGCCTCCGGAGCCGCCCGGGCGTTGAAGGCCAGCACGTGCGGGAGCACCACGGTGTGCAGCGCCGCGTGCTCGAGGTCGAACCGACCGCCCAGGACGTGGCAGATCTTGTGGTGCATGCCCGAGCCGGCCGCGGAGAAGGCGGCGGCCGCGAGGTAGGTCGCGTCCTGCAGGCGGGCGCGCGCGGCAAGGTCGGCGCCGTCCTCGACGACCGGGGCCAGCCCCTGGCCGAGCGCCCGGACACCCTCGGTCGCCCACGCCGTCGACACCGCCGACGCCGACGGCCCCCACAACGAGTCCACGCAATGAGCCATCGCGTTGAGCCCCGAGGTCACCGACAACGCCGACGGCAGCGTCGTCGTCAGCGCGGGGTCGTAGATGACCGACGCCGGCAGCACTCGCGGGTCGGACCCGTTGACCTTCCGCCGGTTCTCGGTGATGCCCCAGACGACGGTCGCCTCGGAACCCGCATACGTCGTCGGGATCGCGACGATCGCCACGTCCTCGGTCAGCGCGACCGCCTTCGCCAGCCCCGTCGTCGACCCGCCACCGAGAGCCACGACAGTGCGGACACCACGCTCACGCACGACGGCCCGCGCCGCCTCCGCAGCATCGGCCGGCACATGCGGCCGCACATCGGTGAAGACCTCCCCGACGTCGAGGCCAGCCTCCACGAGTGCCGCCATCGGGGCCTCCGCGAGACCGCGCTCGCGATCGGAGGCCACGACCAGGACCGGCCCGCCACCGACCGCCTCGACCTCGGCGACGATCGACGAGCTGGATGCGCCCGCACCGGAGATCACACGCTGCGGATGGGCGACGTACGTCGTCGTGCTCATGCTCCACCTTCGACTCGACCACGGGCTGCTGCCGTCGCGCCCGGACCTCGCTGCCCGGGTGGCACCCGAAAAGGGTCGCCCGCCCGCGGATCCTCGTCCAATAGGGAATCCAATGAACGGCCATATCCGACGGCTATACCGGGGATCCGGGAGCGCCCGGTTTCGACAAGTGACCGCGTGGCGCGGGGCCTCGGCGAACCCCGCGCCGCGAGCCTCGCCTCAGACCACCGCGCGCAGGGCGTCGACGAGCGGGGTCGTGGGGCGGCCGAGGAGCTCGGCCAGGGCGGTGTCGCTCGAATCGAGGTCACCGGCGACGATCCCGGTGTCGACGGCGGTGACGAACCCGATGGTGCCGTCGTCGAGCCCGGCGGCCCGCAGGATCTCCGCGTGCTCCTCGGCGCTCACGGGACGGTGGGCGACCTCGCGACCGGCGACCTCGCCGATCGCCGCCGCCACCTGCTCGTAGCTCAGCGACTCACCCGCCAGCTCGTAAGTGCGCCCGGCGTGCCCCTCCCCGAGCAGCACGACGGCAGCGGCCTCGGCGAGGTCCGAGCGGCTCGCGGCGGCCACCCGCCCGGCGCCGACGTTGGAGACGAGCTCGCCGGTCGCCGACGCGGCAGCCACGTTCGCCGCGTAGTTCTCGGCGTACCACCCGTTGCGCAGCAGGACGGAGGTCAGCCCCGCGTCGGCGATCGCCTGCTCGGTCGCCCGGTGCTCGGGGGCGAGCGGCGAGGACGTGGTGTCCGCGTTGATGAGGCTCGTGTACGCCAGCAGAGAGACGCCGGCGCGCGCCGCGGCGTCGATGACGACCTGGTGCTGGGCGGCACGCTTGCCGACCGCGTCGGAGGAGATGAGCAGCACCTTCTCGACCCCCTCGAGGGCCGCATCGACCGTGGCCGGGTCCTCGTAGTCGAGGTGGACCACGCGCACGCCACGCTCGGCGAGGTCCGCCGCCTTCTCGACGGTGCGGGCTCCGGCGACGACGTCGGCCGGGTCGGCGCCCCGCTCGAGGAGGTGGTCGACGACGAGGTGGCCGAGCTGACCCGAGGCGGCGGTGACGAGGATGGACATGAAGACTCCTTGCGGACGATCCGGGAACTGCGTGCGTCACGATCAACGATCGGCGGACTCGCACATTCCCTTCCGCTGGTACCCACTTTTGCGTAAGGTACCTACATGCCGGTAAGTTTTGCGCAGATCCGGGCCTCGTCACCGGGCAGCTTCGCGCCGGAGTGCCCGACCCGCACCGTCCTCGACCACGTGATGAGCCGCTGGGGCGTCCTCGTGCTGTGTGCGCTGTCCGAGGGCACCCTGCGCTGGGGCGAGCTGCGCCGCGAGGTCGGCGGGATCAGCGAGAAGATGCTCGCCTCCACGCTGCGGCGCCTCACCGCGGACGGGATCGTCCACCGCGAGTCCCTCCCGACCGTGCCCCCGCACGTCGAGTACAGCCTGACGCCGCTCGGTGTCGGGCTGATGGAGCGCATGCTCCCGCTCATCGAGTGGGTGGCGACCCACGCGCGCGAGATCGTCGACGGCACCGACTGAACGGGGAGCTCCGGGCGCTGGTACCGGCTCGGGGGCGCGGCGCTCGCCCGGGGCACGGTGCTCGACAGGCCGCGGCGGCCTCCCGGGCAAGCCGCTCGCCCGGCCCGGTCCCTCTCCCGCCTCAGATCGCGACGACGCGACGCACGAGCTCGGCGACCGACTCCACCTGCGCGTCGTCGACGGCGTGCTCGTCCCCGTCCCGCACGACGAGCCGGACGTCGGCCCCGACCTGCGTGAGGGCCGCCGCCGTCTCCTCCACGCGGAACAGCGGCACCCAGGCGTCCTCGGCGGCGATGGACAAGCGCACCGGCAGACCGTCGAGCGCACTCCCGCCCGTCGGCGCGGGCATCTGCCGCGGCCCGACGAACCCGCCGGCCAGCAGCGCCGCCCCCGCCAGACCGGCCGCGGCCGGCTCCTGGAGCAGGAGCGTCGAGAGCAGGCACGCCCCCTGGGAGAACCCGACCACGACGACGCGCTCCCGCGACAGTCCCGCCTCCGCGAGGGCGTCGAGGCCACGGACCGCCGTGTCGAGCGCCCGACCGAGCGCCTCGCGGTTGTCCTCGAGCGGCGAGAGGAACCGCTCCGGGTACCACGTGCCGCCCGCCGCCTGCGGGACGAGCGCGGCCACCGACGGCAGGCCTTCGGGCAGCCGCTCGAGCAGGCGGACCATGTCGCCGGCCCCCTGACCGCGTCCGTGGACGGCAAGGATCCCGACCTCGGCGTCGGCGGGCTCGCTGCCCCACCACCGTGCCTCGACGTCACCCAGCTGGATCTCGCTCACGACATTCCCCCGTCTCGTCCCGACTCGGCACTCCGGGGGAGATCGTGCCAGGTCCGCGGCCTGCGCGACGACGCCTGCCGCCGTCACCGCCGCACGGGGTCACGGGGTCACGGGGTCACGGGGTCACTTGCGATGCGTCCCGTCGTCCTGCCGAACCCGGGCCAGTGTCTCCGGCGCGCCACGCCAGGGCAGCGTCCCGGCCAGGAGCACGACGCCGGCCAGCACGAACGCCCACTCGTACCCGAACCCGTCCACCAGCAGCCCCGAGACGATCGGGCCGAGGATGGTGCCGGTGTCCATCGCCATCTGGCTGCGGGCCACCACGGGACCTCCCGAGCGCTCACGCCCGACGACGTCGGCGAGCACCGCCTGCTGCGCGGGCTGGATCGCCGCAGCCGCGACGCCGCCGAGGGCGCACAGCACCAGCACCATCGCCACGTGGAAGGACAGGCCCAGCACGATCGCGGTCACCGCCGAGGCCAGGAGGCCGCCGATGAGCATCGGCCGACGACCGATGCGATCGATCGCCCGGCCGCTCCACCGCAGGGTCACCAGCGTGCCGACGGCGTAGGTCGCGAGCGCCACGCCCGCCGACCATTGGCCCGCCCCGGCCACCGTGACCACGAACAGCGGGATGATCGAGAGCCGCACGCCCATGTTCGCCCAGCCGTGCGTGAAGCCGGAGACGAGCGAGGCGCGGTAGGCCCGGTCGCGCATCGCCTCGGCCACCCGCATCGGCGGCTGCGCCGGCTCCGCCTTCTCGCGCTCCTTCGCCGCCTCGCGCTCGGCCCGGGAGGGGCGCACGAACACGGCGACCACGGCCGCCGCCACCAGCAGCCCGACGCCGTAGATGACGAAGGGTGCGCGCAGGCCGAGCCCGGACAGCGCCGCACCGAGCACGGGCCCGAAGACGTTGCCCAGGAGGAACCCCGAGCCGAACAGCGCCGACGCCCGCCCCCGCTTGGCCACCGGGGCGAGCGTGATGACCAGCGAGGCAGCGGAGATGGTGAACATCGTCGAGCCGATCCCACCCAGGCCGCGGAAGACGAGCAGCTGCCAGTAGTCGCCGGCGAAGGCGCTCGCGCCGGTCGAGAGCGCGACGATCACCAGCCCGGCCACGTAGACGAGCCGCGGCCCGAGGCGCCCCACGAGGCTGCCGCCGACGGGGGCGAACACGAGCCGCATGAAGGCGAAGGCGGAGACCACCACCGTCGCGGCCGTGACCCCGACGCCGAACGAGCGCGCGTACGTCGGCAGCACGGGCGCGACGAGCCCGTAGCCCATCGCCACGATGAACGAGGCGACGACGAGGAACCAGATCTCCCGCGGCATCGGCTCCTGCTCGGCCGGTACGGGCGGCCCGCCCGCGACCACCGGCTCGCCCGCCGTCGTGGCGTCGTCGGAGGGGACGGGATCGGGGCCGGGTGTCGTCGTCATCTCCGGCTCATTGTCGCCCACCCTGACCCGGGCGCCGAGGTGCCTCCGCTCACGGCCGAACGGGTCGGCGGCGCCTCGGCGAGGGCCCGGTGGCGGCCCCGCGTCAGCCCGGCGGCGCCTCGGCGACGTCCGGGAGACGCCCCGGAGACGCCCGGTGGGCGACTCGGTGAACAGTTCGTGATCCTCGCGCGGATCGGCCGGCGACGGCCTCGCCCGGGGCGAGGATGGCGCTGTGGCCACCCTGGCGGAACCCGCGAAGCACTACCGTCACTCGCCGCTCGCAGCACCGGCAGCACCCGGCGAGGTCGAGCTGTCACCCTCGCACCCCTCGGCGCCGTCGCCGGCCGGGCACGACCGCCACCCCGCCATCCAGACGCCCTACGGCGCGCACCCCGGTCCGTGGGCGATCGCCCACCGCGGCGGCCTCACGAACGCCGCCGAGAACACGGTGGGCGCCTTCGCCCGGGCCTCGCTCGCCGGGCTCACCTACCTCGAGACGGACGTCCGGGTCACCTCCGACGGCGTCGCCGTCGCCTTCCACGACGCCACCCTCGACCGCGTCACCGACCTGCGCGGACCCGTGGCGGCACGCACCTGGGCCGAGCTGTCGACCACGCGGGTCCTCGGCGCCGAGCCGGTCGCCCGCATCGAGGACCTGCTGGCGTGGTTCCCGGACGCCCGGTTCATCATCGACCTCAAGGAGGAGGCCGCCATCGAGCCGCTGGTCGCCGCGGTGCGGCGCACGCGCTCGGCGGCCCGGGTCTGCGTAGCCGGCGCCTTCGACGGCTGGCTCGCCGCCGTGCGCGACCGGGCGGGCGTCGCCTCGGCGATCGGCTGGCAGTCCCTGTTCACCCTCTACGGCGCCGCGCTCGCCGGGGTGCGGCCGCCGCGGCGCGTCGCCGAGGGCGGGTCCTACGCGCACGCGGCCTGGCGCCTGCGGCGCGCCGTCCTCATGGGCAACCCGCGCGTCGCCGAGCGCCTCGTCCAGATGTCGCACGAGCTGGGCCTGCGGGTCGTCGCCTGGACGGTCGACGCACCGGGCGACGTGCGGCGCCTGCTCGACCAGGGCGTCGACGGGATCATCGCCGACGACGCCGTCGGGCTCGCCGCGACCTTCGCCGCGACGGGCCGCGCGCCCGTCGGTCGCTGACCGATACGGACCGCCACCGGTCGTGGCACCCTGGCACTATCGGCGCCACCGTCCGAGCGGCGGCCGCGACGGGAGGGAGCGCCATGGAGACCTGGGACCGGGACCGGCTGTGGCAGGCGATCGCGCAGGAGCGGGCCCGCCTCGCCCGCGATCTCGAGCCGCTCACCGACGAGCAGTGGCAGGTCCGCTCGCTCAGCAGCGACTGGACGGTCGAGCAGACCCTCGCCCACCTGACCGCGGCGGGCACCACGGGATTCTTCACCTGGCTGCGTTCGATGGTGGGCTCCCGGTTCCGCACCGACGTGCACAACGCGCGGCTGCTGGCGCGGCACCTCGGGTCGACGCCGGCCGAGACGCTCCGGCACTTCCGTGCCACCATCCCGAGCCGGGTCGAACCCTCCCGCACGACCTGGGCGTGGCTCGGCGAGGTCGTCGTGCACGGGATGGACATCCGCACCCCGCTCGGCATCGCCACGGTGCCCGACCCCGAGGCGGTCGAGCAGGTCGCCATCGGCTACGCCGCCAAGGACTGGGCGGTGAACTCGCGATCCGCCGTCGAGGGACTCGAGCTCGTCGCCACCGACGGCATCTTCCGCACCGGTGAGGGCCCGCGGGTCACCGGGACCACGCTCGAGCTCGTCATGGCGATGGCCGGACGGCGCACGTACGTCGAACGGCTCGAGGGGCCCGGCGTGGCCGAGCTCCGCGCACGGTTCCCCGAGGCGGCCTGAGGGCGGGGCGCCTCAGCCGGCCGGAGCCTCCCCCACCCGCACGACGCCGGAGCGCAGCACCGCAACCCGGCCCCGCACCTCGGGCACGGGGCTCGACGGGTCTCCCGCCGACGTCGCACGGTCCTCCATCGAGGTCGGCGGCACGCTGCCCCGCGGCACCAGGGCCCGGGCCGGCTCACCGTCGGTGGGTGCGAGGTCGGTCAGCTCGACGTCGGCCCAGGTCCGGCCGCGCACGTGCCGCACGCCCCGCACACGCACCGGGAGGTGGGCCACGACCTCCTCGTCGGGGCCGCGGGTCGAGTCGCCGGAACGACCGGCGCCCTCGTCGACACCCCCGCCGGCACCAGCGCCGGCCTGGTGATCGGCCTGGCCCCCGACGCCGTCGCCGGGATTCCCGCCGACACCGCCGGCAGTCCTGCCAGCACCATCGCCGGCGTCACCGTCGTCGCGCCCCGGGCCACTCTCGCCTCGTCCGAGGAGCACGAGCGCGCCCGGCGCGAGCGCCACCTCCCCCGCGCCGAGGCCGAGCCGCTCCGCGGCCAGCACCGGGCCGTGCCCGAGGAGCTCGGCCACCTCGCGGTCGGCAGGGGCGTGCCACAGCTCGGCCGGCGTCGCGACCTGCCTGAGCCGACCGCCGGAGAGCACCGCGACCCGGTCGGCCACGGTGGAGGCCTCGTCGAGGTCGTGGGTGACGTGCACCGCGGTCGTCCCGGCCGCCCGCAGGATCGCCGCCAGGTCCACCGCCAGGCGCTCGCGAAGCGCACGGTCGAGGGCCGAGAGCGGCTCGTCGAGCAGCAGCACGCGGGGGCGCGGCGCGAGCGCTCGGGCCAGCGCGACCCGCTGCGCCTGCCCGCCGGACAGGGTCGTCACCGGACGGTCGGCGAGGTCGGCGAGCCCGACCAGCTCGAGCAGCTCCGCCACCCGGGCGGCGCGGGCGGCCCGGTCCGGACGACGTGCCGCAGGGATCGAGCGCAGCCCGTAGGCGATGTTCCCGCCGACGTCGAGGTGGTCGAAGAGCTGGCCGTCCTGGAAGACCAGGCCGACCCCCCGGCGGTGCACCGGGACCCCGGCGAGGTCCGCCCCACCGATCCGCACGCTCCCACCGTCGAGCGGCTCGAGGCCCGCGACCGCCCGCAGCAGGGAGGACTTCCCCGACCCGGAGGCGCCCACCAGGGCGAGCACCTCACCGGGAGCGACGTCGAGGCTCACCCGGTCCACGGCCCGCAATCCGCTCGGGTAGACCACCGAGACCTGCTCGACGTCGAGGCCCGCCGCCCGTGCCGGTTCCGGCTCCGGCACGCGCCCTGCTCCTGTCACCATCCGACGTCTCCTTCCGCCCGGGCCCGCTCCGCGAGCGCCATGATCGTCGCCGTCGTCGCGGCGAGCAGCACCGCCGCGGCCATCGCCGCCCCGTGGGTCTCCGCGCCCGGTCGCCCGAGCAGCCGCACGACGGCGACCGGCAGGGTCGGGTCCGTCGACCGCGCGAGGAAGCTCGTCGCACCGAACTCGCCCATCGACACCGCGAAGGCGAAGCCCGTGGCGACGCCGCCGGCCCGCAGCAGGTGCGGGCCGTCGATCGTCACGAGCACCCGCCACGGCGTCGCCCCGAGGGTGGCGGCCGCCTCCCGCTCACCGGCGGCGACGGACCGCAGCACCGGCACCACCGTGCGCACCACCAGGGGCACGGCCACCACCGCCTGCACGACCGGGACCGCCAGCGCCGAGCCGCGCAGGTCGAACGGCAGCCACCCGGACATCAGCACGAAGCCGAAGCCGACCGTCACCGCCGAGACCCCGATCGGCAGCATGACCAGGGTGTCGAGCACCGAGCCGGTGGCACCGCCCCGCGAGCGGCGGGCGCCTCCCCGCGGTCGGCCGGTCGCGGCGCCCCACGGGCGGCGGGCGACACCACCTCGGGCACGGCGTGCGGCGCCTCCCCGACCACCACTCGTCACCGGCTCCGCGCCCGGGCGCCCCGCGACGACGAGGGCGGCCAGCAGCCCGACCACGAGCGAGACGACGGTGGCGTCGACCGCCGACCGCAGCGAGAGCTCGGTGGCCTCGAGCACGGAGCGCGGCAGGGCCCCGCCGACGTCGGTGGCCAGGGCCCGGAAGTGGTCGAGCGTCCATGACCCGTCCGCCGCCCGCAGCGACCGTTCGACCAGCCCGAGCATCGGCGTCACGAGCAGCCCGAGCACCACCGCGGCGGTGACGAGCACCGCGGGCAGGGTCCGCGTCTCGCGCAGGCTCAGCGGCGTGGGCGGGCGGGGCCGCAGCCGCGCCGGCGCCGAGCGCAGCCGCCCGGCCAGCACCATCGCCGCGACCACCACGAGGATCTGCACGAGGGAGAGCACGGCGGCGGCCCGCAGGTCGAGGTTGCGCGAGGCCTGCCGCCAGATCTCGGTCTCCACCGTCGACCAGCCGAGCGGCGCCAGGCTCCGCACGATGCCGTAGGAGGTCGCGCAGAACAGGGCCACGAGGGCGGCCGCCGAGGCGATCGCGGGGGCCAGCGCCGGCAGGGTGACGGTGCGCAGCGTCCGCCACGGCGAGGCACCCAGGGTGCGCGCGGCCTGCTCGGTGCGCGGGTCGAGCGCCGCCCAGGCCGGCCCCACCACGCGCACGACCACCGAGTAGTTGAAGAACACCAGCGCGGCGAGCAGCGCCCACGGCGTGCGGTCCAGGCCCAGCGGCCCGAGCAGCCCCGCGGGCGCGAGGACCGCCCGGAAGGCCACCCCCACCACCACCGTGGGCAGCACGAAGGGCACCGCCACCACCGCGCGCACGAGGCGGCGCCCCGGGAAGGTGCGCCGGTAGAGCACGTAGGCACCGGGCACGCCCAGCACCACGGCGCACGCCGTGGCCGCGAGCGCCTGGACCACGGTGCGCACCAGCGCCTCGATCGTCGACGGTCGCGCGAGGATCTCGAGGAACGGGTCGCCCGCGGGGATGCCGGGGATCCGCTCGCCGGGCAGCAGCCCGTGCACCACGAGCACCGCCACCGGGGCGAGGAAGAAGGCCGCGAGGAAGAGGACCGGCACCCCGACGGCGAGGGCGCGCGCGGCCCGCCGAGCCGGGCTCACCCGGCGACGGCCTCGTCCCAGGCGCGCAGCCACTCCTCCCGGCCCGCCTCGATCTCGGCGGCCGGGACACCGAGCGGCTCCTCGGCGGGCGGCGCGAACTCGGCCCACTCCTCGGGCAGCGCGGCGGCGTCGTCGACGGGGTACATGTACATCGACCCGGGCAGCGCGGCCTGGACCTCCTCCGAGAGCAGCCAGTCGACGACGGCGCGCGCCCCCTCGGGGTTCGCCGCCCCCGCGACCACGCCCGCGTACTCCACCTGCCGCACGCACGTGTCCATCACCGCCGCGGTGGTCGAGGCGGAGCCGTCCTCGGTGAGGGTGGCGGCCGGCGAGGAGGAGTAGGACAGGGCGACGGGTCGGTCGCCGCCGACCACGGTGAAGTCCACGTAGTAGGCGTCCGACCAGGAGTCGACGACGCGCACCCCGTTGTCCGCCAGGCGCTGCCAGTACCCGGCGAACCCGTCCTCGCCGTACTCGGCCACGGTCGCGAGCAGGAGGGCCATGCCCGGGGAGGAGGTGTTGGGGTCGGTGACGACGGTGAGGTCGGCGTAGGCGGGGTCGGCGAGGTCCTCGAGGTCCGTCGGCGCGGGGCGGCCGTCCTCGGCGAACCAGGCGGTGTCGACGTTGAGGCAGACGTCGCCGAAGTCGATCGGGGTCAGCTCGTCGCTGCCCTCGAGCAGGAGGTCCTGCGCGGAGTCCGGCAGCGCGGGCGAGATGTAGGGCTCGAGCACCCCGCCGTCGATCGCGCGCGTGGCGTAGGCGTTGTCGATGCCGTAGACGACGTCGGCGCTCGGGCTGCCCGCGGAGAGCAGGAGCTCGTTGACGACGCTGCCGGCGTCGCCCGGCGCGGTGACGACGAGCGTGTAGCCCGTGTCCTGCTCGAACTGCGCGACGAGCTCCTCGGGGATGTTGAAGGAGTCGTGGGTGACCAGGGCGACCTCGCCGCCGCTGCCGGAACCCCCGTTGCCGGAGCCGCCGCCCGCGGCCTCGCCGCTGCCGCTCTCCGTGCCCGCCTCGTCGCTGCCACTCCCCGGTGCCGGGTCGTCGGAGCTGTCCCCGCCGCCGAGGGAGCAGCCGGCGAGGGTCAGCGCCAGGGCGGTGGCGCCGAGGAGCCGCGCCGGGCGGACGCGGGCGGTGATCGTCGTCGTGCGGGTGCTGCTGGTCGTACCGGTGATGCTGCTGTGCATGGCCTGCCTCCCGTGTGGGTGCGCAGGGTTCGTCGTCGCGGCGGGTGCCGCGACGACGGAGAGAAGTCCCGACTACCTCCGCCGGTGCTAACCGGATCAGGTTCGAGGGTCTGCGGCGTGCCGCACTCTCAGCGCCACGTGGGCGCTCCCCTGTCGTTCGCCGGCCATGCTACCCCGGCGAGGCGGGGCCTCAGTCGTCGTCGGTGAGTTTGGCCAGCTCGAGCTCCGCGGGCTTGTACCACTTCGCGGCCTGGCGCGTGGCGAGCTGACGGATGAGCCCGATGACGGCGCCCGAGACGGCGGAGAAGATGACGATCTCGACCAGCGAGACCGAGTCGTCGCCGTCGATGGCCTCCGGCGGCTCGTGCCCGGTCACCGCGACCCAGCCCTTCTGCAGGATCTTGTTCGCGGCGATGCCCGCGACCGCGCCGGCGCCGGTGCTGACGATCTTCCAGCCGATGTCCATCTCTGCCCTCCGTGGTCCGGGACGGGCGTCCCGGGGGTTGTCGGTGTCCCGCACGGTCGGCCGTGCGCTCCCGCTGGGACGATCATGCCCCAGTCTGCTTGTACGCGTGGTCCCCTCCGGCGGCCTCGATGTCCTCCGCCAGCTCGTCGGCCACGAGCGCCGACCGGTCCACGCGACCGGTGCGGTAGCCGCCGCGCCCGGCCATGTGCGCGCTGATCGGTGCGGTGAGGAACTGGAACGCGACGACGAGGACCAGGGTCCACCCGATCCGGGAGTCGCGCACCTCGAGAGCCACGCCGATCATCAGCAGGGACAGGCCGAGCACCTGGGGCTTGGCCGCAGCGTGCATGCGCGCGAACAGGTCCGGGAACCGGACCAGCGCGACCGCCGCGACCAGGACGAGCAGGGAACCCGCCACGAGGAAGACACCGCCGAGCACCGAGGCCACCGCCGTCCAGCTCATGACTGCTCCTCCCCCGTCACGCGCGGCGACTCCGGACCGTGCACCGGCGCGTCGTCGTCGTCCATCTCCCGCTCGCGCTCGAGCACCTGCTCGAGCTCCTCCTTGGTGAGGATGCGCGCCTCGTCGGACCGCTCCACCGAGGTGAACCGCGCGATCGTCACCGTGGTGAGGAAGCCGACCAGCGTGAGCACCACGAGGATCGGCACGTAGGCCGCGCTCCCGGTCCAGGCGATGAGCAGCGCGATGAGCGCCACGACGGACGCGGTGACGACGTCGGTGGCCACCGCGCGGTCGAGGGTCGAGGGACCGCGCTCCATCCGCGCCAGCGCGACGAAGATCGCGAGCACGACGATGCCCAGGCACACGTAGACGACGATCTCCATCAGGCCTCACCTCCCGTGCTCGTCCCGGCCGGGTCCTCGGCCGGCGCGGAGGCTGCGGCGCCCTCGACCGAGGGGGCCGGCAGGCGTCCGGCGCGGCGCGACCAGCCGGGGCGGAAGCCGGCGTCGACCAGCTGGTCGTCGGTGGCGAAGGCACGCAGCAGGCGCTCCTCCTGGGCGAGCACGTCGGCGTGCGCCTGCTCGAGACCGCCGGCGACGTCGACGTCGAGGATGTGCATGTAGAGCATCCCGGAGTTGCGCATGGCCTCGACCACCAGCGAGCCGGGCACGAGCGAGCACATGCCGCCGGTGGCGGTGAGGATGAGGTCGGAGTGCGAGCGCATCTGGACGCGGATGACGGCGCCGCGCGGCGCCCGCCCCCGCACGACCAGCGTGACGATGTCCCAGGAGGCGACGAGCACCTCCTTGACGAACACCGCGGCGAGCACGACGACCGCCAGCGGCCGCACGGTGGTGCGTCCGGTGGCCCGCGGCATCGGCATGAGGATCGTGACGAACAGCGCCAGCGCGAAGCCGGCCACGAGGTTGCCCAGCGAGAGGTCGCCCCACAGCAGCACCCACACCACGGTGAGCCCGATGACGAGCTTCCACGACGTCGGGGCCAGGCGCCGTCGGGCGGCGGCCGTGCGGCGGCGCCGGCCCCAGGCGGCGCGGGCGCCGGGCCGGTGGCTGCCCGACGGGCGCGCGGAGCTGGTGCGCGGGTCGGCGGCGGTCTCCACCCCGGCCCGGCCCGGGGTGTGGCGGTCGGTCACGGGACACCCTCCTCTCCGAGCGACGGCTCCTCGCTCGGGGTCTCCACGGGCAGGTCGCCGGACTCCTCGCCCTGCTCGGCGACCTCGTCGGAGATGCCGTCGCCCCGCTCGCCGCCCGGCAGGACGGCCGCGATGTAGGGGGTGCGCAGCATGAGGTCGCGTGCGGCGGTGTCCGCGTAGCGCACGATCGGGCCGGCCGCCACCGAGATGGCCAGCGACAGGGCGACGACGGCGCCCGCCGAGACGGTCATCGTCCGCGGCGAGGGGGTGCCCTGGAGCTCCTCGGGCGCCTCCTGCCAGAAGGCCATGTTCCACGCCTTGACCACGGCGTAGAGGGTGAGCAGCGAGGTCACCAGGCCACCCGCGACGAGCATCCAGGACATCCACGAGCCGTCCTCGGCGGCGGCCTGCATGAGGCCGACCTTCCCCAGGAAGCCGGTGAACGGCGGGATGCCGGCCAGGTTGAGCGCCGGGACGAGGTAGAGCACCGCCAGCAGGGGGGCGAGCCGGGCCAGCGAGCCGAGCCGGACCAGCGACGTGGTCCCGCCGCGCCGCTCGATGAGCCCGGCCACGAGGAACAGGCCGGTCTGGACGGTGATGTGGTGGGCGACGTAGAAGATCGCGGCCGACAGCCCCGCCGTCGTGGCCGTGCCGACGCCCCAGATCATGTAGCCGATGTGGCTGATGAGCGTGAAGGACAGCAGTCGCTTGAGGTCGGCCTGCGCGACGGCGCCGAAGATGCCGATGAGCATCGCCGCCAGGGCCACCCACATGAGGACGGGGCTGAGCCGGTCGTCGCCGAAGAGGGTGATCTGGGAGCGGATGATCGCGTAGACGCCGACCTTGGTGAGCAGGCCCGCGAAGACCGCGGTCACCGGCGCCGGCGCCGTCGGGTAGGAGTCGGGCAGCCAGGCGGACAGAGGGAACAGGGCGGCCTTGATGCCGAAGGCGACCAGCAGCACCGCCTCGAGGACGATGGTCACCCCGGGGTCGAGCTCGGGCAGGCGCTGCGCGAGCTGGGCCATGTTGACCGTGCCCGCGGCCGCGTAGACGAAGGCGATGCCGGCGAGGAACACCAGCGAGGAGACCAGGGAGACGATGACGTAGACCGTGCCCGAACGGATCCGGTCGCGCGTGCCGCCCAGGGTGATGAGCACGAAGCTCGCCACCAGCAGCATCTCGAAGCCGACGTAGAGGTTGAACAGGTCCCCGGCGAGGAAGGCGTTCGACACGCCGGCCGACAGGACGAGGAAGGTCGGGTGGAAGATCGTCACCGGCGCGCCCTCGTCGCCGTCGGCGAGATTCTGCGCCAACGCGTACACGAGGACGGCCAGGGTGACCGCCACCGAGACCACGAGCATGAGCGCGGAGAGCCGGTCGGCAACCAGGACGATGCCCACCGGCGCCGACCAGCCGCCGATGTTGAGCACGACCGGGCCGGAGTCGACGGCCACCAGCAGCACGATGGCCACGGCCAGGACGATGCTGAGCACGGACACCGAGATGATGCCCTGCGCGCGACGGAAGCGGGCGAGCACGAGCGAGCCGCCCGCACCGAGGATGGGCAGCATGACCGGGACGGCGAGGAGCCAGCTCATGAGCGTGCCTCCCCGTCGTGCTCACCGGCGCGGCGCCGGTCGCCGCCCGAGCGCCGGTCGTCGCCGCGCCCGTCGCGCGAGCCCCGGTCGTCCGCGCGATCGCCGCCTGCGCGCCCGTCGCGCGCGTCCGTCCGCGCCGGCCGGTCGACCTGCTCGGCGCCCACGGCCGCCCGGGGCACGCCGCGCACGCCGACGCGGGTCTCGGCCGACCCCGGCGGCGGCGGTGCGTGGCTCGCCCGGCCCGAGCCGTGCTCGGTGTCGGTCTCGTCGAAGGTCGTGGCGGCCTCCTGCTCGAGGGTGGATCCGGAGTCGTCCGTCGAGCGCGCGTCGAGCTCGTCGCGGGCGGCGCGGCGCGCGATGCGCCGGTCCTCGAGGTCGTCCTGCACCTCGTCGTGGCCGTTGAGCTGCCAGGAGCGGTAGGCCAGCGCCAGGAGGAAGGCGGTGATGCCGAGGCTGATGACGATGGCGGTGAGGATCATCGCCTGCGGCAGGGGGTCGGACATGTCCTCGGCATCGGTGGTGCCGATGAGCGGCGGGTCCCCGGCGCGACCGCCGGCCACGAGGATGAGGACGTTGATGCCGTGGGTGATGAGGCTCGCGCCGATGACGATGCGCGAGAGCGAGCGCTCGAGGACGAGGTACACGCCGGTCCCGATGAGGACCGCGACGACCACGAGGAGCGCCACCGAGGGGCTGGTGTCGATCACTGCCTCTCCCTCCCCTGGTCGGGCGTCGCGCCGCCGGCGCGCGCGGTGGTAGCGGCCTGGTCCTGGAGCTCGTCGTCGACCTCGTCGCGCCGGTCGACGCCGGCGACCCGGTCGTCCGCGGCGCGCGCGGGGTCGTCGTGGGACAGGTCGGGGGCCTGCTCGCCCTCGAGCTCGCCGTGCCGGTCGACCTCGGCGCCCAACGAGCGCAGGATGTCCAGCACCAGGCCGACGACGACGAGGAACACGCCCAGGTCGAAGCCCAGCGAGCTGACGACGTGCACCTCGCCGAAGGGCCACAGGTGGAAGTAGGCGTCGACGCTCTGCAGGATCGTGCCGCCGAAGGCCAGCGGGGTCAGGCCGGCGACGGCGGCGACCACCAGGCCGGAGCCGAGCAGGTGCCCGGGGTGCAGCGGCAGGGCCTCCGCCAGCTCGAACCGTCCGCCGGCGAGGTAGCGGACCACCAGCGCGATCCCGGCGACGATGCCGCCGGCGAACCCGCCGCCGGGTGCGTTGTGGCCGGAGAAGACGAGGTAGAGGGCGAAGATCATCAGCGTGTGGAAGATCAGCCGCGCGCCGATCTCGAACATCACCGAGCGCCGCACCGGGGCCAGGGTGGCGCTCGCCGCGAGCCACCGCTGGTTGCGCTGCGGGTCGCGCAGGGCGGGGTCGGGCGTGGCCTTGTAGCGCTGCACGCGCACGCCCGCGGCCGGGTCGGGGTACTCGGCCCACACCCCGGGGGTGCCCTGCCTCGGCTCCACGCGCCGCTCGATCCTGCCCACGCGCATGCGGACGAAGACGAGCGAGGCGATGCCCGTGGCGGCGGCGACGATCACCGAGATCTCGCCGAGGGTGTCCCAGGCGCGGGTGTCGACGAGGGTGACGTTGACGATGTTCGAGCCGTAGCCGTACTCGTAGACCTCGCCCGGGAAGTCGACCGTGACCGGCGGGTGGATCCGCCCACCGGTCATGAACAGGGCCACCACAGTCACGGTCACGCCCACCCCGGAGCCGATGATCACCCGCATCCACCGGGAGGCCGCCAGCGGCCGGTTGGAGAAGTAGGCGGGCAGGCGGCGCAGCACGAGGACCAGCACGACCACCGTCACGGTCTCGACGACCGCCTGGGTGAGCGCCAGGTCCGGGGCACCGTGGAGGATGAACAGCAGGGCGACGCCGTACCCGGCGACCCCGAGCAGCAGGACGGCCTTGAGCCGGCGGCGCGAGCGGGCCGCCAGCAGGGCGGACACGCACACCATCGCGGCGACGGCGACCTGCAGCGGCGAGTCGGCCACCCGCAGGCTCGCGGGGACGCCGCCGGGGAACAGCACCAGCGCCGAGAGGACGGCGGCGACCAGGGTGACGAAGATCGTCGAGACGTAGGCGGGCAGGGAACCGCGCTGCGTCAGCGCCGTGACGTCGGCCGCGAAGTGGTCCAGCCCCACCAGCGAGCGCCGGTAGACGCCCTCCGCGCCGGCGTGGTCCGGGAGCACGGCCTGGGCCCGCTCGACCTGGCTGCGGAAGGTGAACAGCACGACGCCGCCCACGATCACCAGGACCGTGAGCCAGAACGCCGGCCCGACGCCGCCCCACAGGGTGAGGTGGCCCGGCTCGCCCGGGTGGGTGTCGGCGTGCGGGGCGAGGAAGTGCTCGACCCGAGCGGGCACGAGGCCCGCCGCCAGCGAGAGCGCGGCCAGGAGCACCGGGGGCGCCATGATGAGCCGGGAGCGCCGGGGCACCTCGGTGGACTCGACGCCCCGCTTCGTGCCGAAGGCCCCCCACCACAGGCGCAGCCCGTAGGCCAGGGTGAGGATCGAGCCCAGCACGACACCGACGAGGACCACGGTGTCCACGGTGGAGCCGCCGTGCAGGAGCGCCTCGAGGGCGGCCTCCTTGCCGACGTAGCCCAGGGTGGGCGGCAGCCCGGCCATGGAGGCCGTGGCGATCCCGGCGACGACGGCGAGCACCGGCGTCTGTCGGCCCAACCCGGAAAGCTTACGCAGGTCACGGGTGCCGACCGCCCAGTCGATGATGCCCACCGACAGGAACAGGCAGGACTTGAACAGGGCGTGGGCGAGCAGCAGGGTGAGGCCGGCCAGGGCCACCCCGCGGTCGCCGTGGCCCACGAGCGTGACGAGGAACCCCAGCTGGGAGACGGTGCCGAAGGCCAGGACGAGCTTGAGGTCGTGCTGGCGCAGCGCTCGGTAGCCGCCGATGAGCAGCGTGGCCAGGCCGAAACCCAGGACGACCACCTGCCACGAGGTGCTGTCGGCCAGGCCGGGGGCGAGCCGGGAGACGAGGTAGACCCCGGCCTTGACCATGGCGGCGGCGTGCAGGTAGGCCGAGACCGGCGTCGGGGCGGCCATGGCGGCCGGCAGCCAGAAGTGGAACGGCACGAGTGCGGACTTGCTGATCGCGCCGACGAGCACGAGCACGATCGCGGTCTCCAGCAGCGGCCCGTCGGCGAGGCGTCCCTCGGCGCCGGCCTGCACGAGGCCGGAGAGCCGGTAGGACCCGCCCTCCATCTCGCCGAGCGCGACGAGGCCGGCGAGCATCGCCAGGCCGCCGAGCGTGGTGACGAGAATGGCCTGCACCGCGGCGCGCCGCGCGGACTGCCGGTCGAAGGAGTGCCCGATGAGCAGGAAGGAGAAGACCGTGGTCAGCTCCCAGAACACGTACAGCAGGAGCGTGTTGTCGGTGGTGACCAGGCCGAGCATGGCACCGGCGAAGGCGACGAACACGCCCGCGAAGCGGGGCAGACCGCTGGCCGTGCGGGAGAAGTAGGCCGCGCAGAAGACGAGCACGAGCGCACCGACGGCGCCGACCACGATCGTCATCAGCCACGACAGCGGGTCGAGGCGGAAGTCCAGGTGCAGGTCGAAGCCGGGCACCCAGGCCACGAACTGGGTGGGGCCCTCGCCGTCGAGCACGGAGCGGGTGTGCCACAGCGCCCAGCCCGCCGCGGAGGCGGGGGCGAGCGCGAGCAGGAGGAAGGCCGAACGGCCCAGGCGGGCGACGAGCGCCGGCGCGACCAGTGCCACGAGAGCATGGAGCACCAGCAGCTCGAGCATGGGCTGTCCCCCATCGTGGTCGCGGGTGCGGCGGCAGCCCCCGACCGGCGGACAGGTCCCGGACCACCGGGCGTGCGGGACGGTCCGCGCCGGTGCGACCGGCGGACGGGGATAGGCACAGTGTAAAGGTCTCGTGCGCCGCGCACGGCTCTCGTCCAGATGGTCCTGCACGCACCTGCGCCGCGGCGGCTAGGTTGAGCCGGTGCAGTGGAACGTGATCGCCCTCGTCGTGGCCGTGGCGGCCCTGCTGGTGGGGACCGCCGGCTTCGTCTCGGGCGCACGGGAGATCGTCCGTGCGCTCGCCGCCGCCCGACCCGCCCCGGACCGCTGGACGCCGCTGTGGCCACGGGTGGCGCGCACGCTCGCCGAGCTGCTCACGCACCGCCGCTTCGCGGGCCGACGCGCCGTGCGGGTGGCGCACTGGTTCGTCATGGTCTCCTTCCCGGTGCTCGCGCTGACCATCGCCCAGGCGCTGGGCCAGATCGTCGACCCCCGGTTCTCGCTGCCGCTCGTCGGCCACCTGCCGCCCTGGGAGTGGCTGGTCGAGGTCCTGGCCTGGGGCGGCCTGCTCGGTATCACCTACCTCACGGGGCTGCGCCTGGTCACGACATCGAAGGAACGGCGCTCCTCGCGGTTCTTCGGCTCGAGCCGCTGGCAGGCCTGGTTCGTCGAGGCCGTGATCGCGCTCGTTCTCGTCTGCGTGCTCGCGCTGCGCGTCCTCGAGCGCGCGCTGCTGGCGGCGGACCCGGCGAGCGCCGAGCTCGCCTCCGCGTCGCACTTCCCGCTCACCGCCTGGCTGGGTCCGCTGCTCGACGGCGCGCCGGTGGCCGGCCTGGAGGCGGCGGTCCTCGTCGTCGCGCTCGTGAAGATCCTCGTCTCGGCGGCATGGCTGTGGGTGGTGGGCCGCTCACCGGCCATGGGGGTGGCCTGGCACCGGTTCCTCGGCGTGCTCAACGTGCTCACCTCCCGCGAGGCCGACGGGTCCCCCGCCCTCGGAGCGGCGCGGCCCCTCGTGCTCGACGGCGTGGCCCTCGACCTGGACGGCTTCGAGGAGGCCGACGAGGACGCCCGCCTCGGCCTGGGCCGCGTCGAGGACCTCACCTGGAAGGGGTTCCTCGACCTGGCCAGCTGCACCGAGTGCGGGCGCTGCCAGGAGCAGTGCCCGGCCTGGGCCACGGGGGCGCCGCTGTCGCCGAAGCTGCTGACGGTCGCCCTGCGCGACCACGCGCTGGCCTTGGCTCCCTTCGCCCGAGCGGCCGCCCGCCTCACCGGCGCCGACACCGGTCTCCAGACCGGTTCCGGCACCGCGACCGACGTCGTCGCCACGTCCCCGGACCTGCCGAGCACCCCGGTGCATACCGGTGACGTGCTCGGGGCGCTCATGGCCGCCGGTGCCGCACCGGAGGGCGGCGCGCCCGCGACGCCGACGGAGCTCGTGGGCGGCGTGATCGAGCCCGACGTGCTGTGGGCGTGCACGATGTGCGGCGCCTGCGTCCAGCAGTGCCCGGTGGACATCGAGCACGTCGACACCATCCTCGACCTGCGCCGTCACGAGGCCCTCATGGCGTCGGCCTTCCCCAAGGAGCTCGGCACCGTGCAGCGCCGGCTCGAGGGCAAGGGCAACCCGTGGGGGCAGTCCCCGCGCAAGCGGCTCGCCTGGACCAAGGGCCTCGACGTCGAGGTGCCCGTGCTCGGGGTGGACGTGGAGTCGCTGGCCGAGGTCGACCTCCTGTTCTGGGTGGGCTGCGCCGGCGCCTACGACGAGCGGGCCCGCGGGACCTCGCGCGCGATCGTCGAGCTGCTCGACCTGGCCGGGGTCTCCTTCGCGGTGCTCGGCGAGGGCGAGACCTGCACGGGCGACCCGGCCCGGCGCGCCGGCAACGAGCTCCTCTTCCAGATGCTGGCGGCGCAGAACGTCGAGACCCTCGACGCGGCCGGCGCGACCACCGTGGTCGTCAGCTGTGCGCACTGCTTCAACACCCTGGCCAAGGAGTACCCGGCCCTGGGCGGGAGCTACGAGGTGGTCCATCACACCCAGCTCCTCGGGCGGCTCGTGCGCGAGGGACGCCTGCGCCTGGCCCCGCCCGAGGACGGGGGGACCGAGCGGGTGACGTACCACGACCCCTGCTTCCTCGGCCGGCACAACCGGGTCTACACCCCACCGCGCGAGCTCGTCGGCGCGGTGCCGGGCCTGGACCTCGTCGAGATGTCGAACAACCGCGAGACGGCGATGTGCTGCGGGGGCGGCGGTGCGCGCGCCTTCATGGAGCAGCGCTCGGGCACGCGGATCTCGGACGTGCGCGCCCAGGAGGCCCTCGACACCGGGGCGACGACGATCGCCACCGCCTGCCCGTTCTGCACGACGATGCTCGGCTCCTCGGGCCCGGTGGCCGCTGCGGGCGCTCGGGCGGCGCTCGAGGAGCTCCCCGCTGCGGGCGACGGCGGGGCGACCGGCGCGACGGCGGGGGCGGGCGAGCCCGGGGTGCGGGTCACCGACGTCGCCCAGCTCATGCTCGCCGCCGCGCGACGCGGTCACGGCGCATGAGCCGCTCCCCCGCGCCGAACGCCCGCGGGCCACGCACCGACGTCGGCCGCGACGCGCTGCCCGAGGGAGCCGCCCTCGAGCGCGTCCGGACCCGCACGCTGGGCACGCTGTCCGTCGCCCAGGTGCTCGGCGCGCTCGGTGCGGGGGCCGCGCCGTCGGTGGGGATCCTGCTGGCGAGCGCCGTCGTCGAGTCGGAGACCTGGGCCGGGCTCGCCCGCTCGGGCACGACGATCGGGGCGGCGCTCGCGGCCGTCCCGCTCGGGATGCTCGCCGCCCGGTGGGGCCGCCGCGGCGCCCTGGCCACCGCCTACGTCACCGGCGGCGTCGGCGCGGGCATCCTCGTCGGCTCCGCGATGCTCGGCTCGGTGCTGCTGCTCGTCGCGGGGATGCTCGCCGTCGGCGTCAGCGTGGCCGCGAACTTCCAGCTGCGCTTCGCCGCGGCCGACCTCGCCGCGCCGGACCGGCGGGGCCGCTCGATCGCGCTCGTCGTCGGGGTCGGCACGATCGGCTCCGTCATGGGCCCCAACCTCGGCGTGCCCGGTGAGGCGCTGGAGGCGCGCCTGGGGCTGCCGGAGTACACCGGGGCGTTCCTCATCGCCGGCGCGCTCACGCTGCTGGCGGGCCTGGCGGTCCTCGTGCTCCTGCGGCCCGACCCGCTCCGGCTGGCGGTGCGGCTGCGCGCGGCCCGCACCTCGGCGGTGCAGGACCCCGGTACTGGCGCCGATCCGGTCAGCGACACGGCCGGTGGTCCGGCCGTCGCGGCCGGTGATCCTGCGGCCAGTGGCCCTGCGGCCGGCACGGCCGCCGCCCCCACTGCTGACGCGCCTGCCGGGCGAGGGCGCACCTCGGTGCGGGCGGCCCTGCGCCTCGTCGGCACGATCCCGGCAGCCCGGTTCGCGCTGACCGCCCAGGTCCTCGCCCACCTGGTCATGGTCTCGATCATGACGATGACCCCGGTCCACCTCGACCACCACGGTCAGGGCATCGCGGTGGTGGGGATCGTCATCTCCTTCCACGTGCTCGGCATGTTCGCCTTCGCCCCGGTCGTCGGGTCGCTCTCGGACCGCCTCGGCACGGTGCCCGTCATCCTCGCCGGCCAGGCGGTGCTCGCCGCCGGCGCCGTGACCTGCGCGGTCGCGGGCCCGTCCCGGCTCGGCGTCGGGGTGGGGCTGTTCCTCGTCGGGCTGGGCTGGTCGTTCGTCACCGTGCCGTGCGCCTCGATGCTCACCTCGGCCGTCACCGCCGGCCAGCGGCCCCTCGTGCAGGGCAGCGGCGACATGGCGATGAACGCGGTGGCGGCGGTCGGCGCGATCGCCTCGGGTCCGGTCGTCACCTACGGCGGGTTCTGGGTGCTGTGCCTGGCCACGCTCCCGTTCCTCGTGCTCACCGTCCTGGCCGCGCTGCGGCTGCGCCGCTCGGGCAGGGCGTCCGCCCCCGACGCGCGCCTGCGGGAGCCCGGCCGGTAGCGGACCGGGCGTCAGGCGTTCTCGTCGGTGACGCCGCGGTGGAAGCCGTCGTCGTCGACGACGTGCCCGCCGATGAGCCCCACGAGGTCGGCCGCCACGCCGTCGACCACCCGCTGCCCCCCGCGACGTGCACGCCGTCCGGCCCGGGTGGGGTGCGTGCCGAGCACGTCCATCGGTCGCCCGGGCCGGTAGCGGACCTCGTAGGTGAGCACCGGTCGTCCCCCGGGCACCGAGCCGGGCGCCGCGCCGTCGTCCGCGCCGCGCAGGTCGGCGCCGCGCCCGTCGCGCGGGGGCCCGTCGCCGGCGCGACCGGCGCCGCCACCAAGCACGGGGGCCTCGAGCGGCGGGACGACGAAGCGGCCGGCCTCACCCTCGGCGACCTGCGGTCTCACCCTGGGGCGCACCGCGGGCATCTGGACGGGCGGGGCGACCGTCGTCACCTCGATCGTCACCATGTCGCGCGCCCACTCCGGGCCGTCGCCGCTCATCCGGCCGCCGACCGAGCTCGATCCGCCGCCCCAGATGTCGTCGGAGAGGATGACGACGTCGTCGAGGTACCGGTCGAGCAGGACGGCCAGCTCGGTCGCCCCCAGCTCGACCTCGCTGCGCACGAGGCGGTCCACCTTTGCGGCCGGGTCCGGCACGACGACGGCGCCGGTCCCCGTCACCCGCACCGCTCCGCCGAGACGGCGTGCCAGCGCGACGACGTTCTCCAGCGCCTCGAGCTCGTCGCCCTGCGGGGAGCCCTCGGGGAAGGAGTCCTCGAGCGGGTTCAGCCCCCGCAGCTCCGGCGGGGCGGGCTCGCCGCGGTCAGGGCGCACCCGCAGGACGAAGGCGCAGGCGCCGGGCAGGTCGAGCTCGGCGGCGAGGTCCGCGGTGATCTCCCACGGCCCGGTGAGGACGGCGCCGGGGCCGAGCAGGATCTCGTCGTCGCGGCGGGTACGCAGGTCGGTGATCCGCTCGACGAGGACGCCCGCGAGCGCCGCTGCCGACCACGGCCGCTCGAGGACGAGCAGGTGGTGCGCCATGGCGACCGAACGGTCGAGCCGCCGCGTCCGGACACCGGCCCCCGCGCGACCGGGATCGTCGCCTTCGCGCGCGCCGTCGCCGCGCACCCGGGAGCGGCGGTCGCGCCGGCGGGCGGTCGGCGCAACGGTCGCGTCGTCGACGGCGGTCATGTCGCCCGCGGCGGTCGCGTCACCCTCCACGGTCGCGCCCTCCACGGTCGCGTCCTCGGCGGTCGCGCCGTCGACGGCGGCGGCCCGCTCCCGGGCACGCTCCGCCGCGCGACGTTCCCGCCGGGTCGTCATGGCACGTCGACGCGGTTGAAGCGCAGGTGGGAGCGGGAGGCCGTCGGCCCACGCTGCCCCTGGTACCGCGACCCGTCGGCACCCCGCCCGTAGGGCTTCTCCGCCGCCGAGGTGAGCTGGAAGAAGCAGAGCTGGCCGATCTTCATGCCCGGCCACAGCCGGATCGGCATGGTCGCCGTGTTCGACAGCTCGAGCGTGACGTGCCCGGTGAAGCCCGGGTCGATGAACCCGGCCGTCGAGTGCGTGAGCAGGCCGAGCCTGCCCAGGGAGGACTTCCCCTCGAGGCGGGCGGCGACGTCGTCGGGGAGGGTGACCTGCTCGACGGTGGCACCGAGGACGAACTCCCCGGGGTGCAGCACGAGGGGCTCGTCCGGGCCGACGGTCACCAGGCGCGTGAGGTCGGGCTGGTCCTGGCTCGGGTCGATGACGTCGTAGCGGTGGTTGTCGAAGAGCCGGAAGCGACGGTCGAGCCGCACGTCGACGCTGGCGGGCTGCACCGCGGCGGGGTCGAAGGGGTCGAGGCCCACGCGACCGGCGGTGATCTGCGCACGGATGTCGCGGTCGGAGAGCAGCACGGACCTGATTGTGCCATCGAGGGCGATCGGCCTGGACACGGCGCCAGGACGGCCCGCGGTCAGGCGGCGGTGGCCATCGGCGGGCGGGGGACGACGCGGCGCCACTGCTGGCGGCCCGGGCGTCCACCGCGGTCGCGGACCATGATCCCGCGCCGGGCGAGCTGGCGGCGCAGCAGCTCGGCGTCCCCGTGCTGGCTGTCGTGGACCGCGGCGGCGCGGGCGGTCAGCAGGCGGGTGGAGGCCTCGTCGAGGCGGTCGTCGTCCTTGTCCCAGGCGACGAAGTCGCCCTCGTGCGGGTCGTCCTCGCGGATCCCGGGGTAGCCGTGGTCCGTCAGCGCGGTGCGCAGCGGGCCGCGGGCGAGCAGGAGCGGGACCCGGGCGAGCTCGACCTCGCCGCGGCCGAGGACCACCAGGTCCTCGCCGAGGACGATCTGGCCCACGAGCGAGCGCGGCACGGTCACCCGGGCGTCGTCCCAGGTGATCGCCAGCGAGCGGGCGGAGACGTCGGCGCGCATCGACTCGCGCAGGGCGCCCCCGGCGACGATCGCGCCGAGCACGAGACCCACGACGGCGCCGACGCCGAGCGCGACCGGCTCACCGATGTGGTCCGCGTACCCGAGGATGCCGCCGAAGGCGGTGAGGTGGGCGACGGTCTCGACGACGAGGGTGACCAGGAGGGCGGCCGCCACGGCGGCCGCGGGCAGGCCCAGCAGGAGGGCCAGGCGACGACGCGGGCGCACCCGGACGCGCACCGACGGGAGCCGGCGGGCCTGCGCCGCGGACGTCGGCTCGACGGCGGCCGGGACCGCGCGTGCGGCCGGGGGCGTCGTGGTCATGCCCAGAGCATGGCGCTCCGGACCCGGCGGCGTCGTCCGCCCCGCGGGTAGTTGTGCCCGCGATCGGTCCGACCCCGGGAGGACCCCCGTTCCACCCCGGGTCGCACAGCGTCATGACCGGCGTCGCAACGGATCCGCGATGGGTGCCGTCAGCGGCTGCCCTGGCGCAGGACGCCGATCTCCTTCTCCAGCCGGCGCACGCGACGTGCGTACCGCAGCAGGAGGATCGAGCCGAACAGGCCCATGCCCACCACGCCGGCCACCGTCGCGAAGAGCATGGCCACGCCGAGCGGCAGCTCGAAGCTCCAGCTCAAGTAGCTGAAGTCGGCGGGGACGTTGTTCTGCAGGATGAAGACGAGCAGAAGCACAAGCACGACGGCGCCGAGGATGAGCGCGACCCAGGTGCTGCCCGCGACGCCGGTGCGGCGGTGCTCCTCGATCGGGCGCTCGCCGTCGGTCGCGCCGCGTCGTGAGCGTCCGCCGGTGGCGGTCGAGCCGCCCGCCGAGCCGCCCACCGGGCCGGCCGCGGGGCCGGCCCCCGGTGCCGGCGATGCCCCGCCGCGTCGGGCCGGCTCGTCGAGCCCACCGGGCTGGTAGGGCACGTACGGCTCGTCGCCGTCGGCCGGGACCTGCCCGGTCGGCACGGGTTCGCCGCGTCCGGGTCGTGCGGCCGACGGGTCGGGTGCGCTGTCCATGGCGGGCCTCCGGTAGGCGGACGTCAACGGGCCCAGGCTATGACGCGACGCGCACACGCCGCACGGGCACGGCCCCGCGGCCACGAGCCCACGAAAAAAGTCCCGAGCCGCGACACCGTCGAGACGGCGTAGCGGCCCAGGACCTCGGAGCGGGTGACGGGAATCGAACCCGCGCTGTCAGCTTGGGAAGCTGAAGTTCTACCATTGAACTACACCCGCGACGCGCCGGAGCGCCCGCCCACTATACCCACCACCGGCCCTGCACGGAGCGCCGCCCCCGACGACTGTGAGCAGCCCCTCCACCACCGTGGTGAGGTGCGGGTAGCCTCGGGCGCGGTCGGCACGTGGCACCGAGGACGACGGGAGGACCGTGAGCCAGCTCCTCGACGAGTACCGCTCGCGCGCGACCGTCCACGACGAGATGCACGGCGCGCACCCCGACCACCGGCGCGCGTGGGAGCTCATCCTCACCAGCCCCTTCGGCTCCGACCCCGCCGCCCTGCCCGCCGCCTCGGCCGAGGTCGTCGAGCTCCTCGAGGACCTCTCGGTCACCTACGGCGAGCCGGACAGCGCGCAGGCCTGGGACCTCGACCCCGTGCCGGTCCTCGTCGACGACGACGCCTGGCAGCACCTGGAGAACGGGCTCGTCCAGCGCGCCCAGCTCCTCGACCTCGTCCTCGAGGACCTCTACGGCGAGCGCCACCTGCTCACCTCCGGCACCGTCCCGCCGGAGGTCGTGCTCGCGCACCCCCGCTACTCGCGCCAGGCGCCCGTGCTGCCCGTGCACGGCCAGCACCGCCTCCTCCACCTCGCCGCCGACGTCGCCCGCAACGCCGACCGCACGTGGACGGTCCTCATGGACCGCACCGGCACGCCCGCCGGCGCCGGGTACGCCATGGCCGACCGGCGCGTGATCTCCGAGGTCCTGTCCGGCGTCTACCGCCGCTCGCGCGTGCGCCGCGTGGGGCCCTACTTCCAGACGCTGCTGCGCTCCCTGCAGGACGCCGCCCCGCCGGGCGCCGGCGACGAGCCGCGCATCGCCGTGCTCTCCCCCGGCCCCCAGCACCCCACCTACTTCGACCAGGCCTACCTGGCCGGGATGCTCGGCGTGCCCCTCGTGCACGGCTCGGACCTGCGGGTCGCCGACGGGCGCCTGACGATGCGTTCCCTCGCCGCCGAGGAGCAGGTCGACGTCCTGCTGCGGTACGTCCCGGCCGCCCAGATCGACCCCCTCGAGATCCGCTCCTCGACCGGCGGCGGCACCCCCGGGCTGCTGCACGCCGTCCGCTCGGGCTCGGTCGCCGTCGTCAATCCCGTCGGCGCCGGGGTCCTCGAGTCGCCCGCCCTGCGCGCGCACCTGCCGCGGGCGGCGCGCTTCCTCGGCCTGGGCGACCTGCTGCTGCCCTCCTCGGTCACCTACTGGTGCGGGGAGCGGTCGATGTGCAACCACGTCATCGCCAACCTGCACCGGCTCGTCGTGCGCCCCGTGGCCGGCCCGGACCGGCCGGTGCGCGGCTGGGAGCTGAGCACCGCCGAGCGTGCGGCGCTCGCCGCCCGCATCTCGGAGCGCCCCGGCTGGTGGGTCGGCGAGGAACCGGTCGACGCCTCGACCACCCCCACCGTCGACGGCGGCACCCTCCAGCCGCGCGCCACCTCGATGCGGATGTTCGCCGTCGCCGACGGCGCGGACTACCAGGTGATGTCGGGTGCGGTGGGCTCCTCCGCCGACGACGACCGGGCCACGCCGCTGGGCGGCTCGCTGGCCGGGCGGGCGAAGGACGTCTGGGTCATCACCAACCGGCCGCAGCCCGTCACCACCTCGGGCGCCTCGCGGCCGGAGACCCTGCCGGGCCGCTTCCCCGACACCGCGGTCTCCCCTCGCGCCGCCGAGGACCTGTTCTGGCTGGGCCGCTACACCGAGCGGGCCGAGGCCACCGTGCGGGCGCTGTCGGTGGCCACCGACCGGTGGGACGACTTCCGCTCGCGCCCCGCCGAGGACGTCGCCGGCCCCGACGCCGGAAGCACCAGCGGTACCGGGACAGGCAGCGCCACCGGCACCGCCACCGGCGTTGGCGCCGTCGACCGCGAGGGGCAGCCCGGCCAGGAGGCCCTCGAGGTGCTCGCCGCGGCCCTGGGCAGCAGCCCCGAGGACCCCGCCTTCGGCGCACTCGTCACCGACCGCTCGCTCGCCGGCTCGGTGGCCTGGTGCATGCAGCGGATGACCCGCGACGCGCGCGGGGTGCGCGACAACCTGCCGGCCGACGTCCTCACCGTCATCGCGAGCCTGGAGCGCGTCCTCGGCCGCGAGCGCCGCCGGCAGGACACGGATCCGCTGCTGGGGCTGCAGTCCACCCTCTCGCGGCTGCTCGAGTCCCTCATGGCGCTGCACGGCATCTTCACCGAGTCCCTCGTGCGGGACATCGGGTGGCGGCTGCTCGACGTCGGCCGGCGCCTCGAGCGCGCCCAGACGGTGGTCACCGCCCTCGAGCCGCTGGCCACCCGCCGCGAGCCCGGCACCGAGGAGCTGCTCCTGGAGTCCGTGCTCACCGCCCACGAGTCGGTCATCACCTTCCGCCGCCGCTACCCGGCCGGCGGGCTCGGACCCGCCCTGGAGCTCCTCCTGCTCGACGCCACCAACCCGCGCTCCCTGGCCTTCCAGGTCGCCGCCCTGCAGGAGCACCTCGAGCAGCTCCCCGCGCTCGCGCGCACCACCGGGCAGCGCGACGAGCTGCTGGGCCAGGTCGGCGAGCTCACCGGGGAGCTGCGCACGGAGCGCGTCGAGGAGGTCCGCGACGACGGCACGCGCACTCACCTCGCCGAGGTGCTCACCTCGATCTCCTGGCGCCTGCGCGAGCTGACCGGGGAGATCACCGCCGTGCACTTCACGCGCACCCCTGCCTCGCGCTGGACCGAGGGCCGGTGGGGGCAGTGAGCGTGGAGCACTACCGCCTCGAGCACCGCACGACCTACACCTACTCGACGCCGGTGCGCAGCTCCTACGGGCGCGCCCTCATCCTGCCCCGGCAGGTCGGCGGGCAGAACGTGCAGACCACCGGCCTGCAGGTCTCCCCCGACCCGGCCGAGGTCGAGGAGCACCTCGACGTCCACGGCAACCGGGTCACCTACTTCCACGTCACCGCCGAGCACACCGAGCTCGAGGTCGTCGCCCGCTCGCTGCTGACCATCGACCGGCGCTCGGACCCCGAGCGGCTCCCGCAGGTCTCCTGGGAGGAGGCGGCCGCCCAGGTCGCCACCATGCGCTCCACCGGCCAGGCCGAGCACGGGGAGGGGGCCGGCTCGGTGATGTCGATCGTCGACCACGCGCTGCCCTCGGAGCACGCGGCGCCCACCGAGGCGGTGCTGTCCTACGCGGCGGACTCCTTCTCGCCGGGCCGGCCGCTGGTCGCCGCGGCGCGGGACCTGTGCCACCGGATCTTCGGCGACCTGGAGTACGCGCCGGGCACCACGACCGTGCACACCACGCTCGAGGAGGTCCTGGCGGGGCGGCGCGGGGTGTGCCAGGACTACGCGCACCTCATGGTCGCCGCGCTGCGCTCGGTGGGTCAGTCCGCCCGTTACGTCTCGGGGTACATCGAGACCCAGCCGCCCCCGGGCCGCGAGAAGCTGCGCGGGGTCGACGCCACCCACGCCTGGGTGGCGGTGTGGGTGCCCGGCGGCGGCTGGGTGCACCTGGACCCCACCAACGACAAGTTCGTCGACGCGAGGTACGTGGTGCTGGGCTGGGGCCGCGACTTCCGCGACGTCTCGCCGCTGTCGGGCATCGTCTACCGGGACGAGGGGGACTCGACCCTCGACGTCGGGGTGGACCTGTGGCCGGTGGACAAGGACGAGCTCGACGACCTCCTGGACCGCGCGCGGGCCGGCGAGCCGTGGTGACGCCCCGGCTCGTGGTCGCCGCCGCGATCCTGCCCGACGACGGCGCACCCCTCGTGCTGTGCGCGCGCCGCACCGCGCCGCCCGCGCTGGCCTGCCGGTGGGAGCTGCCCGGCGGGAAGGTCGAGCCCGGGGAGGACCCGGCCCAGGCCCTGCACCGCGAGCTCGCCGAGGAGCTGGGCGTGCGGGTGCGGCTCGGCGCGCTCCTGCCCGGTCCGGCCGGCGGCGACTGGCCGATCGTCGAGGGCATGGTCATGCGCGTGTGGTGGGCCCGGCTCCGCGCCGGGACGCCCGAGCCCCTCCAGGACCACGACGAGCTGCGGTGGGAGGGGCCCGGGACCCTGACGGAGCTGGACTGGCTCGACGGCGACGTCCCGATCGCCCGGGCGATGGCCGAGGCCCTGGGGGCCGGGGCGGTCCGGCACCCGAGGTAGGCGGGCGGCGGCGCTGCGTCGGCTCGAGGCGGGCGGCGCACGGCGGGCGCCCGTCGGGCATCCGCGGTAGGCGCGCGAGACACCTCGGCCCGAGCGCGACCGGCTACTTCGGCTCGAGCGCGGGCGGGCCCTGCATGAGGTCCACGCAGGCCATCGTCGACCCGGGGAAACGGTCCCCGCAGGAGCTGCCGAACGCCTCGTACTCGGTGCGCGCCGGGGACTCGACGAACAGCTCGTCGCAGGCGGCGGCGTCCCCCGCCGCGCACTCGTCCCACAGCTGGTCCAGCGGCGCCCAGTCGCCGTACTCCGCTGGACGTCGGGGACCGACGAGGAAGAGGGCGACGGCGGTGACGGCGACGACGAGCAGCAGGCACACACCGGCGACGACGTACGTGGTCCGTCGCCGTCGTCGGTCCTGGTCGGCCCGGCCGCCGTCGGTGGCCGGGCCGTCCTCGGCAGCCTGGCCGCCCGGCCCGACCTGCACCGGCGTCTCGCTCATCACCCACCCCCTCGGCGCTCAACCTACCGGGCGCGGGGACGGAGGGACGCCGCCGTCGGGACCGTGACCACCGATGAGGAGGCGACAGATTCCCCATTCCCGTCAGATCGTGGCATCATCGGCGCATGCCTCGGATCATTGGCGGCTCGCTCGCCGAGCACCGCGAGCTCACCCGCCGCGCCCTGTTCTCCTCGCTCGACCGCCTCATGCGTGAGCGCGGCTTCGACGCGCTCTCCCTGGCCGAGATCGCCCAGGACGCGGGTGTGGGGCGCACGTCGGTCTACAACCACTTCGCCGACAAGGAGTCGCTGCTGCTGGGCTTCATCGAGCAGGAGACGGCCGACTTCACCGACGCGCTGACCGAGCGGCTCGCCGCGATCGACGACCCGGTCGAGCAGCTGCGGGCCTACGTCCGCGAGCAGCTCCAGCTCGACCGCTCCTACCACTCCGCACCCGGTCCGGCGCTCAAGGAGATCGTCTCGCGCGAGGCAGCCGCGAGCCTGCGCGCGCACGTCGCCCGGGTCGAGGTGCTGCTGCGCGAGGTCCTGGCCGCCGCGCACGCCGAGGAGCTCATCGGCGAGTCCGACTTCGACGTGACGATCCAGCTCGTGCACGCGTGCCTGTCCGGCCGGCGCCTGCCGGCCGAGGAGGACGAGCGCGAGGAGTTCATCACCGCCACCCAGGAGTTCGTGCTGCGCGCGGTCGGCGTGCGCATGCCCGTCGCGGCCGCCTGAGCCCCGCCCCGCACCGGGCCGCCCCGGGCCCCTGAGCGCTGACCCGCGCTGGCCTCCTGCTCGTCGTCGAGCCGATGGGTCGTGTCGTGAGACATGGCCCCAGGCCCATCGTCTCGACACACGACCCATGGTCTCGGCGCGGCGAGGCCGGGCCCGCTACCAGTTCTGGCCGCCCCCGTAGCCGCCGCCCTCGCGCTGCTCCTGCTGCTGGCGGTCCCGCTCGGCCTCGGCGTTGCGGTCGGCCAGCTCCTGCTCCTGCGGGGACAGGGAGGTCTCCTCCTCACCCTCGCCGCCCTCGCCGCCGTCCGAGCTCTCCTCGCCCTCCGAGCCGGACTCCTGCTCCTCCTGCTGGGCGTCCCGGTTCTCCCGGCGCTGCTCGTCCTGCCGCTCCTGGATCCGGTCGTTGGGGTTCTCCCCCTGGTCGCCGCTCTCGGGCTCACTGGGGTCCTCGCCCTGCTCGGGGTCCTGCCCGTCGGAGGGGTCCTCCTGGCTCTCGCTCTCCGAGGGGCTCTCCTGGCTCTCGCTCTCGGACGGGCTCTCCTGGCTCTCGCTCTCGGACGGCCTCTCCGAGGGGCTCTCGGAGGGGTCCTCGTCCTCGATCGGGTCGGTGGTGCACGGGCCGAGCGCCTCGAGGGCATCGGTGAGGTGCTGCTCGACCATGGGGCGGTCCACCGCCTCGAGCGCGTCCCGGGCCAGGGACTCGTAGGACAGGGAGAGGTTGCGCCGCACGAGGCACTCCGGGAGCTCGGGGTCGACCTCGCCGTCCTCGTCCTCGGTGCCCTCCGGGACCATGTCCAGCGCCTCGGTCAGCGTGGTCACCGCCGTGGCGGCCTCCTCGGCCATGAGCGAGGAGGTGCCGGAGTTGTAGACCGCGATCCAGGGGCTCGGGCCGAAGCGGGTGTCGTCGGCCAGGGCCGCGTAGCCCTCGACGGCGCCCGCCGGGTCCGCCTCGGCGTCGCTGCGCAGCCGGTCGTCCGCCAGCGACACCCCGACCAGGTAGGGGCCGGCGACCAGGGCCAGGCCCAGCAGGGGCGCCGACCAGGCGAGCAGCCGGCGGCGTCGCGCGAGCCGCGGGGAGACCTCGGGCAGCAGGCCGCCCGGGCCGCCCCTCCCGGAGTCGCCGGGCGTCGGTGCGGGCGTGGGTGTCATGTCCGGCCTCCTGCCTGTCCGGTCGGGGTCGGGGTCGAGGGCGGCGCCGAGGTCGGCGCCGGCACGCCCGTCGTCGAGCCGCTGCCCGACGACGACGGACCCGACGACGAGCTCGTGCGCACGGCCTGGGCTGCGCGTCTCGTCGAGGCGGGGTCGAGCGTGCGGCGCGACCGGCCCGCCAGCACGTAGGCCTCCCAGGCCAGCAGCGCGATGAACACGTACATCGCCGGCCACCACACGTCGCGGTAGGTGTCGACGGTCTGCCGTCCGTCGGCCCGCGCGATCGCCTCGACGTCGATGCCGTCGACCACCTCGGTCATCCCGCCCGGGGACGTGCGGTGCATGTACTCCACGCCCAGCTGCTCGGCCACGGCACCGAGGTTGGCCTCGTCGATGCGCGAGAGGGCCGGTTCACCGGTGGCGTCGTCGGTGATGTAGGGCGAGGTCGTCCCGGGTCCCGTGCGCTCGGTGCCGTCGTAGCTGCGCATCTGGCCGCCCTCGGCGGTGCCGTAGCCGAGGACCGCCCCGCCGTCGATGAGGGGCGCCGAGTCGGACCAGGCGCCCGGGGGATCCTGGCCGGTGGTGTCGCCGGCGGTGTTCTCGCCGTCGGACAGGACGAACACGATGCGCACGTTGCCCGGGGCCGACTCCTCGGCGCGCGTGAGGGCGTCGGTGAGGTCCTGGCGCGGCCGGTCCATCGACGACCCGCCCGAGTAGTAGGTGACCTCCTGGCGCAGGGTGTCCACCCAGGTGCCCACCGCCCGGCCGTCGCTGGTCAGCGGGAGCTCACGGGTGGCGCGGGAGTCGAAGGCGATGATGGAGAACCGCGCCCCGGGCATCGCCTCGACGATCTCGGCCATGTCCGCCCGCACGCCGGCCAGCCGCGGCTCGCCGTCGCCGTAGTCCTCCGCGGCCATCGAGCCGGTGCGGTCGACGACGAAGAACACGTCCGCGTTGGTGCCGACCTCGGACTCCTCACCGGGCACCGCCGGGGCCACGGCGACCACGGCCAGGCACAGGACCATCCCCGAGCGGCGCACCCACGACCACTGGGTGCGCTCCCCCTGGCGGCGCGCGCGCAGCAGCCCGTGCACGCACAGGGCGAGCAGCGGCAGGACGACCAGGGCGACGATCCACCAGTCCCAGGCCCAGCGCAGGATCATGTGCGCACCCGCCAGACGACGAGGAGGAAGCCGGCCAGGCCCGCGGTGACCCAGCCGAGCCAGCGGTCGGGACGGTCGGTGATGACCACCGTCGGGTCGGACTCCAGCTCGGCCTCCTGCTGGGCCTGGACCTGATCGACGATCGCCGGCACCGCGCCGGGGTCGCCGAGCTCGTAGAACTGACCGCCGTGGTCGAGCACGATCTCCTCGTACTCGTCGCGCGCACCGCCGCCGTAGTCGCCGAAGGAGGCGTACAGGCCGTGGACGGTGACGTCACGCTCCTGGGCCAGGTCGGCGGCCTCCGAGAGCTCGTAGACCGGCTCGCCGGCGATCTCGTTGTCGGTGGCCAGGATGACCGAGCGCGAGCGCTCGTCGTCGGTGAGGTCGAAGCTGTTGACGCAGTTGGCCAGGCCGTCGCCGATGAGCGAGGAGGACGCCGACTGGGTCGAGGTGGTGCCGCGCAGGTAGGCGTCGATCTCCTCGTAGTCGGCGCCGGACCAGTCGAGGTAGGAGCCCAGGATGCGCGCCCCCTCCTCGAGCTCCTCGTTGACGAGCGCGTAGTCGTCGGTCAGGGGGAAGACCACGCGGGTGGTGGAGTTCCAGATGTTGAGGGCGATGCGCTCGCCGTCGAACGAGGAGACGAGCTCCTGGAACTCGGCCAGGATCTCGGCGTCGAACTCGATCATCGACCCGGACACGTCGAGGCACAGCACGATGTCCCGGTTGGTCAGCTCCTCGTGGCGCTCGTCCCGGTCGATCGGCCGGGCGGCGAGCGCCCCGCCGGCCACCGTCGTCGCGAGGAGCACCGCGCCGGCCCCGGCCAGCAGCATCTGCATGGTGCGCATCCGGTGCCGGTAGCGCGGCAGCGAGCGGATGAAGGCGGAGTTCGCCACCCACGTGACGTCGTCGGGCCGGCGCGGGCGGCGCGCGGAGGCCGTCCAGCCGAGCACGGCGGCGACGACGACGAGCAGCACCGCCACGGGCCACACCCAGGGGGTCACCATCGGTGGATCACCTCCAGTGCGCCGTCGCGCGCGTTGAGCGCCTCGGCGTCGGAGCGGTGGGCGAAGCTCGGCTCCTCCCACACGCGCAGCAGGCCGCCGGCCCGCGCGGTCGGGTCGTGGCCGGAGATGTCCCGCACCGTCCACGAGCGCACGTCACGGCCGACCCGTTCGGAGACGAACGCGCGCATGGTGCGGGCGAGCTTGAGGTGCAGCGCCCGCAGGTCGAGGGCGCCTGCCTGGTAGGCCTGGTAGTGCTCCTCGACCTCGGCGACGAAGCGGCGGCGCTGCTCGTCGCCCATCGTCGGCGGCTGCGCAGCGTGGGAGCGCTCGCGCCGGGCGGAGGTCACCCACAGCACGTACGCCAGCCAGGCCCCCGCCAGGGCGATGAGGACCACGCCGAGCACGAGGACCCACCACGGGTAGTCCTGCAGGTCGGCGAGGTCGGTGCCGAGCTCATCGACGGACACGGCGCGACCTCCCCAGCAGGTCGAGCAGCGCACCGACGACCTCGTCCTCGGAGGAGGCGACGACGTGGTGCACGCCGCGCCGGTCGAGCAGGCGGGTGGCCGCGGTGGCGCGCGCGCCGACGGCCCGCTGGACCTCGTCGGCGAGGAAGCGGTCCTCGCGCATGAAGGCGGGCAGGCGCTCCCAGCCGTCGACGTCGGCGGTCGGGCCGATCCCGGTGGCGGTGGGCACGGCGTCGCCGACCCGCACGACGAGCACCTCGTGGCGGGTGCGCAGCCGGCGCAGGGAGTCCTCGTGCTCGGGGCCTGGACGGGCCTCGTCGGTGATGAGGACGACCAGCGCGCGCCGCGGGAAGCCGGTGAGGACGCGGTCCATCACCCGCCCCACGTCCGAGGGCGGGGCGTCCAGGCTCAGCGCCTCCTCGACGATGCCCAGGACGGACTCGAGGTGGGCGGTGCCGTGCCGGGCGGGGCGCTGGACCATCCGCTCGGAGTCGCCGGCGACGAGCGCGACGAGGTCGCCGCGGGCCCGCGCGACGTAGGCGATGATGTCCGCCGCGAACATCGCGACGTCCTTCTTCGGCGCCCCCGAGGCGCTGGTGGCGGCCATGGACACACCGGTGTCGAAGGCGAGGACGGTCGACAGGTTCGACTCGCGCACGAAGCGACGGATGATCGGCACGCCCGCACGGGCGGAGGACTTCCAGTCGATGTCGGAGACGTCGTCGCCGGGGTGGTACTCGATCTGGTCGTCGAAGTCCTGGCCGTGGCCGGAGAAGATCGAGCGGTGCCGGCCGTCGAGGAGGCCGCTCGCGCGGCGCACCGTCGGCAGCTCGAGCCGCGCCCGGATCTGCTCCAACCTGGAGGAGGACTGTGCCATCGGTGCGCCTACGGCGTCGGGACGGCGGCGAACACCGCGTCGACGAGTGCCTCGGGCGCGACGTTCTTCGCCAGCGCGTCGTAGGTCCGCACGAGCCGGTGGCGCAGGACGGCGTGGCGCAGCAGCTTGACGTCGTCGGGCACCACGTACGTGCGGCCCTCCTGGAGGGCGACGGCCTGGGCGATGCGCAGCAGCGCGATGCCGCCGCGGGGCGAGGCGCCGACGCGGACGTGGTCGGAGAAGCCCGGCAGCGGGCGCGGGCCGCCGCCGCGCGTGGTGTTGATGAGCGCGACGATGTACTGCTTGATCGACATGTCGACGTAGACGCGCGCGGTGAGGTCCTGGAGCAGCTCGACGTCCGCCAGGGAGATCGGCTGCTGGTCGACCGGGGTGCTCAGCTCGCCCGAGGCGATCCCGGAGAGGATCTCGACCTCCTGGGTGGGCGTGGGGTAGGTGAGGACCTCCTTGAGGAGGAACCGGTCCATCTGGGCCTCGGGCAGGACGTAGGTGCCCTCCTCCTCGATGGGGTTCTGCGTGGCCAGGACCATGAACGGGCTCGGCAGCTTGTAGACCTCGCCACCGATGGAGGTCTGGCGCTCCTGCATCGCCTCGAGCATGGCCGACTGCGTCTTGGCCGAGGAGCGGTTGATCTCGTCGAGGAGGACGAGGTTGGCGTGCACGGGACCGAGCTGGGTGGTGAACTCGCCGGTGGCGTAGTTGTAGATCTGCGTGCCGACGATGTCGTTCGGCATGAGGTCCGGCGTGCACTGGATGCGGTGGAAGGAGCCCGAGACGGCGGCCGCCAGGGTCTGGGCGGCCGTGGTCTTGGCCAGGCCGGGCACCGACTCGAGCAGGATGTGCCCGCCGGCCATGAGCGTGGACAGCAGCGCGCGGCGCAGGTCGTCCTGCCCGACGACGCGGCTGTTGAAGACCTCCGTGACCTGGCGGACCAGGTCCGTGGCGCGCCAGACCTCGTCGTCCTTGATGCGCTTGACGCGTGCCTGGGCCTGCTGCTCGGGCTGTGCGCTCCACTCGGCCACGGCGGCCCCTCCTGCTCGACGGCGCCACCCCTGTCCGGTGGCCCGAGCAGACTACCGACGCCCGGCCACCGCGCGTCGCCCGTCCGGCGGGCAGTGGTTCCCACACCCCGCGGCGGGTCTCGACGGTGGTCTCACCAGCGGGTCGCGCAGCGGATCTCACCGGCGGGTGGGGTGCGCGGGGTCCGCCGTACCCTGGCGAGGTGCCGCGCCCCGTCCTCCCACCCGGCGCCCGCACGGTGGCCGGGTGGCTCCTCACCGCCGGTGCGGCCCTGGCCGCCCTGGTCCTCGCGCTGCTGGCCTCCGGGGCCGCCGACGCGCCCACGCTGGCCGACCCCGGCCCGCTCGTGCGCTGGGGCCTGCCGGTGGTCACGGTGCTCGTGCACCTCAGCGCCGCGCTGACGGTGGGCTGCTTCGCGGTGGCGGCGGTCGTGCTCGTCGGGCCGGCCCGCGAGCGGGCCGTGCGGCTGTCCGCCCGGGAGCGCGCTGCCCGGGCGGCCGCCACGCCCGCGCACGGGACCGGGGATGCGTCGCCGGAGCCGGCGACGGCGGACGAGGCGACGACGGTGGCACCGACGTCGGACGCGCGATCGGAAGAGACACGGTCGGGGCAGGCTGCGACGTCGGGCAGTGCGGCCGAGCGACGCCGTGCGGCGCGGCCGGCCTCGAAGGCGTGGACCGCCGTCGTGCGGACGGGGCGGATCGCCGCCCTGGTCTGGGGACCCGCCCAGGTGGCCCACCTGCTGCTCACCCACGCCTCGGTCATCGGCGAGCCGCTCGAGCCCGGCCTCTACACCGCCTCGCTGCAGCAGTTCGTCACCGAGCTCGAGCTGGGCTCCACGCTCACCTGGGCCGCGGCGCTGGCCCTGCTGGTCGGGCTGGTCGCGGCGGCCGTCACCGGACCGACCGGGACGGCGTGGGTGGCCGTGCTAGGGCTGGTCGCCCTGGTGCCGACGGCGTTCACCGGCCACGCCAACGGTGCGGCCAACCACGAGATCGCCGTGTCGGGCATGTGGCTGCACCTGGGCGGGTTCGTGCTGTGGGTGGGCGGGCTGATGGCGCTCGTGCTCGCCGCGAACCGGCTGCGCACCGCCGACCTGGCGACCGCCGCGGGCCGGTACTCCACGCTGGCCGCCTGGGCATCGATCGTCGTGGCGCTGTCCGGGGCCGCGAGCGGTCTCCTGCGGGTCAACACCCTCGGCGAGCTGCTCACCACACCGTGGGGGCAGCTGCTGCTGGTCAAGATCCTCGCCACCGTCCTCCTGCTGGGCGCCGGCGGGTGGCACCGCCGCAGCACCCTGCCCGCCCTGGCCGGCGGGCGGCGCAGCGCCTTCCTGCGGCTCGCCGTGGGCGAGGTGGTCCTCATGGCGGCGGTGATCGGGGTCGCCGTCGCGCTGGGCTCGAGCGAGACCCCGGTGCCGATCGAGCCGCCCCCGGACCCGACGCCGACCTACGAGATCACCAACTCGCCGGTGCCCCCGTTCCCCACGCCGCTGGCCTACCTCACGGTGTGGCGGCCCGACCCGCTGTTCGTGCTCATGGTCGTGGCCGGCCTGGTCGTGTACGGGCGGTGGGCGCTGCGGCTGCGTCGCCGGGGCATCCACTGGCCGGTGTCCCGCACCGTGTCCTGGTTCGCCGGCGTGCTCGTCTTCGGCTACCTCACGTGCGGGGCGCCGACCGTGTACGGCGACGTCCTGTTCTCGGTGCACATGGCGATGCACATGGCGCTGACGATGCTCGTGCCGCTGCTGGTGGTCCTGGCCGCGCCGGTCACGCTCGCGCTGCGGGCCCTGCCGGTGCGCACCGACGGCTCACGGGGCCCGCGGGAGTGGCTGCTCGCCCTGGTCGGGTCGCGGTGGGCGCACGCCTGGGCGCACCCGGTGGTGGCCGCGGTCAACTTCGCCGGCTCGCTCATCGTCTTCTACTTCACGCCGCTGTTCGGCATGGCGCTCGACGGGCACCTCGGCCACATCCTCATGGTCGTGCACTTCTCCCTGGCCGGGTACATGTTCGTCAACGCCCTGGTCGGCATCGACCCCGGGCCCACGCGGCCGGCCTACCCCCTGCGCCTGGTCATGCTCATCGCGACGATGGCCTTCCACGCCTTCTTCGGCATCGCGGTCATGCAGTCCACCGCCCTGCTCGCCGCCGACCACTACGGGTGGCTCGGCCTGCCCTGGGGGGTCGACGCCCTCGCGGACCAGGCGGTCGGCGGGGCCATCACCTGGGGCATCGGCGAGCTGCCGACGCTGGCCCTGGCCGTCGGGGTCGCGGTGTCCTGGGCGCGCTCGGAGCGGCGCGAGGCCCGGCGCATCGACCGGCGGGCCGACGCGGACGGGGACGCCGAGCTGGCCGCCTACAACGAGATGCTCGCCGCGCGGGCGCGGGCCGCCCAGGAGCACTGAGGCGGGCGGTTCGGAACGACCTGCCGGAGCGGGCGGTCGCCGCGGGTCGGCGGCGCGGGCCGGCGGCAGACGCGCGGGCGGTCAGAACCGGACGTCGTCGCCCTCGATGCTCACGCGGATGCCGTCGTCGACGACCGTGGTGGCGGTGAGCACGACGTTCTCCGGCAGCGTGTCGAGGCTGACCTCGTGGTCGAGCGGGAGACGGCTGCCGACCAACGGGATCTCGGACAGCCGCGTGCTCACGCCGCCGAGGGTGCCCTGGTCGAGGTGGATGTGGATGCCGCGCCCGTCCTCGGTGGGGGTGACCTCGGCGGTGACCTCGATGTCCCCGCCGAGGATCGAGGTCGTGAGGACGAGGTCGCTGCCCACGATGTCGGCCTCGAAGCTGCGCTCGCCGAGCACGGGCACGTCGAAGATCGCGGCGGCCACCTCCTCCTGGACGGCCGCCAGCGGCACCGTCCCGCTGGCCTCGAGGTGGGCGAGCTCGACGGGCTCGCGGAAGCCGATCCCGGTGGCCCAGCCGGTGACGTCGATGAGCTCGACGTCGGGCAGGACCATCTCCTCGGCCGTGAAGTCGACGCGGTCGATCCGGCCCGAGATGACCTGCGGGAGGAACGGGAAGCCGTCGAGGCGGACCTCGTGGCCGGTGATCTCCTCGGTGAAGGTCTCGAAGGCCTGCTCGGCCTCGCCGCGGGCCCGCATGAGCGCCCATCGGTCGGCCACGAGCAGGCCGACGACGATGACCAGCGAGGCGATGACCAGTGAGAGCACCCAGCGCTGGACGACGCCGGAGCCGGCCCGGCGCCACCAGCGGCGCACCCGCTGAGCGTGGCCCTGCGCCCCGGCCAGCAGCGCGGGGGTCTCGGACGGGTCGCGGCCGTCGGGGGCGTCGGGGTCCGTGGCGGCGGGGTCGACGGCGCCGGGGTCGGCCGGGTCGTGCTCGGCGGGGGCGTGGTCCGGGGCGGCGGGGTCGGCCGGCTCGTGGCCGGCGGCGCGGCTCGCCTCGTCCAGCGGGACGGCGGCCGTGCGGCCCGCCGCGTCGATCTCGGCGGTCTCCCCGGTCCGCGCCGCCGGGGCGGCGGGATCGGGAACGTCCGCGGCCGGCGCGGCACCGTCTACCCCCGGCGCGGCACCGTCCGCCTCCGGGACGACGCTTCCCTCGGCCGACCACTCGGCGTCTGCCTCTGGCACGGGTTCCGATTCCGCCTCGGGTTCCGGTTCCGGCACGGCATCCGCCTCCGGCACGGCCTCCGCACCGTCGGGCCCGACGCCGTCCGGGGTCGCCTCAGGTCGGTCCGTCACCTCATCGGGTCCACCCGTCGCCGCGGGCGCGACGTCGGCCGGATCCCCGGCCGCAGCCCGATCCTCGCGGGGGTGCTCGACCTGCGCCTCGGCCGGCGACCCGACCGGCGCGCCCGGGGTCTCCGGGTCGTGCCCGGCGTCGGGCTCCCGCGGGTCCCCGGACGGGTGGTCGACGTCGTCGTTGGGGCTCCCGGGCTGCACGCGACCACCTTAGGGCGCGCGCCGCCCGTGCTCCGTGGTCAGTCCTGCCCTGCGTACACTCCCCCGCAGACCCGCAATGGAGGACCTGGCCGTGACCGGCACCGACGACAGCACCAACCCCTCAGCCGAGGCGGCCGACCCGGCCACCCCGCTCACCCGCCTGCAGCACCTGGCCGAGCACCACCCCGAGCTGCGCGCGACGATCGCCGCCAACCCCTCCACCTACCCGGGGCTCATCGAGTGGCTCGGCAACCTCGGCGACAGCGAGATCGACGAGGCGATCGCCCAGCGGCGTGCCCGCACCGCCGGCCTCGACCCCGACGAGCCGCGCTCGGCCCCGACGCGCACGCCCACCGCCGCGCGGTTCGGCGCCGCCGGGGCGGCCGGTGCGGCTGCCTCGGGCGCGTCGCGCCGGCCGGACCGCCAGACCACCGAGTCGCCGGCCGTCGACGCCGGCCCGGCCCGGCCCATCACCCCGCCGGAGGGGTCCGCGACGACGACCCGCACCCCCGACGCGCCGCCGCGCCAGGTCGAGGAGCCGCGCCGGGCCGTGCCGTGGGCGGGGATCCTCGCCGTGGCGGCGGCCGTGGCCGTCGTCGTCCTGGGCGGGCTGTGGATCTTCAACCTGCCGGGCGACGACGACGAGACGTCGACCAACGCCGGGGCGACCGACCCCGCCTTCCCGCCGATGCCGAGCGAGTCCGCCACCGAGGAGGAGGGCGACCGTCCCGCGGGCGGTGACGACGTCGAGTCCGCGCTCGCCGCCCTCGAGGGGCTCGCCCCCACCTCGGACTGCGCCGACGCCGGCGCCGACGCGGAGGTCGTCCAGGCCTTCGCCTCGGCCGCCGCACCGGACGGCACCTGGGGCGACCCGGCCCACGGCGACCGCGTCGTCGACTCGCTCATGGCCCTGGCCGACGAATGCGACCGCGAGCACGCCCAGGAGGTCGTGGACATGATCCTCGGCGACTCCGACACCAACCCGGCGCTGCGCACCGCCATCGAGGCCGACATGTCCTGGCTGGAGATCCCCGAGATCCCGGCCGACGCCCAGCAGATGCCCGGCTTCTGGGTGCAGGGCGCCAACATGGCCTGCGTCCTGTCCGGCTCCGACGTCGTCTGCACGATCGTCGACCACTCCCTCGACACCCCCGAGGGCTGCCTGCCCGGCGGCATCAGCGTCGAGATCAACAGCTCGGGCGAGGCCGGCGTCAACTGCGGCCGCTCCGCCAACGCCGACCCGCTGCTCTCCGACGGCGACTCCGCCTACAACGGCGACCTGGCCTGCACGGTGACCGGGGTCGACGTCGAGTGCTGGTCCACCGAGACCGGCGGCGGCTTCGTCCTGGGGCCGGCCACCCTCGAGACCTACTGACCCGACGCCCGGGACCGGCGGCCTCCGGTCCCCGGGCGGGGGCGCTCCGGCGGCGCACCCGGCCGCGCGCCCGTCCGCGGCGCGCGAACACCGCCCCGGCGACTGGTCGGCGCGGGCGCGCGCGTGGTCCCATGCCAGGGTGACCGACGACACCGCTCCCACCCCGTTCCACTCCCTGGCCGACTACGTCGCGCTGCGCCGGGTCTCCGGCCTGGCGCTCGGCGCGGACGGGTCGCGGCTGGTGACCTCGGTCGCCGCGCTCGACGCCGACGAGGTCACCTACCAGAGCGCGATCTGGGCACTCGACCCGGCCGGCGAGCTCCCCGCACGGCGCCTCACCCACGGCGGCACCGGCGAGTCGGCGCCGCGCTTCACCGCGTCAGGCGACCTCGTCTTCACCGCCGCCCGACCCGACGCGGCCGACACCGAGGGCGCCCGCAAGCGGGCCTGGGTGCTACCCGCGGACGGCGGCGAGGCGCGGGTCCTGGCCGACCACCCCGGCGGCGTCGAGGCGGTCCTCACCGCGCGCGGCGCGGACACCGTGGTCGTGCTCGGCACCCCGCTGCCGGGTTCCGACGGCGTCGAGGACGACGCCGAGCGCCGCAAGGCGCGCACCGAGAAGAAGGTCTCGGCGATCCTGCACACCGGCTACCCGGTGCGGTACTGGGACCACGACCTCGGGCCGGGCCGCCCCCACCTCTACCGGGTCGACCCCGCGGACGACCCCGACGCCCCCGGCACGCTCGTCGACCTCACCCCGGACGCCGGCGTCGGCCTGTCCGACGGCGGCGCGCACCTGACCGACGACGGCGCCGCGGTCCTGGCCCCGTGGTCGGTCCCCGCGGCCCGCGGCGAGCTGCGCACCGGCGTCGTCGCGATCGACGTCGCCACCGGCCACCGACGGTGGGTGGCCGAGCCGAGCGAGGAGCTCGAGTTCGGCATCCTCGCGGTCCTCCCCGACGGCGAGCGTGCCGTCCTCGTCGTCGAGGAGCCCTCGACGGCGGAGCGGCCCGCGGTGCGCACGCTCGCCGTCGCGGACCTCGCCACCGGCGAGCGGACGCCGATCGCGCGGGACTGGGACCGGTGGCCCTCGGAGGCCGTGGTCCTGCCCGACGCGAGCGGTCTGCTCGCCGTGGCCGACGACCGCGGCCGCGCCCCGGTCTTCCACCTCCCCCTCGACGGCGGCGAGGTCACCCGGATCACCGGCGACGGCGCGTTCAGCGACCTGCGCGTGGCCCCGGACGGCTCGGCGGCCTACGCCCTGCGGGCGAGCTACGCGGCCCCGGCCGCGCCGGTGCGCATCGACCTCGCGGTCCTGGGCGAGCCGGCCCACGGCGGGGCGGAGGTCACCGAGATCCCCTCCCCCGTGCCCGTCCCCGAGCTGCCGGGCACGCTGACCGAGATCGAGACCGAGGCCGCCGACGGGCACCCGCTGCGCGGCTGGTTGGCGATGCCCGACGGCGCGAGCGCCGAGGCCCCGGCACCGCTGCTGCTGTGGGTCCACGGCGGGCCGGTGTCCTCGTGGAACACCTGGTCGTGGCGGTGGAACCCGTGGATCGCGGTGGCGCGCGGCTACGCCGTCGTGCTCCCGGACCCGGCACTGTCCACGGGCTACGGCTGGGAGTTCATCCGCCGCGGCTGGGGCGCGTGGGGCGACAAGCCCTACACCGACGTCCTGGCCGTAACCGACGCGGCCGAGGCGCTGCCCGAGATCGACGCCGACCGCACGGGCGCGATGGGCGGGTCCTTCGGCGGGTACATGGCCAACTGGATCGCCGGGCACACCGACCGGTTCCGCGCGGTCGTCACGCACGCGTCGCTGTGGAACATCGAGACCTTCGCCGGCACCACGGACGTCGGCTGGTTCTGGGAGCGGGAGATGACCCCGCAGATGCGGGCGGCCCACTCCCCGCACCATGCGGCAGGCGACATCTCGACGCCGATGCTCGTCATCCACGGCGACAAGGACTACCGGGTCCCGATCGGCGAGGGACTGGCGCTGTGGCGGGCCCTGGTCTCGCAGTCGCGGCTGGCGGCCGACGAGCAGGGCCGGACCCCGCACCGGTTCCTCTACTTCCCCGACGAGAACCACTGGATCCTCACCCCCCAGCACGCGCGGCTCTGGTACGAGGTCGTCCTCGGCTTCCTCGCCGAGCACGTCCTCGGCGAGGACCCGGCCCCGACGCCGGACCTCCTCGGCTAGCGCCTCCCAACGATCGAGCAGAACCCCTGCCCGACGAGTGAGCACTTTTCTGCCTGCCCTCCACGGCCGCGGAGGTGGGCATGGGCGGGCGCCGGCCGGTGCCGTAACGTGGCCGGATGCGGAGGCGGACGACGCCCACGCGCGTCGACGAGGCGATGGCGGCGGCCGACCGCGCCCGCTTCCTGACGACGGAGACGCGGCCCTACGCGGCGACCGACGGTCCGCTGACGATCGGGCACGGCGCGACGTGCTCGCAGCCGTCGACCGTGCGTCGGATGCTCGACCTGCTCGACGTGCCGGCCGGTGCGCGCGTGCTCGACGTCGGCAGCGGGTCGGGCTGGACGACGGCGATCCTCGCCGAGCTGGTGGGGCCGGGCGGGCGGGTGCTCGGCGTCGAGTCGGTCCCCGAGCTGGTCGCGCGCAGCCGCGCCGCGCTCCGGGCCGAGTCCGCGTGGGACCACGCGGAGGTGCGGGTCGCCGACGCCGACGTGCTCGGCGCACCGCAGGACGCCCCGTTCGACCGGATCCTCGTCTCGGCGATGGCCGACGAGGTCCCCGCCGAGCTGGTCGCCCAGCTGACGGTCGGGGGCGCGATGGTGGTGCCGGCCGGCGGCCGCCTGGTGCGGGTGGCGCGGACGGCCCAGGGGTGGACGTCGGACGCCGCCCCGGGCGGCTACCGGTTCGTGCCGCTGCGCCGGCCGACGAGCTCCTCGTAGGCCGACGTCAGCTCCGTGAGGACCGACCGCTCAGGAACTGGCTCGCCGAGATGGATGGCCCGGAGCTCGGCCATGAACGCCTGCCACATCTCGGGTCCGCCCTCCTCGAGCAGCTGGGCCCGGATGGAGAGCTCCTCGCTCACCGGGCGGTGCCGCCGCCCCCACGCGCCCATGGTCGCCAGCACCGGCAGCAGCTCGATGCCCCGCTCGGTGAGCGAGTAGAGGACCTTCTGCCGGTGCGTGGGGTCGTCGCCGCGGGAGACGAGGCCCGTCTCCACGAGTCGGCGCAGCCGGTCGGCGAGGATGTTGGAGGCGATGCCCTCCTCGGAGCGCGTGAGCAGCTCGCGGAAGTGGCGCCGGTTCCCGAACATCATGTCCCGGACCACGATGAGGCTCCACCGGTCGCCGAGGACCTCGAGGGTCTGGTTGATCGGGCAGCCCGACCGTCCCGACGTCGGCACACGCACCTCCCGCTCGTCTCCTCGCCCCGGCGGTCGTCATCACGGGGCGCGCATGTACCGGTTGCACAACGCCACCACACATTCTACGTTGGCCGGGACCGGTTGCGAACTGCCATCAAAGGGGTGGGCATGGGCACGCTGATCGTCTGGAACGTCATGTCGCTGGACGGGTTCTTCGAGGGCACCGAACCCTGGGACCTGCGGCTGCACGAGCACATCTGGGGCGACGACCTCTACCGGCTCAGCCTCGACATCGGCGACGAGATCGGTCTGCTCGTCCTCGGCCGACGCACCTACGAGGGCTTCGTCGAGCACTGGCCCGAGAACACCGACCAGCCCGACATCGCGGCGTACATGAACGCCGTGCCCAAGCTCGTGGCCTCGCGCACGCTGACGGAGGCCACCTGGGCGAACACGGAGATCACGGCCGACGCCGTCGCGGAGGTCGCGCGGCGCAAGGCCGCGGACGACCGGCCCGCCTACGTCTTCGGCAGCGCCGAGCTCGTGGACTCGCTGCTCGCCGCGGGGCTCGTCGACGAGTACCTCGTCGGCGTCGCGCCGGTCCTGCTCGGCGCCGGGAACCGGCTCTTCCGGCCCGCGGAGCAGCCGCGACCGCTCACGCTGATCGACTCGCGCACGACCGACACCGGCGGTGCGCTGCTGCGCTACCGGGTCGGCTGACGCGGCAGGCGCGGCAGGTCAGCGGGCGGGTCAGCCCCAGACGAGCGCCATCGAGGGGTCCTCGAGGATGGTGGCGACGTCCTTGAGCACGAACGAACCCAGCGCGCCGTCGACGAGCCGGTGGTCGAAGCTCAGCGCCAGCTGGGTCACCCAGCGCACCGCGATCTCGCCCTCGTGCACCCAGGGCTGCTGCCGCACGGCGCCGAAGGCGAGGATCGCGGCCTCCCCGGGGTTGAGGATCGGGGTGCCGGTGTCGATGCCGAAGGCGCCGACGTTGGTGATGGTGATCGTGCCGTCGGCCATCTGCGCCGGCTGCGTCCTCCCGGCGCGCGCGGTGGCGGTGAGGTCACCGAGCGCCTGGGCGAGCTCCTTGAGGTTGAGCCGGTGGGCGTCCTTGACGTTGGGCACCACCAGGCCGCGCGGGGTGGCGGCCGCGATGCCGAGGTTGACGTAGTGCTTGTAGACGATCTCTCCGGTCTCGTCGTCCCACGAGGCGTTGATCTCCGGGTGCCGGTTGACGGCCAGCAGCAGCGCCCGCATGGCGACGAGCAGCGGCGTGACGTGCAGGCCCTCGAACTCGCGGTCCTTGCGCAGCCGGGCGACGAGCTCCATCGTCCGCGTGACGTCGACCGTGTGGAACTCGGTGACGTGCGGGGCCGTGAAGGCCGACTGGACCATGGCCTCGGCGGTCCGGCGTCGTACCGAGCGGGCGGGCACGCGGGTGCGCCGGCCGTCCGGGGAGACCGAGCCGCCCTCGAGCCAGGGCTCGTCCTCGGACCAGGTCGCCAGCTGCTGGACGTCGGAGCGCTGATGGAGCGCGACGACGTCCTCGCGGGTGACGATCCCGCCCGGGCCGGTGCCGTGGACGGAGTCGATGTCGACGCCGAGGTCCTTGGCCAGGCGCCGCACCGGGGGCTTGGCCCGGGTCGGGCCGGCGCTCGGACGGACGAACGTGGTGCTCGACCCACCGCCGGTCCCGTCGGCGCCGGGCGCCTGACGCGGACGTCCCGGGGGCACGCGCGTGCCGGCGGGAGCGGGCCGGCTCTCCAGGGGCGCCTGGCCCGCGCCGCTCGCGGGAGCGGGTGCACCGGCTGGTGCCTGCGCGGCGGTCGAGGGGGCGGGGGCACCAGGGGCGGGAGCAGCCGGCGCGGCGTCGGCACCGGCGGCGGGGCCAGCGGGCGCAGGGGTACCGGCGGCAGGCCCGGCGGTCGAGGCGGCGGGTCGGGCAGCGGGCGCTGCCCCGGACGTGGCCACGGGCGCCACGCGGGGCCGGCGGCGCGCGGCCCCGGGCTTCGTGCCGTAGCCGACGAGGACGGCGCCTGATCCCTCGTCTGCCCCCTCGGCCGCGGCCTTGCCGCCCGTCTCGCCGCCGGCGGGGGCGGCGGGCTGCTCGGGCTCGTCGGGCCGGGTGTCGAGCTCGACGATGGGGGTGCCGACGTCGACGGTCGTGCCCTCCTCGACCAGCAGCGCGCGCACCGCACCGGCCACGGGGCTGGGCAGCTCGACGACGGACTTCTCGGTCTCGACCTCGCACAGGGTCTGGTTGACCTCGACCCGCTCGCCGACGGAGACGCTCCAGGCGACGATCTCGGCGTCGGTCAGGCCCTCGCCGACGTCGGGCAGGCGGAAGAGGTGGTGTCGCGGCTCGCTCATGGCAGCTCCTTGGGTCGTCGGCTCAGGCGGCCAGCGAACGCTCGACGGCGTCGAGGATCCGGTCGAGGGAGGGCAGGTAGACCGACTCGTGCGCGGAGGCGGGGAAGGGCGTGTGGTAGCCGCCCACCCGCAGCACGGGCGCCTCGAGCTCGTAGAAGCAGCGCTCCTGGACGGCGGCGGCCAGCTCGGCGCCGGGGCCGAAGAAGGTCGGCGCCTCGTGGACGACGACGAGCCGCCCGGTGCGGTGCACGGAGGCGACGACGGCGTCGACGTCGAGCGGGGAGATCGAGCGCAGGTCGATGACCTCCACGCTCGACCCCTCCTCCTGGGCGACCTCGGCGGCCTGGAGCGAGACCTTCACACCTGGACCATAGGTGGCGATCGTCAGGTCGGTCCCGGGACGCACCACGCGGGCGGCGTGCAGGTCGCGGGCCAGGGCCTGCTCGGAGAGGTCGACCGGCGTCTCGAGCTCGACCGGCCCCTTCTCCCAGTAGCGGGCCTTGGGCTCGAGGAAGAGCACGGGGTCCGGGGAGGCGATGGCCTGCTGGATCATCGACCAGCCGTCGGGGGCGGTGGCCGGGGAGACGATGCGCAGGCCGGCGGTGTGGGCGAACAGCGCCTCCGGGGACTCGCTGTGGTGCTCGATCGCGCCGATGTGGCCGCCGTAGGGCACGCGCACGACCACCGGCATGCTCAGGGCCCCCGCGGTGCGGTAGGTGAGCTTGGCCAGCTGGGTGGTGATCTGGTTGTAGGCCGGGAAGATGAAGCCGTCGAACTGGATCTCGACCACCGGGCGGTAGCCGGCCATGGCCAGGCCGATCGCGGTGCCGACGATGCCGGACTCCGCGAGCGGGGTGTCGACGACGCGGTCGGTGCCGAACTCGGCCTGCAGCCCGTCGGTGACCCGGAAGACGCCGCCGAGCGGGCCGACGTCCTCCCCCATGACCAGCACCTTCTCGTCGCGGCTCATGGCGGAGCGCAGGCCGGCGTTGATCGCCCGGGCGAGCGGGAGCGTGGTCGCCGTGGCGGGCGGGGCGGGGTGCATCAGCGGGCCTCCTGCGCGTTCTCGGTGTCCGCGAAGCCGGCCTCGAAGGCGGTCATCGCCGCCCGGTCGGCCTCGACCTGGGCGTGGGGCAGCGAGTGGACGTGGTCGAACATCTCCTCGGCCGGCCCGGACCGCATGGCGACGCACGCGGCGCGGGTGGCGCGGGCCAGCTCGGCGGCCTCGGCGTCGACCTGCTCGAGGAACGCCTGGTCGGCCTGCCCGGTGGCCAGGAGGTGGGCGCGCAGGCGGTCGATCGGGTCCTTGGCCCGCCAGTCGGCCTCCTCGCCGTGGGTGCGGTATCGGGTGGGGTCGTCCGACGTCGTGTGGGCGCCCATGCGGTAGGTGACCGCCTCGATGAGGGTGGGCCCGCCGCCGGCGCGGGCGCGGCGCAGCGCCTCGGCGGTGACGGCGTAGGAGGCGAGGACGTCGTTGCCGTCCACGCGGACGGCGGGGACGCCGACGCCGGGTGCGCGGCGGGCGATCGGCACCCGCGACTGGACGTCCGTGGGCACGGAGATCGCCCAGAAGTTGTTCTGGCAGATGAGCACGACCGGCGCCTGGGCGGAGGCGGCGAAGACGAGGGACTCGTTGAAGTCACCCTGGGAGGTGGCACCGTCGCCGTGGTAGACGACGACGGCGCGGTCGGCGTCGGTGCCGGTGCCCACGTCGCCGTCGCGCTGGATGCCCATGGCGTAGCCGACGGCGTGCAGGGTCTGGGCGGCGATGACGAAGGTCTGGACCTGGAGGTTGTGCTCGCGGGGGTCCCAGCCGCCGTGGCGGGTGCCGCGCATGACCGGCAGCAGCTCGGTCAGCGGCAGGCCGCGCACGTGGGCGACCCCGTGCTCGCGGTACGACGGGAAGATCATGTCCCGCGGCAGCTGGGCGTGCGCCGAGCCGATCTGGATGGCCTCCTGGCCCAGGCTCTGCGCCCACAGGCCCAGCTCGCCGGTCCGCTGGAGGTTGGTCGCCTCGGTGTCGAAGGACCGCGTGAGGACCATGTCGCGGTACATCGTGCGCAGCCGCTCGGGGTCCAGCTCGGCGGCGAGCGGGCCGTAGACCGGGTGGTCGAGGCGGTCGCCGGCGGGGGTGAGCAGCTGGACCGGGGTGTCATCCGGGGTCAGCGAGGCGCCGTCCGGGTAGGGGACGGGCGCGGCGGCGTCGGCACGGGCGGGCGGGCTGGCCTCGTCGGTGGGGGCTCCGGCCCCGTGGGCCGCGTCGTCGCGGGTCCGCTCCGTCGCGGTGGGCCCGACGGCGGGCGGCGCCTGGTCGGACGGTCGGTGCTGGGCATTCGTCGTGGGGACGGACACGCAGGTCTCCTTCGGTGGTCCGGTGCCTCGACGCGCTCCCGGACGGGAGGACCGCCGAGGTGCCCTCGGGGCGGCCCGGGGCCGGCCGGCCGCACGATCGGTGCGGCCGGCCGGTCGGGACCTCGCCGCACGGTCGGTGCGGCCGGTCCGAGCCGTCGAGGACGGGAGGCGGATCCGTCGCTCCCCGCCCACGGAGAGCTACCTACGGTTGTGTAGGCTACACAGGTGTAGGTAGCGGCGCGAGACGACGCGGCCGTGGTCCGCACCACGGCGGGCGACGCGCCGCGGGGACCTGCCAGATCGCGGGCCCGGCCGTCGCACGGAACCATCCGGCCCGCTCGCATGTGCCCGCGGGGAGCTATCGACGCACCCCGCGACCGGCCGCTCAGCCCAGGTGCGCCGCGACCACCTCGAGCACCGCGTCAGTGTCCTCGGCCGTGCCGATGCTGATCCGCACGCCGTCGCCGGGGAAGGGCCGCACGAGCAGGTCGGCCTCCTTGGCCGCCTCCGCGAAGGCGACCGCGCCGTCGCCGAGCTGGAGCCAGACGAAGTTGGCCTGCGTGTCGGGGACCTCCAGGCCGAGCCGGCGGAGCCCGGCGACGAGCCGCTCCCGCTCGGCCACGACCTCGGCGACCCGGCGCCTGATCTCGGCGTCGGCGTCGAGCGCGGCGAGCGCCGCGGCCTGGGCCGGTGCCGAGACGCCGAAGGGGGTGGCCGCCGCCCGGAGCCCGGCGACGACGTCGGGGTGGCCGAGGGCGTAGCCGACCCGCAGTCCCGCCAGCGAGGCCGCCTTGGAGAAGGTGCGCAGCACGACGAGGTTGGGGTGGGCGTGCAGCAGCGAGGGGCCGTCGGTGGGGTCGGCGGAGGTGACGAAGTCGATGTAGGCCTCGTCGAGCAGGACGAGCACCGTCGGCGGGACCTCGGCGAGCAGCCCGGCCACCTCGGTGCGGGTGAGCGCGGTCCCGGTGGGGTTGTTCGGGGAGCACAGCAGGAGCACCCGGGTGCGCTCGGTGACCGCCTCGACCATGGCGTCCAGGCGGTGGCGGCCCTGGGCGTCGAGCGGGACGCGCACCATGGCCGCGCCGGTGAGCTGGACGGCGATCGGGTAGGCCTCGAAGCTGCGCCAGGGCGCGACGACCTCGTCGCCGGCCGTGCAGGTGGCGCGCAGGATCGTCTCGAGCACCGCAGTCGAGCCGCCGCCGACGGCGACGTGGGCCGGGTCGAGGCCGTGCCGCTTCGCCAGGGCCGCGACGAGGTCCACGGCCGCCATGTCCGGGTAGCGTCCCGCGTCCTCGACCGCCGCGGTGACGGCCTCGAGCACGCCGGGCAGCGGCGGGTAGGGCATCTCGTTCGACGAGAGCTTGGCGACGCGGCGGCCGTGCGCGGGTCGCTCGCCAGGGACGTAGGCGGGCAGGGTGGCGACGTCGGCGCGCAGCAGGTCGCCGGGGGTCGCGCCGGCCGGGGTGGGGATCATGCTGGACATCCCCCCAGCATGCCCCGATCCGGCCGGGCAGCGCCCGGTCGACCGGTGCGCGGGCCGGTCAGCGCCGCCGGGGCCAGCGCGGCAGCCGCGGCCGCGGGGTGACGACGGCGGGGGTGCGCTCCTTGATGGCGTTGGTGATGACGCCGGTGCCGTACGAGGCGTCGTCGAGGAGCCGCATCGCCAGGCTGCGCAGCGGGTCGAGGCGGGTGGGCGAGAGGATGTGGTCGCGCACCGGCTCCCACATCATGGCGGCGGCCACGCCCCTGGCGAGGCGCGAGCGCGGGGTGGCGGCGAGGACGGACCAGCCGACCGGCCACCAGTCGCGCCGCAGGAGGTGGCCCGTCCAGAAGCCGTCGGAGAAGATCTGGCGCCCGGCCATCTCGACGACGACGCTCAGGGGCACCTCGTCGGGCAGGCTCGCCCGCTGACGGGCGATCTCGTAGGCGACGACACCGGCGGCGAGGCGGCGGTGCCCGGTCGAGGCCAGGGCGATGACGGCGAGACCGGAGAGCGAGGGGGAGGCCGGGGTCAGGCGGCCGGGGTGACGCTGCTCGAGCGGGGCGGCGGAGCTGCCGTAACCGGCGCGGCGGCTCGTGAAGGCCGACCAGGAGGTGCGGACCTCGTGGTGCACGACGACGCCGGGCGCGTACAGGACGTTCCAGCCCGCCTCGTCCATCCGCCAGAAGAGGTCGACGTCCTCGCCGATGCGCAGCCCGGGCTCGAACGGCGGGTCGGTGACGGCGCTGCGGCGCACGAGGACGGCGGCGCTGGGCAGCCAGCCGACCATGACCCCGTGGACGACGCGGCTGGGGATCGCCCCCATGTCGATCTCCGAGCGGGTCTCCTCGTAGAGCTCGATGGCGCTCTCGCCGTCGAACCGGGGCCGTACCCGGGGCCCGACGGCGCCGAGCCGCTCGTCGTCGAGGAAGGGCCGCAGGCGGGCGATCCAGTCGTCGCTCGCCCGGGCGTCGGAGTCGATGAAGGCGATGAACGGCGCGGTCGTCGCGGCGAAGCCGGTGTTGCGCGCCCCGCCGGGACCCTGGTTGACCTCGTGCCGGATGAGCCGCGCGCCGTGCCGGGCGGTGATCTCCTCGATGCGGGCGGCGTGGGCCGGGTCGGGGGTGGCGTCGTCGACGACGGTGACGGGGTGGCCCTCGACGGCGAGCGAGGCCAGCAGCGGGTCGAGCAGCGTGGGGTCGCCGTGCATGGGGATGACGACCTCGACGTCCGTGACCTCGCCGTGGGGCACGGGCAGGGGGTGCAGGATGCCCCGGTCGAGGAGGAACCGGACGGCGGCCCGCTCGACGTCGTCCGCGGCGGTGATGCCTGATTCGCCGGCGGCCGCGGCGCGGCGGGCGAGGTCGCGCCAGGGCTCGGGGACCACGGTGACCGAGAACGGCGACCCGCCGAGGACGACCTTGCCGGCCCGCAGGACGGTGTCCGGCGACCAGAAGACCGCGCGGGCGGCGACCGGGTCGTCGGCGCCGCGCTCGGGCGGTGCGGGGAAGGGGGGCGGGCCCCAGGGCGTCGGGCCGTCGTCGGAGGAGCGCGGCGCCGTCCCCGGCGCGGCCCCGTCCACGGGCGACGTCTCGTCCACGATGCTCGTCACGTGCTCTCCTCGTTCGGTCGGGGACACTCGCCACAGCCTGTCACAGGGTGACATAACCGGGCCGGTCCGCGCCCCCGCCACCGCCACCGCTCAGCTCCGTGCGATCTCGACGATGACCGAGCTGGTGACCGCCCCCTCCTCCTCGGTGCCGAGCAGGTGGGCGAACTGCGCCTGGACACCGGCGACGTCGTGCTCGCCCCCGCGGTGCTCGACCACCCCGTCCCAGGCCGCCGCCGAGTGCTCGGGGTAGTGCCCCTGGAAGGCCCACAGCTGCTCGTTCGCCTCGGGGGAGGTCACGGTGTCGACGGTGTAGGTGGTCCGGCTGCCCGTCCCGGGTCCCGGCGGCACGTGCGGGACGGCTCCCCCGTCCAGGCCGCTGACGGCGTCCTCGGTGATCTCGATGCCGACGTGGTGCCCGCTCGAGGGGGCGGGGATGTCGGCCACCGGCGAGCTGAGGGTGACGCTGGCCCGCAGGTCGTAGTCCTGCGCGGCCGCGGAGCTGGTCCAGCGGGCGATCGCCAAGCCGCCCTGGGAGTGGCCGACCATCCCCACCGCGTCGCCCGGCCGCGCACCGGCAGCCTCGAGCGCCTCGCTGATGCCCTCGAGGATCGCGGCGTCGGCCCCTGCCGCCAGCTCGACGTTCGACCCGTGGTCCATGGGGTTGTCCGGGTCGACGATCTCGTCGGCATTCGTCCCGGGCACGACGACGACGAAGGAGGTCGACCCGTCGGCGTGCTCGGTGCGCAGCACCTCGACGTGGGTGCGGTTGCTGCGCCCGGACTCAGCGTGCAGGGGGTCGATCCGGTCGATGACGTCGGCGACCTCCTCCACCTGCTCGGCCGAGGCCCGGGCGGGCCGCAGGGTGGGGTGCGCGGCCCGGGAGAGCAGCCACCCGACGGGGGTGGCACCGCCGAGGGCTGCCCCGAGCGGGCCGGCCGAGGCCGGGGTCCACAGTCCCGGGACCCCCAGCGGGTCGACCCGCACCTCCGTGCCGCTGCGGGACATGCCGTTCTCTGTCGCCCAGGTGCCGACGAGGGGTGCCACGGTCCGAGCCGTGGTCGCTTCTTCTTGGTCGTCCGCACCGCGCAGCATCGCCCACAGGCCGACGGGGGTGGCGTTCATGACGACGGAGGCGAGTAACCGAGGGAGGTAGAAGGTGTCGGTGAGCCTGTCCAGCGCAGCCACCCCCTGGTCGACCTGCACGGAGATCGGTACGCCGTCCGGACCGACGGCCTCACCCGGGTCGGTGACCACTCCGACGGCGCGCCAGACGATGAGGGCGTCGACCGCGATCCGGGCGCCGGTGACGTCGAGGAAGAGGTCGCCGACGATCTGAGAGAACGAGCGCTCGGCCTCGGTGTCGACCGCGTCCACGAGCAGGGCCCAGGCGTCGAGACCGTCGGCGAGGTCGACGGTGCGAGCGGCGGTGGCGGTGATCGAGTCCGCCGCCGCGTAGGCCGCGGCCCGGCCAGCGGCGATGTCGCCGGAGAGCCCCGGGTCCGCGCCGGGGCGGGCCATGGTGCTCGCCGCCCGGCCGCCGAGCTGCTCGGCGGAGCCGACGAGGCGCAGCGCCGCGGCCGCCGCGTCCAGCTCCTCGCCGTGGGCGCGCAGCTCGGCGGCCATCGCCCGCACCTCGTCGGTGTCGACGACCATCGGGTCGCCGGAGGAGACGATGTGGATCGCGCCCACGGGGTCCGGCGGGACCGGCGGGTCCGGGCGGCTGATCAAGGTGGCCGGGTCGACGCGCATCAGCCCGCACCGCCGCTCGCGACGACGCGCACCCAGAGCCGGAGGTACGTGGCCTCGAGGTCGGACAGGGTCGCCAGGATGCCGTCGAGCTCGGCGACCAGGCCGTCGACACCGTCCTCGGCCGCCCGCCCGGCCTCCCCGGTCCACAGCGTCGACCGGCATCCCGCCAAGCCTGCGCGCACCGCCCGCACCGCTTCCGCCTGAGCGCGCACGCGCTCGATGTCCGTCCCCACCGACAGCTGGTCGAGCATGACCGCCCCCTCTCCTCGCCCTGCACGCTAGGCAGCGAGGGTGGGGCCGGGCGCAGCGCGGTGGCCCCACCTGTGGGCACCGATGCGCGGGGGCGCGCTGTGGAGCCCGCCGGGTACCGCTCCCGCGTCAGTCCGCCGCGAGCGGCTGCCGGCCGGCCCAGTCCGCGAGCTCGACGCGGGGCCCGGTGTAGAAGGGCGTCTCCTCGCGCACGTGCCGGCGGGCATCGACGCCGCGCAGCTCGCGCATGACGTCGACGATCCGGTGCAGCTCGGGGGCCTCGAAGGCGAGGATCCACTCGTAGTCGCCGAGCGCGAAGGCGGAGACCGTGTTGGCCCGGACGTCGGCGTAGTCGCGGGCGGCCATGCCGTGCTCGCGCAGCATGCGGCTGCGGTCCTCGGCGGGCAGCACGTACCAGTCGAGCGAGCGCACGAACGGGTAGACGCTGAGGTAGTCGCCGGCCGGCTCGCCCGCGAGGAACGCGGGCACGTGGCTGCGGTTGAACTCGGCCGGGCGGTGCAGCCCGACGACGGACCACACCGGCTCCAGGGCGGCGCCGAGGTCGGCCGCGCGCAGCGCGTGGTAGGCCGCCTGGACCTCCTCGATCGAGCCGGCGTGCCACCAGACCATGAGGTCGGCGTCGGCCCGCAGGCCCCCGACGTCGTACCAGCCGCGCACCTCGACGCCCGTGGCACGCACGGCGCGTTCGGCGTCGGCGACGAGCGTGTCCCGCTCGCGCGCGTCCGCCGGCAGCGGCTGCGCCGTCGCGAAGACGGACCACATCGTGTAGCGGATCGTCGCGTTGAGCGCCTCGGCGTCGGGCGCCCCCGCCCCGGCCTGGTCGCCGGCGCCCGGCCGCGCGGTCTCCTCGGTCATGCCGCTCCCTCCGTGTCGACCGGGGGCACGACGTCCCCCGGCTGCCCGCACAGCGCGAGCCGTCCGTCGTCCACACCGTCCCGCACGGCGCAGCAGCCCACCGCGCAGGCCGAGTCCCAGGCCGGCAGGTCGCCGACCACCGCGCGCCGCCCCGGGGCGCCTGGCCCGGCGCCGCGCGACTCCGCGGCCAGGTCGAGGAGCAGGTCCACCAGGGAGGCGACGAACAGCGGCGAGGTGCCCGCCGTCGCGGCCCGGGCCATCGGCAGGCCGAGCTCCTCGGCGGTGGCGGCGGCCTCGGTGTCGAGGTCGTAGACGACCTCCATGTGGTCCGAGACGAAGCCGATCGGGCTGAGCACCACCGAGTTCGCACCGGTGGCGGCCAGCTCGCGGAGGGCATCGTTGACGTCCGGCTCGAGCCACGGGGTGCGCGGGTCGCCCGAGCGCGAGCAGTAGGTCAGCGTCCAGTCGAGCTCGCGGCCCAGCCGGCGCCCGACCTCGGCGGCCACGAGCCGGGCGACCTCCTCGTGCTGCTCGGCGTAGCTCGCCGCGGCACGACGACCGGAGGCGAGCTCCATCGTCGTCGGGATGGAGTGGGTGACGAACATAAGGTGCGGCGCAGCGTCCAGCGAGCGCATGGCCTCCTCGACGGCGTCGGCGTTGGCGCCGACGAAGCCGGGGTCGTTGAAGTAGGGCCGCACCTTGTCGACCACCAGCGGGCGCCCCTCCGCCACGAGGGCGGGCACGTAGCGGCCCACGTCCTGGCGGTACTGGCGGCACGAGGAGTACGAGCCGTAGGCGGAGGTGGCGATCATGGCGACGCGGCGGGCGCCGCCGTCGTAGAGCTCGCGCAGCACGTCGATGCCGTCGGGGTCCCAGTTCCGGTTGCCCCAGGCCACCGGGAGGTCGAGGCCGCGTGAGTCCAGCTCGGCGCGCAGGGCGGCGAGCAGGTCGCGGTTGAGGTCGTTGATCGGGCTGCGGCCGCCGAAGGCGTAGTAGTGCTCGCCGACCTCCTCGAGGCGCTCGTCGGGGATCCCGCGCCCGGCGGTGACGCGGCGCAGGAAGGGCACGACCTCCTCGGGCCGCTCGGGGCCGCCGAAGGACATGAGCAGGACGGCGTCGTAGGGGGCCAGCGCGGCGGCCGCGCCGGCGCTTCCCGCCGGCTCGGCTGCCTCGACTGCGTCGGCCGGTCCGGCGTCGTCGGCACGTCCGGCGCCGGTCGGCTGCGCGGATCTGGGGGTCGTCACGGTCACGCGGTGTTCCTTCGTCTCGTGGCGCCCGTGGCGCCGGGGCCGGTGGCTGCTGCGGCACCCGCTGCGGGCTCCTCGCCCACGGCGATGCCGGTGACGAGCTCGAGCGCGCGGGCGAACTCCTCGCCGCGTCCCTCCCGGCCGGCGGTGCGCGCGGCGACGGTCGGCGGGTGCGCGAGGCGGGCGGCCAGGCGCCGCAGGGCGCGGGCCGCGTCGTCGGCGGGGACGGTGCCGCCCATGGGCAGGCGGCCCAGCTCGTCCTCCAGGGCGGCGCCGACCCGGTCGCGCACGGCCAGGACGACCTCGTCCATCTCGCGCTCGGCTCGGGTCGCGACGACGGCGCGCACCTCCTCGGCGAGCACCTCCTGGGCGCGGTGCACCTGGCCGTCGGTGGCGGCCGGGGCGTGGGCCTTGACCGTGTCGAGGTCGATGACGCGCACCCCCTCCAGGGCGGCCGCGGCCGGGGTGACGTCGTGCCGCAGGGCGAGGTCGACGACGACGAGCACCTCGTCGCGTCCGGCCGCCCAGCGGGCCTCGAGCGCGGCGCCCAGCGTGACCTCGTCGACGACGGGCACGCCCGTGCCACGGCAGGTCACCACGACGTCGGCCTCGGCGAGCTCGGTCACCAGGTCGCCGGCGGGGCGGACGTGCTCCTCCGCGGCGAAGCGCTCGGCGCGGCCGGAGGCGGACCAGACGCGGATGTCGGCGCACTCGCGCCGGCGCAGGGCGGCCAGGGTGGCGCCGGCGTAGGCGCCGGTGCCGACGACGAGCGCGCGGGCTCCCGCCCAGCTGGCGCGCGGCAGGTCGCGGGGACCGGGCACGGCCGGAGCGTCCGCCTCGCGGGGGCACGCCGGGTCGGCGGCGGCCGCGGGCGCCGGAGGCGCGACGGCGGCAAGGGGCGCAGGTGCGGACGCCGCGCTCGCGGCCCTGACCCCGGTGACGTGCGCGGCGAGGTCGAGGGCCACCGAGACCACCGAACGGCCGGCGGCGGCCAGGTCCGTGGCCACCGCGACGCGGCGCGAGGCCTTCGAGGCCCGCTGCAGCAGGTCCTCGAGCCCGGGGCTCGTGGCACCGGCCGCACGGGCATCCTCCAGGGCGCGGCGGACCTGCCCGACGATCTCCCGCTCGCCGACCACCATCGCGTCCAGGCCGCCGGCCACCTCGAATAGGTGCTGGACGACCTGGGCGCCGTGGGTGGTGGCCGTCAGGGCCTCGACCTCCGGCCCGGGCACGCCCGAGGCGGAGGCCAGGGCGCGGCGAGCGTTGTCGACGGCCTCGGCGGGGTCGGTGGCGTCGAGGTAGAGCTCGACCCGGTTGCAGGTGGTGAGCACGACCGCGCCGGCCACGGCGGGGTGCCGGGTGAGCGCGGCCGGCAGGGCGTCGGCGCCGACGCTGAGCCGCTCGAGGTCGTCGAGGGTCACCGAGTGATGATCGGCGGAAAGCAGGACGAGTGGCACCGAAACAGGTTAGCAATCCGCCCCGGGTCGCGTGCACACTATTCGCCATGACCATTTCCGGTAACCCCGTCGCCGCGTCCGGGCCGACCTCCTCCCCCGCCCTTCTCGAGGCCAGTTTCGGACGGCGCACGGACCGCCTGCCGGTCTGGTTCATGCGGCAGGCCGGCCGCTCGCTGCCCGAGTACCGCGAGGTGCGCGCGGGCACGGAGATGCTCGAGGCCTGCCTGACCCCCGACCTCGCCGCGGAGATCACCTGCCAGCCGGTGCGCCGCCACGGCGTCGACGCCGCGATCCTCTTCTCCGACATCGTCGTGCCGCTGCGCCTGGCGGGGATCGACGTCGAGATCGTCCCCGGCGTCGGACCGGTCATCGCCGAGCCCGTACGCACCGCCGCCGACGTCGACCGCCTGGTCGCCCACGAGCCGGGGGACCACGCCCCCATCACGGCGGCGGTCCGCGCCGTCGTGGCCGAGCTGGGCACCGGCGACCGCCCGGGCGAGACCCCGCTCATCGGCTTTGGCGGCGCCCCGTTCACGCTGGCCGCCTACCTCGTCGAGGGTCGTCCCTCGCGCGACCACCTGGCGGCCCGCTCCCTCATGCACGCCGACCCGGCGGCCTGGGAGCGGCTGATGTCCTGGACCGCGGACCTCACCGGCGCGTTCCTCACGGCCCAGGTCGACGCCGGGGTGCGCGCCGTCCAGCTCTTCGACTCCTGGGCGGGCTCCCTGTCGGTCGCGGACTACACCCGCCACGCGGCCCCCTGGTCGGCGCGCGCGCTCGCGCCGGTCGCGGGCCGGGTCCCGCGGATCACCTTCGGCACGGGGACCTCCGAGCTGCTCACCGTCATGGCCGAGCACGCCGAGGTCGTCGGCGTCGACCACCGCATCGGGCTCGACGTCGCCAACGATCGGCTCGGCGGCCGCGTCCCGCTCCAGGGCAACATCGACCCCGCGCTGCTGACCGCCCCGTGGGAGGTGCTCGAGCGGCACGTGCGCGACGTCGTCGAGGCCGGCCGCGCCGCCCCGGGGCACATCGTCAACCTCGGGCACGGCGTGCCCCCGACGACGGACCCGGGCGTGCTCACCCGCGTCGTCGAGCTCGTCCACGGCCTGTGACGGTGGGGACGACCTGGGACGTCGTCGTCGTCGGGGGCGGGGTCGCGGGGCTCACCGCCGCCCTCGACGCCGCCCGCGCGGGCCGGTCGGTGCTGCTGCTCGAGGCCCGCGACCGGGTGGGCGGCCTGGTCGCACCACTGCCGCTGACCATCGGGGAGGAGCAGGTCCTGCTCGACGCCGGCGCCGAGGCGATGGGCACCCGCCGCCCCGCGGCCGTCGACCTGGCGCGCGAGCTCGGCCTGCCGGTCGAGCACCCGGCGGCCGCCAGCTGGGTCCAGCCCGCCGGCGGTCCCGCCCGACCCGTCCCGCCGGGCTCGCTGCTGGGCGTCCCCGGCGACCTCATGCACCCGGCGGTCGTCGAGCTCCTCGGCGCCGAGGAGGCCGGGCGGGCCGCGCGGCGCGACGGCGGCACGGGGCTCGGCGCCGGCGCGGAGCACGCGGGCGCGGACGGCCCGACCTCGCTGGCCGAGGTCGTGCGGGCGGCCATGGGCGAGGCCGCCCTCGAGCGGCTGGTGCGACCGGTCGTCGGCGCCCTGCACGCGGCGGCCCCGGAGGACCTCGACGTCGACGTCGTCGCGCCGGGCCTGCGGGCCGCCCGGGCACGGACCGGCTCGCTCGGTGCCGCGGTGCGCGCCCTGGTCGGGGACCGGCCGGCGGTGGCGACCGTGCGCGGCGGGATGCACCGCCTGCCCGCCGCGCTGCTCGAGGCCGCGAGCGCCGCCGGGGCCGAGGTGCGCACCGGCCGCGCGGTGACCGCACTCTCCCGCGACGGCGGGGGCTGGCTCGTGCACGTCGGCGGCGGCGCCGCAGCGCCCGCCACGGACACAGCCACTTCCCCTGCCGCCGCCACTGCCAGCAGCACCGCTACCACCACCGGCGTCCGCACGCGGCGGGTCGTCCTCGCCCTGCCAGGCCCGGCCGCGCTCGGCCTGCTCGCCGGGCACGTCCCCGGCGTGGCGGAGGTGCGCCTCACCCCCGGCGCCCCGGTCGAGCACCGCACGCTCGTGCTCGACGCACCCGAACTGACCGCCGCCCCGCGCGGCTCGGGGATCATCGTCGAGGAGGGCGCACGTCCAGGTGGACGGGCGGTGCGCGCGAAGGCACTGACCCACGCGAGCGCGAAGTGGCCCTGGGTGGCCGAGCAGCTGGCCGGGCGCCATGCCGTGCGGCTGTCCTACGGGCGGCCCGGCGAGGAACCGCGCCGGGCCGACGTCGAGGAGGCCCTCGCCGACGCCGCCGCCCTGCTGGGGGTCGACCTCGACCGCTCGCAGCAGCTGGCCCACGCGCCCGTCTCCCACTCCGGTGCGCTCGCCCCGCAGACCCCGGCCACGCGGGCGGCCGTCGCCGCGCTCACCGACGACGCGGCCGCGGCGGGCCTGCACCTCACCGGCGCGTGGGTCGCCGGGACGGGCCTGCCGGCGGTCGTGGCGCACGCCCGCGACCTCGTCCGGGCCTGGTGATCTGCCAGGCATCTCACACGGCCACCTCACACGATTCTGACCCCGCAAGAACCACGACAAAACGCGCACATGACGACGCGTCGTCATATTCACCGTGATTGTCACGACGGGCCGTCAGGACAAACTCACAGAAATGATGACGGCGCCATTTTCGGCACGCGGAGCGCGTATATCTCGAATGTCTCCCGGGGCGTCCCGGTGCGAGGATGGGGCCATGACCTCCGCGCCTCCCGACCGTCCCTGGCGACTGGGCACCCGCGGCTCCGACCTCGCCCGCACCCAGTCCGGCCAGGTCGCTGACGCCCTCACCGCCGCCGGGGCCGGCCCGGTCGAGCTCGTCGTCGTGCGCACCGAGGGCGACGTCAACCGCGCCCCGCTGTCCACGCTCGGCGGGACCGGGGTCTTCGTCGGCGCGCTGCGCGCCGCGCTGCTCGACGATGAGGTCGACGTCGTCGTGCACTCGCTCAAGGACCTGCCCGTCGCCCCCTACCCCGGGCTGAGCATCGCGGCGGTCCCCGAGCGCGAGGACTCCCGCGACGCGCTCTGCGCCCGCGACGGCCTCACCCTGGCCACCCTGCCGACCGGCGCCCGCGTGGGCACGGGCTCGCCCCGCCGCGCCGCCCTGGTGCGCATCGCCCGCTCGGACGTCGAGATCGTCGACATCCGCGGCAACGTCCCCACCCGCCTCGCGCGCATCCACGACGACCTCGACGCCGTCGTGCTCGCCCTGTCGGGCCTGCGACGCCTCGGCCTCGAGGACGCCGTCACCGAGGCCCTCGGCGCGCCCGACTTCCTGCCCGCCCCGGGTCAGGGGGCGCTCGCCGTCGAGACGCGGGACGACGCCGACCAGACCATGCCCGCCCTCGCGGCCGCCCTGCGCGCGATCCACCACGCGCCCTCCGCGGCGGCGGTGGTCGCCGAGCGCACCCTGCTCGGCCGGCTCGAGGCCGGCTGCGCCGCCCCGGTCGGTGCGCTCGCCTCCTCCACCGACGCCGGTCTCGCCCTCGATGCCGTCGTGTCCCGCCCCGACGGCGCCCTCCACCTGCGCCGCTCGGCAGCGGCCCCGCTCGACCCGGCCGACACCACCGAGGCGGCGGCCCTGGGGCGCGACCTCGCCGACGAGCTGCTCATCGCCGGCGCCGCCGACCTCATGGACGACGCATGACCCCGGCGCCCACCGCCGCTGCCCGGGTCCTCGTCCCCCGCACCGGGCACCATCGGTTCGCCGACGCCCTGCGGGCGGCCGGCGCCGAGGTCCTCGAGGTCACGCTCACCCGCACCGTGCCCCTCGACGTCGAGGACGCCAACCTCGACCCCGCCGGCGCGGCCTGGGTGCTCGTCACCTCCGCCCGCACGGTCGAGAGGCTCGAGCACCACGAGGTCGGGGGCCGCCCGTGGCCGGCGGCCGTGGCCCTCGCCCGCTCGCGCGGGACCCGCGTGGGCTCGGTCGGCCCCGCCACCACCGCGGCACTGACGGAGGTCGGGATCGAGGTCGACGCCGAGGCACCCGAGGGGACGGCCGCGTCGCTGCTCACCGTCGTCGGGGCTCCAGAGGTCAAAGTGCTCGACGGCACCGGGGACCCCGCCACACCCTCGCGCCGCGTGCTGCTCCCGGCGAGCGCGCTGGCCGACCCGGCCACCTCCGCGGCCCTGTCCGGGGCAGGCTGGGAGGTGGCCGCCGTCGCGGTCTACACCACCGTCACCGCCGCGGCCGAGGACGTGGGCGCCGCACTCGCGACCTGGCCCGAGGTCGTCGTGCTCACCGCGCCCTCCACGCTGCGCGCCCTGCTCACCACCGCCGGGCGCCCCCCGGACCTGGTGGAGCTCGTGGCCATCGGCCCCACCACCGCCGCGGCGGTCCGCGCGGCCGGCCTGCGCACCGCCGCGGTCGCCGAGGCGCCCACCCCGGAGGCGGTGGTCTCCGCCGTCGTGGGCCTCGCCGCGACCGGCGCCACCGTCGAGGACCCGACCACCCCCACCGCTGCCGTTCCCACCACGACCGACCCGTCCCGCGCCGCCGGGACCAGGAGGAGACCATGACCGGCTTCCCGCACGTGCGACCCCGACGGCTGCGCGCCACCCCCGCGCTGCGCCGCCTCGTCGCCGAGACCCGCATGGACCCGGCCGACCTCGTGCTGCCGGTCTTCCTGCGCGAGGATCTCACCGAGCCGCACCCGATCGGCTCGATGCCCGGCGTCGTCCAGCACACGCCCGAGACCCTGCGCCGCGCGGCCGCCGAGGCGGCCGAGGCCGGCGTCGGGGGGATCATGCTCTTCGGCGTCCCGGCCACCCGCGACGCGACCGGCAGCGCGGCCACCGACCCCGACGGCGTGGCCAACGTCGGCCTGCGGCTGCTGCGCGAAGAGGTCGGGGAGGCGATGGTCGTCGTCTCGGACCTGTGCCTCGACGAGTTCACCGACCACGGCCACTGCGGCCTGCTCGCCGACGACGGGACCGTGGACAACGACGCCACCCTCGACAGCTACGCGCAGATGGCGCTGGCCCAGGCCGAGGCGGGGGCCTCGCTGCTCGGCCTGTCCGGGATGATGGACGGCCAGGTCGCCGCCGTGCGCGCCGCGCTGGACGCCGCCGGGCACACCGGCACCGGCACGCTGGCCTACGCCGCGAAGTACGCCTCCGCCCTCTACGGGCCCTTCCGCGAGGCCGTCGACTCCCAGCTGCGCGGGGACCGCACGACCTACCAGATGGATCCGCCCAACCGGCGCGAGGGGCTGCGCGAGACGCTGCTCGACGTCGAGGAGGGCGCCGACGTCGTCATGGTCAAGCCCGCCTCGCTCTACCTCGACGTCCTCGGCGACGTCGCGGCGGCCGTCGACGTTCCGGTGGCGGCCTACCACGTGTCCGGGGAGATGGCGATGGTCGAGGCGGCCGCGGCGCAGGGGTGGATCGACCGGCGGCGCACGATCCTCGAGACGCTGCTCTCGATCCGGCGGGCCGGAGCGGGCATCGTGGCGACGTACTGGGCGACCGAGGCGGCCGGCTGGCTGCGGGAGAGGGACGGACGATGACGGAGCAGGACATGGACCAGGCGACCGAGGCCGGACCCGCGAGCCGGGCGGCCTTCGACGAGGCGCTGGCGGCGATCCCCGGCGGCGTCGACTCCCCCGTGCGCGCGTACGGCTCGGTCGGCGGCACACCGCGGTTCCTCTCCTCGGCCCAGGGGCCCTACGTGCGCGACGTCGACGGGCGCGAGTACGTCGACCTCGTCGCCTCGTGGGGCCCGGCCCTGCTCGGGCACGCCCACCCGGCGGTCGTCGCCGCGGTGCAGGCGGCCGCCGCGGCGGGCCTGAGCTTCGGCGCCCCCACGACGGCCGAGACCGAGCTGGCCCGCGCCGTCACCGCACGCGTGGCCCCGGCCGAGCGCGTGCGCCTCGTCAGCTCGGGCACCGAGGCGACGATGACCGCGATCCGCCTCGCCCGCGGGGTGACCGGTCGGCCGCTCGTCGTCAAGGTCGCCGGCCACTACCACGGGCACTCCGACTCCCTCCTGGTCGACGCCGGCTCCGGGGTGGCCACCCTCGGCATCCCCGGCACCCCCGGGGTGCCCGAGGAGATCGCGGCGCTGACCGCCGTCGTGCCCTACAACGACGTCGAGGCCGTGCGCGCGGTCCTCGACACCCACGGCGACCGCGTGGCGGCGGTCATCGTCGAGGGGGCAGCGGCGAACATGGGCGTCGTCGCACCGGCGCCCGGGTACAACCGCGCGCTGCGCGAACTGACCACCGCCCACGGCGCGCTGCTCGTCCTCGACGAGGTGCTCACCGGCTTCCGCGTGGGCCCGGCCGGCTGGTGGGGCATCGAGGGCGCCGAGGAGGGCTGGGCGCCGGACCTGTTCACCTTCGGCAAGGTGCTCGGCGGGGGGATGCCGCTGGCCGCGCTCGCCGGCAGCGCCGCGGTGATGGACCACCTCGCCCCGGGCGGGCCCGTCTACCAGGCGGGCACGCTGTCGGGGAACCCGCTCGCGACGGCCGCCGGGCTGGCCACGCTCCGCCTCGCCGACGACGCCGTCTACGCGGCCGTGGACCGGGCCGCCGGGATCGTGGCCGACGCGGTGGGCGAGGCCCTGGACGCCGCCGGGCTGCCGCACGTCGTCAGCCGCGCGGGCAACCTCTTCTCGGTCTTCCTCGGCGAGTCCGCGGCGGCGGGCGTGACGGACTACGCGAGCGCGAAGGCCTCCGAGACGTGGCGCTACCCGGCGTTCTTCCGGGCGATGGCCGCGGCCGGGGTGCTCCTGCCGCCCAGCGCCTTCGAGGCGTGGTTCCTCACCGCCGCCCACGACGACGCCGCCCTCGACCGGGTCCTCGACGCCCTCCCGACGGCCGCCCGCGCGGCGGCGGAGGCGTCGGCGCCCCGGGACTGACGGTCCGGCCGCCTCCCGGTCTGGGGGAGAATCGCCCCATGGCGCGCACAGACCTGTCCTCGATCACCCCGCCCGTCGCCCTCGGGTCGCTCGACGGGCGCTACCGCGGCGCCGTCGCCCCCCTGGTCGACCACCTCAGCGAGGCCGCCCTCAACCGGGCCCGGCTGCACGTCGAGGTCGAGTGGCTCATCCACCTGTGCGACACCGGCGCCCTGCCCGGCGCCCCCACCCTCACCGACGCCGAGCGCGCCTACCTCCGGGGCCTCGTCGAGACCTTCGGCGCCGAGGAGGTCGCCGAGCACGCGGCCATCGAGGCCGAGACGCGCCACGACGTCAAGGCGGTCGAGTACCTCCTCAAGCGGCGCCTGGCCGCAGCGGCGGACGCGCTCGGCCCCGACAGCTCGCTGCCCGCCGCGCAGGAGATCGTGCACATCTTCTGCACCTCCGAGGACGTCAACAACCTCTCCTACGCCCTGACGGTGCGCTCCGCCGTCGTCGACGTGTGGCTGCCGGCCGCCACGGCCCTGACCGACGAGCTCGCCGCCCTGGCCGGCGCCACCGCCGAGGTCCCCATGCTCGCGCGGACCCACGGTCAGGCCGCCACGCCCGTCACGCTCGGCAAGGAGCTGGCAGTCACCGTCGCCCGGCTGCGCCGTCAGCTGGCCCGGGTCGCCGCGACGGAGTTCCGCGGCAAGATCAACGGGGCGACCGGCACGTACGGCGCGCACGTCGTCGCCGTGCCCGGCACCGACTGGCCGGCTGTCGCCGAGCAGTTCGTCACCGGGCTCGGGCTGAGCTTCAACCCGCTGACCACGCAGATCGAGGCGCACGACTGGCAGGCCGAGCTCTACGCCGACGTCGCGCGCTTCAACCGGGTGCTGCACAACCTGGCCACCGACGTGTGGACGTACATCTCGCTGGGCTACTTCCGTCAGCGGCTCTCCGCGCAGGGCTCGACCGGCTCCTCGACGATGCCGCACAAGGTCAACCCGATCCGCTTCGAGAACGCCGAGGCGAACCTCGAGATCAGCTGCGCGCTGCTCGACACCCTGGCCGCCACGCTGGTGACCTCCCGCCTGCAGCGCGACCTCACCGACTCCTCCACGCAGCGCAACATCGGCACGGCTTTCGGGCACTCGCTGCTCGCGGTCGACAACGTGCGCCGCGGGCTGGCCGGCCTCGACGTCGACGCCGAGGCGATGGCCCGCGACCTCGACGCGAACTGGGAGGTCCTCGGCGAGGCCGTCCAGCAGGCGATGCGCGCCGCCTCGATCGCGGGCGCCACCGGCATGGAGGACCCCTACGAGCGGCTCAAGGAGCTCACCCGCGGTCGGAAGGTGGACGGCCCCGCGATGCGGGAGTTCATCGGCTCGCTCGGGCTGCCGGGCGAGGTCGAGGACCGGCTCCTCGAGCTCACGCCGGCGAGCTACACCGGGCTGTCGGCCGAGCTCGTCCGCCGGCACGTCTGAGGCGGCGCGCGGCGGATCAGCCGGCGCTCAGCCGGGCGATCTTCTCGCGGATCATCCCCTGGCGCGGGTCGGCACCCGTCGCCTCGAGCGGTGTGCGCCCCCGACCGGCGAGGGGGGCGACGATCTCCGCATCCTCGGCCTGGCCGCGTCGAGCCCGAGATCAGCCACGATCGTGTCCCATGAGCTCGTCGGTGATGTCGCGCCCGCCGTCCGTCGCGTCGTGCACCCGGACCCGACGCCCCGCGTACCGGAGCTCGACATCCGCACCCACGGGGAGCGCGTGCACGAGGATGACGGCCGGCTCGATCGCGCACACCGAGTTGTAGTCGACGACCTGGATGTTCGCCGGGTCGTTGATGTACTCCTCGCTGTCGAACTCCGAGAAGATCCGCCAGCCGGAGTCCTCCGGCGCCTGGGGCTCGTTGCGCACCATCCAGCGCACCCGGCCGCGTCCCTGCATGACGTTGAGCGTCGCCATGCAGGCGCCCGCCCCCTTGATGAACTCGTTGGACGTCGCGCTCATGCAGCCATGCTTCCACCTGTCGGGCACGGCGGGGCGGATCCACGATCGGATCGGCCCGGACCAGCCTGCGGTCGGCCCTTCAGCCCCACCGTCGGGCATCTCACGGCGGGCCGACCGCACGGCCGTCCCCGCTCGCCATAGGTTGGACCGGTGACGTCGACCGCCCTCGCCCACCTGCCCGCCACGCCCCTGGCCCCGCTCGCCGCGAGCGCCGGCGGCACCGAGCAGCTCGACGGCATCGCCGGCTGGGCGGTGAGCATGATGGAGTCCCTCGGCGGCTTCGGTGCGGCCCTGCTCATCGCCATCGAGAACCTCTTCCCGCCGATCCCCTCGGAGATCATCCTCCCGCTGGCCGGGTTCACCGCCTCGCGCGGGGACTCCTTCGGGCTGCTCGAGGCGATCCTGTGGTGCACCGCCGGCTCGGTGTTCGGCGCCTACGCGCTCTACGGCGTCGGGGCCGCGCTGGGGCGCGAGCGCACGCGCGCCATCATGAACTGGCTGCCGCTCGTCAAGGTCGAGGACGTGGAGAAGACCGAGGCCTGGTTCGAGAAGAACGGCCGGTGGACCGTGCTCGTGGGCCGGTTCATCCCCATCTTCCGGTCGCTGATCTCCATCCCCGCCGGCATCACCCGCATGCCGCTGCTCGTCTTCGGCCTGCTCACCACCCTCGGCTCGGCCGTGTGGAACACCGTGCTCATCCTCGCCGGCTACTACCTCGGCGAGAACTGGCACGTCGTCGAGGACTACATGAGCTGGTTCCAGTACGTGGTCATCGCCGTCGTGCTCGCCCTGCTCATCTGGTTCGTCGTCAGCCACGTCCGCAAGGGGCGGTCGGGGACCGCCGCCGGGACCGGCCCCGACGACGGGACCCCGCCCGCCGCCGGACCCGCAGCATGACCGCCGAGGTCACGCCGGCCGCCCCCGGTCAGGACGGCGAGCTCGGCGCCCTGCTCGCGCGTGCGTTCGACGCCGACCCGCTCTTCCGCTGGGTCCTGCCCGACGACGGCCGGCGGTCCCGACGGCTCACGCCCTGGGCGGCGGCGAGCGTGCGCGTCGCCCGGTCCCACGGGGTCGTCGACACGGCCGGCGACGGCGGTGCCGTGGCCGTCTGGTACCCGCCGGGCCGGTCCCCGGGGGCGCTGGACCAGCTGGTCGGCGGCACCACCCGGCCACTGCTCGGGCTCGGCGCGGGGGCCGTCCTGCGGCTGGCGGCGGCCGACCGGCAGGCCCACGCCGCACGACGTCGCCACGACCGCGGCTCGGCCTGGTACCTCGCGTTCCTCGCCACGCACCCCGACCACCAGGGCCGGGGCCTGGCCGGTGCGCTGCTGCGCCGCGGGCTCGCCCGCGCGGACCGCACGGGGGTGCCGGTGTGGTTGGAGACCAACTCCGCGCGCAACGTCGAGATCTACGCGCGCTTCGGCTTCGACGTCGTCGCGCACGAGCCGGCCGGTCGGCTGCCGGCCTTCTGGGGTCTGCTGCGGCCCGGCCGCGGGGCGACCGAGCCCGGCCGCGACAGCTGAGGCCGGCGGAACGAGCGCGATCGGCCGCGCGGGCTGAGCCCGGACCGGGGCGTGGAGCCCGGCCCGCACGGGTCGGTCACACTGCGGTTCGTCGCTCCGCGGGGAGCAGACGCCGGGGTCAGACGAAGGACGAGACCGGTCCCCCGCCACCACGGCCGGCGGAGGCTCCCGCGCCCAGCGGCGCGAGGTTGTCGCCGTTGTCCGGGCCCGACATGTGGTCGATCCGCCGCAGGATCGCGCCCTCGCGCAGCGCCCACGGGCAGACCTCGACCTTGTCGACCCCCAGGTGGCGCATCGCCGACTCCGCCACGACGGCGCCGGCCACGATCTGGTGCGTGCGCTCGGGGGTGATGCCGGGCAGCTCCATGCGCTGCTCGGCGGGGATGCGCGCGAGGCGGGGCACCCAGTCCTGGAGGTCGCGCAGCGCCATCCGGCGCCGCTCCTCGGGGCCGATGACGGACTGCGAGAAGCCGGCCAGGCGCGCGAGCGAGCGGAAGGTCTTCGAGGTGACGACGACGTGGTCGGGCGCGGGCAGGTCGCCGAGGTCCTTGGCCACCGGCGCCAGCAGCTTGTCGATGCGCCGCTGGAGGGAGGACATCTGCTGCTTCTCGGGCGGGTCGGAGGTGAGGAAGTGCCGCGTGAGCCGGCCGGCCCCCAGCGGCAGGGAGACCCGGTACTCGGGCGTCTCGTCGATGCCGAGGGCGATCTCCAGCGAGCCGCCGCCGATGTCGAGCACGAGGAGGCGCCCGGCCGCCCAGCCCTGCCAGCGGCGTGCCGCGAGGAAGGTCAGCTCGGCCTCCTGGTCGCCGCTGAGCACGCGCAGCGGGACGCCCGCGGCCTTCTCCAGCTTCGCGAGCACCTCGGGCCCGTTCCTCGCCTCCCGGATGGCGGAGGTCGCCATGCCGACGAGCTCCTCGCAACCGAACTGCTCGGCCGCCTTCCGGGCGCGCTTGACGGCCTTCTTCAGCGCCTTGACGCCCTCGGGCACGATCGTCCCGTCGTCGGAGAGGTACTGCATGAGCCGGACCGTCGACCGGTCGGAGGACTCCGGGTCGGGCCGCGCGTCCCGCACGGCGTCGAGCACCACGAGGTGCACGGTGTTGGATCCGACGTCGAGGACTCCGAGGCGCATCCACACACGGTAGTCCCCGTGACCGCTGCGTCAGAGCGCCGCGGCGAGCGCGTCGAGCGTGAACTCCCAACCCTGGCGGTAGCTCGCGGCGGGGGCGTCGTCGGACCACGGCCCGCTGTGGCGCACGGTGAGCCGCGTGCCGTCGGCGTCGGGCAGGACCCGGATGTCGACGGCCTCGTCCGCGGAGGTGCCCTCGGCGTCGGCCCACCGCCACGTCATCGACAGCCGGCCGGCCCGGCCGGCGGCCGGGGGGACGACGTCGAGGTACCGACCGTCGAGCACGATGCCCGCGCCGGGCGCCTCGATCCGGTAGGCCCCGCCGGGCCGCACGTCGGCCTCGATCGTCACGTCGTCCCAGTGGCTCCACCACCACCTGCGCAGGCCGTCCGCGGTGGCCAGTGCCGCCCACACCCGCTGCGCGTCGGCGTCGAGTGTGCGACCGAGCTCGAGCGGCGCCCGCGTGATCGTCCGCCAGGTCCCGACGGCGGCGGACTCGACGTCGGCGTCGGCCGGCGCGCCCGGATCGGCGACCCCGAGCGCCCGGGCGAGCAACTGGAGGACCTGCTCCCAGCCGCCGCCGTACCCCGCGGCGTGGTCGGGCTCCGCCAGCTCGTGACGCAGCGTGAGCTCGGTGCGGTCGTCGTCGACCGGCCGGAACCGCGCGGAGATCATGCTCGTCGCCTCGCCCTGCCACGACCACTCGACGGCGACCTCGTCGTCCGCGCAGCGCAGCACGCGGCCGGTCGCGCGGTCCTCCGGGTCGTCGGAGAGCGCGGCCTCGAACGTGTCCCCGACCCCGGCCGGCTCGCCGGTCACCGTGCCGAACCAGCGCGCCAGCCGGGCGGTGTCCGTGCACGCGTCGCGCAGGTCGGCCGGCTGGGCCCGGTAGACCCGGACGAGGCTGAGGACGGGGTGGTCACGCGGTCCGGTCAGTGCCCGGACGATGCTCTGGTCCATGGTCTCTCTCCTTCGGTGTGCGTGCGGTCCGCCGCCCCCGGGCGAGCTCGGTCCCGAGCGCGTCGAGGCGCTGGGACCACAGGCGCGCGTAGCGCTCCGTCCACACGTCGACCTCGTCGAGCGCGCCGTCGCGGAGCCGGTAGATCCGCCGCGAGCCGCGGGCCTCGACCTCGACGGCCCCCGCCTCGCGCAGTACCCGCAGCTGGTTGGACACCGCCGGCTGGCTGATCCCGAACTCGCCCTGGACGAGCGCGCCGACCTCGCCGGCCGCCCGTTCGCCGTCGGACAGCACCTCGACGATCCGGCGTCGGACCGGATCGGCGAGGAGGGCAAAGGCGTCCACGGCCCCTGTCTATCATCACTCCGTGATATCAGCAATCACCAATATCTCGAACCGCCACACGCCCCCGCCCGGCACGAGGGGCCCGCCACCACCCGCCCCGGGCCACTCGCGCGTCACGTACCGTTGTCGGCAGGATCCCGACCCGGAAGGCCCCCATGTCCCAGCTCGTCCTGCAGAAGGCCGTCACCCCCGCGATGGCCAAGGTCTACCTCGAGAAGGGGCTCGACCGGGTCAGCGGTTTCGTCGTCCCGGCCGCCGAGGTCGCCACCCTCGCCAACACCCGCGACCTCTTCGCTCTGCACGGGCTGAGCTTTCCCGGCACCCCCTTCGCACCGGACCAGCCGATCGACGTCCTGCACGTGCCGCTCTCGCCGACCTGGCAGATGGTCCCCGCCACCGGCGGGCGCTCCGAGGTCGAGCGGGCCAAGGTCAAGGGGAACTTCCTCGAGCGCGAGCCCTTCACCGGCACGGGCTTCGTCGAGGTCGGCGACGTGCGCGCGCCCCTGGCCTGGATCGAGCACGACCGCCTCACCGTCGGCGCGCGACTGTGGCGCTTCCTGCCGGGCCAGGACGAGCCCGAGCACCTGGGGACCTACCACGGGCCGGCGTACGGCTGGCAGAACCACGCGGCCGGCGACCTCTTCGCCACCGCGGTGCCGTCCAAGCTCGTCGGCTACGTCGCCAAGGTCGACGGCACCACCTGGGCCGCCGACGTCCGGCTCGACGACGACGGCCGACCCACCGTCATCACGCTCGTCTCGCCGAGCAAGGACGCCGAGGCGCAGGGCTTCACCATGACCGAGGCCGGCACCTGGGCCAAGCAGGTGGTGCGCTCCGAGGTCGACGAGCTCGTCGCCATGCACTGCACGGCACGCTGGAACGGGGTGCCCGTGCGCGTCGTCGACGACCAGGTCGACCAGCAGGGCACACGGCGCGCCCGCATCTTCTCCATCGCCCGCGACGCCAAGCTCGCCGAGCGGCACAAGATGGACAAGCTCGACCCCGGCGTCTACGAGAAGACCGTCCCCTGGGAGGAGCTCGCCGACGTCGTCTACGCCCAGCGCGTGCCCAAGCAGTGGGCGACCGAGGAGCAGCTCGCCAAGGGCGAGGAGTACAAGCGCGAGCGGGCCGACGCCCGTTCGGCGGTCCCGCGGCCCCACGCGCCGGTCGGCTCGAACACCCAGCTCACGCTCGGCTCGCCGGAGGGCGCCGACGAGAACCACCCCGCCGTCAAGCACCGCGCCGAGCTGCAGACGATCGTGCGCGGCATGGTCGAGCTCGTGCCCGCGGACTGGCAGAAGGCGCGGCTCGTGGCCGTCATGCTCGGCACCCGCGGCGAGATCCGTGCCGGCGCCACCACCGCGGACGGCACCGAGGTCACGCTGCAGGGGCTGGGCAAGGAGGTCGCCCAGGCGGTGGCCAAGCTGCGGGTCGACTCCGCCGACAACGGCGGCAAGGGGGCGTGGCTGACGGCAGTCATCAGCGTCGAGCCGGCCGGGACCGTCAAGCTGGCCACCGACCACGTCATCCAGCCGACCTGGCGCACGAAGCCCAAGGAGACCGACTACACCACCGAGCTCGAGCGCCACCCCCGCGCCCCGGAGCACATCCCCGACTGGTGGTCCGAGCACCTTTCCGCCGACTGAGGCCGGGCCGACGGCGGCCCGCTGACCAGCAACCCCGGGACCGCGGGACCTCGGGCCCACCCGCCGTCACCCACCCGCTGGGAGCATCGACCTCGACGGGCGCCGGAGCCGCCGTCGGCGGTGACGACCTTCACCCCCAGGGGGTATCCAGACATACCCTGCAGGGGTATGCTGGGTCCTGCCCGGCACACGCACCCAGGAGGTCCCCATGCACGGCTACACCCACGACAAGGACGACATCGCCCGTCGTCTGGGCCGGATCGAGGGCCAGGTCCGCGGCATCAACCGCATGGTCGAGGACGACACCTACTGCATCGACGTCCTCACCCAGATCTCCGCGGTGACGAAGGCCCTGCAGACCGTCGGGCTCAAGCTCGTCGAGGGCCACGTCGGCCACTGCGTCGTCGAGGCCGCCGCCTCCTCCGAGGAGGAGGGCCGGGCCAAGGTCGCCGAGGCCACCTCCGCGATCTCCCGCCTGCTGCGCGTCTGACCCCCGACGCCGGGACCGCCACCCCCGGCCCCATGATCCTCAGCCCGACCACCACCGAAGGAGCACCCCATGACCACCACCGTCCTCGACGTCACCGGCATGACCTGCGGCCACTGCGCGCAGTCCGTCACCGAGGAGATCTCCGGCATCGACGGCGTCACCTCCGTCGACGTCGATCTGGTCGCCGGCGGCACCTCGCCGGTCACGGTCACCTCGCAGGCCCCGCTGGCGCAGGACGCCCTGCGCGCCGCGGTCGCCGAGGCGGGCTACGAGCTCACCGCCGTCCGCGCCTGAGCGGACCCGCCCGCTCCACCGGAAGCAGCACCACCAGCACCGACCGCCCGGCCAGACGTCGACGTCCCGCGACCCCAGGTCGCGCCACGCGGCGCACCACCCCCGCGGCCCGCCACCTCCCACGAGAAGAGGGCCCACGATGACCAGCACCACGCCCACCGCCGACGGGCACCCCCCGATCCTCGACGCCACCGTCCTCGGTGAGGTCGACCTCGAGGTCGAGGGCATGACCTGCGCGAGCTGCGTCCGCCGCGTCGAGAAGAAGCTCAACCGGCTCGACGGCGTCACCGCCACCGTCAACCTCGCCACCGACTCCGCCCACCTCGCACTCACCGCCGACGTCGAGGACACTGACCTCGTCGAGGCCCTGCGCTCCGCCGGCTACGACGGCCACGTCACCTCCCGCACCGGGATCGGCGCCCCCGAGCCCGACGACGGCCACGACCACGCCCCGCTCGGGGACGACGCCGACACCTACGACACCTCGACGCCCACCGAGCGCCGCGCGAAGGACCTGCGCCGACGCCTCGTCGTCGCCCTCGTCCTCGGCATCCCCGTCGGCGTGCTCTCCATGGTCCCGGCCTGGCAGTTCCCCGGCTGGCAGTGGGTGGTCATGGCCCTCGCCCTGCCGATCGCCACGTGGTGCGCCTGGCCCTTCCACACCGCCGCCTTCCGTGCCGCCCGGCACGGCGCCTCGACGATGGACACCCTCGTCTCGCTCGGCGTCATCGCCTCGACCCTGTGGTCGCTGTGGGCGATCCTCCTCGGCGGCGCCGGCGAGATCGGCATGCGGATGGACATGTCGCTGTGGCCGGCGCGGGAGTCGGCCCACGGCGCCCACGACGTCCCCCACCTCTACTTCGAGACCGCCGCGCTCATCGTCGTCTTCCTCCTCGTGGGCCGCTACGCCGAGGCCCGCTCGCGCCACCGCGCCGGCGACGCCCTGCGCTCGCTGCTCGAGCTCGGCGCGAAGGACGTCGCCCGGGTGACCGTCGCCCCCGACGGCACCCGCACCGAGGAGCGCGTCCCCGTCGAGCGGCTCGCCGCGGGCGACCTCTTCGTCGTCCGTCCCGGGGAGAAGATCGCCACCGACGGCGTCGTCGTCGAGGGCGCCTCGGCGGTCGACACCTCCCTGCTGACCGGTGAGTCGGTCCCGGTCGAGGTCGGCGAGGGCGAGGAGGTCACCGGCGCCACCGTCGCCACCTCCGGCTCGCTGCTCGTGCGCGCCACCCGCGTCGGCGACGAGACCACGCTGGCCCAGATCGGCCGCATGGTCACCCGCGCCCAGTCCGGCAAGGCACCCGTCCAGCGGCTCGCCGACCGGGTCTCGGCCGTGTTCGTGCCCGTCGTCATCGGCATCGCGATCGCCGTCCTGGTCGGCTGGCTGCTCGCCGGCGGCTCGACCGAGCAGGCCTTCACCGCCGCCGTCGCCGTCCTCGTCGTGGCCTGCCCCTGCGCGCTCGGCCTGGCCACCCCCACCGCCCTGCTCGTCGGCACCGGCCGCGCCGCCGGCCTCGGCGTGCTCATCAAGGGCCCGGAGATCCTCGAGTCCACCCGCGCGATCGACACCGTCGTGCTGGACAAGACCGGCACCGTCACCGCCGGGCGGATGAGCCTGACCGACGTGAGCGGCGAGGCGGACGCCCTCGCCGTGGCCGCCGCCGTGGAGGCCGGCTCCGAGCACCCCGTGGCGCGGGCGATCACCGAGGCCGCCGGCGAGCGCGGGCTGCCGCTGCCCGCCACGACGGGCTTCACCAACGCCGCCGGACGCGGCGTCCGGGCCCGGGTCACCCTGCCCGCGCCCACCTCCTCCCCCGACGACGCCGCGCCGGACGCCGAGGGCGGGCAGGTCGAGGCGCTCGTGGGCCGGCCGTCCTGGCTGGCCGAGGAGGGCGTCGTCCTCGGCGACCACGCCGCGGCCCACGCCGCCGCCGAGCGGAGCGGGGCGACCGCCGTCGTCGTGGCCTGGGACGGGGCCGCCCGGGGCGTGCTGTCGGTGCGCGACACCGTGCGGCCGGACTCCGCGCGCGCCGTGGCCGACCTGCGCGACCTGGGCCTGCGGGTCCACCTGCTCACCGGGGACAACGCGTCGGCGGCCCGGCAGGTCGCCGAGGAGGTCGGCATCGCCGCCGGGGACGTCACCGCCGAGGTGCTGCCCGCGGACAAGGTGGCCGTCGTCGAGCGGCTCCAGGGCGAGGGCCGGGTCGTCGCGATGGTCGGCGACGGCGTCAACGACGCCGCCGCGCTCGCGCAGTCCGACCTCGGCCTGGCGATGGGGACCGGGACCGACATCGCCATCGAGGCCGCCGACCTCACGCTCGTGCGCACGGAGCTGGACGCCGTGCCCACCGCCGTGCGGATCTCGCGGGCGACGCTGCGGATCATCAAGCAGAACCTGTTCTGGGCGTTCTTCTACAACGTCGGGGCGATCCCGCTCGCGGCGGCCGGGCTGCTCAACCCGGGCATCGCGGCGGCGGCGATGGCCGCGAGCTCGGTGATCGTCGTGCTCAACTCGCTGCGCCTGCGCCGCGCCGGCTGAGCCGACGGCAGGCAGGACGACGGGCCCGGTCGGGCGCGGGTCGGTCAGATGCCCAGCCCTCGCCACGGCCGGGCCCTCGCGCGTCGTGCCGGGCGCTCGCGCCTTGTGCCGACCGGGCCGAACTCCCCTGCCCGGGCCGCCACGGTGACCTGCGTCTCCTGGGAGACTGCGCCCACGGGGCGGACCGCGCCCCGCGAGTCCCCTCCCCCCCCGACGAGAGGCACCCATGTCCCAGGACACCAGCTTGGTGGGTCGCGCCCGCGGACTGGCGCAACGCGCTCAGCAGGGTCTGCAGGCGCTCGACGACGCCGCCGACTCCTTCTCCGTGGACGCCGCCGCGTTCAGCAACGCGAAGTCGACCGGCGGCGTCGGCACCCGGATCATCTCCCAGCGCTCCTCGCTCAGCGACGCCGGGCAGAAACTCAACCGCTCCACCTACGACTCCGGGCCCGACGGGCCCGTCCACGTCATCACCCCGATGGTCATGCCCAGCGGCGGCCGCATCCGGGCGCTCATCCCGGTGGCGGTGCTCGCCGTCGTCGGCGCCCTGGGGTACTGGATCCTCTCGGCGACCACCGTCGTCGACGTCACCCGGCTCGCCGGCGACGGCGGCATCACCGGCGGTCTGGCCGGCGCCGTGTTCGGGATCCACTACTGGGCGCTGCTGCTCGTCCTCGCCCTGTTCCTGTGGTGGCGGGCCGGGATGGTCATGGTCCCCGACGGCTGCCAGGCGCTGATCTCGAGGTTCGGCAAGGTCGAGCGGGTCGTCGGCCCCGGCCTGGTCACCCTGCTCAACCCGTGGCGCCGCGTGTCCTACATCGTCAACACCACCCGCGAGTACCCGTTCAACGCGCCCATCCACGAGGCGCCGACCCGCTCGGGCGTGCAGGCCTCGGTGGACCTGTTCCTCCAGTTCCGCATCGACGACCCGCGCGAGTTCATCTTCGTGCTCGGCGCCGTCCAGGGCTTCCAGGACAAGCTGAACAACGCGATCTCGGAGACCACCCGATCGCTCATCTACGAGCAGGAGGCCGCCGACATCTACGACCTCGTCGGCGAGTCCACCCAGACGCTGCTCGACCAGCTCAACGCCCAGTTCCGCCCCGCCGTCGAGCTCACGCACGCCAACATCACCCACGCCGAGCCCTCCAGCGAGGAGTACCGCGCGGACCTCGGCGCCCCGGAGATGATCCGGGTGGCCAAGGAGGCCTACACCTACGAGTACGAGCTCCAGCTGAAGAAGGAGCAGAACGAGGGTGACCTCAACAAGGACCTCGCCTCGCTGCGCGAGACCCTGAGCTCGATCCAGGCCGACATCGCCAAGTACCAGGCGCAGATGGACACCGCCCTCGAGCGCGAGACCAACCGGGCGAGCGCCCTGGCCCGCCAGCGCTTCGTCGAGTCGGAGTCCACCGCGCACGCCAACGCGGCGCTGCTGGAGGCCCAGGCCCTCGACATCCGGGCGCTGTCGGCCGCCGACGCCCCCGAGATCCTCTCCTTCCGCTACCAGCAGGACCTCCTCGACCGCCTCGAGCAGGTCGCCGAGTCGCTGCCGCAGATCGTCCAGGTCGGCGAGCACGGCGGCGGGGTCGACTTCCTGCGCATCGCCTCCGAGCTCGTCGGCGGCTCGGACCTCGAGCTGTTCTCCGACGAGGAGCTCACGCAGATCCGCGACCGGGCCGCGGCCATCGAGACCCGCGTCGCCGAGCGGCAGGACCGCATCGCCGAGCTGCTCGAGCCGCCCGAGGAGACCGAGGTCGCCATCGTGGCCCCCCCCGAGGAGGAGGAGCTGCCCGGCGCCGACCGGCTCGAGGAGATCCGCCGCTCGGTCACCGACGGCGAGCCGACCGGACCCGCCGCACCGGCCGCCGACCGGGCCGCCGAGCAGCCCACCGACCGGGCCACCGACCGGCCTGCCGAGGACCCCACCACCGCGCCCGCCGTGACCGAGGAGGACCGTGATGTCTGAGCAGACCGTCACCCGCTCGATGTCGTCGATCAAGGAGTCCCTGGCCTCGTGGGGCGAGGTCGCCCAGCTGCTGCGCGGCGGCGACCGCGGCTCGCTCGTGCCCGTCGTCATCCCCCGCTACCAGCGCGGGCTGCGCTGGCTGTTCCTCGCCGGGGTGGGCCTGTGGCTCGTCCTGGGCGGCGTCGTGTCCGCCGTCGACGACCACGGCGGCCGCGCGCTCTGGTTCTGGATCGCCGGCGCCGCGCTCATCGCCCTGGCCGTCGTGTGGTGGTGGCGCTCCTCGATCGTCGAGATCGAGGAGGGCACCGTCGGTGTCCAGTCCACCTTCGGCGCCATCACCGCCTCCCCGTTGCCGCCGGGCCGCCACTACCTGTGGCACCCCTGGAAGCGGGTGGACTACGTCGTCGACGTCACCACCGAGATCCCCTACACCGCGCCGGTCCTCGCCTGCCCCACGGCCGAGTCCGTCCCGCTGCGCTCGATCGAGTTCTTCCTCAAGTTCCGCATCCACGACGCCGTGCAGTTCGTCCGCACCATCGGCGCCGGCAACTTCGACCTCGTGCTGTCCAACGCGGTCCAGGACGCCATCCGCCAGCGCTCGCGCCTGGTGCGCACCGAGCGCGCCCACGACCTGCGCGGCTCCGACGTCGCCGACATGCAGGAGCTGCTCAACCGTCAGCTCGCCCGCTACGGCGTGCAGATCATGGGCTGCAACATCCCCGACGTCCAGCTGCCCGAGCAGTACCAGCAGCACATCGCCACCCGCGAGCGGGTCGCCAAGGAGCTCTCCGCCTACGAGAAGGAGTGGGAGCTGACCCGCAAGCGGCGCATCGACACCCTGCTGATGGACATCGAGCGCTCGAAGAAGGTCCGCGACGCCAAGGTCGTCGAGGTCAACGCCTCGCTCAACGAGGCCCGCAAGAACGTCGCCCAGCAGCTCGAGGAGCAGGAGACCGAGGCGCAGAAGGTCCGCTGGGAGATCGAGACGAAGGGGCGCACCAACCTCGTCGCCGCCCAGGGCGAGGCCCGCGCCCAGGAGCAGCTGGCCACGTCCTACCGAGACAACCGGGCCGTGCTCGGCTACGAGCTCGCGCGCCGTCGCCTCGAGGTGGGCTCGACGCTCACCGCCCACGCCCCGCGGCCGGTCATCGTCCACACCGACGGCGCCTCGGGCGACCCGTCGGCCCTGTCGACCCTGCTGCTCGCCCAGCTCCTGCCCGGCCTCGACGGCGGCGGGCGCGGCGGCCGTGGTCCCGGATCGGGCTCGGGTGGGGCCGGCACCGGCGCCCCGCGCCGCCTGGACGCCGACGACGTCGCGCAGGCCGCGCAGTCCCTGCTCGGCACGCGCAGCGGCGGCGACGGCGAGGACGGGCCCGTCGTGCAGCCGTTCCCCGAGGACGAGCAGGGGGTCGGCGGGCGTGAGACCCGTCGCTCCGGCGGGGTCGAGGGCAGCCGCTCCGGCCGTCGCGGCAGGTGAGCCCTAGATGTTCTGTCCACGGACGTTAGGTACGGCGTGGCTGCTAGACGATGACGAAGACCTCCGGGTGAGGTGTGAAGCGACCAAGCATTCGCATCTCACAAACCGGAGGCCTTCGTGTCCCACGCTAACGCTCGATTAACCCCTGCTGGTCGGTTGCGACTGGCCCAGCTCGTCGTTGACAAGGGATGGACGCTGGCCCGTGCTGCCGAGCGGTGGAACTGCTCGGTGACCACGGCCAGGAGGTGGGCCGATCGGTACCTGGCCGAGGGCCGCGCCGGCTTGGTAGATCGATCCTCCCGGCCGGCTCTCTCGCCCCATCGGACCGCGACCCGTGTCGAGCGGCGCGTGATCGGGCTGCGGGTCTCGCGGCGCTGGGGGCCGGCTCGGATCGCCTACCGATTGCGGATGGCGGTTTCCACGGTGCACAAGATCCTGCGCCGCTACGCCTGCCCGCCGCTGGCCTGGACCGACCCGGCCACCGGGGTCCGGATCAAGTGGTCCCGGCGCAAGGTCAACAGCTATGTCCACGACGCGCCCGGCGACCTGGTCCATGTCGACATCAAGAAGCTCGGCAAGATCCCCGACGGCGGCGGCCACAGGGTGCTGGGCAGGGCAGTCGGACGGAAGAACACCAAGCGCGGCAAGATCGGCTACTGGTACATCCACAACGCCGTCGACGACCACAGCCGGCTCGGCTACAGCGAGCTGCTCACCGACGAACGCAAGGAGACCGCCGCCGCATTCTGGCAGCGTGCCAACGCCTACTTCGCCTCGGTCGGGGTCACCGTCCAGCGGGTACTGACCGACAACGGCGCCTGCTACCGCTCCCGGACCTTCGCCAACGCCCTCGGCGAGACCATCGCGCACAAACGAACCCGGCCCTACCGCCCCCAGACCAACGGGAAGGTGGAGAGGTTCAACCGCACCCTCCTCGAGGAATGGGCCTACGTCAGGCCCTACTCCTCCGAGTCAGACCGTGCTGGAAGCTTCACCGACTGGCTCCACACCTACAATCACCACCGCGGTCACACCGCACTCGGCGGCAGATCACCAGCCGACCTCGTACCCAACCTGCGTGGACACAACAACTAGACTCCGACGCATGACAGGCGGGGCCGACGAGCCGGGCACCGACGTGCCCGAGGAGGAGGCCCCGCCCTCGTCCACCGCCCCCACCGCCCCCGCGCCTCTCCCGTCCCGGGCGGGCGACCGCACCGCGGTCACCGCCGACGAGCCCGAGGAGGAGCCGCCCGGACCGCAGATCGACCCGGTCAGCGGGCGGCCGATCTACCTCGACACCCCGGTGCCGCCGCCCACCGCCCGCGCACCCAGGCGCTCGGTCCTGCTCGTCGACGCGTTCGACTCCCGGGTCCGCCAGCCCCTGGACCTGCTCCGGCTGCTCACCGCCCTGCTCGGCCTGGCGGTCGTGCTCGTGCTCGCCGTCTACGCCCGCGGCACGACGCTCGCGGTCACCGAGGACGTCCAGGACGCGGTCAGCGGGTTCTTCCGCCAGCTCTTCCAGCTGCCGGTGACGGCCCTGGAGGGCCTGCTCACCTTCTTCATGCCGCTGGCGGTGCTCGCCGAACGCCTCTGGCGGCGCCGCTGGCGCTCCGCGGTGCATGCCGTGGTCGCCGGCGCGCTCGGCTACCTCCTCGTCCTCGGCGCCCTCGAGGGCCTGGACCAGCTCACCGGCTCGGAGCTGTTCACCTCGCTGACCATCACCAGCGTGGGTCGGGCCAGCGTGCCGCTGTCGCCCTTCATCGCCGCCCTGGCCGGCATGCTCGTGGCCGTCGGCCCGGCCACCGCCAACCGCCTGGCCCGCTGGTCGTGGAACCTGCTGTGGGTGGTGCTGGCCCTGCAGATCATCCAGGGCGGGCAGACCCTGCCGGGCGCGATCGTCGCCGTCCTCATCGGGTCGATCGCCGGGTACGGGGTGCGCTACGCGGACGGCGTCGTCCACGAGCGGGCCACGGGCACCGCGCTCGTGCGCGGGCTGCGGCGCGCCGGCGTCGACGCCACCGCCGTCGTGCGGCTCGACAAGCCCGGCCGCAACGCGAACGTCAGTGCCTGGACGGTGACCACCGACGCGCCGCTGGGCTACATCGATCCCCCCACCCCCTCCGGTCGCGGCGCGGGCCGCACCGCCGCGCAGGACGACGCGACCGGTGAGAACCCGGGTGTCGGGGGGATGCTCGACTCCGAGGAACCGCCCACCGCCGAGTCCCTCATGGCCGCGGTCGACGCCGCCGGGTCCGACACGATCCGCACCGACCCCGTCACCGACGTGCCCGCGCTGCTCGCCCGCGCCGGCTCCGCCGCGCACCCCGATGCCGACGGCACCGCCGCCCCCGGCCGCGAGTACGCCGTGTGGGACGCCGCCGGCCACCGTCACGACGTCCGCCTGCTCGACGGCGACCGGCAGGTCGTCGGCTTCCTGTCCTCGATCTGGGAGGCCGTCCGGCTGCGCGGCATCGACCGCCGCCCCGTCACCTCCCTGCAGGACGCCACCGGGCGCGTGGCGCTCATGTCCCTGGCCGCGGCCTCGGCCGGCACCCGCACACCGGCGCTGACCTCGGTGACGACGTACCGGAACTCGGTGCTCATCGTCCAGGACCACGTCGAGGACCTGCGGCCGATCGACGAGGTCGAGGACGACGAGCTCGGCGACGACGTCCTCGACGACGTGTGGCGCCAGCTGCGCCGGGCCCACGCCCGCGGGCTCACCCACCGCGACCTCACCGCCGAGAACGTCCAGGTCGACGGCTCCGGGGCGGTCTGGCTCACCGGCTGGGAGTCCGGCGAGGTGGCCGCCCCCGAGATGTCCCGCCGCCTCGACCTGGCCCAGACCCTGGCGCTGCTCGGCGTCGTCGCCGGCCCCGAACGGGCGCTGGCCTCCGCGGGCCGGGTGCTCACCCGCGAGCAGATGGCGGCCGTGGCGCCGGTCCTGCAGCGGGTGGCGCTGCCGATGTCCACCCGCCAGGCGGTGCGCCGCCACCCGCAGCTCCTCGGCTCGCTGCGGGACACGCTCGTCGCCCTCGTCCCGACGGCGGACGTGCCGCCGATCCGTCTGGCGCGATTCTCGGTCTCGACCGTGGTGATGACGACGCTGCTGCTCGTCCTGGCCTACGTGCTCATCTCCTCGCTCAACTTCTCCGAGGTGTGGTCGACGCTGCGCTCGGGCGACCCCACCCTCATGGCGGTGGCCTACGCCTTCGGCCTGGCCACCTACATCGGTGCGGCGATGTCGCTCATGGCCTTCTCGCCCGCGCGGCTGCCGTTCGGGCAGACGGTCGTGGCCCAGGCCGCCGGTGCGCTGGTCGCCCTCGTGGCCCCCGCCGGCATCGGGCCGGCGGCGGTCAACATGCGCTTCCTCGCCAAGCACAAGGTGCCCACGCCGCTCGCGGTGGCCTCGGTCGCGCTGGTCCAGGTCTTCCAGTTCGTCGCCACGGTCCTGCTCCTGGTCATCGTCGGCCTGGCGACCGGGTCGGTGGGGACGCTGAGCCTGCCCAGCGGCTCGGTGCTGTGGGGCGCCGCAGCCGTCATCGCGATCGTCGGAATCGCGATGGCGGTGCCGCCCGTGCGGCGCTGGGTGTGGTCGAAGGCCGCCCCCACCATCAAGCAGATCGGGCCCCGCCTCATGTGGCTGGTCTCCAGCCCGCAACGGCTGGTCGTCGGCGTGGGCGGCAACCTCATCCTCACCGCCTGCTACGTCGCCACCTTCGGCCTCTGCCTCGCCGCCTACGGCGAGACCCTGCCGCTGGCCACGCTCGCGCTGACCTACCTCGTCTCGAACTCCGTCGGCGCGCTCGTGCCCTCGCCGGGCGGCATCGGCCCGGTCGAGGCGGCCCTCACCGGTGGCCTCACGGTGGCCGGCATCCCGCCCGCGACCGCCCTGTCGGTCGCGCTGCTCTACCGGGTGCTGACGATGTGGGGACGCGTGCCGGTGGGCTGGGTGGCGCTGACCTACCTGCGTCGGAAGAACCTGGTGTGACCGCCGCGGCCCGCCGGCCCGACGACCGGCCGGCCACCGCGGACCCGGCCACCGCCCGGCGGTGGGACGACCTCGTGGTGCCCGCCGTCGTCGTGCTGTCCGCGAGCGCCGCCTACGTCGCGCTGGCCTGGCCGGGCTGGCGCGACGTCGCGACGCCGTCGTGGGACCTGGGCATCTTCACCCAGCTGGCCCGCGCCTACAGCGAGGGCGGCGCGCCGATCGTGGACATCAAGGGCCACGGGTTCAACCTGCTCGGCGACCACTTCCACCCGATCCTCGTGCTGCTCGGCCCGCTCTACGCCCTGCACCCCTCGGGGTGGACGCTGCTGGTGACCCAGGCGGTCCTGCTGGGGCTGTCGGCGTGGCCGATCACCTCCGTGGCGCGCGAGAAGCTCGGCCGGGCGGTGGGCACGCTCGTCGGGGTGGCCTACGCCTTCTCCTGGGGACTGCAGGGCGCCGCGGCGGTGCAGTTCCACGAGATCGCCTTCGGCGTGCCGCTGCTGGCGATGGCCCTGGCCGCGTTCCTGCGGGGCCGGCCGCTGGCCACCGCCCTGTGGGCCGCCCCGCTCGTGCTCGTCAAGGAGGACCTCGGGCTCACCGTCGCCGTCCTGGGCGCGGTCCTGCTCTGGCGGGCCGCCCCGGTCGGCGGACCGCTCCTCGAGCGCCTCGACGCCGCCGCACGCAGCCGCGCCGGCCGCATCGGGCTGGCCCTGGTGGCCTGGGGCGTGGTCTGGCTGGTGGCGACCGTCCTCGTCATCCTCCCGGCACTCAACCCCGCGGGCAGCTACGACTACGTCGACCGCCTGGGCGACGAGCACGCGGACTTGTTCGCCACGGTGGTGACGGTGCTGTGGCCGCCGGTCAAGGTCGCCACCCTCGCCCTGCTCGTGCTCGCGGCCGGCGTGCTCGGGGTCCGCTCGCCGCTGACGTGGCTGCTCGTGCCGACGCTGGGCTGGCGGTTCCTCGGCAACGTGCCCTACTACTGGGGCTGGGAGTGGCACTACTCGGCGATCCTCATGCCGGTGGTCGCGGCCGCCCTGGTCGACGTCCTGCGCCGCCATCACGTGCAGGTGCGCTGGGCGTCCGCGGTGGCCGCCGCGACGAGCACGCTCGTGCTGGGCAGCCACCTGCCGCTGGTGTCGACGTTCGCGGGCGGCGTCCCCGAGCCGAGCCCGCGGGTGGCGGCCGCGCAGGGGGCGGTCGAGGCGGCCGGCGCCGTCGAGCCCCGCTCCGGCGACGAGCCGGTCGTCGTGGCCGACATCTTCCTGCTCGACCGGCTCGTGCCCCACGCGCGGGTGCACTGGATCGGCAACGAGGGCAACCCCGTGCCCGACGCCGTCGTGCTCGACACCTGGCGGCGCGAGCCCGCCGGGCAGGACGTGGAGTCGGTGGCCGAGCGCACCTTCCCGGGCTGGGACTTCCAGGTGGTCTACGACGTCGACGGCTACGCGGTGGCGGGGCTCGTCGGTCCGCGGGACTGAGGCCCGCACGCTCGCCCGGCCGCGGCGTCCTATGGTGGTCGGGGCCGCCGTGCAGGCGGCCGAAGGACCGAGGAAGGAACCCATGTCGCACGCGTTCGCCAGCACCCGGCCGACCTCCGTCGCGCGGAGCCGCGCCTGGTGGGTGGTGATGCTGATGGCGCTCGCGGGACTCGTGCTCACCGCCGTCCCGGCGCACGCCCACGACACCCTCATCAGCTCGGACCCCGAGGACGGCGCGAGCCTGGAGGAGGCTCCCGAGGAGGCGGTGCTCACCTTCTCCGCCGAGATCACCCCCAGCGGTGCGCTGGCGGTGCTGCGCGACGCCGACGGCACCGAGACCGAGCTGCCCGAGCCGACCTACGACGGGCGCGACGCGGTCTGGGAGCTGCCCGCGCTCGAGGGTGACCAGACCCTCGTGTGGTCGGTCATCTCCTCCGACGGCCACCGGATCGAGGGCGAGATCGACTTCACGGTGACCGCCTCCGGTGCCGGCGGCGAGGAGCCGACCGACGACGAGACGCCGTCGGACGAGGCCGGCGGGGCCGGTCAGGACGAGGAGACCTCCGCGGCGGGCACCGACGACGGCGACGCCGCGCAGGACGACGCCACCGAGGACGGCGACTCCGGTGAGGACGCCGGGACCGAGGACGACGCCGCGGCGGACGACGCGGCCGGCACCGACGAGGGCGCCACGGACGGCGCGGCCGACGCCGCCTCCGAGCCGGCCGACGACGCGGCCACCACCGACGAGGAGGACGACGACTCCGGCTCGGGCCTCCTGCCCTGGATCGGTGCCGGGCTCGTCCTCGTCGCCGGCGCGGCGGTGTGGTTCTTCATGAGCCGGCGCGGCTCCGGGACCGGCGACGCGGAGCAGGACGCCACGGACGCCTGACCGGGGTGGGACGCCTGCCCGCGCGCCGGTCACCCGCCAGACGCCCGCGCGCGCCGGACCTCGCCGGTGCCACGATGGGGCGATGAGCGCTCCTACCGCCACGGACGTCAGCCGGGCCGCGCACCTCCTGCGCCCCGTCGTGCGCCGCACCCCGCTGGAGGTCGACGCCCGACTCTCCGAGGCCGTCGACCACCAGGTCCTCATCAAGCGCGAGGACCTGCAGGTCACGCGCTCCTACAAGGTCCGCGGCGCCTACACGGTGATGTCGGCGCTGGACGACGACCAGCGCGCCGCGGGCGTGGTCTGCGCCTCGGCCGGCAACCACGCGCAGGGCGTCGCGCTGTCCTGCGCACGGCTGTCGATCCACGGCACCGTCGTCCTGCCCGGCACCACCCCGCGGCAGAAGCGGGCCCGCATCGCCGAGATCGGCGGCAGCTGGGTCTCGACCGTCGTCGTCGACGGCCCCTTCGACGACGCCGACCAGCACGCCCGCCGCCTCGCCGACGAGCAGGGCCTGACCTACGTCCACCCCTTCGACCACCCGCTGACCGTGGCCGGGCAGGGCAGCGTCGGCGTCGAGATCGCCGAGCAGATGACCGAGCGGGGCCAGAAGCCGGGGGTCGTTGTCGTGCCCGTGGGTGGCGGCGGGCTGCTGGCGGGCGTCGCGCTCGCGCTGAAGAACCGCGCGCCGGGGGTGCGGGTGGTCGGCGTCGAGCCCGAGGGGGCAGCGTCGCTGCAGGCCGCCCTCACCGCCGGGGGGCCGGTGCGGCTGCCGGAGGTCGACGCCTTCGTCGACGGTGCCGCCGTCGGCCGGATCGGCGAGGTGCCCTTCGAGATCGCCCGCCGGCTGGTCGACGAGGTCGTCTCGGTACCCACCGGGGCGGTCTGCACCGAGATGCTGGCGATGTACCAGACCGACGGCATCATCGCCGAGCCCGCAGGGGCGCTCGCGACCACCGCGGTGGCCACCGGCCTCATCGACGTCGGGGGCGCCGGACCGGTCGTGTGCCTCATCTCGGGCGGCAACAACGACGTCTCGCGGTACGCCGAGATCGTCGAGCGCTCGGCCATCCACGAGGGGCTGCGGCACTACTTCCTCGTCACCTTCCCGCAGGAGCCGGGCGCGCTGCGCGCCTTCCTCGAGGAGACGCTGTCCGGCGACGAGGACATCATCCACTTCGAGTACACCAAGAAGAACAACCGGGAGACCGGGCCCGCACTGGTCGGGATCGACCTGGCCCGGGCGACCGACCTCGCCGGGCTCGAGCGCCGGATGGAGCAGGCCCCCATGCGCATCGAACGGCTCACGCACGGCAGCGGGGTGCTGGAGATGCTGCTGTGAGCACCGCTGGGACCGGCTCGCCGGAGGGTGGCGGCGCTGCCGGCGGTCCGGCGGCCGGTGGTCCGGCGGACGGCGTCCCGGCAGCCGGTGGTCCCGGCGGCCCGCCCGCGACCGACGGGCTGAGCGACACCACCCGGCTGGTCCTCGCCGCGGCGCAGGCCTACGCGGCCCTCGACGGCGTCGTCGGGGTCGCCGCCGGCGGCTCGCTGGCCACCGGCCGGGAGGACGCCGCCTCCGACGTCGACCTCTACGTGATCAGCGCCGGTGGTCCGCCGGCCGTGGCGGCCCGGCTCGCCGTCGTCGAGGCGCTCGGGGGCGCCCGCCGCCTCGACCTGGACCAGCGCTACTGGGACACCACCGACCTCTACACGCATCCGAGCGGCCTCGACCTCGACGTCATGTTCTGGGACGCGGCCTGGGTCGAGGACCGCCTCGACGCCGTGCTCGACCGGCACGAGCCCGCCGTCGGGTACACGACGGCGCACTGGCACACGGTCCGGCACTGGCTGCCGCTGGCCGACCCCGACGGCTGGCTCGCCCGCGCCCGCGAGCGCGCCTCGGTGGCCTACCCCGAGGAGCTGCGGCGCGCCGTCGTCGGGCACGGGTGGCCGCTGCTGCGGGGCACGATCACGAGCCTGCCGGCCCAGGTGGCCACGGCCGCGGGGCGCGGCGACCTGGTGGCGCTCAACCACCGGGTGGCCGAGCTGCTCGGCGTCGTGCACGATCTCGTGCTCGCGGCCAACCGGGTCCCCCACCCCGGCGAGAAGCGGCTCGGCACGCTGGTGCCCGAGCTGTGCGCCTCGCTGCCCGAGGGCTTCTCCGCACGCACGACGGCGGTGCTCACCTCGGCGGCCGAGCCGGACCGGGTCGTCGGAGCGGTCACGGCGCTCGTGGACGCGATCGAGGTGTGGCTGCGCACCGAGCTCCCGGACGTGCTCCGGCCGGCCACCTGACTCTGGCCGCCGCCCTCACCTTCGTCGAGACAATGGGTTGTGCCTCGAGACGATGTGTTGAGGGCATCGTCTCGAGACACGACCCATGTTCTCGCGAGCCTGCGCCGGCGGAGCTGAGCCCGCGGAGGGCGGGCCGCGGCGCCGTTCGAGTCAGTCCTTCCGGTGCTTCGCGGAGCTGCCGCCGGAACCGGCCTCGGACTCCCGCTCGTCCACGGAGCCGGCCTCCTCGGCCACAGCCACGGCCCCAGCCTCGGCCTCGGCACCCGTCATCTGGGCGTGCCGGCGCTCGAGGGCGGAACCCTCGACGTCGACCCGGGGCAGGATCTTGTCCAGCCACCGGGGCAGCCACCAGGCCGAGCGCCCCAGCAGGTGCATGACGGCGGGCATGAGCAGCAGCCGCACGATGAAGGCGTCGAGGACCACGCCCACCGCCAGCGCCAGGCCGAAGGTCTTGATCATCGTGTCGTCGGCGCTAATGAACCCGGCGAAGACCGCGGTCATGATGAGCGCCGCGGCCACCACGACCCGGCGTCCGCCCCGGAGCCCCTCGACCACGGCCACCCGGGCCGGCGCACCGTGCACGAACGCCTCGCGCATGCCGGTGGCCAGGAAGAGCTGGTAGTCCATGGCGAGCCCGAACAGGCCGCCGGCGAGGATGACGGGCAGGAAGCTGATGAGCGGCCCCGGCGTCGCGATGCCGAACAGCTCCGCGCCCCAGCCCCACTGGAACACCGCGGTCGTCACGCCGAAGGTCGCCAGCACGGACAGGACGTACCCGGCCGTGGCCACCAGCGGGACGAGCAGCGAGCGGAACACGGTGACGAGGATGAGCAGCGAGAGCCCGACGACGACCGCGAGGTAGGTCGGCAGGACGTCCGCCAGCGACTCCGAGATGTCGATGTTGATGGCCGACTGTCCGGCCACGCCGAGCTCCATGTCGCCGTCGATCGGGGGCAGGGCCCGCAGGTCGTGGACAAGGTCTGCGGTGGACTCGGCGTTGGGGCCCTCGGTGGGGATCACCTGGAAGGAGGCCAGCGAGCCGTCCTCGGAGACCCCGATCGGGGCGAGGGCGACGACGTCGTCGTGGGCGGCGAGCTCGTCGGCCACGGCCACCTGCGCCTCGAGCTGGCCGGTCTCGTCCACGCCATCGGGCAGGCTCGCGGTGACCAGCAGCGGGCTGTTGACGCCGGCCCCGAACGACTCCTCGATCTGGACGTAGGCCTGGTGGGCGGTGGAGTCCACCGGCTCGGAGTCGCCGGCCGGCAGGCCCAGGCGCATGGACATCGTGGGGATGGCCAGCACCGCGAGAGCCACGACGCCGACGACGGTGGTGAGGATCGCCCGTCCCGTGCGCATGGGGGTCGGTCGGGTCCGGGCGCCGTCGCCGGCCGCACCGGCCGAGCCGTCGCCGGCCGCCTGCACCTCGGCGATCGCCGCCTCGCGCTGTTCGCGCGCCCTGCGCCGCAGGATCCGGGTGCCCGCCAGGCCAAGCATCGCCGGGACGGCGGTGATGCCGAGCAGCACGGCGAAGCCCACCGCGACCGCACCGACGGTGCCCATGAGCCCGAGGAAGGGGATGCCGACGACGTTGAGCGCGAGCAGGGCGAGCGCCACCGTGGCGCCGGCGAACACCACGGCGGTGCCGGCGGTGCCGTTGGCCATGCCGACGGACTCGCGCACGTCCATGCCGGCGAGCAGCTGGGTGCGGTGCCGGTTGACGATGAACAGCGCGTAGTCGATGCCGACCGCCAGTCCCAGCATGACGCCGAACACCGGGGTCACCGAGGTCATGGTGACCACGCCGGAGAAGGACAGGGCGGTGAGGATGCCGATGCCCACGGCGGTGATGGCGGTGACGATCGGGAAGACGGCAGCCAGGGCCGAGCCGAGGACGACGACGAGGACGATCCCGGCGATGACGACGCCGATGACCTCGCCGATACCGAGAATCTCCGGCACGCCCTGGGCGATGTCGGAGGAGAGCTCGATGTCGACACCCTCGATGTCGGCCCCGGAGAAGTGGTCGATGACGCCCTGGCGGGACTCCTCGGGCAGCTCGATGGCCTGCTCGGAGAAGGTGATCGTGGCCAGCGCGGTCGAGCCGTCCTCGGAGACGGTGCGGATGCCCTCGGAGTGCTCGAGCAGCGAGGTGCCGAGCCCGTGCTGGACCTCGCCGGCCTCGAGCTCGGCCTGCCCCGCGGCCAGCTCCTCGCGAGCGACGTCGAGCTCGGCCTGACCGGCCTCGAGCTCCTCGCGGGCGCCGTCGAGCTCGGCCTGACCGGCGTCGATCTCGTCGGTGGGCAGCCCGGCGGCCTCGAGCTGCTCGCGGGCGGCGTCGATCTCGTCCTGCTGGGCCTCGAGCTCGGCGAGCCCGGCGTCGATCTCGGCCTGACCGGCGTCGGCCTCCTCGGTGCCGGCGGCGAGCTCGGCGCGGCCGGCCTCCATCTCGGCGGCCGCGTCCTCGAGCTCGGTGACCTGCGCCGCGCGCTGCTCCTCGGCGGCGAAGGGGTCGAGCGTGCCGGTGACGTCGTCGAGGCCCTCGGCCCCGGCCACGAGCTCGGCGATCTCGGCGCGCTGGTCCTCGTCGAGGGCCTCGCCGTCGCTCGAGGTGAACACCACCGTGCCGGTCGCGCCGGACAGCTCGGGCATCTCCTCGGCCAGCTCGTCGATGACCTCGCCGGAGGCGGTGCCGGGGATGTCGAAGGAGGTCGAGAGCGTGCCACCGAACGCGGCGAAGGAGCCGGCGGCGACCCCCAGGACCACGAGCCAGGCCACGAGCACCGTCCAGGCGCGTCGGGCCGCGAACTTTCCGAGCCGGTACAGGCCTTCGGCCATGGGGGTGCCTCTCGTGTCGTCGTCGGGTGCGCGTCGCGGGCCGGCCACCGCCGGGCACTCGCCACGGTCGGTGCGCCGTCTCGGGGACAGAGACCCCGCGGACGCCTCGACTAACCTAAGACGAGACGTTCCGTCTCATCAAGGCGAGCGGGACCTCGACGGCGGTGCGACCGGTCACACCGGGGGTGGCCGTCGATACGATGTCGACCGGGACGAGGAGGCCACAAGAGAAATGAGTGCGACCCGGAGCGGGCCGGTCCGCAGCGAGGCCGCGCGGTCGGCGATCCTCGACGCCACCGCGGCGCTGTTCGTCGAGCGGGGCTACGACGGCCTGACGATGGAGGCCATCGCCACCACCGCCGGCGTGAGCAAGCAGACCATCTACCGCTGGTGGGGCTCCAAGGGCGAGGTCCTCACCGAGGCGCTGGTCGACGGCCGGCTGCTCGACGGCACGGCGGACATGCCCGACACCGGCGACATCTACGCCGACCTCACCGGCTGGCTCGACGACCTGTTCACCACCCTCATCGACCCGGCGAGCGAACGCGTCATCCGCTCGCTGCTCGCCGCCGCCACCGCGAACCCCGGCGTCGCGCTGCGGATCTACGAGCACCTCTCGGGCGAGGACGAGGACACCTTCGCCCGGCGGCTCGAGCAGGCCGTGGGCACGGCACCCAACCTCTACCCCGGCGCCCCCTTCGCCGAGCTCGCCGAGGCCCTGGTCGGCGCCATCGTGCTGCGGGCCATCAGCCAGGCCCGCCCGCGCCCCGGCGACGCCGAGCGGGTCGTCCTCGCGATCCTCGGCCCGCGGCCGTCCTGACCGCGCGGGCGACACCTAGGGTGGGGGCATGAGTCGCCGCCTGTCCCCCGGCCGGTGGGTCCCGACCCTGTCCCGATGTCGCAACCGGGCCACCGGCCTCATCCTCTCCGGTGGTGGGTCCCGTGCGGACTTCCACCTCGGCGCGCTGCGCTACCTCTACGACGAGGTCGGCATCGCCCCGACCGTCATGGCCGGGGCCTCCGCGGGCGCCATCGTCGCCGCGGTCCTCGCCCAGGGCCGCGGGCACGGGGAGCAGCGCGCGTGGCTCGACCACCTCGACGCCATGTGGCGGCAGATGGACTCCCCCGACCAGATGTTCACGCCCCAGCCGTGGTGGAAGGCGCTGACAGAGCGCGGCCCGCGCTACCTCCAGCTCCTCGACCCCATCAACTGCGGGGCCGCCGACCGGGCCGCCGCCGAGCCGCGTCAGACGCCCACCACGGCCGCCGAGGCCCGGGCCGCCGTCGCGGCGACGGAGCCCGCCCCGGCCCCCGGCTGGACCGCGGCGCAGGTCATGCAGATGATCGGCAACCTCCCGGCACTCGGGCGCGCCGGCGGCGACCTGGCCGGGATCCTGCGCGGCGCCTCCCAGGCGGGGGCGATGTACACGCCCGGACCGGTGGTCGACGCCCTCATCGACACCACCACCTTCGACCCCGACCGCGTGCGCGCCGCCGGCACGGTGCTGCGCGTGGCCATGGTCGGCCTGCAGTCGGGCGAGCTGCGCTTCACCGACCAGGACGGCGTCCTGCGCGACCGGGGGGACGTCCCGCTGCGGGGCGAGGACGGCGAGCCGGTGACCACCGACGACCTCACCCTGGCGGTGTGGGCCTCGTGCGCGATCCCGGCCGTCTTCCACCCCATCCCCATCGCCGGCGAGCACTACATCGACGGCGGCGTGCGCGAGAACCTGCCCGCCGACGTCGTGCTGGACAAGATCGGCGTCACCGACGCCTGGGCGATCGTCTGCCACCCGCCCGGCGCCGACGCCGGCGACTCCCCCGTGGGGACCGACATCGTCTCGGTGATGATGCGCGCCGGCACGTCGATCATGTCCGACGAGCAGCTGCGCGACGAGGTGGTCTTCGCCCGCGAGGCCGGGGCGAAGGTCGTCCACGCCACCGTCGACGTGCACGACACGATGACCGTGGACCGTGGCCTGACCGCGCTCATGGCCGACCACGGGTGGCTCCGCGCGGCGCAGACCCATCACGGTGCGAGCGAGGCCGAGGAGGAGGACGGCAGCGCGGTGGTGCGTGCGCGGCGTCGGGCCTGGGAGATCGAGGAGCTGCTGCTGGCCCCCGACGGCTCGGGCCGGGTGGCGGCCCCCGAGGGGTCCTCGGGCCTGGCCGGGCTCGCCACGGCCGGCGGCTCCGGGGCCTCCGCGCCGCCCGCCCACCGGATGGACCTGCGCACCGAGCTGCGCCGGCTCCTGCAGCGCGAGCCCGCCCGCGACTCGCGCGACGCGCTGGTCGAGGAGCTGACCGAGGTCAAGCGGCAGGTCCGCCACCACCTGGAGCGGGTCCCCGCCGCGCACGTGCCCGCCGACGCCGACCTCTGGTGGCGCTCGTGGGAGACCCACGGCGAACAGATCGACGCGGCCCCGGTGTGGGACCTCGACGCCGGGCCCGCCGACGACGGCGCCTGACGACCCGGCACGTCACCCCGCAGCGGTTCCTGGCACGCTGGTCCCATGCGCGCCACCGTCCTGCACGCCGCCCACGACGTCCGCGTCGAGGAGCGCCCCGACCCGACCCTGCTGGCCCCCACCGACGCAGTGGTCCGGGTCCTCGCCGCCTGCGTGTGCGGCTCGGACCTGTGGCACTACCGGGGCGTCGTGCCCGTGCGCGAGCCGCGCACGATCGGCCACGAGATGGTCGCCGTCGTCGAGGAGGTCGGCGCCGAGGTCACCACCGTGCGGCCCGGCGACGTCACGATCGCCCCCTTCTCCTACTCGTGCGGGGAGTGCTTCGCCTGCCGGCACGGGATCCACACCTCCTGCGAGCGCGGCGGCTTCTGGGGCGCCCCCGACGGCGACGGCCTGCCCACCGGCCACTGCCAGGCCGAGGCCGTGCGGGTGCCCCTCGCCGACGGCACGCTCGTGCCCGCCGGCGTGGCCGAGCGCGACGTCGACGACACGCTGCTCACCCACCTGCTCGCCCTGTCCGACGTCATGGGCACCGGCCACCACGCCGCCGTCGCCGCCGGCCTGACCGCGGGAGAGACGGTCGCCGTGGTCGGGGACGGCGCCGTCGGGCTGAGCGCGGTCATCGCCGCCGAGCGCCTCGGCGCCGGCCGGATCGTCGTGTTCTCGCGGCACGCCGACCGCCAGGAGCTCGCCCGCAGCCTGGGGGCCACCGACGTCGTCGCCTCCCGCGGGGACGAGGGCGCGGCCGAGCTGGCGGAGCTGCTGGGGGTGCCCGGCGCGGACGTCGTGCTCGAGGCGGTGGGCACCGACGAGTCGATGGACCAGGCGATCGCGAGCGCCCGGCCCGGTGGGACGGTCGGCTACGTGGGCGTGCCCAACGGGGTCACCCGCGGCATCCGTCCGCGCTCGATGTTCGGGCGCAACATCGGCCTGGCCGGCGGCGTCGCACCGGTGCGCGCCTACATCCCCGAGCTGCTGGCCGACGTGCGCTCCGGCCGCATCGAGCCTGGCGTGGTCTTCACCGCGACCGTCCCCCTCGACGACGTCGCGGAGGCCTACGCGGCGATGGACGAGCGCCGCGAGATCAAGGTGATGGTGCGCCCCTAGCCCCGCGCCACCTGCTGTCCACGCTCTCCATCATCGAGACATCGGGTTGTGTCTCGAGAGCATGGGCTCGGGGCATGTTCTCGAGACACAGACCCATGTCTCGCGGAAAGGCCAGCGCGGGAGCGCGCTGCTACCAGTGACCCGGCGTGCCCGTGCCGGGCAGCCGGTTGCGGCCGAACTCCTGGGAGAAGACCGGGCCGGTGACGGCGAGCTCCCGCTCGAAGCGGTCGCGCCACGTGGCGTAGGGGTGCACGGCAAGGTACTCGTTGCCGAAGCGCTCGTCCGCGGTCACCTCGCTCACGCAGAAGTCGGGCACGGTGAGGTCGACCACCGGTCCGCCGCGCTCGCACTCCGCGACCACCAGGGGCGCGTTCTCGCCGGCGAACTCGTCGACCACCCAGCCGTCGTGGCCCAGCCAGATCGAGTGCCGCAGCTTGACCACGCGCACGCGCCCGCGGCGGACGAGCTCGACGGCCACACCCGGGTCGAGCTCGCGCTCGGCCTCGTACCTCGTCCCCCCGACGTGCGGGCCCTTCGCGGTCATCGCCGCGAACTGGACGTCGGCGTCCACGCGATCGAGGACCGCGGCGGTGTCGACGAGGTCGTCGGGCCGCAGCCCGGCGCCCGGGGCCTGCACCCGGACCCGCACGGCGTAGCCGTCCTCGGCCAGCAGGTAGGACTGGACGATGAGCACCGGGTCGGCCTCGGCGAGAAGCACCTCGGGCAGCGCCGCGCACACGAACTTCCGCTCGAACTCGAAGTCGCCGTACCCGGTCTCGCTCATCCCCCGAACCTAGCGCTCCCCCGCCACGAGCCGCGGGAGCACGCGGCGGGCACGGCGCACGCGCGGCCAGTAGCGTGGTGCGCGTGGCCCTCAACCGTCTCGCCCGTCGCACGCTCGCCAAGGCCCTGCTGGGGGTCGCCGGCTACCGCCTGGTGGCGCCCGACGTCCACGAGCCGCGGGCGATCTTCATCGGTGCACCGCACACCTCTCGGTGGGACTTCGTCCTCATGCTCGGGGTGGCCTGGTCGCGGGACCTCACGCCGAAGGTGCTGATGAAGAAGGAGTACTTCGAGGGCCTGCCCGGTGCGTTCTTCCGGGCGATGGGCGGCATCCCCGTCGACCGGGAGAACCCCGAGGGCCTCGTGGCCGACCTGGTCGGGCGTGCCCGCCGCGGCGAGACCTTCCACCTGGTCATCACGCCCGAGGGCACGCGCGCCCGCCGGGAGCACTGGAAGTCCGGCTTCTACCGCATCGCCCGCGAGGCCGACCTGCCGGTCATCCTCGGCTTCCTCGACGCCTCGACCCGCACCACCGGGATCGGCCCGACCCTGCACCTCACCGGCGACGTCGCCGCCGACATGGACCAGCTACGCGCCTTCTACGCGGACAAGACCGCCATCGTGCCCGAGCACTCGACCCCGCCCCGCCTCGCCGTCGAGGACGCGGCCGAGCTCGCGGGGACCGAGCCGGGCCGCTAGGCACGGGGCACGACGGCGAGGGACCGCCCGGTACCTGCGCTCAGTGCTGGTGCATGGGCGCCGGGGCCGGCAGCCCCGCGTCCGCGCGCACCCGGGCGCAATAGTCGTCGAGGAAGCGCAGCGCGTCGACGAGCGTGGTCACCGTGACGTCGACGTCCATGTTGGCCATGGTCTCGCCCTCGGCGGTGGCCGCCTCGGCGACCGTGCGCAGGGAGTCGAGATCGTCGACGTCGATGCCCGCCTCGACCAGCGTGTTCGGCAGCCCGACGCGGGTGGTGAAGCGGATGAAGTCGTCGAGCTCCTCGGTCGGCGCCGACTCGAGCACGAGCTGGGTGGTGGTGCCGACGTTGACCTTCTCGCCGTGGGTGAGGTGGTGGGTCTGCGGGACGGCGGTCAGGCCGTCGTGGATGGCGTGGGCGCCGGCCAGCCCGCTGGACTCGAAGCCCAGGCCGGAGAGCAGGGTGTTGGCCTCGACGACGCGGTCGACGGCGGAGGTGACCACGTTGCGGCCGACGGCAGCGATCGCGGGCAGCGCGTCCTCGTGGAGGATCTCCCAGCTCAGCCGGGCGAGCGCCTTGGCGGACATGGTCGCCGCTCCGCCGGCCATGGTGCTCGCCTGCGCACGGGCGACCGCGCGCGCCTCCGGCCAGGTCGCCAGGGCGTCGCCGATGCCGGCCACGAGCAGGCGGACCGGGGCGTTCGCCACGAGCTGGGTGTCGACGAGGACGAGGTCGGGGTTGCGGGGGAAGAAGCGGTACTCCTCCATCGCACCCTCGGCGGTGTAGACCACGGACAGGGCCGAGCACGGCGCGTCGGTGGACGCGATGGTGGGCACCGAGGCCCAGCGGGTGCCGGCGAGGTGCCCGGCGGCCTTGACGGCGTCGATCGTCGAGCCGCCGCCGACGCCGGCGACGACGTCGGCGCCCAGCTCGCCGGCCCGCTCGGCCAGGGAGTCGATCGTGGCGCCCGTGGCGTAGCCCTGGATGGGGACCCGGTGGACGGGCAGCCCGGCCGAGGTCAGCGAATCGGTGACGGTCTCCCCGACGATGCCCCACACGACGTCGTCGGCCACGATCATCGGCACGGAGCCCAGCCGGGCCAGCTCGGTGCCGATGCTGGCCATCGCCCCGCGGCCCTGGCTGTAGCGCGAGGGGGCGATGAGGGACATGAGCGGACGCTCGGACATGAGGCTCTCCCTTGACTGGTGCGTGATACTGCTGACACCTCGACGCTACGAGCCGGCGCACCCGTCCTCGAGGGCCGGAGGTCCCGGGGACGCGGGTCGGGAGACCAGGTCCTGCGGGTCAGTCGCCGGAGGGCGGGCCTCCGGGGTCGGTCCCCCCGGCCGCAGCGCCGCCGGCTGCGCCGCCCTCGGCGGCGAGCGCCCGGACGAGGAGCTCGACCTGGCCGCTGTCGAGCGGACCCTCCGCCGCCGAGCCCGCCGGGCCGCCAGATCCGTCGGCGCCACCAGGGCCACCTTCACCGCTGCCACCGCCCCCTCCGCCGAAGGCGAGGCCGGCCATGATCGCCCCGAGGACGAGCACCGTGGCGGAGTCGGCGTCCGCGGCGGGCCGCTCCCCCCGGCCCGCCGCCCGGTCGAGGATCGCCCCGAGCCGCTCCCGCGTCGGCTCGTGGGTGATGGCCCGCACGACGTCGGCGAGCTCGTCGTCGTGCCGGGACTCGGCCACGAGCGCGACGAGCGCGACGCCGACCCGCCCGGCCAGGGCGCGACTCTTGTGCTCGAGCATGGCCCGCAGGTCGGCCGCGGTGCTCCCGGTGTCGACGTCCTCCTCGGACCCGGCGACCATGCCGGCCGCGGCGCGGACCAGGTCGCGCTTGGTGGGCCAGCGCCGGTAGAGCGTCGCGGTGGAGACGCCCGCGCGGCGCGCCACCGTCGCGGTGGTCAGCCCGGCATATCCGCCGTCGGCGAGGACGTCGAGGACCGCCTCGAGGATCGCGGGACCGAGGGTGGGATCGACCGGGCGTCCCCGCCGTGGTGCACCGGAGGTGGGTTCCATGCACACCAGCCTAACTGATACGAAACGTCTTCGTTTCACATGTGCTAGCGTCACCGCAGCCGGCCCGGAGCGGGCAGGTCCACGAGCAGCGTCACCCGTCGGGGGTCCTCATGCGCACGATCGTCCTCACCGGAGCCAGCGACGGCATCGGCGCCGCCGCCGCGCAGCAGCTCGCCCGCGCGGGCACCCGCCTGGTCCTCGTCGGACGGGACCCGGACAAGACCCGAGCGGTCGCCGAGCGGGTCGGCGCCGAGCACCGCGTGGCCGACCACTCCCGGCTCGACGACGTCCGCGAGCTCGCCGCCGACCTCGAGCGCTCGCTCGACCGGATCGACGTCCTGGCCAACAACGCCGGCGGCCTCCTCGACGGGCCGGTCCGCACCGTCGACGGCTTCGAGCTCACCTTCCAGGTCAACCATCTCGCCCCCTACCTGCTGACGAACCTCCTGCGCCACCGGCTGATCGAGAGCCGCGCGAGCGTGGTGGCCACCGCCAGCGTCGGCAACCTCCTCTACGGCCGGCTCGACCTGGACGACATCCAGGGTTGGTCGGGCTTCCGACCCAACCGCGCCTACGGCACGGCCAAGCTGGCGAACATCCTCTTCACCCAGGAGCTGCACGCTCGGTTCCACGCCCGGGGAGTGTCCACGGTCGCCTTCCACCCCGGCATCGTCGGGACGAGCTTCGCGTCCGGGACGGGCGGGTATCTCGGCCGGGTCTACCAGGGGGCGCTCCGGAAGGTGCTCAGCCCGCCGTCGTCGGGTGGGGCGCACCTCGCGTACTTCGTCGACGGCGTACCCGGCACCGTCTGGCGCTCGGGCACGTACTACAACGACCGGCGTCGCCCAGGCCTCGTCAACCGTGCGGCCCGCCGGCCCGGGGTGGCCGAGCGGCACTTCGACCTCAGCGCCGAGCTCCTCGGCGTCGACTGGTCGATCGACGCCGACCGCTGACCCGGCGCGGGTCGCGCCAGGCCTCAGCCGGCCGCGCAAGCCGCAGCCGGTCGCTCCCGGCCGCGCCCTACCGCACCCGGTAGCGCGCGATGAGCAGGTCGCCGGCGCGCAGCAGCGAGACCAGCTCGAGGCGGCGGGCCTCCTCAGGCGCGCCGAGCACCATCCGCTGCCCGGTGCCGCCGGCGACGAGCGGGGAGTAGCTGACGAGCAACTCCTCCAGCACGCCGTCGGTGACCAGGGCGCCGAGGAAGGTCGGCCCGCCCTCGGTGAGGATCCGCTCGTGGCCCCGCTCGCGCAGGGCGGCGACGGCCGCCGCCCCGTGCACGCCGCCGCCCTCGCGGGGCGGGAGGTGGACGACCTCGGCGACCTCGGCCAGCGCCGCCGCCCGCTCCGCCGGCGCGCCGGTGACCGTGAGGACGATGGGGCGCTCGGGGGCCTCGGCCAGCATCGACGCACCCGGGTCGAGGTCGAGGGTCGCGGAGACGAGGGCGAGGCGGGGGTGGTCGCTCATCCGGGCCGCGCGACGGCGCTCGACGACCTCCTCGGGCACCCGCACCGGCCCGTAGCCCTCGGCCCGCACGGTGCCGGCGCCGACGAGCAGGACGTCTGCCGCCCCGCGCGCGAGCAGGAGGTGGGCCTGGTCGACGGGGTCGGACAGTCCGCCGGCGCGACCGTCGAAGGTGAGGGAGCCGTCGACGGAGGTCACCATGTTCGACCGCACGCCCGGCTCCCGGTAGGTCGCCTGGAGCTCGGCGGCGGACAGCACCGCCGGCTCGGGCCAGATCCGCTCGTAGGTCGATCCCGGTGCGGTCGAGGTCACGGTCGGCTCCATCCGGCCAGGTTAGCGAGCCGTCACGACCCCCGCGTCGCGCGGCCGGACGGCAGCACCGACGACCGCCCTGCGCCCATCTGGCGCGACCATCGCGCACGTGCGGCTACCGTGTTCGCGATCGCCACCCCCGAGGGAGAGCCATGTCCGACGCCTTCCGCACCACGCCCGACGCGGCCACCCAGCCCCTGGTCCTCGCGCTCGACGTCGGCTCGACCGCCTCCCGGGGCGGGCTCTACGACGCCGCCGGTCGCCCCGTGCAGGGCGCCCGCCACAAGGTGCCGCACCAGTTCACCACCGACGTCGACGGCACCTCGGTCATCGACGCCGACCAGGTCGTGGCCGAGATCTCCGAGATCCTCACCGAGGTCACCGCCGACCTGGACGCCGACGCGGTGGCCGGCGTCGCGCTGGACACCTTCGCCTCCTCCCTGGTCGGGGTCGGCGCCGACGGGCGCGCCTGCACGCCCTGCTACACCTACGCGGACGCCCGCTGCACCGCGCAGGTCACCGAGCTGCGCACCAAGGTGCGCGAGCCGGAGGTCCAGCAGCGCACGGGGGCGCGGCTGCACTCGAGCTACCTCGCCCCGCGCCTGCGCTGGCTGCGGCAGTCCGAGCCGGAGCTGTTCGCCGGCGTCGACCGGTGGATGTCCCTGGCGGAGTACGTGCACCTGCGGCTGCTCGGGGTGGCGGTGGCCAGCACGCCCACCGCCGCCTGGACGGGCCTGCTCAACCGCCGCACCGGCGAGTGGGACACCCAGCTGCTCCGGCTCTCCGGCATCCGCCGGGCCCAGCTCTCCGCGATCCAGGACCCCGCCGAGCCGGTCACCCCGACGTCGAAGGCAAGCAAGTCCCTCGCCCGCACCTGGCCGGCCCTCGCGTCGGCCCAGTGGTTCCCCGGCATCCCCGACGGCCTGGGCTCCAACCTCGGCGCCGGCGGCACCTCCGGGAAGGTCGCCGTCATCTCGGCCGCCACCTCGGGCGCGATGCGGGTGCTCGTCGAGACGGTCCCGGCCACGCTGCCGCCGGGGCTGTGGGGCTACCGGGTCGACGCCGGGCGCACGCTGCTCGGTGGCGCCCTGAGCGACGTCGGCCGTGCGGTGGCCTGGGTGCGGGAGAACCTGCGCGTCGCGGAGGAGCTGTCCGCCGTCCTGGCTCCCGAGCCGTCCGCCACGACGCCGCTGGTGCTGCCCTTCCTCTCGGGCGAGCGCTCGACGGGCTGGGCCGCCGGGGCGCGCGCCAGCGTCCTGGGCATCACCGCCGCCCACACCCCCACCGACCTGGCCCGCGGCGTGCTCGAGGGCGTGGCGCTCAGCTATGCCCGGGTGGCCCGCCAGTTGCGGGAGGTCGCCGGGCTGCCCGAGGAGATCCGGGTCAGCGGGAGCGTCATCGCCGAGCTGCCGGAGTTCGCCCAGCTGCTCGCCGACGTCGTCGGGGCGCCGGTGACCCCCGTGACCTTCAAGCGCTCCACGCTGCGCGGCACCGCGCTCACCGCCCTGGGCGTCGTCGCGCCCGGGGTCGAGCGCGCCGAGGGGACGACGGGGCCGACCTGCACCCCGGTCCCGGAGCGCACCGCCCACTACGCCGACCGGCTCGCCGAGCTCGAGCGCGCCTACCAGGCGGTCACCCCGCTGTAGCGGCGGTCCGCCCAGCCGAACCCCGCTCAGCCGAGCCCCCGGCAGCCACGGCCCCGGCGTCGCGGGTCTACCAGCGGCCGGGCTGCCCCTGCGGCGGCCCCGGCTGCCACTGGCCCGGCTCACCGTGCGGCGCACCCTGCGGCGGCCCCGGCTGCCAGAGGCCGTCCCCGCCCTGGCCGGCCTGCGGCGCCTGGCCGACGGCGCCCGCCGCCTGGGCGCGCGCGCCCTGCTCGCCGGCGCGGGCGATGCGCGCCAGCAGCTCCTGCTCGAAGGCCAGGTAGTGCTTCTTCAGCTCGCCCTTGCCGATGCTGAACTCCCAGTGGTTGCCGTCGCGCATCGTCACGTGCACGCCGAACATGCTCATGCCGGTCTTCTCGTGCCACACGCGGTCCAGGGCGGCATAGTCGAAGGAGGCGAAGACCCGGGCCGGCTTCCAGCGGCCGGCGAACGCCGCGACGGTGTCCATGCAGACCGCCGCAGCCGGGGTCAGCGCCCACACCACCGGGTTCTCCGGCGGGAAGGGCAGCCCCAGGACGTGCCCACCGGGACGGACCTCGTTCTTGACCATCGAGTCGGCCAGGACGGAGCCGATCGAGCGCTTCCTGGGCGTGCGCTCCATGCTGCTCGCGATCCACTGCGCACCGTCCCGGGGCAGGAGAAGCACGGCGTCCTCCGGCGCGTGGCCGAGGATCTCCCCCGCCTGCGCGACGATCTTGGGATTGGTCATGGTGTCCTCCTGGACGTCCGTGGGGCCGTGCATGCGTGAAGAAAGATAGCGCCACCCGAGATTCGCAGACGATTGTGCGCCCATTCCCAGCCTCCACCCAGGTTCGGGACGTGGAGTGGTCCCCATGAACAGCTTCACGGAGGACACCGACCCGAACTGGCGAGTCCAGGGTGCGTGCATCGACCTCCCGACGGACGACTTCTTCCCCGAGGGGCAGGGCAAGGCCGTCGACGCGCAGGTCGCCCGCGCGAAGGCCGTCTGCGCCTCCTGCCCGGTCGCCGAGGCCTGCTACGAGTTTGCGCTCCGCACCAACCAGCCCTTCGGCATCTTCGGCGGCACCACGCCGTCGGAGCGCAGGGCGATCCGCAAGGAGCGCCGCGTCGTCGCTGCATGAGGCGGGTGGGCCGCCTCGTGAGGGACGGGGGATGAGGACGGTGGGTGCGACTGGTACCCGCACCCACCGTCCTCGACACGGAAGGTGACGTCACGGTCCGGGGGGAGCGAAGGCGTCACCGTACGGCCGGTGGTGGTCCACGGACCACCACCGGCCGTTCCGGTTCCTGGCACAGTCAGCGACGGGGCTCCGCACGGTCCGCAACCGCACGATCCGCACCCCGCCGGTCCCAAGCCCGACGCCGATCTCAGGCCCGACGCCGGGGCCCGCCCACGACGCCGGCCGCTCACCCCTGGCCGAGGCGCGCGCCGTCGGGCACGCGAGACCCGACCTCCTCGGCACGCACGACCGCGTCCCCGAGGACCTGCACGTCCGCGCCGAAGGTGACGTCGCCCTCGACCCGCAGTGAGCGCGCCGAGCGCAGCGACGGCGGGCCGGTCGGGAAGCGCTCGTCGAGCTCGGGGACGCGCTTGTAGACGTCGCGGTCGAGCTCGACGTCGGGGACCGGGTCCGCGACGGCCCGCAGGCGCGCGTCCGCCCCGAGCTCGTAGGCGTCGGAGCGGACCAGCAGGAGGTCGTCGGTGGTCTTCACCGGCAGGAACCGCTCGCGGCCCACCTCGACCGCCACCGCGCCCTCGAAGAGCTCGATGGCGGCGCCCATCGCGGTCTCGACCTGCACCACCCGCGTCGAGGTCTTGTCGGCGGGGTCGACCGTCTTGACGTTGCGGATGAGCGGCAGCCCGAGGACGCCGTCGTGCTCGGTGAGCGCCGCGTCGAGCGCCTCGAGGTCGAACCACAGCGAGTTGGTGTTGAAGTAGCGGTGGCGGGTCACGTCCTGGAAGGCGTCGAGGTCCTCGTCGGCGGTCTGGGCGACCTCACGCAGGACGAGCTGGTCGTCGGCGACCCGCACGGCGAGGTGGCCGCCCTTGCGGTCGGCCCGCGTGCGGCGGCAGACCTCCATGGCGAAGGGGGCGCCGCTCGCGGCGAACCAGCCCGCCAGGCGCCCGTCGGGCACGGCGCCGAGGTTGTCGATGTTGGACACCGACAGGTAGCGGTAGCCGGCGTCGAGCAGGGTGCGCGGCAGGCCGAGGTCGTACAGCGCCGTGTAGAGGTCGCCGTGGCCCGGCGGCGCCCACTCCAGCTCGGGGTCGTCCGGCCAGTCCACCGGGGCGAGGTCGTCCTCGCGCAGCCGCGGCACCTGGTTCTGCACGAAGTCCTGCGGCACCCCCTCCACCGCGACGTCCGGGTGCGCGGCGAGCGCCTCGCGGGTGGGCCCCTGCGTGCGGAAGGACTGCATGAGCACGAGCGGCAGCGTCGCCCCCGAGGACTCCCGGGCGGCGCGCAGCTGTTCGACGACGACGTCGAGGAACGTGCGCTCCCCGCGCACCGGCAGCAGCGACTTGGGGCCGGTCATCCCCATCGACGTGCCCAGCCCGCCGTTGAGCCGCACGAGCGCGGTGGCCCGCAGGGCGGCGTCGGCGGCCTCCTCGTCCACCTCGACGTCGGCGAGCCGGGGGACGTCGTCCAGCGGGCGCAGGTCGGACTCGGGCATCGTGCCCGAGGCGCCCCGGACCAGGTCGTCGTAGTAGGAGGCGAACACGCGCCGGGCGGTGGCGGACGTGCCGGCGTCCGTCATGCGCGCCAGGGCGCTCTCGAGGCCGTTCTCGGTCATCCCCGCACGGTACCCAGGCTCCGGTCCCCGCGCCCGCCTGGCAGGATGAGCCCGGTCGCCGAGCGGATCGGCGTCCGGCTGCCACGATGGAGGGACAGATGACTGCGAGCCCGCAGGAGGAGACGCGCGCGAGCGTCCCGATCGGGATGGTCGCCATCGTCGTCGTGGCGGCGACGGTCATCGCGATGGCGGGCATCCAGACGATCAGCTCGATCGTGGCGCCGGCCTTCTTCGGCGTGACGATGGTGGTCACCGCCCGGCCGCTCATCGTGTGGCTGCGCAAGTACCTCCACCTGCCCGGGTGGCTGGCCACGCTGCTCACGCTGCTCGTCGTCTACGTCGTCCTGCTGTCCATCCTGGCGGGTATCGCCTACGGCGTCGCCGAGACGAGCCAGCTGCTGCCCCAGTACGGCGGCACCTTCCAGCGCATGTACACCGACGTCCTGGCATGGCTCTCGGGCCTGGGGCTCGAGGTGTCGAACCTCGAGACCTACCTCGAGGACTTCGACTTCAACCAGATCGTCGGCGTGGTCACCCAGATCGCCAACGCGCTGACCTCGACCGGGTCGCAGGCTGTGCTGTTCGTCGTCATCACCGCCTTCCTCGGCTTCGACACCATCAACGTGCGGGGCCGCACCGAGTCGCTGCGCGAGGCCGCCCCCTACCTCACCGAGTCGCTGACGGCCTTCTCCTCGCAGGTGCGCAAGTACTGGATCGTCTCGACGGTCTTCGGCGCGATCGTCGCGGTCGGCGACGGCATCGCGCTGATGGTCCTCGACGTCCCGCTGCCGTGGACGTTCGCCCTGTTCGCCTTCGTCACCAACTACATCCCGAACGTCGGCTTCTTCATCGGCCTGCTGCCCCCGGCGCTCATCGGCCTACTCGACGGCGGTCCCTCGACGATGATCTGGGTGATCGTCACCTACACGGTCATCAACAACGGCTTCCAGACCTTCATCCAGCCCAAGGTCACCGGCGACGCCGTCGGCCTCAACTCGACCGTCACGTTCGTCTCCCTGGTCTTCTGGACCGCGATCGTGGGCCCGCTCGGGGCGATCCTCGCCGTGCCGCTGACCCTGTTCGCCAAGGCGGTGCTCGTCGACTCCGACCCGCGCACGAAGTTCATCGCGGTCTTCCTGCAGGCGGGGGACAAGAAGGTGGAGGGCACCCAGGCCGAGCTCGACGCCGCCGCGCGCCTGCGGGCCGAGCGCCGCGGCCGCGTGCCGCGGGCCGAGGAGGGCGCCGAGCCGGGTGCGTCGGGATCGTCCGAGGGCTCGCGCCGGCTGTCCAGCGAGATCACGGTCGGCGAGCTGCGTCGCGCCCGCGCCGAGGGCATGGGCGGCTCGCACCCCCTGACCCCGACGGCGCAGCGCACCTCCGGTGGCGCGGGCGCGGGGTCCGCCGGTGCGACGGGGGCGGGCGGTGCGGGTTCGGCCGGTGCGGCGGGGTCCGCCGGTGCGGGTGCGGCCGGCACGGGTGCGGCCGGCGGCGCGGGTTCGGCCGGCACGGCGCAGAACACCGGCGAGGCTCGGCACCCCGCCGACCCGTCCCGGCCGGCCAGCTCGGGCGCGCCGGGAGCGTCGCGTCCTGAGGGCACCGCCGGGGCCCACGCCGACGAGGGCGCGCCGACGGAGCAGCACGCCGACGACGCCGGTTCGCCCCGGGCCACACGCCCCACGCGCCCCACCCGGCCGACGACCGCGCGCACCGAGGGCACGCCGACGCAGCAGCGGCCCTCCTCGGACGGGCACCACGCGGACGGCGGGGACACCGGCGACGGGCCCGACGACGGCGCGGGACCCGACCCGCACCGCCCCTAGACCCCACCTGTCAATCGGTAGAGCGACCTCTCAACCGACTCTGTCGATTGACAGGTGACCCAGCCGGTTGACAGGTCGGAGTTGGCAAGACACAGAGGCCAACCCGACCGCCGACAGGCGGGTGCCGGCACCGCGACGCGCCGTCCCGTCACGTGGTCCCGGGTCGCCGTCCGGGCCCCGGGCCACTACAACAGTGGCATGACTCCTGCTGACGACCACACCGTCTCCCTGGCCTCGGGCGTGACCATCCCGCAGGTCGGGTTCGGCACGTTCCAGATCCCGCCGGAGGAGACCCAGGCCGCCGTCGAGCACGCGCTCGAGGCCGGTTACCGGCACATCGACACCGCCGCCGCCTACAACAACGAGGCCGGCGTGGGCGCCGCCCTGCGCGCCTCGGGCCTCAAGCGCGAGGACGTGTTCATCACCACCAAGCTCCGCAACGGCGAGCAGGGCCACGACCAGGCACTGAAGGCGTTCGCCGACTCCCAGGAGCGCCTGGGCCTCGACGTCGTCGACCTCTACCTCGTGCACTGGCCGGTCCCGACCAAGGACCTGTACGTCGAGACCTGGCGCGCGCTCGCGGAGATCAAGGACTCCGGCGCCGTCCGCTCGATCGGCGTGTCCAACTTCCTGCCCGAGCACCTCGACCGCCTCGCCGAGGAGACCGGGATCCTGCCCGACGTCAACCAGATCGAGGTCCACCCGACCTACCAGCAGCTCCGCACGCTGGAGGCCACCCGCGCGGCGGGCATCGCCGTCGAGGCCTACTCCCCGCTCGGCCAGGGCGCCGACCTGCAGTCCGAGGCCGTCGCCGAGCTCGCGGACGCCCACGCGGTGACCCCGGGCCAGGTGGTGCTGCGCTGGCACGTCCAGCACGGCCACATCGTCATCCCCAAGTCCGTCAACCCGGCGCGGATCCAGGCCAACCTCGACCTGTTCCGCTTCGAGCTGAGCGACTCGGAGATGGCCGTGCTCGACGCGATGGACTCCGCGGACCGCGTGGGCCAGGACCCCGCGACCTTCGACCGCTCGCAGATCCGACCCTGAGTCGACGGCGTGGGCGGCCGGCCTCCCGCATCGCGGGACGCGCCGCCCACGCCGTGACTGCCCGGGGCCGCGGGGCGTATCGTCGCCCTCCTGGCTCGCCCGACCGGGCGAGAAGACCCCTGTTCGGAGGCCAATCGACGTGTCCGTCCCCCTCGCCTACGTCATCGCCGGTTCCGAGGCGACCGGCGGCGCCGGCATCCAGGCCGACCTCAAGACGTTCCAGCAGCTCGGCGTCTATGGCGTCGGCACGCTGACCTGCATCGTCAGCTTCGACCCGAAGAACGGCTGGGGCCACCGGTTCGTCCCGGTCGACCCCCAGGTCATCGCCGACCAGATCGAGGCCGCCACGGCCACCCACCCGCTGCGCACGGTCAAGATCGGCATGCTCGGCACGCCCGCGACGATCGACACCGTCGCCCATGGGCTCGGCGCGCAGGAGTGGGACCACGTCGTCGTCGACCCGGTCCTCATCTGCAAGGGCCAGGAGCCGGGTGCCGCGCTGGACACCGACAACGCGCTGCGCGAGCAGATCCTCCCCTTCGCCACCGTCATCACCCCCAACGTCTTCGAGTCGACGATCCTGTCCGGCGCTGACTCCATCGGCACCGTCGACGAGCTGATCGAGGCCGCCAAGGTCATCGGCTCGCACGGGCCGCAGTACGTCTACGCCAAGGGCGGCGTCGAGCTGCCGGGCGACGAGGCCGTCGACGTCCTGTGGGACGGCACCGACGTCCAGGTCTTCACCGCCCCGAAGATCGGCGAGCACCGCGTCTCGGGCGCCGGCTGCACGGTGGCCGCCGCGATCACCGCCGAGCTCGCCAAGGGGACCCCGGTCCCCGACGCCGTGCGGGTCGCCAAGGACATGGTCACCGCCGGTATCCACGCCCGCGTGAGCGCGAACACCCCCTTCGACACCGTCTGGCAGGGCGCCTACACCCGCTGATGCGGTCCCGGCCGTCCCGACGACGCGGTCAGCTCCTGTCCTCATCCTCCGGCAGGATGAGGGGATGTCGGACCCCACCGCCCGCCTCCTGCGGCTGCTCGACCTTCTGCAGTCCCACCGCTGGTGGTCGGGTCCAGACCTGGCCGAGCGCCTGGGGACGAGCCCGCGCACCGTGCGCCGCGACGTCGACCGGCTGCGCGAGCTGGGCTACGTCGTCGAGTCCGCCCCCGGCGCCGAGGGCGGGTACCAGCTCGCCGCCGGGGCCACCCTCCCCCCGCTCCTGCTCGACGACGACGAGGCCGTCGCCCTGGCCGTGGGCCTGCGCACGGCGGCGGTGGCCGGCCGGGGGGCGGAGGCCGCGGCGCGGACCATGGCCAAGCTCGACCAGGTGCTACCCGCCCCGCTGCGACGCCGGGCGGCGGCCCTCACCGAGCACGTCGTCGACCTCGGCTCCGGGCCGCGCGCGGCACCCGACGTGCTCGGCGAGCTCGCCCTCGCCTGCCGGGACCACGAGCGCGCCCGCTTCGACTACCGCGACAAGGACGGCCGGGAGAGCCGCCGCCACGTCGAACCGCAGCGGCTGGTCGTCCGCTCGGGGCGCTGGTACCTGCTGTGCCACGACGTCGACCGGGCGGACTGGCGCACCTTCCGGCTCGACCGGCTGGGCAGCGTGCGGCGCACGGGTGCCCGGTTCGCCCCCCGGGAGATCACCGAGGAGGAGGTCGAGGCGCGCTTCGCCGACTTCGTGCGGCCGACGCACCGGGCCGAGATCCTGCTCGACCAGCCGGTGAGCGCGCTGGTGGACGCCGTCGGGCACTGGGCCGCCGACGCACGGGCCGAGGTCGTCGACGGCCGCGAGGCCACGCGATGGACCGTCACCGGTCGCCTGCCGCAGGACGTCCTGGTCGCCCTGCTGTGGATCCCCGCCGGCTGGGGGTGGTCCGTGCGGTGCGACGCCGAGGTCGCCGCGATGCTGGGCTCGCTGCGCGACCGGCTCGCGGTCGCGCCGATCGAGGAGGTACCGATCGAGGAGGGCCCGGGCGTCAGCGCTCGCGCGGACCCCGCTGGGAGTACACGCCGATGACGACCCAGAGGATCGCCAGGACCGAGGCGCCGATCCACAGGTAGAGGTCGGTGAACGAGGTGTCGCCCGCCCACACCCAGCCGACGCCCCACACGATCGTCAGGGCGAGCGCCACGGTGGTGAGCAGTCGGAGGTCGGGGCGGGAGCCGCGTCGCGCGGCGGGGTCGGTGGACATGGCTGCTCCAGGTGGGCTCGGGGGCGGCTGAGGACGGGGCGTGCTGTGATCCACAACACGGTCATGACCTTCCCAGTGCGCGCATCCCGCCGCCATGGGGAGTTCTCCCCACGGTCCGGTGGCGCCGCCCCGCGGTCACCGCACCGGGGTCGCGGCGACGGCGACCCCCGCGGACCGGGGGGAAGCACGGCGTGGGTGGCGCGACCTAGAGTGTCTGGGTGCCTGAGGACGTCGTGCTCGAGTGGGTCAGCGAGCTCTCCGATGCGGAGCTCGAGGCCGGACTGGGCGAGCTGACCCTCGAGCGGGCCCGCCGCCTCTTCTCGGCCGGCAACGTCGGCGGGGCGACGACCAACCCCGAGGGCACCGTCATCATCGCCAAGGTCACCGGCTCGCGCGGCGACACCTACACCGTCGTCGTCCGCGCCGAGGGCGACGGGCAGGGCACGGTGTGGCACGGCTCGTGCACCTGCCCGGTGGGCAACGGCTGCAAGCACGTCGGCGCGCTGCTCCTCGACCTGCGCGACCGCGCCCGCCGCAGCGCGCCGGGTCGCCGCTGGGAGGACGTGCTCACCGCCATCGTCGATGACCCGCGCGCCGGGGCGGACCTCACCCCCCTCGGCCTGCAGCTGAGCGAGGTCCAGCGCACCTCCGGCCTGCGCACGCCGCGCCGGGCCCTGGGCGCGCCCCAGGTCTCGGTCCCGCGGCTGCGGCTGCGCCCGGTGGTCCGGGGTCGCACCGGCCGCTGGCTCACCGGCGGCCGCTCGTGGTCCTCGGTCACCACCGGCTACTCCGCCCAGGACTTCGTGCCCGAGCACGTGCGGGCGCTGGCCCACCTCAAGGCCAGCGCGCACGGCACCCGGCCGGAGTGGCAGCGCGCCGAGGAGGTCTACCTCGACGAGCTCGACCCCAACGGGTGGGCCGCCCTGGTGCAGGCCTACGTCGCCGGCATCGACCTCGTCGGCGGCACCGGCGTCGGGCAGGTGCGCCTGGCGCCGGGGGCCTCCCTCGGCATCGACCTCACCTCCGACGAGGAGGGGATCCGCATCAGCCCCTTCGTCGAGGTCGACCGCGGCGGCGGGCACTCCGTCGTCGTCGGGCCCTTCGCGGCCCCGGCCGGGGACTCCCGGCGCGCGACCCTCGAGGGCGACCCGGCGTCGGGGGTCTCGGTCCGGCTGACCGGCACCGACATCCTGCTCGCCCCGCTCGACCACCCCGTCGACCCGCCCCTGCGGGAGGCCACGGTGGGCTCGATGACCATCCCCGACGCCGACCGCGTCCGCTTCACCCACGGCTTCCTGCCCCGCCTGCGCCAGCGGCTGACGGTGACCTCCTCCGACGACTCGGTCGAGGTGCCCGAGGCGCTCGAGCCCCACGTGCTGCTGCGGATGACCATGGGCCCCGCGCACCGCAGCCGCGTCGAGCTCGGGTTCCGGTACGTCGGCGGCGGGCAGTCGGTCGACGTGGCCCTGAGCGGCTCGGCGACCGAGGTGCCGCGCGACCACGCCCGCGAGCACGCCCTGCTGACCGCGGTCGGGCGCGAGCTCGACGAGATCCCCGGGCTGCGGCCGGCCGAGCAGGCGGTCGTCGACCTGGGGCCCGCGCAGACCGCGCTCGTCTCGGACCGGGTGCTGCCACGCGCGCGGGAGGCGGGCATCGTCGTGGAGGTGGTCGGCGACGCGGCCGACTACCGGCCCGCGACCGAGGCCGCCACCGTGAGCATCTCCGCCGCCGGCGACCTCGCCGCCCCCACCGACTGGCTCGACCTGCGGGTGAGCGTGCGCGTGGGCGACGAGGAGGTCCCCGTCGACGAGCTCATCCAGGCGCTGGCCACCGGCGCGGAGCTGGTCGTGCTGCCCTCGGGCACCTACCTCCCGCTGGACACCCCCGAGCTCGAGGCCCTGCGCCGCCTCGTCGGCGAGTCCCGCGAGATCGCCGACGCGCCGTCGGGGAGCGTGCAGGTCTCGCGCTACCGCTCCGACCAGCTCGAGGAGCTCGCCCACCTCGACCTGCTCGACGAGCAGACCGCGGCCTGGAGCGCCGCCCTGGGCGCGCTGGCCGACATCGCCGGACGCCCGACGCCCGCCCCGCCGTCGGGGCTGGACGCCACCCTGCGGCCCTACCAGGCCGAGGGCTACTCCTGGCTGTCGATGCTGTGGGACGCCGGCGCCGGCGGGATCCTCGCCGACGACATGGGCCTCGGCAAGACGCTGCAGACCCTCGCCGCGATCCAGCGCGGCAAGGAGCGCGGGGAGGTCGGGCAGGCCCCCGACGGCGCCGGGCCGGTCCTCGTCGTGTGCCCCACCTCGGTCATCGGCACCTGGGTGCACGAGGCGGAGCGCTTCACCCCCGACCTGCGCGTGGTCCCGGTGCGCGCGACCGGTGCGCGACGGGAGGAGGACCTGCGCGACCTCGTCGCCGACGCCGACATCGTCGTCACCTCCTACGCGATCGTCCGCCTCGACGCCGACGCCCTGGCCGAGGTCGACTTCTCCGCCCTGGTCCTCGACGAGGCGCAGTTCGTCAAGAACCCGCGCACGGCCACCCACCGTGCGGTGTCCCGGCTGCGCGCCCCGCGCCGCCTGGCGATGACGGGCACGCCGGTGGAGAACTCCGTCGGCGACCTGTGGTCGATCCTCGCCCTGGTCACCCCCGGGCTGCTGCCGCGCTCGGACGTGTTCACCACGAAGTTCCGCCGGCCCATCGAGTCCGGCACCGACACCACCGGCGCCCTGGAGGAGCTCCGCCGTCGGGTCCGTCCCTTCCTGCTGCGCCGGACCAAGGAGCTCGTCGAGCGGGACCTCCCGCCCAAGCAGGAGCAGGTCGTCTACGTCGAGCTCTCGCCGGCCCACCAGCGCAGCTACGACCGCCACCTGCAGCGCGAGCGTCAGCGGATCCTCGGGCTGCTCGAGGACCTGGGGCGCAACCGGGTCAGCGTGCTCTCCTCGCTCACCACGCTGCGGCTTGCTGCCCTCGACCCCGCTCTCGCCGACCGGTCCGGCACCCCGGGTGAGGCCTCGACGAAGATCACCACCCTGCTCGAGCACCTCGAGGCGGTGCTCGCCGAGGGGCACCGGGTCCTGGTGTTCAGCCAGTTCACCTCGTTCCTCGGCGCGGTGCGCGACCGCCTCGCGAAGGCCGGCATCGACCACCTCTACCTCGACGGCTCCACCCGGGACCGCGACTCGGTGGTCAGCGCCTTCCGCGACGGCGAGGCGCCGGTCTTCCTCATCTCCCTCAAGGCCGGCGGTTTCGGCCTCACCCTCACCGAGGCCGACTACGTCTACCTGCTCGACCCGTGGTGGAACCCGGCGGCGGAGAGCCAGGCGGTCGACCGCACCCACCGCATCGGTCAGGACCGCCGCGTCAACGTCTACCGGCTCGTCTCCGCGGGCACCATCGAGGAGAAGGTCCTCGCCCTGCAGGAGCGCAAGCGGGACCTCGTGGCGCGCGTCGTCGGCGACGGCGGCGGCATGGCGGCCCCGCTCACCGCCGAGGAGGTCCGCTCCCTGCTGGAGGACTGAGCGGGCCTGGCGTCAGCCGCGGGCCAGGGCGTGCTCGGCCGGCGCCGCCGGGGCCGACGGGCCGGCCCCGTCCTGCTTCCCGGTGCGGTCCAGGCGCAGGCTGACCACGAGCAGCACGCCTCCGACGAGGGTGAGCGCCACCCCCACCCAGCCCGGCGCGAGGTAGCCGAAGCCGCCGGCGATGACGAGGCCACCGAGCCAGGCGCCGAGGGAGTTGCCCACGTTGAACGAGGCGTGGTTGAGGGCCGCGCCGAGCAGCTCCGCCTCGCCGGCGATGGCGATGATGCGCGCCTGGACCGAGGGGATGAGCGCCGAGGAGCTGAGCCCGATGAGCGGGGCGATGACGAAGATCAGCACCGGGTGCCCGCCGAGCAGCGCGTACAGGGCCATGGCCGTGGCCAGGGCGCCGAAGCCGATGAGCACGGTGCGGGACAGGTCCCGGTCCCCGGCCAGGCCGCCGATGATGTTGCCGACCACCATGCCCACGCCGAGGGTCGCCAGCAGCCACGGCACGGCGCCCTCGGGCAGCCCGGCGGTGCGCGTGGCGGCCTCCGCGATGTAGGAGTAGACGGCGAAGAACCCGCCGAAGCCGATCGCGCCGACGGCGAGCATGAGCCACAGGCGCGGGTTGCGCAGCGCGGCCAGCTCGCGCATCGGGCGCCGGTCGGGGTTGCCGGGGACCGCGGGCAGTGTTCGCAGCGCGAGCAGCACCGTGATCGTGAAGATGGCCGCGACGGCGCCGTAGGCCCAGCGCCAGCCGGCCTCCTGGCCCAGCCACGTGCCCAGGGGGACGCCGACGACGTTGGCCACGGTCAGGCCGGACAGGGCGATCGCCACGCCGGCGCCCTGCCGGCCGGGCCCCATGAGCCGGGCGGCCAGCAGGGAGGCCACCCCGAAGTAGGCCCCGTGGGGCAGACCGGCCAGGAACCGGGCGGCCATCGTCAGTTCGAAGGTCGGCATGAGCGCGCTGGCAAGGTTGGCCAGCGCGAGGGCGGCGGCCAGGACGAGCACGAGCGTGCGCTGGGACATGCGCGCCGTGGCCACCGCGGTGGTCGGGGCGCCGACGACCACGCCCAGGGCGTAGGCCGTGATGAGCCAGCCGGCGTCGGCGATGCCGGCGGTGGGGTCGGTGGCGAGCCGGGGCACGAGCTCGTCGGCGATCTGCGGGAGCAGCCCCATCGTCGCGAACTCGGTCGTGCCGATGCCGAAGCCACCCAGGGCGAGGGTGAACAGGGCGAGGTTGCGACGTGCGGTGCTCAGCATGGGGTGCGCTCCGATGAGGTGCGGGTCGGTCCGAGATCCTGCAACGCGACCCCGGCGCCGGATATGCCCCGCCGGACGCCGTGTGACCGAGCGCTCAGCCGTCGACGGTGCGCGGGGGCCGGCGGTCGACCTCGAGCCGGTCGTCGACCCTGGCGATCCACCGGCGCACGGACAGCGCGATGACGACCTGCAGGACCCCCCAGACGACGGCGCCGATCGCGATCGACCAGCCCACGACCTCGAGGCCCACCCACGGCCGCCAGATGACGAATGCGCCGCCGAGGACGAAGAAGGCCCCCGCGATCACCAGCGGCTGCACGCCCGTGACGTACTTCCGGGCGCGCAGCGCGACGATCAGCTCCCACAGGCCCATGACCACGGCCCAGATGCCGATGACGGTGATCATGTAGGTCGCCACGTCGCCGGGCCGCAGGAGGCCGAGGACCCCGGCGGCCAGCTCGAGCACGCCCAGGACGATGGTGAGGACCTTCTGGGTGGGCCGGTCGGGCTCCTGGTTGCGGGCGTCGAGGCCGACCCCGAGCGCGCCGACGATGTTGAGCGCGCCGTCGACGATGAGGAAGATCGAGAAGAGCTGGATGACGGCGTCGATCATGGCGCCGGGCCACAGCATGATGGCGACGCCGACGGCGACCGCGGCGATGCCGCGGCCGGCCGTGGCGAGCCAGGAGGTGCGGAAGATCTGCCGGACGGGGTCGCGTCGGTCCACCATGGGGCCAGTCAACACCCTCCCCGTCCGGCCGGCGCACTACCCGGGCAGCAGGCCGAAGATGTCGGCGTACTGGTAGCCGGCGAGGAAGACGACGACGGCGACGATGATCCAGCCGAGCACGTTGGCGACCGGCCCGTTGCGGTACTTGCCCATGAGCCTGCGGTTGTTCATGACGATCATGAGGAAGATCGCCACGATCGGCAGCAGCAGGCCGTTGGCGGCCTGCGCGACGACGATGATCTGGATCGGGTTGAAGCCGGTCAGGGCGATGATGCCGCCGACGAGGAGGACGGTGACCCAGGTGATCCGGGCCGGCCACGAGCGCAGGTTGCTGTCCTTGCCGAGTACGCCGGTGATCGCGTAGGCGGCGCCGAGCGGGCCGGCGATCGCGGAGGTGAAGCCGGCGGCGAACAGGCCCAGGGCGAAGACCCAGGGGGCGGCGTCGCCGAGCAGGGGGCGCAGCGCCTCGGCGAGGTCGGTGCCCTCCTCGGCGGCGATGCCGCGCACGAACATCGAGCCGACGGCGGTGACCATGACGGCCAGGGTGATGAGGCCGCCGATGCCGATCGAGACGGCGGTGTCGGTGCGGGCCTCCTTCATCGCCCGGTCGACGGGGACGTCGCCCCAGTTCTCCTTGACGAGCTGGGCCTGGAGGAAGAGGTTGTAGGGCACCACCGTGGTGCCGATGAGGGCGATGGTGGTGAGGATGGCGCCGGTGGGGATCGAGGGGACGAACATGCCCTGGAGGAGGTCGCCCACGTTCGGCTTGACGATGACGGCGGTGATGACGAAGACGACGACGAGGATCGCCACCATCACCATGAGGACCTTCTCGATGACCTTGTAGCTGCCGGTCCACAGCAGCGCGAAGATGACGCCGATGAGGACGGCGACGACGACGCGCTGGTCGACGTCGATCACGTTCGTCACGGCCAGCGCCGTGCCGGAGGTGTCGCCGCCGGCGTAGGAGGCGCCGCCGATGCCGATCGCCGCGACGACGAGGATGACCATGAGCAGGCGGGTCACCGGCGAGACGAACACCTCGCGCATGGCCTCGCCGAGCCCCCGCCGGGTACCCAGGCCGAGCCGGGCGGTCATCTCCTGGAGGATGATTGTGGCGATGATCGAGAAGACGATCGCCCAGGCCAGGGCGTAGCCGTAGCTCGCGCCGGTGACGATCGAGGTGGTGATCGTGCCCGGGCCGATGAACGAGGCGGCGATGATGAGGCCGGGGCCGAAGCGCGAGCCGGTCCGCCGGCCCGAGACCTGCGCGTCCGCGCCCTGGGTCACCGCCTCGCCGGCGGTCAGCGGTTCGGACCGCTCGGGGTGCGCGGCGTGCGCGCCGCCGTTCCTGTCCTGCGGGTCGTCGCTCGGCATGGGGGGCTCCTCACGGACCTGGACCGGGGGCGGCCCTGTACCGCCACGATGACAGATCGGTTGCGCGGGACACTATGCCCTGACGAGAGCGCTGTCATACCGAGGCGCGCTCGTCCCACCTGGCGGGCGGGGTCGACCACCCGCCGGATGCGGACGGACCTAGGATCGATGTGGCGCCGTGACGGGGCCGCGGTCCACGCGGCGACGGCGGACGCCCATGAGTCAAGGAGGTTGCATGTTCATCCGGTCGATCGACGAGGTGCCCAAGGTCGAGTGGGGCCAGGGCACGAGCCAGCGGGTGCTGACCAAGAAGGACGGCATGGGTTTCGCCGTCGCCCACACCGTGGTCCGCAAGGGCACGGAGGCGGCCCTCCAGTACCGCAACCACCTCGAGGCCTGCTACTGCATCGGCGGCAAGGGCTACGTCGTCAGCGCGGACCGCGAGACGCGCTACGAGATCACCCCCGGCGTCATCTACGTGCTCGACGAGCACGACGCCCACTTCCTGCAGGGCGGGGAGGACGAGGACCTCATCCTCGTCTCGATCTTCAACCCGCCGATCAACGGCGACGAGGCGCACGAGCTGGCCCCGGGCGGCTTCTCCTCCTACGCCCCCAGCGAGGACTGACCCCGCCCCGGTTCTCCCACGAGTGAGCACTCTTCTGCCTCGGTCGAGGCAGAAGAGTGCTCACTCGTCGTTCGTGGGGCCGGTGAGCTCGGCGTCGAGGGTGAGCACCGCGGTGAGCAGCACCTGGGCGCCGGCCAGCGCCCACGCCGGGGTGATGTCCTCGGCCTCGGCGTGCGAGACCCCGTCGACGCAGGGGATGAACAGCATCCCCGACGGCACCCGGGAGGCGACCTGCACGGCGTCGTGCCCCGCGCCCGAGACCAGCCGGCGCGGCGGGTGGCCGTGCGCGGCCACGGACCGCTCGACGACGTCGGTCACCGCCTCGTCGAAGGTCACCGGCTCGGCCCGGGAGGTGAGGGTGACATCGGCGGTGACCCCGCCCGTGGCCGCGGCCGCCACCGCGCCTCGCACCTCGGCGATCATCGCGGTGAGCTCGGCGGCGTCGGGGTGGCGCAGCTCGACCGTCAGTCCCGCTCCCCCGGGCACGACGTTGGGCGAGCCGGGCCGCACGACGAGGCGGCCCACCGTCGCCCGCCCCACCTGCGGGCGGGCCAGACCGATGTCCCGCACGGCGGTGACGACGCGGGCCGCCGCGACCAGGGCGTCGCTGCGGGACTCCATGGGGAAGGTGCCCGCGTGCGCGGCGGCCCCGACGAGGTCGACCTCGAGCCAGGCCATGGCCTGCACGCCGGTGACGGTGGCGACGCTGATCCCCTCGGCCTCCAGCAGCGGGCCCTGCTCGATGTGGACCTCGAGGTAGGCGCCGTGCTCGTCGGGGGTGACGGTGTCGGTGCCGGCCCAGCCGATGTCCGCGAGCGCCTTGGCCAGCGTGAGCCCCTCGGGCGCGCCGGGCACGTCGAGCCCGGCCCGGGACACGGCGCCGAGCGCCTCCTCGGCGGGCAGGTTCCCGGCGTAGACCGAGCTGCCGCCCATCATCGGGGCGAAGCGCGCACCCTCCTCGTTGGTCCAGTCGACGACCTCGACCGGGTGCCGGGTCGCGTGACCGGCCGCCTCGAGCGCCCGCAGCACGGCCAGACCGGCGACGACGCCGTACACGCCGTCGTACCGCCCGGCCATGGGCTGGGAGTCCATGTGCGAGCCGACGAGGATGGCGCGGGTGTCCGCCGGGTCGCCGGCGGGGCTCGCCGCGGTCGCCGCGGCGCCGGACGCGGTCGCGGTGCCGCCGGGCCGGCGCAGGAAGAGGTTGCCGACCCGGTCCAGACGCGCGTGGGCGCCGAGCTCCTCGGCGCTCGCGCGCAGCCAGGCGCGCGCCTCGGCGTCGTCGGGGCTCGCGGCGAGCCGGTGCAGCCCGCCGGCGTCGGTGGCCCCGAAGGTGCTCACCCGGTCGAGGTCGGCCCACAGCCGCTCGCCGTCGATCTGCGGCCCGACGGCTGGCCCGGGCCGACCGCTCACCGGTCGCGATCCTCGGCGGCGACGTGCGCGACCTCGCCGGAGTCGTGCACCCGCTCGTCGGTGTGGGCGTTCGGCGCACCGGCGGGGCGGCGGTAGCGGAAGTCGCAGTGCGAGGCGCCGGACATGATCGTCTGGGTCCGCTCGAGGGTGATGCTCGGGTCGTAGCCGAAGGGGAACTCGAAGTCCCGCGTGCACGAGAGCAGCTCGCCGATCTCGCCGAGCCCCATCTCCCGGTAGGTCTCCGCGTACCGGCAGCGGTGCACGTCGTAGGAGTAGACCTCCTCGGTGGCCTCGAGGGTCTCGGTCTGCAGGGCGTCGTCGGCCTTCCACAGGTCCTGGAGGTCGATGAAGGTGCGCAGGTTCGACCCGCCCGGCTCGCGGCGGGCCAGGCGCGCCCCCTGGGCGCGCGCGTCCTCGCGGATCGCCTCGGTGAGGATCTCCCTGGCCCGCTCCTGACCGAGGTCGCGCACGAGGATCCGGTAGACGGGGGCCAGGATCGCGGCCTCGATGCGACGCCGCGTGAGGATGGGCAGGTCGTCGTCGGCGGTAGGCCCGTCCTGACGCGCGTCGTGGTCGTTCCGTTCACTCATGACGTCAGTGTCCGCCACCGCGATCCCCGCGGCCAGCCTCGTCCGCCTCCTCATGCCGATGACGAGTGAGCGCTTTTTTGTCTCGACGTCGAGACTGTGAAGTCTCAGGACTTCGGTGACGGTTCTGTCTCAGGACATCGGTGACGGTATGTCTGGTGTTCGTGGTGACACTTCTGGTGGTCGATATGGCCCATGGGACGGTCCAGGGAGATCAGCAGCAGTGTTCGGTTCGCGATCACGCAGTGGCCGGATAAGGCACCCCGCGGGGCGGTGACCGCGTTCTGCGCCAAGCACCAGATCAGTCGGAAGTCCTTCTACGCGATTCGGGCCCGGGCCGCCCAGGAGGGCGTCATGGCCGCTTGGGCGCCGCGCTCTCGCCGCCCGGCCCGGTCACCTACCAGGACGGCCCCGGAGGTGATCGAGCAGGCGCTGGCGGTGCGTACCGAGCTGGCCCGCAGCGGGCTGGATCACGGGCCGTTGAGCGTGATGGACAAGATGGCCGATCTAGGCCTGACCCCGCCCTCACGGGCGACGCTGGCCCGGATCTTCCTCGCATCCGGCGCGGTCGATCCCGAGCCACGCAAACGACCGCGAGCTTCGTATCGCAGGTTCGTCTATCCGGCACCGAACTGCCTGTGGCAGCTGGACGGGTTCACCTACCCCCTGGCCGGCGGGCGGGAGGGCACCGTCCTGCAGGTCATCGACGACCACTCCCGCATGATTCTGGCCTCGCTGGCCGCCCCTGGGGAGACCTCCGAGGCGGTCCTGGCGGTGGTACGTACCGCGATCGCCCGTCACGGGATCCCGCAACGGTTCCTCAGCGACAACGGTTCCGCGCTGAACCCCACCCGGCGCAAACGACGCGGCAAGCTCGTGGACTACCTGCAGCGGCTCGGGGTGGACACCATCACCGGTAAGCCCGGCAAGCCCACCACCCAGGGCAAGACCGAACGCCATCACCAGACCACCAGCCGCTGGCTCGACGCCCGCGAGCTGGCCCCCGATCTGGCCGCGATGCAAGAACTGCTCGAGGAGTTCGAGAACATCTACAACACCCAACGCCCCCACCAGGGCCTGCCCGGGCGGATCACGCCGCGTCATGCCTGGGACGCCACCGCCAAAGCTCCCGAGCCCGAGCCCGGACCCGAGCCGATACCCCAGGTCCCGGCACCGAAGACCACCCACGGCCAGGCCACCCGGGTCGCCTCGGTCAGAGGCATCGTCTACGTCGCCGGGAGCGCCTTCATCCTCAGCAAGGACCACGCCGGGCAGACCATCCACATCACCTGGGACCCGACAACCGTCGAGTTCTTCAACGCCGACGGCGAGAGCATCCGCCGCTGTCCACGGCCGGCCCCAGGAACCCGTTACGTCGGCAACGGACAACCCCGCGGATTCATGGCCAACCAACCCAACCGTTACCCATCTCCTGAGACATCAAACGTCACCGATGTCCTGAGACACCAAACGTCACCGATGTCCTGAGACATCACAGTCTCGACGTCGAGACAAAAAAGTGCTCACTCGCGAGAAGGGGACCGTGGGAAGTGGGCGGGCGTTCGTCAGGCGAGCTGGAGGACCGCGACCGTCCAGGGCTGGACGGCGTAGTGCCCCTCGACCCGCTCCGCCTCCGGGGTGGGCCACACGTTGCCGTGCTCCTCGGCCCAGGGCGCCGTGTCGACGACGCGCCGCCAGGCCTGGTCGTGGTGCTCCTGGCCGAGCGCGAAGTCGACGACCTCGGTGCTCATGTTGATGCACATCAGATAGTCGTGGCCGCCGACCGGCGAGCCGTCGATGTGCACCCGCACGGCACGGTCGCCCTCCTCGGTGCCGCGCGCGGCGTCGGGCGAGGTGAACAGGTAGGTGACGTCGCCGTCGTCGAGGTGGATGCCGCCCCACTCGCGCTGGCGCAGCGCGGGCTCGACGCGCCGCAGGTGGGCCAGCGCCTGGGTGAGCGGGAGGACGGGGCTCACGCCCTCGGGGGTCGCGGCCGGCCCGACGTTGTCGTGGTAGGCGGCCTCGACCTCGCCGGTGGGATCCACCGGCAGTGCGGTCGGGTGGTTCGACGTCGCGAAGGCGTAGTTCGTCCACATCCCCACGGAGTTGAGCGACCAGGGGTTGTTGTTGCCGTTCTGGGTGCGGCCGAGCTCGTCGCCGGCGACGATCATCGGCACCCCGCGGGAGAGGAACAGGACGGTGAGGAAGGAGCGCAGCCGGGCGCGACGCAGCGCGTGGTCGCCGCCCGAGTCCCAGGAGCGGTTGCCGTCCGCGCCGCCGTCGGAGGGGCCGAAGGGGTAGGGGCCGTCGTTGACCTTGTCGTTGTAGGAGACCAGGTCGAGCAGGGTGAAGCCGTCGTGGGCGGTGACGAAGTTGATCGACCGGGCCGGCCCGCCCTGGTCGTGGAAGGCCGCCCAGTCGCCGTTGACCTGCTCGACGAACGCCATCGTCGATCCCTCGCCGCGCAGGAAGTCCCGCACGGCGTCCCGGTAGCGGCCGTTCCACTCCCCCCAGCCGGCGGGGAAGTTGCCCACCTCGTAGCCCCACAGGTCCCAGGCCTCGGCGATGACCTCGATGCGCCGGTCGGCGGCCAGGTCCCGCACGGCGGTGAGCAGCGGGTGGACCGGGTGGAACTGCTTCTGCCGCTCCCAGTCCTCGCGCGCGGCGGCGTCGGGGGTGCGGCCGAGGACCGGGGCGAGGTCGAAGCGGAAGCCGTCGACCCCCATGACGTCGGTCCAGTGCGCCAGGCAGTCGAGGGCGAGCCGCTGGGTGACGTCGCTGGAGAAGTTCACCTGGTTGCCGGTGCCGGTCGCCCCGTCGACGAGGACATGATCCTCGGTCTGGACGTAGTACTCCGCGGTGGCCAGGCCGCCCATGGAGACGAAGGCGGAGGTGTTCGGGTCCCCGCCCCAGCTGCCGCCCTCGCCGGTGTGGTTGAGGACGACGTCGAGGTAGAGCTCGATGCCGTGCTCGTGCAGGGCGTGGACCATCTCCTTGAACTCGCGGGTCGGCCCGCCCGGGCTGCGGTCGCTCGCGAGGTCGCGGTTGGGGGCGAAGAACGCCAGGGTCATGTAGCCCCAGTAGTTCGACGTGCCGTCGTCGCCGGGGCGGGCGGTGGTGTCGGTGGCCTGGACGGGCAGCAGCTCGAGGGTCGTCAGGCCGAGCCCCTTGAGGTAGGGCGCGAGCTGGCCGACGCCCTTGTAGGTGCCGCGCGCGTCGTCGTCGATGTTGCGCACGCCGCGGAAGCCGAGGCGCCCGGCGAGGAGATCGCCGAGGGTGGCGGCGCTGGGGTGGGCGGTCAGCGAGTGGGTGTGCGCCTCGTAGATGCTCGTGCCCTCGGGCGGCAGGTAGGGGCGGGTCCCGGTGGAGGTGTCGTCGACGACGACGATCCCCTTCGGTGCGATCCGCCCGGTGTCCACCTCACGGCGGGGGCGGCCGTGGGCGGCGTTGTGCTCCGGGCCGCCGGCGAGGTCCTCGGGGCTGCCGCCGGCCTCGGCCAGGACGTCGGCGCCGATGTTGTGCGTGATCTCGGCGGCGTAGGGGTCGAGGAGGACCTTGTTCGGGTTGAAGCGGTTGCCGACCTCGTCGAGGTCGGCGGTGAAGCCGGCTGCCGAGCCGCCGCGGGTCCAGGCCGGGTCGACGTCGAAGCCCGGTCCCCACGCGCGGTAGCCGTAGAGGGTGCCGTGGCCGGCGCCCGCGGCGCGGGCGCGCCACACGCCGTCGGCGCCCCGCCGGGTCTCCAGCTCGACGGCGGCGTCCGCGCCGGTGGCCGCAGGGTAGATCTCCAGCAGCACCCGGGTGGCCGCCGGGGCGTGCACGGCGAAGGTGGTGGCGCCGCCTGCGTCGACGTGGGCGCCGAGGGGGAAGTCCGCGTCCGCCCAGCTCCCCTCGTCCAGCGGACGGACCGCCGAGGGGTCGGGCGGGGTGAGGTCGGGTGGGGTGGGGTCGGTGGCGTCGACGGCGGGGCTCGGGCCGGCCGGGTCCGGCGCCGTGGCGTCCGGGCCGGGTACGGGTGGGGTCACTGCGGCCTCCTCGGCGGTCGTCGGTGGTCCTGCCCTGCGGTGTCGTCCGGCGCCGCCGGTGGGTCGGGCCGCGGCGGCGGGTGCGGGGGCGTCGGCCCCGAGCGGCCCTAAAGCGCCCGCCGGTGCGGGGGTGTCGGCAGCGAGGGGACGGTCCGCCGTCGGGTGCGGGTCGGCCCGCTGACTCGTCCCGGGGGCCGCCTCGATCTGCGGGGCCTGCGGGCGCGCGCCCAGCAGGAGCGTCTCGCGCGAGCGGCGCGTGCGCCACCCCGACGCGGGCCGCCGCCGGCGCGACGTCACCACCGTGACGACACCGGCGCCCGCGGCGGCGGCCAGGAGGACGAGGGCCTTGCCCACGCCGTCGGACCGTCCGTCGCTGCGTGCCATGGGCCCATTGTGACGGAGGCGACGCCGGGGCGCTCGGGATCGACCTGCCGCGGCGGGTCAGGCAGCGCCCGAGGTCAGCGGGAACCTGAGGGGCAGCGCGAGACGGAAGATCGTCGAGAGCCGGGTGAGGTCAGTGCGAGCCGGCGGCCGGTCGCGTGGCGCGACGCGGTCCGCGCCGGCCGCCGCCGTCACCGGAACCGCCCGCCGCACCCTGGCGGTGCTCACCGCCGTGAACCTGGCCGCCGCGGCCCTGGCCACCACGGCCCTGACCGCCGGCGGGCTGACCCCCACGGGACCGGCCGCCGCGGCCCTCGCCGCCGGGGCGGCCACCGCGGGCGCTGCCACCGTGCGTACCCCCACCGTGCGCGCTGCTGCCGCGGCCCTCGCCGCGGGTGCCACCGCTCGTGGCTCCGGCCGGGCCGCCCGCTCCACGTCCGCGACCGCCGCGCCGCCGGCGCGAGCCGCCGCTCGCCGTCGTGCGGCCCTGGGCCCCACCCGGGGCGCCGGACCCGCCGCGACCCGGGCCGCCACGACCACCCTGACCACCGGCGGCGCCGAGGTCGACCGGCGACTCCTCGGCGGTACCCGCGGCGATGTCGGCGAGCACGGCGTCCCCGGGACGGACCCGGTGCATGGTCGGACGGATGCCGGCGCTGCGCATGAGCGAGCGCACGTCCTGGGTCTGGGCGTCGGTCGAGAGGGTGACCACCGTGCCCGAGGCGCCGGCGCGTGCCGTGCGGCCGGAGCGGTGCAGGTAGGCCTTGTGCTCGGTGGGCGGGTCGGCGTGCACGACCAGGGCGACGTCGTCGACGTGGATGCCGCGCGCGGCGATGTCGGTGGCGACGAGCGTGGGGGCCGATCCGGAGTGGAAGGCGTCGAGGTTGCGCTGGCGTGCGCCCTGCCCGAGGTTGCCGTGCAGCTCGACGGCGGTGTGCCCGCGCGAGCCGAGCTGCTTGGTCAGGCGCTTGGCGCCGTGCTTGGTGCGGGTGAAGACGATGGCGCGCTCGGCGCCGGCGGCCAGGTGCGAGACGACGTCGATGCGCTCGTCCTCGCGGACCTGGAGGACGTGGTGGGCCGAGGCCGGCGGGGGCGCGGTCGCCGAGTCCGCCTCGTGCACGACCGGGTCGGTGAGGTACTTCTTCACCACGACGTCGACACCGGAGTCCAGCGTCGCGGAGAACAGCAGGTGCTGGGCGCTCCGCGGAACGGCGTCGAGGATGCGGCGGACCATCGGCAGGAAGCCCATGTCGGCCATGTGGTCGGCCTCGTCGAGGACGACGACCTCGATGCCCCCGAGGTCGGCCTCGCCCTGGCCCATGAGGTCCAGCAGGCGGCCCGGGCAGGCGACGAGGATGTCGACGCCGGAGCGCAGCGCGCTGACCTGCGGGTTCTGCCCGACGCCGCCGAAGACCGTGCGGGTCTTCAGGCCTGCAGCCTTCGCGAGGGGGTCGAGGGTCTCGGTGATCTGCAGGACGAGCTCACGGGTCGGCGCGAGGATGAGCGCGCGCGGGTGGCCGCCGGAGGTGCGCCGGGGCCGGGCCACGGCCGCCAGGCGGGCGACGAGCGGCAGGCAGAACGCGTAGGTCTTGCCCGAGCCGGTCCGGCCCCGGCCCAGAACGTCGCGACCCACGGTCGAGTCCGGCAGCGTCGCGGCCTGGATCGGGGTGGGGGTGGTGATGCCGGCGCGGTCGAGGACCGCGGTGAGGGTGGCGGGCACGCCGAGGCGTGCGAAGGCTGAGGTCATGAGGCGGTGCTGTCCGTCCGTCCGTGTCCCCGTCCGGGGCGCTCGGCCCGCGCGGGTCGCTGCGGGGGCGCTGGTGGCGGCTGGGCCGCGGCACCGGCAGCCCGGGACGAGGAGGTGGCGGACTGCGCCCCGCACTCTACGGCACGGCGGGCCCCGCGCCGCGCGGGGAGACCGATGTCTCCCCGCGGGCCCACTGCGGTCGCGGACACCTCCGGCGTAGGGGCGCCCGCGGCCAGCAGGGGATCAGAGCCAGGTGGGCAGCTCCGCGACGCGGCGGTGCACGGTGTTCGTCAACGTACCGACGCCTCCGATCTCGACCTCGACGACGTCCCCGTCCGAGAGCAGCCCCTGCGGCTCCATGAAGAAGCCGACGCCGCCCGGCGTGCCGGTGACGACGACGTCACCCGGCTCGAGCGGGGTGATCGTGGAGATGTGGGCGATGAGCTCGGGGATCGTGAAGGTGAGCTGGGCGATCTTCGCCTGCTGTCGGACCTCGCCGTTGACGCGCGTCGTCAGGGTCGAGTCGAGCAGGTCCGGGACCTCGTCGGGGGTGACCAGCGCCGGCCCGAAGGCGCCGGTGCCCACGAAGTTCTTTCCCGCGGTCCACTGCGGCGTGGCTCGCTGCCAGTCGCGGGCCGTGAAGTCGTTGTACGGCGCGTAGCCGGCGACGTGTCCGAGGGCGTCGTCGGGGGAGACGCGGTACGCCCGCGTGCCGATGACGAGGGCGAGCTCGCCCTCGTAGTCGAACTTCTCCGACTCCGTCGGGTGGATCGCGTCGGCGCCCGCACCGATCTGCGACTCGGCGAAGCGGACGAACAGGGTAGGCGCCGGCGGGCGCTCGCGGCCGGCCTCGGCGGCGTGCGCGGCGTAGTTCACCCCGACGCAGACGATCTTGCCCGGCCGGGGCACGACCGGGAGGTGAGCGACGTCGGCGAGAGCCACGCGCGCCGCACCGGCGGGAAGCGCGGCGACGTCGGCCGGGAGCGGGCCGCCGGCGATGGCGTCGGCCAGGGTCGGTGCGAGGTCTGCGCCGCCGGGGCCGAGGACGACGACGTCGTCACCGTCGATCGCGCCCCATGTGGGGGCGAGGGCAGCGGTCGTGAAGGTGAGGAAACGCATGGAATGCCTCCTGGGCAGTCGGGTCGTGCGGGTTGTTGGTCGTGTGAGAGACGTCCAGGGCTACGTCCTGTGCGCGGTGCGAACGTTCGCCGGTCGGCCGGTTCGCATGGTGCCAAGTCAGACGAGCGGCGCGGCGGGGATCCCATGGCTGCGGAAGTTGTCGCCGCGGTAGGTTCCCCATCGATTGATCCAGCTGTCGTCGCCGTCCTCCCACACGATCGGCGGCCGGAAGTCGTCGTAGATCTGGTCCATGTCCGTGTACACCTCGACGACGTCGCCCGGCGGCTCCACGTAGTACCCGGCGATGTTGCGCCCGGCCCCGTGGCGCACGGGCCCCCACACCGCCCGCCGCTCCCCCAGCCGGTCGAGCCGGTCGAGGACCTCCGTGATGTCGCCGACGCCGCGCATCTCCCAGGCGTGATGGTGCAGCTTGCCCGGGCCGGCCAGCAGGGCGACCCCGTGGTGCTCGGAGTTGCACCTGAGGAAGTAACCCATGTTCCCGATGATGTCCGAGGTCATGAAGCCAAGGTCCCGGACGAAGAACGCGTGGGCATCAGCGAGGTCGGAGACGTGGAGGTTGACGTGGCCGAACCGCTTCGTCGGGTTCGCAGCAGGGCGAGTGTCCTGGCCATCCATCGATTCGTAGAGGGAGAAGACGAAGCCGTCCGGCCCGACGACGGCGAAGCCGCTCTCGACGTTCGGCGTCAACGGGCCCTCGGCCGCGATCTGACGGCCCGCGGCCGTCAGCGAGGCGCACAGCTCCACGAGTGCCTGGTTGTCGCGAACCTTGAGGCCGATGTGGTCGACGGCGTTGTGGTCCGCAGCGATGTAGACGATCTCGTGGCTCACGGGGGCGGCGGACAGGTACGCCCGGCCGGGCTCGCGGGCAGTGACATGCAGGCCGAGAACGTCGACGGCGATCTGCACGCTGTACTCGAGGTCCGTGGTCCGGATGGCGATGTACCCCATCTCACTCACGGCGCGGGGGGTCGGCACCGAGGGCATCTTCTCGTCGTCTGTCATCGCGGTCCTCTCACTCGACCGGCTCGGGGCCGGTAGTCGCTGGCATATTCGTCGATCGATGTTCGGCTCGACGCAGAATGCGTCTCCGTGCTCACCTCGGTGTCACGGGATCGCTCGGCGATGGTGAGCCCTCAGCACAGGCCCAGCGGCGATGGCACGTCGCGATCGCGACTTCTCCTTCACTGTCGGCCGAGGATCGTGGTGAACGCCGTGGCGAGCAGGAGGTGCGCCTGGTCGACGTCCTGCACCCCGTCGGCGTGCCGCCAGGCGACATAGCCGTCCGGGCGCACGAGCAGGGCACCGTCCTCGTCGATCTCGCGGACGCGCTGCCAGTCGCGATAGAGATCTCGGGCTCCGCCGGCGTCGATGATCAGTGCGTCCAGGAACGGCAGGCCAAGCCGCTCGACTGCCTCGCTCCACGCCGTCCCCGACCGGCCGGTCAGGACAGTCATCCGGCCCCTGCCCACGAGGTCGAGCGTGGACACTCTCCGTCCGTCCGCCCCGACGAGCCACACGTGCGGGAGCTTGGCACCGGGGCGGGTCGTCGCCCGGGCGACCAGCTCACGATCGATCCCCGACCAGTCCTCCGGTGGGGCGTCATCGGGGACCACTGCGGTTGAGGCGTATCTCTGGTTGAGCTCGACGCCGTGAGCGTTGAACTCGAGGTGCTTGGTGGTGAGCGCCCGCCCGAGCTCGTCGCGGACCGTGCGGCCGTCCTCCGTCGGATCGTCCAGCCGTGCCAGCACCGACTCCCGGTCCACACCGAGGTCGAACCGCAACGCAGACCGGATCTCCTCATAGTCGCGGCGCGATGCGTTCGCGCGCTGCACGATCTGCTTGCCGACGGGCACCCGTTCGTCGGAGTAGGAGTCGAGCAGGTGAGGTTCGGCCCATCCGCGAAGGACGTACGTCAACTTCCACGCGAGGTTGAACGCGTCCTGTATGCATGTGTTGGATCCCAGGCCGCCCGACGGCGGGTGGCGGTGCACCGCATCCCCCGCGGCGAGCACGCGTCCCGACCGATACGTCGTCGCGTACGCCTCGTTGACGTGCCATGTCGATTGATCGATGAGCTCGACCGACAGCTCCGGTTCACCGACGAGCTCACGGACACGGGCGATGGCCTCGTCGTCGGGCAGGTCGGCAGCCGCTCCCGGCACCTCCGGGTCGAATCCCCATCCCGCGATCCATTCGTCCCAGGAGTGCACGTTCCGTAGCAGGCCGAGCCCGATTTCCCCGAACGCTCCCCCTGGCGTGACGATCCAGTAGAGAATGGCGGGTCGGTGTGCGGCAAGATGCGTGAGATCGGCGCGAAATCGCACGTACCGCGTCGACGCGCGCCCCATCTGTCCCTCGAACGGCAGTCCTTCGGCACTGACGATCTGAGATCGGGCGCCGTCTGCCGCCACGAGGTAACGACAACGCACCTCGGAGGTCGCCCCGGACAGGCGGTCGCGAAGGGTGACCACGACACGATCGCCAACCTGCTCATGCCCCAGGTACTCCGTGGAGAAGCGGATCTTGGCGCCGGCCTCGCCGGCGTTTCGGACCAGCACGCCCTCGAGCCTGGGCTGCGGCAGGTCGAGCATCGGCGACGGACTGGCGGCCACGTAGCGGCCGTGCTCGCCGTCGCCCGTGCCCCAGGCGCGGATGCGCGCCACCTCCTCACCCGCGAACGACGTGGTGAGCAGGGTGTCACCCATCTGGTCCCACGGTGCACCGAGCTCGAGCGCCTCACGCTCGACGCCCAGGTCTCGAAGGACCTCCATCGCCCTCTGGTTGGTGATGTGCGCCCGCGGCGAGTTTGACAGCCAGCCATAGCGCGTCACCGCTTGGACGTCGATCCCCATGCGGGCGAGCGCAAGTGCCGTGGTGAGACCGGTCGGGCCCGCCCCGACGACGACAACGTCCGTGTCAAGGTTCGTTCCCCGTTGATCGTCCGGTGGCGAGGCCTGCTCACCTCTCTCGGTACGGGAAGCCGAGGAGAAGGCGTCCATCGAGCCCATCACCGCCTCCCGTCGATTCTGTCCCCGAGCATGGCACTCACGTGGACGGCCGTCCGGGTCGACTCAGACACCGTCTGCGTCCAAGGCAGCGAGGGTCTCCGTGTCGAATCCGGCGATCTTCTTGTAGCGATCGGTGATCTGCGAGAACTCTTCCGGCGCGATCACGTCCTCGATGCGGTCGAACGGCTGGTCGCCCGTCCGTTCGTACACCAACCGAAGCACGGTGTCCGGCGCTGCCTCCCGGTTGGCAAGCACTACCTTCGACGTTGCGGGCAACCGTTCGGCCTCGTACGCGATGAGCGCATCGGCGACGTTCGGATGTGAGTGAAGAGCGTGCGCAAGAGCTGGAGCGTCAAGGATCGCCTGCCCGGCCCCGTTGGAGCCCCGCGGCACCATCGGATGCGCGGCGTCACCCATCAATGTCACTCGCCCGAAGGACCATTTGTCGACCGGTTCTTGGTCGACCATGGGATATTCGAGGACGGTATCCGTTGCGCGGATCATACCGACGACGTCCAACCAGTCGTACGTCCAGCTGTCGAATACATCGATGAAGTCCTCGAGCTGGCCACGAGCGTTCCACGCGCGATCTGTTCGTTGCGGCGCTTCGATCTCCGCCACCCAGTTGATGAGCTGCTTCCCCGGCGTGCTTGTCTCTCGAACGGGGTAGACCACAACCTTTCCGGAGGCCAGCCAACCGATCCGGACGAACGATGCGCCGGTGAGGAAGCTGTCCCATTCGACCGTGCCGCGCCACATCGTGACGCCGGAGTAGCGGGGCTCGCCCTCGTCGGGGTGCAGCTGCCGCCGGATCACGGAGTGCACACCATCGGCACCCACCAACGCGTCACACTCGACGTCGACCGCTTGTCCGTCGGCATCTTGCAGGTGGAGGACGACTGGTCCGCCGTCCCCCCTGTCGGAGAATCCTGTCGCCTGCATCCCCAGCCGAACCGCGCCAGGGCCGAGCCGATCGCGCACCGTCTCGAGCAGCGTCAGCTGGAGGTCGCCCCGGTGGATCGAGAGAGCGGGGTGCGCATACCCCGCATACCGTCCGGTGGGTTCTTCGTGCACCAGCTGTCCGAACCGGTTGAAGAACGCCCACTCCTTGGTCTCGATCGAGCGTCGCTCAAGTTCATCGGCGACGCCCAGGCGTGCCAGGGTACGCACCGCGTGCGGCATGAGGTTGACGCCTGCGCCGATCGGCCGGATCTCGGGCGCCGCCTCGTAGACCACAGGCCGGATGCCGTTCTTCTGCAGCGCGAGGGCGAGGGTCAGTCCCGCCACACCCGCGCCGATGATTGCCACTCGCATGTCGTGAATCTCCAGGTTTGACCGAGATGTAGATTCGATCTAGTTGCGGACAATCGAATCGAGGTCGGCCTCACCGTCGATGATGCCGAACTCGGTCATCAACCCGGCAGTGTGTGCGAGGCCCTCCCTGTCCAGTTCCGCTGAGACCGGCGCAAGGGGAAGTCCGTCCGCAACTTCGGGATCCATGTCGATGAACTCCGGCAGACGATCCCGGACGTCGTCCTGGTGCGCCTGGGCATAGTCGAGAGCCTCGGCCCACGCATCAAGGAACTGGTCGACCACCTCGGGCTCCTCCTGGACCCAGCTGTTGGACGCGAACGTGACAAGGTTGGGAGAACCCATTCCAGCCGTGTTCTCCGGCTCGAGCACGACCTCTCCGCCGTGCTCGAGGACGTCTCCGAGGAAGGGCTGCGAGACGCAGATCATGTCGACGAGCCCGGCGTCCAGTGCGGGCGGCATGTCGGGGAAGCCCATCTCGACGAACTCGACAGCGCCGTCATCGCAACCGTCCAGGCGCACGGACTCGCGAATACTCAGCTCCAGCTGACCACCGAGCGAGTTCACGGCCACCGACCGCCCTTCGAGGTCGCACGCCGATTCCACGCCATGGTTCGCGAGTGCAGCGACGGCGGCGGAGTCGTCCAGTTCCGGACCATCGATCCCGTATCCCGCGATGATCTGAATGGGAATTCCTTGATGGCCGGCCTGGATCGCTGATACCGGGTTCCCGACAGCGACGTCGAGCGACCCCGAGGAGAGCGCTGCCGCTGCCGCGGCGCCTCCGGCATTGGTGGTGATCTCGATCTCGATGCCGTGCTCCTCGAAGATGCCTTCCGCCATAGCGAGGTCGACCGACCCGAAGGTCGCACCGGGATAGACCCCAAGACGGACCGTCTCGAGCTCGCCCGAACCGTCGCCCCCCTCGTCGTCCGTGTCGCCGGCGCCGCAAGCAGCGAGTCCGACGATCGCAACTGCCGGCACGAGGGCTCTCCTGAGCATGGTGGTCCGCATCATTGACTCCTCGTCGTCGAGAGCGCCGCGGGACGCGCGGCTCGCAGAACACTACGGCGCGATAGTCGTCCCGTCAACAGATAATCGATTATTAGTCCTAGGATAGACTGGGGCAATGGCTCGACGTGACGGATCAGAGACGCGCATGCACGCGGCGCACCGAACCTTGCGCTCATGGATCCTCGAGGGGAGCTACGTCCCGGGCGCGCGGCTCGCGCCGGCAGCGATCGCCGCAGAGATGGGCTCCTCGACGACGGTGGTACGCGAGGCCCTTCTGCGGCTGTCGGCTGAAGGATTCGTCCGTGTCGAACCCAACCGGGGGTTCTTCGTTCCCCGGCTCTCGCTCAGCGAGCTCGCGGACCTCACGACGATGCGACGCTACAACGAGGCTCTTGCGGTCGAGATGGCGATCGAGCGCGGGGACCTTGCCTGGGAGTCCGAGGTGGTAGCCGCTCATCACCGGCTCGCCGGCACGCCGCGACGCGGCTCCGAGGACCCTGCGCACATCACGGAGAAGTGGTCGGCCGCGCACCGCGCCTTCCACCGGACGATCGTCGAGGCGTGCGGCTTCGAACCACTCATCACCCTGTGCACGAACCTCGCCGCGCAGACCGAGCTCTACCGGCGATGGGCGGCTCCGTCGCCAACGGCTCAGCAGCGCGACGTCGAGCGGGAGCACGCCGAGATCACCGAGGCAGTGCTCGCCCGGGATACGGAGCGGGCGGCGGCACTGCTCACCGCGCACTACTCCCGCACGGTCGACGTCATCGTCGAGGCGGGGCTGCTGCCCGAGGCGGCGGACGAGAGTGCCTGATCGGCAGCCGCACCGGCAGGTGACACGGACGAGTCGACCTGCCGTGCCGGTCCGGGCATGTGGCAATGGCGCTCGCGCGCCGCGCGGGGAGACCGATGCCTCCCCGCGGGTCAGCCTGCGCTCAGCCCCGTGCGGGCGGCGAGGTGGTTGCCCCACATCGAGGCGGGACGCTCGGCGACCATGCCGGTGACCTCCGTGAAGAACGCGTCGGCAGGCCCGACGATCGGACGGAGCCCATCGTGGAACAGGTCGAAGGCTGCCGTGCCGTGCCACGTCGCCGGCAGCAGCTCGGCCGGCAGGTCGGGGTCGTCGAACGGGAACTTGCGGAACGTCCCCACGAACTCGATGAGCTCGGCCAGCGCCGCCTGCCCATCGGGCGGGTGCGCCCGGAAGGTCGTGACCCGGGGCCGCCAGTCGCGGAGCCACTGCCGGTAGCCGTCGTTGAGCCGGTCGAGGTCCCAGCACTGCCGGGCGATCTGCCGGTCGAGTGCGACCGAGTCCGTGCGTGACATCATCTGGATGATCCGCACGCCGTCGGTGTCGTCGATGCCGAGGTCGAGCGCCATCGCGTCGACCTCCGCGCGCCGGTCCGTGGTGGACATCCAGGTCGACGGCGCCGGGGAACCGAAGCCCTGGAACGTCAGCCGCTTGCGCAGCGACTCCCGCACCGCCCGGCCCGCCTCCGGCACGGAGACGAGGGCGACGTGCCACTCCCCCGACCACGGCTCGGTCCGGCGGGCGAAGATGCGCTCGCGCCCCTCGTCGACGATGGCGTACAGGTGCGGGGTCATCGTGTAGGTGACCTGGCGACCGTCCTTCGTCGAGGTGAACCACCCCTCGGACCGCAGTCGCGTCATCGTCGCCCGCGTCGCGTCGGCCTGGATGTCGAGAGCGCCGAGGAGCTCCGACAGCGGGGACAGCCCGATGGACCCGCCCGCGAACCTCACGAAGTAGCCGACGACGTCGAGGATCACGGAGCGGACACTCATCCGGCAATCCTACGAGCGCCGGGCCGACCGGGGGCGGCATCCGTGCGGGCAGCGGCCCGGCCGGGCGGGCGTCGTCCCCACGCGCCTGGCCGCCTGCCGCACCTCACGAGGCGATCGACCCGCCGATGAGGATGAAGTAGACGATCGCCGGTTCGTCCGAGCGGTTGGACCACGCGTGCCGCGTGCCGCGCTGGACGAGCACGTCGCCCGCGGTCATCAGACGCTCCTCGCCGTCGAGCACCGCGTACACCTCGCCCGAGTGGACGATCGCGTAGTCGATCGACGCCGTGGTGTGCATCATCCGCTCGGCGAAACCCTCGTTGTGGTCCCAGTGGGAGTCCGGCGGGAACTCGAGCACCCGGAACACCGAGCCCTCGGCGGGCGGGGTGATCGTGATGGGCGTGGTGATGCGGTCGACCGGCGGGCCCTCGTTGACCACCGGGGTGGTCTCCTCGCGCCAGAACTCGGTGTGGACGAAGGTCGGCGTGCCGGCCGTGACCTGCCGGTGCGGGCTGAGCTCGTCGACCACGACGACCGACTGCCCGTCGTCGTCGAGGCCCGTGACGAGGCGACGGAACCGGCGCGTCTGCGGCGCAGGCTCGACATGCCCCTCGGTCTTGGGGATGTCCTCCTCGTGGTGCCCGCTCACCAGTTCGCCCCGCGGCCGTCGGCGGGCAGGCCGAGGATCTCGCGCGCCTCGGTGGGCGTGGCCACCTCGTGCCCGAGCTCCTTGATGAGGCGCACGGCGCGCTCGACCAGCTGGAGGTTCGTCGCCTTGACGCCGCGGCTGTAGTAGAGGTTGTCCTCGAGCCCCACGCGGGCGTGGCCGCCCACGAGGATCGCGTGCGCGAGCGCCGGCAGCTGGCTCGGGCCGATGCCGGAGACGCACAGCTCGGAACCCTCGGGGAGCAGGTCGACCATCTGGTTGAGCGCGGTCGGGGTGTAGGGCATCGCGGACTGGAAGCCCTTGTCGCCGCCGGTGACGATGTTGATCCAGAACGGCGCGGCGTCGAACCCGGTGGAGATGAGGCGGGTCGTGTCGCCGAGGATGTGGCCGTGGTTGAAGACCTCCCACTCCGGCTTGATGCCGCGGTCCTTCATCGCGTGCGCGAGCTCGTCGTTCTGCGAGGCCGAGGTGTAGGAGAGGTAGTGGTTGCCGTTGTGGTTGGCGATCGCCGTCCACGCGTCGAAGGTCGCCATCTCGACCCCCTGGGCCTCCAGGCCCTTCATGCGCTCCTCGAGCTTGAGGCGGTACATGCCGGTGTCGGACCACTCCGGCATGTCGCCGGAGATGCCGCCGCCGGTGGAGTTGTTGATGATGATGTCGCTGCCGCGCTCACGGATCTTGGCGTTGATCGCGGAGTAGATGTCCGGGTTGCACGTGGCCAGCCCGTCCTCACGTCGGGCGTGCACCGCCACGATCGAGGCGCCGGCCTCGGTGCAGGCGGCGACGTCGTCCGCGATCTCGTCCGGCGTGACGGGCAGGTGCTCGCTCTGCTCCTTGGTCGCCATGCCGCCGGTCGGGGCGACCGTGAGGATGATCTTCCGTGGCTTCACGTGCTGGGTCATCGTTGATGCCATGACCTGGTACCTCCTGGGTGGGACGGCGCTGTCCGCTGCGATGCGCAGCCTTCGCGTGCGGCGACCGTGGGCCGCATCGGGTCAATCGTGTACCACTCTCATACGATGCGTCAAGGATTCGTCACACAGAAAGACGCCTCGGTCGCGACGGGCTCGCCGCACACGTCTCGGAACCTCGCTTCGGCCCTCTTGCCACAGGCTGACGTCATCCCGGACGCATCGGATCCGACCGAGACCGACTCACATGTGACAACTTCTTGACGTCGACCGCCCTCGACGCACATACTTCTCGACACGGGCGCCGACGAGGGCGCACCGTCCCCCGAGGAGGACCGCATGCGCAGGCTCTACAGCGCCACCGCCGTGGCGGTCGCAGCCGCCCTCACCCTCGCCGCCTGCGGCTCGTCGGGTGACGACGCCACCAGTGCGGAGACGCCCTTCGAGGGCGCCGACGGGCTCACGCCCATCACCGTGCAGGTCATGCCGATCGTCGACACCGCCCCCTTCTACCTGGGACTCGAGCAGGGCATCTTCGAGGAGCACGGGCTCGACGTCACCTACGAGGAGACGAACCAGGGCGGCGCCGTCACCATCCCGGGGGTGACGAGCGGCGAGTACGACTTCGGCTTCTCCAACTCCCCCGCGCTCATCACCGGGGTCTCCAACGGGCTGCCGCTCACCGTCGTGGCCAACGCGTCGAGCTCGAACGGCGAGGCGGACGCCGACACCTCCGGCATCATCGTCGCGCCGGACAGCGACATCACCTCGCCGGCGGACCTCGAGGGCCGCACCGTGGCCGTCAACACGCTCAACTCGATCGGCGACACCTCCGTGCGCGCCACGGTCGACGCCGACGGCGGCGACGGCTCGACGATCGAGTTCGTCGAGCTCGCCTTCCCCGACGCCCCGAACGCCGTGCTCAACGGCCAGGTGGACGCCGCCTGGGTGGTCGAACCCTTCGTCACGATCGCAGCCGGCTCGGGGCTCACCTATCTCACGTCGCCGTACGTCCCGGTCGACCCCGCGCTCAACATCGCCGTCTACTTCACCTCGCAGCAGCTCGCCGAGGAGAACCCCGAGCTCGCGCAGGACTTCGCCGACGCGATGCACGAGGCCCAGGCGTACGCCCAGGAGCACCCGGACGAAGCCCGGGACATCCTCGAGACCTACACCGAGATCCCCGAGGAGGTGCGCTCCGAGGTGGTGCTGCCGGCGTTCCACGACTCGATCACCGCCGAGGAGCTCCAGGTCGTCATCGACATGCTCGCCGACCAGGGCGTGATCCCCGAGGCGCTGTCGGCGCAGGACATGCTGCTGGCCGACGGGTAGGCGCCCGCGCGCGGCGCTCCGAGGTATCACCGCGGCGCCGCCAGGTATCGACGTCGATGATGGCCAGAACGAGACAGGACTGGCACGATCGAGCCAACCTGACGGTCGGTTCAGGTTGGCGGGTCCTCGCGGCGCCCGCCGCCGGGACCACCGGACCGCACGACAACCACGACGAAGGAGTCGATCGATGAGCACGACGACGGCCCGGGGGACGGCCCGGGGTCTGGACAAGGTGGTGGGCTCGGCGCGGGAGGCGGTGGCGGACATCCCCTCCGGCGCGCTGCTGGCGGTGGGCGGGTTCGGCCTGTCGGGCAACCCGGTCGCCCTGATCGACGCGCTGCTGGAGCAGGGTGCGGACGACCTGACGGTGGTGTCGAACAACTGCGGCGTGGACGACTTCGGCCTCGGCGTGCTGCTGGGGGCCGGGCGGTTGCGGAAGATGGTCGCCAGCTACGTCGGGGAGAACAAGTCCTTCGAGCGGCAGTACCTGTCCGGGGAGCTGGAGGTCGAGCTCAACCCGCAGGGCACGCTCGCGGAACGGCTGCGCGCGGGCGGGTCCGGGATCGCGGCGTTCTACACGCCCACGGGCGTGGGGACGCAGTTCGCGCTCGGGGGACTGCCGCAGGTCTACAACGCGGACGGGACGGTGGCGAAGGCGTCCGCGCCGAAGGAGACGCGCACGTTCGTCGTCGACGGCGAGGAGCGATCCTTCGTGCTGGAGGAAGGGATCCGGGCGGACTTCGCCCTGGTGCACGCCCTTGCCGGCGACCGGCACGGGAACCTCGTGTTCAACAAGTCGTCCCGGAACTTCAACCCGCTGGCCGCGATGTCGGCGAGGGTGACGGTGGTCGAGGTCGAGGAGCTGCTCGAGCCGGGCGACATCGATCCCGACGAGATCCACCTGCCGGGGGTGTTCGTGCACCGCATGGTGCACGCGCCGGCCACCGAGGGGTCGAAGCCGATCGAGAAGCGCACCGTGCGCGAGGAAGAGGGCTGAGAGATGGCGTGGAGCAAGGAGCAGATGGCCGCGCGTGCGGCCAGCGAGCTGAGCGACGGCGACTACGTCAACCTGGGGATCGGGCTGCCGACCCTGGTGCCGAACTACCTGCCGGGCGGGGTGGAGCTGAGCTTCCAGTCCGAGAACGGGATCCTCGGGGTGGGGCCCTTCCCCTACGACCACCAGGTCGACCCTGACCTCATCAACGCCGGCAAGCAGACCGTGACGACGGTGCCGGGCGCGGCGTTCTTCGACTCGGCGATGTCGTTCTCCATGATCCGCGGGGAGAAGATCGACGTCGCCATCCTGGGCGGCATGCAGGTCTCCGCCGGCGGCGACCTGGCGAACTGGATGATCCCGGGGAAGATGGTCAAGGGACCCGGCGGCGGCATGGACCTGGTCCAGGGCGCCAAGCGGGTCGTGGTGCTCATGCAGCACACCAACAAGGCCGGCGAGCCCAAGATCCTCACCGCCTGCGACCTGCCGCTGACCGGCACGGGCGTGGTCGACCGGGTCATCACCGACCTCGGCGTCCTGGACGTGACCCCGGACGGGCTCGTGCTGGTCGAGGTCGCCGGCGGCGTCACGGTCGACGACGTCGTGGCCGCCACCGGTGCGGACCTGACCGTGGCCGACGAGCTCGCCGGGGCCCAGAGGTGAGCGCGGCCTCGACGGAGCCCGCCACCGCGGCAGGCGCCGACGACGTCGTCGTCGTCGGAGCCGCCCGCACCCCGTTCGTCCGGTTCAACGGCCAGCTGGCCACCCTGTCCGCCGTCGACCTGGGGGCCCACGCGATCGGGGCGGCGCTCACGCAGGCCGGAGTGTCCGGTGACCGCGTCGACGTGGTGCTTATGGGGCAGGTCCTGCAGGCCGGCGCCGGCCAGAACCCGGCCCGGCAGGCCGCGCTCGCGGCCGGTGTCCACCCCGGAGCCCACGCGACGACGATCAACAAGGTCTGCCTGTCCTCCCTGGCCGCGATCACGGACGCCGCCCGGGTGCTGCGCCTGGGCGAGGCCGACGTCGTCGTCGCCGGCGGCCAGGAGTCCATGTCCCAGGCACCCCACCTGCTCGGTGGCACCCGCAAGGGATGGGCCTACGGGGACCGCACCGCGGTCGACCACCTCGCCCACGACGGCCTGACCGACGCCCGGTCCGGCAACGCGATGGGCCTGGACACCGACAACTACACCACCGCCGACCACCCGGGCCTGACGCGCGAGCAGCAGGACACCGTCGCCGCGGCCTCGCACCAGCGGGCCGCCGCCGCCCAGGCGGCCGGCAGGTTCCACGCCGAGATCGCCCCCGTCACCGTCACCTCGCGCAAGGGCGAGACCGTCGTCGACACCGACGACGGCCTGCGCGCGGACACCACGCCTGAGTCCCTGGCGAGGCTGCGGCCCGCGTTCCGCACGGACGGGTCGGTCACCGCCGGCAACGCCTCGCAGATCAGCGACGGCGCCGCCGCGCTCGTCCTGACCCGCCGGTCCGTCGCCGAGGAGAACGGGTGGGAGGTGCTCGCCACCGTGCGCGCAGCCGGGCAGGTCGCCGGACCGGACACCTCCCTGCACGACCAGCCCGGCAACGCCGCCGCCACCGCCCTGCAGCGCCAGGGCTGGGAGACCGCCGACCTCACCCACATCGAGATCAACGAGGCCTTCGCCGCCGTCTCGATCGCCAGCGCCGCCGTGCTCGGCATCGACCCCGGGGACGCGCGCCTCAACCCCGACGGCGGCGCCATCGCCCTGGGCCACCCCATCGGTGCCTCCGGGGCCAGGCTCGCCGCGCACGCCGCGCACCGGCTCCACGCCGACGGCACCGGACGCGCCGCCGTCGCCCTGTGCGGCGGCGGCGGACAGGGCGACGCCCTCCTCCTCGAGGCCTGACCCCCTCGCGGGCAGCGTCCCGCACCGACGACGAGCGGCCCCGGACACCATGTCCGGGGCCGCTCGTGCGTGGTGACGAGTTCTCGTCCGCACCCGCCGCACCGCCGGCCGCGCCGCCCGTCGATCGGGCGGCGCCGCTCAGTCGGAGCTGCTCACTCGGCGCCGCTTGTCTCGTCGAGCTCGAGCGCCGAACGCAGGGCGGCCGGGAGGGGCGCCGGCCGTCCGGAGGCGTCGACGTGCACCGCCACGTGCTCGCCCTCGATGCACACGGCGTCACCGCTGGAGATCGTCCAAGAGTACCCGACGGAGGAGGTGCCCAGGTGAGCGACCGTGAGCTCGACGTCGACCGGGTCCCGGTGCGCCAGAGGGCGGTGGAAGGTCGCGGAGACCTTGCGCCGCGGGAACCCCTCGACGCCCATGCCCGGGTCCACCAGCTCGTAGAGCGAGTGCTCGGCGGCCTCCGCCCAGCGGAGCACCGCGGTGTTGTGGATCCGGGTGCTGGCATCGGTGTCGACCCATCTCACGGTCGTGCGGTACCGGTGGCTGCGCATGTCTCTCCTCGGGTGCCTCGGGGCGGGTCCGCGGCGCGGCCCCGCACGGTCAGGAACTGCTCGCCTGTGCGGCCGCGTCGGCGCGGCCGGCCAGGACGTGGGTGAGCGCGGCGTCCTCGTCCGCGACGCCGCCGACGACGACGGGCGTGCCGCCGCCGAACCTCAGGTCCTCGGCGACCAGGCGCACGGGGAGGGCGGCGGGGCCGTCCACGAGGAACGCGGCCGCCGACCTGCCTCGCTCCCGCGCGTCGGCGACAACGGCGGGGACGGCGGACTCGTCGTCGGGCACGTCCACGGCGAGCACCCACGGCCGGGCGTCGCCGTCGGGCGGGGCCTGCTCGCGCACCGGGAGTGTGAGGCCCTCCGCCGAGAGCGTGGCGCCCGCGGGGTCGTGGACGAGCAGGCGGCCGGGCACGGTGGTCCCGGCGAGCTCGAGCGGGGTGTCGAGCGGGCCGTGCCCCTCGTGCCGCGCCCGCCAGTCGGCGATCGAGCGTTCGACGAAGTCCTCGGCCCGGCGTCGCATCCGGCCGGCGGACATCACGCGCGCCATGAAGTGGAAGGTCAGCTGCGCGGCCGTGAGCTGCTCGTGGTAGAGCCCGAACCGCTCCCACCAGGACAACGAGGGCCGGGCCGACGCCTGGATCCGCTCGACGGCGGGGCGGGCGGCGGCCTCGTACGCGGCGAAGGCGGCGCTGTGGTCGTCGCCGTGCGCATCGAGCGCGTCCACGAGCGCGATCGCGTCCTCCATCGCCATCTTCGTCCCGGAGCCGACGGAGAAGTGCGCGGTGTGGACGGCGTCGCCGAGGAGGACGACGTTGCCGGCGGACCACGCGCGCGCCCGCCGCGTGCGGAAGCTGGCCCAGCGCGAGTTGTTGACGACGAGCGGGTTACCGTCGATCTGGTCGGCGAATAGCTCCTCGAGGAAGGCCCGGGAACGCTCGTCGCTCGGACCGGGGGGCGCGGAGACGTCGAAGGCGTCGAGGCCGGCCCGCCGCCAGGTGTCCTCGTCGGTCTCGACGAGGAACGTGGAGAGCCCGGGGGCGATCGGGTACCCGTGCGCGGCGAACAACCCGTGCTCCGAGGGCTCGTGGACGAACGTCAGCCCGTCGAACTCGTAGGTGGTCCCGAACCAGATGAACCGGGCCGACGCCTCCTCGTACGCGGGTCCGATCTCGGGCTCGAACTCGGCCCGTACCCGTGAGTTCGCGCCATCGGCGGCGACGACGAGGTCGTACCCGCCGAGATCGGCCAGCAACGACACCGCGGACTCGAAGCGCAGCTCGACGCCCTCCGCCCGCGCCCGCTCCTGCAGGGAGAGCAGCAGCTGCCGGCGGGGGATCGCCGACATGCCGTTCCCGGGGATCCGGTGCCGCTCACCCTTGGCCCGGACCTCGATCTCGTCCCAGCTCCTGCCGTGCCGCGTCAGCGCGTCGCGCAGGACCGGGTCGACGGCGTCGATGCCCGCGAGCGTCGCGTCGGAGAACACGACCCCGAAGCCGAAGGTGTCGTCGGCCCGGTTGCGCTCGTGCACGACCACCCGGTCCTCGGGGTGCCGGCTCCGGTGGAGCAGGGCGAACAGCAGGCCTCCCGGCCCACCACCGACGACCGCGATCGTGCGTGCCATGTGAGCGCTCCCTCTGGTCGACCGATACCACCGAAGTGTGTATCATTTTTACGTAGGTCGTCAAGAATCTGACACAGATGGGCGTTCTGCGGTGAAATGTGTGGGTTCTTTCGGGGTCACTCCGACGCGGCCACGCGGATACTCGTCCTACTGGCGGCCGGCGGGCCTCTCGGTCGCCACCTCGTCCGTCGACACCTCGTCGGTCGAACCCAGCTCCTCGCCCTAGCGCAGCGAGCGCCGCATGAGTGCGTAGCGCCGGCGCTGGCTGTCGGTCGCCTTGGCCGCGGCGCGGCTCCTCGGGCTCAGCGGGTCCTTGCCCAGGACCGGGTCCTCGCCGGCCTGGTAGCGGTCGGTCCAGATCTGCACGAGCGTCCAGCCCACGGCCGTGTAGGGCACGGCGAGCACGGCGCCGACGATGCCGCCGACGAGGGTGCCGATGGTCAGGGCGAGCAGGACGATGAGCGCGTGCAGGGACAGGGTCCGCCCCATGACCACCGGCTGGAGGAAGTTGCCCTCGACCTGGTTGACCACGACCACGATCGCCACGACGATCAGCGCGTCGACGAGCCCGTTGGCCACGAGCGCCACGAGCGCGGCGAGGATGCCGGTGGCCGTCGCACCGACGATCGGGATGAACGCGCCGATGAAGACGAGCACGGCCAGCGGCAGCGCGAGCGGCACCCCGACGACGGCCAGACCGATACCGATGAGGATCGCGTCGACCGCGGCCACCGTGGCGGTGCCGCGCACGTAGCCGCCGAGGACCTCCGCGGACCGGTCGACCGACTCGGCGAGCTTGGCGCGCGTGGGGCCGCGGAACCACCGCAGGGAGAAGTTGACGATGCTCGGGCCGTCCTTGAGCAGGAAGAACAGCACGACGACCATAAGCACGAGGCCGGTGACGAACTGGGTCGCGGCGGACAGGCCGCTCAACGTGCTGGTGGCCAGACCGCTCGCGGCACCCCCGCTGGTCAGGGCGCCCCCGATCTGCGAGACGACGTCGTCGAGCATGCTCGTGTCCACCGGCAACGGGCCGGAGTCCAGCCAGGCCTGGAACGACTGCCAGCCCTCCGCCGCGGACTCGGCGAGCTCGTCCCACTCGGCACGGATGGCGAGGACCACGCCGGTGATCACCCCGCCGAGCACGAGGAGGATGCCGACGAAGGCCGCGGCGGTGGCGAGGATCTGGGACCACCCCTTGCCGACGAGCCAGCGCACGGACGGGGCGACGGCTGCCGCGAGGATGAGCGCGACCAGGATCGTGATGACCACCAGGCTGACCTGCAGCAGCAGCCAGATCGCGCCGGCGGCGACGGCGGCGATGAGCAGGACCTGGGCCGCCCGCGACCCGATCCGACCCATGACGTCCGACCAGGGCCCGGGGTCGTCGTCGGTGGTGCGCCCCGGACGGTCGCCGCTCGGCCGCCCGGGCCCGGCGGGCGTGGCCGACGGCCGATCCTCGTCGGCCGGCGCGGTGCCGTCACCGGGCGCGGCCGGGGAGCCCGGCGCAGAGGGGCCGTCGGTCACGGAGTCGGTCACGGAGTCGGCCGCGGCATCGGCTGCGGCCGGGGTGCCGGCCGCGGCGGCGTCATCCGGCGCTGCTGCGCCGTCCGATCGCGGCGGCGCGCCCTCGGGCGCCTCGCTCTCGGGTGCGTGGCCCTGACCGGCGGCGGAGGAGTCGGAGGAGGTCATGCTGGTCCAAGGTTCTCGGCGGAGGAGCGGGTCTCGTCACCATAAGGGAGGCCGCCCGGTCGCGCCCGGCACGCCGTCGTCCGGTTGCCCACCACCCGTCCGGAGCCCGTACGGGGCCCGGCCGTCCGCACCTTCGCAGGGCCCTCGACCTGGGGCAGCACTTGCGCGAGCCGCGTCCCGTGCACAACGGTGGTGGACCCGACCACAGGCGACGAGACGGACATCACGTGACCACGAACGATCCCCGCACACCGCACGGCCAGGACCCGGCCGCGCCCTCGGACGTCCCCGGGGAGGGGGCCACGACGACCGCAGCGACGACGACCGACGACGGCACGGCGGACAGCACCCGCGTCGACGGCGGCAACGGGGCCATCCACCTGCCCGGCTACGAGGACCTGCCCGAGACGGTCCACCTCCCCCAGGAGGTGCACGTCGGCGACGACGACTCCGACGACGAGATCGCCGACAAGCTCCGCGCGCACGGCGTCCGCCTGGGCTGGGGCAACGTCGCGCCACGGGTCTTCTACCCCGCGCTCATCGTGGTCGTGGTGGTCTGCGCGATCGCCATCGCCTTCCCGTCCTTCACCGACACCACGTTCACCGGCATCCAGTCCTGGATCACCGAGAACCTCAGCTGGTACTACATGCTGGCCGTCGGCGCCTTCGTCGTCGTCGCGATCGGCATCGGCGCCTCCCGGCTCGGCAACATCCCGCTCGGTCGCGACGGTGAGAAGCCCGAGTTCGGGGTGCTGTCCTGGTTCGCCATGCTCTTCGCCGCCGGCATGGGCATCGGCCTTGTCTTCTACGGCGTCGGCGAGCCGCTGACCTTCGCGACGGCGGAGCCCAAGCCCGGCTGGTCGGGTGACGAGGCCACGATGGGCGCGAACGCGATGGCCCAGACCTACCTGCACTGGGGCCTGCACCCCTGGGCCATCTACGCGATCATCGGCCTGGCGCTGTCCTACGCCATCCACCGCCGCGGACGACCCGTGTCCATCCGCTGGGCCCTCGAGCCGATCTTCGGCGACCGGGTCAAGGGGTGGACCGGCGACCTCATCGACATCCTCGCCATCTTCGGCACGGTGTTCGGCGTCGCGACCTCGCTCGGCCTGGGGGTCGGGCAGATCTCGGCGGGCATGGCCGAGATCGGCATCGTCGACACGGTCGACAACACGCTGCTCGTCATCCTCATCGTCGTCATCACCCTCTTGGCGATGATCTCGGTGGTCAGCGGCCTCGGCGCCGGCATCAAGATCCTGTCCAACGCCAACCTCTCGCTGGCGGGCATCCTGCTCATCAGCCTGCTGCTGCTCGGTCCCACGGTGTTCCTCCTGCAGAACTTCGTCGAGTCCCTCGGCGCGTATCTCGCCGGCGTCATCGGGATGACCTTCGACGTCGGGGCCTACTACCGGGGCGAGGGCGCGAGCACCTGGTACAGCGACTGGACGATCTTCTACTGGGGCTGGTGGATCTCCTGGTCGCCGTTCGTCGGCGTGTTCATCGCCCGCATCTCCCGCGGGCGCACCGTCCGCCAGTTCATCGCCGGCGTCCTGCTCGTGCCCACGATCGTCGGCTTCTTCTGGTTCGCCGTGCTCGGCGGCACCGGTCTGTACCGGCAGTTCTTCGGGGAGGGGGACCTCGTCGTCGACGGCGAGGTCGACGTCGAGGCCGCCCTGTTCCGGGTGCTCGGCGATCTGCCGGCCGGGGAGGTCTTCTCGATCGCCGGCATCCTGCTCATCGCGATCTTCTTCATCACCTCCTCCGACTCGGGCTCCCTGGTCGTGGACATGCTCGCCTCCGGCGGCCACCCGAACCCGCCGGTGTGGTCGCGGGTGCTGTGGACAGTCGTCGAGGGGACCGTCGCCGCAGCCCTGCTGCTCGCCGGCGGGCTCGGTGCCCTCCAGGCGGCCGCACTGGCGACGGCGCTGCCGTTCTCCATCGTCCTGCTGCTCATGTGCTGGGCGAACATCCGGGCGCTCAGCGTCGACACCCGGATCATCGAGCGGGAGGAGCTCCTCCGGCGGATGAAGGCCGCCAGCGAGATGACGGCCTCGTCCCTCGAGCGATACCCGGAGGTCGAGCACTACGTCGACACGCGGATCGACTACCGGCTCTCCCGCAGCCGCGGGCTGTTCAGCCGCTCGGAGAACCGCGCGGAGCGCACCCGCCGCAGCAAGACCGAGGACTAGTTGTTCTGTCCACGGACGTTAGGTACGGCGTGGCTGCTAGACGATGACGAAGACCTCCGGGTGAGGTGTGAAGCGACCAAGCATTCGCATCTCACAAACCGGAGGCCTTCGTGTCCCACGCTAACGCTCGATTAACCCCTGCTGGTCGGTTGCGACTGGCCCAGCTCGTCGTTGACAAGGGATGGACGCTGGCCCGTGCTGCCGAGCGGTGGAACTGCTCGGTGACCACGGCCAGGAGGTGGGCCGATGGGTCTGCTGAAGGTTCTGTTGACTTCGGGGTTAGGCCGCTAGTGTGACGGCCTGGTGGTGGGCGAGTTCGTATTCAATCGGAGTGAGCTTGCCGAGTCGACGTTGCCGTCGGCGACGGTGGTAGGTCCGCTCGATCCAGTGCACGATCGCGAGTCGGAGCTCGTCGCGGGTGGCCCATCGCTTCCGGTCGAGCACGTTGTTCTGCAGCGTGGCGAAGAAGCTCTCCATCGCCGCGTTGTCCCCGGCAGCCCCCACCCGCCCCATGGAACCGACAAGACCGCGATGCTTGAGAGCGAGCTGAAACTTCCGGGAACGGAATTGCGACCCTCTGTCGCTGTGGACGATGCAGCCAGCCACCGCGGCTGCTCCATGGCGGCGTGCGACCGCGTCCTGCACGGCTGCTACGGCCAGGTCCGATGTCATGCGGGCGTCGATGGCGTAGCCGACGATCCTGCCCGAGCAGGCGTCCTTGACAGCGCACAGGTAGACCTTGCCCTCACCGGTGCGGTGCTCGGTGATATCGGTCAACCACTTGGCATTGACGCTCTCGGCGGTGAAGTCCCGCTCGAGCAGGTCATCGCATACCGGTGGGCCGGGTCGGCCGTAGCGCTTCTTTCGTCGGACGGTGGCAGAGAAGAGCCGCTGCTGGGAGCACAGCCGCCATACGCGCCGCTCCGAGACCACGTGACCGGCGGCCTGGAGCTCGTCGGCGATGAACCGGTGCCCGAACTCCGGATCGTCGGCGTGGATGTCATAGGCCGCATTGAGCAGATAGGCCTCGTCGATGTCCCGAGCACTGACAGGGTTCGCGCGCCACTGGTAGAACCCCTGCTTGGAGAAGCCGAGTACCCGACAGGTCACCGCGACCGGGATCCCGGCAGCAGCAAGGTCAAGGACCAGCGGGTAGATCATTTTGGGCGCGACTGCCCAGGGGCGAGGTTGGCCTGCGAGAGATACGCGGTCGCCTTGCGCAGGATCTCGTTCTCCTGCTCCAGTTCCCGGATCCGTTTCAGCATCCTCGTCTGCTCGCCACCGTCCCCGGCGCTCTGCCCGTGAGCGGGCTCGAAGCCGCGTTCTCGCAGGCGAGACTCGTTGACCCAGGCCTGCAGCGCCGACTTCGACATCCCCAGGTCTTGGCACACCTGCTTCTGAGTCATTCCCTGATCCAGCAGCTCCAGCGCGCTGGCCTTGAGCTCTTCTGAGTAGATCTTCGGCACGAGGACCATCCTCTCCGCTTCGCAGAGCAGTCAGGAAGTCAACCAGACCTTCAGCAGACCCGATCGGTACCTGGCCGAGGGCCGCGCCGGCTTGGTAGATCGATCCTCCCGGCCGGCTCTCTCGCCCCATCGGACCGCGACCCGTGTCGAGCGGCGCGTGATCGGGCTGCGGGTCTCGCGGCGCTGGGGGCCGGCTCGGATCGCCTACCGATTGCGGATGGCGGTTTCCACGGTGCACAAGATCCTGCGCCGCTACGCCTGCCCGCCGCTGGCCTGGACCGACCCGGCCACCGGGGTCCGGGGTCCGGATCAAGTGGTCCCGGCGCAAGGTCAACAGCTATGTCCACGACGCGCCCGGCGACCTGGTCCATGTCGACATCAAGAAGCTCGGCAAGATCCCCGACGGCGGCGGCCACAGGGTGCTGGGCAGGGCAGTCGGACGGAAGAACACCAAGCGCGGCAAGATCGGCTACTGGTACATCCACAACGCCGTCGACGACCACAGCCGGCTCGGCTACAGCGAGCTGCTCACCGACGAACGCAAGGAGACCGCCGCCGCATTCTGGCAGCGTGCCAACGCCTACTTCGCCTCGGTCGGGGTCACCGTCCAGCGGGTACTGACCGACAACGGCGCCTGCTACCGCTCCCGGACCTTCGCCAACGCCCTCGGCGAGACCATCGCGCACAAACGAACCCGGCCCTACCGCCCCCAGACCAACGGGAAGGTGGAGAGGTTCAACCGCACCCTCCTCGAGGAATGGGCCTACGTCAGGCCCTACTCCTCCGAGTCAGACCGTGCTGGAAGCTTCACCGACTGGCTCCACACCTACAATCACCACCGCGGTCACACCGCACTCGGCGGCAGATCACCAGCCGACCTCGTACCCAACCTGCGTGGACACAACAACTAGTCACCGCACGGGACCGATGACGTTGCGCCCGGGGCAGGTGGTCGACCTGCCCCGGGCGCGACGTCTCGGGTCCGCAGATCTCGGGCCCGCGGCGCTCGGATCCGCTGGGATCGGGTCCGCAGGTCGAGGGGCCCCATCCGGTCCGGCCGTGGCCCGCCTCAGGTCAGACCAGCTCGCGCACCAGCGCGAACAGCGCGACGACGATGATGATCGCGCGCAGCACCGCCGACGGGAGCCGCTTGGCGACGTCCGCCCCCAGGTACCCGCCGATGCCCGAACCGAGGGCGATTGCCAGCGAGGCCACCCACACCACCTCGGCGTGACCGAGGAAGAAGGCGCCCGTGTACAGCACGGCGGCGGTGAGGTTGACGATCGCGCCGAGGAGGTTCTTCACGCCGTTGACCTGCCGCATCGGGCGCCCGGTGAACGCCCCGAGCAGCCCCATGTAGAGGATCCCCTGGGCGGCGGTGAAGTAGCCGCCGTAGATCGCGGCGCCGAACAGGGACGCCCGCAGTCCCGCGCCCCGGTAGGGATGGGCGTCGGGGGAGGCGAGACCCGCCGCGACCCGCCGTTCGCGCCGGCGGGCCAGCAGGCCGACGAACCAGGGCTGGAGGGCGACGAGCAGGATCGCGACGACGATGAGCACCGGCACCACCACGCGCAGGGCACCGGGCGGGGACAGCAGCAGCGCCACCGAGCCCAGGGCGGCGCCGACCGCGGCCGAGACCATGAGGGGGCCGATCTCGTGGCGCTCGGCGCGCAGGTCGTCCCGGTAGCGCACCGTGCCCCCGACGGCGGAGAACAGGATCCCGATCGCGTTCGTCATCAGCGCCGTCGCCGGGGACAGGCCCAGCGCGAGCAGCACCGGCAGGGTGACGAGCGAGCCCGAGCCCACCGCCCCGTTGATGGCACCGGCGCCGACGGCGGCCAGGGCGAGCAGGGCGAGCTCGGTCAGCTCCATGGATCCTCCGGGTCGGCGAGGACACGGGCTGAGCGTCCGGTCCGCCCGACACCGTAGCCCTCGCCGGGAGGTCGCGCGCCAGCGGGCCGGGGGGCGAACGGGCATGCGTCCGGGCGCATGCCCGGGTCAGTGGCCGCGGAAGGCCTCCTGGAGCCACCAGGACCCGCCGTCGGAGGTGATCTTCGCGTCGACGACGAGCGGGCGGTCCCGCTCCCCCGCCAGCCAGGTACGCACGGCGTCGAGGTCCTCCCGGGTGCGCACGGTGACGCCGTCTGCGGCGTAGCCGCGGGCGATCGCCGCCAGGTCCACCTCGGGGAAGGTGACGGTGGACAGGTCGGCACCGGTGGGCGCCCCCTCGGCGTCGACGCCGAAGTGGTGGACCTCCGCGCCGTAGGCGGCGTCGTCGTAGACCACGCACACCAGCGGCAGGCCGAGCCGGACGGCGGTCTCCAGCTCGGAGATCGCCATGAGGAAGCCGCCGTCGCCGGTGCCCAGGACCGGCAGGCGGTCGGGTCGGGCGAGGGCGGCGCCGATGGCCGTGCCCAGCCCCAGGCCGATCGACTGGAAGGCCTGGGTGAAGCAGAAGCCGTTCTCGTCGGGCACGGACAGGTACTGGCTGGGGTAGCCCATGAAGTTGCCGGAGTCGATGGACACGACCCGCTGGGCCGGGAGGAGGTCGTCCAGTGCGGCGGTGAGGGTGCGCGGGTCGATCCGCTCGCCGGTGGAGGCGTCGTCGTGGGGGACGTCGCGCCAGCGGGCGCCGGCGGCGATCCGCCCGCGCACCTCCGCGGTGCGGTAACCGGGGCCGGTGCGCCGGTCGGGGGCGGGCCGGCCGGTCCCGACATCTCCGGGTCCGGCGTCGCCGGTCCCGGCGTCGACGGTTCCGGCCGCGCGCCGGTCGAGCTCGGCGGTGACCGCACGGGCGGTCTCGGCGCAGTCCCCGAGGACGCCGAGGTCGACCGGCCGGTTCGCCCCCAGCGCCTCGTCCTCGACGTCGACCTGGACGACGGTGGCGTCCGGGCCGATGAGGCGGCCGTGGCGCATCGTCCACATGTTGAGGGTGCAGCCCAGCCCGACGACGAGGTCCGCCCCCGCGACGAGCTCCGCCGTCGTCGGGGAGGAGAAGCCGCCGGAGATGCCCAGGTCGAAGGGGTCGCCGTGGAAGAGACCCTTGGCGACGGCGGAGGTCGCCAGCAGCGCGCCGGAGCGCTCGGCGAGCGCGCGGATCTCCGGGCCGGCAGCGCGGGCACCGCGGCCGGCGACGAGGACGGGCCGCTCGGCGCGCTCGAGCAGGTCGGCGAGCCGATCGACCGCCTCGGCGGTCGGTCGCACGGTGCGGGTGGGCGGCAGGTCGAGCAGCCGGGCGTCGACGGCGGGAGCGGGCTGAGCCTGGACGTCGAGCGGCAGGTTGAGCACCACGGTGCGCCGCTGGTCGCGGGCGGTGCGGAAGGCCCGGACGACGTCGGCCAGGGCGCTGCCCGCGCCGTGCACGCGCTCGCTGACGGCTCCGCCGGCGCGGGCGAGCCCGGGCTGGTCGACGGCGAAGTTCGACCGCACGGCCGCGCCCGCGGTCTCGGCGGCGAGCACGATCATCGGGGTGCGCGACTTGGCGGCCTCGACGATCCCGGTCAGGGCGTTCGTCAGTCCGCAGCCCTGGTGGACGGAGACCAGGGCGACGCGTCCGGACATGCGCGCGTGGGCGTCGGCCATGACGGCGGCGCCGCCCTCGTGCCGCGCGGCCGTGAACGGCACGCCGTGGGCGCGCAGGGCCGCGGTGACGTGGAAGTTCCCCGAGCCGACGACGCCGAAGCAGTGGCCCACCCCCAGCCGGGCCAGCGCCCAGCCGACGAGGTCGGCGACGGTCGCGCCGTCGGGCAACCCGGCCGGTGCAGGTGTCTCGGTCGATGCGGGCGCGGCGTCGGCGCCCGGTCGCACCGCAGCGTCCACCTGTCGGCCCCCGGCCACGTCCTCGGTCATCGCGCACCTCTCGTCGTCGGATCCGTACCGCCCGAGTGAGACGGGGCTCCGCGCCACCGCCTGCCGCTCTATGGTGTCGCACAACACATCGCGCGGCGCCGCTGTCTGGGGGGGCGGACAGGTGACGGCCGGTCGACGTCGACCGGCGATCCCCCCGGTCACGCGGCGTGGACCGCCCCCGACCGCCATCCACCCACGACCCCTCACCCCCCGGAGGAGAGAACCATGTCCGAGGAGCGCGAGCTCGTCGACCCCGCCGAGCTGCACCCGGCGCCCGGTTTCAGCCACGTCGCCATCGCCCCGCCCGGCCGCACGGTGTACATCGCCGGCCAGGCGGCGCTGGGTCCGGACCTCGAGGTCCTCGGCGGGGAGGACCTGCACGAGCAGACCGTCCACGCCATGCGCAACCTGGAGATCGCGCTGGCCTCGGTCGGCGGTGGTTTCGAGCACGTCGTTCGCCGCACGGTCTACACCACCCGACCGACCGAGTTCGCCACGCTCACCGCCGCCATCGAGGAGGTCCAGGGCAGCGAGCAGCACCCGGCCCAGTCGATCATCGGCGTGACCGGGCTGGCCGTACCGGGCATGCTCGTCGAGATCGAGGCCACCGCCGTCGTGCCCTGACGGGCCACCACGTCCCACGCCACCGCCCGCACCACCGACCGCACCGCCTCCCCAAGGAGACCACCGTGACCGCACCGCAGCAGCCGTCCGTCCTTTCCGCGCTCACCGCCGCGCTGAGCTCGGGGGCGGTGGAGACGATCGACCTCACCGCCCCGCTGACCGCGCAGACCCCGGTCCTCGAGCTGCCCGAGCAGTTCGGCCAGACCGCGCCCTTCGAGCTGGAGGAGATCAGCCGGTACGACGACCGCGGGCCCGCCTGGTACTGGAACAACTTCCGCACCGGCGAGCACACCGGCACCCACTTCGACGCGCCCAACCACTGGGTCAGCGGCAAGGACGGCGACGACATCTCGTCGGTCCCGCTGCGCGCCTTCGTCGCGCCGGCCGTCGTCCTCGACATCACCGCCGAGGTCGAGGCGGACCCGGGCTACATCCTCGACGTCGACCGGGTGCAGGCCTTCGCCGAGGAGATCGGCTCCCTGCCCGACGGCGGGTGGCTGCTCGTGCGATCGGGCTGGTCGGCACGGATCACCCAGGAGGAGATGATCAACCGCACCGACTCCGGGCCGACGAGCCCCGGACTGTCCTCGGCCGCCGCCCGCTGGGTCGCCGAGGAGACGCCGCTGCAGGGGCTCGGCGTGGAGACGGTGGGGACCGACGCCGGTGCCGCCGCCGGGTTCGACCCGCTCTTCCCCTGCCACCACTTCTTCCTCGGCGCGGGCAAGTACGGGCTGGCCCAGCTGCAGAACCTCGACCGGCTCCCGACGACCGGGGCGCTCATCCTCACCGCGCCGCTGAAGATCGTCGGAGGGTCCGGCTCGCCGGTGCGCGTCCTCGCGCTCGTCGAGCGCTGAGCGGCCGCCGGGACCCCCGGGTAGCGTGGGGGCATGCCCGACGGCCATCTGCTCTACGACGGCGACTGCGGCGTGTGCACGCGCCTGGCCCTGTGGCTCGCCCGCCGCGGCATGACCTGCGGCATCGCGCCGATGCGACCGGGGCACCTCGCCGCGCTCGGGGTCGACGCCGATCGCGCGACCCGGGAGATCCCGTTCGTCCTCCCGTCCGGCGAGGTCAGATACGGGGCACGGGCGATCGCCGCCGCCCTCCGCACGGGTCCGGCGTGGCTGCGGGTGGCGGGTGCCGTGCTCGACGCGCGGCCGGTGCGGCCGCTCGCGGTCGCGCTCTACGGCGTCGTCGCCCGGAACCGCGGCCGGCTGCCGGGTCGCACCGATGCGTGCGCGGTACCGACCGCTCCATGAGCAGTTCGCGGCTGTTGCCGCGGAACGCGGAGACCAGGCCGCAAGTCGGTGCGCGGAGCGAGCGAGTAGGCGACCGGCGCATCGCGAGCGAAGTGTCACGCCCCTCAGGTGGCCCGGATCGGGGCTTCAACCACGACGTCCTCCGCCGAGCGGACCACCGGGGAGCCGTAGCGCTCTCGTAGCTCGAATGCGCGTTCGACACCGGTCGCGAGTCCCGACCAGGCGGCCAGACCCGCGTCAGAGCACATGGCCGTCGCCGCGTCGAGCGCAGCTTCCTGGTCCCAGCTCTTGTCCCGGAGCATCGCCGCGATCGGCTCGGGCCCGGCGTCGAGCAGCCACTGACGCGACCGGTCGAGCGCATCGACGTACGCGGCGACTCCCGGTGAATCGAGCTCGTGCCGGGACGCGACAAGTGCCGTGGTCGCAAGGTGCGGCAGATGGTCGAGGTGGCTACCGATCTCGACAAGCCCAGCCCGTCGTGCCCAGGTGTCGAACGGTGCGTGCAGGGTCGCACCATCCGCGTTCCCGTCCTTCAGGGCCTTCCACCGTTGGGCGGTGCCGCCGACCTCGTACAGGTCTTCTCCGCGCACCTCGAGGCCCGCAGCCGAGAGGACCGCTCGGAGCACGAAGGCAAAGGCGCTGTCAGCCGCGTCGACAGCCCAACGTGCCGTCCTCCCGGCGTCGAAGGCCCCCTCCACGCCATAGACCGTCAACGCACCGAGCCCTTCCCGTCGGACGGCGACCGGGTCGCGCTCTCGGCGGCCGAAGAGGTGGTCGACGGCGGTATGCATGACCTCGACCTCGCCCGCGCCCCAGAGCGCCAGCTGTTCCGTCGACGACCGGACCTCATGCACCGCGACCTCGAGCCCGGCTTCCTCGAACATCCCCGAAGCCTGCGCGTGCCAGATGTGCACGCTCGCCGCGCTCGGGAAGATCGCCGTCCGGACGGTGCGCAGGCGGCTCACGTGTTCTCCTCGAGCCACGCCGCTGCGTCCGCCTCGACCTCGGCGCGGTCGAAGTCGTTGGCCGGTTCGATGAACGAGTCGTCGATGAACGAGTCCAGCTCGATCGCCTCGGGGATGTCGCCGGCCAGGACGGCCTGTTCCATCGCGTCCTGCCAGCTCTCCGTCTCGATGCTGCCGTAGCCGTCCGGGCCCTGCCGCTGGAGCTCGAAGGCGACGTCGAGGGTCGCCGCCCCGAGCTCGTCGTCCTGCCACTCCTCCGGGGCCGCCTCGCGCATGACTGCCTCGACGAGCTCGGGGGACTCCTGCCCGGCGTGCAGCGCCATGGACCAGGCGCGGACGAACCCCTCGAGCGCCTCGCGATTGCCCTCGAGGAACTCGGGGGTCACGGCGAACGACGTCGCAGGGCTCTCGGCCAGATCCTCCGGCGTGATGTCGCGCAGCTCGATGCCGGCGGCCTGGAGTGCCGCGAAGTCGAGGACGCTGCCGACGTACGCGTCGATGCTGCCGCCCTCCAGCGCGTTGAGCACCGTCGCTGCGCTCGTGCCGACGGCGGCGGTGTCCACGTCGTCCATGCTCAGGCCTTCGGCGTCGAGCGCGACGGCCAGGAGGGAACGCACCTGGTCGTCGGCCGTCCCCACGGTCATGCCCTCGAGGTCGGCCACCGACTGGACGGAGCTGTCGGCGAGCACCCGGATGCCTTCCGCGGCCACCTTGGTCTGGTCGTAGACGACCACGAACTCCTGGCCCGCGTCCAGGCCCTGGAACACCTCGGTCGCGCCGGGCCCGGCGACCTCGGCATTGCCGCTGACCAGGAGAGACGTGATCGAGACGTCCTCACCGATGTTCTCGTAGGTGAAGTCGATGCCGGCCTCGTCGTAGTAGCCGAGCGCCTCGGCCACGAAGGCCGGGAACATGAACACCGACGGCGGTACCGGTGACAGATAGGTGATGGCGGTCGTGTCGCCCCCACCGTCGCCGTTCTCGGCGTCGGCGGTCGAGTCCCCGCCACCGCACGCCGCGAGGGCGAACGTGGCGGCGACGGTCAGGGCGGCGAGCGGACGTATGCGGCTCATGATGACTCCTGGGTGCTGGCGGCCCGGTCGTGGCGGGCACGGAGACGGCGGGTACGAGCGACGAGCTGGTGGTCGTGGCTCCAGAAGACGAAGACCCGGTCGAGGATCTCCATGACGAGGTACAGGACGAGGCCGAGAAGCGTGAGGAAGATGAGCACGGCGAAGGCGGCCGACATGTTGAGCTGGGAGGTGTAGCGCTGGACCAGCATCCCCAGGCCCTCCTGGGCGGAGACGAACTCGCCGACGATCGCACCGATGAGCGCGAGCGTCATGGCCGTCTTCAGCCCGGCGAACGTGATCGGCAGCGAGCTCGGCAGGAGCAGCTGGCGGAAGGTCTGCCACTTGCTGGCGCGTAGGGACCGGAACATCTCGCGCTGCTCGGCGTCGACGCTGAGCATGCCCGTGAGTGTGTTGATGAAGACCGGGAAGAAGCAGATGGTGGCGGCCAGCACGATCTTCGGGTTGGGACCGAAGCCGAGCCAGGCGATGATGATCGGCGTGATGGCGATGCGGGGTGTCACCTGCAGGGCGATCATGTACGGATAGATGGTCGTGCGGATGAGCGGCGACAGCGCGCACAGCACGGCCAGCAGGAACGCCCCGCCGGATCCGAGGACGAAACCCGCCACCGTCTCGTACGTGGTGACGGCAGCGTGCTGCCACAGCGCGACGCTCCAGGCGAGGTCCCCGAACGCGACCAGGATGTCGACCGGTAGCGGCAGGATGTAGTCGCTCACGACGCCGTAGCGGACCAGGAGGTCCCAGGCGACGACGAGCACCACCAGGAACACCAGCGGCGGCCCGACGCGTCCGAGTGCCGTGCGACGGCGCCGCGGCGCGGACCGGTTCGACTGTGCGCCCTCCGCAACCGCGGGAGGGCCCGTCACCGTCGCGCTCACAGGTGGTGCCCAAGAACGCCGCGGATCCGGAACACGAGGTCGACGAACGTCTGGTCGCGCTGGATGTCCATCGTGCGGGAGCGGCCGAACGGCACGTCGATCACGTCGCTCACCCGCCCGGGCCGGGCCGACATCACGACGACCCGGTCGGCCAGGAAGAGCGCCTCGCTGATGTTGTGCGTGACGAAGACCGTGGTGTGCCGGAGGTCGTCGTGGATGCGGAGGAGCTCGAGGTTGAGGCGTTCCCGCGTGAACTCGTCGAGCGCTCCGAAGGGTTCGTCGAGGAGCAGCAGGTTCGCGCCGGTGGAGAGCAGTCGGGACAGCGCCACTCGCTGCTGCATCCCGCCCGACAGCTGCGACGGATAGTGGTAGGCGAAATCCTCCAGGCCGACCATCGAGAGCATGCGTTGCGCCAGCGGCCGAGATTCTCGCCTGCTCGTGCCCCGGATGTCGGCCGGGAGCATGACGTTCTCGAGCGCGGTCTTCCACGGCAACAGGTTCGGCTTCTGGAACATGAAGCCGATGTCGTCCCTCGGCTCGACGACCCGCTCCCCGTGGTACGTGACCGACCCTCCACTCGGTTCGATCAGCCCGGCCACCAGCCGCAGGAGGGTCGACTTCCCGCAGCCGCTCGGTCCCACGAGGGCCACGAACGTCCCCTCCGGCACGTCGAACGAGGCGTCCTCGAGCGCCACCACCCCGCCCGGGAACTCCTTCCCGACCGATCGGATCTCGACGCCTGCGGTCACAGGCCTGGCAGGTGCTGCAGTCGACATTCCTTGCTCCTTCGCAAGTCGTCAGAGAGTGGGTTGTCCGGCGGGCCAGGCATCGCTGACCGCGCACCCGCCGGCACGCGATCCACCGGCCCTCCGGGAGGTCGCTGCCACCCGCCCCGTGGTGCGACGACGAACCGACGGTGTTGCTGTGAGCAGTGAGTGTATACACCTTGGGGAGGGTGCGTACACCCTCAGTTCGTGTCGACGCTCGACGCTCTCGGGTCGCCACGCGCAAGAACATCACGATTCAGCCAAGCTTCGTCCGTCCGTGAATGAGGGGGCGTCGCACAACCTGCGACACAATCTTGACGCTAATCGCCAACGCGATACAGGATGAGCCACGGCTCGACGTCGAGCCGGGCATCGCGATGCGGGAGGACTCCATGCGTAGGCACCTGACAGCACTCAGCACGATCGCAGCGTTGGCACTCATGATGGCCGCGTGCGGCGACGACGGCGAGACACCCGCCTCTGACGACACCGACGAGGGCGGCATCGCGGGCGGCGACGGCGATCCTCACGACGACGGGCTGACCACGATCTCGGTGGTCGCCATGCCGATCGTGGACACCGCTCCGCTCTACCTCGGCATCGAGGAGGGCATCTTCGAGGAGCACGGGCTCGACGTCGAGCTCGGCAGTACACCTCAGGGCGGCGCGGTGGCCGTGCCCGGCGTGGTGAGCGGCGAGTACGACTTCGGTTTCGGCAACACGGTCGCGCTGCTGAGCGCCCACGAGAACGGCTTCGCCCTCCCCGTCGTGGCCAACGCGTCGAGCTCGACCGGCGATGCGGACGCCGACACCTCCGGTATCGTCGTCTCGCCCGACTCCGGCATCGAGTCGGCCGCGGACCTTGAGGGGACACGGGTCGCGGTCAACACGCTCAACAGCGTGGGCGACGCCACGGTGCGCGGTGTGGTGGAAGCAGCCGGCGCCGACTACGCGGGCATCGAGTTCACCGAGCTGCCGTTCCCGGACATGGCCGCGGCGATCGAGAACGGCCAGGTCGACGCGGCGTTCGTGGTGGAGCCGTTTGTCACACTCGCCCAGAACGCCGGGCTGGTCTCGATCACGTCCGCCTACACGCCGATCGACGAGAACTTCAACATCGCCGTGTACTTCACCTCGCACGAGCTCATGGAGTCCGACCCGGAGCTGGTGGAGCAGTTCTCCGCGGCGATGAACGAGTCGCAGGCGTTCGCCCAGGACACCCCGGACGCCACCCGCGAGATCCTCTCCACCTACATGGAGCTGCCGCCGGACGTCCAGGCGAACCTCGTACCGCCGGCCTACCACGACACCATCACGGCCGAGGAGATCCAGACGGTCATGGACCTCATGCTCGACCAAGGCATGCTCGTGTCCGGCATCCCGATGGAGCAACTGCTGCCGGACGGCTGACGTCCCGGCCGGACGAGTCCGGGTGACGGCCCGGGCCCGTCGCCGCCACCCGCTCCGCCGCCACCACTTCCCCCGACCGTCACAAGTGTATACAGTTAGTGCGACGCTATTCGCCCTTCACCCGGTAGGCGCCGTCGCCGTCCAACCAACCCACGGGAGAGCACATGGCCGACCTTCGAGGTGAGACCCCCTCCGCAGTCACCGTCACCAAGCTGGGCTACGTCCAGTTCGACACCCCCGACGTCGATCGGCTCGTCGACTACTACACGAACGTGCTCGACTTCGCGCTCGTCGAGCACGCCGGAGACACCGCCTACCTGACCACCTCGTTCGACCACCACTCCGTGGTGGTCACGAGATCGGCAGAGGCAGTCGCGCGCTCATCCGTCGGGTACGAGATCAGCGGCGACCTCTCGACCGCACTCTCGAACCTTCGGGCCGCCGGCTACGAGGTCGAACGTCGCTCCGACATCGCCCCGTCCACGCCCGACGTGCTCGTGCTGAAGGAACCGAGCACCGGTGTGCCGATCCACCTGTTCGACCAGCAGTCGGGCAGCGGGGTGGAGGGCCACACTCCCCTGCGCCCGAACAAGCTGGGCCACGTCGCCGCCTTCGTCCCCGACCTGCGCGAGATGCAGTCCTTCTACCAGCAGCTCCTCGGGTTCCGGTGGTCGGACACCATCGGCGACTTCTTCGTCTTCATGCGGTGCAACGCCGACCATCACGCGGCGAACTTCATGGAGAGCACGAAGAGGACCGGCCTCCATCACATCGCCTACGAGATGCGCGACCTCTACCACCAGCAGACGATGTTCGACCACCTGGCGAAGAACGGGTACCACCTGGAGTGGGGGCCGGGGCGCCACGGGCCGGGCCACAACGTCTTCAGCTACCACTACGACCCGGACGGTCATCTCATCGAGCTGTTCACCCAGCTCGACCAGATCGTGGACGAGGAGAAGGGGTACTTCGAGCCTCGTCCCTGGCACACCGAGTTCCCGCAGTACCCGAAGACGTGGGAGGTCGACCTCATGGCCGTCAACAGCTGGGGGCCCATCAATCCGGCGCTCATGGAGCACTAGGCGTGGTCGTCCGAACGCCGTTTCGCCATGGCCAGCGCCTGCGTGATCGCGTGCGGCTCCACGGCCGCGTCGATGTCGCCGAGCATCGCACGGCTCGAGTGCTCGAGGTGCACGGCCATCGCGTGGCCCGCACGATCGGGGTCACCTTCCTCGAGCGCCGCCAGGATCTCCTGGTGCTCGGCATGGCCGCGCGCGAACGCCTCGGGGTGCATGCGCTGGTAGCTACGGATGTACCGCGAGCTTCGTTCATGGAACGTGCTCACCGTGTCCTGCAGCGTCTGCCCCGTGCGTGCGGCGCAGACGCGGTGGAACTCGCGGTGGTCCGCGAGCCACTGCGACATCTCCGCGCGCCGGTGCGCGTCGTCGAGGCGCGTGAGCAGCTCGTGCGCACGATCGACCTCGGCATCCGTGAGCCGGCCGGCCGTCACGCGCGCGCCGAGCGACTCCAGCAGGATCCGCGAGCCGTACAGCTCGTCGACCTCCTGCGCGCTGAGGCCGCGTACCCGTCCGCGCTGGTTGGGCGTGTACTCCACGTAGCCCTCTGCCTGCAGCATGCGAAAGGCCTCGCGCAGCGGTGTCCGGCTGACGTCGAAGAGCCGGGCGAGCTCCGCCTGCTTGAGCTCGGTGCCCTCCGAGAGGTCACCCTCGACGATCAGCTGCTTGAGGTGCCGGTACACGTCGAGGGCCGCGTGCCGCGGATTGCCGAGCATCGGACGCCGAAGACCGTCGGGCAGCGCCACCGTCCCCCTCCTCCTCGGCCCGTCTGCCGGGCCGCACGAGAAGGAAGTGTACGCACTTGCCCGTACCCCGCTCGTCTCCCGATCGAAGGAGCCCGCCCGTGACCACCCAGCTCTGGTCGCTCGCTCAGGTGCCGGACCCATCGTCCGGCCTCCCCGTGACGGTCGTGCGACGCAAGGACGGCATCCTTCTCGAGGCGCCGGCACCGCTCGCCGGGCTCGCCCTCACCGAGGTGCTCGACCGTTGGGACGAGTTCTCCCCCGCGCTGCGCGAGATCGACCTCGACCGTCTCGCGCCGCTGCCGGACGTCCCGGTGCTCGCGCCGCTGACGTACCCGCGCAAGGTCCTGTGCGCGGGAGCGAACTACTCCTCCCACTGCGCGGAGATGGGCGTCGACGAGCCCGCCCCCGCCGTCCCGCCGTTCTTCTTCCTCAAGCCGCCGACGACGACGATCGTCGGGGACGGCGCGCGGGTCGATATCCGCGGCGACCGGGTCGACTGGGAGGTCGAGCTCGGCGTGGTCCTGGGTCGTCGTCTGACGGCGGCGACCCCGGACCAGGCCCGGGAGGCGATCGCCGGCTACCTCGTGGCCAACGACCTCTCCGACCGCGGCGCGTTCACCCGCGCAGACGCCGTCGGACCGCCGTTCGCCCACGACTGGCTCGGGCACAAGGGCCAGGACGGTTTCTGCCCGATCGGCCCCGGGCTCACCCCCGCCTGGCTGGTCGAGGACCCGCAGGACCTCGGCGTCCGGCTCACCGTCAACGAGGAGGTCAAGCAGGAGTCGACGACGGCCGACATGGTCATCGGAGTCCTCGACCTCCTCGTCGGGGCGAGCCGGCAGCTCACCCTGGAGCCCGGTGACCTGGTCCTCACGGGCACACCGGCCGGCGTCGGTGCCGCCACGGGTGTCTTCCTGCGCCCCGGCGACACCGTCAAGGCTGCGATCCATTCTCTCGGCTCCATCACCACCCACATCACTGGACACCTGGAGGCTCAACGATGATCTCCGACACGCACTCGTGGCCGGAGCTCCGGCACGTCCCGCCGACCATGCTCGCCGTCCCCCTGCGCGAGTTCGGCGGCCCCGAGGTCCTGCGCGTCGAGGAGATCCCGAGGCCGGAACCCGGCCCCGGTGAGATCCTCGTCCAGGTCGCGGCCGTCAGCATCGGTCGGCTGCTCGACGTCGTGGCCCGGTCCGGGAATCACCCCTACGCGCACTTCGTCTTCCCGCACATTCTCGGTGCCGAGCACGTCGGGCGGGTCGCGGCTCTCGGACCGGGCGTCGACGGCCCGCCGGTCGGCACCCGGGTCGCCGTCTTCCCGGCCATCGCCCCGGGCGACGACGACGCCGCACGCGCCGGCTTCCCCGAGGCCTCGCCCGGGCTCAAGCTCGTCGGCACCCACCTGCCGGGCGCTGACGCGCAGTACTCCACCGTGCCCGCCGCGCAAGCGTTCGCGGTGCCCGACGGCATCGGGCCGGTCGACGCCGTCGCGATCGCGCTCGCGGGCTCGGTGGCGGTCAACCAGTTCGAGCGGGCCGGTCTTCGGCCCGGCGGTCGCGTGGTCGTCCAGGGCGGCGCCTCCGCGCTGGGCTCGACGACGGCGCTCCTCGCCAAGCACCGCGGCCACGAGGTGGTCGTCGCCTCACGCGCGGAGACGAAGCGTCGCCAGCTCTCCGACCTCGGCTTCGAGCACGTCCTCGACTCGACCCGGGACGGCTTCGTCGAGGAGGTGCGCCGACGCTTCGGCGGCAAGGGTGCGGACGTCGTCGTCGACAACCTCGGCGAGCCGACCGTGTGGCGGCACTCGCTCGAGGTTCTCGCGCCGGGCGGCGCCGTGGTCTCGTCGGGGGCCTTCCTCGGTCGCGAGGTCACCGTCAACCTCCAGCGCCTGTACGGGATGGGGCAGCGAGTGGTCGGCGTGAAGACCGGCAACCTGGAGACCACCGCCCAGGCGTGGCGGGAGGCGGCCGAGGGCTTCCGCTCGGTCGTCGACCGCACGTTCGCGCTCGAGGACATCGTCGACGCCCACAGGTACGTCGAGGGTGACGCCAACCTCGGCCGCGTCGTCATTACCGTTTCCTGAGAGGAGCCACACCCGTGACCACGGAACGCGCCGACGGGCTCATCACCTGGCCGAGCGACCTGGCCAAGCGTTACCGGTCCGCCGGAGCATGGGACGGGCGGTCCCTCGGGTCCCACCTCTGGGCGGCGGCGGACGCGCACACCTCCGAGACGGCGCTCGTCGACGGCACCGTCCGACTGACGTTCGCGGACCTCATCGCGCGCGCGGACGCCTGCGCGAGCCGGTTGCGCGACGACGTCGGTCTCCGGGCCGGGGACCGGATCGTCGTGCAGATGCCGAACGAGTGGGAGGCCGTGGTCCTGCTGCTGGCCTGCCTGCGCGCCGGTCTCGTCCCGGTACTCGCCCTTCCGGGCCACCGCCACCACGAGCTCACGCACTTCCTCGCCCACAGCGAGGCACGCGCGATCGCCGTTCCGGCCCGCGTACGCGACTTCGACCACGAGGCACTCGCCCACCGCGTCGCAGCGGAGCAGGACCACGACGTCGCGGTCCTCGCCTCCGGCGCCGCGAGCAGCGGCATCGACCTCACCGCACTGTGCGCCGCCCCGGGGGCCGGCGACGATGACGGGGCCGGTTCCTCCCTCGGGGCCGACGGACCGGCCGGTGCACACGAGACGACGGCAGCCGCGCACCGGGCCCGCTGGGACGCCGAGCAACCCGCCGGGGACGCGATCGCCCTGTTCCTCCTGTCCGGCGGGACCACGGGAGTCCCCAAACTCATCCCCCGCACCCACGAGGACTACTCCTACAACGCGCGCACCTGTGCCCCGCTCGCCGGACTCGGACCCGAGTCCGTCTACCTGGTCGCGCTACCCGTCACGCACAACTTCCCCCTGGCCTGCCCCGGCGTGCTCGGCACCCTCATGGCCGGGGCCCGAACCGTCCTGCTGCCGACGCCGTCACCCGCAGCCGCGCTCGCGACGATCCAGGCCGAGCAGGTCACCCACACCGCGGTCGTCCCGGCCGTCGCGATCCGCTGGATGGACGCCCACCAGGGCGACGGGTCCCACGACCTGTCCTCCCTGGAGGTCCTGCAGGTCGGGGGGTCACGGCTCGTCGACGAGGCCGCTCGCCGCGTCCGCCCGGTGCTGGGCTGCACGCTCCAGCAGGTCTTCGGCATGGCGGAAGGACTCATCAACGTCACCCGCCTCGACGACCCGGACGAGACCATCATCGCGACCCAGGGACGCCCGATCAGCGCACTCGACGAGGTGCGACTGGTCGACGACCGCGGCACCGACGTCCCGGCCGGCGAGCCCGGGGTCCTCATCACCCAGGGTCCCTACACGCTGCGCGGCTACTACCGGGCCGAGGAGAAGAACGCGACCGCCTTCACCGCCGACGGCTGGTACCGCAGCGGGGACATCTGCCGATGGCAGGGGGACAACCTCGTCGTCGAGGGGAGGGACAACGACCTCATCAACCGCGGCGGCGAGAAGATCTCCGCCGAGGAGGTCGAGAACCTCGCCTTCCACCACCCCGGCGTACGCCTCGCTGCCGCCGTGGCGATGCCGGACGAGACGCTCGGCGAACGCGTCTGCCTGTACGTCGTCGCCCACGTCGACCGAACCATCACGCTGGAGGAGGTGCGCTCCCTGATGGAGGAGGCAGGAGTCGCCCGCTTCAAGCACCCCGAACGCCTCGTCGTCGTCGACGAGCTCCCCACCACCAAGGTCGGCAAGATCAACAAGAAGCAGCTCCGCGGCGACATCCGCACCCGGCTCGGGCTGCCGGAGGACTGACCCGCACGGTGCCGGGCGGTGGTCCGTGGTTGGACACGCTGGCGAGCACCCGCCGCGCTCGGGGTCGACGCCGATCGGGCGACCCGGGAGATGTCGTTCGTCCAGCCACCGGCCACGGTCGAACCGGCGCGGGGCCGCGCGCCACCATCGAGGCGTCGGGCAGCGCCGCCCGTCCCCCGCAGAGAGGACCACCATGACCGCCTCGCACCGCACGAGTGTCCCTCGCGTCGCCGTCGTGGGCGGCGGGATCGGGGGCCTGGCCGCCGCCGCGTTCCTCCGCCGCCACGGCCTCGATGCCCACGTCCTCGAGCAGGCCCGTGAGCTGGGCGAGGTGGGCGCCGGCGTGGTCGCCGCGCCGAACATCGTGCGGCTCCTGCGCCGCCTCGGTCGCTTCGAGCACCTCCGCGACCACGCCGTGCCGCTGCGCGCGGCATGGCAGTTCCAGCGCTGGTCGGACGGGACGGTGCTCGCGAGCGAGGACCTCGACCCGGCCTGCGAACGGCTCTACGGCGAGCGGACGTGGACCCTGCACCGCGCGGACCTGCTCGAGACCGTGCGCGGGGCGGTGCCCGAGGACCGAGTGACCCTCGGCGCGCGGGCGGTGGGTGTGAGCGAGGTCGGTGACCACTACCGGGTCGACCTCGCGGACGGGTCGGGCCACGAGGCCGACGTCGTCGTGGCGGCGGACGGAGTGCACTCCGTCATCCGCGCCCAGGTCGCGGCGCCGGAGGACCCCGAGCCGTCGGGGATCGTGGCCTACCGGGCGCTCGTCCCGGCCGCCGAGGCCCCACCGCAGGCGCTCGCGCCCGTCCACACCCTCTGGCTCGGGCCGGACCACCACCTCGTGCACTACCCGGTGAGCGTGGGCAGGCTCGTCAACGTCGTGGCGTTCGGGCCCGCCGGCGACAACCGCGACGACGCGTGGACGGCCGAGACGACGGTCGAGCAGTTCCGCCAGGAGTTCTCCGGCTGGGACCGCCGGGTCACCGATCTCATCGACCGCTCCGGGCGGGTCGGCCGGTGGGCGCTGCTCGACCGGCCGCCGCTGCCCCGGTGGAGCTTCGGCGGGGTCACCCTCCTCGGCGACGCCGCCCATCCCCAGTTCCCCTTCTACGCCCAGGGCGCGGCGCAGGCGGTCGAGGACGCCGCCACGCTCGCGGTCACCCTGTCGGCCACGCCGCAGGACCCGGTCGGCGCGCTCGTCCGCTACGAGGAGCTGCGCCGGGAGCGCACGGCGCAGATCCAGCGCATCAGCCACGGACGGGTGCACGCCAACCACCTGCCCGACGGCGACGCCCAGGTCGAGCGGGACGCACGCCTGGCGGACGGGGACCCGCTCGTGGCCAACGGGTGGATCTACGGCCATGACGCGGAGGCCGTCGCGCTCGCGGCGGTGGGGCGCGGGTAGCGCGGCCGCCTACCGTCCGCCCTGAGCGCCGAGGTAGACCCTTCTCGGTCGAGGTAGACCTTGCGGAGGTCGTCCTCGACCGAGTTCGGTCCACCTCGGCAGGCTGAGGTCGGCGGGCCCGACCCTGCACCGCGCCGGCCCGCTCAGCGCAGCAGCTGCTCCGCGAGGATCTGGGCCACGCCCGCGGGGTCCTCGGCCGGCGCCTGGTGCGCGACGCCGTCGACGACGACCGCCCTACCGTCCGGCACCGCCGCGGCGACGGCCTCGCCGTCCGCGGGCGGGCACACCTGGTCCATCTCCCCGTGGACCGCGAGGACCGGAACGGTGATCTCGCCGAGCCGGTCCCGCAGGTCGTGCTCCGCGAGCGCCTCGCACATCCGGGCGTAGGAGTGCCGGTCGGTCTCCTGGAGGGTGTGCAGCAGGCGCGTGGCCCGGTCCGGGTGCCGCTCGATGAATCCGGGGGCGAACCACCGCCGGGCCGAGCCCTCCACCTGCGAGGGCGTGCCGGAGGCGGCGACGAACACGGCCCGCTCGCGCCACTGCGCCGCCTCGCCGATCCTGGGCGCCGAGCAGACGACGGCGACGCCGTCGAGCAGGTCGCCGTGGTCGACGGCGAGCCGGAGGGCGACCGCGCCGCCGAGGGACACGCCGGCGTAGCCGACGCGCGCGCCGTCGGGCACCTCACCCGAGGCGCGCAGGTCGCGCACGAGGTCGGCGACGGCGTCGGCGAGATCGCCGACCGACGTCGGCTCGTCGCGGGGCGCGGAGAGCCCGTGGCCTGGCAGGTCCCACCCGACGACGTGGAACCGGCCCGCCAGCGCGGCCGCGCACTCGCCCCACAGGGCCGACACCCCGGTCCCCAGGCCGGCGCCGACGACGAGCAGGTCTCCCGGCCCCTGCCCACCCTCCCAGCCACCGGGCGGTGTCAGACGGGTCGCGGTGAGGTCGACCCCACTCACCCCTGCTCCGCTCCGGCGGGCCCGTCCGGCGTCGGGTAGTCGATGCCGGGGAACTGCAGGAAGACGGTCTCGTCGTCCGCGTCCGGGCCGGTGCCCTGGAGGTGGACGTCGAAGCGCAGCGAGCCGTCGGTGAGCCGCTCGGCGATCAGCGTGCGCCGCCGGGACTCGGGGAGCGAGCTCAGCAGGGGGTCCGCGGCGAGCGCCGCGGTGTCCTCGGGCAGGTAGATGCGGGTGTGCAGCTTGTTGGGCAGCCCCCGGGCGAACACCACGAGGTGGATGAACGCGGCCGCACCGGGCTCGGTCGGGCCCGGCTCGACGGTGGAGAAGGTGTAGGTGCCCACGTTGTCGACGGCGGCGCGGCCCCAGCCCGTGAACGTCCAGCCGTCGCGCACGAGCGAGCCGGTCTCCTGGACGACCTGGCCGTCCTCGTCCGCCTGCCAGATCTCGAGCAGCGCGTCCGGGACCGGGTCGCCGTTGCCGTCGTAGACGGTGCCGGTCACGCGCACGGCGCGCCGGCTGCCCGGCGGGACCAGGTGGTTGCCGTCGGGGAACGGCAGGTAGACGGGGCCGTAGGCATCCACGTACCCGAAGAACGGGCCGATGGTCTGGCCGGGCGTGGGGGTCAGCGGCGCGCGGCCCTCCTGCGCGGCACGCAGCTGCGTCTCGTCAATGCGCATCGACGTCCTCCTCCGTCAGGGTGCGCCGGCTGCCGGTGAGCACGATGTCGAACGTGTAGCCGGTGTTCCACTCGTGCGTGGAGACCGAGTGGTCGTAGGTGGCGACGAGCCGCTCGCGCGCCGCCGGGTCCGTGATCGTCTGGAAGATCGGGTCGAGGCTGAACAGCGGGTCGCCCGGGAAGTACATCTGCGTGATCATCCGCTGGGTGAAGTCCGTGCCGAACAGCGAGAAGTGGATGTGGGCCGGGCGCCAGGCGTTGTGGTGGTTCTTCCACGGGTAGGGGGCCGGCTTGATGGTGGTGAACCGGTAGCTGCCGTCGTCGCCCGTGATCGTCCGGCCGATCCCGTTGAAGTTCGGGTCGAGCGGCGCCGGGTGCTGGTCGCGCTTGTGCACGTAGCGCCCCGACGCGTTGGCCTGCCAGATCTCCACGAGCTGGCCCCGCACCGGGCGGCCGTCGCCGTCGAGGACGCGGCCGCTGACGACGATCCGCTCCCCCAGCGGCTCGCCGTCGCCCTGGATCGTCAGGTCGGACTCCACGGCGTGCACGTCGCGGTGCCCGAACGCCGGGGACCACAGCTCGATGGTCTCCGGGTCGGCGTGGTGCATGGCCTTGGTCGGGTGGCGCAGCAGGGAGCTGCGGTAGGGCGGGAAGTCGACGCGCGGCTGGGTCTCCCCGGTGGCGCGCGCATGGATGGCCACGATCTCCTCGCTGATCGTCTCCTGGGAGTCTTGGGTGGCGGCGGGGTCGAGGACGTGGGCGTGGTCGAAGCTCTCGTCGTCGGGGGCCGGTGCACGCTCGTCGGTGGGTGTGCTCACGGATGATCCTCCTTCGGATCGCCGGTCGGTCGGGGGGCGTCGCTCCCCGTGCGCGGGTGGGTGGGGGTGCGGGTCAGGCGTGGGGCCAGCCCGTGTAGGACTCGGCGAGGTACTGCTGGCCGTACCTCGAGGAGGTGACGGTGTCGAGCTCGCCGAGCGCGCGGCGGGTCTCGAACGGGTCGGCCCCGGGGTGCGTGTGCAGCATCGAGGTCATCCAGTAGGAGAAGTTCTGCGCCTTCCACACGCGGCGCAGGGCGGTGTCGCTGTAGGCCTCGAGGAGGTCCCGCGAGCCGGTGGTGGCGTAGGAGTCGAGCGCCTCGAAGAGGACCTTGACGTCCGCGAGGGCGAGGTTGAGCCCCTTGGCGCCGGTGGGCGGGACCGTGTGCGCGGCGTCGCCGGCGAGGAAGAGACTGCCGTGGCTCATGGGCTCGCGCACGAACGAGCGGAACCCGAGCACCGTCTTGTCGAAGATCGGACCGGTCTTCAGCTCGAAGCCGTCGGGGCCGTCGACGCGGCGCTGCAGCTCGGTCCAGATCCGGTCCTCGGACCAGTCCTCGACCCGCTCGTCCGGGTCGCACTGGAAGTACATGCGCTGCACCGTCTCCGAGCGCTGGGAGATGAGGGCGAAGCCGTGGGGGGAGTTGGCGTAGATGAGTTCCGGCGCCGACTTCGGGGCCTCGGTGAGGATGCCGAACCAGGCGAAGGGGTACTCGACGCGGTGGTCGCGGTGGCCCGTCTCGGCCCCGTCGGCGCGGCGGCAGAAGGAGCGGGAACCGTCCGCCCCCACGACGACGTCGCAGCGCACCTCGTGCAGCGTCGCCGGGTCGGCCCCCGGCGAGGTGTCGCGGTAGCGGATGACGGGGCTGGACGTGCGCAGCCCGGACAGCTCGACGACCTCGGCGCCGAAGCGGACGTCCCCGCCGTCGCGGGCACGGGCGGCGGCGAGGTCGACGAAGACCTCGTTCTGGGCGTAGAGCGTGACGGTCGCGCCGACGAGGTCGGGGAAGTCGACGGGGTGCGACTCGCCGTTGAACCGCAGGTCGATGCCGGCGTGCTCGTCGCCGTGGGTGAGGACCCGCCCCTCGACGCCGCTGTCGACGAGCATCCTCACGGCCTGCTGCTCGAGGATCCCGGCGCGGTGCGTGTTGGCGATGCTCTCGTGGTCGCGGGACTCGAGCACGACGTTGGCGATGCCCTGCCGCGCGAGGAGGTGGGACAGCATGAGCCCGGCCGGGCCGCCGCCGACGATGCCGACCGTCGTCGACGTGACCGAGGCGGGTTCTGCCACGAGAGCTCCTTCGTCGCGGGACGGTGTCGTGGACCGGGCCCGTCGTGGGCCGACCGGCGCCACGGGGTCCGCGGCGACCGCGGCCGCGTCGTCCCTGCCGCGGCCGTCCGTCACCAGTGTGGAGGAGATGACGCGGCGACAGGTCAGCGATTCTCACCCGGTGAGAATCCCGACGTCGCGAGGCGGGCCGACCACCCCGGGCGCCCTCCGCCGCCGGGGTCAGTCCCGGGCCCGGGCTGCGGCGCGGCCGATGCCCCGGGCGGCGGCCATGAGCATGGGCGCCAGTCCCTGGCGGAGCTCGAAGGTCCGCGGGACCACGACGCCGAGGGCGGCGACGAGCGGCCCGGTCGGCCCGGAGACGGGGACCGCCACGCCGGTGGTCTCGGTGTCGAGCCGCCCGTCGACCGCGGCCCAGCCCTGCCGACGCACCGCGGCCAGCTGCCGGCGCAGCTCCGCCTCCGTCGGGTTGACCACGCTCTCGGCGCTGCCGCGCGAGGAGCGCCGCCCGGGTGCCGAGCCCGGGGGGACCTGCGGGGCCCCGAGCTCGTCGGCGTGCCGCTCGAGGTAGCCCTCCGTGACGCGCGTCGGCGAGAAGGCGAGCAGGACGAGCCCCAGGGAGGTGGTCAGGGTCGGCAGCCGCCCGGCGACGGCCGCCTGGTTCGGCACCGCGCCCCGGGCGGAGAGGCGTTCGAGGACGAGCACCCCGGCCTCGTCCAGCACGGCGATCTGGGTGTGCTGGCGCAGCACGGCCTGCACGTCGTCCATGTAGGGCATCGCCGCGTTGCGCAGCGACGTGCTCGGCGCCGAGCGCGCCCCCATCTCCCACAGCCGCATGCCCGGTCCGACGCTGCCGCCCTCCCCCCGCTCGAGCAGACCCGCCGCCACCAGGCGTTCGACCCAGCGGTAGGTGGTGGGGACCGGGAGCTCCGCACGCTTGGCGAGCGCCGCCACGGTCAGCGTCGTCCGGTCGGTGTCGAAGGCGTCGAGGATGCGGATGAGGCGGTCCAAGGTGGTGTCGCCGGTGACCCGCCGGCCGTCCGCGACCATCGCTCGAGGATATCGGCGCCCGCGACGTCCGGTCACCTCGCGGCAAGGCGTACGACACGTGATCGATCGCCACTCTTGACAGACCGCCGTTCCGGTGACTCGGTTCACCGCGCCGGGGTGCCGTGGGTCCTTACCCCGCGGGCACGAACCCGGGAGACTGGACGCATGAACACGCCCCACCTGCCCTCGTTCGACGAGATCTCCCCCGTCGACAGCTGGCTCACCGACATGGACGGCGTTCTCGTTCACGAGGAGAGCGCCCTGCCCGGCGCTGTCGACTTCATCGACGCACTGAAGAGCGCGGACCTGCCGTTCTCTGTGCTCACCAACAACTCGATCTACACGCCGCGCGACCTGCGCGCCCGCCTGCTCGCCTCGGGCATCGACCTGCCCGAGGAGGCGATCTGGACCTCCGCCCTCGCGACGGCCGAGTTCCTGCGCACCCAGCGGCCCGGCGGCAGCGCCTACGTCATCGGCGAGGCCGGCCTGACCACCGCCCTGCACGAGGCCGGGTACACGATCACCGAGCGCGACCCGGACTACGTCGTGCTCGGCGAGACCCGCACCTACTCGTTCTCCGCGATCACCCGCGGCATCCGTCTCATCGAGAACGGCGCCCGGTTCATCGCCACCAACCCCGACGTCTCGGGCCCCTCCCCGTCGGGCACCCTGCCGGCCACCGGATCCGTCGCCGCCCTCGTCACCGCCGCGACCGGCCAGACGCCGTACTTCGTGGGCAAGCCGAACGCCCTGATGATGCGCTCCGCGCTCAACCGGATCGACGCCCACTCCGAGAACACGGTCATGGTCGGCGACCGCATGGACACCGACGTGAAGTCCGGCCTCGAGGCCGGCATGCGCACGATCCTCGTGCTCACGGGCTCCACCCGCCCCGACATGGTCGACCGCTTCCCCTACCAGGCGACCAAGGTCCTCCCCTCGATCGCCGACGTCGTCCCGCTGGTGCAGAAGCACGCCCGCAGGTCGGCGGCAGCGTCGAAGCCCACCTCGCTCACCGATCGGCTCCGCAAGAAGGGCACCGCCGAGGAGCAGACCGCCGACTGACGGGTCGCGGCCGGTCCCCCGGCGCCGCTCAGGTCGAGGTGATGACGGGGATGATCGCCGCGGTCGAGAGGGCGGCTGCCATCGACTGGACGCTGCGGTGCACGGCCGTGCCTGTCGGGTCGGACGCGGCGAGCTCCTCGATCCGGCGGTCGAGCTCCCGGCGCGAGAGCCCGCCCGCGCCGTCACCGAGGATCTTCGGGGCGCAGTCCAGCCCGCGCAGGATGGCCAGGACCGCCACGTCACGTTCGTCGGCCGGCCGCTGCCCGCGCAGGACGGAGTCGAGCCGTGCGCGGACCTGCTCCTCGGGACCCGGGTCGGCCACCGGGTAGCGGAACCGGGAGATCCCCAGCAGCCGCTTCTCCTCGATCGTCACGACACCCGCTGCCTCCAGGGAACGGCCCACGACCTGCTCAGCCTTGATCCGCCCGCCCGTGATCATCGAGGACAGCCGCTTGCCGTCACGTCCCTCGAGCGCCTCCAGGCCGAGGTCGAGGACGGGGTGGCCGGGCGCCGGACCCGAGACGACGGTCATCCGCGGGTCCTTGGCGTCGTCAAGGCTGAGCCGACCGGCGAGGATGAGGTCGGCGAGCACCGCACCGGCGAGTCCATAGGCGACATAGGTGCCGGAGGACTCGTTCTTCCCGTCGTCCCTCGTCAGCAGCAGGAAGAGCTCTTCGGTGATGAGCATGGACCGACAGTAGCGAGCCCGCGGCCGGCACACGCGGTGAGGACACCCAGCACTCTTGAGGCTGAGACCCGACAGTCGTAGGTTCGGTCCATGAAGATCTCCGAGGAGCTGCTGCAGAAGTTCGACGACCAGATCACCCTCGAGTTCGCCTCCTCGCAGGCCTACCGCCAGCTCGCCATCGAGATGGACGTGCAGGACCTGCCCGGCATGGCGCTCTGGCTGCGCCACCAGGCCGACGAGGAGATCGTGCACGCCAACAAGTTCATCGACCACGTCGTCGACCGGGGCAACCACCCCACGATCGGCGCCGTCGAGCAGCCGGACGTCAAGGCCGGCCTCACGCCCGCCGAGGCGTTCGCGGCCGCGCTCGAGCACGAGCGGATCGTCTCGGAGTCCATCCGCAACCTCTATCGGGCGGCTGACGCCGAGGGCGACATCGACGCCCGCCCGCTGCTCAACTGGTTCGTGGACGAGCAGATCGAGGAGGAGGCCACGGTCGGCGAGGTGCTGGCCCGCATCGAGCTCGTCGGCGACGACGGCCCGGGCCTGCTGCGCCTCGACGACGAGCTCGGCCGCCGCGAGGGCGGGTCCACCGAGAACGAGGACTGACGGCGCCGGCTCCGGACGGCGGCACGCACCGCCGCGAACCGCTCGGTCACGCGGCCGTCGGCGCCCGTCGTCGTCGGGGATCCCCACCGGTGGCGCCCCCGTCGCTCCCGTGCCAGCCTCGACGCATGACCGAGAACCTGTACGAGGTGGATGGGAACGCACGGGACCTGGCCGGCGACGAGGGCGGGTTCCCCGAGCAGGAGCAGGCACCGCCCGGCTCGACCGCGCAGATGAACCCGGTCCCCGACCACGGCGAGGAGTCCTACCGCGGCAGCGGCCGTCTGGCGGGGCTCAAGGCACTCATCACGGGAGGGGACTCCGGGATCGGCCGCGCGATCGCGATCGCATACGCCCGCGAGGGCGCGGACGTCGCCCTGTCCTACCTGCCGGCCGAGCAGGCCGACGCCGAGGACACCGCGTCGTGGGTCGAGCGCGCCGGCCGGCGGTGCGTCCTCCTCCCCGGGGACCTGCGCGACGAGTCGACCGCCCGCGCGACGGTCCGCGACGCCGTCGCAGGACTGGGCGGCCTCGACATCCTCGTCAACAACGCGGGCGCCCAGTGGGCGCGGCAGCGGGCGGGCGGCATCGAGGACGTGACCACCGAGCAGCTCGACACCATCCTCGACGTCAACATCCGCGCGCTGATCTGGGTCACCCAGGAGTCGCTCGGGCACCTCGGCCGCGGGTCGTCGATCATCAACTGCTCGTCCATCCAGGCCTACGACCCGTCGGAGTCGCTCATCGACTACGCCTCGACGAAGGCGGCGATCAACAACCTCACGGTCAACCTCGCTCAGCAGCTCGGCGAGCGAGGCATCCGCGTCAACGCCGTCGCCCCGGGCCCGATCTGGACGCCGCTCCAGCCCGCGACCAAGGGAGGTGAGTCCATGCCCGGCTTCGGCGGTGACACCCCGCTCGGCCGCGCCGGACAGCCCGCGGAGCTCGCCGGGGCGTTCGTCTTCCTCGCCTCCCCCGCCGACGCGAGCTACGTGTCGGCGACCGTGCTCGGCGTGACCGGCGGCAAGCCGGTCTTCTGACACCGGCTCGTCCGGCGCGTCGATGCGCGTCCACAGCCGTCCCGGCACGCGGTGATCCTGGCGGCGAACCGGCGAACCGGCGGACGTTGCGGTCCGGGCGATGCCCCGTCCGGGATCTCTCTCGTTGTTAGCGTGGACGCATGCGGCTGCCCCTGAAGATTCTTCTTCTCGTCGGCATCCCACTCGTCATCATGGGCGGGATCGGCGCGCTGCTGCTCGCCGAGGGCGACACGGACAACGCGCGTTCGACGTTCGCCGTCGGCGTCATCATCGCCGCGGTGTCCGGCGCCTCGGTCATCTACCAGGTCGACCGGTGGAGCCTTCCGAGGCGGACGCTGATCCACATCGCCGTGATGGCGGTGACGGTACTTCCGGCGATCCTGCTGAGCGGCTGGTTCGACCTGTCCACGGGCGTCGGTTGGCTGCTCGCGATCGGCGTCTTCGTGCTGTCCGGCGTGCTGCTCTGGCCGATCGCCTTCCTGGTCGTCACCGTTCTCGAGCGACGCAGGAACCGCCCCCGCACGTCGGCGGAATGACTTTCTCGTCGGCGCCGTCGGACGGGATCGCCCGACATCGTGGCCGTCAGAGCTGGGCGGTGAAGTGCTCCGCCATCGCCGGGTGGTACTCGGCGAAGTCGACGGCGCCCGGGTCGCCGCCACCCTCGGCGGCCAGCCAGCGGTCCATGTAGTACTCCCAGCCCGGCCCCACCTCGCCGACCATGGCCGGGTCGATGTCGACGTGGGTGAGGCTGGCGTAGCAGGCCTCGACGTCGGACTGCAGGTCGATCGCCAGCACCCAGCCGTCCGCTCCCCCGCTGCGCACCACCAGGCGTGAGGGTGCGCGGCACTCGAGGATCTCCACCTCCTGCACGGGGTGGCCCTCCTCGGCCAGGAGCGTGAGCTCGACGCGGCCCGAGGCCGCGTCGCCGTCGATCGGCCCGAACCAACGGGCCAGGCCGTCGCTGGTGACGAGCCGGTACCACGCGACGGACTGCGGCACGGGCAGCCGGCGAGAGACGACGAGCTCAACGGTCCCCGGGGCCCGCCCGGGCCGCACCGTCCCGGTCGCCGTCGGGGCGGGCAGGCCCGAGGGCCGCACCGCCGCGCGGGCCTCGTCGATCCGCTGCTGGACGCGCAGCAGCCGCGGGTCGTCCGCGTCGAGCGGGGCCCCGTGGGAGTGGCCCTCGTGCCCGTCGTCACCGTGCTCGTGGCCCGCGTGCTCGTGGCCCGCGTGCTCGTGACCGGTCCTCGCGCGCTCGTCCTCGGACATGCCCCCACCGTAGTGACCGCCCGAGCCCGGCCGCGCGGCGCCCGGACCGCACACCTACGCTGGCAACCATGGACCACCGCTACCTCGGCCGCTCGGGCCTGAAGATCTCCGAGATCACCTACGGCAACTGGCTCACGCACGGCTCGCAGGTGGAGAACGACGTGGCCGCCGCGTGCGTGCGCGCCGCCCTCGACGCCGGCATCTCCAGCTTCGACACCGCCGACGTCTACGCGAACACCCGCGCCGAGTCCGTCCTCGGCGACGCACTGGCCGGCGAGCGTCGCGAGTCCCTGGAGATATTCACCAAGGTCTACAACCCGACCGGCCCCAAGGGCCCGAACGACTCGGGCCTGTCCCGCAAGCACATCATGGAGTCGATCGACGCCTCGCTGCGCCGCCTGCGCACCGACCACGTCGACCTCTACCAGGCCCACCGCTACGACACCGAGACGCCGCTCGAGGAGACGATGCAGGCCTTCGCCGACGTCGTGCGCCAGGGCAAGGCGCTCTACATCGGCGTCAGCGAGTGGACCGCCGAGCAGATCCGCGACGGCGTCTCACTCGCGCGCCAGCTCGGGTTCCAGCTCATCTCCAGCCAGCCCGAGTACTCGATGCTGTGGCGGGTCATCGAGGGCGAGGTGGTCCCGGCCTCCGAGGAGCTCGGTGTCTCCCAGATCGTGTGGAGCCCGATGGCCCAGGGTGTGCTCTCGGGCAAGTACCTGCCCGACGCCGAGGTGCCGGCCGGTTCGCGCGCGGCGCACGAGTCGACGCGGAGCGCCATCTCACGGTGGATGACGCCCGAGATCCTCACGCGGGTCCAGGGGCTGCGACCGCTCGCCGAGCAGGCCGGCCTGTCGATGTCGCAGCTGGCGATCGCCTGGGTGCTGCAGAACGAGAACGTCGCCGCGGCGATCGTCGGCGCCTCCCGGCCCGAGCAGGTCACCGAGAACGTGGCGGCGGCAGGCGTCCGGCTCGAGGCCGACCTCATGGCGCGCATCGACGAGGTCCTCGGCGACGTCGTCGAGCGCGATCCCGCCAGGACCGCCGAGCGCACGCCGAGGCAGCGCCCGAGCTGACGCGGAGCGCCCCCGGGACGGGGGCAGCGGTCGTGGTCGGCGCCACGGATCCTCCCCGGCGCCAGGTCACGATTAGGTCAAGACTTCGCGCGGACGTGACGCAGGTCTCGGATAACCGCAGGTCAGCGAAGGTCGATCCGTTATCGTGGAAGTTCCTTATGAGGCCATCGACAACACTGATCGACGACAACCCACCCTCGACGGGGCCCGTCGAGATTCTCCGCCCCACGCGGTCGCACGGCGCCGGCATGTGGCGCGTCGCGCGAGACTCCCAGACCCTCGACCTCAACTCCTCCTACGCCTACCTGCTGCTCGCCCAGGACTTCACGGCGACCTCGCGGGTGGCGCTGCTGGACGGCGAGGTCGTCGGTTTCGCCGTCGGCTACCGGCAGCCCGAGGCGCCCGAGCGCCTCTTCCTCTGGCAGGTCGCCGTCGACGAGCGCGCACGCGGACGCCGCGTCGCCGCCGGCCTGCTCGACTCCCTCGTCGCGGACCTCGACGGCGTGACCACGCTCGAGACCACGATCACCGCGGACAACACCGCCTCGCGGCGCCTGTTCCGCTCCTTCGCGGAGCGCCACGGCGCCGAGGTCACCGTCTCCGAGGGTTTCCTCGCCACCGACTTCCCCGACGGGCACGACGGCGAGGAGCTCTTCGTCATCGCCCCGCTGGCACGCCGCGGCGGCTGACCCCGCACCCACCGGCCGAGCGCCACGCGCGGACCGCCCGGGCCCGAGCACCACCGCCGCCCCGGAGCCACGCCCCGCACCTCTGACCCCCCGCCCCCCACCTGAGCGACACCGCATGCCCTGCACACCGAACGCGCCCGACGACGAGACCGACACAGGAGCCCGCATGACGACGACGACCCCGCCCACGACCGAGCTCGAGTCCAACGTCCGCAGCTACTCGCGCAGCTGGCCGACGACCTTCACCACCGCCCGCGGCAGCGTGATGACCGATGAGACAGGCAAGGAGTTCATCGACTTCTTCGCCGGCGCCGGTGCACTGAACTACGGGCACAACAACCCCCGCCTCAAGCAGGTGCTCATCGACCACCTGACCGAGGACAAGGTCGTCCACGGCCTCGACATGTTCACCGACGTGCGTCGGGAGTTCCTCCAGACCTTCCACGAGAAGATCCTCGAGCCGCGCGGTCTCGACCACCGCGTCGCCTTCCCCGGCCCGGGCGGTGCCAACGCCGTCGAGGCCGCCCTCAAGCTGGCCCGCAAGGTCACCGGACGCGAGTCGGTCATCAACTTCACCAACGGGTTCCACGGCATGACGCTCGGCGCCCTGTCGGTCACGGGCAACTCGATGAAGCGCGGCGGCGCGGGCGTCCCCCTCGTGCACGCGACCCCGATGCCGTACGACGACTACTTCGACGACGAGTACCCGGACTTCCTCTACTTCGAGCGCCTGCTCCAGGACCTCGGCAGCGGGCTCAACGAGCCGGCCGCCGTCATCGTCGAGAGCGTCCAGGGCGAGGGCGGCATGAACGCCGCACGCGCCGAGTGGCTCCGCAAGCTCGCCGCCCTGTGCAAGGAGCACGACATCCTGCTCATCCTCGACGACATCCAGATGGGCTGCGGCCGCACCGGCGGCTTCTTCAGCTTCGAGGAGGCGGGAATCGTCCCGGACATCATCACGCTGTCGAAGTCGATCAGCGGCTTCGGCCTGCCGATGGCGCTCACGCTCATCCGTCCGGAGCTCGACATCTGGGAGCCCGGCGAGCACAACGGCACCTTCCGTGGCATCGGTCCGGCCTTCGCCACCGCCACCGAGTCGATCCGCACCTACTGGAGCGACGACGAGCTCGAGCGCGGGACGACCGCCAAGGGCGCCTACATCGAGAGCCGCCTCAACCAGATCGTGGCGCGCTACCCGGACGCCGGCCTCACCGCCAAGGGCCGCGGCCTGGCCCGCGGGCTGCAGTTCACCGACGCCGAGCGCGCGGGCGAGGTCTGCGCCGAGGCCTTCGAGCGCGGCGTGCTGGTGGAGACCTCCGGTCCCTCCAGCGAGGTCGTCAAGTTCCTGCCGGCGCTGACCATCACCGACGACGAGCTCGCTCGCGGCCTGGACGTCATCGACGCCTCGGTCGCCGCCGTCCTCGGCCGCTGACCTCCGGCGCTCCCCGCACCATCAGCTCGCCCCGCACCGCCGGGCCGACGCCGCCCACCCCTTCGACCCCGACGACCGGGAGGTCCCCATGCTTGTCCGCACGATCGACGAGATCACCGACACCGACGCCGACATCAAGACGCCGAACTGGCGCTCCAAGCGGATCATCCTCGCCAAGGAGGGGGTCGGCTTCTCCGTGCACGAGACGACCCTCTACGCGGGGACGGTCAACGAGTTCTGGTACGCCAACCACATCGAGGCCGTGTTCATCACCGAGGGCGAGGGGGAGATCGAGGACCTCGCCACCGGTGAGGTCCACCAGCTCGCCCCGGGCTCGCTGTACCTGCTCAACGACCACGACAAGCACATCGTGCGCCCCCGCACGGAGATGAAGACGGTGTGCGTGTTCAACCCGCCGGTCACCGGCCGCGAGGTCCACGACGAGAACGGGGTCTACCCGCTCATCGCCGAGGACGCCGGCTGACGCCGACCCCGCACCGACCACGACGGCCGGGTCCGCATCTGCGGGCCCGGCCGTCGCACGTCCGCCGGTTCCGTCGCCCGCGCTCCCGCTCCCGCTCCCGCTCCCGCTCCCGCTCCCGCTCCCGCTCCCGCTCCCGCTCCCGCTCCCGCTCCCGCTCCCGCTCCCGCAAAAGTATCTTGACGTCGAGATACTTTCGGTGGTGAGGTGATCCCCCCACCACGCGAGGAGAGCACCGATGGCGCACACCTGGGACCCCGAGCTCTACGACGTCTACGCCGACGAGAGGGCACGCCCGCACACGGACCTGCTGGCCCGGGTCCGCACGACGATCCCCGCCGGCGAGGTGCGCGACGTCGCCGACCTGGGGTGCGGGCCGGGCGAGCTCACCGCGACGCTGGCCGCCCGGTGGCCGGGCGCACAGGTGGTCGGCGTCGACTCCAGCGCCGAGATGCTGGCAGCCGCCGCGCACCACGGCGGCCCGCGCCTGCGGTTCGAGCACGCGGACCTGCGCGACTGGTTGCGGACCACCCCGCCCGTCGACGTGCTCGTCACCAACGCGACCCTCCAGTGGGTCCCGGGCCACCTCGACCTCATGCCCGCGCTCGTCGGCGCGGTCCGACCGGGCGGTTGTCTCGCCTTCCAGGTCCCGGGCAACCACGACTCGCCGATGCACACGATCCGCGAGGAGCTCGCGGCGCAGGAGCCCTACGCGACGTACACGGCGCAGGTCGCCGCGCCCCACGCGCACGCACCGGCCACCTACCTCGAGGTCCTGGCCGGGCTGGGCTGCGCCGTCGACGCCTGGTCGACGACCTACCTGCACGTCCTCAACGGTGACGACCCGGTCCTGACCTGGGCGAGCGGGACGGGCGCACGTCCCACGCTCGAGGCCCTGCCCGAGGATCTCCGCGAAGACTTCCGCCACGAGTACGGGCGGCGCCTGGGGGCGGCCTACCCGGCGTCGGACGTCGGCGTGGTCATGCCGTTCCGGCGCGTGTTCGTCGTCGCCCACGTCCCGCCGGCGGGCTGACGCAGGGACGGCGTCCGGCCGCCCGCCCATCGGCGCCCGCGACGCCGGGCCGTCAGGTCGCCGGGTCGCCAGGTCGCCGGGTCGCCGGGTCGCCAGGTCGCCAGGTCGCCAGGTCGCCAGGTCGCCAGGTCGCCAGGTCGCCGGACGGTTCAGGCCAGGCCGAACTCGGCGCGCCGGCCCTCGGGGACGAGCTCGATGTACTCGGCTCGGTTCTTCTCGATGAGCCCGCGCACGTAGGGGCAGCGCGGCAGGACACCGGCCCCGCGCGAGCGCAGGTCCGCGAGCGCCTCGTCGACCAGCAGCCGGGCGAGCCCGGGTACCGAACGGTCCTGGTCGACCTCGGTGTGTGTGAGCTCGACGTCGGCGCCGTGCACGCGGTAGTCGATGCGGCCGAGCACCTCGCCGTCGACCTCGACGACGTACCGCTTCGCCTCGGCGTCGTTGCGGACCGTGGGCACCTGCCCGTCGATCTCGACCTCGTGGTTCATCGCTCGCTCCCTTCCTCGTGGTCCGGCCTGTCGCCGGCCCGTCCATGCCGGTCCCGTCGGTGTCGGTCCCGTCGGTGCCCGTGCGGTCGGTGTCAGGCCTTTCCGGACCCTCCGGGCGCGTCCTGCTCGCGCGGCGCCAGCGCGTCGTGGCCGGACATCACCGAGATCCGGTTGAACGCGCCGATGGCGATCGCCACCCACACCAGGGCCGCGACCTGGTCGTCGGTGAGCCCGGCCCGCCGGGCGGGCCCGCCCGCTGCGGCCAGGGCCGCGCCGTGGGGCAGGTTCGTGGTCAGCTCGGCGATCGTCAGGGCCGCCCGCTCGAGGTCGGTGAACCCCGACGCCTCCCGCCAGGTGGGCAGCACGTCGAGCCGGTGCTGGGTGACCCCGGCCCGCCGGGCGCGGGGCACGTGCACGCTCAGGCACCGGGCGCAGCCGTTGATCTGGGAGACGCGCACGTCGACGAGCTCGACGACGTCGGCGCCGATCCCCGCCGCCTCCGCCGCCTGCCCGGCGGCGCGCGCCATGCCGTTGGCCGCCCGGTACACGACGCGGTGGGCCTCGGTGATGTCTGTTGCGCCCCGGGTTCAGTGGAGGCTCGGAACTGACGCTTCGACGGTAGTCGGAGCGGTGTTGTGACGGTAGTAGGTGTCCTCGAGCTCGGCGGGCGGGACCATGCCGATCTCGCCGTGCAAGCGTCGATGGTTGAACCAGTCGATGTACTCCGCGGTGGCGATCTCGAGGTCGTCGATCGTCTTCCAGGGCCCCTTGTTGCGCACGAGCTCGGCCTTGAACAACGAGTTGAACGCCTCAGCGGCGGCATTGTCATACGAGTCGCCCGTCGAGCCAACCGAGGCGACCGCGCCGGCCTCGGCCAGACGTTGCGTGTAGCGAATAGCGACATATTGGACTCCCTTGTCGCTGTGGTGCGTCAGCCCGGTGACGTCGTGCCCGTCGCGGGTGCGGGTCCAGATCGCCATCTCCAGGGCGTCCAGTGCCAGATCGGTGCGCAGCGACTTCGACAGCTGCCAGCCGACCACCCGGCGGGAGTAGACGTCGGTGACGAAGGCGGCATACGCCCAGCCGGAGAACGTGCGGCAGTAGGTGATGTCGCAGACCCACAGCCGGTTCGGGGCGGTGGCGGTGAAGTCGCGCTCGACAAGGTCCGGGCGGGTCTCGGGCCCGCTGCCCGAGATCGTGGTGCGTGGCCCCTTGGCGCGGCTGATGCCGCGCAGCCCGGCGGTTCGCATGAGGCGTTCGACCGTGCAGCGCGCCACCGGCTGCCCGCGCCGGCGCAGTTCGGCATGGACCTTGCGGGCACCGTAGACGCCGTAGTTCTCCGCGTGCACCTGCTCGATCAGGGTCGTCGTGGCCGCGTCGGTGACCGACCTGCGCGACGGCGTCCGCGTCTTGGCCGCGTAGTACGTGCTCGGAGCGACCTGCATCCCTGCACCGGCAAGGACCCTGCAGATCGGCTCGACTCCGAACGCCTCGCGGTGCTGATCGATGTAGTCGACCAGCACCGCGGTACTCACTTGATCTTGCGGTCGAGCTCCGCCGCGGCGAAAAACGCTGACGCGGTCCGCAAGATCTCGTTCGCCCGCCGCAACTCGCGAACCTCACGCTCGAGCTCGGTGATCCGCGTCTGCTCCGCCGTCGTGGTTCCGGGCCGATCGCCGGCATCGACCTCGGCCTGGGTGACCCAGTTGCGCAGGGTCTCGGGGTTGATCCCGAGCTGGTCAGCGACCCGACGCAGCGCGCCGGTCTTGGCGGCCGGATCACGCCTTAGGTCGACAGCCATCCGGATCGCGCGCTCACGCAGCTCGTCCGGGTACTTCCTCGGTGCAGCCATGACTCTCATCCTTCCGTGGAATGAGAGCCTCCATCAGACCCGGGGCGCAACAGGGAGGCCGGCGCGCAGGCCCTGGCTCCCGTGTGGGAGTCCCTCGGTTTTCAGCGGCTCGGTGGGCACCTCTTCGCGCTCGATCCCGCCACGACCGCGCTGGACCGCGCAATGACCGCGTTGCGCGTACGGCTCGGTGCGGCATAGATCCCAGCAGGCCGGGTGGGTGCGGCGCCCGTCGGCACAACGGCTGACGGCCCCCACCTCCGCGAGACCGGTCGGCTTCCCGGCTCCAGCGGTGATGGGAGGCGGCGGTTCTCGCTAAGGAGAGGCGGCTGTCCGCCGATAAGACGTAGTAGGCGACGAACGGAGTGTTGGTGGACGGGATCCTCGCCATCTCGCAGCGCATGGCGCAGATCGAGGCGACCCTCGGCTCGCTCTCGCCCCCGCGCGTGGCGCCAGCTGCAGGCTCGGCCGCGGCATTCTCCCAGGTCCTCGCCGGCGTCGTCGCCGACACTGCCCCGACTTCAGCTGCCGGCACCTCCAACCTTGGAGGGTCCGGGTTCCGGGTCAACGCTGACGGCGTGCCGGTCGACCTCGCGGCGTACGGCAACGGCCGCATCCCGCGTGACGCTCTCGAACCGGTGGGCACCACCGGCCACCGACTCTGGGCGCCCGCCGCCCAGTCCTTCGAGAAGCTCCTGTCCGCAGCTGCGGCCGACGGGGTAGCCATCGGTGTCACTGACTCCTACCGCTCCTACGACGTGCAGGTCGACGTCGTCCGGCGCAAGGGCCTGTACTCCCAGGGCGGCCTGGGCGCCAAGCCGGGCACCAGCCAGCACGGCTGGGGAATGGCCGTGGACCTCGACCTGGACGCATCAGCGCAGGCATGGATGCGCACAAACGCCGCACGCTTCGGGTTCGTCGAGGACACCCCGCGCGAGCCCTGGCACTGGGCGTTCCAACCCTCCTGACGCTGGAACCCACTCAGGCGCGACAGCTGCCGCGATGCTCACATCTGCCCGGACGCGCCTGAGGTCCAGCGAGCCTGGAACCGATCGCCACGCCGACGGCGAGAATGAACGGCATGACTGCGGTCCCTACTGACGTGAACCTGCCCCGCGTGCTCGTCGTCGACGACGAAGCCCCGCTGGCCCGACTGGTCGCTAGCTACCTCGAGCGGCACGGCTTCGAGGTCCAGGTCACCGGAGACGGCAGCGACGCGATCGCCCGGGCCCGCCAGTGGCACCCGGGCGTGATCGTCCTCGACCTCGGGCTCCCCGGCGTCGACGGTATCGAGGTCTGCCGCACGGTGCGCACGTTCTCCGACTGCTACATCATCATGCTCACCGCCCGGGTGGAGGAGGTCGACAAGCTCATCGGCTTGTCGGTCGGCGCCGATGACTACGTCACCAAACCCTTCAGCCCACGCGAGCTCGTCGCCCGGGTGCGGGCCATGCTGCGCCGCCCACGCCAGGACACCGGGCCGCACGGGGCCGGCACGTCGTTCGGGCCACTGAACATCGACCTTCTGGGCCGGGAAGTGTTCATCGACGGGGAGCCCGTGGGGCTGACCCGTACCGAGTTCGACGTCCTCGCGGCCCTCGCCAGCCGCCCGAACATGGCCTTCTCCCGCCGCCAGCTCATCGAGACGGTGTGGGGACCGGGCTGGGTGGGCGATGAGCACCTCGTCGATGTCCACATCGCCCACCTGCGACGCAAGCTCGGGGACGACGCCGCCGCCCCGAAGTTCATCAGGACGGTGCGGGGCGTGGGATACCGGATGGGAAGCGGGCAGTGAGCCCCGCACCGCGCCGCCGGTGGGGGCTGGGCGCCAGGCTCCTCGCCGCGATCGTTGCGGTCATCCTCGTCGCGGCCGGCACCGCGTGGGCGGTCGCCTCGGCCATCGGCCCGGAGATCTTCCACGACCACATGCTCATGGCCCAGCCCTCCGACTCGTCGGTCGTCGCCCACGCCGAGCAGGCCTTCACCGCGGCGTGGACGCTGGCGTTGTCCCTGGCGCTGCTGGCCGCCCTCCTGACCTCGGTCGTCGTGAGCGTCTTCCTCACCCGGCGTATCGCCAGGTCACTGGAGCGCGTGCGGCGGGCCGCCGCCCGGGTCGCCAGCGGTGACTACGCCGCCCGCGTCCCCGAGGTCCACATGGGCACCGAGTTCGACGACCTCGCCGGCGCGTTCAACACCATGGCCGCCGACCTCAGCGAGATCGAACAGACCCGCACACGGATGCTGAGCGACCTCGCCCACGAGATGCGCACCCCGGTGGCCACGCTCGACGGATACCTCGAGGGCATCCTCGACGGGATCGTGGCAGCCGACGAGCCAACGGTGGGGATGCTGCGCGAGCAGGTCGCGCGCCTGGCGCGCCTGGCCCAGGACATCGCCCTGGTGACCGCGGCCGGGGAGGGACGCCTGAGCATGCACTGGCAGTCCGTGCCGGTGGGCGCGCTCGTCGATGACGCCGTCGCGCAGGCCGGTGCCCGGATCGCCGACAAGGGCGTCGACCTGACGGTCGAGGCCACGGACGCGGCACGCCAGAGCGTCCTCACCGCGGACCCCGACCGGCTCGGGCAGGTGCTGACCAACCTGCTGGACAACGCGGTGCGCCACACCCCGCGGGGCGGCCGGGTGGTGGTCGGAGCCAAGCGGGCAGGCTCCACGCTGCGGCTGTCCGTGCGGGACACCGGCACCGGGATCGCTGCCGAGCACCTGCCGCATCTCTTCGAGCGCTTCTACCGCGCCGACGCCGCCCGGGACCGCGCCCACGGCGGGTCAGGCATCGGGCTCGCCATCGTCCACTCAATCGTCCACGCCCACGGCGGCACCGTGACCGTGGCCAGCGCCGGCCCAGGCCACGGCGCTGTCTTCACCGTCGAGCTGCCCATCGACGCCACGCACCGGCCGCAGCCCCGCTCAACCTGACGGCGTGGTCTCCTTGGCAGCTGTCTGCTCTACCAACTTTGGGGCCGATCGAGTCTCGTCCCGTGCCTCGACGCCGGGAAAGAGAGCCCTGATGGCCCACACGCCAAGGGCAACGAAGACCAGGCAGATCGTGAGCAGCAGTATCCAAACGTCGATGTCCATGACGAGTCCTCCCTTTCCCGAGCCGATCACCTGACGGGTTCAGGCACGCCCGGCTCGAGGGCCACGTGGACCACAGACCGTTGCTGAGTGCCGCTGCGAACGATCAGGACGACGCCGACGGCGATGCTGAGCAGCGCCCACAGCTGGGGTTGGGTCAGGCCAAGGACCACCGGATCGTTGATCCGCAGGAACTCCACCAGGAAACGCGACAGGCCCGAGAGGCCCAGATACGCCCCGAAGACGGCCAATGGCGCCCACCGCCGGACAAGTACCACCAGGACTGCGGCGATAACCGCTGCGAGGATCGCCTCATACAGCGGGGTGGGATGGACGGGCACATCGGTGGCGACCACGCCCGAGGGGAAGGCCATCCCCCACGGCAGATCGGTGGGACGCCCGTAGGTCCCATCACCACTGACGAAGCAGCCCAGCCGGCCGATGCCGTACGCCACCGTCAGAGGTACGGCGACCGCCCCAGCGACGACGTCGACCGGCAGCCGGTGGCGCCTGATGACGACCAGGGCCGCAATGACGCCCCCCACCAGGCCTCCGTACCAGGTGAACCCCATCCCACCCAGGTCGTGCACGGTGATGGCCGGGTACTGCTCGAGCAAGTAGTAGACCTTCGCGCCGACGAACCCCCAGACCGTGGCCCACAGCACCAACGCGTGGGCGGAATCCTTCTTCAAGCCCCGCCGTTCGAAGGCCCGACCCAGCAGCCACGCAGCAACCAGGGCAGCGGCCGCCTTGCTCACTCCGTAACTTTGAACATCGATCCCGAGGATCGTGAACAACACCGGACGCACGCTCTCCCCAATCCTCGTGTGACGCATCGCCAGGTCAGCCGGCGGCGTCTTTCACACCACGATGACCAACGTTCACGAAGAAGGCGTGCGCCGTTGGATGAAGGTTTGCTTAAGGCAGTGAGCGCACGCTTCCGATAGCGAAGCGCAGGAGTGTCGCCTAGCTGGGAGACCTCAAACAGTGGGGATCTGGCCGTGGCCTGGTGTACCGCTCCCCCGTTCCCAGCCGCCGCACCATCGGTCTTCATGGATTCTTCATCATCCCTGCGGCGGCATGGACACATGTCGGTGGTTGGGTAGCACCCATACCCAGCATGGGTATAGAAGGAGGAAGGAGCGGGACTGTGAAGACAAAGGTGTATCGGGTGTGGGGGCTGACCTGCGAGGTGTGCCTGGCTCGGCTGCTGGAGCGGGTGCGCCACCTGGCCGGTTTGAGGACCGTCGCGCTCGATCTGGTCAGAGATGGCGAGTCGCGTCTGGCGCTCACCGCCAGCCCCGCCCTCCCGCCGCAGGTCGTCCGTGCCGCGGTCGAGGACGCCGGGTTCTCCCTGTCCGCCCCGGCTGCCGCGTCAGCAACATCTACGGAGGTGTGAGTCATGAGTGTGCTTGACTGGTCAGTGATAGCCGGCGGTGTCGTACTGACCGCGTTCTTGATGTGGTACTTCTTCGGCCCGAAGAAGTCCCGCCGCGCCGACGTCGCCGACGGCGTGCAAGAAGTGACGGTCACCGTCAGGGGCGGCTACAGCCCCGACCTCATCGAGGTCCAAGCCGGGATGCCGGTGCGGTTGCTGTTCGACCGGCAAGAAAGCGGGGACTGCTCCTCCCGGGTGATGTTCCCGGACTTCAAGATCAACCAGAGCCTGCCGGCCAACACCGTCACCGCGGTGGAGTTCACCCCCACCTCCGCCGGGGAGTACGGCTTCGCGTGCGCGATGAACATGCTCCAGGGCAGGGTGCGGGTCGTCGGTGAGCCGGGGACTGAAGCCGCCGGCGTAGGCACGGCGGTTGCCGTGGCCGAGCGGCCCTCCGCTCATGACCACCACGGTGCGCCGGCAAGCGAGCTCGGGCACGGGGAGCTGGTGGACGGTGTGCAGGTGGCCGAGGTGAGGATTCGCGGCGGCTACCACCCCCAGGTCCTCCGGCTGGCCCCCGGTGTACCGGCACAGCTGGTCCTGGTCCGGCAGGAGAACGGGGCATGCTCTGAGCGATTCACCATCCCGGCCCTCGACGTGGACGTGGCGGTGCCGGCCTTCGGCAGCACTGTCCTGGACGTTGCGGCCCTTCCCGAAGGGCGGTATGAGTTCACCTGCGGGATGGGGATGCTGCACGGCGCCCTCGAGGTCGGTGACTCACCCGGCACCGACACGGGCACGCACACCGGTTCCACCGGTCAGGACTCCCCGCCACCGGTGACGGTTTCATCGCCGGTGGCACCGGAGGAGGACGCCGAGGAGCGGGAGAGGGCCGCAGAGATCACCGGCCTGCGCCGGCGGGTGCTGCTGGGGGCCGCGTTGAGCCTGCCGGTGGTGCTGGCGGTGATGGCGGTGGAGTTCTTCTCCGCTGCGTGGGTCCCGGACTTCCTGATGAACCCCTGGGTGCAGCTGGCACTGATCACCCCGGTGATGTTCTACACCGGCTGGCCCATCCACAAGACCGGGTGGCTGGCCCTGTCCCACCGCACCGCGGACATGAACTCCCTGATCACCCTCGGCACGATCGCCGCCTACGGCTACAGCCTGGTCGTCACGTTCGCCCCCGGGCTGCTCCCCGTGGAGACCCGGCAGGTCTACTACGAGGCCGTCGGGGTCATCATCACCCTCATCCTGCTGGGCCGGCTGTTGGAGACCAAGGCCAAGGCCGGCACCGGTGAAGCGATCCGGACCTTGATCGGCCTGCAGCCGCGCACCGCCCGGGTGGTGCGCGCCGGGCAGGAGCTGGAGATCCCCATCGACGAGGTCGGCGCCGGTGACGTGGTCGTGGTCCGTCCCGGGGAGAAGCTGCCGGTGGACGGGCAGGTGGTGGAGGGCACCTCCACGGTGGATGAGTCGATGGTCACCGGGGAGCCGATCCCGGTGACCAAGTCCCCCGGCGATGAGGTCATCGGCGCCACCATCAACCAGACCGGTTCCTTCCGGTACACCGCCACCAAGGTCGGTGCGGACACGATGCTGGCCCAGATCATCACCCTCGTGCGCCAGGCGCAGGGCTCCAAGGCCCCGATCCAGCGCATGGTGGACAAGGTCTCCAGCTACTTCGTGCCCGCGGTGATCGTCATCGCGATCTGGGCGTTCGTGGTCTGGGCCCTCGTGGGTCCCCCACCGGCACTCATCTTCGCCCTGGTCGCCGCGGTCTCCGTGCTCATCATCGCCTGCCCCTGCGCGCTGGGGCTGGCCACACCGCTGTCCATCACCGTGGGCACCGGCAAGGGAGCCACCGCCGGCATCCTCATCCGGTCGGCCGAGGCGCTGGAGACCGCGCACAAGCTCGACACGGTGGTGCTGGACAAGACCGGCACGATCACCAAGGGGGCCCCGGCCCTGACCGACGTGCTGCCCGCCGAGGGCTTCACCGACATCGAGCTGCTCAGCCTCGTCGCGGCCGTGGAGCGCTCCTCCGAGCACCCGCTGGCCAGCGCCATCGTCGCCGGCGCCGAGGACCGCGGCCTGCAACTTCCCGAAGTGACCGCGTTCGACTCGGTCACCGGGCAGGGCGTGCGTGCCCTGGTCGAGGGCCGGGAGGTCCTCGTCGGTAACCGGCGCCTGCTGGCCAGTGTCGGGGTGCAGCCGCAGACCGACGCCGCGGACCGGCTGGCAGCGGACGGCAAGACCCCGGTGTTCGCCGTCGTCGACGGGCGCTTCGCCGGGGTGATCGGCGTGGCCGACACACTCAAGGACGGGTCGGTGGCCGCCATCGCCGCCTTGCAGAAGCGTGGCATCGACGTGGTGATGATGACCGGGGACAACCGCGCCACCGCCGCGGCCATCGCCCGCCAGGTCGGCATCACCCGGGTGGTGGCCGAGGTCATGCCCGAGCACAAGGCCGCGGAGGTCAAGCGCCTGCAGGGCGAGGGCCGCGTGGTGGGCATGGTCGGTGACGGCATCAACGACGCCCCGGCCCTGGCCCAAGCCGACGTCGGCTCGGCGATCGGCACCGGCACCGACGTGGCGATCGAGTCCTCCGACATCACCTTGATCTCCGGGGCACTGTCCGGGCTGGTCACCGCGGTGGACCTGTCCCGGGCCACGATGCGCAACATCCGGCAGAACCTGGTCTTCGCGTTCATGTACAACGCGATGGGGATCCCGATCGCCGCCGGGGTGCTCTACCCCGCGCTCGGCCTGATGCTCAGCCCGATGATCGCCGCGGCCGCGATGGCCCTGTCCTCCCTGTCCGTGGTCGCCAACGCCAACCGGCTGCGCGCCTTCACCCCTCGGCCCATCCCCGAGGTCACCAACGCCCCCGCCACCGACCCGGTGGTGGAGGTCGGGCACGACGACGAACAAGGAACGGAGAACACCATGTCCCACAGCTCTGAACAGGTCACCGACCCCGTGTGCCAGATGAGCATCGACCCGGCATCGGCCGCCGACAGCGCCGAGCACGAGGGCCAGACCTACCACTTCTGCTCCACCCACTGCGCGCAGACCTTCCGCGCAGACCCGGCCCGATACGCCACCTCGGTGGCTCCCTAACCCACACACCCCGTGGGCACCGGCACCACGCTGGTGCCCACGGAGATCCCGGAGGCGATCAGGATGACCACCGACCAGCACACACGGGCCCTGCTCATCCGGCTGCGCCGCATCGAGGGCCAGGTCCGCGGCATCGCCCGCATGGTCGAGGAGGACAAGTACTGCATCGACATCCTCACCCAGGTCTCGGCCGCCTCCCGGGCGCTGCAGAGCGTGGCCCTGGCGCTGCTCGAGGAGCACATGGCCCACTGCCTGCTCGACGCCGCCCAAGCCGGCGAGCTCCAGCAGGAGGCCAAGCTCAAGGAAGCCTCCGACGCCATCGCCCGCCTGGTCCGCAGCTGAAGGAGGAGGAAACCCCGTGGCCATCGACTACGACGCCCCACGCCCCCGCGAGGAGGAGGCGCCCGACACGACGCCGCTGGCCGCGCTGGTCGCGGCAGCGCCGGCGCCCCAGGAGGAGACCGACGAGGCCGAGCAGTATGAGCTGCCCGGCGCGGACCTGTCCGGTGAGGAGCTGACCGTGGCGGTAGTGCCACGCCAGCAGGACAAGTTCCTCTGCGCCCGGTGCTTCCTCGTCCACCACCACAGCCAGCTGGCCTACCACGACGCCGGCCAGCCGGTGTGCAGCGAGTGCGCGTCCGGGACTGCTGCACGGATAGGTGACAGGTTGGGTCACGCTGCCTGAGTGGCTGGGGTGGTCATGATGGTCTCGTACTCGATGGGGGTCAACCGTCTGAGAGCGTCCTGCCGTCTGCGTCGGTGGTAGGTCCGTTCGATCCAGGTGACGATCGCGATCCGGAGCTCTTCGCGGGTGGCCCATGAGCGGCGGTCCAGGACGTTCTTCTGGAGCAGGCTGAAGAAACTTTCCATGGCGGCGTTGTCCCCGGCTGCGCCGACCCTGCCCATCGATCCGACCATGTCGTGGCGGTTGAGGGCGTGGACGTGTTTCCTGCTGCGGAATTGAGATCCGCGGTCTGAGTGAACAACACAGCCGGCGACGTCGCCGCGGCGAGCGACGGCGTTGTTGAGCGCTGCGACGGCCAGCCGGGACTTCATCCGGGAGTCGATGGAGTAGCCCACGATGCGGTTGGAGTAGACGTCCTTGACCGCGCAGACGTAGAGCTTGCCCTCGCCCGTGCCGTGTTCGGTGATGTCGGTGAGCCACAGCTCGTTGGCTGCGGCGGCGGTGAACTCGTGCCGGGTCCGGCCCTTGTCGTCGACCACGGCGCACAGGTCGTCGTGCACCGGCGGGCCCGGCCTCTTGCCGTTCTTGCCGCGCTTCTTGCCGAACGCGCTCCACCAGCCCTGCCGGGAGCAGATCCGCCATGCGGTCCGCTGGGCCATGGGCTCACCGGCTTCACGCGCTTCGTCGACCAGGAAGCGGTAGCCGAACTCCGGGTCGTCTCGGTGGGCGTCGAACAGGGCGTTGGCGCGGTAGGCCTGCTCGAGCTCGGAGTCGGTGACCGGGTTGGCGAGCCAGCGGTAGTAGGGCTGGCGAGCGATCTTGAGCACCCGGCACGTCACCGTGACGGGAATCCCGTCGCCGGCCAGCTCGCGGACGAGCGGGTACATCATTTTCCCGGCAGGTTCGCCTGCGACAGGTACGCGGCCGCGCGGCGCAGGACCTCGTTCTCCTGCTCCAGCAGCCGGATCCGTTTCCGCGCTTCACGCAGCTCGGCGTTCTCGGTTGACGTCGTGCCGGGCTTCTTACCGTCCTCGACGTCGGCGGTCTTCATCCAGTTCGTCAGGCACGACTCGCTGATGCCGAAGTCGGCGGCGATTTGCTTCAGGTGGACGCCCGGCTCACGGTTCCTCGCGACACGCACGACGTCGTCGCGGAACTCCTTGGGATACGGCTTCGGCACGGTCTACATCCTTCCAGTGGCACCGTTCGGCACCACAGATCAGATGTCACCTATCCGTGCAGCAGTCCCCATGCATGCGGTGGGGTCAGGCGAGCTGAAGGTCTGTGAGGCACGTGGCCCCGTCGTCGGTGGTGGAGAAGTCCGCCGTTCCCGTCAAGCCGTCATAGGTGATCTCGATGGTTCCTTCGACGTCGCGCGGTAACCAGAAGCCTGCGAAGCCGTTGTCGAAGGTGGTCATCTCGTCGTTTACGAGCTCTTCACCGCTTGCCTGGTCCAGGATCCGCACCTGGATGTCCTGGCCGGTGAGCTCCCCCTGGCAGGTGGTCAGGCTGTGGTAGTAGCAGTCGTGCGTCTGGTTCACGTACGGGGCCACGGAGAGGTAGAACAGGTCGTCAGGCATGTCCAGGGCGAGGTCCTGCTGCCCGTCGGAGAACAGCAGTTCCTCCGACCGGATGGATGCCATGTAGCTGGTGGGGCGTTCTTGACCGCCCAGGCGGTCAAGATGGTCGATCATCTCCGGGACTTCCATCCCGTCCAGGCCGTGGGCGGCGAGAAACCCTTCTTCAGCGCCCTCCACGGACTGCTCGTCGCTGGTGTCTGCGGTCGAGCAGCCAGCCAGGATCAGTACCAACGCCGGGATCGTTGCGGCAAGTCTCTTCACGCTTCTTCTCCTGTCCGACGGTGCTGGCTGCCAGGACCGGACGGCTTCATGTCCTGGGGGGCCGGCACATGGTAGGCAACCGTTGCCCAGGTGGATCTGGGTATTTCGTCCCGGGCTCGAGCATGTCTCATCCGGGAGTGCCGAAGGATCTGCGTCAGCACAAGCGGTGCCCGGTCATACCAGGGTCTGAAAGTTGGCGACCAGGCCCTGGAGGTACCCCGAGAGCCAGCTCCACACCCCGGTGACCATGGCGAGTCCGAGGAGCACGAGCAAGCCTCCGCCAAGTCGTTGGAAGAGGAGACGGTGGCGGCGCAGGAGATCCAGCGCCCGGCGCGAGCGGGACAGCAGCATCGCCCCAGCGACGAACGGGATACCGAGGCCGAGGCTGTAGGCCAGCACGAGGACGCCGCCGCGGGCGGGGTCGGCTTCGCTGAACGCCAGGCTCAGGACGGCGGCCAAGGTCGGTCCCATGCACGGCGCCCATCCCAGCCCGAAGACGACGCCGAGCAGTGGGGCTCCCCAGATCCCTTGACGCGGGGCCAGGCGCAAGCGTCGGTCGCTCTGCAGCATGGGGATGTACCCCATGAATGCCAGCCCCATGAGCACGACGAGCGCGCCAAGGATTCGCGTGATCGTCTCCACCCACGGGGCCAGCAGGATCCCGAGCCAGGCGAACACCACGCCGAGCAGCACGAACACAGCGGTGAAGCCGGCAACGAACAGCAGCGCACCGGCGAGCAGCCGCCCGTCGCGCACCTTCGTGCGTTGCGTCCCTCCGCCGTGCCCGCCAGGCGCCGTCGCTCCGGCCATTCCGCTGAGATAGCCGACGTAGCCAGGCAGGAGGGGCAGCACGCAGGGAGAGGCGAAGGAGATGAAGCCGGCGATCAGCGCGACCGGGAGTGCGGCGAGCATCGGCCCGGTGAGAACCGTGCTGGCAAAGGTAGACCCGAGCTGGTCCCAGAGCATCGCTGTCAGGCCTCCTCGGCGAGGGTGTCGTCGATGAGGCCGCGCAGAACGGTCGGATCGATCTGTCCCATGACGCGCGCGGCCACCCGCCCCTGCCGGTCCAGGACCACGGTGGTGGGCATGGCCTGGAGCGGCACAAGCCCCTGGAAGGCGGCGACTGCGGCAGCTCCGCTGTCGTGCACAGAGGGGTAGGGGACCTCGAAGGTCCGCTCAAAGGCTTGAGCGGTCGCGACGTCGTCGCGCGGATTGACTCCCAGCATCTCTACACCCTGGGGGGCATAGTCCTGGTGGATCGCCGCCAGATCGTCGGCTTCAGCCCGGCACGGCGGGCAGGCCGCATACCAGAAATTCACCACCACCACCTCACCGCGCATGTCGTTCACGTCGACCTCAGCACCGTCGTACGTCACCCCGACCAGGTCGATGGGAGCCTGACGCTGCTCGGCCTCCCACAGCTCCAGAGACCCGTCACCCGAGACGTAACCCGTATCAATGCTGAGGTCTGAGTTGGCACCGGGTGCCGAGGCGCAGCCTGCCAGTGCCATCACCGATGCCACGCTAGCCGCAACAAACCACCGATCCACCGAGCCTCGACGCCTGTTGTTGGACTTCACGCCTTTCACCCTACAAGAGCCCTTGGGGGCTCACGTGCCGCTGCCTACACGGGGCCGGTCGTCAGACCGTCCGACCCCACAGTTCTACAACTTCTCCTACGTGTGCTACTCAGAAGTCTTTTTCGCGCATGGATGCCGATGGGGGCTGAATCCCATCCGGTGTGCGCGAAAGTTGCCAATTGGACCCGCGCTTCCAACGCCACACCATAAGCCCGGTCCAAACGTTGGTGACCTGCACCGACCGCCCGGTGAGACTCCATGAAGAGTTGATGAAGATTCGCCGCAAACACTGGCATCGAACCCTCCCCACTGGTCGTCCGCGGCTAGCGTCGACGCGGCGCCGAGCACGCGGGTGGGCAACTCTGACAGCAAACCTAATGAGCGGGCCGGCCGATGATGCTTTTCTTGCCGCCCGTCCTGCTAGCCCGGCGCCCCAACTCGAATGATCTGGAGAAAAAGGAACCATGAAATTGAGGACTCGGTTTACGGCAGTTGCGGGCGGAACCGTTCTGGCATTGACGCTTGCCGCATGCGGCAGCGGTGACCAAAATGCAGCGACTTCCGCTCCGGCCGCGGAGGAGAGCTCGGAGACGACAACAGAGAGCACGCTGCAGCCGGAGGTATCCGACATGCACAACGAAGCCGACGTGAACTTTGCCCAGATGATGATCGTCCATCACGAGGGCGCCATCGAGATGGCTGACGTAGCGGTGGAACGTGCCAGTAGTCAGGAGGTGCGCACCCTCGCTGAAGGGATCGCCGCAGCCCAGGGGCCCGAGATCACACAGATGACCTCCTGGCTGGAGACCTGGGGACAGGAGACCTCTCCGGCCGGTGACGGCGGCATGGACCACGGCGGCATGGAGATGGAGGGAATGACCCAGGAGGAAGCCATGGTCGAGCTGGAGTCGCTGCCAGACGCCGAGTTCGAACTCCGCTTCCTGGAACTGATGATCGCGCACCATCGCGGCGCGGTGGACATGGCCGAGACCGAACTGGACGACGGAGAGAACCCCGAAGCGCTCGCCCTCGCCCAGACGATGATCGACGACCAGCAAGCGGAGATCACCGAGATGGAAGACATGCTCGAGAGTCGTTGATGCCCAACGGACCCGGGGCAGCACTCATGAGGGCTCGCTCGAGGCTGAGACCCAGCCGCACGGCCACGCGCCGAGAGCCCCGCCACACGATTCCCCCACCCGGTACGGGGGCCGCCTCGCGGCGTCAGGGGAAGTTCTGCAGTGCGCCGGATGTCAACCGCGGGACGTGAGCCTGCGCACATGTCCTCGACCCCTAGAAGGTCACGCTTTACTATCGCTCAGGTTACGTTCCGATAACGAGGAGACCACACGACGTGTTTGCACCCCCGCGCGGCCGCCACGCACGGCACCGCACCCTTGCCCCCCGGGTCGCCACCGCGCTCCTGACGGTCGCCGCGGCGACGTCCTTCGCGACGTCCGCCCAGGCCGCCGACACCACCGGTGGAGTCCGCACCGTCACCCCGAGCATCCGCACCGACGTCGGCTGGCAGAACCAGGTCGCCAACGCGATCGCCGCCCAGACGAACGCGTACCGGGCCGCCAACGGCCTGTCGCAGCTCGTGCGCTCCGGCTCCATCGACTCCGTCGCCCAGTCCTGGTCCAACCACCAGGCCAGCATCGGCTCGATGGTCCACCGCGGCGACTACGGAGCCTCGGCCGTCCCCGGCGGCTCCACCGGCACCATGGAGATCCTGTCCTGGGGCATCTACCCCAACCACCAGGCCGACTACTTCATGAGCCAGTGGCGCAACTCCCCGGTGCACAACAGCATCCTGCTCACCGGTTCGTACACGCACTTCGGCGTCGGCGTGGCCGTCTCGGCCGACGGTCGCGTCTTCGCGACGCAGAACTTCGCGACCTACCCGGGCGGCGGCCCGGGCGGCTCCACGCCCGCTCCCGCCGAGCCCGCTCCCGCCGAGCCCGCTCCCGCCGAGCCCGCTCCCGAGCCGGAGCCGGAGCCGCAGGCCGAGCCGCAGCCGGATGCACAGGCCGAGGCCCAGGCGCAGGCCGAGGCCCAGGCCGCACGGACCGACGACGCAGCCTCGCGCGACACCGCCCGCACGGAGCCGGAGCCCGAGCCGGTCCGCCCGCCCGGGACCCCGCGCTTCCTGCTGTCGGACGAGCTCGCCGGCGACGCCGTGCACAACTTCCTCTACGGCGTCGAGGGCGACGAGATCTTCGTCGGCGACTACGACGGCGACGGCACCGACACGATCACGGTGCGCCGCGGCAACGAGCTGCACATCACCGACACCCTGGGTACCGGCCCGGCGGAGCGCGTCGTCGAGCTCGGGGCTGGCGACGGCCACGAGATCGTTCAGGGCGATTTCGACGGCGACGGCACCGACACGTTCGCGGTGCGTCACGGCAACGTCCTGCACATCATCAACGACCTCGACAACCCGGGCGAGATCGAGCTGGCCGCCTTCGGCGCCGACGGCGACACGCTCCTCGTCGGCGACTGGGACGGCGACGGCACCGACACGTTCGGCGTCCGCCGAGGCACCGACGTCGTCTACACGAACGACCCGACCGGCGCGAGCGTCGACGGCGAGTTCTCCCTCGGCGAGGCGACCGACCTCGTCCTCGTGGGCGACTGGGACGGTGACGGCGCGGACAGCCTCGCCCTCCAGCGCGGCGCCGACTTCTTCGTCAGCAACGAGAACGCGGACGGCGCCGAGGTCGAGGAGACCCGGTACGGCCGCGACGGCGACACCGCCGTCTTCGGCGACTTCGACGGCGACGGTTCGGACAGCCTCGGCGTCGTCCGCATCGAGCAGACCCGCTGACCCGGCCCCCCCGGCTGCATCAGCACGACCCGACGGGGTCACCGGTCCCACCCTGGACCGGTGACCCCGTCGCCGTCCGGCCCGGACCAGCCAGCCGCGTGAACGACGTCGGTCGATCTGATCGACGGGGTGCTACCCGGCGATTCGCACGATCGCGGACGGGTGAGCCACCGGGAGGCGATGCTCTTGCTTCACGATGACGCCGTGGCTCCGCACGCTTCCCCTGACGCGAATCTGCCGCGAGTTCTCGTCGTGGACGACGAGGCGCCATTGGCGCGACTGGTAGCGAGCTACCTGGAACGTGACGGCTTCGAGGTCGAGGTCACCGGCGACGGGAACGACGCGGTCGAGCTCGCGCGGCGATGGCACCCCGGCGTGATCGTCCTCGACCTGGGCCTCCCGGGCATCGACGGCATCGAGATCTGCGGGATCGTGCGCACCTTCTCCGACTGTTACATCATCATGCTCACCGCCCGCGTGGAAGAGATCGACAAGCTCCTCGGTCTGTCGGTGGGGGCCGATGACTACATGACCAAGCCGTTCAGCCCGCGGGAGCTCGTCGCCCGGGTGCGGGCGATGCTGCGCCGCCCGCGCCTAGACTCGGGCGACACCCGTCGCTCGGCGTCGTTCGGGCCGCTGACGGTGGACGTCGTAGGCCGGGAGGTGTTCCTCGCCGAGCATCCGGTGGAACTGACCCGCACGGAGTTCGACGTCCTGTCCGCGCTCGCGACACGCCCACACATGGCTTTTTCCCGGCGCGAACTGATCGAGGCGGTGTGGGGGCCGGGCTGGGGCGGCGACGAGCACCTCGTCGACGTACATGTCGGACATCTCCGGCAGAAGCTCGGTGACAAGGCGTCCGCGCCGAAGTTCATCCGGACAGTTCGTGGGATCGGTTACCGGATGGGGCCGGGATGGTGAGCAGCGGCCGGCCGAGGTCATGGGGGTTGGGTGCTCGGCTGCTTGCGGCGATCGTGGCGGTCATCCTCGTGGCAGCGGGCACTGCGTGGGTTGTCGCCGCGGCCATCGGGCCGGTGATCTTCCACGACCACATGCTCATGGCCGAGCCGGCGGAATCGGATGTCGTCGCCCACGCCGAGCAGGCCTTCACCACTGCGTCGACGCTGGCCCTCTCCCTTGCTCTGCTCGCCGGCCTCCTGACATCGGTCGTGGTGAGCGTCCTCGTCACCCGGCGGATCGCCAGGTCGTTGGAACGGGTGCGGCACGCGGCAGCCAAGGTAGCGAACGGGGACTACGAGGCCCGTGTCCCCGAGGTGCACATGGGGTCCGAGTTCGACGATCTCGCGGCGGCTTTCAACACCATGGCCACCGATCTGGGGCAGATCGAACAGACACGCACGCGGATGCTCGGGGATCTGGCCCACGAGATGCGCACCCCTGTGGCAACGCTAGACGGCTATCTCGAGGGCATGATCGACGGCGTTGTCCAGGTGGACGAACCGACCTTGGGCATGCTGCGCGAGCAGGCCGGTCGGCTCTCCCGCCTGGCACATGACATCACCCTGGTCACCGCGGCCGGCGAGGGACGGTTGAGCATGCGACAGGAACCACTGGTCGTCGGGGACCTCCTCGACGATGCCTGGGCCCAGGCGCGGGCAGGGTATGCGGACAAAGGTGTCCACCTGCACCTCAGCGGCACCGACAGCGACCGACGCACCACCATCGTGGCCGACCGTGACCGGCTCGGACAGGTGCTGACGAACCTCCTCGACAACGCGCTACGCCACACACCCGGTCACGGGCGGGTGGAGCTGGGCGTCCAACGCGACGTGCCCGTCCTCCGGTTGTGGGTCAAGGACAACGGCGACGGAATCACCGCTGAGCACCTGCCGCACATCTTCGAACGCTTCTACCGGGCCGACGCCGCCCGCGACCGCGCACACGGCGGATCAGGGATCGGGCTCGCCATCGTCCGATCCATCGTCGAAGCCCACAGCGGCACCGTGACCGCGACCAACCCCGGCCCGGGCGCCCTGTTCACCATCGACCTGCCTATGAACCACCCTCAGCCCGCGTAGGGCACAGTGGGAAACGTTCAGACGGCTCGACAGTGCGCGGCACTGAGCGGTACAGAGGGCAACTCATCGTCCGGTCGGGCCGGATACGTACGACTGTGGGACGTTGATCTTCGTTCGCTGGGATCAGCGGTGCTGCTCAGTGACTTCGTCGAGAAGCCCGCGCCCGCGCCCGCGCCCGCGCCGATGATGCCCACCCGTGAGCGTTCATCATGTGCTTCCGGGCTGCGCAGCGTTCGCAAAAGCCGGCAGCAGGATGGCGTCGATGAACCAGGGGGCGTCCTCGGCGTTGAGCCGCCCGGCTCGCACTTCCTCGGCCGCCCCGTTGATCACGACGTGGGTAGTGGCCAGGAGCCAGCTGACCGGAAGGTCAGCGCGAAAGGCGCCTTCGTGCTGACCACGCTCGAGCAGGTCGCGCATGCGGGCTTCGGCCTTCTCGTGGTGTTCGCGGATGCGGGCTGCAGGCAGTTCCTTCTGCGCCGCAGCCAGCACGGCCCTCGCCTGGTCCACGAGCACCCAGCTGGAGGCGACGAGCCGCTGGAACGCCTTACGGGCGTCACCGTCCAGTGACACCGCGCGCAGGACCTCCTCACCGCGTTCGAGGCTGTCGATGAGTGCAGCCTCGATGAGTTCGGTACGGGTCGCGAAGTGCCCGTACAGCGTCATGCGGCCCACCCCCGCCTCGGCAGCGATGTCGGCCACCGAGGCGTCGGGGTGCTCGCGGATCGCAGTGACGACCGCCGCCAGGATCTTCGCTCGGTTGCGTTGCGCGTCGGCCCGCTGGTTGGCCGCGCGGCGGTCACCTGCTGCGGGCGCTTGCTGGGGCCCGTCGTTCGTCAGGGGCTTCTTGGCCGCCATGCTCCACCTCAGTACTCGTACGGGAATGTATGAGATAGTCTAACCGCTGCATCTCGTACACACATGATTGAGTTGCGTGGGCGAAGCGCAGAACCCATGGGCACCGTCGAGTAGAAGGAGATCGATGATGACTGCGACACAACACGAGCAAGTAGGCGAAGGGGCCCACCCCAAGCGCTGGCTGGCGCTGGGCCTGTTGGGCACGGCCCAATTCATGTTGATCCTCGACGTCACGGTCGTGGCGATCGCCCTGCCGCAGATGGGACTGGACCTGAACCTGTCACGCGAGGCGATGACCTGGGTGGTGGCCGCGTACACAGTGACCTTCGGCAGTCTGATGCTCCTGGGTGGGCGCAGCGCCGATCTGTTCGGCTCCAAACCGATCGTCTATACCGGGCTGTTCATCTTCACCGCCGGGTCGCTGCTGGCCGGACTGTCCGAGAGCGGCGGCGTCCTGCTCGGCGGCCGAGTCGCGCAGGGCCTGGGTGCAGCGCTGCTCTCACCCGCCGCCCTGTCCGTGGTGGTGCGGCTGTTCACCGGCGACGAGCGCAACCGCGCCCTGGGCATCTGGTCCGCCCTCGGCGGTGGCGGCGCGGCGGTCGGCGTGTTGCTCGGCGGCCTGATCACCGCGGGGCCGGGCTGGCCATGGGTGTTCTTCATCAACATCCCCGTCGGCCTCATCGTGCTGGCAGGCCTGCTGTGGGTGCTCCCACCACTGCCACCTGGCGCCGGCCCGCGGCCATCACTCGACATACTCGGCGCGCTACTGGTCACCGCCGCCACCGGATCGGCGATCTACGCCCTGACCGTGGCTGGTGAGCTCGGTTGGACCAGTCCACAGACTCTTATCGCTGCGGGGGCGGCCGTTGTGCTCTATCTGCTGTTCGGGTGGCGACAGAAGACCGCTGCATCCCCGCTGATGAATCTCAGCCTGCTGGGCCGACGATCTGTGGGTGCCGGGGTTTTCGTGATCCTGATCGCCACCGCGCTGATGGTCGCGGTGTTCTTCCTGGGCACCTTCTACTTCCAGCAGTTCGCCGGACATGGCCCTCTCGCAACCGGCTTGCTGTTCCTGCCGATCGCACTGGCCACGATGACAGGTGCCAATCTCGGCGGACGCCTTATCGCCCGCCTGGGAGCGCGCTCCCTGGGAGCTGTCGGCATGCTCATCGCAGCCATCGGCCTGATGGTGCCCGCCTTGTGGCCCACAACCGTGGCGACCACGATCGGCATCAGCTTCGGAGCCTTCGGTATCGGCGCACTGTTCGTCGTCGCCGCGGCCACGGCGCTGGGACAGATCGGCCCGGAGGAGGCCGGCATCGCCTCGGGCCTGCTGAGCACCTTCCACGAATTCGGCGCCTCGGTCGGCGTCGCCACAGTCTCCAGCATCGCAGCCCTCAGCCTCGCCACCGACGGTGGCACCGCAGGCTTCCAACAGGCCTTCACGGCCGCCGCCATCGCCGCAGTGGTTGCCGCCGTGATCTCAACGATCGCGATTCCGCGACAACCCGCTCGAACCTAAGCCGCGAGCCTCGCCCCTGTCTGTGGGCTCACCACTTGCATCAGATACCCCTACCCGGTATAAGTAGTGATACCCTCCCTGAGGTATCTCTGAAGGAGAAGGACATGACCACTACGTCCACATACACCGTGACCGGCATGAGCTGCGGCCACTGCGAGGGCGCGATCCGCGCCGAGGTATCGCAGATCGCCGGAGTCCAGGACATCGAGGTCAGCGCGGCCACGGGCCGCTTAGCCGTCACAACGAACGACCCGGCGGACGATGCCGCAGTGATCGCCGCGGTCGACGAGGCCGGCTACCAGGCCACCCCCAGCTGATATGCGAGCCCCGGCACGGCTCGGTTTGTACGGGCTGCTCCTCGTGTCCGTGTTCGCCGTGGCATTCGTCACGGCGGGCGCGGTCATCCCCGAGCAGACCGTGCAGAGCTGGACAGAAGAGACGGAACAAACCGATCACGCAGGGGAACAAGACATGGGCACCGGCGGCCACGAGACACACACCGACGATGCGTCCTCACTGGGTCTCGGCGTCGCGCAGGACGGCTACCGGCTCACCGGGGTCACCGCTCCCGCGGAGACCGGCACCGACGGCGACCTGTCACTGATCGTCACGGGACCCGCCGGGGACCCGGTCACCGACTTCGAGCTGGAGCACGAGAGGGAGTTGCACCTGATCGCGGTCCGCGCTGATGGGCAGCACTTCCACCACGTCCACCCCGAGATGAACGCGGATGGCACCTGGTCGATCCCCTGGCAGTGGGATGCAGCCGGCTCCTACCGCGTGTTTGCCGACTTCGTGCCCGCCGAGGCCGGCGAGGGCATCACCCTGTCGACCTCGGTCCAGGTCGCCGGCAACTACGCCCCAGCACCGGCCGAGCCTGCCACCACGACCACGGTGGATGGCTACGAGGTCAGCGTGACCGGCGACCTGGTGGCAGGCACATCGACCGAGCTGACGATGACCATCACCCGTGACGGGCAGCCGGTCACCGAGCTGGAGCCGTACCTGGGGGCCTTCGGGCACCTGGTGGCGCTGCGTGAGGGCGATCTGGCCTACCTGCACGTCCACCCGCACGGCGATGAGCCCCAGCCGGGCCAGACATCGGGACCGGAGATCGTGTTCGAGGCCACCGCACCGACCCCGGGACGGTACCTGCTCTACCTCGACTTCCAGGTCGCCGGACAGGTCCACACCGCACCGCTGGTGCTGGATACCACCGGCGACGCCGGGACAGACCACGGCGAGGCCGAACAGTCGGACAACACCGATGAGCACGAGGAGGGAGGCGGCCATGACCACGACTGAGAACACCACCGGCGCCAGCAGCGTCGAACTGCAGATCGGTGGCATGACCTGCGCCTCGTGTGCGAACCGGATCGAGAAGAAACTCAACAAGCTCGACGGGATCACCGCCAGCGTCAACTACGCCACCGAGAAGGCCAGCGTGACCGGGCCGGAGGGCCTGGACCCGCAGACGCTGATCGCCGAGGTGGAGAAGACCGGCTACACCGCCGCCCTCCCCACCCCCACGAAAAGGGCCGGTGACGCACCGGGCAGCGAGGCCGAATCGGCCGAGGACGCCGAACTGCGCTCGCTGCGCCAACGGCTCATCGGTTCGGCGGTCCTGGCTGTCCCGGTGATCGCGATGGCGATGATCCCGGCACTCCAGTTCGACTACTGGGGCTTCGCCTCGCTCGTGCTGGCCGCCCCGGTGGTGGTGTGGGCCGGCTGGCCCTTCCACAAGGCAGCCTGGACCAACCTGCGCCATGGTGCGGCGACGATGGACACCCTGATCTCGGTGGGCACCACCGCAGCCCTGGTGTGGTCGATCATCGCGCTGTTCTTCGGCACCGCAGGCCAACCCGGGGTGGTCCACCCGTTCGAGTTCACCATCTCCCGCGGTGATGGTCTCGGGCACATCTACCTGGAGGTCGCAGCCGGGGTGATCACCTTCATCCTGCTGGGGCGCTACTTCGAGAAGCGCTCCAAGCGCCGAGCCGGTGCCGCCCTGCGGGCGCTGCTGGAACTCGGCGCGAAGGAGGTCTCGGTCCTGCGCGACGGCCGGGAACAGCGGGTGCCAATCGAGGAGCTCTCCGTCGGTGACGAGTTCATCGTCCGCCCAGGGGAGAAGATCGCCACCGACGGGGTCATCGCCTCGGGCAACAGCGCCATCGATGCCTCCATGCTCACCGGAGAATCCGTACCGGTCGAAGTGACCGAGGGCGATCCGGTCACCGGTGCGACGGTCAACGCCGGGGGCCGACTGGTCGTGCGGACAACCCGTGTCGGCTCCGATACCCAGCTGGCGCAGATGGCCAAGATGGTCGAGGACGCCCAGTCCGGCAAAGCCGAGATCCAGCGGCTGGCCGATCGGGTCTCCGGCGTGTTCGTCCCGATCGCGATCGCGATCGCCATCGCCACGCTCGGAGCCTGGATCGGCGCCGGATTCCCCGTCAGTGCGGGCTTCACCGCCGCGGTGGCGGTGCTGATCATCGCCTGCCCCTGCGCCCTGGGGCTGGCCACCCCGACCGCCCTGCTGGTCGGCACCGGGCGGGGGGCGCAGATGGGCGTGCTGATCAAAGGTCCCGAGACTCTGGAGTCCACGCGCCGGGTCGACACGATCGTGCTGGACAAGACCGGCACCGTCACCACCGGCAAGATGACCCTGGACGACGTGATCGTCGCCGAGGGAGTGGATCGTACCGAGCTGTTGCGACTGGCCGGCGGCCTGGAGGATGCCTCCGAGCATCCCATCGCTCAGGCGATCGCCGCTGGAGCTACCGCCGAGGTCGGCGACCTGCCCACGCCGGAGTCCTTCGAGAACGTCGAGGGCCTCGGTGTCCAGGGTGTCGTCGACGGACACACCGTCCTCGCCGGCCGCGAGGTCTTGCTGCGCGACTGGTCACAGCACCTCGACGAAAATCTGCGGTCGGCCAAGCAGGCCGCCGAGGCGCAGGGCAAGACCGCGATCGCGGTCGGCTGGGATGGTCGGGCACGCGGCGTGCTGGTCGTGGCCGATCAGGTCAAGCCCACCAGCGCCGAAGCGATCGCCCAGTTCAAAGAACTCGGTCTCACGCCGGTGCTGCTCACCGGTGACAACCAGAGCGTGGCCGAACAGGTCGCCTCGGAGGTCGGCATCGAGTCGGTCATCGCCGAAGTCCTACCCAAGGACAAGGTCGATGTCGTGTCCCGCCTCCAAGACGAGGGCAAGGTCGTCGCGATGGTCGGCGACGGCGTCAACGACGCCCCCGCCCTGGCCCAGGCCGACCTCGGCCTGGCGATGGGCACCGGCACCGACGTCGCGATCGAGGCCGCCGACATCACCCTCGTCCGCGGCGACCTCCGAGCCGCGGCGGACGCGATCCGCCTTTCCCGGCGCACGCTGCGCACGATCAAGACCAACCTGTTCTGGGCCTTCGCCTACAACACTGCTGCCATCCCGCTCGCGGCCTTCGGACTGCTCAACCCGATGCTCGCCGGGGCGGCCATGGCCCTGTCCAGCGTGTTCGTCGTCAGCAACAGCCTGCGCCTGCGGACCTTCACCGCCCAGGCCGATGACAGTGCGCCAGCTCCCACACGAGCACCGGCTGAGCGTGAACCCGTCCACGTCTGACACCGGCATCAACACCACAGGAAAGGAACACACGATGACCGCACATGAGCACCACAACCACCACGAAGCACCGCAGGGCGGAGGCTGCCACAGCCACCAGCCCACGACGGAGAGCCTGGCCAGCGTCGGGGCCGACGAGATCACCGAGTGCCCCGTGATGGTCGGCACCGCGGTGATCAAGTCCGAGGCCGAGGAAGCCGGACTCGCCCGCGACTACAACGGGCAGCGGTACTGGCTGTGCTGCGCCTCCTGCGGGCCGCTCTTCGACGCCGCCCCCGAACGCTACGTCGCCGCATAAGCACATTCGACCGGTCCCGCTCGCCCCGACCCCAGTCTGGGGTGAGCGGGACCGCCGCCCCGGAGAACCAGGAACGGTCAGGGGCGCAGGAAGGAGAAACCAGCATGAGCCAGGACCACCCGACAGCGTCACAGACCGCGACGCACGACGGCCAGGCGCACGACCACAGCACGCACGATGCACACGACCAGGGCACGCATGACAGTCATGCAGGTCACCACGACCACGCGGATCACGAAGCCCCCGGGGGTCACGCCGGGCATGCCGGGCACGGAGACCACGTCGGTCAGTTCCGGCGCCTGTTCTGGATCATGCTCGTCCTCGCCGTGCCCGTCGTTGGGTTCAACGACATGTTCGCCGACCTCATCGGCTACCAGCTGCCCGAGGCCGAATGGGTCTGGTGGGTCTCGCCGATCCTGGGCACGGTCATGTACTTCTGGGGCGGCTGGCCGTTCCTGACCGGCGCGATCTCGGAGATCCGCTCCCGCAAGCCCGGCATGATGCTGCTCATCGGCCTGGCCATCACGGTGGCGTTCATCGCGTCCTGGGGCGCGAGCCTGCGCATCCTGGACCATGAGCTGAACTTCTGGTGGGAACTGGCCCTGCTGGTGGTCATCATGCTGCTCGGCCACTGGATCGAAATGCGGTCCCTGGCCCAGACCACGTCCGCCCTCGACTCCCTGGCAGCGCTGCTCCCGGATGAGGCCGAGAAGGTCGACGGCGATCAGGTCGTGAAGGTTGCCCCCGCCGACCTCAGGGTCGGCGACGTGGTCATCGTCCGTCCTGGCTCTTCGGTGCCTGCCGATGGAAAGATCGTCGACGGCTCGGCGAGCATGGACGAGTCGATGGTCACCGGAGAGTCGAAGACGGTACGTCGCGAGACCGGTGAGCAGGTCGTCGCTGGCACTGTCGCCACCGACTCCGGGCTGCGGGTCGAGGTCACTGCCACCGGTGACGACACCGCCCTGGCGGGCATCCAGAAGCTCGTCGCCGACGCGCAGGCCTCGTCCTCGCGCGCGCAGCGGATCGCCGACACCGCCGCTGCCTGGTTGTTCTGGTTCGCCCTCGGCGCCGCATTGATCACCGCAGTCGTCTGGAGTCTTATCGGCCTGCCGGAATCCGCGGTCGTGCGCACCGTCACCGTGCTCGTGATCGCCTGCCCTCACGCGCTGGGACTGGCAATCCCGCTCGTGGTGTCCATCGCCACCGAGCGTGCTGCCCGCGGCGGCGTGCTGATCAAGGACCGGCTCGCCCTGGAATCGATGCGCACCGTGGATGCCGTGCTGTTCGACAAGACCGGCACGCTGACCAAGGGTGAGCCCACCGTCACCGCCATCGAACCGGTCGGGAACCGCAGCGCCGAGGAGGTACTGGCACTGGCCGCGGCGGCGGAATCCGACAGCGAGCACCCCCTGGCCAAGGCCATCATCGGCGCAGCCGGTGCCCGCGAGCTTCCAGTCGCGAAGGCGCGGGACTTCTCCTCCTCCCCGGCAGTCGGGGTCAAGGCAACAGTGGACAGCTCCGTGATCGAGGTCGGCGGCCCGTATCTGCTCGACCAGCACGGATTGGAGGAACTGTCGGTCGCCGACGAGTGGCGGGACGAGGGCGCGATCATCCTCCACGTCCTGGCTGACGGTGAGGTCATTGGGGCGCTGCGGCTGGCCGATGAGATCCGCTCCGAATCCCGTGAGGCCGTCGACGCCCTGCACGCTGCCGGCGCCCAGGTGGTAATGATCACCGGTGACGCGCAGGCCGTTGCCGACACCGTCGCGAAGGAGCTGGGCATTGACCGGGTCTTCGCCGGAGTGCGGCCCGGGGACAAGGCTGCCAAGGTCGCCGAGCTCCAGGACGAAGGCAGGAAGGTCGCCATGGTGGGCGACGGCGTCAACGACGCCCCTGCTCTGGCCCAGGCCGATGTCGGTATCGCCATTGGTGCCGGCACCGATGTCGCGATCGGTTCCGCCGGGGTCATCCTGGCTTCCTCCGACCCGCGCTCGGTGCTCTCCGTCATCGAGCTCTCCCGCGCCAGCTACCGGAAGATGAAGCAGAACCTGTGGTGGGCCGCCGGCTACAACCTGATCTCGGTGCCCCTGGCCGCTGGCGTGCTCGCACCGATCGGGTTCGTGCTGCCGATGAGCATCGGCGCGATCCTGATGTCGGTCTCGACCGTCGTCGTCGCGCTCAACGCTCAGCTGCTCCGCCGCCTCGACCTCACGCCCGAGGCCAGCGCGGCCAAGATCCTTGACCAGGACACGTCCAAGTGATCGCCCCGGCGGTGCCGGATCGGGTACCGCACACCTCAGGAGAGGACACGATGGGCACCATCACCACGCCATCAGCCGAAGTCGGCCATGGCTACATCAGTGACAAGGACCGCTACCTTGCCCGTCTCAAGCGCATCGAGGGACAAGCTCGCGGTATCCACCGCATGATCGATGAGGACACCTATTGCATCGACATCCTCACTCAGATCAGCGCCGTCACCTCGGCGTTGGAGAACGTCGCTCTGGCCCTCTTGGACGACCACCTCAAGCACTGCGTGGTGGATGCCGCCAGGACCGGTGGCTCCGAAGCCGACGAGAAGATCAAGGAAGCCTCCGCGGCCATCACTCGCCTCGTGAAGTCCTGAGGAGGCAGTCATGGGTAGGACGCGAAGGGCGCTCAGCGGGGTGCACTCAGGCGTGATGCCCTCGAGGCATGGCTGGACCACCACAACCAGCACCGACCGCGCTCGGCGTGCGGAAGCCGCCCTTCACGCGATTGATCAACGTCCCCGAGCAGCACAACTAGTAGCCCCACCGCAGCCGCCTACCTTCGTCTTGTTGGGGTAGACCCTGCGCGGAGTAATCCGCGGATCGACACCGGATTTAGGTGTTCAGCTGCTGGAGGAGCGGTCGGTCAGTTGGCTGGTCGGGATGGCGTGGCAGACGTGCTGGGGGAGGCACTGGCCGGGATCCAGTGTGGTCGCCCGCTGGCTGAGCCGGCGCACATGCTCGAGCAGGTCACTGAGGGCGGTGATGCGCGCTTGGAGGGCGGTGGCGTGGTTCTCCAGCATGGCAGCGACGTGCTGGCAGGGTGCTCCGCTCGCCTCCCGCGCCGAGATGACATCGCGGACCTGAGCGAGGGTCAGACCGGCGGCCTGGGCTGCCTTGACGAACGCGAGACGGTCGACCGCACTGGAGTCATAGACCCGGTAGCCCGATGTGGTCCGAGCGGGCGCCGGCAATACACCGGCCGTCTCGTAGAACCGGATGGTCTTGGGACGCACACCGGTCTGCGCGGCCAGCTCTCCGATACGCATGCCTCGACCGTACGCCCTTGACCTTCCAGTGTGCTGGAAGGTTTACGGTCGAAGCGACCGGGTGCGGACCGAAGGAGAGATAGTCCATGGAGTACGACTTGATCGTCATCGGCACCGGAGGTGGGGCCATGGCCGCCGGGATCGAGGCGCGCTCCCGGGGCAAGAGCGTGCTGCTCATCGAGCACGGTCCGCTCGGCGGTACCTGCCTGAACGTGGGCTGCATCCCGAGCAAGAACCTGCTAGCCGCCGCCGGTCAGCGCCACCGCGCCTTGGCCAGCCCGTTTCGTGGTGTGCCCACCAGCGCTGAGGGCGCGGTGGTGGGCGAACTGATGACCCAGAAGCAGGGACTCATCGAGGACCTGCGCCAGGCGAAGTACGCCGACGTCGCCGAGGCCCACGGGTTTCCCATCATGTACGGGCACGCGCAGTTCCTCGACGAGCAGAGCATCCAGGTCGGGAACCGGACGTTGCACGCTGGGGCATACGTCATCGCAACCGGAGCAACCCCGCACATCCCCGACCTGCCCGGTATCGGTGCGGTCGACTACCTGACCTCGACCACCGCCATGGAGCAACAGAACCTGCCCACCTCCCTGGTCGTGCTCGGTGGTGGGTACGTCGGCTTGGAGCAGGCCCAGCTGTGGGCCCAGCTGGGCGTGAACGTCACCCTCGTGGGCCGAGTCGCCCCCTACGCTGAACCCGAGGTCGCTGACGTGCTCCGCACCGCCTTCCAGGAGGAGGGCATCGCGGTGATCGAGGAACACGGGCGGGAAGTAGCGCCTCACGCCGGAGGGGCCATCGTCACCACCGACAGCGGCGTTCACGTCCATGGCCAGCGGTTGTTGATCGCCACCGGTCGCCGCGCCAGCACCAGCGGTCTTCGGCTGGACGCCGCCGGAATCGGCACCGACGCCCGCGGATTCATCCGCGTGGATGAGAACCTGCGCACGACCAACCACCGCGTGCACGCCGCCGGGGATGTCTCCGGTGCCCCGCAGTACGTTTACGTCGCCGCGAAGACTGGCCGGGTCGCCGCCGCCGGTGCGCTGGGTGAGCCCTCCACGGTGGACTACCGCGGCCTGCCCGGGGTCACCTTCACGACTCCGCAGATCGCCAGCGCCGGACTGACCGAAGCCCGCGCCCTCGAGCTCGGCCACGACTGCGACTGCCGAATCCTGGGGGCGCAGGACATCCCGCGCGCACTGGTCAACCAGGACACTCGGGGGGTCCTCAAACTCGTCATCGACGCCCAGACCCGCAAGGTCCTGGGTGTGCACGCTGCACTTGACGGCGCCGGAGAGCTCATGCTCGCCGCGACGTACGCCATCAAGTTCGGGCTGACCGTCGAGGACCTGGCGGACACCTGGGCGCCCTACCTCACGATGAGCGAAGCCCTCCGCATAGCGGCCGGCCTGTTCCGTTCGACCATGCCCACCAGCTGCTGCGCCTGAACAGCGTTGACCGCCGAGTGTTGCGCCCCGGGTCTGATGGAGGCTCTCATTCCACGGAAGGATGAGAGTCATGGCTGCACCGAGGAAGTACCCGGACGAGCTGCGTGAGCGCGCGATCCGGATGGCTGTCGACCTAAGGCGTGATCCGGCCGCCAAGACCGGCGCGCTGCGTCGGGTCGCTGACCAGCTCGGGATCAACCCCGAGACCCTGCGCAACTGGGTCACCCAGGCCGAGGTCGATGCCGGCGATCGGCCCGGAACCACGACGGCGGAGCAGACGCGGATCACCGAGCTCGAGCGTGAGGTTCGCGAGTTGCGGCGGGCGAACGAGATCTTGCGGACCGCGTCAGCGTTTTTCGCCGCGGCGGAGCTCGACCGCAAGATCAAGTGAGTACCGCGGTGCTGGTCGACTACATCGATCAGCACCGCGAGGCGTTCGGAGTCGAGCCGATCTGCAGGGTCCTTGCCGGTGCAGGGATGCAGGTCGCTCCGAGCACGTACTACGCGGCCAAGACGCGGACGCCGTCGCGCAGGTCGGTCACCGACGCGGCCACGACGACCCTGATCGAGCAGGTGCACGCGGAGAACTACGGCGTCTACGGTGCCCGCAAGGTCCATGCCGAACTGCGCCGGCGCGGGCAGCCGGTGGCGCGCTGCACGGTCGAACGCCTCATGCGAACCGCCGGGCTGCGCGGCATCAGCCGCGCCAAGGGGCCACGCACCACGATCTCGGGCAGCGGGCCCGAGACCCGCCCGGACCTTGTCGAGCGCGACTTCACCGCCACCGCCCCGAACCGGCTGTGGGTCTGCGACATCACCTACTGCCGCACGTTCTCCGGCTGGGCGTATGCCGCCTTCGTCACCGACGTCTACTCCCGCCGGGTGGTCGGCTGGCAGCTGTCGAAGTCGCTGCGCACCGACCTGGCACTGGACGCCCTGGAGATGGCGATCTGGACCCGCACCCGCGACGGGCACGACGTCACCGGGCTGACGCACCACAGCGACAAGGGAGTCCAATATGTCGCTATTCGCTACACGCAACGTCTGGCCGAGGCCGGCGCGGTCGCCTCGGTTGGCTCGACGGGCGACTCGTATGACAATGCCGCCGCTGAGGCGTTCAACTCGTTGTTCAAGGCCGAGCTCGTGCGCAACAAGGGGCCCTGGAAGACGATCGACGACCTCGAGATCGCCACCGCGGAGTACATCGACTGGTTCAACCATCGACGCTTGCACGGCGAGATCGGCATGGTCCCGCCCGCCGAGCTCGAGGACACCTACTACCGTCACAACACCGCTCCGACTACCGTCGAAGCGTCAGTTCCGAGCCTCCACTGAACCCGGGGCGCAACAGTCGACCGGCACGGGCACGTCGCTCATGCGCGCTCGCCCGCCTGGTCCGCCGTGCCGGCGTTGGGGTTCGTGCGCGGTCGCAGCCGCACGCCGGGCAGGTCGGGGGCCGGGAGCCAGGCCCGCTCGCCGGTGTACCCCTCGACCCGGCCGAACCGGGCGCTGCCCGCGTAGCGGTCCGGTGCGCCGCCGGCGTTCCACTCCTCACGGGCGGCGACCACCTCGTCGTGGTCGGAGCCGATGAAGTTCCACCACATGACGATCTCCTCGCGGAAGGGCGCCCCGCCGAGCAGGATGACCCGGGCCGGGCCCTCCCCCGTGCTCGCCAGCCGCAGGGTGTCCTCGCCCGGGGCCCGGAAGGCGAGCTCGGCCCGCCCCACGGGCACGTCATCGACCTCGACGGCGCCGGTGTCGAGCAGCACGCCGTGCTCGAAGTCGACCCGTACCGGTAGGTCGACCACCTGCCCGGCCTCGATGCTCAGCTCCGCGCCGAGCAGCGGCGTCGCGGTCGTCACCGGCGAGGTCTGCCCGAGCAGGGAGCCGATGAACACCGAGGCGGTGCCGGCCCCGCCCGGCAGGGCCACCGGCGTCGGGGCGTGGTGCTGGAAGTCGCGCACACCGCCGCGGGCCTCGCGCGGCAGCACCACCCACAGCTGGACGCCGTGCAGGACCGTGGTGCCGGGCGTCGACACCTCGGAGTGGCAGATGCCGGCGCCGGAGGACATGAGGTTGAGCTCGCCGGGCCGCACGTCGGCGTGCACGCCGCCGGAGTCGCGGTGCTCGATCTCGCCGGCGAACAGCCAGCTCACCGTCTGCAGGCCGGTGTGCGGGTGCGGGGCGACGTCCATCCCGCCGGTGGTGGCGACGTCGTCGGGGCCGTAGTGGTCGACGAAGCACCAGGCACCCACGAAGGACCGTTCCCGGCTGGGCAGGGTGCGGCGCACGGGCATGGCCCGGGGACCGCCGAGCGGGACCTCCCGGGAGGTGACCACCTCGATGCCGGGCGGGTCGACGTCCGGGCAGGACAGCATCATCTCCGGCGGCCGGGTCTCGAGGTTGCTCACGTACGGCCCTTCGTCGGCGTCGCTCCGCGGCGCGGCCGCCGCAGGTCTCCATCGTGGACGGGGCGGCGGGCCGGAGCAACCGTGCCGGTCCGTCACCGCCGGGTCCTCGGCGCACGGAGCCGCTGAGGAGGGCGGCGGCACAGGTCGGACGACGACGCACGGTGGGGCGTCGTCGGCGGCTTCGACCGCGACTACTCCCGCGCGGGCGCGTCGAGGCCGAAGAGCTCGGACTCGGTGTCGTAGTAGTCGTGGGTGCGGCCGCGGCCCTGCAGACCGATGCGCCGGGCCACCGCCTGGGAGGGGTGGTTGTCGGGGTGGGTGACGGCCAGGACCCGGCGCACGTCCGCCGCCCAGGCATGCGCGAGGACCGCGGCGGCCGCCTCGGTGGCGTAGCCGCGCCCCCAGTGGTCCGGGTGCAGGTGCCAGCCGATCTCGAGGTCGCCCGAGGGCGGGCGGGACCGGTCGGGCGAGCTGGCCGGCAGGTCCACGAGCAGCACGGCGCCGACGATCGTCCCCGCCGGGCCGTCCCCGTCGCCCGCGAGCCCCGCGCCGCTCGCTCCCGGCGCGCTACCAGCCCCGGCGTCGCCCGTGACCCCGGCGTCGCCGGTCGTGGTGATCGCCCAGATGCCGCGGGGCGGGCCGCCGGCGGCGCGCGTCTCCCAGCGGGCGAGGCGCTCCACCGCGTCCGCCAGGCTGGTCAGCTCGGTGCCGGGCCCGCCGGACCAGCGCACCACCTCCGGGCGGGAGTAGATGTCGAGGATGCTGGGGGCGTCCGCCGCCGTCCAGGCCCGCAGGGTCAGTCGGTCGGTGGCCAGCGTCGGCGGTGTCGGCACCGCGTCAGGCTAGGAACCGCCCGGCCCCCTCGTCCACGTGAAATCCGGGTCCGCTCGCGTGCCCCGCCCGCGTAGGCTCGGCCCATGCCAACCGATCCGACGGCGGACGGCCGCGATCGACAGGTGTCCGGCCGACCGGACTGGGCTACCGTCCCGAACCTCGTCACCCTGCTGCGCTTCCTCCTGCTCGGCCCTGCGTGCTGGGTCATCGTCGACGACCCTGAGGGAAGCTGGGTGCCGCCGGTGCTCGTGGGTGTGTGGGCGGTGACCGACTGGGTCGACGGCATGCTCGCCCGCGCCCTGGGCCAGGTCTCGCGCACCGGCGAGGTCCTCGACCCGATCGCCGACCGCGTGGGCATCTCCCTGGTGGTCATCTCGCTCGGCATCGCCGACGCCCTGAGCTGGGCGGCCGTGGGCATCATCGTCCTCGTCGACCTCCTCGTGCTCGCGCTGGCCGGCCGGGCCGCCCAGCAGGGGCGCATGCGGGTGACCTACGTGGGCAAGGCCCGCACCGCGGTGCTGTTCCTCGGCATCTGCGCCATCGTGCTCGGCATCTCCGTGTGGCCCGAGGCCCTCCCGGTCGGCAGGGGTCTGGTCTGGCTCGGGGCGGCGATGCACGTCTGGTCCGCGGTGCTCTACGTGCTCGCCGCCCGGATGGGGACCGGACCCGCAGTCCGCCAGGCCGAGGGCTCGTAGCCTCCTCGGCATGGCCGACCCCCTGCGCCCCGGTCCGTACGACGCCGCCCTGGCGGCCGCCGACCGCATGCGGATCGTCCCCGACGGCGAGGCACTGCGCCTGACCTGGCGCCTGGGTACCGAGCACACCGGCACGCCACCCATCGACCCGCGCGCCCTGCCGACCGCCGGCCAGGATGCGTTGGCGGGCGTCGGCTACGACCCCGACCGCGGGACCGAGCAGCTGGGGCGGCGGGGCCTGTCGGTCACCGCCGACGGCCTGCGGCGCCTGCTCGACGCCCCGGGCGAGATCTCCGTCCCCGTGCGGGTCCTCCTCGACGACGTCGCGCGCCGCGAGGCGGCCGCCGCCGCCCGGGCGCGGGCCGAGGCCGCCGCACGTCCCCCGGCCGGAACCGCCGCGGGCGGCCGCGACCGGGACCGGGACAGCAGGGGACGCGGTGGTGGCGGGTCGCGGCTGCGCGGCCTGCGCACGCTGGACTGGCTGCCCGGGCTCACCGGGGTGGTGGCCGTCGGGCTGCTGGTGGGGATGATGTTCACCGGGTCGGGCACCGCCGCGACCGGGGCCCTCGCCCTTGCGCTGGCCGTCGCCGTGCTGCTGACCGCGGTCCTGCTGTGGGTGCGTCAGCGCTCGGCGTGGCGGCAGCTCGCACGGGCGCAGCTCACGCGACCCTACCGGGGACTCGTCGAGGCGACCTCGCGTGCGGCCCGCCACTACCGGATCGGCGGGTCGCTCCAGGTCGTCGTCGAGGGCGGCGCCGCGGCCTTCCTCCTCGTGGCGGCCACGCAGGACCCGGACAACCGGTGGGTGCTGCTCGCGGCCGGCGTCGGGCTCGCGGTGCTGGCCGTCGTCGTGGCCGTCGGCACGGCCCGGTCGAAGCCGCTGCACGACCGTGAGCGGGCCGAGGTCGAGCGCCGCGGCGTGCGCGGCGAGCCCGGCGGCATCGACATCATCCCCCGCGAGCGGGTCGAGCCCAACCCCTGGCTCCTGCCCTGACGGGCACCGGTCCGCCTCGGAGGCGTCAGGCACGGCGCCCGGACCTGGAAGGATTCAGCCATGGCGAGGTCGAAGGAGTCGCGCCCCCGGCGCGCGGTACCCCATCCGTACGCGGCGGCGCTGCGTCAGCTGCTGGCGGCGACGCTCGTCGCCATGCTGCTGGTGCTGCTGGTCGCCGTCTCGGTCTCGATGGCGGTGCGCCGCAGCTTCTCGATCGACCTCGACGACACCCCCGCCGTCGCGCTGTGGGCCGGCCTGGGCGTCGGCGCCCTGGTCCTGGTGGCGGCCGCGGTGGGGATCCTGCGCTCGGCGCGGCTGCACATGTACCTGCGGCGTGCGGCGCGGCCGCCGAAGGACCCCCGCTCCCCCCGTCCGCCCATCGACTCGATGACCCAGCGGCTGCTGGCCGACATCGACTCCTCGGACCTGGGGACCGGCGATGCGCGGTTCCGGGTCGTCGTGGTCGACCGTGGCGCCTTTGCGGTGGCCTACATGCGCCCCGACTTCCACATCGACCGCACCCCCGAGATCTCGCCGCTGCGCCTCGGGGATCCGGGCCGCACGGCGCTCGGTGAGGTGGGGTGGCTCGAGCACGAGCGACGCACGATCGGCGCGGACGGCGACTGGCAGTACTCCGGGACCGAGTACAGCGGCCCCGGCGCCGACCTCGCCGACAATCCAGGGATCCCGCTGGACGCCGGCAAGGTGGCGGTGCTGCTCGCCAGCGGCGACGAGGCGTTGTCCGCACCGGTGCGCGAGCTCGTCGCCCGCGCCCGGGACTCCGCCTGAGGCTCGGTCGCGGATCCGCAGCCGGGCAGGAGCCGCCGCGTGGGCCGCGGCAGGAGGGGCTCAGCGAGCGGGCCTCGGCCGACCGGGCTCCGGCAGGCGTGGCTCAGCAGTCGTCCGGGCCGCAGGCCACGGCGTCGTCGAGGTCGACGCCCGGCAGGTCCAGGCTCGCCAGCCCTGGCAGCGAGACGAGCGCCGGCGCGGCCGACGCCCCTTCGGCTCCCGCCTGCTCGGCTCCGGCCGGGAGAGCTCCGGCCCGGTCAGTTCCGGCCCGGTCAGCTCCGTCCGGGACCTCCGTCGGCCGCCCGGTCCGGGTCCCGGGCGTCGCGGCGCTCACGCCTGCTCCCCCGCGGTCTGCGGGTCGCGCTCGGCGAGCACCTGACCGAGCGCCTGGGTGAAGGCGGCCGGGTCCTGCGCACCGGAGATGCCGTAGCGCGCGTCGAGCACGAAGAAGGGGACGCCCTGGATGCCGTAGGCGCGGGCCTGCGCGATGTCGGCCTGCACGTCGTCGGCGTGGGCGTCGGTGCGCAGGGCCTCGCGGACCTCGTCCGCGTCCAGACCGATCTCGGCGGCCAGGCGGGTGAGCACCTCGACGTCGGAGAGGTTCTCACCCTCGACGAAGTACGCACGCAGCAGGCGCTCCTTGGCCGCGTCCTGCACGCCGTGGTCCTTGGCGTGGTGGATGACCTGGTGGGCACGCAGGGTGTTGATGTGCCGCACGGAGTCGAAGTCGTACTCGAGCCCCACGGTGGCGGCGACCTGGGTGACCCGCTCGAGCATCTCCTCGACCTGGGCGGTGGGCATCCCCTTGCGCTCGGCGAGGAACTCCACCGTCGAGCCGACGAAGTCGACCGGGGTGTCGGGCGAGAGCTCGAAGGAGTGGTACGTCACCCGCACCGCGGGCGCCTCGGGGTGCTGCTCGCGGAAGGCGGCCAGGCCGGCCTCGAACTTGCGCTTGCCGATGTAGCACCAGGGGCAGGCGATGTCGGACCAGATGTCGACGGCGATGGGGGACGCGCTCACGACGCTCCTTGGGAGATGGGTGTGTGCCCGTTGAACGCCCTCGGGGTCCCGGGGATTCCCGGGGGCTCCTCGGGTGAGGCTGTCGGCCGGGTGACGGTCAGGCGAGCCCGACGGCCAGGCCGATGGCGGCGGCGACGCCGGTGAGCACGGCGCCCAGGGCCACGGCGCGGTCGGTGCCGGTCAGCTCGCTGCCGCCCTGGTTCTGGACGAGGTCGAGGACGGCGACCCGCCCCGGGGCGATGGCGTGCCGGGCGATCCGGGCGTCCATCTCGGTGCGGGTGTCGATGCCGGCGGGGGCGGCGTCGCGGCCGGCGGTACGGGCGCGGTGGTCGGTGGAGGGGGCGAGGGCGGTCATGGCGGTCTCTCTTCTCGGCGCTGCGCGCGCCGTGCGGTCGTGGTCGGGGCGGCCTGGGGGCGTGGTGCGGTCCCGGGGCCGTCCTCGACGACGAACGGACCACCGGTTCCATTCAACGCCGAACGCTTCAACGTGAAAGAGTTTAGCCCCGCGACGCTCACCCGTCAAACATTTCGATCTTGAACTATCCTTGACGAATGCCTGACCGAGTGAGCGACTACCTGGACCAGTGGCGGCGCGAGCGTCCCGACCTGGAGCTGGCGCCGATGAGCGTGACGGGGCGGCTCTCGCGCGCCTCGGACCTCCTCGCTCAGGCGATGCGCGGGTTCTTCGCCGAGCACGACCTCCAGCCCGGCGAGTACGACGTGCTCGCCGCGCTGCGCCGCGCGGGCGCCCCCTTCACGCTCACGCCCGGGGCGCTCACCGACTCGGTCATGGTCACCGCGGCCGCCATGACCAACCGGCTCTCCCGCCTGGAGGACAAGGGCCTGGTGGTGCGGCGCACCGACCCGGACAACCGGCGCAGCGTCCTCGTCGAGCTCACCGACCATGGGCGGGCGGTCATCGACGAGGTCGCCCCGCTGCACGCCGCGGCCGAGGGTGCGCTGCTCGGCGCCCTCAGCGCCGACGAGGTGGAGCAGCTGGCCGCGCTGCTGGCGCGGCTGCTCGCCGGGCTCGGCGACGGCTCCCGCGCGACCGAAGATCCCTCGGCCGAGGAGGACGAGAGGCCCGCGGACGAGGGGTGACCCCCGGCCGACGACGCCGGGCTACCGCTGGGGTACGACGCCGCGGGTTGCGGTGGGCGGTCGACGCCGCCGGTCGGCGGCCAGGAGTGACGACGCCGCCCGGCTACGGCGCGGGGCCGTCCGGGGTGGTCGCGTCCGCCCACACGGGATCGCCTGGCCCCTCGACGTCGTAGACCGCGGTGATGAAGTCGCCGGCCCGCCCGGTCTCGCGCAGCCGCAGCGCAAGGCGCCGGGGCAGCAACGGGCGTCCGGCGCCGAGCGTGGCCGCCGCGATCGACAGGCGCAGCTCGTCGAGCAGCCCGACGTCGGCGAGCTGGCCGGCGAGGTCACCACCGCCGACGACCCAGACGTCCTTCTCCCCGGCCGCGGCGGCGACCCGGGCGTGGATCTCGCGGGCCTCCCCCTGGACGAGCCGGACGTCGGCGCCCTCCGGCACCGGCGGCTCGGCGTGGGTGGCGACGAAGGTGGGCTTCGCGTAGGGCCACGCGGCGCCCTCGCCGAGCTCGGTGAGCACCCATTCGTAGGTGGTGCGTCCCATGAGCAGCGCCCCCACGCGCGCCTCGAAGTCCTCGTAGTCGGCGGTGACCGCCGGGCCCGAGCGCTGGGCGAAGAGCCAGGCGAGCGAGTCCTCGGAGTCTGCGATGTAGCCGTCGAGCGTGGTGGCCGTGTAGAAGACGGTGCGCGTCATCTCCTCAGCCTGCCTGCGACCACCGACACCGGCGATGAGTTTTCTCCTGTGACCGCCGAGCGGTCGCGCCCCGATGGACGCTGCGGTCAGGGCTCGAGGCGGTCGAGGAGATCCTCGAGACCGGCGCGGGTGGCGCCGATCTCCTCGACCGGCCCCCCGGCGAGCACGTCGGCGATGGGCCGGTCGAGGTAGCCGTCGGCCGCGTCGGCGTCGCTGCGGTGGAACTGGATCTCGTCGAGGTCGTCGATGGTGGCCAGGAGCAGCGCCCCGCAGTCCTCGACGACGTGCGGCCAGCCCTGCTCCACCGCCGGGTCCACCCGGCTCCAGTCCAGCACGAGGGTGACCGTGCCGTCGTCGTCCTGGACCTCGGCGGTGAGCTCACCGGTCGCGGACAGGCCGGCGGCCTCGATCAGGTCGCGGACGGCCTCGAGGTCCTCGACCGATCCGGTGCGCGCGCGGTCCAGTGCCTCGACATCGACCGCGTCCAGCGGGGAGCCCTCCCCCGCGGCGGCCCGCTCGGGCTCGGCCGTGGCGTCGGCGCCCGGGTCGCCGAGCAGCTCGCCGGCCACCGCCTCGTCGGGCGGCCAGGCCACGACCATGGTGGGGACGGAGCGGTCGCCCGTCGAGCACGCGCCCGTCCCCATGAGGACGAGCGCGCAACCGATGGCGGAGGCCGCCCGGGTCGTCACCGTCACGCCTCCATGCTGGCACGCGAGGCCCGGCGGCACAGATCGCGCACCCGGGCCGGACCCGCCCCCGACGACGGTTCTCCGCCGTCGGGGAGCGGTGTCAGTGCGTGGCCAGGAAGTCGTCGATCTGGGACATCGCCGAGCGGGTGCCCTCCTCGACGCCCATCTCGATGACCTTCTCGATCCCCTCGGCCGTCGCGTAGGTGGTTGTGGTGACCAGGCGCGTGCCCTCGCCGTCGGGCTCGAAGGTGTAGACGTTGCTCGAGACGGGCATGTCCGCGAGGGGTCTGAGGTCCTCGTCGGCGAACCCGTCGTCGAACTCGAGGCGGTGGGGCGCCTCGACGCCCGTGATCTGCCACCAGCCGCCGTAGCGGGCGCCGTCGGGGCCGGTCATGTAGTACGAGCTGCGCCCCCCGAGCCGGATGTCGTGCTCGACGAAGGTGGCCGGGAACTCCCGCGGCCCCCAGATCTGCTCGATCTGGCGCGGGTCGGTGTAGAGCTCCCACACGCGCGCCACGGGCGCGGCGAAGCGGGCGGTGATGGTGATGGTGCGGTTGGGGACGTCGGTGCTGAAGTCGATGACGGGCATGTCAGTTCTCCTCGGTGTCGAGCTCGTGCGCCAGCAGCGCATCGATCCGTTCGATGCGGCCACGCCAGATCGCCTCGAGCTCCCCGAGCAGGGAGGTGACCGACCGGACCGCCGAGACGTCCCCGCTCGCGAGCTGCTCGCGGCCCTTGCGCCGCTTGACGAGCAGTCCCGCGTCCTGGAGGACGCGCACGTGCTTCTGTACCGCGGCGAAACTCATGTCGTAGCTCGCCGCGAGCGCCGAGACGGAGTGCTCGCCGGCCAGGACGCGGCGCAGGATGTCGCGTCGGGTCCGGTCCGCCAGGGCGTGGAACAGGGCGTCCGCCGCGTCCTCGTCCCGCGTCTCGTCCACACCCACAACGTACAACCGATCGGTTGTACGTTGTCAAGGGTCCGTCCCCGGTCATCCCCGGGTGCGGCTACGTGAGGTGGTCGTAGCGGCCCTCCACCCAGTCGGCGTACCGGCGGGCCGAGGCGGCCACGACGGCGCGGGCGTCGTGCGGGACGACCCGGAGGAAGTTGTTGTAGAGGCGGTCGAAGGAGTGCCGGGTGACTCGGTCGGCGACGCGGCGGACCACGGACGCCGAGAGCGGGACGAGGTTCGGGTACGAGCGCATGAAGCTCACCGTGCGTCCGCCGGGCCCGGGGAAGACGGCGTCGCCCGCGAGCAGCACGCCGGCGCCGTCGGCTCCCGTGAGGTGGGCGATCGTGCTGCCGGGGAAGTGGCCGCCGACCTGCTCGAGGTGGACGCCGGGCACGACCTCGTGCGGCTCGTCCCACTCGCGCACCGCCGAGGTCCGCAGGCCGAGGAAGTCGGCGTCGGGGCGGGCCACGAGGATCGGCGCGTCGTCGAACACCCGGCTGTAGAGGGACTGGACGCCGTACATGTGGGGGTGGCTGGCGACGACGGCGGCCAGGCCGCCGGCCTCGGTGATCGCCCGGACCGCCGCGGCGTCGATGAGGCCGGGCACGTCGAACAGGACGTTGCCCGCCGGCGTGACGACGAGCTTGCCGGTCTGCCCGATGCCGACGTCGGAGGTGAGGCCGATCAGCCCGGGCTCGAGCTCGGCGACGGCGGTGGTGCGGCCGGCGTCGGCAAGCTCGCCGAGGGTGGTCCACACCTGCCCGCCGGGCGGCACCCACTGGCGCTCGTCGTCGCAGATCGGGCAGCGCCCGGGCGGCCCGCCCGGCCCCTGCTCGACCCCGCACGTCGCGCACAGCACGTGCTCGACCGCACCGAGGTCCGACAGCAGCGTCGACATGGCGCTGATCCTGCCGCCGCGGGCGGCGGGCCCGCCAGGGATTTCCCGACGCCGGACCGGGGTCAGCGGCCCTGGGGGGCAGCGGGTCCGGACCCGTCGCCGGACCGGCCGTCGGGTGCGCGCCCGGTGAGGGCGTCCTCGACGGCGCGCAGCTCGCCGGCGAGCTCGGCGGCCGGGCGGCGGACCGTCACGGGTCGGGAGATGACGACGGCGAGCGCCTCGCGGGCGCGGGCGAACCGCTCCCGACGGCCCCACAGGTGCTGGTGCCAGGCGGCACCCAGGACGAGGTAGCCGACGTCGGACAGGATCCGCTCGACCTCCCGGAACGGGCCGACCTGCTCCGGGGCGTCCGCCAGCGCGCGGCGGGCCACGGTGTCCGACTCGAGCAGCTCGACGTACAGGTGCTGGCGGCGGCGCACCGCAGGCTCGGTCTCGTGCTCGCCGGCGCCGAGGTCGACGAGCACGGCGTCCAGCGCGAGCGCCACCCGCCGGGCGTCGGCGCGCAGGACGGTCTCCTTGAGGGGGATCCCGCTGAGCACGAGCACGACCACCGCGGTGCCCACGCCGATGACCGTGTCGATGAGCCGGTCGAGGACGACGGTGTCGGTGTCCATGCCGGTCACCGCGACGGAGATCGTCATCGCGAGAGGCGTGATGAGGGTGACCGCGAGGACGTAGTTGCGCGTGACGACGAGCTCGATCGTGCCCTGCAGGAGCACGACGAGGCCGACGAGCCACCAGCCGACCGGGTCCACTGCCAGGACGAGCGCGAACACGCCCAGTCCCAGGAGCGTGCCCAGGATGCGCTGGAGGGCCTTGGTGGACTGGGCGTAGCGCGTGCCGCCGGCCTGGACGATGAGGGCGGCGAAGACGACCGCCCAGTAGACGTGGGCGTTGTCGATGAGGGTGGCGATCGTGCCGGCCACCGTGGTGGCGACGAGCACCCGGGCGGCGACGAGGATGCTCTCCGAGGGCCACCACGCCGCCTGGCGCAGGAGGTAGCCGGCGTCGGGCCGGCCGAGCGAGGTGTAGCGGACCTGGGTGCGCTCGACGCGACGCTCGTCGTCCCCCGAGCGGCCGAGGGCGGCCGACTCCTCCTCCACCGTGTCGCGGGCGGGCTCGTCCGAGCGGTCGACGATGCTCTCCCACGGCTGCGGGTCGGCGCCGAGGCGGAGTCCCGTCACGTGCGCGGTCGCGGCGGTGTAGCGGTCGTGGACGCGGTGCAGCCGGTCCCGGTAGTCGGCCGGGTCGCCGCCGTCGGTCACGGCGGTCCACGCCGCGTGCAGGGCGGTGGAGGCCTCCGTGCGGCGCCGTTCGAGCTCGTCGACCGCGTCCTGTCCGTCCGGGCCGGCGGCGGACGGGCGTACTGCTTCCTCGAAGCGCCCGACGGCGGCCTCCGCGCCGCGCACAGCCCCCTCCTCGACGGTGCGGCGGCCGAGCCAGAGGTCGGACGTGCCGACGACCAGGGCCGACACGGCGCCGACGGCGGCCATCCCGAGGATGAGTACCGGGCTCGTGCCGCCGGTGGCGGCCAGGTTGGACACGCCCGTGCCGAGGGCGAAGAAGAAGACGCCGGGCGGTCCGAGCCGCAGGGCGTGGGCCACGAAGGCCACGACCGTGCTCACCACGACCAGCGTGACGAGCGACGCCCACACGTTCCCGGCGGAGAGCACCCCGGCCATGGAGCACAGCAGCATGCCGACGCCCACGCCCGCGATGACGCGGGCCCGGCGGCGGCCGGGCGCGCCCGCGCCGTAGAGGATGGAGAAGCCGCCCAGGCTCGTGAGGAACCCGGTCGAGCCGTGGCCCAGGGCGGTGGCGACGACGAGCGGGAGCCCGATGGTGGCCGCCGCCCGGAGGCCCACGGCCAGGCGCGGCGGGCTCGGGGCGATCGTGACCAGGCTACGCAGGTCGACCGGCAGCCGGCGGCTCATCGAGCGCCGCCGTGGCGCCGGGGGACGGGCCGCGTGCCGGGAAGGTCGCGATCGTTGTCCACGACGCCGATGGTAGGCCCGCCGAGGTCCTGCGCCGCGCGCCTAGGAGAGCGCAGAGGCGATGTCGGTCAGGGCGAAGTCCTCCCCGACGTAGAGGAGGGGCTCACCCGCAGTGACGGCGAGCGCGTAGGAGAAGCAGTCACCGAGATTCAGTCGGGCCCGCGAGCCCGAGCCTCTCCCGAATCGGCGATGCGCGAGCCTGGCGACCGTCGCATCACGCACCGAGACCGGGACGAGCTCGATCTCGAGCGCGGCCACCAGCTCGTCCAGGCGCTCGCCGCCGCCCGCGCGCTGCTCGGCGACGATCGACGCCTCGACCCAGGTGGCCGTGGACATCTTGCAGGAACCGACGAGAGCCGCATCCGCGAGGCGCTCCCACCCGGGTTCCGCACGCAGGATCGCGATGAGTGCGGACGAGTCGACGATCACCTCGGGAGTCCGGTCTCGTCGTCATAGAGATCCTCGATCTCGACGACGTCGTCCGTTCCTGCCGCGGTCCGGGGCAGCTGCGCGTAGGCGCGGACGATCGCCGTGACGCCCTTCCGTCGCTCCTCGGCCTGCACCAACCGTGGGTTCGCGCCGTACTCGTCGAGGAGTCGCCGGAGCGCCTCCTCGATGACGCTCGTCTGGGACCTGCCCGTCACCCTGGCGGCCTCCCGCGCGAGGGCATGGACGCGCTCGTTCTTGATGTTGAGCCCCATGGGTAGATTCTACCCTTGACGCTTGGGTAGACGTCTACCCCGACCAACGCGCCAGGAACCGTCTCACCGACAGAGGGCGTCACACGTCAGACGACCGAACGGGCGCTCCAGTCCGACCGACCGGCGCACGACGTCACAGGTACCCCTTGACCGTCTGCCGGATCTGATCTGCGTACCCGTAGATCTCATCGAGCGAATCGATCGGGTGTCGCGTCTCCACCTTCTCGCTGTCGAAGACTCCGAGATACTTCTGCGACGTGTTGAACCTCAGGCGCACGATCGGCTTTCGGTTGTTGTCGTCGAGCAGCACGCCCATATAGCTCTTGGTGTCGCGATGAACGATCCTGGGCGGTGCGACCTCGCTGCACGCGATCGCCCGCACGATCTGGTAGCCCTCAAGCTCCTCGAGGGTGGTCTCGATCCCGCGGTCGTCGGACTCCTCCGCATCCGAGACACTCTCTTCGGCTGCTTCAGCTCCAGTCATTGGCGCTGTCGCGACGTCGGGATACGACTGCCCACCCAGTGCGGCCTTCAGACGATCGTTCACCTGGTCCGCCAGAAACTGCTTCGTCGCCTTGACCACGAGTCCGCGAAACTGTTCCTTCACGCGTTGAGTGAACGAACCGTCGTACACCCGCGAGGTGAGAGCCTTGACCCACTCGTCGTCAGGTTCACGAAGCTGCGAAGCGAGAGCACGCTTGAGCGAACCGATGTACTTCAGCTCCTCCGCCGCGTTGACGACAGAATCGAGATCGAAGGACTCCTTCGTCAGCTTCTGGACCTCAGGGATCAAGGTTTCATCGAGGTCCAGCAGGTCGAGCTGGAGGAACGGCTTCTCGTCCATTCGGTTGGGCTTGTCGAGATCTGTGAAGAAGTGATAGTGCTGACCGTTGGTCAGGATCGCGATCCGCGCATTCGTCGTAGCGAAGTATCGAAAGAGCTGAGAAGCATGGTTGACACTGAGGGGCGATCCCACCGTCTTGGCCTCGATGAGGATCTGCAGCTGGCCGTCCTTCACGATGGCGTAGTCGATCTTCTCGCCCTTCTTGGTGCCCACGTCAGCCGTGAACTCCGGCACCACCTCGGTAGGATTGAAGACATCGTAACCGAGCACGAGTGAGATGAAGGGCATGATGAAGGCATTCTTCGTCGCCTCTTCAGTCTCGATCGAGTCCTTCTGCTGATGCAGCTTCGTTGCCAGCGACGCGAGGCGCTCACCAATCTCCACGCCCACAGCCTATCCGACCAGGGCGCGCGAGACTGGCGGTTGATCGCCTGGGGGCACCATGCGTTGTTGATTCAACAGGTCGGCGTTAGGTCGAAGTGCCGCCCCCCGGTTCCGACGGATGGACTTCTTCAGCTCACCAGCATCGCCAATCGTCTATTCACCGTCGTCGGTGGGCGCCTCGATCTGGGGCGTCGCAGCGCCGGTCGCCGCGCCGTCGGCGTCCTCGGCCTCGGGGTCGTCGGTCCGCACGACGTCGAGCGTGAACTTGGCCGCGAGCCCGCCGACGGCGGCGACCGCGGCGAGCACGGGCGCCCCGATGACGGCCACCGCACCACCGGCGAAGCCCCAGGTCAGGGGCACCGAGAGGAGCTCCTTCTCCTCCTGGTCGCGGATGACCACGCGCTTGGCGTGCGCGTCGGTGCCCAGCTCCTTGATCCGGTCGACCAGGTCCTTGCCCGCGACCTCGATGCGCTCCGTGAACGTCCGGTCCGCCATGTCGTCCTCCTGCGTCTCAGCCCTCCGACGCCCCCGGTCGGTGACGCCGCTCACCATGGTCACGCTACCGGGGTGCCCCCGGCCGCGGTGGACCGGTCATCGCTCCCGACGACGCCCGACACCCGGTGGTCGTCACTGCTCGGCGAGGAAGCCGACCCCGGCGCCGGCGAGCGTGGTGGCCCGCAGCTGGTCGATCGGCTGCTCCGAGGCGGTCTGCACGACGAGCACCTGGCCCTGGCCCTGCTCGTCGTCGGCGGTCTCGACGTAGAACGCGAAGGCGAGCACCCCCGGCGCCGAGCCGCCCTTGAACTCCTGGTGGGTCGCGCCCTCGGGCACCGGCACGCCCGGGTTGGCGGACAGGACCTCCCGCACGGGCTCCCCGCCCTCCGTGGCCGCCCGGTCCTGGAGGAGGGCGAAGATCGAGCAGATCTCCTGGCCCGTCAGCCGCCAGTCCACGCCGTCGGGCCAGCGCGGCTGCGTGACCGCGGCGGGGTCGATGTCGACCTCGGCGGGCAGCTGGTCGAGGACGGCCGCGCGCTCCTCGGGGGTGCTCGCCGCGCTCCACCGCTCGCGCAGGTCGTCCTCGACCTGCCAGCCGAGCTGGAAGAACTGGCGCGTGGTGGCGACCGGGAGGACCCGGTCGGTGTCGAGGCCGGCCTCCTCGGCGACGGCGGCGAGGGCGTCCTGGCCGACGGCGTCGATGAGCAGGTCGGTCGCGGTGTTGTCACTGATGGAGATCATCAGCTCGGCGGCCTCCTCGACCGTGACGGTCGAGCCGGCCTCCCGCTCCTGGAGGATCCCCGAGGGGAGGCTGCGCAGCTCGTCGGTGATCGTCAGCTCGTCGGTCCAGGCGAGGTCGCCGGCTGCGACGGCGTCGGCCACCGCCCCGAGGACGAGGAGCTTGAACACCGAGCCGCTGGGCGCCGGCTCACCGCCGTCGGGCACCCCCTCGGTGGTGTGCACGGGAGCGCACACCCCGTCCTCGACCGTGCCGACGAAGGTCTGGGTCTGGCCGCCGAGCTCGGTCAGCGCCTCGTCGAGCTCGGACCAGGCACCGATCTCGGGGGCGTCCCCGGACGTATCGGGGACGAACTGGAGCCCGGCGAGGTGGCCGTCGTCGTCGACGACGGCCGTCATGACGAGCGGACCCGTGGCGGAGTCCAGGGCGAGGGTGGCGGTCGGCGGCGACTCGCGGCTCTCGGTCGCCGCGGTCACGGTGTAGGGGGCGCCGGCGCGGAGCTGGGTGAAGACCGCGGCGAACTGGTCGGCCGGCAGCTGGGCGAGCATCTCCTGCGAGAGCCGCTCCTCGACGTCGGCGACGTCCGGGTCCTGCGCGTCCGGCTCGAGGTGGGCGAGCGCCCACTCGACGTGCTCGAGCAGGACGGGGTCGGTGATGTGGTCGGCCGGGTCGACGGCGTCGGCCGAGCCCTCGGAGGGAGACTCGGCGCCCGAGGGGGACTCCCCCGCGTCCGCACCGGTGGGGCTCTCGTCGGCCGCGGCGCTGCTGGTCTCGGCGGGTCCGGTCTCATCCGGGTCGGCGCCGTCGTCCCCACCGCCGCAGGAGGTCAGCACGAGGGCGAGCGCCGCCGCCAGGGTCACGGTCGTCCGGGCACGTGAGGATCGCATCGCGCTCATCCTGACAGAGCCCGCCCGACGGCGTTCCGGCGCCCGCAGGGTGGGGCGGTCCGCACGGGAGGCGTCAGCGCGCGGGTCCGTCGAGGAGCGCGTCGAGCTGCTCGTCGAGCACCTGCCGTTCCCGGGCGACGTCGAACCCCCCACCGGCCGCTGCCGAGGCCACGCCGTCGACCAGCAGCAGGACCCATGCGGTGAGCCGGCCGGCGTCGAGGTCCGTCCGCGCCTGGCCGGCGCGCTGGGCCGCGTCCACCCACTCCGTCAGCGGACCGGCGACCGCCCGCTCGTCGTCCGCGAGCGCCACTGCGATGGCGGGGCGGTGCGTCATCGCGCCGACGGCACGGACGAAGCCGGCGGCCCGGGGGTCGGCCAGGTCGGCGACCGCGGCGGCGACGTAGCCGTGGATCACCTCGCGCGGCGGGCGGTCCGGGTCCTGCGCGGCGAAGAGGTCGCGGGTCTCCTGGGTGCCGTGCTCGACGATCGCCACCACGAGGGCGTCCTTGGTGGGGAAGTGGTGGAAGAAGGTCCCGGAACCGACCCCCGCCGCGCGGCAGATCTCCGCCGTCGTCGCCGCGGCGCCGCGCTCGGCGAGGACGGTGAGCCCCGCGTCGATGAGCTGCAGGCGTCGCGCGGCGCGCAGGGCCGGGTCCACGGGGCGTGCCATGCCGCCACCCTAGTTAATGGAGTGGGCACTCTGTTAACGTGCGGCCATGCTCCCGCTGCGGCAGCGAGTCGTGTCGATCCTCCTGCTCGCCCTGGCCGCCCCCGTCTGCGCGGAGATGCTCCAGGCCTACCTCGCCGGCACCGGGGACCTGGCCCTCATGGCCGGGACCGCGCTCTTCCTCGCCCCGCTCTACGGGGGTGCCGCCCTGCTCATCCGCGACCTGGCGGTGCGCACCGGGCGGGGCTGGCCGGGCGTCCTGCTGCTCGCCGCGGCCTTCGGCCTGGCGATGACCGGGATCATCGACCTGTCGATGTTCGGCGAGCACCGCGACGACGTCGCCTCCTGGGCCGAGCTGCGCGAGCCGACCCTGGTCGGGGCGGCCGGGTTCAGCGCCTACGCGACCGTCGCCTGGGTGCTCGGCCACGTGATGATGAGCGTCGGCGCCCCGCTGGCGATCCACTCAGGTCTGGCGTCCCGGCACGCCGGCCGACCCCTGCTCGGGCGCGTGGGCACCGTCGTCGCCGTCGTCCTCCTGGCGGTGGTCGCCGTGGCGATCCATGCCGACGGCCGCGACATCTACGGCTACGTACCGAGCCTCGGGCAGGTCGCGGGGGTGCTCGTCGGCATCGTCGCGCTCATGGCGCTCGCGCTGTCACCGCTCGGCCGGCCCGTGCGTGTCCACCCGGCCTCGCCCGACCCGCGTCCGGTCGCCCTGCCCGTCGTGCTGCTGGTGGGGGTGGGCGGGAAGGTCGTCCTCGACCTGGTCCCGCCGACCTGGGGCGGCCTGACGTTCGCGCTGGTGGTCGCCCTCGTGTGGGCGCTGTGGTTGCGCCGGGTCACGGCGCGCGGGCGCTGGCGCGTGCGCCAGGTGGCCCTGACGGGGGCCGCCCTCGTCGTCGGCGGGGTGCTGGTCGGCTTCCTCGCACCGCTGCCCGAGGGGGTCACCGCGGTGTCGAAGGCCGTCCAGAGCTCCGTGCTCCTCGCGGCGGCGCTCGCCGTCGTCGTGCTCGTCGAGCGCCGCACCCGGGGTCGGGGTCGCACGGACGGTTGAGGATCTCGTCGCGCCCGTCGTCGCCGACGCTGTCAGACGAGGGAGTACCTGCCCGCCGACCGCAGGGCGCGCTCGATCACGGCGGGGTCCAGCGCGACGTCGTCGCGGTGCTTGAGGATGATGCGCGAGCCGCTCGGCTCGATCTCCGAGGAGAACCCGCCGACGCCCTCGACCCGGTACATCGCAGCGCGGATCGCGAGCACGTCACCGTTGGTCGTCATCCCGTCGACGTCGAAGATCGTGCTGATCAACTCTTCCCCCAAGGTCTAGATCACTCCGTTGAACGCCTGCATGGCGCCGTCCTCGCGGGTGCCGCCACGTCCGTCGCCGTACTCGGCGTAGTCGCGGATCCACTCCACGCTCCGCACCCACTTGACCATCTTGTACCCGTGGTTGGACTCGACGCGCAGCCGCAGGGGCGCGCCGAGATGGATGTCGAGGGGGTGCCCGTTGCGCTCGTAGGCGAGGATCGTGTCGTCCTCCTCGACCATCTTCATGTCGAGCACGCTGTAGAACGGCTCGCGCGGGCGGTGGTCCCACATCTCCTGGGCGAGCCCGTGGGAGGTGACCATCACGTAGTTCGCGCCCTCGGGCCGGGGCCCGAGCCGGTCGAGGACCTCGGTCAGCCTGACGCCGGCCCACCTCGACGTCGCGGACCAGCCCTGCATGCAGGTGTGGACCGCGACGTACTCCGTCCTCGGCATGGCCCTGAGGTCGTCGAGGCTCAGCTCGGTCCGGGTGCCGTCGAGGGTGCTGCCGACCTCGAGGCGCCAGTCGCGCCAGCCGGTGTCGCGGTGGTGGAGCCACTCGGTGGACTCGTCCTGAGTGGGCGGCAGCCCGTTGGTCCAGTGGAACTCGGAGATGTCCGCGTCGGTGTAGACGTCCTGGCGCTGCATCCGCGGACGCATCCAGTTGAGCCCGATCCGGCGGACGGGTTCGGTGAGCGTGACGAGCACCTTCTGGGTGAGCGGGCGGTTGATGAGCGAGACGTAGCTCAGCGCGATCCAGAACGCGAACACGGCGACGATCGTGAGGATCACGGTGGTGAAGGCCTGGGCGTAGCGCGAGGTGTCCGTCACGCCGAACACCATGTGCGGCAGGTTGTACTCCGGGTGCACGAGGAAGACCAGGCCCACGTGCATGACGATGAACAGGGTCATCAGCACCATGGCGATGAAGTGCAGCGACCGGGCGCCCTGGTGGCCGCCGAGCAGCTTGACGTACCGCGGGAACCGCGAGCGGATGGCCGGCGACATCGCCAGCCCGGTGAGGATGAGCAGCGGAGCCAGGCCGAAGATGACGGCGGTGTACCCGAGCATCTGCAGGGCGTCGTAGGGCTGGAAGTGCTCGATGCCGGGCACGCCGAGCCCCAGGTAGATCTTCAACGACTCCCACGCCTCGGGGAAGACGGACCAGTCGGTGGGGATGATGCGTCGCCACAGCCCGGTACCGAGGAGCAGGGCCACGTAGGCGATGCCGTTGATCAGCCAGAGCGTGACGCCGAGGCCGTGGAAGTGCCGGCCGAGCCCGATGTTCTTCCGTCCCGGGAGCCCGATGAGGGGGCTGAGGCTCCGCTCGTCCATGAGCGAGGTGTAGACCCCCTCCTCCTGCGGGAGCCTCTGCCGCGTGAAGCGCAGCCACTCGGTGCCCGGCTTGCTGTCGTTGCGCCACCACAGCCGGGGCAGCGACGAGAGCATCTCCCACCCGCTGCGCAGGAGGATCCCGATGAGGACGAAGTTGATGAGGTGCGTCGCGCGCAGCCACAGGGGAAAGTTCGGGTCGTCCATCTGGTCACTCCAGTCGTCACCACCTGGGCCCGGACCTGACCACCCCCGCTCAGACCGGGATTGATGAGGGAAAACTACTAGAAAATGTCGCAATGCGCACCGGTTGAGTCCGAAACGCGGTGATTGTCGGAATCCGCAGGTAGCGGGCGCCTACGACGCGCTGAGCTCGACCCAGTCGGCGTGCTTGCCCGTGCGCCGCGCACCCGAGGAGGTGCGGCGCAGCCGCCGGCCCACCCAGGGCAGGACGTGGCGGCCGACGAAGACCGCGTCGTCGCGGCGGGTGCGCCGCACGGGGGCCGGGCGCTCGCGGGCGACCCCGGGATCGACGCCCAGCGCCGTCAGCACGAGGTCCGCCACCCGGCTGTGGCCGTGCGGATTGAGGTGCAGGCGGTCCTCGCTCCAGTGCTCGGCGCGGCGCAGCTCGGTCTCGGCGAAGGCGTTGACGAAGGTGAGCCCGCGCGCGGCGGCGACCTGCTCGACGGCGCGGGTCAGGGCCCTCCCCCGCTCGCGGATGCTGCGGGCGAAGGGCAGCCCGTCGGAGGGGTCCGCGCCGGCGACGACGACGACCTCCACCCCGGCGGCGAGCGCCCGGTCCACGGCCCTCTCGGTGCGTGCCGCCAGGGCATCGACGTCGCAGCGGGGCCGGATCATGTCGTTGCCGCCACCGTTGAGGGTGAGGATCGTGGGCCGGGGGTCGAGGTCGAGCGCGGTGGGGAGCAGCTCGTCGACGATCGGGCCGAGCAGGCGTCCGCGGATCGCCACGTTGGCATAGCCGATGCGGCCGTGCCGGGCGGCCAGCCCCTCGGCGACGAGGTCGGCCCAGCCGCGCACGCCGCCGCCGGGCAGGGGGTCGCCGACGCCCTCGGTGAAGCTGTCCCCGACGGCGGCGAAGCGCACCGCCGGCGGTGCGCCGGGGGCGGTGGCGCCGTCGTGGGTGGGTGCGGCGTCGTCGGTGGGTCGGTCGTCGTGGGTAGGTGCGGCGTCGGGCGGGAGGGGTGGCCGGGGCGCGTCGCTCACCACCCCATCCTCGCCGGGACCGCCCGCCCGACGCATCACGACGACGCCGGGCCGGACAGGGCGGCGAGCGCCTCGTCCGAGGCCGCGAGCGCCGCCCGGTCGTGCGTCGAGGAGAAGGCGACGATCTCGCTCGCCCCGGTCCGCGCCACGAGTGCCGCCAGCCGGGCGGCGACCTGCTCGGACGTGCCGTGCACGCCGGTGGACAGGTGCCGTTCGACGGCGGCCTCCTGCTTCTCGGTGAGCCGGGCGTGCGGGGCGGTGCGCAGCGGCGGGAAGGCGCCGCGGGCGGTGGACTCGACCATCGCCCACGCCTCGGGCAGCGCGAGCTCGCGCGCACGCGCCTCGGTGTCGGCCACGAGCACGTCGATGCTGACGAGGACCCGCGGCTCGGGCTCGGTCGCGCTCGGCCGGAAGTCGCGGCGGTAGTCCTCGAGAGGGGCGAGGTCGCCGGTCAGGAGCGGTCCCCCGACGACGACGGGCAGCCCCCGCTCGGCCGCCACCGGCAGCCCGGAGCCGGTGGCCAGGACGTACACCGGCGGGGCCGGGGTGTCGCGGGGCATCGCGGTGACGGGTCCGGCGTCGTGCAGGAACGCGGTGAGCGCGTCGAGGTCGCGGCCGAGGTCGGACAGGCCGTAGCCGGTGACCCCGAGAGCCTCGCGCACCGGCGCGGTGAACCCGAGGGACCGGCCGATCCCCAGGTCGATGCGGTCCGGGTGAAGGGCGGTGAGCATCCGCGCCTGCTCGGCGACGACGAGCGGACGGTGGTTCGGCAGCATGACGCCCGCCGAGCCCACGCGGATGCGCCGGGTGCGGGCGGCGATGGCCGCCATGAGCAGCGGTGGCGCGCCCGAGGCGATCCCGGGGACGGCGTGGTGCTCGGCGACCCAGACGCGGTGCAGGCCGAGCCGTTCGGCGCGCTCGGCGCGCTCGACGGTGGTGGTCAGGGCGTCACCGGCGGGCTCGCCCTCGCGGGTGCGGGAACGGTCGAGCAGGGAGACGGGGACCGGGAGCCGCGTGGGAGCGGGCGGTGACTGCGGAGCCATGGTGTCTCCGACGGTAGCCCGCGCGACGCAGCCGGCCGGCCGGTCACCGGCCGGCCCCGTTATTGGCTCGCCCCGGACGCCGGTCTGCGCTGTCATCGGGGCATGGCGATCACGCTGAGCACGCCGCGCCCGACCGGGGTCACCGCCGTCGTCGACGGACTGCGGCCCTGGCAGGTGGACGGCGCGCCGATCCAGCTCCACCCCGGCGACGTCGCCTGGTACCTGCGGCACGGCCCGGAGGTCACCGCCCGCGCGTTGCGCACCTGGCACCGGGGCGGCGAGCTGCTCGCCGTCGGGTTCCTCGACGGCGAACGGCTCGTGCGCTTCGGGATCGACCCGGCCGCGGCCGGGGACGCCGAGCTCGCGGCGACGATCGTGGCCGACCTCGACGAGCCCGGCCGGGGCGTCCTGGACGCCGGCGCTGCTGCGGTCGAGATCGTGGCGGGCACCGCGCTCGCCGACCACCTGCTGGCCGCGGGCTGGGGCACGGGCGAGGAGTGGGCGCCGCTGCGCATGGACCTCACCGCGCCGGTGCCGGGGCCGGGCGTGCGGGTCGAGGTCGTCGGGCCCGAGCTGGCCGCCGACCGGGTGGCGGTGCACCACGCCTCCTTCGGCGTCTCACGCTTCACCGTGGAGCAGTGGCAGGCGATGGCCGCGTCGCCGTCGTACGCCCACGCGCGCTGCCTGCTCGCCCTGGACGACGACGGCGCGGCGGTCGCGGCGACGACGGTCTGGTCCTCCGGCCGGGGCCGACCCGGCCTCATCGAGCCGCTCGGCGCGCACCGCGACCACCGCGGGCGAGGGTTCGGACGGGCGATCACCCTCGCCGCCGCGAGCCACCTGCGGGAGATGGGCGCCTCGAGCGTCCTGGTCAAGACCGAGGGGCACAACGCGGCCGCGATCGCCGCCTACCGATCGGCGGGGATGGTGGCGGACACGCCGTCCCCGGACCTCGTCCGCGCCTGAGTCCTGTTCCCCGGGGTCCGGGTCAGGCCGCCACGACCCCCGTGAAGGTCGCGACCAGGCGTCGGACCTCCTCGAGGTCGCCGGTGACCTCCACCCCGTCCAGGGGCGCGCCGTCGTGCAGCACGCCGGCCCAGGTCGAGGAGTCCCCGGTGACGACGGCGCGCGCGTCCGGCGCGGGCTCCCGGACGATGTCCAGCGTGTCGGCCCAGGTCAGCCGATAGGTGTAGGTCCGCACGGGCGTGCGGCGGCCGTCGAACAGCCGCAGCTCGAGCTCGATCGGCCGCGCCGGGGCGACCGCGGGGGCCATGGTCAGCATCGACTGCACGGCGCCGTCGGGGGTCAGTCCCCCACCCTCGACGCGCACCGGGGAGTACATCGCCCAGCGCCCGAGGGCGTTGAACACGGGCAGCAGCTCGCGTCCCCACGACGAGATCCGGTACCCGGCCGACGGCGAGGCGCCGGGCAGGTCCACCCGCTCGACGAGCCCGGCCTCGGTCATCGTCCGCAGCCGCGCCGTGAGCACCGCGGGCGTGATGCCGAGCAGGCCGTCCGCGAGCTCGCCGAAACGCTTGGGGCCGAGCATGAGCTCGCGCAGCACGGGGTAGGTCCAGCGGTCCCCGAGCAGCTCCATCGCGTGCGCGGTGGCACACCCGTCGCCCTGGTCGGCGTAGGAGCGCTTGATCGGCATGCCCCCATCCTCGCACATTCAGTATGGACAACATAGTGCGTGCTCTGTTAAACATAGCGTCATGTTCACCGCCGGGCGAACCGTGGACCGAGCCACCTGGGAGCGCGCCCAGGCCGACCATCTCCGTGCCGAGAAGGCGCACACGCGGGCCGGCGACGCGCTCGCCGCCGCCCGGAGGCGCCTGCCGCTGACGCGGGTCGACCCGGCCGTGCTCGTCGGCGAGCAGGGGGAGGTCGCTCTCGTCGACCTGTTCGAGGGGCGTCGGCAGCTCCTCACCTACTCCTTCATGTGGCACGCCGGGCAGGACCACCACGCCCAGTGCGAGGGCTGCACGTTCTCGATGAGCCAGGTGACCGACGCGATGCGCGCCTACCTCGCCGAACGGGGCACCACCTTCGCCGTCGTGTGCGAGGGGTCGTGGCCGGAGATCTCCGCCTACCGCGACTTCATGGGCTGGACGATGCCCTGGTACTCCACCGCCGGCGTCCGGGACAACCCGGCCCTCGCCCACGGTGGGATGCTGCGCTCCTACCTTCGCGAGGACGAGGACGTCTACCTCGCCTGGGAGATCACGGCACGCGGGACGGAGGTGCTCGACATGGCCTACGGGCTGCTCGACAGGACGCCGCTGGGCCGCCAGGAGGTGTGGGAGGACTCCCCCAAGGGGTGGCCGCAGACGCCGTCGAGCCGCTGGTGGCGGCGCGACGGCCGCCCGGTCGCCCAGTGGTTGCGCACCGACGCCCCCGTGCCGGGCTGAGTCCCGTCCTCCTCGATCCCCGACGACGGACCACCGCCGACAGCACGCCGACCGACCGACCACCGTCCACCCTCCGACCGAACGACAGATCGAACGACCGCACGACCGATGGACCGCGTAACGCACGAGAGATCCCGACGACGAACCAGGAGCACGACGTGACCACCACCGACCAGTCAGCCACGACCACCGCCACCGGGCGGAGCACCGCGCCCGCCACCGAGCACGGCACCGTCACCTCCTCCGACGGCACCGAGCTGGCCTGGAGCCGCACGGGCTCCGGCCCGGACCTCGTCATGGTCCACTGCGTCGCCACCTCACGGACGACGACCCCGCAGCCGGGCCTGCCGGCCGCGCTCGCGCAGCACTTCACGGTCTGGACCTATGACCGGCGCGGCACGGGCGAGAGCGGGACCACCGCGCCCTACGCCGTCGAGCGGGAGCTCGAGGACCTCGAGGCGGTCATCTCCCTGGCCGAGGGTCGCCCGGTCACCGCCTACGGCTTCTCCTCGGGCGCGACCCTGCTGCTCATCGCCGCCGAGGCCGGCACCTCGGCCGCACGCCTCGCGCTGCTCGAGCCCCCGCTCATGCCCGAGGACCCGGAGCTTGCTGCCCGCGCCGAGGCCGAGCGCCTCATCGAGGCCGACCTGGACGAGGCCCGGCGCTGGTTCAACGTCGACGTCGTGGGGGTCCCGGCCGAGATCCTCGACGAGATGCCGCCGCCCTCTCACGAGGAGCTGGAGAACACGCGCACCATCGTCCACGAGCTGACGTTCCTGCCCGGCACCTCGGCGGAGCGCTTCGCGGGGATCAGCACCCCCACGCTCGTCATCGCCTCGAACGCGACGGACCCGGGCATGCTGGCCGGCGTCGAGCAGCTGGGCCAGACCGTCGCCGCCGCCACGGTGCAGGTCGTGCCCGGGGAGTGGCACGGCGTCGACGACGCGGTCCTCGCCGAGGCCGTCCGCGCCTGGGTCGCCGGCGACTGACCCCTCAGCAGCCCGCCTGTACCGCCCCTCCCGCACCGCCCTGCGTCAGCGCCCGCACCGCCCCTCCCGCCGAGGTGGACCGAACTCGACCCGGACAGACCTCTGCGACGTCTGCCTCGGACAAGAAGGGTCCACCTCGGCGCGGGACTGCGCAGGGCACCGCGGGACGGCGCGTGCGCGTGCGCGTGCGTCAGAGGGTGGCGGCCTGCCGGTCAGCGCCCTCGGCGAGCGTGGTGAGCAGATCACGCATGATCGCCTGGTTCCAGAAGTAGCCGCAGTAGTGCGCCACCCCGAAATCCGGCAGGTAGGTCCGGGCCGCCGTCATGCGCCGGTCCATCTCCTCGATGCCGTCGTTGCACTCGAGACCGAGGTAGATGGTGGCGTCGCCGACCGCTAGGTCAGCCAGCGGCGCGAAGTAGGCGTCACCCGAGTCCGGCAGCGCCGGCAGGTGGAAGAAGTTGACGACCCCGCCCGAGGCCTCCTGGAGAGCGTTGGACAGGCGCACCGGCAGGGAGACATCGGCCAGCGGCTGGACCGGGAAGCTCGGCGAGGTGCCGCAACAGATGTGGTAGCCGATGCGCACCTCCTCCGGCAGGCCGGCCAGGTGGCCGCGCACGTACTCCTCGGAGGTGTAGGTCGAGAACAGCTCCTCGGCCGGCGCCTCGGGCACCCAGTCGAACAGCCGGGCCCAGGTGCCGCCGATGTGGATCATCTCGGTGCAGTAGTCGACCTGGAGGCACAGGTCCTCGGCCGGGACGACCTCGAGGATGCGGCGGTACTCCTCCTGGAGGGCCTCCTGCCAGGCCTCGATGACGACGGGCCACTCGGCGGCGTCGGGGAAGGTCACCGAGATGACGTCGTGGGCGCCGGGCACGGAGACCTGGAAGCGGACGCCGGCGGGGATCCGGCCCTGCGCGCGGAGCTCGGTGAAGACGCGGTAGGAGTCGATCGCGTCCTTCGCGTACGGCAGCCGCCCGCGCAGGTCGACGGTGGCGCCGGGGCGGATCCGCAGCGTCTTGAACGCGTGGTACGGGTGGTCCTCGGGCAGGCTGAGGGTGGTCTCGACCGGCTCGAAGCAGGGCGCCGGCGCGAGGACCTCGTTGTTGACGGCCCCGATCCAGCCCCGTCGCTCGGGGGTGGTCTCGCCGTCGGGCCAGCTCAGCGCCCGGTCCCCGACGGTCTCCGCGAGCAGGGTGAAGACCCCCTTGGCGCCGTCGGCGGGGATCCCGCCGGAGAACATCACGTTCTGAGCCATGCTGATTCTTCCCGTCGTCGATGGTGGAGATGGGCCCGTCGCGCCCGTGGGCGGCGTGCCGGCAGCGGTGCGCGCTGGGCCGTCGGCACGCTACCGGGCCGCCGCGACCGACCAACCGGATCTGCTTCCTCGCCCACCAGGTGGACGCCCGGCGCGGGTGGGCGCGGCACCCGCCGGTCGCCGCGGCGTGCGACCGTTCTCCCATGGCGTCCGGCGGCAGGTCCCGGACCGGCAGCGCACTGCTCGTCCTCGTCCTCCTCGCGGCGCTCGTCGTGGCCGTGGTGGCGCTGCGTCTGCCGGGGGCCGTGGACCTGCCCGGGGTGGGCGGGCAGGAGTGCACGGTCACCACCGCCGACGGCGAGGTCGGGATCGACCGCGACCAGGCGCGCCGGGCGACGACGTCGGTCGCCCTCACCGCGCGCGGCGAGCCGGGCCCGGACGTGGCGGACATCGACGACGCGGTGCTCGCCCGCCTGACCGAGGGTCCCCCAGACGACGCCGGACCCAGCCTGTCCTGCCGCGGCGCCGTCCCCGACGACCTGGCCGTCGAGGGGCTGACCGACACGGGCCTGACCCCGCGGGCCGACCGGGTCCGGGCGGAGATGGCGGAGGTGTTCGGCGACCTGAGCCTCGGCGGGTTCGCCCCCGGTGGCGTGCAGCGGGCGGGCGAGTCCACGCACAACGAGGGCCGCGCCGTCGACGTGTTCTTCCAGCCCGTGACCGAGGAGAACCGGCGGCGTGGCTGGCACCTCGCGCACTGGCTGGTCGCTCACGCCGATCGCCTCGACGTCCAGTACGTCATCTTCGACGACCGCGTGTGGAGCGCGCGCACGCGGCGCGGCGCGTGGCAGCGCTACGACGCGCCCGCCCCGGCGGACGAGATCCTGCGCCACCTCGACCACGTGCACGTCGACGTCTTCCGGGGCGGATAGCCGGGGCGAGTCGCCGCAGCGCGTAGGCGCGGCACCTCAGCGCCCGTACCGGTTGGGCCGTTCCCAGGGCCAGTCGGATTCGATCCAGGCGGCGACGGCGTCGGCCAGCGGGGCGTCGAGGTGGGCGTGGGTGGCGCGCACCCAGGACTGGACGCTGACGTCGTGCTCCGGCGCGGGGTCGGGGTAGAGGTAGACGCAGCCGATGACGTCGCCGTCGGCAGGGTCGAGGACGGTGAAGGTGAAGCCCTTGCCGGAGGCGAAATCGTCCGCGTGCCGGGTGAGGTCGGCGAGGTTGCGCTCGAGGCTCATGCCCTCCGGCGGCGGCCAGGACCCGTCGGGGTAGCCGTGCGTGGCGCGGATGTGCTCGACGCTCGAGGACCAGGCGGCGAGGTCGGCGGCGTTGTGCTGCGGGCCCAGCGGCTCGAGCCGGAAGTCGTCCGTGGCCAGCTCCCGCGGGGGCTCGAAGCCGTCGGGGAGGAACGTCGTCGTCATGGACGAGAACGTAGCGGGCACCCGGGAACCGGTCACCCGAGATTCGCGGTCTGCCGGCCGGCTCGCGAGCCGTCAGGCAGCTGGCGTCCGGCGTCAGCGAGCCGCCCGGCTGCGGGTGACCTCGGCGTCGATCCCGTCCAGGAGGAAACGCAGCCCGAGCTCGAAGGAGTCGGTCCAGTCGGCGTCGAAGACGTCCGCGTCTAACGCCGCCATGGCCGGGAACCTCCCGGACTCCATCTCCTTGACGAGCACCGGGAGCTGGTTGTTCCAGAACTCGTCCTCGGTCATGCCGCTCTCCTCGGCGGCCCGCTCGTAGAGGATCTCCTCGCGGACCGAGCCGACGACGTAGGCGTCGAGCTGGGAGATCACCATCATCTTCTTCTGGTCGCCGAAGGGCAGATCAGCCAGGCCCGCCACCGTCTCCTCCATCTGGGAGACGCTGCCGGGGCCGAGCACCGGGCGTGACCAGTTGACCTGCAGGAGCCAGCGGTGGCTCAGATACATCTCCCTGCTGCGTCGCGCGACCGCGCTCAGCGTCGCGCGCCAGTCACCGTCCGGGTCGACGCGGCCGTGCTGGGCGCCACTGACGTGGTCGAGCATGAGGTTGAGCAGCTCGCCCTTGTTCGGCACGTACCGGTACAGCGACATCGTGCCCATCCCGAGCTCCGTGGCGAGCCTGCGCATGGAGAGCGCATCGATGCCCTCCGAGTCGGCGATCTCGATGCCCGCGCCGACGATCTGGTCGAGGGTCAGTGTCGGCCGCGGCCCTTTGCCGGTGGACGGCAGACCCTCCCAGAGCAGCTGGTGACTGCGCGCGAGCGGGTTCTCCTCGGACATCTCCACCCCTTGTCCCGAAACGGTTGCGTTCTGCGGACAGCGTACGCTACTGTGCTGCGTGCAGTGTACTCAGAACGCCTGGGAGGCGACGATGAACCAGTCAGGATTCGCGGTCCGCACCGCGGGCCTCGGCAAGCGCTACGGACAGAAGGTCGCGCTGGACGACGTGGATCTCGCCGTGGTGCGCGGCTCCGTCCACGGCCTGCTCGGCCCGAACGGTGCGGGCAAGACGACGACGGTGCGCATCCTCGCCACGCTCACACGGGCCGACGCCGGCCAGGCGACCGTGGCCGGGTACGACGTGCGCAGCCGCCCGCGCGAGGTTCGCGCGAGCATCGGGCTGGTCGGGCAGCAGACCGCCGTCGACGACATCCTCAGCGCCCGCCAGAACCTCACCATCTTCGGCAGGCTGTTCAGGCTGGAGAAGGCGGACGCCCGCCGTCGGGCGGACGAGCTGCTGGAGCTCTTCGGACTGCAGGACGCCGCGACGAGGTCGCCCAAGACCTTCTCGGGCGGCATGCGGCGACGGCTGGACCTGGCCGCCAGCATGATCCTCGCCCCCCAGGTGCTCTTCCTCGACGAGCCGACGACCGGCCTGGACCCGGCCGGGCGGCGCGAGGTCTGGCAGGCGGTGCGCGACCTCGCCTCCCAGGGCACGACGGTGCTGCTGACGACCCACTACCTCGACGAGGCCGACAAGCTCTGCGACCGGATCAGCGTCATCGACCAGGGACGGAACTTCGTCGACGACACCCCCGCCGGGCTCAAGCGGCGCATGGGCGACGAGCGGCTCGAGGTCGCCGCGGCCGACCCCCGGACCCTGTCGCGCGTCGCCGAGATCGTCCGCCGGATCACCGACGTCGAGGTGACGGTCGCCGACGGCAGCGTCAGCGCCCCCGTCGCGGCGGGCGTCCACGCCCTCACCGCGGTGGCGGCCGAGGTCGACCGGCTCGGCCTGGAGATCGACGACATCGGCCTGCGCCGACCCACGCTCGACGAGGCCTTCCTGCACCTGACCGCCCGCACCACCTCGGAGGCCGCCTGATGACCACCGCCGACCAGCGGACGCCCGGCCCGGCCGTCCCCACCGCACCGGTCCACGCGACCGACCCCCTGACCCGGCTGAGGTGGGCGCTCAAGGACTGCTGGACGATCGTCGTCCAGGAGCTCACCCACCTGGTGCGCCAGCCGTCCACCTTCGCCTGGCAGCTCGGCATGCCCGTGGTGATGGTGCTGATGTTCGTCTACGTCTTCGGCTCGGCCATGGACGTCACTGGGCAGGGCGCCGGCGAGGGCTACATCGACTACGCCATGCCCGGGATGTTCGCGATGACCATGGCCTTCGGATTCATGAACACGGCCTTCGCCGTCACGCTCAACAAGGAGAAGGGGTTCATGGACCGCTTCCGGTCCATGCCGATGTCCCCGTCCGCGGTGGTGACCGGGCGCGGGGTCTCCGACCTCATCCAGGCGGCCGTCGACCTTGTCACCATCGCGGTCCTGGCGCTGGTCATCGGCTGGCGCGCCGGCGGGACCGTGGGCGAGGCACTGTTCGCGTTCGTGCTGCTGCTCTGGCTGCGGCTCGCCCTCATCTTCGTCGGCATCTACCTGGGGCTGCGGGTCAAGAACACCGAGGTGGCCGGATCGCTGTTCGTCGTCGCCTTCCCGGTCGGGTTCATCTCCTCGGTGTTCACCCCGCCGGAGATGATGCCGGGCTGGCTCGGTGCGGTCGCGGCGTGGAACCCGGTCTCCTCGACGGCGAGCGCGATCCGCGAGCTGTTCGCGACACCCGGCGCAGGCACCGGTGAGGCGAGCTACTGGATCGACGGGCACGCACTCGGCGCGGCGATCCTGTGGCCGGTCGTCATCATGGCGATCTTCGTCCCGCTCGCGGTGCGGGAGTTCCGCAACCTCGGCCGGTAGCCGGCGGGCGACGGCGGACCGACGACGGCGGTGCCGCCATGGGCGGATGATGTCGGGCAGGAAGGGAGGCCGGGGCGCCACGCCGGAACCGACGTCGGCGCGGGCCCCGGCCCCGGACGACCGACGGAGGACCCGTGCGCGACCTGTTGTTCATCACCCCGACGGAGGCGCTCGCGGTGGTCACGGCCACCGCGGGGATGTACCTCGCGATGGTCCTGCTCGTGCGGGTGCTCGGGCAGCGGGTCCTGTCGAGCATGTCGAGCTTCGACCTCGTGGCCGTCATCGCGTTCGGGTCCGTCATCGGCCGTGCCGCACTGGGCGAGGCGCCGGTGCTGGCCGGCGGTCTCGTCGCGCTCGTCACCCTGCTGACGATGCAGGCGCTCGTCGGCCTCGTGCGCCACGTCCGCGGCGGCAACCGGGCGCTGGTCGCCCGACCCGTGCTGCTCATGGCGGGCTCGCAGGTGATCGACGAGCACATGAAGGCGTGCCACGTCCTGCCCGGGGAGCTCCAGACCCGGCTCCGGCTCGCCGGCATCAACCACTACGGCCAGGTGGCGGCCGTGACGTTCGAGCCGACCGGGGCCATCAGCGTGCTGCACCGCGGCGAACCGGTGGACCCGCTCCTGCTCAGCGGCGTCGTCGGCGCCTCGAAGGTGCCGGCGGAGCTGCTCGCCCCCTACGAGAAGGGCCAGGGCGAGGGCACGGACTGAGCACCGTCGCCGTCCCGGCACGGGGCGGCCGGGAGCCCCGCTCGTCGGGGGACCGGCCGACGACGTCGGTGGCCCCGACCCCGGCGCGCCGGCCTGACGTGGCAGGTAGCGATCAGCCCTGCTTGGTCGCCCCGGCGGCGTTCTGCGGGAAGATCGGCACCGCGACCTTGATCCCCTCCCGGTCGAACCGGCTCTTGAGGTGGGCACGTGCGGCGCGGCCGATCGCCCACTGCGAACCGGGCCGCGTCCGCAGGATCATGCGCACCGTGACGGCGCCGTTCCCGATGCTGGTCACGCCGCTCACCTCGGGCTTGTCGAGGATCTCGGACGCGAACTCCGGGTCCGCGGAGAACTCCGCCAGGCTGGCCTCGATCACCTGCTTCGCGGCGGGCAGGTCGACCGAGTAGTCGAGCGGGATCTCGATCACCGCGTTGGCCCAGTCCTGGTTCATGTTGGCGACCCGCCGGATCTCGCCGTTGCGCACGTACCAGAGGTTGCCGTCGAGGTCGCGGATCTTCGTGATCCGCATCGTCATCTCCTCGACCGTGCCGACCGCGTCGCCGACGTCGACCACGTCACCGACGCCGATCTGGTCCTCGACCATCATGAACAGCCCGGAGAGGAAGTCCTGGACGAGGCTCTGCGCGCCGAAGCCGATCGCGAGCCCGACGACGCCGGCGCTGGCCAGGATCGGGCCGAGATTGATCCCGACCTCGCCGAGGATCATCATGAAGGCCACGCCGAAGATGACGAACGAGGCGATGCTGCGCAGCACGGAGGCGATGGTCCGGGCACGCTGCGCCTGTCGCCGTTGGCGCCCGTTCGCGTCCAGGCTCGCCTCGGAGCCCTTGCGCCGGGCGTTCGACGCCGCCCGGTCGATGCGTTGCCGCGACTCGACGATCCTCTCGGCGAGCCGGACGATGAGGCGTCCGAGGACGGCGCGCGCGACGATCGCCACCACGAGGATGATGACGACGTTGATGAGGCTGGCGACCATCTCACCGCTGCGCGCGGAGAACCACTCGCCGATCGAGCTGGCCCGAGCGGGTATGTCTGTCACGGGTCGGTCCCTCCGTTCTCCGACTGTTGCGGGCCGGGTCGCGGGCCCGCGGGATGCCCCTGTTCATGGTCTCAACGCTCGGACGTGCGCGCGATGATCGGACGGCCGTCACGGGTGTGAGACATGCGGCGTTCAGCGGGGTTCGCCCCCGGGCCGGGGGGACGGCAGGGCGTCGTCGGTCAGCCGGGTCACCTGATGAGGCGGACCGACACCGGCAGGTCGAGGTCGGCCCACGCGCGGTCGGCCGTGAGGACCGTCGCCGACGACGCGCGCAGCGTCAGCGCCAGGCAGCACCGGTCCCCGAGCGAGAGCCGCTCTCCCCCGTCGACGGCGCGCAACGCGCCGGCCATCTCGCCGTCGTCGGCGAGCACGGGCTCGATCTGCACGCCCGCGGTCACCAGCAGCTCCCGCAGCCGCGAGACGTCCGCCCCGGCATCGATCAGTTTGCCCACCACCTCGGCGAGGTTCACCGCTCCGAGCAGCGCGCCCTCGAGGTTGGCCGCCACGACGTCGGCACCCGGCTCGTCGTGCACGAGGGCGAGCACGGCCGAGGCGTCGAGCACCGTCACTCGCCGGCCTCCGCCGCACGGCGACGCTCCACGAGCAGCTCCTCGACGAGCGAGCGCGAGTCCGGCACGGCAGAGGCGAGCCCCCTCAGCTCGCGGGCCGCGTCCTGCGGTCGTTCGAGGACCACCCGCCGGCCCGTCACGGTCAGCTCCAACCGGTCGCCCGGGGAGAGGTCGAGCGCCGCACGGACGTCGGCGGGCACGACCAGGCGACCCTGCTGACCGAGGACGACCGTGGCACGCATGTGACCATCGTGGCACGTCCGTCATCTACGTGCCACTGAGCCGACAGCCGTGGTTGACGGCGGATCTAGCGTCGTCGCCATGTCGGACACACAGTGGTGGACGATCGACGGCGCGGACACCACGTGGGTCGACGCCGACTCGCTCAGCGCGGGCGTGGGGCTCGCGCACCCGATCCTCGCCCGCGAGGGTTGGCGGGCGGTGGACGTGCGCGCGACCGGGGTACGCATCCGCATGGTGGCCGGGACGGACGCACCGGAGCTCGACCTGGACGGGGGACCGCGCTCGCTCGACGAGCTCGCCGTGATCGTCGAGTCGCCTGATCCGGCCGCCCTGCTCCCGTTCTGGCAACGGGCGCTCGACCGAACGCCCTGGGACGGCACGGACCGCGCGGACGCCCCCGGGGACGGGGCCGAGACACGGCTGACCGACCCCCTGGTGCGGGATCCCGACCTGGTCCTGCGCGCGTCGACCGATCACCGTCCGCTGCGCAACCGGATCCACATCGACGTCGTCCGACCCGCGTCTCGGATCGCGCGAGCGGCCCTCGGCGAGCCCGGCGGCCCCTTCGGGGTGCGGCACAGTGACGCGGACGGCAACGAGGTCGACCTCGTGCCCGGCGGTCCGCTCGGGTCGACCCCGGCGACCGAGGACTGGCACGCCGTCTTCGGTGCCGTCGCGTGCTACCGCACCGACGACGTCGAGCAGCAGCTCGACCTCGCGGCCGCCGCCGCGCACATCGCCGACGACGCTGAGTTCCCGCTCCTGGTCGACCTCAGACCCGGCCTGGTCGTCCTCGACACCGGCAAGGACATGTGGGACGCCGACGCGCACGGGCGTGATCTCGACGTCGCCGACCTCGCCGCACGGATCCAGCGCGCCGCCCGGGAGCTCGGCGCGACCCCCGATCCCGCGTTGCCACGCTTCGTCCAGGTGTTCCTCGACGCCGCGGACGTCGAGGCGGCACGGCGGTTCTGGTGCGCCGCCCTCGGCTACTTCGCCGACAGGCGTCCGGACGTCACGGACATCGTCGATCCGCGCAGGCTCGGTCCCCCGCTGGTCTTCCAGCAGGTCGACACCTCCGAGTCCGACCGACTGGCGCAACGCAACCGACTCCACCTCGAGCTTGCGGTGCCGGACGCGGTCGCGCCTACCCGGGTGGCAGCCGCGACCGCCGCGGGGGGCCGGCTGCTCGAGGAGGATGCGTGCCGGTGGCGGCTGGCCGACGCGAGCGGGAACGAGCTCGTCGTCCTCGGCGTCTGACCGAGATCGGCCACCTGTCTCGGCCCGGTCGGCACGAGGACGGAGCTCGACGGCTCGACCTGACCACGGGACGCTCGCCCCGCCGTCGTGGGAGACGACCAGCCGCTCAGTGCCCCATGTCGACGAAGCGCGAGTAGTGGCCCTGGAAGGCGACCGTGACCGTGCCGGTCGGGCCGGAGCGCTGCTTGGCGACGATGATGTCGGCCTCGCCCGCGCGCGGGTGCTCCTTCTCGTAGGCGTCCTCACGGTGCAGGAGCATGACGACGTCGGCGTCCTGCTCGAGCGAGCCGGACTCGCGCAGGTCGGACATCATCGGCTTCTTGTCGCCCCGCTGCTCGGGTCCACGGTTGAGCTGCGCGACGGCGATGACCGGCACCTCGAGCTCCTTCGCCAGGAGCTTGAGGGCGCGCGAGAACTCGGAGACCTCCTGCTGACGGGACTCCACGCGCTTGCCCGAGCTCATCAGCTGGAGGTAGTCGACGGCGATGAGCTTGAGGTCGTGGTTCTGCTTGAGCCGGCGCGCCTTGGCCCGGATCTCCATGAGGGACATGTTCGGGCTGTCGTCGATGAACAGCGGCGCGTCCGAGGCCCGCCCGGAGGCCCCGGCGATACGGGACCACTCGTCGTCGCGCAGGGAGCCCTCGCGCATGTGCTTGAGCGAGACGCCGGCCTCCGCCGACAGCATGCGCATGGTGATCTCGGTGCGCCCCATCTCGAGGCTGAAGATCACCGAGGCCATGTTGTTGCGGATCGAGGCGTGGCGGCAGATGTCGAGCGCGATCGTCGACTTACCGATGGCCGGGCGGGCGGCGATGATGACCATCTGCCCCGGGTGCAGGCCGTTGGTCAGCGCGTCGAGGTCGGTGAAGCCGGTGGGGACGGCGCCGTCGTCGCCGGTGCGGGACTCGATGCGCTGCAGCTCGTCGATCGTCGGGGCGACCAGCTCCTTGAGCGGCAGGTAGTCCTCCGAGCTGCGCTGGTCGGCGACCGCGTAGACCTCCGCCTGGGCGGTGTTGACGATCTCCTCGACGTCGCCGCCGTCGGTCGCGTAGCCGAGCTGGACGATGCGCGTGCCGGCCTGGACGAGGCGGCGCAGCACGGACTGCTCGCGCACGATCCGCGCGTAGTAGCCCGCGTTGGCGGCGGTGGGCACCGAGGAGACGAGCGTGTGCAGGTAGGGGGCGCCGCCGACGCGGGCCATCTCGCCACGCCGGGTCAGCTCCGCCGCGACGGTGACCGGGTCCGCCGGCTCACCCCGGCCGAACAGGTCGAGGATCGCCTCGAACACGAGCTCATGGGCGGGCTTGTAGAAGTCGACGCCGCGCAGCTCCTCGACGACGTCGGCGATCGCGTCCTTGCTCAGCAGCATCCCGCCGAGCACCGACTGCTCCGCAGGGACGTCCTGCGGCGGCGTCCGGTCGAAGTCGCCCCTGCCCGCGCCCGGGTCCTCTGCCACGCCCACTCCTCGTCCGGGCCCGCGCGCGCGGGCCCACGTGACCGTACGACCCGACGCCGCCACGGCCAAACCCTCACTGTGCACGAGTGCGGCGACGGCCGTGGACGGGGTGTGGACGAACACCGTGAGGCTGTGCACACCTGTGGAGAAGGTTGTGGGTTCATCCGCACGAGGTCGCCGGTCGGCCCGTCCCGTCGGGTGCTCCCGGACCGGGTCCGGCGCTCACCCGACAGGGCGCGTCGGCGGGCGCTGCCGCGCGAGGCCCGGCGCCGCCTCGGACGCCGGCCGCAGTCCCACCAGGTCCCGCACAGGGTGTGGACGCAGGATCCGTCCCCACATCTGTGGACGACACGGCCCGACCCCACCTCGTCGGACCGGCCTACGCTGTGGCCGCCGCCCGCACGCCGAGCCCGAGGAGGTCCCATGCACGGCCCAGGCCGAGCCGACCTCGGCGCCGAGGGCGCCGGCGGGCGGGGCGACGAGCGCCGCGAGACGGACCGGCAGATCTTCCGCCTCGCGCTGCCCGCGCTGGGCGCGCTGGTCGCCGAGCCGCTGCTGCTCATCATCGACTCGGCGATGGTCGGTCACCTCGGGACGAGCTCGCTGGCGGGCCTGGCCATCGCCCAGGCCGTGCTCTCCACACTCGTGGGGGTGTGCGTGTTCCTCGCCTACGCCACGACCGCCGCCACCGCCCGGCTCGTCGGCGCCGGGCGGCGGGACCGCGGCATCCGCGCCGGCATCGACGGTATGTGGCTGGCGGTGGGCCTCGGCCTGGTGCTGGCGGCCGGGCTCGTCGTCGGCGGACCGGCCCTGGTCGGCGTGCTCGGCGGCACCGGTGAGGTGGCGAGCGAGGCGGTGACGTACCTGCGCGGCTCGGCCCTCGGCCTGCCGGGCATGCTCGTGGTGCTGGCGGCCACGGGCACCCTGCGGGGCCTGCTCGACACCCGCACGCCGCTGTACGTCGCCGTCGGCGGGGCGATCGCCAACGCCGCCCTCAACGCCGTGCTCATCTACGGGCTCGGGCTGGGCATCCTCGGCTCCGGCGTGGGGACCGCGATCGCCCAGGTGGGGATGGGCGCGGTCATGGCCCGGGTCGTCGTGCGTGGCGCCCGCCGCGAGGGGGTGTCGCTGGCCCCCTCGGGCCTGGGCGTGCTGGCCTCCGCACGGGCCGGGCTCCCGCTGTTCGTCCGCACCCTCACGCTGCGCGGGGCGATCCTCGTGACCGTCGCGGTCGCCACGACCATGGGCCCCTCTCGGCTCGCGGCCCACCAGGTGACCACCTCGATCTGGTCGCTGTGCGCCTTCGCCCTCGACGCCGTCGCGATCGCCGCCCAGGCGCTGGTCGGTCAGGGGCTCGGCCGCGGTGACGCCGACGCCGTGCGTCGTCTCGTGCGCCGCTGCCTCTGGTGGGGGGTCGTCGCCGGTGGCGCGATCGGCGTCGTGGTCGCGGCGACCGGGCCGTTGACCGTGCGGATCTTCACCACCGACCCGGACGTGCGCGCCGCCGCCGTGTGGTGCCTGGTCGTCGTCGGGGCGCTCATGGCACTGGCGGGGCTCGTCTACGTGCTCGACGGGATCCTCATGGGGGCCGGCGACGGGCCGTTCCTCGCCGTGGCCGGGATCCTCACCCTGGTGGCCTACCTGCCGGCGGCCTGGGCCGTCGTCGAGCTGGGTCCGGGCGGCACGTGGGGGCTCGTGTGGCTCTGGGTGGCCTTCGCCGGCGTGTTCATGGGGGCGCGCGCGGTGACGACCTACGTGCGCACCCGTGGCACCCGGTGGATGGTGCTCGGGGAGGGGTCCTGAACTTGCCCGACCCGCGTCCGGGTCCGAGGATCGAGGCGATGACCAGCCCCCGTATCGAGCGCCCCGACCTGCGCGCGGTCCTGTTCGTCGCGATCGCGTCGGGATGCGGCTTCGGCGCCTTCTACGGCCTGTACACCTCCGCTCCGGTCGCACTGGTGGGCGGCGGCGTCTCGGCCGGGACGCGCACGGCGGTGTTCATGGCCTGCGTCATCGCCGTCCAGCCCCTCGTGCCCCTGGCCGGCCGGTGGCTGCGGGTGCGCTCCCGGGCGGTCGGCGGTGGCCTGGGCGCCATGGCCCTGGGGTTCGCCGCGCTCCCCCTGGCCGGTGGGTGGCCGGGACTGGTCCTCGTCGGCGTCGGTTTCGGCGTCTTCGTCGTCACGAGTGCGGCCTGGGTCCGCGAGCTCGCCGACGCCGGCACCGCCGGTCGTGCGCTGGGGCTGTACGGCCTGGCCTCGGCGATGGGCGGGACGGTCGCCGCGCCCGCCGCGCTCGCGCTGACCGAGGCGGCCGGCGTGCTCGGCGTGGCGGCCGGCGGCGCGGGGCTCACGGCCCTCGGCGTCGTGCCCGTCCTCGCGGCGCGGCGCGTCGGCGAGCACGGCCGGCCCGGCCTGACCGATGCGCCCACCGACCATGTCCCCACCCTGCCGCGCTCGGACAACGCCCAGGTCCTCGACGCCGAGACCGACCACGAGCCCCACGGCGTGAGCGATCCAACCCAGGACGGTTCTGCCCGGGTCGGCTCTGCGCTGGACGGCCCGGCCCAGGACGACTCAGCCCGGGTCGGCTCGGCCCGGGACGGCTCCGCCCTGGACCACCCTTCCCCGGATGACTCGGCCCTGGTCAGCCCCGCCGCAGCGGAGCTGCCCCGTGCAGAGACCGCGCCTCATCCATCCGCGCAGGCACCAAGCGCTCAGCGCACAGGCGCGCAGGCCCCGCAGTCACCAGGCGCGCAGGGGCCAGGTGCGCAGGGCTCGGACACGCAGGGACCACGCGCACGGGCCGGCCGGACGGCGGTCCTCGCGCTCGTGCTGCCGACCGTGGCGGTGCACGCCCTGGCCGTCATCGCCTACGGCTTCGTGCTCTCGTCGGCAGGGGCGCTGTCCGACGCCGCCTCGGGGACCCTCGCCGTCGTGGCAGCCTTCGGCATCCAGGGAGCCGTCGCCGTGGGCCGACCGGTGGCGGGATGGACGAGCGACCGGTGGTCCGGGATGGGCACCCTGCTCGTCGGTCTTGCCGGCGTGGCCGTCGCGCTGGCGTGGGCCGTCGCGGACCCCGACCCGCTGCGCTTCGTCGTCGCGGCCACGCTCGTCGGAGCCGCCTCGGGTGCGGTGCAGACCGCGGCGCTGACCCTGATGATGCGCCGCGCGCACACACCGCTGCGTGCGGAGCAGGTGAGCCTCGCCTGGAACATCACCTTCGACGTCGCGCTCGGCCTCGCCGCCGCGCTGGCGGCCCGCATCGCCGTCGTCTGACCCCGGCCCGGCCACCATCCAGCTCGCCCGCTCTCGGCCGCCTGCCGTTCATCGAGCCAATGGGTTGTGTATCGAAACGATGCCCCCAGTCCATTGCCTCGAGACACAACCCGATGTCTCGACGCGAAGAGGGGGCGCGGGGGTGCAGCAACGGCGCAAGAAGGGGCACGGGAGGCCCAGCACTGGCGCAACATCTGGGCGCCCGGCCGCCTGCCCTTCATCGAGCCCATGGGTTGTGTAGCCAGACAATGCCCCCAGCCCATTGCCTCGAGACACAACCCGATGTCTCAGCGCAGAGAGGGAGCGCGGGAGCTCCAGCGCCCGCACAACGCCGACGGCCCGGCCCTGCGGCGACTACGCCCGAGCCGCCGCCGGCACAACGCCGACGGCCCGGCCCCCAGTCAGGGGGCCGGGCCGTTCGATGCGGGTCAGGACCCGCTCAGACGTGCATCAGGCCTGGGGCACGACCTCGACGACGAGGGTCGCCGAGACGTCCGCGTGCAGGCGGACCTGCACCCGGTGCTCGCCGAGGGACTTGATCGGCGCCGGGATCTCGATCGTGCGACGGTCGAGCTGCGGACCGCCGTCGGCGGCAACGGCCTCGGCGATGTCCACGCTGGACACGGCGCCGAACAGACGGCCGGAGTCGCCGGCCTTGACCGACACGGTGACGGGGCCGGACTGCAGGCGGTCACGCGTGGCCTGCGCCTCCTCGACGGTGGCGATCGCACGCGAGCGCCGCGCGGAGGACATCTGGTCGACCTGCTTCTGGCCGCCCTTGGTCCAGCGGGTCGCCAGACCGCGCGGGACGAGGTAGTTGCGGGCGTACCCGTCCTTGACCTCGACGACGTCGCCCGCGGCACCGAGACCGGTGACCTCGTGGGTGAGGATCAGCTTTGCCATCTCGATCCCCTTCCTCAGCGACCGGCGCCGGTGTAGGGCAGCAGAGCCATCTCGCGGGCGTTCTTCACGGCCTTCGCGATGAGGCGCTGCTCCTGGACGGACACCCCGGTCACGCGGCGCGAACGGATCTTGCCGCGGTCGGAGATGAACTTCCGCAGGGTCGCGGTGTCCTTGTAGTCGATGGTGCCGACCTTGACGGCCTTGACCGGGCCGACCTTCTTCTTGGGCTTGCGAAGTACGGGCTTCGCCATGGGGTTCTCCTTGGATCAGTGCCGGCCCCGCGTGCTCACGCGCGGGGCCCTACGTGGAATGTGTGGGGTCCGCCGGTCAGAACGGCGGGTCGTTCGGGAACGCGGTCGCGCCGCCCTGCGTGGCCCACGGGTCGTCGGCGCTGCCGCCGGACGGGCCGTTGTAGCCACCCTGGCCGCCGCCGTAGCCGCCGCCCTGGTTGCCGTAGCCACCGCCGCCCTGGTTGCCGCCGAAGCCGCCACCCTGGCCGCCCTGGCCGCCGCCGAAACCGCCGCCACCGCGCGGGGTGCGGGTGACCTTCGCGGTCGCGTAGCGCAGCGAGGGGGCGACCTCGTCGGCCTGCATCTCGACGACGGTGCGCTTCTCGCCCTGCTGGGTCTCGTAGGAACGCTGCTGGAGACGCCCCTGGACGATGACGCGCATGCCCTTGGTCAGCGACTCCGCCACGTTCTCCGCCGCGTCACGCCACACCGAGCAGCGCATGAACAGCGTCTCGCCGTCCTTCCACTCGTTCGCCTGACGGTCGAACATCCGCGGGGTCGACGCGACGGTGAAGTTCGCGACGGGCGCTCCCGAGGGCGTGAAGCGCAGCTCGGGGTCGGCGGTGAGGTTGCCGACAACGGTGATGATGGTGTCGCCTGCCATGAGGGCTCCTGACGGTCGGTGTCGGTCGGTGTCAGCCGGCGTCCGGGCGCAGGAGCTTGGTGCGCAGGACGGCCTCGTTGAGGCCGAGCTGACGGTCGAGCTCCTTGGCGACCTCGGGCGTCGTGGTCATGTCGACCACGGCGTAGATCCCCTCGGAACGCTTGGCGATCTCGTAGGCGAGCCGGCGCTTGCCCCAGATGTCGATCTTGTCCACGGTGCCACCACCGGTCGTGACGACCGAGAGCAGCTTGTCGAGCGACGGGGCGACGGTGCGCTCGTCGACCTCCGGCTCGAGGATGATCATCAGTTCGTACTGCCGCACGGGTATCCCCACCTCCTTCGGACTGGGCGGTCACGGTCTCTCCGTGACAGGAGGGTCATGCGTGCAGCCCCGGACACACCGGGGCCAGCCGTCAACGGTACCGGGTCCGGGCCCGCGGCGGCAGGTCGTCCCCCGTGCGGCCGGTCACGTTCGTCCCGCCCGACGGCGGAGCCGGGCCGGCCGGCGGCGCGCTCAACACCCGCCGGTCCCCCGCCCGGCGGTGCGCTCAGCCCCCGCCGGCCCCCCGGCCTGCGGTGCGCTCAGCCCCCGCCGGCCCCCCGGCCGGTGCCGGTGCCGGCCCCGTTGCCGCCCGCACCACCGCCCTGGCCGCCGCCTCCCTGTCCGCCGCCACCCGTGCCGGGTGCGGGCGTGGAGGGTTCCGTGGAGGGCAGCTCGGTCGGCTCCGGCGGCGTCGTCGGCTCCGTGGTGGGCTCCTCCTCCGTGGTGGGCTCCTCCGTCGTCGGGTCCTCCGTCGTCGGCTCCTCGGTGGTCTCCTCCTCCGTGGTCTCCTCCTCGGTGGTGCTCTCCTCCTCCGTGGTCTCCTCCTCGGTGGTGGGCTCCTCGGTCGTCGGGGGCTCCTGCGTCGGGATCTCGGGCACCGCACGGCCGGGCAGCTCGGAGGGGTCGGGCCGCTCGGGCAGCTGCTCGACGGGCATCCCCTCGGTGGCCACCTGCATGTAGTCGCGCCAGACCTGGGCCGGGAAGGTCCCGCCGGCCACGAGGTCGACTCCGCCGAAGCCGGTCAGCTCCTCCTCGGTGCCGTCCTCGCCGACCTGGTACATGTTGACCACCGTCGTCAGCTGCGGGATCCACCCCGCGAACCAGGCCGAGCGGTAGGCGTTGGACGAACCGGTCTTGCCGGCCGCCGGGCGCCCGATCTCACCGGCGGTCTCCCCGGTGCCCCCCGGCTCGAGGACCGACTCCATCGCGTAGGAGGCCTCGTTGATCACCGCCGCGTCGAAGGCCTGCACCCCCTCGTCGCCACCGGTGTAGAACCGGTTGTCCTCGCGGTCGCGCACCTCGGCCACGATGTGGGGCTCGTGCCGCACGCCCTGCGCCGCGAAGGTGTTGTACGCGCGGGCGGTGTCCAGCGCCGTCGGAGAGGCCGGCCCCAGCACGTTCGACGGCGAGGAGATGAGCCCCGGGGTCTCGGTCGGCCAGCCGGCCCGCGTGGCGACGTCGACCATCGAGTCCGCCCCGACCTGCTGGTTGACGAGCGCGTAGGTGGTGTTGACGGACTGCGCGGTGGCCTGCCGCAGCGTGATGAACCCGCGGTCGTAGGTGTCGTAGTTTCCCACCGGGAAGTCGTAGCCCTCGATCTCCATCGGGCTGTAGGAGGGGAAGGTCTCCTCCATCCGGATCCCGGCCTCGATGGCGGCCACCAGGGTGAACGGCTTGGCCGTCGACCCGGCCTGCGCCCGGTCCTGGGTCGCGGAGTTGCGTGAGTCGGTGAGGTAGTCGGGCCCGCCGTACAGCGCCACGATCGCCCCTGACTCGGGCCGTACCGAGACGAGGCCGACGTGGTTGTTCTCCGGCCGGTCCTCGGGGAGGTTGGCCACGGCGTCGACGGCGGCCTGCTGGCTGCGCTGGTCGATGGTGGTGACGATGTCGAAGCCACCGGTGTCGACCTCCTCGAGCGTGAGGTCGGCCTCGGCGACGAGCTCCTCGCGGACCATCGCCAGCAGGTAGCCGTCCGGCCCGGCGTACATCTCGTTGGTCTCGGGCTCGATCACCTCCGGGAACTCGGCGTCGGCCCGTTCCTCGGCCGTGATCCACCCGTCCTCGACCATGAGGTCGAGCACCCGTTCGAAGCGCTGCTCGGCCTGCTCGGGGTCGACGCCCGGGTCCCAGGCCGAGGGGCTGGGGATGATGCCGGCCAGCAGCGCCGACTCCGCGATCGTCATCTCCGAGGCGCCGTGGCCGAAGTACGCCATCGACGCCTCCTGGATGCCGTACGTGCCGCGCCCGAAGTAGATGGTGTTCATGTAGTTCTCGAGGATCTCCTCCTTCTCCTGCTCCTGGTCGATGCGCAGGGCGAGGATGGTCTCCCGGAACTTGCCCACGTAGGACGTCGTCGTCCCCGTGTAGTACCGCTCGACGTACTGCTGGGTGAGGGAGGAGCCACCCTGGCGCGACTCGCCCTGGATGTTGTTCCACAGGGCGCGCGCGATCCCGCGCCAGTCGACGCCGGGGTTCTCGTAGAAGCGGCGGTCCTCGGAGGCGATGACGGCCTGGCTGACGTGGTCGGGGATGTCGTCCAGGGAGATCGAGCTGCGGTCGTACTCGGCGAAGCGGCCCATGACGGTCTCGCCGTCGGCGTAGTAGACGGTCGTGCCCTCGGCGAGGGCGAAGTCGTCCGGGGCGGGCACGTCGATGGAGGCGTAGGCCGCGACGAACAGGCCGGCCGCACCCGCCAGGCCCGCGATGAACAGCCCGAAGAACCAGAACAGCACCCGTCGCCAGATCGGGATGCGTGGGGCGACCGCCTGCGGGGCGCCGGCGGCTCCGGCTGCGCCGCCCCGGGCGCGACCGCCCGTCCGGGCGCCGGTGGACCGGCGTGCGGCTCCGGTGGGTTCCTTGGCCATCCGCGTCAACCTTTCGTCCTGACGTGAGCTCCACAGTATGGAGCTGGAGGCGTGCCCGCTGCCCGGGGCTGTGCGCGATCACACGCCGGGCCCGACGGGCCGGTCGGGTCGGATATCCCTCGATCGGCGCCCTCGCGCCGGTTACGGTGTTCGTCACTCTCAACTCGCTGGAGGACAGTCATGGTCAGGGTCGCCGTCGTCGGGGTAGGGAACTGCGCGTCCGCGCTCGTCCAGGGAATCCGGTACTACGCCGACGCCGACCCGGACGACGTCGTCCCCGGTCTCATGCACGTCGACCTCGGCGGGATCCACGTGCGCGACGTCGAGATCGTCGCCGCCTTCGACGTCGACGCCGCGAAGGTGGGCACCGACCTCGCCGAGGCGATCCACGCGTCGGAGAACAACACGCTGCGGCTGACCGACGTGCCCACGACCGGCGTGCCGGTCCGGCGCGGGCCGACGCTGGACGGCCTGGGGAAGTACTACCGGGAGACGATCGAGGAGTCGACGGCCGAGCCGGTCGACGTCGCGGCCGCGCTGCGGGACGCCCGCGCCGATGTCGTGGTCTGCTACCTGCCCGTCGGTTCCCAGGAGGCGGCCCTGCACTACGCCCAGGCCGCCATCGACGCCGGCTGCGCCTTCGTCAACGCCCTGCCCGTGTTCATCGCCTCCGACCCCGCCTGGGCGAGGAAGTTCACCGACGCCGGGCTGCCGATCGTCGGGGACGATGTGAAGTCGCAGGTCGGGGCCACGATCACGCACCGGGTGCTCGCCCGGCTGATGGAGGAGCGCGGCATCCACCTCGACCGCACCTTCCAGCTCAACATCGGCGGGAACATGGACTTCAAGAACATGCTCGAGCGGGAGCGGCTCGTCTCGAAGAAGATCTCCAAGACCCAGGCCGTGACCTCGAACATCACCGCGACGCTGCCCGAGTCGGACGTCCACGTCGGCCCCTCGGACCACGTCGCCTGGCTCGACGACCGCAAGTGGGCCTACGTGCGCCTCGAGGGTCGCGGCTTCGGCGACGCCCCGATGTCCCTGGAGTACAAGCTCGAGGTGTGGGACTCCCCCAACTCGGCGGGGATCATCATCGACGCCGTCCGGCTCGCGAAGCTCGCGCTCGAGCGGGGCCTGGGCGGGCCGCTGCTCTCGGCGAGCGCCGCCCTGATGAAGTCGCCGCCCGAGCAGCGCGAGGACCGCCGGGCCCGCGCCGACGTCGAAGCGTTCATCGCGGGCGGGACCGAGCGGTAGCCCGCAGCACGATCTTCCGCAGCTCGTCCGCCCACAGCACGAGCGAGGCCATCCCGAAGCACACCGCCCAGTGCGTGAGGTCCATCGACGCCGTCCCGAAGGCGGTCTGGAGCAGCGGCACCTCGACGACGAGGACCTGGAGCACCACCACCAGCGCGAAGGACCCCCACAGCCAGGGGTTGACGAACAGCCGGTGGAACGCCGACGTGGTCTCGGAGCGCGAGTTGAGCACGTTGAACAGCTGGGCGAGCACGAGCGTGGTGAAGCCGGCCGTCCGCGCCACCTCAAGGGAGTCGCCGCCCTCGACGAGCCCGCCCGGCAGGAAGATGTCGATCGTCAGCAGCATGACGACCGCCATCACCGCGCCGACGAAGAGGATGCCGCCCCACATCGCCCGGTCGATGATCCGCTCCTCGGGCCGGCGGGGGCGCCGGGTCATCACGTCGTCGATCTCGGGGTCCATGCCCAGCGCGAGGGCTGGCGCGGAGTCGGTGACGAGGTTGATCCACAGGATCTGCGTGGCGAGCAGGGGCAGCACCATGCCGCCGTCGCCGGTGTCGCTGAGCCCGATGACCCCGGCCAGGACGACGCCGAGGAAGACGGTGAGCACCTCGCCGAGGTTCGAGGAGAGCAGGAAGCGCAGGAACTTCTTGATGTTGTCGAAGATGACCCGGCCCTGCCGCACGGCGGCGACGATGGTGGCGAAGTTGTCGTCGCCGAGGATCATCCGGGCCGACTCCTTGGTCACCTCCGTGCCGGTGACGCCCATCGCCACGCCGATGTCGGCGGACTTGAGGGCGGGGGCGTCGTTGACGCCGTCGCCGGTCATCGCCACCACGTGCCCGCGCGTCTGGAGGGCGTCGACGATGCGCAGCTTGTGCTCGGGGGCGACCCGGGCGAAGACGCGGACGTCCTCGACGACTTCGGCCAGCTCGGCCTCGTCCATCCTCGCCAGCTCGGCACCGGTGACGGCACGCGCGCCGGGCTCGACGATGCCGAGGTCGGCGGCGATGCGCACCGCGGTGACCGGGTGGTCCCCGGTGATCATCGTGACGGCCACCCCGGCGCGGTGCGCCTCCTCGACCGCCGTCGCGGCCTCGGCGCGCGGCGGGTCGATGATGCCGACGACGCCGAGCAGCACCAGGTCGTGCTCCTCGTCGCCGTCGATGCCGTCGAGCAGGTCGGGGGCGTCCTCGTCGGCCACCCGGTAGGCCACGGCGAGCGTGCGGTAGGCCGCCGCGGAGAGCGCCTCGACCTCGCCGAGCACCCGGGCCCGCCGCTCGTCGTCGAGGGGGACGGTCTCGTCGCCGACCTGGACGGCCGTGCAGTCGGCGAGCAGGACGTCGGGGGCGCCCTTGCTCATGAGCACGGGTGGGCGGGTCGCGTGGACCTCGAGGGAGGACATCTTCTTGCGCTCGGAGGTGAAGGGGATCTCGCCGTCGCGTTCGAAGGCGCCGATCTCCTCCTCGGTCCCGGGCAGCTTGCGGGCCGCCACGAGGAAGGCGGCCTCCGTCGGGTCGCCCTGGATCTCCCACTCGCCCTCGACCTCGCGCAGCTGGGCGTTGTTCGCCAGCGAGCCGCCGGCGAGCACGTAGCGGGCCTCGGTCACTGCCCGCTCGTCCACGCCCGTCAGGAGGGCCTCCCCGGTCGGCGCGTAGCCGACGCCGGTGACGGTGACCCGGCCCGAGGCGGTGACGACCTGCTCGATGGTCATCTCGTTGCGGGTGAGCGTGCCGGTCTTGTCCGAGCAGATGATCGACGCCGAGCCGAGGGTCTCGACGGCGTGCAGCTTTTTGACCACGGCCTTGCGGGCGGCCATCCGCCGCACGCCGATGGCCAGGACGACGGACAGGATCGCCGGCAGGCCCTCGGGGACGGCGGCCACGGCGAGGGAGACGACGAGCAGGAGGGTCTGGACGAGGTCGTCGGCGGTCTCGACCCCGTAGGCGAGGAGCATCGTGCCCATGACGACCATGGCGATGACGACGACGATGATGCCCAGCATCTTCGAGACCCGGTCGATCTCGACGGTCAGCGGGCTGGGGTCGGACTCGGTGGAGTCGAGCATGTGGGCGATCGCGCCCATCTCGGTGCTCATCCCGGTACCGGTGACGACGGCGCGGCCCACGCCCTGCGCGACCGCGGTGCCCTTGTGGACCATGGCGGAGCGGTCGCCGATGCCGGCGTCGGGCTCGACGGCGCCCGAGCCCTTCTCGGCCGCCTCGGACTCGCCGGTCAGCGAGGCCTCCTGGACGCGCAGCGCCGTGGCGGTGAGCAGGCGGGCGTCGGCCCCGACGGCGTCGCCCTCGGACAGGGCGAGCACGTCGCCCCGGACGAGCTCGGCCGAGGGGACCGTCATGAGACTGCCGTCGCGCAGGACCGTCGAGGTCGCGGCGGTCATCTCCGCGAGCGCCGCGACCGCGCTCTCCGCCCGGGCCTCCTGGCTGTAGCCGAGGATCGCGTTGAGCACGACGATGAGGGCGATGACGACGGCGTCGACCGGGACGCCGGAGGCCCCCTCGACGGCCCAGGCGACCAGCGAGATGGCGATGGCGACGAAGAGCAGGTAGATGAGCGGGTCCTGGAACTGGCCGAGCAGCTTGCGCCACCACGGCACGGGCGGGGAGCCGCGCAGCTCGTTGGGGCCGTCGGCGGCGAGGCGCCGTGCGGCCTCGGCACCGCTGAGCCCGACCTCGGGGTCGACGTCGAGCTCGGCGGCGACCTCGCCCGGCTGCCGCGACCAGGGGGTGGCCGGGAGCGGCGTCGCGCCCTCGCCGGGTGCGTCGCCCGTCGCCCTCGTGCGCGTCGCTGGGCCTGCGGACTGACCTGACGGGACGGGCTCGCTCATGGCTCCATTGTCCTCGTTTCCTGACGGATCTGCCCGATCCGTCGTACGACCTAGGTCCCAGAAGGTGGGCAACGACACATCCGGCCGTGGCCGTCGTCGTGGGCTGCCCGCCGGTGGTCAGTCGCCGGCGTCCTGGCTCTCGGGCTGCTCGGCCCACCACGCCAGCAGGGCGGCCTCGGCGGCCTCGGGCTCCATCGGGCCGTGGTCCATGCGCAGGCCGAGCATGTGCTGATAGGCCCGGCCCACCAGCGGGCCCGGCGTGATGCCGAGCAGCTCCATGATCCTCCCGCCGTCGAGGTCGGGCCGGATGGCGGCCAGCTCCTCGGCCTCGGCGAGCTCGGCGATGCGGCGCTCGAGGTCGTCGTAGGCGTGGCTGAGCCGCGCGGCCTTGCGCCGGTTGCGGGTGGTGGAGTCGGCCCGGGTGAGCCGGTGCAGGCGCTCGAGCAGCGGACCGGCGTCGGTGACGTAGCGGCGCACCGCGGAGTCGGTCCACGCCCCGTCCCCGTAGCCGTGGAAGCGCAGGTGGAGCTCGACGAGCCGCGCGACGTCCTTGGTCGTCTGCTTGTCGAAGGTCAGGGCGCGCATCCGCCTCGCCGTCAGCTTGGCCCCGACGAGCTCGTGGTGGTGGAAGCTCACGCCCCCGCCCGGCTCGAAGCGGCGGGTGGCGGGCTTGCCGACGTCGTGCATGACGGCGGCCAGCCGCAGCACGAGGTCCGGGCCGGGCACGGGCCCGTCCGGGCCGGTCTCCAGGTCGATCGCCTGGTCGAGGACGGTGAGCGTGTGCTCGTAGACGTCCTTGTGCCGGCCGTGCTCGTCGACGGTCTCGCGCAGGAGGGCGAGCTCGGGCAGCACGACGTCGGCGACCCCGGTCTCGACCATGAGGCGCAGGCCCTCGCGCGGGTGGTCCCCCACGATCAGCCGCTCGAGCTCGGCGCGCACCCGCTCGGCGGAGACGATCTCCAGGCGCGCGGCCTGCGCGGTCATCGCCGCCCGCACGTCGTCGTCGACGGCGAGCCCGAGCTGGGACACGAACCGGGCGGCGCGCATGATCCGCAGCGGGTCGTCGTCGAAGGACTGCTCGGCGGTGACCGGCGTGCGCAGCAGACCGCGGACGAGGTCGCCGAGCCCGTCGTGCGGGTCGACGAGCGCGAGGTCGGGCAGCCGGACGGCCATGGCGTTGACGGTGAAGTCGCGCCGGGAGAGGTCGCCCTCGAGGGTGTCGCCGAAGGCGACGACGGGCTTACGCGAGCCCACCTCGTACTCGTCGGTGCGGTAGGTCGTCACCTCGACGTCGAGCCCGTCCCGGACGCCGCCGATGGTGCCGAACTCGCGGCCCATGTCCCAGGTCCGCGCCCCCCAGTCGCGCAGGATCGCCTCCGTGACCTCGGGGCGGGCGGAGGTGGCCAGGTCGATGTCCTTGGGCGCGAGCGCGAGGAAGGCGTCGCGCACGGGCCCGCCGACCAGCGAGATCTCCTCGCCGGCCGCGACGAAGCGGTCGGCCAGGTCGAGCACGGGTCGCGGGAGGTCGGCGAGCACCTTCATCGCCCGCACCTGGAGCGCGAGGTCGGCAGGGAGGTCGTCAGGCACCGACCAAGGGTGCCACGACGCCCCGCTCCCGCCCCCTCGGCGGCCCGCCCTCCGGCCCGGCCGCGCCGGAGTCTCTTAGAGTGGACCGCATGCCTGCGGCCCCGATCCCCCAGCCACGGGCGCCACGCCCGTTGCGGGTGCGGGCGCCCGGCTCACGCACCTCGCGCCTGCCCGTGGTCGACGAGACCTCGGCGGGCGGCGTCGTGGTCAAGGTCGCCGACGGCGTGGCCTACGTCGCGGTCATCGCCCGCCGCAACCGGGGCGGCCGCCTCGAGTGGTGCCTGCCCAAGGGGCACCTCGAGGGCGCGGAGACCGCCGAGCAGGCCGCCGTCCGTGAGATCGCCGAGGAGACCGGCATCGACGGCCGGATCCTCCTCCACCTGGGCACCATCGACTACTGGTTCGCCGGGACCGACCGACGCGTCCACAAGGTGGTGCACCACTACCTCCTCGAGGCGACGGGCGGCTCGCTGACCATCGAGAACGACCCCGACCAGGAGGCGGAGCAGGTGGCGTGGGTGCGTCTGGACAAGGTCGCGTCGCGGCTCGCCTACCCCAACGAGCGACGCGTGGTCGCCACAGCGCGGGACGTGCTGGCCGGCCGGGCATGACCTTCACCGCGCCGCGTGGACGCGTCGCGACGGCCCTGGTCGCGTGTGCGCTCGTGGCGCTCCCGGCGGCCGCGGCCCCCGCCACCGACGCCGTCACCTCCACCCTGCGCACCGAGGAGGAGGGCGACCCGCCCCCGGTCGACGTCGAGGACGTCGCCCCCGCCGTCCTGGCCGGCGAGGACGACCTCACGCTCACCGTCACCGTCCACGCGGACGAGGCGATCGACGAGGGCACCGTCGCGGTGGCGATGAACCCCGCCATCCCCATCTCCCGCTCGGTGCTCGCGGCCTGGCAGTCCGGCACCGACCCGGCCGGACTGCCCGAGATCGTCACGGAGCCGGTCGAGGACCTCGCGGCGGGCGAGAGCCGCACCCTCGAGGTCGAGGTCACCGCCGAGGAGCTCCGGCTGGCCGGTGCGGAGTGGGGACCGCGCGGGATCGAGGTCCTCCTCCGCGACGACGGCGAGGTCCTCGGCACCACCCGGACGGTCGTGGTCTGGGACGCCCCCGCGGAGTCCCTCGAACCGCTGCCCGTCTCCCTGCTCGTGCCCGCCACCGCGACGTCGATCGACCTGCCCGGGCTCGTCCCGGGCCTGGGTCCGCACGCGGAGCAGCCCGACGGCGCACCGGCCGGCGCGACGCAGCCGGACACCACCGGCGGCGGGGACGACGCCGACGACGGCACCGGCACGCCGGCGGAGCCGCCCTCCGCCGGACCCGAGACCCCCACCGACGGCGAGGGGTCCGCCCCCACGGACGAGACCGACCTCCTCGACGCGGCCGCCGACCCGGACGGCGCCGCGGTCGCGGCGCTCGCCGAGGCGGTGGCCGGCACCGGCGCCACCCTCGTCCTCGATCCCCTCCTCCTCGACGGCACCGCCGACGTCGGGGCGACCGAGCTGCCCGCGCTCGCCGACGAGGACCGCCTCCTGGCCCTGCCCAGCGGCGACGCCGACCTCGCCGCGCTCGCCCACCTCGGCCGCGAGGACCTGGCCCGCCGCCTCACCGAGGACGCCGCCGCGCGCACCTCCACCCTGAGCGGCACTGACGTCCCGGTCCTGGCCTGGCCCGCCGCCGAGGAGCCGGACACCGACACCGTGGCGCTCGCCGCCGACGTCGGCACCGACCTCACCCTGCTGCCGGGCGAGGCCGTGCCGGCCGAGGACGGCCTGACCTACACCACCGCCGGGCGCGCGGAGATCGCCCTGCCCGGTACCGCCGACACCCAGGTCCTGCTCACCGAGGAGCGGGCGAGCGCCCTGCTCGACTCCACCCTCACCGCCTGGGGCGCCGGCGAGGAATCCGCCCTCACCGACCTCCAGGCCCGGCAGATGCTGCTGGCCGACCTCGCCGTCGTCTTCCGCGAGCGCCCCAGCGACCCCCGGCCCCTCGTGCTGTCCTACGACCGGTTCACCGACGTCGACCCGGACGCCGTCGCCGAGCTCGCCGAGGCCCTCGCCGAGGCGCCCTGGGTCGACCTCGTCCCGCCCGCGGACCTCGCCGCCGGGCCGGTCGACTCGCTGGAGCCGGCGGACCTGGACCGGCGCGTGGTCGAGCCGGGGGAGGTCACCGCCGCGGACCTCGCCCGGGCGGAGGAGACCGAGCAGCTGGCCGAGACGGTGGCGACGATGACCCCCACCCCTCCCCCGCTCGTCCACGGCGCGGCACTCGCGGTGCGCACCTCGGTGGCCGCGGGCTGGCGCGAGGACCCCGCCGGACGCACGGCCCTCGTCACCGGCTGGAGCAGCAGGCTCACCGCCGCCACCGACGCGGTGCGCCCGACCCCGACCTCCCCCATCAACCTCATCGCCTCCTCGGCGGACCTGCCCGTGCGGGTGACGAACGACGGCGAGTTCGACGCGCGGGTGAGCGTCGTCGTCGATCCCGACGACCCGCGGCTGCGGGCTCCCGAGCCGGTCGAGCTCGTCGTCCCCGCGGGCGGGGAGGCCACCGCGCAGGTCGCGGTCTCGGCGATCGGCTCGGGGGACCTGCCCGTCGAGGTCCGCCTCGAGTCGCCCCAGGGACGGCAGATCGGCGCCTCGGCCACCATCGTCGTGCGCGTGCGCGCGGGCTGGGAGGGCCTCGGTGTCTCGATCGCCGGCGGGGCGCTGGCCCTGCTCGTCGTCGTCGGGCTCGTGCGCCGGATCCGGCGCGGCGTGCGCGTGCCCACCGGGGACGCGACCCCGGTCATCGCCGGCGACCCCGGCGCGCCGACGGTCCACGTCACCTCCGAGGAGTCGGCCGTCACCGACGATGGTCCGGCCGCACCCCGGGGTGGGGCCGACCGGGGAGGGCCCCCGGGGACCGGGACCGAGGAGGACCCACGATGAGCGGACGTCGCGGCCTGGCCGGCTCGTCGGTGACGATGTTCGCGGGCACCCTCGTCTCGCGCGTGCTCGGCCTCGTCAAGGGCCCGGTCCTGCTGGTCGCCGTCCTGGGGGCCAACACCGGCGCCTCGAACGCCTTCGACGTGGCGAACCGGCTGCCCAACCTCATCTACCTGCTGGTGGCCGGCGGCGTGCTCAACGCCGTGCTCGTGCCCCAGATCGTCCGCGCGATGACCAAGGACGAGGACGGTGGCGACGACTACGTCTCGCGGCTGCTCACCGCCATCACCCTGGGGCTGGCGGGACTGACGGCGGTGCTCACCCTGGCGGCGCCGCTGCTCGTGCGGCTCTTCGCGTTCGGGATGGCCGACCCCTGGTACACGATGTCGGTCACCTTCGCCTACTGGTGCATCCCCCAGCTGTTCTTCTACGGGATGTACACGCTGCTGGGGCAGGTCCTCAACGCGCGCGGCATCTTCGGGCCCTACACCTGGGCACCGGTCGTCAACAACATCGTGGCGATCATCGGCCTCGTGGTCTTCCTCGGGCTGCACGGCTCGGTCGCCGACCTCAGCGCCGCCGAGGCCGCGGACTGGACCCAGGACCGGACGGTGCTGCTGGCCGGCACCGCGACGGCGGGGGTGGCCGCCCAGGCGCTCGTGCTGCTGTGGCCGCTGCGCCGGGCCGGCGTGCGGCTGCGGCCCCGGTTCGGCTTCCGCGGGCGCGGCCTCGGCTCGGCCACCTCGACGGCGATGTGGGTCTTCGCCGCCCTGGTCGTCGGTCAGGCGGCCACCCTGGCGATCTCCAACGTGGCCGCCGCCGCCTCGGCGGCCGGCGACTACGCCATCGACGTGCCCGGCAACGCCGCCTACACCAACGCCTACTTCCTCTACTCGCTGCCCACCTCGCTCATCGTCGTCTCGCTCATCACCGCCCTGTTCACCCGGATGGCGACCAACGCGACCACCCACGACCTCGACGCCGTGCGCGCCGACCTCTCGCTCGGGCTGCGGGTGGTCGGCCTGTTCACCGTCTTCTGCGCCGGCGGCCTCATGGTGCTCGCCCTGCCGATCGTCCGGGTCATCACCCCGGCGGCCGCCTTCGTCGAGGTCCGCTCGATCGCGATGGTGCTGGTGGCGATGCTGCTCGGCCTGGTCGGCGTGGGCGCCTTCACCGTGATCCAGCGCGTCTACTACGCCTTCGAGGACGCCCGGCGGCTGTTCTTCCTCCAGCTCCCGCTCACGGCGATCGTCGTGGTGGGGGCGCTGGCCTCCACGCTGCTCCCACCGCGGTGGGTGCTCGTCGGCGCGTGCGTGGCGATGGCCGCGGGCAACGTCGTCGGCGCCGCCCTGGCGTTCCTCGGTCTGCGTCCCCGCCTCGGCTCGACCGACGGCGGGCGGGTGGTCCGCGCGCACGTGCGGATCTCCGTGGCCGCCGCGGTCCCGATCCTCGCCGGCTGGGGCCTGCTCACGCTGCTGGGTACCGACGAGGCCGACCTGACCGTGCTCGGTGCGCTCGTGCGGCTCCTCGTGGTCGGGCTCGGCATGGTGCTCGGCTACTTCGTCGTGCTGCGGGCGCTGCGGGTGCCCGAGCTGGAGGTCGTCGCGGTCCCGATGGGGAACATGACCGCCTCGGTGGCGCGTCGGCTGCCCGGTCCGCTGCGCGCGGCGGGGATGTGGGCGGCGCGGGTGCTCAACCCCCGCCTCAGCTCGGCCGGTGGTCCGGGGGCGGGTGGGCCGGGCGCGGGCGGCGTCGGCACCATGGAGCGGCCCGACGGCGCACCCCACGCCCCGTCCGGCGGTGCCGGCGCGGCGGGCCCGACGCCCGGGCACCGGTCCGCGGGGCAGCACCCGGCCGGGCCGGCGGACCCCGGGAACGATTCCGAGGCGGAGCCGCTGTGGGCGCGCCCCGCCCCCGGCGCGCACCCGGCCGACGACGCCGTCGACGCCTCGCGGGACCTGCCCTGGGCGCCGCACATCGAGGCCGCCTGGGAGCCCGTGTGGAACCCCGGCCGCCGGACCCGTCGCGCGGCGGACGACGCCGAGGCACGGGGCGCCGGTCGCCCCGCCGACGGAACGGGCGCCGGTAGCCCCGCCGGTGCGGACGACACGCCCCGGCCGGTGCCCCCGGCGCCGGCCCCGACGCCCGGTGACCTCGCCGAGCTGCCCGTCGACGACCTCGGCGTCGGGCCCGACGACACGGTGGTGCGACCGGTGCGCGACCCGCAGCGCCGGCACACCCCGCGGCACGTGCGCAAGCCTGAGGAGCCCGGGCCGCGGCCGGATGGGGACGCCGGCCCGCCCGGACCCGCAGAGCCACCCGGTCCGCCGCACCGGTGAGCCGAACCGGTGTGGGACCCTGCGGCAACTAGACTCGCGCACGATCGTGAACCGTGCGCCGAGCGCACCGACCGAGGGGGAGACCTGGACAGGAACCAGGGCACCGCGCCGGGCCCGCTGCTAGCGGGTCGGTACGCGCTGGGTCATGCCCTGGGCGACGCGGGTCCCGGTGCCACGCGCTACGCCGCGCAGGACACCGTGCTCGAGCGTCCCGTCGAGGTGCTGCTGCTCGACCCCGCCCTGCCCACCACGGAGGAGGCCCTCGACGCCGCGCGCCGCGCCTCCCTCGTCGACGACCACCGCCTGCGCCGCATCTACGAGGTGGCCTCCGACGGCGGCACGGCCTTCGTCGTCGGGGAGCCCGCCGGGGGGACGACGCTGGCGGACTACGCCGGCCGCGGCCCGGTCGAGCCCGAGCAGGCCCGCGCCATCATCGGCGAGGCGGCCGCCGCGCTGGAGGCCGCGCGTCGGCACGGCGTGCGGCACCTCGCGCTCGACGCCCGGTCGGTGCGCGTCACCGACGACGGCGAGGTCATGGTCACCGGCACGGGCATCGCGAACGCCCTGGGGGCGAACCTCGTGCTCACCCCGGCCCGCGCGTCCCGCAAGGACGCCGGCGACCTCGTCGAGCTGCTCTACCTGGCCCTGACCGGACGGGCGGCGGGCAACAAGGACGGGGCGCCGCCGCCCCCGCCGAGCGCGGTGGCCGAGCGGATCCCGCACGACCTCGACGACCTGTGCGTGCGCACGCTCGACGAGGGCATCGGCCCCTCGAGCGCCGGCGACCTGTTCCACACCCTCGCCCCGTGGGGGGACATCGAGCCCCCGCCGCGCACCGGCCGCCGGACGGGCACGCCCCAGGGCGCTCCCCCGCCGCCGCCCCCGGCTCCCGGTCCGGGTGACGCCGGTGCTGGTGCTGGTGCTGGTGCTGGTGCTGGTGCTGGTGCTGGCGACGCTCCATCGGGTCCCGGCACCGCGGGCGACGGCACGACGTCCGACGGCGCGGTGGCGGCTCCCGCGGCCGCCACCGGTCGTCGCGCGACCCCGCGTCGTGGGAGGCGCGCGACCCGCGAGGCAGGGCCTCGCGGTGGCACTCCGTCCGGCCCCGTCCTGGCGGCCGGTGCGGGCGTGGTGGCCGGCGCAGGTGCGTCGGCGGGTGCCGCCGCCCCAGGTGGTGCGGGCGGCCCGGCAGGGACCGGCGCGCCCGGGATCCGCCCCGCCGGACCGTCGACGCCCTCGGCGTCCTCCGCCCCTCCCCCGCCGCTCTCGGACGAGACCGAGGAGATCTCGGCCGTCCGTGACGAGCCCGCCACCCCGACCGCGCAGGCCGGACAGGGCGACGGGCAGCGCCCGTCAACGCTGGGTGGGCGGCTGCGTCGTCGACCGGTCCCGCCCATGATCCCGCCGACCGACGCCGGGGCCGACTCGTCCGCGCCCACCGGCGCCGGGACCGACGCCTCCGCACCCACTTCCTCGGACGACGCCGCGACCTCCTCCTCGGCGCCCGCGACCACGACCTCCGGCGCCGCCGGACCAGACCCGTCATCCGCCCCGCCGTCGGACACCACGTCGCCGGGCACCCCGGCATCAGACGCCCCGGCATCAGACGTCCCGGCGTCGGACACCGCGCCGTCGGACACCGCGCCGTCGGGGACCGCGTCGCCCGACACCTCCCCCTCGGGCGCCGCGGCTGCGGCCGGAGCCGTCGCGGCGGGCGCCGCCGGCGGCGCCGCAGCGATGGCCGCCGGGGCCGGGCGTCCGGCAGGAGCCGGCGGCCCCCACGAGGCCGGCCACCCCGACGGCGGCGGTCCGACCCACCCCGGCGACCGCACCCCCGGACCGGGCCACGCGCCCGACCACCAGGACGCGCCGGCCGAGGACCCCCTGGCCCACGTGCTCCCGAACCAGACCTCGGCGCGGCTGGACGCCCTGCGGCGCCGCGTCGTCGGTGGCGCCCGCCCGCCCGTGCGCCGCGCGCGCGTGGCCCCGGCCCACCTGCCGCTGCCCGATCCCGACGCTCCCGCCGCGCCGTCGGCGGGGGGCACCGGTGCGGCTGCCGGAGCCGGCGTCGCCGCAGGTGCAGGGCGCGGTCCGGACGCCGGTCGCGGTACCGGCGCAGGCGCGGGCACAACAGCCGGCGAGGGCGCAGACGCAGGCACGACCGCCGGTGACGCCGCGGGCACGGGCGCAACCGCCGGTCGCACAGCCGGCGCGGGCGCCGGATCCGGTGCCGGCGCAGGTGCCGGCTCCGGCGCCGGCGCCAAGGTCTCCGCGGCCGCCGCAGCCGCGGCCGCCGGGATCGGCAGCGCCGGCTCCTCGATCAGCCGGTCCGCGCGCCGGGCGCGCTCCTCGATCGGCGAGCGCCTCGGCAACCCCGGACGGCTGAGCGAGGAGGAGGCCGCCGAGCAGCCGCTCGACGTGCCCTACGCCGCCCAGGACGCCGGCGGCACCGCAGGCGGCGCGGCGTCGTCGTCGGACCGGGGCCGCACGACGGGGGCGACGGCCGCCTACCGCCCGACCGGCAGCCTCGAGGAGGACCGCGGTCCCCTGATGGACGACCGCGTCCCGGGCCGGGAGGTCGGGCCCGGCACGGTCGACCCCATGCCCTGGGTGGTCGTCCTGTTCACCATCCTCCTGCTGCTCGGCGGCTGGTGGGCGGCGAGCACGCTGTTCACGCCCACGACCGCCGTCGAGCTCCCGAGCGAGTCGCCCCCGCCACCGGCGGCGGCACCCGACGACACCGAGGAGACCACCACCGCGGCCCCGGCGGACGACGAGCTCCCGGCGCCCACGCTCGACCGCACCGAGCTCGTCGACCCCGAGGGCGGCGGCACGGACAACGCCGACACCGCCCCGCTGGCCGCCGACGGCGACGTCGACACCTACTGGCGCACGCTGTCCTACCAGGCGCCCGACTTCGGGGTGAAGTCCGGCACCGGCCTGCTCGTGTGGCTCACCGAGATCAGCGCGGTCAGCGGCATCACGCTCGACACCTTCGCCGACGGCGCGGGCGGCCACGTCGAGATCCGCGTCTCCGACCCGGCCACCCCCGGCGAGGGCGAGCTCCTGGCCGAGGGCCCCTTCGAGGAGGGGCCGACCGAGTTCACCTGGGAGGAGCCGGTCTCCACCGCCCACCTCATCGTCTGGATCACCGAGCTGCCCACCGCCGGCAGCGACGGCGCCAACCGCGCGGAGATCGCGGAGATCACCGTCCAGTAGCACCGGGCCCAGCCCGGGCACGGAACATCCCGGGCACGACCGGTGTTCACCCGACCGCACCCACCACCGTCCCGAGGAGAGTCATGACCGCCAGCGCCGCCGACAGGATCCACGACGTCGTGGTGGTGGGCTCCGGCCCCGCCGGCTGGACCGCCGCGATCTACGCGGCGCGCGCCGACCTCGCACCGCTGGTCATCGCCGGCCAGATCGACGCGGGCGGCGCCCTGATGACGACCACCGAGGTCGAGAACTTCCCCGGGTTCCCCGAGGGCGTCATGGGTCCCGACCTCATGGCGAAGATGCAGGCGCAGGCCGAGCGCTTCGGCGCCGAGGTTCTCTACGAGGACGTCGTCGCCGCCGACCTGACCGGTGACGTCAAGACCCTCACCACCGACGACGCCACCTACCGCGCCCGCTCGGTCATCCTCGCCCTGGGCAGCGCCTACAAGCACATCGGCCTGGAGAAGGAGGACGCGTTCTCCGGTCGCGGCGTCTCCTACTGCGCCACCTGCGACGGCTTCTTCTTCAAGGAGCAGCACATCGCCGTCGTCGGCGGTGGCGACTCGGCCGCGACCGAGGCCCTGTTCCTCACCAAGTTCGCCGACAAGGTGACGATGATCCACCGCCGTGACGAGCTGCGCGCCTCGAAGGTCATGGCCGACCGCGTCCTGGCCCACCCCAAGATCCAGATGGCCTGGAACAGCGAGGTCGCCGAGATCAACGGCGAGCAGAAGCTGGAGTCGCTCACCGTGCGCGACTCCGTCGACGGCACCACCCGCGACCTGCCGGTGACCGGCATGTTCGTCGCCATCGGGCACCTGCCGCGCACCGACGTCGTCAAGGGTCAGGTCGACCTCGACGCGGACGGCTACATCGTGGTCCAGCACCCCACCACGCAGACCAACCTGCCGGGCGTGTTCGCGTGCGGCGACGCCGTCGACCACATCTACCGCCAGGCCATCACCGCCGCCGGCACCGGCTGCTCCGCGGCCCTGGACGCCGAGCGCTACCTCGCCGACCTCGCCGACGGGACCGTGTCCGCCGGGGCCAGCGAGGCCGAGGCCGAGGCCGTCACCGACGCCTCCCCCGCCGCCCAGGCGGTCGGGTCCCCGACGCCGGTCACCGCCTGATCCCGTGCACGTCGAGGTCGTCGACGCCGACGGGCTCGACGACGCCCTGACCGGGGGCGGCGTCGTGCTCGTCGACTTCCTCGCGCCGTGGTCGGGCCAGTGCCGCCTCATGGCACCGGTCCTCGAGGAGATCGCCGCCGCGCGACGCCAGGTGCGGGTCGTGTCCGTCGACGTCGAGGAGCACCCGGAGCTGGCCCGTGCCTGGGACGTGGCCACGGTCCCGAGCTACCACCTGGTCGTCGACGGCACCGGCGCGCGCACCCTCGTGGGCGCGCAGACCAAGCCGGACATGCTGGCCGCCGTCGACGAGGCGCTCGCGGCCGACGTCGGCTGACCGGCCCAGCGCCGTCTGACCGGCCCCGTGCTGTCCGGACGGCCGCGCACGGACGTACCGACACGCCCGGCCCGCCGATCGCCGTCGGTCCGGCACCGGTCCGCCGGACCGCGATCCCTGCGCGGGCGCGGCCGCCCGCGGTGGCACACTGGCCTCTCCGCGCACCAGCGCACCCACGACGAGGAGCAGGCGATGAGCACCACGGGAAGCCAGGACGGCCAGGTCGAGCAGCAGGGGCGCCCCGCGGCCGCCGCCACCGCTGCCGCCGCCGGCACCCGGCTCGACCCGTGGATCGGCAGCTACGCCGGCCGCGCCCACCACCTGCGCGCCTCCGAGGTCCGCTCGCTGTTCGCCGTCGCCAACCGCCCAGAGGTGGTCTCCCTCGCCGGCGGGATGCCCAACATCGAGGACCTCCCGCTGGGCCGCCTCGGCGAGATGATCGGCCGCATCGTCTCCGAGACGGGCACCCGTGCGCTGCAGTACGGCGGCGGCCAGGGCGAGGAGGAGCTGCGCGAGCAGATCGTCGAGGTCATGCGCCTCGAGCACCTCCACGCCCACCCCGACGACGTCGTCGTCACCACCGGCTCGCAGCAGGCCCTCGACCTGGTCACCGGGATCTTCGTCGATCCCGGGGACGTCGTGGTGGCCGAGGCGCCGAGCTACGTGGGCGCCCTGGGGGTGTTCCGCAGCTATCAGGCCGACATCGTCCAGGTCCCGATCGACGAGCACGGCCTCGTGCCCGAGGAGCTCGAGCGGGTCCTCACCGACCTGGGGCGCACGGGCCGGCGAGTCAAGCTGCTCTACACGGTCCCGAACTACCAGAACCCCGGCGGGGTGACGATCGCCCTCGAGCGGCGGCCGCGGATCGTGGAGATCGCCCGGCGCCACGGGGTGCTCGTCCTCGAGGACAACCCCTACGGCTTGCTCGGCTTCGACGGCGACCCGCTGCCGAGCCTGAAGTCCTTCGACCCCGACGGCGTGGTCTACCTCGGTTCCTTCTCCAAGACCTTCGCGCCCGGCCTGCGCGTGGGCTGGGCCTACGCGCCGCTGGCCGTGCGCGAGAAGCTCGTCCTGGCGGCCGAGTCGGCGATCCTCTCGCCGTCGGTCATCAACCAGATGATCGTCACCCGCTACCTGCAGGAGTTCGGCTGGTACGGGCAGGTCAAGGAGTTCCGCTCGATGTACCTCGAGCGGCGCGACGCGATGCTCGCCGCGCTCGGCGAGCACCTGCCGGACCTGAGCTGGACGGTGCCCTCGGGCGGGTTCTTCACCTGGTTGACGCTGCCGCCGGGCCTCGACGCGAAGGCCATGCTGCCGCGGGCGGTGACCAACCGGGTCGCGTACACCTCGGGCACCGCCTTCTTCGCCGACGGCACGGGTCAGGACCACGTCCGGCTCTCCTTCTGCTTCCCGACGCCGACGCGCATCCGTGAGGGCGTGCGCCGCCTCGCGGACGTGGTCCGAGCGGAGGCCGAGCTGGTGGAGATGTTCGGGACCTCGACGGCCGTACCCGATCACACCCGCCGCGCCGGGGGCATCGACTCCCCCGGCCCCGACGCCAGCTGACCAGCCCGGGCAGCGCCCGGGAGATCCACCGCCCCACCGGAAGCGACGCCGGTCCACGTGACCGCGAGGAACGAGGAGCACCAGATGGCCGACACCGAGGAACTGACGGTCGCCGTCGTCAGCGGCGGTCTCACCCACGAGCGAGACGTCTCGATCCGCTCCGGCCGGCGCGTGGGCGGGGCGCTGCGCTCGGGCGGCGCCCGGGTGGAGATCCTCGACCTGGACTCCGGGCTCATCGACCGGCTCACCGAGATCTCCCCCGACGTCGTCTGGCCCCTCGTGCACGGCGCCGAGGGTGAGGACGGCTCGCTGCAGGACCTGCTGGCCGTGCTGGGGCTACCGTTCGTGGGCTCGACGGCCGCCGGTGCCCGGCTGGCCTCGGACAAGCCGGTGTCCAAGGCGGTGCTCGAGCACGCGGGGGTCGACACCCCGGCCGGCGTCGCGCTGCCGCAGTCGTTGTTCCGTGAGGTCGGGTCGCGGAAGGTCCTCGACGCGGTCGTCGAGCGGCTGGGGCTGCCGCTGGCCGTCAAGCCGGCCAGCGGCGGCTCCGCGCTCGGGGTGACCATCGTCGAGGACCGGGCCGCGCTGCCGTCGGCGATGGTGGCCTGCTTCGCCTACGAGCCGCGCGCGCTCATCGAGCGCGCCGTGGCCGGTGTCGAGGTCGCCGTCTCGGTGGTCGACCTCGGCGACGGTCCGGTGGCGCTGCCGGCGGTGGAGATCGAGACCGAGGGGCCCTACGACTTCGACGCCCGGTACAACCCGGGGCGCGCGCAGTTCTTCACCCCGGCGCGTCTGACGGGCGAGGTCGGTGCCGCGGCCGCCCAGGTGGCCACGACCGTGCACCGGGCCCTCGGCCTGCGCGACCTCTCGCGCGTGGACCTCATCGTCGACACCGACGGGCGGCCGTGGGTGCTCGACATCAACGTCGCCCCGGGGATGACCGAGACCTCTCTGCTCCCGCAGGCTGCCGCCCAGGGCCCGATGACGGCCGAGCAGCTCTACATCGCCCTCGCCCGGCGGGCCAAGGACCGCGGGGCGGTCGCGCTCGTCTGAGCCCGACGGGGCGGGAGACCACGCGCGTGCGCGGCCTCCCGACCGGTCCTTGTTGGCTGGGGAACGACGCACCTCTTTCCGGCGTCGTCCCTGGTCCTAGGGCTGACTAGTGCCGTACTGACCTGGACGTGCCGACCCCGACGTCGGTGCTTTCAGCCGGCGAGCGTGCGCTCGAGGACGTCGAACGCGGAGGCCCAGCCGTCGTGGGTCGACTCGTCGGTGCCCCGGTCGTCGGGCAGGCGTTCCATGCGGAAGGTCATCTCGGTGCGCCCGCCGGGCAGCTCGCGCAGGTCGACGGTCGCCACCGGCACGTCGTCGCCCCGGGGGTCGTCCGGCTCGCCCCAGGTGAACCTCAGTCGCTCGGGTTCACGCACCTCCAGGTAGGTCCCCGCGGTCGGCCACTCGCCGACGCCCTCGAGGCGCATCGTGTAGGCGTACCCGCCCCCGACGCGCAGGTCGATGCTCACGGACTCGCGCGGTGTCTCGACGCCGTCGGGGTGCCACCACGTCGCCGCGACGTCGGGATCGGTCCAGGCGCGCCACACATCGGCGATCGGCGCCTCGACGGTACGGGTGATCGTGTATCCGGTCGGTTCGGTCATGGTGCCCTCTCCTTGTCCGTGTCTCCTGCGTCCCGCTCACCCCGCATGGCGGCGAGCCGGTCGTCGAGGCGGTCGAACCGCTCCTCCCACACCGCCCGGTTGCGCTCGACCCAGGCGGTCGCCTCGTCGAGCCCCTCGGGACGCAGGCTGCACAGGCGCCACTGCGCGCGCACCGTGCGTTCGATGAGTCCGGCGTGCTCGAGTACCCGCAGGTGTTGGGAGATCGCCGGCCTGCTCATGGCGTGCGGGGCGGCGAGGTCGCCGACCGTGGCTGTTCCGTGCCCGAGCTGTTCGAGCATGGCCCGACGCGTGGGGTCCGCCAGCGCGGCGAACACCCGGCTGAGGTCGTCGTCGGCAGCCATGACGCCATCTCCTTACATAAGCAGTTCCTTAACCTTGCGCGCGCGGGCCGGCGGTGTCAAGGGTTGTGCCACATCGCTGCCCCGGTCCGACCGGAGGCAGCGAGGCGCGTCGCGCTACTCGGCGTCGACCTGCTCGCCGGGGACGAGGGTGGCCAGGATCCGGTCGAGGTCCTCCACGGAGGCAAAGTCGACCGTGATGCGACCCTTGCGCTGGCCCATCGCCACCTTCACCCGGGTGTCGAGGCGGTCCGAGAGCCGGGTGGCGAGCCGGTCGAGCTGCTCGGCGTGCGCCGAGGGCGCCCGACGACGACGCATCTCCGGTCTCCCGGGCCCCTCCCCCATCGCGACCGCCTCCTCTGTGGCCCGTACGGAGAGCCCCTCGGCGACGATGCGCTGAGCGAGTCGTTCCATCGCGGCCCCGTCCTCCAGGCCGAGCAGCGCACGGGCGTGCCCCGCGGAGAGCACGCCGGCGGCGACCCGACGCTGGACGAGGGCGGGGAGGTTGAGCAGGCGCAGGGTGTTGGAGATCTGCGGGCGCGAACGCGCGATCCGGCGGGCGAGCTCGTCGTGGGTGCCGCCGAAGTCGTCGAGGAGCTGCTGGTAGGCGGCCGCCTCCTCGAGCGGGTTGAGCTGTGCGCGATGCAGGTTCTCGAGCAGTGCGTCCCGCAGGAGGTCGGTGTCCTCGGTCTCGCGCACGACCGCCGGGATGACGTCCAGGCCGGCCTGCCTCGACGCGCGCAAGCGTCGCTCGCCCATGACGAGCTCGTACCGCGCTCCTTCGACGACGCGCGGGTCCTCGGCGCGGACGGGACGGACCACCACGGGCTGGAGGACGCCGAGCTCGCGGATCGAGGCGGCCAGCTCGTCCAGCTCGTCCTCGTCGAACACCTGTCTGGGCTGCTTCGCGTTGGCGACGATCGTCGAGATCTCCACCTCGGCATAGGTCGCGCCGGGCACGGGGCGGAGGCCGTCGATGTCCGCAGAAGGATCCGTGGAGGGTGCAGTGGTGGGAGTCGTTCCCGAGGTCCCCGGCGCGACGTCGACGCCGTTGGCGCCGGACTCGGCGGGGTCCGCCGTCGTCGGTTGCACATCCATCGCGGAAGCCGGAGCCACCTCGGGCGCAACGGGCGTCGTCGACGCGGTACGCGGCTGGTCCTGCTGGGAACCATCGACGGCCGTACCCTCCGACGGCGCGTCGACGGTCGACGAGGTACCGGTGTCGACTTCTGCATGCGCGGCGACCGACGCAGAGGGCTTCCTCACCTGCGACGCCGAAGCCGATTCATCCGTAATCGGCTCTTTGACCTCGGACTTTGCGTCATCCTTCTCCGACGACGAGCTGTCGAAGAAGATGTCGGCCGGCCGTGCGGTCCGCGTTCCGGCAGGAGGGGCCGTGGGGATGAGGGCCCCGATACCCCGACCGAGACCCCGTCGCTTCTCTGCCACGTCCTACTCCTGTCCCTCTGCGCCGCGCGTCGCCATCTCCAGTGCGGCCTCGCGGTAGCTCAGCGCGCCCGACGACGTCGGGTCGTACGTGATGATCGTCTGCCCGAAGCTCGGCGCCTCGGAGATGCGCACCGAACGCGGGACCGCGGTCGTCAGCACCTGCTCGGGGAAGTGCGTCCGCACCTCCTCCGCCACCTCCCTCGACAGGTTGGTCCGCTTGTCGTACATGGTGAGCAGGATCGTCGACACCTCGAGCTCGGGGTTGAGGTGTTCCGTGATGAGCCCGATGCTGCGCACGAGCTGCGTGAGGCCCTCCAGCGCGTAGTACTCGCACTGGATCGGGATGAGCACCTCCCGGGCAGCGACGAACGCGTTGATCGTCAGCAGCCCGAGGCTGGGCGGGCAGTCGACGAGGATGTAGTCGATCCGGGGAAGTCCCTGGTCAGAGCGGTGCTTGACGTAATCCGTGAGGGCCGTGGCGAGGCGGTTCTCCCGCTCCTCCTCCCCGACCAGCTCGATCTCGGCGCCCGACAGGTCGATGGTCGAGGGGACGACCTCCACGCCCGGGAGCAGCTGCGCCGGCACGACGACGTCCGCGAGCGTCAGCTCTCCCATGAGGACGTCGTAGAGGGAGGGTGTGCCGGCCACGTGTTCCGCGCCCAGCGCGGTCGAGGCGTTGCCCTGGGGATCGTTGTCGATGACCAGCACCCGGAGGCCACCCTCCGCCAGCGCCGCCGCGAGATTGACCGTCGTCGTGGTCTTCCCCACGCCGCCCTTCTGATTAGCGACGGTTATCGTCCGCATATCAGTGGGATGCGGCATATCCTTACCGAACAGTCGCCGGCGTCGTGCGGCCTGCTCCGCCAGGTCCTGCGCCAATGGTGTCGTCTCGTCATCGTCGACGATGGGATTGGAGAGAGCGTCCGACTGGTCATCCTCGGGCGCCGCGACCAACGGTCGGGGATCTTCTGGCGCTGCTGTGGACTTCTCGTCAGTCATGCGGATGCTCTCCAACGATGGGAAGTGTGTGCCGCAGAAGTCTATGCGAGCGCCGGCCGGAATCGGGTCTAGATCCACAAGCCGGCGCCTTCGGCGAGTCACCACCACACGCTCACGACCACTCGGATCGGGTTGACGAGTCGTCGACGCGTCTCCCGCCCGATCATGATGGTGGGGACGTCGGTCGTCCTGGTTTCACGTGGAACAGACTCGATTGGCTACCGGAAGGCTCGCTGAAACGGCCGATCATCGCACATGGAGCTCACCGAGCCCCCCATCAAGGTTGTTGTCCCGCGCGTGGTGCCGTGTGATCGGTCGTCGGATACTTGTCGGTAAGAACGCGAGGAGCACTGTGGGAAGCTCGCGCGATTACTCCCGGCGACTATGCGCTGCGCCGTTCAAGGCGCACCATTCGTTTTGCTCAAGTCGCGTTTCACGTGAAACGGGGCCGTCCTATCGCTCGATGGGAGGCTCATCCCGCATGCTTCAATGGCGAGCCGCTACGACACTGGACCTGACGGCGACGACCGGGCGACCCTGGGGTGGCCGCCTCCTAGCGCTACCGCGACGTCGCACGTCGTGCTCACTCGCAGCTTGTGAAGGCAGCGAGTTGTGACTGCTGCAGGCGACTGCGTTTCACGTGAAACGCGTGAGTCCATGGATTCATCTGGCTGCGCAGCAGCGAACAGCACGCGGCGTGCGCCCTCCAGCGACCGGTCTCTGAAGGGATCGGTCGGACCCCGGACGCCTCCACTGAACGACACCGGCACCCGCGCACGATCCTGGAGCCCAACAGGTACAGGGATGCGCCAATGACCAGGTCGCCCGAGCGAACTGAGGGCCGGCACACGATCGCTCATTCCGCGTTCGCTGAGAAGTCGCATCGTGCGACCAGATCACGTGCGTGCGGTCACAGCGCCGGAGGCGGTGCGAGACCGGCTCCGCCACTGGTGGTTCCACGTGAAACCCACGAACACGAGGCCGGTCCGTTTCAGGTGAAACAGCAACTCACTGGACGACCAGGTTCCACGTGAAACTCGCACCCAAGGCGCAACCGATCAGTCGAGCGCGCTGAGAGCCACCCGCAAGAGGTCGAGGGTCTGGCGAACTGCAGTACGATCACCATCCTCCGTCGTTGATAGCAGGTCGCGCTCCAATCGCCGGCCGGCGGCAAGGACCTCAGTGACCGCCGACCGCCCTGCCGTCGTCAGTGACACGATCCGACGCCGACGATCATCCACGTCCTCCTCGCGTCTGATGAGGTCGCTCTTGCTCAGCGAGTCGAGCACGGCAACGAGATTGCGAGGGTCGACCATCACCCGACGAGCCAACTCACGCTGCCCCATCCCAGGCGTCGAGGACAGCTCCACAAGAAGGAGCTGGTCCAGGGCACTGAGACGAACCGAAGCGACCTGGAGCTCCGACAACCGAGCGGCCACCGACCCGAGCCGAGCGAGCACGAGCGGCAGCGGAGCCGTACCAGGAGCGCCGAGCAGACTGGGGGAAGGCGTCGTCACGTCAGCACGAGCCGCATCGGAGTCGAGGCCTCTAGACATGCTCCATGTCTATCAGACGGACGAGGTGTCGTTGAGCTGGCTAAGATAGGTCATTTAGTCATGTGTCATGTCTATTAGCCGCCAGGAGACCGATCAGCGTCGGACGCCCAGGGCCGCACGCCTACACGAGGCCGGCACGGCACCTTTCCACGGGCGAACCTGCCGGTCGCCATCCATGCGTGAACGAGCAGGCGACCAGTCGCTCGCTACGGAATCGACACCCCTCACACGCAGGATCGACCCGCGACCCACCTCAGTCGCGGGGGAGACCCGGTCGGTCAGCGCTTGTCGACGACGACGACGGTCGCCGGATCCATGCCCTCGACCGGCACCACCGTGTCGATCCGGGTCGAGGTGGCGCCCAGCTTGCGAAGGACGTACTTGGCGGCATCCACCTCGGCCGGGGCACGCTCGCCCTTGAGCGCCACGAGCTGTCCGCCGCCGGCCACCAGTGGCATGGTCCAGCGCGCCAGCTTGTCCAACGCCGCCACCGCTCGGGCGGTCACGACGCGCGCCTTGAGGATCCCGTGCATCTCCTCGGCGCGGGCCCGGTGGATCTCCACGTTGTCCAGCCCCACCTCGTCGACGACGTCGGCCAACCACTCGCAGCGACGTTCCATCGGTTCGACGAGGTGCACCGTCGCGTCGGGACGCATGGCCGCGACGACCACACCGGGGAAGCCGGCACCCGACCCGACATCCACGACGGCGTCGCCGTCCCGCACGTACTCGGCGACCGCTGCCGAGTTGAGGAGATGGCGCGACCACAGGCGTGGGAGCTCCCGCGGTCCGATGAGGCCCCGGAGTTCGCCCTCGGCCACGAGCATCTCGGCGAAGTACCGGACCGGCGCCCAGGACAGGTCGAAGTACTCCCGCACGCCGGGCCCTGGCTCCTCGACCGTCGGCCCCTCGGGGGAGCCGACGGTGCGGTTCTCACCCATGGGCTCAGGCGGGACGGACGACCACGTGACGACGCGGCTCGGCGCCGTCGGAGTCCGAGACGAGCCCGCCGGCGGCGACCGCGTCGTGCACGACCTTCCGCTCGAAGGGGTTCATCGGGTCGAGCGCGACCGGTTCGCCGGTGGAACGCACGGTGGCGATGGCCTCCTCCGCCAGGGCGGTGAGCGTGACGCGGCGCCCGTCGCGGTAGCCGGCGATGTCGACCATGATCCGCGAGCGGTCGCCGAGCTTGGCCTGGACGGCCAGGCGGGTCAGCTCCTGCACGGCGTCGAGGGTCTTGCCGTCCTCGCCGACCAGGCGGCCCAGGTACCGGTCGCCATCCTCCTCGGAGACGATCGATACCGAGGCCCGTCCGTGCTCGACCTCGATGTCGATGTCCCCGTCGAGGTCAGCGATGTCGAGCAGCTCCTCGAGGTAGTCGGCCGCGACGTCACCCTCCTCCTCGAGCCGGGTCACCTTCGACGACGTCGGGGCGGCGCTCGTCTCCGTGGTGGGCGTGGCGTCCGTGCGCTCGTCGTCGGGCGCGGCGGTGCTGTCCTCGGTGGTCAGGTCGTTCGTCACTGTCTGCTCCTTCGGTGCCGCTGGGGCCTGGGTCTGGTCGGTGGCCGCGTCGGGAGGTTCCTCCTTCGCGGCCGGTCGTGCGCTGGGTGCTACTGGTTGCCCTTCTCGCGCTTGCGGCGCTTCTCCGCGGCAAGCCGGCGCTCCGCCTGCCGGCGCTCGTACCGCTTCTGGGCCCGCTCGGCGGCGGTGAGGCCGTCCTTGCCGCGGACCTCGACGTCCTGCTCGTCCGCCGACTCGTCGGGCTCGTCCTTGTCCGTGCCGGCCGCCGCGGCGGGGGTGCCCTTCTTCGGCTGGGGGCGTCGCTCACCGGCGTTCGAGCTGCGGCGCAGGGTGGGGGCCTCCTCCTCGAGCGGAGGCAGCCCCTTGCGGGCGCGCTTGGCGTTCTTCTTCTCGATCATCGCCTTGTAGGCCTCGGAGCCCGGGGTCGGCTGCCGCTTGATCGTGTAGAACTGCTGGCCCATCGACCACAGGTTGGAGATGAACCAGTAGATGAGGACACCGATGGGGAAGTTGACGCCGGTGACCGCGAAGACCACGGGGAGGATGTACAGCAGGATCTGCTGCTGCCGGAACATCGGGCTCTCGAGCGCCGCCGGCGGCATGTTCTTCATCGTCAGCTGACGCTGCGTGAGGAAGGTCGACAGCGACATCGCGATGATGAGGATGACGGTGACGATGCGGACCGCGGTGAGGTCGGCGTCCAGGCTCGCGGCGGAGTCCCCGAAGGTCTGCATGAACGTCGAGGAGATCGGGGCGCCGAACAGCAGGGAGTTCTCCGCCTCGCGGGCGAGGTCCTGGGTGAGCGGACCGATCGCGTCGGCGGTACCGGCAGCGATGTTGTCCAGCGAGTTGAGTACCGAGAACAGGCCGAAGAAGATCGGCATCTGCAGCAGCAGCGGGAGGCACGAGGCGAAGGGGGAGGTGCCGGCGTCCTTGTAGAGCGCCTGCATCTCCTCCTGGAACCGCTGCCGGGAGGCGGGGTCCTTCTTGTTCTTGTACTTGTCCTGCAGCTTCTTCAGCTCGGGCTGCACCAGCTGCATCGCCCGCGACGCGCGGATCTGCCGGAAGAAGAGCGGCATGATGAGGATGCGGACCACGACCGTGAGGCCGACGATGGACAGGATCCACGCCCACCCCGATCCCTCGGGAAAGCCGATGGCGACGGCGCCGTCGTGGATGAGCACCATCACCCAGGCGACGGCCCATCTGATCGGCGCAAGAATGGTGTCCATCAGCCTGGTTGCTCCTCGTGGTCCTTCGGCGGTCCGGTGCCCGCCCCTCGATCTGTCCCCCCGAGGGTAGATGCTCGGGGGTTGCCCGATGGTTCGGGCCCTGTCGCGGCAGCATCGCCGTCCGGGTGAGTCTGCTCACCAGCCTCGTCGTCGGTGAGCGGTTCGCGCCGTCCCACCCAGCGTCCCCGCTCCGGGACATGGTCGACGCCGCCGCGCGACCAGGGGTTGCACCGCAGAACGCGCCACACCGCCAGGAGCAGTCCCTTGACCAGGCCGTGCCGCCGCAGGGCCCCGACGGCGAAGGCCGAGCAGGTGGGGTAGTAGCGGCAGCTCGGCCCGAGCCAGGGCGAGACGATGAGCTGGTAGCCGCGCACCAGCTTGAGCAGGAGCCAGGTGACCGGCCCCACCCGGCGCCCGGAATCCGCCTGCGCGGCCCCGCCCGGCTCCCCGGTCCCGCGCGGCTGCTCAGTGCTGTCCGGCAGCTGCCCGCCGTCGGGCCGTGTCCCGCCGTCGGGCTGCCCGGCGCTGGCCGACGGTCCGCGGTCCGCGCTCATCGCCCCTCCCGCGCCGCGACCTTCCGGGCCGTCGCGCCCAGGGCACGGTCGAGGTCGCGTGCGAGCTCGGCCGAGGTCGAGTACGCCGCCCGGGGCTGGGCCCGCACGACCACCCGCGTGCCGTGCGGTAACGCACCGACCCGGTCGGACATCAGGTGCCTGAGCCGGCGCTTGACCCGCGTGCGCACGACGGCGTTGCCCACGCCCTTGGAAACGACGAAACCGACGAGGACGGTGCCCTCGTCGGTGGTCGGTCGCCTGTGGACGACGAGCCGGTCGCTGCCGGCCCGGACGCCCCGCCGGACGGTGGCGGTGAAGTCGGCCGGTCGGCGCATCCGGTGGTGCGCCGGGAGCACGACCTAGGCGGAGAGCTTGGCGCGGCCCTTGGAGCGGCGCGCCGAGAGGATGGCGCGGCCGGCGCGGGTGCGCATGCGCAGACGGAAGCCGTGCACCTTGGAACGGCGACGGTTGTTCGGCTGGAAAGTCCGCTTGCTCACGGCTCTACCCCTGACGTTGACTCGACGATCTGGCTGGCCCTGGAGGATCCGACCCCTGTGCGCGCCCTCGCGGGCTGCGCGCAGGCCCGACCTCGGGCCCAGGAATGAGTGTGTCCGCACGACACGGACGCTCCAGGTTACGGGCGCGGGTCCGGCGCGGTCAACGCGGAGACGGAGTGACCTGTGGAACGTCGTTGTCCACCGATGGACCCCCGCGGGGCACCGCGCTCCGCCGGGATCGGCGCCATGGCGCGCCGCACGGACACCCGAGCGATGCACACAACTGTGGAGAAGTATGTGGACCCGCAACTTCCGTGACACAGTAAGGAACCCCCAGGCGCCCGCCGGGGATCGGGGTGCAAGGAGTGGAGTGCGCGTGGCGGACACCATCGCCGAGTCGTGGCAGCTCGCGGTCTCGCGTCTCTCGGACCGTGGGGACATCCGTCCCGCCCAGCTCGCCTTCGTGCGGCAGGCCCGGGCGCTGGGGATCATCGACGACACCCTGCTCCTGGCGGTCGGCTCCGACCTGGCCAAGGACTACATCGAGATGCAGGCGCGCGAGCAGATCATCGCGACGATGTCCGAGATCCACGGCACGACGCTCCGCTTCGCCGTCACCGTCGACCCCTCGATCGACGACGAGCCGACCCCGCCGCGCCCCACCGTGACCGAGATCCCGCCGCGACCGGCTCCTGCGCCGTCGGACCCCGACGCGGACCCTGGCCACGACGCCCCCCGCGAGCAGCAGCGCACCACCCACGACCGCTCCCCGCAGTCGCGCGGGACCTCACCGGCCGAGGACAACGGCGAGCAGGCCTCGCGCCTCAACCCGAAGTTCACGTTCGACACCTTCGTCTCGGGCTCCTCCAACCGCTTCGCCCACGCGGCGGCGACCGCCGTCGCGGAGTCGCCGGCCAAGGCCTACAACCCGCTGTTCATCTACGGGGGCTCGGGGCTCGGCAAGACGCACCTGCTGCACTCGATCGGCCACTACGCCCGCAACCTCTACCCCGGCATCCGCGTGCGCTACGTGAACTCCGAGGAGTTCACCAACGACTTCATCAACTCGATCCGCGACGACAAGGCCGAGTCCTTCCAGCGCCGCTACCGCAACGTCGACGTCCTGCTCATCGACGACATCCAGTTCCTCGGCGGCAAGGAGCAGACGGTCGAGGAGTTCTTCCACACCTTCAACACGCTGCACAACGACTCCAAGCAGGTGGTCATCACCTCCGACGTCGCGCCCAAGCAGCTGAGCGGGTTCGAGCAGCGCATGGTCTCCCGCTTCGAGTGGGGGCTGCTCACCGACGTGCAGCCGCCCGACCTCGAGACGCGCATCGCCATCCTGCGCAAGAAGGCCGAGTCCGACGGCCTCGACGCCTCCCCGGAGGTGCTGGAGTACATCGCCTCGCGCATCTCGACCAACATCCGGGAGCTCGAGGGGGCGCTCATCCGCGTCACCGCCTTCGCGGCGCTCAACCGCCAGCACGTCGACCGGCCGCTGGCGGAGATGGTGCTCAAGGACATCATCACCGACCCCGAGAGCGAGGAGATCACGCCGAGCCTGATCATGGCGCAGACGGCGGACTACTTCTCCATCTCCCTGGAGGCCCTCACCTCGGCGGACCGCTCGCGCGTCCTCGTCACCGCGCGGCAGATCGCCATGTACCTGTGCCGCGAGCTCACGCCGCTGTCGCTGCCGAAGATCGGCCGGCTGTTCGGCGGGCGCGACCACACGACGGTCATGCACGCGAACCGCAAGATCAAGGACCTCATGGCCGAGAAGCGTCAGGTCTACAACCAGGTCTCCGAGCTCACCGCCCGGATCAAGACCCGCGCCCGCGAGGGCTGAGGACGCGGTGACGCGGCCGGCGCCGCATGACCGCCGTCATGTGGACGAGGTTGTGATTCACCCGTGGACGGAGGCGCTCCCACCGGTGGACCGGGTGGGGACGAGCCAGCCCTCCCGGTGGATCGACGAATGACATCCACGGGGCGTGTCATTCGTCCACGTCCTCGTCCGGAGCCCGATCCACACGGCCGTCGACGGTGTGACCTGCACAGATGCGTGTCATCCCCAGGATCCACAGGTGCGATGACGATGACGAACCCTGAATGACAGATGTTGTGGCTCATCACCCCTGGGCCATGGACCCCGCTCGAGCAAGGGCCGGACCGAACAGCCGCGACCACCGGCCGTCCCCAGCAGCATCCGAGGACCGGCCCGGACCACGTAGGGTGTGCTCAGCGCCGCGCCCCGTCGAGGACGTGCACAGAACTCTCAGAGAAAGTGACCTGCCGTGAAGTTCAGGGTTGACCGCGACGTGCTGGCCGAGGCCGTGTCCTGGACCGCGCGTTCGCTCCCCGCTCGCCCGCCCGTCCCGGTGCTCGCCGGTGTCCGCATCGAGGCCGCCGACGGGCAGCTGACGCTCGCCACCTTCGACTACGAGATCTCGGCCCGCTCGGTGGTCGAGGCCGAGGTCGAGACCCCGGGCACGATCCTCGTGGTCGGCCGGCTGCTCGCCGACATCTGCCGGTCGCTGCCGGCCCGGCCCGTCGACGTCGAGGTCGAGGGCACGCGCGTGTCGCTGACCTGCGGCGCCTCGCGGTTCACGCTCACCTCGATGCCCGTCGAGGAGTACCCGGCCCTGCCGGCGATGCCCGACACCGCCGGCAGCATCGACGCCGACGTGCTGGCCGAGGCCGTCGCCCAGGTGACGACCGCGGCCTCGCGCGACGAGACGCTGCCGCTGCTCACGGGCGTGCGCGTGGAGATCGAGGGCGAGACGATCACGCTGCTGGCCACCGACCGCTACCGCCTGGCGATGCGGGAGCTGCCCTGGCACCCCGCGAGCCCGGACGTCTCCGCCGTCGCGCTCGTGCGCGCCCGCACGCTGTCCGACGTCGCGAAGTCGCTGACCTCCGCCGGTGCCGTCGAGGTCGACTTCGACACCTCGGGCGCCGCCTCGCTCATCGGCTTCGAGGCCGGCGGGCGCCGCACCACCTCGCTGCTCGTCGACGGCGACTACCCGCCGGTGCGCCGCCTGTTCCCCGACGAGACGCCCACCCACGCGGTGATCGACGCCGCCGAGCTCATGGCCGCCGCCAAGCGCGTGAGCCTGGTCGCCGAGCGCAACACCCCCATCCGGCTGTCCTTCACCGAGGGCCAGGTCGTCCTCGAGGCCGGCCAGGGCGACGACGCGCAGGCGTCCGAGGCGCTCGAGGCGACCCTGATCGGCGAGCCGATCACCACCGCCTTCAACCCGGTCTACCTCCTCGACGGGCTCGGGGCGCTCACCCGTCCCTACGCCCGGTTGTCGTTCACGCACCCGACCAAGCCGGCCACCCTCACGGGTCAGGACGAGGTCGAGGGCGAGGACTCCGGGGAGTTCCGCTACCTGCTCATGCCGATCCGTTTCGCCGGCTGATCGGCCGGCCCGTCGAAGGAGTCGCCATGCACCTCGGGATGATCGGGCTGGGCCGGATGGGCGGCAACATGGCCGACCGGCTCCGCGCCGCCGGGATCACCGTCACCGGCTACGACCGCGACCCGGAGATCTCCGACGTCGCCTCGCTGGCGGACCTGGTCCAGGCCCTGCCCGCCCCGCGGAACCTGTGGGTCATGGTCCCCGCGGGCGACCCGACCCGGGACACGCTCGCCGAGCTGGCCGAGCTGCTCGAGGAGGGGGACCTCGTCGTCGAGGGCGGGAACTCCCACTACGAGGACGACCAGGCCAACGCCGCCCGCCTGGGGGAGAAGGGCATCGGCTACGTCGACACCGGCGTCTCCGGCGGCGTGTGGGGCAAGGACGTCGGCTACGGCCTCATGGTCGGCGGCGCCCGCACCGACATCGACCGCCTCATGCCGGTCTTCGACGCGCTGCGTCCCGAGGGTCCTCGCGAGGAGGGCTTCGTGCACGCCGGCCCCGTCGGCGCCGGCCACTTCTCCAAGATGGTCCACAACGGCATCGAGTACGGCCTCATGCAGGCCTACGCCGAGGGCTACGAGCTGCTCGACGCCTACTCCGACCTGGTCGAGGACCCCGGCGCGGTGCTCAACGCCTGGCGCCGCGGCACCGTCGTGCGCTCCTGGCTGCTCGACCTCATGGTCCGCGCCCTCGACGACGATCCCGACCTGGCGCGCATCCGCGGGTTCGTGGAGGACTCGGGCGAGGGGCGCTGGACGATCGACGCCGCCATCGACGCCGCCGTCCCGGTGCCGGCGATCGCGGCCTCCCTGTTCGCCCGGTTCAGCTCGCGCCAGGACGACTCGCCCGCGATGCGGATGGTCGCCGCCATGCGGAACCAGTTCGGTGCCCACGCCACCACGCCCGCGGAGGACCCCGCCGGAGTGCCGCCGGTGGGGCCCGCCGCGTCCTAGGTGCGGGTCACCGACCTCGCGCTCAACGACTTCCGCTCCTACCGGGAGCTGGTCCTCACGTTCGAGCCCGGGGTGACGGCCTTCGTCGGGCCCAACGGCCAGGGCAAGACGAACATCGTCGAGGCGATCGGCTACCTCGCCACGTTCGGCTCGCACCGCGTGGCCGCGGACACCGCGCTGGTGCGGCGCGGCACGCCCGGTGCGGTGGTCCGGGCCAAGGTGCGCACCGAGGAGCGCGACACCCTCCTCGAGGTGGAGATCATCGCCGGCAAGGCCAACCGCGCGCGCCTCGACCGCCACGCCACCCGACCGCGCGAGCTGCTCGGCCACCTGCGGCTCGTGGTCTTCGCCCCCGAGGACCTCGAGCTCGTGCGCGGGGACCCCTCGGCCCGACGGCGGTTCCTCGACGATCTCCTCGTGCAGCTGCGCCCGAGGATGGTCGAGGTCCGGCAGCGCTACGACCGCGTGCTGCGCCAACGGGTCGCCCTGCTGAAGTCCGCGGGCGCGGCCGCCCGTGCCGGCCGGTCCTTCGACCTGTCGAGCCTGGACGTGTGGGACGAGCAGCTCGCGGAGGCCGGCGGGCAGATCCTCGCCGCCCGCGCCGAGGTCATCGCCCGGCTGCGCCCGCACGTGGCCGCCGCATACGAGGACGTCTCCGACGGCCAGGGTCCCGCGCGCATCGACGGCCGCTACTCGCTCGTGGGCGCCGAGGGCGGGGAGGACCCCGACCCGGCGCTGCTCGCCGGCGTCACCGGCCCGGAGACCACCGACGAGAACGTCGCGAGCGCCGCCCAGGAGCGGGCCATGGCCGTGGAGACCGCCCTCACCGACGCCGAGGCGGTCGCCGGGCGGCTGCGCGCGGCGCTCGAGCGGGCCCGGCCCAAGGAGGTCGAACGCGGGGTGTGCCTGGTGGGACCGCACCGCGACGACCTGTCCCTCGCGCTCGGCCCGCTGCCGGCGCGCGGGTACGCCAGCCACGGCGAGTCCTGGTCCTACGCGCTCGCCCTGCGCATCGCCGCGTGGCGGGTGCTGCGCGAGGCCGACGAGGACGGCGGCGACCCCGTCCTCGTCCTCGACGACGTCTTCGCCGAGCTCGACTCCAGGCGCCGCCGCCGGCTCGCGGAGATGGTCGCCGGCGCGGAGCAGGTCTTCCTCACCGCCGCAGTCGACGAGGACGTGCCCGCCGAGCTGGGCGGGGCGCGGATCGACGTCGCCGACGGCACCGCGGTCCTGCGGGAGGCCCCGTGACCGGGGACCCCGTCGAGCGCCCCGCGGGCACCGAGCCGGGCGAGGAGGAGCAGCCGCCGGCCTCGCCGGACGCCCTGGCCCACGCGGTCCTCGCCCGGGCGCGGGCGGCCGCCTGGGACAAGGGCCTGCGGACCACGCCGGCGCGCCGCGCCGGGGGCTGGGACCGCAGCGAGGACCTCGCTGTCGGGAAGGACGAGGAGGAGCCCGACGGCGGCGGGCGGCACTGGCGACCCGGCCCCGGCCTGGGGTGGGCCGGCTCGGGGTCGGCGCCCTCGCGCCGCGATCCGCAGCCGATCGGCCGCATCGGCCGCCAGCTCGTCCGGCGTCGGGGCTGGGGACGCGAGCTCTCCCTGGCCACCGTCGTCGCACGCTGGCGCGAGATCGTCGGGGACCAGGTCGCCGACCACTGCGCGGTGGAGACCTTCTCCGAGGGCGAGCTCGTGCTCCGCGCCTCCTCGACGGCCTGGGCCACCCAGGTGCGGCTGCTCATGCCGCAGCTCGAGCGGCGGATCGAGGAGGAGGCCGGCGAGGGAACGGTCAGCTCCATCACCGTGCTCGGACCGGGCGGCCCGAGCTGGAAGCACGGCCGGTTCGCCGTGCGCGGCGGCCGCGGACCCCGGGACACCTACGGCTGAGCGCGGCCCCCCGCACGGACGTGGGTGATCTCATGGACAGGCTGTGGACACAGCCTGTGGATCACTGGGTCGGACGGCGGGAGCACGGTAGAATCAGACAACCTGTCCGGCCTCACCCAGGGCGCACGCCCAGGGGCCGGACGTCAGGCGCCGGGCGGAGGCACATCCTGCGCGCGGTGCACGAGAGCCGAGGAGAACCGTCGACCGTGGCAGCAGAGAGCAGCGCAACCACCCCCGAGGACCCCTCGACCGGGACGGGAGCCGCTGCACCGGACGCCCCTGCGACGGACCCGCAGCAGTCGGGCCAGGCCCGGCAAGGCTCCTACGGGGCGGAGAACATCCAGGTCCTCGAGGGTCTCGAGGCCGTGCGCAAGCGGCCGGGCATGTACATCGGCTCGACCGGCCCGCGCGGCCTGCACCACCTGGTCTACGAGGTCGTGGACAACTCCGTGGACGAGGCCCTCGCCGGGCACGCCTCGGACATCACGGTCACCCTCGGGGCGGACGGGTCGGTCACCGTCGTCGACGACGGTCGCGGCATCCCCATCGACCTGCACCCCACCGAGGGCAAGCCCGCCGTCGAGGTCGTGCTCACCGTCCTGCACGCCGGCGGCAAGTTCGGCGGCGGCGGGTACGCGGTCTCCGGCGGCCTGCACGGCGTCGGCGTCTCCGTCGTCAACGCCCTCTCGCACCGGCTCGAGGTCGAGGTCCGGCGTGAGGGCCACGTGTGGCGGATGTCCTTCGTCGACGGCGTCCCGACCGGTCCCCTGGTCAAGGGCGAGGCCACCGACATCACCGGCACCACGGTGCGCTACTGGCCCAACGCGGACATCTTCGAGACCGTCGAGCACGACTACGAGACCCTGCGCTCGCGCCTGCAGCAGTACGCCTTCCTCAACAAGGGGCTGACGCTGACCCTGACCGACGAGCGGCCCGAGGCGGTCGACTCCGGCGACGAGGTCACGGGCGACGACGAGGGCACCGCGGACGACCCGGTCCCCGGCTTCCGCACCGTCACCTACCGGTACGACGACGGCCTCATCGACTACGTCCACCACCTCAACTCCGCCAAGCGGGTCGAGGTCGTCCACCCCGACGTCATCGCCTTCGAGTCCGAGGACACCGACCGGAAGATCTCCCTCGAGCTCGCCATGCAGTGGACGGTGGGCTACAGCGAGTCGGTGCACACCTACGCCAACACGATCAACACCACCGAGGGCGGCACCCACGAGGAGGGTTTCCGCGCGGCGATGACCTCCGTGGTCAACAAGTACGCGCGAGACCGCGGCCTCATCAAGGACAAGGACGACAACCTCACCGGCGACGACGTGCGCGAGGGCCTGACCGCCGTCATCTCCGTCAAGCTCGGCGAGCCCCAGTTCGAGGGCCAGACCAAGACCAAGCTCGGCAACACCGAGGCCCGTACCTTCGTCCAGCAGCAGGTCTACGCCCAGGTCACCGACTGGCTCGACCAGCACCCGAACGAGGGTCGTGACGTCGTGCGCAAGGCGCAGTCGGCGGCCGCGGCCCGCGTGGCCGCGCGCAAGGCCCGCGAAGCCACGCGCCGCAAGACCGTCCTGGAGTCGGCCTCGATGCCCGGCAAGCTCAAGGACTGCTCGAGCAAGGACCCGCGCGAGTGCGAGATCTTCATCGTCGAGGGTGACTCCGCCGGCGGTTCCGCCGTCGGCGGCCGCGACCCGCGGATCCAGGCGATCATGCCGATCCGCGGCAAGATCCTCAACGTCGAGAAGGCGCGGCTGGACCGGGCCCTGGGCTCGGAGACCATCCGCAACCTCATCACCGCCTTCGGCGTGGGGGTCGGCGAGGAGTTCGACCTGGACAAGCTGCGGTACCACAAGATCGTGCTCATGGCCGACGCCGACGTCGACGGCCAGCACATCGCCACGCTGCTGCTCACCCTCGTGTTCCGCTACATGCGACCGCTGCTCGAGGGCGGCCACATCTACCTCGCCCAGCCGCCGCTGTTCCGCATCAAGTGGACCAACGCCCCCCACGAGTACGTCTACTCCGACAAGGAGCGCGACGCCGTGGTGGCCGACGGCCTGGCGAACGGCAAGCGCCTGCCCAAGGAGAAGGACGGCCCGATCCAGCGCTACAAGGGTCTGGGCGAGATGAACGACTCCGAGCTGTGGGACACGACGATGAACCCCGACACCCGCACGCTCAAGCAGATCACCCTGGGCGAGGCGGCCGCCGCCGACGAGATCTTCGCGGTGCTCATGGGCGAGGACGTCGAGCAGCGGCGCGGCTTCATCCAGCGCAACGCCCACGACGTGCGTTTCCTCGACATCTGACCACCGGGCCCGGGCCGGCACACGGCGAGGGGCCCACCTGGCCGGGCCCCGCCGTCGGGGCCGGCCCCACCAGACACAGGCAGTACAGCCGACCGAAGGACACCAGTGAGCGAGACCCCCGAGCAGTCCGGCGTGACGCAGGTCGACCTGCACGACGAGATGCAGCGCTCGTACCTCGACTACGCGATGAGCGTCATCGTGGGGCGCGCGCTGCCCGACGTGCGCGACGGCCTCAAGCCGGTCCACCGCCGCGTCATCTACGCGATGTACAACGGCGGCTACCGGCCGGAGTCGGCGTTCAGCAAGTCCACGCGCGTGGTCGGCGACGTCATGGGTACCTTCCACCCGCACGGCGACAGCGCCATCTATGACACCCTCGTGCGCCTGGTCCAGCACTGGACGATGCGCTACCCGCTCGCCGCCGGCCAGGGCAACTTCGGCTCGCCGGGCGACCAGGGCGCGGCCGCCCACCGGTACACCGAGGTCCGTATGGCCCCGCTGGCCATGGAGATGGTCCGCGACATCACCTCCGGCACCGTCGACTTCCAGCCGAACTACGACGGCCGCGACTCCGAACCCGTCGTCCTGCCGGCGCGCTACCCCAACCTGCTGGTCAACGGTTCCGAGGGCATCGCCGTCGGCATGGCCACCCGCATCCCCCCGCACAACATGCGCGAGGTCGCCGCGGGCGTGCAGTGGTACCTGGAGAACCCCGAGGCCTCCCGGGACCAGCTGCTCGGCGAGCTCATGCAGCGCATCAAGGGGCCCGACTTCCCCACGGGCGCGACGATCCTGGGCACCCGCGGCATCGAGGAGGCCTACCGGACCGGGCGCGGCTCGATCGTGCAGCGCGCCGTCGTCAACGTCGAAGAGCTCGACGGCCGCACCTGCCTGGTCGCCACCGAGCTGCCGTACCAGGTCAACCCCGACCGCCTGCTGGAGAAGATCGCCGAGGCCGTCGGCGACGGACGGGCCGCCGGCATCGCCGACGTGCGCGACGAGACCTCCTCGCGCACCGGCACCCGCCTGGTCATCGTGCTCAAGCGCGACGCCGTGGCCAAGGTCGTGCTCAACACGCTCTACAAGCACACCCAGCTCCAGGTGAACTTCCCGGCGAACATGCTCGCCCTGGTCGACGGCGTGCCCCGCACCCTGTCCCTCGACGGGTTCGTGCGCCACTGGGTGGCCCACCAGCTCGAGGTGGTGCGCCGTCGGGCCGAGTACGACCTCGGCGAGGCGCAGAAGAGGATGCACATCCTCACCGGCTACCTCAGGGCGCTCGACGCGCTGGACGAGGTCATCGCCCTCATCCGCCGCTCGCCCACGGCCGACGACGCCCGCACCGGCCTCATGGAGCTGCTCGTCATCGACGGGGACCAGGCCGACGCCATCCTCGCCCTGCAGCTCCGGCGCCTCGCCGCGCTCGAGCGGCAGAAGATCCTCGACGAGCACGCCGCCCTCGCGGCGAAGATCGAGGACCTCGAGGACATCATCGCCCGCCCGGAGCGGCAGCGGACCATCGTCTCCGACGAGCTCGGCGCGATCGTCGAGCGCTACGGCGACGAGCGGCGCACGACGATCCTGCCCTTCGACGGTGAGATGACCGTCGAGGACCTCATCCCGCGCGAGGACGTCGTCGTGACGATCACCCGCGGCGGCTACGTCAAGCGCACCCGCACCGACAGCTACCGGGCCCAGCGCCGGGGCGGCAAGGGCATCCGGGGGGCCCAGCTCCGCGAGGACGACGTCGTCTCCCACTTCGGGGTGACCTCCACGCACAACTGGCAGCTGTTCTTCACGACCCTGGGGCGGGTCTACCGGGCCAAGGGCTACGAGCTGCCCGAGGGCGGGCGCGACTCCAAGGGCCAGCACGTGGCCAACCTGCTGGCCTTCCAGCCAGGGGAGACCATCGCCTCGGTGGTCGACATCGCCGACTACGAGGCGGCGGACTACCTCGTCCTGGCCACCGAGCGCGGCCTGGTGAAGAAGACCCGCCTCGCGGACTACGAGTCCGCCCGCCAGGGCGGGCTCATCGCCATCAACCTGCGCGAGAACGGCGACGGCGAGCCCGACCGGGTGATCGCCGCGCGGCTGGTGAACGAGGGCGACGACATCCTCCTCGTCTCCAAGAAGGGCCAGTCGCTGCGGTTCACCGCCACCGACGAGACGCTGCGTGCGACCGGACGCGCGACGTCGGGCGTGACAGGCATGAAGTTCCGCGAGGGCGACCACCTGCTGTCGATGGAGGTCGTCCACCGCGGTGAGCAGGTCTTCGTCGTCACCGAGGGCGGCTACGCCAAGCGCACCCAGGTCGAGGAGTACCGGACGCAGGGCCGCGGGGGGCTGGGCATCAAGGTGGCCAACCTCGTCGAGGCGCGCGGCGACCTCGTCGGCACCCTGACCGTCACCGACGACGACGAGGTCCTCGTCATCATGGCCGGCGGCAAGATCGTCCGCTCCCGGGTCGACGAGGTGCGGCTGACCGGGCGCAACACCCAGGGCGTCGGCTTCGCCAACGTGGCCGAGGGCGACCGCATCATCGCGATCGCCAAGAACGCCGAGCGGAAGGTGGAGGAGGAGGTCGAGCGGATCGAGGGCGAGGCCGCCGGCTCCGCAGGTACCGAGGCTGCCCGCTCCACGGATGCCGAGGCCGCCTATCCTGCTGCGGCCGACGAGGGGGAGGACGACCTGCCGACCCCTGCGCCGCAGGGGGGCGACGAGCAGGTAGCGTCTGGCGAGCAGGTGTCGGGGACCGACGCCGAGGACGACGGAGGTAACGCGTGAGCGAGGCATCGACCCGGGACGAGGGCCGGACGCGCACCGCGCCGCCGCCCCCGCCCGACCGCGCGCGCGAGGGCCGCACCGACCAGCGCGCCGCGCGCACCGACGAGCGGTCGACGAGCCGCCCGTCGGGTCGCTTCGCCGGCGCCCGCACGGCGCGGCTCACGCTGGCCCGGATCGACCCGTGGTCGGCGATGCGGCTGTCGTTCCTGCTGTCCATCGCCGCCGGCATCATGCTGGTCGTCGCGGTGGCCACGGTGTGGTTCGTGCTCGACCAGATGTACGTGTTCGCCGAGCTCGAGGAGCTCCTGGCGACGATCGGCTCGGCCAGCTTCCTCGAGCTCATGCAGCTCCTCGAGTTCGACCGCGTGATGTCGCTGGCCGCGATCGTCGCGGTGCTCGACGTCCTGCTGCTGACGGTGCTCGGCGCCGTGTGGGCCTTCCTCTACAACCTGGCCGCCGCCCTGGTCGGCGGTCTGACCGTCACGTTCACCGACGACTGACCTCCGCCCCCGCGCGCGCGGCGCGGCGGCGGTGAGGGCGGGCAGTGCCCGAACTCACGGCCCCGCAGGCTCCGGCAGATTGGGAGCCCGTGGCACGGTGGGCTAAACTCGCACGTCGGCGCGTCGTTCGCGTCACGCCCGCTCCGGCGGGCACGGGCCTGTAGCTCAGTCGGTTAGAGCGCTTCCCTGATAAGGAAGAGGTCGATGGTTCGAGTCCATTCAGGCCCACGCGATGTTGTCGAGACAGCGCGCAGCCCGGATCCACCACGGTGGGTCCGGGCTTCTGTCGTCGAGGGCCCGACAGGCCCCGGACCAGCCGCTTCGATACTGTGGAGGCCGGGCAGATGGCCCGAGAGGACGTCACCACGGAGGATCCACATGAAGAAGTTCCTGCTCGTCGCCGCAGCCGCCGTCGTCGGCTACGTGGTGTGGATCAAGGTGCAGCAGGACCGCGAGGAGCGCGCGATCTGGGCCGAGGTGACCGACGAGGTCAGCCCCGCCGACGCGCCCGTCGTCCAGCCCTGACCCCGGCGCCCGGTCGGCGGCGTGCAGGCGCCGGCTGAGCGGCAGGTCACCACGGTCGACCCTCCTCGCCGTCACCCTGGTGGCGTATATTGACTCGCCGTCGGCGCGAGCCGACGCCGCGGCGCCCGCACCGGGCGATCGCGCGGGGCCATGGCGCAACTGGTAGCGCACCTGCTTTGCAAGCAGGGGGTTCGGGGTTCGAGTCCCCGTGGCTCCACCGCACGGGTATCCGCTGCGCCCGACGTCGGGGTCCGTGGTTGTCTGGGCCGGTGACACTCGTCCTGGTCGAGGGGGAGAGCGACGCCGCCGCGGTGGAGGTCCTCGCCCGACGTCGCGGCGTGTCCCTCCCGGACGTCATCCCGGTCGGTGGCTCCAGCGGGTTCCGTCGCGTCGCGCAGCAGCATCCCGGACGGAGGATGGTCGGCCTCGTGGACGCGGCCGAGCGGCGACACGTCGAACGGGTCCTGGGCACCGTGCTCGTGTGCGACCCCGACCTCGAGCGTGAGTTCATCCGCGCGATCGGGACGGACGGCGTCGTGGCGGTCATCGAGTCGCAGGGTGAGCTCGCGTCCTTCCGGCGGCTCCAGCGCCAGCCCTTCCAGGTGGACCGGGCGCCGGAGCAGCACCTCACGCGGTTCCTCGCCGGACGCAGCGGCAACAAGCGCCGCTACGCCCGACTCCTCGCCGAGGCCGTCCCGCTCGACGCCGTCCCGCCCCCGCTCGCCGCCCTGCTCGACGAGCTCGGGCCGGGCCCCGACGACTGTGGCCGTCGCTGAACCGGATCAGCAGAGGCACGACGGATCGGGTGATGGGCGACGTCGAGCCACCCGCCACCCGCGTCCGGGTGCCGGCCCGGTCCTCTCAGGACGCGTGCGTCGTCGCGGCCGTGTCCCCGGACGGCCCGGACGCCGCGGGGTCCCCGGCCGCGGACTGTGCGGCGGGCGTGCCCCGCAGCGCGATCCCGATGCCGATCGCGGCGAGCACGAGCACGCCGGCACCGACGCCGGCGGCCGTCGTCAGGCCCGTGGCGTAGGCGTCGAAGGCCTGCCGCAGGAGCGGTTCCGCCGCCTCCGGAGGCAGCTCCGCCGCGACTGCGACGGCGCCGCCCACGGTCTCCGTCGCCGCCTCGCCGGCACCGGCGACGCCACCGCCGTCCTCCATCGACGAGCGGTAGACCGAACCGGCGAGGGAGCCGAGCAGGGCGATCCCGAGGGCGCCGCCGAGCTCGCTGCTCGTCTCCGACAGGGCGGACGCGCTGCCCGCCTTCTCGGGCGGCGCCGTCGTCAGGACGAGCGAGGTGACGATCGTGGCTGTGAGCCCGACCCCGAGCGTGAGCACGGTGTAGGCGGCGATGAGCATGGCGATGTGCGAGTCGGGCGTGACCAGGGCGATGCCGACGAACCCGCCGGCGGCGACGAGCAGCCCGGCCGGGACCAGGACCGCGGGCCGGAGCGAGCGGCCGAGCCAGGAGGCGAGCGTGACGCCGACGACGCTGCCGGCGACGGTGGGCAGCATCCAGACCGCGGCGGACACCGGCCCGTACCCGAGGACGGTCTGCATGAAGGTGACGGCCAGCAGGCCGGTCCCCGCGGTCGCCAGCACGACCACGGCGTTCGCGACGATGGCGCCCCCGAACGCCGGCCGGGCGAAGAGCCGGACGTCGAACATCGGGTGCGGCGCACGGCGGAGGTGCGAGACGAAGAGCGCCCCCATGATGACCCCCACGAGGATGGTGACCAGTGGCTCGGCGCTCGCACCGTCCTCGGCGAGCTTCTTGATGCCGTGGACGACGGGCAGGATCGTCGCCAGCGAGAGCACGGATCCCAGCAGGTCGAAGCGGCCGGGCTCGGGATCGCGGGACTCGGGGATGACGAACGGCACGACGACGAGCAGCAGCACCATCACGGGGACGTTGATGAGGAAGACGGCTCCCCACGCGAAGTGCTCGAGCAGGAAACCTCCGACGATCGGCCCGACGGCGACGCCGCCGGTGAACGCCGCGGTCCAGATCCCCACGGCGGTGCGTCGCTGGTCCTCGTCGCGGAAGATCCCGCGGACGAGGGAGAGGGTGGAGGGGGCGAGCGTGGCCCCGCCGACGCCGAGGAGGGCGCGGGCGACGATGAGCATCTCGGCGCTGCCGGCGTACGCGGCGAGCACCGAGGCCGCGCCGAACGCGGTCGCCCCGATGAGGAGGAGCCGGCGGCGGCCGATGCGATCCCCGATGCTGCCCATCGTCACCAGCAGTCCCGCCATGACGAACCCGTAGATGTCCATGATCCACAGGTGCTGCCCGGCGGTCGGGGCGAGGTCGGCGCTGATCCAGGGGGAGGCCATGAAGAGGACGGAGAGGTCCATCGAGGTGAGCAGGGCGGGCAGGACGAGGACGGCCATGGCGAGCCAGTCGCGCGTGGTCGCCCGTGCGGTGGGTGCGGGTCGTGGTGTCATGCCGCGACGATACGCACGTCTAATACAGATGTACAAGACGTTTGTCTGATTCTCTCGTATGATCGACCCATGGGACAGCGCCAGGACCTGCTCGCCGGGGCGCGGCGGTGCATCGAGGAGAAGGGCTACTCGCGCACCACGGCGCGGGACATCACGGCCGCCTCGGGTGCCAACCTCGCCGCGATCGGCTACCACTTCGGCTCGAAGGAGGCCCTGCTCAACGCGGCGGTCCTCGAGTCCTTCGACGCGTGGGGCGATGCGATCGAGGAGGCGGCGACCGGGTTGACGGACGGGGACCCGATCGACCGCCTCGAGCGCTTCCTCGAGGGTCTCCTGGCCGGGACGAAGTCGAACCACGCGACGATCGCGGCCAGCATCCAGGCTCTCGCCGAGGCGGAGTTCGTCCCGGAGGTGCGCCGGCAGATCGGCGAGAGCTACGCGGAGGGGCGTCGGAGCCTGGCGGGCATCCTGCTCGGGGTGGACGCCGACGACGTGACGGACGAGCAGCTCCCGCTCGGCTCGCTCGCTCTCGCGATCGTCAACGGGCTGGTCCTGCAGTGGTTGGTCGACGACGGACCGATGCCCAGCGCCGCGCAGGTCGCCGGTGCACTGCGGCGCATCGTGCCGGGGGGCTGAGCCGGCGACGCGCGCGGCCTACGGATACGGCCAGGCCGCCAGCGCCCGCCCGATGGCCTTCTCCCGGGCGGCGGAGACGGGCTCGACCATCTCCACGACCGGCTCGGTCGACCGCGTCCCCCGGGGGAACCGCCAGGTCCCCACCACGCGACCGTCGACGAGGATCGCCGGCCGGAACACCCCGTTGCGCCCGGGCACCAGCGCCTCGAGCATCCGCGGCCCGGCCACGAGCGAGCGGTCCTGGTAGCCGAGGATCCACTCGTCGAACGCCGGCGCGAGGGTCACCCCGGCGGCGGGCCGCTCCACCGGCTCGTCGAGCACCCAGGAGGGCACGCCGTCAGCCTCGACCTCGATCAGCTCGGTCACCTGCTCGACGGCGGGGGTGAGCACCGAGCGCGGGAGCTTGGTCCACCACGCCAGGTCCGCCAGGGTCACCGGCCCGCGGGCCCGCACGTAGGAACGCACGAGCTCGACGAGACCCCGCTCGGGGTCGGAGCCGGTGGGCGGCGTCGTGCGGGTGAACAGCTGCTCGGCGCCGTCCGCGGTGAAGGCGCCCCAGTGGGCCAGGCCGGCGACGGCGAGCTGGGCGATGAGGTGGTACCCGCGGCCCCCAGCCGCCTCGATCCCGGCCTCCTCCCACGCCGCGAGGACCTCGGCGCGCGTGCGGGGCCGCTCCCCGAGCGCGTCCAGGAGAATCGCCCGGGCGCGGCTCACCACCGCCTCGCTCAGCCCGAGCGCCTCGCGGCGCCTGGCGTCGGCCCGCTCGAGCCGCTCCGCGGTCGCGTGAAGGGTCGCGGCCAGGTGGGCGGGGGTGGTGACGAACAGGGTGCCGCGCATCGGCCAGGAGCGCACGAGCTCGCCGGCGTCGAAGGCCGCGCGCACGTCGTCGAGGGTGGTGCCCTTCCGGGAGCGGACGGCGACGGCGCGCAGGACTCCCGCCAGGTCCTGCCCCTGCATCGCGCCCGCGCGGGCGACCACCTGGGTGGGGGTGAGGTCGGAGCCGCGGAGCAGGTGGGCGTCGAGCCGGGCCCGGCGCGCCTGCGTCGCGCTCATGCGTGCGGTCACGGCACGCACGCTACCGGCGTCCGTCGGTCGTCCTCGCCCGGATATCGGCTCCGGTTCAGTCCTCGCCGCCGCGCCGGCGCCGCTCGTCGACCTGGCGGACCTCGTCGATGAGGTCCTCGATCCGCTCGGGGGAGTGCAGCGAGACTGCAGGCCCACCGGGAGCCCCGGACTCCTCGGACGCCGCGGCCCCGCCCGGGTCGAGGATCCGGCCCAGGCCGGACGCGAGGACCTCGGGGGAGATCTCGATCCCGCCGACCGCGAGCGCGGCCGCCCCCTGGTCCAGCGCGGCCAGCAGCGCCCCGACGTCCCGTGCGGAGAGGGTCTCCTGCGCCGCGCGTCGGTCGGCGGCGAACCGGGCGAAGACGTCGACGACGATCTCGAGCCGCTGGGCGATCGCCGCCCGCCCGTCGGCGTCCCGGCCGACGGAGCCGATGAACTCCAGGGTCGCGAGCCCGAAGCCCCGGGTGGCCTCCTCGGTCGTCGGCTCGTCGGGATCGAACGGGGCGGCGGGGGAGGGCGCGCCGTCGACGCCGTGGGTCCCGGCGTGGGTGAGCGGGTCCCAGGTCTCGGGGTCGGCGTAGGTGAGGTTGTGGTCGAGGACCGCCAGGAACAGCTCGGCCTTGTCGGCGAAGTTGGAGTAGACCGCGCCCTTGGAGTAGCCGGCGTCCGCGGCGATCGTGTCGAGCCGCGCCCCGTGGTACCCGTGCAGCGTGAAGTGGGCGAGTGCCGAGAGCACGAGGTGGTGCCGGGTCTCCTCCTGCTGCTCGGCCCGAGAACGCCGTGCGCGCGGGCGAGGACTGTCGGGTCCGGTCATCCGCCCAACCTAGTTGACGTACCGAGAGTCTGCCGATACCTTCAGTATCACCATACTCAAGGTATCTGAATGCGACGGCGCGGACGACGGAGGAACTCATGACTGACGCGGTGCTCGAGGTCGACGCCCTCACCCGACGCTTCGGCGCGGTGGTGGCGAACGACGGGGTCCATCTGCGCGTGCGTCCCGGCGAGGTGGTCGGGCTCCTCGGGCACAACGGGGCCGGCAAGACGACGATCGTCTCGCAGGTCGTCGGGCTCCTGCGGCCCGACTCGGGCAGCATCCGCGTCGCCGGTGTCGACGCCGTCGCGCAGCCGGCGACGGCACGGCGGGCGGTGGCGCTCCAGGGACAGGCGCAGGCCCCGCTCGACGGGCTCAGCCCGCGCTCGGCGATCGAGATCGCCGGCCGGCTGCGGGGGATGAGCGGACGGCAGGCCCGCGTCGCCGCCGACGCGCTGGCCGACGAGCTCGACCTGCACGAGTGGTACACCCGCCGCGTCTCCACGCAGGGCACCGGCCTGTCGGGCGGGGTCCGGCGGCTGACCGCCTTCGCCATGGCCGCCGTCGCGCCGGTCCCGCTGGTCGTCCTCGACGAGCCCACCAACGACGTCGACGCCGTGCGCCGGCGCCGGCTGTGGGACACCGTGCGCCGGCTCGGCGACGAGGGGGCGGGCGTCCTGCTGGTCACCCACAACGTCGCGGAGGCCGAGCGTGTGGTCGACGAGCTCGTCGTGCTCGACGCCGGCCGGGTGGTCGCCGCCGGCACCCCGGCCGCGATCCGCGGGTCCCGCGCCGACGGGCTGCGCCTCGAGCTCGCCCTGGTCCCCGGCGGGCCGGACCCCTCTCTGGGCGAGATCCCGGTCCCCGTCGAGCGCCGGGTCGGCGTCGGGCGCCGGGTCCTGCTGACGATCAAGGCCGCCGACGCCGAGCGCGCCGTCGCCTGGGCCACCGCCCTGCGCGCCCGCGACGAGATCGATGGCTACACCCTGGCGCCGGTCACCCTCGAGGACGCCTACCTCGCCCTGACCGGCGGCGGCGAAGCAGCCCCCGCCGACGACGACACCACCACCGACGAGGCCGCCACGGAGGTCCACCATGTCTGAGTCCGCAGCCACCCGCCCCACCGAGGCGGCCACAGGCACCGCGCCCGCCACCGGCGCTGCACCCGCCACCGGGACCGCGCCGACCCACGCGGCTCCGACGGTCCCTCCGCCGGCGGGCACCTGGACGGTCCTTGTCACCCTGCTGCGCTGGACGCTGGCCCAGACCGGGCCGATGCTCCCGCTCGTGGTGGTGGTCCAGGCGATGCTCGCCGCGGGGGTCATCGTCGGCTTCGGGCTGCTCATCCCCGACGTCGACGGTGACGCGGCGGCCTTCCTGTCCACCGGAGCCCCCACCGTGCTGCTGCTCATGGTGGGCCTGGTCGTCGTCCCGCAGGGGGTCGCGCAGGCCCGGGCCAACGGCACCTTCACCTACCAGCGGGCGCTGCCCGTGCCGCGGGTGCTCGTGCTCGTCGCGGACCTGCTGGTGTGGCTCGTCGTCTCGCTGCCGAGCGTGGTGGTGGCGGTGCTCGTGGCGGGGCTGCGCTTCGACCTCACGTTCACGATCGACTGGCCGTTGCTCGTCGGTGCCTCGCTGCTGACGGCCCTGACGGCGACCGCCGTGGGATACGCGATCGCCGTCGTCCTGCCGCCGATGCTCGCGCAGGTGATCAGCCAGGTGCTCGTCTTCCTCGTCCTGCTCTTCTCGCCGATCACCTTCCCCGCCGACCGGCTGCCGGACTGGTTCCAGCGGGTGCACGAGGTGCTGCCGATCCAGCCGGCCGGCGACCTCGTCCGCGCCGGCCTCCTCGCCGACAGCTACGACGCGAGCGCGCGGGACCTGCTCGTGCTGGGCGCGTGGTGCGTCGTCGGGCTCCTGGTCGCGCTGCGGGCGCTGGTCCGCCGCGACTGACCGGCCGGCTCTCCCCGACGCGCCCTCCGCCGGCGATCAGTGCTGGTTGTACTCCTGGTCCGAGACCAGGGCGCCCCACACGGTCTCGGGGCCGTCGTCCTGGCCGTCGGTGATCGCGATGTGGCTCATGAAGGTGTCGCGGCCGGCGCCGTGCCAGTGCCACAGCCCGGCGTGGAACCGGATGACGTCGCCCTCGCGGAAGACCTGTACCCGGCCCTGCGCCACCTGCACCAGGCACAGGCCCTCGGTGATGTAGATCGTCTGGCCGACCGGGTGCATGTGCCACCCGGTGCGGGCGCCTGGCGCGAACCGCACGACGGCGGAGTGCACGTGGGTGGGTGTCGTCCCCGTGGTGATGGGGGTCAGCCAGACGTCCCCGGTGAACCGGTCCTCGGGACCGCGGACCGCCGCGACGTTCGATCGGACGTCCATGCTCGTGCCCTCCTTCGTGCCGAGGGGTCCTCGCGGGCGGTGTCCCCCGTCACGTCCAGGCTAGCGACGTCGGCGGCCGGGCGGGAGGTCGGCGGCCAGGTCGGTGCCGGCAGCGATCGCGTCCGGAGGGTGGCGTACGTGGGCGGCACGATCGCGGGCGCCGACGTCGTCGACGACAAGGACTACCCGCTGCGGGACTCCGCCTACTCGTTCCTGCTGACGTTCGACACGGTCGAGGAGGCGCAGCGCGTGGGCGCCGCCATGCTGGAGGGCGGCGGCAGCGTGCAGATGCCGTTCGAGCCGGCGCCGTGGGGCGACCACTACGGCCAGATGTTCGACCGCTTCGGCGTGATGTGGGCGTTCAACGTCCCCGGGACCCCGCCGGCCTGACCGAGGGGCGGTGTCACCTTCGGCGGCTCAGCCCCGCGTCGAGCCGAGGCCGAGGCCCGGCTTGCGGGCGTGCACCGTGAGGTAGCGGATCCCCTCGTCGCCGGCGCGCACCCCGCGCACCGTGCCGCGGAGCAGGTGCACGACGTCGCCCGGCGTCAGCGGTGCGGTCCCGTCGTCGGTGCTGAGCACCCCCGACCCGGCGACGACGTGCCACAGCACGTCGAGCGCGGGTCCCTCGTGGGGCTCGATCGTCGCGCCGGGCGGGAGCTGGACGACGTTGGCGTCGAGCCCGCGGTCCTCGTCGGCGAGCCGCCAGACCGCGCCGGTCACGCCCGGCTCGCCCACCGGCGGCTCGAGGTCACCGGTCGAGACCAGCACGCGTGGCCGAGAGGCGCCGTCGTCGGACATGAGCCGAGTTTATCGGGATCCACCCCGCTAAACTCCCGTCATGACGTACGTGATCGCGGAGCCGTGCATCGACGTGCTCGACCGGTCGTGCATCGACGAGTGCCCGGTGGACTGCATCTACGAGGGCGACCGGATGCTCTACATCCACCCCGAGGAGTGCATCGACTGCGGGGCCTGCGAGCCGGTGTGCCCGGTGCTGGCGATCTACTACGAGGACGACCTGCCCGCGGACCTGCGCCCCTTCCTGGGCGAGAACGCCGCCTTCTTCGACGACACCCTGCCCGGCCGGGACGAGCCCGTCGGCTCGCCCGGCGGCGCGTACACCCTCGGCCGGATCGGCGCCGACACCGCGCTCGTGGCCGCGACGCCGCCGCGGGCGGGCAGACGGGGACGGTAGACCCGGCGAGAAGGACCACGCGGTCCGGCGACCGGCGTCGGACGTACGACCGGCAAGGAGGAGCGATGGAATCGATCGGTCTCATGGCATCGGCCGAGAAGCAGCTCGAGCTCGCCCGCGGCGCTCGGTCGCGCCGCGCGTCCACCGCGCTTGTCGGGGACCGGGACTCGCGGCTGCGCCTGCACCTCATGGCGCTCGCGGCCGGCACCGCGCTGGACGAGCACGAGAGCCCGGGGGAGGCCACCCTGCACGTGCTCGTCGGGCGGGTGCGCCTCATCGCCGGGTCGCGCTCGCTCACCCTCGTGGCCGGCGAGCTCGCCGAGATCCCGCCGGAGCGGCACTCGGTCGAGGCCGACGAGGACTCGGCGCTGCTGCTCACCGTCGCCCGCGACCGGCCCGCCGCCGACTGACCGCGGCCCGGGTAGTCCTCACCGGTGCGTCGGCGGCCGGCCGGGCCTACCGTGGTGCCGACGGAGGTGGACGATGAGACGGACGACCAGGCGGATGCTCGCCACGATCGCCGTCGCGCTCGTGGCCGTGGCCGGGTGCGGCGAGGACGACCCCACGGGGCCCGCGACCGAGGACCCGGACGGGGAGGGGCCCGGCATCGAGGTCCCCACCGACGAGGCGCCCTCCGAGGACGAGGCCCCGAGCGACGACGACCAGGGTGGCGTGGAGAGCGGCAGCGGCGAGGCTCCCAGCGACGGCGCGGACCCGGGCGGCGGTGACCCGGACGCCGCGGTCGACGCAGCAGTGGCGGACCTGGCCGAGCGCGAGGGGGCGGACCCCGCGGACATCTCGGTGATCACCCTCGAGGAGGTCACCTGGTCCGACGGCTCGATCGGCTGCCCGCAGCCCGGGCAGGCCTACACCCAGGCGCTCGTCGAGGGCACGCGACTCGTCCTCGAGCTCGACGGCGAGGAGTACCACTTCCACGGCGCCGGTGACGGGGCCCTGTCGTACTGCGCCGACCCGCGCGAGCCGGCCTCGACCGGGGACGCCGTCCAGTAACCCTCAGGCCAGCATGTCCCGCACCAGCGGGGCGACCTTCTCGCCGTAGAGCTCGATGCTGCGCAGGATCTTCTCGTGGGCGAGGCGGCCCGTGCTGACCTTGAGGTCGAAGCGGCTCGCGCCGAGCGAGCGGATCCCGTCGGCGATCTTGCGGGCCACCGTCTCCGGCGAGCCGACCGCCATCGAGCCGTGCTCGATCTCGTGCTCGAAGGCCGCGCGCGAGGGCCGGGTCCAGCCGCGCTCGCGGCCGATGCGCTCGACCTGCTCGATGTAGTGCGGGTAGATCTCCTCGGCCGCCTGCTCGTCGGTCTCGGCCACGTGGCCGTAGGAGTGGTAGCCGACGCGGCGCTCCTCGTTCTCGAACTGGTCCTGGGCGCGACGGTAGAGGTCGGCGAAGGGCGCGAACCGGGCCACCGGCCCACCGATGATCGCCAGCATGAGCGGCAGGTCGTGATGGGCGGCCCGCACCACCGACTGCGGGCTGCCGCCGACCGCGACCCAGGCGGTGAGCATGCCGTGCTCGATCGGCGGGTAGAGCGTCACCCGGTCGAGGTTCTGCACGTGGGTGCCTCGCCAGGTCACCGGCTGGGACGTCCGGAGCCGAGCGAAGACCTCGAGCTTCTCCTCGAACAGGGCCTCGTAGTCCTCCATGGCGAACCCGAACAGCGGGAAGGACTCGATGAAGGAGCCGCGGCCGAGGATGACCTCGGCGCGACCGTTGCTCAGGGCGTCGAGAGTGCCGAAGCGCTCGTGCACGCGCACGGGGTCGTCCGAGCTGAGCACGGTCACCGCCGAACCGAGACGGATGCGCTCGGTGCGGGCCGCGATCGCCGCGAGGACCATCTCCGGGGAGGAGACGGCGAAGTCGTCCCGGTGGTGCTCGCCGATGCCGATGAAGTCCAGCCCGACCTCGTCGGCCCGCACCCCCTCCTCGACGACGTTGCGCACCGTCTGGGCATGGCTGAGGAGGGTGCCGTTCTCGTCCGCGGTGACGTCGCCGAAGGTGTCGATGCCGAGCTCGATGGTCATGCCCTCCGCAACCGGGTGCCGATCGGTGCTATTCCGCCGGTGGAATAGGTCGGCCGCCGTCCGGCGTTCCCAGGACATGACGCAGACCATCGGGATCGTGGGCGCCGGCCGGCTCGGCACGGCGCTGGGCCGGCTCGTCGCCGAGGCCGGTGACCGACTGCTCGTCACCGACCGGCCCGACGCGCCCCACCTCGCGCTGGTCGTCGCCAGCGTCCTGCCCGAGGCCGAGCTCGTCGACCTGGCCACGATCACCGCCGAGGCCGACGTCGTCGTCCTCGCCACCCCGCTGGTCGTGGCCCGCGAGCTGGACCTCGGGGACTACGGCGGGATCGTCGTCGACGCCACCAACGCCTGGGAGGCCACCGACGAGGCCACCGCCCACGAGGTCGGCACGACGGCGACGCTCGCCGCCGCGTACCCGGGCGCCTGCGTGGTCAAGTCGCTCAACCAGTCCGCCTACGCCGACCTCCTGGTCGACGCCCGCCCCGCCGGGGCGGCCGGCCGTCGGGCCTTCGGGGTGGCGGGCGCGGACGAGCACGCCGTCGCGGTCGTCGCCGATCTCGTGGACCGGATGGGGTTCGACCCCGTGCCGGTCGGGGCCGACGCCGCCCACCTGCTCGAGCCGGGCGGGCCGGTCTTCGGGCGCAAGCTGGTCCGCGACGACCTCGCGGAGGTCATCCGCAGCGCACGCGCCGCCTGACCCTCACGCGCAACCGCGTCGATCGCGCACGCGCAGCCTCACCGACCGAGCCCGGCACCATCGACCGCGCGGCCCCGCCGACGAGCGGCGAACGCCCGTCGTGCCGACAGACGTCGGACCACCCCCTCACCGACGACGACGGGGGCGACCGTCACCGGTCGCCCCCCGTCGTCGTGGTGGGTACAGGTCAGGCGCGCGGGGTGCCCGTCTGCGGGTCGGTCGCGGCGTTCTCGTCGGCCGCGTCATCGGGGGCGTCGGTCGCGTCGCTGACCTGCCCGGAGGAGGAGCCCGTGACGTCGGCCGCCTTGTCCTTGACGGTGCCGGCGGCGGAGCTCGCTGCGTCCTTGGCACGGCCGGCGAGGTCGGCGGCCTTGTCCTTGGCGGCCCCGGCCTTCTCGCCGAGCGAGCCCGCGGCGCCGGTGGTGGGCTGCGAGACGGTGGTGTCGTCCCAGTACTCCTCGGCCCACGGGTCGTCGACGGGCTGGGTGCGGCGCCACACGAGGTAGCCCGCGCCGGCGACGGCGGTACCCACGAGCACCCAGCCGATGACCTTGCCCGCGCCACCCTTCTTCTTGGGGGCGGGCTCGCTGAGCGAGGTGCGTGCGGCGTCGGTGGCCTTCTTCGCCCGCTCGGACAGCGGGGCGTCGCCCTTGGCGGCGTCGGAGGCCTCCTGCATGGCGCGCTGGACGCGCGGCACGTACTCGTCCTTCACCTTGTCCCGGGCGGTCGCGTAGCCGGACTCGGCCTTGGTGCGGGCCTGCTCGAGCGTGGGGCCGGCGGCCTCGCGCGCGTCGCTCAGCGCCTTCTGCACCTTGGGGGCCGCCCACTCGACGCCCTCCTGGGCGAGCTCGGCCGCGCGGGCGCCGGACACCTTGGCCTGCTCGGACAGTGCCGTACCGAGCTCGGCGAGCTTCGCGCCGACGTCGGCCTGGTCGGACGCCGCAGGCTCGGGCGTGCGCTTGTTCTTGCGCGACATGAGTCTCTCTCCATTCGTTGCGGTCGTGAGGCCGGGATCCACCGCGCTCGGCGGCGCTGACCGGCCGTCCCACCCCCCATAGTTCCGTATCAGGGGCGACGCTGCCAGTAGAGCCGGTGAACCCGACCACAGCGGTCCGCCATGCGGACGCACCGGCGCGCGGGAGTCGACCCGTCCGCACGGCGCCGTGCGTGCGAGGATTGGACCATGGACGCCATCCTCCACACCAACCACGGCGACGTGTCGATCCGGCTCTTCCCGAACCACGCGCCGAAGACCGTCAGCAACTTCGTCGAGCTCGCGCGCGGGACGAAGGAGTTCACCGACCCCGAGACCGGCGAGAAGGTGACCCGCCCCTTCTACGACGGGCTGACCTTCCACCGGATCATCCCCAACTTCATGATCCAGGGCGGCTGCCCCGAGGGCACCGGAACGGGCGGCCCGGGCTACACCTTCGACGACGAGATCCACCCGGAGCTCGGCTTCACCGAGCCCTACGTGCTGGCGATGGCCAACGCGGGCAAGATGATGGGCCGGGGCACCAACGGCTCGCAGTTCTTCATCACGACCCAGCCCACCACGTGGCTGCAGGGCAAGCACACCATCTTCGGCGCGGTGACGGACGAGGCCTCCCGCGGCGTCGTCGACTCGATCGGCGCGGTGCCCACCGGTGCGGCCGACCGTCCGGTCGAGCCCGTCGTCATCGAGTCCGTCGAGATCGTCGAGTGAGTCACCCGCCCGGACCCGGCGACCCCCGCGAGGGCGCGGGTCCGGGCGGATCCCACCCGGACGCGCCGCACGAGGCGCAGCCGTCCGGGCCGCAGACGCCCGGTGCGGGCGCGCACGGCGGTCAGCCCGGCGCCTACCGGCGCGCGCCCCAGTTCGGCGCCTACGTCACGCCCGGCCAGGCCTACCCGGCCCACCCCGTCCCGGGCGAGCCCCACCCCGACAACCGGCCCCGGCGTCGGGACCCGCGCCGACGCTCGCCGATCGGGGTCCGCCCCACTCCGGGCAGCCCGTACGTCACGTTCGTCGTCATGGGCCTCATCGCCCTGGTCCAGGTGCTCCAGCGCGCCGGTTCGGGGGTCCAGGCCGACCTCCTCTACTGGCCGGCCGTCACCGAGGTCGAGCCGTGGCGGATGCTCACCGCCGTCCTCCTGCACGGGGGCCTGTTCCACCTGCTGTTCAACATGTACGCGCTGTGGATCGCAGGTCAGGCGCTCGAGCAGGTCGTGGGCCGCTGGCGCCTCGCGGTGCTCATGGTCCTCACCGCACTGGGCGGCTCGACGGCGGTGCTCCTGCTCTCGGGGGGTCCGGGCAGCTCCGGGTGGATCACCGGCTTCGTCGGGTTCTCCGGCGCGATCATGGGTCTGTTCGGTGCGATCCTCGTGATCTGGCGGAGCCTGGGGCAGGAGACCAGCCAGCTCGTCGTGCTGCTCGGCATCAACATCGTCATCGGTTTCATCCCCGGCTTGAACATCTCCTGGGAGGCGCACCTGGGCGGCATGGTCGTCGGGGCTGTGCTCGGCCTGGCCTGGTTCCTGGGGCACCGACGCCCCACGACCACCGCCGTGATCTCCTCCGTCGCCATGGCCGCCGTGCTGGTCGGCACCTGCGCGACCTACCTCGCCCTGGTCTGACCGAGCGCACTCACCCGACGCCGGTGCCTGAGCGCCGTCGTCCACCACGCCGCCCCAGCGGGCCCCGCAGGCGTACCCGCTCCGTCCACACCTGGAATCACAGGTGTGGAGTTACACCGCTGTCATTACTCCCCAGATGTGGGAAAGCCTGTGGAAAACTGGTCCTCGGTGGGCCGTGCCCACGGTCGAGCGAATGACACGGCTGTGTTTCTCCCCCGGATGTGGACATGCCTGTGGACATCCGTCGTCGGACGGGGGATCGTCGGGCGCTGCGCCGACAGGCCGGGAGCGTGCACGGACGTCGACGGTCGGCGGCGGGGGAGGAGCGACGGCGGCAGCGCCGTCGAGCAGGGGTGCCAGGAGCGGGGGCGTCGGGCGTCGGACCCGACACCGGGGCCGGCGTCGTTGCCGGCCCCGGGCGGGGGTCAGCGCCAGCGCAGCGTCATGAGGAACCCGATCATCGCGATGCCGAAGCCGATGGCCAGGTTCCAGTTGCCGATCCCGGGGACGGGGTAGCCGGCGGAGGTCAGGTAGGTGACGAGGACGTACACCAGGCCGAGAATCATGAGGGTGACCATCGTCGGCGCCCACCACGACGGGTTCGGTGCGGGGGCCGCGGCGGCAGCGGCCTGGGCCTCCTCCTGGTCGGTGCGGGTGACGGGCGAACCGTCCTTGCGCTTGCGCTTCTTCGAGACGGGCACGTGGTCCTCCAGTGGTGGCCCCCGGTCGGGGCGGTGGGCTGTGTCGTCGGGCGCCCGGGGCGCGACCTCGACCTATCGTAGTCTTCGAGCATCCGGTCGACGGCGGGAGGAGGCAGGATGTCGCGTCTGCGCGTCCCGCCGGCGTCCCTGCGGGTGGCCGCCGTCGGTGTCCTCGCCGGGCTCATCATCGCCCTCAACGCGGCCGACGCCGGGGACGACCCCGAGCGCGCCGCGACCGACCTCGTCTCCCTGGCTCGCGCCCAGACCGGCCGGCTGGAGACCCTCGAGCAGGAGAACGAGGAGCTGCGCGAGGCGATCGAGCCCTACCTCGACCCGCACGTCGAGGGTGCCCGGCAGGTCCCCGACGACGTCCGGGTCGCCGCCGGCGCCGTGGCGGTGAGCGGCCCCGGCGTCGAGGTGGCGCTCGAGGACGCGCCCACCCCGGAGTCCGGCATCCCCGTCGACCGCGTGGCCGACGACTACGTCGTCCACCAGCAGGACGTCGAGGGCGTCATCAACGCGCTGCGCGCCGGCGGTGCGGAGGCACTGACCGTGCAGGGCCAGCGCCTGCTCAGCACCACCACGGTGCGCTGCGTGGGCAACGTCCTGTACGTGGGCGCGCGGGTCTACTCCCCACCGTTCGTCATCGCCGCCGTCGGGGACACCGACGACCTGCTGGCCGCCCTCGACGAGTCCCCCGCGGTGGACGTCTACCGCCAGTGGGTCGACCTCATCGGCCTGGGCTACGAGGTCACCGTCCACGAGGAGATGGAGATGCCCGCCGCCGCCTCCACGGGCTCGACCCGCTTCGCCGAGGCGCTCGAGGGCACGGACCACGGCGGCGGGAGCACCGGATGACGACGACCGACCGCCCACCGGCCGCGCGCCGTCGCTCCCGCGTGTGGGACACCGTCGGGGTGCTCGGCGAGCTCCTGCTCACCGCCGGGGTCATCCTCGGGCTCTACGTGCTCTGGCAGCTGTGGTGGACCGACCTCGAGGGGCACGCCCGTCAGGACGAGGCGGTCGCCGCCTTCGCCGAGCAGGTGGGGCAGGCCCCGGCGGCGGCCGGCGAGCCGCGCGACGACGAGCCGCCGGCGGCAGACGGGCTCGTCACGCTGCCCGACGGGACCGAGGCGATCGGCGTCGTGCACGTCCCCACCTGGGACGACCGCGCGCTGCCCCTGGTCGAGGGCATCGGCATGGACGTCCTCGACCTGGGGGCCGTGGGCCGCTACCCGGAGACGGCGATGCCCGGCGAGGTCGGGAACCTGGCGGTGGCCGGTCACCGGCAGACCCACGGCTCGCCGCTGGGGCGCGTCGCCGACCTCGAGGTCGGCGACCCGGTGGTCGTCGAGACGGCGGAGGCCTATTACGTCTACCGGGTCACCGGCAGCGAGATCGTGCGGCCCTGGGACGTCGAGGTCGTCGCGCCGGTGCCGAACGACCCCGCCGCCGAGCCCACCGAACGCCTGATGACCCTGACCACCTGCCACCCGTTCAACTACTCCACCCACCGCTGGATCACCTACACCGAGCTCGACCACTGGGTCGACCGCGCCGACGGCGCACCCGCCGAGCTCCTCGGGGAGAGCTGATGTACGCCGCGCTGTTCCGTGCCCTGCCCGGCCCCCGATGGGTGCGGGTCCTGCTGCTGACCGCTCTGCTCGTGGCCGCCGTGGGCGCCCTCTTCGTCTGGGTGTTCCCCTGGGTAGAGTCGATCCTCCCCAGCGCCGACCTGACCGTGGAGTGACCGTGGCCCGCATCCTCGTGGTGGACAACTACGACAGCTTCGTCCACACGATCGTCGGCTACCTCCAGCAGCTCGGCGCGCGGACCGTGGTCACGCGCAACGACGCCGTAGAGGTGGACCTCGACGGCGTCGACGGCGTGCTCGTCTCCCCGGGGCCGGGCATCCCCAAGGCCGCCGGACGCTCGGGCGAGATCATCGAGGCCTGCGCGGCCGCGGGCGTGCCGATGCTCGGGGTGTGCCTCGGGCACCAGGTGCTGGCCGAGCTCTACGGCGGGGTCGTCACCCACGCGCCCGAGCTCATGCACGGTCGCACCTCCGAGGTCGAGCACGAGGGCACGGGTGTCCTCGCCGGGCTGCCGACGCCGTTCACCGCGGCGCGCTACCACTCGCTGGCCGTCGTCCCGGAGTCGGTGCCCGAGGAGCTCGTGGTCACTGCTCGTACGGCCGGTGGTGTGGTGATGGGGCTGGCGCACCGCGAGCTGCCGCTGCACGGGGTGCAGTTCCACCCGGAGTCGGTGATGACCCAGGGCGGGCACCGGCTGCTGGCCAACTGGCTCGAGCTGGCCGGGCAGGACGGCGCCGCCGAGGTCGCGGACGGGCTCGCCCCGCTCGTGCGCCGCTGAGCGGCGGGGATCCCGACCGCCGACCGGGGCGCTGCCCGCGGTCGGTGCGCTGCCGCCGGTCGGTGCTCACTCGTCGGGCAGAAAGCCGCTCACTCGTGAGGCAGGAAGGTGCTCACTCGTGGGACCGGAGCGGGCTCACCCGTCGCCGTTGCCGTCCGTCGGGGTCTCGGTCGGGTCCTCGGTGGGTTCCTCGGTGGGTTCCTCGGTGGGTTCCTCGGGACCCTGCGAGACGACGAGGTCGATGCGGGTGCCCTGGTCGACGAGCCCGGTCTGGGACTGGGAGACGATCTGCCCCTCGGGGTACTCGTCGGAGTTCTCCTCGGTCACCGCGTAGCTGAGCTCGAGGGAGTCGAGGATGCTCTCGGCCTCCTCGCGCGGCAGCCCGGTGAGGTCCTGGACGTCGACCCGCCCGGAGGCGAGGACGATCGTCACCTCCGTGCCGCGCGGTACGAAGGTCCCCGCCGCGGGTTCCGTCCGGAGCGCCTGGTCGGCGCTCGCGCCGGGTTCGTCGACCGTGGAGATGTTGCCGACCTCGAGACCGGCCTCCTCCAGGAGGGCGCGCGCCTCCTCCTGGGTACGACCCGCGACGTCCGGCACCTCCGCGTCGCCCACGCCGTCGGACAGGACCACCTGCACCGAGGAGCCGGGGGCGACCCCGGTGCCCGGGGCCGGCGTCGAGCGGAGGAACAGGCCCTCCTCGATCTCGTCGGAGCTCTCCGGCTCACCGAACTCGGCCACGAGGTCGAGCTCGTCGAGGGCGTCGACGATCTCGGCGCGGTCGAGCCCGTCGAGCTCGGGGACCGTCACCTCGGACGGCCCGGAGGAGAGCACGACGTCGACGCCGCTGCCGGCCTCCACGGAGGTGCCCGGTTCGGGCTGGGAGCTGAGGAAGAGCCCCTCCTCGACGTCGTCGGAGGGTTCGGGGTCGAGGAAGTTGGGGACGAGCTCCTCGTCCTCGAGCGCCTGTGCGATACCGGCCTCGTCGAGCCCCTCGAGCTGGGGGACGTCGACCATCGTCACCGAGGGGGTCTCCGGCTCGTCGTCCCCGCCCGTGACGAGCAGGTAGGTGACCACGCCGCCGACCGCGAGCAGCGCGACGAGCAGGATCCACAGCCAGGCGCGGGAGCGCTTCGGCTCCTCCTCGACGGCCTGCGGTGTGCGGCGGTAGCCCTCGCCGTTGTCGGCGGGCGGGGCCGCGGCCGCGGCGGGCGTGGAGGTACCGGTGGAGGGAACGAGCTGGGTGGCCGAGCCGGCGGCGGCACCGGCCGCGGCGGCGCCCGCCACCCAGGCGGCGGTCGGCGGGGCGGCCACCTCGCTGCCGCGGTGGGCGGCCAGCAGGTCGCTGCGGAAGTGGGCGGCGTCGGAGTAGCGCTCGTCGCGGTCCTTGGCCAGGGACTTCATGACCACCCGGTCGAGCGTCTCGGGGATGTCCGAGGCGATCGTCGACGGCGTCGGCGGGATCTCCCGCACGTGCTGGTAGGCCACGGCCACGGCGGAGTCGCCGGAGAAGGGCGGGCGGCCGGTGAGCAGCTCGAAGAGCAGGCAGCCGGTGGAGTACAGGTCCGAGCGGGCGTCGACGACCTCGCCGCGTGCCTGCTCGGGGGAGAGGTACTGGGCGGTGCCGACCACCGAGTGCGGCTGGGTCATCGTCGCCGAGTTGTCCGACAGCGCCCGCGCGATGCCGAAGTCCATCACCTTCACGTCACCGGTGGGGGTGATCATGATGTTCCCGGGCTTGATGTCCCGGTGGACGATGCCCTCGCGGTGGCTGTACTCCAGGGCGTTGAGCACGCCCACGACGATCTCGACGGCCTCCCCGATCGGCACGGGGTCGCCGTCGCCGAGGAGCTCGCGGACCGTGTGGCCCTCGACGTACTCCATGACGATGAACGGCACGCGCCGCTCGTCGGGGGTCCCCGCACCGGTGACGTGCTCGCCGGTGTCGTACACCGAGACGATCGCCGGGTGGTTGAGCCCGGCCGACGACTGGGCCTCGCGCCGGAACCGGGCGAGGAAGGACGGGTCGCGGGCAAGGTCCGCGCGCAGCATCTTCACGGCGACCGTGCGGGACAGGCGCAGGTCGCGTCCGACGTGCACCTCGGCCATCCCACCGCGCCCGATGAGGCCCCCGAGCTCGTACCGGTCCGCCAGGACCAGGGGTCCGTCGGTCACGTGCTCACTCACGTGCTGTCCTCCTTCGCGGTCTCCGCCCGGTCTCCCGCGGCGGGCGCGGTGCCGTCCACTCTACCGAGACGATCGTGCCTGACCCGTCGAGGTCGACGGATCTCGTCCAGCGCGTCGCGCAACCGTGTCGCCGCGGCCCCCGCCGACGCCGGGCGCTCCTCCGGCGTCTTGGCCAGCAGCTCCCGCACGAGGTCGCCGAGGACCGGCGGCACCCCCACGAGGTCCGGCACGGGCGCCGAGACGTGCTCGAGCAGCACGTCCAGGGGACGGGCCCCGCCGAAGGGGCGCCGGCCCAGCAGCGACTCGAAGGCGATGACGCCGACCGCGTACAGGTCGGCCGCGGGGCTCGCGGTGCCCCCGCGGGCCAGCTCGGGCGACAGGTACTCGGGGGTGCCCATGACCATGCCCGTCGAGGTCATCGTCTCCTGGCCCACCGCTCGCGAGATCCCGAAGTCGGTGAGCTTGACGGTGCCCCGCGTCGAGACCAGGACGTTGGCCGGCTTGACGTCCCGGTGCACGACGCCGGCGTCGTGGGCGGCAGCCAGGGCGTCGAGCACCTGGGAGAGGATCCGCACCGTCGCGGCCGGGGCGAGGGAGCCGGAGCGGGCGAGGATGTCGGCCAGGTCGTCGCCCACGACGAGCTCGTGGGTGAGGTAGGCGCCGCCGTCCTCGGCCCGCCCGTGGTCGAGCAGGGCGGCGATGTTGACGTGCCGCAGCCGGGCCGTGTTCTGCGACTCCTTGCGGAACCGCTCGAGGAAGTGCGGCTGCGCGGCCAGGTCGGGGTGCAGGCACTTGATCGCCACCCGGCGGTCGAGCCGCCGGTCGTGGGCGACCCACACCTCCCCGGAGCCCCCGGTGTTGAGCGGCGTGACCAGCTCGTAGCGGCCGGCCACCCGGGCACCCGCACGCAGGCGCGTCGCCGCGACCTGCGCGGCCACGTCGTCGGGCAGGGGCGCAGGGACGGCCGGTCGCTCGTCGGTCACTCGAGGACCGCCTCCATCACGTCGGCGGCGATGGGCGCGGCCAGCTGGGCACCGCCGACGCCCCAGCCGACGTCCCCGCCGTTCTCGACGATGACGGCCACGGCGACCTGCGGGTCGTCGGCCGGTGCGAAGCCCGTGTACCAGGCGTGCGGCGGAGTGTTCGCGTCGATCTCGGCGCTGCCGGTCTTCCCGGCCACGCTCACCTCGGGGATCGCGCCCGGGTTGTCGTAGCCCTGCTCGACGACGTCGATCATCATCGACGTCATCTCCTCGGCGGTGCGCTCGGAGATCGGCTCGGAGAAGACCTCCGGGTCGTGGGAGTCGACCTCCTCGAGGTCCGGCGAGAGCGTGCGGTCGACCAGGTAGGGGGTCATCAGGGTGCCGTCGTTGGCGATCGCGGCGGCGACCATCGCCATCTGCAGCGGGTGCGTGCGCACCGAGAACTGCCCGATCGAGGACTGGGCGAGCTCGGGGGGCGTCGCGTCGGCCGGGAACCGCGACGGCGTGACGCCCATGGGGATCTCGAGGTCCTGGCCGAAGCCGAAGGCCTCCGCCTGCTCGTTGAGCTCGTCGGTGCCCAGGTTGACCGCGCCGATGGCGAAGGGGGTGTTGCAGCTCTCGATCAGTGCCTGGCGCAGCGTGGTGCGGCCGGAGCCGTCGCCGCAGGCCCGCTCACCGGGGTTGTGCATGAAGGTCTGCGTCTGCGGGAGCTGGTACTCGGTCGGCGCCTCGACCATGGAGTCGGCCATGAGCCCGTTCTCGACCATCGCCGCGGCGGTGATGAGTTTGAACGTGGAGCCGGGCGCGTACTGGTCGCCGCCGATGGCCCGGTTGAGCAGCGGCCGGTCGGGGTCGGCGGCCAGGGTGTCGTACGCCTCCGTGGCCTCGGAGCGCACGTGCGAGGCCAGCGGGTTGGGGTCGTAGGAGGGGGAGGAGTACATCGCCAGGATCGCCCCGGTGGAGGGGTCGATGGCGACGACGGCGCCCCGCTGGTCGCCCAGCCCCTCGATCGCGGCGGCCTGGGCGGCGGGGTCGATGGTCAGCTCGAGGGCCCCGCCGCGGGGCTGGTTGCCGGTGACCAGGGACTGCAGCCGGGACAGCAGGAGGCCCGGGTCGTTGCCGTTGAGCACGTCGTTGCCGGAGCGCTCCAGCCCGGTCATCGAGGAGTGCACGACCGAGAAGTAGCCCGTGAGGTGGGCGTAGGCGGGGCCCTGCTGGTATCGGCGCAGGTAGTTGTAGGCGTCGTCGACCGGCTCCGAGGTGACGATCGGGGTGCCGGCGACGACGATCGGGCCGCGGTCCCGGCCGAACTCGCGGTAGAAGGTGCGCACGTTGCGGCCGTCGGCGTTGAGGTCCCCGGCCTGGACGAACTGGACGGTCGTGGCGGAGACCATGAGCGAGAGGAACATGAGCACGACCACGAGGGTCAGTCGGCGGATCTGGTCGTTCATCGTCCCTCCTCGGGGCCGTCGTGGTCGCCGTCGGGCGGGAGCAGGGTCTCGGCGGTGGCGTCGTCCGCCGCGGGCCGGTCGGTCGTCCCCCGCGCGGGGCGGGGCCCGGCGTCGCCGTCGTCGGCCGGGACGGCCGCGTGCTGCTCGGTGGGGCGGTCCCACGACGGGCTCGCGCCGTCCGCCGCCCGGCGCTCGTCCGTGGGCCGGAAGGAGGAGCGTGGCCGGTCGTCGCCCGCGGGGGGCCGGCCCGTGTCCGGGTAGGGCGTCCAGCCGCCGTCGGCCCCGTCGTCGGTCGCGCCGCCGTCGCCCTGCGTGCTGCCCGCACCGCCCGGTCCGACCGGACCACCCGCACCGCCCGGACCGACCGCGGACCCTGCGGACCGCGAGGCCGCGGCCGGCGCTCCGGCCGGGACCGGCGCGCGCTCGTCGGGGGGCGCGTCGGGGGAGGGCGCCGTCGTCGAGACGGCGAGCACCGCGGAGGGGTCGGCGACCGGCGTGGGTCGGCGACCGGCGTCGGAGATGCGCAGCAGCAGCGCGACGATCACCCAGTTCGCGACGAGCGAGGAGCCGCCCGCGGCGAGGAAGGGGGTGGTCAGGCCGGTGAGCGGGATCAGCCGGGTCACGCCCCCGACGACGACGAACACCTGCAGCGCCATGGTGAAGGCCAGGCCCGCGGCGAGGAGCTTGCCGAAGCCGTCGCGAACGGCCACCGAGGCGCGCAGGCCCCGCTGGACGAGGATGAGGTAGAGCAGGAGGATCGCCAGCAGCCCGGTGAGGCCGAGCTCCTCGCCGAGCGAGGCGATGATGAAGTCGGACTCGGCGTAGGGCACGAGCTGGGGGTAGCCCAGGCCCCACCCGGTGCCCATGAGGCCGCCGGAGGCGAGGCCGAACAGGCCCTGCACGAGCTGGCCGGAGCCACCGGGGCTGCGCGAGTAGATCTCCGGGTCCAGGGCGTTGATCCACACGTCGACGCGCGCGCCGACGTGCGGGAAGAGCGTGGCGGCGACCAGGGCGCCGCCGGCGCCGAGCAGCCCACCGAGGATCACCCAGCTGATCCGCTCGGTGGCCAGGTACATGAGGGCGACGAACATGCCGAAGAAGAGCACCGCCGTGCCCAGGTCGCGCTGCACGACGAGCACGGCCATGCACATGCCCCACACGATGAGGATGGGGCCCAGGTCGCGCGGCCGGGGCAGGTGCATGCCCAGGAACCGCGGGCCCGCCAGGGCGAGGTTGTCCCGGTTGGCCACGAGGTAGCCGGCGAAGAAGATGGCCAGGGCGATCTTGGCGATCTCGGCGGGCTGGAAGCTGAAGGGACCGATGCCCACCCAGATGCGCGCGCCGTTGATGGTGCGGCCGATGCCCGGCAGCATCGGCAGCAGGAGCAGGATGATGCCGGCGATCATCGAGGTGTAGGTCAGGCCGCGCAGCCCCCGGTGGTCGCGCACCAGCAGCAGGACGGCCAGCGCGAGGCCCACCCCGAGCGCGGTCCACATGAGCTGGCGGTCCACGCCGGCGGTGCCCTCGGCGAGGTCGAGCCGGTGGATCATCGTCAGCCCGATGCCGTTGAGCAGGACGACGACCGGCAGGATCACCGGGTCGGCGTAGGGGGCCCGCCAGCGCACGACCAGGTGGGCGACCAGGGCGAAGCCGGCGAAGATGCCGCCGCGGGTGAGCAGGTCGGGCGGGAGCGTGCCGTTGACGTTGAGCGAGACCTGGACGTAGCCGAACATCACCAGGGCCACGGCCAGGATGAGCAGGCCGAGCTCTGGCCACCGCCCCGAGCGGGCGACCTGCTGCCGGACGACCGCCATCAGAGGGCGCCCCTCACGGTGACCCGTCGCCCAGCAGGGGGCTCCGCAGGGCCGGCGGGAGCTCGGTCACGGACTCCGAAGGCGACTCGGAGCCGGACTCGGACGGCGACTCCGAGGGAGACTCGGACGGCGACTCCTCGGGCACGATCGACTCGCGCAGGTTGTCCACCACCGCGCGGGCGCCCTCGAGCGAGCCCCGGGTCACCGGGGAGTCCAGGCGCTGCTGGGCCAGGGGCGTGAGGTCGTCGATGCGCAGGTCGGTGCGCTCGTGCAGCTCGGAGAACCCGATGGGCCCGATGGTCTGCGGGATGCCGCGGTAGATCGCGACGTGGTCGCCCGACGGCGCGACGAAGTACTGCTGCTGGGTCCAGCTCCAGCCGGCGAACGCCCCGGCCACGAGGATGGCGAGCGCGCCGAGCGTGCCGAGCAGGACGCGGGGCAACCGCCGACGTCGCTTCCGGGGGGCCTCGGCCTCCTCCTCCTCGGCGCTCAGCAGCGCCGCGGCCCGCTCGGCGCTCGAGCCGCGCGCCACCCCGGGTCCGCCCGGGCCGCCGGCGGGCCGGTCCGCCGGGTTCTCGGCGGCCGCGCCGACCACCTGCGGGTCGGCCGCGGGCACCGAGGCGGCGGCGCTGGAGGGCAGGAAGTCGGCGACGACGCACGTGACGTTGTCCGGGGCACCGGCGCGCAGCGAGAGGTCGACGAGAGCCTGGGCGGTGGCACCCGGGTCCTCGGTCTCGCGCATCGTCTCGGTGATCGTGTCGTGGGAGACGACGCCGAACAGCCCGTCCGAGCACAGCAGCCAGCGGTCGCCGGGCTGGATCTCGCGCATCGACTCGTCGAGCTCGACCTCGCCGTCGGTGTCTCCCAGGGCGCGCAGGATCATGTTCCGCTGCGGATGGCGCTCGGCCTCCTCGCGGGTGAGGCGGCCGGTGGAGACGAGGTACTGCACGAACGTGTGGTCGGTGGTGACCTGCGTGAGCTCCCCGCCGCGAAGCAGGTAGGCGCGCGAGTCGCCGATGTGGACCATCGCCAGCTTGGTCCCGGTGCGCAGCAGCGCGATGCACGTGGTGCCCAGCCCCGCCAGGTCGGGGTCCGCCGTCGATCGGGCGACCAGGTCGGCGTGGGCGTCGGCGACGGCGCCGCGCAGCAGGCCGAGCAGCTCGTCGGCGCCGTGGTCGTCGTCGAGGGGGGCGAGGTGGGCGACCGCCACCGAGCTGGCGATGTCACCGCCGGCCGGCCCGCCCATGCCGTCGGCGAGCACGAGCAGGTGCTCCCCGGCGTAGCCGGAGTCCTGGTTGCTCGAGCGCAGCAGGCCGACGTCGGAGCGGGCGGCGAAGCGCGTGACGATCGGCACCCGCTACCTCCTCAGCTCGATGACGGTCTGCCCGATGCGCACGGGCACGCCCGAGGGCACCTGGACGGGGACGCCGATGCGCTGGCCGGCGAGCGTCGTGCCGTTGGTCGAGCCGAGGTCCTCGAGGAACCACTGTCCGTCCCGGGGGAAGAAGCGCGCGTGGCGGGAGGAGGCGTAGTCGTCCTCGAGGACGAGCGTGCACGACGCGGCGCGGCCCACGAGGATCGCCGAGCGGTGCAGCGGCACGCTCGTCCCGGTCAGCGGCCCCTCGGTGACCACCAGCCGGGTGGGGGTGTCCCTGCCGGGGGCGGGCCGCCCCGCCCCGGGGCCCGACGCCGCACCGCGGGCCGGTCGGCCACGGCCCGCCCTGGCGGAGCGGCCGGGACGGGGCGCCACCCGGGTGCCGAAGATGTCGTTGCGCAGCACGAGCACGGCGAGGACGACGAACAGCCACAGACCCGCCAGGTAGCCCAGGCGGAGCAGGGTGACGACGAGCTCGTTCACGCCCTCAGACCTCGTCCTCGCCGGTCCAGAACATGATCCGCGAGCGCCCCATCGTGATCGTGTTGCCGTCGACCAGGGTGGCCGCGGTGATCTTGTGCCCCTCGACGAAGGTGCCGTTGGTCGAGCCCAGGTCGGTGGCGATGACGCCCTGCGGGCCCACCGTGATCTCCAGGTGCCTGCGCGAGACCCCGGTGTCGTCGAGGACGATGTCGGACTCCGAGCCGCGGCCGAGCACGGTGACCGGCCCGGTGAGCAGGTACCGGCGGCCGTCGATGTCGAGGATCGGGTGGGCGGCGGAGGCGGTCGCCGCGGCGGCCGGGGCGACGGCACCGCGTCGGGTCGCCGAGCGCACCTGGATGCGCCCGGTGTGCAGGCTCGGGTTCTCCACGAAGTCGACCTCGACGGGGCCGACGAAGCTGTAGGACTGGGAGGTCGCGTGGTCGGTCGCCGCGGCGGTGATCTCGCCGGCGAGCGTGTCGTGGCCCCACTCCCGCACGCGGGACAGGTCCCCGGGGCCCAGCTCGACGTGGAACTCGTTGGGCGCCACCGTGCGGTCGCGGGTGAGCGTGGCGGCACGCTCGTCCATCTCGCGGCGGACGGCGGAGGCGATCTCGATGGGCTTGACCTCGGACCGGAAGGCCTTGGAGAACGCGCTGGACACCACGTTCTCCACGCCCTTCTCGAATCGGTCGAGGATGCCCATCGGTGCGGTGCTCCTTGGTGGTCAGCTGGTGTGCGTCGGCGCGGCCGGTCGGCCCGGGACGCGGGTACCTCCGGAGATGGTAACGACCCGGAGGATCGGGGCGGGACGCCACCCCGGGGAGATGGACCACCCGTGGGTCGTCTCAGGGGGACGGATCGGCAGGTCGCAGCGCCGGGGCGCCGGGGGCGCGGACCGGTCTCCTTCCCCTCCCGCACCAGGCAGGACGTCGCTATCGTGGGGCGGTGCCTCCGAACCTCGTGCCACCGTCGGCCGAGGGGTCGGGTGACCCTCCGCACCTGCGGCAGGGGTCGGTGGCGCACCTCCGCCCGGGGGCGTTCGCCCGCGCGGCAGCACCGGCGGCCCCGCGCGACCCGCTCGGCTGGGTCGAGCCGCCGGGGCTGCTTCCGATGCTCTCCGGCCTGCACGCAGTGGTGGCGGTGGTCGGCCCGCACGGGTCGGGGCGGACCTCGGCGCTGGCCGCCTGGGCCCGCGGCCGCACGGACGTCCGCTGGAGCCGCGGCGAGGTGCCGGAGGCGAGGGCGGGGTTCGTCGTCGTCGACGACGCCGACGACCTGAGCGAGCAGCAGTGGTCGCAGCTGCGCCGCGCGATCGACCATCACCCAGAGCTGCGGCTGCGGTTCTCCGTGCGCTCGACCAGGCACCTGCCCCGCTGGTGGGACATCGAGGTGTTCGACGAGCTCTACCTGGGGATCGACGAGATCGCCCGCCTCCTCGTCGAGCAGGGCTCGCTCGCCGACCCGACCACCGTGCACGGGGGGGGGACGCGTGGTCACGCCGGGGCGGTCCGTCTCGTCGCGCGCGCGGGCGTGACCACCCGGCGTGGGATGGCTGCGGTCCTCCAGCGCGCGCCCGGCCCCGGCGAGCTCGACCCGGCTCACGCCGTGCTCGCAGCGCCGCGGTGGCTCACCGAGGAGCTGGTGGTCGAGCTCGGCGGGCCGGAGACGTTTCTCGACGAGGCCGAGCGCGCGGGTCTGGGACGCTGGACCGGCGGATTCGACGCACCGGTGTTCCAGCTGCACCCGGTCGTGCGCCGACGGGCACGGGCGCAGATCGAGCTGCCCCTCGAGAGGCGGTTCGCGGTCCGGGCGACGGCGGCCCAGGCCCTGCTCGGGCACCGCGCGGCGCTCCCCGCGCTCGAGGAGGCGGTCGCGGCCCACCGGCTCGACCTCGCCTGGGAGGCGCTGCTCGTCGGGGGACTGGACCTGTGGTCGATCCAGGAGCGCGAGCTCGCGGCGCTCCTGTCGGGCATCCCCCGCGGGGAGATGGCCAGGTACCCGGGGATCGCCGCTGTCAACGCCATGGTGCTGTACCACGTCGGCGGCCGCAGGTCCGCGGCGCTCGACCTCTCCACGGCCATGATCGGTGGGCTGGGATCGATCGGGTCGTCGACGAACGTGATCTCCTACAAGGTGCTCGCCCGGTTCCTCGAGGCTGGGCTGCAGCGAGTGTGGGCGCTCGGCGACGGCGGGGTGGCGAACGGTCGCAGGGCCGTGCAGCTCATGGAGCGCATGACGTCGGACGACTGGCGCACGCTCGGTGGCCTGGACGGGCTTACGCACGCGGGCATCGCCCTCACGCTCATGTACGGCGGCGAGCTCGCCGAGGCCCGCGCGGAGGTCCGCCGTGCGCTCGAGTCCGACAACTCCTCGTCGTCGGAGCTCCTCGCCCTGGGGGTCGGCACCGTGTCCGACGCCCTGGCGGGCCGCCTCACCGCCGCCGACGAGTGGATCGAACGTGCGGGACGCCGCTCGTGGCCGGCCGCGCTCCTCGACTCCCATGCCGGGCACCTGCTACGGATCGGCCGCGCCTGGGCCGCGCTCGAGCGGGACGAGCTCGACCAGGCCCATCTCGACCTCGAGCCGCTCGCCGCGGTCGAGGGCACGACCGAGCACTGGATCCTGCTCGCGCGCGTGCGGGCGCTCGCCGACATCCGCTCGGGCCGCCCGATCGAGGGCCTCGAGCGGTTCCGGGCGACGTTGGCTCTGCGTCGGGACCGGGCGACGGCGCGGCGCCGCCTCCACCGGCTGCTGCTGGTGACGGAGTGTGAGCTCCTGCTGGCCACCGAACAGCCCGCCGAGGCCGACGCGCTGCTTCCGGAACCGGGAGGGAACGTCGGGCTCACGCTCGCCGCTGCGCGGGTGGCCGTGGTCCGGGGAATGGATGAGCGGGCGCTCGCCCTGCTCGCCTCGGTCGCGGCGGAGCACCCGGCCGAGAGGGTGACGTCCGACGTCCTGGAGTCGATCCTTCTCGTGCGGGCCGGGCTGGCGGCCGAGGCGGCCGAGGTCGCGCAGCGCGCGGCCGGGGTGGCGACCGCGCACGGAGTGACGACCACGGTCGCCCTGCTGCCGCCGGGGGCCGCCGAGCACCTCCCCCCACCCTTCGACACCGTGCCCCGGCTTCTCCCGATGCCCGAACCTCTGCCGGATCTCACCGATCGCGAGCGGGTGATCCTGGGCGCACTGGTGCGCAGCTCGAACGTCACCCTCATCGCGGAGTCCCTTCACGTCTCCCCGAACACGGTGAAGTCGCAGCGCTCCTCGCTCTACCGCAAGCTCGGGGTCGCCACGCGCGAGGAGGCGCTCGCCCGCGGGCTCGCGCTCGGGCTGCTGCCCCGGTAGGGCACCCCCGCGACCGGCCGGGCTGAGTGCGCGGTCACACCCCGATCACGCGGTTTCGACGAGCCGGGGTGAAACCCGGGGTGAAAAACGTCGTGACGTCAGGGAGGACGGGGCTCTGCTTGCTACCATGAGGTCGTTATCGACCAGTGGTCGGTCCCCTCCCACCCCCCTCTAGGAGCCCCCGTGACGTCCCCTCGCGTCCACCGTCCCCCCAACCTGTTGCGCCGTGCGCTCACGGTCTTGCTGGCCGCCGTGCTCGTCCTCGTCGGAGCCGCCGGCCCAGCCGCGGCCGTCCGTTCGACGGTCGACCCTGCCCCCAACCCCCCGCTCGACCCTGCGGTGTGCACCCCGTCGATGGACCTGGCCATCAGCCTCGACCTGTCCAACTCGGTGACGGACCCGCAGCTGCAGCAGTCGCGGGACGGCGTCATCCAGCTGGTGGACGCCGTCCAGGGGTACCCGATCCGGCTCTCGATCCACAACTTCGCCACGAACGCACCCGCGACCGGTGCAGGCAGCAACCAGGCGCTCCCGCTGACCTCGGTGGACGACCGGGACACCATCGTCGATCACGTCAACGGGATCCGACGCCCGCAGAGCCAGCAGGGCGGCACGAACTGGGACGCCGCCTTCGAGGCACTGGCCTCGTCGTCGGAGACCTATGACGCCGCGGTGTTCGTGACCGACGGCAACCCCACGCAGTACACCACCGGCAGCGGTGGCATCGGCGGTCCGGGGAACTCGACCAACACTGCGACGATCACCGCCGCCGTGGAGTCGGCCAACGCCCTCAAGGCGACCGGCACCCGCGTCGTCGGCATCGGCGTGACGGACAACCTGTCCGGCTCCGCGCTCGCCGACTTCCACGACCACATGGGCCAGATCACCGGCCCGCAGGAGGACGACGACTACTACGCCTCCGGTTTCGCCGCGCTCGCCGCCACGCTCATCGAGATCGCCAACACCGGCTGTGCCACCATCGACCTCGTCAAGGAGGGCGAGCTCGAGGAGGGTGCCGTCGGCGAGGTCGGCGAGACCGTCGACTACAGCTTCGCCGCCACCAACACCGGCGACGTCACCCTCACCGACGTGCGGATCGACGACCCGCTGCCGGGCCTGTCCGACCTCACCTACACGTGGCCCGGCGCCGAGGGCGTGCTCGCCCCCGGTCAGACCGTGACCGCCACCGCCACCTACCAGCTGACCGAGGCCGATGTCTCCGCCGGCCAGGTCGACAACCTGGCCACCGCCAGCGGACAGCCCCCCGCCGGTTCCCGGGTGAGTGACGAGGACCCGGCCACGGTCGACATGCCCGACCCGGCACCCGCGATCACCCTGACCAAGACCGGCACCCTCGACGGACCCGGTGCCGTCGGCGACGTCGTCACCTACACCTTCGAGGTGACGAACACCGGCACCACCGCACTGACCGGCGTCGAGATCACCGACCCGCTCGAGGGACTCTCGGCCATCACGTACAGCAACTGGCCCGGCGCCCCGAACGTGCTGCAGCGAGGCGAGTCCGTCACCGCGACGGCCAGCTACACCCTCACCCAGGCCGACGTGAACCGTGGTTCCGTCGACAACACCGCCACCGTCGTCGGCACCTCGCCCGGTGGATCCACGGTCGACGACACCGCCTCGGAGAACGTCCCCACCACCGTGGGCACCGGCGAGATCACCCTGGCGAAGACCGGCGCGCTCGCCGACGACGCCGAGGGCGTCGCGGGCGACGAGGTCACCTACTCCTTCGCCGCCACCAACACCGGCAACGTCACGCTCACCGGCGTGACCATCACCGACCCGCTCGAGGGTCTGTCCGCGCTGAGCTACACCTGGCCCGGCGCCGAGGGCGTCCTCGAGCCCGGCGAGACGGTCCGCGCGACCGCCACCTACGCCCTCACCCAGGGCGACGTCACCGCCGGCGGCGTGGACAACACTGCCAACGCCGACGGCACCACACCCGCGGGTGACCCCGTCACCGACACCGATGACTGGTTCATCCCGGTCGACCACGACCCGGCGATCGCCATCGTCAAGTCTGGTGCGCTGGCCGACGGGGCCGCCGGCGTCGCCGGTGACCAGGTGGAGTACACCTTCGTCGTCGAGAACATCGGCAACGTCACGCTGACCGAGGTCACGCTGGCGGACCCGCTGCCGGGTCTGTCCGAGCTCACCTTCGGTGCGTGGCCGGGCGATGAGGGCGTGCTGGCCCCGGGTGACACGGTCACCGCGACGGCGACGTACGTCCTCACGCAGGCCGACGTCGACGCTGGTCAGGTCGACAACGTCGCCACGGCGACGGGTGTGCCCCCGACGGGCCCGGACGGCGAGGAGCCGGACCCGGTGACCGACGAGGACGAGGAGACCGTCCCGACGACGGAGGCCGACCCGGCGATCGTGCTGGTCAAGACCTCGGAGATCGCGACCGAGGTCGTGGCCGGTGACGAGATCGCCTACACGTTCACCGCGACCAACACGGGCAACGTCACCCTGACGGACGTGACGATCGAGGACCCGCTCCCGGGCCTCTCGGAGCTCGAGTACGGCACCTGGCCCAGCGGCGTCACCGGCGCCCTTGCCCCCGGCGAGTCGGTGACGGCGACGGCGACCTACGTGCTTACGCAGGTCGACATCGACCGCGGCGAGGTCGACAACGCCGCGCTCGCGACCGGCACCCCGCCGAGCCCGGACCCGGAGAACCCGTCCGAGCCCGTCGAGGACCCCGACGAGGAGACCACCCCCGTCCGCCACGACCCGGCAATCTCCGTCCTCAAGACGGGTGCGCTGGCCGACGGGGCCGCCGGCGTCGCCGGTGACCAGGTGGAGTACACCTTCGTCGTCGAGAACATCGGCAACGTCACGCTGACCGAGGTCACGCTGGCGGACCCGCTGCCGGGTCTGTCCGAGCTCACCTTCGGTGCGTGGCCGGGCGATGAGGGCGTGCTGGCCCCGGGTGACACGGTCACCGCGACGGCGACGTACGTCCTCACGCAGGCCGACGTCGACGCTGGTCAGGTCGACAACGTCGCCACGGCGACGGGTGTGCCCCCGACGGGCCCGGACGGCGAGGAGCCGGACCCGGTGACCGACGAGGACGAGGAGACCGTCCCGACGACGGAGGCCGACCCGGCGATCGTGCTGGTCAAGACCTCGGAGATCGCGACCGAGGTCGTGGCCGGTGACGAGATCGCCTACACGTTCACCGCGACCAACACGGGCAACGTCACCCTGACGGACGTGACGATCGAGGACCCGCTCCCGGGCCTCTCGGAGCTCGAGTACGGCACCTGGCCCAGCGGCGTCACCGGTGCTCTCGCCCCCGGCGAGTCGGTGGCGGCGACGGCGACCTACGTGCTCACGCAGGTCGACATCGACCGAGGTGAGGTGGCCAACGCCGCACTGGCGACGGGCACCCCGCCGAGCCCGGACCCGGACAACCCGTCCGACCCGGTCGAGGACCCGGACGAGGAGCTGACCCCGGTCCCGCAGGAGCCGGCGATCTCGGTCGCCAAGTCTGGTGCGCTGGCCGAGGACGCCACGGGCCTCGTGGGTGACGAGGTGACCTACACCTTCGTCGTCGAGAACACCGGCAACGTCACGCTGACCGAGGTCACGCTGGCGGACCCGCTGCCGGGTCTGTCCGAGCTCACCTTCGGTGCGTGGCCGGGCGTCGAAGGCTCGCTCGCGCCGGGCGAGTCGGTGACGGCGACGGCGACCTACGTGCTGACGCAGGCCGACGTCGATGCCGGGCAGGTCGACAACGTCGCCACGGCGACGGGTGTGCCCCCGACGGGCCCGGACGGCGAGGAGCCGGACCCGGTGACCGACGAGGACGAGGAGACCGTCCCGACGACGGAGGCCGACCCGGCGATCGTGCTGGAGAAGACCTCGGAGATCGCGACCGAGGTCGTGGCCGGCGACGAGGTGTCCTACACCTTCGTGGCCACGAACACGGGCAACGTGACGCTGACCGATGTGGTCGTCGTCGACGAGCTCGAGGGTCTGTCCGACCTGACGTACGACTGGCCGGGTGTGTCCGGGGTGCTGTCCCCGGGTGAGTCGGTCACGGCGACGGCGACCTACGTCCTCACGCAGGCCGACATCGACCGCGGCGAGGTGCACAACGCCGCGCTCGCGACCGGCAACCCACCGAGCCCGGACCCGGAGGACCCCTCCGAGCCCGTGGAGGATCCGGACGAGGAGAACACCCCGACCCCGCACGACCCGTCCATCGCCCTGGCGAAGGTCGGCTCCCTGGGCGACCAGGCCGGCGAGGTCGGTGACACCGTCACCTACGAGTTCACGGTCGAGAACACCGGCAACGTCACCCTGACGGATGTCGACGTCACCGATCCGCTCGAGGGCCTCTCCGAGGTCACCTTCGGCGACTGGCCGGGGATCGAGGGCACCCTCGCCCCCGGACAGACCGTCACCGCCACGGCGACGTACGTCCTCACGCAGGCCGACGTCGACGCTGGTCAGGTCGACAACGTCGCCACGGCGACGGGTGTGCCCCCGACGGGCCCCGACGGCGAGGAGCCGGACCCGGTGACCGACGAGGACGAGGAGACGGTCCCGACCACGGAGGCAGACCCGGCCATCGAGCTGGTCAAGACCAGCGAGCTGGCGAACGCGGACCGACCTGTCGTCGGTGACGAGGTGTCCTACACCTTCGTGGCCACGAACACGGGCAACGTGACGCTGACCGATGTGGTCGTCGTCGACGAGCTCGAGGGTCTGTCCGACCTGACGTACGACTGGCCGGGTGTGTCCGGGGTGCTGTCCCCGGGTGAGACGGTGACGGCGACGGCGACCTACGTCCTCACGCAGGCCGACGTCGACGCCGGTCAGGTCGTCAACCACGCCCTGGCCACCGGCACCCCGCCGAGCCCCGACCCGGAAAACCCGGAGGAGCCCGTCGAGGACCCGGACGAGGTGGTCACCCCCACCCCGGCCACGCCGTCGATCCACATCGTCAAGTCGGGCGTCGTCGAGGACGGCACGGTGAGCTACGAGCTCATCGTGGCCAACACCGGCAACGTCACGCTCGACGACGTGACGGTGACCGACCCCCTGCCGGGTCTGTCGGAGATCACCTTCGGCGAGTGGCCGGGCGTGCCCGGTGTGCTGGCCCCGGGCGAGTCCGTGAGTGCGTTCGCCACCTACGAGCTCACCCAGGCCGACATCGACGCCGGCGGTGTCGACAACACCGCCACGGCGACCGGTGTGCCGCCGGTCGGCCCGGACGGTGAGGTGCCCGAGCCGGTGACGGACGAGGACTCCTGGTTCACGCCGATGGACCCGGAGCCCGCGATCTCGCTGGTGAAGACGGGTGTGGTCAAGGACGGCACCGTCGGGTACCGCTTCGAGATCACCAACACCGGGAACGTCACTCTCACGGACGTCGTCGTCACCGACGAGCTCGAGGGCCTGTCCGAGATCAGCTACGACTGGCCGGGTGCGCCGGGCGTGCTGGCCCCGGGCGAGACGGCGATCGCGACCGCGACCTACGAGCCCACGGCGGACGACGTGGCGCGGGGGACCGTGGACAACACGGCCACCGCCCACGGCACCCCGCCCGGTGACGGGGACCCGGTCGAGGACGAGGACAGCGTGACGGTCACGGTCCCGGGTGGCACCACCCCGGCCCCTGCCCCGACGCCGCAGGTCCCCGCCGGCCCGCTGCCGGACACCGGTGCGGGTGCGGTGATGACCCTGCTGCTCGTCGCAGCCCTGCTCGTCGCTCTTGGGACCGGGGGCCTGGCGCTGCGTCGCCGGGCGACCGCCGGGGAGTGATCGAGCCTCAGCGGCCCGCGCGTCGCTGAGGGGCTTCACGCGGGCCCGGACGGGGGCCGGCAGCACAGCTGCCGGCCCCCGTCCGTCATCCCCGCACCACCGGCGGTCGAGCAGGGACCTGCCCGGCGGGCGCGCACCGACGGGTGGCGCGTCGTCCCCGGAGGCACCAGGCTGGTGGTATGGATCTCACCACCGGTACGACCGCCGAGAACGAGACCGCGACCTACCGGCTGGACGACGCCACCGTCGAGGCCGTCGACGCCTGGTGGCGCGCCGCCAACTACCTGGCCGTGGGCCAGATCTACCTCATGGACAACGCCCTGCTGGGCCGTCCGCTGGAGGCCGAGGACATCAAGCCCCGCCTGCTGGGGCACTGGGGCACCTCGCCGGGGCAGAACTTCCTCTACGCCCACCTCAACCACCAGATCATCAAGCGCGACCTCGACGCCATCTACCTCAGCGGACCCGGCCACGGCGGCCCGTCGCTCGTGGCGGCCGCCTGGCTCGAGGGCACGTACTCGGAGGTGTACTCGCACGTCGGCCCGGATGCCCGGGGTGTGCACGAGCTCTTCCGCCAGTTCTCCTTCCCCGGCGGCGTCCCCAGCCACGTCGCGCCAGAGACCCCGGGGTCCATCCACGAGGGCGGCGAGCTCGGTTACGTCCTCTCCCACGCCTACGGGGCGGCCTTCGACAACCCAGGCATGATCGCCGTGGCCGTCATCGGCGACGGCGAGGCGGAGACCGGCCCCCTGGCCACCGCCTGGCACTCCAACAAGTTCCTCGATCCGACCGTCGACGGCACCGTGCTGCCGATCCTCCACCTCAACGGCTACAAGATCGCCAACCCCACCCTGTTCGACCGCATCCCGAGGGACGAGCTCGAGGCGTTGCTCGTCGGCTACGGCCACCACCCGCACTTCTTCGAGGGCGGCTTCGACGACGAGGACCCCGCCGACACCCACCGGCGCTTCGGCGCGCTGCTCGCCACCGTCCTCGACGAGATCGCCGACATCCGCGCCCGCGCCGCCGACGGCTCGCTGACCGAGCGGCCCCGCTGGCCGATGATCGTCTTCCGCACGCCGAAGGGCTGGACGGGCCCCAAGGAGATCGACGGCCAGCAGGTCGAGGGCACGTGGCGCAGCCACCAGGTCCCGATGAACCACGTGCGCGGCAACGCCGAGTACACGCGGCTCCTCGAGGACTGGATGCGCAGCTACCGGCCCGACGAGCTGTTCGACGACGAGGGCCGCATCGCCCAGACCGTCGCCCGCAACAACCCCGTCGGCACGCGACGGATGAGCGCCAACCCCCACGCCAACGGCGGCTCGCTCACCCGCGACCTCGACCTGCCCGACTTCCGCGACCACGCCGTCGACGTCCCCGCGCCCGGCGGCACCATGGGCGAGGCGACGCGCACCCTCGGCGCCTGGCTGGCGGAGGTGATCGAGCGCAACGCCACGAACTTCCGGGTCTTCGGTCCGGACGAGACGGCGTCGAACCGACTGTCGGCGACCGTCGACGTCGCGGGCAAGACCTGGCAGGGCGAGATCGTGGACACCGACGTCGACCTGTCCCGGACCGGGCGCGTGATGGAGGTGCTCTCCGAGCACCAGGTGCAGGGCTGGCTCGAGGGCTACCTGCTCACGGGCCGGCACGGCGTGCTCAACAGCTACGAGGCGTTCGTCCACATCGTCGACTCGATGTTCAACCAGCACGCGAAGTGGCTCGACGCCAGCCTGGACATCCCGTGGCGGGTGCCGATCCCCTCGCTCAACTACCTCCTGTCCTCGCACGTGTGGCGCCAGGACCACAACGGGTTCTCCCACCAGGACCCCGGCTTCCTCGACGTGGTGATGAACAAGACCGCCGACGTCACGCGCATCTACCTGCCGCCGGACGCCAACACCCTGCTGTCGACCTTCGACCACGTGCTGCGCAGCAAGGGGTACGTCAATGTCGTCGTCGCGGGGAAGCAGCCGAACCCGCAGTGGCTGACGATGGAGGAGGCCGAGCTGCACTGCGCCCGCGGCATCGGCATCTGGGACTGGGCCGGCACCGAGGTGGCGGGGGAGAAGCCCGACGTCGTCATCGGCTGCGCCGGCGACATCCCCACGATGGAGGCCATCGCCGCCGCGAGCCTGCTCGCCGAGCACCTGCCCGACCTGCGCGTCCGGGTGGTCAACGTCGTCGACCTCATGCGGCTGCAGGACGAGCGGGAGCACCCGCACGGGATGAGCCACCGCGACTTCGACGCCCTGTTCACGACCGACCGGCCGGTGATCTTCGCCTTCCACGGCTACCCGGCCCTCGTCCACCGGCTCACCTACCGGCGCACCAACCACCACAACATCCACGTGCGCGGATTCAAGGAGGAGGGCAGCACGACGACGCCCTTCGACATGCTCCGGGTCAACGACCTCGACCGCTACCGGCTCGCCGCCGACGTCATCGACCGCGTCCCCGGCCTCGCCGAGCGGGCCGCCGGGTTGCGTCAGGAGCTGCTCGACACCCGCGTGCGCGCGCGGAACTACGCGCGCACCCACGGCGAGGACCTGCCCGAGGTCGCCGAGTGGCGGTTCACGAACAGCCGCGGCGAGGAGGTGCGGCTCGGGTCGACCGACGACACCGGCGGGGACAACGACTGACGCCCGACGTCGCGGCGCAGCCGGGTGCGGCCCGCCGGGATTCCCGACGGCGGTCGCGGCCCCGGGTCGGGAGGACGCCGCCCTGCTCGTGGGCGGGATCACGGGCCCCGGCCCGGGATCCGGGGGCGGCGGCCGGATCCCGGGTGATATTGTCGTCCTCGCTGTTCTCCGCAGGAATGCGGCTCGCGCGAGTGGCGGAATTGGCAGACGCGCACGGTTCAGGTCCGTGTGCCCGAAAGGGCGTGGGGGTTCAAGTCCCCCTTCGCGCACGCGACGATAGGGCCCCTGACCTGGGATGATGTGTCCCGGGTCGGGGGCTTTTCGCGTCGGTGGGGCCGGAGGACGAGCTCGGGGCCGATGATCCTCGTGGTGCCCCGTGAGGCGATGCCCACCACCCGCCGTCTGGGACGATGGAGGCATGGCATCGCCCGCGCAGGCCGGCACTCGGCCGGCTCCCGAGTGGTTCGGATCGGCGGCCCGCGGCATCGCCTTCTTCCCGGTGATGATGAGCGCCTACGCCGTCCTCTACGCCGTCTGGTGGCCGTTCGCCTGGGGCTACGTCGGCGCCGGGGCGCTCGCGCTGGTGCTGGTCGCCGCGGTGCTCCTCGTGGTGCGGGGCGTGGCGCAGATCCGCCACGCCTCGTCGTTCCCGCACGTCCCGACGGCGGAGGACGAGCGCCTCGGCCGGGCGATGATGCAGCTCAACAGCGTGACGCACCCGATCTGGATCCTCGGCACGGTCGTGCTGCTCGTGCTCGGGCAGGGACGATGGGTGCTGCCGCTGATGGTGTTCGTCATCGGCGCGCACTTCCTGCCGATGGCCCGCATCCTCGGGCGCAGGATCGACTACCTGCTCGGGCCGGTCGCGATGGCCGGCGCAGTCGTCGCCGGGGTGCTCGCTCTCGACCCGCAGGTCTCGTGGCTCGTGGTGTTCGCCGTCGCGGGGACCGGCGGCACGGTGGCGACGCTGTCCTACGCGATCTACATGGCGCGCGCCTACCGGCGGCTCTGCGCACGGGCCGACGTGCCCTACCCGAGCGCCGGCTGAACGTTCCCGGGTGGGCCGGCGGATCGGCCGGCGTACCGATGACCGCCGTCCGGTGATCCCCCCGACGCCGAAAACATTGGCCGGCGCCCGACCGACGTCGCACGCTCGACGGATGAGCACCACCCCCGGCCACGTCCACGTCACGGCCGAGCAGGTCGCCGGGCTGATCGCGGACCAGGCGGTCGCCCACGCCGGGCTGCCCGTCAGCCGGCTCGACGCGGGCGGCACCGACCACGCGATCTTCCGCATCGGCGACACCCTCGCCGCCCGGTTCCCCCTCCGGGGTGACGACGTGGAAGTCGTCGGCCGACGAGTGCGTTCCCATCGCGCCGCGGGCGCCGAGCTACGCCTGGCGATCCCGTTCCCGGCACCCGAGCCGCTCATGGTCGGCGAGCCGGGCCGGGGCTACCCGTTGCCGTGGTTGCTCCAGACCTGGGTCGACGGTGAGCCTGCCGGACCGACGACGGCGTCCGGCTCCTCGGGCCTCGCCGACGACCTCGCGACCCTCGTCACTGCCCTGCGCCGATGGCCGACCCGCGGCCGACGGTTCACCGGCGGCGGGCGCGGAGGCCGGCTCGCCGATCACGACGACTGGGTCGCGACGTGCATCCGCCGGTCCGAGGGACTCCTCGACACGTCCGCCATGCGCCGGCTCTGGGCAGGATTTCGGCTGCTCGACCGGCCGGCCGAGGAGTCGATGTGCCACACGGACCTCATCCCGGGCAACGTGCTCGTCGCGGACGGCCGCCTCATCGGCGTGCTCGACGGCGGCGGGTTCGGGGCAGCGGACCCGGCGCTCGACCTCGTCGGCGCCTGGCACCTGCTCGACGACGCCCCGCGCGCACGTCTGCGCTCCGCCCTCGGCTCGGACGACGCCGAGTGGGAGCGTGGCAAGGCCTGGGCCTTCCAGCAGGCCGCCGGTGCCTACTGGTACTACCGCGGACGCGACCAGCGGATGGCGGACATGGGGCGTACGACCCTCGAGCGGCTCGGCGTCCGCGCGTCGCCCGCGTGACGACCTCCGTCATCCTCCCGACGCTTCGTGGCCCCCGCCCCGGCGCGCGTACGGTCGACCCATGACCGACAGCCACGAAACGGCACCCGACGACGAGGCCGTCGAGCTCGCCCACCAGCTCCTCGACCTCGCGCGCCAGGGCGAGGCCGAACGCCTTCTCACCTACGTCGACGCCGGTGCCCCGGCCGACCTCACCGGCCCCGGCGGCAACACCCTGCTCATGCTGGCCGCGTACCACGGGCACGCCGACCTCGTCCGGGCGCTCGCCGGGCGGGGCGCCGATGTCGACCGCCTCAACGACCGGGGCCAGTCCCCGCTGGCCGGCGCGCTGTTCAAGGGTGAGACCGACGTCGTCACCACCCTGCTCGACGCCGGGGCCGATCCCGACGCCGGGCAACCCTCGGCCCGCGCCACCGCCGAGATGTTCGGCCGCAGCGACCTGCTCGGGGGCTGAGCAGACACGCACGACAGGCGCGCGGCCGGGACCCGGGGCATCCCGGTCAGAACCTGCGCGACCCGGTGGCGTGAGTCACGAAAAGTCGGCGCCGGCTTGCTATCGTCGCCCCCATGGCATGGAACTGCGCAGTTCTGGTGGTCGAGGGAGCCGAGCCGACGGACCTGGCTGCGGTCGGCCTGGCACCGCAGGGGGAGAAGGTCCTCGGCGACCACGCGCTGAGCTCACGCTTCGCGGCCGAGGCCGGACCCGGCGTCGTCGCGGTGGGCCCGGTCGCCTCCGGCACCGTGGTCCTCGGCGAGCACTTCTCGCTGCTCGAGCTCGCCCTCACCGCCGCTCCCGCGCTGGGCCGCACCACCCGCATCGCCATGTTCGGGGGCGCCTCGGACATCTACCACTTCCAGGAGACCCACCCCGACGGCGCGGGCCGCGAGCTGCGCTCCGTGGCCGGGGAGCTCGACGCGGACTCCGGCGAGCCGCACCCGGCCGAGGCCGGGCTCGACCTCGACCCGCTCGACGAGGACGCCCTGATGAACCTGCTCGAGCGGACGACGGGCGTGACCTTCGACGACGCGCTGCTGTGGGCCGAGCTCGACCTGTACGGGCCGGCGCCCGCCGGTGGAGCCGGCCGGGGAGGCGGTCCTGGGACGGCAGGCGGGGCCGCCTCTGGGCAGGCGCCGTCGTCGGGTGATACCGGCCCTGGCCGGAAGCGACGCAGCCTGCTGGACCGGATCCTCGGCCGCCGCTGAGGCTCCCTCCGCGACTCCCGGTGGAGCCTCGCCGGAGGGGCGGGGCGAGCCAACGCCGTGGCGGCGTTCACTCGTCCCAGTCGCCGAGCGACCTCCGCAGGACCTGGATGCGGTCCTCCAGCTCCTCCTGCAGGAGCCCCAGCTCCTCCTGCGCGAGCTCCAGCTCCTCCTCCTCGAGCCTGAGCGCCATCTCCTCGGCCATCTCGCCGCGATCCTCCGCGGCGAGGGCGTCCTGCTCGCGGCCCAGGGAACGAAGTGGGTCGGCGAGCGAGTAGTTGAGCTCCACCTCGAGGTCGATGAGCTCCTCGTCGCCGACGACGAGCTCGAGGGCCTCCTCGTAGGCGGCCACCGCCTCCTCGTACCGACCCTGGCCGTGCAGTCCCGCGCCCAGCCCGGCCAGCCCCCGCGCCAGCAGGTCGAGGTCCTCCTCCCGCGCGCGAAGCGCATCGACGACAGGACGGAAGACGCCCTCGGCCGCGGCGTGGTCACCCGTGCCCGCGTGGACCGCGGCGAGGTCCTCGAGCACCGCGAACTCCTCCCAGGACCGGTCCGGGTCACCGGCGAACATGCGGCGGGCCCGCTCGAGGTGCTCGAGGGCGCCCGCGGGCTCGCCGAGCTCGTCGAGCGTGCGGCCGATGCGGTGGACGACACCGCCGCGCTCGCCCGTCGACGTCCCCTCCTCACCCCAGGCGGTGAGGGCGCGCTGGTAGGCGGACAGCGAGGCACGGGTGGATCCGCCCGCACGGTGGATGTCCCCGAGCAGTCGCCAGGCGCGGCCGAGCTCGCGCGCCGGACCTCCCGCTGCCCTGAGGCCGGCGATAGCGCGTCCCACCGCTCCGCCCGCGTCGTCGATGTCCCCGTGGCTGTGGTGGAACGCGGCGAGCTCCAGCCAGGCCCTGCCCTCCGCGGCAGCACCGTCCGTGCCGGCTGCCGCGACCTTCGCCTCGAGCTCCGCCCGCTGCTCGTCCACGGGGAGCCCGAACCGTCGCATCGCGTCCCGCAGCTCGTCCAGCAGCTCGTCTGCCTGGTCCGCGTTCAGGCCCTGGTCGGGCGCTCCCACCGGGCCGTCCTGCGCGTCGTCGGGCCGGTCGCCGCGCCGCGCGGCCGATGGATCGTCGTGCATGTCGCCTCCGTCAGGTCGGTCGTCCGTTCGGACCGCGCCTGCGCCAGCCACCGCCGTCCGTCTCCCATCGTGGTCACGACCAGGCCCCCGCACAACGAGAGCGGCCTCGCGGTGGAAAACTCGACGCGTGCCCGCAGCTGATCCACAGCCGACCGAGACCGCGACCGACCCCCTCACCACCGCAGCCGCCCCCGACGGCATCGTCACCACCGACGTCGCCGTCGTCGGCCTCGGCGCCTGGGGCTCCCAGGCGCTGTGGCGCCTCGCCGCGCGCGGGGTCGACGCCGTCGGGATCGAGCAGTTCGCTGTCGGCCACGCCCTGGGCTCCACCCACGGCCGCACCCGGCTCTTCCGCGAGCTGTGCCTCGAGCACCCCGGGCTGACGCCGGTCGCCGTCCGCGCCCGCGAGCTGTGGCGCGAGCTCGAGCAGGCGAGCGGCACCGAGCTGCTCACGCTCACCGGCGGGGTCATGGTCGGGCCGCGGCACGGCCGCGTCGTCGCGGGTGTCCTCGCCGCGGGGGAGGCCGCCGGACGCGACCTCGAGGTCCTGACGGCCCCCGAGGTGCGTGAACGCTTCCCCGTCCTGGCCACGACGGCGGACGACCACGACGGCGTCCTCGACCCCGGCGCAGGCATCGCCAGGCCCGAGGCCGGGGTGCGGGCCGCCGTCGACGCCGCCCGCACGGCCGGGGCCCGCACGGTCCGGGCCCGCGTCGAGAGCGTCGAGGAGGAGTCGGGCGGCGTGCTCGTCCGGCTCGCCGGCGGCGGGGCGGTGCGCGCCCGCCAGGTCGTGCTCGCCGCCGGGGCCTGGACCGGCGCGCTCACGGGCCTGCCGCTGCAGCCCCGCCGGGTGCCGATGTTCTGGTTCACCGGGCGCGAGCGGGCGGCGACCGACCCGGGCGGGATCCTCGACCTCGCCCGCTTCCCCGTCGTCATCCGCGAGCTCGACGACGGCCGGTGCCTGTGGGGGCACGGCTCCTCGCGGCCGGGCCAGCGCGACGGCTTCGACGTCAAGCTCGGCCTCGACGACGACGGCTCCGCCGACCTGGGATTCTCCGACGCTGAGCCCGACCACCTCGACCGCTCCATCGCGCCCGGGCGCGACGCCGCGGCGCTGGGCGCGGCCGCCCGCCTGGCCTACCCCGCCGTCGAGCCGGTCCCGCGCTCCGGAGTGGCCTGCATGTACACCCGCTCGCCGGACGGGCAGTTCGTCGTCGGGCGCCTCCCCGGGCGGGAGCGGGTGCTCGTCGCGGGCGGCGACTCCGGCCACGGCCACAAGCACGCCCCCGCGGTGGGCGAGCTGCTCGCCCAGGCGGTCGCCGGCGAACGATCCTTCACCGACGTCGACTTCATGCGCCCGGGGCGGTAGCCCGCCCGCCGCACCTCCGCGGCGACTTCCGCCACACTGGCACCCATGAGTTCGGTCCTGGGGCTGGTCGTCGTCGTCGCCACGACGGTCGTCAACGCGCTGATCGTCGCGGTGGTGGCACGCCGGCTGCTGGGCGCGCCCGTGGGCTGGCCGCGCACCATCATCGTCGCCCTGCTCGGCAACTCCCTCGGCACCGTCCTCATCCGGCAGGTGATGGAGGGCCTGCACCTGGGTCCCACCCAGCTGGACCCGGCCGGCGCCGACCCGACGGCGCTGGTCGTCGTCGTGGTCCTGGGGGCCGGCTGGCTCCTCGTCCTGGAGATCATGGTGCTGGCCGTGCTCGAGGCCCTCCTACCCACCGGCGCCCTGCCCTCCCCGCTGGCCTTCGTGCGCGGCACCCCCGCCCGGCTGCGCCGCACCCGCCGCTACACCGAGGTCGTGCGGATCGCCGCCCGCCACGGGCTGGTCGCCTGGCTCCGGCCCCGCATGCCCCGGCGGGGGCACGACGCCGAGGCACCCAGCACCACGGCCCGAGCGCTGCGCCGGGCGCTCGAGGACGCGGGGGTCACCTTCGTCAAGCTCGGGCAGACGCTGTCCACCCGGGCCGACCTGCTGCCGGCCTCCGTGATCGACGAGCTCTCCCGGCTGCACTCCGACGTCCCGGCGGTGTCCTGGGAGGAGATCCGCCCGGCGATCGACGCGGCCCTGGGCCGACCGCTCGAGGAGGTCTTCGCGCACGTCGACACCGTCCCGCTCGCCGCGGCCTCGGTCGCCCAGGTGCACACCGGGCGCCTGCACGACGGCTCCGATGTGGTGCTGAAGATCCAGCGACCCGGCGCCCGCGCGCAGGTCACCGGTGACATGGACATCGTCCTGCGGCTGGCCGACCGGCTCGACCGCACCACGAGCTGGGGGCGCAACCTCGGCCTGCGCTCCCTGGCCCGAGGATTCGCCGACTCCCTCGACGAGGAGCTCGACTACGGCGTCGAGCTCGCCAACATGGCCGCCGTCGAGGCCTCGACGACCTCCGACCTCGTCCACGTCCCCCGCGCCCACGCCGAGATCAGCTCGCGCACGCTGCTGGTGATGGAACGGATCGACGGCGGCCCGCTGTCGGCGCGCCCGGGCGACGTGGCGGCCCTGAGCCAGGAGCGGCGCGACGCGCTCGCGCAGGCGCTGGTCGGCACGATCCTGCGGCAGGTGCTGGTCACCGGGGTCTTCCACGCCGACCTGCACGCCGGCAACGTCATGCTCCGGCCCGACGGGACGCTCGCCCTGCTCGACCTGGGCTCGGTCGGGCGGCTGGACTCCGGGTCGCGCTCGGCCCTGGGGATGGTGCTGACCGCCGTCGAGCGGGCTGACGCCGTGGCCGCCACCGACGCGCTCGTCGACCTCCTCGACCGCCCCGCCGGTCTCGACGACCGGGCCCTCGAGCGCGAGGTCGGGCAGCTGCTCACCCGCCTGTCCGGGTCCGGCCCGGTGCCGGCGGCGCTGTTCGGCGACCTGCTCTCCATCGTCATCCGTCACCGGTTCTCCGTCCCGCCGCAGCTGGCCGGTGCCTTCCGGGCGCTCGGGGCGCTGGAGGGCACCCTCGCACTGCTGCGCAGCGACCTCGACCTCGTCTCCGCCGCCCGCGCCGAGGGGCGCACGCTGTCCCGGGAGAAGCTGAGCCCGCAGGCGCTCAAGGACGGGCTGATCTCGCAGGTCGCGGCGCTCCTGCCGATGCTGCAGCGCATGCCGCGGCGCCTCAACCGGATCACCGAGGACCTCGAGGCGGGACGGTTCACCATCAACACCCGCGTGCTCGGCCACGACGACGACCGGGCCTTCGTCACCGGCATCGTCCAGCAGCTCATCGTCGCCGTGCTGGCGGCCGCGCTCGGCCTGGCGGGCACGATGCTCATCGCCACCTCCGGCGGACCCGACCTCGCCGAGGGGATCCGGGTGCTGCCGGCGGTGGGCGCGGCACTGCTGCTGTTCGCCTTCACCCTCGGCGCCCGGGTGCTCGTGCAGGTCTTCCTCGGCGACCAGGCCCGGCGCGACCGGTACGAACGCGGCAGGCGCTGACCCGCCGGGGGCGGGGCTGCAGCGGGGAGGCCCCGGGGGCCGGGCTGCGGGGTCTGGGCCGCGAGGGGCGGGCTGCCGGCTTTCGGGCTGCGGGGGAGCGGGCGATCGGGCTGCGGGGGAGCGGCCGGCCGGGCGAGGATGGACCATGCCTGCGTTGCGCCCGCCGAAGCTGCCGACCTACGCCGACCTCGACCGACTCGTCGGCTCACCGACGTTCCTGCGCCTGGGGATGAACCTCTGGCCGCCGCTGCTGTTCGCGGGGATCCGCATCACCCACCTCTCGCCCGACGCCCGTCACGCGCGCGTGCGGCTCGCGAAGAACCCGCTGACGTCGAACTACGTCGGCACGCAGTTCGGCGGCTCGCTGTACTCGATGACGGACCCGTTCTGGATGCTCCTCGTCTCCCGGGCGCTGGGGCCGGAGTACACCGTGTGGGACAAGCGCGGCGAGGTGGACTACCTGCGGCCCGGCCGCACCGCGGTGGAGGCGGAGTTCCACGTGACCGACGAGCTGCTCGAGCAGATCCGCGCGGGTGCGGCCGACGGCGGCGCCCACCTGCACTGGTTGAGCACCGAGGTCGTCGCCACCGACGGCACCGTCGTCGCGCGTGTGCGCAAGCAGCTGCACGTGCGGCGCAAACCGCAGCCGGCGGACCCTGAGCTCGCCGCGACCGCCGCCGGTCGGCGCCACTAGGCTGGCCCCTCGTCTTCGGGGCGATCTCGCCCCAGGTCACGCGGGGCCCGGGCCCCGCCCGTCGAGTCGGAGCAGAGCATGCGCATCGGAGTCCCCACCGAGGTCCTCGACCACGAGGGGCGCGTCGGCCTCACGCCGGCCGGGGTGCAGGAGCTCGTCTCCGCCGGCCGCACCGTGCTCGTCCAGCGCGGCGCCGGCGCCGTCTCGGGGCTGACCGACGAGGACTACGCGGATGCCGGCGCCACCCTGGTGTCCGACCCGGCCGACGCCTGGGCCGCGGACCTCGTCGTCAAGGTCAAGGAGCCCGTGGCGGAGGAGTACGGGTTCCTGCGCGAGGACCAGGTGCTGTTCACCTACCTGCACCTGGCGGCCGACCGTCCCCTGACCGAGCAGCTGCTGACGGCCGGGACCACCGCCATCTCCTACGAGACGGTCCAGGGCGCCGACGGCCGGCTGCCGCTGCTCGCGCCGATGTCCCAGATCGCCGGGCGGATGGCGGGCATCGTCGGGGCGAACCTGCTCGACGCCACCCGGGGCGGGACCGGGGTACTCATGGGCGGCATCGCCGGCGTCGCGCCCGCCGAGGTCGTGGTCCTGGGGGCCGGCGTCGCGGGCACCGGGACGGCGACGTTCGCGCACGGCATGCACGCCGCGGTGACGGTCTTCGACACCCACGTCCCGGCGCTGCGGCGCCTCGACGACACCTTCGGGCCCGGCGTGCGCACGCTCGCCGCCACCGCGCAGGCCATCGAGGAGGCCGTGCAGCGCGCGGACCTGGTGGTGGGCACCGTGCTCGTGCCCGGCGCGCACACGCCCCGGCTCGTCAGTCGCGAGCTCGTCGACTCGATGCGCCCCGGTGCCGCGCTGGTGGACATCTCCGTCGACCAGGGCGGGTGCTTCGAGGTCTCCCGGCCCACGACGCACTCCGAGCCCACCTACCGCGTCGGGGACGTCACCGTGTACGCCGTGGCCAACATGCCGGCGGCCTACCCGCGCACGTCGACCTTCGCGCTGACCTCGCTCACCCTGCCGTACGTGCAGGCGCTGTCGGAGGAGGGCGGCTGGCGTGCGGCGCTGGACGCCGACCCGGCGCTCGCCCAGGGGCTCAACACCCACGCCGGCGCGGTCCGGCACGCCGGGGTCGCCCAGGCCCACGACCTCCCGCTTGGTCAGGGCAACTAGCGGCTCCCCGCGCGGGCCTCAGCGCCCCTCCTGCATCCCTCGGCGCCCACCCCCTGCGCCCACCTGCGCCCACGCCTCTGCGCGCACGCCCTGCTCCGATCGCTCTGTGCCACCTCCTGCATCGAGACAATGGGTTGTGTCTCGAGAGCATGCCCGCAGCCCATGGGTTCGAGACACAAGGCAATGTCTCGCTGAGTGTGCGGTGCGGCGCAGGGCCGGACCGCGGGGCGTGCGGCGCTCAGCCGCGGGCGCGGAGGGCCTCGAGCAGCGCCGGCACCACGTCGTGGAGGTCGCCCACCACGCCGAGGTCGGCGATCTCGAAGATGGGGGAGTCCTCGTCGTCGTTGATGGCGATGATCGTCCCGGAGCGCTGCATCCCCGAGGTGTGCTGCACGGCGCCGGAGATGCCCAGCCCCACGTACACGCGGGGGGCGATGACCTCACCGGTCTGCCCGATCTGCGCGGCGAAGGGCACCCAGCCCTCGTCCACGGCCGACCGGGTCGCCCCCACCGCGGCACCCAGGGCGTCGGCGAGCTCCTCGACCACCGGCCACTCCTCGGCCGAGCCCACGCCCAGGCCCCCGGCCACGACGACGGGGCTGCCGGCCAGCGCCGGCCGGCCGCCCTCGGTGGCGCTCACCTCGCGGGCGCCGACCTCGGCCCCCGGGCTCGACGGCGCAGCCAGCTCCAGGCGGCGCCCCTCGCCGGGTCCCGTGGGCGTCGCAGCGCCGGCGAGCACGGGGTCGACGACGACGACCGCCGGCGCGGCCGTGGCGCTCGCGCGCACCACCCACTGCGCCCACAGCACGGTCTGGCCGGTGGTGACGGCCCCGCCGTCCGAGGCGACGGCGTCGGCGTCCCACAGCGGCGTCACCGAGCGGCGCACGGCGAACCGGGCGGCGGCCTCACGGGAGTCGGACGAGGCCGGGGCCAGCGCGGCGGACACCTCTCCGAGCCGGGTGGCGGCGTCGTCGAGGGCGTCGACCAGGGGGGAGACGAGGACCTCGCCGGCGGTGGGGGACAGGGCCACGACGTCGGCGCCGGCTGCGGTGGCGGCCTCGGCGATCGCGTCGTGCTCACCGGGGGGAGCGGCGGCGACGGCCGCGACCTCGTCCGGGCCGAGCGTGCGCGCGAGGGCCAGCAGGTCGAGGGACTCGGCGGAGGGCTGCCCGCCGACGGTCTCGAGGAGGACGAGGACGGTCACTTCGCGGCTCCGATCGTTCCGGTGGACTCCAGCAGGGCGAGGATGCGGGCGACGGCCTCGTCGGTGTCCTCCACGAGGTCCCCGCGGTCGCGGCTCGGCGCGGCCTCGGCGCCCGTGACCTGCCAGGCCGGGGCGGTCGGCGCCACGCCGAGCTCGGCCAGGGTGAGGGTCTCGACCGGCTTGGTCCGGGCCGAGCGCAGGCCCTTGAAGTTGGGGATCCGCGGCTCGGCCGCCTGCTCGACGACCGAGGCGACCAGCGGCAGCGGGGCGCTCACCGTGCGCGAGACCGGGCCGGAGACGCGACGCCCGGCCAGGGTCTCGCCCTCGAGGGAGACGTCCTCGACGTGGGTGACGTGCGCCCAGCCGAGCAGCTCGGCGACCATCGCGGGCACGACCCCGCCCATGCCGTCGGTGGCGGCGTTGCCGGCCAGGACCAGGTCGGCCCCCGAGCGGCGCACGACCGCGGCGAGCACCCGTGCGGTGGTCAGGGCGTCGGCGCTGACCAGCGCGTCGTCGAGGACGTGCACGGCGTCGTCGGCCCCCGCGGCCAGCGCCTTGCGCAGGGAGGGCTCGGCGAGGTCGGGGCCCATCGTCAGCGCCGTCACGCTGTCCCCGTCGCCGCGCAGCTCCTCGGCGACGGCGATGGCGCGCGAGTCGATCTCCGACAGGACGCCGTCCTCGCGGACCAGCGTCCACGAGCCCTCGGCGAGCACCGCCGGCTCCTCGGGGTCCGGGACGTGCTTGACGAGCACGACGATCTTCACGCTCTCACTCCTGTCGTCGGGGTCTGCCTGCCGGAGCACCCCTGGGGCGGGCCGGCGTGGTCCCACCATCCTCCCCCACCGGGCCGGACCGCCCCGTGCCCGGCAGCGTCCGGTTCGGCGCGGGTCGCCGGGAGCGCGTCCCTGACCGGGCGCGCGGCGGGCGCCCAGGGACCAAGGTCCGTGGCCGGGGTGAGTCGGCTCATACCCACGCTCACCTGCGCAGACGCGGAGAGCGTTCCGCGTCGACCGGCAACGAGGACGACACCTGCGGTCCACCGTGGGTCAAGGAGCCGGTCATCGAGCTGGAGTCTGATGTGGGCACCCCTTCCCGGTTCTCCCCCTAAGGACGCCCATGTCTGCCGTGCCTCTGTGGCGGCGGTCCCGTACCGCTGCCTCCGTCCTCGGTCTGGTGCTCACCTCGAGCCTGGCCGCCACCCTCGTCTCGCCCGCCGCGGCGAGCCCGACCGAGCCGGCCCCCGAGGCCGCCGAGTCGCCCACCGACGGCGCGGAGGCCCCGACCGACGGCGCCGCCCCCGAGCCCGAGGCGGACGAGGTCGCCGACGACTACCTCGACGTGTCCAACGAGGGCACCGCGATCGTCAGCCGGCAGGAGGCCACCCAGATCGCCCCCGGCGCGATCCTCACCGAGTTCACCCGCCTCGAGGAGGCCGGCTGGCTGCAGGGCGCGATCCTTGACATCGACCTGACCAACCCCGCGATCTCGCTGGACTACATGGACTCCGGTGAGGTCGCCGGGACCTCGACGATCTCGGACATGATCGACGAGGCCGACGCCGTGGCCGGCGTCAACGGCTCGGGCTTCGACATCAACAACTCCGGCTCCGCCAACGGCGTGGGCGTGGACCCCGAGACGGGCATCATCACCTCCCCCAACCCGGGTCAGCACAACTCGCTGGTCATCGACTCGCGTGGGATCGGGCAGATCACCGAGGTCTTCATGGAAGGCGTCGCCACGGCGCCCGACGCCGGCTGGGAGGTCCCGCTGCGGGGCGTCAACGCCTCGACCTGGGACACCTCCGGCGTCGGCGTCTTCAACGACCGCTGGGGCACCTACGCGCGTGCCAACTCCCTGCCCGACCGCGCGGACGCCGTCGAGGTGTGGGTGGACGGCAGCTCGCGGGTGACGCAGGCCGCCGGCCCGGTCGGCGAGGGCGAGATCCCGGCCGACACGCGCGTCGTCGTCGCCCCCGCGGGCGACCTGGCCGACCAGCTGAGCAGCCTCGAGGTCGGCGACCGACTGCAGACGAGCTACTCGGTGCGCTCCGACGCCGACCAGGTCGTCCTCGCGATCGGCGGCCACGGCGGCGGCAACGCGATCCTCCTCCAGGGCGGCGTGCTGCACGACTCGACCGACGAGAGCCTCGCCCCCCGCACGGCCGTCGGTCTGGACGAGGCCGGCGAGCACCTGTATATGGTCGTCATCGACGGCCGTCAGGCGATCTCGCGTGGCATGAGCCTGGACGAGCTGGGGCTGTTCATGCAGCAGATCGGTTCGTACAACGCCCTCAACCTCGACGGTGGCGGCTCGACCCAGATGAACGTCACCAACCCCGGGGAGGAGGACGACGAGATCGTCAACAGCCCCTCGGACGGGCACGAGCGGGAGGACGCCAACGGCATCGGCGTCATCGTCGGCGAGAGCTCGGGGATCGTGCACAACTACACGGTCCGCCCGGAGCAGCGGATGACCAACGCCCGCCGCGTCTTCCCCGGCCTGCACCGTCAGCTCGTGGCCCTGGGCTACGACGAGGTCATGCGCGCGGTCGACACCCCGGCCGACTCCTGGACGTCCGCCGACGAGGGCGTGGCCACCGTCGACGCCGAGGGCGTCGTCACCGGCGGCACCTCCGGCACGACCGACGTGGCCGTCGCCACGGAGACCGAGCACCACACCGCCACCGGTGAGCTCGGCGTCCACGTGCTCGGCGCCCTCGTGCGCATCACCGCGGACCAGACCGCCATGCAGCTCGCCGGCCCCGGCGAGCCGATGAACGTCGTCGTCACCGGGTACGACGCCCAGGGCTACGAGGCGCCGATCGACGTCCGCGACATCGAGGCCTCCATCGGTGAGGGCTTCACCGTGGAGCGCGCCGGCTCCGCCGCCTTCGCCGTGACCGCCGAGGCCGAGTCGGGCGCCTCCGTCGTCGAGCTGCAGGTCGGCGAGCACGAGGTGCGCATCCCCGTCACGGTCGGCACCGAGCGCCTGCCGGTCACCGACCTGTCCGACGCCGCCTCCTGGACCTTCGCGCACGACCGGGCCGCCGGCACGATCGCGGCGACCGAGGGCCCCGAGGGGCAGGGCGCCATCGAGCTGACCTACGACTTCACCCTCTCGACGGCCACCCGCGGCGCCTACGGCGTCGCCCCGGCACCCATCGAGATGCCGGGTCAGCCGATGGCCGTGACCATGCAGGTCCGCGGCGACGGCAACGGGGCATGGCCCCGCCTGCAGGTGCTCGACGGCGACGGCGTGCGCCGCCAGCTCGACCCGAGCAACCTCACCGAGGAGTACGTCGACTGGACCGACGAGTGGCGTGAGGTCGTCTTCGCCGTCCCCGCCGGCGTCCCGTTCCCGCTCACGCTCGAGCGCGTGCGCTTCATGGAGACCGGCTCCGCCGCCTCCTACTCCGGCGCGCTGGCCTTCACCGACCTCGAGGTCGTCGTGCCCCCGGACACCGAGCAGATCTCGACCCCGGTCTGGGAGGACCCGTCGCTCTCTCTGGCGGGTGCGGCTGATGGTTCGGGTCTGCGGGTGGCGGTGATGTCGGATGCGCAGTTCGTGGCGCGTGCTCCGGAGTCACCGCAGGTGGCCAACGCGCGTCGGGGTCTGCAGGAGATCGTCGCGGAGGATCCTGACCTGTTGGTGATCAATGGTGATTTCGTGGACGAGGCGGCGCCGGAGGACTTTGATCTCGCGCGTCTCATTCTTGACGAGGAGCTCGGTGGTACGGATCTGCCGTGGATCTATGTGCCGGGTAACCACGAGATCATGGGTGGTCCGATCAGCAACTTCATCGACGAGTTCGGTGAGACGTCGACGGTGCGGGACGTGGCCGGGACGCGGATCATCACGCTCAACTCCGCGACGCAGCGTCTGGGTGATGACTTCGGTCAGATGGTGATGTTGCGGCAGCAGCTGCTGCTGGCTCAGCTGGATCCGGAGATCACGGGTGTGCTGGTGTTCTCGCACTACCCGCCCAGGGACTTCCTGCCGGGTTCGCCGTCGGCGATGGCCGACCGTCTCGAGGCGGCGACGCTGGAGACCTGGCTCGGTGAGGTCGAGGCCTCGGGCCGGGAGGCGATGTTCGTCGGTGCGGGTGTCGGTGCGTTCGACATGTCCACCCGTGACGGGGTGGAGTACCTGACCAACGGCAACGTGGGTAAGTCGCCGAACTCGACACCGGATCGTGGTGGGTTCTCGGGCTGGTCGATGATCGGTCTGGACCCGGCCGCGGCCGGTGAGGCCGAGGGTGAGTGGTCGCAGGTCGAGATCCGGCCTCTGGTGGACTCGATGGAGATCACCGGTGGGTCGATCGTCGAGGCCGGTGGATCGGTGGACCTGGACGGGACGGTGGTCCAGGACGAGCGTCGGGTGCCGGTGAGCTGGCCGGTCTCGGCGCGGTGGTCCGGTGATGGTGAGCTGGCCGTCCCGGCCGGCGGTGAGGTGCCGGGCTCGGCGGTCGCGACGGTCGATGCGGCCACCGGTGTGGTCGCGGCGGTGCCGGGTCGTGCGGTCGTCGATGGTGAGCTCGTCGCGATGGCCGAGGGCGAGGTGCCTGGCTACGACTCGGGTGAGGCGGTCTTCCCGGTGACGGTCTCGCTGGAGGTCAACGATGCGCAGGCCTCCCACGAGGTCCAGGTCAACGTGCCCGCGTTCTCGACCGAGCCGCTGCTGGAGTCGGGGTTCTTCCTCGATGACGACTTCGGTGGACTGCACGAGCACGTGTTCCGGTTCGGCCGCTCGGGTGACGAGGTCTTCGTCGGTGACTGGGACGGTGACGGGGCGGACTCGATCTCGCTGCGGCGGGGCAACGTGTTCTTCGTGCGCAACTCCCTGGCCGGTGGTGCTGCGGACGCGGTGATCTCCTACGGCCGTGCGGGCGACGAGATCCTGGTCGGTGACTGGGACGGGGACCGCACGGACACCTTCGCGGTACGTCGTGGGGCGTCCTACCACCTGCGGAACTCGATCTCCTCGGGTCGTGCCGATGTGGTCGTCAACTACGGCCGGCCCGGTGATGTCGTGCTCGTGGGTGACTGGGACGGCGACGGGGTCGACACCCTGGCCGTGCGTCGTGGGAACACCTACTTCTTCCGCAACGACCTGGCCGGCGGTATCGCTCACGAGGTGCTGAACTACGGCCGCGCGGAGGACACGGTCCTGGTCGGTGACTGGGACGGGGACGGGATCGACACCCTGGGCATCCGGCGTGGCACGGACCTGCTGCTGCGCAACGACTTCGTCAGCGGACCGGCCCAGGAGACCTACTCCTACGGCCAGGCAGACGACGAGGTCCTCATCGGCGACTGGAACGGGGACGGCACCGACACCCCCGGCCTCCGCCGCTGAACCACACCACCGGTGACGACCACGCGGTCGTCACCGGTGGGGCCGGCCACCCGTCGGTGGCCGACAGATCGACCCGTCGACGGCGGGGCCCACCCCCCAGCGTGAGCCCCGCCGTCGTGCCCGGGCACCGCGGCCGGCCCACGCACCGCGGGAGTCCACCGCGGTCGTCCCACACACCACGGCCGGCCCGGACGCACCTCGCGGGCAGGCGTGCGCCCGGTCCGGGCGAGGTGCCAGGCTCGTCGTGCACGCGGCGCTCCCGGCGCGCCGCCGACCCACCACAGGAGAAGGAGCAGCGATGTACTTCATCGTCGTCAGGTACACGGTCAAGCCCGAGAGCGTCGAGCAGTGGCCCGAGATCGTCCGCGAGTTCACGGAGAAGACCCGCCAGGAGCCGGGCAACCTCTTCTTCGAGTGGTCGCGCAGCCTCGACCGCCCCGACGAGTACGTCCTCGTCGAGGGGTTCACCGACGACGGCGCCGCCCCGCACGTGGCCAGCGACCACTTCGCCGCGGGGCTGGAGACCATGCGGCCCCACCTCGTCAGCACCCCGCGCATCATCTCCCGTCAGGTCGACGGCGAGGGCTGGGACGAGATGGGCGAGATGCAGATCCCCTGACCGTGGCCCCGGGGGCGGCCGGGTACCGTCGTGACCATGCCTGACGCCCCCGACCGTGGCCCCCTGCCCGCGAAGTGGTCCCAGCTGATCCTGTCGGTCGTCATCGGTGCGTTCCTCGGTCTGCTGTGGGGGCTGTGGCGCGGGGACATGGTGCGCTGGCTGATCCTCGGCGCGATCGTCGGCACCGTCAGCGGCGTGTGGGCCGAGCTGCGGCTGGCCCGCCAGAAGCGCGAGCGTGGCGACTGACCGTCGGGTCGCCGACGGGCCGGCCGGGACCGGGCACGACCGGCCACGACCCGCCGCGCCGCGGCGGGAACCTCTCCCCGCCGGAACGGACGGTCGCGGGGGTGCGACGCCCTAATCTTCAGCCATGATCATCTGGGGATCGCGCACCAAGCGGCGACACGTCCTGACCACCAACCTCGTCTGCAGCCGGTGCCACAACCCGGCCGCCAACCACGTCTTCCTGCTCGTCACGAAGTTCACCCTGTTCTTCCTCCCGCTCTTCCCGATCTCCACGAAGCGCTTCCTCGAGTGCACCTTCTGCGGGACCCAGACGGCGCTGAGCAAGGAGCAGGTCGAGGAGCTCGAGCAGTCGGCCGGTCAGGGCGCCGGCGCACCCCAGGGCTACGGCCGGCCGGCACCGACCGCACCGCAGGGCTACGGCCAGCAGGGCTACCAGGGGCCGACGCAGGGCCAGCAGGCGTACGGCCAGCAGGGCTACGGCGCCCCGCAGGGCCAGCAGCAGGGCTACGACTACGGCCAGCAGCAGCAGCCGCAGCAGCAGTACCCGGGCGTGAACTACCACCCCCAGGGCTGATCACCCGGGGCTGACCAGCCAGAGCTGATCCCCACGGGGGCGCAGTGCCTCCCACACACCACCGGGCGCGGGTCCCAGGACGGAAGGGACCCGCGCCCGGCGCTGTCGGGACCGCCCCGGCCTGCGCTCGATAGCCTCTGACGGTGACCACCGAGCCCACCAGCGCGTCCGTCGCCGCCCCGCTCCCGCCCCGCCCTACGCACGTCGAGCACCGTCGCAGCCACCACGGCAAGGTGTTCGTCGACCAGCTCGAGTGGCTCCGGGACAAGGAGTCCCCCGAGGTCATCGCCCACCTCGAGGCCGAGAACGCCTACACCGAGGCCCGCACCGCGCACCTGGCCGACCTGCGTGAGCGCATCGTCGGGGAGATCCGGGCGCGCACGCAGGAGGACGACACCACCGTCCCGGTCCTCGAGCGCGGCTGGTGGTACTTCTCGCGCACGCACGAGGGCCGCCAGTACCCCACCTGGCACCGCGCCCCGGACACCGGGGCGGGCCGCCCCGACCCGACCGGCGCCGTCGACGGAGAGCAGCTCGTCCTCGACGGCAACGCCGAGGCCGAGGGCCAGGACTTCTTCAAGGTCTCCGAGATCGTCGTCGCCCCCGACGCGCGGCACGCCGCCATCGGCATCGACCTCGACGGCGGCGAGCTCTTCGACGTCCGCGTCGTCGACCTCACCACCGGCGACGTCGTCGACCAGACCGTGCGCGGCGTCGGCTACGGGCTCGCCTGGACCACCGACTCCACCCGCCTGATCTACGTCCGCACCGACGAGGCCTGGCGTCCCCACGAGATCTGGAGCCACGTCGTCGGGCGGTCGGCAGAGTCCGACGAGCGCCTGCTGCGCGAGGACGACGAGCGCTTCTGGACCTGGATCGAGACCTCCCGCGACGGCCGCTGGCTCGTCGTCCACCACGCCGCCACCACCTCCGGCGAGGCGTGGCTCGTCCCCCTCGACGCCGCCGACCTCGTCCCGCAGGTCGTCTCGCCGCGGCGGCCCGGCCTGGAGTACACCGTCGAGGTCGCCGGCGACCACCTGCTCGTCGTCCACAACCGTGACCAGAAGGACTTCACGCTCGCCACCGCACCGCTCGGTCCCGCCGGTCCCGAGAGCTGGACGGACCTCGTGCGCTCGGCGCCGGGGGAGCGGATCCTCGACGCCCACGCCTTCGCCGGGCACACCGTCGTCGAGCTGCGCGCGGGCGGGCTGCCCGCCCTGCGGGTCCTGCCGCGTGAGGACGCCGGACCGGCCGGGTCGGCGGGGACCGCCGCCGGGCCGACCTACGGGAGCCCGCGCGACGTCGTCGTGCCCGGCGACCTCACCACGGTGGAGCTGGGCGACGTGCGCGAGTGGGACACCGACGAGCTGCTCGTCGAGACCCAGTCCTTCCTCACCCCGCCGACGGTCTCGGCCCACCTTCTGGGCAGCGGGGAGACGGTCGTCGTCAAGCAGCGCCGCGTGCCCGGCTACGACCCGGCCGACTACGTCGAGCGGCGTGAGTGGGTGGTGGCCCGGGACGGCACGCGGGTCCCGCTCAGCGTCGTGCACCGCGCGGAAATCGCCGCCGACGGCACCGCCCCGGGCCTGCTCTACGGCTACGGCTCCTACGAGGTCAGCGTGGACCCGGGCTTCAGCGCCGAGCGGCTGCCGCTGCTCGACCGGGGAGTCGTCTTCGCCGTCGCGCACGTGCGCGGGGGCGGGGAGCTCGGGCGGTCCTGGTACGAGCAGGGCCGGCTCGACGCCAAGCGGAACACCTTCACCGACTTCGTCGACGCCGCCGAGCACGTCCTGGCGACGGGGCTCGTGGCGCGCGGCCGGCTGGCCGCCCAGGGCCGCTCGGCCGGCGGTCTGCTCATGGGTGCGGTCGCCAACCTCGCGCCGGAGACCTTCCGCGTCATCCACGCCGGCGTGCCCTTCGTGGACGCGCTGACCACGATCCTCGACCCGTCGCTCCCGCTGACCACGGGGGAGTGGGAGGAGTGGGGCGACCCGTTGCACGACCCCGCCGTCTACGACTACATGGCGAGCTACGCGCCCTACGACAACCTGCACGCGGCGCCCTACCCGGCGATCCTGGCGACCACCTCGCTCAACGACGTGCGGGTGATGTACGTCGAGCCGGCCAAGTGGGTCGCCCGGCTGCGGGAGGTCACCACCTCCGACGCCGTCGAGCGCCCGGTCCTGCTGCGCTGCGAGATGGTCGCGGGGCACGGCGGGCGCTCCGGCCGCTACGACCGGTGGGCCGAGCGGGCCGCCGAGTGGGCCTTCGTCCTCGACCAGCTGGGTGTGGAGGAGGGCGCGGCCGCGGGCTGAGGGGACGGCCGAGGAGACGGCTGAGGCGACGACGACGGCGCCGCTCGCCCAGCCGGTCGTTCCCGCGATGCGTGGGCCCGGTGGTCCACCCTTGTCGCATGAGCCACGCAGCCGCCCCCCGTCAGGATGACGGGACCGGCCACCCGGTCGGCGGGAACCCGCGCGGCTGGTGGTACGTCCTGAGGCGGGCGGTCTTCGAGTTCCGGCAGGACCAGCTCTTCGACCGCGCGGCGGCGCTCACCTTCTTCTCGGTGCTCTCGATCTTCCCCGCGCTCGTGGCGCTGGTGTCGATCCTCGGGCTCGTCGGTCAGGGCCGCGCCACCACGAACGCCGTGCTGGAGATGCTCGAGGAGTCCCTGCCGTCGGCCAGCGTCGAGCAGCTGCGCGGACCGATCGAGTCGATCACGGAGAACCAGGGCGCCGGCCTCGGGCTCGTCGTCGGCCTCCTCGTGGCGTTCTGGACGGCGTCGAACTACGTCTACGCCTTCAGCCGCGCGATGAACGGGGTCTACGGCGTGCGCGAGGGCAGGCCGCTGTGGAAGCTGCGCCCGATGATGTACGCGCTCACCGTGGCGCTCATCCTCCTGGTGGCGGCGTCGGCGCTCATCCTCGTGGTGAGCGGGCCCATCGCCGAGTGGCTGGGCGACCTGGTCGGGCTCGGCAGCACCGCCGTGACCGTGTGGAACCTCGCGCGCTTCCCGGCGCTGGCGCTCCTCGTCGTCGCCATCCTCGGCCTGCTCTACTACGCGACGCCGAACGTGCGGCCCGGCCGCGCGCGCTGGCTGAGCACCGGGGCCGCCCTGGCGATCGTCGGGGCCGCCCTGGCGACGCTCGGCCTCGGCGTCTACGTGTCCAACTTCGGCCGGCTCAACGCCACCTACGGTGCGCTGGCCGGCGTCATCGTCCTCCTGCTCTGGCTCTGGCTGACGAACCTCGCCATCCTCTTCGGCGCCGAGGTGGACGCCGAGCTCGAGCGGCGCGCCGAGTTGCTCGCCGGGCGACCGGCGGAGCGCACGCTCGACCTGCCGATGCGCTCGCGCCGGATGATCGAGAAGGACCGCCGGCGCGAGGTGCGGCTCGTCGCCCGCGCCCAGGAGCTGCGCGCGCAGGCCCGCCAGGACCAGGCGGGGCAGGGGGAGGACCGGCTGGGGGAGGGCTCAGTCCCCGAGGGTGAAGAGGTCCTCGATCCGACAGTCGAACACCCGCGCGATCCGGAAGGCCAGCGGCAGGGAGGGGTCGAAGCGCCCCTTCTCGATCGAGATGATCGTCTGTCGCGAGACCCCGACCTCGGTGGCCAGCCGCGCCTGTGACCAGCCCAGGTCGGTGCGACGGTCGGCGAGCGAGTTCTCCATCTCAGCCCTCGCGCCGGGAGAACACCGAGTAGCGGACCCCGGTGGAGATCATGAGCAGCGCGACGACGCCGGTCAGCGCCCACATCGCCGGGAAGTCCCAGCCGGTGGCGACCAGGACGATGATCGCCACGCCTGCAGTCCCCATGACGTCCAGGGCGGCGCGCCCCATCGCTCGGTCGAGCCAGTGCGACTCCACGCCCTCCTCGGCATGGGGATCGGTGGCGATCGTGGGGCCGATGATGAGCGTCCAGCACAGGGCGGCGATCGGCATGAGGGTGCAGGCGGCGAAGGCGATCGCGACCACCCACGGGCGCGCGTCGTCGAAGGCCGGAAGCAGCGTGGCCAGGTAGCCGACGCCCGCGGCGCCGAGCAGGCTCAGGCCCACGACGGCGGACCAGCGTCCTGCCCCCGCGCGTCGGGGCGGGGCGGCGCCGGGACCCGCAGGTGTGGAACCCGCGGGTGCGGGGTCGGTGGGTGCGGGCCCGGTGGCGGGGGTGTCGGTCATGTCGGAACCTGTCCTCGTCTCGGTGGTCAAGGTTGCTTGACACCGACAGTCAAGCGACCTTGACACGCGCTGTCAAGCCTCCTTGACAGGTGGAGGGGGTGGTCCGAGCGCCGTCAGTCGCGGGCGTCGGTGCCGGCGCTCGGCTCGGCGTCCCCGCCGCCGTCCGACCCGCCGTCCCCGCCGTCCGGCTCGCCGTCGACACTGTCCGTCCCGGCACCCTTCTGGTGCGCCGCGGTGCGGGCGACGGCGGCCTCGTTCGTCGGGCTCATCGCGATGACCGTGCGCGCGACCAGGGTCGCGAGCGCCACGACGCCCACGACGATGAGGATCCAGGTCCAGTCCGGCATCTCTCTCCTTGTCCGCTGGGTCGATCCTAGGAGCAGTCCGCCCTCACGCGGCGAGCATGCTCAGCACGACCCGGGCGCTGAGTGCGGCGACGTGGTCGACCTCGAGGTGGAAGTCCTGGTCGGCGGCGGGCCCGCACAGGTCGGAGATCCCGCGCACCGAGATCATCGGCACCCCGGAGTCGGCGGCGACCTGGGCGATCACCGTGGACTCCATGTCCGTGCTCAGGGCCTCGGGGAAGGCGTGGCGGTACTCGGCGACGTTGACCGCGGTGACGAAGGCGTCCCCGCTGAGCATGAGGCCCGCGCGCGCCGACAGGCCCTCGGCCCGGGCCGCCTCGACGCCCGCCTCCACGAGCTCGGGGGCCACGGGGAAGACCGGCGGCTGGCCGGGGACCTGGCCGCGGGCGTAGCCGAAGGCCGTCGCGTCGGCCTGGCCGTAGATGAGCTCGCTGGAGACGACCACCTCGCCGACGGCGACGTCGGCGTGCAGCCCGCCGGCCGATCCGGCGGAGACCACCACGCGCGGGGCATAGGTCAGCAGCGCCCACGTGGTGGCCACGGCGGCGTTGACCATCCCCACCCGGGTGCGCACGAGCACGACGTCCAGGCCGCGGAGGCCGGCGCGGATCGCCCGGGCGTCGCCGGGGGCCTCGAGCTCGACGGGATCGGTCGAGTCCTCGAGGAAGGGGGCGAGCTCCTCGCCCATCGCGCACAGCACGACGGCGTCGACCTGGTCCAGGCCCCGCCGGGAGGCGCGTGCCTCGCGCGCGGCCGCGCGCCCCTCGAGGAACCGGTCGATCGGGGACATCACGCCTCCCCGTCCGTGCGGGGGGCGTCCTCGGCCATCACCTGCGACCACTGCTCGCGAGCGGCGAGCATGGCCGCGGCCGCCTCCCGGGCGCCGTCGAGGGAGTGGCTGGCCCCCCAGCCGCACTGCACCTCGTTGGCGGCGGGCACCTCGTCCTGCTCGGCGACGACGGCGAGCGTCGCGGCGAGGACGTCCATGGTCCCGGGCAGGTCGGGCGCCCCGGCGCGCATGAGGTAGAAGCCGGTCTGGCACCCCATGGGGGAGAAGTCGACGACGTCGTCGGCGTGGTCCCGCACGGCCTCGGCGACGGAGTGTTCGAGGGAGTGCACGACCGGCATCTCCAGGTGCGCGACGTTCGGCTGGGTGAAGCGGACGTCGTACTTCGTCAGGACGGCGCCGCCGGGCAGCTCCTTGACGTCCGCCACCCGGACGTAGGGGGCCGCCACGGCACGGTGGTCGAGGTTGAAGCTCTCGACGTTCATCTGGGGCACGGCACGTTCCTCTCCTGAGGGGGTCGGGCTCATCATCCCAGCCGGGGCGGCGCCGCCGGGCCCCCGCGACGTCGGTCATCCCACAACGAACGAGGGCCCCGGCCCGTGGGGTGCGAGTCCACGGGCCGGGGCCCTGGCCGGCGCCTCGGCGCCTCGCGCGACGCCGGTCGGCGTCGGGGCGTGCGCAGCGTGGCCCCCCGGCCACCTGCCGCACGACGTGTCAGGCGGCCTCGCGGCGCAGCGTCCGCAGCCAGCCGGCCGTCATCGGCACCGCGATCCACACGGCGGCCGAGACGGCGACCTGCGCCCAGGCGGTCCCGTCCATCTCGTGGTCGAACATGTGGGTCCAGGCCAGGTTCGGGTCGATCCACTCCAGCGTGGACTGGAGGTCGGGGAAGAACCCGGAGATGGTCGTCAGCACCATCGGCATGAGCAGGAACAGCACGATGGCGATGGCCGGGGCGTGCAGGAGCAGGCCGAACGCCACACCCATGAGGGTGTAGAGCACGACGATGATGAACAGCGCCACGACGATGCGCCCCTCGACGCCCCAGTCGGCCGTCACCGAGGAGTCGGCGGCCGCGGCGACGGCGTGCCCGCCGGCCGCGAAGGCGGTGGAGATCACCGAGATGACGAGCGCCAGCACGAGCGCCGCGGCGATCTTGGCGACGATGACCCGCGAGCGCCGGGGCTCCAGGGCGAAGGTCTGCAGCGTGGTGCGCTGCGACCACTCCTGGCTCGCGGCCAGCACGCCGACGATCGGCAGCAGCACGAGCTGGACCTGCAGGAGGATCGACAGGTAACCCCCGAAGCCCAGGTCGTCGGCGACACCGGCGAGGGCGACGATCACCATCGCGGCGAGGTCGATGACGAGGATCGCGGCCAGGAGGCCGAACCCGGAGCGGGTGTCGACCATCTTGCGCAGCTCGACGCCGACGAGGCGGCCCAGCGGGACGCCGCTGCCGCCCGTGCGGGGCGCGGCGGTGGTGGCCGGGCGGGCCCCGGCGGGGGTCGTCGCCCGGGTGGCGGTCGCGGCGGTCGCGCCGCGGGTGGTGTGGTCGGTGGTGGTCATGCGGCACGCTCCGAACGGTCGTCGTGGGCGGTGGTGGAGAAGAAGAGCTCTTCGATGTCGGTGGTGGCCAGCAGCTCGTCCTTGGGACCCTCGGCCAGCAGGCGCCCGTTGCCGATGACGACGAGGTCGTCGGCGGCCTGGGCCACCTCGCTGAGCAGGTGGGACGAGAGCAGGACGGTCCCGCCGCGCTCGGCGTGGCCGCGCAGCAGCTGGCGCATCCAGCGGATGCCCTGCGGGTCGAGGCCGTTGACCGGCTCGTCGAGGATGAGCACGGACGGGTCGCCCAGGAGGGCGAAGCCGATGCCCAGGCGCTGGCGCATGCCCAGGGAGTAGCCCTTGACCCGGCGGCGCGCCTCCTTGGCGGTCAGCCCCACGGCGTCGAGCACCTCGTCGACGCGGGTGCGCGGCAGACCCATGGTGAGCGCACCCAGGTTGAGCACCTCGCGGCCGGTGCGGCCGTTGTGCTGGGCCGAGGCGTCGAGCAGGACGCCGACGTGCCGGCCGGGGTTGGTCAGCTCGGCGTAGCGGTGGCCGAGGATCGTCGCGGTCCCCGACGTCGGGGTGGCGAGCCCGACCATCATGCGCATGGTGGTGGACTTGCCCGAGCCGTTGGGGCCGAGGAAGCCGGTGACGCGTCCGGGACGCGCGGTGATCGACAGGTTGTCGACGGCGGTGGTGTGGCCGTAGCGCTTGGTCAGCGAGTCGGTGGTGATCATGGCTCCAGACTCGCCGCGCGGACCCTGCCCGCGGATCGACCGAACGGGTCGCCTCCGCGCGCCACGAGGATGGTCCGGAAGGACCACGGGGTGGTCCCTTGGGGGGAGGCGTCCACCCGAGGGTGGACCCGGGGGCGCCGCCGGGCTGAGGCGGACGAGCCCGCGGCGGGACCGGCCCCTGCCCCGCGGAACCTAGGGTGACGCCATGACCTCGTCGCCGGCCACCTCGCCCCCCGCGGGCGACCCGGCGACCGAGCCGCCGGTCGTGTCCCACCGGTGGTGGCGCCGGGCGGGTCCCTACGTCCTCGCGGGCGGCTGGTACCTCGTCGTCGCGGCGTCCCTGCTGTTCGTCGGCTGGTGGACCCCGATCTCGGGGACGGCCGCGATCTGGATGTTCGTCCTCGACCTGGTGCTGGGTGCGGCGGCACTCGCGCTGCTCTTCTTCCGCCGCCGCTGGCCGGTGACGGTCACGGTGACCCTGACCGTGGTGTCCTCGGTGGTCGCCTCGAGCGCGGGCGGGGCGATGCTCGTGGCCCTCGTCAGCTACGCCGCCCGGCCCTACGAGCGTCGGCACCGTGTCCGGCGCTACGCGTTCTTCACCGGCCTCACGGTCGTGTCCGTGGTCGGGTCGCTCGCCTACGACTGGGCCTCCCGCAGCGTCGTGACGCCCGCGCTCGCGCCCGAGATCGCGGAGCAGGGCCCACAGCGCCCGCTCGAGTCGCTGTGGGCGTTGGCCTCCTCGATCGGCGTCGCCGTCCTCGTCGTCGGCTTCTGCCTGGCGGTCGGCTCCTACATGGGCGCCCGCCGGGCCCTGCTGCTCGAGCTGCACGACCGGGCCCGGCGGGCCGAGTCCGTCGTCGAGGCCACCGGCCAGCGTGCCCGGACGGCCGAGCGCAACCGCATCGCCCGCGAGATGCACGACGTGCTGGCGCACCGCATCTCGCTGGTGGCCCTGCACTCCGGGGCGCTCAGCCACCGCACCGACCTGCCCCCCGAGGCGGTCCGCGACGCCGCCGAGGTCATCAGCTCCAACGCGCACCTCGCCCTGACCGAGCTGCGCCAGGTCCTCGGGGTCCTGCGCGCCGACGACTCCGACCCCGACGCCGCCGCCGGGCACCGCGAGCCGCCGCAGCCGACGATGACGGCCGTGGACGGGCTCATCACCGACGCCCGTCAGGTCGGCGGGCGCGTGCGGCTGACGGTCATCGGCATCGGCTCCCTGCGCGGGGCGACCCTGCAGGCGCTGACCGCCGGCACCGGCGTCGACGACGTCCTGGCCACCCTCTCGCCGACCGTGTCCCGCACGGCCTACCGGATCCTGCAGGAGGCGCTGACCAACGCGCGCAAGCACGCGCCCGACGCCGTGGTCGACGTCGAGCTGTCCGGCCGCCTCGGCCGGGTGCTCACGCTCTCGGTGACCAACCCGATGCCCTTCGGGGAGGAGGGGACCGCGCACGAGGACGGGCACTCCCTCGGCGGGATCCTCGGCTCGGGCAGCGGGCTGACCGGCCTGGCCGAGCGCACCGACCTCGCCGGCGGCACCCTCGACCACGGGGTCGAGCCCGACGGCTTCGGACGCACGGTCTTCGCCGTGCGCGCCTGGCTGCCATGGGACGAGAACGTGGGCGGCTGGCGGGGCCGGGGTGGAGGATAGGGCCGCGTCCCGGGACCGCCGGTACGCGCACGAGGACCGGGCCCACGGCCCGGCAGGCAGGGCCCGACGGGCCCGGGGAGGCAGAGCATGACGCCCGACGACGGAGCAGGCACCGCGCCGGACGGCGCCGCCACGCAGGGGGACGGGCGGGCGCCGGGCGCTCCGGTGCGGGTGGTGCTCATCGACGACGACCCGCTGGTGCGCGCCGGGCTGAAGATGCTGCTGCACGGCGGCGAGATCGAGATCGTCGCCGAGGGCGAGGACGGCGCGGTCGCCCAGCGCCTCGTCGAGCAGACCCGCCCCGACGTCGTGCTCATGGACGTGCGCATGCCCGGCATGGACGGGGTAACCGCCACCCAGCGGCTGACCGACTCCGGGGCACCGACCCGGGTCATCGTGCTCACCACCTTCGACTCCGACGACATGGTCGTCAGCGCCCTGCGCGCCGGCGCGCAGGGGTTCCTGCTCAAGGACACCCCGCCCGGCGACCTCGTGGCCGCGGTGCTGCGCGCGGCCCGCGGCGAGCCCGCGTTGTCCCCCTCGGTGGCGGCCACGCTCATGGCGCGGGTGGCCGCGCCGGAGGAGACGGTGGACGACTCGGACGCCCAGGAGGCCCGGGAGGCCTTCGCCGAGCTGACCGAGCGCGAGCAGGAGGTGGCCCGCGGCGTGGCCCGCGGGCTGTCCAACGCGGAGATCGCCGGCGAGCTCTACCTCGGCGTCGCCACCGTCAAGACCCACGTGGGCCGGGTGTTCAACAAGCTCGGCGTGGCCAACCGCGTGCACGTGGCGCGGATCGTGCAGGACGCCGGCGCCGACGGCTGAGAGCCCGGCGGGCCTCAGTCCGCGGTGGTGCCGTCAGCCTGCGGCGACCTCAGCCCCCGGTGGTGCCGCTCGCCGCGCCCGCGGGCACCGCGGCCGCCCTGCGAGCGGCGCGCACGGCGTGGGCGTTGATGAGGAGGGTGAGCACGAAGGCGAGGACCGCGGAGGTCACCATGGCCAGCACCATCCCGAGCGCGTTCGTCGAGATGAACGGGGCGACGACGGCGGGCAGGTAGGCGGAGGCCTCGGCCCCGGTCAGGCCCACCACCGCGCCGCCGACGGTCGCCGCGCCGACCGCGGTGGCGAACACGCGCCTGTCGCCGAACATGAACGGGTAGGACGCCTCGACGAAGGTGCCGAAGAAGAAGTTGACCGAGGCCCCGGCCGCGCCCAGGCTGCGCTCGCCGCTGGTGCGCGGGCGCACCACGTTGGCCAGCGTGATGCCCAGGCTGACCATGACCAGGGAGACCATGTCGATGGCCCCGAAGAAGCTGTGCCCCTTCTGGCCCATCTCCAGCAGCACCAGCGGCAGGATGACCGAGTGGTAGACCCCGCCGATGATGGCGAACCACATCGCCGCCCCCGCGACGGCGCCCGCGAGCACGGGGCTGAGGTCGAGGGCCCCCTCGATGCCCACCCGCACGCCGTCGCCGAGCCAGGCGGTGACCGGGGCGAGCAGGAAGTGCACGAGCAGGCCGGGCAGCAGGCCGGCCACCGCGCCGGTGACGATGTTCGCCGTCGTGGCCGGGAAGCTGCGGGCCAGCGTCCACCGGATCACCGCCGAGGCGACGAGGCCGGCGAGGATGCCGGCGACCAGGCCGCCGAGCAGCCCGCCCTCGGTGGCGAGGATGCCGGCGACGGCACCGGCCACGAGCCCGACGTCGTCGAGGGCGGAGATCCGGCGGGCGGCCACGGCGGCGACGATGACCGGTAGCCCGGCCAGGAGCAGGTCGAAGGCGCCCGTCAGCGCGTCCAGTCCGGGGATCTTGCCCACGGCGAGCAGCAGCGCGAGCGCGATGAACGCCGGGATCGCGCCGACCATGATCCCGCGGATGCTGATCCGTCGCCATGCCGGACCCGCGTCCTGCCCGCCGGCCGCGCCGGCGGTGCCGCCCGCGGACGTGCCGCCGAGGACCGGGCTGTAGCGCAGCCCCCAGTGCCGCGCGAGGCCGGAGACGTAGGAGACCGCGCGCGTGGTCGAGGTGGTGCCGGTCGTGCCGGAGACGGCCACGAGATCCAGGCCCGCCTGCTGGGCCTGGGCGATGGAGGTCCCGCCGGTGCCCGCCGCCGGCAGCCCGGCGGCCGCCGCGGCGGCGACCGTGGCCGCGCTGGTGCCGACCGGGTCGGCGCTCATGAGGATGAGGGCGTCGAGCTCGCCGTCCCCCACGCGCCGGGCCAGGCGCTCGTCGGCCTCGCGGGCCAGCGCGTTGACCTCATCGAGCGTGCCGCTCGCCACGACGGCGGCCTCGCCGTCGACAAGGGACCACAGGCGGGCCGGCGTCGTGGGACGGGCGCCGTCCATCGAGGTGCCCACGGAGACGAGCTGGACCGCACCGAGGGTGAGGCCGGCCGCACCGAGCTGGCGGCGCACGTCGGCGATCATGCGCGCCGGGTCGTCGCCCCCGTGGCTGTACAGGTTGCCCCCGCTGCTGCCGAGCAGGGCCACGCTGCGCACCCGCGCACCCGTGCCGTCGTCCTGTGCCATCACCACTCCTTGGTCCTCGTGTGCGGCGCCCGGGGCGGGACGGGACGCCGTGGTCGCTCCGGGGAGCACGTGCATGATGCCTGTCTCGCGCGCCTGTGGACGACACGCCGAGGATGGTGAGACACGCCGTCGACCTGTCGCCGCCGCGCGGTGGACGGAGCGGTCCGCGGCGGCCCGATCCCCAGGTGGTGGACACCCGCCGGCCGCCCCGTCCACCGGTCCGGCCCGGCGATGTCGGTGGTCGGTGGCAGGCTCGACGGGCCGCGGGATCCTGCGGCCCGAGGGGCCGCGCGACCCCGCGGCGGGGCGGTCCGGGCCGTCCACCGGTGTTCCACAGGAACGCCGGACCGACGCACAGGAGGGGTGGTGGGCTTGTGGACGGACGACGCTGTGGACGACACGCCACCACTAGATCTAGTGGTCGTCGCGCGACGGGACACCCAGGTGTAGTGTCGTACCTCCGAGGCCGCACCGAGCCTCATGCGAATGACAGACGTGTAGTTACACCCGCGGATTTCCGCCGCGGCCGATCCCACAGGTCCTCACGGAAGGAGACCGGCTCGCCATGAGCATCACCGTCTACTCGAAGCCGTCGTGCGTGCAGTGCGATGCCACCTACCGCGCGCTCACGAAGCAGGGCCTGGAGTTCGACGTCGTCGACGTCACCGAGGACGCCGAGGCGCTCGCCTCCGTCCAGGCCCTCGGCTACCAGCAGGCGCCGGTGGTCATGGCGGACGGCGACCACTGGTCCGGGTTCCGGCCCGACCGCATCAAGGCGCTCGCCGCCGCGCGTGCCGCCGCAGTGGCCTGACCCGGCCTGGCAGGCGGTCCCGTGGCGAACCTCGTCTACTTCTCGTCGGCCACGAACACCACTCACCGGTTCGTCGACAAGCTCGGGGTGCCGGCGCATCGCATCCCCCTGCGGCGCACCGACCCCGAGCTGCACGTCGACGACGAGTACGTGCTGGTCGTCCCCACCTACGGCGGGGGCAACGGCAAGGGGGCGGTCCCCAAGCAGGTCATCCGCTTCCTCAACGACGAGCACAACCGCTCCCTCATCCGCGGCGTCATCTCCGCGGGCAACCTCAACTTCGGGGACGCCTACGGCCTGGCCGGAGACATCGTCTCGGCCAAGTGCCGCGTCCCCCACCTGTACCGATTCGAGCTCCTGGGCACGCCGCACGACGTCACCCGGGTCAAGGAAGGACTGAACGCTCTGTGGCCACCACGCTGACCGACACCGGGCTGGAGGCTGTGCCCTCGCCGGAGCTCGACTACCACGCGCTCAACGCGATGCTCAACCTCTACGACGCCGACGGGAAGATCCAGTTCGACGCCGACCGCCAGGCCGCGCGCCAGTACTTCCTCCAGCACGTCAACAAGAACACGGTCTTCTTCCACAACCTGCGCGAGAAGCTCGACCACCTGGTCACCGAGGGCTACTACGAGGGCGAGGTGCTCGCGCAGTACAGCCACGAGTTCCTCGAGAGCCTGTGGGAGCAGGCCTGGGCGAAGAAGTTCCGCTTCGAGACCTTCCTCGGCGCGTTCAAGTACTACACCTCGTACACGCTGAAGACCTTCGACGGCTCCCGCTACCTCGAGCGCTTCGAGGACCGGGTCGTCATGGTCGCCCTCACCCTGGCCGGCGGCAAGGAGCAGGCCGCCCGGGACATGGTCGAGGAGATGCTCGCGGGCCGCTTCCAGCCGGCCACCCCGACCTTCCTCAACGCCGGCAAGGCCCAGCGCGGCGAGCTCGTCTCCTGCTTCCTCCTGCGCGTGGAGGACAACATGGAGTCCATCGCCCGCGGCATCAACTCCTCGCTGCAGCTGTCCAAGCGCGGCGGCGGCGTGGCCCTGTCGCTGACGAACATCCGCGAGGCCGGCGCCCCGATCAAGAAGATCCAGAACCAGTCCTCCGGCGTCATCCCGGTGATGAAGCTGCTCGAGGACTCCTTCTCCTACGCCAACCAGCTCGGCGCGCGTCAGGGTGCGGGCGCGGTCTACCTCAACGCCCACCACCCGGACATCCTGCGGTTCCTCGACACCAAGCGGGAGAACGCGGACGAGAAGATCCGCATCAAGACCCTCTCCCTGGGCGTGGTCCTGCCGGACATCACCTTCGAGCTCGCCAAGACGAACGAGGACATGTACCTGTTCTCGCCCTACGACGTCGAGCGCGTGTACGGCATGCCGTTCTCCGAGATCTCGGTGACCGAGAAGTACCGCGAGATGGTCGAGGACGGGCGCATCCGCAAGACGAAGATCAACGCGCGCCAGTTCTTCACCACCCTGGCCGAGATCCAGTTCGAGTCGGGCTACCCCTACATCGTGTTCGAGGACACGGTGAACCGGGCCAACCCCATCGACGGCCGCGTCTCCATGTCGAACCTGTGCTCGGAGATCCTCCAGGTCTCCACGCCGTCGACCTTCAACGAGGACCTGTCCTACGACCAGGTGGGCAAGGACATCTCCTGCAACCTCGGCTCGCTCAACATCGCGAAGACGATGGACTCCCCGGACCTGGGCAAGACGGTGGGCACCGCGATCCGCGCGCTCACCGCGGTCTCGGACGCCTCGAACATCTCCTCGGTCCCCTCCATCGAGCGCGGCAACGACATGTCGCACGCGATCGGGCTCGGCCAGATGAACCTGCACGGGTACCTGGCGCGCGAGCGGATCCACTACGGCTCCGAGGAGGGCCTGGACTTCACCAACATGTACTTCTACACGGTGACGTACCACGCCGTGGCGGAGTCGAACCGGATCGCCCGCGAGCGCGGGGAGAGCTTCGTCGGCTTCGAGCGTTCGGACTACGCCAGCGGCACGTACTTCGACAAGTACACCGACACCGCGTGGGAGCCGCGCACCGAGCGCGTCCGCGAGCTCTTCGAGAACGCCGGCGTGCACATCCCCACGCAGCAGGACTGGAGCGAGCTGCGCTCGGCGGTCATGGAGCACGGGATGTACAACCAGAACCTCCAGGCCGTGCCTCCGACGGGTTCGATCTCGTACATCAACAACTCGACGTCGTCGATCCACCCGATCGTCTCCAAGGTCGAGATCCGCAAGGAGGGCAAGATCGGGCGCGTCTACTACCCGGCGCCCTACATGACCAACGACAACCTGGAGTACTACCAGGACGCGTACGAGATCGGCCCCGAGGCGATCATCGACACCTACGCCGAGGCCACCCAGCACGTCGACCAGGGCCTGTCGCTCACCCTGTTCTTCAAGGACACGGTCTCCACCCGCGACCTCAACAAGGCGCAGATCTACGCGTGGCGCAAGGGCATCAAGACGCTCTACTACATCCGCCTGCGTCAGCTCGCGCTCGAGGGCACCGAGGTCGAGGGCTGCGTCTCCTGCATGCTCTGACCTGATCCGCCTCGCGCAGATCTGTCCGGACGGCCCCGGTTCCTCCCGCGGAACCGGGGCCGTCCTGCGTCCAGCCCCGACGTCGTCGCGGGGCTCCCGGTATCACCGCAGGTCAGGCTTTGACGTTCATCACGACGTGATCTGGGGTCTCGCTCCGGTCACGGTCGGGCACCTACCGTGAGCGCGCCCGCGAGGTCGGCTTCCCGGGCGCCGGCCCATGGCGGCGAGGAGGGGCCGGCGGCACGCCCCGGCGTGCGGTGGGCAGTCTCTGTCCCCCAGCACCGAGGTAGACATGCCCCCCAGGACTCTCCCGGTCCTCGCGCTTACCGCCGCGACCGCCGTCCTCGCCCCGACCGGCGCCGCCGACGCCACCGGCCACGCGGGCCCCGCCGGCGCCACCGCGACGCCTACGGCGACCACCCTGCCCACGCAGGGCGGGTCGATCGGCCACGACGGCAACGAGTTCCATCTGCGCACCCCCTCGGGCGACAGCTCGCTGCGCTTCGGCCGCGTGGGCGACGTCGCCTACGTGGGCGACTGGGACGGCGACGGCGTCGACACCCTCGCCGTGCGGCGGGGCACCACCTTCCACATCGCCGCCTCACCGACCTCGGGCAGCGTCGCCCGGCAGGTGAACTTCGGCCGCCCCGGCGACGACTACCTCGTCGGTGACTGGGACGGCGACGGCGTCGACACCCTCGCGGTGCACCGCGGCAACCAGGTGCTCATGACCAACGAGGCCACCCCCCGTCACGCGGAGATCTCCGTGTCCTACGGGCGGGCCTCGGACGACTACCTCGTGGGCGACTGGGACGGCGACGGCATCGACACCCTGGCCATCTACCGCGGGATCGAGCTCCACGTCCGCAACAGCAACACCTCCGGCTGGGCCGACCAGGTGGTGCGCTTCGGCAGCCGCGGCGACACGGCGATCGCCGGGGACTGGGACGGCGACGGCGTCGACTCCTTCGGCGTCCACCGCCCCTCGACGCGGTCCTTCTACCTGCGCAACTCCGTCAGCGGCGGACCGGCCGACGAGATCATCACGTGGGGACGCTCCACCGACCGTCCCTTCGCCGGCCGGTGGACCGCCGACCAGGCGGCCGACTCCCTTGGCCTGCAGCGGCCCGAGCCCGCCCCGGCCGCACCCGCGCCGGACCCCGAGCCGAGCGGCACGCCCCGGGAGATCGGTCAGGCCATGGCCGCGCAGCGTGGGTGGACCGGCTCGCAGTGGCGGTGCCTGGACCAGGTCTTCACCTACGAGTCGGGCTGGGACCCGACCGCGAGCAACCCCTCGAGCGGCGCCTACGGCATCCCGCAGGCCCTCCCGGGCTCGAAGATGGCCGCGAACGGCGCGGACTGGCGCACCAACCCCGCCACGCAGATCGCCTGGGGCCTGGACTACGTCGCCGCCCGCTACGGCAACCCGTGCGGGGCCTGGTCGCACATCCAGTCCCGCGGCTGGTACTGAGCCTGCGCCGTCGTGCCAGGCTGGGCTCATGACCCACCTGGCACTGGGAGCGATGGGCGGCACCATCGCCATGGCATCGGCGGCACCCGGCGAGGGCGCGACGCCCGCGCTGACGGCCGACGACCTCCTCGCAGCCACCCCCGGGCTGGCCGACGTCGCCACGATCACCGCCGCCCAGCTGACCAACGTCCCCTCGGCCTCGCTCACCCTCGACGACGTCGTCGCCGTCCTCGCCTGGGCCGAGCACCAGGTCGCGGACGGCGTCGACGGCATCGTGCTCACCCACGGCACCGACACCCTCGAGGAGACCGCCTACCTCCTCGACCTGCTGTGGCGCCACGAGACCCCCGTCGTCGTCACCGGCGCGATGCGCTCCTCGGCGATGGCCGGGGCGGAGGGACCGGGCAACCTGCTCGCCGCCGCGGTCACCGCCGCCTCCCCGGCCGCGCGTGGGCTCGGCGTCCTGGCCTGCCTCAACGACACCGTCCACCTCGCCGCCCGGGTGACCAAGACGTCGTCGACGGCGCTGGAGACCTTCGCCTCGCCGGGCAGCGGACCGGTCGGCGTCGTCGTGGAGGAGACCTTCCGCCCGATGTGGACGCCGCTCGAGCGGCCGGCGGCGCTCGCGGTCCCACCGGCCGGCCGGGTGGCCGTCCCGCTCCTGGAGACCCCCTTCGACGACGACGGCTCCGTCCTGCGCGCGGTGCTCGCCACCGGGGCGCGCGGCATCGTCCTGGCGGGCACCGGGGTCGGGCACGTCCCCGTGGTCGTCGCGGACCTCGTGTCGGCCGCGATCGACGACGGCGTGACGGTCGTCGTCGCCTCGCGCACCGAGCGCGGCGGAACGACCACCCGTCTCTACGGCTTCCCGGGGTCCGAGCAGGACCTCATCGCCCGCGGCGCGCTCATGGCCGGCACCCTGTCCGCGCGCAAGGCACGGCTGCTGCTGCACGTGCTGCTCGACGGCGGCGCCGGCCGGGAGGCGATCGCCGCCGAGATCGCCGCACGCGGGCGCTGAGGCGGCCGCCGCAGGTTCGCCACCGGCGCGGCGTCGGCCGGCGTCGGACCGGGGTGGGGCGGCGGGCTCAGTGCGCGCTGTCGGCGAGCCGGACGGCGATGGCGACCTTGACGCGGTTGTCGACCCCGAGCTTGCCGAAGATGCGGGTGACGTGGGCCTTGACCGTGGTCTCGGACATGATCAGCGCCGCCGCGATCTGCGCGTTCGAGGACCCCTCGGCCACCGCCTCGGCGACGTCGCGCTCGCGCGGGGTGAGCGTCGTCAGCGCGGCCCGGGCCCGACCGGCCGCCTCCTCACCCTCGCGGTCGGTGCGCGCGAAGGCGTCGACGAGGGAGCGGGTGGCTCCCGGGGAGAGGATCGCCTCCCCGGCGGCGACCTGACACACCGCCTCGACGATCTGCCTCGGCGCGGCGTCCTTGAGCAGGAACCCGGCGGCCCCGGCGCGCAGCGCCCCGAACACGTACTCGTCGAGCTGGAAGGTGGTGAGCACGAGCACGCGCGCGGCGGGGACCGCGCGCGCGAGCTCGGCCGTCGCCGCGATCCCGTCCAGCACCGGCATCCGCACGTCCATGAGCACGACGTCGGGGCGGTGGGCGATCGCCGCCTGCACGCCCGCGCCGCCGTCGCCGGCCTCGGCGACGACCTCGAGGTCCTCGGCGGAGGACAGGATCATGGCCAGCCCCGAGCGGACCAGCGGGTCGTCGTCGACGAGCAGCACCCGGATCACCACGTACCTCCGTCCTCGTGCCGCGGCTCGGTCGACCACGGCAGGCCGGCCGCGACCACCCAGGCGGTGCCCCGCTCGTCCGGCCCCGCCGACAGCGTGCCACCGACGCTGCGGGCCCGTTCGGCCAGTCCGCCCAGGCCCAGCCCGCCGCGCGCCGGTCCGCCCGCCCACCGACCTGCCGGCCCCGCACCCTCGGGGTCACCTGCCGGTCCGCGAGCCCCCGCCGCCGGAGGCGGGGGAACGCCCAGGGCGGTCGCGACCCGGATCCGCACGCCGTGCCCGGGCGTCGCGTCGACCATGACCTCGACCGGGACACCCGGGGCGTGCCGCAGCGCGTTGGTCAGCGACTCCTGGACGATGCGGTAGGCCGCCCGGCCCACGGCGGCGTCAAGCCCCTGCGCCCCGGTGAGCCCCAGCTCCTCGTGCACGACCGCTCCCGCGGCGCGGGTGGCGGCCAGCAGCCCGGGGACGTCGGCCAGGCCGGGCTGCGGTGCGTGGGCCGCGGGCGTGGGCTCGTCGGGGGCGAGCACGTCGAGGACGGCGCGCAGGTCGCGGGCCGCGGCCGAGGCGGCGGCCCGGATCGCCGCGGCCCGCTCCTCGACGACCAGCGCCCCGGCCCCGGGGTCCACCTCGAGCCCGCCGGCCTGGAGGTTGACCAGGGCGAGCTGATGGCCCACGGCGTCGTGCATCTCGGCGGCGATCCGGCGCCGTTCGGCCAGCACCGCCTCCCGCTCCCGCGCGCCCTGGGCCTCCTCGGTGAGCCGGCGCCGCTCCTCGGACTCGACGGCGAGCCGGCGCCGCACCGCGAGGTACCCGCCGAGCAGGGCCGGGACCACCACCTGCACCACCACGCCGGCGGCGAGCTCGAGGAGCGGGCCGGTCCCCCCGTCGACGGTCGCGCCGTCGACCGTGAGCTCGGCGACCGCGTCCGACCACGGCGAGAACAGGGCGCCGGCCGCGGCCACGAGCAGGACGACGGTCAGCGCGTCGCGCCGGCGGAGCACCAGGGAGAGCACCGCGAGCGGGAGCAGCGAGGTCCCGGCCAGGCCCGCCCCGAGGATCGCGACGCACGGCAGCAGCAGTGGCCAGGACGTCCGCCGCAGGACGCCGAGGACCGCGAGCGGCAGCAGCACCCAGGCCAGCACCTGCTGCCAGGGCTCACGGTCGTCCTGCCAGAAGGCGGAGCTGTGGTCGCCCAGCACGATCAGCAGGTAGAGCGCGGTGTGCCACCACGGCGAGCTGCGCGGCCACCACGCCTCGCGCTCGCCGCGCTCCCGGAAGCCCGGTGCGCCGGCCGGGGCGCCGACGGCGACCGTGCGCGCGACCGGCCGGAGTGCTGCGTCGTCGGGGCCCGGCTGCTCGTCCACGCCGTCAGCCTAGGGAGCGCGGCCGCCGCTGCCCCGCGACCATCCGCCCGTCCCTGGCGCCCGACCCCCGACCTTCGTCGGGGGTCGGGGCGACCGCACGGACGAGGTGCCGGGCACCCCCCGCGGACGAACCTGGGCCCATGATCACCACCGACGCCCTGACCAAGCGCTACGGCCGACGCACCGTCGTCGACTCCCTCACCATGACCGCCCCCGCCGGGGCGATCACCGCCTTCCTCGGCCCCAACGGGGCGGGAAAGTCCACCACCATGCGCATGATCTGCGCTCTGACCAGGCCCGACGCCGGGTCCGCCCGGGTCGCCGGCCGCCGCTACACCGAGCTGGACCTCCCCGGCCGCGTCGTCGGCCAGCTCCTCGACGCCTCCTCGCTGCACAGGGGGCGCACGGCCCGCGAGATCCTGCGGCTGGCGCTGCTGGGCGTCGATCGGCCGCAGGCGCTCGCGGACGGGCTCCTCGAGCGCGTGGGGCTCGCCGGTTCCGGCGGCACCCGGGTGCGCGCCTTCTCCCTGGGCATGCGTCAGCGCCTCGGGCTCGCCGTCGCCCTGGCCGGGGACCCGGAGGTCCTCATCCTCGACGAGCCCTTCAACGGCCTCGACCCCGCGGGCATCCACTGGTTCCGCTCCGTCCTGCGCGAGGTCGCCGATGCCGGCGGCACCGTCCTGCTCTCCTCCCACCTGCTCGCCGAGGTCCAGTCGGTCGCCGACCGCTACGTCGTCCTGGCCGACGGACGCCTCGTCTCCCAGGGCACCGCCGACGAGGTCCTCGGCGGGCACACGCTCGAGGACGTCTTCCTCTCCCTCACGGCGACCGACACCCCCGCCGCCTGACCCCGCCGAGACCACCCCCGAGAACCGGAGACCGAGATGCGCACCATCGCCGCCGCGACCACCACGACCACCTGCCCCGCGACCCGCGCTCCGGCCCGCCGCCGGCCGCTGCGCCGCCTGCACATCGAGCTGCGCAAGAGCGTCGACACCGTCTCCGGTGCCGTCCTCACCCTCTTCACGCTGATCTCCGCGCCGTTGCTCGTGGTGCTGTGGACCGCGCTGGAGGGCACCGAGGGGATGTCGATCGACCTCGTCGTCGGCGCCGGCTCGCTGGCCGCGGCGCTCCTGCTGCCCGTCCTCACCGCCACGCTCATCACCTCCGAGTGGGGGCAGGGCTCGATCGTCACCACCCTTGCGCTGGACCACGCGCGGCTGCGCGTCCTCGGCGCCAAGGTCCTCGCCGGACTGCTCCTCGCCCTGGCCGTCGCCGCGGCCTGCATCGGCGTCTCCCTGCTGACGGCGCTGGTCACCGGCATCGACCTCGGCGACGCCGGCGGGGTGCTGCGCACCTGCGCCGGGGTGACCGCCGCCCTGCTCAGCTACGCCCTGCTCGGCTCCGCGTGGGGCGCGCTCACGCTGAGCACGCCGCTCGCCGTCGGCGTCGCCGTGGTGGGGCCCCAGGTCGTCAACAGCCTGGTCACGCTGCTCGGCGAGCGCCTGTCCGACGCCGGGCCCTGGCTCCAGTACTCCTACGTCGTCGGGGACCTCACCCAGGGCACGGTCGCCAGCTGGCCGAGGCTCGCGGTCGTGCTCGCCGTGTGGGTGGTGGTCCCGATGCTGCTCGGTGCCCGCCGGGTCGCTCGCGCCGACATCTCCTGAGCCGGGACCGGTCCGGGCCGCACGCCAGGCCCGACCCCGTCCGCCCGGACCGGACACGCCGGGACCTCGTGCCCCGGCGGGCGTCCGCCTATGCTCGAGGGGACCTCGCACCAGGCACACAGGGACTCGCGTCATCCCGAGCCGCCCCACGGGCGGCACCTGGACGGGGTGGGCACGGTAGACGCGGGACCGGGTCGGGGCCGCGGGCCCCGGCGTCCGCCTGGCACCGTGACCCCGACCGAGAGCACAACGATGACGGCCCCAGCCGAGGACCGGCTGCCCCCGACGCCAGCCGGCGACCCCACCCTCACCCTGAGCGGGGTGACCAAGACCTTCGCCACCGGCACCACTGCCGTGCAAGGGCTCGACCTCACCGTCCGCCCCGGCGAGCTCGTCACCGTCGTCGGCCCCTCGGGCTGCGGGAAGTCCACGCTCCTGCGCCTCGCCGCCGGGCTCGAGCGACCCACCGCCGGCACCCTGTCCACCGGCACCGACCGGGTGAGCTACGTCTTCCAGGACCCCACCCTGCTCGAGTGGCGCACCGCCCTGGGCAACGTCGAGCTCGCCGGCCGGCTCAGCGGCGTCCCGCGCGCGAGGCGCCGCCGCGACGCGCAGGGCGCCCTGTCCCTCGTGGGCCTCGACGGGTTCGAGCACCGCTACCCGCGCGAGCTGTCCGGCGGCATGCGCATGCGCGTCTCCCTGGCGCGCGCCCTCGTCCGCGACCCCGCCCTGGCCCTGTTCGACGAGCCCTTCGGCGCGCTCGACGAGATCACCCGCCTGACCATGCAGACCGAGCTGCTGCGCCTGTTCGGCAGCGCCGGCTTCGCCTCGGTGTTCATCACCCACTCGGTGCCCGAGGCCGTCTACCTCTCCACCCGCGTCGTGGTGATGAGCGGGCGCCCCGGCCGCGTGGTCGCCGACCTGCCCGTGCCCTGGGGGTACCCGCGCCCGCCGTCGATCCGCTACGAGCCCGAGTTCGCGGCCTTCAGCGGCCAGGTCTCGGCCGCCCTGGAGGAGCACGCATGAGCGCGCCCCACCCCGACGACGCCCCGCCCGACGGCGTGAGCCCGTCCCTGCCCGCGCCGGGCCCGGCCGGACGCCCCCTCGGCCGGCGCGTGCTCGCGGCGACCTGGCCGATCGTCGTCGCCGTCGCCGGCATCGTGGCGATCTGGTACGTCGTCTCCTACCTCGTCCTGCCCGAGGGGCAGCGCTTCCTCCTGCCGCCCCCGCACGAGGTCTACGCCGGGGCGCTCGGCGACCCGCTCGTCATGCGCCCCATGCTCGACGCCCTGTGGAACACGGTGGTCGTGGCCCTGGCGGGCCTGGCCCTCGCCGTCGTGCTGGGGGTGGCCTGGGCCGTGCTCATGTCCCTGGCCGGCTGGGTGGAGAAGGTGCTCTACCCCTACGCCGTCATCCTGCAGACGATCCCCATCCTCGCCCTCGTGCCCCTCATCGGGATCTGGTTCGGCTACGGGTTCCCCGCCCGCGTGACGGTGTGCGTCATCATCGCCCTGTTCCCGATGATCTCGACGACGCTGTTCGGCCTGCGCTCGGCCGGCGCCTCCGCGCACGACCTCTTCACCCTGCACGGGGCGAGCCGGTGGGAGCGGCTGCGCTCCCTGACTCTCCCGGCGGCCGTGCCCTCGATGTTCACCGGCCTGCGCACCGCCGCCGGGCTCTCGGTCATCGGCGCCCTCGTCGGGGACTACTTCTTCCAGCAGGGGCCGGCCGGGATCGGCGGCCTCCTGCGTACCTACACCCTGCGCCTGCAGATGGACGCCCTGTTCACCGCGATCACGCTGACCGCCCTGTTCGGCGTCGCCGTCTTCGCGCTGTTCGCCCTGCTCGACAACCTGCTCATCACCCGCCGGTACGGGCCGCGCGCCTGACGCGGCAGATTCGGAGCCCCCCGTGACACGCCAGACCTGGACCGCCCCCGCGGACCGACGGACCGCACGCCCGACGACGAGGGTGGCGGTGGTGGTCGCGCTGGGCCTGAGCGCGGTGCTCGCCGCGTGCGGCGGCGGGGACGAGGAGGTGGGCGACGACGGGCCTGCGCCGGGTGCCAGCGCCGCCGAGCCCGGCAGCGCCCTCGACCTCGCCGAGGTGTGCCCCGCCACCGTCGTCATGCAGCAGGACTGGCAGCCCCAGTCCGAGCACGGCGCGATGTACCACCTCGTCGGCGCCGATCGCGAGATCGACGCCGAGAACAAGACGGTCACCGGCTCCCTGGTGGCCGGCGGCACCGACACCGGCGTCGAGATCGAGGTCCGTCCGGGCGGCCCCAACGTCGGCTTCCAGTCCGTGGCCGCGCTCATGTACCTCGACGACGAGATCACCCTCGGCGCGGTCAACACCGACTCCGCGATCGCCAACCACGAGGCCCAGCCCACCGTGGCGGTGGTCTCCCAGATCACCGACTCCCCGCAGATCCTCATGTGGGACCCCGAGACGTACCCCGAGGCCGAGACGGTGGAGGACATCCTGGCCACCGACGCCACGGTGGTGACCATGGGCACCGTCCTCCCCACGCTGCTGGCCGAGAACACCGCGTTCGACCTGTCCCGGTCCGACGCGAGCTACGAGGGCACCCCGGCCCGGTTCGTGTCCGACCCGAGCATCGTCCAGCAGGGGCTCATCACCAACGAGCCCTACGTCTACGAGCACGAGGTCGAGCAGTGGTCCCGCCCGGTGGCCGCCGGGCTCATGGCCGACGTCGGGCACTCCACCTACCCCGGCCCGTTGGCCGTGCGGGCCGACCGGGTCGACGAGCTCGCCGACTGCCTCGAGCGGCTCGTCCCGGTCATGCAGCAGGCGCAGATCGACTTCCTCGCCGATCCCGAGGAGACCAACGACCTCATCGTCGAGCTGGTCACCGCCTACCAGCTGTCCTGGACCTACTCCGAGGGGGTGGCCGAGTACTCGGTGCGCACCCAGCTCGAGGAGGACCTCGTGCACGACGACCCCGCCTCGGGCACCTTCGGCGCCTTCGACCCGCAGCGCATGCAGGACATCGTCGACACCTACGTGCCGATCCTGCACGCCGAGGGGGCGATCGGCTTCGACTCGCTCGACCCCGACGAGCTCTACACCAACGAGTTCCTCGACGAGTCGATCTCGATGGACGGTTCGTGACCGCGAACGTGGTCCGGGTCACCGAAGGAGCGCTCCGGGTCACAATGGGCTAACGATTGGCATGCGGCGTCCGACGACGACTTTCCCGCACGATCCCGCGGATCCCGCGCCCTCGGGGGAGCGTGCGGGGCGGCCGACGGTGTTTGCAATCCCCGCGGGCTCGGGCAACCCTGTCCAGGTCACAGCGCTGCTCGTCCGCGCCCGAACGCGGGTGCGCCCCGCCCCGACGGGCTGCGTGTCCCCCCGGACGCGTCGCCGGCCTGGCGTGTGCTCGTGACGACGAGAGGCCTGGTCCGTACAGAATGGACAACCGCGGTGCGCCCGTACCGCGGACGGGCTCGGAGCACGGAGGACAGATGGTCGCACTCAGCGCACGCAACGTCTACAAGGTCTTCGGCCGCCAAGGACGACGCGCCGTCGAACGCCTGGAGAAGGGCGCTGACCGCGACGAGATCAAGCACCTCGGCACCGCCGCGGTCATCGACGCCAGCTTCGACGTCAACCCCGGCGAGATCTTCGTCGTCATGGGCCTGTCCGGCTCGGGCAAGTCCACGCTCATCCGCACGCTCAACGGCCTGCACCCGGCGACCTCGGGCAGCATCGAGATCGGCGGGACCGACATCGCCAAGGCCTCCGGCGCCGAGCTGCGCGAGATCCGCCGCCGCAAGGTGTCGATGGTCTTCCAGCACTTCGCGCTGCTGCCGCACCGCACCGTGCTCGACAACGCCGCCTACGGCCTGGAGATCCAGGGCGTGGCGCGCTCCGAGCGCCTCGAGCGTGCCCGGGAGGTCGTCGAGCTGACCGGCCTGGGCGGCTGGCAGGACTCCGTGCCCGCCCAGCTCTCCGGCGGCATGCAGCAGCGGGTGGGCCTGGCCCGCGCCCTGGCGGCGGACACCGAGATCCTGCTGATGGACGAGGCCTTCTCGGCGCTCGACCCCCTCATCCGCCGCGAGATGCAGGACCAGCTCGTCGAGCTTCAGACCCGCCTGGGCAAGACCATCATCTTCATCACCCACGACCTCAATGAGGCCGTGCGCCTGGGCGACCGGATCGCCGTCATGCGCGACGGCCGCATCGTGCAGATCGACTCCGGCGAGAAGATCCTGTCCGACCCGGCCGACGAGTACGTCGCCCGCTTCATCGCCGACGTCGACCGCTCCCGCGTCATCACCGCCGGCTCCCTCATGACCCGGCCGTCCACGACCGTGTGGGCGAACTACGGGCCCGGCGAGGCCCTGCGCACCCTGCGCGAGAACCAGGTCTCGGCGGCCTACGTCATCGACCGCACGCAGACGCTCATGGGCTCCGTCTACGACGAGGAGCTGCTCGAGGCCCAGCGCCGCAGGGAGGACACGATCACCCCCTACATCCACGAGGACAACTCGGCGGTCAACGTCGACACCCCGATCTCGGAGGTCTTCGCCCCGGCGGCCGAGGCGCGCCTCGCCGTCGCGGTGACCGACGACAAGGACCGCCTGCTCGGCGTCGTGCCCCGAGTGGCGCTGCTCGAGGCCATGGTGCCCAGCGACCTCGAGGACAACGGGACCCCCGCCGAGGATCTCGTCGCCGCGGACGCGCAGGCGCCCGATGCTGACGGACCGACGGCCACGACCACCGCGACCGACGAGGAGACGCGATGAACGACGACCTGCTCTTCCGCGTCCCGGTCGGCGAGTGGGCACGCTCCGCCGTCGACTGGCTGACCAGCACGCTCTCGGCCCTGTTCGACCTCATCGGACTCGTGTTCAGCACGGTCTACGACTGGCTGGTCGTCGTCTTCAGCAACCCGCCGTTCTGGCTGATCATGGCGGCGCTCGTCCTCGCGGCGTTCCTCGCCAAGGGCTGGAAGCTGGCGCTGGGCTCGCTGGTGGGGCTGCTGCTCATCTACGGCATGGACCAGTGGACCAACGCGATGCTCACGCTCGCGCTGGTGCTGGTCGCCAGTGCCATCGCGGTGCTGATCGGCATCCCGCTGGGCATCTGGGCGGGCCTGAGCGACCGCGCCTCGGCCGTCATCCGGCCCTTCCTCGACCTCATGCAGACGCTGCCGGCGTTCGTGTACCTCATCCCGGCGGTCGTGCTCTTCCGCACCGGTGAGGTGCCCGGCATCGTCGCGACGATCATCTTCTCCCTGCCGCCGGCCGTGCGCATGACCGAGCTCGGCATCCGGCAGGTGGACCGGGAGGTCGTCGAGGCCGGCCAGGCCTTCGGCTCCACGCCGGGCCGCATCCTGCGTCAGATCCAGCTGCCGCTCGCGCAGCCGACCATCATGGCCGGCGTCAACCAGGTGATCATGCTCGCCCTGTCGATGGTGGTCATCTCCGGCATGGTCGGCGCCCCCGGGCTCGGCCAGCAGGTCTACCAGGCGCTGACGCGCATCGACATCGGCCTCGGCTTCGAGGCCGGACTGGGCGTGGTCATCCTGGCCATGTACCTCGACCGGCTCACCGCGTCCCTGGCGCAGCACGGCGCCGTCAACCGGGCCAACAAGCTGGCCGGCGAGTCCTGATCCCACCGAACTGAACGGCGCATCCCCCGCGCGCGAACGACCCGAAGAAGAAAGAGGAGAGACATGCGAACCACGAAGAGATTTGTGACCACGGTCGCGAGCGTCTCCGCCCTGGCGCTGACGCTGGCCGCCTGCGGCGGCGGCGACGACGAGGGCGACGGCGACAACGGCGACAACGGCGGCGGCGAGACCAGCTCCGAGGACGGCGGCGAGGACGGCGGCGAGGGCGGCGGCGACGCCGGCGGCGCCGGCGGCGAGATCACCATCGGCGTCCACTCCGGCTGGGAGGAGGGCATCGCCGTCTCCCACCTGTGGCAGGCCATCCTCGAGGACCAGGGCTACGACGTCACCCTCGAGACCGCCGAGGCCGGCGTCGTCTTCACGGGCCTGGCCCAGGGCGACTACGACCTCAACTTCGACACGTGGCTGCCCAACACCCACTCCGACTACATCGAGCAGTACGGCGACGACCTCGAAGAGCTCGGCATGTGGTACGAGAACGCCCCGCTGACGATGGCCGTGAACGAGGACGCCCCGATCACCTCGCTCGACGAGCTGGCCGACAACGCGGACGCGTTCAACAACCGCATCGAGGGCATCGAGCCGGGCGCCGGCCTCACCCGCATCACCACCGACGAGGTCATCCCGACCTACGGTCTCGAGGACATGGAGTACGTCATCTCCTCGACCACGGCGATGCTGGCCGCGCTCCAGTCGGCGATCGACTCCGGTGAGAACGTGGTCGTCACCCTGTGGCGGCCGCACTGGGCCTACGACGCCTTCCCGATCCGCGACCTCGAGGACCCCGAGGGCGCCTTCGGCGAGCCGGACGACATCTACACCTACGGCAACGCGGAGTTCTCCAGCGAGTTCCCCGAGGTCGCCGAGTGGATCGCCGGCTTCACCTTCCCGGACGAGGACCTGGCCGAGCTCGAGAACATCATGTTCAACGAGATGGGCGGCAACGACAACGACGCCGCCGTCGACCAGTGGCTCGAGGACAACCCCGACTTCATCGACTCGGTCGTCTCCGGCGGTGGGTCCGGCGACTCCGAGGCCGGCTCGGAGTCCGAGTCCGAGGACGCCGGTTCCGAGACCGAGTCCGAGGACGCCGGCTCCGAGACCGAGAGCTGACCGGCCTCAGGCCGAACACCTGGACCGGGCCCTGAGGCACGGTCCGAGCACGACGACGCGGCCCGCCCCATCCGTGGGGCGGGCCGCGCGCCGTCGGTGGGCCCCGCACCGGGGCCCCGGCGCCCCGGCAGGACCCACGAGACGAGGACACGATGACCAGGTCGACGAAGACCATGACGGCCGCCGCGGCATGCGCGGGCGTCCTCCTGCTGACAGCCTGCGGCGGTGACGACGGGGCCGACCAGGAGCCCGTCGTCATCGGGATCCCCGCCGGCTGGGAGGAGGCGCTGGCCTCGGGCCACCTCTGGGAGCACATCCTCGAGGAGGAGGGCTACGAGGTCGAGCTGGAGGTGGTGGACATGGCGGTGCTGTGGACCGGGCTGGCCGAGGGCACCTACGACCTCAACTTCGACGTCTGGCTCCCGGAGGCCAACGCGCCCCACATGGCCGAGTACGGGGACAGCGTCGAGGAGATCGGCATGTGGTATGAGGACGCCCCGATGACCATCGCCGTCAACGAGGACGCCCCCATCACCTCGCTGGCCGAGCTCGCCGAGCACTCGGCGGAGTTCGGCGACCGCATCGTGGGGATCGAGTCCGGGGCGGTGCTCACCTCCCTGACCGAGGAGGAGGTCATCCCCACCTACGGCCTGGAGGGCATGGAGCTCGTGACCTCCTCGACGACGGCGATGCTCACCGAGGTGCGGGCCGCCACCGAGGCCGGGGAGAACATCGTGGTCACGCTGTGGCGGCCGCACTGGGCCTACGACGCGTTCCCGATCCGCGACCTCGAGGACCCCGAGGGGACGATCGACGACACGGACAACATCTACTCGTACGGCACCGCCGGATTCTCGGAGGAGTTCCCGGAGGTCGCCGAGATCATCGAGAACTTCGCGATGACGGACGAGCAGCTGGCCGCGCTCGAGAACATCATGTTCAACGACATGGGCGGAAACGACAACGACGCCGCCGTCGACCAGTGGCTCGAGGACAACCCCGACTACGTCGACTCCGTCCTCGACGGCACCGCCAGCTCTGGCGGCTCGGAGTCGGGCTCGGAGGACGCCGGTTCCGAGACCGAGAGCTGACCGAGCTCACCTGCTCAGAAACCCACCGGAAGGACGTGGGCGAGGAACACGACCACCCACGTCACCACGAGAGCGACCCCCAGGATGGTCGCGCCCAGCACGAGCTCCTCCGCGCCGTACCCGGGCACGAGCAGGACCGGCACCAGGCTTGCCGCGCCGACGAGCAGGGCGACGAGCGCCCGCGACCATCGGGTCCGCCGGCTGAGGTCACGCTCGATCTTGCCCGTGTAGTCGATGAGGATCCTCGGGAGACGAAGGGCGGCGACGTAGCCGAAGAACCCGGCTGCGAGGGCGCCCGCGAGCGCGAGCATCTGGTCGTCGGTGGCGCGCCCGATCGCTGAGACCGCGGCGGCCGGCGCGAGGGCGAGGGCCCCGCGCAGCAGGTCGAGCCAGGGGCTCTGCGGCTCACCGACCCCGCGCCCGCCCTCGGACCACCGGCGGTAGGGCATGACGAGCAGGGCCAGCCAGTACACGACGAGCGCGACGACGGCGATCCCGCCCACGGTGGCCACCTCGTCCAAGGTCGTGCCCACGAACTCCGGGACCTCGCCGAGCAGCGGCAGCGCGACCACCGCCGCGACCGTGGCGACGAGCGCACCGACCGTGATCGCGATCGTGCGGCGCAGCCCCATGCGGCGCTCGCGCCGGCCGGGCGTCGTCGCCGTGCGGATCTCGTCGGCGACGTGCGCGCCCCTGCGTCCGCCGTCGGGGGAAAGCTCCCAGAACTGGCCGTTCCAGACGCTGCCGTCGGGCGCACGCGCGCCGGGCAGCGGTGGCGGCCCGCCGGGCGGTGAGGTGTGTGTCACCGGCACATTATGACGGACGCGCGCGGGTGCCAGGGGTCTGTCGTCCGGCCTGGCCGACCGGTGCGTCGTCCGGTGCCGTCAGGTCCTGCCGGGGCGGTGCCTGCGCCCCTCGGTGCGTGGTGTGCGCGTCCGGAACCACCACAGCAGACTGATCGGCGGCACCAGTATCGCCACGACGATCGTGCCCGCGAGGATGAAGTCCGTCTCGTCGAAGGCCAGCAGCCCGAGGACCGGGCCGGCGGGAGCCGTCAGCCACGCCAGGGCGATCCGGGCGACCTTCGCGCCGCGGCTCCGGTCGACCAGCGGGCGCGGATCACCCGGTCGGGTCGTCGCCTCGCCCGCCCAGTTGTGCGCCGTGACGGCTCGCACCGCGAGCAGCCAGGTGGCCACCATGATCGCGGTGAGGCCGACCGCCCGGTGCCGGGTGACGTCGACGCTCAGCAGGACCACGGCCGGCGGGAGCGCGAGTAGCGCCACCTGGACGAGGTCGACGAGCAGGCACGCCCCGAGCCCCATCGACCGGGCGTCCCCGCGGCCCTCGTACCAGCTGCGACCGTTGCGCCACCGGCGGTAGGGCCACAGCACGACGGCGCCCACGAGGAGACCGACCGTGCTGGCCGTCATGGCCGCACCCGAGGCGCCGTCGGGTCCGCGTCGGGGCTCGAACCGAAGGTTGCCGGCGTCGTCGATCAGCGCCGTGGCCAGGAGGACGGCGACGAGGACTCCGACGGCAGCCACTGCCGTCATGGCCGCGACGTCCCAGCGGGCCGAGGCCCATGGCCGGCGCCCGGGTGAGGGACCCTGCTCGTGCCAGGGAGTCGGGCCGGACGAGGGAGCCTGGCCGTGCACTGGAGCATGCCCGGTCCAAAGCTGCTGACCGGACCAAGGACCCTGCCCGTGCCAGGGGTCCTGCCGGAAGCCGGGCGCCCCGTGCGGGTGACCGAAGGGTTCCCTGCCTCCCGACGGCTTCATCCGCCACCCTTTCGTCGCTGCCGCTCGAGATCCCGCTCGCGGCGCCGGGCCTGCCGGCGCTCGACCTCCCGACGCCCGCGAAGGATGTGGTCCGTGGGCTGCGACCTGCGCCGGTCGAATGCGTCCCACCAGGCGTGGACGCCGAAGAAGATCCACCCGGCCACCGCCCCGACGACCAGGAGGCCGGCCATCATCCCGGCCTCCGGCGTCGGCACCGGCACGAGTACCGCCACCGCGGCCGCAGCCACCCCCAGGGCGACGCCGAGCAGGAACCGGGACCAGCGCGCGGCCCGGCCGCGACGGGTGAAACCGACGACCTCCCTGTGGACCCACTCGTAGTGGCGGTCGCGCCGGTGGCCGTCGCCGCGCAGCGGCTCGCGCGAGACCCACACGGCGAGCGTGATCCCGACGAACATCGCGCAGGCGAACCCCGTGAGCGAGAACAGGCGCTCATCGGCGGCCGCGGCCCCGGCGGTCAGCGTCACGGCGGGCGCGTACCCGAGGAGCGCCTGCAGGACGTCGAGCCCGAGCGCCGCGCCCGCGCCCATCGATCGGGCATCGCTGCGGGAGACGTACCACTCGCGGTCGTCCACACGGAAGCGCTGGGCGAGGACCACCCCGCCTCCGAGCACGTACCCCGCGCCGGCCGACAGCGTCGCGATGAGCCCCGGGTCCATGTCCTCCCCGAAGCCGTCGATGAGGACGGCCGCGGCGGCCGCCGCCGCGGCCAGCACGATCGACGCGATCGTCGTCGTCGTGAGGTCGGAGCGGGTCGAGCGCCGGGCGTCGAGGCGATCGCGGCTCGCGGCACGCGCGTCCTGCCGGAGCTGGTCGACCGACGGTCCGCCCGGGCCGCCGGGCGGGAGCTCCCAGAACCGGCCGTTCCAGACGCTGCCGTCGGGCGCGCGGGTGCCGGGCTGCGGTGCTGGTCCGCCGGCCTGCCGCGCAGGGCCGCCGGTGTACGGGGTATGTGTCACCCGGTCATTGTGGCGAACGGGCGGGCGCACCGACGGCCGGGCCGGCGGGACCTTCTTCCCGTGCGCCCCTCCGCGCGGGTCCGCCCCGGGCCCGGGCGCCGCCGGCGAGGACGCACCTCACCGCGGCGGTCGGTGAGTCCGTCGGGGCTTCGTGGGACGATGGGACGACCGCCCGGGACGTCCCCCACGGGCCGTCGGATCCCGCGCGAAGCGCGCCGCATGACAAGGAGCACCGTGTCCGAGAAGCTCAAGCTCGTCTCCTCGGTCCAGGCCATCAACTGGAACCGCATCGACGACGACAAGGACCAGGAGGTCTGGGACCGCCTGACCTCGAACTTCTGGCTGCCGGAGAAGGTGCCGCTGTCGAACGACATCCAGTCGTGGGCCACGCTCAGCGAGGACGAGCAGCTGATGACCACCCGCGTGTTCACCGGGCTCACGCTGCTCGACACCGTCCAGGGCACCGTCGGCGCCGTCAGCCTCATCCCTGACTCCGTCACGCAGCACGAGGAGGCCGTCTACACGAACATCGCGTTCATGGAGTCGGTGCACGCGAAGTCGTACTCGTCGATCTTCTCCACCCTCATCTCGACGGCGGAGATCGACGACGCCTTCCGCTGGTCGGAGGAGAACGAGAACCTCCAGAAGAAGGCGCAGATCATCATGGACTACTACCGGGGCGACGACCCGGAGAAGCGCAAGGTCGCGTCCGTGATGCTCGAGTCGTTCCTGTTCTACTCGGGCTTCTACGCGCCGATGTACTGGTCGAGCCGGGCCAAGCTCACCAACACCGCCGACCTCATCCGCCTCATCATCCGCGACGAGGCCGTGCACGGGTACTACATCGGCTACAAGTACCAGAAGGCGCTGGAGAAGGCGTCGGCGGAGCGTCGCGCCGAGCTCAAGGACTACACCTTCGAGCTGCTCTTCGAGCTCTACGAGAACGAGGAGCAGTACACCGAGGACCTCTACGACCCGCTCGGGCTGACCGAGGACGTCAAGGCCTTCCTCAAGTACAACGCCAACAAGGCGCTCAACAACCTCGGCTACGAGGGCCTGTTCACCGCCGACCAGACGGCGGTCAACCCGGCGATCCTCTCGGCGCTGAGCCCCAACGCCGACGAGAACCACGACTTCTTCTCCGGCTCGGGCTCGTCCTACGTCATGGGCAAGGCGGAGAGCACCGAGGACGAGGACTGGGACTTCTAGCCCCGAGGTCGTCCCCTCGTCGCTCGTGCGCCGAGGTGGACCCTTCTCGTCCCGGGCGGACCTCGGTGAGGTCGGTCGGGGACGGGTCCGGTCCACCTCGGCGGGACGAGGCGGCGGGTGCGCGGCCTACCCTGGAGGACCATGACCGCTGATCCGCAGTCCGAGGCGCTCGTCGCCCTCGCCGCCGAGCACGGGCTCGACCTGGACCCCGCCACGATCGAGGTGGAGGAGATCGGCCTCGACTACCGGGTCGCCTTCGGCGTGGCGGCCGACGGGACGCGCTGGGTGCTCCGGGTCCCGCGCCGGCCCGAGGTGGCGGCGAGGATCGGGGACGAGGCCGCCGTGCTCGACCTCGTGCGGCCTCGCCTGTCGGTCGCCGTCCCGGACTGGCGGATCCGCACCGACCGACTGATCGCCTACCCGCAGCTGCCCGGCAGGCCCGGCCTGACCCTCGACCCCGCGGGTGAGCCGATCTGGCACGTCGACCCGACGTCCCTGGACTACGCGCGGGCGTTCGGGGCGCTGGTCGGCGAGCTGCACCGGGTCGACGTCGGCGAGGCGCGGGCGGCCGGCCTGACGGTCGAGGGCCCCGACGACGTGCGGCGGCGCTGGGCGGACCAGGTGGCCCGCGTGGCGGGGTCCTTCACGGTCGCCCAGCCCCTGCGCGACCGGTGGCGGGCCTGGATCGAGGAGGACTCGTACTGGCCCTCCTGGTCGGTGCTCACCCACGGCGAGCTCTACCCGGCGCACGTGCTCGTCGACGGGGAGCGCCCGGTCGGGGTGCTCGACTGGACCACGGCCAAGGTCTCCGACCCGGCGGCGGACCTGGCGCTGCACCACATGACGGCGGGGCAGGCGGCCTTCGCCGAGACGCTGGCGGCCTACGAGCGGGCCGGCGGGCGGACGTGGCCACGGCTCACCGAGCACTGCGCCGAGATCGTGGCCGCGAACCCGGTCGGTTACGGCGTCTACGCGCTGGAGACTGGGGACCCGCAGCACCGCGCCGCGGCCCAGGCCCTGCTCGACCCGTCCTGAGGAATCGTCGCCCGGGCGGACGGCGAAGGACGGTGTCAGTCGCGGCGGCGCCGGGGGCGGAGGCTCGCGACGACGGCGATGACCACGCCGACCATCCCACCGATCACCGCGCCCCGTGCGAGCGAGGCGCCCACGCCGGAGGCCTCGGGACCGGCGACCTGGAGCTCGGGCGCCGTGAGCAGCCCGTGGCCCGTGGTCAGGGTGAACAGCATCGCCGCGAGGGTGAGCAGCAGCGTCGTGGCGATGCCCGCCCACACGAGGGCGCGCAGCCGTCCGGGCGCCCGGGAGGCGAGCTCGTCCATGTCGACGCCGCGGCGCTGGGCCCGCACGAGCGTGACCAGCGAGGACACGGTCGACAGGGCCACGAGGACGACCGGCCACAGCAGCGAGCCGAGGACCGCCGCGACGAGCGCGGCGAGGTACCCGGCGCAGACGCCGGCGACGAGGCCGACGGCCGAGGCCTCGTTGACGACCGCCTGCTCGCGCTCGTCGCCGTGGGTGGTGTGACGACGGCGGGTGGGTGCGGCGGGGGTGGGCTCGGTGCTCATGACGGTGCTCCCTCGGGGTCGACCGACGCCTCCGGGTGGGCGCCGAACAGGTCCTCGACGGTGGCGCCGAGGATGCGCGCGAGGCGCAGGGCCAGGAAGACCGAGGGGGCGTAGTCGCCCTGCTCGATCGCGATGACGGTGTGGCGGCTGACCCCCACGCTCTCCGCGAGCTCCGCCTGGGTCAGGCGCAGCGCCTTGCGTGCGGCCCGGACCGGGCCGACGTCGGAGGAGTGCGTGCGAGTGGCAACCACGCTGTGATGTTAAGGATCCTCGACATCTAATGTCAAGGATCCTCTACTTCCGGTGGTGAGGATCCTTGACATTCCCGGTCTGGCTGATGGTGGCTGGTTACGCTCGCTGAAGGAGGACCACATGGCAACCGATGCGCACCGCCTGCCGAGAAACGACAGCAACGAGCTCGAGCGACTCGTCTCGACCGGCCACGTCCGCCCGCCGGCCGCTTCGCGGGTCGACCTCACCACGATCGAGCGAGTCGAGGGCACCAGCTCGTCGGAGGTGCTCAACGAGCTCCGGGGAGACCGCTGATCCGACAACTCGATTGTGCCGGAGCTGCCGAGGCTGCGGGTGGTCGCTCCGGCGTAGGCAGCGGCCGCGCCTACTCGGCCGGCAGGGTGAGCAGGTAGTCGCCGGCCTCGTCGTCCCACTCGAGGTCGACGTGACCGTTCGCCTCGGCCCCGCGGCAGAACTGGAGGAAGCTGCGGTAGCCGAGCGACTTCTCGCTGAAGTCGGGCCGCCGCTTGCGCAGCCGGTCCTTGAGCCCGGACAGCGCGACGGCGTCGTCGTCGTACCCGTCGCCCTCGGCCACGAGCTCGGCGAGCAGCTCGAAGACGTCGTCCAGCCCGCCGTGCTCCGGCAGCGACACCTCGGGGTCGCCCGCCGCCGGGCCGGGGGAGAGGTCGACGACGCCGCGCGCCGCCAGGTGCTTGAGCACCTCCCCGAAGGAGCGGAACCCGAGGTCGGACTCGCTGAAGGTGGGGTCCTTGCGCAGCAGCGCCCGCTTGAGGACCGAGGCGGTGACCGAGTCGGAGGTCGTCGCCAGACCGGCGATCGTCTGGGCCACGCGCACGTCCAGCGGCTCGGCGGCGCCGGCGGGTGCCTCGTCCGCGCCGTCCTCGGCGTCGACGGGCTCGTCCGGCTCGGCGTCGGGTAGTGCCGCAGTGGCCGACGAGGACGACGAGCCCGCGCCCGCGCTGCCCGACGCCGCGGCAGCACCGCTCGTCGAGGACGCGGTCGCCGAGCCGGAGGTCTGGGGGTCCGACGTCGAGCCGGCGCCCGCCGAACCGCCAGCCGCACCGGCACCGGACCCGCCCTGACCGGACCGGCGACCCGACCCGGACCGGCCCCGCGGGGGCTCGTCACCGGGCTCGACACCCTCGAGCCGGTCGTAGAAGAGGAACTCGTCGCAGGCCGGGGGCAGCATGCGGGAGGTGGACAGCTCGACGCCGATGCCGATCACCTGCTTGTCGAGCTCCTGGAGCTTCTGGACGAGCGGGGAGAAGTCGCTGTCCCCCGTGCACAGCACGAAGGTGGAGATGTAGTCCCGCTCGAACGCCATCTCGATCGCGTCGACGACCATCTTGATGTCGGCCGCGTTCTTCCGCGAGGCGCCCATGCGCTGGGGCATCTCGATGAGCTCGATCTGGTGGCGGGTGAGCGCGCGCCGGTCCTCGTCGAAGTAGGACCAGTCGGCGTAGGCGCGCCGGGTCAGGGTCCGGCCGCGCACGGCCAGGGCGTCGGCGATCGGGCCGAAGTCGAAGGTCATCCCGCCGAGGTGGTCGCGGGCGCCGAGGGCGAGGTTCTCGTAGTCGATGAAGACGGCCATGCGTTCGTCGGCGGACATGCGGCCAGCCTAGGCGCGGTGCTCGCCTGGCCCGGCGCGGTGGCGACCGTGCCCGGGCGTCGGCCGTCGTCGGCGCATGCCGCAACGGGCCCGGAAATCCCACGACAGTGTCCGGGGCGCAGACCTAGCGTGAACGTCCGGCCCGGCCCCCGGCGCACCCCGCGCCGCGACCGCCTCACGGAGCTCCGGCGGAGGGAGCCCGGGCCGTGTTCCTGCCACCCGTCGCGAGAGGGAGGGCGCGGGCATGGACGTCGTCGGCCAGCTCGCCGACGCGGCGACGGCGCTCGCCGGCTCGCCGTGGCTGCTCGCCGCGGTGCTCGGCCTCGCCATGGTCGACGGGCTCGTCCCACCCGTGCCGAGCGAGACCGTCCTGGTCACCGCCGCCGTGCTGGCCGTGGACGACGACGGTGTCCACGTCGTCGCCCTCGTGCTCGCGGCCGCGCTCGGTGCGTTCCTCGGCGACACGACCGCCTACCTGCTCGGACGGCTCGTCCCGGTCGGGCGCATCCCGGGCCTGCGCGGCGCGCGCGGGGCCGCCGCGGTCGAGGCGGCGGGTCGCACCTTGCGCCGTCGCGGTGTGCCGATGGTCGTCGCCGGACGGTTCGTCCCCGTGGGCCGGGTCGCGATCAACGTCGGCGCGGGCGCCCTCGGCCTCCCGCCGCGGCGCTTCCTCCCGGCTGCGGCCACCGCCGCCGCGCTGTGGGCGAGCGTCACCGCGACGCTGGGTGTGTGGGCGCACGCGCTCGTCGGCGGGCACCCCCTGGTCTCGGTGGCGATCGGGGTGGCCGCTGGCATGCTCATCGGCCTCGGTCTCGACGCCGTCCTGCAGCGGCTCGGCTCCGGCCGCACCGCGGCGCGCGAGGGCCCGGGCCTCGGCCCCGCCACCGAGTGTGAGGGCTCCGAGGACCGCGGGATCACCCGCGCCGCGACCGACGCCGTCGGTCCCCCCGGCGACGCGCCCCGGGCCTCTCGTGCGGCGCGCCACACGGACGAACCGCCCGAAAGGGATTGACCCGACCGGTCCCCACTGTGTCTACTGTCTATGCACAGCAATAACGCAGGAGGTGGACCATGCTCGTCGTCGACGGACTGACGAAGCACTACCCGGGGTTCGACCTGGAGGACGTGTCCTTCTCGATCGAACCCGGCTACATCACCGGCTTCATCGGCGTGAACGGGGCCGGCAAGACCACGACGCTGAAGTCGATCCTCAACATCGTGCGGCCCGACGCCGGCACGGTGACGTTCGAGGGTCGTGACATCTACGCCGACGAGGCCCGGTCCCAGCAGCGCATCGGCGCCTCGCTCGGCCCGGTCGACGTCTACCCGAAGCACCGGGTGCGCACCGTCGTCGACGTCCACCGACGCTTCTACGACCACTGGGACGCCCGCACGTTCGCCGGCTACCTCGAGCGCTTCGGCATCGACGACACCAAGAGGATCAGCGAGCTGTCGACCGGCATGCGCGTCAAGCTCGGCGTCGCGATGGCGCTCTCCCACGGCGCGCGCCTCATCCTCCTCGACGAGCCGACGAGCGGGCTCGACCCCGTCGCCCGCGACCAGCTGCTCGGGGTCCTGCAGGAGGTCGTCGACGACGGCGAGCATGCCGTGCTGTTCTCCACGCACATCACGAGCGACCTCGACAAGATCGCCGACCTCATCGTCTTCATCCGCGAGGGACGCATCATCGCCGACGACACCAAGGATGACCTCATCGAGAACCACCGGCTCGTCGGCGGCGGACGCGAGGAGCTGACCGAGGACCTCGGCGGCCGACTCATCGCCCGCCGCGACCACGCGTTCGGCTTCTCCGGCCTGGTGCGCACCGCCGACCTGGCCGAGATGCCGCCCGACGTCCGCACCGAACGACCGAACCTCGAGGACCTCATGGTCTTCTACGAGCTGGAGGGAGCGCGATGAGCACCGCCACGCTGATGTACAAGGAGGCACGCCTCGTCGTGCCGCCCGTCTACCTCGGGTTCGCCGCCCTGACCCTGTTCAACCTCATCCCGCACTACCCGATGATCATCGGCGTCAGCTACTTCATGCTCGCCCTGTTCATCGCGTTCTCCGAGGCCAATGCCAACCGGGACCACGTCTTCAGCATCTCGCTGCCGATCGCACGGGACCGCCTCGTGCTGGCCAAGCACCTCATCGTCGGTGCCGTGGAGCTGGTCCAGCTCGCCGCGCTGGCGCTGGTCGCCGTCGTGGTGGCCCAGCTCCAGCCCGGGGGCAACGCCGTCGGGCTCGACGGCAACCCGGCCTTCTTCGGGTTCGTCCTGCTGTCCTACGGACTGTTCAACATCGTCTTCCTGCCCGGGTACTTCCGGACCGGGCACCGGATCGGGCGGCACGGCGTCCTCGCGGGGATCGCGTTCTTCGGGTCCTACGCGGCGGCCGAGCTGGCCGTGGCCCTGGTCCCCGGGGCGGCCGGCGTCCTCGACACGCTCGACGCCGCCGACCTCGGCCCGCAGCTGATCGTCCTGGCGGTGGGCGCCGTCGCCTTCGTCGGCCTGACCGCCGCGTCGTACCGGTGGGCGGCCCGCGCGTTCGACCGCGTCAACCTGTGAGCGAACCTGGCGCGGTGGACATCGTCATCTCCCCGCGCGGCACCGACCCGATCTACGAGCAGATCCGAGCCCAGCTGACCGCGCAGATCCTCGACGGACGGCTCGCCGCCGGCGAGCTGCTCCCGTCCATCCGCACGGTGGCCAGGGAGCTCGGCATCAGCGTCATCACCATCAAGAAGGCGTGGGAGCTGCTCGAGGCCGACGACCTCATCTTCACGCGCCCGGGCAAGGGTGCGTACGTCTCCGAGCACGCCGCCGACGGGCTGAGCGCCAAGCGGCACACCTTCGCCGTCGAGCGCTTCCGCACCAACGTCGACTACTACCGCTCCCTCGGTCTGACCCGGGAGGAGCTGATCCGCATCGTCGAGGAGGAGTACTGATGCCTGCCTCCGGCACCACCCGCGCGCGCTCACCCGCCCGCACCACCGCACGACTCGTCCACATCGACCATCTCCGCGTGTTTGGCACGCTGCTTGTGGTCGCCCACCACGTGGCGCTCGCCTACGGCAACCTCGGGATCTGGCCGAACTGGCAGGAACCGTCGTCCGAGGCGGCGGCACTCCCGCTCGACCTGCTCGTGCTGCTCAACCAGTCGTACTTCATGGGGCTGTTCTTCCTGCTGTCCGGCTACTTCGCGCCGGGCTCGGTCGACCGCCGGGGCCCGGGGCGGTGGGCCCTCGACCGGGTCCGGCGACTCGGCCTGCCGTTCGTGGCGTTCATGCTGCTCCTGCGGCCCCTGTACACGCTGCCGACCTACCTCGACCAGCCGGTCGCCGAGCGTGACCCGTACTGGGTGTTCTACCTGACCGACTGGGAGGTCGGACCCATGTGGTTCGTCCTCTCGCTCCTGGTGCTCTCGCTCGCGTACGCCCTGGTCCGCGACCGCTGGCCGGGTGCCGGTCGCCCGGACCGCACGACGCTCGCGGGCGCCCCGACGCCGGGCCCGGCAGGGACCGCGGCCGACCCTGCACGCCGGTTCCCCCGCCCGTGGCAGGTCCTCGCGTTCGCGATCGGGCTCGGCGTCGTGTCCTACGCCTGGCGCATCGCGTTCCCGATCGGCTCGATGCTCCCGGTGCTCGGGATCCCCAGCCCCGGTCACGTGCCCCAGTACGTGGCGCTGTTCGCCGTCGGGATCCTCGCCTACCGCCGGGGCTGGTTCAGCGACGTCCCGCGCCGGGCGGCGACGCTCGGGATCGCCCTCGTGGCCGCGTCCCTCGTGCCGATGGCGCTCGGCGGGTACCGGACGCTGGACGCCACCGACCCGGTGGCCCCCGGCGCCGATCCCGCCCACCTGGGGTTCGCCCTGTTCGACTCCCTCTTCGCGACGGGAGTCATCCTCGTCCTGCTGCGGGTGTTCGAGCGGTTCGCGAGCCGGTCGACGGCGCCGGGACGCTTCCTCACCCGGCACGCCTTCGGCGTCTACGTCCTGCACGCGCCCGTCGTCGTGGGCGTGGTGGCGCTGCTCGGTCCGCTCGACGCGGCGCCGGTGCTCACGTTCCTCCTCGCGTTCGCGGTCTCGGTGACGGCGAGCTGGACGCTCACCGCGCTGCTGCGGCGCAGCCGCCGGGTGCGCGAGGTGATCTGACGGGCCGTTCGCCGGTCACCGCCGGACGGCCCGCCACAGCGCCGCCCACTGGTGCGGGCCGAGCGCGCGGGGCAGGGCGCTGAGGGGGATCCCGGCGTCGGACAGCGCCCGCTGCCCGGCGCGTCGGGAGGCCCCGGTCGCGCGCTCGACCACGCGGTCGAGGCGGCCGCCCGGACCGGTGAACACGGACCGGACGAACCGCTCGTACCCGCGGCGCTGCCCGTGCGGGACGAGCGGGCGCTCCCGGCGCTCGATGCTCAGCACGCCGCCGTCGACGCTGGGGACCGGGGAGAAGTGCCGCGCCGGCACCCGGAACTCGAGGGCGACCTCGAACCAGGGGGCGCCCTGGGCGGTGAGCATCGTCCCCCCGCCGACGCCGGCCCGCTTGCGGGCCACCTCCCACTGGGTGAGCAGGACCGCGGACCGCCACGAACCCGCCGCCAGGAGGCGGCGCAGGATCGGCGTGGTGAGGTGGAAGGGGACGTTGCCGGCGACGACGTCGGTGTCGAGCGGCACGCGCAGGGCGTCCGCGTGCTCGACGCGCACGCCCGGCAGCGTGCGGCGGAGGCGGTCGGCGCGCCGCTCGTCGATCTCGATCGCCGTCAGCGGCCGGTCGAGCGTGGCGAGCGCTCGGGTGAGGGTCCCGTCGCCGGCGCCGATCTCGAGGATCGAGCCCGACGTCGCCGCGACGAGCCCGGAGAAGCGGTCGACGGTGGGGCGGTGACGGAGGAAGTTCTGGCCGAGCTCGTGCCGCCCGCCGGCGGCCGGGCGGGAGGTCGGTCGGTCGTGCGGGTGGCGGGAGGGTCGACGGGGCATGGCTGCGCTCCACGAGATGCGGTGGTGGAGCACCCCGGGGGCAGGTGGCGCGGGCGCGCGGGGGCTGCTCGTCCGAGGTGCTGCTGACACTCGGGGACGACGACGCGCACGCACGACCGCCGTCAGGCGGTGGTGCGACGGGTACCCGTGGACCGGGTCGGGACCGTGCGCGCCGTCAGGCGCGGCGGTCGCGGTAGGTGCGGGTGTGCGTCGTCGCGCACCCGCTCTTCAACATTGCTGCCATGTCCCCACCGTAGGCACGGCGACGGGCCTGTGGCCAGGACTTTCTCCGGCCATCGGCCCGTCGGCCCGAGCGGACCCCGTCGTCAGCGCAGCGCCTCAGAGCACCGCCTCGAGGAAGGAGCGGGTCCGCTCCTGCGTGGGCTCGGAGAACATGACGTCCGGCGGTCCCTCCTCGACGATGCGACCGCCGTCGAACATCATCACGCGGTGGGAGACGTCCTGGGCGAACTGCATCTCGTGGGTGACGATGAGCATGGTGATGTCGGTGTTCTTCGCGACCTCGCGCAGCACCCACAGCACGTCCTTGACGATCTCCGGGTCCAGCGCCGAGGTGACCTCGTCGAGCAGGAGGATCTCGGGGTCCATCGCCAGGGCCCGCGCGATGGCCACGCGCTGCTGCTGACCGCCGGAGAGCCGCGTGGGGTGCTCGTTCGCCTTGTCCCGCAGGCCGACCTGCTCGAGGAGCTCGAGCCCCCGGGCGCGCGCCTCCTCCTTCGAGCGGCCCAGGACGTGCACGGGCGCCTCGGTGATGTTGTCCAGCACCGACATGTTGGGGAAGAGGTGGAAGTGCTGGAAGACCATGCCGATCTTCGTCGTCATGCGGGCGACGTCCTTCGGCTTCCGCTCGACCCGTCGACCGCCCCGCAGCTCGTGCGTGAGCGGCTGCCCGTCGATGTGGATGTACCCACCGGTGAGGTGCTCGAGGGTCATCACCAGCCGCAGGATCGTCGTCTTGCCGGAGCCCGAGGGACCGATGAGGGTGACCCGCTCCCCGCGCCGGACGTCGAAGTTGAGGTCCTCGAGCACGGTGTGGTCGCCGAACTTCTTCAGCACGTTCTCGAACCGGATCTTCGGCGCGGCGGCCGTGGTGCCCTGCGGGCCCCGGCCCTCGAACGTGGTCCCGTACCCGGCGTCGTCAGTAGGTGGCAAGTCGCTTCTCCATCTTGCGTAGCAGCACCGACGTCCCGTAGCTCGCGACCAGGAAGATGAGGCCGGCGAGCACGAGCGCCTCGGTGTAGGTGAACGTGCGGGAGCCGTACGCCTCCGCCTGCCGGACCATCTCGCCCACGGCGATGACGGTGAGGAACGGGGTGTCCTTGAACATCGAGATCACCCAGGTGCCCAGGGCCGGCAGGGTGGTGCGTACGGCCTGGGGGATGACGACCTTGACCCAGGTGCGGGTGCGGGACATCGACAGCGCGGTCGCCGCCTCCCACTGGCCCGGCGGGACGGCGTCGATCCCGGACCGGTAGACCTCGGCCATGTAGGTGGCGTAATGGACGCCGAGGACGACGACACCGATGGTCATCGCGTCCAGCGAGGTGAAGGTGTAGTAGACGAAGAGCAGCTGGATGACCACGGGTGTCATCCGGATGAACTCCATCACCGCGTGCACGGGTGCCGACAGCCAGCGCGGGGCGACCCGGCGCACGATCGCGACGATCAGGCCGAGGACGGCGGCGATGAGCGAGCCGAGCACCGTGGCCACGAGCGTCACGCGCAGGAAGGACTCGAGCAGCTGAGGGAAGACCTCGGCGGCCCGGTCCCAGCTCCAGATGTCCTGCCCGGTGTCGGTCTGCCCGGCGGAGAGTACCCAGGTCGAGATGCCGGTCACGGGCTCACCTCGCTCGGCTTGCCGACCTGCAGCGTGAACATCTTGCTCAGCGGGGCGGCCTGGCCCAGGCGGTGCTTGGCGTGCCGCTCGAGCAGCTGGGCGAGCAGCACGATGACCAGGGCGATGAGGAAGTAGATGACCATCCCGACGCCGTAGCTGAAGAACGTCGACCCGGTCTGGCTGCGCAGCTGGTCGGTCTGCCAGGTGATGTCGTGCATGAGGATGATGTAGGCGACCGCGGTGCCCTTGAGCAGCATGACCGCGAGGTTGCTCAGCGAGGGGATCATGATCGCCCACGCCTGGGGCCAGATGACCCGGCGCATGTGGTGCAGGGGGCTGATGCTCAGCGCCGTGCCCACCTCCCACTGGCCCTTGGGCACGGAGTTGATCGCCCCCCGTACCACCTCGGCCCCGTAGGCGCCGTAGTTGAACGCCAGGGCGAAGATCCCGCAGAACAGGCTGGTGAAGGTCACGCCGAACAGCGGCAGCACGTAGAACAGCACGTAGAGCTGGACGAGCAGCGAGGTGCCGCGGAAGAACTCGATGAGCAGGCGGGCCGGGACCCGGACCAGGAGGCGCTCGCTGCGCACCAGCAGGCCCAGGCCGATCGCGATGAGGAACGCGCCGATGATTCCCCCGGCGGTGAGCTGCAGCGTGACCAGCACGCCGTCCCACAGCCGGGGGAGCGCCTCGACGAGCGTCTCGAGGTTGTCCGTCACCGGATCAGATGTCGCCGGCGCACAGCTGCTCGGTGGTCAGCTCGCCGGTCGGACGCTCCTCGGCGGTGAAGCCGAACTCGCCGACGATCTCGAGGTAGCGCTCCTCGTCGCCGACGATCTCGGCGAGCACCTCGTTGTAGGCGTCGCGGAGCTCGGTGTCGGCGTTGCGGAACACGGTGCCGCCGGCGCCGACCTGGTCGACGCCGTCGATCTCGGCGACGAAGGACTCGCTCACCTCGACGCCGGCGTCCGGGTTGTTCTCGACCATCCAGTTCAGCGAGATCGCCGTGAGGGCGAACACGTCGGCGCGGCCGCCGGACACGGCGTCCATGCCGTCCTGCGGGTTGCCGACCTCCATGGCGTCGATGCCGAGGTCCTCGGCGTAGGTGGCCTCGATGGCACCGGTCATCGCGGCCATCTGCACGTCGGACTCCTCGATCGACTGCATGCTCGGCTCGAGGCCGTCCGGGTTGCCCTCGGGCACCATGAGCGCGGTCGTGTACATGAACTCCGGGTCGGAGAAGATCGCCTGCTCGCAGCGCTCGGGCAGGATCGACATACCGGCGGCGACGACGTCGAAGCGCTCGGCCGTGAGCGCCTGGATGAGCTGGCCGAACTCGGCCTGCTGGCCCTCGACCGTGTCGACGCCGAGCTCGGCCCAGATGGCCTCGTGCAGGGCGACGGTGGCGCCCGTGAGCTCGCCGCCGTCCATGAAGCTGTAGGGGGCCTCGCCGGCGAAGCCGACGGTGACGGTGCCGGCCTCCTGCAGGTCCTCGAGCGTGAGCGCGTCGCCGGAGCCCTCCCCGTCGCCGCCCCCGCCTCCGCGGGAGTCGTCGTCGGAGCAGGCGGCCAGGGTCAGGGCGAGAGCGGCGAAGGCGGCGGTGGGCAGGGCGACGGACGCACGACGGCGTGACGTGGAGGCCAAGGGAGTTCCTTCCGGTCGGGCGCTGCATCGTTCGGGCGACGGGCGCTTGGGGGGTGGGCGACGGTGCCCGCTCGCATGCGGGGCCCGGGAGCACCGTCCAAGGTATGGAGGAGTCACCTGGGTCACAAGCGAGTGATTCGCGCCGATCCGGACGCCGAACGGTGTGCGTGCGATCCGGCGAATCGCGCATGCTGGCGCCCAAAGGTCCGCCTCGAGGCGGCGCGGATCCGGCCGGATGATGCCCCGTTCCGCGCATCGATATCGTTACCGCCTTGCAACACTTCGGCGCCCGGAGGCGTAGCCGGACCGCCGGGTCAGGCGGGTGGCTCGACCACCTGGGGCTCGTCGAGCTCGCTGATGGCGGTGCGCGTGACCGCGTCGCCCGCCTTCGAGGTCACGGCGTTCTCGCCGCGCAGCACGACGTAGTCCCGGGTGACGTGGAAGGTGATGTCCACCTGCGAGCCGTCGGCGCCCTCGCCGGTGCCGGTCAGCACGGCCACCTCGGTGCCGTCCACGCTCGCCGACCCGGTGACGGCCAGGTCGTAGGGCTGCGTGGTCCCTGCCGCGGAGGCCGGGTCGTGGATGAGCTGCAGCGAGGTGGCCGCCCCCTCGACGCCGTTGAGGCGGGTCACCTCGGCGGCGGCCTCCGGCTCGAGCCACTCCTCGCCGTCGGTGGAGGCCCACCAGTCCTCGCCGACCACGAGGACGTGGGCGACGCCGATGTCCGCCTCGACCGCGAGGCCGTCCTCGTTGGAGACGCGCAGCACCGTGCTCGCACCCGGCCCGGCGTCGGTGGTCTGCACGTAGCCGGCGACCTCGGCGAGGGACTCGGCCTGGCAGGCGGCGAGCTCGGTGGTGTCGAGCTCGGTGCTGCCCGCCGCGAACGGGTCGGTGCACAGGCCCGACGGCGACTCCCGCGGCTCGCCGGTCTCCTCGAGCCACGTTGGCGGCTGGGTCGACTCCTCGCTCAGCGGCGCCAGCTCCTCGACGTCGGTGCTGCGCTCGGTCGACCCCGCGGGGTCCTCGTTCTCGTCCTCGTCCGGGCCGCACGCCGCCAGGGCGAGCAGCAGCGGGAGCGCGAGGCAGGAGGCGAGGGCCGCTCGGGTGGTGCGCACCCGGAAAGACTGGCACAGCGGGGCCCTGCCGGGGTCCGCCGCCTCCTGACAGACTGGGAGCATGCGCCTCCCGCTCTCCCGTCCGGTCCGGGTCCTGGTCGTGTGCACGGGCAACATCTGCCGCTCCCCGATGGGGCAGATGATGCTCGCCGCCGAGCTCGAGGCGGCCGGCGTCGAGGCCGAGGTCGTCTCCGGCGGCACCTCGAGCTACGAGGCCGGCAACCCCGTCGACCCGCGCGCGGCCGAGACGCTGCGGCGCCACGGGGTCGCCGTCGTCGAGCACACGGCGAGGGAGGTCACCGGCGAGGAGCTCGCCGCCGCCGACCTGGTGCTGGCCATGACCGAGGAGCACGCGCAGTGGCTGCGCTCCCTCGCGCGCCGCACCGGCACGGACCCCGCGCGCATCGCGATGTGGCGCGAGGCCGACGCCCCGCAGGAGGACGCGGGCGGTAGCGGTCGACGCGGGGGATCCTCGCTCGACGTGCCCGACCCCTGGTGGGGCGACGAGGCCGACTTCGAGCAGACCTGGTCGTTGCTCGACCCCGGCGCGCGGGCGCTGGCCACCGCGTTGGCGGCCGGGGCCACGGAGCTGCGCCCGTAGCCGGCGTCATCGGGGCTACTCGATACCCATCTCCGCGTTGCCCTCCTCCTGGGCCTGGGCGAGCGCGTCGGCCACCGGCACGGCCCCGAGGAACATGTCCTGGAAGATCGGGGTGATGACGTTGGAGCCGGCGTTGATCTCGGCGCCGACGGGGGAGGGGGCGGTCGGCTCTTGGGCGGCCTCGACGAAGACCGAGACGTCCACGCCCTGCTCGGCCCAGTAGTCGATGTAGGCCTGCTGGGCGTCGACCGCGCCCGGGAAGGCGGCGCCCTGCTCGGCGAGAGGGGCCTGGCCCTCGGCGGAGCCGATCCAGCGCAGCACCTCGGTGGTGGCCTCGACGTCGTCGGCGGCGGTGTTCCCGACGGCCGCGACCCCGTGCACGACGCCGATCCGACCCTCCGGGCCGGCGACCATCGGGGCGATGCCCCACTCGAACTCGGCGTTCTCCGCGATCGCGGGCAGCGAGTAGGGGCCGGACTGGAACAGCCCCAGGTCGCCCTGGACGAACAGGTCGCGCGAGAAGTCGCCGTTGACGTTCGTGTCTGCCGCCGAGGGGGCGACCTCGTGGGTGTTGACGAGGTCGACGAGGTACTCGAAGGCCTCCACGCCCTCGGGGCTGTCGAAGGCGAAGGCGTCGGTCTCTGGGTCCTGGAACTGGGCGCCGTTCTGGGCGAGGAAGTCGACGTAGATCGCCTGCAGGTCGGCCTGGCTGTTGAAGCCGTAGGTCTCGCGCGTGCCGCCGTCGAAGCCGTCCTCACCGGGGTGGCGCCCCTCGGCGTCGGTGGTCAGGGCGGTGGCCGCCTCGAGCAGGGTGTCGCCCTCGCCCGCGCCGGGACGCCACTGCAGGTCGCCGACGTCGACGCCCGCCTCCTCGACGAGGTCGACGTTGTAGAACAGGGCGATCGAGTCCCACAGCTGGGGGACACCGTAGTTGACGCCGTCGCGGGTGTAGAGGTCGACGACGGACTGCTCCCACTCGTCGTGGTCCTCGCCGAGCGCCTCGTCGATGTCCATCAGCGTGCCGTTGTCCGCGTGGACGCCGAAGTTGGAGGTGTTCGTCCAGAAGATGTCGGCCATGTCGCCGGACTGGACGTCGAGCGGGAGCTGGGTCCAGTACTCGGCCCACGGGATGACCTCGACCTCGACGGTGATGTCGGGGTTCTGGGCGGTGAACTCCTCGAAGGAGGTCTCGTAGGCGGCGGCCGCGGCCTCGTCCCACAGGCGGAACGTGACGACGGTCGAGCCGTCCTCCTCGCCGGAGCCCGAGTCGTCGGCGCCGGGCGAGCACGCGACCATGACCAGGGCGGTCGCCGTGACGAGGGTGGCGGCGGGCAGCAGGCGGCGGGCGCGGGACATCGGCTCCTCCAGGGGACGGGCACGGAAAGTTGAAGATTACAGCAGTTGCGGGTGTGCTGGCCGTGATGTCCGTCGCCGACCGAGACGCGAGACCGCTGTGGACGGCCGGCTCGCCGTGGCGTCTGTGCACGGTCCGCACAGGCGGCCCCTGCTCCGCGCCAGGCTTCCGGCATGCACGGTGGTGACACGGCAGCGACGAAGGAGGACCATGGCAGTCATGACGCTCATGCCGCGCACGGGCGAGGACTGGACGGTCGATGATCTCGATCGTCTCCCCGACGACGGCCTGCAGTACGAGCTGCTCGACGGGATGCTGCTCGTGACGTCGGCGCCCGTGCTGCCTCATCAGCGCGCGATCGGGAACCTCTACCTCCTGCTGAGGGCGGCGTGCCCGCCCGGGTTCGAGGTGGTGCTCGCGCCGTTCGACTGGCGGCCGGACCGGCGGACCTCGCTGCAACCGGACATCCTCGTCTCCCGGAACGAGGACCTCGACGAGAAGAACGTGACCACCCCGCTCGAGCTGGCCGTCGAGGTCCTGTCCCCGTCCACCCGCCGCAAGGACCAGGTGCTCAAGCGGTCGAAGTACGAGGACGCGGGTGTCCGGTCGTACTGGCTCGTCGACCCGCGCGAGCCGGGCATCCTCGCGCTCGAGCTGCGCGAGGGACGGTTCGTCACCGTCGCCGAGGTCACGGGCGAGGAGGTCGCCCGTCTCGAGGCGCCCTTCCCGGTCGACGTCGTGCCCGCCGACCTCGTCCGGCCCCCGGCGTAGGCCGGTCCCGCCCACGCCACGCCCCCGGCCGGACCTACCGGCCCGCGCCCACCCCGATCGCGGAGGTGATGTGCCGCTGGAAGACGAGGAAGAGCACGATGAGCGGGGTCATGGCGACCACGGCGGCGGCCATGACCACGACCATCCGGTCGTCGTACTGGGTCTGGATCGCCGCCGTCGCGGTGGTCAGCACGTGCCACTCCGATCGCGGGGCGATGATCGAGGGCCACAGGTAGCTGTTCCACTGGGTGACCACGGTGATGAGCAGCAGGGTGACGACGATGGGCCGGTTCATCGGCAGCACCACCGACCACAGGCGGCGCAGCACCCCGGCGCCGTCGAGGGTGGCGGCGTCGAGGAGCTCGCGCGGCATCGAGCGGAAGTTCTGCCGCAGCAGGAACACCGCGTAGGGCGAGCCGAGCACGAAGGGCACGACCAGGCCGGCGAAGGTGTTCTTCAGCTCGGCCAGCGTCGTCATCGTGTACAGCGGGATGATGGTGACCACCGCCGGGACCATGAGCGTGGCCAGGTAGCACCAGAACAGGGCCTCGCGGCCGCGGAACTCCAGGTTGGCGAACGCGTAGGCGGCCAGGATCGAGGCGACGAGCTGGCCGACCACCAGCACGGCCACCATCTGCACCGTCACCACGAGGGGGACCCAGAAGTCGATCCCCTCCCCGAACAGGGTGCGGAAGTTGTCCAGGGTGATCGGGTCGGGCAGCGCCAGGGCGCTCTCGGTGGCGTACTGGCGGTCCGTCTTCAGGGCGGTCATCAGCGGCAGCAGCAGCGGGCCGAGCGTGAGGGCGGCGCCGGCCAGCAGCAGCAGGTAGGTCATGGCGTTCGCCGTGCCGCGTCCCAGGGTGAACGGCCGACGACGACGCACGGCCGGCCGGGGGGCGTCCTCGCCGTCGGGGCCCTGCCGGGGCTGGTCGATCCCGGTGAGCTGGGAGTCGGGCTGGTTGGTGCTCATGACATGTCGTAGGTCGTGCGGCGGGCGAACCACCGCTGCTGGACGAGGGTGACGGCCACCAGCACGACGAACAGGACCACGGCCATCGCCGAGGCGCTGCCCAGGTCCAGGGCGACGAAGGCCTCGTGGTAGATGCGGGCGGCGATGACGTCGGTGCGGCCCGAGGGGTAGCCGGGGGTGCCGCCGGTCAGGCCCACGATGAGGTCGTAGACCTGGAAGCTGGCGATGATCGTGGTGACGAGGACGAAGAACATCGTCGGGCGCAGCAGCGGCACGGTGATCGAGACCAGCAGCCGCCAGGGGCCGGCGCCGTCGAGCCGGGCCGCCTCGTAGACCGAGGGCGGGATCTGCTGGAGGCCGGCGAGGAAGAACAGCGAGACGTAGCCGACCGAGGACCAGGCCGAGACCACCGCGACGGTGGGCAGCGCGAGGGCCGGGTCGCTCATCCACTCCACGCGCTGGCCGATGATCGCGTTGACCGCCCCGTTGCTCGGGGACAGCATCCAGTTCCACACCACGCCCAGCGCCAGGGGGGAGCACACCCAGGGCAGCACGTAGATCACCCGCAGGACCCCCGAGCCGGGCATGTGCCGGTTGAGCAGGACCGCCAGGCCGAGCCCGGCGCCCACGGTGAGCGGGATGGCCATGAGCACGTAGCCGACCGTGATGAGCAGGGAGTTGCGGAACTGGCGGTCGCCGGCGAGGTCGGTGTAGTTCGACAGGCCCGCCCAGGTCGGGGCGCTGAGCAGGTCGTAGTGGGTCAGGCTCATGAGGAGCACGAGCAGGACCGGGAGCAGGAGGAAGGCGACCAGGCCGATGAGGGAGGGCGCGAGCAGGGCGTAGGCGGCGGCGGTCTCGCGCCGACGCCGGGCCCGCGCCGAGGGCGACAGTCGGCCGCCGGTGCGGGCGGCGCCGTCGGAGCCGCGGGACCCGCCAGAGCCGCCGGTCGACGTCGCCGTCGGGGCGCTCGCGCTCACGCCGCGCCCCGGGCGTCGTACCAGGTGATGACCGCGCGGGCCGAGCGGGGGCAGCGGCGGCACAGGTAGGTGGCCCGGGGGCGCTGGAAGCGGCCGTGGGTGTGGCCCGCCGGGCACAGTCCCACCCAGGGCTCGGTGACCGTGGGGGCGTCGGGCGCGGTGGTGCGCCGGGGGGTGCCGCCGATGCGGACGACCGCGCGCCGCCAGGCCGGTCCGTGCCCCGCGCGCGCCCCGACGAGGGCGTGGGCGATCTCGTGCAGCACGACGTCGCGCACCTGCTCCTCGCTGTACATCGCGGTCAGGCGCCTGGAGAGGGTGATGCGCCGGTCGGCGAAGTGGGTGGCGCCGGCGCGGCGGACAGCGCGGTCCAGCCCCGCGGTCCAGCCCGTCAGGCCGTGCTCGTCCATCAGGCTGCGCGTCAGGCGCAGCGCGTCCTCGGTCCGCACCGTCAGGTCCGGTCCTCGTCGGTGGAGCCGCGCTCACCGTCCCGGCGCGCGCGGATGCGGGCCGAGCGCCAGGCGCTGAGGGCGGCGACCAGGACCAGGGCGAGCATGAGCCAGCGCACGGGCCCGCGGGTGCTGATCGCGACCAGCACGATGATGATCGCGAGCGCGATGACGGAGACGGCGGGCATGCGGTGCAGGGGGGAGCGGCCGAAGCGCACGGGCTCGTGCGGCTGGGCGCCCTCGCCCCGGCGGGGCTCGGTCCCGTCGTCGCCGGACGGCCTCTGGTCGGCACTCACGGGGGCAACCGTACGTTCCCCCGCCGACGCGGCACAGGCACCGGGCCGAGGTCACAGGCGCGGGTCCGGTCCGGGTACCGTCACGGGATGGACCGCCAGACGCCCCCGCCGGGGCGCGCGCCGTCCCCCTGGACGCCGGTCCTCTCGCCCACCGCCGACCCCGACCGCCGTCTCGTGGAGCGGCCGCGCCGCGTCCCCGGCCGGGTCCCGGACGCCACCGCGCCGGCCGACGACGCGCACGCGCATCCCGGTGCCTCCGGTGCGCCCGCCGGGGCGGCGGCGGAGCCCCTCGAGGTCGACGTCGTCGTCGTCGGCGCCGGGCAGGCGGGCCTGTCCACCGCCTACCGGCTGCTGGCCCGCGGCTTCGTCGGCTACGCCGGCGACCCGGTCGAGCAGGCGGCCCGCCGGGCGGCGCGGCGCCGGGCGGCGGAGCCCCGGCCCGACTTCGTCGTCCTCGACGCCGAGGACGGTCCCGGCGGTGCCTGGCGCCACCGCTGGCCCACCCTGACGATGGGGACGGTCAACGGCATCCACGACCTGCCCGGCTCGGGGTTCCCACCGCCGGACGCCGCGGAGCGGGCCAGCGAGGCGCTGCCGCGGTACTTCGCCACCTACGAGGACATGTTCGACCTGCCGGTGCTGCGCCCCGTCGTCGTGCTCGCCGTCGAGCGCATGGACGACGACCCGCGCGGCCGCCTGCTGGTGACCACCGACCACGGCAGGTGGGCGGCCCGCGCCGTCGTCTCCGCCACCGGCACCTGGTCGCGGCCGTTCTGGCCCAGCATCGCCGGGGCGTCGCGCTTCCGCGGGCGCCAGCTGCACACACACGACTACCCCGGGCCCGAGGAGCTCGACGGCGAACGGGTCGCCGTCGTCGGGGGCGGGATCTCCGGCGTCGGGCACGTGCTCGAGCTCGCGAGCGTGGCCACGACCTTCTGGTACACCCGCACCCCGCCCAGGTGGCGCACGGACACCTTCGACCACGAGGCCGGTCGCGGCGTCGAGCAGCGGGTGACCGCGCGGGTCGAGCAGGGGCTCCGGCCGCTGCCGGTGGTGGCGGAGACGGGGCTGCACCTCGTCCCGGCCACCCGGCGGGCGATCGAGTCCGGAGTGCTCGAGCGGCGGCCGATGTTCACCGAGATCACCGAGCACGCGGTGCGCGAGGCGGACGGCACGCTCACCGCCGTCGACACGATCCTGTGGGCGACCGGCTTTCGGCACGAGCTGCGCCACCTGCAGCCGCTGCGCATCCGGACCCGTGACGGCGGGGTGGTCGTGCGGGGCACCCAGGTCGTCGAGGAGCCGCGCCTGCACCTGGTGGGCTACGGCGCGGGTGCCTCGACCGTGGGGGCCACCAGGACGGCCCGCCGCGCGGTCGCGGACATCCTTGAGCTGCTGCGGTGAGGGGGTAGGGACGTTGGGGGCGCGCGACCCTTCCGGGGCGGTATCGCAGTTGATACCATCGCGGAATGGCGATGACCCTGAGGCTCGACGAGGACGAGACCGAGGCGCTGCGCCGTCGTGCCGAGCGTGAGTCTCGATCGATGCAGGAGGTGGCGCGGCAGGCGGTGCGCGAGTACGTCGAACGGACCAGCAGGGCCGAGCTCATCGAGCGGGTGATGGACTCCGAGCTGCCGCGTTACGCAGAGGCGCTCGAGCGTCTTGGCCGTTGATCTATCTCAATCACGCGGAGCTACTGATGGTGGCTGAGCGTGCGATCGGCGGTCGGCCGGCGGTGCGCGACCACGGCCTGCTGGAGGCCGCGCTGGCACGTCCGCAGGCCACGGCGTTCGGGACCGATGCCTACGAGAGCCTGGAGGAGAAGGCAGCGGCGTTGCTCCACTCGCTCGCGCGGAACCACGCGCTCGTCGACGGCAACAAGAGGCTCTCACTGGCGGCCACTGTCACGTTCCTCGGAGTCAACGGGCGACGACTGATGTTGGACAACGACGAGGCGTACGACCTGATCGTCGCCGTCGCCTCCGGTGAGCTGGACGACGTCGAGAGCATCGCGGAGCAGATCCGGGCCGGCAGCGCGCCATGGTGACGTCGGGCGGCGCGCGTCGGAGGGGCGGCCTCAGACGCGGATGCCCGAGAACTCCGGGTGCTTGTCCATGTAGTCGACGACGAACGGGCACACCGGGCGCACCTTGCCGCCGCGGGCGCGCACGTCGGTCAGCGCGTACTCGACGAGCTCGCCGGCCAGGCCCTGGCCCCGGTGGGCGGGGTCGGTGAAGGTGTGGTCGAAGACGTGCATGTCGCCCTCGAGGACGTAGGTCGCCTCACCGGCCTCGACGCCGTCGACGGTGATGATGTACCGGCTGCGGTCGGGCTCGTGGGTGATCTCGGTGCTCATGGATCGAGGCTACGTCGCCCGGTCACGGGGCGGCGAGGTCAGCCCTCGCGGTAGGGGGCGTGCGGGATCGGCCGGTCGTCGTCCTCGAGGTACAGCCACGCGCACGGCCGGTAGCCCTCGCTGACGCCGGGCGGCGTCGAGTCGTAGCCGAGGTGCACGAGGATCCAGTTCGGGCGCCACAGGTGGACGTGGTTGCTGACGTCGACCTCGATCCACCAGTCCGGGGCGGGCGAGCCCAGCGCAGACGTGCCCTCGATCGGGGCGGCGTGCATCTCGTCGAAGCCGGCCGGCCAGACCGCGTCGGTGGCGTATCTCCACTGCGGGCAGATCCCGCCGTCGCCGACCGCGCCGCCGGTCAGCACGGGCCAGCCGTCCTGGAGCGTGACGGCGCGGGTGACCTCGAGCTCGCCGTCCGCGGCGCAGTCGGTGCTCGAGTCCTGGTAGCGCACCGTCTCGGTGACGACGAAGTGGTCCTCCGCGCCGGTGACCTCCCGGACGGAGTCCCCGCAGCCCGCCTCGCGTGCCACGGGGCTCTCGACCTGGACCGGTGCCTCCGCCTGCGGGTCCCAGCGCCAGACGTACCAGGTCTGCTCGAAGGCGTTCCCGTCCATCACCACGAGGGGGACCAGGGCGTCCTCGTGACCGTCGCCGTCGACGTCGGCGTACGCCACCATCTCCCCGATCGAGAGCTGGCGGAACCCGTCGCCCTGCGCGGGGACGACCTCGGCGCCGGTGTGGACCTCGCGCCACGGCAGCTCGGCGAGGTCGACGTCCCGGATGCTCGGGCCCGCCTCGTCCTCGAGGGTCGCCTCCTCGGCGGCCCCGGTCGCCGCGGCCTCGTCGGTGACCGACTCGGCGTCTGGCTCGGCCCCGCCGGCGGACTCCGCCTCGGTGCCGGGCCCGTCGGCGTCGGTCGGACTCTCGGTGCCGGCGTCCTCCGAGGGTGCCGGCGACGTCGCCGCGGCGGGCTCGACGTCGTCGGGCTCCTCGTCCCCGCCGCAGGCGGCCAGGGTCAGGGCCAGGAGTAGCGCCCCAGGCAGGGCTGCGACGGTGCGTGGGTGAATCCGGGTGGTGCCGCGCAGGGCGGAGGGGGCGGTGCGCATGTCTCGGGCCTCTCGCGTGGGCCCCCTGCGGCGGGCGGTCGTCCGCCCACGAGCGACAGTGTGACGAGGGTGACACGTGAAGGCAAGAGGGTGGGCGGGCCCCCGGCCCGCCCCTACCCGGCGGCCGCGGCGATGGCCTTGCGCACCCGCGTCGTCGAGACCTTGACCGGGGTGCCCAGCTGCTGGGCGAACAGGGAGACCCGCAGCTCCTCGACGAGCCAGCGCACCTCGCGCAGCCGCGCCTGGGCGTCGGGGTCGTCGCTGGCGCGGGACTGGGCCGCCTCGAGGGCGTCGACCATCTCCTGGACCTGCCAGGCCGCGGCGTCGTCGGCGTGCACGTTCTGCGCGGCCCGCTCGAGGCGGCGCTGGGCGGCCTTGAGGTACCGGGGCAGGTGGACGAGGTGGTCCGGGCCGGTCGCGGCCACGAAGCCGTCGTAGACCAGGTCGCCGACCGCCGCGCGCACGTCGGTGACCGCGCCGAGCAGGTGGATCGAGCTCGAGTCCTTGACCGTGGCCTGCAGCTCGCGCCAGGCGTTCATCACCTTGACCACAGTGCCGGCGAGCTCGAAGACCCGGTCCTCGAGCCGCGTGCGCACGTGCGCGACGAGCTCGTCGAACCGTCCCTTGTCCCGCAGCAGCCCGGCCCCGCCGCTCACGTGCTCGGCGCACCAGTCGTCGACGATCTCGGTGACCGCGGCCAGCTGGAGGTCGGCCACCAGCGCGCCCGTGCTCGGGTAGGGCGAGGAGGCCAGCGCGAGCGCGTCCTGACCGCCCCACCGGGTGCTCACCCGCTGCTCGGGCAGCGCCGTGGCGGCCAGTGCCAGCCGACGCACGCCGAGCCGGTGCGCGCGGACCTGGGAACCGGCGTCGGGCAGGACCCGCAGGGCCACCGAGGTGGCCTCCTCGACGAGTGCGGGGTAGCCGCGCACGACCAGCCCCGCCGGCCCGATCGTCTCCACGCTGGCCGGGATCGTCCCCTCCTGCACGTCCGGCCAGGTGGTCAGGCCCTCCTGCTCGACGGCGGTCGCGGCCCCGGGAGCGGCCCCCGCCGCGGGGTCGGCGGCCTTCGTAGCGGCCTCGCCCGAGCCCGAGCCCGAGCCCGAGCCCGAGCCCGCGCCACGGCCGCCGGAGGAGCGGCCCCCGCGCCCGCCGGCACCGGACCCACGCGCACCGGACTGACCGGCACCGGACCCACGGGCGCCCCCGGCGCCCTCCCCGGCGGCGGCCTGCGCCTCGGCCATGGCCACCGCGACGGCGCCGCGCACCGCCGAGGCGACCGCGCTCTCGACGGCGGGGGCCAGCTCGCGCTGCAGGGCGAGCAGCGAGTCGCCCTCGCCGAGGACGGCGCCCTTGGCGGAGACGACCCGGAACTTCATCCGCAGGTGACCGGGCAGCTCGCTGGCCTCGTCCCAGGCGGCGTCGTCGATCTCGACCCCGCGGACCTCGCGCACCGCGGCGGTGAAGGCGTCCTGCCAGGCCGGCACCGCGGCGGGGCCGACCCGGCCGCCCTTCGCCTCGGCGTCGCCGGGCGCGGCGGCGACGGCGTCGTGCCAGTCGGGCATCGCGGCCACGACGGCGCGGGCCACGTCCGGGGCGGGCACGAGCTCGCGGCGCACCCGCTTGGGCAGGGCGCGGATCGTGGCCACCGCCAGCTCGTCGACGTAGCTCGGCACGAGCCAGTCGAAACCTTCGGGGTGCAGGCGGCCGAGCACCTCGACCGGGACGGTGACGGTGATGCCGTCCGACCAGCTCCCCGGCGTGAAGTCGTAGGTCAGCGGCAGGGTGAGGTCGCCCTGGCGCCAGGTCGACGGCTGGTCGGCCTCGGAGAGCGGGTTGTCCGGCACGAGGTCGGCGAGGGTGAGGGTGAGCAGGTCCGGGCTCTCCCGCTTCGTCCTCTTCCACCAGGTGTCGAAGTGGCGGGCGGAGACGGCCTCGGCGCCGACCCGCTCGTCATAGAAGGCGAACAGGGTGTCCTCGTCCCCTACGACGCCGTGGCGGCGCAGCCGTGCCTCGACCTCGCGCGCCTCCTCGAGCACCGCCGCGTTGTCGGTGACGAAGCGGTGGTGGGTGCGCCACTGGCCCTCGACCAGCGCGTGGCGGACGAACATCTCCCGGGCCAGCTCGGCGGCGGTGACGTCCCCGAACCGGGTCTCGCCGAGCCGGCCGAGCAGGACGGGCCGGTCGGCGGCCAGCGTCATCCCGTACAGCAGGACCCGCTCCTTGACCATGGCGGCCCCGTTGCGCGTGGACCAGTACGGCTCGGAATAGGTGCGCCGCAGGAGGTGGCCGGCGGCCCGCTCCACCCAGTCGGGGTTGACCCGCGCGACCGTGCGGGCGAACAGCCGCGAGGTCTCGACGAGCTCGGCGGCCATCACCCACGGGTAGGTCTTCTTCGACAGACCCGACCCGGGCCAGACGACGAACCGTGTCCCGCGCGCCCCGGCGTAGTCCCGCTTGCGCTCGTCGTAGGACCCGAGGTTGGACAGCAGGCCGGTGAGCAGCGCCTGGTGCACGGAGTCGGCGCTCGCGGCGTCCGCGCCGCGACCCGTCCCCACCACGGTGGCGGCGACGAGGTCGGTGTCCGGGGTGTCGACCTCGCCCGCCGGCGGCAGGGCCAGGGGCCGCAGGTGCAGGCCGAGCGGCTTGGCGAGCTGGCGCAGCTGGACGACGACGTCCTGCCACTCGCGGATGCGCAGGTAGTTGAGGTACTCGCCCTTGACGGTGCGCCGGAACTGGTTGCCGGACAGGTCGCGCTGGAGGGTGCGCAGGTAGCGCCACAGGTTGAGGTAGGCGAGGAAGTCGGAGGTGTCGTCGGTGAAGCGGCGGTGCTTGGCGTCGGCCGGGGCCTGCTTCTCCACGGGACGCTCGCGCACGTCCTGCACGGACAGGGCCGCGACGACGATCATCACCTCTGCGGCGCAGCCGAGCCGCTCCGCCTCGAGCAGCATGCGGCCCAGCCGGGGGTCGACGGGCAGGCGGGCCAGGTCCCGGCCCACGCGGGTCAGCTCGGTCGAGCCGGGCTCGAGGGCGCCGATCTCCTCGAGCTGCTGCACGCCGTCGCGCACGGCCTTGGTGTCGGGCGGGTCGACGAAGGGGAAGCTCGCGACGTCGCCGAGCCCGAGCGCGGCCATCTGGAGGATGACTGAGGCCAGCGAGGTGCGCAGGATCTCGGGCTCGGTGAACTCCTCGCGGTTCTCGAGGTCGCGGCGCGAGTAGAGGCGGATGGCGATGCCGTCGGCGATGCGGCCCGAGCGGCCCGAGCGCTGGTTGGCGCTGGCCTGGGAGACCGGCTCGATGGGCAGGCGCTGGACCTTGGTGCGGGTGGAGTACCGGGAGATGCGGGCGGTGCCGGGGTCGATGACGTAGTGGATGCCCGGCACCGTCAGCGAGGTCTCGGCGACGTTCGTGGCGAGCACGACCCGCCGCGTGGCGTGCGGGGCGAAGACGCGGTGCTGCTCGGCGGCGGTCAGCCGCGCGTACAGCGGGAGGATCTCCACCGCCCCGGGCACGGTCGACCGGCCCCCGGGCTCGATATACCTCTCCCCGAGGTGCTCGGCGAAGGCGACGTGCGTGTCGCGGATCTCGCGCTCGCCGGACAGGAACACGAGGATGTCGCCAGGCCCCTCGGCCTCGAGCTCGTCGAAGGCCTCGAGGATGCCGGTGACCTGGTCGATGGGCTCCTCGTGCGCGGCCCCGGCGCTCGGGGTGGGGCCGGCGTCCGCGCCGTCGTCGGGCTCGTCCTCGGCGTCGGGGACCAGGGGGCGGTAGCGGATCTCGACCGGGTAGGTCCGGCCCGTCACCTCGACGACGGGCGCCGGCCCGTCCATCCCGGCCGCCTTCCCGAAGTGCTCGGCGAAGCGGGCGGAGTCGATCGTGGCGGAGGTGATGATGAGCTTGAGGTCGGGCCGCCTCGGCAGCAGCTGGGCGAGGTAGCCCAGGAGGAAGTCGATGTTGAGGGACCGTTCGTGCGCCTCGTCGACGATGATCGTGTCGTAGCGGCGCAGCATCGGGTCGCGCTGGATCTCGGCCAGCAGGATGCCGTCGGTCATCAGCTTGACCAGGGAGGTCTCGGAGACCTCGTCGGTGAAGCGGACCTGGAAGCCGACCTGCCTGCCGACCTCGACGCCGAGCTCGGAGGCGAGCCGCTCGGCCACCGAGCGCGCGGCGATCCGGCGGGGCTGGGTGTGGCCGATCATGCCCTTGACGCCGCGCCCGAGGTCGAGGCAGATCTTCGGCAGCTGGGTGGTCTTGCCCGAGCCGGTCTCGCCCGCGACGACGACCACCTGGTGGCTCGCGATCGCCGCCGCGATCTCGAAGCGGCGCTCGGCGACCGGGAGCTCCTCCGGGTAGGAGATGACCGGGACCGCCGCCCGGCGCCGCTCGACCTGCTCGGGGGTGAGGGGACGGGGGGCGTGCGCGACCCGGTCGGCGCCGCCCGCCGCGCCGCGTCCCCGACGACGCCGAGAGCCGCGACGGCGCGCGGGGGCGCCGTCGGCGCTCGGCGCGGGGTCGCGGTCGGTGGAGGTCACGGGCACCCATTGTTCGTCATGTCCGCCCCAGGATGCACCGCGATACCGCTTGCAGGCGGCGGGAGAGGATGGTCCGTGGTTCGGCCGGGGGCAGGCCGACGGCCCTGTCGGGACGGGCGGGGGAGAGGTGCTCGGCCACCCGCGACCACCGGGACGACGTCGTGGCCGACGATGGAGGGATGCGCAGGTTCCTCCTCCGGCTGGCCGCCGTCCTCGCGGCGCTCGCCGCCGTGGCCGCGCTCTACACCCTGCGACCGGTGCTGCTCGGGGAGCGCATCCCGGTGGCCCAGGTCGTCGCGCTCAAGGGCCTGCTGGCCGCGGGACTCGTCGGCCTGGGGGTGCTCCTCGCGGCCGTGGCGCTCGCCGTCCTGCTCGCGCGTCGGTCCCACGGGCGGCACGCGAGCGTCGGGGCCGGCGCCGACGCGGACGCCGGATCAGGCACGGCCGGAACCGACGCGGACGCCGGCCACACGACCGCGACCGTCGAACCCGACCTCCCGGCCGCGACCGCCCCGTCCCGCTCGCGCACCTCCCGCGCCGCGGTCGTCCTCCTGGTCAGCGGCGTCGTCACCGCCCTGGCCGGGGCCACGCACGGGCTCACCCTCATGGACCGCGGCACCGAGAACGACGAGCTGCCCGCCGCCGGCGGACCACCGACCCCACGGTCCTTCACCGTCCTCACCCTCAACACCCTCGGCGGCGCGTCGACCCCGGTGCAGGTCGCCGAGCACGCCACCACCGTCGGCGCGGACGTCCTCGCCCTGCCCGAGACCTCCGCCGAGCTCGCCGGGCGCATCGAGGCGCTCCTGGAGCAGGACACGGGCGAGGGCTGGACCGCCTGGACCGACGGCGAGGGCCGGGTCGCGGCCACCTCGATGGTCGTCGCCGACGCCCTGGGGCCCTACGAGCAGCGTCTTGGCGCCGGGATCGGCAGCTTCGGCCGCGTGCACCTCGAGCCCACCGGGTCCGACCCGGACCAGCCGGTGCTCGTCGCGGCGCACCCGCTGCCCCCGGTGCGGGGCAACATGACCGACTGGCGCGCGGAGAACCTCGGCCTGGTCGCCATGTGCGAGCGGGCCCGGCGCCCCACCGTCATCGCCGGCGACCTCAACATGAGCGTCGACCACCGGACGCTGTCCGGCGTCGCCGACGGGCGCGGGCCCTGCCAGGACGCCGGCCTGGACGCGGGCATCGGCGGCATCGCCACCTGGCCGGCGTCGTGGCCCACCTGGGCGGGCTCGGTCATCGACCACGTGCTCGTCGCGGGCGGCCTGCGCGGGGCGGCGGGGAGCGTGGACGAGGTCGGGGGATCGGACCACCGCGCCGTCGTCACCGAGCTGCGCCTGACCGGCGGCAGCTAGACATGCCCGCTCCGGCGGCCCTGTCCAGGCCGCCCCGCTCAGGCGGCCGGGCTCACGCTCCTGCGCGGCCGGCCGCGGCCCCGCTTGCGGGCGATGACCACGCCGCCGGCGAACACCTCGCCGCCCCACACGCCCCAGGGCTCCTGGCGCTCGAGCGCGCCGGCCAAGCACTCGCGCAGGATCGGGCAGGTGCGGCACATCGCCTTGGCGCGCTCGGTCTCCGCCTCGTGCTCGGCGAACCACAGGTCGGCCTGGCCGGGGGCCTCGCAGGGCAGGTTCACGGGGTGCTCCGTGCGGGCGCCGCCGCGTCGTCGGTCGCCGGCTCGTCGGGGCCCTCGTCGGCGGTCTCGTCGTCGTCGGGGAGCTCGACCCCGCGCAGGCCGCGCACGAGGAGGACGATCGTGGCGACGCCGAGGAGGAGCGCCGCGGCGTAGGCGGCCACGGTTCCCTCGGTCCAGGCGACGTCGACGACGCGCAGCAGCTCCGCTCCCGCGCTCGCGTCGGGAAGCTCCCCCGCGACGGCCACCGCCGCGCCGGGGCTCTCCGCGGCGCTCGCCAGGTCGACGGGTGGGACGGCGTCGGGCGCTCGGGCATGCACGCCGCGACCGAAGACGATCGCGGCGAGACTGCCGAGCAGGCCGATCCCACCCGCCGCACCGAGGCTCGCACTGATGTCCTGGACCGCGACCGCCGGACCGGTCTGCTGCCGCGGCACCGCGGTGACCATGAGCTGGGCGCCGAGCACCATCGCCGGACTCATCCCGAACGAGGTGACCGTCATCCCCGTGGCGAACAGGGCCAGGTCAGGACGCGTCGTGAGTGCGACGACGATGACGGCGGTGCCGATCAGCCCGATGCTCATGCTCGCGGTCATCACGGCCCGTGGCGTGAAGCGCCGGGTGAGCGCCGGTGTCAGTGCGGTCGAGCCGATCGCCGCGACGCCCGGGGCGACCATGACGAGCCCCAGGGTGGCGGTGGAGATTCCCTGCACGACCTGCAGGTACTGGACGAGGATGAAGTCGGCCGCCATGAAGATGGCCTGCGCGAGGAGGAAGAACATCGTCACCACGCGCAGGACGCGGATCGTGAACAGGTCGAGGTCCAGCAGCGGGTTGGGGATGCGTCGCTGACGCCGGACGAACCTTGCGCCCAGCCCGAGCCCCGCGCCGACGGCCAGCCCGTAGGCGAGGGTGAGACCCTGGTCGGCGATCTCCTGCAGCGCGAAGACGGCCAGCATGATCGCCGCCATCGACAGCACCACGCTCGTGAGGTCGATCCGGTCGGACGTCCTCTCGTCGGTGCGCGGGAAGAGCGCCAGCCCGCCGGCGAGCGCGAGGGCGGCCACCGGGACGTTGACGAGGAAGGCGGACCCCCACCAGAAGTGCTCCAGCAGTGCCCCGGTCAACGGCGGCCCCAGGGCGGCACCCACGGGGAAGGCGCCCATGACGACGGCGAAGGCGATGCCGTGGTGCCGGGAGCTCGTGAACAGGTGGCGGAGCATCGCCAGGGCCGCGGGGGTCACCGCGGCGGTGGCGAGCCCGATGAGGACCCGGGCGACGAGCAGCACCTCGGCGGTCGGTGCGTACGCCGCGAGCGCGGAGCCGATCCCGTACAGGAGGAGCGCGAGCAGGAGCATCGTGCGCGGCCCGACCCGTCCGGTGAGCCACCCCATCGTGATGAGCGTGCCTGCCGCGACGAGCTCGCCGACGTGCACCAGCCAGAGCATCTGGGTGCTGCTGGGGGCGAGATCGGCGGCGACGGCGGGCATCGCCAGGAAGATCGCGGTGATGTCAGTCGCCATCATGAACAGGGGCAGTCCGAGCAGGACGAGCGCGGCCCAGTGGCGCCAGGTGGGGCTCGTCGTGGGGGAGGTCATGCGCTCTCCTCAGGATTGATTACGTGACGTCATGTCACGCTAAGTGCCTCCGGAACGCACCACAAGGGGTTTAGTTACAGTTCGACCCGTAATGTCAATCGACTACGATGTCGCCATGAACGCGACCGCGAGCTCCTCGGGAGCGGGCCGCCCGCGCGATGCCCAGATCGACGAGGCCGTCACCGCCGCGACGCTCGAGCTGCTGGACGAGGAGGGCTACCTCGGGGTGACCTTCGGCGAGGTGGCCCGGCGGGCCGGCACGTCCCGGCCCGCGATCTACCGCCGTCACTCGAGCCGTGCGGAGCTGGTCCTGGCGGCGATCGAGGGCCGCCTGAGCAGCCCGACGCCGCCGGACCACGGCTGCACGCTGTGCGACGTCGGCGACGCCCTGACCCTCTACCTCGACCTCTACCGCACCATCGCGCCCGAGGTCTTCACCGCCCTGTACGCCGACTGCGCCCAGGACCCTGACCTGCGCGAGCGCTACCTGCAGGTGGCGATCGAGCCGACCCGCGGCGCGGTCCGCACCACGCTGGGGCGGGCGGTCGAGCGCGGTGACCTGCGCCCGGACGTCGACGTCGAGCTGCTGCTGGACATCGTCGCCTCGCTGACCCACTTCCGCGTCCTGGCGGGGGAGCACCAGAGCAACGTGGAGGCCGACAGCGTCGTGACGGCGCTGCTGCGCGGGGCGGCCCTCGACTACGACGCGCTCGTCGAGCACAGTCGCTCCCTCGCGAGCCCGCACCCTGACGGCGCGGCGCACTGCTGACCCGCGCCACGGCGCGCCCCCGGCGACGTCGGGCCGCACGGCCGGCGACGCCGAGCCGCACCCGCAGCGGGCACGAACAGCACCCGCCTCGGGCGGGGGCGTGACGCGTTCGAGAGCCTCCGGTGAGTAGGCCACCGCCGCCTCCTGCGCGACACTGGGCCGGTGCGCATCGTCATCTGGGTGGTCGTCGCCGTGCTCGGCCTGCTCGCCGCCCTCACCCTCGCCCCCGAGCTTCCGGGCCGGATCATCCCCCCGCTGGAGGGGATCTCCGGGGTCACCCCCGTGGCCCAGGTCGTGGCGCTCAAGGGCTGGCTCGTCCTCACGCTGACCGTCATCGGCATCGTGTTCCTCATCATCGGCCTCGTGCGGCGCCAGCTCATCCGCGCCGGCGCCGGCGCGATGGTGCTCGGCGGGATCTTCCTCGTCGTCGCGGTCGCGCACCTGGTGGTGATGTTCGACCGGGGCACCTCCGCGGCGACCTCGATCAGCCGGACGGACGACACCGCGGCCGTCCCCGACGGCGCCCTGACGGTGCTGACGATCAACATGGAGGAGGGCGACGTCTCTGGCGAGGAGCTGGCCGAACCGGTGATCGCCCAGGGTGTCGACGTCGTCGTCCTGCCCGAGATGCTCGCCGAGGACGCGCAGGCGCTCGCCGCCACGCTGACGGAGGACGGGCATCCGTTCACCGCCCACGGCGCGGGCTCGGCCACCGAGGACCGCGGGGCGACCTCGGTACTGCTGGCCGACTCCCTGGGCGCCTACGTCCCCGTCGACGCCGAGCCGACCGCCGAGGTCCTCGCCCTGCGCCCGACCTCCGGGGTGGGGCCGACCATCGTCGCGGTGCACCCCACGGCCCCGCGCCCCGACGCGATGGACGTCTGGCGCACGCAGGTCGGGGAGGCGCTGACCTGGTGCCGCACCGGCTCCGGACCGGTGGTGGTCGCCGGCGGGCTCAACGCCACGGTCGATCACGGCCCGGCCCGGGACCTCGGCCGCTGCATCGACGGCGCGCAGGAGGCCGGCCTCGGCGCCGTGGGGACCTGGCCCGCGGACATCCCGTGGTTCTTCGGCTCCCCGATCGACCGGATCCTCGTCGACGAGGCCAGCTACACCGTCGCCGAGGGCGCCGTCTTCGACGTCGGGCGGGCCTCGCACCGGGCGCTGGTCGTCCGCGTCGAGCCGGTGGGCTGAGCGCGACCCCCGGCCAGGCGTCGAGGCCCGACGTCGCGGCCCGACCGACAGTCCGGCCCCCGCGGCCCGGCGTCGCCCAAAAATCCGTGGGCGCGCCGGGGGCCGCGGTGCCACGCTTCCGAGGTGACGAGCGCCGACCCCATCACCGCCACCGGTCGCCCCGCCGGGCTGCCCGCCGGCGTCCACCTGCTCACGGTGGCCGCGCCGAGCGCCGCCGAGCTCGACGCCGGCGTCGTCCCGAGCGCGGCCTACCGCGCGGTGACCGAGATCGACGGCGAGTTCCTCCTCGAGATCCTCGGTGACCAGGACCTTCTCGGCGACCCCGAGACGCGCCTGCGCACCTTCGCGGACCGCAGCGCGGTGCACCGCGAGAACGTGCTCGCCGTCCGCGGCCCGGTGGCCGAGCGGATCGCCGCCGCGCACACCGGTGACGGACTGCCCGCGATCCCGGCCGGCGTCCCCGCGGGGGAGGACCCCACGCCGGCGGCCGACGACGTCATCGGCTACGCCGGCCTCGCGCTCGACCAGCTGGACAACACCGACAGCTTCGGCGTCGAGATCTTCGTCCGTGCCGCGCACCGCGGCCGCGGCACCGGCTCCGCGCTGTGGGACGCCGCCGTCGCCCTCGCGCGCGGCGCGGGCCGCACGCTGGCGCAGGGCTGGGTCGAGCACGCGTCGCCCGAGGGCGCGACCGACCGGATCGAGCCGACCCGCAGCGAGGGCGCCGTCGCCCTGGACCTCCCGGCCCGGTTCGCACTCTCCCGCGGCCTGGTCCTCGAGCAGATCGAGCGCCACTCCGTCGTCCACGTGGCCGGTCGGGCCGAGCAGTGGCGCGCCGCCCTGGCCGAGGCGCTGACCTTCGCCGCCGAGGGCGACGAGGTCGTCACCTGGGCCGGCGCGACCCCGCCCGAGGAGCGCGAGCACATCGCCGAGCTCATGCGGCGGATGAGCACCGACGTGCCCCTGGGCGGGCTGGACTGGCAGGAGGAGGCCTGGGACGCCGAGCGGGTGCGCACCTCGGAGGCCGCGCAGCTGGCCTCCGGGCACCGGACCTTCCTCACGACGGCGGTGCGCGACTCCCGCACGGGGGTCCTCGTCGGCTTCACGCGCCTGACGATCCCCCTGGGCCGGCCCGCCGCCTGGCAGGACGACACGATCGTCATGAAGGAGCACCGTGGCCGCCGGATCGGCACCGTGGTCAAGCTCGCCAACCAGCTCGCGCTGCTCGAGCAGCACCCCGGCGTCGAGCGGATCCACACGTGGAACGCCTTCGAGAACCGGCACATGCTCGACGTCAACCACGCCGTCGGCTTCGAGCTGGCCTCGCTGACCGGCGCCTGGCAGGGGCGGGTGGACTGAACCGGCTCAGGTCTCCGAGAGGCGGTCCGCCAGCGTGGCGAAGGCGTCCTTCCAGAATGTCTTGCGCTCGGCGACGGCGTCCCCGGACTCCAGCCCGGTGTGCTGGACGGACAGGCGCACCTTCTGCCGACCGTCCGCGCCGGGGGCGAGCTCGTCGATGCGCAGGGTGATCTTCGTGCCGTCGCGGGCCTTGAGCCGCACGGAGGTCGGCTCGGTGGCGCCGGTGGGCGTGACGTGCAGGTCGAGCCACTGCTCGCGGGTGTGGTTCTCGGCCAGGTAGGGCCACAGGTTCTGCGCGGAGACGTAGAGCGTCTTCGAGGCGGAGGCCTCCCAGGCGCCGTCGCGGCGCTGGCCCGGCTCCCGCAGTCCGCGGGCCTGCTCGTAGGATACCGTCACGCCCTGCGCCCACCAGCCGTCGACGTCGTGCTCCTCGCGCAGCCACGTGGCCGTGCGGGTGTGGTCCCAGCCGGTGGCCCCGGCCTCGTCGAGGAGCGCGAACCACTCCTCGCGGCCGCGGCCGGTGGACTCCCGGACCTTCTCGTCGCTGACGGACCGGTCGAGGGGGCGTGCTCCGGAGGACATGTGAGCCACACTACAAGCCGCGCCGCACGCGGGCCGGACGGCGGACCACGACCCGCGCTCCGACCGGGCCGCGCGCTACCAGCCGCGCGCCTCCCAGGCGTCGACCGAGCCGGCCTCGGCCCCCACGGTGGTCGGGTCGCCGTGCCCGGGTGCCACCGTCCAGGACGGGTCGAGGGTCATGAGGCGCTCGCGGATCGAGCGGATGACCTGGCCGAAGTCGCTGTAGTCCCAGCGGGTGGCGCCGGGGCCGCCGGGGAAGAGGGTGTCGCCGGTGAGCACCGTGGCGGCGTCGGGCACGAGGAAGGAGCACGCGCCGGGCGTGTGGCCGGGCGTGTGCGCCACGGTGACCCGGGCGCCGGCCACCTCGAGCACCTCGCCGTCGATGAGGTCCTCGGTGGGGCAGTGCTCGTGGGTGCGCTCGAGGAGGAAACGGTCGGCCGGGTGCAGGCGCGGGGTCACGCCCCACTCGGCGGCCAGCTCGGGGACGGGGCCCACGTGGTCCCAGTGCCCGTGCGTGAGAAGGATGCCCACCACGGTGCGGCCGCCGAGGCACGCGCGCACGGCGTCGGCGTCGTGGGCGGGGTCGACGACGAGGACCGCGCTCTCGTCGCCCACGAGGTAGGTGTTGTTGGGGAAGGCCCCGCCGTCGGGTCCGGTCCCGACGATCTCGTGCCGTTCGACCTGGATGGACATGGCGGGGCCTTCCTCAGACGTTCGGCGTCAGACCGACTCGACGGCGGTGACGGTCACCGGCACGTTGCCGCGGGTGGCCTTGGAGTAGGGGCACAGCTCGTGGGTGCGGTCGACGACGGCCTGCGCCTCGGTGAGGTCGAGGCCGGGGATGTGCACCTCGTGCTCGACGGTCAGGGCGAAGGACTCGCCCTCGGGGCCGAACCCGACCTTGGTGACGACGGTCGCCGCGGAGGTGTCGACGTTCTTCTCCTTGCCGGCCAGGCCCAGCGCGCCGGTGAAGCAGGCGCCGTAGCCCAGGGCGAAGAGCTGCTCGGGGTTGGTGCCCTCGCCGTTGCCGCCCATCTCCTTGGGGGAGGTGAACGTCAGCTCGAGCGTGGGGTTCTCGGACCTGCCGGAACCCGTGCGGCCACCGGTGTTGGTGGCGGTGGCGGTGTACACGATCTTCTCAGGTGTGTTGGCCATGTGAGCCAGCCCATCACCGATGGGCAGGACCCGCAACCAGTGCCCGGCGAGTCGGCGCACAATGGGGCCCCGTGACCACCACGCACCCCGAGGACCGCTCCGCGCCCGAGCCGGCCCAGCTGCGCCGGTGGCGCCGTCACCTGGCCGAGGAACGGGCCGAGGAGGCGGTCTACCGCAACCTGGCCGCGCGCCGATCCGGCGAGGAGCGGGACATCCTGCTCGGCCTCGCCGACGCGGAGAAGCGCCACCAGCAGCACTGGGTCGAGCTCCTCGGGCCGCACGCCGGCAGGCCCGGGCGTGCCTCGCTGCGGGGGCGCCTCCTGGCGTGGCTCGCCCGCCGCTTCGGCTCGGTGTTCGTCCTCGCGCTCGCCCAGCGTGCGGAGATGCGTTCCGCCTACGACGACGAGGACGACGCCACCGACCAGATGGCCGCCGACGAGCGCGTCCACGGCGAGGTGGTGCGGGCGCTCGCCGCCCGCGGGCGGGCGCGCATGTCCGGGACCTTCCGGGCCGCGGTGTTCGGCGCCAACGACGGCCTGGTCTCCAACCTCGCGCTCGTGCTGGGCATCGGCGCGACCGGGGTGTCGACCTCGATCGTGCTGGCCACCGGCATCTCCGGCCTGCTGGCCGGGGCCCTGTCGATGGGCGCGGGGGAGTACGTCTCGGTGCGCAGCCAGCGCGAGCTGCTCGAATCCTCCCGGCCGACCACCCGCAGCGCGGAGGTGGTCCCGGCGCTCGACGTCGACGCCAACGAGCTGGCCCTGCTCTACCGCGCCCGCGGCATGCCCGCCGACGAGGCCGACGCGCACGCCCGCGCGGTCCTCGCCGCGCACGGTGCCGGGCCGGGCGGGGCGGCCGGGGAGCACGGGCGTCCGACGGCGCCGGGTGCGGCCGAGGGGGCCGGCGCGGGTGCGGTTGCCGGTGCGGGTACGGAGTCCACCGGTGCCCCGGACACCGGATCCGGCGCCACGGGTGCCCCGGACGCCGCCGGGGACGCCGGCGCGGACTACGAGGAGATCGGCACCGCCTGGCAGGCGGCCGGCTCGAGCTTCCTCTTCTTCTCCTCGGGAGCGATCATCCCCGTCCTGCCCTACCTGTTCGGCATGAGCGGGATCCTCGCCGTCGTCGTGGCGAGCGTGCTGGTGGGCCTCGCCCTGCTGGCCACCGGCGCGACGGTCGGCGTCCTCTCCGGTTCGGCACCCCTGCCGCGCGCGCTGCGCCAGCTGGCCATCGGCTACGGGGCGGCCGCCGTGACGTACATCCTCGGTCTGCTGTTCGGCGGCGCCGTAGGCTGACCGCGCCGGTTGAGGTCCGACATGACGAAGGAGCTGTCGTATGCGCGTGGTCGTGGCACCCGACTCGTTCAAGGAGTCGATCGAGGCGGCCGACGCCGCAGCCACCATGGCGGACGGGGTACGCGACGCCGTCCCGGACGCGCAGGTCGTCGAGCTGCCCATGTCCGACGGCGGGGAGGGCTTCACCGACTCCCTCGCCGCCGCGCTGGGCGCCCGCATCGTCGAGGTCCCTGTCCACGACGCCCTCGGGCGCGAGGTCACCGGCCGGATCGCCGTCGCCGAGGGGCGCGCCGTCCTCGAGGTGGCCTCCGCCGTCGGGCTGGGCATGATCGACCCGGCCGAGCGCGACGTCATGGGCGCCGACTCCACCGGCGTGGGCGAGCTCGTGCTCGCGGCGCTGGAGGAGGGGGTCGGCGAGATCGTCGTCGGCCTGGGCGGCTCGGCCACCAACGACGCCGGCGCCGGCATGCTGCGGGCGCTCGGCCTGCGCTTCCTCGACGCCGACGGGGCGGAGCTCGGCACCACCCCGCGCGAGCTGGCCGCGCTGGCCTCGATCGACGTCGCCGGGCTCGACCCGCGCCTCGCGGGCGTGCGCGTGCAGGCCGCCTGCGACGTGACCAACCCGCTGCTGGGCGAGAGCGGGGCGAGCGCCGTGTTCGGCCCCCAGAAGGGCGCCGACGCCGCGCAGGTCGCCGAGCTCGACGCGATCCTCGCGCGCGTGGCCGAGGTGGCCGGCCACGCCGACGAGGGTGGGGCTGCGCAGGCGCCCGGCGCGGGGGCGGCCGGCGGGCTGGGCTACGCGCTCATCGGGTTCCTCGGCGCCTCGATGCGCCCCGGCGTCGAGCTCGTCGTGGAGACGGTGGGCCTGGCCGAGGCCGTGGCGGGCGCCGACCTCGTGCTCACCGGCGAGGGGTCCGTGGACGCCCAGACGCTCTACGGCAAGACCCCGGCCGGGGTGGCCTTGGTGGCGGCAACCGCCGGCGTGCCCGCCGTCGTGCTCGCCGGGCGCGTGGCCGACGACGCGGCGGTCCTTCTCGAGCACGGCGTGACCGCGCTCGTGCCGATCGTGCCCGGTGTGACCGACCTGTCCACGGCGCTCGCCGAGGGCGGGACGAACCTGCGTCGCGCCAGCACCATGGTCACCCGTCTGTTCGCCGCGGGGCGCGCCCGGTCCTGAGGCGAGGGCGCGCGGCTGTCTCACAGTGAGACGAGGTGGACCCGGTGTCTCACTGTGAGACAGAGCCGGCACGGTGTCTCACAGTGAGACGGCTGCCTGCCGTGGGCGCCCTCAGGGGGCGAGCGCCGCAAGCTCCTCGGGGGTTCCGGTCATGATCGTGGCGGCGTGCTCGGTGATCGTCTCGACGGGCCAGTCCCACCAGCGCACGCGCAGCAGGGTGTCGATCTCCTCGGCGGAGAACCGCGTGCGGACCACGCGGGCGGGGTTGCCGGCGACCACCTCGTAGGGCCCGACGTCCTTCGTGACGACGGCCCGGGCACCGACGATCGCGCCGTCGCCGATCCGCACGCCCGGCAGGATCATCGCCTCCCGCCCGATCCACACGTCATTGCCGACCACCGTGTCGCCCGGCTGCTCGATCCCCTGGAAGGCATCGAGCGTGCGAGCCGTCCAGTCGCCGCCGAACATCGTGAACGGGTAGGTCGACGGGCCGACGGTGGGGTGGTTGCCGCCGGGCATGACGAACGTCGCGCGGGGACCGATCGCGCAGAATCGGCCGAGCACGAGGCGTTGGGGTCCGTGGAGGTAGCGGACGTTGGCCTGCTCGAACGGCGTGGGGTCGCCCTCGTCGTCGTGGTAGGTGAAGCCTCCCGCCTCGACGAGCCCGGTGGTCAGAGTGGGCCGCAGGAACACCACGTTCGTCAGGTCGCCACGCGTGGTGGGATGGCGGTGGGTGGGATCCGGGACGTGGCTCATGGGTGACCCGTACCGTTCCGGCCGGCCGCCTGCTCCGTCGTCGACATCCGTCGAGACTAGGGGGGTGGGGCGGGTCGGCCAACCGGATTCGCGGCGAGCGCGGACCGGGCGACGCGTCAGCCCACCGCGATCCGCACCTCACCGCCCCCGGCGTCCACGCCGTCGAGCATGGCCGATGGGATGCGGAACGCCCGCCCCGGGGCCGCGGGCCAGGCCAGCCGCCTGCGCGCGACCTCGCGCCCGTCCTGCGTCACGGTGACCACGGGCCGGGGGATGAGCCGGTCCACCCAGGCGACCAGGCGGCGTCGGGCGGGGTCGCCGTCGTGCGGCGACCAGCGCGACGGCGAGACCCACCGGAGCGGGGACTCGGCGACGAGCCGCACGCTCGTCGAGGGGGTGGGGCGGCGGCGCAGGTGGTCGAGGATGCGGCCGGCCACGTGGTGGCCCTCCAGGGCGACGACGTCGGCGGTCTCGACCGGGTGGGTGAGGTTCCCGACGGCGAACACGCGCGCCTTGCTCGTGCGGCCCGAGGCGTCGACGGCGGGCGAGCGGCTCCCGGGGTCGAGCTCGACGCCGGCCATGCGGGCCAGCTCGTTGTCCGGCACCCAGTCGCCGGTGAAGACCACCGTGTCGCAGTCGATCACGCGGCGGTTCCCGGTGCGCAGGTCCTCGACCTCGACGCCGGTCACGCGGCCGCGCCCCTGGATGGCGACCACGCGGGTGGAGGTCTCCACGCGGGTGCGGAACAGGACCTTCCCCGGCCCGCGGAACAGCGAGTAGGACTCGCCGACGGGGTGCTCGGAGATGAGGGCCTCGGTGCGGCAGCCGGCCTCGGCGAGGGTCATCACGGCGGACCAGCTGACCAGCTCGGCGCCGATCACCACGGCCCGCTTCCCGACCTCGCGGTGCTGGACGTGCACGAGGTTCTGCAGCTGACCGGTGGTGAGCACGCCGCCGGGCCTGGTGCCGGGCACGAGCCGGGCGGTCCGGGGGCGTTCTCGGGCGCCGGTGGCGAGGCAGAACGCGTCGGGGCGCACGAGGACGCGGCCGCGGGGGGTGGTGGCGACGAGGGTGTCGTCGTCGGCCCAGCCGGTGACCGTCCAGCCCGTGAGGAGCTGGGCGCCGGCCGCGTGAGCCTCGTCGACCAGCGTGCGCGCGTAGGCGGGGCCGGACATGAAGCGCTTCCGGTCGCGGATCCCGTAGCCGGGGTGGTCCGAGTGGCGGGGGATGCCGCCGGCCTGCTGCTCGCGGTCGAGGACGACCACCTGGTCGAGCTCGGGGGCGAGGCGGGCGGCGGCGGACAGGCCGGCGGGGCCGCCGCCGACGATCGCCACGGTGGGGGTGAGGAGCTCAGGCATCGGGGCTCTCCCGGTTCTCGAAGAGGCGCTCGACCTCGGCGCCGCAGTAGAAGCCCTGGCAGCGGCCGTTCATGGCGCGGGTGCGGCGGCGCAGCCCCTGGAGGCTGCAGGGCGGGACGGTGGAGGTCAGGGCGTCGCGGATCTCGCCGCGGGTGACGCGTTCGCAGAAGCACACCACGGTGCCGTAGGCGGGGTCGGCGGCGATGGCCGCCTCGTCGGCGTGCGGGCGGACCTGGTGCTCGCCCAGCGGCGGCATGACCGGCGGGTCGGGCAGGTCGGTGCGGTAGGTGAGGTCGAGGTCGGCGCCGGCCTCGGCGAGCAGGCCGAGGACGTGCTCGGCCACCGCCGGCGCCGAGGTCAGCCCGGTGGAGCGGATGGCCGCGGCGATGACGTAGCGCCTCTCGGCCTCGACCTCGACGAGGTAGTCGGACTGGTTGTTGGCCGCGCGCAGCCCGGCGTAGGAGGCGGTGACCTCCTCCTCGAGCAGGGCGGGCATGATGCGCCGCCCCTTGTCCAGGAGGAACGCGAAACCGTCCTCGCTGGTGGAGGTGTCGGCCTTGTCCGTCATGTCCTCGGCGGTGGGGCCGAGCATGACGTTGCCGAAGATGGTGGGGCTGATGAGCACGCCCTTGCCGGCCTTCGACGGGGCGGCGAGCACGATCGTGTCCACCAGCTCGGCGGCGAGCTTGTCGTAGACGAGCAGCTCGCCCTTGCGGGGGTGGACCTCGAGGCGGTCGTGCCCGAGCATCGCGTCGATCGCGTCGGCGCCCAGGCCCGCGGCATTGACGACCCAGCGCGCGGTGACGTCGCCGCGGTCGGTGCGGATCGTCGTCGTCGATCCGCCCACCTCGATCGACCCGACGCGGTGCTCGCGCAGGAAGGTCGCGCCGCGGGCGACGGCCTCGGTGGCGAGGGCGAGCGGGACGGACCAGGCGTCGATGACGGCCTCGTCGGGGACGGTCAGGCCGCCCGTGACGCCGGGACCGAGGGAGGGGATCCGGGCGTAGACCTCCTCGGCGCCGATGATCTCGGTGCGGTGGTAGCCGTTGGCCTCCGCCTTGGCCTGGAGCTCGGGCAGCGAGTCCGCCTGCTCCTCGTCCCAGGCCACGAGCACGGCGCCGGTGCGGCGCAGCCCGATGTTCGTCTGCTCGCAGTACTCGGTGAGCAGCTCGTAGCCGCGGGCGACCAGCCGGGCCTCGAGGGTGCCGGGCTTCGCGTCGAAGCCGGTGTGCAGGAGCGCGGTGTTGGCCTTGGTGGTGCCTTCGCCGACGTCGTCGCGGGCGTCGAGCACGACGACGCTGCTCGCGGTCCCGGCGAGGTCGCGGGCGATGGCCGATCCCACCACCCCGGCGCCGATGACGGCGACGTCGTAGACCTGGTCGGTCATGGTTCAGAGCCCCATCGTGGACTCGACGGCGGTGCGCCAGGCCGAGCGGTAGGCGGCGACGTCCTCGGCGGAGCGCCGGGGGGTGTAGGTGGCCTCGGCCTCCCAGGCGAAGGGCGCGTCCGCGACGTCGAGCTCGGGGTGCAGGGCCAGGCGCATGCAGGCCGCGGTGCCCAGGGCGGTGGCGTGGGCGGAGGGGTAGGTCTCGACCGGCGCCTGGAGCATGTCGGCCTGGGACTGCATGAGGGTGACGGACTTCGTCAGGCCGCCGTCGACGCGCAGGTGGGTCAGCGGTGCGCCGAGCTCGGCATGCGTGAGGTCGGCGAGCTCGGCGATCTGGGCGGCGATGCCGTCGAGGACGGCGCGCACGATCTCGGGCTTCCCGGTGGACAGCTTCATCCCGGTGATGAAGGCCCCGGCGTCGGGCTTCCACCAGGGGGCGGCGAGGCCGGCGAAGCTGGGGGCGCAGATGACGCCGCCCGGGTCGTCGGCGGCGACCTCGTCCATCTCGGCGGCGTCGGTGATGACACCGAGCTCCTGGAGCCAGCGCACGGCGGAGGCGGCGGTGTAGACCTGGCCGTCGGAGCAGTACGAGGTGCGGCCGCGCAGGCGCCAGGCCACGGAGGTGGTCAGACCGTTGTCGAAGCGCGGGGCGCTCTCACCCATGTTGACGAGGATGAACGCGCCGGTGCCGTACGTGCACTTGCCCTCGCCGCGCTCGAGGCAGCCCTCGGCGAGCAGGGCGGCCTGCTGGTCGACGATGAGCCCGCCGACCGGGACCTCGGCGCCGAAGGCGGTGGTGGTTCCGACGATCTCGTCGCAGTCGACGATGCGCGGCAGGCGCTCGTCGGACAGGCCGAAGATCTCCACGAGGTGGGGGTCCCACGCGCCGGTGTCGACGTCGACGAGCAGGGAGCGCGAGGCGGTGGAGACGTCGGTGACGAACTCGCCGGTGAGCCGGTGGACCATCCACGTGTCGGTGGTGGTGACGACGCCCTCGCGGGTGAGGTTCTCCCGCACCCAGGTGAGCTTCGGGGCGGTGAAGTAGCAGTCGAGGACGAGCCCGGTGCGGGCGTGGATGTCCTCGGCGTGCTCGCGCAGCCGGTCGACGACGCTCTCGGCGCGGCGGTCCTGCCACACGATGCAGGTGCTCAGCGGTGTGCCGGTCTCGGGGTCCCAGGCCAGCACGGTCTCGCCCTGGTTGGCCAGGGAGACGCCGGTGATCTCCTTGTCGGCCTGCTCGACGGCCTGCCGACCGGCGTCGACGACGGAGGCGTAGAGCTCCTCGGGGTCCTGCTCCACGGCGCCGCCGGGGAGGTAGCGGGGGTGGATGGGGATCTCGACGACGGCGTGGATGCCGTCGGCGTCGACGACGATCGCCTTCGATCCCGACGTGCCTTGGTCCAGAGCCAGAATTGCCACGGTGCAACCCCTTCGTGGTTCGTGCGGGCAGCTGCGGCTGTCCACCTTGTCCCGTGCGCCCGGTGCGGGCACTGCGGACGAGCATGGAAGGTTGTGGACTTCCGGGCAAGCTGTGTGGGATGTTGTGGACTTCAGCCGCCCCGGCTTCCGGCCCCTCTTCTTCGGCGAGTGAGCGCTTTTCTGTCTGGCGAGTCGGGTGCCGGGGTCGGCGGGCGGCCCCGGAGCGAGGAGATGGTGGTGCTCGGCGAGCAGCGGATGAGGTACATCGTGCGGGCGTTGCGCTCGCAGGCGTCGGTGTCGACGCTTGAGCTCTCGCGCGCCCTGCGGGTCTCGGCGGAGACGGTGCGGCGCGACCTCGTGCGGCTCGAGCGCGACGGCGTGCTGAGGCGGGTGTACGGCGGTGCCGTGTCGGTGACGCGGCAGCGCAGCAACGAGCCCCCGTTCGACGAGCGCAGCGCCATCCGCGAGGAGGAGAAGCGCGCGGTAGGGGCGCTGGTGGCGGCGATGGTGCGACCCGGGCAGACGATCTTCCTCGACGTCGGGACCACTGCCCAGGCGGTGGCGCAGGCCCTCGCACCCCGGTTCGCGGGGACGGTGGTGACCCACTCGCTCCTCGCCTGAGTTGGGTCATTTGCTTTAGTGCCTTGGATCGGGGTGTTCGAGCGTCTCGAGCAGGGCGCTGATCTCGGGTGGGATCGTGGGCGGGAGGGTCGCGGTCTGGCCGTTGATCTCGATCGTTGCGGATCTAAGCGGCTTGATCGTGTGTAAGAACCGGCGGATCGATAGGCCGGTGCGGTTCTGCACGGTGCGGGAGACCGCCAGCGCGGCGAACACGATGGTCAGGTGGGCCTCGATCGCGTCGCGGGTGCGGGCGAACACGGGCCGCGCGGCGAGGTCGGTCTTGCTCATCCGGAAGGACTGCTCGACGTGCCACAGGTCGTGATACGAGCTGATCACTTCCCCGGCCGGCATCAACCGCGCGGGGATGTTGGTGACGTAGCCCTTCAGCCCGACCAGCCCCTGGGCGCGCTCGACGGCGGCGGTGTCCAGGCGCCGCCCGCCAGCGGTGGTGGTGACGAACCGGGCGGCCTTGACCTTCTTCTCGCCGCTGATGATCGCCCGGGCTCGCTCTTCCTGCTTGCCCAGGGTGCGGCGGTCGCGGACGGCCCGCTTTCTGGAGTACTGCCACACCGCCCGCCACCATCCCCGGTGCTCTTCGGGGTCCCAGACGGGCTCGCGCCGCTGGGTGAGGTCCTTCTTGGTGTTGCCGTGCCTGGGGGTCGTGGTGTCGATGACCTGCCCGTCATCGAAGTCCGCACCCTCGTAGTGGAAGTAGGTCGCCAGATCGCCCGGGGCCTTGGTCTGCCGGGAGCCGACGATGAACCGCAGCCCCGCCTCGTCCAGGGCGGTCAGGTTCGCCGCGGAGAGCATCCCGGCATCAGCGACGATCACCATGTCGGCGATGCCATGACGCTCCTGGAAGGCCTGGACGATCGGGATGATCGTGTGGGTCTCGGCCTTGTTGCCCTCGAAACAGCCGATCTCGAGCGGGAACCCACCCCGGTCGACCAGGAGACCGACCACGATCTGCGGATCGACCCGGCGTTCCTTGGAGTACCCGACCTTGCGGAGATCGTCCTCGTTGTCGGCCTCGAAGTAGAGCGTGGTCACGTCATAGAGCACCAAACTGACGTCACCGCGGCTGGTGGCGTGCTCGAAGCACGCCGCGGCGAGCAGGTCGCGGTAGTGGCGGCCCTGCGCGCGGCGCAGTGTGCGTTTACGTGTCGAGTGCGAGGCCGCGACCCGGCCCAGCTCGGCCAGGACCCGATCGGCATCGAGCAGGCTGGTGGGCTCCACCACCCGGGCGATCACGAGGTCGCGGAACACCGCGTCGGCCACGACATCCAGGCCCAGGCCGGCGTAGACACCAGCGAGGGCTTCGTAGAGCAACGCGGAGGAGGTCCTGAGCACGTGCGGTCGGCGCACCCATGAGCGAGGAGCCGGCTCGTCACCGATCAGGTCCTCGCGCGGCGGCGGGACCATCACGGCCCTTGGGACCGCCGGGGTCAGCCCGAGATCGAGCTCGCCCTGCGCGTGATCGGTCAGCATCGCGTGGGCCTGCTCGATCAGCAGCCCGAGCTCGACCTCGTCACGCGCCGAGCCGACGTGCCGCACGATCCGACGACGCCCCGCGACGGACTCCGCGATCTGTACCGCTGTCGCGCCCGAGGCCGTCCGTACCCGCCGAACCCAGGCCATCCCCCGATCCTACCGACCAGGATTAGTGCCTCAGCGGGACACTAACGAACACATCACCCCAGGTCAGAGACCCGCACCCCACGCGAACCCGCGAAAGTGACCCAACTCAGGTCGCACCCCGGTTCGCGGGGACGGTGGTGACCCACTCGCTCCTCGTCGCGGACGCGATCGGGCGGGGTCATGCGGCCGAGCTCGTGCTGGCGCCCGGGCGGCTGCGGCGCGGGGAGTGGTCGCTGACGGGCACGGCGACGCACAGCTTCATCCGGCCGATGCACTTCGACCTCGCGCTGCTCAGCTGCGGCGGGGTGGACGCGTCGGCCGGGCCGACGGACTTCGACTTCGACGACGTCGAGATCAAACGGACGGTGGCGCGCAACAGCGAGCGCGCCTACATCCTCGCCGACTCCTCCAAGCACGGGGTGGTGGGGCGCTACGCGATCGGCGAGTGGTACGACGTCAACGGCCTGGTCACCGATGCCGCGCCGCCCGACGGCCTGGCGGCCGCGATCCGGGCCGCCGGCGGGGAGGTCGTCGCTCCCGGCTAACAGGGCTCCGACTACCGCGGCCGGGCCGGTCGCGGCAGGATCGGGGAAGGGGTCGCCGCCCGGGCGGCCGACGACGAAGGAGCGAGCTGTGGCGGTCGGACGGATCATCGACAACGCGTCGGTCATGGACCTGGACGAGATGAACGAGAAGTGGGGCCGGATCCTCGCCCACGGGGAGAAGTTCGAGCTCGGCTACAAGACCATCCGTGACCGGTTCATGTTCACCAACTACCGGGTGGTCCTCATCGACGTGCAGGGCGTGACCGGGTCGAAGGTCGACTACCACTCGCTGCCCTACCGGGCGATCACCCAGTTCTCCCTGGAGACCGCCGGCACCGCCGACCTCGACGGCGAGCTGAAGATGTGGGTGAGCAGCCAGGCCGAGCCGTACTCCCGCAAGCTGGGGCGGGGCGTGGACCTGTTCGTCATCCAGGCGCTCCTGGCGGGGTACATCGCGCACGTGTGACGGGGGCGGCAGAAGAGGACTTTCGGCGGCTTAGGCCGCAGCCAAGCTTGCCTCTGCAAAGAGGTCAGCAGGCATGGGCGTCTGGAGTTTCCACGTGATCGCAATAGGCCGTTCGCCCTCATGAGTGGCGTAGGTGACCGGGCCGAGATACATGTAAGGGTTCGTGCCGAACTCGCCTTGGCGGTCGTGGCGTACAAACAACAACACTGTGGTTGAGCCGTTGATATACCGCTGCCCAGTCGGAGATGCCAGCGAGGTGGTCGACTGACTCTCCCAGTGGAAAAGGTCGCGGCTGATCGGATAGTCGCGATACATGGTCGTCGGCGAGAATCCCGCCTCCGTTTTATGGAGCGTGACGAAGAGTGCATCGATGCCGAGCTCCTTCGCGTGATACACACCTTCCATGAAGGACGTCGGTTTGCGATTCAGCGTGGCATATCCAAGCGCCGCAAGGATCTCCTCCCGCTGGTAACTCGCGTGAGTCATTAGTGGAAGCTCTGATAGCGTTCCGCTCGACGACTGGACCGGACGGTCTGAATGGTCGTAAACGAGCTCGATCACTTCAGTCAATTCTGCTCTCACGAGCGGCTTGGTCGCGAGTGTTGCGAGCCCATCGTGGTACGTCTCGTGTCCACCGCCGTTAGGCCACAGGCTGAAGAACAGCATGCGCGTCAATCGCTCATCGATAGATGATGTGCCGACTGGAGCGCCTGTCGCAAGCATGGTCCGGTAAGCCTGAAAGCGCAGGGGATCATCGACGTGAGCGACTGCGCGGACACGTCGCGCCAGCGCTGCCTCTCCCTCACTGGCTTCGCTGTCGACGTGACCAGCTTCTCGCTGTAGCTGCGACCACGACCGCTTGCCCTGTTGAAGGATCTGCGGAAGCTCGTAGCCGGTGTCATCGATGAACTCCGACAAGGTGGTGGAGGGGTCCATGCTGCGGAGTTGTCGCACGAGGTGTGGCCAACGCGCATTGATCTGCACTCTTAGGTTTGTGAGGACATTTTGTTGCGTGCGTTCGTCAAATACGATTTGAGAACCGGCGGGAAGGAATGGAAAACCGGACTGAAGATCTGACGCCAAGCGACCGCGTGGACGTCCAGTGAGTGCTTGGAGCTTGAGGTCGAAGCGGAAATCATCTCGCTGGTTGCCAACGAAGTCGAGGACAGTCAGCACGGGCTTGTCGGGCGAGAGGCGAAGTCCGCGTCCGAGCTGCTGAAGAAAGATCGTCGCACTCTCGGTAGGCCGCAGGAACAGCAGCGTGTTGACGTCGGGTAGATCCACGCCCTCGTTGAGCAGATCTGCCGTGAACAGGATCTTAATCTCACCGCTCCTGAGCTTGACGAGCGCGTCGGCTCGTTCGGAGTGTGGTGTCGAACCATGGAGTGCGTGAGCTGGGATGCCTTGATCGTTGAATGCCGCAGCCATGTAGCGCGCATGCTGGACGCCAACACAGAATCCCAGTGCTTTCATGTTCTCAAGGTCGATGACCTTGTCGTTGAGCTCGCGAAGAATGATGCGGGTCCGACTGTCGTTGCCGGTGTACATGCTCTCGAGACGAGTGCTGTCGTATCGGCCGCGCACCCAGGGAACGTCCCGAAGGTCTGTGCCGTCTGCTGACATGAAGTAGTGGAACGGGGATAGCAGCCCGGCTTCAAGCGCCTCCCAGAGGCGGAGTTCGGCCGCTGTTCGGCCGTTGAAGTATGCGCGGACGTCGAAGCCATCTGCTCGTTCTGGTGTTGCGGTGAGTGCAAGGAGCTCGACTGGTTGAAGCCGGTGGAGAAGTGCCTTGTAGCTCGGTGCCGCGGCATGGTGAAACTCGTCAACTACAACGATGTCGTAGTGGTCGGGTGGGATCTGTTCAATGGTTCCGGTGTTGAGCGATTGAATGCTGGCGAACACGTGGTTCCAGGCTGCGGGCGTTGACCGCCCGACGTAGAGCTCGCCGAAGTTGGGATCAGCGAGGACTTCACGGTAGGTCCGTTGAGACTGTCTGAGTATCTCCTCGCGATGCGCAACGAAAAGAAGGCGCGGATACCTGCGTGTAGCGGGATCGGATAGACGGCGATAGTCAAGTGCGGCCACGACCGTCTTCCCGGTTCCTGTTGCCGCGACGACAAGATTTCGATGGCGGTCGTGCAGCTCGCGCTCCGCCTCAAGTGCATCAAGGATGTGCTGCTGGAAGGCGTAGGGGCGGACCTCCAAGCCCGAAAGCTGAAGCTCGACTGTTTCGCGAGGAGATGGACTTCCGGCCTTGAAGAGAGCGGCGTCGAGGCGCTCCACGTGTGCCGGATTATTTGGGTCGTATGACTCGAAGCTGGGATCGTTCCAGTAGGTTTCGAACGTGGCATCAAACTTCTGTAGAAGATGAGGTGTGGCGGTGTTGGATAGCCGCACGTTCCACTCGAGACCGTCGAGAAGCGCCGTCTTCGAAAGATTCGACGATCCGACATAAGCGGTGTCAAATCCGGTGCCGCGGTAGAATAGCCATGCTTTCGCGTGCAAGCGAGTTCGCGTGTCGTCGTAGTGAACTTTGACCTCGGCGTTGAAGTCTCGCACTAGACGATCAAGTGCGCGGCGTTCGGTTGCGCCGATGTATGTGCTGGTGATGACCCTGAAGTGCGCTCCGCGATCCCGGAGTTTCCTCAAGTCGTCTTCTATGACTCGGATGCCATGCCACTTGATGAAGGCGCAGAGGAGGTCTACGCGTTGTGCTGAAGCAAGTTCGGCGCGGAGCTCGGCGCCAAGGTTGGGTTCGCCCTTGATGTTGGTCAAGAGTGCCGCGTCATTTAGTGGCGTCGTTGGGCGGATTAGTCCATCGTCTCTGGCCAGTTCAGTGGGGTGTTGGAGCCGCGTTAACTGGCGAATCGGGTCGTCGACTTCGTCATCTTCCTCAATCGCTCGCAGGATGGCATTGGCCATCGCAGCTCGGTGCGTAGCGGGAGCCGCCCGAAGTGCCCGTTCAACAACCGCACCCACGTGTCGCGCAATGACCTGGGGTTGGTCGGCTGGGTCAACATCGTTCCAGGTCGGTCGGGCCTCGCCGACGTCCGCTACGCGCTTGGCGAGCTGGGCGGTTTTGAGCGACTCGTAAAGGCCTTCACGCATGCGGTGAGCATCCCACGTGGTCGGCAGTCGTGTGTGACTTTGCCTGTTGCCAGTCGATTCGTTGTCGTTGTTCAGCGAACCTTGGATGCATTGGATCCGTCCGCTGTCGCGACGAACCGCGCGTCCACCCGCTCCGTAACCTCGATGTCCTCGGGGACCAGCTGGAGATCGCCGTCGCCGCCGGCCGCATGTGCGCGCATCATGGTACCGCCGCGCTCGCCCACGGGAGTGATGCCCTCGCCGAGCATCCCGGCCTCGGCAAGCTCGACGGGGCGGACCGCGGCGAGGCCGAGGGCGGCCGCGTAGGCCTCGGCCTTCGCCCTCGCGTCGGCCACCGCCCCGGCCCGCGCCTTCCGCACGAGCTCGGCCTTGTGCACCTCGGTGACCGCCCACTCCACCCGGTCGACGCTGAACCCGGGCATGGCGGTCATCTCCCGCAGCCAGGCGCTCAGCCGGCCGAAGTCCTTGAACTTCACCTGCAGGTCGGTGCGGGCGTGGTGGACGTGGGGAAGGATCTTGCCGTCCTTGTTCCAGGGGCGTTGCGCCCAGGTGCGCACGTCCTTCGCGGACCACCAGGTCACCGGCCCGGCCGTGGGGTCGTGCAGCGCATTGACGGCGTCGTGCGCCATGCCCGCCGACCGGACAGCTCCGGCGTAGACCTTCTCGGGGTCGGCCCCCTCCAGGCCCACGTGCGCGTGCACGGTGGCCCGCTCTGCCGGGTGGAACTGCCTGCTCGAACCGCGCACCGTGATGACCAGATCGCCCATGCGGCGACAGTAGTCCTCGCGATGCCATGCCCTCGGCGCAGGTCCGCGCCTACTCTTGTTCCCACGCCCGGCCCGCCGGCCGGCTCCGCCACCGTCGCCGAGGAGGCCGACCCATGGTCGAGAGGCAGATCCCCCGACCCAGCGAGATCTTCGAGCTGCTCCAGCTCAAGCGCCCCAGCCTGGACCTGAAGAAGCGGCGGCTGGAGTCGGCGCTGACGATCGCCGACCTGCGGCGGGTCGCCAAGCGACGCACCCCGGCCGCGGCCTTCGACTACACCGACGGCGCCGCGGAGGACGAGATCTCGCTGCGCCGGGCCCGCCAGGCCTTCCGGGACGTGGAGTTCCACCCGGCGATCCTGCGCGACGTCTCCCACGTGGACACCTCGACGACGATCTTCGGCGGCCCCACCGCCCTGCCCTTCGGCATCGCCCCGACCGGGTTCACCCGCCTCATGCAGACCGAGGGCGAGGTCGCCGGTGCCGGCGCCGCCGGTGCGGCCGGCATCCCCTTCGCCCTGTCCACCCTGGGGACCACCTCGATCGAGGACGTCGCAGCCGCCAACCCCACGGGCCGGAACTGGTTCCAGCTCTACGTCATGCGTCAGCGGGAGATCTCCTACGGGCTGGTCGAGCGAGCCGCGGCCGCCGGCTTCGACACCCTGCTGTTCACCGTCGACACCCCGGTGGCCGGGGCGCGTCTGCGCGACGCCCGCAACGGCTTCTCCATTCCGCCGCAGCTGTCCGTGCGCACCATCCTCGACGCCATCCCCCGCCCCTGGTGGTGGTTCGACTTCCTCACCACCCCCAAGCTGGAGTTCGCCTCGCTGTCCTCGACCGGCGGCACCGTCGGCGAGCTCCTCGACTCGGCGATGGACCCCTCGATCAACTACGACGACCTCGACATCATCCGGCAGATGTGGCCGGGCAAGATCGTGGTCAAGGGCGTGCAGAACGTCCCCGACGCCAAGCGGCTGACCGACCTGGGCGTCGACGGCATCATCCTGTCCAACCACGGCGGCCGCCAGCTCGACCGGGCGCCGGTGCCCTTCCACCTGCTGCCCGAGGTGGTCCGCGAGGTCGGCCACCACACCGACATCGCCATCGACACCGGCATCATGCACGGCGGCGATGTCGTGGCCGCCCTGGCGATGGGCGCCAAGTTCACCATGGTCGGCCGCGCCTACCTCTACGGGCTCATGGCCGGGGGCCGGGAGGGGGTGGACCGGACGATCGAGATCCTCGCCGACCAGGTCGTGCGCACGATGAAGCTCCTCCAGGTGCACTCCGTCGACGAGCTCGAGCCCGCCCACGTCACCCAGCTCCGCCGCCTCCAGCCGCGGGCCGAGAATGCGGAGGTCTTCGCCCGGGTCGATGCGCGATCGGGGGCGAGTGCGGAGCCGTCGGTCGACGTCGTCCGGGCCGACCGCGACGGAAGGTGATCGGCGTCGAGGTGGTCTGAGGGAGACGCGACCTATGGACCCCGAACCGCCCGGGCATCATCATGGGCGGATGGGAACAGCCGGCATCGACGAGGCGAAGACCGACCTGCTGAGACTCGTCGCGCGCGCAGAGGCGGGGGAGGAGACGATCCTGACTCGTGATGGTCGTCCCGTGGCCCGGCTGGTGGCCCCGGCGGAGCGAACGCGGCGCAGAGTGCCGGGAGCATGGAAGGGGCGGGTCGAGATCGCCGAGGACTTCGACGAGGTCGACGTATTCGAGAATGCCGAGTCCCGCACGACCTGACCGGGCGCGGTCACCACTCGGTGACCGCGCCCAGTAGTCGGCTCAGTGGCCCCGGTCGAGCCACTCCTGCACGTGCGGTGCCTCCGCGCCGATCGTCGTCGAGTCCCCGTGGCCGGTGAGCACGTGGGTGTCCTCCGGCAGGGTGAGCAGGCGCTCGCGGATCGAGGTCACGATCGTGGGGAAGTCGGAGTAGCTGCGCCCCGTGGCGCCCGGCCCGCCGTTGAACAGGGTGTCCCCGGTGAACACCACGCCGAGCGCGGGGATGTGGAAGCAGCACGAGCCGGGGGAGTGGCCCGGCGTGTGCAGCACCCTCAGCGTCTCGCCGCTCCCGCCGACGCCGAGCTCGAGGTCGTCGACGAGCTGCTCGTCGGGCCCGAGGTCCGGCACGGCGACGTCCCAGAGCATCCGGTCGGCCGGGTGCAGGTAGGTCGGCGCCGCCGTCGCCTCCCGCAGCGCGGCGACGGCGTGCAGGTGGTCGTCGTGCCCGTGGGTGGCCAGGATCGCGGTCACCTTCCGTCCCGCGACGGCGGACACCACCGGCCCGGCGTCGTGCGCGGCGTCGACGATCACGCAGCTCTCGTCGTCACCGACGACGTAGACATTGTTGTCGACGTCGAAGGTCTCGCCGTCGAGGGTGAAGGTCCCCGAGGTCACCACCGTGTCGACGCGCAGCCCGCTCATGCCGGCACCTCCTCGGCCGGGGTGCCCGACGCATCGCCGAGCATCACCACCGAGCGCAGGACCGAGCCGTCGCGCATCTTGCCGAAGGCCGACTCGACGTCGCCGATGCCGATCGTCTCGGTGACGAAGGCGTCGAGGTCGAAGCGCCCCTGCAGGTAGAGGTCGACGAGCATGGGGAAGTCCCGCTCGGGCAGGCAGTCGCCGTACCAGGCCGACTTCAGCGAGCCGCCGCGGCCGAAGACCTCGTCGAGCGGCAGCGTGATCTCGGTGCCCGGGTTCGGCACGCCCACGAGCACGACGCGACCGGCCAGGTCGCGGGCCTCGAAGGCCTGCCGGTAGGTGGCGGCCACGCCCGCGGCGTCGACGACGAGGTCGGCGCCGAACCCTCCGGTCAGCTCCTTGATCCGGGCGACGACGTCCTCGCTGCTCGCATCGATCGTGTGCGTGGCGCCCAGGTCGCGGGCCCAGTCGAGCTTCCGCTGCTGGAGGTCGACGGCGATGATCGTCGTCGCCCCCGCCAGGCGGGCCGCAGCCACCGAGGCCGCACCCACCCCGCCGCAGCCGATGATCGCGACCGACTCGCCGCGGCGCAGCTCGCCGGTGTTGAGCACGGCGCCGGCGCCGGCCATGACGCCGCAGCCCACGAGGCCGGCGGCCTCGGGCCGGGCGGCCGGGTCGACCTTCGTGCACTGCCCGGCGGCGACCAGGGTCTTCTCCGCAAAGGCCCCGATGCCCAGCGCCGGGGTCAGCTCCGTGCCGTCCTCGAGCGTCATCCGCGTGGTCGCGTTGTGCGTGGCGAAGCAGTACTGCGGCTGGCCCTTGAAGCAGGCACGGCACTCGCCGCACACCGCCCGCCAGTTGAGCACCACGTAGTCGCCGACGGCCACGTGCGTGACGCCCTCACCGACCTGGCTCACCGTGCCGGCTGCCTCGTGGCCGAGCAGGAAGGGGAAGTCGTCGGAGACCCCACCGGTGACGTAGTGGTGGTCGGTCTGGCACACCCCGCAGGCGGCGACGTCGACGACCACCTCGCCCGGCCCCGGGTCCGGCACGACGATCGTCACCACCTCGACGGGGGCGTCCTTCGAACGGGCGACGACGGCCTGGACGTGATGGGGCATGGGAACCTCCGGCTGCGCTGGCGTGGGGACTCTCCCAGCCTGGCCCATCGGCGCCGGAGCGGCAACGGGCGTCCGCCGACGCGCTCCCGCGTCGCATCGCGGCCCGATCGATCCTGGCCCCAGCGCCTCCGGCACCGGACGACCGCACCGGGCTCGACGGATGTGCACAGACGCGGCGACTGTTGACCTGGTCTGCGATAGTTGTGCGCCCGAGCGGACGTTCGAGTCGGTCTGCACCGGGGGAAGACGTTGATCGCCGTTCGCGTTGACCGGGTGGAGGGTAGGTGAGAGCGCAATGATGCAGAACTTCCAGATCACTCTGAAAGAGATGCCGACGCCCTCCGGGGAGATCGAGCTCGCCGACCTTGCGTCCATCAGCGGGCGGCTCCAGGAGCTGTCCACGCGCGTGAGCCGCTGGGTCGCAGACATCGACGGCGCTGGGCGCTCGCCGTCGTCCGTGTCCGAGGCTGCCTCCCTTCGGTTCGCGGGCGCACGGCCCGGCAGCACGATCCTGCAGATCCGCGTGGGTTCGCACGACACGCTCGACATGGAGACGCCGTACGAGCACGAGTTCGCGAACCGCTTCTGGGCGGTACTTGCCGCGATCGGCACAGACATGCCGCCGGAGGACGCGCCGCCGACCGTACGAGAGAGCGCACTTCAGCTCCTGGAAGCTCTCGGGCACGCAGCGCCGCTCGTGGCGGTGACCCGCGCCGACGGAGTCTCGGTCGAGTTCCGTCCCGCCGAACGGGATCGTGATGTGTGGGACGCCGAGGTTGGTGACCTCGACGAGGAGACCGTGACGGTCGTCGGGATTCTCGAGGCCGTGGACATCAAGTCGGGCCGGTTCCGCATAGCCGACGACGTGGGCAACCGCATCCGGCTCGACGACGTAGCTGATGCACCCTCGGCGGCCCGGTTGATCGGCGAGCGCGTCGTTGCGAACGGCACGATCACGCGCGAACGTCGTCGCGGCCCGATGTCGATCGACGGCGCCACCGTTTCGAGCGCCGTCCTGCCTGAGTCGCTGACCATCGATCGCGACGCCCCGGCGTGGACGCCGCCCGAAGGGTATGTGGGTCCGGACATGGCAGTCGTGATCGAGCTGGACGACGACGAGTGGGCCCGATTCCTCGAGGCGCTCGAGACCCAGTGAGTACGGCCGATCGCTGGATCGGCGCGACGGCAGTCGCCCTCGGAGTGCCGCTGCTGTCGGGAGACGGGGTCTTTCGAGACGCTCCAGTCCTGGAACTCATGGACGTTGACACCTAGCCCGTGAAGGGCGAGAGCGCTCGTATGCGCCAGAGTTTTGCGCAGCCCTTCCGAGGAAGGGTGCTGCAAAACTAGCGAGAAACTCTGACAGTGCAGTGCGGCCGAGGCTGCCCTGCCCAGCAGGATCCCTGCCCCTACCCCCAGACCCGGCCGACGATCTCCTCGCCGATGGGGATCGCCGCCGTCGCCGCGGGGGAGGGCGCGTTGAGCACGTGCACCTGCCGGTCGGTGGCGACGATCTCGAAGTCCTCGACCATCGACCCGTCGGGCCGCACGGCCTGCGCCCGCACGCCCGCCCGGTAGCCCACGAGGTCCGTCGAGCGCAGCTCGGGGCAGTACTTCGCCACCTCGCTGAGGTAGCCGTCCGGCACGAGCGAGTTCCACAGCTCCTTGACGCCGGCACGCCAGTGCTTCTGCCCCATCTTCCACAGCCCGCCGAAGCTCACGGCCTCGCGCGCGTCGGTCGCGTCGAACCCGAACCGGTCCGTCTTCTCCCGGGACAGGGACAGCACGGCGTTGGGGCCGAGCAGGATCCGCCCGTCCACGGTGGGGGTGATGTGCACCCCGAGGAAGGGCATCCCCTCGGCGGGCACCGGGTAGATGAGGCGCGTGACCAGCCCCGCCCGGTGGGCCGGCAGCGTGTAGTACTCGCCCTTGAACGGCACGATCCGCACCTCGCTCGGCACGTACCCCATCCGGGCCACCCGGTCCGCCTGCAGCCCCGCGCACGCCACCAGCCGCTCGGCGCGCAGGTTCTCCCCGTGCGCCAGCGCCACCTCGACCCCGGCCGGGGACTCCCCGATCCAGGCCACCTCCGACCGGACCCGCACCTCACCGCCGGCCTCGGTGATCTCGTCGGCCATCGCCCGGGCCACCTCGGCGAAGTCCACGACGGCGGTGCGCGGCGAGTGCAGCGCCGCCACACCCCTGACGTGGGGCTCCATCTCGCGCAGCCCGGCCGCGTCGAGCTCGTGCACCTCGATGCCGTTCTCGCGGGCGTTGGCCGCGAGCCGGTCGAGGCGCACCTTCTCCTCGTGGTCGGTGGCCACGACGAGCTTGCCGATCTCGCCGACCTCGATGCCGTGGGCGGCGCAGAACTCCTTGGTGGCCCGCTCACCGGCGCGGCACAGGCGGGCCTTGAGCGAGCCGGGCGCGTAGTAGATCCCGGCGTGGATCACCCCCGAGTTGTGGCCGGTCTGCCCGGTCCCGACGTCCGCGGCCTTCTCCAGCACCACGACGCGGGCGTCGGGGCGCTCGCGCAGCAGCGCCCGGGCGGTCGCCAGCCCGACGATCCCCCCGCCCACGACGACGACGTCGTACGTCTCTCCTGCCGCGGCGTCGGGCATCGGCTCAGCTCCTCGCGCGCTCGTAGGTCTCGATGAACGTCTCGGGAGGCGTGGCCGCGACGGTCCGCGCGAGCAGGTCGACGTCGGGGTGCTCGTCCTTCTTCAGCCGGAGGCAGGACCTGCCCATGTCGAGGTGGCCGGTGGCCTCGGCCCAGGCCCGGCGGAACTTCTCGGCCCGCTCGACCTGGGAGTAGACGCCCATGAGGTAGACGCTGACGTACTGCTTCTGCCCCTTGAGGGCCACGTACTGGAGCGGGGCGCCGTTGTACGTGTCCGGGTAGACCTCGAGGCGGATCGACCAGGTGACGAACCCGCGGTCCACGCTGCGCTCGTAGCCGGCCGGCATCGCGGCGGAGAGGATGCGGTAGATGCGCTCGGTCAGGTCCCGGAAGCGGGCCGGGGCGGCGGCGACGGCGTCGGCCACGTCGGGCGGCAGGTCCGCACCAGGCAGACCCTCACCGGGCGGGTCCGCGGGCGTGGTCACGACGCCCCCTTCGCCGGGGCGGTCCCGTTCTCCACGCGCTCGCGGTCCTCGCGGCGGCGCCGCTGGGCGCCGAGCACCTCGGGCAGCTCGCCGAGGAGCTCGAAGCCGTCGGCCCCGTGCACGGTGGGCACGCCGTGCTCGCGGGCGGCCGAGCGGGCGGCCGTGGGCTGCTCGGCGGCCTCGGTGGTGCCGTGCGCGAGGACCTGCTCCGTCCAGGTCAGCCGGCGGATCGCGATCGCCCACACGTTGCGCGGGTGCTCGCGGGCGACGTCGTCGTAGATCATCGGGTCGTGCTGGCCGTCGTCGCCCACCAGCAGCCACGAGATCTGCGGGAAGGTGATCATGAGGTTGCGCAGCTGGACGCGCTTGTGCTCCTTGCCGGAGCGGAACATGCCGGTGGGGGTGGGCCCCCAGTCGGTCATGAGCATCGGGCCCACCGGGAGGCGGTGGCGCAGCATGAAGCGCTTGAGGGTGGGCACCACGTTCCAGGCGCCGGTGGACAGGTAGAAGATCGGGGCGTCGGGGTGCAGCTCGAGGACCCGCGCGTAGAGCTCGGCGATCCCGGGGACCGGCTTGCGGGTGTTGGTGTGCCGCACGAACGAGTTCCACGCCGCCAGCACCGCGCGCGGCAGCATCGTCACCATCACCGTGTCGTCGATGTCGGAGATGATGCCGACCCGGGTGGTGGGGGCCACGACCAGGGCGTCGGTGACCACCGGCTGGGCGGCCTTGGCCTCGATCGTCACCGCGTGCCAGCCGGGGGCCAGGCCGTGGTCGGGGACCATGACGTCGATGTAGCCCGAGCGGTCGGTGGTGGTGTGGACGACCTTGTCCTCGACGCGCACGGTCACCGGGAGGTGGCCCACCTGCGCGGTGAAGAACTGCCGCCACCCCCGGCGGGCCTCCTGGGCGGTCTTGGTGAGGAAGTCGCCGGCGGAGTCGGACGGCGGGTACCGGACCGCCTGGGCGCCCGCCCCGTCCGAGCTGCCGACGATGTCGATCCACGGGTCCGTCTCCGGGCTCGAGCCGGGGTCGCCCATGATGACCCGACCCATCACGTGCAGCGAGCGCACCGACCCGTAGCCGGTGAGACCGATGATGCGGGGGCGCCACCCGCGACGCTTGAGCATGTCGACCGAGCGCTTGTTGAGACCGTCCTCGAGGGCCATGCCGAGGTTCGCGAGGGACATGGGGCCAGCCTATGCGGTGGGTCCGGGGCGGCCGGGCCGTCGAACGGACCCGGCACGGGCACCGGGGACGGTCAGTCGAACAGCGGGACGACGAGCTCCCACAGCTGCTGCACGGCGAGGGCGAGGAACGTCAGCGCGCACAGCCCCATGATGAGGTTCGACCAGATGTTGTTGCGCCACTTCTTCGGGGTGCGGCTCGTGTTGAGCAGCGGCAGGAGGGTGAGCGCGAGGAACGGCATGAACAGCGCGCCGAGCACGCCGTAGGCGATGACGAGCCCCGTGGGCTGGTCGAGGAAGAGCAGGACCATCGGGGGGAAGGTCAGCCAGACGACGTAGATCCGGAAGTACTTCCCGCCCGTGTGGATGTCCTTGTGGCCGCGCGGCAGGCCCTTGAGGTTGCCGACGAAGTCGGCGAACATCAGCGACACGCCGTTCCACACCCCGATGACCGAGGAGAACGCGGCGGCGAAGAAGCCGACGAGGAACAGGTTGCCGAGGAACGCGCCGTAGCGCTCCTCGAGGATGCGGGAGACGTCGAGCAGCCCGTTGTCGTCCGAGGAGATCGCGAGGCCGGCCGAGTACAGGAGCTCGACGCCGACGATCATCACGGCGATGACGAAGATGCCCGTGACCAGGTAGGCCACGTTGTTGTCCATCCGCATGACCTTCATCCAGCGCGGCGAGGACCAGCCCTTCTCGCGGAGCCAGTAGCCGTAGGCCGCGAGGGTGATGGTGCCGCCGACGCCGCCGGCCAGGCCGAGGACGTAGACGATCGAGCCGTCCGGGATGACCGGGACGAGGCCGCCGATCATGTCGGGCACGTTGGGCACCGTCACCGCCGCGCAGACGATGACGACGACGAACATCAGCAGCACGAGGACGGACATCACCTTCTCGATGACCGCGTACCGGTTGAACCACACGAGCAGGAAGGCGACGACGCCGATCGCGATGGCGATCCACTTGATCCAGCTCGAGTCCAGGCCGAACCCGGCCACGATGGGCAGGGCGGTCGAGGAGATGGCCGAGGCGCCGTAGATGAAGCCCCAGATGACGATGTAGGGCGCGAAGTACCAGGTCGTCCAGCGGCCCAGGGTCCGCCAGCCCTCGAAGATCGACGCGCCGGTGGCCAGCGAGTAGCGGCCGGCGCCCTCGACGAGGACGACCTTCATGATCGCCCCGAGGATGACCGCCCACAGCAGCGCGTACCCGTAGCGCGAGCCGGCCGTCATCGTCGCGACGAGGTCGGCGGCGCCGACGCCCGTGCCGGCGACGACGAGGCCCGGCCCGATGATGCGGTAGTTCTTCCGCAGCGGCAGGACGGCCTCGTCCGGGTCGACCGTCCAATCGGCCGAATATCGTCCGCCGTGCGTGGCCTGGTTCCGTGCCGAGTGGGCGTTGACGGGGGTGCCGCCGGGTGCGGCAGCGCTCGCGCCGGACCCGGTGCTCCTTGCCGACGGAGCGCCTGAATCCGCGCCTGATCCTGCGCCCGTACCCCCGTTGCCGGGCGCCGCAGCGCCTCGTTCGTCGCTCATCGTCGTCTCCTCGTCGAAGCAGAGCTGCGCGGGCATCTCCGTCCCGCGGCGGTCACTGTCTCAGACGACGATGGGCCCGCACGGGTGTCCGACAGTGAGATACGCCCCCGATCGCTATGAGCATCGCCACGTCGGCGCCCACGTGCTCACGCGGTGTAGATGCTCACCTCGGCCGCCTTGACGACGAACAGCACGTCCTCACCCACGGCCACCCCGAGGGCGCCGAGCGAGGCCGGGGTGATGTCCGCCGCGAGCCGGGTGCCGACCAGCGTGCGGCCGCGCACCCGCACGAGCTCACCGTGCTGCTCGATACCCGTCACCCGCACCGCCAGGGTGTTGCGCGGGCTGCCGCCGGGTGGCTCCCGGTGCACGGCCACCGCCCGCGGGGCGAACATCGCCGCCGCACGGGCGCCCGCCGGCGCGCCGTCCGTCGGCAGGGACGGGGGGAGAGCGTGCCCACCGGCGCCCACCGGCGGCGCGGCGTCCGGTCCCGACACCGCCGGCTCCCCGGACGGCACGCCGTGCAGGGGCGGTCCGTCCCCGTGCTCGAGCACCACCTCGCGCCCGGCCCGGGTGCCCAGGACGAGGTTGACGCCGGCGAACCGCGCGCCGAACCGGGAGCGCGGCCGGGCGAGGATCTCCTCGGTGGTCCCGGCCTCGGCGACCCGGCCCTCCTCGAGCACGACGACGGAGCTCGCCAGGGCGAGCACGTCGAGCAGGTCGTGGGTGACGACCAGGGCAGACATGCGCGCGTCACGCACCGCGTGGCGCAGCACCTGGCGCATTTCGGCGGCGGCGTCGACGTCGAGGGCGGAAAGCGGCTCGTCGAGCAGGAGCAGCCGCGGCGACGGGGCGAGCGCACGGGCCAGGGCCACCCGCTGCTGCTGGCCGCCGGACAGCTCGCGGGGACGCCGCCCGGCCAGGTGGGCGGCGCCGACCTGCTCGAGGCGCTCGCGGGCGATCTGTTCCGCGGCGGCCCGCCGGACGCCGCGGGCCCGCGGGCCGAACGCCACGTTGGCGAGCACGTCCAGGTGCGGCAGCAGCAGCGGCTCCTGCGCGAGCAGGGAGATGTGGCGGCCGTGCGGGGGGACCCACGGGTCGCCCGAGACCCGCTGCCCGTCGATCGTCACCTGCCCGCTGCTGGGGCGCAGCGTCCCGGCGGCCAGGGCCACGGCGGTGGACTTGCCCGAGCCGTTGGAGCCCAGGAGGGCGACGACCTCGCCGTCCGGGACCTCGAGGTCGAGGGCGACGTCGCGCGCGTCGACCGCGGCGTGGACGGCCAGAGCGCTCATCGGGCGTCCTCCGTGGGCGTGGGGTCGGCCGCGGGAGCGGTCGCGGGCGTGCTCGCGCGGCGTCGGAGCGCACCGCTCTGGGTGGTGAGCACGAGGATCGCGGCGAGCACGATGAGGATGAGCGACAGGGCGATGGCGGCGTCCTGGTCGGTCTCGCGCTGGAGGTAGATCTCCAGGGGCAGGGTGCGGGTGACGCCCTGCAGGGACCCGGCGAAGGTGAGGGTGGCGCCGAACTCGCCCAGGCAGCGGGCGAAGGCCAGGGCCAGGCCCGAGGCCAGCGCGGGTCCCAGCAGGGGGAGGGTGACGCGGCGCAGCACGGTGGTCGGGCCCGCGCCGAGGGTGGCGGCGACGAGCTCGTGGCGCCGACCGGCGGTGCGGGCCGCGCCCTCGACGGCGATGACCAGGTAGGGCATCGCCACGAAGGTCTGGGCGAGCACGACGGCCACGGTGGTGAAGGCGATGTCGATCCCGAGCACCTCGAGTCGCTCGCCGAGCAGGCCGCGCCGACCGAAGGTGGTCAGCAGCGCCAGGCCCGAGACCACCGGGGGGAGGACGAGCGGCAGCAGCACCACGGTGCGCAGCACCGCCAGGCCCGGCAGGCGGCTCCAGGCCAGGACGAGGGCGAGCGGCACGCCCAGGACGGTGGCCAGCGCGGTCGAGGCGGCGGCGGTGCGCAGGCTGAGCCACAGCGCGTCGATCGACGCCTCGGAGGTGAGCAGCTCGGGGAGCTCGGCCCAGGGGACCCGGACGAGCATCCCGAGCACGGGCAGGCCGACCAGGAGCACCGCGCCGAGCGCGGGCACGAGGACCCACCGGGGCAGGCCGCCGGCGCCGTCGGGGGTCACGAGGCGCGGAACCCGGCCTCGCCGAGCACGGCCTGCGCCTCGTCACCGAGCACGAACTCCACCCAGGCGGCGGCGAGCCCGGCGTCCGCGGCGTCCGCGGTCACGGCGATCGGGTAGGCGTTGACGACGTCCTCGGCCCCGGCGACCTCGACGACGTCGACGTCCTCGCCGGCGGAGGTCGCGTCGGTCTCGTAGACGAGCCCGGCGTCGGCCTGCCCGGAGGTGACCTTGCCGAGGACGTCGGTGACGTTGTTCTCCTCGCTGACCGGGGACAGCGTGACTCCGAGGTTCTCGGCGAGGGTGACGGTCGCGGCGCCGCACGGCACCTGCGGCGCGCACACGACGAGGTCGGCGTCGTCGAGGGAGGAGTCCAGGCCCGTCACGCCGGCCGGGTTGCCCGCGGGGGTGACGAGGGTGAGGACGTTCTCCACGAAGATCTCCGGCTCGCCCTCGATCGACCCGGCCTCGACGGCGTCGGCCATCGTCGACTCGTTCGCGGTGGCCAGCACGTCGGCCGGCGCGCCCTCGCCGAGCTGGGCGACCAGGTCCGAGGACCCGGCGAAGGAGAAGGTGACGTCGACGTCGGGGTGCTGCTCCGCGAACAGGTCGGCGACCTCCTCGAAGACCTCGTTGAGCGAGGCCGCCGCGAAGACGGTGAGCTCGCCGGACAGGTCGGAGCCGGCGTCCACGCCCCCGGTGTCCTCGGCGTCCGACCCCCCGCACGCGACCAGCACGATCGAACCGACCAGGGCGGCCCCGACGACCAGACGACGACTGCGCATGCTGCTCCCTCACTCCGTGACGCGGCCCGCGGTCGCAGGTGCGGTGCGCGCGGGTAGTGGTGCACGCATATGCGGCACGAATGGGATGGTATCAGCGCAGGATCGGCGTCACGTCCGCCACCTTCCCGGATCTGCCGGGCACAGACACGAGACGGGCCGGTCCGGAAGGACCGGCCCGCCGTCGTCGTCGGTGCCACCCGCCCGGCGGGCGGATGCTCAGACGCGCGGGTCTCGCGGGTGCTCCTCGGGCGGGAGGGTGCCCTCCACCCGGGTGGTGTGGCGCGTGCGGTTGCGCGAGACGATCTGGACGATCCCGATGACGATCGCGATCGCACCGGCGGCCATGCAGATGTAGCCGACCATCGTCAGGTCGACCTCCGCGATCGAGTCGCGCACGGCGAAGGAGAGGATCGCTCCGACGACGACGAGGATGATGCCGAGGGCAGCCATGGTTCCTCCAGGGTCCGGGCGACCCCGGACAGGGTCGCGTCGACCCAGGGTGGCAGCGGGCGCCCGACCACGCACGCCGAACGGCGTGGCAGGCGCCCGACGCGTGCAGGTCGCGCGGGCCGGGGGTCAGGAGCCGAGAGCGGCGGCGACGACGGCGCGCGCCTCCTCCTGGACCTGGGCGAGGTGGTCCTCGCCCCGGAAGGACTCGGCGTAGATCTTGTAGACGTCCTCGGTGCCCGAGGGGCGGGCGGCGAACCACGCGTTCTCGGTGGTCACCTTGAGCCCGCCGATCGCCTCGCCGTTGCCGGGGGCGTCGACGAGGCGGGCGGTGATCGGCTCGCCGGCCAGCTCGGTGGCGGTGACGTCGTCGGGGGAGAGGTCCTTGAGCTTGGCCTTCTCCTGGGCGGTGGCCGGGGCGTCGATGCGCGCGTAGGCGCTCGCGCCGAAGGACTCGACCAGCTCGGCGTGCCGGACGCTGGGGGTCTTGCCCGTCACGGCCGTGATCTCCGAGGCGAGCAGGGCGAGCAGGATGCCGTCCTTGTCGGTGGTCCACACGGTGCCGTCGCTGCGCAGGAAGGAGGCCCCGGCGGACTCCTCGCCGCCGAAGCCGACCGAGCCGTCGAGCAGCCCGGGCACGAAGTACTTGAACCCGACCGGGACCTCGACGAGGCGGCGGCCCAGCGAGGCGGCCACCCGGTCGATGAGCGAGGAGGAGACGAGGGTCTTGCCGATCGCCGCGTCGGCGCGCCACTGCGGGCGGTGCGCGAAGAGGTGGTCGATGGCCACGGCGAGGAAGTGGTTGGGGTTCATCAGCCCGCCGTCGGGGGTCACGATTCCGTGCCGGTCGGCGTCGGCGTCGTTGCCCGTGGCGATGTCGTAGGGGGTGGAGCCGTCCGGGCCGGCCGTCATCACCTGCCGCAGCGAGGCCATCGCGGACGGCGAGGAGCAGTCCATCCGGATCTTGCCGTCCCAGTCCAGGGTCATGAACCGCCAGGTGGGGTCGACCTCGGGGTTGACCACGGTGAGGTCGATCCCGTAGCGCTCGCCGATCTCACCCCAGTACGCGACGGCGGCACCACCGAGCGGGTCGGCGCCGATGCGCACGCCGGCCGAGCGGATGGCCTCGAGGTCGAGGACGTTGGCCAGGTCGTCGACGTAGGCGGACATGAAGTCGTGACGGCCGGTGGTGCTTGCGGCGAGCGCCCGCTCCAGGGTCAGGCGCTCGACCGTGTCGACGCCCGCGCGGAGCAGCCCGTTGGCCCGAGCGGCGATCGCGGTGGTGGCGGCGGAGTCGGCCGGCCCGCCGTGCGGCGGGTTGTACTTGAAGCCGCCGTCGCGCGGCGGGTTGTGGCTGGGGGTGATGACGATGCCGTCGGCCAGACCCGGCCCGTCGAGCCGCAGACCGCCGGTGGTGCCGGCGCCGTTGGCCCGCAGGATCGCGTGCGAGAGGGCCGGGGTGGGGGTGTAACCGTCCCGGGCGTCGATGCGCAGCTCGACGCCGGCCGCCGCCAGGACCTCCACCGCGGTGGTCCAGGCCGGGTCGGACAGGGCGTGGGTGTCCTTGGCCAGGTAGAGCGGGCCGTCGACGCCGGCCGACCGGCGGTGCTCGACGATCGCCTGGGTGATCGCGACGATGTGCCGCTCGTTGAAGGCGGCGTCGAGGCTGGAGCCGCGGTGGCCCGACGTCCCGAAGACGACGCGCTGGGCGGGGTCCTCGGGGTCGGGGACCCGGTCGTAGTAGGCGCTGCGGACCTCGTCGACGTCGATGAGGTCCGAGGGCTGTGCGGGGGTGCCGGCGCGCGGGTCCATGGACCGATCCTGCCAGTGTCGGGCCCGATCCACGAGGGGGCGGCCCGTTCGTCGAGGGGGAGGGGACGCTCCGCTGCCATGATGCCGCCATGGACGACCACCGCGGGCCGATGCCCGTGCCCGGGCAGCCCCTCGGGGGCGCCCCCGGAAACCCCTACGCCCCGCCGCCCGGCCACCCGGGTGAGCGACGGGTGCGGCGGCCCGGGATGGTCACGGCCACCTGCGTCGTGCTGTGGGTGCTGGCCGGGTTCACCGTGTTCTTCGGCATGTTCGCCACGTTCCTCGGGGGCCTGGGAACCCTCGTCGAGGGCGACCCGATCATCGGCACCGGCGACGGCAGCTGGGGCCTCGGGGTGGGACTCGCCGTGACGGCGGTGGGCGTGGCCTACATCGTCCTGGCGGTCCTGCTGTGGCAGGGCTCGGGCCCGGGCCGCCTCCTGCTCACCGTTCTCCTCGTGGTCACGGCGGCGGTCAGCTTCCCGCTCATCGGCGACGACGGCAGCCCGCTGCTGGCCGTGCTCATCGCGGTCGGCGCCCTGGTGTCGATGTGGCTGCCGGCGACGAGCCGGTTCATCGCCGCCCGCCGGGCGGCTCGTCGCTGATCCCGCAGGCGACGCACACCGCGTGGGCCGGCGCCGACCCTGCGAGCGGGCGTCGCCCGGCCGCGGTGCACCGAAGGCGGTTCGGGGTGGGGTGTTCTCCCGCTCACGTCCGCCGGAACGGGGCCCGGCTGCCTGACACACTGGTGCCATGTCGAACAGCTATGGCCAGGACGGGTGGGGCCAGCAGCCCGTGCAAGGTGACCAGTGGGCCCAGGGCGGGGGCGGCCAGGCCCCCTACGGTCAGGGCGGATATGGCGGGCAGCACCCGGCCGACCCCGGGGTGCCGCAGTACGGCGCCTACGCGCAGCCCGACCAGGGCTATGGGCAGAACCAGCAGTTCGGCCAGAACCAGCAGTTCGGGCAGGCCCCCTACGGGCAGGCCCAGGGCTACGGACAGAACGCCGGCTACGGGCAGAACCAGGCCCTCGGCGGCTACGACCCCGCCAACCCCTTCGCCGCCCCGCAGTTCGGCAGCGCCCACGGCATGGGTGGCCACATGGAGCGCCCCGGGATGCTCAAGGCCGCCTGCATCATCACCTGGGTCATCGGCGGGTTCGCGATCCTGGGCGGTTTCGCCATGTTGGCGCTCTCGCCGAGTGATCTCGATCTCGGGTTCCAGGTGGAGGCCGGCGCCTGGTCGACCGCGGCGGTCCTCGTCCTCCTCGTGGCGGCGGTGTACGTGTGGATGGCGGCGCTGGTCTGGAAGGGCTCGAACGCCGGACGGATCGTCCTCACCGTGCTCTTCGCCCTGTCCGTGCTCGGCGGTGTGGCCAACATGGCCCAGGGCGTCGGGTCCGGGTTGCTGGGGCTCGGGCTCTCCATCATCGTGCTCGTCTTCCTCTGGCAGCGCACCTCCAGCGAGTACATCAAGTTCCGCCAGGACTCCAAGCGCTGAACCCGGTCCGCCGGGCCCGCCCGCCTGGCTGCCCGGGCTGTGCGCGCCCGCCGTGCACGCGGACGCGCTGGACCGGCGCCGCCGCGTAAGGAACCCTGGGGACATGGCCATCCCCGACGCACCGAGCACCATCACGATCGCGGACCTGCCCGGCGAGACGATCCCCGAGGGCTACACCGTCCTCGACGTCCGTGAGGACGACGAGTGGGAGGCCGGCCACGCCCCGGGCGCGGTCCACATCCCCCTCGGCGACCTCCCCGAGCGCGCGGACGAGCTCGCCGACGCCGACATCCTCGTGGTCTGCCGCACCGGTGGCCGCTCGGGGCGGGCGGCGCAGTGGCTCAACCAGTCCGGCTACGACGCCTGGAACGTCGACGGCGGCATGATCGGCTGGGCCAACGCCGGCCGCGAGATCGTCTCCTCCGACGGGTCCGTGCCCGAGATCATGTGACCCGGCGGCGCGGGTCGGGAGGACCTGGCCCGCGACGCAACTAGGCTCCATACCCATGGGTAAGGCATCGAGGCGCCGCGCGCGCCAGCAGGAGCGGCCGACGCGGGTGCGCCCGCCGAAGGTGGAATTCGTCGAGCGGCCCTTCGAGGGGCTCGCCGCGGAGACCGACCTCGTCGCCATGCGGGAGATCGTGCCCGCGGCGACGATCCCGGCCCGCACCACCGCGGAGCACGGCGGGGCCGACGTCCTGCTCGTCAGCCTCCTGCCCGACCTCGCGCCGGCGCTGCGCCGCGAGGACGGCACCGTCCTGGTGGCCCTGCAGACCTCCTCCAGCTCGGGGGACGCCTCCCGCGACGTCGCGCACGCCCTGCTGCAGGCGCTCGAGCTCGAGCCCGGCCAGGTGCTGCCCGTGGGCGCCCTGCCCGAGCCCGGGCCGCGCCTCCAGGACATCCTCGACCCCGCCGTCGAGCCGGTCATCACCGTCCACGACGACTTCGGCTACTGGGTCTCCTCGGACCAGCAGGGCGAGGCCGACGTGGCCCAGGCGGTCAAGGACACCGCCGAGCACATCGTGCCCACCGTCGCGATCGACTCCGTGCGCTCGGCCTACTGGTGCCGGATGGGGCGCGAGTTCGTGCGCTGGATCCGCCCCGAGGAGCCCGAGGCCGTCTTCGACGCGCTCGCCCGGCTGCACGCCGCCCGCGAGTCCGCCGTGGACGAGGGGTCCCGATTCGTCGGCGCCTTCCGCACCTGCGGCCTGCTCGTGCCGGTCTGGGAGCTCGCCCCGGGCACGGAGGCCGACGAGCTGTCCGGCCCGCTCGCGGCGCTCGGCACCCGGCTCGAGGCGGCGCTCGCCGTCGACGGGCCGCTGACCGCCGACGAGCGTCGTACCCGCGCCGGCCTGGTCAGCCGGCAGGTCTCCCTGCGCTGAGGTGTCCACCCGCGGCCCGTCGCCGGAACCTGACCCGTCAACCTGGATAGGGTGACTCCTGTGACGCAGGACTCCAGGCGGGTGGCGGTGGTGGTGCCCGCGAAGGACGAGGGCAAGCACATCGCTGCCACCATCCGGGCCTGCCGCGCGATCCCCAACGTCGACCTCGTGCTCGTCGTCGACGACGGCTCCACCGACGACACCCAGCACGTGGCCCGGGCCGCGGGCGCCGTCGTCGTGCGCCACTCCGTCAACCGGGGCAAGGCCTCGGCGATGGAGACCGGCGCCTCCGTGGTCTCCATGCGCGACCTGCCCGACGCCCCGCCACGCGCGCTGCTCTTCGTCGACGCCGACCTGCAGGACAGCGCCGTCGGCCTGGCCCCCCTGGTCGAGGCGGTCCTGGCCGGCGAGACCGACTGCGCGATCGCGGTCCTGCCCGTCCAGAAGGGCTCCGGCGGCCGGGGCCGGGTGGTGCGCATGGCCCGCGCCGCCATCGAGTCCGCCACCGGCTTCGTCAGCGCCCAGCCCCTGTCGGGACAGCGCTGCCTCACCCGCCGCGCCTACGAGATGGCCCATCCGCTCGCCCGCGGCTGGGGGGTCGAGGTGGGGATGACGATCGACCTCCTCGTGGGCGGCATGACCGTCCAGGAGATCCCCTGCGACGTCAGCCACCGGACCACCGGCCGGGACATCGCCGGGCGGATGCACCGCGCGCGGCAGTACCGCGACGTCGCCCTGGCCGTCGCCGGCCGGGTCTCGCGGCGCCACAACGTGCCGATGAGCCGGCGCAGCCCTGAGGCGGACACGCAGCAGCCCGGCCGCCCCTTCCGCGCCTGGGCCCCCCGCGTGACCGAGGAGGAGGCCGCGCCGGTCGCCGCCCCCGAGGACGCGGTCGAGGACGAGCAGCGCACCGCGGAGACGCCCGCCTCGGCGTCCTCCGCGGTCACCGCGCCCTCGCCGGTCTCCCCCGAGCGGGCGGGCTCGGCCTCCTCCGCGGACCGCGCGGCCGGCGAGTAGCCCACCGGCCTCCGCCGGCGCCTGCGCTGAGATCTGAGCGCGGGACTGCGCCTACGCGCGGGACTCGGGCTGCGCCTCGGCCTCGGGCTCGGGCTGCGGCTCGGGCGAGTCGGGGGTGAGCCGGGGACGGGCCAGCAGCCAGGACGTCAGCAGCACGAGCGTCAGCGGGACCACGAGCGCGATCCCCAGGGCCGGGATGACGATGCCGGAGTCGTTGACGGCGAAGCCGATGCCCCACAGCACGAGCACGGAGATCGCCGCGGGACGCAGCACCACCGCGGCCTCGGGCAGGGAGTGCAGGACCGGGGTGCCGTCCACCTCGCCCTCGGGGCGGCGCACGAGCCACCCGTAGTCGGAGGTCTCGGCGGTCTCGGGCCGGCGCAGCGGACGGGCCACGAGCACGACGACGACGATCGCCCCGACCGCCGCCATGATGGTGAACGGCGAGGACACGAGGATCTCGAGGTTGCGGGCGAGCTTGCGCCAGATGACGTCGAGGGCACCGCCGTCGAGGACGGTGTCGACGAAGCGACCCAGGTGGGTGCGCTCGTCGGCCGGCCGCAGCCAGTCCGCGACGGCGAGCGCGGCGGCGGCCGCCACCGTCACCGCCCCGACGACGAGCAGCCGCGGCCAGGTCACCCGCACGCCGGCGACCAGCAGGGCGAGGATGACGAAGGCGGGGATCATCGCCGGCGGGCCACCGAAGTCGGCGCCGAGCGCCGGGGCGCCGTCGATCGCGGTGGCCACCAGGCCCAGGACGAGGACGACGACCGCCGCGAGGACGCGCCGCCCGCGGGCCACGAGCGCCTGGGCGGCGCTCGCCACGAGGACCAGCACCGCCGTCGAGAACAGGGCGAAGTAGTGGTTCGACATCCCGAAGTAGCGGGCGCCGATCTGCGGCTGCGTGCCCAGGACCGAGCCGAGGAACAGGTGCGAGCCGGTGGCCACGTCGACGGCGATGACCAGCGCCGTGGCCCCGGAGACGACCGCGACCGGGCCGACGAGGGTGTGCCGCCACGGGCCGGCGCCGGCCGCCAGGGCGACGAGCGCCGCCATCGCCAGGGTCACGCCGGTCAGCGCCAGGCCGGGGGAGCCGGCGCGCCACCAGGGCACCAGGCCCGAGGCGATGAGGGCCACCGGGAGGGAGGCCACCACGAGGGCGGCCCCGCGCAGGACGCGCAGCACGGCGGTGCGCACGCGTGCGGTGCCGCCCAGGGCGGACAGGACGCGCCGGTTGAGGCCGACGAGGGCGGCCGCGCCGAGCCCGATGTTGAGCCCGACGAGCCAGAGCACCGCCGGCGAGACGAGCGGGCCCACGGCCGAGGCCCGCAGCCCCGCGTCGCGCAGGCCGTCCGCGCGGGCGGCGGGGTCGTCCTCGCCGGGGCGGGCCAGTAGCGGGGAACCGATGAGCCCGCCGGGCGGGTCGACGTCGAGCAGCCCCAGGACGGTGGGCAGCAGGTCGGGGGCCTGGACGAGACCGTCGGTGCGGGTGGCGCCGGAGGTGGCCAGCCCCGGGGCGTCGCCGGTGCCGGCCAGGACGAGCGCCTGGAGCGTGGAGGTGCGGGTGGCGTCGTAGAGGGAGGCGAGCAGGACCGTGGGCTCGGCACCGGTGGCCTCGACGGCGGTCAGGACGTCCTCGACGCGGTCGTCGAGCTGACGCGGGCTCAGGGCGGCGGGTTCGGAGCCGAGCGGCGGGGTGCGGCCCCGCACCCCTTCGAGGTCGAGATCGACGACGACGAGGTCGGCCCCCTCCTCGACGGCGGCCGCCACGGAGTCAGCGAGGTCGGGGTCCCAGCGCGGGGCGTGGCGCGCGTCGGCGACGGCGCCCGCGGGGTCGGCCAGCGCCACGGCGGCGCCACCGCCGAACGCCACCGCGTCCAGGTCGGTGCCGGCCAGGGCGGCGCCGAGCGTGCCGGGCTCGGCGTCGAACCGGGCCCGGTCGGCGGCGTCGACGTAGCTGTCCCAGCCGGGGACCTGCCAGGCGCCGGTGGTGCCCTCGGGCACGGGCGCCGGGGCAACGCACGCGTCGTCGTTCCGCTCGGCGGCGGCGCGCCGACCCGCGGACAGGCCCAGCCACCCATCGGTGCGGCAGGTCGTCGACCCCACGGAGCGGACGACGAGGTTCGCGCTCTGCCCCTCGGCGGCGAGCTCAGCGATCTGCGGCGTGGTCTCCTCATCGATGTCGTCCCACGTCAGGCCCCCGGTGCCGAGGACGATCACCGGCTCGCTCTCCTCGCTCTCCTCCGCGCCGTTGGCCAGCAGCGGGAGGATGAAGGGGCTGATCATCGCGATGAGGACGAGGACCCCCAGGACCAGCGTGACCGTGCGACGACGGTCGTCCCGCCTCATCGGCGCCCCGCCCGCTCGGTGGCGTGCGCGCGCGGCGCTCGGGGGCCGCGGGCGGCGTCGGGACGTGCAGGCATGGGACCGAGGGTACGTGGGCGGCCCCCGGCGTCGGGGTCGGTCCCGACGGCGGGTGAGCCACGCCGGGCGGGTGCGGCCCGCCGCGACGGTGAGCCCCGCCGTCGGGCGCGGATAGGCTCGGCCGGTGCGCTACACCTATCTGGGCCCCGCGGGGACCTTCACCGAGGAGGCCCTCCAGCAGATCCTGCGGGCGGGCGAGGACACCGCCGAGCCGTCCACCGACGTACCCTCGGCGCTGACCGCCGTCCGCGAGGGGCGCTTCGACCGCGCGGTGGTGCCCATCGAGAACTCCGTCGAGGGCGGGGTCAACGCCACCATCGACACCCTCGTGGCCGGCAGCGAGCCGCTGGTCATCGTCGCCGAGATGCTCGTCCCCATCACCTTCGACGTCGTCGCCCGGCCCGGCACGACGCTGGCGGACGTGCGACGCATCGCCACCCACCCGCACGCCTGGGCCCAGTGCCGCGGCTGGGTCGCCGAGCACCTGCCCGGCGCGGTGCACGTGCCCGCGACCTCGACCGCCGCGGCCGCCGACCTGCTGGCCGGCCCGGACGAGGTCTCCTTCGACGCCGGCATCGTCTCCCCGCTGGCCGGGGCCCGCTACGAGCTGCCCGTCCTCGCCCGCGACGTGGGCGACAACACCCGGGCGGTGACCCGGTTCATCGCCGTGGGGCGGCTGACGGCCCCGCCGGCCGCCACCGGCGCCGACAAGACGACGCTGCTCGTCCACCTGCCCGACGACGAGGCCGGCGCCCTGCTGACCATGCTCGAGCAGTTCGCCACGCGGGGGGTCAACCTCTCGCGCATCGAGTCCCGCCCCATCCGCGACGCGATCGGGCGCTACGCCTTCTCCATCGACGCCGAGGGCCACGTGAGCGACGAGCGCGTCAAGGCCGCCCTGCTCGGGCTCAAGCGCGTCTGCCCCGTGGTCCGCTTCCTCGGCTCCTACCCGCGGGCCGACCAGCGCCGGCCGCTGCTGAGGCACGGCACCTCCGACGAGGAGTTCCGCGAGGCGCGCGCCTGGGTCGAGGCGCTTGCCGGCGGCGAGACGTACTGAGCCGAGCCGGCGGGGCGTCGCGGCGGTCGGGAGCGCCCGGCCGCCGCGACGCCCCGCCGCACCTCCCGATCCACGGAGCTCGGCTCCCGGCGTCGTCCGCAGATGCCGGTGTTAGCCTCCGATCATGCCGCAGTACCGGATCCGTACCGCCGCTGACCTGCTCGGGGTCTCGGACGACACCGTCCGCCGCTGGGTCGACCAGGGCCGGGTCGCCACCGCCGACGACGGCTCGGGGCGGCGCGTCGTCGACGGCGCGTCGCTGGCCGCCCTCGCCCAGGAGCTGGCGAGCGAGAAGTCGGTGGACTCCGTCGACGCCGGGCTCGGCCGCCGCTCCGCGCGCAACCACCTCTCCGGCATCGTCACCCGGATCACCTCCGACCAGGTGATGAGCCAGGTCGAGCTCCAGTGCGGTGCCTACCGGATGGTCTCGCTCATCTCGACCGAGGCCGTCGCCGAGCTCGGGCTCGAGGTCGGTTCCGTGGCGACCGCGGTCGTCAAGGCCACCAACGTCTCCGTCGAGGCCACCGGCCCCCGCGCCTCCGACGAGTGAGCACGCCTGCGCGAAGGGTGAGCACCCCTGGTGACCAGTGAGCGCTTTTTTGTCTCTACATAGAGACAAAAAAGCGCTCACTCGTCACGGGTCGCTCGTCAGTTGTCGGTGCTGGTGTGGCGGTCGGCGGGCTCGCCGGGCAGGGTCTCACCCTCGCGGGCCTGGAGGCGGTCGGCGGGCACGGGGTAGCGGATCTGCAGGCCGCCGTGCTCGACGGTGACCTCGACCCGGCCGGTGGTGGCGAGCAGGTCGCCGTCGAGCTGGACGTGGGCGGCGTCGTGGGCGCGGATCCGCACCCGCCGGGCCGGCTGGAACAGCAGGTCGGCCCCGGGGAACGAGGCGGCCCTCCGGCGGCGCCGGAACTTCTGGCCGATGACGGTGATGCCGAGGTTGAGCCAGCCGAGCAGCCCGTAGCGGGTGTCGACCGTGACGACCTCGAGCACGCCGTCGTCGAACTTCGAGTCGGGGGAGAGCACGAGGCCGCCGGGCAGCAGCCCGCAGCTGGCCAGCATGATCGTGCGGACCTTGAGGTCCTCGGGCGGGTCCTCGTCGACGCGGACCGAGACCCGCATCCGGGACTTGAACATGTTCTTGAAGCCGCCGACGAAGTAGGCGATCCAGCCGAGGCGCGACTTCAGCTCGTCGTCGGTCTCGTGGACCATGTCGGCGTCGAAGCCCAGGCCGGCGATGACGGTGAAGGCGTGCCACCCGTCCCGGCCGGCCCCGGCCTCCTCCACGAGGATCCCCTCCTCGTCGCGGGCGGCGACGGCGTCGTCGACCCGCAGCCAGCCCACGTCCACCGGGCGGGCCTGCTCGGCGGTGGCGATGCGCACGAGCGCCGCCAGGTCCTCCAGCGGCAGGCCGAGGTTGCGGGCCAGCAGGTTGCCGGTGCCCAGCGGGATGACCCCCATCGGCGTGCCCGTGCCGGCGAGCACCTCGGCCACCGCGCGCACCGTGCCGTCCCCGCCGGCCGCGACGACGGTGCTCGCCCCGGCGGCGAGCGCCTGCTCGGCCTGGCCGCGCCCGGGGTCGTCGGCGGTGGTCTCGAACCACAGGGTCTGCGGGCGGCCGGCGCGCAGCTCGGCGTGCCGGAGGTGGCTGCGTAGCTCGTCGAGGTCGACGTTCTTCGACGGGTTGACGACGACGGCGAAGGGCGCTCGGGCCGGGGCGGCCCGACGCGCGGTGCGGTCCTGCTCGTCGGCGGCGCGCGCGGCGTCGTTGGCCTCGGCGGCCTCCGCCTCCAGGGCCGAGCGCCGACGGGCGACGGCCACGGTGAGCACGAGGGTGGGCAGCGCCACGACGAGCGCGACGACGAGAACGATCAACCATTCCGTGGGCACGCCTCACGGTAGCCCGGGCGAGCCGGTGCCCGCCCACGGACGCGGCGACGCCCCGGCGGCCGTGGGGCCACCGGGGCGTCGCGGAGCTGCGTGGTGGGGGCGTCAGCCGATGCGGACCGCGGTCCCCGAGGCCGTCACCATCATCATCCCCTGGCCGACCGACTCGTAGTCGATGTCGACGCCGACGACCCCGTTGGCGCCCAGCTCGATGGCCCGCTGGACCATCTCGCCCAGGGCGGACTCGCGGGCCCCGCCGATCTCCCGCTCGTAGCCCTCGGAGCGGCCACCGACGAGGTTGCGGAAGCCCGCACCGATGTCCTTGAACATGTTGATGCCGACCACGGTCTCACCGGCGACCACCCGGACGTACTCGATGATGTTCGCGTTCTGGATGGTCGACGTCGTCGTGACGATCATGGGTTGCGCTCCTCGGGCTGGATGGGACAGAGGTGGGTCGTGACCGGCCCGTCGGACATCGTGGCACCACGCGCGCCGGATGGTGACGGAATCGTCGGGGACTTGTCTCCGGCCCGGCATAGGCTCGGGGCATGATCGATGTGCGCGCCCTGCGCGAGGACCCCCAGCCCGCGCGCGAGAGCCAGGTGGCGCGGGGGGCGGACCCCTCGCTCGTCGACGAGATCCTCGAGGCCGACGCCCGACGCCGCGCCACGCTCGGCGCCGCGGAGTCGCTGCGTGCCGAGCACAAGGAGGTCTCCCGCTCGGTGGGCAAGGCCGCGCCGGAGGACCGCCCGGCCATCCTCGCCCGCGCCAAGGAGATGGCCGCCGAGGTCAGCGCCGCCCAGGAGGAGGCCGACGCCGCCGGCGCCCGCGCCGAGGAGCTGCTGTGGCAGATGCCCAACCTCGTGCTCCCCGGGGTCCCCGCCGGCGGCGAGGACGACTACGTGGTGCTCGAGCACGTGGGCACCCCGCGGGACCTGGCCGCCGAGGGCGTCACCGTCCGCGACCACCTCGAGATCGGTGAGTCGCTGCGGGCCATCGACACCGTGCGCGGCACCAAGGTCTCCGGCGCCCGGTTCTACTACCTCACCGGCATCGGCGCGCGTCTCGAGCTCGCCCTGCTCAACCGCGCGGCCGACAAGGCCGAGGAGGCCGGGTTCACGCTCATGATCACCCCCACGCTGGTGGGGCCGCAGATCATGGCCGGCACGGGGTTCCTCGGCGCCCACGCCGACGAGATCTACCGCCTCGCCGAGGACGACCTCTACCTCACCGGCACCTCTGAGGTGGCGCTGGCCGGGTACCACGCCGACGAGATCATCGACGTCTCCGCCGGCCCGCGACGCTACGCGGGCTGGTCGACCTGCTACCGCCGCGAGGCCGGCTCCTACGGCAAGGACACCCGCGGCATCATCCGCGTCCACCAGTTCAACAAGCTGGAGATGTTCTCCTACGTCCATGCCGAGGACGCCGAGGCCGAGCACGAGGCGCTGCTCGCGCTCGAGCGGGAGATGCTCGACGCCGCCGAGCTGCCCTACCGGATCATCGACACCGCGGCCGGGGACCTCGGATCCTCGGCCGCCCGCAAGTTCGACTGCGAGGCGTGGCTGCCCAGCCAGGAGCGCTGGCTCGAGCTCACCTCGACGTCGAACTGCACGACGTTCCAGGCCCGCCGCCTCGGCGCCCGCGAGCGCACCGAGCGGGGCACGGTCCCGGTGGCCACGCTCAACGGCACGCTGGCCACCACGCGGTGGATCGTCGCGCTGCTGGAGAACCACCAGCAGGCCGACGGCTCGGTGCACGTGCCCGAGGCGCTGCGCCCCTACCTGGGGGGACGCGAGGTCCTGCGGCCGGTGAGCGCGTGACGCGGCGGCAGGACGAGACCTTCGTCGCCGCGGGGGCGGGCGACCACCAGATCCTCGACGGCGCGATCGAGGCCGTGCCGGGCGGCGCCACGCCGACGCCCGAGCTGGCCGAGGACGAGGCCACGCCCGGGCAGGCAGAGCGGAGCCCGACGGACGACGCGCCGACGGACGACGTAGCGACGGACGACACCCCGCGGGACGCCACCTCGACCGGCGACGCAGCGACGGTCGAGCCCCCGGCCAACGACCCGCAGGACGACCCTGCACGCGACGCGGGCACCCGGACCCGGCCCGGCGTCGGGCCCGCCCTGGCCCGCGCGGCCTCCTGGGCCCGCGCGCTGGTGCCGACCCGGGGGCGGGGCGCCGGCCGGCCCGACCCGCTCGCCCGCGCGGTGGCCGAGCTGCCCGAGGCCGGCCCCGAGCTCCTCGTCGCCCTCGACATCGACGGGACGATCCTCCACCACGACACGACGCTCGCCCCGCGGGTGGCCGAGTCGGTCGCCGCGCTGCAGGAGACCGGCACCCACGTCATGCTCGCCACCGGCCGGGCGGTCTTCGCGACCGTCCCCGTCGCCGACCAGCTCGGCCTGCGCAGCCGCTACGCGGTCTCCTCCAACGGCGCGGTGACGGTCCGGCTCGAGGACGACGCCGACGGCGGCTTCGAGGTCGACCACGTCGTCACCTTCGACCCCGAGCCGGCGCTGCGCGCGCTGCGGCGGACCATCCCCGACGGGGTCTTCGCCGTCGAGGACGTCGGCGTCGGCTTCCGCCTGTCCTCCCCGTTCCCACCCGGCGAGCTGAGCGGGGAGTGGGAGCTCGTCGACTTCGAGGACCTGTGCTCGCGCGAGGTCACCCGGCTCACGGTGCGCGCCGCCCATCTGGACTCGGCGACCTTCCACGAGGCGGTGCACTCGGCAGGCATGCAGTCGGTGACCTACGCGATCGGCTGGTCCTCCTGGGTCGACGTCGCGCCCGAGGGCATCTCCAAGGCCACCGCGCTGGAGCGCGTGCGCGAGCTGCTCGGCGTGGCCCCGACCGCGACGGTCACCGCCGGCGACGGCTCCAACGACGTCGAGATGCTCGCCTGGGCCCAGCTCGGCGTCGCCATGGGCGGGGCCCGCCCCGAGGTGCGGGCCCACGCCCGCGCCGCCGTGCCCACCGTCGAGCAGGACGGGCTGGCCGACCTCCTCGACCTGCTCGCCGCCCCGCGCTGACCGACCGACCGCCCGCCGCGGCCGGGTCGCCCGCCCGCCGCTGACCGGCCGCCCGCCAGGCACCCGGGGTCGATACCCCTTCGAGACGTCGGAAAGCGCACCAGGGCGCGGGTGAGCGCCTACTGTGTTGCACGTCCACAACGTGGGGGACTGTTCACCAAGGAGGGCGAACGATGGCGCGCACGACGATGCGACGACGGAGCACCGTTCTGGCCGCGGGACTGACCGCGGCGGCGATGCTGGCAGCCTGCGGGGGCGGCGGGGACGACGGCGGGGACGGTGGGGACGACACCTCCGAGGAGGGCGGCTCCGAGGAGGAGGCCGGTTCCGACGACACCGGTGGCGAGGACGGCGGTGAGGACTCCGGTGGCGAGGACGACGGCGGGGACGTCGAGCTGCCCGAGCTCGAGGGGTACGCCGACCTGGCCGGCGAGTCCATCGTGGTCGGCTCGGACTGGTCCGGCCAGGAGCAGGAGTTCTTCGAGATCGTCATGGACGCCTTCGAGGAGGCCACCGGCGCCCAGGTGACCTACGAGAGCTACGGCAACAACGTGGCCACCACGATCGGCACCCGCGTCGAGGGTGGCAACCCGCCGAACATCGCGCTCATCCCGCAGCCCGGCCTCATGGACCAGCTGGCCGCCGACGGCGAGATCGTGCCGCTCGCGGAGGAGACGCTGGCCACGGTCGAGGAGAACTACGCCGAGACATGGATCGACCTGGGCTCGGTCGACGGCGAGGTCTACGGCGTCTGGTTCAAGGCCGCCAACAAGTCGACCGTCTGGTACAACACGCAGGTCTACGAGGACGCCGGCGCCGAGATCCCTGAGACCTGGGAGGACTTCCTGGCCACCCTCCAGCTCGTCTCCGACTCCGGCGTGCCGGGCATCTCCGTGGGCGCCGACGTCGGCTGGCCGCTGACCGACTGGTTCGAGAACGTCTACCTGCGCACCGCCGGGCCGGACATGTACGACCAGCTCGCCGACCACGAGATCCCCTGGACCGACCCCAGCGTCGTCGAGGCCCTCGAGGCGCTCGCCGAGGTCTGGAGCGACGACGCCCTGCTCCTCGAGGGCGGCGGGCAGCGGTCGTTCCCCGACTCGGTGACCAGCGTCTTCACCGACCCGCCCGAGGCCGGCACGGTGTTCGAGGGTGACTTCGTCGCCGGGAACATCGCCGACCAGACCGAGGCGGTCGTCGGCGAGGACGCCCTGTTCTACCCCTGGCCCACGATGAACGACTCCGCGCCGTCCGTCATGGGTGCCGGGAACGTCGCCGTCGCCTTCGACGACGGCGAGGCCACCTCCGAGCTCATGCGCTACCTCGCCTCCCCCGAGGCGGCGAACATCTGGATCGAGCTCGGCGGCTTCACCTCGCCGAACCAGAACGCCGACCTCGAGCTCTACCCGGACGACGTCTCCCTGGAGATCGCCCAGCAGCTCGTCGACGCCGAGGTCTTCCGGTTCGACCTGTCCGACCTCGCCCCGTCGGCCTTCGGCGGCACCGAGGGCGAGGGCATGTGGCAGATCCTCATCGAGTTCTACGAGGACCCCTCCGACCCCGAGGCCACGGCCCAGGCGCTGGAGGATGCCGCGGTCGCCGCATACGGCGGCTGACGAGGTGAGCACGGCCGGGCCCACCACGGCCGACCAGGCCCGACCGGGCGGGGGGACGCGACGACGCTCCCCCCGCCGGTCGGGCCCCTGGCTGATCCTCGGCATCCTCCTCGGACCGGCGGCGCTGGTCCTGGGCGTGCTCGTCGCCTACCCGATCGCCTACTCCGTGTGGCGGTCGCTGTTCGACCAGTCCGGCGATGTCTTCGTCGGCCTGGACAACTACGTCCGGATGTTCACTGACCCGCAGACGTTCCAGGCCCTGCGCAACAACGCGGTCTGGGTGCTGGTCGCCCCGGCGATCTGCACGGTGCTCGGCCTCATCTTCGCGGTGCTCATGGAGCGCATCCGCTGGCAGACGGCGTTCAAGCTCATCATCTTCATGCCCATGGCGATCTCCATGCTCGCCGCGGGCGTCATCTTCCGCACCGTCTTCCAGCAGAACCCGGACATCGGCCTGGCCAACGCGGTCATCGTCTCCGTCCAGGAGATGGTCGGCGCGGAGTCCACGAGCTACCCGGACGCCCGACCACGCCCGGAGGGTCTCGTGCAGCCCGAGGAGGACGGCTCGATGGCCGCCACCGAGGAGGTCTCGCCCGGCACGATCGTCGACGTCCCGCTCGTGGGGATCGGTGCGGAGCACCTACCGGACCCGCCGACCGATGCCGTCGCGGCGCCCGAGCCGGCGGCGGACCAGATCACCGGCTCGATCTGGTTCGACTTCGTCCGCGGCGGGGGTGGCACCAACGGTGAGGTCGGCGACGGCAAACCGGGCCTGGGCGGTCTCGAGGTGGTCGTCACCGACGCCGAGGGCGCCGAGGCGGGCCGCGCCGTCACCCACGACGACGGGACCTTCGTCGTCGAGGGCCTCGACCCCGGCGGGAGCTACACGGTGACCCTGCCGGCCTCGGGCTTCGCGGCCGGGGCCTCCGGCATCGACTGGCTCGGTCCGGGCCTCATCACGCCGGTGACGATCCTCGCCTACGTGTGGATCTGGGCCGGCTTCGCCATGGTGATGATCGCCTCCGGCCTGTCCGCGGTGGACCGCACGCTGCTCGAGGCCGCCCGCACCGACGGCGCCAACGAGTGGCAGGTCTTCCGCCGGATCACCGTGCCCCAGCTCGCGCCGGTGCTCATGGTCGTCATGGTCACGCTCATCATCAACGTGCTGAAGATCTTCGACCTCGTCTACGTCATCCCGCCCGGCGTCTCCAAGCCCGCGGCCGACGTCATCGCCACCCGCATGTGGACCGTGTCCTTCGGCGGCGGCAACGACCACGGCCTCGGTTCGGCGCTGGCGATCTTCCTGCTCCTGCTGGTGCTGCCGGCGATCCTCGTCAACATCCGCAACTTCCGCCGAGGGGGACAGGCATGACCGCCGTCGTCGGTACCACCCCGCCGGCCCCCGGGACCGGACCCGAGGACCCCGCCGGCAGCGGCGGCGCCGGGGACGGCGGGCGTCCCCGCGCCGCCGCGCCCGGGTCGCGTCCGGGCGGCTCGCGGGTGGGCCGCCTGCTCGGGCGGGGCGTCATCAACGTCGTGCTGATCGTCGTCGCGCTGGTGTGGCTCGTGCCCACCGTCGGGCTGTTCTTCTCCTCCCTGCGCAGCTCGCAGGCCAACGCCCAGTCGGGCTGGTGGACCGGCCTGCTGGACCCGTCCCAGTTCTCGATCGACAACTACCGGGGGCTGCTGCAGGCGGACTGGATCATGTCCTCCCTGTGGAACACGGTCCTCATCGTGGTCCCCTCGACGCTGCTCGTGGTGGGGCTCGGCGCGATGGCCGGGTACGCGCTGGCCTGGGTCCGCTTCCCCGGCCGGGACTGGGTGCTCGTGGTCGTCATCGCCTTCATGGCGGTGCCGCTGCAGGTGGCCTTCATCCCGCTGGCCCGCCTGTTCGGGGACATCGGCATCTTCGGCTCGATCTCGGCGGTGGTGCTCTTCCACACCGCCTTCGGGCTGCCGTTCGCGATCTTCCTGCTGCGGAACTTCTTCATGCAGATCCCTACCGAGATGCTCGAGGCCGCCCGGATCGACGGCGCGAGCGAGCTGCGGATCTTCTTCCGCATCGCGCTGCCGCTGGCCATGCCCTCGATCGCCTCGCTGGCGATCTTCCAGTTCCTGTGGTCGTGGAACGACATGCTCGTCGCGCTGCTGTTCTCCTCCCCGGACACCCAGCCGATCACCGTGGCCCTGCAGTCCCAGCTGCGGCAGTTCTCCTCGAACATCGACGTCCTCTCCGCGGGCGCCTTCCTGTCGATGATCGTGCCGCTCATCGTGTTCTTCGCCTTCCAGCGCTACTTCGTCAACGCCCTCATGGCGGGCTCGCAGAAGTAGCCGCCACCGCGGCCCGCCCGGGCCAGCACCTACGATGGCCGGGCGCCACCCCCACGGTGGCCGAGGAGGAGCAGTCGATGGCAGGGACCACCGGGCGGGGGCGCGGCACCGCCCTCGCGGCAGTGCTCGCGGCGGCCGCGCTGCTCGCGGCGTGCGGCGGCGAGCGCGAGGCCGATCCCGAGGGACGCACCGACCCCGAGGCCACCACCGAGCCGGGCGGCGAGCCCGGCGCTGGCGACCCCGGCACTGGGGAGACGCCGTCCGAGGGGACCGAGGAGGAGCCCACGGAGGAGGTCGTCGACCCCGGCGAGGTCGAGCTGCCCGAGCTCGAGGGCTACCCGGACCTCACCGGCCAGAGCATCGAGATCGCGACGAGCTGGTCCGACGTCGACCGCCACAACCTCGAGACCGTGCTCGACGCCTTCGAGCAGGCCACCGGGGCCGAGGTCCACCACCTCGGCATCGGCAACCCGCGGCAGTCGATCACCGAGTCCGTCGAGGACGGGGTGCCGCCCAACATTGCCGTCGTGCGGGACCCCGAGCTCGTGGCGGAGCTCGCGGCGGACGGCACCATCGTCCCGCTCGCCGACACGACGGTTCAGATGGTCGAGGACAGCTACGCGCAGACCTGGCTCGACCTGGGCTCCTGGGACGACGAGGTCTACGCCGTGTGGCTCGAGGCCGCGTCGAAGTCGACCGTCTGGTACAACGCGCAGGTCTACGAGGACGCCGGCGCCGAGGTGCCCACCACGTGGGAGGAGTTCCGCACCACCCTCGAGACCGTCTCCGGGAGCGGGGTGGCCGGGCTCAGCGTCGGCGCGGACACCGGCTGGCCGCTGTCCGACTGGTTCGAGAACGTCTACCTGGCCACCGCTGGGCCCGAGATGTACGACCGGCTCACGGCGCACGAGATCCCCTGGACCGACCCCAGTGTCGTCGAGGCCCTCGAGGTGCTCGCCGAGCTGTGGGGCGACGAGGACCTGCAGCTGGCCGGCGGGACGCAGCGCACCTACCCGGACGCCGTGACCACCGTGTTCGGGGACGAGCCCACCGCCGGGACCCTCGTCGGCGGGGACTACATCGCCAGCTCGATCCTCGGCCAGACCGACGCGGTGGTCGGCGAGGACGCCCTGTCCTACCCGTGGCCGCAGCTGCCGGGCACCGAGCCCTCGGTGGTCGGCGACGCCTCGGGGGCCGTCGCCTTCGACGACGACGAGGCCACCGCCGCGCTCATGCGCTACCTCGCCTCCCCGGAGGCGGCGAACGTGTGGATCGAGCTCGGCGGCATCGTCTCGCCCAACCGGGCGGCGGACCTCGACCTCTACGCCGACGACGCGGCCCGGGCCTCGGCCGAGCAGATCACCTCCACCGAGGTCTTCCGCTTCGACCTGTCCGACCTCGTGCCCCTGGCGTTCGGGGCGAGCGAGCTGCAGGGGATCTGGCCGATCCTTATCGACTTCTACGCCGACCCCTCCGACCCGGCGGCGACGGCGCAGGAGCTCGAGGACGCGGCGGTCGAGTTCGGCTGACCGGCGCGGGTGACCGGCCGGCGCGGGCCGAGGGGCGCCGCCCGGGCCGGTGACCGGGTCAGACGGTGAGCAGAATCTTCCCGAACGCCCCGCCGGCGGCCATCGCCTCGTGCGCCTCCTGGGCCTGCGCCAGCGGGAGGCGCCGGTCGACGACGGGGACCACGGTGCCGTCGGCGACCCAGGGCCACACCCGCTCGCGGATGTCGTCGATCAGCGCCGCCTTCGAGGCGCGAGAGCGCGTACGCAGCTTGGTGGCGGTGATCGAGCCGCCGCGCTCGAGGAGGCGGCCCAGGTTGATCTTGCCCTTGGCGCCGTCGAGCAGGCCGACGACCATGAGGCGGCCGCGCTCGGCGAGGATCGAGACGTTGAGGTCGAGGCCGCCGGCCCCGAGCACGTCGATGACGACGTCGACCCCGCGCCCGTCGGTAGCGGCCATGACCTGCCCGGCGACGTCGTCGCTGCGGTGGTCGATCGCCACGTCGGCCCCGAGCTCGAGGCAGCGGGCCGTGCGCTCGGGCCCGCCCGCCGTCGTGAGGACGCGCGAGCCGTAGGCGTGGGCGAGCTGGATCGCCACGGTCCCCACCCCGCCCGAGCCGCCGTGGACGAGCACCGTCTGGGCGGGGGCGAGGTGGCCGAGTTCGACCATGTTCGACCAGGCCGTGCACACCGACTCCGGCAGGGCGGCCGCCTCGACGAGGTCGAGGGAGTCGGGCACCCGCAGCAGCTGGCCCACGGGCACGACGACGCGCGAGGCGTACCCGCCGCCGGCGAGCAGGGCGCAGACCCGGTCGCCGACCGACCAGCCCTCGACGTGCTCGCCGAGCGCGGCGATCGTCCCCGAGCACTCGAGGCCGAGGACCTCCGACTCGCCCTCGGGAGGCAGGTGACCGCCGGTGACCTGGAGCAGGTCGGCGTGGTTGACCCCGGCGGCGGCGACGTCGATCAGGACCTCGCCGGCGCCCGGGACCGGGTCGGGGAGCTCGCTCGGCACCAGCCGTTTGTCGTCGTCGATCGTGATGGCGTCCATCGGCCCATCGTGCCCGAGGCGGGAGGTGCGGCCGGGGAGGCAGGCGGGCGCCACCGGCCGTGCGTCGGGCCGGATCGTAGGATGGTCCGCGGCCCGGCAACGGGCCGCCCGGCACCTGCGCCGGGCCAGGAGGGTTGACAGAGCGGCCGAATGTGACGGTCTTGAAAACCGTTGTGGGAAACCACCAAGGGTTCGAATCCCTTACCCTCCGCCGCCAGCGACGACGGGCGCCCGCGTCAGCGGTGACGAGTCTCGCGCCACCCGACGCCCGGCGCGTTGGAACGGCGCGTGACGGGCAGGTAGCCTGGACGCTGCATCTGGAGACGTCGCATAGTCAGGCCTAGTGCGCATCCCTGCTAAGGATGTAACGGGGTAACCCGTTCGTGGGTTCAAATCCCACCGTCTCCGCCGGCCGGAAGGGGCCGGGAAACGTTGGAACCGCCACGTCTCCCGGCCCTTTCGTCGTGCTGGGGAGCTCCCGTCACGTCGAGGTGGCACCCCGGTCGCCGCGCGCTGCTCGTCGGCGGGCGTGGAGGATCGCGGCGACGCTGTCCCAGATCGCCGTCGCCACCACCACCAGGAGGAAGATCTCGCGCAGATCGGCGGACTCGCTCTCCCCGACGTCCCGCGCCAACCGGTCGAGGAAACCCTGATCGAACAGCGCACCCTCCACCGTGGACGCGACGACAAGGGCTGCCGTCACCCAGTTCGCCGCGGCGTTGACGACGGCGAGCCGCATGGTCCACCCGTGCCGTACCCACGCGGCCAGGGCGCAGGCACCGGCGGTCCCGATCCCGACCAGGATGGGCACGCTCCATATCAGCGCGAGGTCGGGGTCGAGCACCTGGAGCTGCCCGGAGCCCTCGGTGACTCCGGCGAGCTGCCAGGCGATGAGCACCAGCAGGGCGACGCTCAGCAAGGCCGAGACCAGCGGCCCGGACGGCCGCCGTCCGGCGTCGGTGGGTGGTGGGCGGTTCCCCGCCGTCGTGCGTCGTTCGTCGGTCATGTCGATCCACCTCTCAACCACGCGGTGTCAGGAGGGCGCCTTTGGCGAAGGCCCCGGCGGTGATCCCGACGGCGGCGAGCGCCCACCACAGCCGGACCGGCCGACGGGTCCCGTCCTCGACGGCCGGGGTGTTGCCGAGTGTGTGAACCACGTTGGTCAACTGACGTCTGTCTCGCGTGACGAGGCGACTGTGCGGTGGTGTGTGTTGATGAGGCAAGAGGAAATGACGGTAGGGGAGGGAGGGGCCGGCTCCCCAAGGTGAGGCGCCGGGGAGACGGACGCGCGCGGACGCGGGGCCCGGCGCTGCTCGACCGGTACCTCGCCGTCGCCGTCGACCGCGAGCGGGGTAGGGGTGCGTCGTCGTGAGACCTGCGGCGGTCAGGCCGAGGCGAAGAAGGCGGCGTCCGGGGCCTCGGGGTTGAGGCTCTCGGCGACGCGCCACACCCCGCCCTCGATCGCGTCGGTGGGGACGGCGGCGCAGGCGTTCGCGGTCACCGACCCGCCCTCGTAGAGCGTGGACGTGGTGAGCAGCGCGTCCGGGACCACCCCGCAGTACCCGGTGTAGGTGACGGCGTCGGACCCGATGTACTCCACGCTGAGGTCCAGCCACGCGGTGCCGCTGCCGGTGCCGGTGTAGGTGACGGTCAGGGGCACGAGCACGTAGGTGTGCCCGTCGTCGGGCGGGGTGTTGAACATGTTCTCGTCCGCGACGACCTGGTCGGCGTCGAGGTTGCTCGCACCGACCTGCACCTCCCAGTCGCCGATCTGCACGGGCGTGTCCAGCGCGAGCGGGGCGGTGCGGGAGCTGCCGTCACCGGCGGCGGGCCCGGGGTCCGATTCCCCGCCCGACCCGGACCCGGTCCCGCTGCTCGTCGGGACGGGGCGCTCGCCGACGGGCATGGGCGGCGGGGCCGCCGTCGGTTCCGGGCTGCCTCCGCACGCGGCAAGCGTCAGCCCGGCCACGAGCGGCAGGACGAGAGCGGTGGTGCGGCGGCGCATGAGGAGCTCCTCGGGGCGTGTACGGGGTCGTTGGGCACATGCTCCCACCGCGCGGGGCACCGGCGGCCCGGTCCGGCTGTGGCGATGCGCTCGCGGGCCCGCCGCTTCCAGTCGGCCGCCGTCCGTCGGCGGGCCGCCGGCCACCGGGTCCGACTGCCCGGCGCCCACCCGCCGTCCGGCGATCGCCGGGTGCTAGCGTCACGCCGTGCCGGACGGCGGCACCCGGAACGACGGACGAGGTCAGGACGGCGATGAGCGGTTACGAGGACGAGTTCAACCGGGTCTACGGCCCGCCGCAGGGCGCTCCCGGTCAGCCCGCGGGCGGCTACGGCCAGCAGCGCGGGTACGGCCAGCAGGGTGGCTACGGGCAGCAGGGTGGCTACGGTCCGCAGGGCGGCTACGGCGCGCCCGGTCCGGCCAATCCCTACGGCGGCGGCGACGGCGTCATGCCCGCGCGCCGCAACCGCAGCACCAAGGGCCCGAAGATCCTCACCTTCATCGGCGTGTTCCTCCTCGTCGTCGCCGTCGTGGGCGGCATCTTCGCCATCTCCACGCTCTCGCGGTTCGTCGAGTCGGCGGACATCGTCTCGGTCGGCTCGAGCGGCGCCCAGATCGAGAGCGACGCCGGGCAGGAGTGGGCCCTGTACGCGACCACGGAGGACGCGCCGGGCCGGACCTCCTCCTGCTCGGTCACCGGCCCCGACGGCACCGAGCTCGACCTCACCACCCCGGGCGGGGAGATCACCATCAACGGCTACCAGCTCGGGCACCGCTTCACCACCCCGGAGGACGGCTCCTACGTCGTCACCTGCCCGCAGGAGGCCTTCGTCGGTCACAACGTCGGGGCGGGCACGATCATCGCCTCGGTCGGCGGGATCATCGGCGGCATCTTCGGCGGCATCCTCGGCCTCATCCTCACGATCGCCGGGGCGATCTGGTGGGCGTCGCGGCGCGGCTGACCGACGCGGTGGGCGAGAGGTAGAGCGGCGCCGCCCCCGACCGCGCCCTCCCGACCGGGGCGGGCCGGCGGGCGCGGGTGTCCGCATGGCGGGAACGTTCCGGGGCGGTCACCGGGCCGCCACCTGCGCTGCCTAGCGTCGGGGACGTGGAACTCACGCTCGTCCGCAGGCTCTGGCTGGACCAGGGGATGGCCAGGTCGCAGCGATGTCGACCCGGCAGTCGCCCCCGACCAGTCACCCACCCCACCAAGGAGTCCCGATGACCAGCACGACCAGCCCCGACCCGACCACCATCGCCCGCCTCGTCACCCCGGCCGAGCTCGTCGAGCTCAAGGAGCGTCCCGGCGTCGTCGTCCTCGACGCCACGTCGATCATCCGCCAGCCCGACGGCGACGGCTTCTACTCCGCCGCCACCGGCCGTGACGTCTACGAGGAGGGCCACATCCCCGGCGCCGTCTTCGCCGACCTGCTCGAGGACCTCGCCGACCGCAGCCACCCCGACTTCTGGACGGCGCTGCCCGCCGAGCAGTTCGCGGAGAAGATCGGCGCCCTCGGCGTCGGCAACGACACCACCGTCGTCATCTACGACCAGGGCCAGACCATGTGGGCCACCCGCCTGTGGTGGAACCTGCGCTACGTCGGCCACGACGACATCTACGTGCTCGACGGCGGGCTGCCCGCTTGGCGCGCGGCCGGCCTCGAGCTCGAGACCGGCCCGGGTACCGCACCGGAGCCGGCGACCTTCGTCCCGCACCCGCGGCCCGAGCTCTACGCCTCGGTCGATGACGTCGCCGCGGCGATCGAGGACCCCGCGAAGGTCCTCGTCAACTCGCTGGACCGCCCCACCTTCACGGGCGAGCGGGTCACGTACGCGCGCCCGGGCCGCATCCCCGGCTCGAAGCACGTCTTCTTCGGCGACCTGGTCACGGCCGACGGGCTGGCGGCCGAGGTCGACCAGGTCCGTGCCACCGGTGACGCCGCCGAGGTCATCGACGGCGAGCCGAGCATCATCACCTACTGCGGCGGTGGCATCGCCGCGACCTACGTCGCCTTCCAGCTGGCCCGCGCCGGCCGCGGCGACGTCGCCGTCTACGACGGGTCGATGACCGAGTGGGCGAACAACCCGGCCCTCCCGCTGGAGACCGGCGAGCCGACCGCCTGACGCGCAGCGCACCGTCCGGGCCCGACCGGGGTGCGGGGCACCGCCCCGTCCCTCGGTCGGGCCCGGCCGTCGTTGCGGGTAGAGGTCCCCCGACGCCGCTGGTGACGCCGTGGCACGCGTTCCATACGGTCGTTACGTCGGGACGACCGACGTCGCCCCGACACCACGACCCGGGTGCCGGACGGCCCCCGGGGAGACGAATCCAGGGGGACAACGACATGGACCACCGACGGACGCACAGCGCCACCGCGCGGGCACGGGTCACCGGGGCCGGGCTGCTCGGTCTCGGGCTCGTCGCCGCAGGAGCCACGGGGGCCGGCGCCACCGGCACCGCCGACAACGGCTACGGCGAGACCTACTACCAGGACAACGGCTTCACGGGCATCGCGGACAACGTCCTCGTCTTCGGCGACGAGCGCTCCTCGGTGTTCGTCGGCGACTGGGACGGCGACGGCACCGACACCCTCGCCCAGCGCCACGGCAACGAGATCAGCTACACCAACGCCACAGGGGAGTCCGAGTACGACGGGCGCTTCACCTTCGGCCGCCCGGGCGACGAGCTCCTCGTCGGCGACTGGGACGGCGACGGCGTCGACACCTTCGGCGTGCGCCGAGGAAACGAGTACCACCTGCGCAACGACCTCTCCGGCGGCCCGGCCGACACGGTCGTCATCTTCGGCCGTGCCGACGACACGGTCCTGGTCGGCGACTGGGACGGCGACGGCACCGACACCCTCGCCGTGCGCCGCGGCAACCAGTACTTCCTGCACAACTCGCTGCGGTCGGGCGACGCCGACGAGGAGGTCCGGTTCGGCCGCGCCGACGACACGGTCCTGGTCGGCGACTGGAACGGTGACGCCGCCGACACCCTCGGTGTGCGGCGCGGGATCACCCTCTACCTCAACGACACCATCGCCGGCGGTCCGGCCGAGCGGGTGCTGGACTACGGGCGCCCCGACGACAGCGTGATCACCGGCGACTGGGACGGTGACGGCGCGGACTCGCCCATGGTGCGTCGCGCCGACGGCTCGGCCCAGGCGGCCCTCGACGCCGCCTCCGCGGCGGCCCGCGGCGACTCGGCCGAGCTCGCCGGGCTCACCGACGACGCGGGGTACGACGAGCTCTGGTACGCCTTCCAGGGCTTCTACGAGCCGGCGCTGACGCCCACGGGCATCGGCGCCTGCACGGTGGAGCCCGAGACCGGGGTCGCCGGCTGCACGGTCCTCGCCGAGGGCGTCGAGCGCCCGGTCGGCCGCGCCGAGATCGGACGCAACGGCGAGGGCGCCCTCGTCGTCGTCGGCTACGAGATCTACGCCGACTGGGAGGGCTCCGCGCAGTAGCGCGGGCGATCGAGCACGATGCCGCGGGACGGGGTGGGCCCGTCCCGCGGCATCGTGCTGTCCGCGTCCCGCGGTGCGGCCTCGGCCGACGGCGCGGCCGGGGGCGCGGCCCGACGCGACCGTTATATCCCTGCCCGACGGTGTTCTCGCTGGTAGCGTCCGCGTGACCGAGCCCACGCGAAGGTGCGTGGGTGGGGGCCGGTACACACCCGCCCCTCTGCGACGACGCAAGGAGCACGCAGGTGTCAACGCCAGAGATCAAGGAGAGCACGTCGCGGGCGGCCGGTCTCGACGACCTCCCCGCCGACCCCAGGACACGCAACCGCCGCTGGATCGGGCTCACGCTCGGCCTCGTCCTGGCGGTGGTGATCTACTTCATCTTCCCCAAGGACCTCTCGGCCGACCTGGTTTCCTCGCTGACCGAGGCCGAGATCGAGCCCTCGGGCCACCACATCGCGCTCACCGCCTCGATCGCGGTCCTCATGGGCGTGTGGTGGATGACCGAGGCTATCCCGCTGGCGGCGACGGCGCTCGTGCCGCTCGTGGCGTTCCCGGGGCTGGGGATCGTCAGCATCGGCGACGCCTCCTCCCCCTACGCCTCGCCCACGATCTTCCTCTTCCTCGGCGGGTTCTTCCTCGCCCTGACCATGCAGCGGTGGAACCTGCACCGGCGGATCGCGCTCGCGGTGGTCCTCGCCGTCGGGACCAAGCCCAAGATGCTCGTCCTGGGTTTCATGGTCGCCACCGGGTTCCTCACGATGTGGGTCTCGAACACGGCGACCGCCGTGATGATGCTGCCGATCGGTCTGTCGGTCCTCGCCCTGGTCTCCACGCTGCGCGGGGACGACACCAAGCGGTCGAACTTCGGCACCGCCCTCATGCTGGGCATCGCCTACTCGTCGTCGATCATGAGCCTGTCCACCCTCATCGGCACCCCGCCGAACGCGCTGCTGCGGGCCAACCTCGCCGAGAACTACGACATCAACCTCAACTTCGGCACGTGGATGCTGTTCGCCACCCCGCTGGCGATCGTCTTCACCCTCATCTGCTGGTGGCTGCTCGTCAACGTCTTCTACAAGCCGGAGATGAAGGAGATCCCCGGCGGCCGGGAGGTCATCCAGGAGGAGTACCGCAAGCTCGGCCCGATGTCGCGCCAGGAGATCCTCACGCTCATCATCTTCATCGGCGTGGCCGCGGCCTGGGTGACGGTGCCGCTGGTCTTCGAGGACTCGAACTTCTCCGACGAGGTCATCGCCATGATCCTCGCCCTGGTGCTGTTCCTCGTCCCGGCCGACGTCAACAAGGGCGTCCAGCTCCTCGACTGGGACACCGCCAAGGAGGTCCCGTGGGACGTCCTGCTCCTGTTCGGCGGCGGTCTCTCGCTCTCGGCGATGTTCACCCAGACCGGCCTGTCGCTGTGGATCGGTGAGGCCGCCGGCGCGCTGCAGGGGGCGCCGGTCGTCCTCATCATCGCCGGCGTCGCCGCACTGGTCATCTTCCTCACCGAGATGACCTCCAACACCGCCACCGCCGCGGCCTTCCTGCCGATCATGGGCGGCGTGGCGACGGGCATGAACGTCGACGTCATGCTGCTCATGGTCCCCGTCGCCCTGGCCGCCACGTGCGCCTTCATGCTGCCGGTGGCCACCCCGCCGAACGCGATCGCCTACGGCTCGGGCTACCTCCAGATCTCGCAGATGGTCAAGGCGGGGGTCTGGCTCAACATCATCGGCATCATCCTCATCACGCTGACGGTGATGACGCTCGGGAGCTGGGTGCTCGGCATCGCCGTGTGAGCCGGCCGCCCACGGGCAGAAGACCCGTGGGCGGTGTGCTCGTCGGCGCGGTCGGCCGTGGCTGGTCGGCTCAGGCCGGCGAAGCCTGGGCCGGCCGACGCATCCTCACGAGGGCGGGGCACCTCCGGGCAGGAACTGCTGGGGCGCCCCGCTCCGTGAGCACACTCACCACGAAGCGGTGCGGTACAGGCACCGTGGCCGGGGTAACCTGTTCCCTGCCCTTGAGGCGTGCGCCCGTAGCTCAATGGATAGAGCATCTGACTACGGATCAGAAGGTTGGGGGTTCGAGTCCCTTCGGGCGCGCAGATGCCCCGGTCGCGTATGCGGCCGGGGCATTCGCCATTCCTGGGGCCGGCTCAGACGCCGGCGCGGTAGACCGGGTAGGCGTCCCCGATCGCGAACAGGACGGCCACGACGGCGATGCTCACCGCCACCACGATCCAGTCCAGCGGCCGCGTGCGCAGGTAGGCCAGCCGGATCTTCCGCCCGTCCGGGTGCTCCGCGGCGTAGGTGAAGCCGCGCGCCTCGAGCGCCTCCACGGTCGTGCGCACGCTCTTGGCCGTGTTGAGCATGAGCGGGTAGAAGGTCTTGACCGCCATGACCGACCAGTGCACGGCGACCCGCCAGCCGAGGAGGCCGGGCCGCTCGGGGGCGGCGCTGCGCAGCCGGTAGCCGTCGAAGACGGTGGTGAACTCCTCGACCAGGATCGGGAGCATGCGGTAGCCGTAGGACACCCCGAAGGAGAGCAGCTGGGGGGCGCGGAACCAGAGCAGGGCGTCGGAGAGCTTCTCGGGGTCCAGGGAGACGAAGGCGGCCATCGAGAACATCGAGACGGCGCCGAGCTTGAGCGAGAGCACGGACAGGGCCACGAGCGTCTCGACGTTCCCGCCGAACAGGAACGACACCGCGAAGAGGTAGATCACCTCGAACACGAGCCCGATGACGAACAGCCCGAGCACGAGCGGCCCCACGCGGGCGGCGACGACCGCCACGATCCCGACGACGAAGTAGCCCACGAGCACCGTCACGTTGTGCGTGAACCACGGCGAGATCGACATCAGCAGGTACCAGCCGATGACGACGCGCGGGTCCATCGAGGCGAACAGTCCGCCCCGGGTGGAGTAGGCGGTGCGGAGCAGCTCGAGCTTGATCCACTCGATGCTCAGCACGTCCCGGGTCTTGCGTGCCATCAGGCCACGACCTCCCCGCTCGCGCGCAGCGCGGCGAGCATCTCCGTCAGCCTCAGGGGGACCGGGTCGAGCCCCACCCGGGCCCCCAGCTGCGCGATCTGCGGCGGCATGAGCCGCGCCCTGGCCAGCACCTCCGGGGTGCCGAACAGCTCGCGGGGCGTGACGTCGGCGAGCACCCGACCGGCGTCGAGGACGATGACGCGGGTCGCCCAGTCGGCGACCAGCTGCATGTCGTGCGTGGCCACGGCCGCGCAGCGGATCGTGTCGGCGAGCTCGGAGAGCATACCGATGACGTCGTCGCGGCTGCGCACGTCCAGGCTCGACGTCGGCTCGTCCAGGAGGAGCAGCTGCGGGCGCATGGCGAGCCCGATGGCGATCGTCGCGCGACGCTGCTGCCCGCCCGAGAGGCTGCGCCCGTCCCGGTCGGCGAGGTGGGTGAGGGCCACCCGCTCGAGGACGCGGTCGGTGATCGCGTCGGCGTCGGGGAGGCGCCGCTCGGCCGGGAACATCCGCACGTCGTCGCGCACGGTCTCCTGGAGGAACATCTGCTGCGGGTGCTGGTAGAGGTAGCTGACGAGGTCGGCGAGCCTGGCGGCGGAGCGGCTGCGCGTGTCGACGCCGGCCACCGTCACCGTGCCGGTGCGCGGCACCTTGAGCCCGGTGAGCAGCCGCATGAGCGTGGTCTTGCCCGCGCCGTTGGACCCGACCAGCGCGATGCGCTCACCAGCGTGGAGCTCGAGGGAGATGTCATCGAGCACGGTCTGCAGGTCCCCGGCCACCGTCCGGTAGCCGTGCGTCACCGACTCCACGGTCGCGACCGCCTCGCGGGTCCCTGTCCCGTCGCCGACGGCGGAGGGCCGGGTGCCGTCGTCCACCGCACCACGGGTGGTGGCCGCGACGCCGCCGGGCCGGGTGGGAGCGAAGCCCTGCTCGCGCAGCCATCGCTCGGCCGCGTCGACCGAGCGGGGGACGTCCACCCCGCCGAGCGTGCGCGTGAGCTCGATGATGTCGGGTGTGGGGATCCCGTGCTCCTCGAGCTGGTCCACGCGGTTCAGCGCGTCCTGGACCGGGAGATGCCACACGGGCGCCCCGTCGGCCATGAGCACGACGCTCCTCGCGAACTCCGCGATGAGCTCCGCGTGGTGCTCGATCGTCACCACGGTGATGCCGGCCTCGTTGAGGTCGCGCAGCCGCAGGTAGGTCTCCCGGGCGCGGGCCGGGTCGAGCTCGGCGACCGGTTCGTCGACCACGATCATGCCCGGCCGCAGCGCGAGGACCGAGGCGAGCGCCGTGAGGTGCGCCTGCCCGCCGGAGAGCTGCCAGACGAACCGGTCGCGCAGGTGGCCGATCCCGAGCAGCCCGAGCGCCTCGACGGTGCGCTCGGCGTGGTCGGTGAGCCCGTAGTTGACGGGGCCGTACCCGACCTCGTCGCGGACGGTGGGCCGGACGAGCTGGTTGACGAAGTCCTGGTAGACGTAGCCGACCGACCGCGACAGGGAGCCCACGCTGGACTCCACCGTGTCGGTGCCGAACACGCGGACCTCCCCGGCGAAGTCGCCCGACCAGTAGTGGGGGATGAGCCCGTTGAACGTCTTGCACAGGGTGGTCTTGCCAGACCCGTTCCCGCCGACGACCGCGACGAAGTCTCCCTGCTCGATCGTCAGGTTGACGTTGCGCAGGGTGTCCTCGGCGGCGCCGGGGTAGCGGAAGGAGAGGTCGACGACCTCGATGGCGGCTGGCATGGCCTCGTCCCTGGTCGGTGGTGGTGCGGCCGGTCCCGCGGTGCGGGTCGCCCGGCCCTGTGGTGCGGCGCGGCGGTCGGCGGGACTCCCGCCGACCACCGCGTGCGATCAGTGGCTGGCGACGTCGTCGCGCGCACGCTCGGCGGTTCCGGCGGCCTCGGCCACCCGCTCCGAGGTGCCTCGCTCCGAGGTGGCCGCGCCGGTGCCGGCGGTCCCCGCCGGGGCCGCCGCGACGTCGTCGGGGGAGCCGGCGTCCGCACGGCCCGAGCGCTTCTGGGCGGCGCGGAACAGGAGGACCGCCACCACGGTGACCACGACGATGGCCGCGACCGAGACCCACATGAACCCCATGCCGTACTCCTCGAGGAACTCCGGCGTCCACTCGCCGGCGTTGAGGTCGTAGGCTTCGAGGAAGGCGAAGCCGAAGGAGGCGACGGCGAGGACGAGCGCGCCGATGACGAAGGCGGCGTTCTGCGGGGCGGCGCCAGGGATCGGCCGGCCCGGCTCGCGCGGCTCCATGCCCATGAGCGGCTCGATGCGGCGGTGCAGGCGGGGGATGAGCCACATCGCGGGCAGGGCGCCGAGCAGGATGCCGGACATGACGATGTCGACCACCAGGCCGATGCCCTCGAGCGCGAGGATCGACTCGGGCAGCCCCTCGACGAACTCGGCGTCCTCGACGCCGATCCACACCTTCGACAGGTCGACGATCGCCGAGAGGATCTTGTCGACGAGGACGATGGCGAGCGCACCGACCCAGATCTGGGCCCGGTTGCGCGGGTTGCGCACGAGCGAGCCACCGATGTAGACGGCGAGGAACATCTGCAGGTAGCCCTCGACCTCGGCCAGCCCGGAGAAGTCACCCATGAGCAGGTCGGTGAAGACGATCTCGCCGAGCGGGGCGCCGAGCGCGGCCCAGAACGGGGAGAACAGGGCGGCCATCGTCAGCGGGACGAAGACCATGTAGGACACGGAGACGTCGACCGGCCCGATCGAGGGGTCCGGGATGATCTCGAGGATGATGTTCGACAGCCCGAACAGGGCCATCGACAGCACGAAGATCATCAGCTTCTGGGGCGTGGTGAGGTTCCGGGCGGCGCCGTCGTCGGACTGCATCCGCAGCCGACCCTTGCGCTCGTAGGCGGGGGTGCTCATGGTCGTGCTCCTTAGCGGCGGGAGGTCTCGGGGGAGGTGGGCTCGGTGGGAGCCGCGACGCCGGGGTGCGCCGCGACGAGGAGGTCGACCAGGTCGCCGGGGGTGTCGACGAGGTCGGTGGCCGTGCCCTCGGCCAGGGCGGCCTCGAGCTCGGGGTCGGGGGTGGAGCCGCCGCGCACGAGCACGCGGCGGCGGATGCCGACGGCGCGGGCTCCGGCGGCGTCGTTGACCGGCTTGTCGCCGAGGAACCAGGCCGCCTCGGGCGCGGCCCCGACGGCGGCGAGGGCCTCGTCGAAGATCCGCCGGTCGGGCTTGCGCACGCCGATCTCGTCGCTGTAGATGCCGACGCCGACGAGGTGGTCGAGCCCGGCGGCGGCGAGGCGGGAGCGCACGCCGCGCCCATTGACCGTGTTGGACACGACGGCGACCTCGATGCCCGCACCCGCGCAGTGCTCGAGGAGCGCGCGCACACCGGGGCGCAGGCGGTGGTCGGACTTCGTCAGGTAGTAGCGGTGCATGAGCGCGTGCGCCTCGACCCGCATGAGCGTGCGCAGCGCCGGCGGCAGGTGGGCGCCGACCAGCTCGCCCCAGAACTCCTCGGCGGCCACCTCGCGGTGGTCGCCGCGCGCGACGCGCTCCCGCTTGCCGGCGGAGTGCGCCGCCCGGCCCGCCGCGAGAGCCGCCACGGCCTGCTCGGGGGTGAGCGGGTGGCCGGCGCGGACGGCAAGCTCGACGAGCCCTGCCGAGGCGGCCGTCAGGTCGGTCGGGGTGCCCGCCTCGGCGATGACGCCGCCGTGGTCGATGAGCAGCGCCGGCCGCTCGGCGCGCGGGCGGGTCCGGGTGACGGGGGAGGCAGGGGCGGCGGGTTCGGGGGTGCGCGCGGCGGCCGGCGTGCCGGCGGTGGACGAGCCCGCCGCGGCGGAGGTGCGGGCCTCGGCAGCGCGCAGCAGCCCGAGGAGCCCCTCGGGGGTGTCGAAGAGGTGGTCGGGGGAGACCGGGACCGGGAAGGGCGGGTTCTCGGTGTGCCGGGTCCGGGTGACGACGACGGCGCCGACCCCGGCCCGGCGCCCCGCCACGACGTCGCGGTCCATCGTGTCGCCGACGTACCAGCAGCGCGCCACGTCCACGCCCAGGGCCTCGGCGGCCAGGGTGAGCATGCCCGGGTGCGGCTTACGGATGCCGACCTCGTCGGAGTAGACCTGCACGCCGATCGCGTCCTCGAGCCCGGCCGCGGCGAGGATCGCCCGATGGGCGCGGCCGGAGTGCGCGTTGGAGACGATCCCCACCGGGACGCCCGCGCGTCGGCACAGCTCGAGCGTCTCGCGGATCCCGGGACGGATCTCGTGGGTGGAGATGAGCGTGCTCATCGCGGCGGTGACGTCGGCGGCGTCGGCGAGCAGCGCGGCCCGCGGGCCCTCGGGCAGGTCGGGCGCGAGGAACTCGCCGACGATCTCGCGGTGGGTGAGCTCGCGCGGCTCACGGCGCCGGCTCGAGGCGTTCTTCCACAGCTTGAGCGCGGTCAGGCCGGCGTCGAGCCCGGCCCGCAGCGCGGCGCGGTCGGCGGTCCAGCCCGCCCGCCCCAGCACCTCGGAGAGGTGGCTGACCACGTCCTCGCGCCCCTCGGGCCGCTTGGCGGTCTCGACGACGACCCCACCGAAGTCGAGCAGCAGGGCGTCGGGAAGCACGGAGGTCGGCACGAGGTCGAACCTAGGTGCGCCCGGACAACCCCCCGTGGCCCGCGGGTGAACAGAACTGGAACGTTCCACAGCTGGGAGGTGGAACGTTCCAGTCGTCGTGGTTCCGCGGGTCGTGCCGGGCGGCCGCCCGGGCCCGGTTCTGGTACACCTGGGGGCGTGAACCGGCGCGGGAACGACCCCACGATCCTCGACGTGGCCGCGGCCGCGGGGGTATCGAAGTCCCTGGTCTCGCTCGCGCTCGGGGGCCGGCCGGGGGTCAAGGAGGAGACCCGCAGCCACATCCGCCGCGTCGCCGACGATCTGGGCTACCGCCGCAACCAGTGGGCCAGCGCCCTGGTCGGGGGCCGGACGATGACGATCGGGGTCGCCGTCACCGACCTGTCCAACGCCTACTACACCGACGTCGCCGTTGCCGTGGAGGAACGGGCCGAGGAGGCCGGCTACGGCGTCCTGCACGCCCACGGCCGCCGCGACCAGGCGCGCCTGGCGAACCAGCTCACCCGGCTGCTCTCCCTCAAGGTCGACGCCGTCGTGCTCGTCGGCTCGTGGATCACCGACGAGACGGCGACCCGGGTGGCGGACGAGGTGCCGCTGGCGGTGGTGGGCCGCCTGCCGGCCGACGTGCCCGGCGTGGACTCGGTGTCCAACGACGACGCCCTCGGGTCACGTCTGGCGGTCGAGCACCTGATCGGGCAGGGCCACGAGCGCCTGCTCTTCCTCGCCCGCTCCGACCGGCCGGCGACGACCTGGCGGCGCCGCGGCTTCGAGGCCGCCGTGGCTGAGGCCGGTCCGGGCGTGCGCGGCGACGTCGTCGGACCGCAGGGCTGGCGCGAGTCGTGGGGGAGCGTGCTCGAGCAGGTGCGCGCGGGTGCGCCCGGGGCGCCGACGGCGGTGTTCGCCTCCAACGACCAGGCTGCCCACCACGTCCTCGTCACCAGCCTCGACGCCGGCCTGGCGGTCCCCGGCGACCTCGCCGTGTGCGGGTACGACAACTCCACCCTGGCCGGGACCATGCGTCCGGGCCTCACCTCGATCGACCAGCCGCGGGCGGAGATGGGGCGTCATGCCGTCGAGCTCGTGCTCGAGCGGATCGACGGGCGCCGCCAGGACCGGCACGTGGTGGCCACGCCCCGCCTGGTGGTGCGCGCCTCGAGCCAGGGCTGAGCGTCGCGGGCCGGGGGCAGGCGCGCCTCGCCAGGGGTGCGTGCCGGGCCCCGTGTGGCTCTGCGCACGGATGGTTGCATGCAGCAAGCAACGGAGTAGCATCGGTGGTCGACGACGCGGCCGAGGCCGAGGGCACCCGAGCAGGGCACACCTCGCCTGGGCCGCGCGGCACGTCAGCCCCGAACGACACCGTGCGAAGGAACCACCACGAACACCGCGCTCGACACCCGGACCACCCCCACCAGCCCCGCCCCGCCGCCCGACGACCACCGGGCCGCGCTGGCCACCGACCTCGTCGCCGCCGTGCTCGAGGCCGGCCGCGTCACCCGCCGGCTGGGCGAGGAGGTCAACCGGCACACCGGCATCAACCGCACCCACTACCTCACCCTGCTGCGGGTCCAGGAGCACGACCGCTCCCGCATCTCCGACCTGGCCGCCGGCCTCGCGATCGACGTCTCGGTCATGTCCCGCAAGATCGCGGCCCTCGACGAGCTCGGCCTCGTCAGCCGCACCCCCCACCCCGACGACGGTCGCGCGCAGGTCGTCTCCGTCACCGAGCGCGGGCGGGCGACCATCGCCGAGAACCGCCGAATCTACACCGAGGCCATCGGCCGGCTCACCGCCGACTGGTCCGAGGAGGACATCGCGGCGCTCGCCGCGGGTCTGCACCGGCTGGGCAGCGAGCGGCTCACCGACGTCGTCGCCACCGACGACCACGAGAACGACCAGGACAGCGACGGGGCGAACCGGCGATGAGCCAGACGAGGGAGACCACCACGAGCGGGCGCCGCACCAAGGACCTCACCCGCAAGAGGATCTACGCCGGCCTCACCCAGGCCCAGGCCGAGGCTGCCGAGGCCGAGCACCGGCGGATCATGGCCGTGCTCACCGGCCTGCTGCTCACCCAGTTCCTCGGCATGATGGCCAACACCATCGTCGGCAACGCGATGCCCGTCATCGCCGCCGAGGTCGGTGCCGCACCGAACCAGTACGTCTGGATCATCACCTCGGCGATCCTTGCCAACACGGTGATGACCCCGATCGCCGGCAAGCTCGGCGACCTGTTCGACAAGCGCGGCCTGCTCATCATCTTCATCGGCATCTTCGTCCTGGGCTCCCTGCTGTCCGGACTGGCAGTCAGCGCCGAGATGCTCATCGCCACCCGGGTGCTCCAGGGGGTGGGGATGGGCGGTCAGGTGATGATGTCGATCATCATCATGGCCACGATCATCCCGCCGCGGAAGCGCGGCCGGTACAACGGCTACCAGGGCGCCGTCATGGCGGTCGCGACCGTCTCGGGCCCGTTCGTCGGCGGCCTCATCGTCGACACCCCCGGCCTGGGCTGGCGGTGGTGCTTCTTCATCATGATCCCGTTCATGCTCTTCGCCGCCTGGGTGGTCAACCGCCGCCTCGAGCTGCCGCCCAACCCGCGCACCGGAAAGGCCCGGATCGACGTCCTCGGCGCCGCCATCATCGCCGTCGCCTCGACGCTGCTGCTCGTGTGGATCTCGATCGGCGGGACCTCCTTCCCCTGGGCCTCGCTGCCCTCCTACCTCATGGCCGGGGGCGCGGTGGCGCTCGCGGTGCTGTTCGTCGTCGTCGAGCGGGTCGTGCCCGAGCCGCTCATCCCGCTGCACATCCTCGGCTCGCGCACGACCGTGCTGGCGATCATCGCCTCGCTGGGCGTGGGCGGCATGATGTTCGGCTCGAACGTCTTCCTCGGGCAGTACTTCCAGTACGGGCGCGACTACTCCGCCACGGTCGCGGGCTTCCTCGGGCTGCCGCTGATGTTCGGGCTGCTCATCGCCTCGACCTGGTCGGGGCGGCTGGTCACCGCCCGCGGCACCTGGAAGGGGGTCGTGGTCACCGGCATGGGTCTGATGACGGCGGGCACCCTGGCCTTCGGTCTCGTCGCGCACCAGGACACCCCGCTGTGGCTCACCTCGGCGCTGCTGTTCGTCTGCGGCTGGGGGATGGGGATGTGCCTGCAGAACATCATCCTCGCGGTGCAGAACACGGTGGGACTGCGCCACATGGGCGCGGCCACCAGCTCGGTGACCTTCTTCCGCAACCTCGGCGGCGCCGTCGCGATCCAGGTCCTCGGCATCGTCTACGCCCGCGAGGTCGCCGGCCATGTCGCCGCCTCCGGCATGACCCTGCCCGGCGGCGGCTCGATGGACACCCTCGACCTGTCCGCCCTGCCCGCCGACGTCGAGGCCGTGGTGCGCCACGGCTACGCCGAGGGCATCGGCCCGGTGTTCCTGTCCGTCTTCGCCCTGGCCCTGGTCGGCTTCGTGGCCTCGATGTTCATGCGCGGCACCTCGCTGCGCGACACCGTCGACGTCACCCGGGAGGTGCGCGCCCCGGAGCCCGGGGACCCGGTGCACCCCGGGGCCGCCGGGACCGTGACTCCCGCGCCCGCCGTCGAGGCGGCGCCCGAGGAGGAGGGCGCGTCGGTGGGGGCGGCGGTCAGCCCTGCGGTGCCCACGGGCGCGAGCTCGCCCAGGCGATGATCTCGGCGGTGTAGAAGGACCGGGCGGGCTCCGGCGACAGCGCGAGGTCGTGGACCCCGCCCGGCACCTCCAGCACGTCGACCCGCTCGCCCAGCAGCGAGACGCTGCGGCGCATCGTGGCCACGTCGAGCACGACGTCGGACCCCGACAGGTCGGCCGGGCCAGGATCAACCCGCGCCCCCGAGCGGCGTGACATCGCCAGCAGGACCGGCTCGGCGACCTCCGCCCCGCCCGCCTGGACCTGACGCTGGACGCGTCGGACCGCCCGGAGGAACCCGGCACGGACCGGCAGGTCCTCGGTGGGTTTGAGCGAGGTCGGGATCGACCAGCCCCCGCCCTCGGGGTCGAGCAGCCAGGCGCCGTAGGTGCCGCTGAGCGAGGAGACGGGCAGCCGCGGCGCGAGGGGCGCGATCCGGTCGACGAGCGCGGTCGCCGCGACGTCGTCGAACCACCCGCGCCCCAGGTCCAGCCAGGGGGAGTTGAGGATGACGCCGTCGACGGCGCCGGGCTGGTCGTGGGCGAACAGGACCGCCTGGAGCCCGCCGGTGGAGTGGCCCAGGAGGACGACCTCCTCGGCGCCCTCGCCGCGGGCGAGGTCCACGGCGAACCCCACCTCCTCGTGGCGCACCGACAGGATGCGGATGTCGTCGCGGAGCTGGCCCTCCCGCAGCGAGCGGCCCGAGCGGCGCATGTCCAGCGCGTAGAGGCCCCATCCGGCCTCGTGCCAGGCGGCGGCGTGCTCGGCGTGGAAGAAGGTGTCGATGAACCCGGGCAGGTAGACGACCGCCCGGCGGTGGGCGGCGGCGTCATCGCGCTGGACGATCGTGGCGACGTCGCGCACCCCGGGTGCGTGCCCGCCGTCGGTCAGCGACAGCGGGACCGTGCGCGCGACGAACGGCGCGCCCAGGACGTCGGGGACGGGGGCGCCGAGGTCGGCGGTGGTCGTCGGTCGTGGGGTGGCGGCGCTCATCGCTGTGCGGTCAGTCCACGACGCCGTAGAGGCGGTCCCCGGCGTCGCCCAGGCCCGGGACGATGTAGGACTTCTCGTTGAGCCCGTCGTCGACGGCGGCGGTGACCACACGGACGTCGCCCCGCGCGCCGATCGTCTCCTCGACGTGCCGCAGCCCCTCGGGCGCGCAGAGCAGGGTGATGCAGGTGACGTCGCGGGCGCCGAGCGCCAGGAGGTACTCGATCGCGGCGACGAGCGTGTGCCCGGTGGCGAGCATGGGGTCCAGGACGAAGCACTGGCGGCCCGAGAGGTCGTCCGGGAGCCGGTTGGCGTAGGTGATCGCCTCGAGGGTCTCCTCGTCGCGCTTCATCCCCAGGAACCCGATCTCAGCGGTGGGCACGAGCCGGCTCATCCCCTCGAGCATGCCCAGGCCCGCCCGCAGGATCGGCACCACGAGCGGGCGCGGGCTGGCGATGCGCACCCCGGTGGTCGTGGCCACCGGCGTGGTGATCTCGTGCGGCTCGGTGCGCACGTCCCGGGTCGCCTCGTAGGCCAGCAGCATGACGAGCTCCTCGACCAGGGCCCGGAACGTGGGGGAGTCGGTGGTCGAGTCCCGCAGGGCGGTGAGCTTGTGGGCCACGAGCGGGTGCTCGGCGAGGTGGACGCGCATGGGTCGAACCTACCGGTGCGTGGCCGTGCGCGCGCGGACCGGGACCGGTCACGGGCGCACGACGGCGAGCAGCACCATGTCCACCCGCTCGCCGCCGATCTCCTCGTGGCTGCGGAGCAGGCCCTCCCGCGCGTAGCCCGCGCGCTCGGCCACCCGCAGCGAGGCGGTGTTGGCCGGCTCGACCCGCAGGGCGACCCGGTGCAGGCCGGGCACCGTCCAGGCGAAGGCGGTCAGCGCGCGCAGCGCGTCGGTGGCCAGGCCCCGGCCTCGGGCGGAGGGGACGAGCGAGTAGCCGGCGCTCGCGCGGCCCTCGGGGAGCTCGCGGAGCCAGAGGCCGCAGCTGCCCACCGCGGCCCCGGTGGCCCGCTCGACGATCGTGAACGAGAATCCGGCGCCCTCGTCGTGGCGGGCGAGCTGGCGCTCCACCCAGTCCAGCGCCTCGTCCCTGCCCGCGTCTGCCGGGAGCGTGCCGATGAGGGGGACGTAGGGGTCGGTCGCGAGGGCACGGGCCATGTCCGCGTCGTCGGCCCGTGGCCTGCGGAGCAGGACGCCCGCGTGCGTCGGCGGCGGCTCCGGCCAGGGCAGGGGAGCGGTCGGGGGGTGCACCTCTCGAGCGTAGGGGCGTGGTCCGGTGGCTGGCACCATGACGGCATGACGAGGTTCGACGCCGCAGCGGCGCCCGCGCGGTGGGACGCGCCGATGGGGCGCGCCCTGGAGCTGGCGCGGGGGGCGGCGGCGAGCGGTGACGTGCCGGTGGGTGCGGTCGTGCTCGGCCCCGACGGCGCGGTGCTGGGCGAGGGCGCGAACCGGCGGGAGGTCGACGCCGACCCCACCGCGCACGCCGAGGTCCTTGCACTGCGGGCGGCCGCGGCAGCGCGCGGGACGTGGCGGCTCGACGGCTGCACGCTGGTCGTCACGCTCGAGCCGTGCACGATGTGCGCCGGTGCGCTCGTCCTCGCCCGGGTGGAGCGGGTCGTCATCGGTGCCTGGGACCCCAAGGCGGGGGCGACGGGATCGGTGCGCGACGTCGTGCGGGACACCCGGCTCAACCACCGGGTCGAGGTCGTCGCCGGGGTGCGCGAGGCGGAGTGCGGCGAGGTCCTCGAGCACTTCTTCCGCGACCGCCGCTGACGGGCCGCCCCGCGACGGTCCGCCCCGCGACGGGCGGGAGCGTGGTCAGCGGAGCCAGGCGGGCCGGGAGTCGCGGCGCTCGCGCAGGGCGCGCAGCAGCGCGGGCAGCGCGCGGGTGGTCGAGGCCGACAGCGTGGCGGCGGCGACGTCGTCGGACCGGGTCGGTCCCCGGTTGACGATGACGACCGGGTGCCCGCGGCGCACGGTGCGCCGGACGAGGCGCCGCACGCCGTAGACCGACAGGGTGGAGCCGGCCACGAGCAGCGCGTCGGAGGCCTCGACGAGCTCGCCCGCGCGGCGGACGCGGTCCGGGGCGGCCGTGCCGCCGAAGAAGACGACGTCGGGGGCGAGGATCCCGCCGCAGACCTCGCAGTCCACGACCCGGAAGTCGGAGGTGCGGGCGAGGACCGCGTCCGCGTCCGGGGCGACCTCGACGTCCTGCAGGCGCAGCAGGTGCTCGCGCCAGCCGGGGTTCGCGGCGGCGAGCCGGTCGTCCTGCTCCGCGCGCGGCACCGTGCGCCCGCAGCCCAGGCAGCGCACCCGGTCGTAGCGTCCGTGCAGGTGGACGACCGTGGGCTGGCCCGCCCGCGCGTGCAGCAGGTCGATGTTCTGGGTGACGACGCCGGTGCCGAAGCCCTCGTGCTCGAGCACCGCCAGCGTCCGGTGGCCGAGGTTCGCCCGCCGTGCGGCGACGTAACGCCAGCCGAGGTGGTTGCGCGCCCAGTAGTGCGCCCGGTGCGCGGGCGAGCCGAGGAACTGCTGGTAGGTGATCGGACGGCGCACCGGCGAGCCGGGGGAGCGGTAGTCCGGGATGCCGGAGTCGGTGGAGATGCCCGCGCCCGTGATGGTGAGGAACCGGCGCCCGTCGAGGACGTCGGCGAGCGGGGCGACGGCGGCGTCGATGTCGGTCGGCTCGGGGGGCAGGGACCCGGCCGGCGGGGGCGGTGGCGGTGGGAGGAGGCGCAGCCGCGGGGCCGGTGCGGCAGCAGGCGCGCCGTCGGGAGCCGCGGTGTCGGCTGCCGCGTCACCGGAGGGCACGACGCCGTCGGAGGCCACCCCCGGGAAGAAGTCCGACAGGGAGTGGCCGCCCGGGTTCGACGGCGGCTCGCTCACCGGTTCAGGGTAGGGCGGGCAGGTGACGGCAACGTGTGCGACGCGTGAGCGTGACACGTCTCGCGTCGATCCGGTGCAGGGCCGCAGGGGCACGCGGGTACAGTGGTGCGCCGAGGTAGCGTGTCCGAGCGGCCGAAGGTGCAGCACTCGAAATGCTGTGTGGTTAACAGCCACCGTGGGTTCAAATCCCACCGCTACCGCCATTTTCCGGGGCGTGGCACCGTCGAGGGACGGGGCCACGCCCCGTCTCTTACCCCCGGGTGATCAGTCCAGCGCGACGTACTGGACCTCGTCGAGACCGGTCCGGAGCTCCCAGACGCTCCCGTCGACGAGCGCGGGGTCGAGGGTGACGCAGGCCCGGAACCGGGCGGTGGCGCCCGGCTGGACCTGGAACATCGCCGTCGCCCGGTCGGGCACGCGGCACGAGATGTCCGCCGCGTAGGTCAGGCCGTCGGATGCCAGGAGGCTCGGGCCCTCGTAGAGGTAGCTCCCCGAGCCCCGGTCGATCTCGGTGGGCGGGTGGTAGCCCAGCTCGACGGGGACGAGGAGGACGGCGGCGTCGGCCGGGACGTCGTCGTCGATCTGCCCGCCCTCGGCCAGGACGGTCTCGCGGGCGTCGACGTTCGTGGTGCCGATCGACCCGACCCACGTCCCGCGGTCGAGGAGCGTGCCCGGCGGCGCCGGATCCGCGGCCGTGGTGCCGATCGAGGACTCGGACGCGGGGCGGTCGATCGCGAGCTCGACGCCGGTGCGGCCCTCGTCCGTGGCGGCGAAGCGGGTGGCGCTCACCTCGTGGTCGGCCGCGTAGCCGGGCTCGACCTGCCACACCCCCGGCGCCGTGTCGGCCGGGACCCGCGCGGTCACGGGCAGGTCGATCGACTCTCCGGCAGGGACCTGATCGCTCGGGACCTCGCCGTCCCGCCAGGTGGCGTCGCGTGCGACGCCGTCGGTGCCGACGAGGTGCACGCCGGCGAGCAGGTCGCTGAGCGAGCGGGAATGGTCCGCGGTGTTCGTCAGGGTCAGCACGGTGGAGACGGTGGTCATGCCGCCGCGGTCGGGGGCCGCGGCCGGGTCGGTCCCCTCGGTCGTCGCCGGGACGACGGACACGGTGGCCTCGGGGGAGAGGGCGACGGCGGTACCGGTGGCGGCGGGGTCGGCGACGAGGAAGCCCTCGATCTCGGCCGGGTCCGGCTCGGGTGCGTCCGGGTCGACCAGCTCGAGGTAGCGCACGTCGCCGCTGCCGGAGTAGTCCTCGACCATCGGCTCGACCGTCCAGGTCGAGATCGGCACGAGGTGCTCGGCCGTGCGCACGCACACGTCGAGGTCCGCGCTCCCCCCGGGGACGAGGTAGCCGCTCTGCTGCCGGAAGACCGACGTCGGGTCGTCGAAGCCCTCGCACTCCTCGGCGGTGGTCTCGCCGCTGCGGGAGGCCAGCCGCACGCGCATGCTTCGGTCCAGGTCCACCGGTGCGTCCCCGGTGTTCGTCACCGTCATTGTGGTGGTGACGGCCGTGTCCTGGCCGGTCCGGGTGGGCTCGGTGCGGGACTCGTTGGCCGACCAGGCCAGGGAGTCGAACTCGAGGGCGGTGCCGACCGGAGCGGGCTCGAGGATGGAGGTGCCGGCCCCCTCCTCGGCGTCCGGCAGGTCGGTCGGGCTCGTGGTGGGCAGGCGGTCGTCGAAGGAGGCGAAGCGGAACGCGGGCTCCCCCTCCTCGCCCTCCTCGCCCTCCTCGGGGGAGATCCCGACGATCCACTGGGCACCCTCGGCCCGGTCCGCGGGCACGTCGCGGCAGATCCAGCCCTCGACCTCGGTCGCCTCGTCGGCACCGGCCAGGGCGAGGGACAGGGTCTCGTCGTCGACCTCGCAGATCCTCGGGACGCTCGACCCGTTCTCGAGCGCCTGCGTGTGCGGCGCCCAGCCGTCCGCGCCGAGCACCTGGAAGTCGCGCTCCGTCAGGTCGGATGCGTGCGTGGCGACCGGGGAGTCGTCGGCGGACTCGACGGTGACGCGGGCGCTGACGTGGACGCGGCCCTCGCCGGGATGCTCTGTGTCCCCCTCGCCGTCGCCCTCCTCGCCGCGTTCGATCTCGGTCTCGTGGATGGTGATCGTGTATCCGTCGAGCTCGACGGGGGTGCCCGCCGGGACCGGGTCCTGCCAGGTCGTGCCGGTGCCGCCCTCCGCGGAGGGGCGGTCGTCGTGTTCGCCGCAGGCGCTCAGCCCCAGGCAGGTGAGGGCGACGACGGCGAGGGCGGCGGTGGCGCGGCGCATGGGGGACTCCGATCCGGGGTGACAGGGCCCATCCTGGCGAACTGCGCACGTCCCCGTGCCGCCTCGAGGCGGCAGAGATACCCATACCCGACGGCGGGCGGGCTGTCGGTCGAGGGGCGAGCGGGCGCGGGCGCATGGTCACCCGCCGACGTCGGCCCGCGGCCTCACAGCCCGGCCGCCTTCTCGCGGAGCACCTCCGCCTGGCGGTCGTTGCGGGCGAGACCGGCGGCGGCGAGCAGCTGCGCGCGTGCCTCGTCGGTGCGTCCGAGCCGGGCGAGCAGCTCGCCGCGCACGCTGGGCAGCAGGTGCGAGCCGCGCAGCTCCTTCGCGTCGGCCAGGGAGTTGACGACGGCCAGCCCCTCCGCCGGCCCCTCGGCCATCGATACGGCGACCGCGCGGTTGAGCTCGACGACGGGACTGGGCGCGAGCCGGCCGAGCGCCTCGTACAGCACGACGATGCGGTCCCAGTCGGTGTCCTCGAAGCGCCGGGCCAGCGCGTGGCACTCGGCGATCGCCGCCTGCAGGCCGTACGCGCCGCGCCCACGGCCGAGAGCGTCCGCCCGCGCGAGTGCCTGCCTGCCGCGGGAGATGCGGCCCCGGTCCCATCGCGACCGGTCCTGGTCCGCCAGCAGGACGGGGTGCCCGTCGGTCGCCGTGCGGGCCGCGAACCTCGAGGCCTGGAGCTCCATGAGCGCGAGGAGGCCGTACGCCTCCGGCTCGCGCGGCAGCAGCGCGACGAGGACGCGACCGAGGCGCAGCGCCTCGAGAGCGAGCTCGGGGCGCACCCCCTCCTGCCCGGCGGTCGGTGCGTACCCCTCGGTGAAGAGCAGGTAGACGACGCCGAGGACCGGTCCGAGGCGTTCGCGCCACTGCGACGGCTCCGGTGCCTCGAACGGGACCCGCGCGGCCGACAGGGTCTTCTTCGCCCGGACGATCCGCTGCTGCACCGTGGGCACCGGCACCAGCAGGAGCCGGGCGATCTCCTGCGTGCCGAGGCCGGCGACGACCCGGAGCGTGAGCGCCACCCGGGACTCGGGCGGGAGCACCGGGTGGCAGGCGGTGAAGACCAGCCGGAGCACGTCGTCGGGGATCGGTTCCCAGGCGTCCTCGGCGACCTCGGAGAGGTCGGCGGCAATCGTGCGGTAGCGGGCGTCGAGCGCCTCCCGCCGCCGCCACGCGTCGATCGCCCGCCGCTTGGCGACCGCCGTGAGCCACGCGCCCGCGTTGCGCGGGACGCCGGAGCGCGGCCACCGGTCGAGCGCCTCGGCCACCGCGTCCTGGGCGAGGTCCTCCGCCAGGCCGACGTCGCCCGTCACCCGCGCGAGCGTGGCGACGATGCGGGCACCCTCGATGCGCCACACGGCGTCGACGGTCCGGCGGAGATCCTCGGGTCCCGGCGGACGACCGGGTGCCATCGACGAGGTCAGCCCCGCGCCTCCTGCTCCTTGCGCCACCCCTTCTCCTTCTCCAGGTACTCGTTGCCCTCGAACGCGGCGAAGTCGGCCTCCTCGTGCACGCGGCGCACCTCGAGCTTGCTGCCGGGACCGAGCGGGCAGCGGCTGGCCCACTGGGCCGCCTCCTCCCGGGTGGCGACCTCGAGGACCCAGTAGCCGTTGAACAGCTCGTGGGTCTCCCCGTACGGGCCGTCGGTGACGATCGGCGGGTCGCTGTCGAAGTCGACGACGAATCCCTCCTCCGGGCCCGCCAGGCCCTCGCCGGCGATCATCACGCCGGCCTCGATCATCGACTCGTTGTACCGGCCCATGGCGTTGAGGATCTCCTCGAAGTCGATCTCCTTGGAGGCCTCGAGCGCGGCGTCCGTGCTGCGCATGATGAGCATGTACTTCATGGTGTCTCTCCCTCCTGACGGGGGCGCCGGTCGCGCCCTCCTACCCATGCGTCGAACGGCGCCCGCGTGGATCGACGTCGACGTCGACGTCGACGTCGCGACCGCTGTGCGCGGCGCGGCCGGCTGCGACCAGCATCGCAGGCCGCCGGCTCCGGGCGGCGCGTGCAGGGAGGCCTATCGGAGCGCCGCACCCGCCGGATAGCCTCGACGGTCACCGAACGAACGGAGGACCACGTGGATCTCATGACCAGGGCCGAGTTCGACGAGCTGGTGGGGGACGGTGGCGGGACGCGGGTGTCCCTGTTCGTCCCGACCCACCGCGTGAGCGGTCCGAGCGAGGGGGACGCCGACCGGCTGCGCTGGAAGAACCTGCTCTCCGCGGTGGAGGCCGAGCTCCTCGGGGCCGGCCACGCCCGGCGCGACGTCGAGGACCTCCTCGCGTCGGCCTGGGAGCTGCACCGCGACGCCGTGGCCTGGAGCCACATGGCCGACGGCCTGGCGATGTTCCTCCGACCGGGCTGGCACGTGTCCTACCGGGTGCCGCTGGACCTGCCGGAGCACGCGCGCGTGGGGGAGGAGTTCGTGCTCACCCCGCTGCTGCCGCTGCTCACCGACCGCAGCTACGTCGTGCTCGCGCTCAGCCAGAAGGACGTGCGGGTCCTGCGCGGTGGGCGGGACCGGATCGTCGAGCTCGAGCTGCCGAACGTGCCGCGCAGGTTCTCGGACGTGTACGAGCCCGACGGTCCCCAGTCCGACGCGGTACCCCGGCCGAACGCCTCCGGTGCGGTGGGCGGCGGCGGCTCCGTCTACTACGGCGCGAGCGCGCTGGACAACGTCCACCAGCGCGACCTCGTCGAGTACTTCCGGGAGGTGGCGCGCGGCGTCGAGGAGCACCTGGCCGGCCGGACGATCCCCATGATCCTCGCCGGGCTGCCGGAGTGGGTCGCGATGTACCGCGACGTGGCGGGCTACCCCCACGTCCTCGACGACGCGATCGAGCGCAACCCGGACGACCTGGGCCAGGACGACCTCAGGGCCGCGGCCTGGTCGCTGGTCGATGCTCGTCTCGAGGCGGAGAACGCCCGGCTGCTGGACCGCTTCCACGAGCAGCGCGCCCGCGGCGGCGCCGCGCTCGGCGTCGACGAGGCCCTCCGCGCCGCCCACGAGGGGCGGGTCGACACGCTGCTCATGAAGGCGGAGACCGACCGGCCCGGCGGAGCGTACGTCGCGCCGTCGCGGCCCGAGCCCGACGACGTCGACGGACGGGTCGGGGTCGCGGCCCGCGCCACGCTGCGCACGGGCGGCGACGTCCGGATGCTCGGCGCACTTCCCGAGGGTGCGCCCGCGGCGGCCGTGCTCAGGTACTGACCGGGGCCGCCGACGGTCCCGGACGCACGGGAGCCCCCGCCGACGTCGGCGGGGGCTCCCGTGTGCTGCCGACCGATCGGGCCGGCGCCGTGGGTCAGGCGCGGTTGTCGTCCGAGCGGTTCTGGACGCCCTCCTTGAGGTTGTCCACGCCCTCCTCGACGCCCTGCTTGGCCTTGGCCGTGTTCTTCTCCACGTTGCCCTTGGCCTGCGTGGAGCGGTCGTCGGTGAGGTCACCGATCTTCTCCTTGGCAGCGCCCTTGATCTCGTCGAACTTGTCTCCCAGGCCCATACGGACCACCTCCTCGACTCGTCGAGCTCCCGGCGAACACCGGGCCTTGAGCTCCACTGTTCCGGTGCTCACGTGGTCCCGCAACCCGACGGGGGGGGGGGGGGGGGGGCGGGCCGGTGCCGTACCCGGCGCCTTCGCGAGAGCGCCCGAGGCTCGAGATGTTCACCGTGCGGACATGTCAGGGCCACCATGCGGACCTAGCGTGCGGCGCACCCCCTGCCCCACCGACAAAGGCGTACTCATGTCTCCCAAGCGCTTCCGCGCGTGCGGCGCCGCCGTGCTCGGCTCCGCACTCATCCTCCCGCTCGCGGCACCCGCCGTCGCCGGCCCGGCCGCCGGTCCGCTGCGCACCGCGATCGTCGACGACCTCATCTCCGTCTCCGCCGACGACGCCTCGCTCGCCGTCGAGCCGGTGGGCACCTTCGAGTCCGGCGTGTTCGACGAGTCCGCCTCGGAGATCGTCGCCTTCCACGCGGCCACCGATCGGACCTTCGTGGTCAACGCGAACGACGGCGTCGTGCAGGTCATCGACAGCTCCGACCCGGCCGTCCCGGTCGAGGACGGCCAGATCGCCGCGGCCGGCACCGAGGTCGACGGCGGCGGCACGATCCCCGAGGGCGCCGTCGCCAACTCGATCGCCGTCCGCGCGGACGGCCTCGCCGTCGTCGCCGTGGAGAACCCCACCAAAACCGACGCCGGCTGGCTGATGTTCGTCGACGTCACCGGCGAGCCCGCCGTGCTCGGCGCCGTCCAGGTCGGCCCGCTGCCCGACTCCGTGGCCGTCACCGAGGACGGTGGCCACGCCGTCGTCGCCAACGAGGGCGAGCCGGCCGACGACTTCTCCGTCGACCCCGAGGGCTCGATCTCCGTCGTCGCGCTCCCGGCCGAGGTCGCCGCGGCCACGGCCGCCGACGTCGAGACCGTCACCTTCCACCAGCTCGACGAGGCCCCGGAGACCCTGCCCGAGGGCGTGCGCGTCTTCGGCCCGCAGGTCCCCAACACCGGCGGCGAGCCCGAGCGCCGCATCTCGCAGAACCTCGAGCCGGAGTTCGTCACGACGACGGGCACCACCGCCTACGTCTCCGTCCAGGAGGCCAACGCGATCGCCGTCGTCGACATCCCCACCGCCACGCTCACCGAGCTGGTCCCGCTCGGCCTGGTCGACCACTCGGTCGAGGGGCACGGGATCGACCCCTCGGACCGCGACCCCGAGGACGCCCCGACCTTCGACATCCGCACCTTCGACAACCTCTACGGCATCCCCATGCCGGACGCGGTGGGCGCCTACTCGGTCGGCGACCAGGACTACGTCGTCACCGCCAACGAGGGTGACGCCCGCGAGTGGGGCGAGGACACCGACGCCGAGTACGTCGAGTCCGTGCGCGTGAAGAACCTCGAGGACGACGGGTACGGCCCGGTCTCCGAGGAGGCCTTCCCCGGCCTGCTCGGCGACGACCAGCTCGGCCGCCTCAACGTCTCCATCGAGGGCGGCTTCAACGAGGAGACCGGCCAGTACGAGGAGCTCCACGCCTTCGGCTCGCGCTCCTTCTCGATCTTCACCGCCGACGGCGAGCTCGTCTTCGACTCCGGCGAGGACTTCGAGCGCATCACCCACGAGGCCGCCCCCGAGTTCTTCAACTCCAACCACTCCGAGTCCAACCTCGAGGGACGCTCCGAGGACAAGGGCCCCGAGCCCGAGGGCCTGGTCCTCGGCGAGGTCGGCGACCGCACCTACGCGTTCATCGGCTTCGAGCGCGTCGGCGGCATCGCGGTCTACGACATCACCGACCCCGCGGCCTCGACCTTCGTCACCTACGTCAACAACCGCGACTTCTCCATCTCCATGGAGGACGAGGAGGACCCCGACGCCGCGCTCCCGCAGGCCGGCGACCTCGGCCCGGAAGGCCTCGCCTTCGTCGGCGCCGAGGAGTCCCCGAACGGCACCCCGCTGCTCATCGTCGGCAACGAGGTCTCCGGGACCACCACGTTCTTCTCCGTCACCGACCTCACCGAGGAGCCGGGTCCGGACCCGGAGCCGGAGCCCGAGCCGGGCGAGCCCGCGCCGGGTCGTGGGTTCTTCCTCAACGACGGGTGGGACGCGACCGCGGATCACGTGTTCGCCTACGGCCGTTCAGGTGATGAGGTGCTCGTCGGTGACTGGGACGGGGATGGTTCCGACACCCTGGCGGTGCGTCGTGGGAACCGGTACTTCCTCAACAACACCCTGACCGGTGGGAACGCGGACGTCGAGCTGGGCTTCGGAAATGAGTACGACACCGTGCTCGTGGGTGACTGGGACGGCGACGGCGTGGACACCTTCGCTGTGCGTCGCGGGGATGCGTACTTCCTCACCAACACCCACGAGGGTGGGGACGCGGAGGTCGAGCTCAACTACGGCCGCGCGTCCGACGAGGTGCTGGTCGGGGACTACGACGGCGACGGGAGTGATTCGTTCACGGTGCGTCGGGGCAACCGGTACTTCATCGCCAACTCGCTCACCGGGGGCAACGCGGACGCCGAGCTCGGCTACGGCCGGGCGAGCGACGACGTCGTCGTGGGTGACTGGGACGGTGACGGTGCGGACTCCTTCGCGGTGCGCCGCGGGAACCTCTACCTCGTCTCCAACTCGCTGACCTCGACCCGTGCGGAGATCGAGCAGCGCTACGGCCGCGCCAGCGACGAGGTCTTCGTCGGTGACTGGAACGGCGACGGCACCGACACCCTCGGCATCCGCCGCTGAACACACCGCACGCCCGTCACGGAAACGTGGCGAGTGAGCACTTTCCTGCCTGACGAATGAGCACGGCCCGGTCCACATGGACCGGACCGTGCTCACTGGTCAGACCATATTCCGCTCACTCGCCAGACCAGAAACCGCTCACTCGTCAGGGGCGGGCGTAGAGGCGGACGAAGTTGGCCAGGACGCGGTGCGCGGAGTGCACGTCCACGCCCTGCACCGCCTGCTCGACGAGCTCCTGGTCGACCGGGTCGAAGTACCCCGCCAGCCGGTAGGCCTCGATGCGCTGAAGGATCCCGGGCACGTCGAGCTCGGGGTGGAACTGCGTGGCGAAGAGGTTCTCCCGCACGGAGAACATCTGCACCGGGCACATCTCGGAGCCCGCCAGCAGCGTCGCCTGCCCGGGCAGCTCCCGCACCGCCTCCTTGTGCCCCACGAAGGCGTGGAACTGCCGCTGCATGCCGGCGCAGATCTCGTGGTCGGCCCCGGCGTCGGTCAGTGTCACCAGCGGTGCCGAGATCGGCTCGGCGTAGGTCCCGTCCACCACGGCGCCCTGGTGCCGGGCCAGGGTCCCGACCCCGTAGCAGGCACCGAGGAAGGGGAAGTCCTCGGCGACGACGACGTCGAGCAGCCCCGCGAGCTCGGCCTCGACCCGCAGCTGGGTGTCGGACTTCGTCTCCTGCGGCACCGACCCGGTGAAGGGGCTGCCGCCGACGATGATCCCCGACAGGTCGGCCAGGTCGATGTCCGGCAGCGACCCCTGCTCGAGGCGGACCCGCACGAGCTCGGCGGGGGCGAGCCCGGTCCAACGCAGGATCTGCTCGTGCTCGGCGTCGGCGACCGCGTTCTCCGGGCGGGTCGCGAGCAGGAGGAACGGTTTCATGGGCCAGATGCTAGGTCGCGGCGCACCCGCCCGCGCGACGACGCCCGCGCGCCGACCCTCCCGACCTGTCGCCCCCGCCGCGGCGTAGCAGCCGCGGCCCGGCGCCGCCTCAGAACAACGAGCGCAGGGTCTCCACGAACAGCTCGATGAGCAGGTGCATGCCGACGGTGAGGTAGCCGACGACCGCCCCGGTCAGCGCCAGCCCGCGCCCGCCGGTGTAGGGCTGACGGTTGAGGCGCCACAGCGCGATGTGTCCCAGCGCGATCCCGCCGAGGCCGACCCAGGGGAAGACCCCGAGCAGGCCCACGACCAGCGCGAGCACCGCCACGGGGTCGGTGCGTGGCGGACGACCCACGTACCCGGGCCCGCCCAGGGTGGCCGCCAGGTCGACGAACTCCGTGCCGGGGAAGGGGCCGAGGTCGGCCGCATCACCGGCCGCACTCCCCGAGGCGGGATCCGCCTCGGGGAGTGCGGCCGACCAGGGCAGGGCCGCGACGTCGTACGGCGCGGTGGTCGCCCCGCCGGGGCTGGGCGCCGGGCCGTACGACCCACCGTCGACGACGGTTGTCGCCTGCCCGGCGAACCGGGGGTCCGCGGTGCCGGAGGGGAGGCGCCAGCCCTGCTCGCCCATCGTCCCTCCCGTCACCGATCCGTCCCCGCCGCGCGGGGCCCGGCCAGCATGGCACACGGCACGTCGCCCCGGCGGCCCACGCCGGTGGGGAGCGCGGACGGCGCCGCTAGCATGGCGCGGGTCCCGCCCGGGGCCGTGAGTCGAAGGGATGACAGATGGCATCGGGTCGCAAGGGTCTGTGGACGGTCCACGGTGACGGGAAGGTCGTCGGGGCCGGGGACGTCGTCGCCCCCGAGGAGCGGCTCTCGTGGCCGGCGACGATCGGGATCGGCGCCCAGCACGTCGTCGCCATGTTCGGCGCGACCTTCCTCGTCCCGCTGCTCACGGGCTTCCCGCCGGCGACGACCCTGTTCTTCTCCGCCGTCGGGACCCTGCTGTTCCTCGTCATCACCGGCGGGCGGCTGCCCAGCTACCTGGGGTCGAGCTTCGCCTTCATCGCCCCGATCACCGCGGTCCAGGTCGTCCCTGGCGACCCCACGCCGCAGGAGATGGCCGTGGCGCTGGGCGGGGTGCTCGTCACCGGCGTCGCGCTGGCCCTGGTGGGCCTGCTCGTCCACGTGGCGGGCTCACGGTGGATCGACCTCGTCATGCCACCGGTGGTCACCGGCACCATCGTCGCGCTCATCGGCTTCAACCTCGCCCCGGCCGCCTGGGACAACGTCCAGCTGGCCCCGGTCACCGCGGTGGTGACGATCGTGTCGATCCTCCTGGTCACCGTCCTGTTCCGGGGACTGCTCGGGCGGCTCTCGATCCTCCTGGGCGTGCTCGTCGGCTACGCCACCGCCCTCGTGCGCGGCGAGGTCGACCTCGACCCCGTCGCCGACGCCGCCTGGATCGGCCTGCCCGACCTCACCGCCCCCGCCTTCGACGTCAACGTGCTCGGCCTGTTCCTGCCGGTGGTGCTCGTGCTGGTCGCGGAGAACGTCGGCCACGTGAAGTCGGTCGCCGCGATGACCGGCCGCGACCTCGACCCCGTCACCGGCCGCGCGCTCATGGCCGACGGCCTGGCCACCGTCCTCGCCGGCTCGGGCGGCGGGTCCGGCACGACGACGTACGCGGAGAACATCGGCGTCATGGCCGCCACGCGCGTGTACTCCACGGCCGCCTACCTGGTCGCCGGCCTGTTCGCGCTGCTGCTGTCGATGTCCCCGAAGTTCGGCGAGCTCATCGCCACGATCCCGGCCGGCGTCCTCGGCGGGGCCGCCACCGTCCTCTACGGGATGATCGGCATGCTCGGCGCCCGCATCTGGGTCCAGCACCGCGTCGACCTCTCCGACCCCGTCAACCTCAACACCGCGGCGATCGCGCTCGTCATCGGGATCGCGAACTTCACCCTCGTCGTCGGGGACCTCACCTTCGAGGGCATCGCGCTGGGCTCCTTCGCCACCCTCATCGTCTACCACGGCATGCGCGGGCTGGCCCGGCTGCGTGGCACGAACCAGGAGGCGGCCTCGCCGGCGTCGGCGCCCGCGGGCAGCGAGGTGCCCGGGCGCAACGAGCCTGGTCACGAGGAGCCCGGGGCCGAGCCCGGGAGGTGACGCCGGCGGCGGGTCAGCCCGCCGTCGGCACCTCCTCGATCGGCACGCAGCTCTCGGGGGCGACCAGCGGGGCCGACTGGTCGAGCGCGGCCATCTCCTCGGTCGAGAGCATCGACTCGAAGGCGGAACCGAGCACGACGTCGACCGACTCGTCGGTGCGGTCGTCCATGGTGACCTCCGCCGAGGGGAAGACGCGGGCCAGGGAGTAGGCCGGGACCACGCCCGGCGCCCCGGCGACGATCCGCACGGCGCCCTCGTAGGGGGTGCCGGACCAGTTGCCCTGCTGGTTGACGACCACGCCGCCGGCGATGAGCTGCTCGGCCGTCGTGCCGGCCAGGCCGCCGCGCTCGGTGCTGTTGAAGACGTTGGAGGTGATCTCGTCCAGCGCGCGCGGGGTGGCGTCGGGCGGCGGGCAGGGCGGCGCGGCCGAGGTGGCGGACCCGCCGTCGGTGGCGGACTCGGGGTCGGCGCTGAACTCGCGGTCGAAGGGCGCGGGCAGGATCTGGGCCCAGATCGCGGCGGCGACGAGTGCGATGAGCAGCAGGATCGCGACCAGCCCACCGATGACGGTGGTCTGCCGCTGCTGGATGGCACGGCGCCGCCTCGCGTGCGGAGTCAGCTGCTGGCGGTCCCGGTTCACCCGGTCACCGTAGTGGACGCGCTCATCGACGCCCGGAAGGTGGTCGCCGGTCGGCCACGGACTGTCGGCGCAGCCGGCGGCCCGGGGGCGGCGGCGGGGGTGGCGTCGTGCGTGGCGGGGGCGGCGGCGTCGAGGCGAGGTCCGCCCGCGACGGCGGCGGGGGTGCGCTGATCGCCGCGTGGCTGCCCGTGGGGTTGTCCGGGTCGTCGAGGTCGAGCACGCGCGCGTGGATGACGGTGCGCTGCTGGAGCGCGGCCCGCAGCGCGCGGTGCAGCCCGTCCTCGAGGTAGGAGGTGCCCTGCCAGCGCACGACGTGGGCGAACAGGTCGCCGAAGAAGGTCGAGTCGGAGGAGAGCAGGGAGTGCAGGTCGAGCTCGGCGCGGGTGGTGACGAGCTGGTCCAGGCGCACCTGCCGCGGCGCGACGACGGCCCACTCCTTGGGCGTGACCAGGCCGTGGTCGGGGTAGGGGCGCCCGTCGCCGACAGCCTTGAAGATCATCGCTGCTCGGCCCCCTCCCTGGTCGGTGTCCGTGGGCTGTCACTGATGGTAGGCAGCGGGGAGCCCGGAGCGGGGGTCGGGGTGCGATGGCCAGATTGCGAGATCGTCACGGGTGGCGGCCGCCGGCCGGTGACGGGTGCGGCGGCATCAGTGGGCTGCTCCGGCGGCCTGGCCGAGGACGTGGCGCACGAGCGGGGCGAGGACCGCCAGGGTGTCGCGCACCCCGCCGGTGGAGCCGGGTGCGGTGGCGAGCAGGACCGCCCGCTCGCCGCGGCCGGTGAGCCCGACGACGCCGCGCGAGACCACGGCGTGCGGCGTGGCGGCGAGACCGTGGGTGCGGATCTGCTCGGCGATCCCGGGCAGCTCGAGCACGAGCAGCGGGGCGACCGCCTCGGGGGTGACGTCCCGCGGCCCGACGCCGGTCCCTCCGGTGGTCAGCACGAGCCGCGCCCCGCCCGCGATCGCGTCCTCGACGGCGGCCCGGATCTGCTCGATCTCGTCGGGCACGACGACGGGGGCGTCGGCATGGATGCCCGCCTCGGCGAGCAGCTCGACGGCCAGCGGCCCCGACCGGTCGTCCTGGGTGCCGGCGTGGCACCGGTCCGAGACCGTGACGACGGCGCCGGGCAGCGGGGCGGTCGCGTCCGTGCCCCCGGCGGGGGTGGTGCCCTCGGCAGGAGCGGTGTGGCTCATGCCCCCAGGGTAGGAGCCCCGCGCCGGGCCGCCCACCAGGCGGCGGTGTAGCGCAGGCCGCCGTAGGCCGGCGGGCGGACGCGGGCGAGGGCGGACGCGGGCGCCGCGTCGGACTCGGGCACGAAGGCCGACTCCACCTCGGCGAGGAACGAGTCGGGAGGCAGCATCCACGCGGCGTCCGGCGAGAGGGCGGAGGGCGCACCGGTCACGGCGCCGGTGGGCGACCCGGGCAGGGGCCCGGCGCTGGGGGCGGTGCGGGTCGGCGTCACCGACGGCTGCGTCATCTCGGACCTCCTTCGAACCCAGGGTGTCCGGTACGACGGGTCCCGGACAGGTGCGACAAGTTGTACACCACGTGCGGGCCCGCGGCGGACACCGACACATGGGCCCCGCTGCCGGGTGCATGTCCGGGACCCCGGGCTCGGTGCTTGTCCGGGACCCCCGGCTCGGCGACCCTGGTGCCCGTGGACGACGAACGAGGGCCGCGCGGCGACCGGACGACCGGCCTGCTGCTCGCCGCCGGCGCCGGGAGCCGGTACGGCCGACCGAAGATCCTCGTCGAGGACTGGCTCGAGCACGCGACGGATGCGCTCTCGCGCGGTGGCTGCACCGACGTCGTCGTGGTCACCGGCGCGGCGCGTCCTCCGATGCCGGCCGGTGCCCGCGAGGTGCACTGCGCCGGCTGGCGGCGCGGGATCGGCGCCTCGCTGCGGGCCGGCCTCGCCGCGCTCGAGCCGGTCCCCGGGCGGGTGGCGATCCACCTCGTCGACTACCCGGACATCGGCGCCGAGGTCGTGCGCCGCGTGCTGACCGAGGGCGGTGACGGGCTGGCCCGGGCCGCCTTCGACGGCCGCGGCCGCCACCCCGTGCTCGTCCCCTCCGACCACCGCGCGCCCCTGCGGGCCGCCCTCACCGACGACGACGGCGCCGCCCCCTACCTGCGCGCCCACCCCGTGCGGCTCGTCGAGTGCGGGGATCTCGCCGGCGGGGAGGACGTCGACACGCCCCGCTGAGCCCGGCCGCGACGGGGCGTGGGGCGCCCGGTCCCGGCGCACCGACGCCCCGGGCCTGGTGGTCGGCGACAGCGCCGGAGCGGATCACTGGCCGGAGCACCACAGCCCCCGGCGTGACGGACGCACATACTGGGCCCGCAGCACGGGCGACGGACAGAGGGGGCGCAGGGCGACGGTGACGGACAGGTCCACGGACAGCTCGACGGGCACCGGCGAGCGGCGCGACCGCCAGGCCTGGTTGCTGCTCCCGGCCGGTCTCCTCGGCGGGACCACCGGCTGGGGGCTGACGGCGGCCGGTGGTGGTGCGAGCAGCCTCGCCGAGGCCTACGGCACGACACTCGTGCCGATCGGCCTGCTCACCACCGTGTTCGCGGTGACCTATGCGGCCCTCCAGCTCCCCGCGGGCGCCCTGGTCGACCGATGGGGCGTGCGGCGCACGGCGCTGGCCGGGATGTCGTTGACCGCGCTGTCCTACGTCGCGGCGCTGCTCGTCCCCTCGATCACCGTCGCCTTCGTGGCCCGGCTCCTCGCCGGAGCGGGCAGCGCGGTCGGCTTCGTCGCCGGCGCCGACCTCGCCCGGCGCTCGGGGACCGGTCAGCTCGGCCTGGGCGCCTTCGGCGGCATGGCCATCGGCTTCGGCGGGATCGGGGTGGCCGTCATCCCCGCCCTGGAACCGGTGCTCGGCTGGCGATCGGCCTGGGCGACGTCGATCGTCCCGGCCCTGGCCGCCGTCGCCCTGGTGCGGACGATGGTCCGCGGGATGCCGCCCGTGCGCCGCGAGCGCGCCGTCCGCGACGCCACCCGCCCCCACGTCCTGCGCGACCCTGAGCTCGGTCGCTTCACGGCGGTGCACGCCTCGACCTTCGGGCTCGGCGTGGTGCTCGGGAACTGGGCCGCGGAGATCCTCCGGTCCACCTGGGGGATCGAGGCTCGTACGGCCTCGATCATGGGCTCCCTCGTCCTGGCCACCACCCTGGTCAGCCGCCCGTTCGGCGGGTGGCTGACCTCGCGGCCGTCGGTGAGCCCGCGGCTCGTCGTCGTCGGCTCCCTGCTGGTGTGCGCGCTGTGCACCCTCGTCCTCGCCTTCCCCTCCGCGCCGGCCGTGGCCGTGACCGCGACGCTCGTCCTCGGTGTCGCGAGCGGCCTGCCGTTCGCCGCGGCGCTCGCCGGCTTCCTGGCGCTGCGCACGGGCGAGCCGGTCTCCTACATCGAGGACCGGCTCGACCACACGATGAACTCCGACCACCACGCCTCGGACCGGTGGTACGAGGCCAAGCTGGCGCTGTCCGCCGACGGGACGTTCCAGGCGCTCGACATCGACGTCGTCGACGACTACGGCGCCTACCTCCAGTTCGGGGTCGGCACGCACGGCAACGCGCTCTCGCAGTCCGTGGGTCCGTACAACATCGGTGAGCTGAAGTACCACCTGCGGGCCGTCGTGACGAACAAGTGCCAGCAGGGGGCCTACCGCGGCTTCGGCTCCGAGGTCCAGAACTGGGTGCTCGAGCGCCTGGTCGACCTCGCCGCCAAGGAGACCGGCATGCGACCCGAGGACATCCGCCGGAAGAACTTCATCCGGCCCGAGCAGTTCCCGCACCACATCCCCGGCGGGAACCTCTACGACTCCGGCGACTACGAGGCCGTGCTCGACACGACCCTGGGCCTGGTCGACCTCGAGCACTGGCGCCAGGAGAAGGTGCGCCTGCGCGAGGAGGATGGGCGCCACATCGGCATCGGACTGGTCTCCACCCAGGAGCGCAGCGTCTTCAGCTCGACGGAGTTCTGGTACTGGTTCGACGAGCCAGGCTTCGCGCCCACCTCCAGCCCGGAGAGCGCGACGATCACGGTCGACCCGACCGGGCAGTTCAACGTCGCGCTGCACTCCCAGGCGATGTGGGGCAACAGCCCGGAGACGGTGGCCTCGATGGTCGTCGCCGAGGAGTTCGGCGTCGACCCCGCCTCGGTCAACATCACCTACCAGGACACCGCGCACGCCCTGCCGGGCACCGGTCCGGGCGGCAGCCGCTTCACCGTCATGGTGGCCGGCGCCATCCGCGGGGCCGCCCGCAAGCTGCAGAAGAAGATCATCGACATCGCCGCGCACACCCTCGAGGTGCCGGCCGAGGACCTGGAGATCGTCGACGCCCGCGTCCAGGTCAAGGGCGCGCCGGACGTCAGCCTGGGACTGGCCGACGTCGCCGGCACGGCCTACTTCTTCGCGCTCAACCTGCCCCCGGGCATGACCAGCGGCCTCGAGGAGCAGTACACCTACGACCACCCGTTGACGACGATGCCCTCGGCGGACCGCTCCGACCTGGGTGTCTTCTACCCGATCATGGGGCACAACTGCCACATCGCGGTCGTCGAGGTCGACCCCGACACCGGCCTCGTCTCGATCCTCGACTACGCCGCGGTCCACGACGCCGGCACGGTGGTCAACCCGGTCACCCTCGGCGGTCACGTCGTCGGTGGTACCGCCCAGGGGATCGGGACCGCCCTGCTCGAGGAGCTCCCCTACGGCGAGGACGGGACGTTCCGCGCGATCTCCTTCCGCGACTTCCTTGTGCCGACGGCCCACGAGGTGCCCCACGTCAAGCTCGGCCACGTCGAGACGCCCTCGCCGTACACCGAGTACGGCATCAAGGGCGGTGGCGAGGGTGGGCGCATGGCGACCCCCGGCGTGCTCTCGGCGGCCATCGACGACGCGCTGGCCGAGTACGGCATGCGCGTGCGCGAGCTGCCCATCAAGCCCGCGGCCATCGTCGGTGCCGTCCAGCGGGGGCGGGCCGACAAGGACCAGGCGTGACCGGTCCGACCGACACGGACGGCGGGGCGCCCGGCGAGCACCGGGCGCCCCGACCGTCCGAGTTGACCGGACCGCGCGAGCTGCAGGAGGGACTGTGCTCGGTCGGCTACCTCGCCGGCGACGACCTCGCCATGGCGGCGTTCCTCGCCATGCGACTGGGCCGCCCCCTCCTGCTCGAGGGTGAGAACGGCGTCGGCAAGACGGAGGTCGCCCGGGCGCTCGCCGAGCTGCTCGGCCGCGATCTCGTCCGGCTGCAGTGCTACGAGGGCATCGACGCCAGCCAGGCCCTCTACGACTGGCACTACCCCCGCCAGCTCCTCGCCGTGCGGGAGGGGACCGGCCACGGTGACGTCTTCACCGAGGAGTTCCTGCTCGCCCGTCCGCTCCTGGCGGCGTTGCGTGCGGGCTCGGGTGCGGTGCTGCTCGTCGACGAGCTCGACCGGGCCGACGACGAGTTCGAGGCCTTCCTGCTCGAGCTCCTCTCCGACTTGGCCGTGACGATCCCCGAGGTCGGCCGTATCGAGGCCCCGCAGCCGCCCCTGGTCATCCTCACCTCGAACCGGACCCGCGACCTGCACAACGCGGTTCGACGCCGGTGCCTCTACTGCTGGGTCGAGCACCCCGGCCCGGAGCAGGAGACCGAGATCCTCCGGCTTCGCGCCCCGGAGGTGCCCGAGGACCTCGCCCGCGCCGTCAGCGGATCCGTCGCCCGGATCCGGGCGCTCGACCTCGCGCACCGGCCCGGCGTGGGGGAGTCGCTGGACTGGGCGAGCGCCCTGCACATGCTGGGCGTGATGACGCTGGACGCCGGCACCGCCCGTGCCACGCTGGCCGCGCTGGTCAAGGATGCCGACGACCAGCAGGTCGTGCGCGAGGCGATCGAGGACGTGGTCGCCGGGCCGGAGGCGACGTGACCGCGGCGGGCCCGCCGGGCAGCGACCCGGCGGGTGCGGACGTGGACGGCTCGGGCATGGCGGGTGCCGATCTCGCGGGCGGCGGACCGGTGGCGACCGAGCGGACCTGTGTGGAGTTCGCCGAGGTCCTGCGCCGCCACGGCGTGCCGGTCGGGACCTCCCAGCTCCTCACCCTCAGCGAGGCGCTGCACGCGCTGGGCCGGTTCTCGCTCCCGCAGCTGTACTGGGCCGGGCGTGCGGTGCTCGTCCTCGAGCCCGGCGGATATCCGGCCTACCAGCGGGCCTTCGCCGAGTACTTCATCGCCTCCGGCGACATGGAGGACCTCCCGACCGGCGCCGAGCGGGAGCGCCAGCTCCAGGTCGAGGCGCCCGGTGCGGGCGGTCCGCCACCGCCGTCGGCCGCGGCCACGGACGCGGAGGAGGTTCCCGAGCCGGCGCGGGTCGTCGCCAGTGACGTCGAGCAGCTGCGCAACCGCTCCTTCGGTGCGATGACCGCGGAGGAGCGCCGGCAGGCCGCCCGTCTCATCCAGGCCCTGCGCCCTCGGCTGCGTCGGCGCAGGAGCCGGCGCCGACACGCCGCGCGCACCGGCCCCTACATCGACATGCGTGGCACCCTGCGCCACCTCCTGGCCACGGACGGGGAGCCGCTGCGCCTGCGACGGCGACGTCGGCGGGTGCAGCGCCGACCGATCACCTTCCTCGTCGACATCTCGGGGTCGATGTCCGCCTACGGCGACAGCGTGTTCCGGCTCGCCCACGCCCTGCTGGGCACGGGCGAGCCGGTGGAGGTCTTCACGATCGGCACCGGCCTGCAACGGGTGACGGCCGAGCTGCGCGGGCACTCGCCCGACCGGGCGCTCGAACGGCTCGGTACCGCCGTCACGGGCTGGGACGGTGGGACGCGCCTGGCCACCTCGCTCAGCCGGCTGCTGCATGACGGGCGGGGGATGAACGCGGTACGTGGCGCCGTCGTCGTGATGTGCTCGGACGGCCTCGACCACGACGACCCGGCCGAGCTCGGCGCGGCCGTGGCCAGGATCCGGCGGCTCGCGCACACGCTTGTCTGGCTCAACCCGCTCAAGGCCGACCCGCGCTACCAGCCGCTGGCCCGGGGGATGGCGGCGGCCCTGCCGCACGTCGACGACTTCCGCTCCGGCCACAGCATCGCGGCGCTCGAGGACCTCGTACCCGTCCTGGCGGGTCGGGGCGGGACGGGGGTGGCGGCGTGAGGGACATCCTTGACGACCTGGTGGCCTGGCAGGCGGCGGGCACGCGGTTCGCGCTCGCGACCGTGGTGCGCACGTGGAGCTCCTCGCCTCGGGGGTCGGGCGCCTCGATGGCGGTCTCGGAGGCGGGCGAGGTGATCGGCAGCGTCTCCGGCGGTTGCGTCGAGGGCGCGGTGTACGACCTTGCCCAGCGGGTGCTCACCACCGGTGAACCGGCCGGTGAGACCTACGGTGTCTCTGACGGGGATGCCTTCAGCGTCGGTCTGACCTGCGGCGGGACGATCGAGGTGTTCGTCGAGGCCGTCACCCCCGAGTCGTTCCCCGAGCTGGTGGCGGTGCGTGCCGCGACGCTGGAGCGCGAGCCCGCGGCGGTCGCCACGGTCATCTACGGCGAGGGCGTGGTGGGTCGGCGGATGGTCCGTCTCGACGGTGTGTGGGCCGGCAGTGCGGGAGGTTCTGCGCTCACGCACAGCGTGGGCGAGCTCGCGGACGGGCTGCTGTCCCACGGGCGCAACGGCGTGCTCCACCTCGGCAGCGAGGGGCAGCACCGCATGGAGGACGTGACGGTGTTCGTCGAGTCCTTCGCGCCGACGCCGGAGATGATCGTGTTCGGGGCGATCGACTTCGCCGGCGCGGTGGTGCGGGTGGGTAAGTTCCTCGGGTTCCATGTCACCCTGTGCGACGCGCGGCCGGTGTTCGCCACCCCCGCGCGGTTCCCGGACGCGGACGAGGTGGTGGTGGCGTGGCCGCACGACTACCTGGCAGGGCGTGAGGTCGACGAGCGCACGGTGATCTGCGTGCTCACGCACGACCCGAAGTTCGACGTCCCGCTGCTGGTCGAGGCGCTGTCCACCCCGGCGGGATACATCGGGGCCATGGGCAGTCGGCGCACCCATGAGGACCGGCTGGCCCGGTTGCGGGAGGAGGGGATCTCGGAGCAGGAGTTCGCGCGGCTGTCCTCGCCGATCGGGCTCGACCTGGGTGGGCGCACGCCCGAGGAGACCGCCGTGGCGATCGCGGCGGAGATCGTCGCGACCCGCTGGGGCGGCACGGGGCGGCCCCTGAGCGAGACGGCCACGCCGATCCACCTCTGAGCGGGACGCGCGTTCCCGTCTCCACCGCATCCTGGGCGCCGTGCGGGCGAGCACGAGCTGCGGCTCGTGCGACTTTCCCGACTCCGGTGCTGATGTGCGCCCGGGAACGTCACGCGCCCCGGCTCGGCGCGCACACCTCGGGGACTTGACGGACCTCTGACAGTCCATCCAATATGGTCCGAGACGGACCAAGAGGTCCTCGCGCCGGACATGTGCCCTGCACGCCTCAGCAGGTGGTCCGGGAGAAGCCGTGCCGTTCAACGAAGAATCGAGCAGCTGATGAGTCGGAAACTGACCGCAGGTTGTGCCCTCCTCGCCGGTTCCCTGGTCCTGGCGGCATGCGGGGGAGGGGGCGACGACGGTTCGTCGGGCGAGGGAGAGGACGGGCTGACTCCCATCACGCTCGGAGTGATCCCCATCGGCGACACCGCTCCGGCGTGGCTCGGCGTCCAGGAGGGAATATTCGAGGAGCACGGTCTCGACGTCGAGATCCAGGTGCTCCAGGGTGGCGCCGCCGTCATCCCCGCCGTGCTCAGCGGCGAGATCCAGTTCGGCTTCTCCAACACGACCTCGCTGCTCGTGGCCGCCGACCAGGAGCTGGGCGTCACCTGGGTGGCGCCGGCGGCGTCAACCACGGGTGACGTGGAGGAGGACTTCAGCGCGGTCATGGTCATGCCCGACTCGGACATCGAGAGTCCCGCAGACCTCGAGGGGCGCACGGTCGCGGTCAACACGCTCAACAACATCGGTGACACGACGGTACGAGCGGTCGTCGAGGCCGACGGCGGGGACCCGGACGCCGTCGAGTTCGTCGAGCTCGGGTTCCCCGACATGCCGGCTGCGCTGACCGAGGGGCGCGTCGACGCGGCCTGGGTGCTCGACCCCTTCAAGACCATGCTGCTCGAGCAGGACGCCACGCCGATCGCGCACCCGTACGCGGAGGTGCACCCCGAGCTGATGGTCGCTGCGTACTTCGCGTCGGAGCAGTACGCGAGCACCGAACCTGAGGTGACCGACGCCTTCCAGGCAGCGATGCAGGAGTCCTTGCAGTTCGCCGAGGAGAACCCGGACGCGGCTCGCGAGGTGCTCACCGAGTTCACCGAGATCGCCCCAGAGGTACGGGCCGAGCTCGTCCTGCCGCGCTGGCCCGCGGAGTTCTCCATGGACTCGATCCAGACCCTTGCGGACCTTGCTCACGAGCACGGACTCCTCACGCAGGAGGCCGACCCCGAGAGCCTCATCCACTGACCGTCCGGCACGGTCCACAACAATGGAAGGGCAGCACATGACTGCAGAGCACGAGGGGCGATCGGTCCTGCTCACCGGCGTCGTCGGCGACATTGGACAGGCCTACCTCCGGGCGTTCGTCGCCGCCGGTGCCGATGTCGTCGCGATGGACCTCCCGTCGGTCGGCGACCGGGCGCGCACGCTCGTCGACGAGGTCACCGGGTCGGGCCCGGGCTCAGCGACGTTCGTCGCCGGCGACATCACCGACCGCTCCGACGCCGACGCCGCGGTCGACGAGGCCCGCAGCCGTCACGGCCGCCTCGACGCGCTCGTCAACAATGCCGCGGTCTACCACGGTCTCGGACGGAAGCGCTCGCTCCTCGAGCTGACCGAGGACGAGTGGGACCTGGTCCTGCGCGTCAACGTCGTGGGCTCCTGGCAGATGATCCGGGCCGCGGCGCCGGTCCTCGCCGACGGCGGGGGCGGGAGGATCGTCAACGTCGCGTCGACGGTCACCCGCATGGGCGCCGCGGGTTTCGCGCACTACGTCGCGTCCAAGGCCGCCGTCGAAGGCCTCACCCGCGCCGCCGCACGCGAGCTGGGCGCCGCCGGGACGACCGTCAACGCGGTGTCTCCCGGTCTCGTGGACGACGCCGGATCGCGAGCCGTCAACACCGACGAGTACCTCGCCCGGGTCGCCACGACCCGGTCGGTGCCACGCGCCATGGTCCCCGAGGACCTCGTCGGCGCCGTCATGTGGTTGAGCGGTCCGAACGCAGGTTTCGTCACCGGGCAGACCGTCATCGTCGACGGCGGCGGAGTCTTTGCATGAGCGCGGTGCTGCTCCCGGTCAGCCAGGATGTGCTCGACGTCCCCGGCGAGGCCACCGCCGCCGAGATCGAGGAGGCTGTCGCGACGTCACTCGGCGCGTTCGGCGGCTCCTGGCCCGTCGACCACAAGAGTCGGGCGTCCGTCCTGCTGCGCTGGGCCGACAGGCTCGAGGCCGAGACCGACGGACTTGTCGACCAGCTCGTCCGCGAGACGGGGAAGGTCGTCCCCGAGGCGCGCGCCGAGATCGCGGGCAGTGTCGACGCGCTGCGCTTCAACGCAGGGCTCGCCCGACTTCCCCTCGGCCGGGCGGGAGCGCTCTCGGACGGGAGCGGGTCGCACCTGGTCCGGGAGCCGGTCGGCCCCACGGTCTTCATCACACCGTGGAACTGGCCGGTCCTGCTGCTGCTGCGTGACCTCGCCCCGGCCTTCGCCGCCGGCGTCACCGCCATCGTCAAGCCGAGTCCCCAGACCCACCCCGTCACCGTGCGGGTCATCGAGCTCGGGCACGAGTCGGGCATCGACAGGGACGTCCTTCAGGTCCTGCCGGGCGGGGCCGCCACCGGGTCCGCGCTCGTGCGCCACCCCGGGACGGCCTCCGTGGCGATCACAGGCTCCACCACGGCGGGACAGGCCGTGCTGAGGGACTGTGCGGAGACCATGACCCGACCGCTGCTCGAGCTCGGCGGGAAAGCATCGATGCTCGTCCTGCCCGACGGAGACCTGGACAGGGCGCTGACCACGGCTGCCCGCGCCTCGGTCACGACGGCGGGGCAGATGTGCATGGCCTGCACGCGCGTGCTCGTGCATCAGGACCAGCTGGGTCACGCGCAGCGCCTGCTCGTCGATGTCGTGGGCGGAATGACCGTCGCTGACCCACGGGACCCGGCTGCGGACCTCGGCCCGCTCATCTCCGAGACGGCGTTCGACAAGGTGAGTTCGTACATCGACCTCGCGCACCGCGACGCGCAGGTCCTCGTCGGTGGTTCACGCGTGCAGCCCGAAGGCACCCGGGGTTACTTCCTCACGCCCAGCGTGGTCACCGGGGCCGACCCGACCTCGGCGCTCGTCCAGGACGACATCTTCGGCCCGGTGCTCTCGCTCGAGACCTACCGCGACGAGAACGATGCGCTCGACCTCGTCAACGCGACGCCCTTCGGCCTGGCCTCCTCGGTGTGGAGCCGCGACGTCGGATCCGCCCTGGCGATCGCCAAGGGGGTGCGGGCAGGAACGGTATGGGTCAACGGCTACAACCGCTCCTACGCCGAGGCGCCGTCCGGCGGGCACCGGATGTCGGGCCTCGGGCGTACCCGCGGCGTCGAGGGCATCGAGCAGTTCACCGAGCTCAAGCACGTGCACCTGACACTCGACTGACGTGGAGGAACTCCCGCATGGCACAGGCAACTGACGAACTCGCTCCCGCACCCGGCGCGGACCTTCGCGGGTGGCTCGACCGACTGGCCACCACCGGACGGCTGAGCGTCACCCGGGACGGTCTCGACCTGAGGTTCGGGGTGGCGGCGGTGGCCAACCGGCTCGACGGCACCACTGCTTCGGTGTTCCCGCACCCGTCCGGTCACGCGGGCACCGTGATCTCCGGCCTGCTCTCCCGCCGGTCCTGGATGGCCGAGGCCGCAGGGGTTACCGAGGACGAGCTCGTCGGTACGTTCGAGGCCGCGTGCCTCGACCCGATCCCGTGGGAGGAGACCGACGACGCACCCGTCCAGGAGGTCGAGCACACGGAGGTCGATCTGACCTCGTTGCTCCCGATCCCGACCCACAACGAGCACGACAGCGGAAGCTACATCACGGCAGGCCTGCTCATCTCGCGTCGACCGTCGACCGGTGAGCAGAACGTCTCGATCCACCGGCTCCAGGTGAGCGGTCCAGACACGCTCGGGGCGCTGCTGCTGCCCCGGCACACGATGAGGTTCTTCGACGAGCGGGAGGGCGGCGACGAGGACCTCGAGATCGCCGTCGTCGTCGGGGTCGACCCGCTCACCCTGATGTCCTCGCAGGCGATCGTGCCGCTGGGGCAGGACGAGCTGGAGATCTCCGGGGCGCTTCGTGGGGCGCCGCTGCGGGTGGCGCGCTGCCGGACGAACGAGGTGCGGGTGCCGGCGGATGCGGAGATCGTCATCGAGGGCCGGTTGATCGCCAACCGGCGGGAGCCCGAAGGGCCGTTCGGCGAGTTTCCCCAGTACTACGGCGAACGGGCCGAGCGGCACGTCATCCAGGTCGATCGTGTCACCCACCGCAGGGACCCGCTCTTCCACACGATCGTCGGTGGTGGCCTCGAGCACCTGCTGCTGGGCGCCATCCCGCGGGAGGCCTCGTTCCTCTCCCACCTGCGTCGCAGCTTCCCGTGCGTGCGTGACGTCCACCTGTCGCTCGGCGGCGTCGGCCGCTACCACCTGTACGTCCAGGTGAGCGATCCCCAGCCGGGCGAGGCGAAGAACGTCATCCTGGGGGCGCTGGCCACCCACTACGACATCAAGCACGTCACGGTCGTCGACACCGACGTGGACGTCCACGACCCGCGTGAGGTCGAGTGGGCCGTCGCCACACGGTTCCAGGCCGGGCGTGACCTCGTCACGGTCACTGCGTCGCAGGGGTCGAAGCTCGACCCCTCGACGGACGGCGGTGTGGGTGACAAGCTGGGCTTCGACGCCACCGTCCCGGTCGGGTCGCCCAAGATGAAGTATCTGCGGATCCGTGTACCGGGGGAGGCGGAGGTCGACCTGGACGAGGTCGTCACCGCCGGGAGAGACTGGCGTTCGGCCGTGGCGGACCGGTGAGGAGCACGAGATGGACCTGACGGACGTGACACCGCGGTTGATCGTCGGGATCACCGGGGCCTCCGGGGCCGCCTACGGCACCCGGATCCTCGAGGTCCTGCGTGACACGCCGATCGAGACGCACCTGATCCTCAGCAAGGCTGGACGCCTCACGCTCGCGCAGGAGACCGGTATGGTCCCCGCCGAGGTCGAGGCGCTGGCCGACGTCGTCCACCCCAACCACGACATCGGCGCGACGATCGCCAGCGGCTCGTTCCGGACCATGGGGATGGTCGTGGCGCCCTGCTCCGTGAAGTCGATGTCCGAGATCGCCTCGGGCATGACCTCGACGCTGGTCGCTCGGGCCGCCGACGTCCAGCTCAAGGAGCGGCGGCGCCTCGTCCTCATGGTGCGGGAGACCCCGCTGCACCGGAACCACCTGCGCAGCATGGCCGACCTCAGTGAGCTGGGGGCGATCATCGCCCCGCCGGTACCGGCGCTCTACACGCACCCGACCTCGGTGCAGGACATCGTCGACCACACCGTCGGGCGGGTCCTCGACCTGTTCGACATCGAGTCCGGTCTGGCACATCGCTGGCCGGGGATGTCCGCCGGCGAGGGCGCGCGCGCTCGCAGGCACGTCGACGGGCCGCGCTGACCACCTCGGCTCGCAGGCCACGCCCGCCTACGCGGCGCGCGTCGTCTCGGCGCTTCGCCAGTGCTCCTCGACGACGGCGTTGAACGGCTGCCCGAGCAGCGGCACCATGTGGGCCCGGCCGGGCAGGACGACCCGATCACCGCCCGTGCGGCGGGCGATGGTGTCGGCGACGATCTCGAAGGCGTCGAGGTGCCCTCCGGAGATGACGAGCACCGGGGTCCCGGCCGCCGCGATCGCCTCGAGGTCGGGCCGCGCCTCCCAGGGGCCGCGCGAGGTCATCACCGCGCGCACGCCGTCCTCGAGCGCGGCCGGGAGGGGGCGCCGCGGCCAGGGGCGCTCGCCGATGGTCGTCGAGAAGCGGTGCCAGAACTCGAAGGGGTCCTCGAGGGCGGCGTCCCACAGCTGCTCGAGGCGGCCCCGCACCTCGCGGACCGCGGGCTCCTCGCTCAGCCCGAAGGCCGGCGGCTCGACCAGCGTGAGGGACCGCACCAGGTGCGGGGCCGCTGCGGCCACGTGCATCGCGGCCACGCCCCCGTTGGAGTGCCCCACCAGGTGGGCGCCCTCGCCGAGGAGCGGGACGTATCCCGGGGCCTCGGCCTCGAAGTCGACCCGCACCCGCGGGCTGCCGCCGTACCCGGGACGGTCGGGGACCACCAGCGTCCACCGGTGCGCCAACGGGGCCTGCATACGGAAACCGCCGCTCCCGGTGGCGGCGTCGCAGTGCAGCAGCACCACCCGGGGGCCGGTGCCGTCGACCTCGACGTGCAGCTGTCCGCTCACCACGACGCGGCGACCCCGGTCGCGCCGGTGCCGCTGTCGTCGGCGGTGCCCGACGGGCCGTCACCGCTCTTCTCGGCGGCGATCCGCTCCTCGACCTCGTCGATGAGCTCGGTCCAGTACTCCAGGGACGTGTGCTCGATGCGCTGGCCCAGGCGCAGCGGGAGCAGACGGGGAGCGATGCGGGGGTCGCCGGTGAAGCGCTCCGACATGTCGTCGTAGACCGCCAGCCGCTCGGTGTGCTGGCGGACCTGCTCGCGCGCGAGGGCGAGCAGGTCCTCGTCCGTGCCGAGCTCGGAGAGGAACAGCTTGAGCTGGGCGATGTCACGGATCTGCATGGGGTCGTGCTCCGGCGCGGCGAGCCAGGCGGTCAGCGCCCCACGCCCGGCGGAGGTCAGCGAGAAGGTCTGCCGCCGGCGCCCCCCGTCCTCGGTGTCGACCTCGAGCAGGCCCGCCTCGACGAGCCGCCGGGGCTCGGAGTAGAGCTGGGCGTGGGGGAAGGGCCAGAAGAACCCGACCGAGCGGCCGACGGCCCGCTTGAGGTCGTAGGAGGTCGACGGTCCACGCAGCCCGATGAGTCCGAGCACCACGTAGGACGTCGTCGAGAGGCGTAACTTTGACACGAACCCGACGCTACATTAAGGTCTAGCTCTGATCCAGATCGTATGAAACGAACGATCGTCGTCGGACCATGATGAGGTGGAGGTCGAGGTGGGCGCAGTCGAGCCACGCCGCGAGCGGTACGTCGGGCAGCCCCTCGCACGGATCGAAGACCCCGCGCTGCTCACCGGCCGCGGCCGGTTCCTCGACGACCTCGACCCGCTGCCGGGCACCCTGGTCGCGGCCGTCGTGCGCAGCCCGCACCCTCACGCGCGCATCGTCTCCGTCGACCTCGAGCGGGCCCGCGCCCACCCCGGCGTCGCCGCCGTGATCGGCCCCGACGAGGTCCTGGAGACCCTGCGGCCCTTCCCGCTCACCCTGCGGGCGCCCATGCCGTACTACCCGACCGGGACGGACAAGGTGCGCTTCGTCGGTGAGCCTGTCGCCGTCGTCGTGGCCACCGACCGTTACACCGCCGAGGACGCCGCCGAGCTGGTGTCGGTCGACTACGAGCTGCTGCCGGCGGTCGTCGACACGGCCCGCGCCATCGAGCCCGACGCCCCGCTCCTGCACGAGGACGCCGGGACCAACGTGGCCAGCGACCGCGAGTTCCTCTTCGGCGAGGTCAACGACGCCTTCGCCTCCGCCGCCCACGTCGTCACCGGCGAGTACAGCTTCCCGCGCTACTCCTCGACCCCCATGGAGTGCTACTCGGTGGTCGCCGAATGGCGCGACGAGGCCGACGGCCCCCACGTGACGGCCTACTCGAACTTCCACGGCCCGTTCTCCATGGTCCCCGTCCTCACGGGAGCGCTCGGCGTCACCCCGGCCCAGCTGCGGCTCATCGTCCCGCAGGACAACGGCGGCAGCTTCGGGATCAAGGCCGGCATCTACCCCTACATCGCCCTCATGGCGCTCGCCAGCCGGCATGCCGGTCGGCCCGTGCGCTGGACCGAGGACCGCGTCGAGCACCTCCTGGCCAGCTCGGCCGGCTCCGACCGGCTCATGCGCTTCACCGCCGCTGTCGAGGCGGACGGCACCGTCAGCGCGCTCGACGTCGACTTCGCCGAGAACGTCGGCGCCTACCTGCGCCCGCCAGAGCCCGCCACGCTCTACCGCTGCTTCGGCAACATCACCGGCGCCTACCGGATCGACGCCGTGCGGCTGCGCTCGCGCGCGATCGTCACCAACAAGGCGCCCACCGGGCTCAACCGCGGCTTCGGCGGCCAGCAGCTCTACTTCGGCCTCGAACGCATCATGGACAAGATCGCCGCCACCCTCGAGGTCGACCCCCTCGAGCTGCGGCGCCGCAACCTCGTGCGCACCGGCTCCTTCCCCTACGCCACCCCCACCGGCGGCATCTACGACTCCGGGGACTACGAGCGCGCCGTCGAGCTCCTCGTCGAGTCCACCGACTACGCCCGGCTGCGCGAGCAGCAGGCCGAGGCCCGCGCGCGCGGTGAGCTCGTCGGCGCGGGGATCGCCGTCGTCGTGGAGCCCTCGGCGACCAACATCGGCTACGTCGGCCTGGCCACGCCCAAGGAGGACCGACCGCCGGGGCGGGACAAGTCCGGCTCCACGGAGCACGTGCGGGTCACGGTCGACCCCTATGGCGTCGTCTCGGTCCTCCTCGGCACCGTCCCCCAGGGGCAGGGGCACGCCACGGTGGCCCGCCAGGTCGTGGCCGACCAGCTCGGCCTGCCGCTCGAGCAGGTGGTGCCCACCGTGGACATGGACACCGCCACCACCCCGTGGACGGTGACCTCGGGCAGCTACTCCTCCCGCTTCTCCCCGCTGCTGACCTCGGCGATCGTCGAGGCGACCGACCGGATCGCCGCCTCGATCAAGGTCGCGGCCGGCGTGCTGCTCCAGGCCGAGCCCGACGAGCTCGAGCTGGTCGACGGGCTCGTGCGGGTGGCCGCCGAGCCGGAGCGCTCGGTGAAGTTCCGCCACGCGGCCGGTGTCGTGCACTGGGACCCGGGCGCGCTGCCCGACGGCGTGGAGGCCAACCTCTACGCCGAGGCTGCCTTCACCCCGCCGGAGGCCAAGGCGCCCTCGCGCACCGACCAGGTCAACTCCTCGCTGTGCTACGGGTTCGTCGCCGAGCTCGTCCAGGTGCGCATCGACCCCGACACCTACGAGATCACGATCGAGAAGGTGACCGGCGTGCACGACGCCGGCACCGTGCTCAACCCCCAGCTCATCGAGGGCCAGGTGCACGGCGCGATCGTGCACGGCCTCGGCGGCGCTCTGTACGAGGAGATGGCCTACACCGAGTCGGGCCAGCCCACCGCCTCCTTCATGGACTACCTCGTCCCGACCTCGGCAGAGTCCATGTTCGAGCTCGTCGGCAACCGCATCGTCTCGCCCTCACCGGTGACCCGGCTCGGCGCCAAGGGCTCGGGCGAGGGCTCCTCGATGAGCTTCCCCGTCGCGGTGGCCAACGCCGTCGAGGACGCCCTGTCCGCCCACGACGTCGAGATCACCCGCCTGCCCCTGCACGGCAACGTCATCCACGACCTGCTGCACACCCCCTGACCACCTCGAGACACGAGAGACGAGAGACCATGCCCCTCACCGGCGGAGACATCCGACTCGAGCGCAGCCACGACGGCCGCGTCGCCACCCTCACCCTCGACCACGGCCGGTTCAACATCATCACGATGGAGACGCGCGCCCTCATGGCGGAGCGGTTCGCCGAGATCGACGCTGACTCCGATGTCGCGGTCGTCGTCATCCGCGGCGAGGGCGAGCACTTCACCTCCGGCGGCGACATCGCCGGGTTCATGGAGGTCGAGCCCTTCGACCTCACCGACCTCGGTCAGGACATCACGGCCCCGGCCCGCTCGCCCAAGCCGGTCATCACCGCCGTCGACGGCTACTGCTTCGGGGTCGGCTTCGAGCTGGCCCTGTCCGCCGACATCCGCATCGCCACGGCGCGCTCGCAGTTCGCCCTGCCCGAGATGCGCCTGGGCATGATGCCCGGCAGCGGCGGCACGCAGCGCCTGGCCCGCCTCGTCGGCCTCTCGCGGGCGAAGTACCACGTGCTCACCGCCGAGCGGATCTCCGCCCAGCAGGGCCTCGACTGGGGCCTGCTGGCCTCCGTCGCCGAGGACCGCGCCGGGCTCGACGCCGAGGTCGAGCGCCTCGTGACCACCCTGCTCGGGTACTCGCCGGTCGCGCTGCGCACCGCCAAGGAGGTCCTCGACCGCGGGGTCGACGGCCCCCTGGCCACCGGCGTCGAGCTCGAGCGCAAGTCCTACTCCATGCTGCGCGCCACTCACGACTTCGCCGAGGGCGTCGCCGCCTTCGGCGAGAAGCGCGCCCCGCGCTTCGAGGGCCGCTGACGTGAAGGCCGCCCCCTTCGCGTACGTCCGACCGACCAGGCTCGGGGACGTCGTCGCCGAGCTCGTCGCAGCGGACGCCGACGGCGGCGGCAAGGTCATCGCGGGCGGACAGTCCCTGGTCCCCGTCCTGGCCATGCGGCTGGGCCGGCCCGCGACCCTCGTGGACGTCACGCAGGTGCCCGAGCTCGCCCAGGTGGGCGTCAGCGAGGGCGCGCTGCGCATCGGCGCCGCCGTGCGGCAGCGACGCGTCGAGCGCGAGCACCGCGCCACGGTGCCGCTGCTCAGCGCGGCCCTGCCCTGGATCGGGCACCGGGAGATCCGCAGCCGCGGCACCGTCTGCGGGTCCCTCGCGCACGCCGACCCCGCCTCCGAGCTGCCGGCCGTCGCCGTGGCCCTGGACGCCACGCTCGACGTCGCCGGCCCGGAGGGTCGCCGCCAGGTGGCCGCCGCGGACTTCTTCCGCGGGGCGATGACCACCGCGCTGGGGCCGACCGAGGTCCTCACCTCGGTGCGCATGCCGCTCCCCGGCCCGGGGGAGGGCTTCGGCTTCGCCGAGGTGGCCCGCCGGCACGGCGACTTCGCGCTGGCCGGTGTCGCGGTCCGCGTGCGGACCCGGGCCGGGGCGGTGCGCGACGCGCAGGTGACCGTCCTCGGCGTCGCCGACCGGCCCCGGCGCACGGAGGTCGGCCCCGAGCTCGCCGCCGCGGTGGCGGCCGGGGACGGCTCGACCGGCGACCTCACCGACCGGTTGACCGAGGTCGTCGACGCCGTCGCCCATGAGGTCGTCACCACCGGCGGCGACCCCAGCGGATCGCCCGCCTACCGGCGTCGCCTGGTCCGCACGCTCGGCGCGCGCGAGCTCGCCCGCGCCTACACCTCGGCCGTGAGGAGCACCGCCGCATGAACGCGCTGCGCGCACTGACCCGACCGCTCGGCCGGCTCACCGGCCGTGCCGAGCCGCCCGCCGAGCAGGGGCAGACCCTGCGGATCGGCGCCGAGGAGACGATGACGGTCTCCTTCACCGTCAACGGGCGCCCCGCCACCGTCGACGTCGCCCCGCGCGTCACCCTCTCCGACGCCCTACGCGACCACCTGGGCCTGACCGGCACGCACCTCGGCTGCGAGCACGGGGTGTGCGGGATGTGCACGGTGATCGTCGACGGCGACGCCGCCCGCGCCTGCCTGCTGCTGGCCTGCCAGCTCGAGGGCGCCGAGATCATGACCGTCGAGGGCCTCGGCCGCCCCGACGACCTGCACCCGCTGCAGGAGTCCTTCGGCAGGCACCACGCCCTGCAGTGCGGGTTCTGCACACCGGGCCAGCTGATGAGCGCCTACGACCTCCTCGACCACGAGCCGGGCGTGGCCCGCGAGGAGCTCCCGGAGAAGATGTCCGGCGTCCTGTGCCGCTGCACCGGCTACCGCAACATCATGGACGCGGTCGCCGAGGTGGCCGAGGACCACCCCGACGGAGTCCCCGCCCCGCACAACTGCGCCTCGGGCGCCCTGCTGCGCCGCGACAACCTGGGTGGCCGCGCCGCTGAGGGCGCGGCCGGGGCCGGGGACGACGACGGCGGGGTCGCCGAGATCCGCATGCCACACACCGAGCCCACGGTCGCCATCGAGGTCGACGACGACGTCGCCGCCGCGCCCGAGGCCCTGTGGGAGGTCATGGCCGACACGGAGCGGCTCGCCCGCTGCCTGCCCGGTGCCGAGCTCGTCGCCGACTACGGCGACGACCGGTACAAGGGCCGGATCCGGGTCGCGCTCGGCCCGGTCAAGCTCGCCTTCGTCGGCGACATCCACGTCGTCGAGCGCGACGAGGAGCGGCGCCGGATCGTGGCGCTCGCGCAGGCCGCTGACGCCGGTGGCGGCAACGTCCAGGCCGAGGTGCAGCTGACGGTCACACCGGGTGCGGGCGGAGGAGCCGGCAGCCACGTGCACGCCGAGGCGAGCCTGCACATGACCGGGCGCATCGCCCAGTTCGGTCGCTCCCTGGCGGGCGACGTCAGCCGGGAGATGTTCGGCCAGTTCACCGGCGCCCTCGACGCCACCGCCCGCGGCGAGGAGCCCGTCACCTCGGCCCCGCCGAGCGCGCTGTCCATGGTCACCCAGCTCACCGCCACGCGCCTGCGTGGGGTCATCGACCGAGTCACGAGGAGGAACTGATCGATGGAGATCGGACGCACGCTCGCCTGGACCGCTGAACGCTTCCCCGACCGCCCGGCGTTCGCAGGCTCGAGGACCATGACCTACCGGCAGTGGGACGAACGCACCAACCAGATCGCCCAGGCGATGCTGGGACTGGGTGTCACGCCCGGTGACCGGGTGGCGATGTTCCTGTCGAACTCGGAGGTCATGGCCTCCACCCATCTCGCGTTGCAGAAGCTCGGGGTGCTGTCCACGCCGCTCAACATCCGCCTCTCGGGACCCGAGCTGGCCTACTGCATCGCCGACGCCGAGCCCACCGTCGTGGTCACCGACGACCTCGCCCGTGAGGTAGCCGCCGAGGCGCTGGGCATGGCGCCGGTCGACCCGGTCCTCCTGCACGCCGGCGCCCAGCCGCTCGAGGGGGCCCAGGACTTCGAGACGGTCGTCGCGGCCGCCTCCGTGGAGGCCCCCGGCATCACGGTGACCGAGGACGACCCGGCGGTCATGCTCTACACCTCGGGCACCACCGGCAAGCCCAAGGGCGTCCCGCGCACCCAGCGCAACGAGTTCGCCGCCTCGGCCGCCCATGTCATGCAGTGCGGCTACGGCTACCGGGAATCCACGCTCGGCGCGATGCCGATGTACCACACCATGGGCCTGCGCTCCCTGCAGTCGATGCTTATCGTCGGCGGCAAGTTCGTCGAGCAGCCCGTCTACAAGGCCCCCGAGGCGATCGAGCTCATCGAGCGCGAGCAGATCTCCGCCCTCTACCTCGTGCCCACTGCCTACTGGGCGCTGGCCCGGACCGGCGAGCTCGAGCGCGTGGGCCGCTCGGTACGCAAGCTCGCCTTCGCCGGCGCGGCCATGACCTCCACCCTGTGCGAGGAGCTCGAGGCGGCGATCCGGCCCGAGAGGTTCGTCAACCACTACGGCTCGAGCGAGGTCTACACCTTCGCCATCGAGGAGAACGCCTCGCGCAAGCCCGGCAGCGCCGGCCGTCCCGGCCTGTACTCCCGGCTGCGCGTCGTCGACCCCACCTCGACCGACACCCACGAGAACCTGCCCACCGACGTCGTCGGGGAGATCGTGGTCTCCCTCGACTCCGACGAGGCCTTCCAGGGCTATTGGAAGCGGCCCGACGCCGACGCCAAGGCCATCCGCGGTCGCTGGTACCACACCGGCGACCTCGGGCACATCGACGCCGACGGCGACCTGTGGGTCGACGGTCGCGTCGACGACATGATCATCACCGGCGGGGAGAACGTGCACCCCATCGAGGTCGAGGACGTCCTGTCCCGGCACCCCGACGTCGCCGAGGTCGCCGTCGTCGGGCTCAAGGACGAGAAGTGGGGGCAGGCCGTCACGGCCTTCGTCGTGCCCGCCAGGGACGACGTCGACCCCGCCGCCTTCGCCGCCGAGCTGCAGGAGTGGAGCCGCAACGAGGCGCCCCTGTCGCAGTACAAGCGGCCCAAGAAGGTCCTCGTCATCTCCGCGATCCCGAAGAGCCCGGTCGGGAAGATCCTGCGGCGCAAGCTCGTCTCGGGCGACTACACCCTCCGAACCTCAGCGGCCGGTGGGCCGGCCCCGACCGGATCGAGCCAATGATGACGATCCGCGGCCAGGAGCACGAACAGATTCCCGAGCCCACCGTCGTCGAGCGGCGCTTCGTCGAGGGCGGCCCCGGCTTCAGGTCAGGCCTGCGCGACCTGCCGGGCCACCTCAACATCTCGACGATCGGCGCGGGCATCATCGCGGCCATCTTCGGCTGTACGGGCCCCGCGCTCATCGTCATCAACGGTGCCCAGGCGAACGGACTCTCCGATGTCGTGATCTCCTCGTGGATCTTCGGCATCTACGTGTTCGGCGGCCTCATCTCGTTCGTCATGGCGCTGTACTACAAGCTGCCGATCACCGGCGCCTTCAGCATCCCGGGCGCGGTACTCGTCGTCGCCGCCCTCGCGGAGTACGAGTTCTCACAGATGGTCGGTGCCTTCCTCGCGGCCGGCGTCATCGTCCTGGTCATCGGGCTCACCGGCCTCGTGCGGAAGGTCGCCACCTGGCTGCCGTTCCCCATCGTCATGGCCATGATCGCGGGAGCCCTCATCCGGTTCGGCACCGGGGTCGTCGATGCGGCGGTGTCGCTGCCGATCGTCGTCGGTGCCGCGATCGTCGGTTACCTGCTGCTCTCGCGGTTCATCAAGGCCGTACCGGGAGTCGTGGGAGCACTGGTCGCGGGCGCGATCGCCGCGGCAGCCACCGGCTCCTTCTCACCGCTCGAGAGCAACCTCGCGCTCACGGCGCCCGAGCTGGTCATGCCCTCGTTCGATCTGAGCGCGATCCTCGCCGTCGGTGTCCCCCTCGCCCTGCTGGTCATCGGGGCGGAGAACGCCCAGTCGATGGGGGTGCTCATGGTCGAGCGCTACCGTCCGCCGTTCAACTCGATGACGATCATCAGCGGCGTCGGCGGCCTCCTCGCCCCGCTCTTCGGCGGCCACAACGCGAACATCGCCGGACCGATGACCGCGATCTGCTCCTCCGAGCAGGCCGGCGCTGACAAGAACGGTAGGTATGCCGCAACCGTCGTCAACGGCGTGCTCTTCATGGCTTTCGGGATCTTCGCCAGCGTCGCCGTGGCGATCGTCGGCACGCTCCCCCCGGAGCTGACCGCAGCTGTTGCCGGCCTCGCGATGATCGGTGTCCTGCTGCAGGCCTTCCAGTCGAGCTTTCGGGAGAGGCGCTTCCAGGTCGGTGCGCTGGTCGCGCTCGTCATCGCCATGAGCGGAGTGACGATCCTGCACATCTCGGCGCCGTTCTGGGCGCTTGTGGGCGGAGTGGTCACGTCGCTGATCCTCGAGCCGCGGGACTTCCACAGCCGGGAGGAGCAGACGGCGTAGCCGGCCAGTACCTGTGCCGTACGTCAAAGAACTCGACGAGCCTGGATCCTGGCGGCATCACGGTCGCTGGCGCAGGAACTGATCTTCGACCCGACCGGCGTGGCTGACGAACGTCACGCGCACGTTCCGACGAGGCACCTTCTGACCAACGGGGGGCAGGGGGCTGACCAGGGGGAGACATGAACTTTCAGACAGTAGTGCTCGGGATCGCGGCGCTGTACATCGCAGTCACGGTCATCATCAGTTTCGCGGTGAGGCGTGCGTCTCGGGACGCAGAGAGCTTCACCACGGGTGGGAAGACGTTCCCCGCCATCCTCATCGGCGTCCTCATGGCGTCGGAGTTCATCGGCACCAGTGCGAGCATGGGAACTGCGCAGGGGGCCTATGAATACGGCATCTCAGCGGCGTGGAACCTGGTCGCGTTGGGGGTCGGGTTCGTCCTGTTCTCATTCTTCCTCGCCGCCAGGTACAAGCGGCTGGGACAGAACACGATCTCCGGTGTGCTCCGACAGGGCTACGGCGAACGGGTGAGGGTCGCCACCTCGGTCATCATGATCGTGGCTCTGATGACCGTCGCGGTGGCAGTCTTCGCCAGCGGAAGTGCGGTGTTCACCAGTCTGCTCGGGATCGACAGGACCATCGCGACCGCGATCACAGGTGTGCTGGCGGTGCTCTACGTCGTGGTGGGCGGGATGCGGTCGGTCGTCTACACCAACCTGCTGCACTCGATCGTCATGCTGTCGGGCATCGTCATCGCCGCCGTCCTGCCCCTCCGGAGCATCGGTGGGTGGGCGTCGCTGAGGGAGGCAGTGCCCGATCAGTTCTTCGACGTCGCAGGCGTGGGCCTGGGACAGATCTTTGCGTGGTTGATCGCAGGCGCCGGGGCGACCTTTGCCACCCAGTACATCATCCAGGCCATCTCGTCGGTGTCCGATGAGAAGAAGGCGCGCGCCTCCAGCGTGTATGCCTCGCTCATGCTCATCCCGTACGGGATCTGCGCGGCGGTGGCCGGGATGTGTGCACGGGTGCTGTTCCCTGAGATCGAGTCGCTCCAGGCCCTGCCGATGGTGGTCGTCAACATGGATGCGCTCAGTGCCGGCATCGTCATCGCCGGGCTGCTGGCGGCACTCCTGGGGACGGCGAGTGCGATCATCCTCTCGGTCTCGACGCTCCTGCTCAAGGACTTCTACCGCCCGATCCTCAACAAGGACCAGGATCCGAAGAAGGACGTCGTGTTCATCCGTTGCGCGACTGTCGTCGTCGGGCTGCTCCCGATGGTGCTTGCCCTCTACGCGAGCGACGTGCTCGCGGTGACCTTCCTGGGTAAGGCGCTCCGCTCGACCCTGGCCGTCCTTGTCCTCCTGATGTTCTACGCCCCCCGGTTCGGGTCAAGGAACGGAGCCCTCGTCGCGATCATCGCCTCGTTGGTTGCCACGGTTGCGTGGTTCCTGCTCGGTGACCCGTGGGGAATCGACAACGCGTACGTCGCCATTCTCGTCCCTATGGTCGTCATGGCGGTGGCCGGGGTGACCGGGCGTCGTACCGGCAGCTCGCACCGCGCGGACGATCCGTCGTCGGTGTCGGCGGAGCGGAGCGGATGACGCGCGCCGACGATCTGTTTGTCATGCTCGTGCCGTTGCCTGTGCGTTGACGTCACCCCCGACCGCCGCTGCCCGAGGAGGACCCCATGTCGAACCCAACCGACCGCACCGCCGCCCACATCATCGCGCTGCCCAATGGCGGCGCACCGACGATCGCCGACGACGCCTTCGTGGCACCCGGCGCCACCGTCGTCGGCGCCGTCGAGCTCGGCGAGCGCTCCAGCGTCTGGTACGGCGCGGTCGTCCGTGCCGACATGGACGGGCAGCGGATCCACCTCGGTGCGCGCAGCAACCTGCAGGACAACACGAGCGTGCACGTGGCCGCCGGGCTCGCCACCGTCATCGGCGAGGGCGTCTCGGTCGGCCACAACGCGGTGCTGCACGCCTGCACCGTCGAGGACGACGTGCTCATCGGGATGGGCGCCGTCGTGCTCTCCGGCGCGCGCATCGGTGCCGGCAGCCTGGTGGCTGCTGGCACCGTGGTGCTCGAGGGGACCGAGATCCCGCCGCGCTCGCTGGTCGCCGGGGTGCCCGGGAAGGTCCGCCGGCAGACCACCGACGAGGAGGTCGACGCGATCCGCGAGAACGCGGAGACCTACCTCGAGCTGTCGGTTCGGCACCGCGCGGCCGTCGGCAGCTAGGATGCAGGTCTGGTCGGAACGTGGTCCACATGGAGGTGTGATCGTTGCGGGACATCCTTCCTGAGCTCACCGACTGGTACCGGGCCGGCACCCGCTTCGCGCTGGCCACCGTCGTCGAGACCTGGAGCTCCTCGCCCCGTACGCCGGGTGCGTCGATGGCCGTCTCCGAGCACGGGGAGGTCGTCGGCAGCGTGTCCGGCGGCTGTGTCGAGGGCGCGGTCCACGACCTGGCCGAGCAGGTGCTCGCCACCGGTGAGCCCGTCCGGGAGTCCTACGGTGTCGCCGACGGGGACGCCTTCTCCGTGGGCCTGACGTGCGGGGGGACGATCGAGATCTTCGTCGAGCTCGTCACCGCCGAGACGTTTCCGGACCTGCTCGTCGTGGCCGAGGCCGAGCAGGAGCGCCGGCCGATCGCCGTCGCGACCGTCGTCGAGGGCGGCTCCCTGGTGGGGTCCCGCGTCGTCGTCACCCCCGACTCCGTGGCACGCGCCGACGGGGTCCCGGGCGGGGCGGCCACACCCGGGCTCGCCCACTCCGTCGTCGAGCTCGCCCAGGGGTATCTCTCCCAGGGGCGCAACGGGAAGCTGCACCTGGGTCGGCAGGGCGAGCATCGCATGTCGGAGGTGACCGTCTTCGTCGAGTCCTTCGCGCCGGCGCCGGAGATGATCGTCTTCGGCGCGATCGACTTCGCCGCCGCCGTGGTCAAGGTGGGCAAGTTCCTCGGCTTCCACGTCACCCTGTGCGACGCGCGTCCGGTCTTCGCCACGCGAGCCCGGTTCCCGGAGGCCGACGAGATCGTCGTGCAATGGCCGCACGACTACCTGGCCGGGCGCGAGGTCGACGAGCGCACCGTGCTGTGCGTCCTCACGCACGACCCGAAGTTCGACGTCCCCCTGCTCGTCGAAGCGTTGTCCACCCCGGCGGCCTACGTCGGGGCGATGGGCAGCCGGCGCACCCATGACGACCGACTGGCCCGGCTGCGCGAGGAGGGCGTGCCCGAGGAGTCGCTGGCCCGCCTGCGCTCGCCGATCGGGCTCGACCTCGGCGGCCGGACCCCGGAGGAGACGGCGGTGGCGATCGCCGCCGAGATCGTCGCCACCCGCTGGGGCGGCTCCGGTGCACCGCTCACCCGGCTCAGCTCACCGATCCACGGCGTGGCCGAGCCGGTGCGGCGCTGACCGCACCGGCCTCGGCCTACGCCTCCTCGCGGGTCCAGTCCCCGGAGCGGCCCCCGGACTTGGCGACGATCATCGCCTCGCGGATGGCCACCGTGCGGTCGATGCCCTTGAGCATGTCGACCACCGTCAGCGCCGCGACCGTGACGGCCGTCAGCGCCTCCATCTCCACGCCGGTCCGGTCCGCGGTGCGCACGGTCGACCGGATCTCCACGCGGTCCTCGGCGAGCTCGAGGTCCACGCTCGCCCCGTGCACGCCGATGACGTGCGCGAGCGGCAGCAGCTCGGGGGTGCGCTTGGCGGCCTGGATGCCGGCGATCCGGGCGACGGCCAGCACGTCACCCTTGGGCACCGAGCCCTCCGTCAGGGCGGCCATCGTCTCCGCCGCGCAGGTGACGGTGGCGCGGGCGGTGGCCTGGCGGACGGTCGGGGTCTTGGCGGTGACGTCGACCATGTAGGCCGTGCCGTCGCCGCGCAGGTGGGTCAGCTCGCTCATGCGTCCCATCCTCCGACGACGAAGGCCTCGAGGTGGTCCCCGGCGCGCACCTGGTCGGCCTCCGCGGCCACGACGACCAGCGCGTCGGCCCGGGCCAGGGTCGCGGCGAAGTGCGACTTCGCCCCGTGCGGGTGCGGCGGCTCCGCGAGGATCGTCGCCCCGTCCCGGCGCAGCTCGACGGGCGCGTACTGGCGCCGGCCCGGCGGGGTCGGCCAGTCCCGGGCCGCCACGACGGGGAACCGCTCGTGGGTGGGCTCCGTTCCGGTGAGGACGGCCAGCAGCGGGCGCACGATGACGTGGAAGGTGACGAAGACGCTGACGGGGTTGCCGGGCAGGCAGACCACCGGGACCCGCCGACCGCCGTCGTCGAGGGTGCCGAAACCCTGCGGCTTGCCGGGCTGCATGGCCACCCCGACGAAGTCCACGCCCCGACCCTCGAGGGCCTGGCGCACCACCTCGTGGGCGCCGGCCGAGACGCCGCCGGCGGTGACGACGAGGTCGACCTCGGCCAGGTGGTCGGCCAGCACGGCCCGGAAGGCCTCGATGTCGTCGCGGGTGCGGGCGTGCACCGGGTCGCCGCCGGCGTCGGTGACCAGCGTGGACAGCAGCACCGAGTTCGAGTCGGTGATCTGCCCGTCGGGCACGTCGTCGCCGGGCTCGACCAGCTCGTCCCCGGTGGTGAGGACGAGCACCCGCGGCCGGCGGGCGACGGTGAGGCTGCCGTGCCCGACCGAGCCCGCGGCGGCCAGCTGGGCCGGACCCAGCAGCGTGCCCGCCGCCAGCACCGGGTCCCCGACGGCGACGTCCTCCCCGGCGTGCCGCACGCACGCACCCGCGCGCGGCCGGGAGCTCAGCCGCACGCGCTCGGGAGCCGGTCCGGGGCCGGGCCGGTGGTCGGTGTCCTCGACGGGGATCACGGTGTCCGCCCCGGGCGGGAGCGGGGCGCCGGTCATGATCCGCTGGGCGGTGCCCGGCGTGAGCGTCCCCGGCACCGCGCCGGCCGCGACGTCGCCGGCCACGGGCAGCTCGAGGGCGTCGTCGGCGAGGCCGTCGAGGTCGGCGGCGCGCAGGGCGAAGCCGTCCATCGCGGAGTTGGTGAACGGGGGCACCGCGGCCCGGGCGAGGACGTCGGCGGCGAGCACCCGGCCGGCGGCCTCGCGCAGCGGGACCCGCTCGACGGTGCGTTCGGGACGCGCGGCCACGACCTCGGCGGCGGTGGCCAGCACGCGGGCGAGGTGGGTCTCGACGTCGACGAGGCTCACGCGTCCTCCCGCGGGCGGGCGTACTCGAGCTGGTCGATCTGCTGGACGCGCGAGTCACCCACCAGGACCCGGCCATACAGGGGGGAGCCGGTGCCGACGAGCAGCTTGACCGCCTCGACCACCTGGGCGGAGGCGACCTGCCCGACGACGGGGCCCAGGACCCCGATCTCGTGCGAGGTCTGCACGGCGCCCGGGGCTGGCGGCTCGGCGTGGAGGTCGCGCAGGGCGAGGGGACGCCACGGCGCGGGCGGGTCGGTCCAGAACACCGACACCTGCCAGATCATCGCCATCACGCTCGCCCAGACCAGCGGCTTGCCGTTGGCGGCGCACCAGTCGCCCACGAGGTACTTCGTGGCGAAGACGTCGGAGCACTCCATGACGAGGTCGACGTCGTCCCGCAGCGCGTCGAGCGACTCGGTGGTCGCCGGGCCCATGGGCACGATCTCGATCTCGGAGTTGAGCGCGCGCAGCGCCGCGGCGGCGGACTCGGCCTTGAGGACGCCCACCGTCGCCTCGGTGTGGATGAACTGCCGCTGGAGGTTGTTGAGCTCGACCTCGTCGGCGTCGGAGACGTAGATGGTGCCCACGCCCATCGCCGCGAGGTAGAACAGCACGGGCGAACCCAGGCCGCCGGCTCCGACGACGAGCACGCGGGCCGCCGCGAGCCGCTGCTGCCCGCGCTCCCCGTAGCCCTCGACGAGCAGCGAGCGGCGGTGCCGGTCGTAGGCGCCGGGCGGCAGGGGCTCGAGCGGCCGGCTCAGGGGCACCTCGAGGGAGGGCAGCGGTGCGGGGGAGGGGCTCACGGCAGGGCGCTCCATTCGGTGGAACCGTCGGTGAAGGACTGGTGCTTCCAGATCGGCACGCGCGCCTTGACCTGCTCGACGAGCTCGGCCAGGGCGGCGAAGGTCTCCGCGCGGTGCTCCCCGGCCACGACGGCGACGATCGCGTGGTCGCCGATGGCCAGCTCGCCGACCCGGTGGACCGCGCCGACGGCGTGCACGCCGGGCCGGTCGAGGAACTCGTCGACGACCTCGGCGAGGAAGGTCGCGGCCTCGGGGTGGGCGGAGTAGGTGATGCCGGTGACGCCGCGGTCGTCGTCGTGGTTGCGCACGACGCCGGAGAAGGTCGCCACCGCGCCGCACCGGTCGTCGGCGCAGGCGTCGGCTAGCGCCGTCGGGTCCAGGGGGACGTCGGTGACCTCGGCGGCGACGCGTCGGGCCACGCTCAGCCGCCCGCGAAGGGCGGGAGGCAGTCCACGGTGGCGCCCTCGGGCACGGGCGCGTCCTGCTCGGCGCGCGCGCCGTCGAGGAGCCAGGTGGCGACGTCGAGCACGCGGGTCAGACGCTCGTCGGCGCCGGCGCGCAGGGCCTCGACGACGCCGCCGAGCGTGGCGTCGGCGGCCACCTCGACGCTGGTCGAGGAGGTGCCGGCGGCCTCGGCGGCCCCGGCGAAGAACCGCACGGTGACGGTCCTGGTAGCGGTGGGTGCGGGTGGGGTCGTGGCCTGGGTGGTCACGTCAGCCTCCAATGGCGGACATCGTGCGGGAGGGAAGGGCGAACGAGTCGTCGGTGCCGAAGCCGTGGGCGCGGGGCTTGCCCCACATGGCCTCCTGCCAGCGGCGGGTCACCGCGGCGTCGTCGGAGCCGTCGCGCAGCAGGGCGCGCAGGTCGGTCTCGGTGGTGGCGAACAGGCAGGAGCGCACCTGGCCGTCGGCGGTGATGCGGGTGCGGGTGCACGAGGCGCAGAAGGGCTCGCTGACCGAGGCCACGAGGCCGACGGTGCCGTCGGGCAGGCCCGGTGCGGAGACGTCCTCGACGTCGGCGGGTGCCGAGCCGCGCGGTCCGGTGCGGGCGGTGAGGGTGAAACCGGCGTCGGTCAGGGCGTCGCGCAGGTCCTGCGCGGTGACGATCTCCTCGCGCTTCCAGCTCTCGCGCGGTCCGATCGGCATGTACTCGATGAAGCGGAGCTGGTAGCCGCGCTCGAGGCAGAAGCGCAGCAGCTCGGGGGCGTCCTCGCGGAAGGAGTCGAGCATGGGGACGGCGTTGATCTTCACCGGGCGGATGCCCACCCGGTCGACGGCGTCCAGGGAGCGCAGCGCGTCGTGCAGGCGGTCGCGGCGGGCGGCGCGGGCGTAGCGCTCGCGGTCGAGGGAGTCGATGGAGATGTTGACCCGGTCCAGCCCGGCGGCCACCAGGGACTCGATGCGCTTGTCCAGGCCGAGCGCGTTGGTCGTCAGCGCGATGTCGGGCCGTTCGCCGTCGGGGCCCCGCAGGGCCGCCGTGCCGGCGATGATCCCCTCCAGCCCGCGGCGCAGCAGCGGCTCCCCGCCGGTGAAGCGGACCGTGCGCACGCCGAGGTCGCGCACGGCGATGGTCACCAGGCGCACGACCTCCTCGTCGGTGAGGACGTCGTCGGTGGGCAGCCACTCAGGACCCTCGGGCGGCATGCAGTAGGTGCAGCGCAGGTTGCAGCGGTCGGTCAGCGAGACGCGCAGGTCGGTGGCCCGCCGGCCGAACCGGTCGGGCAGCCCGACGGCGTCGGCGGGCAGGGGGCGCCCGGTGCCGGTGCGTGGGGACGGGATCGTGGGCACCGGCAGGAGGACGGGATCGGTGCGGATGTCGGCGGACATCTGTGCCTCCCTCCACGACGACAACGGCGGCGGGCCGCTGCTGGACAACGGCACCTGCCAATCTAACAATCTTGGGCCTCGCGGGCGCTGTGCCGCCGGACACCGTCCGCACCTCGGACCGGTGCCAGGTCACGCCTGTCCGGTGGGCGGCCCCGCCCATCTAGGAGAACACGACGGCGCGCAGCCCTGCCGCGACGAAGGTCCCGTGCGATCGGGGCGGGGGCGGCCCGTGCCGGTGCAGCGTCGGACAGCGCCGACCTGCGCGCCCGCGCTGCACCCCATGCCGAGCGCGGGTTCGGGCTCACGATCCTTCGACGTTCTCCGGCACCGGGACCTCGAGGTCCTCGCCCCAGCTCCTCAGCGTCCCGCCGACCTCCGTCTCCGGGGTCTCCGTCCGGCGGAGACGGTCCTCGTCGTCGACCCACCAGTGCTGGACCTCGTCGGTGAACCGCACCTCGTAGACGGTCGTGCCGACGCCTTCGACCTCGCTCTCGCCGATCTCCTCGACCGACTCCGGTGTGCCCCAGGACTCGACCGCGGCCGCCCAGTCCCACCCCAGGAGGTGGTGCTCGTGCTCGTCCTCGTCGAGCACCTCGAACTCGCCGGCGCCGCCCGTGCGCTCGTACATCGTCCCGTCCACGAGTCGGACCTCCGTGACGACCTGCCGGTCGACGTCGTGGGTGGTCAGGTCGAGCAGGTCCACCTCGCCGTCGGCGTCGTAGCGCACGGCTCCCTCGCTGAACGCGTCGGTCTCGGAGACGGGGGCGTCCCACTCGAAGGTGAACCCCGGCGCCTCGCGCATCGCCGCGGCGACCCGGTCGATGATGTCGTCCTCGGTGAGGGCGTCGTCGCCGCACCCGGCCACGAGCATGGCGCCACCGCTGGCGAGGAGGAGAGGCAGGGTGGCGCGCCTGCGTGCGCCTGGCCGGTCCGTCATCCGGGCACGGTACCGGAGGACTCCGCCGGGGACGGAGACCCGCACGCACACGAGCGTCCTGCGCGAGTCCCACGGGGAAGCCGCGAGCCGCAGCACCGTTCGCACGGCGCCGCGGCTCGGGGCAGATGGCGGAGGATGGGGGATTCGAACCCCCGAGGGCTTGCACCCAACACGCTTTCCAAGCGTGCGCCATAGGCCACTAGGCGAATCCTCCTGGCCGCACGCCGGGGCGGGCGGTACCGAGGATCTAGCGTACCCGAGCCGGCGGGGTGCCCCGGGCCCCTGCGGCGAGAGACGGGCCACCCTCACGGGCCTCGGCCCCGCGGCGCCCAACTTGTAGACTGGACGGCAGACCCCCCGTGCGGCGGTACCCAGTCGAACCCCCCCAGGGCCGGAAGGCAGCAAGGGTAGACGGGCTCTACCGGGTGCGCGGGGGGTCCCTTCATGTCCGCACGCGCCTGCTCGTGCACAGGTCGGGGACGGGGGCGGCGCGGTGTCCGCCGGCCCGGTTAGGGTCGACCCCGTGACGACAGCCCTGTACCGCCGGTACCGCCCGGACACCTTCCAGGAGGTCGTGGGTCAGGAGCACGTCACCGAACCGCTGATGACGGCTCTGAGCGCGGACCGCATCACCCACGCCTACCTCTTCTCCGGCCCGCGCGGCTGCGGCAAGACCACCTCGGCGCGCATCCTCGCGCGCTGCCTCAACTGCGAGCAGGGCCCCACGGACACCCCCTGCGGCACCTGCGACTCCTGCGTCGAGCTCGCCCGCGGGGGCAGCGGCTCCCTCGACGTCGTCGAGATCGACGCCGCCAGCCACAACGGCGTCGACGACGCGCGCGAGCTGCGCGAGCGCGCCAGCTATGCCCCGGTGCGCGACCGGTTCAAGATCTTCATCCTCGACGAGGCGCACATGGTCACCCCGCAGGGCTTCAACGCTCTGCTCAAGCTCGTCGAGGAGCCGCCCGAGCACGTGAAGTTCGTCTTCGCCACCACGGAGCCGGACAAGGTCATCGGGACGATCCGCTCGCGCACCCACCACTACCCCTTCCGGCTCGTGGGACCGCGGGTGCTCACCGCCTACCTCGCCGAGATCACCGCGAGCGAGGGGGTCGAGGTCGCCGACGGCGTCCTGCCGATGGTCGTGCGCGCCGGCGGCGGCTCGGTGCGTGACTCGCTGTCGGTGCTCGACCAGCTCGTCGCCGGTGCGGCCGAGGGGGCCCTGTCCCTCGAGCGGGCCTCTGCGCTGCTGGGCTTCACCGACGCCGCCCTGCTCGACGCGGTCGTCGATGCGCTCATCGACCGCGACGGCGCCGCCCTGTTCGGGGTCGTCGACGACGTGGTCTCCACCGGCCACGACCCGCGCCGCTTCGTCGAGGACCTGCTCGAGCGGCTCCGCGACCTCGTCGTGGTCGCACTTGCTGGGGAGCAGGCCGAGGCCGCCCTGCGCGGCGTCCCGCAGGACCAGCTTGCGCGCATGCAGCAGCAGGCCCACGCGATGGGTCCGGCTCGCCTGACGCGGGCCGCCGACCTCACCAACGCCGCGCTCTCGGCGATGACGGGGGCGACCAGCCCGCGGCTGCACCTCGAGCTGCTCTGCGCGCGGATCCTCCTGCCCGGCGTGGCCGACGCGGACTCCGCCGTCCTCGCGCGGGTCGAGAGCGTCGAGCAGGCGCTCGCCTCGGGCGTCCCGGCGCAGGGCGCCGGGGGAGGGGCCCCGGTGCGGACCGGATCCGCCCCCGAGCAGTCGGCCGGGTCGGCGGGATCCCCGACGACGCCGGGACCCACGCCCGCGGCGGCGGGGGGAGCCGCCCCCGCGACGACGCCGGGAGCCGGTGGTGCGGGCGACCATGCTGCCGCCGACGCCCCGTCCACCCGCGACGACCCGCCGACGCGCGCGCCCGAGCCGGTGCCGGACTGGCGGGCGGTCCTCTCGGCGCCGGGCAGCGGTGCCTCCGCCGCCGGTGCGCCGCCCGCCGGAGCTGCCTCTGGCGGTTCCTCGCCCGACGCTCCCGCCGGTGCCTCGACGGGTGGTGCGCCGCAGCAGACCCCCACCCCGGCCGACGACCGGCCGGCAGCCGTGGCGGACGACGGCGCGCCGTCACCCGCCGCACGCGTGCCCGATCCCGCCGAGCCGGCCGAGGCGGCCCGGCAGGCCGCCGCGCAGGCCGGCGGCGAGGGAGAGCCGCAGGACTCGGCGAGCCGGACGACGGGCGGCCCGGACCCGGCGCAGGGACCGGCCGTGCCGGCCCCAGCGCAGGCGCCCGCCCCACCTCAGGCGCCGACCGACGCGCAGCCCGGCGGCGTCGACCCGGCGGCCGTGCGCCAACGGTGGAACGAGGTCGTCGACGTCCTGGCCGGGCTGCGGCGGGCCACCTGGACCCTGGTGTCGATGAACGCCGTCGTCGGTGACGTCAGCGCCGAGGGCGTGCGCCTGGACTTCCCGAGCCCGGGCCTGGCCGAGGCCTTCCGCAACGGTGGCCACGCGGAGCCGGTGGAGGAGGCCGTGCACCGCACCTTCGGCGTGCGGCTGCGCGCCGTCGGCGCCGTCGCCGGGGCGGCCCCCGGCGGTGCGGGCGCGGCCCACGGGGCGACGCAGGGCGGGGCGCGGCAGCGCGCCCCACGCCCCGACCGCTCCTCCCGCCCGCCCTCGGGCGGCCCCGACGACGACCCCCGCGAACCGGGGGCCCGGCCCGGCCGGCCGGCGGCCGATGAGCCCGGCCCCGCGGCCGGTCCGGCCGGCCACGGCGAGAACAGCCGCGCCGGTGCGGCTCGCCCCGCCGACGAGGGCGACGCCGGCGCGCACGGCGGCCCGGCGCCCGGCGTCCCGCTGACGCCTGTCGGGCAGCCGGCCGTCGACCCCGACGGTGGCCCGAGCGAGGAGGCGCACACGGACGGGACGCCTGCCGTTCGCGGCCGTGCGACCGCCCCGCCCGCCCGTGAGACTCCCTCGCCCGGCCGCGGGTCGACGCCACCGGATCGCGAGAGCGCTCCGCCTGCCCGTGAGCCCGCCCCCGTCGGCCCCGACGGTTGGCCCGCGGTGGCCGTGCCCGGCGCCGCGCTCCGCGCGGCCGCCGGTGCCGACGCCCCGTCCAGCACCGACGCCTCGACCGGCGTCGGGAGCGCGCGAGTCGCGGCCGGCCCTCCTGCCGACCCCCTCGCCGAGCCCGACGAGGACGAGGACCCCGCCGACCTGCCCGGACCCGAGCCGGCCGACGACCCCTGGGCGCCCGGCCCCGGCGCCCGGCCGCACCCGAGCGAGGCCGTCGACGAACGCTCCGTCGTCGGACCCGACCCGGTCCCGTACGCCGACGGTGAGGCGCCGCCCGACCCGGAGGAGGAACCGGCCCCCGAGGACGGTGAGGAGACCGGCCCGCCGCCCCCGACGGTCCTGCCCGGCCAGCGCGCCCTCGACGGGCGGGTCGACCCGGCCGACGACGAGCCCTCGCCCGACGACCAGGACGCCGACGGATCGGGCCTGGTCGGCGTCGACCTCCTCGTGTCCGTCTTCGGTGCCCGCGTGCTCGAGCGGCGCGCTCCGACGCCGGATGTCCCCCCGGGGACGTAGGCTTCCCGCGTGTATGACGGCGCGGTTCAGGACCTGATCGACGAGCTGGGGCAGCTGCCCGGCATCGGGCCGAAGTCTGCCCAGCGGATCGCGTTCCACGTCCTCGCAGCCGACCCCGACGACGTCGCCCGCCTGGCCACCGCCCTGGTCGAGGTCAAGGCCAAGGTGCGGTTCTGCGACGAGTGCGGCAACGTCGCCGAGGCCGAGCAGTGCCGGATCTGCGCCGACCCGCGGCGCACCTGGGCCCAGCTGTGCGTCGTCGAGGAGCCCAAGGACGTCGTCGCCATCGAGCGCACCCGCGAGTTCCGGGGCCGCTACCACGTGCTCGGCGGCGTCATCGACCCCCTGCGCGGCATCGGCCCCAACGACCTGCGGATCGCCGACCTGCTCACCCGCCTCGGCAACCACCCCGTCGAGGAGGTCATCCTGGCGATGGACCCCAACATCGAGGGAGAGGCCACGGCGACCTACCTCATCCGCATGCTCGGCCAGCTCGAGATCCCTGTCTCGCGCCTCGCCGTCGGCCTGCCCGCGGGCGGCGACCTCGACTACGCCGACGAGGTCACCCTCGGTCGGTCGTTCGAGGGCCGCAAGCGGATCACCGCCTGACGGCCCGACACCCAGCGCGGCGATGCCCGAGCCCGACCTCACGGTCCTCCTGCTGCTGGTCCTGGCCGGGGCGGTGGCCGGCTGGATCGACGCCGTCGTCGGCGGCGGCGGGCTCATCCAGCTCCCCGCGCTGCTCCTGGTCCCTGGGATGAGCCCGCTCGCGGCCGTGGCCACCAACAAGGTCGGCTCGATCATGGGCACCACCGTCAGCTCGATCACCTACTACCGGCGCGTCCACGTCGACCTGCGCACGGCGCTGCCGATGGCCGGCGCCGCCCTGGTGGCCGCCGTCGGCGGCGCCGCGATCGCCTCCTCGATCCCCGAGCGGGCCTTCACCCCCGTCATCCTCGCCGCCTGCGTCGCGGTCCTGGTCTACACCGTGGCCCGCCCCAGCGTCGGGCGGGAGAACGCGCTGCGCCTGACGGGGACCCGCCACCTGCTCGCCGCCTGCGCCATCGGCGCCGTCATCGGCGTGTACGACGGCGTGCTCGGCCCCGGCACGGGGTCCTTCCTCGTCATCAGCCTCGTCGGTCTCCTCGGGTACGCGTTCCTCCAGGCCTCCGGCATCGCCAAGATCGTCAACCTCGCCACCAATCTCGGCGCGCTGGCCTTCTTCGTCCCGGCCGGGCACGTCGTCTGGGCCGCGGGGCTGGCCGTCGGCGTCGGCAACCTCACCGGCGGCTACGTCGGCGCCCGGATGGCCGTGGCCCACGGCTCGGGGTTCGTGCGCGTCGTCTTCGTCGTCGTCGTCTCGATCCTCGTCCTGCGCCTGGGCTGGCAGGCGGGCGAGGAGTCGGGCTGGTGGTAGCCCCGGCGTGACCCGTCAGACGGGTCCGCTGGGCGGGATCGCCCGTCCGCCAGTCGGGCATCCCCCTATCCTGGTTGGCACGACGGAGTCGGCGGTGCCTTGGCCGTCGGTCCACCATCGACACCTGGAGGCACCTCAGTGGCACTGGTCGTGCAGAAGTTCGGCGGGTCGTCCGTCGCCGATGCGGAGGCGCTGCGCCGGGTCGCCCGGCGGGTCGCCTCCACGAGGAGGGCGGGCCACGACGTCGTCGTGGTGGTCTCCGCGATGGGCGACACGACCGACGACCTCCTCGACCTCGCCGGCGAGGTGATGCCAGAGGACCCGCCCGCCCGTGAGCTCGACATCCTGCTCACCGCGGGCGAGCGCATCTCGATGTCGCTGCTCGCGATGGCGCTGACGGCCGAGGGGATCAGCGCCCGCTCCTACACGGGGCAGCAGGCCGGCCTCGTCACCGACGTCAACTACGGGCGCGCCTCGATCGTCAAGATGGCGCCCGGGCGGATCCTCCAGTCCCTCAAGGACGACCAGGTCGCCATCGTCGCCGGATTCCAGGGCGTCAACGAGCGCAACGACGTCACCACGCTGGGCCGCGGCGGCTCCGACACCACCGCCGTGGCGCTCGCCGCCTCGCTCGACGCCGACGTCTGCGAGATCTACTCCGACGTCGACGGCCTGTTCACCGCCGACCCGCGCGTCGTGCCCGCCGCCCGCAAGATCGACCGGATCTCGTTCGAGGAGACCCTCGAGCTCGCCTCCCACGGGGCGAAGATCCTCCACCTGCGGGCCGTGGAGTTCGCCCGCCGATACGGCGTGCCGCTGCACGTGCGCTCGTCGTTCTCGCACCTGGAGGGGACCCTGGTCACCTCCGAGGACACCTATGAGGGAGCCGACATGGAAGAACCGATCATCTCCGGCATCGCCCACGACGAGAGCCAGTCGAAGATCACGGTCGTCGACGTCCCGGACATCCCGGGCTCCGCGTCCCGCCTGTTCCGGGTCGTCGCCGCGGCCGACGCGAACATCGACATGATCGTCCAGAACGTCTCGGCCAAGGCCACCGGCACGACCGACATCTCCTTCACGCTCCCGACCGCCCAGGTCGGAGCCGCGCGGCGCGCACTCGAGGCGGCCCGCGAGGAGATCGGCTACGGGGAGCTGCGCGCGGACGAGGAGGTCGGCCTGCTCTCGCTGGTCGGCGCCGGCATGCGCTCCAACCCGGGTGTCTCCGCCAAGCTCTTCGACGCCCTGTACAACGCGGGCATCAACATCGAGATGATCTCGACCTCGGAGATCCGCATCTCCGTGGTCACCCGCATCGAGGACCTGACGACGGCCGTGCGCGCCGTGCACACGGCGTTCGAGCTCGATGCCGAGGACACCGAGGCGGTCGTGTACGGGGGGACCGGACGATGAGCGGGATCAACGTCGCGGTGGTCGGTGCCACCGGTCAGGTCGGTCGGGTCATCCGCGCCCTCCTCGAGGAGCGCCACTTCCCCGCCTCGAACGTGCGGTTCATCGCCACCGCACGCTCGGCCGGCACGCGGCTGCCGTTCCGCGGCGAGGAGATCGTCGTGGAGGACATCGCCACGGCCGACCCCGCCGGGATCGACGTCGCCCTGTTCTCCGCCGGCGGCGGCACGTCGCGGGAGTGGGCGCCGCGCTTCGCCGAGGCCGGGGCCGTCGTCGTCGACAACTCCTCGGCGTACCGCAAGGACCCCGAGGTGCCGCTCGTGGTCTCCGAGGTCAACCCGGAGGCCCTCGCCGACCGCCCGCGCGGCATCATCGCCAACCCCAACTGCACGACGATGGCCGCGATGCCGACCCTCAAGGCGCTGCACGAGGAGGCCGGCCTCGTCCGGCTCACCGTGACCAGCTACCAGGCCGTCTCCGGCTCGGGCGTGGCCGGCGTGCGCGAGCTGTCCGGCCAGCTGAAGGCCGGCATGTCCCAGGAGATCGAGGGCCTCGCCGTCGACGGCACCTCCGTCGAGCTGCCGGCCCCCGAGGTCTACGCCGAGCCGATCGCCTTCAACGTCGTCGCCCTGGCGGGCAACCTCGTCGACGACGGCTCGCGGGAGACCGACGAGGAGCAGAAGCTGCGCAACGAGTCGCGCAAGATCCTGGGCCTGCCCGACCTGCGGGTGGCCGGGACCTGCGTGCGCGTGCCGACCTTCTCCGGCCACGGCATGGCGGTCAACGCCGAGTTCGAGCGCCCCATCGACCCCGCCCGCGCCCTCGAGGTGCTCGCCGCCGCGCCCGGCGTCGAGCTCGAGGACGTGCCCACCCCGCTCAAGGGGACCGGCAAGGACTCGACCTTCGTCGGCCGCGTCCGGGCCGACGGCGCGGCACCGGACGGGCACGGCCTGGCGATGTTCGTCGTCGGGGACAACCTCCGCAAGGGGGCCGCGCTCAACGCCGTCCAGATCGCCGAGCTGCTCGCCGCCGAGCTCGGCGCCTGAGCGAACCACACGCCTGAGCGATCCCGGCCTCCGGCCGGTCGCCGGACCGGCGACCGGGCGGGTCCGGCCAGTGACCGGCCCCTGCCCGCGTGCGGGCCGGACGCGGGGGAGGAGTGTCCCGCGGACCTCCACCACCTCGCGAGCACCGTGGTGTTTCATGGTCGCCGTCCATGAGCACGAGGAGCGGGGAGGGCACGCAGGCATGACGACGGGCGGCCGGATCCGGGGACTCGACGGACTGCGGGCCCTCGGCTGCGCACTGGTCCTCGTCAACCACCTGTGGCCCTCCTGGGCGCCGGGCGGCAACATCGGCGTCGACGTCTTCTTCGTGGTCTCCGGCTTCCTCATCACCACGCTGCTCGTGGGGGAGATCGGCCGGACGGGCTCGGTCGACGTCGTCGCCTTCGTCGGCCGGCGCCTGCGCCGTCTCGCCCCGGCGGTGGTCGTGTGCGCGCTCGCGGTCACCGCGCTCGCGGCCTGGGTCGGCGGTGACGTGCTCGTCGGCATCGGCCGGCAGCTCGCGGGCACGCTGACCTTCACCGCGAACTGGGTGCAGGTCGCCGGGGGGCAGAGCTACTTCGACCAGCAGACCCCGGCGCCGCTCACCCACGCCTGGTCGCTGGGTGTCGAGCAGCAGTTCTACCTGCTGTGGCCCTTCCTCCTGCTGCTCATCTGGCGCGCCCCGCAGCGGGTGCGCCCCTGGCTCGCGCTCGCCGTCGGCGCCGCCTCCCTCGCCCTGGCCGCGGTGCTCGGCGGCTCGCGCGCCTACCTCGGCACCGACACGCACCTCTACGGCCTCATGCTCGGGGCGGCCCTCGCCCTGGCCCTCGTGCCGCGCCGCCAGGACCCGCAGGCGCTGTGGTACCCGCCGGGCTGGGGCCCGACGCCGAGCGCGGCGCGGGCGGGCGTGCGCGGGGCGGCGGGCTGGGCGGCCCTCGTCGCGCTCGTCCCCCTGGCGGTCCTCGTGCCCGCCTCCTCCGAGCTTGCCACGCCCTGGCTGCTGCTGGCCGCCTCCGTCCTCACCGTGACGGTGGTCCAGGCGCTGACCCCGGCCGTCCTCGCCGCCGCCCCGGGCCGCTCCCTCATCCGGGTGCTCGAGCTGCGGCCGGTGGTGTGGACCGGGGAGCGCTCCTACTCGATCTACCTGTGGCACTGGCCGCTGCTCGTGCTCGCCCACGCGCAGTGGCCCACCGCCGACGAGCGCGTGGTGGCCCTCGGCGTGCTGGCCGCGACGCTGCTCGCGGCCGAGGCCAGCCACCGCTGGGTCGAGACCCCCTTCCGGCGCCACGGGGTGGCCGGGGTGCTGCGCGTGCTGCGGCGGCGCGCGGTCACGCTGGGGGTGCCGGCGGCCATGGCCTCCGTCCTTGTCCTCGGCGGCACGGTCTGGGCGGTCGAGCGGGCCCCGGCCCGTACCGAGGCCGAGGAGCTGTTCGCCTCGGGTATCGGCGAGGGCGGGGTCACCACCTACCCGCGCGGCGAGGACCCCGGGTCCGCGGAGTCACCCTCCGGGGAGTCGCCGTCGCAGGAGGGCGACGCCGACGAGGACCGCCCCGACGGCGAACGACCCGACGAGGACCGGCCGGAGGAGGAGGCGTCACCGGCGGGGGAGCCCGTGCCCGGTGAGGACGTGAGCGTCGTCGGCGACTCGGTCACGCTCGCCTCGGGGCCAGCGATCGGCGAGACCCTCCCCGGGGTGACCGTCGACGCCGAGACCTCGCGGTTCTTCCCGGCCGAGGTGGACATCGTCGAGCGGATGGCCGCCGAGGGCACTCTGCGGGGGCACGTGGTCCTCGCGGGGGCGACCAACGGGGAGATCGCGCCGCACCACCTCGACCGGCTGCTGGCGGCGACGGGGGAGAGGTGCGTGGTGCTCGTGACCGGTCACGCGCCACCGAGCGCCACCTGGGTGCCCGGCGCGAACGAGACGATCCGCGAGGCCGCCGAGGCGCACGAGCGGGTCGTGGTCGCGGACTGGCACGCCGTCGCCGAGGGGTCCCCGGACCTGCTCGCGAGCGACGGCATCCACCCGGGGACCGAGGGCGCGCGGCTGTACGCGGACACCGTCGACGAGGCCCTCCGGTCCTGCCCCTGATCGGCTCCGCCGTGCGCGCGCAGGGACCCTCTACCACATCCTGCGGGGCACCCGTCACGCGGAGGTAGGGGAGAGGTGCCTCATCCTGGGGGCGGAGAAGATCGGCGGGAAGTTCAGCCTGCCGAGGGTCTCCCCGTCGACGGCGGCTTGGCACCATTGTTCGTGGGCGCGGGGGCGTCCGAGAAGTACACCGTGGCGCGTCCCGGACGATCCGGGGGGACAGCCGGGACGCGCCACGGAACTTCAGCGCAGGCGCCGGACGGATCGCAGGGGGGTTCGTCGGGACCGCGCACATCGTGACGAAGGGCCGCAGGCACACAGCCTGCGGCCCTTCGGTCGTCTTCGGGGTGTGTGGGTCGGACTCGGTCGCGCTCGTCGTCGAGCACGCCACCGCCCTGTTGCCTCCATGGTACGGCGCGAGGGGGGACTTGCGGCAAGGCCCCCCTCGTGGGGCAGCATCTCGGCTTCCGCGCGCCGACCCGAACGGGAGCCCTGTGACCGCCGCACGCATGTTCGACCTCGCCGACCACCTCCGCGCCAAGGACGACCCCGCCCTCCTGGCCGACGACGACGAGCACCTCGCCGCCGTCGTCGCCGCCCTCGACGACCGCGTCGCCCGGCTCGCCGCCCGGCTGGACCGCGTCCGCAAGGACCCCGCCGGCGGCGGTCAGCAGGCGCTCGAGCGCGACCAGGAGGTGCACCGCCTCACCGGCCGGCTGCGGACCGCCCTGCGCTTCGGCGCCGAGACCTGCCTGGGGCGCATGCAGCCCGCCGACGGCGGTGCGCCGGTGTACGTCGGGCGCACCGGCCTGACCGACGACCGCGGGCGGCGCCTGCTGGTCGACTGGCGCTCGCCCGCCGCCGAACCCTTCTTCGGGGCGACGCACGCCGACCCCATGGGCCTGGCCTCCCGCCGCCGCTACCGGTGGAGCCGGGGGCGGGTCACCGACTACTGGGACGAGGTCTTCACCGGCGACGTCGACGACGTCACCGCACCGGACGACCGGTCGGCGTTCCTCGCGAGCCTGGGCGCCGGCCGATCGGAGCGCATGCGCGACGTGCTCGCGACCATCCAGGCGGACCAGGACGCGATCATCCGCGCCGGCGCCGACGGCACCCTGGTGGTGGAGGGCGGCCCGGGCACCGGGAAGACCGTCGTCGCCCTGCACCGGGCGGCCTACCTCCTGCACGCCGAGCCGCGGCTCGGGCACCGGCGCGGTGGGGTGCTGCTCGTGGGACCGCACGACCCGTACCTGTCGTACGTGGCGGACGTGCTGCCGAACCTCGGCGAGGACGGCGTGCGCGCGTGCACCCTGCGCGACCTCGTCCCCGAGGGCGCGTCGGCGGAGCCGGAGGAGGACCCGGCGGTGGCGCACCTCAAGGCCTCCGCCACGCTCGTCGATGCGGTCGCCGCGGTGGTCGACCTCTACGAGGAGCCGCCGCAGGAGCGGCTCGTCGTGGACATGCCGTGGACCGAGCTCGTGGTCGAGCCCGAGGACTGGGCGACGGCGTTCCGCGCCCCGGAGTTCGGGCTCCCGCACAACGAGGCCCAGGACCAGGTCTGGGAGGAGCTCGTCGAGCTGCTCGTGGAGAAGGTCGTCGAGGACGGGGACCTCACGCACGACCGGGTGCGTCGAGCGCTGCGGACGCACGGCGGGCTCCGCGCGGCCCTCGAGCGGGCGTGGCCCGTCCTCGACCCGACCGACGTCGTGGCGGACATGTGGGAGGTGCCGGCCCTGCTGCGGCGGTGCGCGCCGGGCCTGACGGCCGACGAGCGTCGCCTGCTGCGCCGCGCCGAGCCCCGGTCCTGGACGACGGCGGACCTGCCGCTCCTGGACGCGGCCCGCCGCCGGGCGGGCCGTGGGCGGACGCGCTCGGAGCGCGCAGCCGACCTCGCCGTCGAGGTGGAGCAGGAGCAGCTCGACCACGCCGTGGACCGCATCCTCGCGGCGAACGACGACCCGGAGAGCCCCGTCGTCATGCTCCGCGGCGGCGACCTGCGTGCGGCGCTCGACAGGGGCATCACGCGGGCCACCCCCGAGGTCGACGACCTGGCCGGCCCCTTCGCCCACGTCGTCGTCGACGAGGCGCAGGAGCTGACCGACGCCGAGTGGCGGATGCTGCGTGCCCGCTGCCCGTCCGGGAGCATGACGGTCGTGGGCGACCGCGCGCAGGCGCGCGGGGGCTTCGCCGAGTCCTGGGACGAGCGGCTGGGGCGCAACGGCCTGACGCACGTGCGGCGGGCGGGCCTCTCGGTCAACTACCGCACGCCCGAGGAGGTCATGGCGGAGGCGGAGCCCCTGGTGCGCTCCGTGCTGCCCGACGCCGAGGTGCCGACCTCGGTGCGCAGCTCGGGCATCCCGGTGCATCACGGCCTCGTCGACGAGCTCGAGGACGTCCTCGCGCGCTGGGAGCGGGAGGTCGCCGCCCACGGGGAGGGCGTCGCCTGCGTCGTCGGCCACCCGTCGTTCCCGGAACGCGACCGGGTCCGGTCGCTGGCCCCCGAGCTCACCAAGGGCCTGGAGTTCGACCTCGTCGTCCTCGTGGCGCCGTCGCGGTGGGACGCGGGCGGCGGTGACGGTGCGGTCGTCGCCGGCGTCGTCGACCGCTACGTCGCGATGACGCGGGCGACGCAGCACCTGGTCGTCCTCGAGTGAACGGTGAGCCCCCGATCCTTCGGGGTCGGGCCGGGCGCGAACGACGAAGGGCCGCCTCCCTGCGTCTCCGCAGGTCGGCGGCCCTTCACGTGGTCGGGGTGACAGGATTTGAACCTGCGACCTCTTCGTCCCGAACGAAGCGCGCTACCAAGCTGCGCCACACCCCGAGGGAACCGGACCAGCCTACCCGGCGGATCGGGCCGCGGCGCACGCGCACCAGGTGGTACGGCACACACGGCGACGCCGACGGCCTCAGCCCTCGCCGCGCGGCGCGACGAGCGTGAGCACGGTCGCCTCGGGCCGGCACGCGAGGCGGACCTGCGCGTACGGGCTCGTGCCGAGGCCGGCGGAGACGTGCAGCCAGGTCGAGACCTCCCCGCCCGGCCGGTCCGGACGCGCACCGGGCCAGCCGTGCAGGCCCGAGGCGCGGCCCCGGTCGAGGTCGCAGTTGGTCACCAGCGCCCCGTAGAACGGCACGCACACCTGCCCGCCGTGCGTGTGCCCGGCCAGGATGAGGTCGCACCCGTCGTCGGCCATGGCGTCGAGCACGCGCGTGTACGGCGCGTGCGTCACCCCCAGGTGGACGGTGGGCACGGCCCCGTCCCCGCCGGGGGTCGCACCCGCGGGCGCGTCGGCCGGGGCCGGAAACCGGTCGAGGTCACGGTGGGCGTCGTCGACCCCGACGGCGGTGACCCGCACCCCCCGCACCTCGACGGCGTCGCGACGGTTGTTGAGATCGATCCAGGCCCCGGAGGTGAGCATGTCGACGAGCTCGCCGGTCGGCAGCGGGCTCGGACCGGAGTCGTCGTCGGCGGCCTCGTGCTCGGTCGACGGGCCGGTGAGGTAGCGCAGCGGGTTGCGCCACTCGGGCGCGGCGTAGTCGTTGGAGCCGAGCACGAGGAAGCCCGGCACGTCGAGGAACCCGCCGAGGGCCTGGCGCAGGGGCTCGATCGCGTCCGGCGAGGCGATGAGGTCACCGGTGGCGACCACGAGGTCGACCTCGACGTCCTGCAGGGAGCGCAGCCAGCGCAGCTTCGCCCGCTGCGTGGGCAGCAGGTGCAGGTCGGACAGGTGGAGGATCCGCAGCGGCTCCTTGCCGCCCGCGAGCGTGGTCACCCGATGGTGGCGCAGCGTGAACATGCGCGTCTCGGCCACCGACCAGGTGGCCACGGCGGCGGGCACGGCCGCCAGCGCGTAGGGCCAGGCCGCCTTCGTCACGCGGCGGGCACCGCGCCAGGCGGCCGAGCCGGCGGCGCGCCAGGGCACGCCCACTAGTCGTCCTCGCCCGAGGGCGTCTCGGTGGGCGGCGGGTCGGACGTCTCGTCCTCGCCGGAGTCGTCGCTCTCCTCGTCCGGCGGCGGCTGCTCGGTGGCCGGCTCCTCGGTCGGCGGCCCGGAGGAGGGGTAGATGTTGACGACCGAGCCGCGCGGGGCGGAGGTGCCCGCGGCCGGGCTGCTGGCCGCGATCCCGCCGGCGCGCCACTCGGAGGCGCGCGGGGTGCCCACGCTCACCGTGAACCCGGCGCGCTCGAGCAGCGTCGTCGCGTCGTCGACCGAGTACCCGACCACGTCCGGCACGGGGACGCTGGGTCCGTCGTCGTCGTCCGCCTGACGGTTGCTCGTGGCCGTGGACAGCTCGAGGACCTCCTCGCCCTCGAGCGCGCGGTCCATGTACTGGGCGAACACCATCGCCGGGTACAGGCCGCCGTAGACCTCGGCGTGGAACTGCCCGTTGATGGTGGAGTCGAACATCGACTCGTTGGAGTCGATGTGGCCCATCCACACCGCCGTCGCCAGCTGCGGGGTGAACCCGCTGAACCATGCGGCGGCGTCCGCGTTGGCGGTACCCGTCTTGCCGGCGGCCGGACGGCCGTCCGCCAGGACCGCGTTGGCGCCCGTCGAGTCGGGCTGCACCACCTCGGCCAGCGCCGTCGTCACCTCGCCGGCGACCTCCGGCGCGAGCGCCTCGGTGCAGGTGGCCTCGGGCAGCGGCACCTCGTTGCCGGCGGAGTCCGTGGCCTCGAGGATCGCCACCGGGTCGCAGTGCACGCCGTCGGCGGCCAGGGTGGCGAACGCCTCGGCGATCTGCATCGGGGTGTTCTGGTTCGAGCCGAGGATCATCGCCGGGTTCGGGTTCATGTCCGAGCCGTTGGCCTGCTCGTCGACCCCCATCGAGGCGGCCGTGTCGAGGATGTCGCAGAGGTCCATGTCGACGGCCATCTCGATGAACGGGGTGTTGATCGAGCGTGCCGTCGCGTCGCGGACCGTCACCAGCCCTCGCGCGGCACCCAGGCCGGACTCGAGGTTGCCGGGCTCGTAGTCCGCCGCCCAGCTCGGCGCGCAGGAGATGTCCCACTCGGCGCGCCGGAAGGTGCGGTCGGTGGCCGAGACGCGGTCGTTGATCGAGCGCCCCTCGTTGACCCACTCGGTGAGGGTGAAGACCTTGAACAACGAGCCCGTGAGGAAGCCGTTGCCCCCGCCGCGGTCCGTGCCGACGTTGAGGTTGATGAGCGTCGCGTCCTGGTCGGTCTCCGTGGGCGGGCCGTAGTTGGTGTTCTGCACCATCGCCTGGATCCGGCCCGTCCCGGGCTCCAGGGAGGTCAGCGCCATGCGGATGTCCGAGGGGTCGGTGACGGGCACGTTGGTCGTCACCGTCTCGTAGGCGGCGGCCTGACGCTCGAGGTCGAGAGTCGTGGTGATCGTCAGACCGCCGCGGTAGAGCATGCCCTGCCGGTCGGCCAGCGAGTCGCCCCACGCCTCGTTGGCGAGCAGCTCCTTGACGACGTAGTCGCAGAAGTAGGCGGCGTTGCCCGCGGCCCCGCACCCGTTCTGCGTGTAGGTGACGTCGAGCATGTCGGCCACCGGGGTGGCCACCGCCTCGGCGTGCTGCTCCTCGGTGATGAAGTCCAGGCGGAGCATGTTGTCCAGCACGAGGTTGCGGCGCACCTCGGCGTTGTCCGGGTGCTCCACCGGGTCCCACCGGGCCGGCGACTGCGTGATGCCCGCCATGAGGGCGGCCTCGGCGACGGTCATCTCCGCGGCCGAGTGGTTGAAGTAGTGCCACGACGCCGACTCGACCCCGTACACCGACGGCCCGAACTGGGCGATGTTGAGGTAGCCGGTGAGGATCTCGTCCTTCGACTGCTGCTGCTCGAGCGCGATGGCGAGCTGGGCCTCGCGGAGCTTGCGGCCGAGCGAGGTCTCCACCGCGCCCTCGATCGCCTCGGCGTCGCCCGTGCGGCGGCCCTGCTCGATGAGCAGGTTCTTCACGTACTGCTGCGTGAGCGTCGACGCACCGGCGAGCGCGCCGCCCGTGATGTTGTTGACGGTGGCGCGCATGATGCCCTGCAGGTCCACGCCGTTGTGCGAGTAGAACCGCTCGTCCTCGATCGCCACCACCGCGTACTTCATGTTCGAGGAGATCGCGTCGGACTCCACGATGATGCGGTTCTCCGCGTAGAACGTCCCCAGCAGCGTGCCGTCGGCCGCGAGGATCGTCGAGCGCTCGGAGGGCTCAGGGATGCCGAGCTCGGCCGGCAGGTCGCTGAACAGGTCGGTGCCCGCCCGGGTGACCTGCCCCGACGTCGCCACGGCCGGCATCACCAGGGCGGCGCTGAGCAGACCGCCGGCGATCGAGACCAGGACGAACGCGAGCAGCATGACGATCGCCTGGTCGACGCGAAGGCTGCGCCGGGGCGTGGAGGAGCCGCGGGTCATGCGTTCAGGGTACGCACCGGCCCGTGCGCACGGGTGCAACGCGCGTCACGTCGCGGGTGACCATCAGGTGGCGATCTCGTCTCATCTGCATGGAAGGGTCTTCCCATAACTCGATCATCCGGTTACTTTCAGCCTGACTGTGTTTCGACCCGGCAGCGTCCGGGGCAGTGCGGTGTGATTCCGCGAGAGAGGTGTGACGCGTTGACTGACGCAAGCTGGACGATGAAGGCAGCGTGCGCGGAGATGGACCCCGACGTCCTTTTCGCCGAGGGACCGGCCCAGCGCCAGGTGCGCTCCCTGTGCTTCGCCTGCCCCGTCCGACTGGAGTGCCTGGCCGACGCGCTGGAGGCCGGCTCCGTGCAGGGTGTCTGGGGCGGGCTCACCGAGCGCGAGCGACGCGCGCTGCGCCGCCGCTACCCCGCGGTCACCTCGTGGAGCGAGGCTCTGCGCCGGGAGGACGACGCGGTCATCGCCCAGCTCCGTCAGGCCGAGGCGCCCCGCCTGCTCATGTCGCGCTCGAGCTCCTGACGCCCCCGGCGGCGACCCCTAGGATCGCAGCATGACCACCTGGGAGTACGCCACCGTTCCACTGCTCATCCACGCCACCAAGGCGATCCTCGACCAGTGGGGGGCCGACGGGTGGGAGCTCGTCCAGGTCGTCCCCGGCCCCGAGGGCTCGTCCAACCTGGTCGCGTACCTCAAGCGCCCCACGGACGCCTGATGGGCGCCGAGGACCGGCTGGGCGAGCTCGGCCTCACCCTCCCTGCGGTGGCGACCCCGGTCGCCGCCTACGTCCCCGCGGTGCGCACCGGGCTGTACGTGCAGACCTCGGGCCAGCTGCCCGTCGTCGACGGCACGCCGACCCACCTCGGGCTCGTCGGCGACGAGGTCACCCCCGAGCAGGCCTACGACGCCGCCCGCACGGCCACCCTCAACGCGCTGGCCGCCGTCCGCTCCCTCACGGGATCGCTGGACGCGGTCGCGCGCGTCGTCAAGGTGACGGGTTTCGTCGCCTCGGCGGCCGGCTTCACCGGTCAGCCGCAGGTCGTCAACGGCGCCTCGGACCTCCTGGGGGAGATCTTCGGCGACGCCGGACGGCACGCCCGTGCGGCCGTCGGCGTCGCCGTGCTCCCGCTCGGTGTCCCCGTGGAGGTGGAGATCACCGTCGAGGTGACGGGCTGAGGACGGGGCCCCTCAGCGGGCCCGGCGCCGCAGGCGCTCGATGTCCAGCAGCAGGACGGCGCGGCCCTCGAGCCGGATCCAGCCGCGCGAGACGAAGTCGGCCAGCGACTTGTTGACCGTCTCCCGCGAGGCGCCGACCAGCTGCGCCAGCTCCTCCTGGGTGAGGTCGTGGGGCACGTGCACGCCCTCGGAGGTCGACTCCCCGAACCGGTCGGCCAGGTCGAGCAGCGCCTTGGCCACGCGGCCGGGCACGTCGGAGAACACGAGGTCCCCGAGCGCGGTGTTCGTGCGCCGCAGCCGCTGGGCCAGCGAGCGGAGCAGCCGCTTGCCCAGGCCGGGGCGCGTGTCGATGTACTCCATGAGGTCGCGGTGCTCGAGCACGAGCATCTTCGTCGGTGCGACGGCGGTCGCCGTCGTCGAGCGCGGACCCGGGTCGAACAGGGTGAGCTCGCCGAGCAGCTCGCCCGGGCCGAGCACGGCCAGCAGGTTCTCCCGGCCGTCCGCGGAGCGGTGGCCGACCTTCACCTTCCCGTCGACGAGGATGTAGAGGCGGTCGCCCGGCTCTCCCTCGCGGAACAGGATCTCGCCGCGGCGCAGCTTGATCTGCCCCATGACCTGCAGCAGGGCGGAGCGGTCGGCCTCCTCCAGGTCCTCGAACAGCGGGACCGAGTCGATGACGTCACCATCCACGGCGATTCTCCTTCTTCTCAGACAGCAGTACCTCGGGGCACCTCCGCCCCATCCTGCCATCCCCTTGTGACCCAAGGCACCTGGCCTCGCCGGAACGTACGATCGGGTCGTGGAGCGGGGACCTGCGAGGACGGTACGGGATTCCGTGGGCACCGCGCGCGGCCGTGCGCTGGACGCCCGGCTGCAGGAGGCCTACCCGGACGCCCGCTGCGCCCTGGACCACCGCGACGCCTTCGAGCTGCTCGTGGCCACCGTGCTCTCCGCCCAGACCACCGACGAGCGGGTCAACACGATCACACCCGAGCTCTTCGACCGCTGGCCCGACCCGGCCGCGCTGGCGGCCGCCGACCCGGACGAGGTCCGCGCCGTCGTGCGGCCGCTGGGTTTCCAGGAGCGCCGCGCCGGCCAGCTCGTCGGCCTGGCCGCCGCCCTCGTGCGCGACCACGACGGCGCGGTCCCCGGCGAGCGGGAGGCCCTCGTCGCCCTGCCCGGCGTCGGCCGCAAGACCGCGCACGTCGTCCTGGGCAACGCCTTCGGCGTCCCGGCGATCACCGTCGACACCCACGTCGGCCGGCTCGCCCGGCGGCTCGGGCTGACCCGGGCGACCAGCCCGACCGCCGTCGAGCGGGACCTGGCCCGCGAGCTGCCCGAGCGGGACTGGACCTTCGCCTGCCACCGGCTCATCGCCCACGGCCGCGCCGTGTGCACCGCGCGGGCGCCGGCCTGCCAGGCATGCCCGGTCGGCGACCTCTGCCCGCGGGTCGGCGTCGCCTGACCGAACGTCAGCAAGCCGGTCCGCGCCCGGCCGGACCTCGCCAAGCTGGTCCTCGCCCGGGTGGATATCGCCAGGCCGGTCCGCGCCCGGCCGGACCTCGCCAAGCTGGTCCTCGCCCGGGCGGACCTCGCCAAACCCGGCCTCGCCCGGGCGGGCCCCGGCCCGCCCGGGCCGAGCCTCCGGGCTACTCCTGCGCCATCCCCTTGGTGATCTGCTCCATCACGGTGGAGTCCGCGAGCGTGGTCACGTCACCGGCGTCGCGCCCCTCGGCGACGTCGCGCAGCAGGCGCCGCATGATCTTGCCCGACCGGGTCTTGGGCAGCTCGGCGACCACGTGCACAGTCCGCGGCCGGGCGATCGGACCGATCTCCTTGGCGACGTGCGCACGCAGCTCGGCGACGACGTCGGCGCCCTCGCCCTCCTCGTCGGCCAGGTGGACCGCCTCGGCCCGCAGGATGACGAAGGCGACGACCGCCTGACCGGTGGTGTCGTCGCTCGCGCCGACCACGGCCGCCTCCGCGACCTTGGGGTGGGAGACGAGGGAGGACTCGATCTCGGTGGTCGACAGCCGGTGGCCGGACACGTTCATCACGTCGTCGACCCGGCCGAGCAGCCAGATGTCGCCGTCGTCGTCCTTGCGTGCCCCGTCGCCGGCGAAGTACCGGCCCGGGAACCGCGACCAGTAGGTGTCGACGAACCGCTGCTCGTCGCCCCAGATGCCGCGGGTCATCGACGGCCACGGCTCGGTGAGCACGAGGTAGCCGCCCTGCCCGTTCGCGACCGGCTCGCCGGAGTCGTCGAGCACCTCGGCGCTGATCCCGGGCAGGGGCTTCGTCGCCGAGCCCGGCTGGGTCGAGGTGAGGCCCGGCAGCGGGGAGATCATGATGGCGCCGGTCTCGGTCTGCCACCAGGTGTCGGCGATCGGCGTGCGCTCACCGCCGATGACCCGGCGGTACCACATCCACGCCTCGGGGTTGATCGACTCCCCGACGCTGCCCAGCACCCGCAGGCTCGACAGGTCGAAGCCGGCGGGCACGTCCTCGCCCCACTTCATGCAGGTGCGGATCGCGGTCGGCGAGGTGTAGAGGATGGTCACGCCGTAGCGCTCGACGATCTCCCACCAGCGGCCCTGGTGCGGGCTGTCGGGGGTGCCCTCGTACATCACCTGGGTGACGCCGTCGGCCAGCGGTCCGTACACGACGTACGAGTGGCCGGTGACCCAGCCGACGTCGGCGGTGCACCAGAAGACGTCCTGCCCGGGTTTGTGGTCGAAGACGTGGTGGAAGGTGAACTGGGACTGGGTGAGGTAGCCGCCGGTGGTGTGCACGATGCCCTTGGGCTTCCCCGTGGTCCCCGAGGTGTAGAGCAGGAAGAGGGGGTGCTCGGCCTCGACGGCGACCGGCTCGTGCGTGGCGGGCGCGGCGGCCAGCGCCTCCTCCCAGTGCACGTCGCGGCCCTCGGTCCAGTCGGTGTCCTGGCCCGTGCGGCGCACGACGAGGACGTGCTCGACGTTCGTTCCGCCCTTGGCCAGGGCGTCGTCGACGGCGCGCTTGAGGGGGAGCTGCTTGCCGCGCCGCCACCCGCCGTCGGCGGTGATGACCAGGCGAGCGTCGCCGTCGATGATGCGCGAGTGCAGGGCGTCGGCGGAGAAGCCGCCGAAGACCACCGAGTGCACCGCGCCGATGCGGGCGCAGGCGAGCATCGCCACGACCGCCTCGGGGATCATCGGCAGGTAGATCGCCACGCGGTCGCCGGTGGTGACCCCGTGCGCCTCCAGGGCGCCGGCGGCCCGGGAGACCTGCTCGAGCAGCTCGGCGTAGGTGAGGTCGTAGCGGTCCCCGGGCTCGCCCTCGAAGTGGATCGCCACCCGGTCGCCGTGGCCGGCCGCGACGTGGCGGTCGACGGCGTTCTCGCAGGCGTTGAGGGTGCCGTCGGCGAACCAGCGGGCCACCGGGGCGCCGGACCAGTCCAGCGCCTGCGTGGGCTCGGTGCGCCAGGTGAGCAGCTCGCGAGTCTGGTCCAGCCAGAACTGCTCCCGGTCGGCGGCCGCACGCTCGTAGAGCTCGGGACCGGCGTTCGCCTGCGCCGTGAACGCCGGGTCCGGCGGGAAGGTGCGGGTCTCCGTGAGCAGGTTGTCCACGCCGCCGGACAGGTCGTCAGTCGTCATGTTCGGGCCCCTTCGCCGTCACGGGCCCTGGCGGGCCCACCGGATCACGTCCGGTCCCGAGCCTAGCCCCGTGACCTGGTGGCGTGCCGCTCCTCTGCCTGGAAGACCCCCTCCGCACGGCCGCCGCGGCGGGCCCCGGGGACCGTGATCGCGACGGCGAGCAGGGCCACGCCGTAGAGCAGCAGCCGGCCCGCGGTGCCGTCGGAGACGAGGTGGTTGGCCACGTTCTCGCCGACGGCGTCCACGCCCGACAGGTCGGCCAGGCCGTCCAGTACCGGGTTGACCAGGTCGGAGGTCGGACCGGGCAGGGCGACCCAGGCCACGCCCGCGACGGTCGCCAGGACGCCCCACAGCCAGGCGCCGATCGAGCTGGCGCGCACGATGAGGATGAACAGGGCGGCGATCACCACGCCCGCGGCGAGCTCGACGACGTGGGCGACCTCGACCTGGCCGGTCACCCAGGAGGTGTTCTCGCCGTTGGTCAGGCGGGCACCGGCGTCGGAGACGAGGTACCAGGCCACCGGCGCGAGCACGATCGAGGCGAGCAGCACCCACACGTGGGTGCCGACGCCGCGGCTCGGCGGCGCGTCCTGCGGGGCGGTGGTGCGCCACGTGTCCGGCAGCGTGGAGTCGTCCGCCGAGCCGGTCGCGTCCGTCGAGCCGGTCGCGGCGGAACCGGCGGCGCGCTCCTCGGGGGAGTGCCCCCGGCGGGCGGCGGCACCCGCCGGCAGGGCGGTGGTCGCGCCGTCGGTGGTGGTGCCGGACGTGGTGCCGGTCGGGGTCGACCCGTCCGCGGTGCGTGCGGCGACGGTGGGGTCGGCGGAGTCGGGCGAGGCGGCGGCGTCGGCGCTGGCCCCGCGCGAGACGGCGTCGCGGGAGGCGACGAACAGCGGCGTCCAGCTCTCGTCGTCGTCGCCGGGCTCGGACGCCGCGGTGGTGTCCTCGTCGGCGGGCTCCTCGTCGGTCACCTGGTGGGCGGCGGCCTCGTCGTCGGCCTGCTCCGCGACGGTCTGCTCGTCGTCGGCGGGCCTGTCCGTCGCCGCCGTCGCGGCGGTGTCCCGCTCGGCAAGGTCCTGGGCGGCCGCGTCCGGCTCGGCCGGGTCGACGGTGAACTCCCGCGTCGGCTCGCCGCGCTCCGCCGCGGCGAACTGCTCCTCCCAGGAGGCGGTGTCGAGCTCGTCGGGCGCGGGCGTGGGGGCGGCGGTGGGCTCGGCGGAGGACTCGGCCGCTGCGTCGGTGGCGGGCTCGTCCGCGCGAGCGGTGTCCGGCTGCGCGACGCTCGCGCCGGCCCCGGTCGCCCCGGCCGGCACCTGGGTCTCGCGCGTGTCCTCGACGTGGGGTGTGTCCTCGGCGGCAGTCGGGTCGTCGACGTCGGACCGCTCCGCGGCGAAGCCCTGCTCCTCGACCTCGGTCTGCTCACCGACGGCGGGCTGCTCAGCGGTGACGCTCTGCTCACCGGTCTCGGCCGGCGTCCCCTCGACGTCGGCCGAATCGTCGGCCTCGGCGTCGGACTGCTCCTGGGCGCCGGTCGAGGCCATGCGCTCGGGCGAGGACGTGGGCAGCAGCGCGCGCCGACGCAGCGCCGCGAGCTCGTCGTCGGCGGCCGTGCGCGACCCGTCGCGGGTCGGGTTGTCCGTCACCGTGGGTGCCTCCTCGATGTGTCCTGCCCCCGGCAGGACGGCGCCCTACCGGCTGCGGCCACGCTACGGCCGCGCGGCGTGGGCCCGGCGGAGGCGCCCCGGCGCGTTGCCGGGGTCACACGCGGCGAGGCCGGTCACATGCCGCCACGCCGGTCACATCCCATGGTGCCGGGGTCACCCCCCGCCACGCCGGTCGCGCCTCGCCGGGCGGTCACCGGGCCGGGCGACCTGGGCGATGGCCATCTCGGTGCGCTCGTAGCGCTTCCCGGACCGCCTGGCCCAGTGGGCGCCCGACGTGCCGTGCCACAGGCCCACGCCGAGCACGAGCAGCGTCCCGTCGGCGAACGCGCTCGAGGACTGGCCCGGGTCGAGGGCCACCGCGTCCGGTCCGGTCCCCAGCAGCGTGGTGTGCAGGAGGCACACGGCCACCAGCAGCCCGCCGGCCACCTGCCCGCCGATCGAGGAGACGCCGGCGGTCACCGCGCACAGCGCCAGCAGCAGGCCGCCGAGCAGCAGCCACGAGCTCCAGCCGTCACCGTCCGGCAGTCCGGGGGAGGCCAGGGCGAGGAACCACGTGCCCGCCGCCCCCAGGGTCAGCGCGGGCGCCGTCGCGAGGACGTGGTCGCCGCGCCGGGAGCGCTCGTGGCCGGTGACCGCCTCGGCGCGCTCGTCCGAGCGGCCGTTGCGCCGGGCCAGCGAGGTCCCCACCGCCACGCCCGCCAGCACGACGACCATCACCGCCGCCGTGCCCTGCTCCGCGAGGAGGTGCAGCCCGTCGAAGGCCCGCTCGAAGGGGGCAGCCACCTCGGCCGCTCCCAGCCGCTGAGCCGTCAGGGCCACGACCAGCCAGCCGCCCAGGGCGTAGAGCCACGTCGTCAGCGAGGAGAAGACCGCCGTCGCCCAGCCGATCAGCCAGCTGAGCACCGATCCGGCCAGGGTGAGCGCCAGCAGCGCGGCCACCGGGCCGAGCGCCTCGCCGGTGCCCGAGGCGGCGACCACCCGGTGCGAGGCCCACGGCAGCACCGCGAGCACGCCGAGCGTCCCGGGCACCAGCAGCAGCGCGAAGAACACCGCCCAGGCGTGCTGCGGCAGGCGCGTGCGCCGGCGGTAGCGCCGGCGGGGCCGCGGGGCCGGCCGGGCGCGTACGGCTGGGGCGCCGTCGTCGGGCTCGTCCGCACTGGCGGCGGATCCCGGGGACGGGGTGATCGCCGACGGCGTCGACATCGGGCAGGGCCTCCCACTTCTCCGCCCGCGGGTCGGGCACGACCGCCCCAGGGTAGTCACGCGCCCAGGCCGCCCACCTACGCTGACCGGGATGGACCTGCCCACCGCCCTGACCGCCCTCGGCGACCGCCCCCGGGTGCGCGCCGCGGCGGGCAGCATCGACGCACCGGTGGCCGAGCTGCGCTGGCACCCCGCCCTGCGGCGCCGCTGGCGGGAGGCCCGCGCCGAGGCGGCCCTGCGCTCGGCGCGGGCCTCCGCCGAGCTCGAGGGCGTCCGGCTCGACGGGCCCTGGCGCGCCGACCTGCTCGAGGGCACGGCCGGCGACCCGGCGCACCGCACCGCCGCGGGCGTGTGGCGCGCGCAGGTCCACCTCACCTCGCTCATGCCCGCCCTCGCCGGCCGGGGCCGACCCGTCGTGCCGGCCGCCGCCGAGCTGGTCGCCGGCCTGCACCGCGACCTCGTGGCGCCGCTGCTGGGGTCCGACGGCGGGCTCGACCAGGACGACGTCGCCCGGCCGCGCACCACCGACCCCCGCGACACCCCGGCCGGGCTGGCGGTGCCCCGGGCCGAGGAGGTGCCGGCCCGCCTCGACGTCGTCCTGGCGGTCGTCGACGCCGAGCGGGCGCCCGCCCTCGTGCGCACCGCCGTCGCCCACGCCGAGCTCGCCCTGGTGCGACCCTTCGTCGCCGCCAACGGCCCGCTGGCCCGCGCCGTCGCGCGTCACCTGGCCGTGCGCAGCGGGCTGGACCCGACCGGCGTCGCCCTGCCCGACGAGGCCGCCGCCCGGCGGCCGCTCGACTACCGGGAGGCGCTGCTCGGGTACGCGAGCGGCGACGCCGAGGGCGTGCTCGCCTGGATCGAGGCGCAGGCGACCTGGCTGGCCGAGGGGGCCCGCCTCGGGGCGGACCTGGCCCGCACGGTGCTGGCCGGCACCCCCGGGGACTGAGGCCACGCCGGATAGCGAGCCCCCGGCGACTGCGCCCCGACCCGGTCCCACAGCCCCGGCGCCCCTCCGTCCGTCCACAGGTCGGCCACGGCACGGGCTCCGCCTGCGGCACGGTCCAAGGGCGCGGCACCGTGCCGCGGGGATGGGAGAGGTCATGTCCGGGGCAGTGGTGGCGGTACGGGGCGCCGAGGAGGGGTCGGCCGGGACGCGGACGGTCCGCCGGCTCGGCGAGCTGGGCGGGGTGCGGGTGAGCGAGGACGTGCAGGGCGCGGCCCTGGTCCTCGACGACGTCGGCGGCGGGGCGCTGACCGTGGTGGCCGGGCCGGGCGTCGGCACCCGGCTGGAGGTCCCGCGTGACGAGGAGCGGCTGCTGGACCTCATGCTCGGCGCCGTCCCCGCCCGCGCGACCCGCGTCGGCCTGCTCGCCGCCCACGGCGGCGCCGGGGCCACGGTGCTCGCCGTCGCGCTCGCCCTGGTGCCCGTGCGCGACGGGCGGCCCACCACGCTGGTCGACCTCGACCCGGCCGGCGGCGTCGTCGAGCTGGTCACCGGCATCGAGCGGGACCCGGGCACCCGCTGGGCCGACCTGCGCCGGCAGGAGGGCAGCCTGCTGCCCGAGCGGCTGACCACCTCCCTGCCGGCCTACTCCCACGTGCGGGTCCTCGGCGGTGACCTGCGCGGCGGCGTCGACGCCGCGGAACCTGCGGCGGCGCGGGCCGTGCGCGCCGTCAGCCGCGCCGCGCAGGTCGTCGTCCTCGACCTCCCGCGCGCCGTCCTGGCCGAGGAGACGGGCGGGAGTCTGCTCAGCGAGCTCGACCACCTCGTGCTCGTCGCGGAGGCGGGGCTGCGCGGCGGGGCGGCCGCGGCGAGCGCCGCCCGCATGCTGACCGCCGACGGGCCGGCGGGACCCGAGCTCTCCCTGGTCGTGCGGCGGCGCAGCGGAGAGGACGTCCTGGCTACCGACGTCGCCGAGGCCGCCGGCCTGCCGCTGCGGGCCGTGGTGCGCCACGCGCGCGGGCTCGACGCCGGGGTCGAGCACGGCGTGGTGCCCGGCGCCCGGCGCGGCCCGCTGCGCAGCGCCGCCGAGGAGCTCGCCGGGGCGCTGGGGATCGCGTCGTGACCGCGGGCACCGACGCGATCTCGGTGCGCAGCGCCGTGGCCGGGGGAGCCAGCGTCGGCGAGGCCCTCGGGGCGGGCACGCGCGCCGCCCTGGGCTCGGGCACCCTGCTGCGCCTCGAGCACGACCTACGGGCCGAGCTGCTCGGCGCCGGGACCCTGCTGGCGCCGCTGCTGGCCGCGCCGGAGGTCACCGACGTCCTCGTCAACGGGCCCACCGGGGTGTGGGTGGACCGCGGGGCCGGGCTCGTCCCCGTGCCCGACCCGCGCCGCGTGCTCGGCGACGAGGCCGCCGTGCGGGGCCTGGCCACGCGCCTGGCCGCCGCCTGCGGACGCCGGCTCGACGACGCCGCCCCGGTCGTGGACGGCACCCTGCCGGACGGGACCCGGCTGCACGCCGTGCTGCCGCCGCTGGCCGCCGACGGGACGACCATCTCCATGCGCACCTTCCGGTCCCGGACCCTCACGGTCGACGAGCTCGTCGGGCTCGGCTCGGTGCCCGCGGCGCTCGCCCCCGTGCTGGCCGCCCTGGTCACCCGGCGTGCGAACGTCGTCCTGTCCGGCGCCACGGGGACGGGCAAGACGACGATGCTCGCCGCCCTGCTCTCCCTGGCCGACCCGGCCGAGCGGATCGTCTGCCTGGAGGACTCCGTCGAGCTGCGCCCCGCGCACCCGCACGTCGTCCACCTCCAGGTGCGCCGGCCCAACGTCCAGCAGGCCGGCGAGGTCACGCTCGCCGACCTCGTGCGCGCGGCCATGCGCATGCGCCCCGACCGGATCGTGCTGGGGGAGTGTCGCGGCGCCGAGGTGCGCGACGTGCTCGGCGCGCTCAACACCGGGCACGAGGGCGGCTGGGCCACCCTGCACGCCAACTCCGCCCGCGACGTCCCCGCCCGGCTCGTCGCCCTCGCCGCCCTGGCCGGGATGGACGAGCCCACGCTCGCCGCCCAGGCCGCCGCCGGCATCGACGCCGTCGTGCACCTGAGAAGGGTCGGCGGACGGCGGCACGTGGCCGAGATCGGCGTCCTGCGCCGCGAGGGCGGCCGGCTGACCTGCGCGCCCGCGCTCACCGCGGCGCCGGACGGCACAGTGAGCGCCGGGCCCGAGCTCGACCGGCTCGCCCGGCGCCTGGGCGAGGACGTCGTGCACGGGGCGCCGACGCGGCCCCCAGGCCGACGGGCGGCACCGTGACCGGCTCCGTGATGCTCACCGGGCTGCTCGTCGCGCTCGCGCTGCTCACGCTCGCCCCGCCCCCGCGGCGCGTGCGCCGACCGGCCCGCCGCAGCGACGGGCGCCGGCCCCGGCGTGGTCCCCGCAGGCGCCCGCGGGCACGCGAGCTGGACCCCGGGCTGCTCGTCTCCGAGGTCGCCATGCGGCTGCGCGCCGGCGCCGAGCCGACCCGCGCCTGGACCCAGACCCTGCACCGTGAGGGGCTGCAGGGCCCCGACGGCCCGGGACTGGACGGGTCCGGGGTGCCGGTCGCGCTGCTCACGCTCGCCGACCGCCTCGGCGCGGGGCGTGGCCGCCGGGGCGGACGGGATCGGCAGAGGCACCCCGCCGGGGCGGGTGGCCCAGGTGGTCCAGGTGGTCCGGGTAGCTCGGGCGGAACGGGTGACCGCGGCGGTGCGAGCGGTCCAGGCAGCCCGGGCGGCCCCGGCGGCGCGGGGCACCGGTCGGGCGAGGAGGAGCCGGGCCGCGCCCCGCGCCTGGGCGACCGCGCGCAGCGGGCGGCCACCCGCGGGGCGCTCGCCGGCGTCGTCGTGGCCTGCCGGGTGACGCACGCGACCGGGGCGCCGCTGGCCGAGATCCTCGACCGCTCCGCCGGTGGCATCGCCGAGTCCGCACGCGCGGCCGGGGCACGAACCGTGGCCCTGGCCGGCCCCCGGGCCACCGGCCGCCTGCTGGGCTGGCTGCCGGTGGTCGGGCTCGTGCTCGGCGCCGCGGTCGGTGCCGACCCGCTCGAGGTCCTGCTCGACGGCGGGCCGGGCACCGCCCTGCTGGCCGTGGGGCTCGTCCTGCTGGCCGTGGGCTGGTGGTGGGTGCTGCGCGAGGAGCGGCGCGCGGAGACGGAGCAGGCATGACCGGCCAGCTCGTGGCGCTGGCGCTGCTCGGCGCCCTGCCCTGGCTGCTGTCCCGACCCCTTCCCGCGGACCCCGCTCCCGAGGGACCACGGCTGCCGGGGCTGCGCCTGGACCCCGCCGTCCTGCTCGACCTGTGCGGGGCGGCGCTCGCCGCGGGCGGCTCGGTGCCCGGCGTGCTCGGCGCGCTGGGGGACGCCCTGGCCGAGGTCGGCGACGGGCGCACCGCCCGGTCCCTGTCCACGGCCGGGGAGCTCCTGCTGCTCGGCGCCTCCTGGCAGGAGGCCTGGCAGGGTGCGCCACCGGACGCGCGGGTGCTCGCGGACTGCCTCGAGCCCGCCTGGCGGGACGGGGCCGACCCGGCCCCGCTGCTCCAGATGCGTGCCGCCTCCGTGCGGGCACGCCGCTCCCGCGCCGCGGAGGAGGCCGCCGCCCGGCTCGGCGTGCGGCTCGTCCTGCCGCTGGGCCTGTGCTTCCTGCCCGCGTTCGTCGTGCTGGGCATCGTCCCGGTCGTGCTCGGGGCCGGCCTCGACCTCCTCGGTCGCTGATCCACAGGTGCGCCGCCCGCACCGCCGCGCACAGGTCGGCTCCCCTCGCCCGCGGGCACCGGCCCCCGATCGGCACCGTGGTGATCGCGAGCCCGGCAACCGGCCGGGCGCAGTCCGGGCGAGGGCCCGGGGGAGGAAGTCGGAATGCACACGATGGTCGGGGCGGCGCACCGCCTCACGCAGCAGGTCCGGTCTCGGCACGCGCAGGTGGCGGCCGACCCGGAGGCAGGGATGGCGACGGCGGAGTACGCCATCGGGACGGTGGCGGCCGCAGGGCTGGCCGCCGCCCTCATCACCATCCTCAACGGGGACTCCGTGATCGGCATGGTCACGGGCCTCATCACGCGGGCGCTCGGGGTCTGATGCTCCAGCGCGCACAGCCGGGGGCCGGGCGTCATGCCCGGCCCCCGGCCGCGCCCGCGGGGCGCCCAGCGTCGGACGAGCGGGGGATGGTGACGGCCGAGCTGGCGATCGTGCTGCCGGCCGTGGGCCTGGTCCTGATGCTCGTCCTGTCGGCGATCGCCACCGGCGTCGCCCACATCCGCGCCACCGACGCCGCCCAGGCCGGCGCCCGGGCCGCGGCGGCCGGGGAGAGCCACGATGTCGTCCTCGCCCACGCGCAGCAGCTCGCCCCCGACGACGCGGGGATCACCGTCAGCCAGGCCGACGGCCTGGTGGTGGTCACCGTCGTCGCCCCCTGGCCCGGGCCGTTGGCCGTGGCCGGCGGTCAGGTCGAGGCCAGTGCCGGCGCCGTGCCCGAGGACGAGCTGGTCGGGCCGGTGGCGCCGTGAGCACCCGGCGGCCCCTCGACCGGGAGGCGGGGGCCTCGACCGTGCTGGTGGCCGGGGTGCTGGGCGCGATGCTCGCCGCGCTCGTCCTGGCGCTCGCGCTGGCCCAGGTCCAGCTCGCCCGCCAGGACGCGCAGGGGGCGGCCGACCTCGGCTCCCTGGCCGCGGCCGGGGCGCTGCAGCGGGACGCCTCGCCCGCGCAGGCCTGCGCGGCGGCCGAGCGGGTGGTGCGCGCCAACGGGGCGCGCACCGGGTCCTGCGCGGTCGAGGGGGAGGAGGTCGTCGTGCGGGCCACCGTCGAGGTCGGCCTCGGCGCCCTGGGCACGCACGAGGCGGCGGCGAGCGCCCGGGCGGGGCCCACGGGCTGAGGATCGCGGTCCCGCGCGACTACGGGGTCGTCGCGCCCGCCGCCTCGGCGAGGACGGTGAGCAGCCGGACCGCGCCGTCCTTGTCCAGGGGGGAGTTGCCGTTGCCGCACTTGGGCGACTGCACGCACCGCGGGCAGCCGGTGGTGCACGGGCACGAGCGCACCTGCTCGAGCGTGGCCCGCACCCACTGCCCGGCGACGTCGAAGCCGCGCCGGGCGAAGCCCGCACCGCCGGGGAAGCCGTCGTGCACGACGACGGTGGGCAGGCCCGTCTGGTCGTGCACCTCGGTGGACAGTCCGCCGATGTCCCAGCGGTCGCACGTGGCCAGCAGCGGCAGCAGGCCGATGGAGGCGTGCTCGGCCGCGTGGAGCGCCCCGCCGAGCCGGCCGTCGGCCACGCCCGCCCGCTCCAGCGACTCCGCGCCCAGCGTCCACCAGGTCCCCACCGTGCGGAAGCGGCGCTCGGGCATCTCCAGCTGCTCGACGCCGATCTGCCGCTGGTCGGGCACCCGGTAGCGGACGTAGGAGTCGACCTGCTCGGTGATCTCGACCTCGCCGGTCACCCAGCGCACGTCGCCGTGGGTGACCACGTCGTCCTCGGACAGGAACCGCACGCTCGAGCTGCTCCGCGCCCTGGTCCGGTACGGCAGGTGGGAGCCGTCGGAGACGATCGCGACGTCGTCGGAGCGGTCGTCGACGAGCAGGACCCGACCCTGGTGGACGTAGACGGCGCCGGGGTGGACGACGGTGTCGGCACGCGCCGCGTCGACGGTGCCCAGCACCGACCCGGTGGTCGCCTCGACGATCTGCACCTCGCGCTCGGTCGAGCCGCGCAGCGAGGTGAGGTCTTGCGGGCGCACGTCGTTGGCGACGTCCCAGAACCAGCCCGAGGGGCGCCGCCGCAGCAGGCCGAGCCCGGAGACCAGGTGCTCGAGCAGGGCCCGGCCGCGCTCGTCGTCGATCCCGAACAGGTCCAGGTCCGCCTCGGTCAGCGGCAGCTCGGCCGCCGCCGCGCACAGGTGCGGGGCCAGCACGTGGGGGTTGGTCGGGTCGAAGACGGTGGCCTCGACCGGTTCGCCGACCACCGACTCGGGGTGGTGGACGAGGAAGGCGTCCAGCGGGTCGGCCGAGGCCACGAGGACCGCGACGCCGTCCGCGCCGGCCCGGCCCGCCCGACCGGCCTGCTGCCACATCGAGGCGCGCGAGCCCGGCCACCCGCACATGAGCACGGCGTCCAGCCCGGAGACGTCGATGCCCAGCTCGAGGGCGTTGGTTGTGGCCATCGCCAGGATCTCCCCCGAGCGCAGCAGCGCCTCGAGCTCGCGACGCTCCTCGGGCAGGTAGCCGCCCCGGTAGGCGCGCACGGTCCCGGCCAGGGCCGGGGCGACGTGGGCGAGGTGGCTGCGGGCCGACTCCGCGAGCGCCTCCACGCCGCGGCGCGACCGGACGAAGGCCAGGGTGCGGGCGCCGGCGGGGACGAGGTCGGCGACCAGGTCGGCGCACTCCGCGAGCGCGGAGCGACGCTGGACGTCGTCCTCGTCGGCCCCCTCGTTGCCGTCGGGTGCCTCGACGACGCCCTCCTCGGCCGCGACGGCCTCCTCCGGAACGGCCCACGGGTCCTCGGCCGACCCGCCGGCCGGCGCCGACCAGGGGTCGACGGTGGGGCTGCCGGACCCGCCGGCCCCACCGGACCCGGCGGTGTCGCCCGACCGGCCCTCCGACGGCGATCCTCCCCACCGGTCGGCGGGTGCGGGCTGCCACAGGGCGAGGTAGCGGTCCCCGGCGGGCGAGGCGTCGTCGTCGACGACGACCACCTCCTTGGGCGACGCGCCGACCATGCGGGCGGCGGCCGGGCCGGGGTCGGCGCTCGTGGCCGACAGCAGGGCGACCGCAGGGTCGGCGCCGAGGTGGCGGGCCACCCGCAGGAGCCGGCGCACCACGAGCGAGACGTGGGCGCCGAGCACCCCGCGGTAGGCGTGGGTCTCGTCGATCACCAGGACCGTCAGGCCGCGCAGCACCCGTTCCCACCGGCGGCGGTAGGGGAGGACGGAGTAGTGCACGAAGTCGGGGTTGGTGAGCACGACGTCGGCGTGCTCGCGCGCCCAGTCGCGCTCGGCGTCGGGGGTGTCGCCGTCGCACGTGGCCACCCGCACCGAGGACAGGCCCGCCGCCGTCAGCAGGGTGCCCAGTGCGCCGGCCTGGTCGTGGGCGAGCGCCTTGGTCGGGGCGAGGTAGAGGGCGGTGGGCCGCCGGGTGTGCCGGGCGATCGACCCCGCGTCGGGCCCGACGGCGGCCAGCGCCCCGGCCCGCACGGCGGACAGGACCGGCAGCCACACCGCCATCGACTTGCCCGAGCCCGTCCCGGTGGCCACGGCCGTGTGCCGGCCGGCGTGGACGGCCTCGGCGGCCTCGGCCTGATGGACCCACGGCTCGTCCACGCCCAGGCGTCGGTAGCCGGCCACGACGTCGGGATCGGCCCAGGCCGGCCAGGGCGCGGTGCGGGCCGGTCGGGCGGGCAGGTGCTCGAGGTGGACCAGGCGATCGTCCTCGGCGCCCACGCGCCGCAGGAGGTCGACGAGGTCACGTGTCACCGCGCCATTGTGCGCCGAGACGCGGGCGCTCCCGCCCTCACGCGGACGTGGGGCGTGCCGAGCCGCCCGCCACCGCGGTCATCCGGCGGTGACCGCGCCGCCGGAGACCTCGAGCGGCACCGGGTCGGCCGCCCAGCTGACCGGCTGCCCGAAGTCCGCGTTCGGGGACCCCAGGTCGCCCTCGACGACGAGCTCGTAGTCGCCGTCGGGCAGCGGGTCGACGCCCACCTCGGCGCCCGGTTCGTGGTCCCCGCACGGGACCGGGACGGCGGTCGCCGTCGTCGATGCCGGCTCGCCGATCGTCAGGGTCTCGGCCAGGTCCGTGAACGTCGCCGCCTCGCCGCCCTCCGCGATCACGGCGGACACCTCGTCGGTGGCGGGGTCGACGAGGACGACGAAGACGTCCGAGGCGCGCAGGTCGATGTCGGGGTACCCCGGGCCGCCGAGGGTGACCTCGACCTCCAGGCGGTCCGCCGCCGACGTGCCGAGCAGGGTCGCCTCGGCGAGGTCGACGGCGCTCGAGTCCCCCCGGGGGCGGTAGACGTCGTCGAGCGGTACCCCGCAGACCTCCGCCGCACGCTGCGTCCAGGTGACCCGGGAGGGCGCGGCGTCGCCCGTGGGGTCGCTGCCCGGCCCGCCCGTCCCGTCGAGTCCCGGGGACGTGCCGCCACCGGCGCAGCCGGCCAGGGCGAGGGCTGGGAGAAGGAGGAGCAGGGCCCCGGCGGGACGGGGCGTCCTCGGTGCGTCGGAGGTCATGCCGTCAGCCGGCCCCGGTCTCGCCGTAGTGGTTGTCCACCGGGCCCTGCGTGTCGCTCACGCTCAGCTCACCGTCCTCGACCGACAGTGGGATGTGCTCGGTGGACCAGATGCCGCTCGGGCCTGCTGCCTGGTCGGGCTCGGGCGCGAGCGCTCCGTGCAGGACGAGGTCGTACTCGCCGTCGGGCAGGCGGTCCCACGCCGCCTCGGTCGCGTCGCCGAGGTCCTCGGGGCAGGCCCAGGGCTCGATCTCGACGGTCGTCGTGACGGGCTCGGCGCCGACGTCGACGGGCGGGTCGGCGGGGACGGACTCGCTGACGGCGCCGTCGACGACGGGGTAGCCCACCCAGCGCTCGGTCTGCGCGTCCCGGATGTCGACCTCGATCGAGTCGAGCCGCTGCGTGTGCGCAGCGTCCTCGGGCCCGTGCAGCGTGAGCTCGAGCGCGAGCACGCCGTCGACGGAGCGGTCGGCCAGCATGCGGTGCTCGTAGCTCTGGAGGACCTCGGGATCCGGTCCGGACGGCGCGGTGCGTGCGGACACCTGTGCGACAGCGCCGCCGCGGTCACCGTCCTCCGCGTCGTGGTTCTCCGTCGCCTCCGAGGAGCCCGGGTCCGGGGCGCTCCCGCCGGCCAGCTCCTCCTGGGTCCGGCCGCACCCGACCCGCGCCGCGGGAGTGACCTCGACGGTGGGGGCGGCCTGCGTGGAGCCCTCCTCGTTCCCGTCGGTCGCGATCTCCTCCGTGGCGTTCGCGTCGGTGCTGGTGTCCTCCGTGCCGCTCCCGTCCGTGCCGCTCCCGTCCGTGCCGCTCCCGCAGGACGCGGTGAGGAGTGCGGTCAGGAGCACGACGGGGACGATGTGCTTGCCCGCGCCGCGCGGTCGTCCTGCCGTGGTCATCGGTGGTTCCCCCTTCATCTGTTCTCGTCACCGGCTGTCGTCGGCGTTCTCGGCGTCGTCATCGATGCCGGCTCGGCGTGCGCGGAGCGACCGCCGCGGTTCAGCCGGCGTCGCCCGCCCGCCGGGCCACGAGCGCGGCGATGCCGTCGAGGACGAGGTCGAGCCCGAACGAGAAGTCCTCGTCGATCATCCAGTCCTCGCCGCCGGTGAACACCCCGGAGCCCGCGAGCTCGGCCACGTCCGTCAGTCCGTGCTCGGGGGCCAGCACCGCGATCACCCGGCCGTAGTCCTCGACCGCGCCGATCCCGGCCTGGGCGCGCTGCTCGGCGCCCCGGCCGAGGGTGATCGTCAGCCGGGCCTCGCTGTGCGCGTAGGTGGACAGCGTGGTGATGACGTTGACCTTCTCGCCGCCGTCGAGGGGGGTGGCGCGCAGCGCGACCAGCGCGCGGTCGAACCACAGCATCGCTCGTGGACCGAGCGGCGGGCCGCTGCGCGGGATGTCGACGAGCCAGGGACGGGCGACGTAGGCGTCGCGGTTGGCCCGCGTCCATCGGCGCAGGTAGTCGCGCCAGCCGGAGCCGTCCGGATCGGGCGGGTCGTCCCAGACCGCGTCGGACATCGCCTCGAGCAGCTCGTCCTTGCCGTCGACGTAGCGGTAGAGCGACATCGTCGCGACGCCGAGCCGCCCGGCGACGGCCGCCATCGACACCGCCCCCAGGCCGTCGGCATCCGCGAGCGCGGCCGCCGCCTCGACGACCTGCGCGTGGGTGAGCCGGGGCCGCGGACCGCGCCGGGGCTCTTGGGCGAAGCCCCACCGGCGCGCCAGCGCGGGAGCGAGGGCAGCGAGGTCGTCGGCGCGCGGGTCGCCCCCCTCGGCGCTCGTCGTCATGGCCCTCCTCACGTCGACCACACCCTAGACGGGGGAGCCAGGAGTCTTTAGTGTATGGCGCACACTGTGTAAACTACGCAGAAAGTAGGTCGCATGTCGCCACCGGCCATCGAGGTCACCGACCTCGTCACGTCCTTCGGCCCCACCCGCGTCCTGGCGGGCCTCGACCTCGCCGTACCCCGCGGCGGGCTGCTCGCCCTGCTCGGCCCCAACGGCTCGGGCAAGACCACCACCGTGCGCATCCTCAGCACGCTGCTGCCCGCCGACTCCGGCACCGTGCGGGTCGACGGCCTCGACGTCGCCACCCACGGCGCGCAGGTCCGCGCCCGGATCGGGCTGACCGCCCAGCAGGCCACGGTCGACCCGCTGCTGACGGGGTTCGAGAACCTCAGGCTCTTCGCGGGTCTCACCGGCCTCGGGCGCCGCGACGCCCGCCGGCGGGCCGAGGAGCTGCTCGAACGCTTCGACCTCACCGGCGCCGCCCGGCGCACGGCCGGCACCTACTCCGGCGGGATGCGCCGTCGCCTCGACCTCGCGGCCTCGCTGGTCGCCCGGCCGAGCATCCTCTTCCTCGACGAGCCGACCACCGGCCTCGACCCGCGCAGCCGCTCCGAGCTGTGGGAGGTGGTGCGCGAGCTCGGCGACGCCGGCACGACCATCCTCCTGACGACCCAGTACCTCGAGGAGGCCGACCGCCTCGCCGACCGCGTCGCCGTCATCGACGGCGGGCGGATCGTCGCCACCGACACGGCTTCCGCGCTCAAGCGCCGGATCGGCACCGACCGGCTCTCGCTCGCCCTCGCCCCCGGCGACGTCGACCGGGCGCTCGCCGTCCTGGGTGACGGTGCGGCCGTCGTGGCCACCGGCACCGTCGAGGTCCCGCTGCACGAGACCGACCACCTCCGCCGCGCCCTCGTGGCCCTCGACGACGCGGGCATCCCGGCCGGCGACGTCGACCTGCGCCGCCCCACCCTCGACGACGTCTTCCTCACCCTGACGGGAGCCCCCGCATGACCACACTGACCACCACCACGCCGGCCGCCGCCCCACCGGTGGAGGCGGCCGCCGCGCCGCGGGGCAGCCACCTGGCCGACCTTGCCCTGCTCACCGGCCGCTCGCTGCGCCGGGAGGTCCGTCAGGTCGACGGCATCCTCATCGGGCTGCTCATGCCCGTGATGATCACCCTCGCGTTCGTGTTCGTCTTCGGCGGCGCGATCGACCTCGGCTACAGCTCCATCCGCTACGTCGACTTCGTCACCCCGGCGATCGTCATGCTCGCCGCCGGGTACGGCTCCGCCAACGTCGCGGTCAGCGTGGCCGAGGACATGTCCGGCGGCATCGTCGACCGGTTCCGCACCCTGCCGGTGGCCGCGTGGACGGTGCCCTCGAGCCACATCGTCTCCTCGGTGGTCCGCAACCTGGCCACCACCGTGGTCGCCGTCCTCACCGCGGTCCTCGTCGGCTTTCGGCCCTCGATGTCGCTGCTGGACGGCCTGCTCGTGCTTGCCCTCGTCCTGGGCTACATGCTCGCCCTGTCGGCGCTCGGCGTCGTGTGGGGGCTGCTGGTCCGCTCGGCGCAGGCGGCTGGCTCCTTCGCCTTCTTCGTGCTGTTCCTGCCCTACGCCTCCGACGCGTTCGTCCCCGCCGCCAGCATGCCGTCCGGGCTGCGGGCCTTCGCCGAGCACCAGCCGATGACGCCGATCGTCCAGGCACTGCGCGGCTGGCTCCTCGACCAGCCCGTCGGCGACGCCGGTTGGGTCGCGGCCGCCTGGCTCGCGGGCGCGACGCTCGTCGGGGTGACGGCGGCGGCGGTCCTCTTCCGGCGTCGGACCCGCACGTAGCCGGCGGTCCCGGGGGCCGTGGCGGTCCTAGTCGTCGTAGGCGTTCGGCCCGTCGTAGCCGATGCCCTCGACCCGACCGTCGACGACGGAGACGTCGGTGAGCTCCTGGCCCCAGACCGAGCTGCCCTCCTGGGTGCCCTCGCCGGACGGCTGCTCGAGGTGGCCGTAGATCGACAGCACGTAGCTGCCGTCGGCCAGCGGCCGGGCCTCGAAGGTCTCGCCGACCTCGAGGTCCTCCTCGGGGCAGGCCAGCGGCTGCAGCGTCACGGTGGTGGTGGTCCCGCCGGGGGAGGGCGAGACCGGCTCGTCGAAGGGCAGGCGGCGGGTCGGCACGTCCTCGTCGAGCACGAAGCCCACCCACTGGCGTCCGTCGTCCCCCTCGGCCAGGAAGGACACGCTCACCTCCTCGGCCACGTAGGGCTCGTCCTGCTCGGGCCCGGTCAGGGTGATGTCGACCTCGACGGCGGTGGAGGTGGCGGTGGGCGGGTCGACCACCTCGACGCCCACGTCCTCGACGACGCCGGGGTCCGGCGGGACGAGGGTGGGGAGCGAGGTGCCGGTGCCCGTGCCCGCCCGGACGGCGTGCCCGCCGTCGTCCGCGCCGGCTGCGACGGCCACTCCGCCGTCGTCCACGCCGTCACCGACGACCGCCCCGCCGTCGTCGCCCGGCGGTCCCTGCACGTAGAAGTCGGCGGTCTGGTTGGTGGGCAGCCCGCAGAGCCGCTCGAGATCGTCGGTCAGCTCCACGCTCTGGCCGTAGGGCGGCTCGAGCTCCTCGCCGGGCGTCGAGGAGCCGGGTTCCGTGGTCGGTGACTCGTCGGCGCAGGCGGCGAGCAGTGCGCCGGCGGCCAGGACCGCGGCAGCGGCGCCCAGCCGCCCGGGCACGGTGGTGGGGCGTGTGGTCATGCCTCCACCCTGCCCGACGCCACCGGCTGCACGACCCGCCGGCGACGGTCAGAACACCCCTGCCCCGCCGCCCACCGACCCACAGACCCATCACCGTGCCGCCGCGCTCCCAGCCGACTGCCCGCACACCGCCCGGACGCCGCGCACGCCGGCCGACCACGCCGGCCTCGTCGGGCCGGTCGGTGTGACGCGTGCCGCTCGTCGGTTAGGCTCCACGCATCACCGCCGGTGGTGGGGCCTGGCAGCGACGCAGCCCCACGACCAGCGCCGTCACCGCCCACAGCGGGCGGACCTCAACGTGGAGGACCCGTGCAGGAGCTGTCGACACCGTCACTCGTCATCGCCGTCGTCGTGGGAGCCATCGCCGTCGGGGCGCTCGCCTTCGCCGTCGTCCTGCGGCGGCAGGTCCTCAGGGAGGAGACGGGCACCCCGGCGATGGTCGACATCGCGCGCGCCGTCCAGGAGGGCGCCGCCGCCTACCTCGGCCGGCAGTTCCGCACCCTGGGGGTGTTCGTCGTCGTCATCACGGCCGCGCTGCTCCTGCTGCCCGGCGCGCTCGACGTGCGGATCGGCCGCTCGGTGGCCTTCCTCCTGGGCGCGGCGTTCTCCGCGGCCATCGGCTACCTGGGGATGTGGCTGGCCGTGCGCGCCAACGTGCGCGTGGCCGCCGCAGCGACCCGCGCCGCCGGCCGCGCCGAGGGCGCCCGCATCGCCTTCCGTACGGGAGGCGTCGTCGGCATGAGCGTGGTGGGTCTCGGACTGCTCGGCGCCTCGCTGACCGTCCTCGTCTTCCGCACCGACGCCCCCGTCGTCCTCGAGGGCTTCGGCTTCGGGGCCGCCCTGCTGGCGATGTTCATGCGCGTGGGCGGCGGCATCTTCACCAAGGCCGCCGACGTCGGCGCGGACCTGGTCGGCAAGGTCGAGCAGGGCATCCCCGAGGACGACCCGCGCAACGCCGCCACCATCGCCGACAACGTCGGGGACAACGTCGGCGACTGCGCCGGCATGGCCGCCGACCTGTTCGAGTCCTACGCCGTCACCCTGGTGGCCTCCCTCATCCTCGGCCGGGCCGCCATGGGCGAGCACGGCATGATCCTGCCGCTGCTGGTCACCGCCGTCGGCGCCGTCGTGGCCGTGCTCGGCGTCCTCGTCACCCGCGTGCGGGGCGCCGAGTCCGGCCTCAAGGCCATCTACCGCGGCTTCTACCTCTCGGCGGTCGCCGGCGTGGTCCTGGCCGCCGCCGTCGCCTTCGTCTACCTGCCCGGCACCTTCGCCGAGACCACCGGCACCACCGGGGCCATCACCGGCGTGCCCATCGACGACCCCCGCGTCGTCGCCTCCCTGGCCGTCCTCGTCGGCGTGGCCCTGGCCGGCGTCATCCTGTGGATCACCGGCTTCTACACCGGCACCGGCACCAGCCCCACCCAGCGCGTCGCCGCCACCTCCCGCACGGGCCCCGCGACCGTGGTGCTCGCGGGCATCGGCGTCGGCTTCGAGTCCGCCGTGTACACCGCCGGCGTCATCGCCGCCGCCATCTGCACCTGCTTCCTGCTCGCCGGCGGCTCGGTCTGGCTCGCCCTGTTCCTCGTCGCCCTGGCCGGCTGCGGCCTGCTCACCACGGTCGGCGTCATCGTCGCCATGGACACCTTCGGCCCGGTCTCCGACAACGCCCAGGGCATCGCCGAGATGTCCGGCGACGTCGACGAGGAGGGCGCCCAGATCCTCACCGACCTCGACGCCGTCGGGAACACCACCAAGGCCATCACCAAGGGCATCGCCATCGCCACCGCCGTCCTGGCGGCCACCGCCCTGTTCGGCTCCTACGCCGACGTCGTCTCCACCGCCGTCGGCGAGCTGGCCGCCGAGGGGCGCGCCCAGGCCGAGGGGATCGTCGGGGCGATGCTCAGCTACGAGATCATCAGCCCGATCACCCTGGTCGGCGTCATCCTCGGCGCCGCCACGGTCTTCCTCTTCTCCGGGCTGACGATCGACGCCGTCACCCGCTCCGCCGGCGCGATCGTGCGCGAGGTGCGCCGCCAGTTCCGCGACCTGCCCGGCATCATGACCGGGGAGCAGCGCCCCGAGTACGGCAAGGTCGTCGACATCTGCACCCGTGACTCCCTGCGCGAGCTCGCCACGCCGGGCCTCCTGGCGGCCCTCGCACCCATCGCCGTCGGCTTCGGGCTGGGCGTCGGCCCGCTCGCCGGCTTCCTCGCCGGGACGATCGCCACCGGCGTGCTCATGGCCGTCTTCCTGGCCAACTCCGGCGGCGCGTGGGACAACGCGAAGAAGATCGTCGAGGACGGCCACCACGGCGGCAAGGGCAGCGCCCAGCACTCCGCCGTCGTCATCGGCGACACCGTCGGCGACCCCTTCAAGGACACCGCCGGGCCCGCGATCAACCCGCTCATCAAGGTGATGAACCTCGTCGCGCTGCTCATCGCCCCGATGGTCGTGCAGTGGTCGGTCCCCGCCGACGCCAACCACACGCTGCGCATCGCCGTGGCGGTCGTGGCCGGCGGCGTGGCCATCGGCGCGGTCCTCCTCTCGCGCGTGCGGGCGGTGCGCGCCGAGCAGCAGGAGCTCGCCGACGCCGGGATCTCCTAGTCTCGAGGGGTGACCCAGCTACCCGAGGAGGCGCTCGCCGCCGCCTGGCGCCGCGACGGACTTACCCCCGACGGCGTGGCCGGCCTCCTCGGGCCCGTCGCCGCCTCGCTGCTCGCCACGGGGGACCGGGTCCCGGCCCTGCGGGCCGCGCGCGACGCCCGTGGGGCGCTCGGCACCTGGGTGCGGCTGCTCGTCGTCGGCGAGCCCGTCCCGGCCGACGCCTTCGCCCCCGACGACGAGCCCGACGGCGACAGCCCTGACGGAGAGGACGGTGGCGACGCGGCCGGGCCCGACGGCGAGGCGACCGGCCTCGACCTCGGCATCGTGCTCGTCGCCCTCGGCCTCGCCGAGCGCGAGGGCGACACGCTGACGCCCCTGGTCACCGTCACCCCCGTCGACGCCGGCTGGGTCCTCGCCGACCGGGCGATCCCCGGCCGCGACCCCGGCCCCGAGCACGTCGTCGTCCCCGGCCCGGCCACGCGGACGCTGGCCGACCTCGCCCTGCCCGCCGGCCCCGGGGAGGCGGTCCTCGACGTCGGTACCGGCAGCGGCTACCTCGCCCTCGCAGCCGCCACCCGGGGCGCCGAGGTGGTCGCCACCGACGTCAACCCGCGCGCGCTGGGTATGGCCCGCACCGGGGCGGAGATCAGCGGCCTCGACACCCACGTCGACCTGCGGCTCGGCTCGCTGCTCGACCCCGTCCGCGGGGAGCGCTTCGACCGGATCGTGTCCAACCCGCCGTTCGTCATCTCGCCCCGCTCCGGGGAGGACGCCCTGACGTACCGCGACGGCGGCGCGCCGGGGGACTCGCTGCTCGCCGAGCTCCTCGGCGGACTCGGCGCCCACCTGGCGCCCGGCGGCACCGCCCAGCTGCTGGCCAACTGGGAGGAACGCGAGGGCGAGGACTGGCGCGAGCGGGTCGACGGCTGGGTGGATGCGGACCTCGACCTGTGGGTCGTGCGTCGCGACGCCGTCGACCCCGCCACCTACGTCGACACCTGGCTGCGCGACGGCGGCACCCACCCCGCCCGCGACCTCGCCGCCTTCGAGTCCGCGGCCCACGCCTGGCTCGCCGACCTCGAGGCCCGCGGGGTCACCGGCATCGGCATGGGGCACGTGACCGTGCGCCGACGGGCCGAGACGGACACGGGCGGCGCCCCCTGGCGCCGGCTCGAGGAGGCGGCCGGGCCGGTCCGGCATCGCCTCGCCGGCCACGTCGCCGCCGTGCTGGGCGCCGTCGAGACGCTGCGACCCGTGCTGACCGACGAGGCCGCCCTGCGCGCGGCCCACCTCGTCGTCGCCCCCGACGTCACCGAGGTGCGCCACCACCGGCCCGGGGCGCCCGAGGCCGAGGTCATCGAGCTCGTCCAGGGCGGCGGCTACGGCCGGACCGTGCGGGCCACGACCGGCCTGGCCGCCGTCGTCGGCGCCTGCGACGGCGAGCTGGCCCTCGGCGCGCTCGTCGACGCCGTCGCGGCACTGCTCGAGACGGACCCCGCCGACCTCACCGCCGAGCTGGCCTGGTGGCTGCGCGAGCTCGTCGCCACCGGCATGCTCGTCCCCGCCGACCCACCCGAGGAGAAGAACGCATGACCACGGCCGCCCCCGAAGCCGACCGCCACTACGACCTCATCGTCATCGGTGCCGGCTCGGGGAACATGCTCCCCGGCCCGGAGTTCGACGACCGGTCGATCGCCATCGTCGAGGAGGGGAGGTTCGGCGGCACGTGCCTCAACGTCGGCTGCATCCCGACCAAGATGTACGTCTACGCCGCCGACGTCGCGCACGAGACCGCCGCCGCCGGCCGGCTCGGGCTCGACGCCCAGGTGCGCTCGGTGGACTGGCCCGGCATCGTCGACCGGGTCTTCGGGCGCCGCATCGACCCCATCGCCGCCGGCGGCGAGGAATACCGCCGGGGCCCGCGCACGCCGAACATCGACGTCTACGACCAGCACGCCGTCTTCGTCGGCGAGCGCACCCTGCGCACCGGTCAGGGCAGCGAGGAGCGGGTGATCTCCGGCGACCAGGTCGTCGTCGCGGCGGGGTCGCGGCCCTTCGTCCCCGAGGCGATCGAGGCCTCGGGCGTGACGTACCGGACGAACGAGGACATCATGCGGCTGCCCGAGCAGCCGGCCTCGATGGTCATCCTCGGCGGCGGGTACATCGCCATGGAGTTCGCCCACGTGTTCGCCGCGCTCGGCACGGCGGTGACGATCGTGTCTCGCTCACCCCTGCTGCGCCACCTCGACGCCGACCTGCGGGACCGCTTCAACACCCTCGCCGAGGAGCGGTTCGACGTGCGCGCCGGGCGGACGGTCGACGGCCTCTCGGAGTCCGACGGCACCGTCGAGCTCCGGCTCGACGACGGCACCACCGCCTCCGGCGAGGTCCTCCTCGTGGCCACCGGGCGCATGCCCAACGGCGACCGGCTCGACCTCGCCGCCGGCGGGGTGGCGGCGACGTCGGACGGCCGCGTGGCGGTCGACGAGCACGGCCGCTCCACCTCGGCGCCGGGGGTGTGGGCGCTGGGCGACGTCTCCTCGCCCTACATGCTCAAGCACGTGGCCAACGCCGAGTCCCGCACCGTCGCCCACAACCTCCTCCACCCCGACGACCTGCGGACGCTGCCGCACGAGCACGTCCCCTCGGCGATCTTCACCCACCCGCAGATCGCGACCGTGGGCCTGACCGAGGAGGACGCGCGGGCGGCCGGCCACGATGTCACGGTCAAGGTGCAGGACTACGGCGACGTTGCCTACGGGTGGGCCATGGAGGACACCACCGGCATCACCAAGCTCGTCGCCGACCGGGCCACCGGCCGGCTGCTGGGGGCGCACTACATGGGGCCGCAGGCCGCCACCCTCATCCAGCAGATGATCACCGTCATGGCCTTCGATCTCGACGTCCGCGAGGTCGCCCGCCGGCAGTACTGGATCCACCCCGCCCTGCCCGAGGTCACCGAGAACGCGCTGCTCGGGCTCGAGTTTGACTGAGGACCTGCCGCTTCAGACCTCGACCAGCTGAAGGAGCTCCTCGAGGCCGACGAGGTCAGCGTCGTTCCTCGTGACCAGCGGCAGCCCCTCGGCGACGGCAACCGAGGCGATGAGCAGGTCGGCGAATCGCGTCCGAGGCTGGCGACCTGGCGCCAGCCGTTCAGTCTCGAGGATCGAGCTCCTGAACCGCCACCTCGTCGAGGTCTGCGCGGAGTCGCTCCCGCTCGACCTCCGGCGCACCACGCATGGCTTCGAGGGCGTCACGCGCATCGATGAACCGGTCGCGCCGGAGCGGCCTCAGCTCACCGAGGACACGGCCGTGCCGAGACACCAGGAAGGACTTCTCGTCGTCGAGCGCACGCATGATCCGACCACTGTCGTTGCGCAGCTCGCGCCGACTGATCTGATCACTCATCACGAAACCGTAGCGCGCTGTGCAACGGCGATCCGGGTCGAGGAGCGGTGCGGTCGCACCGGACCTCCACATCGGGATCCGCCGTTGCCGAGCGCTGCGCACCGCGGGCGATCACGACGGTCCGATCCATCGACCGAGCACGGGCCGCGGAACACGTGGCGCCCCCGCGGGGTTGGTGCCGGCATGGTCTCCCGCATCGGCTTCCTCACCTTCGGCAACTGGCGCGACATCGGCGGCAGCGCCGTCCGCACCGCCGCCGACGCCCACCTGCAGACCATCGAGCTGGCCGAGGCCGCCGAGGAGATCGGCCTCGACGGCGCCTACCTGCGCGTCCATCACTTCGCGCCGCAGCTGGCCTCCCCGTTCCCGCTGCTGGCCGCGATCGCCGCCCGCACCTCGCGCATCGAGATGGGCACCGGGGTGATCGACATGCGCTACGAGAACCCCCTGTACATGGCCGAGGAGGCCGCCGCCACGGACCTCATTGCCGGCGGCCGCCTCCAGCTCGGCATCTCCCGCGGCTCACCCGAGCCGGCGCTCGACGGCGCCGGTGCCTTCGGGTACCGCGCGGCCGAGGGGACGACCATGGCCGACGTTGCCCGGACCAAGACCGACCTCGCGCTGCACGCGATGCGGGGCGCAGGCGTGGTGATGTCGGACCCCGCCCAGACGGGCGTGAGCCAGCCGCTCGCGGTCCAGCCGCACTCCGAGGGGCTCGACCGGCGCATCTGGTGGGGCTCGGGCTCGCGGGCCACGGCCCGCTGGACCGCCAAGCAGGGCCTCAACCTCATGTCCTCCACCTTGCTCACCGAGGACACGGGCGTGCCCTTCGACGAGCTGCAGGCCGAGCAGATCCAGGTCTTCCGCGATGCCTGGGCCGAGGCCGGCTGGGAGTGGGACCCGCGCGTCTCGGTCTCCCGGTCCGTGGTCCCCGTCGTCTCCGACCTCGACCGCCGCTACTTCGGCTCGCGCGCCGAGGAGGCCGAGGACCAGGTCGGCCTGCTCGAGGGCGTGCGCTCCCGGTTCGGGCGCAGCTACACCGGCGAGCCGGACGTCGTCGCGGCCGGGCTCGCCGCCGACGCCGCCGTGCAGGCCGCCGACACCCTGCTCGTCACGGTCCCCAACATGCTCGGCGTCGACTACAACGCCGCCCTGCTGGAGAACCTCGCCCGCCACGTGGCCCCCGCTATCGGCTGGAGGCCGCCCGGCGAGCGGTGAGTCACCCCCGCTCGAGGAGGACCATCACCTCGTCGTGGCGGGTGTGCGGGAACATGTCGAACAGTCGCGCGGCCACCGGGCGCAGGCTCGGCATGAGCGCCAGGTCCCGGGCGAGCGTGGTGGCGTTGCACGAGGAGTACAGGACGTGGCCCGCGCCGGAGGACTCGAGCCAGGAGGCGAGCTCGTCCGACAGGCCGCGCCGGGGCGGGTTGACCACGACGAGGTCCGGCGCCCCCGCCGGCTCGGCCGCGAGCGCGTGCGTGGTGGCGTCCCCGGCCGCGAACGACAACCGGCCGGCCAAGCCGGCCCGGGACGCGGCCGCCCGCGCGCCGTCGACCGCGTCGGTCGAGGTCTCGATCCCGACGACGCGGCGCCCGCCGGAGTCTGCGGCGCCCTTGGCTCCGGGCCCCGCCCAGGCGGCACCCCCGGCCCCGGTGCCCGCCCCGGCGACGGCGAGCGCGAAGCCGCCGACCCCGCAGTACAGGTCCCAGGCCGTGCGTGCCCCGACCTCGTCCGCCCACGCCGCCGCCTGGTCGTACATCGCCGTGGCGATCGCGGTGTTCGTCTGGAAGAAGGAGCGCGGCGGCAGCTCGAGGTCGAGGTCGACCCGCTCGCCGCGCAGTCGCATCGGCAACGCCGTCCGCCCGGTGAGGACGATCTCCTCCTCGCCCTCGAGGAGCGCCACGTGCGTGGGCAGCAGGTTGACGGTGACCACCGCCAGGTCGCTCAGCTGCTCGAGCAGCCACGGCAGGTTCCGCCGCACCCGCCCCAGCTGGTCGCGGGAGCGCAGGACGAACCGGACCATGAGCTCGGCGTCGGGGGAGACGGTGACGAGCACGTGCTTGAGCTCCCCGCGCCGGCCCGGCACGTCGTAGGGGATGAGGCCGGCCCGGGTGACGAAGGCGGCCAGCATCGGCAGCGCCGCGGTGACCGGCCCCGGGTAGAGGTGGCAGCCGCGCAGGTCCACCCCGGCCCCGGCCGGGTCGAGGATCCCCAGGGTGGGTGCGGCGCTCGTCCCGGCCACCACCATCTTCGCCTTGTTCCGGAAGCCCTCCTCGGTGGAGAGCACCGGCGCCAGCCAGGCGCCGTCGGGCACGGTGGTGAGCAGCTCGCGGCGGTCGGCGACCTTGCCCGCGACCTGGTCCGCGTACGGTGTGCCCAGGAACGTGCACGACGCACAGCGTCCGTCGTCGAAGTACTCGCACCTCACCGAAGGAACGGTAGCCGCCGACGGCGCGCTGTTACCGTCGGCCGCAGACACCCCAGCGAAAAGGACCGTCCAGCGCATGCCCCGCAAGCTCGTCATCGTCGAGTCGCCCGCCAAGGCCCGGACCATCGGCGGGTACCTGGGCCCCGAGTTCGAGGTCGAGGCGTCCATCGGGCACGTGCGCGACCTCCCGCAGCCCTCCGAGCTCCCGGCGGACATGAAGAAGGGCCCCTACGGGAAGTTCGCCGTCGACGTCGACGGCGATTTCTCGCCCTACTACGTGGTCGACGCCGACAAGAAGAAGAAGGTGGCCGAGCTCCGGCGCAAGATGAAGGAGGCCGACGAGCTCTACCTCGCCACTGATGAGGACCGCGAGGGCGAGGCCATCGCCTGGCACCTGCACGAGGTCCTCAACCCGAAGATCCCTGTCTACCGGATGGTCTTCCACGAGATCACCAAGGACGCCATCTCCCGCGCGCTGGCCAACCCGCGGGAGATCGACGCCCCCCTCGTCGACGCCCAGGAGACCCGCCGCATCCTCGACCGCCTCGTCGGATACGAGGTCTCCCCGCTGCTGTGGCGCAAGGTCCGCTCCGGCCTCTCCGCCGGCCGCGTGCAGTCCGTGGCCACCCGCCTGGTCGTCGAGCGCGAGCGCGAGCGGATGGCCTTCCGCACCGCCTCGTACTGGTCGGTCACCGGCACCTACAGCGCCGCCGACGCCCCGGAGACCTTCGACGCGCGCCTCCTCGAGCTCGACGGCGCCCGGGTGGCCACCGGCCGCGACTTCGGCGACGACGGCGAGCTGACCGCGCGGGCGGCGGGCGTCGTCGTGCTCGACGAGACCCGTGCGCAGGCCGTGGCCGAGGCCCTGCGCGAGGCGACCACCGCCGTCGAGGGCGTGGAGACCAAGCCGTACCGGCGCCGCCCGGCCGCCCCGTTCACCACCTCCACCCTCCAGCAGGAGGCGTCGCGCAAGCTGCGCCTGGCTTCGCGGGAGACCATGCGCGTGGCGCAGGGCCTCTACGAGAACGGGTTCATCACCTACATGCGGACCGACTCGACCAACCTCTCCGCGGAGGCCGTCGGGGCGGCGCGGCGGCGCGCGACCGAGCTCTACGGGCCGGGGAGCATCCCGGACAAGCCGCGGCTGTACGCCGGCAAGGCCAAGGGCGCCCAGGAGGCGCACGAGGCGATCCGCCCCGCCGGTGACCAGATGCGCACGCCGGACGAGGTGGCGAGCCAGCTCGACCCGGCCGCGCGCCGCGTCTACGAGCTCATCTGGAAGCGCACCGTCGCCTCGCAGATGATCGACGCCACCGGCTCGACCGCGACCCTGCGCATCGCCGCCGACGTCACCGGCACCTCGGCCGGCGCCGAGCGCGCCCTGCTCACCGCATCGGGCACCGTCATCACCGAGCGCGGCTTCCTCGCCGCCTACGAGGAGGGTCGCGACGCCGAGCGGCACGGCGAGGGCGACGGCGAGACCCGCCTGCCCGACGTCGCGGCGGGCGACCTCCTCGAGGTCCACGGCGCGGAGGCCTCGGGCCACGAGACCTCCCCGCCGCCGCGCTACACCGAGGCCTCGCTCGTCAAGGCCCTCGAGGAGCGCGGCATCGGCCGCCCCTCCACCTATGCCGCCACCATCGGCGTCATCACCGACCGCGGCTACGTCACCCGCCGCGGGCAGGCTCTGGTGGCGAGCTGGCTCGCCTTCTCCGTGGTCCGGCTGCTCGAGGAGAACCTGCCCAGGCTGGTCGACTACGACTTCACCGCCGAGATGGAGGGCGACCTCGACAAGATCGCCTCCGGCGAGCTGGACCGCGTGGACTGGCTGACGCACTTCTACCGGGGCGGCGAGGGCCGGGAGGGGTTGCGTGCCCTCGTCGAGGGGCTCGGCGACATCGACGCCCGTGCCGTCAACTCGATCGACATCGGCGAGGGCATCACGGTGCGCGTGGGTCGCTACGGCCCCTACGTCGAAGAGGCCCCCGCCGCGGACGCCACGCCCGGCGCCGACGGGTCGGCCCCGGTGGGGCGCCGGGCCTCCATCCCCGACGACGTCGCCCCCGACGAGCTGACCGTCGCGAAGGCCAAGGAGCTGCTCGAGGCCCAGGCCGACGACGGGCGCGAGCTCGGCACCGACCCCGAGACCGGGCACGCGATCATCGCGAAGAACGGGCGCTTCGGCCCCTACGTCACCGAGGTGCTGCCCGAGCCCGAGCGCACCCCCTCGGGGCGGAAGAAGCCCGGCCAGCCCAAGCCCCGCACCGCCTCGCTGTTCAAGGACATGGACCTGTCCACCGTCGGCCTCGAGGACGCGCTCAAGCTCCTGTCCCTGCCCCGCGTGGTGGGCCAGGACCCCACCAGCGGTGAGGACATCACCGCGCAGAACGGCCGCTACGGCCCCTACCTCAAGAAGGGCAGCGACTCGCGCTCCCTGGAGACCGAGGACCAGATCTTCGGTATCACCCTCGAGCAGGCGCTCGAGCTCTACGCCCAGCCCAAGCGCCGGCGCGGTGCGACGGCCCGCCCGCCGCTCAAGGAGCTGGGCACCGACCCGGTCTCCGAGAAGCCGGTCGTGGTCAAGGACGGTCGCTTCGGTCCCTACGTCACCGACGGCACCACCAACGCCACCCTGCGCAAGGACGACCCCCTGGAGACGCTGACGAACGAGCGGGCCTACGAGCTGCTCGCCGAGAAGCGCGCCAAGGGACCGGCCAAGAAGCCGGCCGCGCGCAAGGCGCCCGCGAAGAGGACGACCGCGAGGAAGCCGGCGGCCAAGAAGCCGGCGGCGAAGCGCTCCACCACCAAGGGCTCGGACTGATCGGCCGACGGCGGGGGTCGGCCCGGTCCACGGCCGCCGGGTCCACGGCCGCCCCGTCCACAGGCACCCGCCCTCGGCAGGCGCCGTGGGCGGGCGTCGATACCCTGGACCGGTGACCACCCCACGCGCGCTGTTCGTGTCCCTCGAGGGTGGCGACGGCGCCGGCAAGTCCACGCAGCAGCGCATGCTCGTCGACTGGCTCACCGGCCTGGGCCGCGAGGTGGTGGCCACCCGGGAGCCGGGCGGTACCGAACTGGGCGCCGAGCTGCGCCGGCTCATCCTGCACGGCGAGCACGTCGACGCCCGCGCCGAGGCCCTGCTGTACGCCGCCGACCGCGCCCACCACGTCGCCACGGTCGTGCGCCCCGCGCTGGCCCGCGGCGCCGTCGTCGTCACCGACCGCTACACCGACTCCTCGGTCGCCTACCAGGGCGCCGCCCGCGACCTGGGCACCGACGAGGTGCGCGAGCTGTCCGCCTGGGCCACCGCCGGCCTGACCCCCGACCTCACCCTCCTGCTCGACATCGACCCCGCCGCGGCCGCCGCCCGCCGCACCGGGCGGGCCGACCGGCTCGAGGCCGCCGGGGACGACTTCCACGCCCGCGTGCGCGCGGAGTTCGCCCGGATCGCGGCCGCCGAGCCTGACCGGGTCCGCCTGGTCGACGCCGACGGCACCCCCGACCAGGTCCACGGGCGCGTCCGCGCGATCGTGGCACCCCTGCTCGACGCCGATGCTGCCGCCGGCGCGGAGGCTGCGGCCGGCACGCACGCCGACGCCGGGACCGATGCCGACGCGGGCACCGATGTCGGTACCGGTACCGACGCGAGAGGGCCCGGTGCCGCATGAGCGTCTGGGACAGCCTCGTCGGCCAGGACCAGGTGGTGGCGACCCTCGCCGCGGCCGCCCGCGCCGCCCGCGCCGGGGAGGACGGCCAGGCCGCCGCCATGACCCACGCCTGGCTCGTCACCGGACCGCCCGGCTCCGGCCGCTCGGTGGCCGCCCGCGCCTTCGCCGCCGCCCTGCTGTGCACCGCCGAGGGCGAGCCTGGCTGCGGGACCTGCACCGGCTGCACGACGGCGCTGTCCGGCGCGCACGCCGACGTCACCGTCCTGGCCACCGAGAAGGTGACCATCTCGATCGACGAGGTCCGCGACCTCGTCACCCTCGCCCAGCGCGCCCCCGGCTCCGGCGCGTGGCGCGTGGTCATCGTCGAGGACGCCGACCGGATGGTCGAGCGCACGTCGAACCTGCTGCTCAAGTCGATCGAGGAGCCACCGGCACGCACCGTGTGGCTGCTGTGCGCGCCGAGCCCGCGCGACGTCGTCACCACCATCCGCTCGCGCTGCCGCTCGATCGACCTGCGCATCCCCGACCCGCGTGCCGTCGCCGAGCTGCTCGCGCGACGCGACGGCGTCGATCCCGAGCTCGCCCTCGAGGCCGCGCACGCCGCCCAGTCCCACGTGGGGCTCGCCCGGCGCCTGGCCCTGCACCCCGACGCGCGGGAGCGCCGTCGCGAGCTGCTGGCGGTCCCGCTCGGGCTGCGCTCGGTGGGCGACGCGGTGCTGGCCGCCGCCCGGCTCGTCGAGATCGCCGCCGAGGACGCCGCCGCGCGCAGCGAGGACCGCAACGCCGCCGAGCGGGCCGAGCTCATGCGCACGCTCGGCGCCGAGGAGGGCGGCCGCCTCCCGCCGGCCCTGCGCGCCCAGGTGCGCCAGCTCGAGGAGGAGCAGAAGCGGCGCACCACCCGCGCCCAGCGCGACGTCCTCGACGGCTCCCTCCTGGTCCTCATGTCGCTCTACCGCGACGTCCTGCTGCGCCAGCTCGGCTCCGACGTCCAGCTCGTCAACACCGCCGCGGCGGACACCGTCGATCGGCTCGCCGCAGGGTCGACCGCCGAGGCCACGCTGCGGCGCATGGACGCGGTGGCGACGGCCCGCACGCGCCTCACGCTCAACGTGCCCCCGCTGCTGGCCACCGAGGCGCTCATGGTCGAGCTGTGGTCGGGCACCGACCTGGCGCGACTCTGACCAGCGAACCACCAGGTGACGGGGAGGGCTCCCCGGCCGTCCGGTACCGACGGCGGACCGTGCGTGCCTTATTTTGGTGAGCATGCCGAGGCTGACCAGACTCCTGCCCACCGTCGCCGCAGCGGCGCTCGTCCTCGCCGCGTGCAGCGGCGACGGGACGCCCCCCGACGACCCCGAGACGGGCAGTGAGGCCGGCACCGACGGTGCGGGCGCCGAGGGCTCGGGCGAGATGCCCCCGGCCCCGGACGGCCTCGAGGAGTACTACGAGCAGGACGTCGAGTGGAGCGACTGCGACGACGGCTTCGAGTGCGCGGACATCGAGGTGCCCCTCGACTATGACGACCCCGAGGGGGAGTCGATCGACCTGGCCCTCAAGCGGCTGCCCGCGAGCGAGGGGGAGCCGGTCGGGTCGATGCTCATCAACCCCGGCGGCCCCGGCGGCTCCGGCGTGGAGTTCGTCGAGTACGCCACCTCCTCGATCTCCCCGGAGGTCACCGCCGTCTACGACGTCGTCGGTTTCGACCCCCGCGGCGTGCAGAACTCCGCCCAGATCGACTGCGTCGACGACGCCGAGCTCGACCGCATCCTGTCCACCGACTACCCCGAGACCGACGAGGGCGACGCGGCCTGGGACGCCGACGCCCAGCTCATCGGCGACGGCTGCGAGGCGCAGTCCGGCGAGCTGGCCGGGAACGTCGACACCGAGTCCGCCGCCCGTGACATGGACGTCGTGCGGGCCGCGCTCGGCGAGACGGAACTCGACTACCTCGGCTACTCCTACGGCACCTTCCTCGGCTCGACCTACGCCGACCTGTTCCCCGAGAACGTCGGCCAGATGGTCCTCGACGGCGCGCTGGACCCGACCTCGGAGAGCTTCGACGTCACCCTCGGCCAGGCCGGCGGCTTCGAGGGCGCGCTGCGCGCCTACATCGAGGACTGCCAGTCGGGGCCGCTGTGCCCCCTGACCGGTAGCGTCGACGACGGCGCCGACCAGATCGTCGAGCTGCTGGAGTCCGCCGAGGCCAACCCGCTGTCCACCGGCGACGACGACCGACCGCTGACCCAGTCGCTCGCCTTCACCGGCATCATCACCCCGATGTACGACGAGGCCAGCTGGCCCGCGCTGACCGCCGCGCTCCAGGAGGCCATCAACGCCGGCAGCGGGGCGACCCTCCTGCAGTTCGCCGACCTGTACAACGTGCGCAACTCCGACGGCACCTTCGCCGACAACTCCACCGAGGCCAACTGGGCGATCAACTGCCTCGACTACCCGGCCCGCGAGCTGAGCGAGGAGGAGCTCGCCGACCAGCTCGAGCAGCTCGAGGAGGTCGCCCCCTCCTTCGGGCAGTTCTTCGGCGGCAGCAACGACCACCTGTGCCTCAACTTCCCCTACCAGTCCGAGCGGGAGCCCGGACCGGTCTCGGCGAGCGGCTCCGGCCCGATCGTCGTCATCGGCACCACCGGCGACCCGGCCACCCCCTACGAGTGGGCCGAGGGTCTGGCCTCCCAGCTCGAGGAGGGCGTCCTGGTGACCTACGAGGGCGAGGGGCACACCGCCTACGGCCGCTCCAACGACTGCGTCCAGGACGCCGTCGACGCCTACTTCCTCGAGGGCACCGCGCCCGAGGACGAGCTCACCTGCTGACCGGTGGGAGGCCGGCCCCGCGGCAGCCGGCCCCCACCACCTCGCGCACCGGCGCCCCCGCCCGAACCGGGCGGGGGCGCCGCGCGGTGTGACGTATGGCGCGTCCGTCCGGGTCGTCCGAGCGTGAGGGTGGCCGCTAGCATGGACGGCGCTGCCCGCGGGCGGCAGGCCGCCTTAGCTCAGTCGGCAGAGCGATTCACTCGTAATGAATAGGTCGGGAGTTCGATTCTCCCAGGCGGCTCCACCGGCGTCCATCGATGACGCCGAGACCATGCGCGCGGCCCGTGGCCGCGCCCCTCGCCCCGGATATCCCCCCGTCGGGGCCGAGGGCTATCCTGGAGCGGTGATGGACTACGTGATCGCCCTCGTGCCGCCGGTCGGCCTGCTGATCGCGCTGGTCGTCATCCTTCGGGCGGTGCTCGGCGCGGACCGTTCCGAACGTGCGGCCGAGAAGGCATTCCGCGAGGCGCACCCCGATCTCGATCTTGCGCCCCTGCCCCCCTCGCGGTCCTCGGTGGCCGGTGCGCATCAGGCCGCCGCGCAGGACCGGCCCGCGCAGGGTGAGCCCGACGACGAGGCACCCGCGGCGCAGGACGCCACGCCCCAGGACGCGGCGGCGCAGCACGCCGGGGCGTCCGAGGCCCGGCGCCCCGCGGCGACGGACCGCGAGTAAACCACCGACAATTCAGGGCGACATTCGCGCACCCCGCGCGGGCATCCACTCGCCCACCGCGCGAGAATCCGTCGTCGATCTCGCCTATTCAGATGCCGACGGATGGTGCCCGGCGTGCGATTCCTCACGCAAATGGTCGATAAATATGGCCGACCACCCGAATCGGGATGACATCGGCGCGCATATCGTTCTATTGTTCTTTCAGCCGATGAACATCTTCAGTCGTCGGTCACACACGACCGGGGAGGGTCATTCATGGTTCGACAGACGATCACCAAGCTCATCGACGATCTCGACGGTTCTCCCGCCGACTCCACCGTCACCTTCGCGCTGGACGGCGAGCGTTTCGAGATCGACCTCTCGGACGCCAACGCGGCGAAGTTCCGCGAGGCCCTGGCCCCGTGGATCGCGGGCGCTCGTCCGGTGCGCGGCACCCGTGGGAAGGGCACCGCGCGCTCGTCGTCGGCGCCCCGCCGCTCGCGCACGAGCAGCTCCGAGGCCCAGGCCATCCGCGAGTGGGCCCGGGAGAACAACATCGAGGTCAGCGACCGCGGTCGCATCAAGGCCGAGATCGTGGAGCAGTACAACAACCGCTGACCGGCCACGGCCACGGATACGGCGACGGGCCCGCCGGACCCACCGGGTCCGCGGGCCGTCGCACGTCCGCCGTCGGGCTCGCGGACCGGCGTCGCCCCCGCGGCGACGAGGTGGAAGGATGAACCCATGAGCTACCGACTTGTGCTGCTCCGTCACGGCGAGAGCGAATGGAACGCGAAGAACCTCTTCACCGGATGGGTCGACGTCCCGCTCTCGGACAAGGGCGTCGAGGAGGCCCGCCGCGGCGGCACCCTGCTGACCGACGCGGGCGTGCGCCCCGACGTCCTGCACACCTCGCTGCTGCGGCGCGCGATCTCCACCGCCAACCTCGCCCTCGACGCCGCGGACCTGCACTGGATCCCGGTCAGGCGGCACTGGCGCCTCAACGAGCGCCATTACGGCGCGCTCCAGGGGAAGAACAAGAAGGAGATCCGCGACGAGTACGGCGAGGAGCAGTTCATGCAGTGGCGTCGCTCCTACGACGTCCCGCCGCCGCCGATCGAGGCCGGCTCCGAGTTCAGCCAGGACGCCGACCCGCGCTACGCCGGTGAGCCCATCCCGGCCGCGGAGTGCCTCAAGGACGTCCTCGAGCGGGCCCTGCCCTACTGGGACGGCGAGATCGTGCCGGACCTGCGTGCCGGGAAGACCGTCCTGGTCGCCGCGCACGGCAACTCCCTGCGGGCCATCATCAAGCACCTCGACGGCATCGACGACGAGACCATCTCCGGCCTCAACGTGCCCACCGGCATCCCGCTGCTCTACGAGCTCGACGAGGACCTGCGCCCGCTGACCCCGGGCGGGACCTACCTCGACCCCGACGCCGCCGCCGCGGCGATCGAGGTGGTCGCCAACCAGGGCCGCTAGGACCCAGGCGCACGACGACGACGGCGCCCGCCCACCGTGAGGTGGGCGGGCGCCGTCGTCGTCAGCGGGTCCGGGCGCCGGTCAGGCGTCGCCGGGGTCGGTCGACGGGTCCGCGCCGAGGCTCTCGGTGTCGGTGGTGCCGGTGACCAGGTAGTTGATCCGCTGGGCGGCCGAGACGCCGTGGTCCCCGAAACGCTCGAGGTAGCGGCCCAGGAGGATGATGTCGACGATCTCCTGGCGGCTGAGGTCGATCGAGTCGTCGAGGACGGTCTCGAAGGTGCGCAGGTGGAGGGCGTCGAGGATGTTGTCCTTCTCCTCCAGCTCGCGGGCCTTGTCGAGGTCCGCGCCGCGGATGAGCTCGACGACGTCCTCGGCGACCCGGACGGCCTCGTCGGCCATCTCCACCAGCAGGTCGTGCGCGGACCCGCCGACCACCTGGTCGGGGAAGCGGCCGCGGGCGACGAAGGCGACGTGCTGGGCGAGGTCGCCCATGCGCTCGATGGTGCCCGACAGGCGCAGGGCCGAGATGATCTGGCGCAGGTCGCGCGAGACCGGGGCCTGCAGGGCGAGCAGCGCGATGCCCTGCTCGTTGAGCTGACGGTCGAGCTCGTCGATCCGGTCGTCGGCGTCGATCACCTGCTCGGCCAGCTGGAGGTTGGCCGTCCGCAGGGCCTCCGCGGCCTTGGTCATCGCCTGGCAGCTCGCCTCGGCGAGCCGCACCAGGTTGTCCTGGAGCTGCTCCAGGTCGTGGGTGAAGATCTTGCGCATGTCGCCTCCGACGCATCCGGGTAGGCGGCCGTCTCGCGGCCGCACGGTCCAAGGGTAGCCAAGACGTCCCCGGTGAACTCCCGGTGGACGTGCGGTGGCGGGCCGGGGACGGGGCGGCGCTCGGTGGGTGAACCGCTCCCGCTCGGCTTAACCTCGGGGAGTGCAGGACACCTGGCAGCTGCTCGTCGTCGCCGTGCTCGGGCTCCTCGTGGGGCTCGGAGCAGGCCTGGTGCTGCGCGCCTCCGACCGCGAGCGCGCCGCCGAGCTCGACGCCCCCGGCAGCCCCGCAGGCCTGGAGGACGACGTCATCTCCGTCCTCACGGTCCTTCCGCAGTCGATCGTGGTCCTCGACGCGGACGACGACGTCGTGCGCGCGTCGTCGGCCGCCTACGGCTTCGGGCTCGTGCGCCACGACCGGCTCGCCCACGCACCCCTGGCGGAGATGGTGGCCCGGCTGCGGCGCGACGGGCAGATCCGCGACGTCGAGCTCGCGCTGCCGCGCGGCCCGGTCGCCGGCGCCGGGACCGTCCACCTCCAGGTCCGCGTCGCCGCCCTCAAGGACGGCCGGGTGCTGCTGCTGGCCGAGGACCGCACGAGCGCGCGCCGCGTGGAGGACATGCGCCGTGACTTCGTCGCCAACGTCTCCCACGAGCTCAAGACCCCGGTCGGCGCCCTGTCCCTGCTCGCGGAGACGGTCGAGGACGTCGCCGACGAGCCGGACTCCGTGCGGCACTTCGCCACCAAGATGCAGACCGAGTCGCAGCGGCTGGCCGAGCTCGTCCAGGACATCATCGACCTCTCCCGGCTCCAGGAGCCCGACGCGCTGGTGGACCCCACCGTCGTCGAGGTCGACGAGGTCGTCACCGAGGCCGTGGACCGCGTGCGGGTCGAGGCCGACGCCCGCGAGGTCACCATCCGGTCCGGGGGGACGAAGGGCCTGCGCCTCTACGGGGACCAGGCCATGCTCACCACCGCGGTGCGCAACCTGCTCGACAACGCGGTGCGCTACTCGCCGGCGGGCTCGACGGCCTCCGTCGGGGTCTCGCACGCGGGCGGCCTCATCCGGGTCGCCGTCGTCGACCAGGGGCCGGGCATCCCGGCCGACGCCCGCGACCGGGTCTTCGAGCGCTTCTTCCGCGGCGACCTGGCCCGCTCGCGGGAGACCGGCGGCTCGGGCCTGGGTCTGAGCATCGTCAAGCACGTCGCCGCCGACCACGGCGGACGCGCGGAGCTGTGGTCCACCGAGGGCCGCGGCTCGACCTTCACACTCGTCCTTCCCGAGGCCCAGGAGCCGGGAGCGACACCGACACCCACCTCAGGGGCCGACGCCGAGAGCGCCGAGCCCCGACACGTGACAGCGAACGAGGAGAGCTGAATGACGAAGATCCTGCTGGTCGAGGACGAGCAGACCTACCGCGAGACCCTGACGTTCAAGCTCGAGCGGGACGGGTTTACCGTGGAGGCGGTCGGCGACGGGGCCGAGGCCGTGGCGGCCTTCGACCGGCACGGCGCCGACCTCGTCCTGCTCGACCTCATGCTCCCGGGCCTGTCCGGCACCGAGGTCTGCCGCCAGCTGCGCCAGCGCTCGCAGGTCCCCGTCATCATGCTCACGGCCAAGGACTCGGAGATCGACAAGGTGGTGGGGCTCGAGCTCGGCGCGGACGACTACGTCACCAAGCCCTACTCCTACCGCGAGCTCGTCGCCCGGGTGCGCGCCGTCCTGCGCCGCGGCACCCCGGTCGAGGCGGGGGAGAGCTCGGTGCTGTCCGTGGGCCGCGTCCGGATGGACGTCGACCGGCACGAGATCTCCGTGGACGGTGAGTCGGTGGCCATGCCGCTGCGGGAGTTCGAGCTGCTCGAGCTCTTCCTGCGCAACCCCGACCGGGTGCTCACCCGCGGTCAGCTCATCGACCGGATCTGGGGCCCGAACTACCACGGCGACACCAAGACGCTCGACGTCCACGTCAAGCGCGTGCGCGGCAAGATCGAGGTGGACCCGGCCAACCCGCAGATGCTGCACACCGTGCGGGGGCTGGGCTACAAGCTGGTCACGGACGCGGACTGACCGCGTCGCCGGCGGGGCCCGCACCGCGGGCACCCGCCGCGGTCAGGAGGCGGACTCCGAGCCGGACTCCGGCGAGGGGGCCTGCTCGAGGAACTCGGCGTACTCCTCGAGCGTGCCGTCGAGGACGGGGATCTCGCGCACGTCGGCGAAGCCGTCGGGACCCTGGACCGCGGTCGCCAGCGTCGAGCCCGGGGCGGCCTCGACCGACGCGATGGTCACGTTGGCCTCGTGCAGGGCGATGTTGTCCATAGCCGGGACCTCGAACGGGGTGGGCGCACCGGTCTCGCCCACGTCGAGCAGCACGGTGGCCGGCTCGCCGGTGTTGTTGACGATGGTGCCGACGACGTGCCCGACCTCGCCCTCGGCCTCCGTCAGCACGAGGAGGTTCTCCACCGCGACGTCGTCGGCGACCTGGATGCGGGTGCCGTCCGAGGGGGCGTAGGCGTTGAGAGTGGTCACGTCGGCGGCCAGCATGCACGACGAGAGCATGGCGGCGGACACGAGGACGACTCCCGCGCGTGCCGTGCGCTGGTGGGCGGACATGATCGTGCTCCTTCGTCGCCGAGGTGGGATCTGTCGCCGAGGGTACTAGACCTGCGGGGACGGGCGGTCGCACCGCCCGGGACCCGGTGCGCGGGCCCGCCACGAGGCGCGGAATCACGCCGTTTCAGCGTGGTAGAATGGTTCGTCGCCAAGCCTGAGGGAGCACTTCACACATGACGTTCGCAGTGGGCGAGACCGTGGTCTACCCGCATCACGGGGCCGCCCTCATCGAGGACATCACGATCCGGAAGATCAAGGGCGAGGAGAAGACGTACCTCCACCTCCGGGTCGCCCAGGGCGACCTGAGCATCCAGGTCCCGGCGGAGAACGTCGACCTGGTCGGCGTCCGTGACGTCGTCGGCGAGGAGGGGCTCGAGCGTGTGCTCGAGGTCCTGCGCTCCCCCCACACCGAGGAGCCGACCAACTGGTCGCGCCGCTACAAGGCCAACGTCGAGAAGATCGCGTCGGGCGACATCAACAAGGTCGCCGAGGTCGTGCGCGACCTCTCCCGCCGGGACACCGACCGTGGCCTGTCCGCCGGCGAGAAGCGGATGCTGGCCAAAGCGCGCCAGATCCTCGCCTCCGAGCTGGCGCTGGCCAAGGACGTCTCCGAGGAGGAGGCCGAGCGCCTGCTCGACGAGGTCCTCGAGGTCGGGGCCGTCGCCGCGGCCGAGGCGGCTGCCGCCGAGTCCGCCGACGTCCCCGCCTCCTGACCGACCGCCCGGGGACGGTCGTGCACCGCGTCCACTGCGTGCTCGTCGCGGCCGGCTCCGGCACCCGCCTGGGCGCCCGCGGGCCCAAGGCCCTCGTCGAGCTCGGCGGAGAGCCTCTGCTCGCGCACGCCCTGCGCGGCCTGGCCCGCTCCGGCGTCGTGGACAGCGTCGTCGTCGTGGCGCCGGCCGACCGCATCGGCGAGGTCGAGGCGCTCGCCGGCGGCGTCCTCACCGCCGAGGGGCATCCGGGGACGTTCGCCGTCGCCCCGGGCGGCGCCACCCGCCAGGCCTCGGTCGTGGCTGGGCTGGACGCGTTAGAGGCCCTGGCGACGCCGGCGGGGCAGGACGTCGTCCTCGTGCACGACGCCGCCCGCTGCCTGACCCCGCCCGCCCAGGTCCGCGACGTCGTGGCGGCCGTCCGTGCCGGGCACGGCGCCGTCGTGCCCGCCCTGCCGGTGACCGACACCCTCAAGCGGGTCTCCGCCCCCCTGGCCGACGGCGTCGAGCCGGTGCTGGCCACCGTGGAGCGCGCCGAGCTGCGCGGGGTCCAGACCCCGCAGGGCTTCACCGCCGAGGTGCTGCGTGCCGCGCACGAGCAGGGCGCGCACCGCGCGTGCGACGAGGCGCTGGCCGCCTCCGACGACGCCGGGCTCGTCGAGGCCCTGGGCGGCACCGTCGTGCTCGTGCCGGGCAGCACCGCCGCCCTGAAGATCACCACCGCCTGGGACCTGCGGGTCGCCGGGCTCGTCCTCGCCGACGGCGCGCACCGGTAGGTTCGCGGTCATGGAGCTGCCCCGCACCGGCATCGGCACCGACGTGCACGCGGTCTCGGCCGACCCGGCGCGCCCGATGATGCTGGCCTGCCTGCACTGGCCCGGCGTCGTCGGCCTCGAGGGCCACTCCGACGCCGACGTCGCCGCCCACGCGGCCTGCGACGCGGTCCTGTCCGCGGCGCGGATGGCGGACCTGGGCACCCAGATCGGCACCTCCGACCCGCGGTGGAAGGGTGCCTCGGGTGCCGAGCTGCTCGCCGAGATGGGCGCCCGGGTGCGCGCCGCCGGCTGGACGATCGGCAACGTCGCGGTGCAGGTCGTGGGGAACAGCCCGCGGCTCGGCCCCCGCCGGGGCGAGGCGGAGGAGGCGATGAGCTCGGCCCTCGGGGCGCCCGTGTCGCTGTCGGCCACCACGAGCGACGGCCTCGGGCTCACCGGGCGCGGCGAGGGCGTCGCCGCGCTCGCCACCGCGCTGGTGGCCCGCCACCCCTGACGGGCCCCGGCCGCCCCGGGCCCCCTCGGGCCCGTCCGGTCGGCGAGGTCCTCCTCAGGCCGTGGCGCGTGCCCGGTCGGGGGTGACGTCGTCGGAGCGCACCGGCAGCAGCAGCGCGAGTCCCGCGGCCAGGACGAGGACGATGCCGAGGATCCCCCAGTACTGGGAGGCGTTGCCGGACAGGCCGGTCACCGCCTCGCCCGTGTCCAGGGCGAGGGCGAACATCGCCGGCGCGAGGAAGGACACCGCCCGCCCGGTGGTGGCGTAGAGCCCGAACACCTCGCCGTCCTTGCCGGCCGGGATGAGCCGCGCGAGGAACGTGCGGGAGGCCGACTGGGCCGGTCCCACGAAGATGCACAGGGTCAGGCCCAGGCCCCAGAACAGCCCCGCCCCGAGGTCGTGGAGGAAGAAGATCCCCAGACCGGCGATGACCATGCACACCAGGGACAGCACGATGACGGGCTTGGGGCCCACCCGGTCGTCGAGCAGGCCGAAGGTGATCGTCGCCAGGCCGGCGACGACGTTCGCTGCCACGGCGAAGATGATGACCTCGCCCGCGCTGAACCCGAAGGTCCCGGCGGCGATGATGCCGCCGAAGGTGAACACCCCGGCCAGGCCGTCGCGGAAGACCGCCGAGGCGGCGAGGAACTGCACCGTGCGACGGTCGGTGCGCCACAGGGCCGCCACCGTGCGGAAGAGGCGCCGGTAGGACTCGAGCACCGACTCCCGGGGCTTGTCCTGGGCGCCGTCCGTGCGCTCGCGCAGGCGGCGGGCCTGCCGCAGCGACCCGACGACGAGCGGGGCGGAGAAGATCGCGGTCCAGGCGGCGGCGATGAGCGTGGTCACCCGCACGTCCATGCCGTCCTCGCTGGTCACGCCGAACAGCCCGACGTCGGGGTTGATGAGCCCGAAGTAGACCACCAGCAGCAGGACGATCCCGCCGACGTAGCCCATGCCCCACCCGAACCCGGAGATCCGGCCGACCGTGCGCGGGGTGGAGATGTCGTTGAGCATGGCGTTGTAGCTGACCCCGGCCAGCTCGGAGGCCACGTTGCCCACGGCGAGCAGGACGAGGCCGAGCCAGAGCCACTGCTCCTCGAAGGTGCCGTCCGGCCGCTGCGCGGGCTGGACGAGGAAGAGCAGCGCGGTGACCACGGCGATCACCCCGGTGTACAGGGCGAGGTTGAGGGCGCGGTTGCCCGAGCGGTCCGCCCGCTGCCCGGTCACCGGGGCGATGAGGGCGACGACGACGCCCGCCACCGCCAGGACGACGGCCAGCGTGCCGTCCGCCCCCTCCCCGAACAGGTCCTCGTTGGTGAGGTAGACGGTGAAGACGAAGGTGGTGATGACGGCGTTGAAGGCGGCCGAGGCCCAGTCCCACATCGCCCAGGCCAGGACCGTGCCGCCGGAGGACATCCGCCGCGCCTCGGCGCGGGCGACCTCGTCGGCGGTGGTCGGGGCGAGCTCGTCCTGCGCGCCCGGCGGGCCGTACTGCGACACGGCGTCGGGGCCGTAGGCCGGCACGGGGGCGCGGTCGGGACCGGGGGAGTCGGGGGAGTGGGGGTGGGTCACCCGCGCAACCTAGCCCCACCGGGTGTCTGCGAGGTGACTTTGGCCCCGGGCGCCCGCGGTGCACGGGCGCCGGGCCCGCTCCTCGTTAGTCTGGACCGGTGAGCCTGCACCTGCACGACAGCGCCTCCCGCCGGGAGGTCCCCCTCGACCCGGTCGTCCCGGGACGGGTGGGCATCTACCTGTGCGGCGCCACCGTCCAGGGCGCCCCGCACATCGGGCACCTGCGCTCGGCGATCGCGTTCGACGTGCTCGTGCGCTGGCTGCGCCGCTCGGGGCTCGACGTCACCCTCGTGCGCAACGTCACCGACATCGACGACAAGATCCTCGTCAAGTCCGGGGAGGCGGGCGTGCCCTGGTGGGCGTGGGCCTACCGCTACGAGCGCGAGTTCACCGCGGCCTACCAGGCCCTGGGGGTCCTGCCGCCCACCTACGAGCCGCGCGCCACCGGGCACGTCACCGAGATGGTCGCCCTCATGGCGCGCCTCGAGGAGCGCGGGCACGCGTACGCCGGCGACAGCGGCAACGTCTACTTCTCGGTGCGCTCCTTCCCCGACTACGGGTCGCTGACCAACCAGCGCGCCGGCAGCACCGGCGTCGACGAGGCCGACGCCGCCCCGGACAAGCGTGACCCGCTGGACTTCGCCCTGTGGAAGGCACCGCGACCGGGGGAGCCCGCCTCGGCCGCCTGGGACACCCCCTACGGTCGCGGCCGGCCGGGCTGGCACCTCGAGTGCTCGACGATGGCCCACCGCTACCTCGGCGAGGAGTTCGACATCCACGGCGGCGGGATCGACCTGCGCTTCCCGCACCACGAGAACGAGCAGGCCCAGTCCCGGGCCGCCGGCTACGGGTTCGCGCGGATCTGGATGCACAACGCGTGGGTGGTCGTGGCCGGCGAGAAGATGGGCAAGTCCCTGGGCAACGCGCTCACCGTCTCCGAGGTCCTGCGCCGCTCCGAGGCGCCGGTCGTGCGCCTCGCGCTGGCCTCGGTCCACTACCGGGGCGCGGTGGAGTTCTCCGACGTCTCCCTCGCCGAGGCCGCCGCCCAGTGGGAGCGCATCACCTCCTTCGTCGTGCGCAGCGTGGAGGTCGCCGGCGAGGCCGGGGCCGAGGAGCTGGCCGCCGACGCCGCCCTGCCCGCGGCCTTCACCGCGGCGATGGACGACGACCTCGGTGTGTCCGCCGCGCTCGCGCACGTCCACGCCGAGCTGCGCGCGGGCAACACCGCGCTCGCCGAGGGGGAGGCGGACCGGGCCCGCACCGCGCAGGTCCGCGTGCGGGCGATGCTCGACGTGCTCGGGCTCGACCCCCTCGCCGAGCCCTGGCGCACGGGCACCCTCGGGTCGGCGGGGACCGGCGGCGGCGACCGCCTCCGCGCGGCGCTCGCCGCGCTCGTCGAGGGGGCGCTCGAGGAGCGCTCCGCGGCGCGTGCGGACAAGGACTGGGCGCGCGCGGACGCCGTGCGCGACCGGCTCGCCTCGGCCGGGATCTCGGTCGAGGACGGCGCGGGCGGGGCCCGCTGGCACGTGACGGGAGGCGGATGATGGCGGGCAACTCCCAACGTCGTGGCGCCGTACGGAAGTCCGGTTCGAAGAAGGCACCGACCAAGGGGTCCGGCGGCCAGCGCCGCCAGGGTCTCGAGGGGCGCGGCCCGACGCCGAGGGCCGAGGACCGCAGCTACCACCCGGCCGCGAAGCGCGCCGAGTCCAACCGACGCCGGGCCGGCACCGACCCGCGGGCGCAGGCCGCGCTCGCGGCCGACCGGGCCGCGCGGCTGCGCAACCGCCTGGGCATCCCCGCCGACTCCGAGCTCGTCGTCGGCCGCAACCCCGTGGCTGAGGCCGTGCGGGCCGGGGTCACCATGTCCCACGTGCTCATCTCCGGGGCGGCCGCCTCCGACGACCGGCTCGCCGAGCTCGTGCGCACCGCCACCGCGCTCGGCGCCCCCCTCGTGGAGACCACCCGGGTGGACCTCGACCTCCTCACCGACGGCGGGACCCACCAGGGCGTGGCGATCGCCGTCGAGCCCTACCGCTACCTCGAGCTGCCCGACCTGCTCGAGCGGGCCGCGCGCCGCGGGCACCCGCCCCTGGTCGTCGCCCTCGACTCGGTCACCGACCCGCACAACCTCGGTGCCGTGCTGCGCTCGGCGGGTGCCTTCGGCGCCGACGGCGTGCTGCTGCCCGAGCGCCGCTCGGCCGGCGTGAGCTCGACGGTGTGGAAGGTCTCGGCCGGTGCCGCCGCCCGCGTCCCCGTCGCCCGCGAGACCAACCTGACCCGCGCGCTCGGCGAGGCGAAGAAGGCGGGCTGCTTCGTCGTCGGGCTCGACGGCGAGGGCACCGTCTCGATCCGGGACCTCGACCTGGCCACCGAGCCGCTCGTGCTCGTCACCGGCTCGGAGGGCAAGGGGCTCTCCCGCCTCGTGCGCGAGACCTGCGACGTCGTCGCGTCGATCCCGATCGAGGCCGACGTCGAGTCGCTCAACGCCGCCGTGGCCACCGGCATCGCCCTGTACGAGGTCTCCCGGCGTCGCGACGAGGCTGCGGCGCCCGCCCCGGGGGACGCCACGGAGGAGGACCCGCGATGAGCGAGCGCACCGACCCGCGCCCCGCGTCCACGGACGAGTACCTCGACCGGGCCGCCGAGGCCCTGCTGGCCGGCGACGGGCTCGTGCTCGACGAGCGCGACCCCGAGATCCCCCTGGCCGTGCGCGACCTGTGGGGCTTCTACCGCGCGATCGCCGTCGAGCGCCCCTGGGTGCTGCGCGGGCTGGTCGCCCTCGAGGGCGTCACGGCGCTCGCCCTGCTGCGCCGGCCAGGGACGCTCGCCCGCCTCGCCGGCGTCGTGCTGGCCACCGACGTGGTCGGTGAGCTCCTCGTCCAGGCCTACGCGCGTCGGCACACCGACGACGCCGGCCGGCTCGTCCTGCCGCCCCGTCCCGCGGGCTCGCCGGCGGACTGACCCGGGACCGACCCGCCCCCGGGCCGAGCCGCCTCCGGGCGGATGCGCCTCCGGGCGGACGCGGCCGCGGGCCGGGCCCCTCAGCCCGGCAGCGTCTCGCGCGGGTCGAGCAGGCGCCGCTCGTCGCGACGATGGGTGAGGACGTTCTCGATGTAGGACTGCACCGCCTCGTCGGTGGGCACGTCGCGGCCCTGCGCCTGCGACATGTACCAGCGGTGCTCGAGGATCTCGTGGAACAGCTCGGCCGGCTCGAGCTTGCGGCGCAGGTCCCGCGGCACCGCCCGCACGGTGGGCTCGAAGACCTCGCCGAGCCAGTCGTGGGCGACGACGGTGATGTCGTCCCCGGTGCCGCCGCGGGTGGCCCGGAACTGCTCGAGGTCGTTGAGCATGCGTCGGCCCTGGTTCTCCTGCACGTCCAGGCCGGTGAGCCGCATGACCTGGCGGTGGAAGTGCCCCGCGTCGACGACCTTGGGCTGGATGGACACCGTCGTGCCGGACACGTCGGTGCGGATGTCGATCTCGTCGACGTCGTAGCCGAGCTCGTTGAGCCGGTTCATCCGCTGCTCGACCCGCCACAGCTCGCCGGCGCTGAAGCTCTCCCGGCGGGTGAGCTCGGCCCACAGCGACTCGTAGCGCGAGACGATCTGGTCGCCGACGGCGATGGTGTCGATGTCCTCCGGCGCGATCTCGCCGGCCTGGAGGTCCATGAGCTCGCCGATGATGTTCGTCCGCGCGAGGTCGAGGTCGTAGGACCGCTTGGCGTCGGACAGCGGCGGGTGCAGCTCGCCGGTCTCTGCGTCGACGAGGTAGGCGGCGAAGGCGCCGGCGTCCCGGCGGAACAGCGTGTTCGACAGGGAGACGTCCCCCCAGAAGAAGCCCAGCAGGTGCAGGCGCACGAGCAGCACGGCCAGGGCGTCGATGAGCCGCCCGATGGTCTCCGGGCGCATGTGCTGGCTGAACAGGGCGCGGTACGGCAGCGCGTACTCCAGGTGGCGGGTGACCAGGGCGGAGTTCAGCGGCTCGCCCTCGGGGGAGGTGCGGCCGGTGACCACCGCGAGCGGCTCGACGGCCGGTGCGTCGAGCCGCCCGAGCGTGCGCAGCACCTCGTACTCGCGGTAGGCGACCGTCTCGCCGATCTCCTTGACCGCGACCAGCCCGGACGTGGTGCGCACGAAGCGCACCACGTGCCGGGACAGGCCGCGGGGCAGGGCCGCCAGGACGTCGTCGGGCCAGTCCTCCAGGGGGGTGTCCCAGGGCAGCGCGATGAGCCCGGCGTCCACGACGGACGCCGTGATCTGGCGCTCCTGTGCCACCCGGCTCCCTTCGCGCCGGCTCAGTCGGGCAGTCGCTCGCCCGTGCTGGGCGAGAAGGCGTGCTGCTCGTCGGGGCGGATGGCGACGTGGATGACCGACCCCTTCTCGGGCACGTCGCGCGGGTCGATGCGGATGACGACCTGGTCGGGGTCCTCGCCCGAGCCGATCCCGGCCGCCGCCTCGCGCCCGACGAGCTCGCCGTAGATGAAGGCGTCGGAGCCGAGCTCCTCGACGAGGTTGACCGTCACGCCCAGCGCACCCTCGGACTCCGCGCCGACCCGCTCGACGGATTCGGGACGGAAGCCGATCGTCACCGTGGAGGCCCCTTCCTCGCGCAGGGCGGCGGCGGCCGCCGGGCGCAGCGGGATGGTGGCCGCGCCGAGCGTGGCCCGCTCGCCGTCGAGGGTGAACTCGCCGATGTTCATCGCGGGCGAGCCGATGAAGCCGGCGACGAAGACGTTGGCCGGCCGGTCGTACATCTCCCGCGGGGTGCCCACCTGCTGCAGGAGGCCCTGGTTGAGCACCGCGATGCGGTCGCCCATGGTCAGCGCCTCGGTCTGGTCGTGCGTGACGTAGACGGTGGTCACGCCCAGGCGGCGCTGCAGCGAGGCGATCTGCGTGCGGGTCTGCACGCGCAGCTTGGCGTCGAGGTTGGACAGCGGCTCGTCCATGAGGAAGACCCGCGGCTGGCGCACGATCGCCCGGCCCATGGCCACGCGCTGGCGCTGACCGCCGGACAGGGCCTTGGGCTTGCGTTCGAGGTAGTCGGTGAGGTCGAGGATCTTGGCGGCCTCGGCCACCCGCGACTCGATCTCGGACTTCGGCGTGCCGGCGATCTTCAGGGCGAAGCCCATGTTGTCGGCCACGCTCATGTGCGGGTAGAGGGCGTAGTTCTGGAACACCATCGCGATGTCCCGGTCCTTGGGCTGGACATCGGTCACGTCCCGGTCCCCGATGAGGATGCGGCCGGCGTTGACGTCCTCCAGGCCGGCGAGCATGCGCAGCGAGGTGGACTTGCCGCAGCCGGAGGGGCCGACGAGGACGAGGAACTCGCCGTCGGCGATCTCGAGGTCGAGCGCGTCGACCGCGGGCCGCTCCGAGCCCGGGTAGACGCGCGTGGCCTTGTCGAAAGTCACTGAAGCCATGGTGGATGAATCCCTTCACCGGCAGGTACGTGCCGGACGATCCGTCGTGAAGAGTGCGGGTGTGTCTTCCCCGACACGCGCGGACGGCACGTCGCCGGGCCGCAGGATCATCATGGCACGGGGGTGCCCCGCGCGGGCGCACGGATCCTGCCCGTCCGGTCTGCGGTCAGACCCAGTCGCGCGGTCGGTCGCCGTCGTCCGCCAGGTCGCCGTCGCGCAGCTCGGCCAGGCGCTGGAGGACCGCGGCGGCCTCGTCGGGGTCGGCGACCCGGAAGCGGGCCGCGGTGGTCCCGTCGCCCACCTTGACGGCGACGTCGTCATCTCCGAGGACGGCGAAGGCGTCCTCGTCGGTGCGGTCGTCGCCGGCGTACAGGACCGCGTCGGCCCCGGTCTCGGCGCGCAGGTCGAGGACGCCGTCGCCCTTGGTCACCGTGAGCACGGCCATCTCGACGACGTCGTGGCCCGAGATGACCCGCACCCCGGGCAGCCCGGCCGGGCCGGTGAGCAGCGCGGTGGTGGCGCGCCGGGCCTGGTCCTCGGGCAGGCCGCGGGTGTGCAGGGTGACCGAGGCGGGCTTGACCTCCATCCGGGTGCCGGGGTGGTCGGCGAGGACCTGCTCGGTGCCGCTGCGCACCGCCTCGTGCAGCGCCGTCAGGTCCTCGTCGAGGTCGACGGGCTCGGCCGCGAGCCGTGCTGACCCGTCGGCGTCGACGGCGATCCGGCCGCGCTCGGCGCCGTGCGAGGCCACCACCAGCGTGCCGTCGGGCAGGTCGGCCAGGGAGGCGAGCGTGGCGGCGTCGCGCCCGGAGACGATCGCGACCTGCACGCCGGGGGCGCGGGTGAGCCGGTCGATCGCCAGGACCGAGCCCTCGGTCATCCGCGAGGTGGCCGGGTCGTCGACCAGCGGGGCGAGGACGCCGTCGAAGTCGAGGGCGACGAGGATACCCGGCCGTGCGGCGAAGGTCCGCAGCGCCTCCTCGAGACCGGCGTCGAGGTGGGACATGAACAGGGGGGAGTCGATGCCCGGGCCCGGCACCCCCGGGTCGTCCGTGCGCTGCGCGTCGGTCATGACTCCTCCTGCTGGTCGGCGTGCTCTGCGGGGTCGGCCGGCGGGTCCTCGACGAGTCCGCGGGGGGTGGCCATCGCGAGGTAGCCGAGGAAGTCGTCGGCCCAGCGCTGGACGTCGTGGGTCATCACGCGCCGACGCATCGAGCGCATCCGGCGCCTGCCCTCCCGGGAGTTGACGTGGGTGGCCTGGACGATGGCGGCCTTGAGGCCGTCGATGTCGTGCGGGTTGACGAGGAAGGCCTGCGGCATCTCGTCGGCCGCGCCGGTGAACTCCGAGAGCACCAGCGCCCCGCCGAGGTCCTCCCGGGCGGCGACGTACTCCTTGGCCACGAGGTTCATGCCGTCGCGCAGGGAGGTCACCAGGGCGACGTCGGCGGCGAGGAACAGCGCCGCCATCTCCTCCTTGGGGAAGGACTGGTGCAGGTAGCTGATGGGGGCCGAGCCGAGGTCGCCGTGGTCGCCGTTGATCCGGCCCACCGCGATCTCCACGTCGTCGCGCAGCACCTGGTACTGCTCGACCCTCTCCCGCGACGGCGAGGCGACCTGGACGAGGACCGTCTCGTCCGCACGCAGCAGCCCGTCGGCGACGAGCTCGCCGTAGGCCTTGATGCGGTGGAGGATCCCCTTGGTGTAGTCGAGCCGGTCCACGCCCAGGAGCACCGTGCGCGGGTCGCCGAGCTCCTTGCGGATCTGCTGGGCACGCTCGCGCACCTCCGGCCGGGCCGCCGTCGCGGCGAAGCCCTCGGAGTCGATGGAGATGGGGAAGGCGCGGGCCCGCACCGAGCGCTCCTCGGGCAGCAGGCTGCTCGGCCGCACCCGCACCTGGTCGCCGCGGGTGGGGTGGTCGGTGAGGCGGCGCACGGCGCGCAGGAAGTTCCCGGCGTCGGACTCGCGCTGGAAGCCGACGACGTCGGCGCCCAGCAGCCCGTCGACGACCTGCCGGCGCCAGGGCAGCTGGGTGAACAGCTCGACCGGCGGAAAGGGGATGTGGTTGAAGAAGCCGATCCGCACGTCGGGGCGACGCGAGCGGATGAGCGACGGCACGAGCTGGAGCTGGTAGTCGTGCACCCACACCGTGCCGCCGCGCGCGACCGTCCCCACGGCGGCGTCGGCGAAGCGCTGGTTGACGCGGCGGTAGGCGTCCCACCACTCGCGGTGGTACTCGGGCTGGACGATGACGTCGTGGTAGAGCGGCCACAGCGTCCCGTTGGACATGCCCTCGTAGAAGCGCTCCACCTCCTGGGCGCGCAGCGGCACCGGTACGAGGTGCATGCCCTCGGCGTCGAAGGGGGCCGGCGTCTCGTCCTCCTCGGCCGCGGCGCCGGTCCACCCGATCCAGGCGCCGTCGACGGACTGCATGATCGGGGCCAGGGCGGTCACCAGCCCGCCGGGGGAGCGGCGCCAGGTCCGGCTCCCGTCGGGTCCGTCGACGGCGTCGACCGCGAGCCGGTTGGCCACGACGACGAGGTCGTAGCCGTCCCCGGCCGTGTCGAGGTCCTGCCGATCCTGGTCCTGCTGCTCCTCGGGACTGGTGGTCGTCATCGTTCCTCCTCTGGCGCGCACCGCGCCCCTCCACCGTAGGCCCACGCCACGGGCGGTGCACCCGAGGGCGTGCGCTCCCCGCGGGTGGGCGCCGCCCGGAGGTGGGGACCGCGCGCAGGTGGGCCCCGCCCGGCGGGGAGGGCTCGCCGGTCGCCGACCCCGCCTCGGCCGCGCCGCCCGGCTAGCCTCGGGGCGTGGACACAGCACCGGACACGGAGCGCGCCGTCGGCGGCCAGGACGGTCCGGACCCGTCCCGTCGACCGGCCCGCCCCGCGCCGCCGGAGGCCACCCGGGAGATCGGGGGCTACCGGCTCGTGCGCCGGATCGGCTCGGGCGGCATGGGCGAGGTCCACGAGGCGGTCGACGCCGAGGGGCACCGGGTGGCGCTCAAGCTCCTCCACCCCCACGTGGCGCGCGAGGCCGCCTCGCGCATCCGGCTCGCCCGCGAGGTTGCCCTGCTGCACCGGGTCAGGGCCCCGGGGGTCGCGCGGGTCATCGACGCCGAGGTCGAGGACAGCGAGGCCTTCGTCGTCACCGAGCTCGTCGACGGGCCCACCCTCGAGGCCGACGTCGCCGAGCACGGCGCCTTCTCCACCGAGGAGGTCGTCATGCTCGCCCACGGGCTCGCCGACGCGCTGCGCGCCATCCACGCCGCCGACATCGTCCACCGCGACCTCAAGCCCGGCAACGTCATGCTCTCGCGCAACGGGCCGGTCCTCATCGACTTCGGCATCGCCCAGGTCGTCGACGACGAGCGGCTGACCCAGACGGGCCTGGTCACGGGCACCCCCGGCTACCTCGACCCCGAGGTCCTGGCCGGCGCCGAGCCGTCCCCGGACTGCGACTGGTGGGCCTGGGCGGCCGTCCTCGTGCATGCGCTGACCGCCCGACCCCCGTTCGGCAGGGGCCCCACCGCGGCGGTGCTCGGTCGCGTGGCCACCGGGCGGGTCGACCTCGAGGGAGTCGAGCCGCTCCTGGCACGGGCGCTGGGTGCGGCCCTCAGCCCGGACCCCGCCCACCGGCTCGATCCGGATACGGTGCTCGGGGTCGTCGACGGCGAGATCGACGGCGAGGAGCTCGACCGGCGCATCCGGTCCCGCGCGTCGCTGCCGCCGGGCGGTGCCGCCCACGGGGTGCTCCCGGCCGACGACGGCGCGACCGGGCGGATGCCCGCCGACGCCGCCTGGACCCAGGTCGCCGGGGCCGGCGCCCTGCACGGGGCCGGTGGGCACGGAGCCGGTGGGGGGCAGGACCCGCCGACGGCGTACCAGGGCTTCGCGCCTCACCAGGTTCCGTACCCCTACCAGGGCGCGTACCCGGGTGCCGGGCAGCCCGGCGCGGGACAGCCTGGGGCCGGTGGGTACGGCGTCGAGAGCCACGGCGCCGGCCGGTCGGGCGCGGAGACGCCGCGCAGCTACCCGCCGCAGGGGCCCGAGGATCACTCGGGCCCGGGCCGGTCGTCGGACCGCGAGGGGCGGCCGGGCTCGCTCGGCCCGCTGGGTCTGGACCGGCCCGAGGAGCCGGTCGGCCCCTACGGACGCAGCGCCGACGGGGTCGCGGCCTACGGCAACGTCGGCGGCGGCCTGCCGCCGGGCGGCGCCGCGCGCGCCTTCCTCGAGGAGGACGGCCGGGTGCCGGGGTGGGCCCGACCGCCGGCGAAGCGGACGGGCATCGCCGCCGCGCTGGGCCTCGCGCTGGCCTCCCTCGCCCCCCACGCGCCGGGCTGGTTCATTGTCGTGCTCGTGGTCGGCGCGGTGGCGATGGCGACCTGGGGACAGGCCACCGGCTCGCGACGCAACGCGCGCCTGCGGCGCGGCCCGCGCCCGGGGGACACCACCCGGATGGTCGCGGGACTGCCCTGGCACCTCGTCGTGGGGGTCCTCACCAGCTCGATCGGGGTGGTCATCGGCCTGGTGCTGGCCGCGTCGGTGGTGCTCGGCACCGAGCTCCTCACCGGCGAGCCCGCCGCACCGCCGATGCTCCTGGTGGCCGGGCTCCTCGCGGTGTGCGGCGTCTGGCTGGCACCCACCGGCGGCAACGCGCGCGAGGGACTGCGCTCGGTGGTCGGCGCGGTCGCCCCGACCCGCCTGGTGCGGGTCGTGCTGGTCGCCGCCCTGCTGGCGATCGCCGTCGCGGCGTCCGGGGTGGTGCTCACCGGCTCGGCGCCCGAGCCGAGCTGGTGGCCGCTGCCCGATCTCGGATCGTGGCGTTCCTGAGACACCGGCCACGATCCGTGGACGGTCCTGGTCGCGAACCCCGTCCGGGGCGCGCCGCGTCGTAGTGTGGGTGCGCCTCCGCCGTGTCACGGGGGCCCACTGCACCTCGGAGGACGTCATCCATGGCCAACAAGGACCGCCTGACCGCGAACGAGCGGCGTGAGGCCGCTCGGGAGCGTGCCCGCAAGCTCAAGGCCGAGCAGGAACGGCGCGCGCGGCGCAACAAGGTGCTGTGGATCGCCGGTGGCGTCGCCTTCGCGCTGCTCGTCGTCGGTGTGCTCGGCTACATCATCTACCAGGGCACCCGCTCGCCCCTGGACGAGTACGCGGGTGAGGTGCCGGCCAACGTCGAGAGCGACGGCTCGATCTCGGTGGGGACGGACGGCGCGGCCGGCAGCACCACCGAGGGCGCGCCCGTCATCGACGTCTACGCCGACTACACCTGCTCCTACTGCGCCACCTTCGAGGAGGCCAACGGCGAGGGCCTGCAGATGCTCGTGCGCGAGGGGCATGCCCAGGCCGCGCTGCGCCCGGTGGCCTTCCTCGACCGGTCCGGCGACTTCACCGGCTTCTCCGGTCGCGGCGCGGAGGCGCTGTACGTGGTCGCCGACGGGGGCCCGGAGCTGATCCTCGAGGCGAACGACGCGCTGTTCGACCTGTGGCTGACCGAGCTCGAGACCACCCAGTCGACCGGGCAGGAGCCCACCGACGAGCAGATCATCGCGGCGCTGGAGGGGGTCGGCGTCCCCGCCGACGTCGCCTCGCGGATCACCGAGGACGAGTTCACCGACTACGTCGACGCCACGACCTCGCAGGCCGCGGCCGACGGCGTCGAGGGCACGCCCACGATCTTCATCGACGGCGAGGAGTTCGTCGACGAGCGCTACACCCCGGGCGGCCTGTACCTCGCCGTGACGGGCGAGGAGCAGCCGGCCGCCGAGAGCGGCTCGGAGGCGCCGTCGGGGGAGAGCCCGACCGTCGCACCCTGACGCTCACGTACCCTCCTCCCGGGCCCGGCCGTCGGCCGGGCCCGTGCCGACTTAGCTCAGCTGGTAGAGCTCCCGCCTTGTAAGCGGACGGTCGCGGGTTCGAGTCCCGCAGTCGGCTCCAGGCGCCCTCGGCACGCGTCGGTCCGTGGCTACGGCAGGCGCCAGTCGATCGGCTCCGCGCCGGCGGCCACGAGCAGCTCGTTGGTCCGCGAGTAGGGGCGCGACCCGAAGAACCCCCGGTGGGCCGACAGCGGCGACGGGTGGGGCGAGGCCACCACGGGCGTGTCGCCCAGCATGGGCCGCAGCGTCTGGGCGTCACGGCCCCACAGGATGGCCACGAGCGGTCCGCCGCGGCGGACGAGGACCTCGATCGCGTGCTGGGTGACAGCCTCCCAGCCCATCCCCCGGTGCGAGGCGGCCGCACCCGGGCGCACGGTGAGGACCCGGTTGAGGAGCATGACGCCCTGCTCGACCCACGGCGTGAGGTCCCCGCTCGACGGCGGGGCGGCGCCGACGTCGTCGACGAGCTCGGTGAACATGTTGCGCAGCGAGGCCGGGAGCGGGGCGACGTGCGGCGCCACCGAGAAGCTCAGCCCGACCGCGTGCCCGGGCGTGGGGTAGGGGTCCTGCCCGACGACGAGGACGCGTACCCGCTCCAGCGGGTAGGTGAAGGCCCGCAGCACGTTCTCGGCGGCCGGGAGGTAGTCGCGGCCCGCCGCGAGCTCGGCGCGCAGGCGCTCCCCGAGCGCGGCGACCTGGTCGGCGACCGGCTCCATCGCGGCGGCCCAGCCGGGCTCCATGATCTCGGACAGGGGGCGCTGGGGCATGGCCGCCAGGCTAGTCGGCGAGCCGAATGACACGGGTGTGGTTCGACCCCTACGATGGGTCGAGCGCCGGCGGCTCGTGGGCGCACCGGACCGACCGATCGAGGAGCGTGACATGGCGGCAGCGATGCCCGAGGCAGGGAGCGACGCGGCACGAGCCGGGTCGACCGCCTCGCCCGCCGCACTCACCGAGGTCGAGGCCGGCGTGCTGGACGTCGAGCGACGCTGGTGGCGCTACTCCGGGGTCAAGGAGACGGCGATCCGGGAACGGCTCGGGATGAGCGGCACCCGCTACTACCAGATCCTCAACCAGCTCCTCGACTCCGAGGCCGCCCTCGCGCACGACCCCATGCTCGTCAAGCGGCTGCGACGCCTGCGCTCGGAGCGCCACCGCGAGCGCAGCGTCCGCCGGCTTCATCTCCCCTGAGCGTCTGCCGTGCCCTGCGACCCGGTCCCGGTAGCGTGACCTAGGTGAGCGCCCCCGACCAGTACCCCGAGGACGAGTTCGACGAGGCCGCGCGCAACCGCGCGGCCCGCGGCTCGCACCGCGAGCGCGCCCGACGCGCCTCGCTCCTGCCCCTCATCGGCGTCCTCGTGGCGCTGGTCGTCGTCGTCTGGGTCGTCGCGCTCCTCGTCGGTGGCGACGACGACGAGACCGCGACCCCCACCGAGGGCCCGTCGGAGACCACCACGCAGGGCCCGGACGAGACCCCCACCGACGGCGGCGAAACGCCCACGGACGGCGGGACCGGCGGCGAGGAGACCCCCAGCGAGGAGGGCCCGGCCGGCGCCGTGGACCCGAGCGCGGACGTGGTCGTCGTCAACGGCGCACGTGTCGCCGGCATCGCCGGTCGCACCGCCGACACCCTCGCCGGCTCCGGCTTCACCACCGTGGGCACCGACAACATCGGCGAGGGCCCGCCCGAGACCTCGACGATCTACTACGGGGACCCGGCGATGGAGGCCACCGCCGTCGAGATCGCCGACATCCTCGGCATCGACGCGGTCGAGCAGAACGTCGAGTCCGTCGGCGCCTCCGACGTCGTCGTCATCCTGCGCCCCGACTTCCAGGAGTAGCGGCCCCGGGGCGACGCCCCCGCGGCCCGTGCGGATATGGGGTGGCGTCGGGCGGCCGCGGTCCGCAGGATGGGGCGACCGGCACCCGGTGTCGGGTGCCCACGAGGAGGCAAGGAGGCGCCATGGCCGACGACAGCGCGCAGCCCTCGACGGAGGACGTCAAGGCGAAGATGCGAGAGGCGCTCGAGCGCAAGAAGGCGCGGGAGGGCACCGTCCACGGAGACGGCGGGCACGGCGAGGGCAAGGCCCACGACGTCGCCGCCCCCGACCTCAAGCGCACGTTCCGTCGCAAGTCGGGCTGACCGGCCCGGTGACGACCACCGGGGGAGGGGTGCACCGCGAGGTGCGCCCCTCCTTCTTGTCGGTCGGTCCACCCGTCCGGTCCTCCGCCCGGCCGGCGACGGCGCTCGCTCAGCCGCCGGACTCCGCTCACTCCCCGGCGCCCGGTGCCGGAGGGATCTCGGCGGGCAGCTCGCCGCGCTCCTCCAGGGCGAGGACGGCGAGCACAACGTTCGCGGCCGACCAGGCGAGCGGCGCCACGGCGGCGGGGGAGCCGTCGGCCAGGACCTTCTCCGGGATCGCGCCCGAGGCGGTGCGGTGCGCCTCGATCCAGGCCAGCCGGCCCACCGCCTGCTCGGGGTGGTCGTTCTCGGCGGCCACCCACGCGTACAGCGACGTCTGCGGGGTCCACGAGATGCCGTCGCGCCGCCAGCTGCTGCCCGGCGCGAGCCCGCCGCCGGGCCGCGCCATCTCCCCGGCCGAGACCTGCCAGGCCGCCTCGGCGCCCGGCGGGGCCTCGTCGGTGAACGGTGGGAGCAGGAAGGCGGTCGAGGCGTCCCGGCCCGAGACCCCGCGCACGGCGGCGGTGGGGTCCCAGGAGGAGTAGCGGGTCCAGCCGCGCACGCCGTAGGCGGACTCCATCGCCGCCCCGACCTCGTCGGCGCGGGTGCGCGCCTGCTCGGCCAGGGGCTGCGCACCGACCGCCTCGAGGAGCTCGGGTGCGGCAAGGAGACCGGCCCGCTGCGGGGCGACCGCGCCGAGGGGGAGGCGCTCCTCGGGGATCTCCCAGTAGTCGGAGGTGACCTCGGGCAGGTGCGAGGGCGTGTCCGTCGCGGTGAGCACCGCCTCGGTCGAGCGCACCACCAGCGGCCCGAGGTCCGCGGCCACCTCGTCGCAGTCGGCGGACGTCCCTTCCCCGGCGGCCTCCTCCGCGCCGTCGGCATCGTCGGCCTGGTCCCGGCACGCGGCCAGCGTCTGCCCGGCGGCCCACAGGATCCACCCCGGTCCGTCGCCCTGGGCCGCCCGGTCGTCCGGCGGGCCCGAGAGGTCGGGCAGCAGGCGGGGCACCATGAGCCCGTCGTCGACCGCCACCTCGTCGAGCGCCGCGAGCGCGCCGACGGCGTCGTCGACGTGACCGGTGCGCGCCAGGGCGACGGCCACGAAGGCCGTGTCCCGCGGCCACACGTACTGCCAGCGGGGGTGCCAGGCGGCCAGGACCGCGCGCGGGTCGGTGTCCCGGACCTGCTCGGCCTCGCCGCGGGCGCCCTGCAGCGTGTGCAGGTCCAGCAGCGCCCCGGCCACCATCTCCTCCCAGGCGGTGCCCTGCCCGGGCACGTGCCCGGAGGCGAGCCAGGCCCGCTCCCGGGCGGCCTGCGCGCGCGCCGCCGGCCGCTCGAGCGGGGACTGCGGCAGCACCACCCGCGATCCGTCGAGGTACTCGGCGCCCCGCCCGGCCGGGACCGCGCGGACGCGCCCGTCGCCGCCGGTGGCGACGCCGTCGAGGTAGAGGGCGATGTGGGCCGAGGTGCCGCCGCGCTCGCCGCGCACCACGTCCACGCCCACCAGCGCGAGGACGCAGCAGGTGGCCAGCAGGGCCACCAGGACCCGGATCCGGACGGTGCGCCGGCGCCGACGGGACGGGCGGTCCCCGGTCGACGTCTCGGCAGGCACCCGGGCACCCTACGTGCCGGGCGTCGGCGCCGTGGTGGCCCGACCGGTCTCCTTGCACTCGACCACCGAGAGTGCCAGACTTGCGGTTAGCACTCTCGACCCGAGAGTGACAATCCCACCGGCCCACGGTGAGGCCGCACGACGGCGCGGGACATGAACGCGCCGGAGCGCGGTCGTCCGTCGCGGGCACCCGGGCCGGACGCCACCACCCAGTGGAGGAACACACCAGCATGGCAAAGTCCATCGCCTTCAACGAGGAGGCCCGTCGCGGGATGGAGCGTGGGCTCAACGTCCTCGCCGACACCGTGAAGGTCACCCTGGGCCCCAAGGGCCGCAACGTCGTCCTCGAGAAGAAGTGGGGCGCGCCCACGATCACGAACGACGGTGTCTCGATCGCCAAGGAGATCGAGCTCGAGGAGCCGTACGAGAAGATCGGCTCCGAGCTCGTCAAGGAGGTCGCCAAGAAGACCGACGACGTCGCGGGTGACGGCACCACCACCGCCACCGTGCTCGCCCAGGCGCTCGTGCGCGAGGGTCTGCGCAACGTCGCCGCCGGCGCCAACCCGATCGCGCTGCGTCGCGGCATCGAGAAGGCCGTCGAGGTCGTCGTCGAGCGCCTCTTCGCCGACGCCAAGGAGATCGAGACCAAGGAGCAGATCGCCGCGACCGCCGCGATCTCCGCCGGCGACCCGGCCATCGGCGAGCTCATCGCCGAGGCCCTGGACAAGGTCGGCAAGGAGGGTGTCGTCACCGTCGAGGAGTCCAACACCTTCGGGCTCGAGCTCGAGCTCACCGAGGGCATGCGCTTCGACAAGGGCTTCCTCTCCCCGTACTTCGTCACCGACGTCGACCGCCAGGAGGTTGTCCTCGAGGACGCCTACGTCCTGCTCGTCGAGTCCAAGGTCTCCAACGTCAAGGACCTGCTCCCGCTGCTGGAGAAGGTCATCCAGTCGGGCAAGCCGCTGGCGATCATCGCCGAGGACGTCGAGGGCGAGGCGCTCACCACGCTGGTCCTCAACAAGATCCGCGGCACCTTCAAGTCCGCCGCCGTCAAGGCGCCGGGCTTCGGCGACCGCCGCAAGGCGATGCTGCAGGACATGGCCATCCTCACCGGTGGTCAGGTCATCTCCGAGACCGTCGGTCTGACCCTGGAGAACGCCGACCTCGACGTCCTGGGCCGTGCCCGCAAGGTCGTCATGACCAAGGACGAGACGACGATCGTCGAGGGTGCCGGCGAGGCCGACCTCATCGAGGGTCGCGTCACGCAGATCCGCGGCGAGATCGAGAACTCCGACTCCGACTACGACCGCGAGAAGCTCCAGGAGCGCCTCGCCAAGCTCGCCGGCGGCGTCGCCGTCATCCGTGCGGGCGCGGCCACCGAGGTCGAGCTCAAGGAGCGCAAGCACCGCATCGAGGACGCGGTCCGCAACGCCAAGGCCGCCGTCGAGGAGGGCATCGTCGCCGGTGGTGGCGTGGCCCTCATCCAGGCCGCCGCTGCCGCCTTCGACGGGCTCGCCCTCGAGGGTGACGAGGCCACCGGCGCGAGCATCGTCCGCACCGCGGTCGACGCCCCGCTCAAGCAGATCGCCGTCAACGCCGGCCTCGAGGGCGGCGTCGTGGTGGAGAAGGTCCGCTCGCTCCCGGCGGGCCACGGCCTCAACGCCGCCACCGGCGACTACGAGGACCTGCTCAACGCCGGCGTCAACGACCCGGTCAAGGTCACCCGCTCGGCGCTGCAGAACGCCGCGTCGATCGCGGGCCTCTTCCTCACCACCGAGGCGATCGTGGCCGACAAGCCCGAGAAGAACCCGCCGGCCCCCGCCGGTGGCGACGAGATGGCAGGCATGGGCGGCTTCTGATCCGCTCCTGACCTACGACGGCGGGCCGTCTCCCCTCGGGGAGGCGGCCCGCCGTCGTCGTGCCCGGCCTCGCGCCGGACCTCAGAAGCCGTCCCCGGGCGCCGGACCTCAGGCGCCGGCCGCCCCCGCGGCGGTGCCCGACGCCGTGCCGAGGGCGGCGCGGGCGCGCCCGGCGACCTCGAGCGTGGCCCTGCCGAGGCGGTCGAGGAGCTCGGGCGTCGCGCGCGCGCTCGGCAGCGACACGGTCAGCGCCACGTGCTGCCCGGCGACGAACCCCAGCGACGCCCCGAGCGCGGTCACCCCCTGCTCGGACTCGTTCTCGTTCAGGCCGTAGCCGCGCTCCCTGATCCGCCGGAGCTCGCGCTCGAGCGCGGCGACCCACCCGGGCGACTCCGGCTCACCGGGCTCCTGCGCCTCGCCGGCCGCCGGGCCGCGGACCAGCGAGCGGCTCTCCTCGGGCCCGAGCTCGGCGATCATCGCCTTCCCGCCGGACGTGGTCCAGGCCGGCATCCGCATGCCGGTCCGCGAGGTCACCCGCAGTCCCTGCTCCGACTCGACGCTGTCGACGAACACCACCTCGGCGCCGGTGCGGGCCAGCACGTGGCACGTCTCGCCGCAGGCGGCGCGCAGGTCCTCGAGGTAGGGACGCACGATCTCGGCCGCCGAACCGCCGCGTCGGGCGATGCCGGGCGCGAGGAGCGCCGGCCCGACGTCGTAGCGCCGGTCGGCGAGCTGGACGACGAATCCCCGGGCCGCGAGGGTGACGAGGAGCCGGTGCGTGGTCGAGGGCGCGACGCCGATCTCACGGGCCAGGTCGACGACGCCGGCCGCGCCGTCGGTGCTCAGCGTGGTCAGCAGCCGCAGCGCCCGGTCGACCGACTCGACGACGGCCGGCCCGCTCTCCATTGAGTTCCGCTGCATGGAATGAGCCTAACTAACCCTTGCGCTGAATGGAATAGCGGGACTAAGGTCATGCCAGGCCGACGATCGTCGGCGCAGCAGCTCGCGCACCGGGTGCGCGACGTCCGGCTTCGACGAGGAGGCGTGCATGAACGAGGACGAGACCCAGGGGGCGCCGGCCCGGACCCGGGTGGTCATGGTCGGCGGCGGGATCGGCGGCGTCGCCGCGGCGCTCATGCTCGGCCGCGCCGGCATCAGCGTGACCGTCCTCGAGCAGGCGCCGGAGTTCGGCGAGGTCGGGGCGGGCCTGCAGCTGGCCCCCAACATCACGCGCATGCTCGACGAGGTCGGCGTGCTCGAGAAGATCCTGCCGCTCTCGGTGGTGCCCAACCGGCTCGTCTTCCGCAACGCGGCCACGGGCCGCGAGCTCACCCACCTCGACCTGGCCGACGCCCGCGCCCGCTACGGCGGGCCGTACATCGTCCTGCACCGCTCCGACCTGCACAACGCCCTCGTCGAGGCGGCGCGCGAGCTCGACGTCGTCGACCTGCGCACGGACGCGCGGGTCGAGCGCGTCGAGCAGGACGCGGACGGGGCCACCGCCGTGACCGCCGACGGACGCCGGTTCACCGGCGACGTGCTCGTCGGCGCGGACGGTCTGCGCTCGGTCGTGCGCGGCCTGCTCGTCGACGACGAGCCCGTCCCCTCCGGCTACGTCGCCTACCGGGGCGCCGTCCCGCTCGACGACGCGCCGGCGCACCTCGCGCTCGACGACGTCAACGTCTGGCTCGGGCCGGGCCTGCACCTCGTCCAGTACCCGGTGCGCGCCGGGAAGCTCTACAACCAGGTGGCCGTCTTCCGCAGCCAGGAGTACCTCGACGGCAAGGAGGACTGGGGCACGCCCGAAGAGCTCGACGCCACCTACGCCGACATGGCGGAGCCGGTCAGCAGCGCCATCCCCTCCCTCGGGCGCATCAACCGGTGGCCCATGGCGGACCGCGAGCCGCTCGAGCGCTGGACCGACGGCCGGGTCACCCTCCTGGGCGACGCCGCGCACGCCATGCTCCAGTACCTCGCCCAGGGGGCCGGCCAGTCCCTGCTCGACGGCGCTTCCCTCACCGCGCGCCTCGCCGCGATCGAGGGGGAGTGGACGCCCGCCGCGATCGAGGCCGCCCTCGCCGCCTACGAGGACGACCGGGTGGACGCGGCCGGCTCGGTGCAGACCGTGGGCCGCGTGTGGGGCGACATCTGGCACGTCGAGGACCCCGCCTCCGTCTACATGCGCGACCACGTCTTTGCCTCCCGCGAGATCACCGACTACTCGTTCGTCGACTGGCTCTACGGGCCCGTGGTCGGCGAGTCGGAACGCCCGCCCGCCCCCCTGCCACCCGCCTACCCCGCGACCGATCAAGGAGGAAGGTCATGACCCTCGAGCAGCAGGACCACGCCACGACCGAGAACTCGATGGCTCCCGAGGACACGCCGGAGCTGCGTCAGCTCTACGCGGACTTCGAGAAGGAGAACCTCATCCCGCTGTGGACGCAGCTGGACGAGCTCATGCCGATGCACCCGGCGCCCAAGGCCGTCCCCCACGTGTGGAAGTGGGGCAACCTCCTGCCCCTGGCCCAGCGCTCCGGCGACCTCGTCCCGGTCGGCCGCGGCGGCGAGCGCCGCGCGATCGCCCTGTCCAACCCGGGCCTGCCGGGCAACGCCTACATCTCGCCGACCCTGTGGGCGGCGATCCAGTACCTCGGGCCCAAGGAGACCGCTCCGGAGCACCGGCACTCGCAGAACGCCTTCCGGTTCGTCGTCGAGGGCGAGGGCGTGTGGACGGTCGTCAACGGCGACCCGGTGCGCATGTCCCGCGGCGACTTCCTGCTCACCCCGGGCTGGAACTTCCACGGCCACCACAACGAGACCGACCAGCCGATGGCGTGGATCGACGGGCTCGACATCCCCTTCTCGCACTACACCGACGTCGGCTTCTTCGAGTTCGGCTCCGAGCGCGTGACCGACTACGCCACCCCGAACTACTCGCGCGGCGAGCGGCTGTGGACCCACCCCGGTCTGCGCCCGCTGTCCGGCCTCCAGGACACGGTGTCCTCACCGATCGGCGCCTACCGCTGGGAGTACACCGACCGCGCGCTCACCGAGCAGCTCCTGCTCGAGGACGAGGGGCAGCCCGCCACCGTCGAGCAGGGCCACGCGGCCATCCGCTACGTCAACCCCACCACCGGCGGGGACGTCATGCCCACCATCCGCGCCGAGTTCCACCGCCTGCGCGCCGGCGCGGCCACGCAGGCCCGCCGCGAGGTCGGCTCCACCGTCTTCCAGGTCTTCGAGGGCACCGGCCAGGTCGTCATGGACGGCACGGAGCACCCGCTCGAGAAGGGCGACATGTTCGTCGTCCCGTCCTGGGTCGACTGGTCCCTCCAGGCCGAGTCGCAGTTCGACCTGTTCCGTTTCTCGGACGCCCCGATCATGGAGCGTCTGCACTTCAACCGCACCAAGCTCGAGGGAGGCACCCGATGAGGCTCGCCACGCTGCGCCGCGGAGGCGGCACGTTCGTCGTCCGCGTCGAGGGGGACACGGGGGTGGAGGTCCCCGGCTACGGGGACGTCGCGCACCTCCTGCGCGGCGGCGGGCTGGGTGAGGCGGCCGCCGCGGACGGCGAGCGGCACGACCTCACCGGCGCCGACCTCGCGCCCGTCGTCACCACGCCGGCCAAGGTGATCTGCGTGGGGCTCAACTACCGCAACCACATCCTCGAGATGGGTCGCGAGCTGCCCGAGGCCCCGACCCTGTTCACCAAGTACGCCGACGCCCTCATCGGGCCGTACGACGACATCGTGCTGCCCCCCGAGTCCCCGAAGGTGGACTGGGAGGGCGAGCTGGCCCTCGTCATCGGCACGCCCGTGCGCCGCGCGGACGAGCAGGAGGCCGCCCAGGCCATCGCCGGGTACACCGTCGCCAACGACATCACCATGCGCGACTGGCAGTACCGCACCACCCAGTGGTTCCAGGGCAAGGCCTGGGAGGCGTCCACGCCCGTGGGCCCGCACCTCGTCACGCCCGACGAGCTCGCGGACGGCGCGCAGCTCGTCACCCGCCTCGACGGCGCGGAGATGCAGCGCACCCCGGTCGACGACCTCGTCTTCGGGCCGGCCGCGCTGGTCTCGTACATCTCGACGATCTTCACGTTGCGGCCCGGCGACATCGTCCTCACCGGCACGCCCGGCGGCGTCGGCCACGCCCGCAAGCCCGGGGTGTACATCGGCGAGGGCCAGCAGGTCACCGTGACGATCGACGGCGTCGGCGAGCTCGCCAACCGGGCGGTCCGCGCGTGAGCTCGCCCTACGACGAGGCGGCCGTCCGGGCCCTCATGGAGCGGCAGGGGGCGGGGGCCAGGTACGACGCCGAGCAGGCGCCCGCCCTCGAGCTGCGGTGGGCCCGTTCGGGCACGGCGTACTTCCTGCGCAAGCTGCGTGAGCTGGACGACGCCGAGCTCGACGGCCCCAGCCTCCTGCCCGGGTGGACCCGCCGCGAGCTGGTCGCCCACGTCGGCTACAACGCCCGTGCGCTGACCCGGCTCACGGAGTGGGCGCGCACCGGCGTCGAGACGCCGATGTACGCGCCGGGTCAGCGCGACGCCGAGATCGAGCTCGGCGCCACGCTCCCGCCGATCGCGCTGCGCAACCTGGTCGACCACTCCGTGGTCCACCTCAACGTCGAGTGGCGCGACCTCACCGACGAGCAGTGGGACCACGACGTCGTCACCGCGCAGGGCCGGACGGTCCCCGTGCGGGAGACCGCCTGGATGCGCACCCGCGAGGTGTGGATCCACGCCGTCGACCTCGACAACCACGGCTCCTACCGCGACTTCCCGCCCGAGCTGCTCGACCGCCTCGCCGCGGACGTGCGGGCCGTGTGGGAGCGGAAGGGGGTTGGGGTCGGCCTCGTCCTCGACGCGACCGACCGCGACGGCGAGGTCGTCGTCGGCGACGGCGGTCCCCGGGTGAGCGGCACCCAGGCGGACCTCGTACGCTGGCTCACCGGCCGCGGCGCCCGCCGGCTCTCCGCCGAGGGCGACCGGCTCCCGGACCTGCCCGCCTGGCTCTAGGCCGCTCCATAGGATGTCCCCGGACCCGGCAGGGAGGCCGGGCGTCCGACACCACCGGAAGGAAGCACCCATGTCGATCGTCGTGGGCTACGTCCCGACCCCCGAGGGCCGGTCAGCGCTGCGGCGCGCCGCGGCGGAGGCCAGGCTGCGCCAGACCAAGCTCATCGTCGTCAACTCGCAGCACGGCGGGCGCACCTGGGACCCCCAGGAGTCCGTGCGCTTCGAGGACGACCTCGCACGCGTGCGCACGGACCTCGAGGCCGCGGGCGTCGAGCACGAGGTGCGCACCCTCATCAAGGGCCAGGACCCCGCGGACGACCTCGTCGAGGTGGCCAGCAAGGAGGACGCCGACTTCATCGTCATCGGCCTCCGGCGCCGTTCGCAGGTCGGCAAGCTCCTGCTGGGTTCCAACGCCCAGCAGATCCTCATGAAGGCCGACGTCCCCGTCCTCGCCGTCAAGGGCGCCCCCGGCGACTGACGGCACCTGGCGCGGCCCGCGGCTCGGTCCGCGGGCCGCGCCATGCCGCACGAGCGCTACAGTCGGCGAGGCTGTCGCGGACGACAGCATCCAGAACGAAGGAGTTCCCCAGCATGCGCACCACCCCCATGCGCACCGGCCGGCCCCGCCGCGGGCCCGGCCGACCCGCGCGACCCCCCGGCGGGAGAGGTGATCGGTCATGACGGTCGTCGTCCCCACCAACGTCCGCCCGGCGCGCCGCCGCAGGGCGCGCGCCGCACGCGAGCGTCAGCTGCTCGGCGTGGCCGGCCTCGTCGTCGTCATCGCGCTCGCCGAGCTGCTCCCGCGCACCGGTGTCGTCAACCCGCGGTTCCTCCCGCCGTTCTCCGAGTGGATCTCGACGCTGGCCACCCGCGTCCAGGGCGGCGAGTTCTGGATCGCGCTCGGCGACACGCTGCTCACGTGGTTCATCGGCCTCGCGATCGCCATGGTCGCCGGCACGATCCTCGGGATGGTCATCGGCTCGATCCCCATCGTCAAGGACCTCACGCAGTCGACCATCGAGTTCCTGCGGCCGATCCCCTCGGTCGCGCTCATCCCGCTCGTCGTCCTCACGCTGGGCACCGGACGCGAGTCGACCCTGCTCCTGGTCGTCTACGCGTCGTTCTGGCAGATCCTCCTCCAGGTGATGTACGGCGCCCAGGACGTCGACCCGGTCGCGCGCGACACGGCGCGGACCTACAAGTTCCGCTGGTGGGTCCAGGCCTACCAGGTCGTGTGGCCCACGGCGCTGCCGTACGTCGTCACGGGATTCCGTCTCGCGGCCTCGGTCGCGCTCATCCTCACGATCACCGGTGAGCTCATCATCGGCACACCCGGTCTGGGCAACCTCATCTCGGTGGCCCAGCAGTCGGGCGCCGTCGCCTCGATGTACGGGCTCATCCTCGTCACCGGCATCCTCGGGGTCCTCGTCAACCTCGCCGCGCGCGCGGTGGAGAAGCGGCTCCTGTTCTGGCACACCTCGGTCCGACGGGAGGCGAACGCCTGATGACCACGACACCTGGCGCCACGACGGGAGCCCCCGTCGGAGCCGCCGCCCCGACCCCGCCCGCGAAGAAGGCGCGGCGCAAGGGCCGGCCGCTGTGGCTGAAGATCCTGCTCGCGATCGCCCTGCCGATCATCCTCATCGCCGGCTGGTGGTTCCTCTCCGCCGGCTCGACGAACCCGTTCTTCCCCCCGCTCGAGCGCATCGTCGGCGAGTTCCGACCGACCTGGCTCGAGGAGCGCGGCACCGGTCGGCGCATCCTCACCGACGTCATCCCCTCGGTGGAGCGGCTGCTCATCGGCTACGGCTTCGCCGTGGTCGTCGGCATCCTGCTCGGGATGCTCATCGGTTCCTACCCGCGCGTGCGGGCGTTCCTCGAGCCGACGCTCGAGTTCTTCCGCGCGATCCCCCCGCCGGTGCTCGTCCCCGTGCTCATGCTCTTCCTCGGCATCCGTGACCCGATGAAGATCTTCGTCATCGCCATGGGCTGCACGTGGCCGATCCTGCTCAACACCATCGAGGGTGTCCGCGGGGTCGACGAGCTGCTCCGGGACACCTCACGGGTGTACCGGCTGCGCCCGCAGACGAAGTTCTCGACGCTGCTGCTGCGCGGCGCGAGCCCGCAGATCATGGCCGGTGCCCGTCAGGCACTGTCCATCGGGATCATCCTCATGGTGATCTCCGAGATGTTCGCGGCCAACAACGGCCTCGGCTTCACCATCGTGCAGTTCCAGCGGAGCTTCGCGATCCCCCAGATGTGGACCGGCATCATCCTGCTCGGAGTCGTCGGCGTCATCCTGTCCCTGATCTTCCGTGTCGTCGAGCACTTCGTGCTCTCCTGGTACTCCGGTATGAACCGGGCCCAGCGAGGAGGTAACTGATGTCCACCCACCGTCCTGAGGTCGGTTCCGAGATCCTCACCGTCAACAACCTCAACAAGGTCTACGGGTCGGGTCCCGACGCCAACGAGGCGATCCACGACATCTCCTTCTCGCTCAAGGCGGGCGAGATGGTCTGCATCGTCGGACCCTCCGGTGCCGGCAAGACGACCCTGCTGCGCTCGATCGCCGGGCTCCTGCCACCCACCAGCGGCTCGCTGCAGATGGAGGGCGAGCGGATCAGCGGCCCGCCCAAGGGCATGGCGGTCGTCTTCCAGGAGTACGCGCGCTCGCTGTTCCCCTGGCTGACCGTCTACAAGAACGTCGAGCTGCCGCTCAAGGAGCGGGGCATGCCGAAGACCGAGCGCAAGGAGAAGGTCGAGGCCGCGCTCTCGGCGGTCGGGCTCGGCGACGTGCCGCACTCCTACCCGTGGCAGCTCTCCGGCGGTATGCAGCAGCGCGTGGCCATCGCCCGCGCCGTGGCATACGAGCCGCACGTGCTCCTCATGGACGAGCCGTTCGCTGCGGTCGACGCGCAGACGCGCGCCGACCTCGAGGACCTCGTCCGCGAGCTGTGGAGCCGACTGGGCATGTCGCTGCTGTTCGTCACGCACGACATCGACGAGTCGATCTACCTCGGCCAGCGGGTGCTCGTGCTCTCGCACCGGCCGACGATCATCCTCGAGGACGTCGTCGTCGACCTGCCCGACGAGCGCAGCCAGCTCGTCACCCGCAACGACCCGCGCTTCGCCGAGCTGCGCACCCACGTACACACGCTCGTGCAGAAGGCCAAGGGCGGGTACCGGGGCGAGGGCAAGGACTACATCTACGCCGAGGGCCGCACCGCGGCCGACCAGGCCGCCGACGACGCCGCGGCGCACGGGCACGGCGCCACCGGGGGCTGAGCCCCGCAGCAGCGAAAGGGGAGGTCCCGTTGCCACCACGGGGGCTCGACGACCGTAGGCCCGCCCCATCCGGGGCGGGCCTCGGTCTGCTCGTCGCGGCCGTGCTGCTCATCGGGCTCAACCAGCGGCCGGCGATCACGGCGATCCCACCGGTCCAGGACCTCCTCGCCGACGACCTGGGGATCGGCCCGGCGCTCACCGGCGCGCTGACGTCCGTCCCGCTGCTGTGCTTCGCCGTCGTCGGCCTCGTGGTGCCCGCGCTCGTGCGGCGCCTCGGCGTCGACGTGACGATGCTCGGCGGGCTCGTGCTCCTCACGCTGGCGGTCGCCCTCCGCCCCTGGGGCGGAGCCACGCTGTTGTTCGCGGGCACGGTGGCGGTGGGGGCGGCGATCACCGTCGCCAACGTGCTCCAGCCCGTCGTCGTGCGCAGGGACGCGCCCCCGGGACGGGTGGGCCTGCTCATGCCGCTGTCCACCGCGGCCCTCTCGACGGGTGCGGCGCTGGCCTCCCTGGTCGCCGTCGACATCGAGGACCGGTACGGCTGGCGCACCATGCTGGCGCTGCTCGCCGTGCCCGCGGCGCTCGCCGCGATCCTGTGGGGCGTCCGGATGGCCGCGGCCCGTGCCCGGCGACCGGGCCGCGGGGGACGCGCTCAGGCGTCCGGCGGTACGGCGGTGCCCGGCAGCGGGGCGACGGCGGCGACCGCGGACGCGACGGCGGCGACGGAGCCCGCGATGCCGGCGGTCGGCACGGCGCGGCGCTCGCCGTGGGGCGACGTCGACGCCTGGTGGCTGGCCCTGTTCTTCGCCATCCAGTCCACGCTGTTCTACATCGCCGCCGCGTGGCTGCCCGCGATCCTGGCCGACCGCGCCGGCGTGGGGCGGACCGAGGGCGGGTTCGCGCTCACCCTGTACTTCCTGCTGGGGATCGCCGGCTCGCTGCTCACCCCGCTGTTCGTCCGCGTGCTCGGCAGCTACCGCCGCGCCTCCCCGGCGCCCGGCGTGCTCTGGGGGGTGACCTTCGCCGGGCTGCTGCTCGCACCGGCCGCATGGCCGCTGTGGGCGGTGATCGCCGGCGTCGGTCAGGGCATCGGGATCGGGATGGGGATGACGCTCATCGCGGTCCGCCCGATCGACGCCGTCCACGGCCGCAGCGTCTCGGCGATGGTGCAGTCGGCCGCCTACGCCCTCGCGGCGCTCGGCCCGGCGGCGCTCGGCGGGCTCTACGGCGTCACGGGCGACTGGTTCGCCGGCTGCCTCGTGGGCGTCGGGCTCGCGATCTGCCAGGTCCTCGCCGGCGTGCCGGCGACCGGCGACCGCCCCATCGGTGCCCCGCGCCGCGAGGGCGGGCGCTAGGACGGATCGCCGGCCGCGCCCGTGAGGGGCTCGAGCTCGGCCGCGATGTTCGCACGCGCCCGCGACTCCCAACGGGCCCGCCCCGGCGCGGTGGCAAAGATGTGCGCCGCCGCGCCGATCGAGCGCAGCACGGCCGCACGACCGGCGGCGAAGTCCGCGTCCCCGACCCCCGGGTACTCGGCGCGCACGTCCGCGGTGTACTGCGCGTAGCGCGCGGCGGGCGCGGCGAGGATCGCCAGGTCGGCGTCGCACAGCGCGGCCGCGGCCGGGTCCTCGGCCCGGTGGTCGGCCGTGGCCAGGACGAGGCGGGCCACCTCGGCGGCCGTGCCGGGGGGCAGGGCCTCCTCGAGCCCGCGCCGGCCGAGTCGCTCGAGGGCGAGCTCGGCCGAGGCCTGCTCGTCGTCCGGGGTGCGCCCGGTATGTACGGCGTCGTGGAACCACGCGGCGAGCAGGACGACGGGGGAGTGCAGGGCGCCGTCGACGGTGAGGTCGTCGAGGTGGCCGAGGATCTCCTCGAGGTGCCGGTGGTCGTGGTAGCGACGATGGGGCTCGTCCCACCGCTCGAGCAGCTCGGCCCCGAGCGCGTCCCACTCGCGCGAGGCGTCGGCGTCCCAGCCGCCCCCGGCCTCGAAGGCCAGGAGCTCAGCGAGGTCCGCCCAGCTCGCGGTCAGGCGCCGACGCCGCTGCGCCCGGCGCGCGGCCGGGCGATCGACCTGCGGCACCCGCAGACCCGAGGCGGCCAGCCGCGTGAGCAGGGTGCGCCGGTCGACGCGCGTCGCGCCGCCCGCCTCGAGGCGCCGCAGCGCCGAGGCCGGCACGTCGTAGTGGTCGAGGTCGAAGGAGCGCGGCGGCAGTCCGTGGGCCGCGGCGAAGTCGTGCAGCTCCTCCAGCGAGGAGTCCGAGACCAGGTGCGCCCACGTCGTGCAGTGCGCCTCCCACAGGGGGTCGTCCACGAGCAGGGCCATGCGTATCTCCTATGTCAAGCGGCTTGCTGGACGCAAGTCGTTGAGGTGGGGGTCAGGGGGATCGGAGGGGGAGTGAGGGCGCGTTGCCGGTGGGCTCGGGTGAGGGTGCGCCAGATGCGGCGGGCGATGGCATTCTTGACACAGCGGAGGGCTTCCATGACGGTCTTGCCCTGTTCGCGGAGGCGTTCGTAGTAGTCCTTGCCTGGTCCCTCGAGGCGGATCTGGGTGATGGCGATGCGGTGGATCGCGCAGTTCAGCTGCCGGTTCCCGCCACGGTTGAGGCGGACTCGACCTTCTGTCTTGCCCGACCAGACCGGGATCGGGGCGCAGCCGGCGAACATCGCGTACTTCCCCTCGTTCGCGAATCGTGTGATCCCGGCGGTCTCGGCGATGATCTTCGCGGCCGACAGGTCTGCGCAGCCGGGGATCTCCAGCAGCACCGGCTCGACCTCTCGGACCATGGCCCGCAACCGCGTGTCGAGCTCGCTGATCAAGTGGCAGAGCCGTTCGAGATCGGCCAGGACCATGCCCGCGATCTCCGCGACGATTCCTTCGCTGGCTTCGATCACCTCCCGCACCCGTGCCTGGGCCGGCCGATGGATCAGCGCGCGTGGTTGTGGGTCGACCTCGGGATCGAGCTCGTGCAGGTGCCAGCGCAGGCGGTTGATCACCCGGGTCCGCTCCGCGACCAGGTCCTCCCGGCGGGCCAGGATGAGCTTGACCTCTCGTGCCTGCTCATCGGTGGACGCGGTCGGCAGATCCTCTTCGCGAGCCATCGCCCGCGCGACGGCGAGAGCGTCGATGGGGTCGGACTTCCCACGGGTGCGCGCGGTGGCGCGTTGGCGGGCCATCAGCTTTGCCGGCACTCTGACCACTGGCTCTCCGTGAGCGAGGAGGTCGCGTTCGAGCAGGCCGGTGAGGTGGCGGCAGTCCTCCAGCCCCCACCGGCGGTCCTGCTCGATAAAACTCTTCTGGGCCCATCGGTAGGCCTTCTCATGACCGCTGTGGGTCGCGTGGACCGTGACCTGCCCGATCTGCTTACCCGCCGCGTCGACCGCGACGAAGGTGTGTGACTTCTTGTGGACGTCCGCGCCGATCAGCACCACCATGGTGACTGCCTCCCTTGAATCCGAGTGGGGGTCGAACGGTCGGGCCGGTCGGCGGACAAACCTCAGTGGGCCAGCTGCACGCTCATATCAAGTCACGCCGGCCGGTCCTTCCCATCCGGCGACGGCAATACGCATGCAGGCCAACTCAGCCAGGAGCAGCAGCCACGTTAGGAGCCAATCACCGGATGGAAAGGATCCAACCACCGCGACATCCGCGGCACCACGAAGCCTCACACTGACGCGATGCTAGGCGGTGTCCGGCGACGGGGCCCGCGGCGGCGAGCAGGGCCTGACGCCGCGGGCCCCGCCGGCAGGGTCAGACGGCGAACATGCCGTGCGCCGCGCTCTCGGCCTCGTCGTACCCGCGGGCCGCCGAGTCCAGCGCGAGCGAGATCTGGTCGAGGTTCGCCTCGACCTGCGACTGCAGCGTGCGCCACTGCTCGGCGCACGAACCGAAGGCCGCCGAGGCCCCGCCCGTCCACGTGCCCTGCAGCGCCACCAGGTGCGCCATCATCGCGGCGACCTCCGAGCGCACCGCACCCGCGGTGGTGCGCACCTGGGCGGCCGCGGTCGCGACCTCCCCGCTGTCGACCTGGAACCGTGCCATGTCCGTCCCCCTTCCGGCCCACCCGGTGCGGGCCACGGGGACGACGCTAGGAGTGCGGCGGGCCGGGCCGGCCGGCCGATCGACCGCGTTGTGGAGCGCCGCGTCGGCGGCGAGCCTGTGGGTGCCGGGCGCGGGTCAGCGCCGGCGACGCCGCAGGAGGTCGTCCGGACCGCGTTCCATGCCGGAGCCGACGTCCTCCTGTGCGGCACCCGCCGAGGGATCCTCGCGCTGCTCGTCCTCCTCGGCTCTCGCCGGGGAGCCGGCCGAGGCGCCGGTGCGCACGAGGTCCGGGCGTGGAACGCCGGGGCCGGCGTCGACCCTCCGGCCATGACCTGCCGCATGCGGAGGCGCCTGCACGCCGGGGCGCAGGGCGCCGGGCCGTGGGCCGCCCGGCCGCGGGCGGGCGAAGAGCTCGTCGGGACCCAGCTCGAGCGTCGAGGCGGGGGGCGGCTCCCGGTCTGCGTCGCCCGGGCGGCCCGGCTCCGCGGCGGCGGGCGGGGCGGTGACCATGCGCTCGGCGACCGGCCGTCGGACGGGCTCCGGGCCGGGTGCCGGCTCGGGCGGCTGCGCGTGGGCGGGTCGGAACGGCCCGTGCCGGTCGGCACCCGGTACCGCGCCTCCGGTCCCGACGTCGGGTAGGTCGCCCTCCGGTCCGCACTCGCCGAGCGTGGCGAGCTCGGCGGTGAGGATCTCCAGCTCGGAGGTGAGGTTCTCCCGCGCCGCCGGCTCCCAGGCCGAGGCCATCGGGCTGGCGTAGATCTGCCGCCGCCCGAGCAGGTGCGTGACGATGGCGATCCGCGCCTGGAGATAGTGCCGGGCGGGGATGTGGGCGTACTCCCGCCGCACGGTCTCCCGGTAGGCGCGGTACTCCTGCGGCCGCTTGGCGAGCACCGCCAGGTGCGCGTCGGCCAGCGCGAGCCGGTCGATGTCGTCGTGGTCGCCCTCGTGCCCGCGCAGGTGCAGGATGAGCTCGGCGACCCGGTCGGCGAGCTCCTTCGGCAGGCCGAGGCGCACCAGCTCGGTGCGCGCCACCTCGGCGGAGGCCACCTCGTCCTCCCCGGCCGTGCGGCGGTATGCCTGCTGCTCCGCGACGGAGAACACCAGGCCGTGGTACCAGGCGGCGAGCCGCACGAGGTCGGGGTGGTGCGTCTCCTGGGCGAGCTCGTCGACCTTCATCAGCACGAACGTCAGGTGCCGGACGCCGTGGTGGTGCCGCCCGGGCTCCGCCCAGCGGGCGAGCAGGTCCCGGGCGTGGGCCTCGAGCTCCTCGCGGCCCAGGGTGGCGCCGACGGCCGCGGCGCTTCGGGCGAAGGCGGCGGGAAGCCACTGCGGAGCGTCGGTGACGCCCATAGGAGCGAGCCTCTTCCGGTCGGGGGTGCTGCGCGGCCCGTCGGGTCCGCGCCGACGATGGTAGCCCCGTCCGGCACCGGCGGGCCCAGGGGCGGAAGGTGGTGCGTACCGTGCGGGTCGCGCCGTCGGGGGCCGCCGGGTGCACGCATCCGGGTGACGAGCGCGACGGAGCGGGGCAGGACGCCCCGTGCCCCGGCCAGTAGAGTGCCAGGGTGACTCAACCGTTGGAGGATGCGCACGTCCTCATCACCGGCGCCACAGGTTTTGTGGGCCAGGCCGTGCTGGAGAAGCTGCTCTCGGCCTACCCGTCGACCCGGATGACCCTGCTGGTTCGTCCCCGGGGCGAGATCTCCGGTGCCGAGCGCATCCGTCGGATCACCCGCAAGCCGGTGTTCTCCACCTGGCGCGAGGCGGTCGGCGACGAGGGTGTCGAGGCGGCCCTGGCCGAGCGCGTCACCGTCCTCGAGGGCGACCTCGGCGACGTGCCGCCGCTGCCGGGCGACCTCGACGTCGTCGTGCACTCCGCCTCCACCGTCTCCTTCGACCTGCCCATCGACGAGGCCTTCGCCGCCAACGTCGGCGGCCCGGTCTCGCTCTACGACGCGATCCTCGCCTCGGGCGCCGATCCGCACGTCGTCCACGTCTCGACCTCCTACGTGGCCGGCCTGCGCAAGGGCGTCTCCGAGGAGACCTCCCTCGAGCACGAGGTCGACTGGCGGGTCGAGCTCGAGGCCTCGCAGGTGGCTCGCACCCGCGCCGACCACGCCTCCCGCGACGCCGACCGCCTGGCCGGCTTCCTCGCCGACGCCACCGACGAGCACGGCCGCGCCGGCGCCCGCGCCGTCTCGGCCGCCGCGGAGGAGGCGCGCGAGGGGCACGTGCGCGACGAGCTCGTCGCCGCGGGCCGCAACCGCGCGCGCACCCTGGGCTGGCCCGACGTCTACACCTTCACCAAGGCGCTCGGGGAGCGGGTCGCCGAGGACCGGTGGGGCGCGGAGCACCACCTCTCGGTCGTACGACCCACCATCATCGAGTCGGCGTTCCGGCACCCCTACCCGGGGTGGATCGACGGCTTCAAGGTGGCCGACCCCCTCATCGCCGCCTACGGCCGCGGCCTCCTGCCGGAGTTCCCCGCCCTGGCCGACACCATCCTCGACGTCATCCCGGTCGACTTCGTCGTCAACGCCGTCCTCGCCGCCGCGGCCGCACCGCCGCCGCGCGGGACCCCGGCCTACTACCAGGTGGGCTCCGGACTGACGAACCCGCTGCGCTTCGGCCGGCTCTACTCCCTGGTGCGCGAGTACTTCCAGGCGCACCCGCTCTCGGACGCCGAGGGCGCGAAGGTCACCGTCCCGGCCTGGTCCTTCCCGCACGGCCACGCCGTCGAGCGCGGCCTGAGCCGCCGGGAGCGGCTGGTGTCCCTGGCCGACCGGGCGGTGGCGATGCTGCCCGGCTCGGAGACCTCGCGGAAGTGGTCCTCGACCCTGTACAAGGCCGGCCGGGACCTGCGCACGCTGCGCAAGTTCACCGAGCTCTACCAGCCCTACACGCAGACCGAGGTCATCTTCGACGACCGCCGCACCCGCGAGCTGCACGCCGCGCTCCCGCCCGAGCGGGTCGTCGAGCACGGCTTCGACGTCACCGAGATCGACTGGCAGGTCTACCTCCAGGAGGTCCACATCCCCGGTGTCCCGGGCCTCATGCGTCAGCGCCGCTCGGCCTCGGGCGGGGTGCGTCCCGTCCCCGGCTCGGCCCTGGCCCGGCGCGAGGACGTCGTGGCCGTCTTCGACCTGCAGCGCACGATCGCCCGCTCGACGCCGGTCGAGCACCTGCTGTGGGCCGAGCTCGAGGCGAAGTCGCCCGCCTCCTGGCCCAAGGCGGTGGCCGAGGTCGTCGCCCAGGCGCCCGGCTACCTCTCGGCCGACCGTAGAGACCGCGGGGAGTTCATCCGCACCGTCATGCGCCGCTACACCGGGGTGACCGACGAGCGGATGCGCGCCCTGGTCGACGAGCGGCTCGCCCCCTCCCTGCGGGCCAACATCCACTCCGAGGCGCTGGCCCGGATCGCCGAGCACCGGGCCGCGGGCCACCGCACCGTCCTCGTCACCGGCGAGATCGACGTGTTCGTCGAGCCCCTGCACGACCTGTTCGACCACATCGTCGCCGGCCGTATGGAGGTCGACGACGAGGGCCGCTGGACGGGCCACCTCGCCGAGTCCCCGCTGGTGGGGGAGGCGCGCGCGGCCTGGCTCGTGCGCGCGGCCCGTGAGCACGGCTGGGACCTGCCGGCCTCCTTCGCCTACGGCGACGCCTACGCCGACCGTCCCTGGCTCGAGGTCGTCGGCCACCCCACCGCCGTCAACCCCGACTCCGCGCTGTACACCTTCGCGCGCGCCCGCCGCTGGCCGGTGGTCAGCTGGACGGGCACGGCCGAGTCGCGGATCGCGCCGGTGTGGCGCGCCGTGCGGGGGATCCGGTCGTGAGCGGCACGCGCCTGCGCGGCAGGGCACTGGTCACCGGCGGGACCTCGGGCATCGGCCTGGCCGTCGCCCGGCACCTCGCGCTGCGGGGCCTCGACGTCGTGCTCGTGGCCCGCAACCCCGAACGGCTCGAGGCCACCGCCGCCGAGCTGCGCGCGCTCGGCGTCGAGGTCGAGGTCCTGCGCGCCGACCTGGCCACCCGCGAGGGGACCGACGCCGTCGTCGCTCGCCTCGAGGACGAGGAGCGTCCGGTCGAGGTCTACGTCAACAACGCCGGGCACGGGCTCTACGCCTCCCTGGCGGCGGAGGACATGACCCCGCACCATGCCGCGATCGACCTCATGATCCGCGCCGTCCTCGACACCGGGGCGGCCGCGGCGCGCACGATGGTCGCCCGCGGGCACGGGGTCATCATCCCCATCGGCTCGGTCTCGGGGATGATCGCCACCGGCCACTACTCCGCCATCAAGGCGTGGACGAACACGTGGGCGGAGTCCCTGAGCACCGAGCTCGAGGGCACCGGCGTCACCGTCACCTGCGTGATGCCGGGCTGGGTGCGCACCGAGTTCCACCAGCGCGCGGGGATGCCGACGGGGAAGATCCCCGACGCCCTGTGGATCGGCCCCGACCAGGTCGCCACCGAGTCCCTCGACGCCGCCGAGCGGGGCGACTACCGGGTCGTGCCCTCGTGGCGGTACAAGATCATCGCGTTCGCGGCCGAACGCGGTCCCAAGGCAGCCGTGCGGGCCGTGGCCCGCGCCATCCAGGGAGGAAGACGATGAGCGCCGCACCGGTCCACGAGGACCACCAGCAGGGGGAGGTCGCGGGCCCGACGGCGCGCGCGCAGGCGCACCAGGCGGCCCGCGCGGCCAGGCAGGCCGCCGGCCGGCTCGTCGACGCGGCGGGCGACAGCCTGCTGCAGTACACCTCGGGGCTGTGGCGCGCGGGACGCGTCGCGGCCCAGAAGGGGCCGCTCAACGCGCTGGTGCACACCATGACCCGCATCGAGGTCGTCGGGCGGGAGAACCTCCAGGGCGTGCGCGGCCCGTTCGTCATCGCGCCCAACCACAGTTCGCACCTCGACGCCGCGGTCATCCACGCCACGATGCCGTGGCAGCACGCGGGCCGGGTCGCCACGGCGGCGGCCGGCGACACCTTCTACACCAAGCGGCTCACGCGGGTCCTCACCGCCCTGTTCTTCAACACCTACCCCGTCGACCGCTCGGGCAACCGCCGCAAGGCCGGGCTCTCCGCCCGCCTGGTCGACGCCGGTGTGCCCCTGCTCATCTTCCCCGAGGGCACCCGCTCGCGCGACGGGCAGATGGGGCGGTTCAAGCCGGGCGTGGCCGCGCTGTGCGTGACCCGGCGCATCCCGTGCATCCCGGTGGCCCTCATCGGCTTCCACGAGGCGATGCCCGTGGGGCAGTCGCTGCCCTCCCGCGGGCGCCCGCCCCTCAAGGTCGTCATCGGCCGGCCCCTGCGCCCGCGCAGCGGGGAGCGCATCCGGGAGTTCAACGAGCGCATCCAGGCGCAGGTGACGGCCATGTACCAGGCACGCACCCCCGACGTGGTCGTCGCCCGGCCGGGAGCCGGCACCAAGGGCCGCAGGGGCGGCCAGGAGGAGGCATCGTGACGCAGGTCCAGCATCAGAAGTGGTGGGGGTGGGGCGTCGAGGGCGTGACGTTCACCTACGACAACAAGCCAAACTTCGCCCCCTTCGTGCTGGACCATGTCGGGCTCGACCTCTCCGAGGGCGGCACGCCGCCACCCAGCTTCGACGACATCGACGTGCCCGCCCCGCGGCTGCCCGAGGCGCTCGCGGAGGGTCTGCGGGCCGCCGTCGGCGCCGAGTACGTGGTCACCGGCGACCTCGACCGCGTGGTGCACACCTACGGCAAGGGCATCAGCGACCTCGTGCGCGTGCGCGCGGGCGATCTCCCGCGCGTGCCCGACGTCGTCGTCTACCCCGGCGACGAGGACGACGTGCGCGCCGTGGTGGACCTGGTCGACGCGAGCGACGCGGTGCTCATCCCCTTCGGCGGCGGCTCCAACATCTCCGGCTCGCTGACGCCGGAGCCCGCCGAGACCAGGCCGATCGTCTCCCTGGACATGGGCCGGCTGAACAAGGTGCTCGAGATCGACGAGGAGGCCGGGCTCGCCCGCGTGCAGGCCGGCGTCCTCGGGCCCGACCTGGAGGAGCAGCTCGGTGCCCGCGGCTGGACCTCCGGGCACCAGCCCGACTCGTTCCGCCACTCCACCCTCGGCGGCTGGATCGCCACCCGGTCCTCGGGCATGCAGTCCGACCGGTACGGCGACATCGCCGACATCACCCGCGGCCTGTGCACCGTGCTGCCCGGCCGGGTGGTCGCGCTGCGGCCGCTGCCGTCGACGTCGACGGGTCCGTCCGTGCGCGAGATGATCCTCGGCTCCGAGGGGCGCCTGGGCGTCATCACCGAGGCGTGGATCAACGTCCACCGCCTGCCCGAGAAGCGGCTCATCGTGGCCTACCTGTTCCAGAACTGGGGCTCGGCCCTGGAGGCGATGCACGACATCTCCACCTCCGACGTGCACCCCTCGGTCACGCGCGTCTCGGACCCCATGGAGACCCAGTTCTCACTGTCCACGCAGAAGGAGCAGAAGGGCCTCAAGGGGAAGATCTCCGCGGGCGTCTTCGACCTGCTCGCCGCCCGGGGCTGGGACCTGGACCAGGTGTGCCTCAGCTACGTCGGCTACGAGGGCTCCCCGCGTCACGTGGCCTACCAGCGCAAGGCGGTCGGCAAGATCGTCGCCGCCCACGGGGGCATCCCGCTGGGCACCGGGCCCGGCGCCCTGTACGACCAGAAGAAGTTCGACACGCCCTACATCCGTGACTTCCTCCTCGACAAGGGCGCCCTGGCCGACGTCTCGGAGACCGCCGCCCCCTGGTCGCGCCTGCGCGGGATCTACGAGCGCGTGATCTCGGGCGCGCGCTCCGCCTTCGACGAGCTCGGCGTGCGTGGCTACATCATGTGCCACCTCTCGCACAGCTACCACTCCGGCGCCTGCCTGTACTTCACCTTCGCCTTCCCCGCCGCCGAGGGGCCGGACGCCGCGGCGCCGCTCGAGCAGTACTGGCACGTCAAGGAGGCGGTGCAGCAGGCCTTCATCGACGGCGAGGGCACCCTCTCGCACCACCACGGCGTCGGCACCGACCATGCCCCGTGGATGGAGCAGGACATCTCCGAGGCGGGCGTGGACCTCATGGTCGGCCTGCTGCGCTCGGCCGACCCCGGACGGCGCCTCAACCCCGGCTCGCTCCTGCCGCGCCACCGCGAGTGGTGAACTCGGTCGCCGGCCCGTCCGTGGGCCGGTGACCAGGGCGATCCCCACCCGGACGGGCCGCGGCGGGCTGCTGGCTGTGGGCTGGACGGCCGGCGGCGGACTGCGGGCGGCGGCCTGGACGGTCCGCAGGGGGCTGCCGGCTCAGTACATCTAGACGGGCCGCGGCGGACTGCCGGCCGTGGCCGGGTCCGCGGGCGGACCGTCGACGGGCAGCTCGAGCTCGATCGTGGCCCCGCCGCCCGGCGTGGGCAGCACGCGGGCGCGACCACCGTGCGCCCGGGCGACGGAGTCGACGATCGCCAGGCCGAGGCCGGAGCCGCCGCCGGCGGAGCGGGCCCGGGACTGGTCGATCCGGTAGAAGCGGGAGAAGACCCGGCGCGCCTCCTCGGCGGGGATGCCTGGGCCGTGGTCCTGCACCCGCAGCACGACGTGCGCGACGGGCAGCGGCTCGCTCGCCAGCGGCGCCGTCGCGACCTCGGCCTCCGCGCGGCCCCAGCGCAGGGCTCGCACCCGCCGGTCCGGCTGCGCCCGGCCGTCGGGCGTCCTGCCGTCGGCGGTCCGGCGGGTGCCGCCGGCCGGCGCCCCGGCCCCCTGCGCGCCGGCCCCCTGCGGTCCCGCGCCGTCGCGCCCCGCCGCGCCGTCCGCGGCGGTCCCGGCGCCCCCGTCGGACCCCTCGGACCCGGTGCCACCGCGGGACCCGGTGCCCCCCTCGGACCCGGCGTCCCCGGCCGACCCGGCGTCCCCCGCGGGGGAGGCGGCGTCGTCGGGGGAGCGGTCGGCCCTCTCGCGCGCGGCGTCCTGCTCGGCGTCGAGCCGTCCGACGGCGGCCCAGCTCCGGTCGGAGGCCGCGCGGTGCCCGAGGTAGATCTCCACGTCGGTGCCGGCCGGCGTGTGCCGCACGGTGTTGCCCACGAGGTTGGCGAAGACCTGGCGGATCTGGTCGGTGTCCGCGCGCACCACGGTCGGCCCGGGCGCCCCGGGCAGCGGGAGGAGGCGGGCGCTGCGGGTGGGGTCGAGCGCCTTGAGGTCGCGGACCGCGTCGGCGGCCAGGCCGGCGAGGTCGACCTCGGTGAGCTCGAGCCGGCGGGCCTCGTCGATGCGGGCCAGTGCCAGCAGGTCCTCCACGAGGGACCCCATCCGGGAGGCCTCGGCCTCGATGCGGCCCATCGCCGCGGGCACCTCCGGCTCGGGCACCCCACCCATCCGGTGCAGCTCGGCGTAGCCGCGCACCGTCGCCAGCGGGGTGCGCAACTCGTGGGAGGCGTCGGCCACGAAGCGCCGCATCCGCCGCTCGGAGGCCGAGCGGGCGGCGAAGGCCCGCTCGATCTGGGCGAGCATCGTGTTGAGGGACTCCGACAGGTTGCCGATCTCCGTTCCCGGCGCGCCGGCGGGGACGCGGCGGGTGAGGTCGCCGGCGGCGATCGCCCCGGCGGTGCGCTCGATGGCGCGCAGGTCGCGCAGCTCGTGCCGGACGAGGACGTAGCCGCCGGTGGCGCCGAGCACCACGAGTGCCAGCGAGATGAGCACGACGTACTTGCCGGTGTCGCGCACCGTGGCCGAGACCTCGTCCATCGGGGTCGAGATCGTCAGCACGCCGACCTGCTGGCCGGTCGAGCTCACGAGCGGCAGGGCGAGCGAGCGCCACGTGATCCGGTTCTCCGTGCCGCGCACGGTGGTCGGGCGGGAGGCCGGGTCGTCGGGGAGCACGGGCAGCCCGACGACCTCGGAGGTCTGGGGGTGGGCGACCGTGGTGGTGCGCTGCCCCTCGAGGTCGACGGTGACGACGTAGCGGGTCGGCACCACCTGGTCGTCGCCCGCCCGGATCTCCTCGAGGTCCTGCTGGGCGATGGTGTCGACCGTGTCGTGCAGGTTCTCGTCGAGCTGGTCGATGAGCTGGCTGCGCAGGACCGCGACCACCGTCGTCCCGGCCAGCCCGAGCCCGAGCCCGAGGATGAGGACGACGGAGACGACGAGGCGGGCGGAGAGGGACCAGCCCCCGCCGCCCGGCGCCGTCGGGCCGGAGCGTCGTGCGCGACCCAGCATCAGGAGGTGGGCCGCCGCAGCACGTAGCCGAAGTTGCGTCGGGTGTGGATGAGCGGGACGAGGGCCTCGGCGTCGGCGCCGGTGAGCCCGAGGAACGCGGCGGAGTCGACCTTGCGGCGCAGGTAGGAGATGTAGGACTCGACGATCGTCGCCTCCCCGTTCCAGTCGTACTCCCAGACGTGGTCGAGGATCTGCGCCTTGGACACCACCCGCTCGGCGTTGACGAGCAGGTAGCGCAGCAGCTTGAACTCCGTGGGCGCGAGGTTGACGAGGACCCCGGCCCGGCGCACCTCGTAGGCGTCCTGGTCGATCTCGAGGTCGGCGTAGCGCAGCACCTGGTCTTCGGTCTGCCCGGTGATGCCCACGCGGCGCAGCACGGTGCGGATGCGGGCCACGACCTCCTCCAGGCTGAAGGGCTTGGTGATGTAGTCGTCGCCGCCGACGGTCAGTCCGTGGACCTTGTCGGAGAGGTCGTCGCGCGCGGTGAGGAACAGCACCGGGAGCGACTCGTCGTGCGCGCGCAGCCGGCGCAGCACGGTGAACCCGTCCATGTCGGGGAGCATGACGTCGAGCACCACGAGGTCGGGCCGGTTCTCGGCGGCGCGGCGCAGCGCCTCGTTGCCGTCGGCGGCCGGGGTCACCTCGAAGCCGGCGAACCGCAGCGAGGCGGTGAGCAGCTCGCGGATGTTGGGTTCGTCGTCGACGACAAGCAGGTGCGCCTCGCCCGAGGCGTCGCGGTCAGGGGACATGGGCACATGGTCGACCCGCTGCCTGGACGTTTCCTGGGAACGGGCCGGGGGTCGCCGACGGGGCGGTGGTGGTGTCCGCCACCCCCGCCGCGGCGGTCACAGGAACTGCGCGGCGTCGAAGGTCTCGAGCGGGATGACGCGCACGCGCGGCAGCGGTGAGGTGAAGGCACGCACGTCGTCCTCGAGGTCGAAGATCGTCAGCCCCTGCGCCGTCAGCGCCGTCAGCTCGAGGTTGAGGAACTCCCGGAAGGCGAGCACGCCGACCCGGTGGCCGGCCGCCAGCAGGTCCTCGACCTGGGGGAGGAAGTCGCCGTCGTGGGAGACGAGCAGGACGTCGCCGTGCCCCTGGGCGAGGATCGCCTCGAGCATGCGCTGCACGCCGATGTCGACGACCTTCTCGGTGGCCGAGCCCGACCCGGCCAGGGGGATCGGCCGGTAGTCCATGGCCAGCAGGGCCTGGATGAAGGAGGCCGGGAGGTTGCCGGAGGTCGCGTTGAGGAAGAACAGGCCCTTGGCGTCCCCGCCCCACACCCGGCCCGCGTGCGCGAGGACCCGGTCCCAGCGTGGCCGTTCCTCGGGGTTGGGCCGGTGCCCGAGGATGCTCACCCCGAGGGTGGCGTCGATGTTCTCGCCGTCGACGACGAGGTAGGTGGACGGGCTCTCGCTCATGACCCCAGGTTAGGGGGCCGGTGGCCGGACATGCCGCGCCCCCGGGTGCCGGCCCGGGCCCGGTGGGGGCGGGGCCGACGCCCGGGGGCGCGGCGGGTCGGTCAGCGCGTGAGCGCCGGCTCGTCCTCGGGTGCGGCGGGCCGGGCGGTCGCGCCGTCGGTCGACGCCCTCCGGTCGTCACCGTCACCGTCGGCCGCTGCGCGGTCCTTCGCGGCGTCGTCGGTGGCGGACGCGACGTCAGAGCCGGCGTCCTCCTCCTCGTCCTCGCGGAAGAGGTCCTCGGCCGTGGCGGAGTCGTACTGGGCCCGGTCGAGGATGCCCTCGCGGTGGGCGACGACGACCGGCACGAGCGCCTGGCCGGCGACGTTGACCGCCGTGCGGCCCATGTCGAGGATCGGGTCGACGGCGAGCAGCAGGCCCACGCCCTCCAGGGGGAGCCCCAGCGTGGACAGCGTGAGGGTGAGCATGACGGTGGCCCCGGTCATGCCGGCGGTCGCGGCCGAGCCGACCACGGAGACGAACACGATGAGCAGGTAGTCCGTCACGCCCAGGGAGAGCCCGAAGAACTGGGCGACGAAGATCGCCGAGATCGCCGGGTAGATCGCGGCGCAGCCGTCCATCTTGGTGGTGGCGCCCAGCGGGACCGCGAAGGAGGAGTAGCCGCGCGGCACGCCGAGGTTGCGCTCGGTCACGCGCTGGGTGACCGGCAGCGTGCCGATCGAGGAGCGCGAGACGAAGGCCAGCTGGATCGCCGGCCAGGCGCCGCGGAAGTAGCGGGTCACCGACAGGCCGTGCCCCTTGAGGACCACCGGGTAGACGACGAGCAGCACGAGCGCGAGGCCGAGGTAGATCGCCAGGGTGAACGTGCCCAGCTGGGCGATCGAGCTCCAGCCGTAGGTCGCCACGGCGTTGCCGATGAGGCCGACGGTGCCGATCGGGGCCAGGCGGATGACCCACCACAGGACCTTCTGCACCACCGCGAGCAGGGAGGCCGAGACCGAGAGGAACGGCTCGGCCTTCCGGCCCACCTTGAGCGCGGCGATCCCGACGACGAGCGCGACGACGATGATCTGCAGGACGTTGAAGCCGGCGGAGGTGCTCAGGCCCTCGACGGCGCCGTCGGCCCCGGTCTCCAGGGACCCGTCGACCTCGAGGCCGAGGAAGTTCGCCGGGACGATGCCGGTGAGGAAGTCGAGCCAGCCGCCCTCACGCCCCGGGGCGGAGGCCTCGGAGGCGTCGACGCCCGAGCTGCTGCCGGGCTGCAGGAGCAGGCCGAGGCCGATGGCGATGAGCACCGAGACCAGGGCGGTGACGGCGAACCAGACGAGGGTCTGCGCCGCGAGCCGGGCGCCGTTGGCGATGCCGCGCAGGTTGGCGATCGAGGTGACGATCGCGAGGAAGACCAGCGGCGGGACGATCGCCCGCAGCAGACCGACGAACACCGAACCGATCGTCGACAGCGTCGTGGTCAGCGCGTTGGGCTCCTCCTCGGGCCCGGTGGTGCCCAGCTCGAGGGCGAGCCAGCCGAGCAGGACGCCGGCGACCAGACCGATGATGATCTGCGCGCTGAAGGAGGGCAGCCGCAGCCCGCGCGGGCGCGCGGTCGTGGAAGGGGTGGACACAGCTGTGCCTTTCGTTCGTGAGGGAGGCGCGCGCTCGCGCGCCGGCCGGCTCTCGTCGCCGGGGAGGGGGTCGGGCGATGGTGACCGACCAGGGTGCGCCGGTGGGCGGCGCGCAGGAGCTACGGGCGGGTCAGCGGACCGGCCGCGCGGGCAGGCGGCGACAGCCCGACGTCGAGCGGCGACCGAGGTCGACGTCGAGCCGGCAGGTGAGGTGCCAGAGGTTGCCCACGCTGCTCCCGAGTCACGTCCGCGATGCGGACTGGTTGGTTGACGATTCACATACAAGCACGGATCGCCCGGGTGGGGAACCCCCTGGCCGCCCGTCCCACGATCCGGTCCCGGGCAGGCACGACGACGGCCCGGGGCCGACGCGGGACGTCGACCCCGGGCCGTGCCCGGGAGGTGTGCGGGCACCGGGGCGGATGAGCCCGGGTGCCGCGCGGTCAGTAGGTGGTGCGGTCCTCGCCCTGCGGCTCGGCGCTGCGCGCGCCGGGGACGTACTCGCCGGCGTCGTCCGAGCCGGAGGTGATCGCCTGCGGGGAGCGTCCGGCCTTGAGCGCGGCCAGGCGGGCCTCGATCTCGGTGTCCTTGCTGTGGTCGGCCAGCTCGGCGAACTGGTCCTCCAGGGACCCGGACGAGATCTCGGCCTGGCCCGCGACGTAGGCCTCCTCGCGGCGCACCTGGTCCTCGAAGCGGGAGATCTCGCTGGTGGGGTCGAGGACGTTGATCGAGCTGATCGCGCCCTGGACCTGCTTCTGCGCGGCCGCCGTCTTCTGGCGGGCGACGAGCTGGTCGCGCTTGCTCTTGAGCTCGTCGAGCTTGCCGCGCATCTGCGTGAGGCCGGTCTTCAGCTTCTCGACGACCTCGTTCTGCGACTCGATCATCGGGCGCGCGGACTCGGCCTCGCCCTCGGCGGTGATCTGCTTGTTGAGGGCGACCTTGGCGAGGTTGTCGAACTTCGCCGCACCGGCCGCGTCTCCGGCGGTGCGCAGCTCCTCGGCCTTGTTCGAGGCGGCCAGCGCCTTGTTGCCCCAGTCGCGGGCGTCGCGGACGTCCTCCTCGTAGTCCCGCTCGGCCAGGCGCAGGTTGCCGATCGTCTGCGCGACGGCGTCCTCGGCCTCCTTGATCGAGTCGGTGTAGTCGCGCACCATCTGGTCCAGCATCTTCTCCGGGTCCTCGGCGCGGTCGAGCAGCGCGTTGATGTTCGCCCGGGTGAGCTGGGCGATACGTCCGAAGATGCTCTGCTTCTGAGCCATCTGATCTCCCTGTCGGTGGTGGTGAAGGTCCTGGTCCTGGTCGTGCCACGCCGCCGGGGCGACGTCGTGCGTGTGCGGGGCGGGTGCCCCCGCGTGGCCCGTGGTCGGGCCGGGTGGGTCGGCCTAGAAGCGGCCCCCTGAGCTGGAGCCGCCGAAGCCGCCACCGCCGAAGCTTCCGCCCCCGAAGCCGCCGCCGAAGCCGCCCCCGCCGCCCCAGCCGCCGCGGTGGTCGTTGCCGCCGCCGAGCAGCCCGCCGATGATCCCGCCGATGACCAGCGAGCCGACGTCGACGCCCCCGCGGCGCGGGTGGTAGCCGCGGCCGTAGGGGTTGGCGCCCCAGCCGGCGCCGCCCATCTGCATGGCCGTCACGTCGCGCTCGACCTCCTGCTCGGTGCGACGCAGGAGCGCGAGCGCCTGGTCGGCGGAGGTGATCGCCTGGTCCGGGGCGGACTCGACGGCGCCCCGGGCCTCGTCCAGGGCGCGGCGGGCCCGGTGCAGGTCGCGGCGGGCCTCGTCGCCGACCGCCCCGCGGCGGGTGGCGAGGAGCTGGTCGACCGAGCGGTACTTCGACTCGGCGGAGCGCACGCGCTGGGTGGCGATCGTCCGGCGTCGGCGCTGGACCTCCTCGCGCTCGCGGAGGGGGGCCAGGACGTCGTCGATGGCCGCCTCCGCCGCGGCGAGCCGGTCGAGCGCGGCGATGGGGTCGCCACCGCTGCGCGCCTCCTCGCCCTGGGTGATCGCCGCGACGGCCTCCTGCCGGGCGGCGGCGACCCCGGGGTCGCCCTGCGCGAGCCGGTCGGCGTCGTCGACGTCGGAGGAGATCGAGGACAGCGCGCGGGCGAGGTCGGTCGAGGCCGACTCCAGCTGCTGGCCGGCGCCCTGCACCCGGTCGGCGAGCTGGGCCGCCTGCTGGACGGCCTCCTCGGCCACGCGGGCGTGCGTCACGGCCGCCCGGCGGTTGCGGTCGGCGGCGGCCAGGCCCTCGTCCACGCTGCGCAGCGCGGAGTCGAGCAGCCGTTCGGCCTGCTCGGGGTCCTCCCGCACGGAGGCCAGGGCCGAGGCGGGGTAGCGCTCGCCGAGCGCCCGCAGATGGATGCGCGAGTTCTCGATCTCCCCGCGGACCTCCTCGGCGCGCACCTTCGTCTCGGCGAGCACCTGCTCCACGCGGGACTCGATGTCCCGCAGCCGCTCGAACTCCGCCTGCTGGGCGCTCAGGGTGTTGCCGACCACCTCGGAGCGGTCGAGGATGCGCAGGAGCAGCCGGCGCTCCTCCTCCTCGGTCTCGGGGTGGTCGTCGTCGAGGGTCTGGCGTGCCGCGAAGGCCTCGTCGACGGCCTTCTGGGCCGCGGCCAGCGCCTCGGTGAACTCGTCGGTGCGGCGCAGTCCGAACTGGGCGCGGGCGAACTCCAGCTCGGCGGTCGAGGAGCGCACGGCGTCGTCGGCGCCGACCAGCGCCGAGCCGGCCTCCTTGCGCAGCTCGGGCAGGGGCAGCCGGGCGGGGTGGTCCTCGGGCAGGTTCTCGAGCGGGTCCTTGGCGCCGCTCCGGCCGGTCCGCCTGCGCCAGGCGGCCACGCCCACGACTCCGACGGCGACGACCACGACGCCGCCGACGAGGAGCCCGCCGATCCCGAACCCGCCGGACGTGGCGTCGCCGACGCCTTCGCCCCAGGCGGTGCCCAGGTCGCTCCACGCCTCGGAGCGGAAGTGGTCGGTGACGTCGCCGGCGACGACGTCCTCGGCGTCCGAGTGGGAGATCGGCGCGTTCTCGGCCACCGCGATGCCGTAGGCGCTCTCGTCGACGGCGACGGCGAGCAGGGCCTCGTCGTCGTCGAGGTTGGACATCGAGGCGGTCTGCTCGACCCAGTCCTCCGCCCGCATCCCGCCGAAGTCGGCGACGTAGACGATGAAGGGCTGCACCCCGGAGTCGGACTCGATCTGGGCGAAGAGCGCCTCGAGGTCGGCCTCCTCGGCGTCGGTCAGGACGTCGGCCTCGTCGACGACGCCGTCCGGCAGGTTCGAAGGGTCCGCGGCCAGGGCGGGGCCGGCCAGCAGCGCGGGCGCGCCCGCGACCGCGAGGGCACCCAGCAGGGCGAGAGGGAGGCGCGGGCGACGGGGGACGGGGCTCACCAGTCGATCTTGTCCTGATGTGGCCGTCGTCGCAACGAGATCCCGCGCAGTGGTGCGCCCGTCCCGCGGGGCGGGAGCCGCGACGCCCGCCCGGTGCGCGGGTATCATCGTGCGCGTCCGGCGCCGCCGGTCCGTCCCCCCGGGGCGAGCGCCGCGAGGCCGACCAGGTCGGCCGCGACACGAGGAGTGAGGTCCCGCCGTGCCCACCGGCAAGGTCAAGTTCTACGACCCCGACAAGGGGTTCGGGTTCATCGCCGGCGACGACGGCACCGAGGTCTTCCTGCACGCCTCCGCCATGCCCGCCGGTGCGAGCCCGCGGGCCGGCGCCCGGGTGGACTACGGCGTGGCCGACGGCCGCCGGGGCCCGCAGGCGCTGTCGGTCACGGTCCTCGAGGCGCCGCCCTCGGTGGCGCGCGCGCACCGGCGGCCCGCCGAGGACATGGCCACCATCGTCGAGGACCTCATCAAGACCCTCGACCGCGCCTCGAACACGCTCAACCGCGGCCGCTACCCGGACAACGGGGCCAAGCTCGCAGCCATGCTGCGGGCCGTCGCCGACCAGTTCGACGCCTGAGCGCGGCCGGGGCCGCCGCGGCCCCGGGCGTGACCGAACCCATCCGCCGATCGGCCCAGGGGCCGGTGCCCGGCGGCGCCCCGTGGGCGATCCCCACCTAGACTGCTGGGGTGTCTGCTGCCCGCGCGACCCGCGCTCCCGCCAAGGATCAGGTCCTGTCCGGCGCCGTCGAGACGGCCCGGGGGGCCGCGCAGGACGTCGCCGTGGGCGGGCACGTGGGCGAGCATCTCGGTTTCGAGCTGCTGGCCGACCGGGTCGGCACCCACTACTTCGCCTCCGAGGTCCCCGGCTACCAGGGGTGGCGCTGGGCGGTGACCGTGGCCCGCGTGCCGCGCGGGCGCCGAGCCAGCGTGAGCGAGGTCGAGCTCCTGCCCGGCGACGGTGCCCTGCTGGCGCCGGCGTGGGTGCCGTGGGCCGAGCGGCTCCGGCCCGGCGACCTGGGCTCGGGCGACGTCCTGCCGTTCGTGGCCGAGGACGACCGGCTCGTCCAGGCCTGGGAGTTCACCGGGGAGGCCGAGGACGCCGACGGTGAGCTCGCCGAGGAGCTGGACCTCGGTCGCGCCCGGGTGCTGTCCCCGCGCGGTCGCGTCGACTCCCTGGCGCGGTGGTACGAGGGTGGCGCCGGACCCGGCACGCCCGCCGCCCGCGCCGCGGCCGCGCCCTGCGCCTCGTGCGGGTTCTTCATGCCGCTCGCCGGCAGCGCGGGACAGATGTTCGGCGTCTGCGCCAACGAGTGGTCCCCCGACGACGGTCGCGTCGTCGCGGTCGACCACGGCTGCGGCGCGCACTCGGAGACCCACGCGCCCGAACCGGCCCCGCTGTGGGACGCGACCCCGCCGGTGCGCGACGAGGCCGACCTCCTCGTCCTGCCGATGCTCAACCCGGAGCCGGAGCCGGAGCCGGAGCCGGAGCCCGAGGCCGAGCGGGAGTCGAAGCCCGAGGCCAAGCGGGACTCGACGACCGATCCCGAGGCCGAGCCGCAGGCGGCGGCGAACAAGGACGAGGCGAGCGTTGACGAGGCCGAGCCGGAGTCGACGACCGACGCCGAGCCGGAGCCGCAGGCCGAGGTGAGCACGGCCGAGGCGAGCTCCGACGAGGCGAGCACGGCCGAGGGCGACCCATCCGCGTCGGGCGACGCACCGCCGTCGGGCGCGGACGAGGCGCCCGACGAACCGGACCGCGCGTGACGAACGGTCAGACCTGGGGGGACCAGGAGGAGGAACGGCAGCGCCTGGCGCTGAAGAACCTCGCCGGCTGGGCCGGCGGCTTCATCCGGCACCGGTGGACCGCCACCGGGCACGAGATCCGCCTCGGCCTGCGCAACGTCCTCGACCGGGACGAGCCCGCGGTGGGGACGGTCCCCGCGGTGGTGTCGGTGACCAGCTACGGCAAGCGGCTGCGCCGCACGGTCTACCTCGCCCTGGAGTCGATCGCCCGCGGCTCGGTCCGGCCCGCGCGACTCATCCTGTGGGTCGACGAGCCCGATGTCCTGGCCGACCCCCCGCAGGCGCTGCGCCGCCTCATGGCCCGCGGCGTCGAGCTCCTGCCGTGCGAGGACCTCGGCCCGCACAAGAAGTACTACCCGTACGCGGCGAGCCGCGAGTCGCACGACCTCCCGATCGTCACCGCCGACGACGACGTCATCTACCCGTACCGGTGGCTCGAGGAGATCTGGGCCGTCCACGAGCGCCACCCCGAGGACTGCGTGGCCATGCGCGCCCACCGGGTGCGGCTGCAGGGCAGGGTGCTCACCCCGTACCTCACCTGGCACCCGGTGCGCTCCACCCAGGCCTCGCACCGGCACTTCGCCACCGGCGTCTCCGGCGTCCTGCACCCCCCGGTCATGCTCGAGGCGCTGCGGGCCTCCGGCCTGGCGTTCCTCGAACGCTGCCCCAAGGCCGACGACATCTGGCTGCACTGGCACACCCTGCGCACCGGCACGCGCGTGCGCCAGGTGCACAACCGCCCCCGCGACTTCCGCGAGATCGAGCGACCCTGGCAGACCGGCCTGTTCGAGTCCAACGGCTACGGCGGGGCCAACGACCGCCAGATCAACGCCCTGTACACGGCGGAGGACATCGCCGTCATGGTCGACGATATCCCGCGGTGAACTCCTCGCCGGGCGGGCCCGACGCCGCGGGCCCGATGTTCCCGCTGCGGTCCGTCGTGCTCGGCGCGATGGTGCCGACGTTCCTCCTCGAGGTCGGGGTCGGCGCCGCCCTGCCGATCCTCGTCACGCGGGCCACCGACCTCGGCGCCTCCCTCGGGCTCGCCAGCCTCGTGGCCGCGCTCGTCCCGGTGGGGCAGATCCTCGCCGACGTCCCGGCCGGGGCCCTCACCGCGCGGGTGGGGGACCGGTGGGCGATGGTCGCCGCCGGCATCGTCGCCGTGGGCGGCTTCCTGCTGGGCCTGCTCGGCGGCTCGGTGGTCACCCTCGCCGGGACCGCCCTCGTCCTCGGTGCGGCGCAGTCGGTCTTCGCCATCGCCCGCCACGCGTACCTCACGAGCACGACGGCGCCGCAACGCCGGGCACGGGTCCTGTCCACGATCGCCGGGGTCTTCCGGGTGGGGCTGTTCGTCGGCCCGTTCGTCGGCGCCGCGGTGCTCACCGTCGCCGCCACGCCGTGGGCCTTCGCGATCGGGGTGGTCACCTCCCTGTTGGCGGTCGGCGTCGTGCTGGCCGCCGGCTCCGGCGCGGCCGACCGGCACGTGCGGCCGGCGGGCACCGCGCGCGTGTCGATGGGCGAGGTCCTGCGCAGGCATCGGGCGATGCTCGCCCGGCTGGGCGCGGTGGCGTTGACGATCGCCGCCGTGCGCGGGGCCCGGCAGACCGTCCTGCCGATCTGGGGCGAGCACATCGGTCTCGACGGGGCCACCACGTCGGTGGTCTTCGGCGTCGCCGCCGCGATGGACATGGTGCTCTTCTACCCCGCCGGCCAGGTGATGGACCGCTTCGGGCGCCTGTGGGTCGGCGTGCCCGGCATGCTGGTCATGGGCGTGGCCCTCGCCCTCGTGCCGCTCACCTCGACGGCCGGCGAGCTCGGCGTCGTCGGCCTGGTACTGGGCGTCGGCAACGGCCTGACCTCGGGCATCCTCATGACGATCGGCTCCGACGCCGCGCCGCGGGAGGGGCAGTCCCAGTTCCTGGCGGCCTGGCGGCTCCAGGGTGATCTCGGGGCCGCGGCGAGCCCGCTGCTGCTGGCCGCCGGGCCGGCGCTGGGCTCGCTCGCCGTCGTGGTCTGGGTGACCTCCACGACGGCCGGGGCCTCGGTCCTGGCGCAGCTGCGGTGGCTGCCGCGCTACTCGGTGCACGCGAACCGGCGCACCCGCCGGGCGGCAGGGCTGCGCCCCGACGGCTCGGTACCGCCCCGCCTCGGCGAGTGAGCAGTTTTCTACCTGTCGAGTGAGCAGAGAGCTGTCCGGTCACCGCCCGAACGGGCGCTCTCCGGGCAGGAAGGTGCTCACTCGCCGGACCGGAAACTGCTCACTCGCCGGAGGGGGTGGGGCGGGGGACGAGGTTGCGCATCGACGACGTCTCGCCCGCGAGCAGCGCGCGCAGGTTGTGCTCGACGAGCTCCTTGCCGCCGTCGGCGCGGAACCCCGCCACGTGCGGGGTGAGGACGGTCCGCGGCGCCGTCCACAGGCGCGAGGTCGCGGGCAGCGGCTCCTCGCGCATGACGTCGAGCGCCGCACCGGCGAGCCGGCCGGCCTCGAGGGCGTCGACGAGAGCGTCCTCGTCCACCGTCGAGCCGCGGCCGACGTTGACGACCACCGCCCGCTCGGGCAGGCGCGCCAGCCGGTCGGCGTCCAGCGCCCGCTCCGTGGCCGGCGTCGACGGCAGGACCATGACGAGGATGTCGGTCTCGGCGAGCGCCTCGGCCACCGACTCCTCCGCGAGCACCTCGTAGCCGCCCCGGGTGCCCGCGCTGCGGGCGACGCCCCGCACGCTCGCGCCCATCGCGGTGAGCACGTCGGCCAGGCGGCGGCCGATCGAGCCGAATCCCCAGATCAGCACGCGGGCCTCGATCACGGACGCCACCCGCTCCGGCGGCTGCAGCATGCGCGGCTTGCGCAGCTCCCGCGCCCACCGGGACTCGCGCTGGGCGGCCAGCAGCTCGGGCATCCGGCGCACGAGCGTGAGGATGAGCGTGACCGCGTGCTCGGTGACGGTGCGGTCGTGCAGCCCGCGGCCGGAGGTCAGCGCCACCTGCTCGGGCAGCCCCGCGGCCTCGAAGGCGTCGGTGCCCGCGGCCAGGGACTGGACCCAGCGCAGGCGCGGCATGTCGTGGGCCATCGAGGCCAGCGACTGCGGGGTACCCCAGGCCACCACCGCCTCGGCGTCGAGGTCCTCCTCGGGCACCGCCCGGCCCTCCCGCAGCGGGACGGCCGTGACGCCGTCGGGCAGCTCGAGGCCGAGCTCGGTGTTGCGCGTGACCAGCATCTTCATGTCGACCATCCTCCAGGTACCCGGCGCGCGCGTCCGCCCGCCCGCCGTCCACTGTGGCGCAGGGCTATGGAGAACCGTCCGGAACGTCCATAATGAACGACTGTGACCCCTGACTCCCCCGCCACCGGACCGGAGCCCACCTCCGGCGGAGCGCCCGCGACCGCGACCGACGACTCCCTCCTCGAGCGCCTGTTCAAGATCCGGCAGCGCGGATCGACGCCGTGGCGGGAGGTGCGCGGCGGCCTCGTCACCTTCTTCGCGATGTGTTACATCGTCGTGCTCAACCCGATCATCCTCTCGACGCCGGACTCGACCGGCCACTACCTGGGCGGGGGGACCGAGGGCGCGAACTTCGCCGCCATCGCCGCCGGCACCGCGCTGGTGGCCGGCGTGATGTCGATCCTCATGGGCTCGGTGGCGAACTTCCCCCTCGCGGTCGCCGCGGGGCTCGGCATCAACGCGCTGCTGGCCTACACGATCGTCGGCATGGAGGGCATGACCTGGGGAGACGCGATGGGCCTCATCGTGCTCGAGGGCATCGTCATCCTCATCCTCGTGCTCACGGGACTGCGCGAGGCGATCTTCCGGGCCGTCCCCCCGGCACTGAAGACCGGCATCTCGGTCGGCATCGGCCTGTTCATCGCCCTCATCGGCGTGGTCAACGCGGGCATCGTCCGCCCCGCCGAGGGCACGCCCCTCGAGCTCGGCATCGGCGGCTCGATCGCCTCCCTGCCGCTGGTGGTCTTCATCGTCGGGCTCTTCCTCATCCTCATCCTCATGGCCCGTCGCGTGCGCGGGGCGATCCTCATCGGCATCGTCGTGGCGACGGTGCTCGCCGTGATCGTCGAGGCGGTCGCCGGCGTGGGCGCCCAGTCGCCGGACGGCTCCAACCCCGAGGGGTGGGGCCTGACCGTGCCGGCCATCGAGGGCAGCATCGTCCAGGTGCCCGACTTCGCCACGCTGGGCCAGTTCTCCCTGTTCGGGGCCTTCGAGAAGATCGGCGTCGTCGCCGTGCTCGTCCTCGTCTTCTCGGTCATGCTCGCCGACTTCTTCGACACCATGGGCACGATGGTCGCCGTCGCAGCCGAGGGCGACCTGCTCGACGCCGAGGGCAACCCGCCGGCCACCCGCCGCATCCTCGTCATCGACTCGGTCGCGGCCGCCGCCGGTGGTGCGGGCGGCGTCTCGTCGAACACCTCCTTCGTCGAGTCCGCCGCGGGCGTGGCCGACGGCGCCCGGACCGGCCTGGCCTCCATCGTCACCGGCGTGTGCTTCCTGCTCACCACGTTCCTCGCGCCGCTCGCCGAGGCGGTGCCCTACGAGGCGGCCACCCCGGCTCTCGTCGTCGTCGGGTTCCTCATGATGCAGCAGGTCGTCGACATCCCCTGGAAGAACCTCTCGCTGGCCGTCCCGGCGTTCCTCACCATCATCTTCATGCCGTTCTCCTACTCGATCGCGGTGGGGATCGGCGTCGGGGTCATCGCCTACGCCGTGCTCATGGCCGCGACCGGGCAGCTGCGCAAGGTGCACCCGCTCATGTGGGGCGTGTCGGTGGCCTTCCTCGTCTACTTCGCGATCGGCCCCATCCAGGACGCGTTGGGAATCTGATCGCTGAATGACCGCCCCTGGTCCCACCGCCCCTCGCCGAGGGTTCTTCCGCTCGACCTTCCACTCGCTGTCCTACGTCAACTACCGGCTGTGGTTCTTCGGCTCCCTCGTGGCCAACACCGGGACCTGGGCGCAGCGCGTGGCGCAGGGCTGGCTCGTGCTCACCGAGCTGACGAACGACTCGGGCCTGGCGATGGGCATCGTCACCGGCCTGCAGTTCCTGCCCGCTCTGCTGCTCAGCCCGGTCGCCGGGGTCACCGCCGACCGGGTCGACCGCCGCCGCATGCTCATGGTCACCCAGGGGTCGATGGGGGCGCTCGCCCTCGGTCTCGGGATCCTCGTGCTCTCCGGCGCGGTCGAGCTGTGGATGGTCTACGGCTTCGCGTTCGCCCTGGGGTGCGCCTCGGCCTTCGACGGGCCCGTGCGGCAGACCTTCGTCTCCGACATGGTCGAGCCCGCCGACCTGCCCAACGCCGTGGGCCTGAACTCGACGTCGTTCAACCTCGCCCGCATGGCCGGCCCCGCGCTGGCCGGCCTGGCGATCGCCTGGGTGGGCACCGGCTGGGTGTTCGTCGCCAACGGGGTGCTCTTCGGCGCCACCATCGTCGCCCTGCTGCTCATGCGCACGGGCGAGCTCAACCCGCGCGACGTCGTCCCGCGCGCCCGCGGCCAGTTCCGGGAGGGGCTGGCCTACGTCCGACGGCGCTCGGACCTGGTCGTCGTCATGGTCACCGTCGGCGTGGTCTCCAGCCTGGGCATGAACCAGGCCGTCACCCAGGGCGTCATGGCCCGGGAGATCTTCGACCGGGGGCCCGAGGAGTTCGGCGTGCTCGGCTCGGTGATGGCGGTCGGCTCGCTCGCCGGCGCGCTCATGGCTACCCGCCGACGGCACCCGCGCGTGCGCACGGTCGTCCTCGCCGCGTTCGCCTTCGGGGTCTCCTCGACGCTCTCGGCGCTCGCGCCCACGTTCTGGCTCTTCGCGCTCTCCCTGGTGCTGGTGGGGTTCACCGTCCTGACGATGCTCACCTCCGCCAACGCCACCATCCAGATCTCCACCGAGCCCGCCTACCGGGGCCGTGTGATGAGCCTGTACATGATGGTGCTGCTGGGCACGGGCCCGTTCGGGGCGCCCTTCGTGGGCTGGGTGGCCGAGGTCTTCGGTGCGCGGGCATCGATCCTCGTCGGTGCGGTGCCCTCGGTCCTCGTCGCCGCCGGCGCCGCCTGGTGGGTGCGTCGGCACTGGGACGTGCGCGTCTCCTACGACCGCCGCGCCACGCGCCACCTCATCTACGAGGGACCGCGCGAGCGCGCGGCCCGGGCCGCCGAGGAGGGGCGCGACGTCGCCTCCTGAGCGGGCCCGGCCGTCAGGCCAGTCGCTCGACGACGTGGTCCACGCACGCGGTGAGCGCCTCGACGTCGGCGAGCGGGACCGAGGGGAACAGGCCCGCGCGCAGCTGGTTGCGGCCCAGCCCGCGGTAGGGCTCGACGTCGAGCACCCCGTGCTCGCGCAGCACCCGGGTCACCGCGGCGCCGTCGACCCCCTCGAGGTCGATCGTCGCGACGACGGGGGAGCGGTAGGGCTCCTCGACGAAGGGCGACGCCCACGGGCGCTGCTCGGCCCAGGAGTACACGTGCGCGGCGTTCTCGGCCGACCGCGCCGCCGCCCAGGCCAGCCCGCCGCGCTCGAGGAGCCACTCGACCTGCTCGGCGAGCAGGAGGAGCGTGGCCACCGCGGGGGTGTTGTACGTCTGCTCCTTGCGCGCGTTGTCCAGGGCCACGCCCAGGTCGAGGAAGGCCGGCACCCAGCGCTCGGCGGTCAGCTCCTCGATCCGGGCCACCGCGGCGGGGGAGAGGGCGGCCAGCCACAGCCCGCCCTCGGAGCCGAGGGCCTTCTGCGGGGCGAAGTAGTACGCGTCGGTGGCGGCGAGGTCGACCTCGACGGCCCCGGCCGCCGACGTCGCGTCGACGAGGGTGAGCGCCTCGGACCCGCCGATCCGCTCGACCGGTGACAACGCACCGGTCGAGGTCTCGTTGTGCGGGTAGGCGTGGGTGTCGACGCCGTCGACCGCGGTGAGCCGGGCGACCGAGCCCGGTTCCGCCGTCGCGCGCACGGTGGGGGCCAGGAAGGGGGCGCGGTCGGTGACCGTGGCGAACTTCCCCGAGAACTCCCCGTGCACGGCGTGCTGGGCGCGCTCGCGGACGAGGCAGAAGGCCGCGGCGTCCCAGAAGGCGGTCGAGCCGCCGTTGCCCAGCGCGATCTCGTAGCCCGCGGGCAGGTCGAGGAGCTCGGCGAGCCCGGCCCGGACCCGGCCCACGAGGCTGCGCACCGCGCTCTGGCGGTGCGAGGTGCCCAGGACGGTGGCGCCGGCGGCGGACAGGGCGGCGACCTGACCGGCGCGCACGCGGGTCGGGCCGGAGCCGAAGCGTCCGTCGGCGGGCAGGAGATGGGCGGGGATCGTCACGTCGGCCACCGGGGGAGTCTCCCACCCCGGGCGGGGTCGGGGCATGGACGACCAGGTCCGGCGTCGGAGCGGGTGGGTAGGATCTGACACAGTGCCAGGACCCGCGGTGCGGGCCCGTCCGCCGCCCTTCGAGCCGTGGAGACCCCGTGAGCGACCTCATCGACACCACCGAGATGTACCTCAAGGCCGTCGTGGAGATGGAGGAGGAGGGCGTCCCGCCGCTGCGCGCCCGGATCGCCGAGCGGCTCGGGCACTCGGGGCCCACCGTCTCCCAGACCGTGGGCCGCATGGAGCGCGACGGCCTGCTGCGGCTGAGCCCCTCGCGCGAGCTGGAGCTGACCGAGGTGGGCCGCGAGGCCGCCACCGGCGTCATGCGCCGCCACCGGCTGGCCGAGCGGCTGCTGGTCGACGTCGTCGGTCTGGACTGGGCCTACGTCCACGAGGAGGCCTGCCGGTGGGAGCACGTGATGTCCGGCCGGGTCGAGGAGCGTCTCGTCGACCTGCTCGACGGGCCCACCGCCGACCCGTACGGCAACCCGATCCCGGGCTCGGGGGCGGACGTGCCCGACGGCCGGCTCACCTCGTTGGCAGAGGCGGCGAAGGGGCTCGACGACGGCGGGGTCCTCGAGCTGGAGCTGGCGCGCATCGGTGAGCCGCTCCAGGTCGACACCGCGCTGCTGGGAGACATGCAGCGGCTCGCGCTCGTGCCCGGAGCCCGGATCACCGTCACCCGTCGCGACGACGTCCTCGAGCTGGCCGCCCGCGCGGACCTGGCCCTGGAGATGGACCTCGCGGCCGCCCGGCACCTGGCCGTGCGTCCGTGAGATAGAGTCGACCCTGGTCACGCGCGGACGCGTGACCCCGCGCAGGTGACGGCACGGTCACGGCCGCTGCGCGATCGTGACCTCGCCAGGTGCCCTCAGGGGACGGCCGGCTGCCTGCCCGGGCGCCTGTGGATCCCTCGTGGACCACGCGACTACCCCGGAATCCCGCGGTTCTCCGGGATATTTGCGCCGGGCGTGTCCGTCCCGTGACGTTCCGCACAGAAGCGTTACCAGGGTGTGACTTTTGGTCACGAGATGGTTACTGTCCTACTCGTGCCTCTCACCAGGGGCACACCCGGCCGGACATCTAGCCCTGTCGCCGACCCGGGTAGGTGCGAACCACCGCGACAGGGGCGGGGGAACCAAGCAGTACGGCCGGGCGACCGGCCTTGGGGTGAAGCCGGGCCTTCGGGCCGGGCCGGATGCTCTCCGTGTCCGAACCCGACAGCTCACCCCGCAGGTGTCACCGGAGAGGTCCCCCATCGTGCAGAGCTCCACCCGCCGCGGGTCGATCGCGGCCGTCTCGGCGTCGATCGTCGTCGCGGTCGCCGCGTCGTCGGCCGCCGCAGCACCCGCCCCCGAGGTCGCCGCAGACAAGAGCCAGGGCGGCCCCGCCCAGCTCAGCGACGCCGTCCTGCCGACGAACGCCGCGCTGACGGTTTCCGCGGACGCGGCCTACTCGGTCGACACCGCCTCCGTCTTCGGCACCGCCGAGGCCGCGCCCGCCCCCGAGCCGGAGCCCGAGCCCGAGCCGGAGCCGGAGCCGGTCGTCCGCGAGGAGGCCGCCGCCACCCGCGACACCGTCCGCGAGGAGGCCCCCGCGGTCGAGCAGACCGAGACCGTCGAGGAGACCCAGGCCGAGGTCGCGCCCGAGCCGCAGGCGGAGCCCGCCCCCGAGGCCGCGCCGGCCGCCTCCTCCTCCGCGATCGGCGACCAGATCGTCGCCATCGCCCGCCAGTACAACGGCGTGCCCTACGTCTGGGGCGGTTCGAGCCCGACCGGCTGGGACTGCTCCGGCTTCACCTCCTACGTCTTCGCGCAGGCCGGCATCTCGCTGCCGCGCTCCTCGTCCGCCCAGGGCGGCGCCGGCCAGATCGTCTCGGCCGCCGAGGCTCGCCCCGGCGACCTCGTCTGGTGGCCCGGCCACGTGGGCATCTACACCGGCAACGGCAACCACATCGCGGCCCGCAACCCGGGCACGCCGACCCACGAGTCGCCGATCTACCGCGCGAACCCCACCTACATCCGAGTGGCGGGCTGAACCATGACGTACCCCACCTTCCAGGGCACCTCTGCGCGCCGCGGCACCGTCGCGGCCATCTCCGCCTCGATGATCGTCGCCGTCGCGGCGAGCTCCGCGGCCGCCGACCCCAGCGTCGAGACCGACGCCAAGACCTCCGACCGCATCGGCTCGCTCTCGGACCAGGTCCTGCCGACCAACGCCGCGCTGACCGTGGCCACGGACGCGAGCTACTCGGTCGACACCGCCTCCGTCTTCGGCACCGCCGAGGCCGCGCCCGCCCCCGAGCCGGAGCCCGAGCCCGAGCCGGAGCCGGCCCCCGAGCCGGTCGTCCGTGAGGACACCACCGCCGCGAGCCGTGACGACGAGCGCGAGGCCGTCGCCGAGCAGCCCGTGGTCGAGCAGGAGGCACCCGCCACCGAGCAGGCCGCCCCCGCCGCGACCGAGCAGGCCGAGCCGGCCGCCGCCCCGGCCCCCGCCAGCAGCGGTGTCGGCGCCTCCGCCGCCGCGATCGCCCAGTCCTACGTCGGCGCCCCCTATGTCTGGGGCGGCACCAGCCCCTCCGGCTGGGACTGCATCGGCTTCGTCTCCTACGTCTACCGCCAGCTCGGTTACGAGGTCGGCAGCACGCCGGCTGCCGTCCTCAGCGCCGGCACCCGCATCCCGGCCTCGCAGGCCCAGCCCGGCGACATCCTCTACTGGCCCGGCCACGTCGCCATCTACCTCGGCAACGGCCAGAACGTCGCGGCCTGGAACCCCGGCATGGGCACCACCGTCGGACCGAACGCCTGGGCCGGAGGCTCGCCGGTCTACATCCGCGTCGGCTGACACCACGTCCGGCCCTGACCTCGCCCCGTCCCGCCTCGTGCGGGGCGGGGCGTCGTCGTCCTCCCCGGTCGTGACCGTGCCGGATCCGTGACCTTCGACCTCCCGCGCGCACGCTCCGGAGCGGCACAATGGTGTCTCGCGCACGTCGAGGAAGGGTGAGCGTCATGGCACAGGAAGTCGTCGTCGGGGTGGACGGGTCGCCGATCAGTCTCGGCGCGCTGGACTGGGCCGCGGCGGTGGCCCACGCGCGCGGGCTCGACCTGCACATCGTGTGCGCCTACCGGCTGCCGAGCTACATCGCCGACGGCCGCGCCGGATCGGTGGTCGTCGACGAGGAGTCGGTGCGCGGCAGCGCCCAGGCCGTCGTCGACGAGGCGGCCGCCCGCGTGGCGCACCTGGACCTCGCGGTGCGCACCTCCGTCGACCCGGGGGACCCCTCCGGCATCCTCATCGAGCTCTCCCGCAGCGCCCGCGCGGTCGTGTGCGGCACCCGCGGGGGCGGCGGGTTCGCCGACCGGCTGCTGGGGGCGGTCCCCTCCGCGGTGCCGGCGCACGCGCACAGCCCGGCCGTGGTCGTGCCCCCCGCCCGGGACGAACCCTTCGTGCCGATGCGGCGCATCGCCGTCGGCGTGGACGGCTCGCCCTCCGCTCGCCTCGCGGTCACCGTCGCCCTCAACCTGGCCGAGACCTTCGGGGCCGAGGTGCACGCCGTGGCGGCGGTCCCGCTGACCGCGGGCGCCTCGGCGATGGCCTGGCTGCCCTCGACCGTGGACCACGAGGAGATCCTGCGCGACGTGCGGGCCTCGGTCGACGAGATCGTCGACCCGATCCTGGCCGGGCGGGACATCACCGTGCACCGGCAGGCGATCGACGGCAACCCCGCGGCGGTGCTCAGCGAGCTGACCGGTCAGGTCGACGCGCTCGTCGTCGGCAGCCGGGGGCGCGGCGGCTTCGCCGGGCTCATCCTCGGGTCCACCTCGCAGGCGGTGCTCCACCAGGCCGGATGCCCGGTCATCGTCACCCCCGCCCGCGCGGAGGACGTCGGGCTCGCCCCGGACGCGGGCGGCTGACGGCGGGCGCAGGGTCGGCCGGCTCAGGCGCCGGGTCGGCCGGCTCAGGCGCCGGCCAGCTCGCGCAGGGTGCGCTCGACGGCGTCGAGCGCCTCCTCGAGCTCCTCGTCACGGATCGTCAGCGGCGGGGAGAGGCGCACGGTCGACCCGTGGGTGTCCTTGGCGAGCACGCCGCGCTCGGCCAGGGCCTCGCACAGCCCGTGCCCGTCGACGCCGAGCCCGGGGGCGACGTCGATGCCCGCCCACAGCCCCGCCCGCCGGACCCCGGACAGGAGCCCCTCGGCCGCCAGGGACTCGAGCCGGGACCCGAGTCGCTCCCCGAGGGTGACCGCCCGCGCGGCCAGGGTCCCGTCCCGGAGCAGGTCGACGACGGCGAGCCCGACGGCGCACGCCAGCGGGTTGCCCCCGAAGGTCGAGCCGTGGCTGCCGGGGGTGAGCACCCCGAGCACGTCGGCGCGGCCGACCACGGCGCTGACCGGGACGATCCCGCCGCCCAGCGCCTTGCCCAGGGTGGTGAGGTCGGCGCGCACGCCGTCGCGGTCCTGGGCCAGGACGTGCCCGGTGCGTCCCAGCCCCGACTGGATCTCGTCGAGGACGAGCAGCGCGCCGACCCGCTCGGTGATCGAGCGAGCCTCGGCCAGGTACCCGGGCGGCGGCACGACGACGCCGGCCTCGCCCTGGATCGGCTCGAGGAGCACGGCCACGGTGTTCTCATCGACCGCGTCGGCCAGCGCCGCGGCGTCTCCGAAGGGGACCGTGCGGAACCCGGGGGTGTAGGGGCCGTACCCGTCGCGGGCGACCGGGTCGGAGGAGAAGGAGACGATCGTGGTGGTGCGCCCGTGGAAGTTGTTCTCGGCGACGACGATCGTGGCCCGGTCGGGGTCCGTGCCGCGCACCTCGGTGCCCCAGCGGCGCGCCACCTTGATGGCGGACTCGACGGCCTCGGCGCCGGTGTTCATCGGCAGCAGCATCTCGGTGAGCGTCAGGTCGGTGACGGCCTCGGCGAAGGGCTCGAGCAGGTCGTGCTCGAAGGCCCGCGAGACGAGGGTGGAGCGGCCGAGCTGGGCCTCGGCGGCCGCCACGAGCGCCGGGTGGCGGTGCCCGAAGTTCAGCGCGGAGTACCCGGCGAGGAGGTCGAGGTAGCGCCGACCGTCGTCGGCGACCACCCGGGCGCCCTCCGCGTCGGTGATCCGCACCGGCAGGGGGGAGTAGTTCCGTGCGAGGCGGGACCCGGCGGTCATGGTGCCCTGCCGGGCTGCCGGGCCCGTGCCGTGCCGGGCGCCAGCTCCGCCTCGGCGTGCGGGTCGTCGAGGAGGGGCGGCGCCGGCGGCAGCCCGTCGTCGGCGGGCTGGGTCAGGGCGGCCTCGACCTCGAGCAGCTCGAGGCCGCGCACGAGGGTCTCGGCGGGGATGGCCGGCATCGGCCTGCCGATGGCGGCCAGCGCCTCGGGGTCCGCGTCCCCCCAGTGGTAGGTCAGCCGGACCAGGGTCCGCCAGCCGTTGGGGCCCACGGACTCCAGGTCGTAGCGCCATCCCCAGCCGAGCCGTTCCTCGGGCGTGCTGACGACCCAGCCGATCGAGCGTTCGGGCACGAAGTCGCTAACCGTGTTGACCGTGACGTAGTGGTCCCCCTCCGGGCCCTGCTGCATGTCCATCGTGAACTGGTCGCCCAGCGAGGTGATCGGCTCGGGCGAGTGGGCGCCGCGCAGCATGTCGCTGGCGTCGGCGGCCACGTTGTCAATGTCCGAAGTTGTCTGCATAGGTGACCTGCGTGTTTGGGGTCGGGTGAACAGGGGTGTGGCCGTTCGGCGTGTCCGTACCCGTGTGCACGGTCGACTCGTTGTTCCATAGTCTTGTGCGCGACGACGCAGTCGATGATGACGTGGTTCTTGAGCGCGGTCTGTTGGCCGTCTCCGATGAGATGTGGGCTCTGGCGGTCCGTCGGGCCGAGGTGATCGGTCCGCTGGCCGACGCCGGAACGGCCGGCGGAGATGCGGTGGAGACCGCAGCCAACCAGCTGGGCATCTCCCGGCGGCAAATCTATGTGCTGCTGCATCGGTGGCGCGAGGGCCAGGGCGTGGTCTCGGACCTGATCCCGGGTCGTTCCAGCGGCGGCCGTGGCGGGCAGCGACTGTCGGCCGCGGTTGAGGCGGTGATCCGGGAGGTGCTGGGCAAGCATTACCTGACCCGGCAGCGGAAAAAGACCGCGGCAGTCCACCGGGAGATCATGCGGACGTGCCGGACTCGGGGCCTGCCCGTTCCCTCACGCGGAGCGGTCATGCGTCGCATCGCCGCCCTGGACCCACACGCCGGGACAGTGGCCCGCGAGGGGCGAGACGCGGCTCGGCCACTGGAGTCAGCCGGCGGTCGGGTGCCACCGGTGTCCGGCGTGCTGGAGCAGGTCCAGATCGATCACACCGTGGTGGACCTGATCGTGGTCGATGAACGGCACCGTCTGCCGATCGGGCGGCCGTACGTGACGGTCGCGATCGACGTCTTCTCCCGGTCCATCGTGGGTCTGGTGATCACTCTGGAGGCGCCCTCGGCATTGTCGGTCGGGCTGTGTCTGGCGCACATGGTCACCGACAAGCGGGCCTGGGTCGAGCGCCTCGGCATCGAGGTGGACTGGCCGATGGCCGGCAAGCCGGGCGAGCTGTTTATGGACAACGCCGCGGAGTTCAAGAGCGAGGCCCTGCGGCGAGGCTGTGAGGAGCACGGGATCAGGCTGGCTTACCGGCCCCCGGGTCGCCCGCACTACGGCGGCATCGTCGAGCGGGTCATCGGCACGCTGATGGAGATGGTCCATGAGCTGCCCGGTACGACGTTCTCCAACCCGGCACAGCGCGGCGACTACGACTCCGAGACCAAGGCCGTCCTGACGGTCGCGGAGCTGGAGAAGTGGCTGGCGCTGGCGGTGGCGAGCTATCACGGGCAGGTCCACAGCACCATCGGGCAGACCCCGCAGGCCCGCTGGGCCGCCGGTACTGCCCAGACGCCGGTTGTAACGGTGGCCAATGAGACGGCGTTCCTGGTGGACTTCCTGCCGGTGTTCCGCAGGACGCTGACCCGCACCGGGTTCGTCATCGACCACGTGCACTACTTCAACGACACGCTCAAGCCGTGGATCGCCCGCCGCGACCGACTGGACCGGTTCGTCATCCGCCGCGACCCACGCGACCTCAGCCGCATCTGGGTCCTGGATCCCGAGGGTGCGTCCTATCTGCCGGTGCCCTACCGGACGCTGTCGCATCCGGCGGTGAGCGTGTGGGAGCACCGCGCCGCACTGGAGCGGCTCCGGGCCGAGGGCCGGGCACAGGTCGACGAGGAGGCGCTGTTCCGGATGGTTGAGCAGATGCGCACCATCACCGACACCGCCGAGTCCACCACGCGCAAGGCCCGCCGAGACACCGAACGCCGCAACAACGCGGGCAACGCAGCCTCACGGGCGAAACCCGCCGCCGCGCCGCCCGATGACATCCCGGCTGCCGTTGACGAGAACGGCAATGCTTCTGACGCGGAGTCCGTGGCACCGTTCGAGGTGATCGAACAGTGGTGACCGAGGGCCACTACTGGTCCGGCGCGGATTTCACGGTTCACGACCTGGACCATCTGCATGAGAGCGCTCGGTCGGTGGCGCGGCTGCCGGCACAGGAGCGGCTGCGGCACGTCCGCGCCGATCGGTGGATCGGCTACACGCGCGCCACCGCGGCGCTGGAGCGACTGGAGACGCTGTACGCGTGGCCGAGCAAGCAACGCATGCCGAACCTGTTGCTGATCGGCCCGACGAACAACGGCAAGTCGATGATCATCGAGAAGTTCCGCCGCCTCCACCCGCCCACGTCCCACGCCGATCGTGAGCAGATGCCGGTGCTGGCCGTGCAGATGCCCTCGGAGCCCACAGTGAGCCGGTTCTACGTCGCGCTGCTGGCCGCGATGGGTGCGCCGCTGCGGTCCCGGCAGCGTGTGGCCGAGCTGGAGCAAGCCACACTGTCGCTGCTGCGCGCGGTCGGGGTGCGGGTCCTGGTCATCGACGAGCTACACAACGTCCTGGCCGGCCGCGGGAACACCCGACGAGAGTTCCTGAACCTGATCCGGTTCCTGGGCAACGAGCTGCGCATCCCGCTGGTCGGGGTCGGCACCCGCGAGGCGTACCTGGCGATCCGCTCCGATGACCAGCTGGAGAACCGCTTCGAGCCTGTCCCGCTGCCCCGGTGGGAACCCGGCGAGGAGACGCGTGCGCTGCTGGCCAGCTTCGCCGCCGCCTTCCCGCTACGCCGCCGCTCGGCCATCGCCACCGAGGACATGGCCCGCTACCTACTCACCCGCAGCGAGGGCACCATCGGCGAGCTCACCCACCTGCTCACCGACGCCGCCGTAGCCGCGATCGAGTCCGGCGAAGAGGCCATCAACCAGCGCACTCTGTTGATGACGCCCTATGCCGGCCCCACCGAACGACGCCGGATGTTCGAACGCGAACTCGCATGAGGCGCCGCTGGCCGCTGCACCCGCCACCGCGCAACGACGAGGCACTCTCGTCCTGGGTGCACCGGCTGGCCGCGCTCTACGACATGGAGGTCGAGGAACTGCTCCGGCACGACCTCGCCCCGCCCGGAACCGACCCCGTCCGCACGCGCGGCGATCTGGACTGGGACCCGCCGACCTCAGTGCTGCTGGCGCTGTCAGAACGCACCGGCGTTGCTCTCGGCGACGTGCGCCGGATGACCATCGCCGGGCAGGTGCCCTGGCTGCTGGATACCCTCGGCCCAGAGCCGGAGCCCGGGGCGGCGTTCGACACCTACGTCCATCAGGACTCGCTGCTCCTGACTGCCAAGGAACGACGCCACCGCCCGGTACCCGGCTGGCGCGCCTGGTTGCCGGCCTCCGGCCCCTTGCGTCGCGCCTGCCGCCACTGCATGACGACGGCGCCGGCCTTCACTGTGGTCTCTCAGCTGCCGTTGACGCTCAGCTGCCCCGAGCACGGCTGCACACTCACGCCGACCATCGGTGCCGCCGGCACGTTCCTCGGCTGGGGACCCGCGGACATGACGGCCTCCGCGCCCTCGGAAGCCGCCCTTGCCATGGATCGGCGCACGCACCAGGGCCTGCGCATGGGCACGCTCACTCTGCTGCGCCGACCGGTCCACGTCGGGGTCTGGTTCCGTCTGCTGCGCACGCTCATCGACGAGCTGTCCACCCCGTACTCGAAGCTGCGCATCCGGTCCCGGCGCACCATGGACCACATCTGGCAGAGGGCCGGCCACCCCGTCCGTGCCGGTTTCGTCGGTCACTGGCGCTGCTACGAGGCACTTCCTTGGCCAAAACAGCAGACGTTCCTCGACGCCGCCGCCACCGCCCTGGACCTAATCGAAACCGGCGACATCCTCGGCCACGGCACCCTCGCCCAGCTCCTGACCCCCGAGCCTCATCGGCCCGTTCCTGACGGCACCCCACCGGCCCCCGCACGGCGGGACTACTGGAAAGAAGCCAGAGACGCGATGGACGAGGCCATCTCCCTCGCCCGACACGACCCCGCCGCCGGCCGGCAGCTGCTGACCGGACTCACCTCCATGACCCGCAGCGAGACAAGCTTCCAGCGCACCCGCGAGGACCTGATCACCGCCGGCATCCCCGACGGCCACCTTCCACCGACACTGGCCGAGACGCATCCACCAAAGACTCGGACCGGCTCGGACGCGACTGTCACTTATTCAGCAGCGGACCACCTTCGCGTAACCTAGATTAGGTGACTAGTTACGTGACGCATTGACCCCCAGCGAGCTGGCGGCACCGGTGCTGTCACGTAAACGGTCGTATAAGTGATAGATGGGAGGCACCTCGTGCTGGTCGGCTACATGCGCGTCTCGAAGGCCGACGGATCGCAGACCACGAACCTGCAGCGGGATGCGCTCCTAGCTGTTGCTGGCCATGACCCTGTTGACGCGCGCGGAGCGCCGCTGGCTTTGAGGGTGAGGATTCAGCGGATGTGATAATGCGGCGGTGGAGTTGCGTCAGGCATGTCGGGCCTCGGGCATCGGCGTGGTGACCATCAGCGAGCACAATGGTCAGCCTCGCCTGCATCGAACCGTGCCAGCACTGTCAGCTCGGTTGGCAGTGAGCCTGGACGGCCCGATTGAAGTTCGGTACGGCGCGAACGTAGCGCAGGCCCCGGGGTTCGTCGCGGGGCTGATGCGGCCGGGCCTCGCGAGTCCGACTACCACGCTGCGCTCAGGGCAGCCAACGGCCTACGTCGAGCTGTCTCCATCGGCACTGCGGCGTCTGACAGGGGTACCGCTCAGCGAGGTGGACGCAGGCGGTGTCAGCACTGATGCGGTTCTGCCATGGGTGACCTCACTGGCCGAGGAACTGACAGATCATCCCGTCGGTTACCGCGAAGGTGTCTTGCGAGCCCGACTCCTTGAGCGACTGAACCGGGATGATCACCCCACCGGAGCCGAGGACGCGCTCCAGGCGCTGGATCTCATCCGCGCGACCGGAGGTGCGGTCTCGGTTGAGGATCTCGCGTGCCACGTGCACCTGAGTGCGCGGCGCTTGCGGTCCGTAATGCTGGACACACTAGGAACCACTCCAAAATTTGCCTCCCGCGTGGCCCGTCTGGGGCGCGCGGTGAGCCGCGCCAGCGCGGGGGCGGGCTCCTGGGCCGAAGTAGCAGCAGAGTCGGGCTACCACGACCAGAGCCATCTGGTACATGATTTCCGCAGGCTCATGGGCACGACCCCGACGGGGTGGCTGGATGAGGAGGGCCGAAATCTACAAGGCTGGCAACGCCCCGCTCCATGACCGTTGGAGGCATGAACCTCCAACTAATCCCCAAACTGCTGGTCTCCGATGCCGACGCAGCGATCACGTTCTACACCCAGGCACTCAACGCACGGGTCAACCTCCGAGTCGCAGATGACCAAGGCGTGGTGAACCACGCTGAACTCGCGCTCGACTTCGTCACCTTCGCCCTGGCGCAGAGTGTGGAGGAGTGGGGTTGGAACGATCCACTCTCAATGGGCGGCTCGCCCGTCCTGATCATGCTCACCGTGCCGGACCCCGACGCGACAGCGGACCACATGGTGGAGCACGGGGCGGAAGTGGTGCTTCCAGTCGACGACCGTCCCTACGGCAAGCGACAAGGCCGGGTCAAGGACCCGTTTGGCCACCTGTGGGTCATCGGTGGAGAGCTCCGGGGCCAGTCCAAATGACCCACCGGAATGCTCCGCTATCGTTCGAAGGTCGAAGACGACTCATCGAGCGCTGCCGAACACGACCGATCGCCCACGTTGCCGCCGACATGGGGATATCTCGCGCCTGCGCCTCGAAGTGGGTCAATCGCTACCGCCGCCACGGCGAACTCGGCCTGCTCGACCGTCCCTCGACGCCACGTCGGCAGCCGACAGCCACCCCCGCCGAGGTTGTAGCGCGGATCGAAACTCTGCGTCGCAGCCACAAGTGGTCCGCTTCGCGGATCGCGTTCGAACTCGAATCCGAAGGCATCACCATCAGTCGGCGCACAGTGACCCGGCACCTGGCCGCCCTTGGGTTGAACCGCCGACGATCCATTGATCTCGACGGCGATTCCAATCGAGCACCCCGCAAGATCACGGCTCGGCGACTCGGTCACATGGTGCACCTCGACGTCAAGAAGGTCGGCAGGATCCCGGACGGTGGCGGATGGCGAGCCCACGGCAAGGACAGCCCGCAAGCCCGAGCGGTCGCGCGCACCAAGACCCGGGGATTGAAGACCGGATACGTCTACCTGCACTCCGCGATCGACGGCTACTCGCGCCTCGCCTACACCGAGGCGCTCGCTGATGAGAAGGCCGCGACCGCGGTCGGATTCCTCGCCCGTGCCCGCGACTGGTTCGCAAGTCACGGCATCACACACATCGAGCGGATCGTCACTGACAACGGGGCCTGCTACCGCGCTGCAGCTTTCGCCGCCGCGCTCGACGGCTCGCGACACCAACGGATCACTCCGTACACGCCTCGGCACAACGGGAAAATCGAGCGCTACAACCGAATCCTTGCCGACGAGTTTCTCTACGTCCGGACCTGGACGTCGGAAGCGCAGCGCAGCGCGGCCCTTGACGTCTGGAACCTGCACTACAACTACCACCGGCCGCATGGAGCGGCGGACTTGCAGCCACCGGCGACGCTGGTTCCGCTTCGCGTCCACAACGTCCTGGCGTCCTACACCTAGCTGAGGGCGTCGACCCGGAGGCTCTGTACGAGGACAGGGCCTCGGGCAAGAAGGAGGACCGTCCCGAGCTTGCGGCGTGCCTGAAGTCCCTACGTCACGGGGACACCCTGGTGGTGTGGAAGTTGGACCGGCTCGGCCGCGACCTGCGTCACCTGGTCAACATCGTCCACGACCTCACCCAACGCGGCATCGGCCTGAAGGTCCTCACCGGGCAAGGCGCGGCCCTCGACACCACCACCGCATCCGGCAAGCTCGTCTTCGGCATCTTCGCCGCCCTGGCCGAGTTTGAACGCGAACTCATCTCCGAACGCACGATCGCCGGCCTAGCCGCCGCCCGGGCCCGCGGCCGCAAAGGCGGACGCCCCTACAAGATGACCCCCGCCAAGCTCCGCCTCGCCATGGCCTCCATGGGAAAGCCCGGTACCAACGTCGGTGACCTCTGCAAGGAACTCGGCATCACCCGCCAGACCCTCTACCGCCACGTCTCACCCACCGGCGAACTCCGCGAGGACGGACGCAAGCTCCTGGCCAAGGACCGCAGCAAGGTAGCCAGGTAACCTCTGTTGTCCGGAACCTACGAACGTCAATGAGCGGGGTACGTTCCCGCGACTCTCGCACGCCCGCGGGGGGACTTCCACCGCTCAGCTACTTCGTGTCGGGTCGGTTAGGATTGTGGGCGAGCCGGGAGAAGGCAGCTAGGGTTCCGCCCCAGCCGGCTGGGGGTCTGTGACCGAGCGCTGCAGCTTCCGCCGAACAGGCGGGAGGGCACCTATTGGCACAAAATGCCCGAGGGGGATGGCTCAGCGCCAGCATGCGCGCTGACTGTCCCTTGACCTCGGAGGTTGTTGTGCTCGTTGACCAGTTCGATGTTTTTCTGCTTGATCTTGACGGCGTGGTTTACGTCGGAGACACCTTGCTTTCCGGCGTGACCGAAGCCTTGGCCAGCCTGCGGAGTCAGGGCCGGGTGGTCCGGTTCGTGACCAACGATCCCCGCCCGTCCCGCAAAGACGTCGTCCACCGTCTGGGCCGCCTGGGCGTGAGGGCCACCGTCGAGGAGATCGTATCTTCCGGGTGGGCTACGGCGTGCTGGCTGCGCCAGCAGGGCATTACCCGCGCCTATGTGGTGGGCAGTGATGGCCTCCGCGGCGAACTCGCGGCCCAAGGCGTGGAATCCGTGGAGGGGTCTGGGGCCGAGGCGGTGGTGGTCGGTTGCGACGAGACGGTGACCTACCGGGACCTCGCCCAGGCCACCGCCCTCCTGCGTACCGGCGTGCCGTTCGTGGCCACGAACGTGGACGCCACGTTCCCCACAGCGAGCGGCCCGTGGCCGGCCACCGGCGCGGTCGTCGCAGCGATCCAGACCGCCAGTGGGCGCCGACCGGTCGTGGTGGGCAAGCCGGGACCGGAGATGTTCCGCCTGGCCCAGCGCGGGCTCCCTGCTACGACGAGAGTGGTGGTCGTGGGGGACACCCCGGCTACGGACGTCGTCGGGGCGCACTGCGCGGGCCTGCCGGCGATCCTCGTCGCTCCCGCGACGCCGAGCAGCGGCCGTCGGCAGTGTGATCCCACCGTTGCGGAGGCCACGGTCACGGGCCTGGCCGGGCTGTTTGATCCGGCCCTTGACATCGGCCCGATGCGCCCGTCGCCGTACCCGTGGCCGGACGAGGTGCGGGCGGGTGTGGCCGCGGTGGTCTTCGACGAGGCCGGGCGCGTGCTACTGGGGCGCAGGCTGGACAACGGGCTGTGGGGACTGCCTTCGGGACACGTCGAGGTGGGCGAGACTGCCGCCCAGGCGGCGGTGCGGGAGGTCGCCGAAGAGACCGGCTTGCAGGTGCAAGTGCAGCGGCTGGTGGGGGTGTACTCGGACCCCGCCTCGCAGGTTTTCGCCTATCCCGACGGGAGAGTGACCCAGTTCGTCACCACCACCTTCGCCTGCCTCCCGCGCGGCGGTCAGATGCACCCTGATGGTGTGGAGACCTCACAGGCGGGTTTCTTCTCCCCGGATGAGCTTCCGGCACCGTTGCTCCCCATGCACCCGCGGTGGCTCACCGACGCCCTCTCAGGCGACACAGGACTCATCGACTGATAGGACGCATCCCCTTCGGGGCGCATGGTGTCAAAAGCGCTGGCGCTTCTCGTGCGGGGCACCGGCCTGAGCGCGCCGTTTACCTTGATCAACCCCGGGTCCGGTCTCCCACCGTCCGAGCAACACCACCGGACGGTAGGAGTCTCCAGGGCGGCGACCAGCTCTCGAAAGATCATGATGAGCGCGCGCCCAAGGGCGCACCGACCAATGACCTCAGATGGGCCAGGTCTCCTGCCGGTGGGCGGCATCCCAGAACATCCACTCGTACTGGGTGGCGCGGTGGAACGCGGTGTGCATGCGCGCCAGTGTGCCGGGGCTGGCCTGGTCGGCGAGGTGGTCCACGATGTCCCGGGCGGTGTCGGTGGCGGCGGTGAAGTCTGGATCGCCGTAGGTGGCGATCCAGTCCCCGTACGGGTGCGTGCTCAGGTCACCGACGGCGGCCTTCAAACGGGTGCCGACGTCGTCGTAGACCCAGAAGCACGGCAGTATGCCGGCCGCGAGGACCGGGTAGTTTCCCGCTGTCGCGAGGCTCAGCAGGTAGGAGGTGTAGGCAACCGTGGTCGGTGAGGGCTCGGCGGCGGTGAGGTCGGTGACGTGGGTGGCGTGCAGCTGCCGCTCGACCTCGACCACCTCCCGCGCGGCCTGCGCCCAGAATGCCATTTCCTCCGACGCCTGGGCCTGAGCGGCGGCCGCGGCCAGGACCCGGCCGTAGTCGGCCAGGTAGAGCGCGTCCTGGGCGAGGTAGTGCCGGAACGTCTCTTCCGCCAGGGTCGCGTCGCTCAGCTGGTGCAACAAGGGCAGCGCGTCGATCGCCTCGCGGACCCTGGCCGTGCGATGCCACGCCACGGTGCTGAACACGCCAGTGTCGTCGTGGTCGCGAATCGTCTCGGGCATGGAGGTGTGTGGGCTGGTCATCGGTCGCTGTCCTTCCAGTCGTTCTCGTCTTTCCAGATGTCGTGGCAGTGGTGCACGGGGCCGGGTCCGTGGCCGATGTGGAGCGCGTCGGCGGCCCGCAGGGTGCCGGTGAGCCAAGTCTTGGCCTGGCGGGTGGCCTCTAGCAGGGACCCGGTGCGCGGGGCGAGTGCGGCGATCGCGGAGGACAGGGCGCACCCGGTGCCGTGGGTGTTGACCGTGGCTACCCGCGGGCCGGTCAGCAGCTGCTCGCCCGCGTCGTCGAGCCACAGGTCGGTGGCGTGTGCGTCGCCGCCGAGGTGGCCCCCCTTGACCAGCACCCGCGCGGCGCCCAGCTCCCGGAGCGCGATGGCCTGGGCGCGCATGGTGTCGAGGTCTTCGGCGGGGTCGGCGTCGAGCAGCACGGCGGCCTCGGGGACGTTCGGCGTGATGAGGGAGACGTACGGCAGGAGTTGGCGCATCGGCTCGACGGCGTCCTCGGCCAGCAGCCGGGAACCGGCGGTGGACACCATGACGGGGTCGAGGACCACAACCGGCACCGCGTCGGAGCGCTTGTCGAGGAAGGCGAGGACGGTCTCGATGGTGGCCGCGGAGGCGAGCATCCCGATCTTGGCGGCGTCAACCGCCACGTCGTCTACGAGGGTGCCCAGCTGGGCGCGGACGAAGTCCGCGGGGACGACGTGGACACCGGTGACTCCCTGGGTGGACTGGGCGGTCAGTGAGGTGAGCACCGCGGTGCCGTAGGCACCCAGTGCGGAGAAGGTCTTGAGGTCGCCTTGAATACCGGCCCCGCCGGAGGGATCGGAGCCGGCGATCGTCAGCGCGATCGGTGGGCGGGGGTTCACGGTTGCCCGTCCCACGCGGCCCGCAGGCTCGCGGCCGCCACGGCTGGTTCCTCCGCGGCGCACACCGTCGAGACGACCGCCACGCCGGCGGCGCCGCTGTGGCGCAGCATGCCGGTGCGTTTCGTGGTGATGCCGCCGATGGCGACGACCGGCCACGGGCTCGCGGCGGCCACCGCAGCCACCCCGCCCGGGCCGATCGGAGTGCCGTGGTCAGGCTTGGTCGCCGTCGGCCACACCGGTCCAACGCCGAGGTAGTCCAAGACGCCGTCACCGAGCCCGCGTGCTGTGCGAACCTGCTCGATCGTGCTGACCGACAGCCCGACCATGGCGTCCGGCCCGAGCAACTGCCGGGCCTGAGCAGGCGGCATGTCGCGCTGACCGACGTGGACGCCGTCGGCGCCGATGTCCTGAACGAGGTGGACCCGGTCATCGATAATCAGCGGCACCCCGGTCCCCGCCAGCACCTCGCGGACCGCCACGCCGAGGGCGACGAAGTGGGCGTCGGTGGCGCCCGGGTCACGCAACTGCACCACGGTGACTCCGCCCGCGACCGCAGCCTGCACGGTCGCGGGCACCCCCCGTGGGCCGCACAAACCGGTGTCGGTGACCAGGTAGAGGCTGAGGTTCACCGGTCGGCGGGTCACCGGAGCACCACCTTCTCGGTCAGCTCCTGCGGGTTGAGGGTGGCGAGAGAGTCCAGCAGCGCAACGGCGAAGCTCCCCGGCCCGGCGGCACGCTCGGCCGCGACCTCGGCGGCCACGGTGTACGTCGCGGTCGCGGCCGTGGCGGCCAGGAGCGGGTCGTCGGTGGTGGCGGCGAAGGCAGCCATGAGTGCGCCCAGCGCGCACCCACCGCCAGTGACCTGGGTCAACCATCGATGGCCGTTGGCCACCCGCACCAGCCGGGTGCCGTCGGTGAGGTGGTCGACCTCCCCGGAGACCGCGACGATGGTGCCGTGCTCCCGGGCCAGCGCCCGGCCGGCGTCGAGGGCATCCTCGGCGGCGTCGACGCTCTCCGGACCCCGCCCACCGCTGCCCCCACCGGCGAAAGCGAGAATCTCTGAGGGGTTGCCACGGACGAGTGCCGGGGAGGCGTGGGCGAGCAGGTCGACGACAACCCGGCTGCGCCAGGCGAGCCCACCCACCCCGACCGGGTCGAGCACCCACGGGGTGCCGGCCGCCGCGGCGGCACTGACCGCGCCGTGCATCGCAGCCACCGTCGCCTCTTGGGGCGTGCCGAGGTTGACCAGGACCCCGTCGGCGACGGCGGCGAACGGCCCGGCTTCCTCCGGGTTGTCCACCATCGACGGACTGGCGCCGACCGCGAGCAGGACGTTCGCTGTCCACTGAGCGACGACGACGTTGGTCAGGCACTGCACCAGCGGGGCATGCCCGCGCATCGCAGCCAAGGCCTCGCCCACAGCGGCAGCATCGAGTGGGACAGTAGGGACGGAAGAAGGTGCCGACATCGGCGACGTTCCCTTCGCTAGTACGAACTAGATCAGGTTCAACGGGTGTGATCTCAGCCGTACCAGCACGGCACCCCGCGTCATTCACCAGCTTAACATCCGCACCGTTCCCAGCACCGTGCCCTCGCTTCAGCGATCGCAAAAGGGTCGCGCCTCGGACCGTCCGGGCGTGCTGTCACCAGTGCCCGGCTGCGCTACGGCGTTCCTTGGCCGCCGCAGCCCTCACCATGGCGCCTCACCAGACAACGGCTGCGCAACCTTAAAATGTGCAGTCGACTTCGGACACTCGTGCAGTGGACTTCGAAAACTGACACACGTGCAGCGCGGGCGTCGACAGGATGAGCCAGATCGCGTGCGCCGGTACGTCGAGCACGGCCTCGACCACCAGTGTGGTCGCTGTGGTGGTGACTGTGGACCGCATGTGGTGCCCCCGGTGAGAAATCGGTGCGACGTTGCACCTGACGTGAACCCTGCCACACTTCCGTGCCCCCATGGTCAGCGGGGTCGCCAGGTGGGACGCGGCCCCCGTCCGTGGCGCGCTATCCTTGGTCGGCCTTCCTGCCTTCGTAGCTCAGGGGATAGAGCACCGCTCTCCTAAAGCGGGTGTCGGCGGTTCGAATCCGCCCGAGGGCACCCCGTCGCCCGCCCCCGTGGTCCTGTGACCCAGGCCGCGAGCGAGCGGGCTTGCGCTCAGCCGTCCGGGTGGGCATGATTGTCGTCAGACGGAGCGTGACGCCTGCCCCCCCTGCGCGTCACGCTCCGTTCTTGTCTGTCCGGGCGGGTCGCCCGCGGCGCCGAGGCCGCGACGCCGCCACCCCGCCGCCGGCCAGCGCCCGACACCACTGCCGTCGCTCCGACGCGCGGGCCGTCGCGCGCCTACCCTGGTGGGATGACGCCTCCGCCGATCCCGCCCTTCCGCCGCGGCCGGGACAGCGACCGGCGACGCGCCAGGTCCGCCCCGACGACCGACGCCCCGGCCACCACCGGGCAGCCGGCCCACGCGGCCGAGGACGCCACCGGTGAGGCGGCCGCCGGCGGGGACGATGCCGGCTCGCCCGACGCCGACCAGACCACCGCCGCGGGTGCCCCCGCGGGTGCCGGGGACGCCGCCCGGCCCGAGGATGCCCGGCCCGAGGATGCCCCGCACGGTCCCCGGCCGGGGACCCGCACCGGGGCCGTGGCCCGCGCCGTCGAGCGCTGGATCGCCGACCTCACCGCGCTGGGCGCCGAGGGGCTGGGGGAGGACGACGACCTCGGCGAGGCCGTCCTCGACCTCACTCACGCCCACCCCGGCGGGACCGCCCAGCTCTACGCGGGCCGTCCCACCCGCCTGTCCAACCTCGTGCGCGAGCGGCAGGCCGCGGTCACGGCGCACCAGGACGCCCGGGCGGTGCGCTCGCGGGCCGAGGACCTCGCCCAGCGCTTCGGCGTGGCCCCGACGTACCTCGCCACCGGGGTGGCCACCTGGTCCGCGCTCCCGCCGCCGGTCCTCGACGACGACCTCGACCCGTCCTCGACCTCAGCCGGCCGGGCGGACGACGCCGGCGTCGAGCCCCCGATCGTGCGCACCATCCGCACCCCGGTCTTCCTGCGCGGCGTACGCCTGCAGCCGGTCTCCGCCGACGGCGAGGTCGAGCTCACCCTCGAGCGCACCGTCGAGCTCAACCCCGTCCTCGCCCGCGCGCTGACCGAGGCGGGCCTGCCCGGCGAGGCCGTCGACCACCTCCCGCCGCTCGGTCCGGCCTCCAGCCAGCGCGAGGCCCTGGTCGGCGTCGCCGAGCTGGCCGCCCGGTACCTGCCGGGCCTGGAGATCGAGGACCGCGTCGTCGTCGGCACCTTCCTGCACCCGGGCCAGGTGGCCGTGGAGGACCTGCGCGCGATGGTCCCGCACCTGGCCTCCTCCGACGTCGTGGCCGCGCTCGCCGGGCACGACCAGGCGCGCGCCGCCCTCGGGGGTGCCCTCCCGCCCGAGGAGGACACCGACCCCGACCCCGACGAGGAGCGCGCGGTGGGCGACGTCGAGGTCGCCGGCGAGCAGGCGGTCCGCCTGGTCGGGCAGGGCGGGCACCTCGTCGTCGACGCACCGCCCGGCGCCGACGACGTCGGGGTCGTCGCGGCCACCCTCGCCCGCGCCGCGGCCGACGGGCGCACGGTGCTGTACGTGCCGGGCGACCGGCGCACCGGACGGTCCACCGTGGCCCACCTCCACGAGCTGGGCCTCGGCGAGCTCGTGCTCGACCTGCGCGCCGACGGCGGCTGGCGCGAGGAGGCCTCCCGCTCGGTGCGGCGGGGGATGGAGGCGCCGGCGGTCGCCGTCGACGAGGCCGCCGTGCGACGCACCCGCGAGGAGCTGCGCGCCGCCCGCTCGCAGGTGCGCGAGCAGCTCGACTCGCTGCATCGGCGTCACGAGGGCTGGGGGGTCTCGGTCTTCGACGCGCTGCAGGCCCTGGCCCGCCTCACCGCGCAGAACCCCGGCCCCCGCACCGGTGCGCGCATTGCCGGGCAGGACCTGCGCGCGCTCAGCGGGAGCGCCCGCACCGGAGCGGCCGCCCGGCTCGCCCGCGCCGCGACCCTGGGTGCCTTCACGCTCAGGCGATCGAGCACCCCCTGGTACGGCGCCCGCCTGACGACCAACCAGGAGGCCGCCGACGCGCTCGCCCGCGTCCAGCGGCTCACCGGCGTCGAGCTCCCGGCCGTCGACGACCTCGTCGGCTCCACGGCCGTGCAGACCGGCCTCAAGCGCGCCACCACCCTGCGTGAATGGCACGAGCAGCTCGAGATGCTCGACGGCGTGGCCGATGCTCTGGACGTCTTCCTCCCTCAGATCTTCGAGCACTCCGCCGCGGACATGGTCACGGCCACCGCGCCGCGTCAGGACCGGCGCGCGCAGGAGACCGTCATGCCGGGCGGCACCCGGCGCCGCCTCGTCCGGCAGGCTCGCGACCTCGTGCGGCCGGGCCGCTCGGTGGCCGACCTGCACACCGAGCTGCTGCGCGTCCAGGAGCAGCGCGAGATCTGGACCCGGCACTCCACCGGCGGCGGCTGGCCCCGGCTGCCCGACGGGCTGGCCGACATCCGCGAGCTCGAGCGGGAGACCGCCGAGGACGTGGCCGCCCTCGACGCGGTGCTCGACCGTTCCCAGGGGCGCGGCGCGCTCGCCGACCTCCCGCTGGACGAGCTGCGCCGCACGGTCGAGGCCCTCGAGGCCGACACCACCGCCCTGCGGACCCTGCCCGAACGCACCCGCCTGGTCGACGAGCTGCGCGCCGAGGGACTGGGCGAGCTCCTCGACGACCTCGCCGCGCGCACCGTTCCGGACGACCTCGTCGTGGCCGAGCTGGACCTGGCCTGGTGGAGCTCCGTGCTCGAGCAGGTGCTGGCCGACGAGCCCGCCCTGTCCGGCCGGGAGCCGGCCGCGCTGGCCGCCGACCTGGCCGACCTCGAGCGCCTCGAGGCCGAGCAGCGGGCCACCCTCGTCCCGGCCGTGCGCTCGGCGGCCGCCGACCGGCTGCGGCGCGCCGTGCGGACGCACCGCACGCAGGCCGCGCACCTGTGGGAGCAGCTGGCCGCCGACCGGGGCGCCACCCTGGGCAAGGCGCTGGCCGAGCACCCCGAGGTCGCGCCGACGATCCGACCGGTCCGCGCCGCGGCGCCCCTCCTGGCCGCGCAGATCCTGCCGCCCGGCCCCACGGTCGACCTCGCCGTCCTGCACGGCATCGAGCTCCTCCCCATCGCCCAGGTCGTCTCCGTGCTGGGCCGGGCCCGTCAGGTCGTGGTGGTCGCCGACACCCAGCGCCACCCCGGCGGTGCGGCCTCCGCGCTGGCCGAGGTGCTCCCGGCCATGCGGCTGCCCTCCGTACGCGGGCCGCTGGTGCCCGGAGCCGCGCGCCTGCTCGCCGCCCACGGCTACGAGGGCGTGGTGGCGCCGGTGCCCTCGGTGCGCACCGACGGCGGGGTCCGCCTCGAGCACGTCGACGGCTACGGCACGCCCGCCCCGGGCTCGGAGACCGTGGAGTCGGTCGACGCCGAGGTGCACCGCGCGGTGGAGGTGGTCCGCGAGGAGGTGCACGCCGCCCCGCTCGCCTCGCTGGCCGTGGTCACGCCGTCGGCCCGGCACGCCGCCCGCGTGCGCGAGGCGATCGCCGAGGCCGCCGTCGCCGACCCGGCGCTCGAGGCCGCGCTCGACCCGCGGCTCGTCGAGCCGCTGGTGGTTGCCGACCTGGCTGACGCCGGTGGGCTGCGGCGCGACGTCGTCGTGCTCTCGGTGGGTTTCGGCGCCAACGCCCACGGGCGTTTCGTCCACCGGTTCGGCGAGCTGTCCTCCCCGGTGGGGCGTACCCGCATGGTCACGGCGCTCGCCGCTGCGCGGGAGTCGCTCGTCGTCGTCTCCACCATCGCCCCGGGCGCCATCGACCCGTCCCGGGTGCACCACGAGGGCGCGCACATGCTCGCCGAGCTGCTGGAGATCGCCGACGGCGCCGACCTCCGTGGTGCGGGGACGGCGGGCGAGGGGTCCGACGGCGGCACGTCGGCCGAGGAGGCTCCCGCCGAGGCCGCGCCGGAGGCGGCCCGCGCGGACGGTGCCGGCGGCGAGCCCGTCACCGGTGCGGACGCTCCCGCCGAGGGCACCCTGTCCGACGGCGCCCCTGCCGAGGACACGCTCGCCGAGGACACGCCCGTGGACGGCGCCTCCACCGAGGGCGCCCCGTCGGAGGACGCTCTTGCGGAGGGCGCCCTGTCCGAGGACACCGACACCAGCACCAGCGACGTGGCGTCGGCGGAGGAGTCCGACCACACCGATGCGCCGGCCACCCGCGAGGGGACGGAGTCCGGTTCCGCGGCTGCCGACGGCGGACGGGATTGGTTGCGCGAGGAACGGACGGGCGAGGCGGCCGAGGAGGCGCCGACCGACGAGATCCTCGGCGACCTCGTGCGCCGCCTGCGCCGGCTCGGCCTGATCGTCGAGGAGGACCTGCACGGCGCGGTCGACGTGCCGATCGCTCTGGGCCACCCGGACCTGCCCGGTCAGCGGCTGGTCGCCCTGCTCACCGACGCCGGCGAGGACGCGGGCGAGCACAGCCTGCGCCGCCGGCTCGACCGTGGTGCCGTGCTCGCCCGCGCCGGCTGGCGGGTCGAGCGGGCCTTCACGGTCTCGGTGTTCCTCGACCCCCAGGCCGAGGCGGACCGGCTGCGCCGCGTCGTGCTCGACGAGGTCGCGGCGCGTCGCCCCGCGCGCCCGGCCGACGCCCCGGCGCCGCCCCCGGACGACGGGCAGCCGTGACCCGGGGGCGTCGGCGGGTCATCGCCCTGTCGGAGGCCGACCGCCGGCGCCTCGCCAGCGGTGAGCTCGCCCGCCCCGAGGACGCCCTCGGCGAGCCGGAGCCCCCGGCGTCGGAGGAGGACGCGGGCGCGCCCGGTCCCGTCCCGGGGCGCCCGTCCGGTGACTCCGCGAACGAACCAGCGGGCGGCCCCGCGGACGACCCCGTGACCGCTCCGGCGAGCGACGTCGCCACGGGGGCGCCCCGTCGGGCCGCGCCGCCCGGTCGTGCGGGACGGGCGCGCTCGCGCCGGCCCTCCGCCGAGGACGAACGTCTCCTGCGCGAGGTCCCGCCGCACTTCGGCCGCCTGTGACCGCCCCGGCTCCGGTCTGACCACCGCGGCCTGCGGGCCGCAGGCCGCGCCCGTCCCGGACGCACGACGGCTCTCGTCCGACCAGCCAGGGGCGACCCACCCGCTGCAGCCCATCCCGCACGCACGACGGCCCGCCACCTCGCGGTGACGGGCCGTCGGCGGGCCCCGGTGGGACGGGGCCGCGGATGAGGTCAGAGCTGCTGGCCGGCTCCGGTGGTGCCGGTGTTGCCGGCGCGCAGCAGGTCGCGGATCTCCTCGAGGACGAGGACGTCGTCCGCCTTCTCCTCCTCTTCCTCGGCGCCCTTGTTGCGACGCTCGGCGAGCTTGTTCATCGGCATGACGACCGCGAAGTACAGGGCGGCGGCGATGAGCAGGAAGTTGACCAGTGCGGTGACGATCGCGCCGGGCTGGATCGTGGCGCCGTTGACCACGAACTGGCCGACGGAGTCGAAGTTCGGCTGGCCGAAGATGGCGCCGATGAGGGGCAGCAGCACGCGGTCGGTGACCGCGGTGACGATGGGCGTGAACGCGCCACCGATGATGATGCCGACCGCCATGTCGATGGCGTTACCTCGGGAGATGAACTCCTTGAAGCCGTTGAGCATGATGTTCCTCCGGTGGGCTGGCTGACGGGTGGGGGATGGGTGGGAGCAGTGTCGGGACGTCCCGGCCCACGCCGGTCCCCGTCAGGTGGGCCCGAGAACGACGCTCAACGGGGTCCAGGCACTGGAGCCAACGAGGAGACTAGCGTCGGATGGGCTTGCTGAAACGTACATCTCCGTGACGTCGCTCTCCTCCCTGCCCAGCAGTCCGCCGCCCTCCTCGCTGATCGACGCGAGCACGAGGACGTCCTCGGCCACCGTCTCGGCGGGCCCGCCGTCGGTCGGTGGGGCGAGCAGGGTGACGCGGACGCCCGGCGAGGCCAGCCCCGCGCTGCCGTCGTCCGCGATGCGCACCGCCACGACCACCTCCCCCGGGGCGGCGGCCACGCTCGGCGTGGCGAGCATGCCGTCGGCGACGATCGTCCCCGCGCGCAGCGGCACCGCCAGGGGCCGGCCGAGCAGGTCGGCCGCGTCGACCGGCGCGCCCGCGGGGACCACCTCGGCGGGCAGGTCGAGCGCGGTGAGGTCGCCCTCCTCGAGGACGTGCCCGGCAGGCAGGTCCGCGCTCGCCCCGAGGGCCGCCGTCGTCGGCGGGGGCGGGGGCCGCAGCTCGGCCACGGCGATCGAGGCCGCCAGCGCCAGGCAGACCGCGGCGATCGCGTGGCGCCAGCGCCAGGCGGCGCGTCGCAGGCGGGCGCCGGTGGTCCGGGAGGGCGGGGGAGCGGCTCGGCTCATGCCCGCGACGCTAGGTGCGCGGGCACCCGCGGCCCCGCGGAGCCTCGGCGGCCCTGTGGATCAGCGGGTGCGTGCCGTGCCTGTGGGACCCACGGGGCGCGTCAGCGACTCGCACGGTCGTCGCCGCTCCGTGCGGGGCGGGCTGCGGACCGGGGACCGGTCAGGCGGCGGAGCCGGCGGCCTTCGCGCCGGCGGTGCTCGAGCCCGACGTCGAGGCGGACCCGCCGCTGCCCGATCCGGACGCGGCCGGGGCTGAGGCGCCGGAGTCCGACCCGCCCGCGGACGACGCGGCGGCGTCCGAGCCGCTCGAGGAGGTCGACCCGCCGGAGCGCGAGGACGACCCCGACCCGCCGGAGGTGGAGGAGCGGGCGTCGTTGCGGTAGAAGCCCGAGCCCTTGAACACCACGCCGACCGAGCTGAAGAGCTTGCGCAGGGCGCCGCCGCAGTCGGGGCAGATCGTCAGGGCATCGTCGCTGAACGACTGCTTCACCTCGAGCTCGTGGGAGCACATCGTGCAGCGGTAGGCGTACGTCGGCACCTCGTGGACCTCCGGTCTCTGGGGCCGTGTTAGCAGTCGGCCTCGTCGAGTGCCAATGGTAGCCCCGAGAGCGGCACGCGCGCAGTGACCTGCGTCGCCGGGCCCGGCCGGCGGCATACGCTCGGTCGGTGGCAGCGGAATCCCCGACCTCGACCTGGCGCAAGGTGCTCGTCGGCGTGCTCGCCGTCGTGCTCCTCCTCGGTCTCGCCCTGGCGGCGGTGACCACCTACCTCGTGCGTCGCCCCCTGCCCGACCACTCCGGCGAGCAGCACGTCCCGGGCCTGACCGCACCGGTCGAGGTGATCCGGGACGAGCGCGGGGTGCCCCACCTGTACGCTGAGACCGACGCGGACCTCATGGCGGGCCTCGGCTACGTCCATTCCCAGGACCGGTTCTTCGAGATGGACTACCGCCGCCACGTCACCGCCGGCCGCATGGCCGAGCTCGTCGGCGACGTCCCCGAGGCGATCGAGGCGGACATGGTCATCCGGACGATGGGGTGGCGCGACGTCGCCGAGGAGGAGTGGGAGCTGCTCAGCGAGGAGTCCCGCGAGCTCTACACCGCCTACGCCGACGGGGTGAACGCCTACCTCGAGGACCGGGAGGCGTCCCGGCTGGGCATCGAGTACACGGTGCTGTCGCTGACCACCGACGTCGGGGAGATCGAGCCCTGGTCCGGCATCGACTCCCTGGCCTGGCTCAAGGCGATGGCCTGGGACCTGCGCGGCAACTACGAGGACGAGGTCTCGCGCGCGGCCGCGCTGCGGCCGATGTTCGGCGACGTCGAGGTCGTCGACGGCCTGTTCCCCGACTACCCCGTCGACCGGCACTCCCCGATCCTGCCCGACGGCGGCGACGGCGCGGCCGCGGGCGGTGAGAGCCCCTCCGACGCCCCGGCGGAGGAGGGGGAGAGCCCCTCGGACGAGGCCACGCCGTCGGAGCCCGGGGCCGAGGCCCCCTCCGCCGAGGCCGACGCCGGCCCCGACGCCGGCTCCGACGCCGAGGCGGGTGCCGTGGATGCGGACGGCCGGGACGCGGCCTCCTCGGTCGTGCGGGCGGGAGCGGCGCTGGACGCGGTCCCGGTCCTGCTCGGGCGCGGCGACGGGATCGGCTCGAACTCCTTCGTCGTCGCCGGCGAGCACACGGCCACCGGGGAACCGATCCTCGCCAACGACCCGCACCTGTCCATCGACCAGCCCAACCTCTGGTACCAGGTCGGCCTGCACTGCGTGGAGCTCACCGCGGACTGCACCTTCGACGTCACCGGCTTCTCGTTCGCGGGCATGCCCGGGGTGATCATCGGCCACAACGACGACCTCGCCTGGGGCCTGACCAACCTCGGGGCCGACGTCATGGACCTGTCCCTGGAGCGGACCTTCTCCGACGGCACCTACCTGCGCGGCGAGGAGCGCATGCCCCTCGAGCGACGCACGGAGACGATCCTCGTCGACGGCGCGAGCCCGGTCACCCTCGAGGTGCTCGAGACCGCCGAGGGGCCGATCGTCTCCGAGGTCCTCACCGGGACCCGGGCCGCCGCGGGCGTCCCCGTGCCCGAGGACTCGCCCGAGGCCCACTTCGAGGGGTACTCCGTGGCGCTGCGCTGGACCGCGCTGACCCCGGGCCGCACCGGCGACGCGGTGTTCGCCCTCAACCGGGCCGCCGACGCCGAGGACGTGGCCGCCGCGGCCGCCCTGTTCGAGGTGCCGAGCCAGAACATCGTCTTCGCCACCACCGACGGGGACATCGGCTACCAGGCGCCGGGACGGATCCCGGTGCGCGCCGAGGTCACCGACGCACCGCTGCCCTCGGACGGGTCCTGGCCGCGGCCGGGCTGGGACGAGCGCTACCAGTGGCAGGGCTACGTCGACCCGGCCGACATGCCGGCCGCGCTCAACCCCGCCGAGGGGTTCATCGTGGCCGCCAACCAGGCGGTGCAGCCGGTGGACATGGACCCCTTCCTCACCGGCGACTACGACGCCGGCTACCGCTCCGAACGGATCCGCACCCTGCTCACCGAGCAGATCGCGGCCGGGGAGCCGCTGACCGTCGAGGACGCCGACGAGATCATGCTCGACGACGCCAGCCCCTTCGGTGAGGTGCTCGTGCCCTACCTCCTCGAGGTCGACGTCACCGACCCCTTCGTCGCCGAGGCGGTCGACCTGCTCGAGGACTGGGCGGCCGAGGGGTACCCCAACGACGTCGACTCCCCGGGGGCGGCCTACTTCAACGCCGTGTGGGTCGACGTCCTGGACATGACCTTCGGGGACGAGCTGCCCGCCGCGCAGGCGCCGAGCGGAGGGGCGCGCTGGCTCCAGGTCCTCGAGCAGCACCTCGCCGACCCCGAGGGCCGGCACTGGGACGACCGCACGACCGTCAACGTCGTCGAGACCCGCGACGAGATCCTCGGCCAGGCCCTCGTCCAGGGCCGCTACCAGCTCACCGCCCGGCTCGGGAAGGACCCCGCGACCTGGCGGTGGGGCGACCTGCACACCTTCGAGCCGCGCCACCCCGTCCTGGGCGGGGAGGGCGTCCCGACGCTCGTGCGCCAGTTCGTCAACCCGGAGCCCGTGGGCGTCTCGGGCGGTCCGTCCATCGTCAACGCCACCTCCTACGACGCGACCGCCCGCGACGAGTACGGGCGGCCGAGCTACCGGGTGACCGCCGGCCCCTCGATGCGGATGGTCGTCGACCTGGCGGACCTGGACGCCTCGACCTGGGTGACCTCCTCGGGCACGAGCGGGCACCCCGCCTCGGGGCACTACGACGACCAGGCCGAGGCCTGGGTGACCGGCGAGACCTTCCCGTGGGCGTTCAGCCGGGAGGCGGTCGAGGCCGCAGAGGAGGACCGCCTGGTGCTCACGCCCGACGCGCACTGAGCGCGCCGCGGATCGGGCGGGGGCGTGCCGGGCCGGGCGGAGCCTGGCCGAGCCGGGCCGGGCCGGGCGGTCCCGGGTCAGACCGAGGCGGTGGACTCGGTCGACAGGCTCCCGAAACCATCGGGTCCGGGCCGCAGGACCGTCACGCCGCCGGGCTGCACGACGCCGGTCACCGGGACGTCCTTCTCCCCGTGCGGCAGCGTGCCGTCGACGAGCTCGCCCTCGAACAGCACGGCCCACACGGGCGTGCCCTCCGGGATGAGCTTGAGCACCCGGTCGTACCAGCCGCCGCCCTGACCCAGCCGGTTGCCCTGGCGGTCGACCGCGAGGGCGGGGACGATGACGACGTCCGCCTCGGCGATCGCCTCCGAGGGCAGCGACTCGCCCGAGGGCTCCGCGGGGCGCCCCGGTGCACGCTCGGCGAGGTCCTCCAGGCCGGCGAACTCCGCCCAGGCGCGGGCCAGGCCGGGCCCGAGGGCCGGCAGGAGGATGCGTGCCCCGGCCTCGTGCAGGGTCTCCACCGTCGGGAGCGACGGCGGCTCGGTGGGTCGGGAGACGTACAGGGCGACGGTCCCGGCGCCGTCGAGCAGCGGGAGCAGACGACGGGCGATGTCGATCCCGGCGCGGGAACGCTCGTGCTCGCCACGCCGGGCGCGGTGGGACCGGACGGCATCACGCAGGACCTGCTTCGACTCGTCGAGGTCCAGGTGGTCCACGCGCGGAAGGTCAAGGATGCCCCGGTGCATGCCCACCATCATGCCAAGGTTCGCGAGGCGCGGCAGCCCTCGGAGATGGGTACGTCTGACGATATCGCTGTCAGCGAAGCGGGGTGGTCGACGGGTCGTCCGAGCCTCCCGTCCGGCGGTCGGAGCGGGGGCGTGGGGGACCTACTCTCGGGGGGTGGCCGAGCAGGGCGTGGGGGATCCGGTCCTCGTCGACGAGGACGTGCGCGTGCGGGCGCTGCGCCGTCGGGACCGTCGTCGCTGGCAGGCCCTGCTGGCGGCGAACCGTGACTGGCTCGCGCCGTGGTCGGCCGGTCCGCCGGTCCCCGCGCGTCGGGCGACCTTCGCCGAGCACCTGCAGGAGGTCCGCCACCAGGCGCGCGCGGGCACGGGTCTGTCCCTGGTCGTCGAGCGCGACGGTGAGCTCGTCGGTGCCGTGACGGCCCAGCCGATCAGTCGTGGGTCGAGCTGGACGGCCTCGGTGGGCTACTGGGTCTCCGAGCACGTCGCCGGCCGGGGGATCGCGCCGCGCGCGGTGGCCCTGCTCGTCGACCACCTCTTCGACGAGCTGGGGATGCACCGGGTGGAGATCGACGTGCGGCCGGGCAACGCGGCCAGCCTGCGCGTGGTGGCCAAGCTCGGGTTCGTCGAGGAGGGGGTGCGCCGTGGCCTGATGTTCGTCGACGGGCACTGGCGCGACCACCGGTCCTTCGCCCTCATCGCGGGTGACCTCGGACCCGGTCCGGGGGCCGTCCGGCGTCGCCTCGACCGCGGCCGGTAGGGGGACCGGCCGGCGCCTGGCCGTCGCCGGCCGGTGAACGCCGGCCGATGAACGACGACGACCCCGCCCCGCGGGTGCGGGACGGGGCCGGACGCCGGTGGCGTCGCCCGCGGTGCGAGCGGGTGCCGGACTACTCGACGGTGCCGGTCAGCTCACCCTCGCGCTCGTCGCCGTTGCGCTCGCCGGCCTCGTCGCGGCCCTCGAACTCCGCCTCGATGGTGTAGGCCTCGCCGGGCTGGAGGAGCATGACCTGGCCGACGGAGTACTGTTCGCCGGAGCCGAGCGTGTAGACGTCCTCGCCCAGGGAGTCGGAGTTGACCCCGTTGTCGTTGACACCGAGCTCGGCCAGCAGGTCGTTGTCCGCGACCGAGGGCTGCTGCATGTAGGGCCAGGAGTCGTAGTTCAGGCCGACCTCGACCAGGCCGTAGCTGAGGTTGACGGGCTCGCCGTTGTTGGTCACGACGTAGTTGAGGACGAGGACGTCGTCACCCTCGTTGACGATGGGCTCCTCGGTGTCCGGGTCCGCCCAGATGCTCGAGCGGGTGGCCTGGTCGCGCGCGACCTCGTAGACGTCGACGGTCACGTCGCCGAGCTCGATGGTGCCGAGCAGCTCGCCGTCCTCGGTGATCGGGTTCGCCCAGGGGGCGGCCGAGCCGGCACCGGCCTCGCCGTCCGCCGCGGGCTCGTCGGACTCCGACTCCTCGGGGGCGTCCTCGGACTCGGTCTCCTCCGGCGCGTCCTCGGACTCCGTCTCCTCGGGGGCGTCCTCCGACTCCGACTCCGGCTCCTCGGGGGCCTCCGGCTCGCTGGGCTCCTCGACGGGGGCGGGGGAGCTCGTCTCCTCGTCGTCCCCGCCGCACGCGGCGAGGGTGAGGGCGGTCGCGACGGCGATCGGGGCGATGGCCCAGCGGGTGGTCCTGCGCATGGGTGGTTCTCCTCGGGTCGGATGGGTGTGCCATCAGGCCGGGGCGGCCTGTCCGGTCGCCCCTGGGGGGCTGGGACGGAGTCTAGGTAGGCGAGATCCTGCCCGGAGCCGGTTGGAATGGAGAGCGGTCACCATCACGTCCGCGCGCCTCCACGGCGGGGCGCGGGGGTCGACCTAGCGTGGGATGCGTGGATCTTCAGGGCTACGTCCTCGCTGCGGCGGTGGTCATGCTCCTGGTCTACGCGCTGCCCGCGGTCGCGGACCGGCGCCGCCTCATGGCCGCCACGCGGCTGGAGGACCGGCACTCGGACCGGCTGCGGGTCCTGGCGACCGTCGGCGACGGCGGACGTCGGGGCCGGGCCTCGCCCGGCCATCCCGGTCGCGTCATGCACGACACGGCGCACCGACCCACCGCACCGCAGCTGCTGCCCATCGGACCGGAGTCACGAGCCATGAGCACGATCAAGCCCCGCCTCTCCGAGCCGGCCAGGCGCGCCCGCGACCTCGCGCACGCCCGGTCGCAGCGTGCCGCGCGCATGAGCCGCCGCGACGCCGCCCGGAACCGGCGCGTGATGTACCAGGTGGTCCTCGGGCTGCTCACCGTGGCGGCGTGGGCGCTGGTGAGCTATGCGGGATGGCACCTGACCGCCGTCATCGTCCCGGCCGTCCTCCTCGTGGCCGTCGTCGCGCTGTCCGTGCGCGCGGCGGGCGAGCGGCGCACGCTCAACTCGGTCGACCGGGCCGAGATCCGTCGGATCGACGGCGAGCTGCGTGCCCTGTCCCGCCGTCCGCGCGAGCGCGAGCTGGAAGCGGGCATCGAGGCGGCTGCCGAGCCGGGTGCGGCGGACGCGACGGCACAGATCGCCGCCGGGGAGACCGGCGGTCAGACCTCGACCCGCTCCGACGATGTCGCCGCGCGGACCTGGGCGACGGTCTCCTCCGACCGGCTCACCTCCGGGGTGTCCGACGCGGCCGGGACGGTTGCCGACCGCCAGGAGCGGCTCGTGCCCGCGCACGACGGGGCTGAGGGGACCGGTCGCGGCGATGCGCCGGCGCAGACCGCGCAGGACGAGAGCGGCTGGACCCCGGTGCCGGTCCCGGCCTCCCGCTGGGCCGGCGACGGCTCGGACGCGCCGCGCCGGACCGCCCCGGCCTTCGAGGCCCCGGCCGCGCCCTCGGCGCGGGTCCCGCTGCGCCCGACGCGGCCGAGCTCGATGGGTTCGAGCGTCGTCGCCGGTTCGGGGGCCGACGCCCCGGAGCCGGGGGCCCCGCGCGCCTCGGTGCTCGATCTGGACGCGGCGCTGGCCCGGCGGCGGGCCAAGGGCGCCTGAGCGTCGGCCGCGCCGCGGGCCCGGTCATGACGGAGGACACTCCGACCGGCGGGGATCCGGCCGGGGCTCGGTGCTAGACTTTTTCTCGCTCACCGGCCCGCCGGTGCGCATGGGGCTATGGCGCAGTTGGTAGCGCGTCTCGTTCGCAATGAGAAGGTCGGGGGTTCGAATCCCCCTAGCTCCACCAGAAGGTCGTTGTTCAAACCAACGACATCACCAGTTTGAGTTCCGGATTCGACTGTCTGTCCTTGGCGGCGGACGGCGAGGGTCTGGACGTCCGGGTCGAGGAACACGTTGAACGGCACTCCGGGTTCGGCGTGGATGGTGTCGTCGTCGTGGACGATGAGTTTGTCGAAGAAGGCTTGATTGGCGATCCGCCGTAGCGAGTCGTTGATGCTCATGTAGATGGCGTGCATGTCGCCTGCGAGGGCGAGGCAGTCATCCAGGTGCGCCTTGGCTTGCTCGTATTCGATGTCCCCGGCGTTGAGCTGGGCGTCGAGGAACGCGAGCCTACGGGCGATGCGGTCTTGCTCGGTCCCTAGGAGGTCGAGGGGTACTGCGCCGGCGTAGTGGGCCTGCATGAGTTTCTGCCGTTCGTCGCGCAGGGCGTCTCGTTCGGCCTTGTACCCCTGGGCCTCTTGTTTGGCGACCTGGTGGAGTCGGTCGAACTCGCTGGTGACCAGCTCACGGAGCGCTGGCAGAACGTGTTCGGGTATCTGCATGTGCCGGTAGTGGTCCTCGACGGCGGCTTCGATGTCGGGCACGAACATGGACTTGCGTTCGCAGTTGGTGCGCTTGGCGTGCCGCCCGGTGCACATGAAGTACGGATAGATCACGCCGCGGCGACTCTTGGCGTTGGTCAACGTCAAGCGTGATCCGCATTGGCCGCAGTAGAGGCTGCCCTTGAGGTAGTGGTCATGGGATTGGGTCTTCTCCCCGGAGGTCTGATGCGCGGTGAGCACGCCCTGGACGCGGTACCAGACCTCGGGGGCGACGAGGGGTTCGTGTAGGCCCTCGTAGGTGGCGCCGCGGAAGCGGACGCTGCCCTTGTAGTAGGGGTTGGTGAGCATCTTGTGGATCGTGGACAGCACCGGCGGCTTCGAGGGCCGCTTCGGCGTCGGGACGGTGGTCAGGCCCCGGTCGATGAGTTCTTCGCGCAGGCTGATCGTGGAGTGGTTCCCGGTGGCGTAGGCCTCGAAGGCCCACTTGACCAGCGGTGCCCGGTCGGGATCGACCTCCACAGCGCGGACCTCACGGCCGAGTTCGTCGCGTCGCGTGACGTTAAGGTAGCCCATCGGGGCCTTGCCGTTGGTGCCACCACTCCGTGCTTTCTGGTTCATGCCCTTGGAGACCTCGCCGGCGAGGTTGCGGGAGTAGAACTCCGCGATGGTGGACATGATGCCATGCAGCAGCATCCCCGAGGGGGTCTCGTCGATGTTCTCGGTCGCGGAGACGAGCATGACGCCGGCCTCTTTGAGGGCGAGGTGGATGGTCACGTCGTCGGCGCGGTTGCGGGCGAGCCGGTCGACCTTGTGGACGATGCAGTAGGCGACCTGGTGGGTCTTGACGTACTCGATCATCCGCATCAGCTCGGGCCGGTCGGCCTTACGTGCGGACTCACCGGCGTCGATGAACTCCTCGACGATGATCGCGTTCAACCCCTGGGCCTTGCGCAGGTTCGCCTCGCGCTGGGCGGGGATGGAGAAGCCCTCATCCCGTCCGCCCTTGGACGCCTGTTCCTTGGTGGAGACGCGCAGGTAGGAGACCGCCAGGGTGGTGGTCTCCCCGATGTGATCCAGAACCTCGGTGGCAGAGGGGGTTTGTGTTGTGGTGCTCATGGGTCGTGTTTTCCCTTCCCGAATGGTCGGGCCAGCACCAGCGGGACTTGGTCCGCTGGTGCGGTGCGACTCGTAACGGGGAAACACGACCCAGCGGGTTCCGCTTCAGCGGTTCCTGCTGGGTAAGCCACGAAGGCCAAACAGGACTGCGCACCACGGGCTGAACCACGCGCGGGTTCAGCCGTTGGCTTCTTGCGTGCTCGATTCTACCTCGTCGCCTCCGACAGGCCCGGTACTGTCCGGCTCGGGCCATGGTGCGGGGCGTTGGGCATCTTGGGTGCGGGCGCGGGCCACGCCGATGAACAGTTGGACCAGCTTGTGCAGGTCCGGGCTCTGCCGTGGTTCGGCCTCGATGCGGTAGTCGCGCATCCGCTCCGGCAGGCGCTCGTCTCGTGCGGGCCGGTGTGGGCGGGTCATGAGACTTCTCCGGTGGGTTCATCGAGGGTGCGGAAGAACGCCTCCTCGGCTTCGCGGCGGGCTTGGACCTGCTCGAAGACGAACTGTACGAAGTCCTCACCCCGGTCGGCGATCACGGTCTCCTCCACCGGCGGTGCGGGGTCCTCGCCAGGCCAGACGGTCTGGCGGGTGGTCCGGTCCCGGTCGAGGCGGGTGCCGGAAGCACTTACCCATTCGCGGAGCCGATTGCGGGTGTCGGCGAAGTCGCGGTGCCAGCCGTTGGGTGCGGACCCGTTCTGTTCGGGGTCGTAGGCGCACAGCCAGTGCAGGTGCAGCGCGGATAGTTCCCAGAGGAGTTCGGGGTGGCGGTGCCAGAACGGCGGCACCACCGACGCGGGGAGCCCGTAGGTGCGGCGCAGCCAGGCGACCCAGTCATTGAGCGCCAGCCACTCGGCTTCCAGGTCATCGGCGCTCAGCAGGTTCCAGTTCACCGGGTGCGGTGGCTCAGCCACATTACCGGCTGGGTCGTCGGTGTCGGGCTCGTCGTCCAGATAGTCCGGCTCGTCGCCTGGGTGGTCGGGTTCGTCTGGTTCGGGAGTGTGCTTGCTCATCGTCGATAGCCCCTGTCGGTCACATACTCACGGCCGGCGCCGACTGGGTGGCCGGTCGACGCTCGGGTGCGGTGAACGCGGCGGAGTCGCGTTCGGGTGCGGTGCGGCGGGGTGTGCGGTCGACGTCGTAGCGGGTGCGGGCCATGTCATGGCCGAGGCGGCGGGCGACGAACTCCTCGCCTTCGATGTTCTGCCCGTCGCGCTGGTAGGTGTACTCGCGGACGTACCCCTCGGCGACGAACTTGTCGCCCTTGGCCAGACGTTCGTGGCCCTGCTCGGCGGCGGCATTGAACGCGACCAGGTTGTGGAAGGTGGTCTCGGTCTGGGTGAACGACCCGTCGTCCTCTTGCCGGTAGTGCTCCTTGCCGACCTTCATGAACAGGCGGGCATCACCGCTCTCGGTGTGGCTGAGCTGCGGGTCGGACGCCACGAACCCCGAGAACGACTGCTGGGTGCGGATAGCCATCTGACTCTCCTCCTGACACATCACGCGACCCCACGTGCAGGACCGCTCGTGTCAGACAGGTGCACCCACGCGACCAGACGTGGTCAGGAGCCAGGGCGGCGCAACAGCGCTTCGATCTCGGCCCGGTCACCCTTGAGCTGGGCGGCATCAGACCGCGAGGGCCAAGGACGCAGATCGGTCACGATCGGCGATGCGGCACGCAGCAGGGTCACCCCGGTGCCGAACGGCAGGGTCCTGATCCGGTCCGGCGGGAGTATCGGCACCCGGCGCACCGAGCGCTGATTGGAGCGGGTGCCGTGATCGCCCAGGGTCACCGAGTCGGTGTATTCGTCGCGTTCGCCGATGAGGGTGGAGAGGTCTTGGAGGTCGCGGGAGTTGGAGGCACCGCCGAGGATGACCTTCACGATGGAGGCGTCCCAGATGGCTCCGGCGGCGTTGTCGGACCACTTCTCCCGCGCCTGGGCCAACGACTGCAACACCGGCAGGGTCGTTATCCCCGTGCCACCGCCCTCGGCCATCAGCGTCGGCAGGGAGGGCAACGGGGCGAGGTTGCCGATCTCATCGAGTGCCAGCAGCAGCGGCGGGTCGAGGCGTGCGCCGGGTGAGCGTGCGGCGATCCGGCGGGCGGTCTCGATGAGGTCTTCGACGAACGCCGCCACCAGAGCGGCCGAGGCGCCGGCTCCGGCGCCGGTGGCGAGCAGATAGAGGGTGCCGCGGTCTTGGATGAAAGTCTCGGGGTCGAAGCCCTCACCCGGCCCCGGTGAGACCGCATCCAGCACGCGAGGATCGGCCAGGGCTCCGAGGGCCAGCGCCACGCCTTGCCAGATGGAGTCCCTGGTCTTGGGGTCTGAGTCGATCATCGCCCCGAGCGAGTCCGCCCACCCGGTCGCGGCCTGGGTGGTGTTGGTGAGGATGGCGACGGCCTCGGCGGCGGCGGTCGGGTCGAGAGTCCAGCGGAACAGCTCCGCGGGTGGGCGGTGGTCGAGGGCGGCGGCGTGCAGGAGGGCTTGGAGGGCGGTGCGGGTCTTGCCTTCCCAGAACCCGCCGGATTCCACCCCGCCGGCGGAGAGTCCGGTGGCGGAGGCGAGTCCGGTGGCGCGGATCATCGCGGTCAGGGGGTCGTGGCAGCCGCGGATCGGTGACCACCGCATCCCGGCGGGGATGCCTTCTGCGAGGTGCTGGGGGTCGAACACCGCCACCGGCCGACCGTCTCGTTGGCGGGCGCGGAGGGTGGCGGTGAGGTTGTCCGGCCGCGTCGAAGTGGTGACGACAGCGCCGGGCGCGTCCAGGATGGCGTTGATGACCACATGCAGGCCCTTACCCGAGCGGGGTGGGCCGATCAGCAGGATCGAGTCCTCCACCGAAGCCCACACCTGCCTGCCGCGCGAACGACCCAACAGGTAGCCCACATCGGACGGTGCGGCCTCGTCGAGCGAGGGACGCAACGTCGCGGCGCGGCGTAGCAATGCCTTCGAAGACGCGGTCTGGGTGACCTCATGTGCCGTGGCGGTGCCGGCCAGGCGACGCGGGTCGGTCTCGACCTTGCGCGAGTGGCGACGCAGCCGTACCCACACCCACATCCCCGCCGCAGCGAGCACGCCGAGCAGGACGGCGGTAGTGATCCAGTACGCAGCCGGGTTCAGACCATCCGCATCCAGCGCCGTCGCGGGGTCGGCGGGGTTGAACAGCACTCTGAGCCCGGATGCAGGGCCGGAGGCGGGTTGGGGTGTGCCGGTGAGGAGCGCGGCCGCTGATCCTGCGGCGCGCAGGACGAGCGCGAAGCCGAAGGCACCGATCAGGGTGACGATGGCGGCATTGGTCAGCTCATCGCCCATGCTCCCAGTCTGCCGCTGCCCGGTCACCGTGAGAACCGCCGGATGTGCAGGGTGCCTGAGACCCGTCCCAGCAGCACGACCTCACCGGCGCCGCCGGCCAGGACAGGCGCGAGCTGGTCGGTGTCGATCAGGGCGCGGGCGTGGCCGGTGCCGGTGGCGTCGGTGTGAGCGACGACGACGGCGACCGCGATGTCCTCACCGGGCACGAACCCCTCACCGGTGACCTCCACCAGCTCCGGCCCCTGCTTGGTCTTGGTGTGCTTGTCACGCTGTTCCTGCGGCTTGGTCTCCGCGGGTTCTGCCGGTGTGGGCTTGCGGGCGCGGATGAGGTCGGTGAACACGGACCCGTCGACCTCGCGGACCTCGATCCGCACCGCGATGGTCCGGTCCGCAGTGATCGCGTCCATCAGCTCACCGAAGGTGCTGCGCGTCCACGCGGCGCCCTGTTGTGGTGGCGGGAACGGTGTGCCGTCGACGGTGACGTCCAGGGCACCGTTTTCGGCGACTGTGACGATGACGTGTGGCAGCAGCACCGGGGTCTCTGCCCGGTCCTGCCCGGTGGTGCGGCGTGGCTTCTTCGATGCCATCAGATGACCCCCTGGGTGAGGCGGGAGCTGGTGTCGAACAGTCCCAGCTCGGCGGGGTGAAGCTGGTGCTGGGTCACGAAGGAGCGATCCTTGATCCGCCACAACCCCTGCCCGACCCCCAGCGAGGGGAGCAGCTTCTGTTCGGTGCCGGTCAGTCCGAGGGCGGTGGCGGTAGGTCCGAGCTGGTCGGATTCCTGCCGGTACACGATCCTCGTCTCGGCGTTCGCCAGCAGGCTGTTGGCGAGGGAGCGCATGGCTGAGCCGTGGTCGCCGACGTTGTCGAGGTCGGAGAGCTTGTGGAAGATCAGCATGTTCGCGATCCCGTAATGACGAGCGAGCCGCCAGTGCGCGTCCATGCGCTTCAACAGCGCCGGGTGGGACATGAGACGCCAGGCCTCGTCGTAGATCACCCACCGCTGCCCACCGGCCGGGTCCAGCAGTGCGGACTCCATCCACGCGCTGGAGCACGTCATCAGCACCGAGATGAGGGTGGAGTTCTCCGTCACCCGCGACAGGTCGAGGCTGATCATCGGCAGCGACGGGTCGAACGCAACAGTGCTCGGTCCGTCGAAGAGCCCTTGAAGGTCACCAGCGACGAGCCTGCGTAGGGCGTGGCCGACGAGCCGGCCATCCTCGGCCAATCGACTGTCGGCGTCTGCCTCTGAGGTGCTGGGGTTGAGGATGTGGTCGACGACCATCGGCAGGATCGGCACGTCGTTCTCCCGCACCGTGGCTGTCAACGCGAGGTCGATGGCGGTGTGCTCCAATGGCGTCAACCCGCGCGCGAGGACGGTCTCCGCCAGGGCGCCGATGAGGTCCCGGCGGCGGGAGGCCACGGTCGTCTTCCACTGCTCATCACTGAGCCCGCCGGGGCGGTGGCCCTCGTCGAGAGGGTTGAGCCGAGTGTTCAGGCCGTGGCCGAGGACGATCGCCCGGCCTCCGACCGCGTTCGCGACCGCGGTGTGTTCGCCTTTGGGGTCGCCGGGGACGTAGACGCGGCGCCCGAACGGCAGGGACCGGGTGTAGAGGGACTTGGCGAGACTCGACTTGCCGGAGCCGACGATCCCGGCCAACACGACGTTGGGTGCGGTGATGATGCCACGGGCGTACAAGACCCAGGGGTCGTAGACGAAGCTGCCGCCGGAGTAGAGGTCTTGGCCCACGAACACCCCGTCGGAGCCCAGCCCGCCTTCGGCGACGAACGGATACGCCCCCGCCAACGTCGCCGAGGTGTCCTGGTGGCGCGGGAGCCGGAACCGACCCGGTGACCTGAGCGCAGCCGGGCCGGGTTCGCCAGCGGCGGGTAGGTAGCGGGTGGCGCGGCGTTCGGCGCGCTCAGCCTCGGCCTTCGCGCGCGCGGCGGCTTTCTCGGCGGCATGCTGCTCGGTCAGGAGTTTGGCGGCTGCCTTCCGGCGTTGCCTGCGCAGGCGGCGGCGCTCGGCGGCGGGGGCGACGAGGACCGAGGTGTGCAGCCGCTCCCGCTCGTCTCCCTCGCCGGTCATAGTGACAGCCCCCGTCCCGAACCGGCCGAATTGCCAGAGGGGGTGGCGTACCAGTCGCGGTCCGCGCCGAGGGCGGCGCGCCGGGCAGCCGACGCCTCCCGAGCCGGTGCGGGGTCCCGGTGTGGCTGCTCGGCCTCGTGCACCGAAGCGTCTGATGGTGTGTCGAACTCGCGGTACAGGCCAACATGCCCGAGCGCGTGGTTGTAGGTCAGCGCGTACCCGCCGTCCTGGACGGTCCGGTCGGTGCTGCCGGTGGGCGGTTGGTCGTCGTAGACGTACCCGTTCTCCAAGGCCGCCTGGGTGGTCTCCTCGCCATAGTCGTACCCGCTCAGGCGTCCGATGGCAGCCTCGGCGCCGTCGCTGTCGATCAGATCGAGCACCGCATCGGTCTCCTCGCCCTGGAGGAAGGCCACGTTCAGCCACCGCCGCCCCACCCGCGCCGGTCCGGCGACGCGCTCGGTGGAGCCGTGCTCGCTCAGCTCGGCCAGGGCGTCGGCGTTGGTGCGGGCGGCCTCGGCCACCCACGCCGGGAACAGGCCCTCGTGATCAGGGCTGCTGCCGGGATGATCGATCGCGTACTGGCGAGCCTCACCCGCGGCGCTCAGGAAGGTCACGAGGTCGCGGATGGCGCGGTCGGGGTCGACGGGAGTGCCGGCGCCGGTGAACAGGTCCCGGCCCTCCACCGCTTCGCCGGTGGTGGTGTCGGTGATCCGGTAGGCGTAGCGCTGATGCTCACCCACCGGCGCATCGGTCCACACCGCCAACGTGAGCGAACCGGCCTGCACGGTCGTGGTGGCGGGGTCGCCGCCGAGGCGTGCCACCAGTCGTTCCCGGGCGGCGTCTCGGTCGACGACCGGTTCGGGGTGCCAGGCGATCCTCCCGGAGTGCGAGAACGCCGCGTCGAGCCGGTCATAGGCCTGATCCAGCAGCGTGCCGGCCTGGTGCAGCTCATCGGCCGCGGCCAGCGCGGACGCCGCGCCCGCGGTGGGGTCGCCGTCATCGTCGAACGCCCGATCCCGCGCACCCAGGTGGGTGCTGGCGAGCTGGTCGAGCACCTGGAGCAGCGACCGAACCCCCGCCACGAGGTCACCGAACACCCGGTACGTGTCCGCCGGATCATCGAACACGCGGGAAGCGTGGGCCAGGCCCCGCAGGGCCTCGGAGGCCTCGGCCGCATCGGCGAGCGGATCGTGGAACGTGGGCATCACAGCCTCCAAGACGATGGGCGAACAGAGAGGGGCGAACCCGGTAGTTCGGGCTCACCCCTCAGGTGCACACCGGCACCCACCCCCGGCTGGTCAGCTCAGACGCGGCGGCACAACGGCAGTGCGGCGGCGGTGAACGCCGCGGCCTGCTGGCCCACCAGTAACCGGGTCTCGCACGAGGCCTGAATGGCGGCCTGCTCGATCGCCGCCACCCCCGCTTCGAGCTCTTCCACTGTCGGGGCGGAGACAGAGATGAGGCCGGTGTATCTGAGGACGCCGTGGCCGGCGGTGAGGTCGGCTTCCTGCTGGAGCACGTCTTGGTATTCGGCGGTGTGGGCGGCGTCTTCGATCTGCCCGATCTTTGCCCGCTGAGCTTGGTCGGAGATGTGCTCGACCCTCTTCTTGCGGATGTCGCGTGCGGCTTGGTCGGAGCGCATTGGGGTGCAGATCAGCGAGAACGACCGCTGGATGCCGGTCGACAAGAGCACCGGGGACAAGAACCCCGGATACACCATCGAGCGGGGCCACTCCGAGACCCACAGCACGGCGTGGTGGGCGGAGTCGGTGCGGATGCGGGTCCAGGACTCGTTGACCGCGACCGGCCCGGCGGTGGCGAGGGATTGGCCGAGTTCGCCGTGGCGTTCCAAGGTGGCGGCGATCGCCGGGTCATACGCCGAGCGCAGGATCACCGCGATCTCGCCCGGTGACAGCCATCCCGAAGGTGTCAGGTCGGCGGACCGGAGCGCGGCCACGAGGGTGGACATCTCTTGGCGCAGGACGGCGGCGGCGCCGCGGATGCCGCCGCCGGCGGTTCTGATCTGCCGGGCGGAGGACTTCATGTCCAGCGACAAGCTCAGGGTGGTGGCGTGGCGTTCGCCGGCTGGTCCGGCGCGGTCGATCAGCTCGGCGTAGGTGGTCGCGGCCCAGGTGTCGTCGGCGGTGCCGTGGGCGGCCCACCACTCGGCCAGTCCGGTGCCGGAGTCCGGCAGCGTCCGCTCTAGCACCTGCAACGTGGCGATGCGTCCGGAGCGGCAGACTGTGGCCAGGACGCGGCCCCAGGAGCTGACTCGTCGTTCCTGCTCGCCGGGGTCGAGGAGTACGAATGCCGGATGGGACACTTCGCAGACCACGGTGAGGGTCTGGGCGTGGGGGTCGTGGATCATCCCGGCCTCTGTTTCGGGGTCGGTGTACTCGCGCAGCCTGGCCATGTCACCGGGCAGCGCCAGCGCCCCGGCCGGGCGTGGGGTGACGACCCGACGGCGGTACAGGAGTTGTCCGCCGGTCGAACGCCAGAGCCACCAGAACGCGACCGGCAGCCACTCCACCGCGGGCCGGCCGGCAATCGGTATCCACGTCAGCGCGGCGGCGATCGCCCAGACCGGGGCGGTGTAGGCGAGCAGGATGCCGCCACCGGCATACAGGGCCCCGACCAAGGAGAGGATGCCGGTGGCGAGGGTGATGAGCTGAGACAGCGAGAGGCCCAGGAGGATGCCGCGGCGGGTGAGCCGGGAGAACTTCACCGGCACCAACTCCGCCGACGTGGCGGGCTCGGTCTGCTTCGTGGGCATTGCGGATTCACTCCTTCCCTGTCGGCTTTGGTGCCGGCGGTGGGGGCTGCTTCGGCGGACGCGCCTCCGTCCCCGACGCCCCACCAGTGGGCGCCTTGGGCTGAGGCGTCGACGACGGGGGTGCCTGCGCGGACGGCGGGGTGCTGCCGGTCTGCCCGGCGGAGTCGGCCGCGGTCTCGCCCTGGTTGCCCAGGGCCTTGCCGGCCTTGGGTCCGGCGGTCGCGGCGTCCTTGGCGACCTTCGCCGCCACCACGGCCGCTGCTGCGGGCCCCGCCGCTGCAGCCCCAGCCCCAGCACCTGCACCGCTGCTCGCGGCCGCCTTCCCGCCACCGGCCCCGGCCGAGCCAGCGGTGCCGCTGGATGCTTGCGGCTTCGGGTTCTTCGGCTCCGGGGGCTTCTTTCCACCCCCACCGCCGCTCCCGCCTCCACCGGACTTGTCGTCACCGCCGTCGAGCACCTTCTTCGGCTCGTTCCCGTTGCCGCCGGGCTTGGAGGGGGTGGGGACGGGGCGGTTGAGGGCGTTCTTGGCGTCCTGCTCCGATCCGATGGCGTGGTACATGTCGAACCCGACGAAGTTCAGGAACTTGTAGGTCATGTAGGGGGCGAAGGCGGCCATCGCCATAAGCACGATCCCGGCGATCGGGTCCGCCACGGAGGCCAGGTCGCCGTCGATCGGTGCCGACACCTGGGTGATGGCAACGAGGAACATCACGACCAGGACGAGTTTGGAGACGATCAGGGCGATGACGAACATCGCCCACTTGCTGATCCACCCCTTCGTCGCATCCCAGGAGGCGCCGGAGAACGCCAGCGGGGCGAGCACGATCGCGACCAGCAGCAGCGCCTTCCTGACCAAGAGACTGAGCCAGACGATGGTGGCGGCCGATATCGCCAGCCCGGCGAGGAAGATGGTGATGATCGCGCCGACCCCTGGTGCGGCGATGTTGATCCCCACCAGCCCTGCGGCGAGCAGGGTGATCTTGTCGCCCATCGACTCGGTGGTCTCGCCGGCGGCTTGGATGATCCCGATGCAGAGCTGATCGACGATCTCCAACAGCAACGCGGTCAGGGTGATGACCACGAACGACCCCAGCACAGACTTGGCGAGGCCGAGGGCTGCACGACTGAGCGCGGTGGGGTCGCGGCGGATCAGTCCGGTGATGAGTTGGAGGCAGAAGAACAGCAGCATCACGAACACCGCGATGCCGAACAGGATGTTGTAGACCGCCACATACTCCGGCGACGTGACGTCGACCAGGGTCGTCGTGTCGAACACCGACCACACGGCCTCGAACATCCAGCCGGCGGCGGCGCCCATCGCGCCGGCGAGCCAGTCGAACGGAGCGGAGACCAGCGAGGCGGCGGCCTCGCCGGCGGTGTCACAGACAGTTGAGACAAGGGGGATATCGCACACACCCACCGCAGATCACTCCTTCACGAAGCAGAGTCGAGTGGGTGGGGTCAGACCTGCTGGCCGACGTCCCAGAAGAAGTTGATCAGCGTGACGCTGGCGCCGCAGATGACGGCGGCGCCACAGCTCACGAGGACGCCGACCTTCCCCCTGCCCGCCAGGTGCGGGTTGGAGGAGTTGGCGCCGAAGCCCCACACGATCGCCGAAATGATCAGCGCGAGGACGGACAGAATCAGCCCGATGGTCATCACGGCGCCGACGATGGTGCGGAGCTGGCTGATGCCGGGAAGTCCGGAGTCGTTGGGGTTGATGTCGATGTTGGCCGGCAGCACCATCGGCAAGGCGGTGGCGGTGGCGGTGGCGGTGGTTTCGGTGAGCAGGCTCAGGACGGTCATGGCGGGGTGCTCCTTCGGGGCGTCGGCGAAACAGTGGGTCTCGCCGATCAGGTGCACCGCCCGCCCCACACAGTCGGGACCATGAAGGGGTCCGCGAATGGGGTGTGTTCAGAGTTGTTGGCCGAGGTCGATCAGCCAGTTCATCCAGGCCACGCCACCCCCGGCGAGGACTGCTGCGCCCAGGGCGGTCCAGGCGCCGACACGTGCTTTGGTGGCAGCGGCGTGATGGCCGTTCGCGGTCGACAGCGCCCACACGATGATGCAGATGATCAGCATCAGCACCGCGATGATGAGCACGAAGGTGAGCAGGGCACCGATCACCTCACGCAGGTCACCGATCCCACCGAGACCTTCGAAGTCGGGGAACACGTCCATGACGACTCAGCTCCCCGCCCGGACGGTGACATGGAGGTGGTCGGCGTGCGAGCCCGTGATGCTGTCGGGGTCGTGCATGCCGCCGCCGTCGTAGGGACGCCAGCCCTCGGCATCGCGGGCCAGGGACCAGATGAGGCCGTCCCAGATCAGGTACTCCACGCCCAGGGTCTGGGCGTGGTCCTGCATCCAGTTCGTCACCTCCCACCCGAGTTCGCGCTGCTCCGGGGTGGGGTGTTCGCCGATGGCGTTGCCGAACGTCCCGTCACAGGCGCGCCCGAGGGGGTGCTCGGAGACGGTGCCGGGCCGGGGTGAGTAACAGGCCCAGCTCGTGTCGGGGAACGCGGCGATGGTCTGGGTGTAGAGGTGCAGCATCCGCGCGGTGATCTGCCCATCCGAGGTCGGATCGTCGACCAGGCGGTCGGGTTCGCCGTCGAGGGGGTCCGGGTCACCGCCGGGTGTGCCGTTGCTGGTGTCGCAGTCGCCGTTGGGCGCTCCGGTTTCGGGTTCGGGGAGGTCGGCGGCGTTGTGGGCATTCAGCCAGGCGGCGGGGTCGGTGTGCTCACCGTTCGTGCCGCCGAGGCGGACCTCGAAATGCAGATGCGGCCCCGTGCTGTTGCCGGAGCTGCCGGTGTCGCCGATGTGCTGACCAGCCGTCACGGTGTCACCGGGGGCGACGTGGATGCCGTGTTCCCACATGTGCGCATACGCCGTGGCCACCGTGTCGCCGTCGATGGTGTGTTCGATGACGATGAGGCCGCCGTAGCCGCCGGAGAACTCCGCCACCGTCACGGTCCCGTCCGCGGCAGCCAGGAGGGGTGTGCCGTCGGGTGCGGCGAAGTCGGTGCCGGTGTGGAAGGAGTCCTCGCCAGTGATCGGATGCACTCGCGGGCCGTACTCGCTGGTGAGCACCCAGGTGCCCTCGGGCATCGGGAACACCACCCGCGACGTGGATGCCGTTGTCGTCTGGGCAGCCGGGACCACAGCATCGCCGGCGGACGCGTCCGTGCCGGACGCTGTGGTGGTGAGGGTGGACAGGATGGTCTCAGCGACCGGCTCGTAGTTGCGATACCGGTCCGGATACGCGCTGACCTCGACGGCTTGGGCGGCCTCGCCCTTGTCCATCTCCTCCCACCCGGGAATGTCCAACAGTCCCCGAGGTGAGGGGTGGTTGGGTCCGGTGGGGCCGCCGAAGAACGCCTGCGCTTGGTAGACGGGGTCCATCAGCTCCGCGACCGTGCCCCAGCCGGACTGCGGCCGCATCTGAAACAAGCCCAGGGAGTCGTGGTCGGAGCCGTCGCCGTCATTGGGATAGTCCGCGGACTCGGGGTAGGCGCTGGTGTTGGACAGCATCCGCAGCGTGGACTCGGTCAGTGCCGCCATGAGCGCGATCACCAGCCCATCGCGGGTGATCCCGTCGATGCTGCTGCCGCTCTCGATGATCGTCGCGGCATGGGTGAGCTGGGTCCGGTTCAGCGTGAACGTCTCACCGTTCGCGGTGGTGACCTCCAGTTCGTCGGGGACGTCCCCGACGGTGACGTTCGAGCCGCCGGGGATGGTGCAGGAGCCGGTGGCCGTCAGGGCGGGGTTCATCACCACCCCGATCCCGATCAGCACCAGCGACGGCGCGAGGAAGACCAGTGCGAGGGCGGCGATGGCGAGCTTCTTCAACACAACGCGTCACCGACCTATCGGAGGGGGTTGTCGAGCTGGGACAGCCGCAGCAGATGACAGGTCTCGTAGGTCGGGCCGCAGACCACGAACACCGTGAACGCCACCGCGTGCTCGGAGGTCACCTGCTCGTCGTTCCACAGCCCGGTGCGGTGGCGGGTGCCCTCGATCGTGACCGCGACCGTGCCCTCGCCAAGCTGACCAGGCTGGGCCTGCTCTACCGCGGCCGCCCACGCGTCGGGGACGAACGCGTTGTCGATAGTGATGTGCTGGGCGGTGGCGTACTGCCGCAGCTCCAGCCAGGCATCCCGGCTCGGGAGGTAGGAGGCGATGTCCGAGGCGAGCCCCGCCTGCTCTTGGCCGGTGGGGTCGCCGACATCGAGGACCACGCTGGTGTAGTCCAGGGGCATGAACCCGCTGGCGGTGTCCCACTCGAACAGCACGGTGGCGACGTTGCGGGCGAAGGTCTGCGGATCGTCCGACGCCCGCACCACCGGCAGCCGCGGCGTGGTCGTGGGCACCGGATCGGACGGCGCGGTGACACTCGGCTCAGGGCTGCCGCCGTCATCGTCCCGGCCCGGGCTGGGTGGTCCGACCAGCAGGCCGTAAACGCCGACACCGGCCAGCACGAGGACGATGACCGCCGCGGTGAGGGCGGCGATGAGTCGGCGGCGGGTACGAGGTTCGGAGAGGTCGGGAGTCTTCATACCCACCAGGTGCACTCCCACCACCAACCGAGGCAGGTCAAGGGTGGCCGTCAGAGGGCGCGCAGATGCACGCGGGCCGGCACCGGCTCATCGTCAGCAGTGTCGCGGTCGCGCAGGGCGCGCAGTTCCTCGGCGAAGCGGCTGGTTCCCTCGACGGTGGTCAGAAACAACTCGATCTGCTCATCGCTCAGCTCAGCGGCGAGATGTTCGACGTCGTAGTGCCTCCACCACCCGTCCAGCTCGCCCCAGGTGAGCACGAATGCCCGCACCGGGTACTGGGCGGGCTCGCCGTCGTCGGTGACCGGTCGGGGCCGGAGCGGGCGCTTACCGGTCTTCGTCTGCTTGGCGCGGGCGAGGGCGTCGGCGGCGAGCTGATGCAGGTCGGTCTCACGTTCGGCCTGCGCGCTCTGGCCGGCGGCGCGGATCGCCTCAAAGATCGGATGCACCGGAGCCCCGGCGTCGATGCGCTCCAGCTCAGCGCTCACCTGTGCCCGGAGCGCGGCGGGCTGGGCAGGGTCTTCGGCGATCTTCTGGAGGTAGCCGATCTTCTCCAACGTCGTGTGCGAGGCACCACCGGGGATCATCGCTGCCGCCTGTTGACGTGCCTCGCCCAACGCTCCTGACGGTCCCGCAAAATTTGCGGGACCGTCAGCGCCGGGTTGATTCTGGGCACTGAACTGGGTCGCTGCCTTCCTGCGGTCGGCGTCCTCGGCCATCAGCGTCTTCAGCTCCCGATACAGAGCGGCCGCCTCGATCTGAGTCAGCGGCTTGTGGAGCACGTTGTCGTCCTGCTCGGCCAGCAGGTGCCCGAGGCGGTCGGAGATGCCCGAGCGGACCCAGACGTTGACCTTGCGCCAGCCGAGCTTCTTGATCGCCGCCAACCGGCGCGCCCCGCACACCAGCACTCCGTCGGGGGTGATGGTGATGGGCTGCAACAGCCCGTCCCGGCCGATCGAGGCGGCGAGTTCGTCGATGTTGCCGAACGCGGTCCGGTGTCGGCGCCCGACCCGGATCGAGTCGACGGTGCGTTCCAGCTCGATGTACCCGGCCGGTGCGGTCACGACCGACCACCACCAGAATCGTCGGGGTCCTCATGGGTGCCGGGTGCGGCCAGGGAGATGGTCAGGATGAGGTCGTCATCGCGCAGCAGCACCGGCAGGGTCTCGCCGATCAGCAGCCGCAACAGCACACCCCGCCCCGCGGTCGTAGCGGCGTAGGCGGGGTGCGGGTTGCCCAACAAGGCGCGCAGCAGCGCCGTCCACGAGGAACGCGGTACGTCCAGCAGTGCGCGGGCGTGCTTGTCCCGCCGCAACGCCTCGTAGGCGGCTTGGCGGGTGCCGGTCTTGGTCAACGCGACGCAGACATGCTCGACCCCGGCCCGGGCGGTCGCCGGGTCCCAGCCCAGCAGCGTGAACAGCGCGATGGCGTCCTCGGCCGCCGACCCAGCGGACATGCACGCCCGATCCGAACCGCGCCCACCATCATCGGAGCCCGCCCCGCCAGCGTCCGTCTCCGCGTCGCCGGTGGCGTGGTTGTGGGGGTCGGTGATCTGGAAGGCCGGGTGATAGTCCATCAACGCGTTCTCCCGGTCGGAGAACCGCTCCGGATCGTGGAACGCCGAGACGTGCGGACGACGAGCCTGATGCACCGAGCAGAGCAGGCCTTGGGCGCGTTCTTCGAAGATGCAGGTGATCCGCACCGCGTGCGTGATCACCGCCCAGGGGTCGCGTGCTTCGCGGGCGGCGCGGGTGATCATCACCTTGAACGCCGCGCTGGCGGCTTCCCACGGGTCGAGGCCGTGCTTGCGGGCGAGGGGTTCGTACTTGGTCGCGGTGTGGGCCATCAGCTCCGCGGCCGTCGGATCATGGCTCCACGAGCCTGGCCCGGCGTCGTGGAGCCGGTGCAGCAGGGTGCGGAGCCCGTTGCTGGTGGCGAAGTCCTCCCCGGTTGTGCCGCCGGGAGTGTGTCGGTTGGTGGTCGTGGTCATGGTCTGGCACCTCCTGACAGAGAGGTGCGCGCACGTCCCCACACCACCGGCAGCGTCGGCGACGTTGTGGTGGGGGCGCGCATCTCAGGTCACCCCAGCCCGATCCCCGAACGAGACACCCACGACTGATGCCGACTGCTACGGCCGAACTCCGAAACATCGGGCAGCCGCCGCGCCCGCTCACTGATGGCTTTGCCAGCCTTGCCGAGACCGCGGCCGCTGGCGCGCGTGACGTGGCTGGTGAGCTTGCGGGTGCGGCGGGCGAGTTCGACCTCGAAGTCGATACCCCGCCCCGCCACCGCCGCGGACTGGCGGGCGAGCAGGTCGGTGGGCCGCATCCACTCCACACTCCGCGCCCGCCGCGCGCTATCCGCGATCGTGGCCTTGTCGGGACGGTTGCGTTGGGCGACCTTGGCGGCCTGCACCGCCTCCGGCGTCCCCGCCTTCTCCGGCTCCTCCGGGACCGAGTGGTCCTTGGTCGGCTCGGGTGCGTTCTGCCGGCGCTCGTGCTGGTGGCGGGCCTGGTCTGTGGTATTCATGGTGTCTTCGCCTCCTCGACGGTCTGCTTGTCGGGAAGGTGCGCGGACGTGAACCAGCGGCCGACCGTGGACGGGTGCACGCCGAGGTCGCGGGCGATGCGCTTGTTCGACCACCCCTGCTCACGCAGCCTCGCGGCACGCTCACGCCGATCCGAGCTCGTGGCGCCGGCCCGCAGGCGTGAGTTGACCCCCTGCGGTGGCGGTGGCGGGGCAACTGGCGCGCTGTCCCCATCTGCGGCACTCTCCGCCGGGGCTTCGACGGGCACAGGCGACTGCGTCGGATGCTCCACGGGCGCGAGCTGCTCGCGGTCGACTGCGCCCGTGTCGAGTTCAGCGGCTGTTGGGAGTGGTCGGGTGAGGATCACGGTCAGGTGGGTGATCGCCAGCAGCACCACCGGCGGCACCGCCGCCACTGCGGCGGCCAGCACGCCCGGTACGTCGGCGTCGGCGGCGACCACGGCGTGGAGGGCGTTGGCGGTCACCGAGACCGCGGCGCCGCCGATCAGCAGCACCCACGGATACCACGCCGTCTTCTGGCCGGCGAGTGCGACGACGGCGACGGTGGCGACCACGATGATGCCATCCACAATCAGCGGCCACGCCCACGCCTGCCCGGCACCGATCCCGGACCTGGCGGCGAGGTCTGCCAACGCGGTGAAGGACAGCCAGAAGGCGCCGGCGGCGATGAACACCGTCCCGGACACCGCCGTCACCACCGCCCAGCGGCGACCCGCCGCCCTGCTCGCGACCGTGCTGCTCGTGATCGGGGTGGTCATCACAGCCCCCGCACCCTCGACGACCCCGCCGACGGGCGGGTGCTGGTGTTGCGGTCGAACCAGCCGTCCGCGGCCAGCGGCGGCTCACCCCGCGCCGGCGACGACCCATCGTGTGCGCCGCGCCGGGCGGGGGTGGGGTGGACGGTGCGGTAGGCGGAGCGGACCGTGGCGGTGATCTCGCGCTCGGCGAGCCCGGCGTGACCGGCGGCCGCGGTCAGCACATCGAGCGCCTCCGACGCAGGTAGCCCGTTCTCCGCGAGCCGGCACGCCGCCCAGAACAGTCCACGGTTCCGCTCGCCCTCATCACGGGCAGCGACCCACGCTGTCAGCCGCGATACATCGGCACCCCGATCCAGACCCGCGGGCGCGGGGCGCGGTGTGGGGCGGGGGTCGAGGAAGTCCCGCAGCCCTCCCGCATCCAGCGTGCTGCTGGCGGGGCCGGTGTTGATCGTTTCCACTTCGTAGGCGACTGTGGTGCCCTCGATGGAGCGGACCGAGGGCGGGACGACGATGTAGCCACCGTCGCCGCGGAAGTCGATCCCAGCACGTGCCGCCTGCCACGACCGCTGCTCCGTGCCGGGCGTGGCCGGGTAGTAGGCGTGCATCCCGCCCGTGGGAGTGCGCACCAGCAGCTCCCACCCCTCCACCAGCCCGGCACGGGCGGCGCGATCGAAACGGGTCCGCCCATCGACCGGGCCGTGCACGTCGACATCCACCACGACCGCGCCCGAGGCGGCGCCGGTCGGAACCCCGATGCTCGCGCCCGGCGACTGCCGCCACCACGCCTCGATCTGATCCAGGTCCGTGGTGGCGTCGTGGAACCCGTGTCCGGTGGCCGGACGCTTCCCCCACGGTGCGCAGGGGAAGACCGGCACCCCCGCACGGGCGAACTCCCGCGCGGCGGCCGACAGCGGCCACGCCGCGTTCATCCGCAGCAGCACCGAGGAAACGACTCCGTGCTCGATCATCACAGCCCCCGCCCCACGACCGCCGACACCGCGGCGGGTCGCGCGGCCGGCTCAAGCGATGGAGCCGTCCGCCGCGGCGAAGCCGGCTCCGGCACCGGCGATGCCTGCGCGGCTGCGTCGCGGCGGGTCGCGTCTCGGTCCAGACCCGGCGGGGTGCCGTCACCGACCTGCGTCGTGTCGAGCTGGTCCAGGATCGTCAGCGCGGTCTTGCGGACCCGCTCCCCGGTCGCCTTGACCACCTCCACCGGCTCCTTGCCATCAACCCGTGCCGCCCATGTGGAGACGTACGGGATCGTGTAACCGCTGGTGTCCATCCCGTGCGCGGCGCCGACCATCAGCGCGACGGACTCGGCTTCGACCTCCCCGATGCCGCGATGCTGCCGCGCCTCGTCCTGATCGGGGCCGTGGAGGAGGACGTGGCCGAGTTCGTGGGCGAGGGTCTTGACCTGCGCGGCCGGGTCCATGTTCTCCCGCACCGCGACCGTGTTCGCGGTGTAGTCGGTCATGCCGTTGGCGCCGTGGATCATGCCCTCGTGCGGCACTCGCAGCACCGTGAACCCGGCTGCCTCGACCTGCGCCGCCAGCCCGTCCCACAGCCCTGCCGGGGCCTGGCCTTCCAGCAGCTTCGGTGCCGGTGGTTCGGGGATGGGGTCGCCGGCGGTCTGGGAGGCGTCCCACACATAGGCGGGCCGGACGCCGACCATCCGCGTGCGCACGACCTCACCGGCACGAGGCTTCTCGCCCTTGCCCAGGCGCCGCCACGACTCAGCATCCGCCGGGGTGGCGGTGGCGAAACGTCCGGTGACCGGCGCGAGAATCTGATACCCCGACTGGCCCTTCTGCACCTGCCTACCCAGGCCCTGCCACTGCCGATACCCGGCCACATACGACGGGAACGGCTCGGGCACCAGCCCAGCCTCGTAAGCACCTTGGTGCTGCTCCCAGATCAGCAGCGTGTTGGAAAACGATCTTGCCCTGAACCGTGCCGCGAACGCGAGCGCCCGCGCCCAGTCCTCACCGGAGACGAGCTGTTCGACCGCACCGGTCAGACGCTCGTGCAGCTCGTCGAGCTTCGCCTCCCGCGCGGCTTTGGCCTGCTCCCGTGTTGTCGCCATCGTCGTGTCCTCCGATACCCTGAGCACCGGGCCGAACCAGGCCCCGGTGACCACCAGGTGCGCCGGGATCACCAGCAATGACGAGACGGACAACGGATGACGTGACCGTCAGGCGTGTGGCGAACCCGACGAGTCCGTACCGGACTATCAGCCCCTCAGCGGTCTCGGGCGCCGAGGCCGGCGATGATGCGGATACCTGTATCGGCGTTGCGGCGATCTGTATCGCCCGCGCCTTCTCAGGCGGCAGTCTTCTGTCGGCTCAGTTCGCGGTAGCGGGCCGGGGTGACGCCCACGGCTTGGCGGAACATCCGAGCAGCGTGACCTCGGCTGTACCAGCCGACCCGTCGCATCGCCTCCTCGATCGGCAGGTCGGTCTCACGCAACAACCGGGCGAGCTGCTCCGCGCGGATGGTCACCAGGTACGTCATCGGGGTCTTGCCGTAAGCGTCGACGAAGACCCGGCCGAGCTGCGAAGGCGACAAGTGCACCGCCTCGGCCAGACCCTGGAGTGTCCACCGCCCGGCTGGATCAGCACGCAGCAACTCGACGGCTTCTCGCGCCTCTTCCCGCAGGGGCACGAACTTACGGTGGCGCGGGCTACTCGGGTGCGCCGTCCTGCGCTGGGTCGGCGAGCGGCGCACCGCGGTGGTCTTCGCGTAGGGCGCGATCACGTCCAGGACCGCGAACAGCAGCGCTTGCATCCGGTAGAACCGTTCCGGTGATGGTCCGTCCAGGCTCAGAGCCACCAGTTCATCCAGCCAGGGCATGAGCATCCCAGCACGTTCCTCGCCGAGGCGGAGAATCTGCGCCGGGTCGGAGTACAGTTCAGCGGTGAAGTCTTGGGCGTCGAGCCTGTCGGTCAAGAGCCCTGCGTGCTGCCAGAACACCTGATCGGTCACATAGTCCCGATCCAGATAGAGCGTTGTGACGGTGATCGACCCCTCGGGCTCGCTCCCGCACAGCGTGTTCGCAGCCAGTGCGATCACATCACCGACTTTGACGTGGCGCTCGCCGAACTCGCTGAGCAGGATCGACGAACCGTACCGGACGAAGATGAGCTTCACGCAGTCGTAGGCGACTGGTGGCCGCGCCGACGAAACGGTGGTGGAGCGTGCCACGATGGGCGCAAACGTGGCCTCATCGAGCGCTGACCGCTCTGGGCACCGTTGCAGTGGTTCGCCGTCGTTCACGATCTCGGCCCCGGCTGACTGTTCCCCGGCTGGTCCGGCCTGTGCCCGAAGCTGCTAGCGCGCCTCACGGTCCCAGCTCGTGGTGGTACCGAAGCGCCGGTCATCGAGGATCGACCAACTGGCTATCGAGCTACTGGTGCCGGCCCGCCGCGGCGCGAGAGCATTGACACGGTGCGCCACAGGAGGACGGTGAGAATCACCAGGACCGCACTGATGAAGACCGGGCCGCGCACGCCGATGGCTTCGATAGCGAGGCGGTCGGTGATGGGTCCGACGACGGCACCGACGTTCAACGCAACGGTGGCGAAGGCGCCGCCCACGGCTGCAGCGGCTAGGACCGGTGGGCCGACGACCATCCTCAAAGCAACACCGGGCTGTGCGGAGTCGAGGGCGCAGACATGCCCTGAGTTCAGGGCCAATCTGTCGAGTCTTGGGGTGAGAGATTCTGGCCATGGGCCACGACGAAGGTCACGGGGATTGATGTGCCGTTCTGGATCAGTGGCTTGAGACCTTCGAAGTGCCGTCGGAAGCGATCCGTCTGCGCCCAGTTCTCCTTAGCCTCTGCGGATCGGAAGCGGGTGAGGACGATCAGGCTGGTGTCGTCGTCTGAGCGATAGACCTCGTTGCCCAGCCAGCCGTGCGCGGTGGCCTCTGCTCTCATGTCCTCCATTTCGGCTATCTGGAAGACAGTCAGTGCGTCGATGCCGCCTTCAACAGCGGTGAACGTGTTGATCGAGATGGATGGACTCTGGTGTCGCTGATCGGTCATGGGGAAGCTCCTCTGTGAATGCTCGGATCGCGGCAATAGCGCAGCGCTCAGTTGGGAAACGGATGGTGGGCGCGGGCGTCGGTAAGCAGGTCGGCCCACCAAGCCAGTTCCGCCAGGGCACCTTCCAGCGCCTTGGCCACGGTCTCGCTCGGTGCAAAGCGCTCGGCATCGTCTACGGCCTCCCACGGGGCGGGCAGTCCGAGACAGCGGCGGGTGGTGACCATGTTCAGTTCGGCCAGCACTCCGCGTAGATGCTCAATCGCCGAGTATCCGCCGTGTACGCCGTAGGCGACGATGGTGGCGGGCTTCAACTTCCACTGGGTGTAGTGCCAGTCGATCAGCCGCTTCAGCGACGCCGGGTAGGAGTGGTTGTACTCCGGGGTGACGAAGACGAATGCAGCAGCCGCCTCGATCCGCTCGCCTACCTCTGTCGCTGGTCCGCCGCCTGGGGAGAGCAGGTTGTCATCGGGCAGTGCGATCTGAGCCAGGTCGATCAGATCGACCTCGATGCCGTGATTCTCGGCCAGGGAGGTCAGCACCCAGTCGGCGATGCTCGGACTCATACGGTCGTCGCGAATGCTGGAAGAGATGACCGCGATCCGGCTCTGAGCGGGTGCGGGAGCAGTTTGTTGCTCGGTGGGCTGTGGTCTCGGTGATGTCATATTTCTCCAGACTGAGGGTTGAACATATGTTGAAGTCAAGGGCGGTCGTTGAACCGCGAGTGGGATGAACGACTAGCCATCGGCAGACCGTTCGCCAGCGTTCGCTGGCGCTGGTGAGGGAGGTTGTCCGTCTTTCAGAGACCTGCCCCTGCTGGTCATCATCACGACGCAGGCCAGCGCCAGGAGCAGGACGGCGGCACCGGCGGTGATGGTGGACTGTCCAGCGTTGAAAGCCGACTGCGCCGCCTCCAATAGCGTGTTCCCGACCGTTTCGGGAAGGGTGTCGGCAGTTGTGACGGCGTTCTGGAGTGACTGCCCGGCTTGCTCGGCATCGCTGGCACTTAGCTCTGACGGAAGCGAGAGTCCGTTGCGGTAGACCACCGAGGCGGCAGTGCCGAGGACAGCGATGCTCAGCGCTGCGCCGAGTTCGGAACTGGTCTCCGAGAGCGCCGAAGCCGACCCCGCGTGATCGGGCGGCGCGGCAGCGACGGTGAGGTCAGTGGCCAGGGAGAGAAACGCGGTCACGCCAACGCTCAGTGCGACACCGCTCAGCAGCACCAAGACGAGTGACTGCGTGGGGGTGGCCAAGGCGATACCGAATAGGCCAAGGCTTGCGGCACCCAGCCCGAGGACGATGACGCGCGGTTTCGATAGCCGGGTGATGAGGACGCTGGCCAGGATCGCGCCGCCGATGCCGAACACGGCCATCGGGATCATCGCCAGTGATGCGAGCAGCGGAGAGAGGCCGAGTACGAGTTGCAGGTACTGGGCCAGCGACATGTTCGGCCCGGTGAGGGCGAACATTCCGACCGCGACGATCAGCAGTCCGAGCCTGACGCCGGGCACGCGGATCAGGTCGCGGTCGATCAGGGGATGCCGTGCGCGGCGCTGATGCCACACGAACCCGACACCCGCTGCCAGCGTGAGAGCGAGCAGCAGCCACTCGGTCACACCCCAGCCGCCGGAGGTTGCTTGCTTCAGCAACGCCATCGCCGAGACGACCAACGCGAGACCGATCAGAGCACCGACGAGGGGCAACGGCGCAGAGGCCTCGGCGCGAGACTCCGCCACCCACAGCCGCAACCCGAGCAGCAGGAGCACCACGACGGGGGCATTGATGATGAACACCGACCCCCAGGGGAAGAACTCAAGCAGTCCGCCTGCGACCACCGGCCCCAGCGCACCGCCCGCCGCGAACGCTGCCGTCCACAGGCCGATGGCTCTAGCACGCTGCTGCTCGTCGGTGAACGTCGTGCGGATGAGTGCGAGCGTCGAGGGCATCAGCGTGGCACCGCCGACTCCCATCATCGCGCGAGCGAAGATCAGCCACCCGGCTGAGGTCGAAAACGCGGCAGCCAACGATGCGAGCCCGAACAGCACCGCCCCGATCACGAGCAGGCGGCGGCGTCCGATGCGATCCCCGAGCCTGCCCGCCGGGATCAAGAGTGCAGCCAGGATGAACCCGTAGGCGTCCATGATCCACAGCAGTTGTGAACCCGACGGGCGCAACTGCTCACTCAGCGACGGCACCGCGAGATAGAGCACCGTGAGATCCATCGACACCACCACTACCGGCAGCAGCAACGTGGTCAGGGCCAGACGCTGGCGCGGATTCATCTTCATACCCACGACGCTAGAACTTGAACATTGGTTGAAGTCAAGCCATGCTGGAAGCATGACCACCATCGAGACTCACGCCCCCGAGTTGCTGACGGTCGGCGAGGCGGCTGAGCTCAGCGGCACCGCAACCTCAGCGATCAGGTTCTACGAGCGGCAAGGACTGATCGAGTCACAGCGCACCTCCGGCAACCAGCGCCGCTACCAGCCCTGGGTTCCCTGCGTGGTTCGCGTGGCCCGAGTGGCCCAGCGCGTTGGGTTGTCCGTGCAGGAGATCGCCAAGGTGCTGGAGGATGTTCCGGATGAGCCGACACCCGAGGACTGGCAGCGACTGACCGACCACCTCATCGCTGACGCCGAACGCCGGATCGCCGAACTCCACGCCGTGCTCGCAGACCTGAAATCCGAGACCAAGCGCTGCGACCTTCCCGGTCGCTGAGTCCTGACTTCCACATTCGCACCCGGGCCCCTACGGCAACGCTTCCTTAGTGGTGCCCGCGCTTCTTCCAACCACTTCTAGCCAACTGAATAGATAGATGCACGAACGCACCCTGTCCGCACCCTTCGCGCTCCTCGCTGCCGCACGCGGGACCAGCCCGATCGGCCTGGGCGCCGGGGTGATCCCGCTCGCCGGCGAAGACCCCGGCAAGCTCGCCGAGTAAGCCGCCACCGCCGACCTACTCAGCGGCGGACGACTCAGGCTCGGCGTCTCCTCCGGCGCCAGCCCTGCAACGCGATACCCCGTGAACACGTCTGGCTGCGCCTCACCGCCGTGCGCTCCGCTCGGCGGCGAACCCATCGACCTACCCCCAGAAGTCCTGAACCCCGGTGGACCCCACCAAGTGCTCCGTGCCCTACCCGCCAGCCCCGGACTGAGCCCTCTCCCAGTTGCCACGGGGCGGGTTCCACCTGGCGAAGGATCGCACTTGCATCGTCGCCGGGGCTGCGGTGGTGGGGTTGCATCGGGAATCGGTTGCGCCTCCGGGAAGGTTGCGGACTGCCGGTGCGAAGAGCAGACCACGACCGTTCTCGATCACCACGAACTCCGGGGGCAAGGCCTCGATTGCGGCCCCATGTGCGACCAGAACCCCGAGTGAGTGCTGGGCGCGAGGTCGGCCTGCTTGCCGGCAGTGGATACGTTCTGTCAGGGGAATCCTTCGCAGGGGATCTCCACCGGTTCGACGGCGTTTCAGTCGATGGTGGTGACGGCACCTAGGTTCGGCGCGTCGGGCCAGTAGTGGGCGAAGACCCGGGTGAGGGCTATTCGATCTCGAAGAACCAGATCGTCTCAGCGTCGAAGACGTGCTCGACGGCGAAGTCGAGGCCGCCGTATCCGGAAAACAGCGACCCGACCCGCAGACGACAGCCCTCGGGTGGAACCGAGTGGTTGCGCATGAGGGCTCCGGCGGTTCGGTGATCCCGGACCCGAACCCCTCGCGGACCCCTTCGCCGGGCTGATCACCTGCCAGGTGCGCGACCCCGATCAACGGCCGCCGATGCCTCGCTGACAACACGACCAGGCACGCCCACTCCCGGCCGTCGGCCCGACCCCGATCCGTCTCTCGCTCAGCCCACCATCGGAACTGCCACGCGTCTTGCAGGTCGAGGTAGATCGAGCCGCTACGGTACGGCCAACCGCGTCACGGAACGACGAGCAGACCCGCGACTGCCACAAGTTCGTCGTGTAGCACGGCGATTCTCGGGCGGGTGCTGCTGATTGAAAGAAGATAGCGCCGCCATCCGTCCACGCTGAGCCGACGATCTCCAGTCACTCGAAGGCCTAAAGGCACTGTGCTCTTCCGTAGCTCATCGTTCGCTCGCTTGAGTGCGGACTCTGACTGGTGTGCGAGCGCGTTGCGAATGAGTCGGGTGGCGAGCACGGGTTTGAACTGAAACGAGGAGATTCCACCCAGTGCCGTCCGGTAAGGGTCGGCGAGCCACCGCCGAGCGAACTTATCGAGATCGCCGTGTTCACGAATCACGATGTTGTTCTCCTGCGGGTCCAATAGCTGGCGAACCAGATTCAGGCTGAAGTGAGACTGCGTGATGAGGGTCGCTGGGGCGTGATGCAATGGGAGGTGACAGCTGATCTGGCTCGCTCTTCGCGAACCGGGAAGGATAGTCACTATGCCCAAGCCGTACCCCAAGGAGTTCCGCGAGGACGTCATCAACATCGCCCGCAATAGGGACTCCAAGACCACGCTGGCCCAGATCGCGAAGGACTTCGGCCTGCATGAAGGCACCATCCAGAAATGGTTGCGGCAAGCCGATCTCGACACCGGCAGCCCCACGCCCCGGGCCCCAGGCCCGACGACGGATGAGAAAGCCGAACTGCGCGAGCTGCGCCGTCGTAACCGTGTCCTGGAGCAGGAGCTGGAGGTGATGCGCCGCGCCGCGGCCTACTTCGGCCAGGCCCAGCTACCGTCAAAATGACGTACCCGCTCGTTCGTGATCTCGCCGCTGACGGTATCCCCGTGACGGTGACGTGCCGGGTTCTTGAGATCGCCCGCCAGCCGTATTACAGATGGTTGGCCGACCCGATCACTGACTCCGAAGTGCAGGAGGCCTATCGCATCAACGCGCTGATCGACGCTCATGCCGATGACCCGGAGTACGGGTATCGGTACCTGGCTGACGAGACGGCGGAGGCGGGCGTGCCGATGGCCGTGCGCACCGCGTGGCGACTGTGCCGGGGGCAGGGCATCGCTTCGGCGATCACTCGCAGAAAGCGCAAGACGACTCCTCCGGGCCGACCGGTCCATGACGACTTGCTCCAGCGCGATTTCACCGCTGAAGCACTGGACGTGGTGTGGCTGACGGACATCACGGAACACCCAACGGGAGAGGGCAAGCTGTATCTGTGCGCGATCAAGGACGCCTGTTCACGGCGGATCGTCGGCTATGCCATCGACTCGAGGATGACGGCGTCCCTGGCGGTCAGGGCGTTGGGGAGCGCCGTCGCGAACCGATCACGTGCGGGGGTCGACACGGGCGGGTGCGTGGTGCACTCCGACCGCGGATCTCAATTCCGGTCCCGAGCGTTCCAGCGTGCTCTGAAGGATCACGGTTTGGTCGGGTCGATGGGCAGGGTCGGGGCTGCTGGTGATAACGCGGCGATGGAGAGCTTCTTCTCCTTGGTGCAGAACAACGTGCTTGACACCGGTTCGTGGTCGACGAGAGCGGGCCTGCGGGCTGGGATCGTGTCGTGGATCGAGGGCACGTATCACCGCAGGAGGAAGCAGGAAGGACTCGGCCGGATGACGCCAGTGGTGTTTGAAGAAGCTCTGCAAGCACCGGCTGTCGCACTCGCGGCCTGAACCCCGAAGACGGAAATGTCACCCGAGCTTGCATCAGCCCCCTGCAAGATGTGAGCTAGGGACACGAAGCTCCTCCTCCGCGTGCTCTTGCAAGCGGGTTGCGAGTTGCCTCACGGCCTGCGACGCATCCTTGTTCACTGCGGCGACCAACCAGCGTGAGAGGAACGACTCCCACGAGACAGCTAGCGAGAGGAAGGCGTCAGAGGCTGCTCGACGGCGGAGGCTAAGCGACTGCGACGCAAGCGCTGCGTCGATCGTCTCCCAGTCCGCGAGTGCGTCGGCCGTCGCCGTGGTGAAGGCCGCAGCTACATCGTTGGGCGACGCTTTTCTCATGCTGTGACTCTATCGATGTGACCGGCGTTGGCATGTGGGCGAGCGCGCACCTCGCAGCGTGACGGTTTCGATGCGGGTGATGAGTGCCGGCGATGGCTACAAGTACCTGCTGCGCACGGTGGCCGCCGCTGATGGGGACCGTTCGCTGTCGACGCCGCTGACGAGGTACTACGTGGAGGCGGGCACCCCGTAGGGGAGCAAAAGTAGTCGCGTCGCGCTCCGCGTGATTGCTGGGTTCAGGTTACCCCGTGTGCGGCAAGAGTAGTCGCGTCGTGATTGCTCGATGCCGACTCGAACACTGGCGTCGTGCAGGGTGGCCAGTGTCGGTGGCACGCGTCGGCCTCGCCGTCGGCGGATTATCCTCGGTGGATCGGCGTAATGAGACGATGGTCGTAGACGGCGATCACCAAGTGAGCGCGGTCGCCGGAGTGAACCTTCGCCAGCAACTCGCCGATGCGGGCCTTGACGTATTGGGGAGGACGCTCAGTCCGTACCTGATCTCGCCTTGAGAAGCTCGCGTCCGACCAGGGGTGAGCACCTCGGCATTCGACCCTGCGCGGTGAAGGCGACCGGCCCGTTTCCTGGCAGGGATAGGTCGTGATACGGTACATGCATGCACATGCAGACAGACGCAACAGAGGCTTCGCTCGGCAGCGGTGTCAGCGCCGCTTGGTCGAAGGTCGCCGCGTTCGCGTCGGCGGTGGATGCGAGCTTGGACAAGTGGCTCGCGGACACGCACCGGGTCGGGCTGACGGAGTTCCGCGCCCTGGTCTTCGTGAGTCAGTCGTCAGACAAGGAACTGCGCGTCAATGACCTCGCGCAGCGCGTGGGGTTGACCCAGAGTTCGGCGACCCGCCTGGTCAGTCGGTTGGAGGTCAAGGGGTTTGCTCGCCGAGATGTCTGCGAGGACGACGGGCGCGGTGTGTACGCAGTGATTACTGAGCAGGGAGAGGGGCTGCTGCGCCAGGTGCGGGAACCCTACGAGGACCGGGTTCGGGAATTGCTGGACCGGCCGTCGCTGCACTTTCCGCACCTTGATGCGGGGCAGCTCGGCCGCGCCCTGGATGAGGTCGGAGCGGTGATCGGGTCCTGAATCCGCACGGCACCCGCCAGATCCTTTGGAGTAGTACATGCATGTACATGTAAGTAAATCGCCAAGAATGACAACGCGAGAAGGAGCCCATCAGGTGAGTACGCAGGTCGATGTCTTCGTGGACTACGTGTGCCCGTTCAGCTTCCTGGTCGAGGGAGCGGTCGAGGAGTTGAAGCGTGACCGGGATGTGGAAGTGCGGATTCGGCCGTTCGAGCTACGGCCTGATCCGGTGCCGACTCTGCGGCCGGAGGATGAGTACCTGCCGCGGGTGTGGAAGTCCTCGGTGTATCCGATGGCCGAGCGTCTGGGCGTCGATATCACCTTGCCGTCGATTTCTCCGCAGCCGCGCACCGAGAAGGCGTTCATGGTGCTGCAGCTGGCTCAGGAACAGGGCAAGGCCGAGGAGTACACCGAGGCAATGTTCAAAGCGTTCTTCCAGGACGACCGCGATATCGGCCACGACGCCGTGATCATCGAGGTGGCGCTCTCGGTGGGCTTGGACCGCTCCCAAGTGGAAGAGGCCCTGCACAGCGATCAGCGCCGGGACCGGCAGCGCGCTGATCAGGACTATGCGGTGAACACCGTCGGGATCGAAGCGGTGCCGGGCATCGTTGTCGAGGGCCAACTGCTGCGTGGAGTGCCCAGCGCGACCCGGTTGAAGAAGGTCGTCGACCAGCTCACCGCACAGGACGTCCCTCCGAGGCCCGAGCCGTGAGGCCGGCCCGGTTGCGGGCGGTCATGGAGCGGGCGGTCGAGGAGTGCATCGCGCACGTTACGACCGGTGGTCTGCCCTTCGTCGGCGTCGTCGTGGATCAGGGCGGGGTCGTCTCCGAGTTCGGCGTCAACCGGGTGCATGAAACCGGTGACCCGAGCGCACACGCCGAGATCGTGGCGATGCGAGACGCGATGGTCTCGCACGGGATTCAAAGTCTGGCCGGGACCGCGTTGTTGGCCACCGGGGAGCCCTGCGGCATGTGCTACCGCTTCGCGATCGACCACCGCGTTGACGCCATCCACGTCGCCGTTGACCGCGATGCGGTCGCGGACTTCGGCTTCGACTACCGCGGCAGCTACCCGGCGCTGGAGATCACCGACGAGCTGCGCGCCGGCCTCCTGCGTCACCTGCCCGTTCAGCGGGGCGCAGAGCCCTTCACCAGGTACCTCCACAACTACACACTTCACGGGCGCTGACAAGGGCGCTCACACAACGAACTGACGTAAAGGAACACCATCATGAGCTGGCTCTACCTCGGCATTGCCGTCATCTTCGAAGTCGCCGTCGGCATCTCTGCCGGCAAGGCGCAGGGTTTCACCAGGCTGTGGTGGACCATCGCAACCCTGGTCAGCGGAGGGATTGCCACCTTCTTCCTCAGCCTCGCGCTGTTGACCTTCGACGTCGGCGTCGGCTACGCGCTGTGGACCTCGCTGGCCGGCGTCGGGATCGTCATCGTCGGTGCACTCTTCCTCAGCCAGCGCCTGACGTGGAAGAAGTTCCTCGGCATCGCCATCGTGATCGGCGGCGTCGTGGGGCTCAACCTCGCCAGCACCGCCTGAACCACCCCCGCGCAAACACTGTGAAAGGACATACTCCATGACCACCACGACGCACACCCCGGCATCGGGTACCGCCGAGAAGAAGACGGGCCCCTGGCTCGCCCTGCTGCTGGCCGGAGGATTCGAGGTCGGCTACGCACTCAGCGTCAACGGCAGCCAGGGATTCACCAACCTCGTCTGGTCCATCGTCGCCGTCGTCTTCTTCCTGCTCACCCTGTTCTTCCTCAGCGTCGCCCTCAAAGGCATCGACGTCGGGATCGGCTACGCCGTCTGGGCAGGCATCGGCGCCATCGGTGCCGCACTCCTGGGCCCGGTCTTCTTCGACGAGACCCTGACGATGACCAAGGCGTTCTGGCTGGCGGTCATCATCGGCGGCGTTGTGTGGCTCAAGCTCGCCGACAGCCCCAAGCTCACCGCCCACCAGACAGATTCCGAACCGGGAGCGTCCGATCAGCAGTCCTGACCATGCTGCAAGAGCAGCGCGGCGTGGGGCCGCCGGGGCGAAACGAGAAACCAGGTGTCCCCACGCCGGGTGCGGACCGCGCAGACGGGCCGGGAAAGTCACTTCCACGACAGGGACCACCGTGCCGCACGGTAACGACGGAGGGGGCGTCAATGACTGTCCAGGCAGAGCGAGATTACTACTTCTACGAGCCCGCATCCGGGACTGGGCTTCCGCACTCACCGTTCAACGCCATCATCGCGCCTCGGCCGATCGGCTGGATATCGAGCCGGAACGTCGATGGGGTGTTGAATCTGGCGCCGTACAGCTTCTTCACGGCCTTCCACTACACCCCGCCGATCATCGGATTCGCCAGCAACGGCTCGAAGGACACTCTTGCGAACGTCGAAGCGACCGGACAGTTCTGCTGGAACTTGGTCACCCGAGAACTCGCAGAAGCGATGAACGTCACCTCGGCGGCAGCGCCCCCGGAGGTCGACGAGTTCGCCCTCGCCGGCCTGACCCCCGCGCCGTCGCGCATCATCGACACCCCGCACGTCGCCGAATCCCAAGCGGTGTTCGAATGCCGCGCCACACAAATCGTCACCCTCCACACCGCCACCGGGACCCTCACCGACACCCGCGTGGTCTTCGGTGAGGTGGTGGGCGTGCATATTGACCGCGGCCTGCTGGCCGAGGGCATCTACCAGACCGCGCTGGCCGGCCCGGTCCTGCGCGGCGGCGGGCCAGGCACCTACTTCACACTCGACGAACACCACCGCTTCGACATGTTCCGCCCCGGGCCTGATGGTCGCCGATCATCGCCGTAAACAGGCCGTCCACACCGCCTAGTGAAGAATGTCGCACGAGCCGGCCTGGCGCCGCACCACGCCGTGACGGTTGCTGGTGGGGCACTCACTCCGATTGTCGTCAGGACCACGACGATCCATGCCCCGATCACACCGGTGGCTTACGACAGGGTGAAGCTCATCGCGGTCCGGTCAGGCTCGGCGATCCTGCTGAGCGAGTTCGGTGAGAAGCCGGTGAGCGCCGGCGACGTCATCCTGCTCAGTGCGAGCACGCTATGCGGGAGCGAGCCCGAGCACGCGGTCACCGTCACGACGATCTACCTCGACCGCGACTACGTCGCCGACCAGGTGTTCTGGCAGTACGCCCACCTCCTGACAGATCGCTGGGCCGCGCAGGACATCCTCGCAAAGCTGTTCTGCCCACCCGCTCAGATCCTCCGGCTCGGCAAACAACGGCTAGGAATGATCATGCCCTGGCTCGATGAGCTGACCACCCTCAGTCTCGACCGCCCCGCCCCGGAACGCTTCTACCGCGCCCAAGCGCTGCTGTTCGCCGTTCTCGACGTCATCGCTCCCTACGTGACAACGACGCCGACACCACCACCTTCGGTTCAGCGCGGCACTACACGCCGTGGCGCGCCGGAGATCCGACAACTTGCGCCGCTGCGGGAGGAGGTCCGCACCGTGATCGACCTGCTACGTGACGCACCAGCCAAGCGATGGACCCTGCGCGAGCTTGCCGCAGCCGTGCATCTCTCGCCGTCCCAGCTCGGCCGAGTATTCGTCCAGACCTACGGCAAGACACCCCTGGGCTGCCTCGCAACAATCCGGGTGGAGAACCTGACGCGACTCCTGCGACAGACCGACCTCCCCATCGAGGCCGCGATGCGTGAAGTGGGATGGCACAGCCGTGGACATGCCGCCCGGGTGTTCCGCGAGGCCGTCGGCGTCACCCCGAGTCGGTACCGACGCCTCGTCCACGAAGGACCGTCCACAGGACATTCGCATCTTCCCATAGGCGGCCAGCAAAGCTGCCCGCTCACGGGCACGACCCTGTAGCGGCCAGCCACCGCCGCCCCGCTGCATAACGATCGTGAGGCTACCGGCGCAGTGCGCACCTGACGTGCATGACGGTCTCGATGCGGGTGATGAGCGCCGGCGACGGCCACAAGTATCTGCTTCGTAGCGTGGTCGCCGCGGATGGCGACCGCTCGCTCTCCACTCCGTTGACGCGGTATTACGCGGAGGAAGGTACCCCACCGGGGCAGTGGCTCGGCTCTGGGGTCGCCGCGCTCGGCAAGGGTCAGCTCGCGGTCGGTGATCGGGTGTCGGAGGCCCAGCTTCAGCTCGTGATGGGGATGGGCCGTGATCCGATCACCGGCGACCCGCTCGGCCTCGCGTTCCCGGTCTACAAGTCGGTTCCGGAGCGGGTCGAGGCGCGGATCGCCGATCTCGACCCATCGCTGAGTCCGGGCGCGAAAGGTGAGGCGGTCGCGCGGATCGAGGCCGAGGAGGCCGAGCGTGGGAAGCGTCGTGCGGTGGCGGGGTTCGACTTCACGTTCTCGGTCCCGAAGTCGGCCTCGGCGTTGTGGGCGGTGGCCGACGCCGGCACCCAGGCGTTGATCGGGGAGGCGCATCATCGGGCGGTTGCGGAGGTGGTTGCGTTCATGGAGCGGGAGGTTGCGGCCACCCGCACCGGTGCAACCGCGGGCGACGGGGCCGTTGCGCAGGTCGATGTCGCCGGCTTGGTGGCGACGGCGTTCGATCACTTCGACTCCCGCTCGGGTGATCCTCATCTGCACACCCATGTCGTGATCAGCAACAAGGTGCAGACCGTGCTGGACGGGAAGTGGCGGAGCTTGGATGGGCGGCCGATGCACGCCGCGGTGGTCGCCCTGTCGGAGCTGCACGAGGCGGTGTTCGCCGACCACATGACCCGCAGCTTCGGCGTCGAATGGGAGGCTCGCGACATGGGCCGGGACCGCAATCCCGCCTGGGCGATCAGCAGCGTGCCGGAGGAGCTGGTAGCCGAGTTCTCCACCCGAGCGCGGCACATCGAGGTGGAGAAGGACCGACTGATCGCCGACTACGTCGCCCGGCACGGCCGCCAGCCCTCGACGGCGACGATCATCAAGCTCCGCGCCCAAGCCACCCTCGCCACGCGTCCGGAGAAGAAGGTCCGGTCGCTTGCCGACCTCACCACCGAGTGGCGCACCCGCGCCGCCGGAGTGCTCGGAACCGACGCGACGGCCTGGGCGCGTGAGGTGACAGACAACGACAAGCCGTTGCTGTTGCGCGCTGACGACGTGCCTTTGGACGTGGTCGCCGATCTCGGCCGGAGCGTGGTCGGCGTGGTGGGTGAGAAGCGCTCGACGTGGCGGCGGTGGAACCTGATGGCCGAGGCGTCCCGGCAGACTATGGGGTGGCGCTTCGCGTCCATGCAGGACCGGGAGGCGATCGTCGCGATGGTCGCCGACGCCGCCGAAGCTGTGTCGTTGCGGCTGACACCGCCGGACCTGGCGACCAGCCCAGCCGTGTTCCGCCGCGTGGACGGCACCAGCGTGTTCCGGCCGAAGCACTCGACCGTGTTCTCCTCCGAGGAACTCCTCGCGGCCGAGGACCGGCTGCTCGACCGCACCCGCACCCTGACCGCGCCGACCGTGTCGGTGGCGACGGTCGAGAAGATCACCACCAAGCCCGACCGTCAGGGACGGATGCTCGGTGCCGACCAGGCGGAGGCGCTGACACGCATCGCGGTCTCCGGGCGCTTGCTCGACGTGCTGGTCGGCCCGGCCGGCGCCGGGAAGACGACGGCGATGTCGGCGTTGCGGCGGGCGTGGGAGAAGGCGCACGGTGCCGGGTCCGTGGTCGGGCTGGCACCGTCCGCGGTGGCCGCGCAGGTCCTCGCCGAGGACTTGGGAATCGCGACGGAGAACACGGCGAAGTGGTGGCAGAACCACCTCGTCCACGGCACCGACTTCCAGGCGGGTCAGCTTGTCATCATCGATGAAGCCTCTCTGGCCGGCACGCTCTCGTTGGAGCGGATCACGCACCTGGCCGAGCGGGCCGGGGCGAAGGTGTTGCTGGTGGGCGACTTCGCCCAGCTCCAGTCGGTGGACGCCGGTGGCGCGTTCGGGCTCCTCGTGGGTGACCGGGACGATGCGCCCGAGCTGGTCGACGTGCACCGGTTCACCAACGAGTGGGAGAAGACCGCCTCCCTGGCACTGCGCCACGGTCGCACGCAGGTGATCGACACCTACCTCGCCCACGACCGCATCCACGACGGCGACGCCGAGGCGATGACCGACGCCGCCTACACCGCCTGGCGCGCCGACCGGAACCAAGGCTTGGTGTCGGTGCTGGTCGCCGAGACCCGCGACCACGTGAGCGCCCTCAACCAGCGCGCTCGTGCCGATCTGATTCTCGACGGCACGTTGACACCTGGTCGGGAGGTCGAGCTTAACGACGGCACCACTGCTGGGGTCGGGGACACGATCATCACCCGCCGCAACGACCGCCGCCTCCGCAACGGGAAGACGTGGGTGCGCAACGGTGACACCTGGACCATCACCGGCGTCCGCGACGACGGCTCGGTCACGATCCGCAAGACCGGCCACCGGTTCGGCGGCTCAATTGCCCTCCCCGCCTCCTACGTGGCCGATCACGTCGATCTGGGATACGCGGTCACCGCCCACAGGGCGCAAGGCGTCACTGTCGATACCGCGCATGTGCTGGTGGAGCCGACCACGACGAGGGAGAACTTCTACGTCGCGATGACCCGCGGCAAGCAGTCCAACCACGCCTACGTGATGCTCGACCGGGCCGACGAGCACGCCCAGCCGCATCCCGGTGAGAATCCCGACGCCACCGGCCGGTCGGTGTTGTTCGGGGTGCTCCAGCATGTGGGTGCTGAGTTGTCCGCGCACCAGACCATCACTGCCGAACAGGAGAACTGGGGGTCGATCGCCCAGCTCGCCGCCGAGTACGAGACCATCGCCGCCGCAGCCCAACGAGACCGCTGGGCCACCCTCATCCGATCCGCCGGCCTCACCGCCGAACAAGCCGACACCGCGATCGAGTCCGAGGCGTTCGGCGCACTCACCGCCGAACTGCTCCGCGCCGAGGCCAACCACCACAACGTCGACACCCTGTTTCCGCGCCTGGTCGCCGCGCGCGGATTCACCGACGCCGACGACATCGCCTCCGTGCTGCACTACCGCGTTGCGCGCGCCACCGCCCGCCCGGCGGGCTCGGGTCGTGCTCGCAAGACGCCGCGGCTGATCGCCGGACTGATCCCGGCTGCGGACGGCCCGATGACCGACGATATGCGGCAGGCCCTCGATGAGCGGCGCGAGATGATCGAAGCTCGCGCTGATGCCGTGCTCGACACCGCACGCGAGACCGGCGAAGCGTGGGTGCAGCATCTTGGCGAGCCACCCCGCGATCAGCGCCAAGCCGCTGCGTGGCGACGTTACGGGCGCACCGTTGCGGCCTACCGCGACAGATACGGCGTCACGGATGCCCGACCTCTGGGACCGCCGCCGCAGTCCACGGCGCAGAGCATTGACGCCGCCCGTGCACGAACTGCTTTCGATCGAGCACGTGGCTTCATCATCCAAGCGAGCGATGTACCGCAGCATTCACCGGGACGCGAGGACATCGAGCGCTCGTTGTAAGTGTGGCGCAATTCGGCACTTCCGAAGCTTGCAGTCGACTTGATTCGATTGTGAGGGTCAGCCGTTGCCGAACGGCGTCGCTGATGATTCGCCATCGCCATCGCCATCACCTTCGCCGGTCGGCCAGGGATACGCATTCCAAGCGTTCAGCAGAATCGGATTCTCGGTATCAGCGTTCTTACCGATGTCACGCAGGCTGACGACACCTCCTGCACTCTTCGCTAAAGCGTGACAAATCCCGGCTGCCGGGACTGGTCATGGCGAGTGATTTTCCAGGCCAGGGACGCTCTCGGAACGCTGCTCCTGGCGGCTCGCCGTGCAGCGTCTCAGGGCTATGGCGGCGTTCGTGCAGGTGGCGGCGCCCCTTTTGCCACCCGGGCGATAGGCGGGCTATTGTCACGATAGACGGGCGAGCCAGGAGGCCTAGATGGACGATCAGGACCGGATGCCGCGAAGCCTGTCAGCGCTGTCGTTGATCACCTCGGGGGTGGGCCTGGTCCGGCCCGAGGAACAGGTGCTGGACGCGATGCTCGACGGCTGGGAACGGCAGATGCTCGCCCGGAACCTCTCCGTGGTCACAGTCCGCAACCGGCGTGCGCAGGTGCGCGCGTTCGTTGAGCATTCCAACGAGTACCCGTGGACCTGGATGCCCCGCCACGCCGATGAGTGGTTCGCCGATCTGCGGTCGGTGAAAGGCCTTGCCCTGTCCACGATCCGGAACTACCAGGTCGGGTTGCGGATCTTCGGGGGGTACGTCACCGACCCTGCCTACGAGTGGCCGCTGGTGTGCCAGGAACGGTTCGACGCGGTCCCCACGCAGGTCCTCAACGAGGTGAACAGCGCAGCGCACGTGGCCGACTACGAGGGGCTGCCGACCCGCCGGGCGTTCACCCTCGCCGAGCTGGAGTCACTGTTCGCGCACGTCGACGCGACCGCGATGGACCGGGCCGCCCGCGGCACCAAAGGGTGGGCCTCGGTGTTCCGGGACGGGGTGATCTTCAAGCTCGCCTACGGGTACGGGATGCGGCGCAATGAGGTCCGCATGCTCGACGTCACCGACTTCTCGCCCAACCCGCACGCCCCGGAGTTCGGCGCTTTCGGGGTCCTGCTGATCCGTCACGGTAAGGCCCAGCGGGGCTCAGCCCCCAAACGGCGCAGCGTGCTCACGGTGTGGCCCTGGACGGTGGACGTGGTCCAGCAGTACCTGCAGGAGGTCCGGCCCCTGCTGCACACCAACGGCGGCGACGCCCTGTTCCCTACCGAGCGGGGCGAGCGGATCGCTGGGGAGGTCCTGTCCCGGCGGCTGCGCGCCTACTGCGACGAGCTGGGTCTGAACCCGGCGTTGACCTTCCACTCCCTGCGCCGCTCCTACGTCACGACGTTGATGGAGCAAGGTTTCGAGCTGAGATTCGTCCAGGACCAGGTCGGGCACGACTACGGCTCGACCACGAGCCTGTACACCTGCGTGTCCTCCGACTTCCGCGTCCGCACCCTGCGCCGCGCCCTGGACGCCGATATCGCCCAAGCACTGGCCCGCACCCCCACCGAGAAAACTCTGGAAGGAACCCGCTGATGGCCCAGCTGTGGAACACGACCTACACCTGGCGACTGCGCGCACTGATGGCCGAGCGCGGCATGTACATGACCACCGACATCATCCCGCACCTGGCCGAGCACGGGATCAACCTGTCCAGCTCCCAGGCCCACCGCCTGGTCACCGGCACCCCCGAACGGCTCAACCTGCACGTCCTGTCCGCGCTCTGCCACATCCTGGGCGTGACCTCCGACGAGCTCATCGACAGCCAGACCCACCTCATCGGTGTCCGTCCCCAGGCCGTCGGCGACCCCCACCCCCGCCGTAACCAGACCAGTCCACCAGTGCGCCCGGTCCACGTCCGGCTGACCACCACGGACACACCCGAGCAGAGGTGAACCAGCAGGCCCGCCCCGACAGTTCGTGTGCCCGCTGCGCCCGCCCGCTCCGGCCACCAGCACCCCCGGGCTCGACCACCAGCAGCCGCCGGCCAGGGTTCGTGGTCGCCGTCCGGAACTGGCCCGAGGGTCCGGTCTGCTCCGGCTGCTACGCCAAGGCCCGCGAGACTTACGGAACCTGCCCCGGATGCGGCACCCACCGGCTTCTGCCTGGACTGGACCAAGGACGCACGGTGTGCACCGACTGCGCCGGCGGCATCGGCAACTTCACCTGCACCCGGTGCGGACAAGAAGGATGGAACCACTACAAGAACACCTGCGGACGGTGCGTGCTGACAGACCGGTTGACCGCCGCCCTTGACGACGGCACCGGCACCGTGGCCCCCGCCCTGCAACCGCTGCTGGAGCACCTGGTGGCCATGCCCCGCCCCCGCACCGGGATCCTGTGGCTCACCAAACCACACACCACCAGGTTGCTCGACGCCCTGGCCACCGGCCAGGTCGACCTCACCCACGACGGTCTGGCCACGCTCCAGCCTTACCGCGCGGTCGCGCACCTGCGCCAGCTTCTCATCGCCGCCGGCGTCCTGCCCGAGGTCGACCCAACCCTGCGCCGCGTCCAGGAATGGACCACCGTCTACCTGAACGATCAGGTCGACCCCGACGTGCGGCCCGTGCTGGAACGCTACGCCCGCTGGCAGCTTCATCGGCGACTACGCCAAGACGCCGACCGGGCAATGCTGCACCCCTACCGAGACCAGAACACCCGCGTCGCGCTACGACAGACCAACGCCTTCCTCACCTGGCTGCGAGGCCAGGAGCAGAACCTGGACACACTCACCCAGGACGATCTGGACCGCTGGGTCAGCGACCACAAGCAATGGCAGCGCGCCCCGGTAGCAGCCTTCCTGGCCTGGGCGGCCCGTCGCGGCCTGGCCCCGCCCCTGCGCATCACGCCCAGCGTGCACCAGCAGATCCGACCCATCAGCCAGGCGGACCGCCTGGACTGGCTACGCCGCGCCGCCCTGGACGACTCCCTCGACCACCGCGACCGGGTCGTTCTCGCACTGATGCTCCTCTACGCCCAACCCCTGGGTCGCCTCGCACAGCTGCGCACCAAAGACATCACCCGCGGCGAGGACGCAGCGGTCAAGATCCACCTGGGTACACCACCAGCCCCCGTCCCAGCCCCCTTCGACCAGCTCCTCACCGACTACCTCACCACTCACCGTTCCCCCACCGCCGCAAACCCCGACAGCCACTGGCTGTTCCCAGGCCGACGCGGCACCCAGCCCGTGCACCCCACCACCCTGCGACTACGCCTCGAACACCTCGGCCTTCAACCCCGGGCAGCCCGTGCCAGCACCCTGTCCCGTCTGACCCTCCAAGCGCCCCCAGCCATCGTCAGCCAGATGCTCGGCTACCACATCAACACCACCGAACGTCGCGCCCAAGAAGCCGGCAGCACCTGGGCCCGATACCCCAGCACCCGCGAAAGCAGCGGATGAGGTCCATCCCTCCTGTGGCTGTCTGCCGCGCGCCTCGCGGCATGAGCGGACGTCATCCACAGGCTGCGTCCTCAGGGCGGCGGCGCGTGCTTTGGTGAGGTGCTTGGATGCTGGGGTGGAGTTCTTTGACGGTTTCTCCCTGGAGCGTGTGGAGCTCGACAACGAGGTAAGTCTCCGGGTGCGTCATCGCGGCCACGGTCCCGCGGTCGTGCTGCTGCACGGGCATCCGCGCACTCACACGACGTGGTACCGGGTCGCGCCGGCGTTGGTGGAGGCCGGGTTCACCGTCGTGTGCCCAGACCTGCGCGGCTACGGTCAATCTCGGGGACCGCAGCCAGACGCGGACCATGTCGGCTACTGCGACCGGGAGATGGCGCGCGATGTAGCGGCCCTGATGTCCCGTCTCGGCCACGACACGTTCTCCGTCGTGGGTCACGACCGCGGCAGCTACGTCGCCTACCGCACTGCCCTGGACCACCCTGACCGGGTGGCCCGGCTGGCCGTCCTGGACAGTGTCCCCATCGTCGAGGCGCTGGAGCGCGCCGACGCGCGCTTCGCCGAGGCCTGGTGGCACTGGTTCTTCGCATCCTCCGACCAGGCCGAGCGAGTGATCACCGCCGACCCGTTGGCGTGGTACCGCCCCGACCCGGAGTCGATGGGGCTCGAGAACTACGAGGACATGGTGACCGCCATCAGGCAGCCATCAACGGTACGAGCCATGCTCGAGGACTACCGGGCCGGCCTCCACGTGGACCGGGCAACTGACGAGAGTGATCGAGAAGCTGGCCGAAAGATCGCCTGCCCCACGCTGGTGGCGTGGTCCAGCCTCGACGACATGGGCCAGCTCTACGGCGACCCCTCGGTGATCTGGCGAGCCTGGTGCGAGCAGGATCCCGTCTCCGCCGTCATCGAATCCGGACACCACATGGCCGAGGAGAATCCCGCCCAGCTGACCCACACCCTCCTGACCTTCCTCACCAGCCCATAGACAAGCAGACACCCGCCCCGCCAACCCCCATGCAGGGGTGCACGCTGCATCCCACCGTCAACCGCCACGCCCGTTCTCTGTGCGGCAGGTCCGGAAGTTCGATCGCCCAAGTGGAGGCGTGCGAGACTCGTCAGGTGACCTTCACGACCCTACAAGCGCTGGACGGTGCGACCGCACGCCTCGTTTGCCGCGATCGCTGACCTGGTCCGTTCTGAGATCGCTCCCCAGCCTAGGCGGGGGCTGAGTTACTCGGCGGCGGGTGGGGCGCCGTCGTCGAGGTCCCGCATCTGCCGCACTGGAGACAGGGCGACGGGAAGGGTGGAAGCCGCCATCGCGGCCGTGCCCAGCGCGGCGGCAAGCCATCCCCCGACAGCCGAGATCAGCCAGCCTCCCAAGAGTGCACCGATTGCGAGGGCGCCCCAGGAGAGCATGCGGTAGCTGGCGTTGACCCTCCCGCGGAGTTCCTCGGGAACCGTGACCTGACGGACGGTGACGGCCTGGGAGTTCGCGACTCCGGTGCCGAACCCGGACGCGAAGAAGGCCGCGGCGAGGACCACCAGGGACGTCACGGAGGTGTCGGAGCTGAACAGCACGCCGACCAGCGGCGCCGTGTTGCCCACGAGCATGGCCGTGACAAGGGATCGCCCGTACCCGAACCGCTCGGTCAGTTGCGCACTAATGCCCGCCCCGAGGAAGGCACCGAGTCCGCCGGCCATGAAGATCAGCCCGAGCATGAGGGGGCCATCTTGTCGGAGATCCACGATCAGGACGGTCAGGGCAAGCATGAAGACCTCGTTGCCCAGGTTCCAGATCGTCGCCTCCGCGGCAAGAGCCCGAACGACTCGGTGGCGAAGTAGGGCCATGAACCCCTCCCGAGCCTGCTGTCGAGCCGAAGCGCCAGGAGCCGGCGCAGGCGGCTCGGGGGTCTCAATACGTCGCAGCAACAGGACGGAGAGGAGCCGCCCCGCCCCGTTGATCGCGACGGCGAACGGTGCCGTGATCCACTGGACAAGCGCGCCGCCGACTCCGGAGCCCCCGATGCCGATCGCCGAGTAAGTGGCTGTCATCTTCGCGTTCGCATCCGGAAGCGCGGCCCTGCTGACCACGTGGGGGGTGAAGGAGAAGTCCGCGAGCATGTGCAGCACGGACATCGCCCCCAGCAGTGCGGCCGCGGCGACCAGGACTGGCACGGTGAGCCACCCGGCCAATGCTGTGCCGGCGATACCGAGCAGAGTGATCCCGCTGACCATCTCCGCCGTGATCATCAGTCGCCGCCGCCTCCACCGGTCGACCAGCACGCCCAGCCAGAGGGTCAGCACCAGGTACGGCAGGAACGTCGCGGCTCGTACCCAGGACAGCTCTTCGGCCGAGGCCCCCAACCACACCAGAGCGAGAACCGGCAGGGCGAGCTCGCCGATCTCACCGCCCAAGGCTGACGCCGTGGAGGCACCCCAGAGACGGCGGAAGTCCCGACTGCGCCATGCGCTAACTCTCGTCATGCTAGAGATGGTTACTTACGACAACGTTCTTTGCAACCGCCTTAGGCGGGTCGATGGTTAGATCGGAGTATGGGATCTTCGAGTGAGCCGAACGCGCCGGGTGACCTCGAGCTGGTGCGGACGTTCGTGAACACCCTGGACATCGAGAAGGGCACGGACGCCCTGGACTCGTCAGAAACGTGGGGTCGGTGGTGCGCCGAACGCGGTCTCCCGAACGAGTCGAGTGCGAGCGACCGGCAGCTCCTGGGTGAGCTTCGTGAGGCACTGCGTGAGGGCCTGCTTGCTCATCACTCGCGAGGTTCAATGCCTCCGGCAGTCCGCGAGGTGCTCGATCGAATGCTGGCCTGGAGTCAGGCCGAGGCGACCTTTACCGAGGAGGGCTTGCGCCTCATCCCTCGGAGAGACGGAGCGCACTATGTCGCCGGGAGGATTCTCGCCCTGGTCGCGCAAGCAACGGTGGACGGAACGTGGTCTCGCCTCAAGGCCTGCAGGGACGACGAGTGCAAATGGGCCTTCTACGATCACTCGCGCTCCCGTACGGGCCAGTGGTGCTCGATGGCGATCTGTGGGAACCGGAACAAGCAGGCTCGTCTGAGAGAGCGGCGAGGACAGTGAATCCGACCGCTGCCACCCGGGCGCCGGAGCGGTATTTTCAGGCTCACGGCGGGCCGGTGGAAGCCCCCCATGAAGGGATCTGCACGTATGATCCTCGTGCGAGAGGTCGCCGCGCGGAGATCCTCCTAAGGCCGGTTCGTGGACAGTGCACAGCCCACTGGCTGGGCCGTGCGTGACATGTTTCACCCCTCGCATGACAAGCTTCGTGTCTCACACCCCCGTGGACTGCCGCAACGCCTACGCCCTCTCTGAGTTCTGGCGACCCATCCTTGGGTATGTCGAGAACACCGACGAGCCGAACGAACCCGGAGATGAGGAGTGCCCGATCTTCGACCCCGAGACTGGCCACACCCTCTTGTTCATCGAGGTGCCGGACCCGACCCCGGGCAAGAACAAGTTCTACCTGGACCTACGGCCTCGAACTGGTACCCGCGACGAGGAAGTCGAGCGGGTCCTCGGGCTGGGGGCAACACTTATTGCCGACCGCCGGGAGGCCAATGAACTTGGCTGGGTCACCTTGGCCGACATTGAGGGGAACCAATTCTGCATCCTCCGGTCCGAAGGAGAGCGCCTGGCTTCATCCTGATCTGCCGCCCCCACCTACGCTCACGCTCGCCTGGACCACTACTTCATGGTCCAGTCCGGTGGGGCTGGACCACGACTTCCGCGTGCCGGTGTCCCGATACCCGAGGTGCTCCCAGAACGGCTGGGCCTCCGCGTTGGTGTCGAGGACGTTCAGCCGCCACTCCCGATCCGTGGGGAGCGCGGCGAGCAGGTGGTCGTGGAAGTGCCGAGCCAGGCCTTGGGCGTCCGCCCGCAGCTGGAGCAGCCCCAGGAAGTTGACCCCCGGTTCCGGCCAGTCGGTGGCCAGGTCGGCGACGCCGGCCAGCTCCTGGTCGACGAACAGCCCGAGAAGGTGCTTCTGGTCCGGCCGCGTGTCCGGCGGGCGTGCCGTGAACAGACCGGTCACGTCGTCGGGCTCGGGCGGCCGCCCGTGCACCCGCTGCGCGTAGCCGTCGTCAGCGGTGAGGACGGCCTCGACGGCGCTGCGGTCCGAGTTGGTGAGAGGACGGATCTCGACGGGGGTCATGGCTGTAGCGGTCGAGATGTAGTGAAGATTTCGCAGGACACGCGCTGAACCCTTCACAGAGAAAGACATTCAACGGGGTCGGCGAAAAGTAGCCCTGAACCGCCCGCGGTGCGACCAAGGTCGCCGGCCAGTACATCTAGCTCTCGGATATGGACTCACGGTCCACGGGTGCCACTGGTCACCGTGGAACTGAGCATCTACCCACCATCTCTGCGAGGAGCAGCGGCTCAACGTCTTTGCCGTGCGTCACGAGCCACTCGACTTCACGCGCGCTCGCCGCGGCTACAGGAACATCTGGGAGCCTCCCGCCGGGGATGACCGCAACGTCATGGTCGAGAAGGTACGCGGCCCCGGTATAGAACGGCTCCGCCGTGACGATCAACCCCAACATGGGGCGGTCCGTTGGGATGTGCGTGAACGCCGGGTGACTGTCAGCAAGATGGCTGACAGTCCGGGTCAACTGCTTCCGTGCGCCGCCCAGGGTCTCGCTGGGCGAGTTCATCAGCGTCGCATCGCCGGCCCGTGCTGCCGGGGCGAGGCGGCGAGACTTGACCTCCACCAAGATGACCAGATTGGGCAGGATCACAAACCAGTCAACGCTCTTGTGACCGCCACCCTTGCCGAAGACAATCTCGGGTTCGACCTCCGCGTCTTCGATCAGGTTGAGTTGTCGACCAATGTAGTGCTCGAACAGGCCTCCGAGATCATCCGCGAAAGCCTTGCCGTGCTTGGTCATCCCGGCGTAGTACAAGCCTCCCGGCGTGACCGTCCGCATGATCAGACGCGTCGCTGGAGCAACAGGCTCCCCGTCGCCCATGTCCACGAACGGCGTCGCCATCAACGGGTTGTAATCGAATCGGGCCGCTGTGGCTGTTCCGACCGAGTGGTCGTTGAAAGCAGTCCGAAAGGCTGCGGGTGTCGTGGTGAGTCGAGAGGCGATCTTCTCTATGTTCGTCCGCGGATAGAGCTTCAGCACTTCAGTGAAGTTTGGCTGATCCAGCCAGCCAGGCTTGTATGCTCCACCGTTCTGGAAGGCACCCACTTGGAGGAAGAACGTCGCGCCGATCGCCTCGCGGAACGGAATTCCGTCGAGCATGGCCGCCAGCGAGTCCTCCGTGATCACTCGGGTCTCGACGTCGGGCAGACCCTCGACCATCCAGGCGTGGGAGCGAGCAAGTTCCTCGAACATCGACTCCTGGTAGGGGAACTGCTCGTACGTGACCCGAGTCATCAGTTTGACGAGGAAGTCCTCGGACCCCACATCAGCATCGTCGATGTCCATCGCGATCTGGAACTTGTGCATCAGCTTCCGCAGCGCCTTCTCATCGACGGCCTTTGAGCGATACTCATTGCCGTAGAGAAGCGAATCTCGCGCGGCCGCAGCCAATCCCCACGGCGGCATCCGATGTTTCACAGCATCTGGATACGGCGGTTCGCCGAGCGAGGCCGAGGCCTGCGCGATCGCCGGGATCAGCTCGCTGGGTTTGAAGGCGCGGCACGCTTGAGTGAATGCCGAGTAGGGCAAGCCCGGATCGCGCGAGAAGCTCATAGACGTCCGTGTCCTTCGGAGCGCCGTTGTCTAGACGTCGAGCGAATCCTCCACGCGAGAGTGACGCTCAACATGGTGTTACGGGCGACCGCGAGGTCGGTTGGCGCAGTCAAGACGCATCCGGGAGGAGCACATCTTCGATGACACCTGATCTTGCAGACGTACGTAAACGCATGGTGGGCACGTACCTTGCGCGGTAGTCTTCACCGTCGATGGGGTCGGAGTCGTCCCATTCATGGACTACTACACGCAGGGTGTTGGTCAATCGCCCGATGAGAAGCGCAAGTGGGAACGGGCACCGCAGCAGGAGGTGCACCTCGGCGTTGGAGTTGTCGTTCGACAGGGCACGGATGTGCGCGGCGACGTCGGCGGCGATCAGGCCTGCATCAGTGGGGTCGAGGAGCGTGCCGCTCGCACTTGTGAGATGACGCCAGGCCGCGAGAAACGGCCTATGGTCTTCGATATAGCGGGTGAAGGCGGTGTCGCTGCGTTGGGGCAGGAGATCGACATACACGGCTACGGAGGGACGGCCGGCCGTGATCGCCGATGGCTCGCCGCCTTGATCTGCGATTTGCACTTGCGTTTGCGTGATGAACCGCGCTTCGCCATCGCTCGACCAGGTGGCGCCCTGTTGGTCGATCACGTCCATGTGTCCGATTCGAGACGAAGGCAAGGCCGCCCCGACCGCGAAGGCCACGGAGAGATGAGCCCCTCCAGCAACACGTAGGCGATGTGCCCCGGAACGGGTCACGGCATCGGGGAGGAGACCGATGGTGTCCTTGAGGTCTCGGAGCCCATCGGCGCTCGGAAGCCGTTCGTGATCGGAGGGCATGAGCCGGATGTCCAGTTCGTCACCGGTTCGGTCATAGACCTGTGGCGTGTTCCTGGTCTGGAGGCTCAGGTGGAACGTCTGGTCGGTTGTCTCGATTCGCTTGCGAAGAGACGCGATCCGGTGCCAGACCAAACTGCGGATCAATGCCAGCAGACCATCGCGCTCGGCGGATTGCTGATCTACACCGCTCAAGGTGCCGGGACGAATCTCTAGGAGCCGGTCGGGAGCGTCGTAATCTGTTCCGCCGTCGTCTGTCTTCACCGAGTTGATGATGCCAAGTGCAAACACTTCGTGGTCGCGGTGTAGCTCAAGGAGTTGAGGTGCTTCCAACGTCTTCACGACTCTGCTGTTCACCACGTCCGGTGTCGTCACGAGAACGCCGCCGGAGATGCCGGCCGCTATCGCTTGCTTGAGTCGGGCCTCGGTGTCGCCTGGCGGCAGATCGTCTCGGTCCCGCCAGACAGGGATGCCGGCGGCCCGGAGGAGCCAGGCGAGCTCCGTAGCAACACCAGTACCGTCCTTCTGGCGGTACGAGATGAAGACAGGGTCTGCTGGGTCAGGGGCGGCGGAATCGGATGTCATGGCGTCTCCTTGTGTTCTTCAGTTACGAAGGTGGCGTGCCTCACCGCGTCACTGGCGTGCGGGCTGTTTACAGCAGGCGCCGTAGGAAGCCTCTCGGGTGACACTGCCAAGATGCGGTCCCGTTCTACGAGCCAAATTGCAACGACCACTCGTGTCGATGAATCGAATCCAGCGATGATCGCGACGAACTTGTCGAACCCCAGTTCGGGGTCGTGCAGATGGCGCATGTAGGAGTGGAGATCAACCTCGCTCGGGGAGAGTCCTCCGGTCGGGTGGGTGTGCCATTCGCCTATCCACTGGCTACGGTCCTCCGACCAGGCGTAGTCCGCGAGACGCCGGGCATGGACGAGGTCTCGCATAAAGGTGCGTTCGCCGCGGGTGGCGTTGGGTCCAGGTCCGCCGGCGTGTCGGATGTCGATCCCATCAGTCGCGTCGTTCCCGAGCAGGATGCCGCCAGTTTCGAGTCCATCGACGGACCGCAACGCCTCGCGCGCGATCGTGCTGAGTGCGACGTCAGTGATCGTCACCGGAGGCACCTCTCTTCGACCTGTCATCCTGGCGAGCAGGTCGGGCACGATGCACGAGGTCTGGGAATGGACGACCACCGAACATCGCCGGCTTGGCTGAGGTCGAAAGGGGCTGCGAGGTCACCTGCTGGTCGAAGACCGATGATGGCGTGTTCGCCGGGAACCTGCTGGGTGTGGTCACCGTGAAGCGATTCCAGCAGTGTCGCGATCGCTACTTTTGCGGCGAACGTGCCGATGTATCGGAGATCAGGCGGCACAGCCGTCATTGGCTGGTGGACGCGCCCGGTGCCGTAATCCAACTCCTGATCCGCCTCAGCGTCCATCGCTCCCTGATCTGCAAGCTGCTGCCGTAGACAGAGGAGACATCCGAACCGGGGTGTTGGTCGCAGCCTGATGACTTCTCCGATCGAGCCATTGTCGAGCACGCACGCCAAGATCGCCGGCCTCCGTGCGCGCCTGGAGAGGTGGCTGACGACACGCCTGGGAGCAATACCGTCTGCGGCACAGAGCACCAGATCGACGCGGTCGACGATAGGCCGGATGTAGTGCGCCTCGGCAACCACGTCGCGTCGGTGGGCAAGCACTGTCTGTTGCGGCCAGTGCTGGGCGAGGTGATCTTTCATGGCCGCCACCTTGAACCGCCCGACGCTTTCGGCGCCGAGAGTGTGGCGGAGCATGTTGTGCCAGAGGAATCGGTCCGGGTCGACCAGTTCCACACGTCCGACTCCATATCCTGCGAGCGCTTCTGCTGCGGCGCTGCCGATGCTGCCGCAGCCCACGACCATGACGCTGTTGGCGGCGAGCTGCTCGATCGGCCACTTGCGAGCCAACTGTGCCAGGCCAACAACTTCTGGCTCTATCTCGATAGCGAGAGGTTCCACACCGCTGCGCCGGACAGCCCATCCCGCAAACTCCGAGGCACCCGCCTCCACCAGCTCCGGTGGAAGATCGGGGTCGTGAGTGACGACCACGCCAAGGTGGTTGCCGGGATCGCCAACGCCCGGCACCAGCTCCCTGAATTCTTTGAACCCTATGGAGATATCGGGGCGTCTGGACAAGAAGAGATGGTGAAGATGGGCGTCGTTCGGTGCCACCCTGATCCACTGAGCGGCATGGTGAGGGTCGCCTGAACGAAGCGCGGCGTACTCGCGTGGGACTTCGGCTGGAAGACGGATGTCTTTGCCGGTTTCCACGGTCTGGACGACATACATATCGTCCGCGGGAACGCGGCGTAGTACCAGCGATCCGCCCGACAGGTCGGAGCCTGCGATCTTGGTGACCGCGTCTCTGGGCATCACGATGTAGGGGTTATGGGGAGACATCTGTGTCTCCCGCCTCGGTCGGGTCCGGTGTTGGAGCTGCTCGCTGAATCGCTCGGTCAATCAGGTGGTCGTGTGAGGGGTCAGAGACGATGCCATGGACCGACATCTCATTGATGACTCCAGCCTTCATGAGGGCGTACTCGATTCGCCACCCCGATGCCTTCGCCAGAAGCTCGGTGAGGCTGGCTTCGGGCTGCCAGCCGCCATCGCTCTGGAGCAGACAGAGCGATCCTCCTGGGGCTACGTGCCATGCGGACTGTGTCTGTTCCCAGATCGACGGCTCCGGATCGAGGGAGTAGATGGTCGGCGGCACCATCGGGTGCGCCGCGGAGTAGGCGACGAGCACCCGCAGTTCCTGGTCCCCGAGCAGCTCGTCGAGAGCATTGGGCTGCGGCCGCTCGAACGGCCAGCGGGGGAGCACGCCGATCCATCCGCCGTGCGGCAAGCCGTCGTCTGCTGGACTCTGGTATTCGAGCAACGGCGCGAAAGCCTGGACTTCATCTTGGTCGCGCGCCAGTCGCACAGGTTCACGTTCAGTCCAGAGCACGGGGTTGAGCGCCGCGGTGCCCGCGCCGCGATCCGGCCCTGTTGCGCGAGTCATCCCTGCGGAGTGTCCTTCACCGGTCGGGGCGCCGCTGGTACGACCGCAGGCGCCGGGTTGCCAGTGGAGGCGGGAGGCTTCGGGAAGTCGTCCCCAAACACCTCACCCCAGTGCTTAATCGCAGCGGCAGTGTCGTTGTTCGCCTGTGCCTGGAAGGCCTTGATCGCGTTATCTCGTGCAGATCCAAGGGAATCGGCGAACTCGCAGTAGTCGATGTCAGGCTGAATCGGTCCACAGAGCCCAGCAGGATCGGCGACTTCGTTCCCACCCTCAATGTGGTAGCAGGCGCTGACGAAGAACTGCTTGATCGCAGCGGGCTGGTTGACGTCCGTCGGCAGGAAGTCGAGCGCGAGGACCTCCATGACGAGAGACTTGATCTTGGTGTCTTGCTCGGCGGCCCACCACTTGAGCATCCGAACAGTGCCGGCGAACTTGTTCCACTGTGCGTGCCTATCCGCGACCTCGGCGATCAGGGACTCGGGGTCGCAAGCGACCCAGTCTTCCGAGAGTGCTTCAGGAATGAGGAGCCGCCCATCGCGGCGAAGTGCTGGCATGGCATCAACCGTGAAAGCGTCAGGATCGTCAGGGTCATCTAGGAAGCACTTGACGGCATGGTTGCGCCACCGGGCCAGTCGGACGGCGTGGTCGTAGGTGCCGTTCGTCGCCCCGAGCAGCGCGTTGACACGCTCGCGCGTGTGATCGAGAGCGTCCGCGGCGGAACCTCCCGGCGCTCCCCACTCAGGATGATCGTCCTGATCGAAGACGACGATCACATCGACGTCATGGATCGGGTCCTTGTGCGTCCCTCGCGCGAGCGATCCGGACGCGATGACTTCCTCCACATCGTCCTCGGTGCCGAAGGCACTCTTGAAGAGATCGCGCCGGGCGCGCGCTTCGCGGACGTGTGTGATGTCAGCGTTCACGACGTCCTGAAAGGTCTTGAAGGCGTCCGTCACACTCATAGTCGTTCTCCTGGTTGGTTCGTCGTTCGATCACCGTAGTTACTGCCACCGACATTGCTGCGTCGAGCAGGTGCGGCTCGTTGCCTACTTCTTCTTGCTGCGCTTGCCGGTGGTCTCGTTGGTCGTGGTCTTCGGGTGACGCTTCACCGTGGACTGCTTCACGAACCGACCCGTGACCGCGCTGCGCCCTCGCTTGCCTGCCATGCTCCTCACCTCCTCGGTGTTCTAGACTCGATGCTGCGTTTCAATTCTAACACACTCCGTGTCGGAGGCGACGGACTGTCGCAGATGTGACACACTGGGGGTATGGCCAAAACCACGATCAACACGGCCGCGCTGTACTCCGCCCTAGACGCCGCGCGTCAAGAGCGCCAACTCTCCTGGCGAGCACTGGCCGGTGAGATCGGCGTGAGCCCCTCCTTGCTCTCCCGGCTCGGCAACGGCCTCAAGCCAGACACCGATGGCTTCGCCACGATCATCGCCTGGCTCCGACTCCCGGCCGAGGACTTCTTCGAGCACGAGGGAGAACGTGACGCCGACGACACTCGCGAACCCGACCTCATGGCCCAGCTCGCACCGCTCCTGCGCGCCCGGAAGGACCTCAGCGAAACCGACGTCAAGTACCTGCAACAGGTGATCGGCGCGACCATCGAACGTGCACGGGCCCAGGGATGACTCGTGCGTCGAGGATTCAAGACCGAGGCGAAGCGCCTCGCGTTGGAGCTACGAACCGAAATCGGCCTCGACGCGCACGCGCCGTTCGACCCCTATGCCTTCGCGTCTGAGTACGGCATCCCCGTCGTCCAGCTCAGCGACCTCGATGGTGTGGCGCGCGACCACTTCCTACGAGCGGACGGGAGCGCACTATCCGGGGCGCTGATCCCGAACGGCAGCGGGGTGGTCATCCTGGAGAACGATGCTCAGCCCTTGACTCGTCGGCGCACCACCATGTGCCACGAACTCGCCCACGTCGTCCTGGAGCACCAGTTCGGCGTTTCGCTTTCCGACGAGAGGAAGTGTGGGCTGGGCGGCGACCAAGAAGCCGAAGCCGACTGGCTCTCGGGGGAGATGCTGATCCCCAACGACGGAGCCTTCCGGCTCGCCCGAGCGAACGCCACCGACGAGGAGGCCGCGGATGCCTACCACGTCAGCCTCGCTGTCGCCCGCTGGAGGATGAACCACAGCGGCGCCCGCAAGGTCATGGAACGCGCTCGCGCCAAGTGGTCTAAGGCGCCCAGCTCCTACCGATAGTTGCGACCCAGCAGCGGGCGATCGGCCTGGGCTCGGTGCGAGTTCGCCCGTCCCTTCCTTCACGTCCGGCCCGAGGCGTAGACTTGGCCTCGAGGCGGATTTCTCCTCTGTAATGCGCCGCTCGCGGCAGACCCTCGGGTCACTCTTCAACGCACCGCCTCGTCATATGAACTGTGCGATGGAGAGGAAGACCATGATCCGTCTGATCTGGACCGTCAGCGTCCACACCCGCTACTTCCTGCGGCGCTACATGCCCACCAACATCCTGCTGGATGCGATCCGAACTCACCGACGCGGCTTGAAGTGGGGTATCCCCGCGATGCTGCTCGCAGTCCCGTACATCCTGATCGCGAACGTCTGTGTCCAACTCATCGAGGACGGCGCACCCGGATGGCTCCACCTCGCAGTGCTGTGGGCGATCTGGAACATGCTCAAGATGCTCTGGATCGGGCCGGTCAGCGCTGTGCTCCTAATCCGCGCCCGTGTCCGCGAGTCCGTCACCGCCCGTCGCGAGCGCGCCAGCTCGCCCAGCGAAGCAGACGACGCAAAAGAGCGGGCCGTGGTGGACGCGATAGGTAACCGGTGAGGTGTGAAGAACTCAGGCGCCGACCCGGCGACGACCGCCGACACGGATGGTCCCGCCGCACGCGAGCACCGCCGAGCGCACGGCCTCATGGCTTACTCCGAGTCGCGCGGCGACCTGAGCGAGCGTCATCCCACCCGCATAGAGCTGAGCGGCGTCCACTCGGATCGCGTCGGGCAACTCCGGGCGACGCGCCGCCAAGCCCGCCTCCCGAGCTATCTCCCGCACGGTGCCGCGGTGCACGTTGAATCGTGTCGCCAGCTCGCGCACGGGCACACCAGCAGCGTAACCGGCGACCAGCTCGGCTCGATTGGAGACGCTCAAACGGGTTTGAGACTGACGCGAATTCTCACGCACCGGACCGCGCCCATCGGCGATCTGAGCACGCTGAGTGTGCGGCCGACGACCAGGCGATCTCCGTAGGACGCGGGAAATCAGCGATCCGAGCGGCTTCCGGGGGTTTGAGAAGCTGCTACGGAGGTCCACGCTTGTCCTGAGCCGCGACATCGATTCCATGGTGTCGCGGCTCAGGACTTTTTCGTGGGTTCGCGTGGGGTGTCGTCGATGTCGTGGCTCATGCGCCAGGCGATCGTCTCGGGTGTCGGCAACGCTTGACGATGGGGCCGATCCGCCGCTCGAACTCTGACCAGGACCGCGGGCAGGTGGTCGACCCTGAGCTCCGCTGCGCCGCATGCTGGTGACCGACGCTCGTCCATGCTCCTACCGCCGCAGCCGGTACAGATCGCGCGGCATTCCATCCGAACCGGCTGGAGCGGGACCGAGGCGGACGAAGCCGAATCGCTCGTACAGATGACGAGCCGACTCACCGCCAGGCGTGTCGCGGGTGAACGTGACGACGTCGATGTCGCCGACGCGCCAGCGGTCCAACGCGGCGCTCACCAGGGCCGCGCCGAGGCCATGGCCCCGAGCCGACGTCGCCACAGCCAGCCAGTTGATCCGGTGGGCCTGGTCGTCACGGCTGAGCAACATCCCGCCGGTGATCGCTCCTTGGGCGCCGGTGACGAGTGCCGTGCCCCGTTCGAGGCCCCGCTCGATCACTCCTCGGATTCCCGGCATCGGTCCGAACAGTGGCTCCACCTCAGCCGCCAGTGCGAGCCATGACGGAACGTCCGTAGGCATCGAGTCGCGCACCGGCGAGCTCGCCACGGGATCTGATTCTCCTGCGCGCAATCGAGTCGCTCTCGTCAGTGTGGTCGCGTCCGTCCGCCGGTGGACGCGCGGCGGGCCACGAGGGTGCACGTCCCAGGACCCAGTTCACCGCGTCCCGTTCCCTCATGTGGGAATCAGTATGATCCCGGCCGCTTGCGCTTGCATCCGATCTCGTGCCGGCGAGCTCACCGGACGGTGATGTGACGGTGGTCGTGGTCGTGGTCGTGGTCGTGGTCGTGGTCGTGGTCGGGGTGGTCGGACTGACGACGGCGGTCCTGCTCGCCGAGCGCGGGGACGCCGTGCGCGTGCTGGCCGCCGAGGGGCCCCTCGAGACGACCTCGGCGGTCGCGTCCGCGATGGTGGGGCCCAACCTGCTGCCGCAGGACGAACCGGCCTTCGCCTGGGAGAGGCGGGGTCGACAGGTCTTCACCGAGCTGGCGACGGTGCCGGGCTCCGGCGTCGTCGTCCGGTCCGGGACCCTGACGGCGCGTGAGGAGCCACCGTTCCCGATGACCCTGGACGGGCGGCCGATCGACGTCGCCGCACCGGCCGAGCTGCCGGACGGCTTCGGATGGGGGTTCCGCACGACGACGCCGCTCGTCGACATGGTCCCGTACCTGCGCCACCTCGTCGGCAGGTTCGAGGCCGCCGGGGCGCGGGTGGAGATCGGTCGTCTCGCCTCGCTCGACGAGGCCGCCGACCTCGCCCTCGCGGTGATGAACTGCTCGGGCCTGGGATCGCGGGAGCTGGCCGGCACGGGCGTGCGGCCGGTGCGCGGTCAGCACGTCGTCGTCGCGAACCCCGGCATCGAGGAGTTCTTCATGGAGGCGCCGTTCGGGCCGGCCTGGGCCGCCTTCTGGCCGCACGGCGACCGCGTCGTCCTCGGGGCCACCGCGAGCGCCGACGCCCTCGCGGGCGGCGACCTCCCGGACGCGGTCGATGACTGAGGGCGAGCGCACCCGGATCGTCGCCTGGAGCCACGAGATCCGCCACGTCCATGACCGGCTGCGGGACGTGCTGGGGCCGCTCCGAGCTGGGTCCCAGGCCCCCGTCGACGCGCAGGAGGTCCGAGTCAGGTGGCACGGTGGCCGGGCCCGGCCCCTATCGTGGGTCCGCGCGGTCCGAAAGGAGCCCGGGTGCGCTGCGGACGAGCCCACGGGTACGACGGCCGCGCGGCCGCGCGGTCGAGGAACGGCGCACACACAACGAAGCCCGACGGGGCTGACGAGGAGAGGTCGATGCAGGTGGAACCGTCCGGGGCGTCGGGCGTGTCACGTCCGGGCCGGACCCGGGTCGCCTGGATCGACGCCGCGCGCGGGTTCCTCGTCGTCCTCGTGGTGGTCGGGCACGCGATGTTCTTCATGGGCCGGGGCGGCATGCCGGTCACCGAGCTCGAGCCGGCGGTCCGGGTCGTGCAGACCCTCCGCATCCCCGCCCTGTTCCTGCTCTCCGGGATGCTGTTCCGGCACGCCGCCCGCCGCCCGTGGCGGACCGTGCTCGGCACCCGGATCGTGCCCATGGTGTGGGTGATGGGCGTCTGGCTGCTCATCGAGCTGCTCCTGCGGCTCGCGCAGTATCCGAGGGAGCTGGCGATCCCGGGCGGGCTGGTGCGGTGGCTGGCCGACCAGGCGCTGCTGCCCGAGGACTACCTCTGGTTCATCTGGTCGCTCGCCGTGATGACGATGGTGGCGCGCCTCCTGCGCGGGTACCCGGTCGTCCTCGGCGCACTGGCGCTGGCCATGATCCTCAGCCCGGTCCACCCGGACCTCGGCGCCCGGACGGAGCCGTTCTTCACCCAGGCCCCCTTCTTCCTCCTCGGCTTCCTGGTCGCCCCGGTCGTCCGGGTCCGGCAGCGGTGGCTCGTGGTGGTGGGCGCCGTGGCGGCGCTCTGCTTCATCCCCCTGGCCCTCGCGCGCAACGAGCTTGACCTCGTCCTGACGAACGACCGGGTCGACACCCTCCTGCTGGTGCTCCTCGGCATGCCGGCGGTCGCACTCCTGGGGATCGGGCTGTCCCGGATGCCCGGTGGCGGCATGTGGAGCTGGCTGGGACGCCGCACCCTGGCGATCTACGTGGCCCACATGCCCCTGATCCTCCTGGCGAGATGGAAGCTGATCGGGCCCGCGCGCCCCTTCGCCGAGTCGTTCCCCGGCGCCGAGGCCGTCATCCTCGTCCTGCTCGTCACGGGTGCCGTGGCGCTGTCCGTGCTGCTCCACGCCATCTGCGAGCGGCTGCCGTTCGACGGGATCCTGGCCGAACCCAGGTGGCTGCGCACCCTCATCCTCGGCCGGGGCGGGTCCGCGCCGTCGTCGCACCCGAAGGAACCCGCCGGATCCGACGAGCACACGCGTGCGAGAGGCGGATCCGCGCCCAACTGACGCGCGTGCGTCGGCGGCACCTCGACCGACAGGACGCCGTCGGACACGTGAAGAGTGAACGGACGGATCGGTGCCGTTCCGTCACGCCGGACGTCGGCGTGACCGTGACGTCCGCTGAATCCGAGCGATCAGTTCAGGTGCCGGAACTCCGGCCACAGCTCGGCCCACGGCGCGACCGGCCCCTCGCAGAGGAGGAGCGCCTCACCCTGCTCCGCGGTGTCCACCCCGACGCCGTTGTCGAGCTCGCCGGCCACCTCGCACGAGGCGAACGAGGAGATGCGGCTCTCGAGCCCGACGAGGACCACGATCTCGGCATCCGCGGGCGGCCCGCCGAGGTCCCACAGCGCGTTGTGCCCGCTGACCACCGGCACGCCGCCGGAGCCGAAGCGGTCCAGTGCGCCGGCCTCGCCGTAGTTGCTCGTGATGATCGCCTGCGCGCCGCCGTCCGCGGCCGCGCGGCGGATCTGGGCGGTGTACTCCTCCCACCCGACCTGCTCCGCCGTCGCGGGGTTGACGGCCGCCAGGCCGGAGTCGCCGAAGGTCTCGACCGGCAGCACCGGCAGCGAGGTCAGCGCGCACCCCGCCGCGTTGACGACGATCGCCCCCACCACCAGGGCGCGCCTGGCGCGCGTGCGCGCCCACTCGGCCACCGGCACCGACCCGACGGCGACGAGCGTCCCCAGCACGCCGACCGGGTAGTACGCCTGCGTGCCCCCGAGCAGCGTGAACGCCACGACGACCACCAGCGTCGGCACGAGGAACCGCACCGGTCGCCACTCCGGGCGCCGCAGCAGGGAGACGACGGCCACGCCCCAGAACACCGCGAGCACCGGCCCGACCATGAGGACGAGCATCGGCCAGACCATGACCCGCACCTCGGCGCCGTTCTCCGCCCCGAGCGCCGCCCCCATCTCGAGCTGCGGCCACCCGTTGGTCGCCTGGTAGAGGATCGCCGGGAGCGCCAGGACACCCGCGGCGGCGACGCCGGCCCACAGCCAGCCCGACCGGAACCAGCGGCGCGGCCCGAGCGCGGCGAGCCCCACGGCGATCCCGAGCAACAGCACCGCCGTGAGCAGCTTGTTGGCCGACCCCACCCCGGCGACGGCTCCGGCCGCGAGCCACCACCGCCCGTCGTCCCGGAGCACCGCGCGCATCGCCAGCAGGAGCACCGCCGGCCACAGCACGAGGTCGACCGAGGTGGTGAACAGGACGTGCCCGAACGCCAGGGTCAGCGTGGCCCCCGCCATGCCCCAGGCGGTCAGTGCCTGCGCGAGCCGCCCACCGCCGACCTCCCGGGTCACGGCCGTCAGCAGGGCGAGCGAGGCCATGGCGCACAGCAGTGCGACGACACGCAGGGCGACCACCGAGTCGCCCAGCACGGTGATGGCGGCGCTCGCGAGCAGCGGCGTGAGCGGCGGCTGGTCGATGTACCCCCACGCCGGCGGCAGCATCCGGAAGTACAGCTCGTCGCGGTGGTAGCCGTACTGCGGCGCGAGCACGAGGAGCACGACCCCGAGCACGAGCATCGCCGCCGCGACGTGACGCCACGCGAGAGGGGAGCGCGCGACGTCGGGGGAGCGCACGACGTCGGGCACGGACATGCGCGGAGTCTGACAGCCCGGACCGGCCCGCACAGCCCCCGGGCCACGTGGAGTCTTCCCCCGCCGCCCGCGCGGGCCTAGCCTCGAGGCCGAGGTCCGCCGGTGGGCCGCGAGGGGAGTGGTCCGCCATGAGCACCTACGTCCTCATCCACGGCGCAGGCGAGGGCGCCTGGGCGTGGCACCTCGTGGAGCCCGAGTTCCGCTCGCAGGGGCACGACGTCGTCGCCGTCGACCTGCCCGCCGACGACGACGCCGCGACGCTCGGGGACTACGCCGACACCGTCGTGGGGGCGGTCGGTGAGCGGCGGGACCTGGTGGTCGTGGGCCACTCGTTCGGCGGGTTCGTCGCCCCGCTCGTCGCCGATCGGCTGCGCGCGGGCGTGCTGGTCCTCCTGGCCGCCATGGTGCCCCGGCCGGGCGAGGCGCCCGGGCAGTGGTGGGAGAGCACGGGCTACCCCGCCGCGGTGGCCGAGCAGGCCGCACGCGACGGCGGACTGACCGGCAACCCCGACCCCTTCGTCGGCTTCTACCACGACGTGCCGCGGGAGCTGGCGCAGGAGGCCATGAGGCGGGAGCGCCGCCATCCCTCGGCCGCGTGCATGGCCGCGCCCTGGCCGCTGCCGACGTGGCCCGACGTGCCCACCCGGTTCCTGCTCTGCCGTGACGACCGCTTCTTCCCGCCCGACCTCTTCCGCCGGCTCGTGCCGGAACGACTGGGCATCATCCCCGACGAGATGCCGGGCGGTCACTGCGTCGCGCTCAGCCGCCCGCGCGAGCTCGCCGGGTGGCTGCACAGGTACGCCGACGGCGCACGGGAGGTCGGGAGGGACTGAGGCGTGCGCCGACGACGTCGCCGCCACGCTGACCGGCCGCGGCGCTTCCGTGCACGAGGAGGTGACGGAGCGGGGCGCCGGGTTCGTCACCGCCTCGGTCGTGGACCCGTTCGGCAACGTCCTCGGCCTCATGCACAGCCCGCACCGGGGCGGGCAGCACTGACGGCGACGCGACGCCGTTCAGTGGGCGGTTCGTGCGCCGTCAGCACCTGTTCATCGGCCATACGTACGGTCCGGATCATGAGGACCTCGTGGACGACGACCGACCGGCACGCACGACCCACCCGGGTGCGGGGCCGGCTCCCTCGCGCGTTCTCCCTCTGGGCGGTCGGGTCCGCGCTGGTCCTGGCCGGATGCGCGGGCGCCGACGATCAGGGGAGCGCTGACGCGGAGCAGGAGCCGCCGACGGACGCCGGCACGGACGGTGCAGCAGTCTCGCCCACGGAGGCGGCCTCGGACGGTGCGGGTGAGGGGGCGGCGGACGGGCTGCGCATCGCCGTCGCCACCAACGAGCCCTGGGGCACCTATCACTTCGACGACGTGCTCGACGAGGTGGAGGAGGGCGGCGCCACCTTCACCCAGATCGTCCCGGACATGTCCGAGGTCGATCCGGAGTCTCCCGTGCCGGTCCGGACCCTCGACGAGGTGCGCCCCGAGGACGTCGACCTGCTCGTCGTCAACGGCGCCACGGAGTGGCCCGCCGAGGTCGTCGCGGCGCTCGAGGACGTCCCTGTGGTGGCGAGCTCCTCGGCGTACCTGCTGGCCGAGGAGGCCCCCTTCGCCTCGGACGTCGAGGAGCGGCTGGTCGCGGTGACCGCCGGTTCCGAGGCGGAGCGGGAGACCTTCGCCGTGCACCTCGGGGTGGACCCCGGCGAGATCGACGTCGTCGGGACCCCGGCGCTGGACGACGTCCCGGAGCGCGAGCCCGAGCAGGACACCGTGGTGGTGCTGACGTCGGTGACCTACGAGGACGAGACCGGCGCGGCCGCGCCCGGCAGCGAGCTGCTCCTCGAGGCGGCCCAGGCGCTCGACGCGGACGGGTGGGAGGTCGTCGTCGGGCTCCACCCCCGCGAGGACGAGTCGCTGTGGAGCGACTTCGAGATCGCCGAGGAGGGGTCGGTGGAGGCCGCCGCCTCGGCGGAGGTCGCCGTCGGCATCCCCGGATCGGTCTTCCCACAGATCGCCGCGGTGGGGACCCCGCTGGTCGGGGTCACCGACGAGGGGCTGGAGGTGCCGGACTACCTCGACGGCCTGTCCGAGAACGCCGACACCGTCGACGGGGTCATCGACGCCGTCGAGCGGGCCGAGCCGCTCGACCAGGAGGAGGTCGAGGCCGTGACCGGTCCGCTCGGGGGCGCCGGGGAGACCCTGGTCGAGAGCTGGACCGGCGCCGCGCAGGCGGCCGCCTCCTGAGCTGCAGTCCGGGCAGGACTGCCCGACGGGTAGCGTCGGCCGGGTGTTCGTCAAGATCTGCGGCCTGAGTACCCCTGAGGACGTGCGCGTGGCGCGCGAGGCCGGCGCCGACGCGATCGGGGTGGTCATCAGCTCCTCGAGCCCGCGTGCCGTGGAGCCGGCGCTCGCGGCCGAGCTCGTGGCCGGCGCCGAGGGCCTGACCACCGTGATGGTCTGCCACGACCTCGCTGTCGACGACGCGGTCGCGACCGCCCGGGAGATCGGCGTCGACGTCCTCCAGCTGCACGGCTACGACGAGGCCGACAACCGCCGCGGCGCCGCGCTCTTCGACCGGGTCTGGCGGGCGACCTCGGCGACCGTGGGGCCCACGACCGTGGGCGCGCACGGCGAGGAGGCCCTCCTGCTCGACTCACGCACGCCCGGCTCCGGTGAGCCCTGGGACCTGTCGGTGCTCGACCGGCGCCCCGAGGGGCGTTGGCTGCTCGCCGGCGGTCTCGACCCCGACAACGTCGCCGCCTCGATCGCTGCCGCGCAGCCCTGGGGTGTGGACGTCTCCAGCGGGGTGGAGTCCGTCCGCGGGACCAAGGACCACGAGCTCGTCCGTCGGTTCGTGGCCGCCGTCCGCGGTCGCTGACCAGCGCCCGACGGCGCTCGCCGGGCACCTGCGCGCGATGGTGGCCGTCCGTCGTCGGGCAGGGGTGAGCGCCCCGGCGGCGATGTGCCTGCCGCCGGGGCGCTGACCGCATCAGGGCCGGTGACCTCCCGGTCAGCGACCCTGCGGCGTCAGGCCCGCGAGAGCCTGCGCATGAGCAGCCCGCCGACGACGAGCAGGCCCGCGATCCCCGCGAGGGGGAGCGAGGCGCCGGCGCCGGTGGCCGGGAGCTCGTTCACCGTGCCGGCAGTGCCCGTGGCCGAGGGGGCCGCGGAGTCGCCACCGGTCGAGGACTCCACGACGACGGGGCCGGCGTCCACGCTGGGACGGCGGTCGTCGTCGGACGGGTCGCCGCCCTGGTCACCGGGCACCGTCGGGTCCACCGCGTCCGTGGGGTCCGTCGGGTCCGTCGGGTCCACCGGGTCGGTCGGGTCCGTGGGGTCGGTCGGGTCGGTCGGGTCCGTGGGGTCGGTCGGGTCCGTGGGGTCGGTCGGGTCGGTCGGGTCCGTGGGGTCGGTCGGGTCGGTCGGGTCCGTGGGGTCCGTCGGATCGGTCGGGTCCGTGGGGTCCGTCGGATCGGTCGGGACGACCTCTTCGATGATCTCCGTCCTGCCGAGCAGCGTGACGTTGATGTCACCGACATCGATCGGCAGCGTCACGGGCAGGGTGATGAGGTTGCCCGAGAGCAGGTCCTCGATGAGCGAGCCGCCACCGGTCGAGCTGGAGCCGGCTGCCACGTCCACCTCCGAGACCGGAGCCGCGCCGGCGGGGGTACCCGTCGACGTCCGCTCGATGGTGGTCTCGCCCAGGAGGGCGAGGTTGATGTCGCCGAGGCTGATGGGTGCGGTCACCGGTGCTGTGATGGTGTTGTCCGCGACGACGTCCTCGACGAGGCCGGCGTCGGAGCCGGTGTCGCCGGTGGTGGTGACATCGGTGGTGGCGACCGGTGTGGCGGGTGCCGTGCCGGTCTGGTTGGTCTCCTCGATCGTGGTCTCGCCGAGGAGGTTGAGGTTGATGTCGCCGAGGCTGATGGGTGCGGTCACCGGTGCGGTGACAGTGTTGTCCGCGACGACGTCCTCCACGAGGCCCGCCTCGACGGCCTCGGTGCTCTCGGCCGGCGTGGTGGTGACCTCGGTGGTGGCGACCGGTGCAGCGTGTGCCGGCTCCTGGGCGGTCTCCGCCTCGGTGGTCTCCTCGATGGTGGTCTCGCCCAGGACGGTGGCGGTGACGTCGTCGACGTCGACCGGGACCGTCACGGGTGCGGTGACAGTGTTGTCCGCGACGACGTCCTCCACGAGGCCCGCCTCGCCGGCGTCGGTGTTCTCGCTCGGCGTGGTAGTGACCTCAGTCGTGGCGACCGGCGCGGCGTGTGCCGACTCCTGGGCGGCCTCTGCCTCGGTGGTCTCCTCGATGGTGGTCTCGCCCAGGACGGTGGCGGTGACGTCGTCGACGTCGACCGGGACCGTCACGGGTGCGGTGACAGTGTTGTCCGCGACGACGTCCTCGACCAGGCCGCCGTCGTCAATGGTGTCCTCCGCGAGGCTCTCGTCCGAGGCGGGCTCCTCGACCGGAAGGGTCGCGGTCCCGGCCGGCGCGACGTCCTGCGCCGTCGACGGCTCCCGACCGTCCGCGGAGTCCTCCGCGGCCGGGGCGACCTCGACGACCGAGGTCGGTGCGGGCTCGGCGGGTGCCGGCTCGCTGGAGCTGATGCTCGTCTCGCCCAGCACCGTGGCGGTGATGTCGCCGAGGTCGACGGGGACGGTCACGGGCAGGGTGACGGAGTTGTCGGCGAGGAGGTCCTCCACCAACCCGTCACCGAGCGATCCGTCGTCGGCGTGGGCGGCGGCCGCCCCGGCGACGATCAGGCCGCCCGCGAGCACCGAGGCTCGCAGGGCGCGTCGAAGAAAGGTGTGCATGATCGTGTCTCCTTGTGTCTGCCATGGGTGCGCTCTCGCGCGGGGGTGCGTCTGCCGGCACGCGGCCGGCCGGGCACACCTCAGGCAGGGGAGACGGGGACCTCTCGGACGACGTCGTTCGGCACACGGTCGGCGGAGTCACCGACCGGCCAGGAGAGTGTGAGGGGGTCGAGACGGAAGCGGGCACCGTCCGTGGAGTCGGTGCCGGCGGCACGCAGCGGCGCCGTGTCCGTGACCTGGGAGAGGACCACGTGGCCGACGCCGCCCATGCCATGACCCGGGTTCACCGACGCGAGCGCGTGGGGAGCCTCGTCCTGCGCGGCGGACTCCGTGGTGGTGGCGGCCGCGGCGCCGGTGGTCCCCTCCTGGGCCGTCACCGGCTGCGTCGCAGCGGGACCGGCCGTGGTGGCGGCGGGCTCGACGGCGTCGTCGACGGCGAGCGGGGCCGGTGCGGGGGTGGGCGTCGGTCGGTCGGGCGCCGCATCGATCGCCGCGGGCGTCTCCGCCACCGGCTCCGGCGTCGTCTGGTCCTCCTCAGGCACCTCCGGGACGGTCGGCGGCGTGGCCGGGCCGGGCTCAGGGGTGGGGGCGGGTGCAGGTTCGGGCCCCGGCGCGGGCGCAGGCGTCGGGGTGGGCGGCAGGACCTCGGGCAGGAGCTCGCCGACGTCGACCACCGGGTCGACCACGGGCTCCACCACCGCCACCACGTCCTCGAGCGTCGGTGCGAGCGGTCGCAGCACCGGTTCGACCACCTCGACGACGGGCGCGGCCGCCTCCAGCACCGGGTCGAGCACGGGGCGCGTGGCTCCGAGGACGGGATCGACGAGGGCGCCGACCGGTGCGAGGACCGGGGGCAGCGACTCCGCGACCGGCGAGACGACTGGTGCGGCAGCCTCGAGCACGGGATCCACGACCGGGGCGACGACGTCGTCCACGACCGGCGTGAGCACCGCGCCGGTGAGTGGTGAGACCTGGTCGGTCACCTCGCCGAGCAGCCCCACCACGGGTGCGGTCAGTTCCTCGACCGGGGTGGTCACCTCCTCGAGGACCTCCCCGACGGCGCCGGTCAGCGCGGTGAGCGGGGCCCCGTCGCGGTCCTGGGCCGGCGGCTCCGCCGGCTGGTCGCTCGGGCTCGGCTGCGCGTCGGGAGCCGCGTCGTCCGCAGCCTCGGCGGGGGCCGCCGTGGCGGGGGCGTGCGCGGTCTGCTCGTCCGTGTCGGCGGGCGGTGTCCCGGCCGCGTCGGAGATGGCGGCAGCGGCCTCGTCGGCCGACTCGGAGATGTGGGCTGCCGCCTCGGCGATCGGGTCAGAGACGTCGGCAGCGACCTCGGCGGCCGGGTCGGCCGGCGACGGTGCCGACGGCTCCACCGCGGTGGACCCCTCCGGCTCCGGTGCCATCGTCGGTGCGGGAGGTGCGTCCGGTGCGGCGGGAGCCGGTGCCTGCTCCGGGAGGTCCGCGGGAGAGGGAGCCGCCGGCTCGTCCTCGACCGTCGGTTCGTCCCCGACCGCCCCCTGCTCCTCTGCGCTCTCCTCGGCACCCGGCGCGGGACCGGTGAGGTGCTCGGCGACCGGGTCGAGGAGGTGCTCCGTGAGGGGATCGAGGACCCCGGCGAGAAGCTGTTCGACGAGCCCGGGGGAGTCCTGCTCGCCGTCGTCGGCGGTTGCGGGTGAGGCGAGGGCGATGCCGGCGGCGGTCAGCCCGACCAGGCCTCCGACGGCGCCCAGACCGCGGGCGGCCCAGCGGGGCAGGGGCGATGACCCCCGGCGCTCCGCGTCGGACCGCATGACTCCCCCTCGCCGATTATGTGTTCTGAATCTCACTCTAGTGGCAGATCTCGAACGGTCAACAGCCCGGGACCGTCCGTTCCGGATGCGGGGGCACGAGCAGCACCGGCCCCGGGACCGTGACCGGTCCCGGGACGCCGACGCACGAGGTGACGCGCTGCGACGAAGGGCGCGGTGCGGTGACAGTCCCGTGGCAGACTGCGCGCGGTCGGGGGCGTCGGACGAGGGGCACGGGATGGGCAGGCCACCGCGGCTCAGCGGCGAGATCTTCCGGATGAACGTGGCCTCGACGATCGCGCTCGCCGTCACGCTGGTGGCCTTCGTGCCGTCGATGATCGTCCGGGTCGAGCAGGTCGATCAGTACCCGACCCTCCGGGACTGGTTCCGCGACTACCTCGGCGACCTCTTCCTGCCGATCTTCCTCGTGTTCTGGGTGGTCTTCGCCGCCGTCCACGTCCTGCTCACCCACCTGGTCTTCAGCCGGATGCTGCCTGCGCAGCTGCGGGGCGTCGCCCGTGCGCAGGACCGCGGACGCACCTCGTGGTGGCGGTCGATGCTGGGCGACGTCAGCGCCGAGTCCTGGGCGGTCCAGGGTGCCCTGGTGGCGGCCGCCGGGGTCCTCGCCATCGCCCAGACCGACCAGTTCCGCTCCTCGGTGTGGATGCTGCTGCTCGGCGTGGCCGCGAGCGCCGGCTCCTGGGTGCTCATGGCCTACCAGTACGCGATCCGGTACATGCGCATGGACGCCGGGCGGGACGCGCTGGAGTTCGACCTTCTCGGCGAACCCCGGTTCCAGGACTACCTCACGCTCTCGGTGCTCACCTCGACGATGTCGGGCTCTGGCGTGCGGTTCAGGACGAGCCAGGGCTGGACGGTCGCCCGGACGCACTCGATCATCGCCTTCGCCTTCAACACCGTCATCGTCGCGATGACGGTCAGTCTCCTGGTCGGGGGTTTCGGGGACTGAGCGCGGGCGCCGGCTGTCCCGAGCGCCCGGCGGCGCGCGGGAGGGGGGAATGAACCGGCCCGGCCCGTGGCGGTCGCGTAGGGTCTGCGCACGGCGGCGTGACCGGTACCAGCTCCGCACCACCTCCGCGCCGCCCGATCCTCCCCCGCTGTCACCGTCGACAGAAATGAGATCGCATGGACTCCGTCATCCTCCTGCTCGTCGGCCTGGCGATCTTCGCCGCCGGCTACCTCGTCTACTCGAAGTACCTCGGTGAGCGCGTCTTCCGGCTCAACCGTGCCTTCGTCACCCCGGCCCACGAGAAGAACGACGGCCTGGACCACGTCCCCACCAACAAGTACGTGCTCTGGGGGCACCACTTCACCTCGGTCGCCGGCGCGGCGCCGATCGTCGGCCCCGCCGTCGCGGTGATCTGGGGCTGGCTCCCGGCCTTCCTGTGGGTCACCATCGGCACCGTCTTCTTCGCCGGCATGCACGACTTCGGCGCGCTGTGGGCCTCCGAGCGCAACAAGGGCCGATCCATCGGAGCCCTCGCCAGCCGGTACATCGGCCGCCGCGGCAGCTACGTCTTCCTGCTCGTCATCGCGCTGCTGCTGCTCATGGTCATCGCCGCCTTCGCGGTCGTCATCACCGACCTGCTCATCGCCAACCCGTCCGCGGTCATCCCCTCCTGGGGGGCGATCCTCGTCGCGCTGCTCGTGGGCATCTCCGTCTACAAGCTCCGCCTCAACCTCGGCGTGGTCACGATCGTCGGCGTCGTCGCCCTGTACGCGCTCATCGTCCTCGGCGACGCCTACCCGGTCGTCCTGCCCGAGACGGTCCTGGGCATGAGCCCGGCGACGTTCTGGATCGTCGCCCTGTTCGTGTACGGCGCGATCGCCTCGCTCCTGCCCGTGTGGCTGCTGCTCCAGCCGCGCGACTACATCAACGGCGTCCAGCTCTTCGTCGGCCTGGCCATCCTCTTCGCAGGCACGATCGTCGCCGGACTCGTCCACGGCAACGGGTTCGTCGGTCCGATGCTCAACGACGCCGTCCCCGACGGCACGCCGTCGATGTGGCCGCTGCTGTTCGTCACCGTGGCCTGCGGCGCGATCAGCGGCTTCCACGGGGCCGTCGCCAGCGGCACGACCTCCAAGCAGCTCGACAAGGAGACCGACGCCCGGTTCGTCGGCTACTTCGGCGCCGTGGGTGAGGGCATGCTCGCGCTCGGCTCGATCATCGCCACGACCGCCGGCATCAGCACCGTCGCGCGCTGGGACGAGATCTACAGCGCCTTCAACCAGGGCGGCGTCAACGCCTTCGTCGAGGGTGGCGGCAACCTCATCGAGATGGGGCTCGGCCTGCCCGCCACCCTGTCGGCCACGGTCCTGGCCACCATGGCCGTGATGTTCGCCGCGACGACGATGGACACCGGCATCCGCCTGCTGCGCTTCGTCTTCCAGGAGGCCGGCGAGGCCGTGGGCCTACGGATCAACACGCTCGTGGGCACGCTCCTCGTCGTCGTGATCGGCATGGGCCTGGTCTTCAGCCAGGGCACCGACGGCTCGGGCGGTCTGACGATCTGGCCGCTGTTCGGCACCACGAACCAGCTGCTGGCCTCGCTCACGCTCGTCATCGTCTCGATCATGCTCATCCGCAAGCGGCGCAACGTCCTCGTGGCGTTCGTGCCGCTGCTGTTCGTGTTCGTCGCCGCGTTCTGGGCGGCCATCGTCCAGGTCGGCACCTTCTGGAACGGCGGGGTCGACACCAACTGGCTCCTGCTCATCCTCGACATCCTCATCATCGGCGCGGCCCTGTGGGTCGCGGGCGAGGGGGTCGTGGCCATGCGCCGCGCCCGCTCCGAGCCACCCGAGCACGAGGACGCCGACCTCGAGGACCACCTGGTCCGTGCCTCCGTGGGCGCGGCGGACTGAGACCCGTGTCCTCGTCACGCTGGGCCGCCCTGCTCAAGGGGCTGAACGACTACTACGCGGGCCCGTACCGCAAGACGTTCGACCGGGCCCGGCGTGACGAGGACGACCACTTCCTGCTCGTCGTGCTCGGGGAGTCCCTCGGGGTCCCCGACCCGGCCGCCTACTACACCGCCGAGCTGCTGCCCGCCGTCTACGAGGAGTTCCACGGCTGGCACACGCGGATGGGGATGGAGCGCAGCCCCCTGGACCACATCTCGTGCTGCTGAGCGACACCGCCGACCTGCGGGTCCTCGTCGTCGGCGGCAAGGGCGGCGTCGGCAAGACCTCGGTCGCCTCCGCGATCGCCTGGGCGCGCGCCGCCGCCGGCGAGCGTGCCCTGGTGGTCTCCACCGACCCGGCGCACAGCCTGGGCCACCTGTGGCAGACGCGGGTCGGCGACGAGCCGACGACGCTGTGGGAGGACGGCGCCGGCCGGGTCGACGGGATCGAGGTCGACCCGGCCCGCACCGTCGAGCGGCACCTGTCCGCCGTCGCCGGGGCGATGGAACGGCTCCTGCCCGAGCGGCTGCACGCCGCGGCGCGGGACCACCTCGAGCGCTCCCGCACCGCTCCCGGCACGCACGAGTCCGCCACGCTCGAACGGGTGGCACAGGCCCTGGAGACGGGCCTGGACCGCTACGACGTCGTCGTGCTCGACACCGCCCCCTCGGGGCACACGCTGCACCTGCTGGCCCTGCCCGAACGGCTGACCGGGTGGACCGAGTCCCTCCTGGCCAACCGCGACCGCTCCGAACGCTTCGCCGTGGCCTACGGCGCGCTCGGCGGCACCCGGGACACCTCCGACCGGGACGCCGAGCTGCGGCGCACCCTGCTGGCCCGACGGGCCCGGTTCTCCCTCATGCGCGACCTCCTGCAGGACCCCACCCGCACCGGCTTCGCGCTCGTGCTTGTCGCCGAGCCCCTGCCTGCGGCGGAGAGCTTCGAGGTGGCCGAGCAGCTGGCCGCCACCGGGGTGCCGCTCGTGGGAGTGGTGGCCAACCGCCTCGCGCCGGCGGGCCCCATGCCCGCGCGACGCCGGCGCGAGGAGGACCTGCTCCGGTCGCTCAACCTCGGCGCCCCGGTCACGCGCGTCGAGCTCGTCGACGACCTCGTCGGGCTGCCCGCCGTGACGGCCGTGGCCCGCGGGCTCGGTGCCCCGGCCGGTCCCTGACCCGGGTCCTGCAGCCGGTCACCCCAGCGGCAGGGCGGCCCGCACCGCGAACCCGCCCTCCGGCGTCGGGCCGATCTCCACGTACCCACCCAGGGCGCGGACCCGTTCGCGGATCCCGGCCAGCCCCAGCCCCGTGCCCGGGGCGCGGACGGGTGCCGTCGCGCCGGCCTCGGCGGGACCGTTGACCACCGCGAGCTCGACCTCCTCGGCCCTCGTGCGCACGGTGACGGTGACCTCGGCGCCGGGGGCGTGGCGCAGGGCGTTGCTCAGACCCTCCTGGACGATCCGGTAGGCCGTCAGCCCGGTCGCGGGCGGCACCGCGTCGAGGTCCGCCTCCTGCTCGAGCACGATCCGGGCGCCCGAGCTGCGCGAGGTGTCCACCAGGTCGGTGACGTCCCCGAGTCCCGGCTGCGGGGCGAGGTCGGCGTCGTCGTGTCCGCGGAGGATGCTCAGCAGGCCACGCATCTCGGCCAGCGCCGTGCGCGAGGAGTGCGCGATCGAGGAGAACTCGGCCTCGACCGGCGCGGACATCCCCTCCAGTCGGAACGGGGCGGTCGTGGCCTGGACGCTGATGACCGACATCGAGTGCGCGACGACGTCGTGCATCTCCTGGGCGATCCGGTTGCGCTCCTGCAGCTCGCTGCGCCGACCGGACTCCTCGGCCCGGGCCTGCTGCTCGGCCTCGAGCGCGTGCCGGCTGCGCAGGAGCAGCCCGACGCCGCTGCCGGCCGCCAGCAGACCGGCGCCGACGCTCGCGCACACGATCGCGTTGGCGAGCGCGCCGCCCGCGTCGGGCCCGACGACGAGCGCGACGATCGAGAGGAGCGCACCGCCCACCCACAGGCCGGCGCCCCAGCGCCACCCGTGCCGCAGCGCGAGGACGAGCAGCGTGAGCAGGTAGGCGATCATCGTGGGGACCGGCCACGGCCACGGGGCCGACGTCGACGCCACCGCCGCGGTCGCCACGGCTGCCGCGAGGGCGAGTGCGACCGCGACGACCGGCCAGCGCACGGCCGCGACGAGCGCCCCCGAGCTCGCGAGGGCGAGCACCATGGAGATCGCGACGTGGACGCCGTGGACGTTGGTGAGGACGGGCCAGCCGACGGCGAGCAGGATGACGGCCGCGTAGATGCCGACCAGCCACGTCCAGCCCAGGCGGGACGAGCGCAGCACGAGGAGGTCCGCCAGCGGGTCGCGGTTCTCGGCGGCGCTCATCGCGCCACCTGCTCGCGCCCGGCCGGCGCACCCGTGTCGCCGAGCGCCACCGCGGTCGCGCCCGCGTCCATCAGCGCCATGAGGCGCACGACGGGCGGGGTGGTGAGGGCCAGCAGGAGCCCGGCGATACCGGTGAGGAGGGCGTCGGCGGCGAAGCTCTGCGCGAAGGAGTCGGAGATCCAACCGTCGGGGAGCTGGAACAGGAGCCACTCGATACCGGTCATCGCGTCGTCCTCGGGGAGGAAGATTCCCCAGAACCAGTAGGTGAGCCCGCCCAGCGCGGTGACCGGCCAGACGATGGACACGGTGCCCGTGAGCAGGCGCAGCGGGAGGGCGAGGAGACCCTCGAAGAGCAGGTCGAGCCAGCGCCTCGGGTCGGCGAGGAGCCGGATCCAGCCGCCGAGCCCCCCGCGGTGCTCGCGGTAGCGGGGCGTCGCGACGTCGGCACCCCAGACCCGCAGCCGGGACCGGGAGATCTGGGCGAACCCGGTCGCGGTGACGAGGGCGAGCGGGAGGATGACCGCGCCGATCCAGATGATGAACGTCGCCACCCCGACAGCGAACAGTGAGACGAGCACGGCGAACGCGATGATCGACAGGACCATGCCCGGCAGGAGGTAGCCGAGGTCGCGCCCGAGGGTGCGCACGGCGCGCCCGATCCGCGAGCCGCGCGGTGCGGTGGAGGTGGTCATGGGGTCACGTCCGTCTCTGGTGGTCATGGACAGTGTGGCGGAGCCGACTGGTGCGTCGGTGGTCGTGGACATGACAGGGACTGTCGCCGCACGCCTGCCCGCCGCGCGTCACCCTCGGGGGTGAACCCGACCCCTACCTGCGGGTGGTCGTGCACCGCCGGAGGGCAGCGGCCCCGCCGGCGCGAGAGGCCCCGCTACCGTGACCGGGTGAGCAGCGCACCGACCTCCGCCGGGCCGACCATCCGGGTCGCCGTCGTCGACGACCAGGCGATGGTGCGGCAGGGCTTCGGCGCCCTGCTCGACGCCCAGACGGACATGACGGTGGTGGGCAGCGCCGCCGACGGCAGCGAGGTGGTCGACCTCGTGCGCCGCACCAGCCCCGACGTCGTCCTCATGGACATCCGCATGCCCAGGGTCAACGGCCTCGACGCCGCGCGCGCCGTGTTCGCCATGCCCGGCGACACGCACCCGCGCATCGTCATGCTCACCACCTTCGACGCCGACGAGTACGTCTTCGCCGCCCTCGAGGCCGGCGCGAGCGGCTTCCTGCTCAAGGACGCCACCGCCGACGAGCTCGCCGGCGCCGTGCGCGTGGTCGCCGCCGGCGACGCGCTGCTCTCCCCGGCGATCACCCGCAAGGTCATCACCGACTACGCGAGCCGCCCCTCCGGACGGCCCGACGCCACCGTGCTGGCACCGCTGACCGAGCGCGAGCTCGACGTCATGCGGCTCGTGGCCACCGGCCGCTCCAACGGCGAGATCGCCGCCGAGCTCTACCTCGGCGAACAGACCGTGAAGACCCACGTCTCGCGGATCCTGTCCAAGCTCGGGCTGCGGGACCGCACCCAGATCGTCGTCACCGCCTACGAGTCGGGGCTGGTCGCCGTCGGCCGGTAGCCACCGGCGGGGGCGTGCCCCGGCCCCAGCCCGAGGTGCGAGCGCAACGAGGTGCCCGCGTACTCGCGGCGCAGGTGACCGCGCCGCTGGAGCTCGGGGACCACGCCGTCGACGAAGTCCGCCAGCGAGGAGGGCAGCAGGGCGGACATGACGACGAACCCGTCCGCCGCCTCCGCCTCGACGATCGCGCACAGCTCGTCCGCCACGGTCCGCGGCGAGCCGACCGGCATCGGCTTGAGCTGGCTGATCGCCTGGCGCACCGCCAGCTCGCGCACCGTGAGGTCCTCGGCCCGGCTCGCCCGGAGCAGCATGTCCTCGAAGCCCTCGCTACCGGTCGCACCCCGGTGCGCCATCAGCAGGTCCACCGCCGGAGCGTCCGGGGCGAGCCCCTCGGCGTGCAGGAGCCGCCCGAGGATCACGAGCACCTCGCGCTCGTCGAGCAGGTCCGCCAGCTCGGCGAGCCTGGCGTGGGCCGCGGCGTCGGTCGGGCCCACCACGGGTTGGACGGCGGCCAACACCCGCAGCTCGTCGGGGTCCCGGCCGGCGGCGGCCGCGCGCTCGCGCAGGTCCGTGCGCAGACGCCGCATCGCCGCCGCGTCCTCGGCGACGACGAACACCACCTCCGCCCACCGCGCCGCGAAGTCCCGGCCCCGCGGCGAGGCGCCGGCCTGCATGAGCACCGGGTGACCGTGCGGTCCGGGCGGCAGCGAGAGCGGGCCGCGGCTCAGCCCGCCCTCGACCCGTCCGACCAGGTCGGACTCGGCGAACACGCGCCGCTCCCGGTCCTGCACCAGGGCGTCCGGCTGCCACGAGTGCCACAGGTCGAGGACGGTGGACACGACGTCGTCGGCCCGGTCGTAGCGCTCACCCTTCGGCGGGATCGCCGCCATCCCCATGTTCCTCGCCTCGGCGTCGGTCGTGGAGGTGACGACGTTCCACGCCGTCCGGCCGCCGGAGAGGTGATCGAGGCTGAGCATGGTGCGGGCGATCGCGTACGGCGGCAGGAAGGTCGTCGACATCGTGGCGCCCACGCCCAGGTGGGTGGTCGCGCTCGCGGCGACGCCGGCCAGCGTCACCGGGTCGAGGTGGATGGTGCCCTTCCCACCGGTGCGCAGGGCCGTGGCGACGCTGCCCCTGCCGTCCTCGGGGACGGCAAGGGCGTCGGGGAAGAACATCATGTCGAACCGGCCGCGCTCGAGGGTGCGGGCCAGGTCGGCGTAGAAGCCCGCCGTCAGCCAGTCGGTGCGGGTCAGCGGATGCCGCCATGCCTGCGCGTACTGGCTGGTGGGGGCGTCGACGAGGGCGACCAGGTGCATGGACCTATCCGAAGAGCGCACCCGGCCCCCTCAGGGTCCCGGCCAGGTGGCCGGCCACGAGCACGGCGGCCAGCACGACGACGACGCCGGCCAGCAGCGCCCAGTCCGCCGGCCGCACGGGCGTGGGCCGCCAGGTGGTGCGTGGCGACAGTCCCAGGCCGCGCGACTCCAGCGCCTGCGCCATCCGTTCGCCCTTGCGCACCGTGACGACCAGCAGCGCGAACACCACGCCCGCCATGTGCCGCGGCCCGCGCGGGGGCCGGGCTCGGCGGGCCGGGCTGACCGATGCGCGCGGGCGCGGTGACGCGGCCCGTCGCGGAGTCGCGCGGACGGCGTGGGCGTGCCGGATGGTGCTCCACTCCCGCGGCATCTCCTGGAGCATCCGGTAGCCGGCGAGCACCGCGTACGTGGGACGCGCGCCGAGCCGGGCGTTGTGGTGCAGGCTCGTCATCAGCGCGACGCCGTCCGTGGACAGCAGGAAACCGATGACGCACACGCCGATGACCAGGCAGCGGATGCCGAGGGCGCCCCCGACGCTGAGCCCCTCGACCGTCACGCGGAGCACGCCCCACTGCCACAGCACCTCCCCGGGTCGGGTGAGGGCGTTGACGACGAGGACGCCGAGCCCGAACGCGAGGAACGGGACGTGCCCGAGCAGGAGCGTGCGGGCGGTCGCACGGGTGCCCACGGCGACCGCGACGAGCGCCGCCACGTAGAGCACCGCCGGCGTGACCGGGTCGAGCACGAACACGACGGCGACCGAGACGACCGTGAGCGCCGCCAGCTTCACCGTGGGGTTGCGCCGCGTCAGCGGGGCGTGGGCGAGCGGCTCGCGCGCGAGGACGCTCATGCGGCGACCACCTCGTCGAGCCGTCGGAGCACCGGCCCGAGCTCCTCCGGCGCGACGTGGTCGAGCAGCCAGGCGACGAGCTCGGGCAGCCGGAGACCGCCGCGGGCCAGCGGCCCCGGGGAGCGCAGCACCTCGTGGGTCGGTCCGTCGGCGACGACCCGGCCACCGGCGAGCAGCACGACCCGGTCGGCGAGCGCCGCGACCGTGCGCAGGTCGTGGCTGGTGACCACGACCGCGCGGCCGGCGGCGGCCTCGTCGCGCAGCGCCCGGACGGTGGCGATCGTGTCCCCACGGTCGAGCCCGAGGGTGGGCTCGTCGGCCAGCAGCGTGGCCGGCTCGTGGACGAGCATCGCCGCCAGGCTCAGGCGCCGCTTCTCCCCGCCGGAGAGCCGGAACGGGTTCTGGTCGGCCAGGTGGTCCAGCCGGTGCCGCTCGAGCCGGTCGGCCACCGCGGCCGCGCTGTCCGGTCCGGTCCGGCCGTACCCGACCTCGTCGGCGACCGTGTGCGCGAGGAACTGGTGCTCGGCGTTCTGGAAGACGAGCCCGGCGGGCTCGCCGACGAGATCACCCGCCAGGGGGTCGAGCAGCCCGGCGAGCGTGAGCAGCAGGGTCGACTTGCCGACGCCGTTGGGGCCGAGCACCGCGACCACCTCGCCGCCGCGGAGCGCGAGGTCCACGCCCGCCAGCACCGGGTCGGGCGCTCCGCCGCGCAGCGGTGGCCGCCCGACGTCGAGGCCGCGCGCGGCGAGCACGACCGGGCCGGGCACAGCGGGTGACGGCGGCCGACCCACCTGGCCGTCGCCGGACGGGGCGAGCCCGGCCAGGAGGCGGGTGTTGCGAGGTTCGGCCAGTCCGCCCGGCGCGCCGGTGCCGGCGAGCAGCTCGGCCTCCAGCGGCAGCCAGCAGCCCGCCGCGACGAGGTCGGCCGCGTGCTCGTGGAGCACCTCGATGGTAGGCCCGACCGCGAGCACCCGTCCGTCGCGGCCGAGGGCGACCGCCCGCTCCGGGAGCCCGGCCAGGCCCGCGGGGCCGGCCCACTCGTCGAGCCGGTGCTCGACCAGCAGGACTGCCGGGTCGTGGCGGGCACGCGCCCGGTCGAGCGAGCCGCGCACCGCGGCGATCCCGGCCGGGTCGAGCATCGACGTCGGCTCGTCCAGCAGCAGCACGTCCGGGTCGGTGACGAGCGCGGCGGCCAGCGCCACGCGCTGCGACTCGCCCCCCGACAGGTCCGCGCTCGAGCGGTCGCGCAGGTGCGCGGCGCCGACGGCGTCCAGCGCCGCGTCGATCCGGCCGTCGATCTCATCCGGGTCGGTGCCGTGGTTCTCCAGCGGCAGCGCGAGTTCCTGGGCCACCCCGGGCAGGCACACCGCCGCAGAGGGGTCCTGCGCGACGACGCCGACGTACCGGGAACGGTCGACGACCGGGGAGTCGACGTCGGTGGCGCCCCGGACCGAGACCTCGCCCGTGACCTGCGCCGACACGGTGTGCGGCACGACGCCGGAGACCGCGTGCAGGAGCGTCGACTTCCCCGACCCCGAGGGTCCCAGGACCACCGCCTGCTCACCGGCGTCGAGGGACACGGACACACCGGACACCACCGGCTCGGACCTGCCCCGGAAGCGCACGGCGAGGTCGGCCACGCGCAGGGCCGCGACGGCGGTGGCCGCGCCGTCGGGGGACGGGGTGACCCCGACCGCGGGGGAGCCCGCCGGGCGGGCGCTCGTCACGAGGTCCCCGCCCGGCCGATGGCGAAGTTGTCGGTGACGCCGGTGCGCGCGAGGGCGTCGACGACGACCTTGGCGAGCAGGCCGCCCAGCACGATGCCGGACAGCGCCTGGATGACGAGCCGCAGGGCGAAGATGTCCTGGCCGTACCAGCCCGAGCGGAACGCCGAGTAGAAGAACACGAGCGTCGCGCCGAGCAGGCCGGCCAGGGCGAAGATCTCCCAGCCGTACCGCTTATACCGGGTGAGGAAGAACGGCAGCTCGCAGCCCACGCCCTGCAGCACGGCGGCGATGACGAGGAGCGGGCCGACCGGGGAGCCGAGGAACGCGAACTCGATGACGGCGGCGATGACCTCGGCCAGCACGCCGGCGCCGGGGCGCCGCACGATCGCCACCGCGATCGGCGCGACGATGAGCCAGCCGCCGAACAGCACGTGCTCGGACAGGTCGCCGGCCGGGCCCATGAGCAGGCGCAGCCCGCTCCAGGCCTGGACGAGCGCCCAGTAGACGAACCCGAAGACGGCGCCGAGGACCACCACGAGCACGAGGTCCTTCAGCGCCCACGGCCCCGGCCCGGTCCGGGCCTCGCGGGGGCTCATGCCCGCCCGCCCAGGCTGGGCGAGCCCACCGAGACGGTGAGGTGAGCGACGACGTGCGGCACGGCGGTGCCGACCTCGGCCCAGGCGTCGGACGCGGTGGTCAGGACGTCGGCGAGGTCCCCCTCGAGCAGGGTGGCGTAGTGCGCCGGCGAGGCGGCGGTGCCGCGGCGTCGCGCGCCCTCGATCGCCCCCATGATGTGGTCCATGTGCTCGCCGCCGCCCGAGGACCCGTCGAGGAGGGGGTAGAGGGACCACTGGGCCTGAGCGTCGATGCCGGTCCGCGCGAGGTCGACGGGGACCGGGCGGGGAGCCCGGGCCCCCGTCGGGAGGTCGCAGGTCACCTCGCCGGGGCAGCCGCGCGAGAGCAGGATGTGGGCGACGACGTGCCCGCCCCCGGAGCCCCGCGAGGCCGCGGCGACGAGGCCGGTCGCGTAGGCCACCAGGCGCTGCTCGGCGGGCTGCTCGCGGGCCCCGACCCAGGTGCTCACCGTGTCGGTCTCGGTGACAAGGCCGGCGGTGAGCCCCTGCTCCTCGACGTCGGCCAGGGCGCCGCCGATGACCTCGGCGAAGTCGTCGGTGTGCGGGTGGACGCTGAGCCGCATCCCGATGCCGAGCTCGGCGGGGGTGGGAGCGGGGGCGCCACGACCGGACGCGTCCGGGGCGGTCGGGTGGTCGCGCGGTTCGGTCTGCTGGGTGTGCACGGTGCCGTCCTCGGCCCGCGGGTGTCGTCGAGTCCCGCCGGCGCGGTGTGCCGACAGGCTCCCTGCTCCCTACGCCGGTACGAACCGGATCAGGTCAGCGGGTCTGCGGTCTCTCCGCACTCTCAGCGCCGGCAGGCGCTCCCCGGGGGTTGTGCCGACCGTAACCGGTGGGGCGACCGGCTGTCGACCGGTGTCCAGGACGGGCCGGGCCACCCCCGTCCGTCCTGGCCGTCCCGGCCCGCCGCCGCGGGTCAGGCGCGCGAGCCGAGCGCCGCGATGTGCTCGGGCAGCCGGTCGTGGCTGCCGTACATGAAGTGGTTCTCCATGCGCTCGGAGAAGCGGCTCGCCTCGGTGGTCCGGCCGACCGCCTCGGCGACCTGGCGGACGTGGATCGGGGCCGCGCCGCAGCACACGCCGAGGTAGTGCACGCCCAGGTCGTACGCCTCGCGGGCGAAGGCGCCGATCTCGTACCGGTTGGTGTACAGCGGGTCCAGGCCGGTGGGGAAGGCGCGGCCGTGGGGGACCGGGGTGGCGGCGTCGACGTCGGAGAGGTTGAAGAACGTCGGCTCCGCGGCGGTGGTGCGGTAGGGGATCGGCAGCGCGCCGACGTGGCAGGACACCGCGGCGCGGATCTCCCGCAGCCACGGCAGCATGGTGGCCGGCCCGCGGAAACAGTTGAGCCCGACGACGTCGGCCCCGCCCTGCTCGAGACGCTGCGCGGTCTCGACGATCCCCACGCCGTCGGCCATCTCCTCCAGCGCCATCGGCGCGAGGGTGAGGACCACGGGCAGGCCCGAGGCGCGGGCGACCTCGAGGGCGGTCAGCGCCTCCCCGGCGTAGTAGAAGGTCTCCCCGACGATGAGGTCGGCGCCCTCCTCGACGGCCCAGCCGACCATCTCCTCGAACATCGCCCGCACCTCGCCCTGGCGGGCCGGGTCGGCGGGGTCCCAGATGTTGGAGTTGGAGATGTTGCCGGCCATGAGGTTGCCGGGCACGCCGTCGGCGACCTCCCGGGCGATCCGCAGCGCGGAGCGATTGAGCGGCTCGAGCAGGTCCTCCTTGCCGATGACCCGCATCTTCTCGCGGTGCCCGTTGTAGGTGAAGGCCTCGACGACGTCGGAGCCGGCGCGCTGGAAGTCGCGGTGCAGGGCGCGCAGGGCGTCCGGGTGCTCGAGGGCGACCTCGGGGACGAACTCGCCGGCGGTGAGGTAGCCGCGGCGCTCGAGCTCGAAAAGGAAGCCCTCGGCGCAGATCACCGGTCCGGCGTCGAGACGGTCGGTCAGGGTGGGCTGCTCGCTCATGTGCTGTTCCTCGGGGTCGGGGCGATGACCGCCGCAGTGAACCGCAGCCGCCCGCGTGCGCGCGCGTGCCCACCCCGGGTGCCCACCAGGTGGGACGGCCCTCAGCTCTCCCAGACCCCCGAGGAGCCACGCCGGTGGCTGCCCACGAGGTGAGTGTCCACGATCCCGACGGCCTCCATGAGGGCGAACATCGTCGTCGGGCCGACGTGGCGGAAGCCGGCCGCCTTGAGCGCCCGGGCCAGGGCGGCGGACTCCGGCGAGGTGGAGGGGACCTCGGCGGGAGTGCGCGGCGCCGGGGTCGCCTCCGGCCGGTGCGACCACACGAGCTCGGCCAGCCCGCCGCGGCCGCGCAGCTCGACGGTCGCGCGGGCGTTGTCGATCGTCGACTCGATCTTGCGCCGGTTCCGCACGATGGCGGCGTCGGCGAGCAGCCGTTCGACGTCGCCGTCGTCGAACGCGGCGACCGCGTCCACGTCGAACCCCGCGAACGCCGAGCGGAACGCCTCGCGCTTGCACAGGATCGTCACCCACGAGAGCCCCGACTGGAAGACCTCGAGGCTGAGCCGCTCGAACAGCCCGCGCTCGTCGCGCACCGGCATGCCCCACTCGGTGTCGTAGTACTCGCGCAGCAGCGGGTCGGTCGCCGCCCACGCCGGCCGCGCCAGCCCGTCCTCACCGACGACGACGCCGGGGATGTCCTGCGCCCCGCCCGCGTCGGGGGTAGGGCTCGGGCTCGTGTCCGGGCCCGTCCGTGGTTGCGCTGCGCTGGTGCTCGCCATGACCACATCCTCGCGCGGCACCGGCGCGGCCGCCGCCCTTCTCCACACTCCCCGGCCGCGCGCCGTCCGTCCACAGCCCCCGGTAGCGTCGATGCATGGCCGAGCAGCGACCCGCCGTCCCCGAGACCAGCGGCGCGGAGGTGGCCGACGCCGTCGCCCGCGTGCGCGCGACCTTCGAACGCGGACAGACCCTGCCGCGGGTGGGCCGGCGCGAGCACCTCGCCGACCTGCGCCGCATGCTCCTTGAGGGCGCCGACCAGCTCGTCGCCGCCCTCGAGGCCGACCTCGGGCGGCACGCCACCGAGTCCTGGCTCGTCGAGATCGGGTTCACCATCGGCGAGCTCGACCACGTCGTGCGCCACCTGCGGCGGTGGACCGCCCCGCGGCGGGTGGGGGTCCCGCTCGCGCTGGCCCCCGCCTCGGCGGCCGTCGTGCGTGAGCCGCTCGGCGTCGTCGGGGTGATCGCGCCGTGGAACTACCCGGTCCAGCTGCTGCTCGCCCCGCTGGTGGGGGCGCTCGCGGCCGGAAATGCGGTGGTGCTCAAGCCCAGCGAGGTGGCGCCGGCGACCTCGCTGGCGCTCGCCGACCTGGTCGGGAGGTATCTCGACCCCGACGTCGTGCAGGTCGTCCAGGGCGGGCCGGCCACGAGCGAGGCGCTGCTCGACCAGCGCCTCGACCACCTCTTCTACACGGGGGGCTCGCGGGTGGCGCGGATCGTCGCGGCCGCCGCGGCCCGCACCCTCACCCCGGTCACCCTCGAGCTGGGCGGGCGCAGCCCGGTGTGGGTCGACCCCGACGAGGACCTCGCCGCGGTGGCGGGCCGGCTCGCCTGGGCCAAGCTCGTCAACGCCGGCCAGACCTGCGTGGCCCCCAACCACGTGCTCACCACGCCGGAGGCGGTGGCCCCGCTCGCCCGGCACGTGGCCGCCGCTGTGCGGCGCATGTACGGGGTCGACCCGGCCGAGAGCCCCGACTACGGACGGCTCGTCTCGACCGCCCACCACGCGCGGGTGACCGCGCTGCTGGACGACTCGCTCGCCGCCGGGGCCGAGCTCGCCTCCGGGGGCGGCCGCGACGCGGAGGAGCGCTACCTCGAGCCCACGGTGCTCACCGGGGTGCGTCCCGAGCATCCGGTGATGGGGGAGGAGATCTTCGGGCCGGTCCTGCCGATCATGGCCGTCGACGGCCTGGAGGAGGCGATCGCGCTCACCCGGGCGGGGGAGCACCCGCTGGCGGCCTACGCCTTCACCGACAAGCGGTTGGACCGGACCCGGTTCGTGCGGGAGGTCCGCGCAGGCGGCATCTCCTTCGGCGCCCCGATGCTCCAGGTCTCCGCGCCGGACCTGCCCTTCGGCGGGGTGGGTGGCTCGGGCACCGGCGCGTACCACGGGGAGGCCTCGGTGCGGCGGTTCTCCCACGAGAAGTCGGTGCTGGCCAAGCCCATGCGGCCCGACACCCTTGCCCTGGCCTTCCCGCCCTACGGCGGCCGGGCCCGCGCGATGCTCAGGGCGATGTTCGGTGTGGGGCCGGGCGCCGGGCGAGGCTGAGGAGGGCCGGCTCGACGTCGCGACACCGCCCGGTTGACCGGTCCGGCGACCGGCTCAGCCGCCCCAGACGCGCATCTCCCAGGCGGCCTCGGAGAGGTTCCAGGCCGTCCACGCGGGGTAGTACCAGGCCGAGACCGCCACGACCGCGCCCAGCACGATCGCCAGCGTCACCCACGCCGAGCGCGTGATCCGCACGGCGCCGTCCTCCGAGACGAGCAGCGCGACCGTGCTCGGCCGCGCCCGGGCCGCGGGCCCGGCGTCGTCGCCCGGCACGCCGTGCTCGTCCACCCGCCAGGGCACGGGGCGCGCGAAGTGGCCGCGCAGCCGCCACCAGCGCTCGTCCTCGTCGGCGCGTTCGAGCCCGCGCGGCACCGGAGCGTCGGTCGGCGGCCGCAGGACCCCCAGCAGCCAACCCACCGCGTAGGTCAGCGCGAGCACCACGAAGGCGAGGAAGGCGATCGAGTAGAACTGGAAGATCGTCCGGTGGGAGTACAGCACCACCCAGGGCAGCCACATCGAGAGGTAGCCGGACAGGATCAGCCACGCCCGCCAGTCGCGCAGCCGCACCGCCCCGTAGAGCACCACCCCGAGGCCGACGACGGCGAGCCACCAGATGAGCGGGTTCCCGATCGAGCTCACGCCGGCGATGCAGTACTCGTCGCCGCACATGCCCAGGCCGGTGCGCTCCTCGCCGCCCGCGCGGTAGAACAGCGTCGGCCGCAGCTGGAGCAGCCACAGCATGGGGTGGCCCTGCGACTCGTGCGGGTTCACCAGGCCGGTGTGGAACTCCATCATCATCGCGTGGTAGTCCCACCAGGACACCAGGGAGTCCGGCAGCCAGCCGGGGTAGCCCGTCTCGAGCCCGGCGGCGCGCTGGTCCGCGGCCCACGTGCGGTGGAACCCGGACGGCGACGCGAACCACGACGCCCAGGAGGCCAGGTAGGTCACCAGCGCCACGGGGACCAGCGCGACGAAGGCCGGTGCGCCGCCGCGCCACACGCCGTCGGACAGCCACCGCCGCGAGCCGACCGCGCGGCGGGCGGCCGTGTCCCAGACGAAGACCATCAGCCCGAGCACCGCGATCGCGTACGCCCCCGACCACTTGACCCCGCAGGCGGCGCCGAGGACGACGCCGGCGGCCAGCAGCCACCACCGGAAGCCCACCGAGGGGGCGGGACCGGGCAGCAGGCCGTCGTCGGTGGCTGCGATCCGTTCGGCCGAGCGCCGGGCGAGGATCGCGCGGGTGGACTCCCGGTCCTTGACCACGAGCATCGTGGCGCCCAGGACGAGCACCGCGAGGAAGATGTCGAGCAGGCCGATCCGGCTGGCCGTGATGCCCACGCCGTCGACCGCGACGAGGAAGCCGGCGACGCCGCCGAGTAGGGCCGAGCGGAACAGGCGCGTGCCGAGCCGGGTGACGAGGACGGCCATGAGCACGCCGGCCACCACCGAGCTCAGCCGCCAGCTCTCGGGGTTCTCCGGGCCGAGCAGACGCATCCCGATCGCGATGATCCACTTGCCCAGCGGCGGGTGGACGACGTAGTCCGCCTCGGTGCTCAGCGCCCCGAAGTCAGCGTCCGCGAAGCGGGCGTTGGCGTCGTCGCCCTCCCAGTCGCCCTCGTAGCCGAGGGTGAGCAGCGAGTAGGCCTCCTTGACGTAGTACGTCTCGTCGAAGGCGAGGCGGGCGGGGATGCCGAGGCGGGGCAGCCGCACGAGCGCGGCGACCAGCCCCATGAGCAGGGCGACCGCCCAGGCGATCTTCCCGGCCCGCGGGTCGAGGACCTCGCCGAGCGGGCGCAGGCCGAGGCGGGCGCGCAGCGTGGTCTCGACCTCGTCGACGTCGCCGGCGAGCGGTCGGGGAGCGTCCCCCCGACGGCGGCCACGACGACGGCGGTCGCGGCGACGCTCGGTGCCGTTCTCCCCGGTCTCGGCGACGGCTGCGGGGTCGTGGTCGGCCGCAGGCGCGGCCCCGGGGCCGACTCCCGGATCGGTCCCGGCCCCTGCTCCCGGATCGGTCCCGGCCTCGGTGCCGGGTGCCGGATCGGGCTCGGACGGGGTCCTCGGCCCGGCGGCCGGCTCGGCCACGGGCTCGTGGTCGGGGGCGCCCCCGGGTCCGCTCGACGTCACCCGGGGAGTCTAGGTCGGCGGGCGCCGCCGACCGGGGGCCGGGCGAGGGGGAGACTGCCCACACCCGCGACGCCCCCGCGCCGGAGCCGGCTCAGGTCTCCTCGGGGGTGGGCAGGCTCGAGCTCGCGGCCACCCCCGCGGCGGCCGCAGCGGCGCGCACCGCGTCGACGACGAGCTCGAGCGAGGGGCGCTGCGGCGTGCCGCCCCGGTGGACGATCGACACCGTGCGCATGACGGGCTCGTCCAGGGCAAGGATGTCGATCCCGCCCGGGACGTCTCGCAGCGCGAGGTCGGAGACCAGGGTGACCCCCAGCCCGCCGGCGACGAGCGCCAGCGCGGTGGACTGCTCCTCGACGGCGTGCCCGACCCGGGGGTCGAAGCTGTGTCGCCGGCACGCGATCCGCACCGCGCGCCCGAAGTGGGAGCGGGGGCCGGCCAGGATCCACGGCGACTCGGCGAGGGCCGCCAGCGACATCGTCCCGGCGGGGAGCGCGCCGGCGGGCGCCGCCACGTGCAGCCGTTCGACGGCGATGACCTCGCGCGCCAGACCCGCGCTGAGCGGCATCGGGTAGTCGGAGTAGTCGATGACGAAGGAGAAGTCGAGGCTGCCGTCCAGCACGGCCTCGGCGGTGGCCTCGGGGGCCAGCTCGACGGTGGTGACCTGGATGCCGGGGTGCTCGCCGGCCAGGGTGGCCAGGGCCTGGGGGAGCAGCCCGGTCGCGACCGACGCCCACACGCCGCCGGTCAGCCGCGCGCTGATGCCCTCCTGCGCGCTCTCCAGCGCGGTGGTGGCCCGCTCCACCGAGGAGAGGATGTCCTCGGCGTGCTCGGAGAGCAGCACGCCGAGCTCGGTGAGCTGCACGCCGCGGCCGTGCCGCTCGACGAGCTTCATCCCGACCTCGCGCTCGAGCTGGGCGAGCTGCTGGGAGACCCCCGACGGGCTGTAGTGCAACGCCGCGGCGACGGCCGTGACCGTGCCGCGGCGGCGCAGCTCACGCAGCATGCGTAGCCGGCGCAGCGACAGCTCCATCTCCACAGGCTAGGGACCCCGGGCCCCCGCTGCCCGGCCACACGCCGCACGGAGGGTGCCGGCCATCGTGCAGGAATCGTGCACGGCACCGTGCACGAACCGTTGATGGACACCGGCGTCGAACCGATCCCACCCTGGCGGCACGAGCAACGACGGAGGTGTCCCGGTGACGATCACGCACGACCCACGCACCCAGCCCGCGGCGGTCGGGGCCGCCTCCGTGACCGCGCCCGGGGCGGCGCCGCCCGAGCGGCCTGCCCTGCTGGCCGACGACGCCCATCGGGTCACCTGGGTCGACCCGGTGACCGGCGTGCGCGGCTACCTCGTCGTGCACCACCTCGTGGGCGGCCTCGCCACCGGCGGCACGCGGATGCGCGCCGGCTGCACGATCGACGAGGTCGCCGACCTGGCGCGGGGGATGGCGCTGAAGACCGCGACGTTCGGCCTGCCCGTCGGCGGCGCCAAGGGCGGGATCGACCTCGACCCCTACGACCCGCGCGCCGACGAGGTCCTCGAGCGCTTCTGCGCCGCCATGCTGCCCTGGCTCGACGGCCACTGGGTGACCGCCGAGGACCTCGGCGTCTCCCAGGCCGCCATCGATACGGTCTTCGAGCGGCTCGGGCTCGAGCAGTCCTACCACGCGGCGATCCGGCGCTCCCCGGACCCCGCCGCGGCGCTGCGCCGGGTGCGCGCCGGCCTGGACGCCCGCACCGAGGACGGCCTGGAGCTCGGCGAGGTCATCGGCGGCTACGGGGTCGCCCAGGCCTGCCTCGGGGCGCTCGCCGCCCTCGGCGTCGAGACCGTCGGGGCGACGGCGGCGGTCCAGGGGGTCGGCACCATGGGTGGGTCCGCCGCCTGGTACCTGCACGACGCCGGGGTGCGGGTCGTCGCGCTGGCCGACGCCGCAGGCACCCTGCACGCCCCGGGCGGCCTGGACGTGCCGGCCCTGCTCGACCTGCGCGACGAGCACGGCACGATCGACCGCACCCGCATCCCCGTGGGCGTCGAGGCGCTGCCGCGCGACGCCGTGCTCGGCGCCGAGGTCGACGTGCTCGTGCCCGCCGCCGTCTCCTACGCGATCCGTGCGGATACCGTCGACGCCGTCGCGGGCCGGATCGTCGTCGAGGCGGCGAACTCCGCCACCACTCCCGAGGCCGAGGAGGCGCTCGCCGCCCGCGGCGTGCCCGTGATCCCGGACTTCGTGGCGAACGCGGGCGCCGCGGCCTGGGCCTGGTGGCTGCTCCAGGGCCAGGTCGGCGCCGACCCGGCGGACTCCTTCGACCGGCTGCGCCGCGAGATGCTCGAGAAGGTCGAGGTCCTCGCCACCCGCTGGCACGAGCACGGGGTGACGCCGCGCCGGACCGCGCTGACCATGGCCTCGGCCAACCGGTACGCGCTCGAGGGGGCGCGCATCGTCATCCCGTAGCCGGGGTCCGCCCAATCAGCGGCAGCACGTCCAGTTGAATCTTGGTCTCACAGTCAATGCCCGTAGAAGACCACGGCCCGAACCCCCGATGGCGGGTTCGGGCCGTGTGGCGTCGCATCCTTGAAACTACTTGCAGGCGGCAACCTGCGGACAGTTGTCTCCTGTCACCAGGTGGACGGCCCGATCGATCAGGAATGGGCCCTCATCATCTCGGGTGTCACCGAGAGACGCGATTGAACGGGATGTCCGAGCCCTGTGGCCATGTCGCGTTCACTCCTGCCTCAAGGGCAAGCGTTCCCTGCCCAGTGATTCGAAACCCGGTGCGCCGATCACCGGCATACGCGTAGTACCCCCGGGGAATGTTGACGGTCTGCGTGATTGACCCTTCCCATGCGCGGCAGCCGATTTTCCCGCCGACATAGTCGCGAATGCGGGCGTCGGCATTGTCGGCGCACGAGGCTACGAGCGGCGTTGCGTTACTGTCGTCACTGCCCGATTGATCGAGAGTGACTTCAGAAAGCTGTGCCTCGATCTCCATGGTCGAGAGCTCCTCCGTCGACCGCTCAGGCAGCTCCGCAACCACCTCGTCAGGGTAGGCGATGGCGACGACGGGTTCGAGCGTGTCCAGGTCGAACCTCACCCAGGCGTAGCCATCTGCGGCGATCGCTGCCGCCTCGTCGGAAGTCTGCTCGGCTGCGACCGCGTCGAGCGCCTGCTCCACCTGAGAGACTGCTGCTGGGTCGCCGTCGAAGGCGGCGAACCATTCTTCGGGCGTGAGCTCGTCACCCTCGGCGGAAGCGGGCGTGCCAACGATGCCAACTGCTAACACGCTTGTTGCTGCCAGCGCGAGTGCGCGCGTCCACTTGAACATGTTTCCCCCGTCAGAGTTGGATGGTTCGACCGGCTGCTGCTCGAACATGCGCCAGGCTATTGGAGGACCAGCGGTGTTGGCAACAGTGTTCTGCGAAGCCGCTTCGGTCGGGCGCGAACCTGCCGGCGCTACAGCTCCTCGAGCGTCGGTGACGGGGGGTTCGCAGTGGCGTGAGCCCCCAGCTGAGTGGTGTCATTTGGACGGCGACAGCCCTGTCGGCCGTCGCGCTTGGCGGTGAGGCGGGCGACGGCGTCGTCGAGGTGGGCGACCAGCATCGCCTGGACCTCCTCGGCCGCCCCGGAGCGGATCGCCTCGCGCAGCTCGACGTGCTCGCGCAGCTGCTCACCCGGGTCCTCGTAGGTCGTCTCCAGCTCGCCCAGGGCCATCCGCGACTCGACGACGAGGGTCCGCATGGCGCGGATGAGCCGCGGGCTGTCCGAGCACGCGACGACGGTGACGTGGAAGCTCTGGTCGGCGTCGGCGACCGCGGCGCCGTCCCCCTGCCCGACGGCCGTGCGCATGTCCTCGACGGCGGGACCCAGGGCCTCGTAGGCCTCCTCGCGGGCGCGGTCGAGGACGATCTCCAGCGCGCCGCGCTCGATGACCGAGCGGGTGCGGTAGACGTCGATCATCCCGTCCAGGGTGAGCTCGGTGACGAAGACGCCCCGGTTGACGATCGCCTCGAGGATCCCCTCGGAGACGAGCCGCTGCATGGCCTCGCGCAGCGGCCCGCGCGAGACCTGGAACCGCTCGGCGAGGTCCACCTCGCCGAGCTGGGCGCCGGGCGCGAGCCGCCCGGACATCACCGCCTCGCGCAGCTCCTCGGCGAGGTATTCCACCGTCGAGCGGCGCGGCCGGGGCCTGAGGTCGCTGATCGCCATGGTCCTGCCTTCGTCCTGCCGTCGTCCCCGGGCTGGGCGCCCGGGCCGCCGCCCGCGCCCCCGTCGGGCGGCACGCGTGGCCGGAGCAGCAGATTGCCACATTGTTGACAATCCTGGAAGTCGGCTCCTACGTTGACGACGTGCCCACCCCGCCCGTCGTCGTCGTCCTGCACGACGGCCGCGTGCCGCCGGCCGGGCCCTTCGCCCCGGTCGCCGACGCCGCCGAGGTCCGCGCCACGGACGGCGCCGGGCTCGCCGAGGCGCTGCGCGGCGCGGACGTCCTGTTCGCCTACGACTTCCTCTCCGACGCCGTGCCGGCCGCCTGGCACGCCGCCGACTCCCTGCGCTGGCTGCACGTCGCCGCCGCGGGGGTGGACAGGGTGATGACCCCGGGCGTCCGCGACAGCGACATCACCGTCACCAACTCCCGCGGCCTGTACGAGGGGCCCATCGCCGAGCACGTGCTCACCCAGATCCTCTCCTTCGCCAAGGACGTCCCCGGCTCCCTGCGCCTGCAGCGCGAGCACACCTGGCGCCACCGCGAGAACGAGCGCGTGGCCGGCACCCGGGCGCTCGTCGTGGGCACCGGCCCGATCGGGCGTGCGGCCGTCGCCCTGCTGCGCGCCGTCGGGATCGAGGTCGCCGTCTCGGGCAGGCGCGGGCGCGTCGACCCCGAGCTCGGCGAGGTCACCGGCCCCGAGGGCCTGCGCGCCGAGCTCGCCCGCGCCGACTGGGTCGTCCTCCTCGCCCCGCTGACCGAGCAGACCCGGGGGGTGATCGACGCCGCCGCCCTGGCTGCCATGGCGCCCCACGCCCGGCTGATCAACGCCGGCCGCGGCGAGCTCGTCCGCACCGACGACCTCGTCGCCGCCCTGCGCTCGGGCACCATCGCCGGCGCCGCGCTCGACGTCGTCGACCCCGAGCCGCCACCGCCCGACCACCCGCTGTGGGACCTGCCCGGCGTCGTCCTCACCCCGCACAACTCCGGGGACGTGCACGGCTGGCGGGAGTCCCTCACCGAGCTGTTCGCCGACAACTTCCGGCGCTGGCAGCGCGGGGAGCCGCTGCGCAACGTCGTCGACAAGCAGCTCGGATACGTGCCGACCCCCGGGAGCAGCGCATGAACCCCACGGAGATGACCGCCGTCGAGCTGACCGGCGCCTACGCCGCCGGCGAGCTGTCCCCGGTGGAGGCCGCCACCGCCGTCCTCGACCGCATCGAGGAGGCGGACCCCGCGCTCGGCGCGTTCTGCCACCTCGACCGCGACACCACCCTCGATCAGGCCCGCGCCGCCGAGCAGCGGTGGCGCACGGGGGAGGCCCTCGGCCCCCTCGACGGCGTGCCGGTGTCCATCAAGGACATCTTCCTCACCGCCGGCTGGCCCACCCTGCGCGGCTCCCGCTCGGTCGACCCCGACCAGCCCTGGGAGGTCGACGCCCCCGTCACCGCCCGCCTGCGCGCCGCCGGCACCGTGTTCGTCGGGAAGACGACCACCCCGGAGATCGCCTGGAAGGCCGTCACGGACAGCCCGCTCACCGGCGTCACCCGCAACCCGGTCGACCCCTCGCTGACCGCCGGCGGCTCCTCGGGCGGTGCGGGAGCCGCGGTGGCCGCCGGCATGGGGCCCCTGGCCGTGGGCACCGACGGCGGCGGCAGCATCCGCATCCCGGCCTCCTTCTGCGGCATCGTCGGGCTCAAGCCCACCCACGGGCGCGTGCCGATGTACCCCGCCAGCCCGTTCGGACCGCTGGCCCACGCCGGGCCCATGACCCGCACGGTCACCGATGCCGCGCTGCTCATGGACGCGCTCTCCGGGTACGACCACCGCGACCCCACCGGCCAGCCCCCGCGCACCCGCACCTTCGTCGAGGCGCTCGAGACGGATGTCGGCGGCGTCCGCGCGGCGTACTCGCCGGACCTCGGTCACGTGCGCGTGGCCCCCGAGGTGGCGGGCATCGTCGCGGACGCCGTGGGGCGGGTGGAGGCGGCCGGCCTGCCCGTGGCCGCCGAGGACCCCGACCTGCCCGAGGCGCTCGAGGCCTTCGAGCTGCTCTGGGCGGCCGGCGCGGCGACCCTCCTGCGGACGATGCCCGGGGCGCGGGAGACCCTCGATCCCGGGCTGGCCCGCGTGTGGGACCTCGGGGAGACCTTCACCGCCGTGGAGTACCTCCAGGCTCGGGCGGTGGCCGCCGACCTGGGGATCCGTGCCGGCGCCTTCAACGAGCGGTACGACGTGCTGCTCACGCCGGCCGTCGCGATCCCCCCGTTCGAGGCCGGTCACGAGGTCCCGCCCGGCTCGGGTCTCACGCGCTGGCCGCAGTGGGCCTCCTTCAGCTTCCCGTTCAACCTCACCCAGCAGCCGGCGGTCAGCGTCCCGGTGGGGCACACGCCCGCGGGACTGCCCGTGGGGCTGCAGATCGTCGGCCGGCGGCACGAGGACGACCTCGTCCTCGCCGTCGCGCGGCGCGTCGAGCAGATCCTCGCCTGACCCGCCCCTCGTCAGGAGGTGGGCCCGGCCCGGCCTGAAGCGCCGGGCTCCGTCAGACGGTCTCGAGGACCTCGGCCCAGATCGCCAGGCCCTCGTCGATCTCCTCGGCGGTGACCACCAGCGGCGGGATCATCCGGGCCACGTTCATGTACGCACCGCACGTGAGCATGACCAGCCCCCGGCGGGCGGCCTCCTGCTGCGCCGCCTTGGCCCGCTCGGAGTCCGGCGCGCCGTCGGCGGTGGTGAGCTCGACGCCGACCATGAGGCCCAGCCCGCGCACGTCGCCCACGCCCTCGGACGCGAGCCGCTTCGCGCCGTCGAGGAGCTGGTGGCCGCGCTCGGCGGCGTTGGCGACCAGACCCTCCTCCTCGATGACCTCCAGGGTGGCGACCGCCGCCGCGCAGGCCACCGCGTTGCCGCCGTAGGTGCCGCCCTGCGAGCCCGGCCACGCCTTGCCCATGAGCTCGGCGGGCGCGGCGATGCCCGAGAGCGGGAAGCCGGAGGCGATCCCCTTGGCGATGGTGACGACGTCGGGGCGCACGTCGAAGTGCTGGTGGCCGAACATCTGCCCCGTGCGCCCGAAGCCGGTCTGGATCTCGTCCATCACCAGCAGGATCCCGTGCCGGTCGGCCCGCTCGCGCAGCCCCTGGAAGAACCGGGTGTTGCCGGGGACGTAGCCGCCCTCGCCGAGGACGGGCTCGACGACGAACGCGGCGACCTCGTCGGGCGAGGTCACCGTGGCGAAGAGGTAGTCCAGCTCGCGCAGCGCGAAGTCCGTGGCCTCCTCCTCGCTCCAGCCGTACCGGTAGGCGGTGGGGAAGGGGGCCACGTGCACCCCGCCCATGAGCGGGCTGAACCCGGCGGAGAACCGGGTGCCCGAGGTGGTCATCGTCGCCGCGGCCACGGTGCGGCCGTGGAACCCGCCCTGGAAGACGACGACGTTGGGCCGGCCGGTGGCCTGCCGGACGAGCCGCAGCGCCGCCTCGACGGCCTCGCTGCCGGAGTTGACGAAGAACAGCGAGTCCAGGTGCTCGGGCAGGACGCCGGCGAGGCGATCGGTCAGCCGTTGGAGCGGGCCGTGCATGACGGTCGTGTACTGCCCGTGGATGAGCCTGCCGACCTGCTCCTGCGCGGCGGCCACCACCTTCGGGTGGCAGTGCCCGGTGCTGACGACGCCGATGCCGGCGGTGAAGTCGAGGTGGGCGCGCCCGTCGACGTCGTAGAGATGACTCCCGCGCGCGTGGTCGACGATGACCGGAGTGGCCTGGAGCAGGCGGGGTGACAGCGTCGTCATCGGAACCTCCCGAGGTGGTTGTCGGATTGTCGACAATACTTCTACGATGGTGGCCACGGCAAGGGAGGCGCCATGGACGAGAGCGAAGCGATCGGATCGGTCCCGAAGGACCTGTACGTCGGCGGACGATGGGTAAACACGCGCAAGGCCATGCCGGTGGAGGACCCCTCCACCGGTGAGGTGCTGTGCGAGGTGGCCGACGCCGACCCGGACGAGGCCGCCGCCGCCCTCGACGCCGCGGCCGGGGCGCAGGCCGCCTGGGCGGCGACCCCGCCGCGCGAGCGCAGCGAGATCCTCACCCGCGCCCACGGGCTGCTCATGGCCGAGCGCGAGCGGCTGGCGCTGGTGATGACCCTGGAGATGGGCAAGCCGCTGGCCGAGGCGCGCGGCGAGATCGCCTACGCCGCGGAGTTCTTCCGCTGGTTCGCCGAGGAGGCCGTGCGCATCGACGGCGGGTACATGACCGCGCCCGGCGGCGGCTCCCGCTTCCTCGTGGCCCGCCAGCCGGTCGGGCCGAGCCTGCTCATCACGCCGTGGAACTTCCCCATGGCGATGGGCACGCGCAAGATCGGTCCCGCGATCGCCGCGGGGTGCACCTCGGTCATCAAGCCCGCTGCGCAGACGCCGCTGTCCACCCTGGCCCTGGCGGAGATCCTCGAGCGGGCCGGGCTGCCGGCCGGCGTCGTCAACGTCGTCACCACCAGCCGGGCCGGGGAGGTGATGGCGCCGATGATCGCCGACCCGCGCTCGCGCAAGCTCTCCTTCACCGGGTCGACGGCGGTGGGCAAGAAGCTGCTCGAGCAGGCCGCCGCCACGGTCATGCGCACCTCGATGGAGCTCGGCGGGAACGCGCCCTTCGTCGTCCTCGACGACGCCGACCTCGACGCCGCGCTCGACGGCGTCATGCAGGCCAAGATGCGCAACATCGGGCAGGCCTGTACGGCCGCCAACCGGATCCTCGTCCAGCGGGGCCTCGCCGAGGCCTTCGCCGAGGGGCTCACCGAGCGGATGGCCGCGCTGCCGATGGGCCGCGGGGTCGAGGACGGCGTCGTCGTCGGGCCCCTCGTAGACGGAGCCGCCGTGGACAAGGTCGACTCCCTCGTACGCGACGCCGTCGGGCGGGGTGCGCAGGTACGGATCGGAGGGGAGCCGGCCGGGCGGGCCGGCCACTTCTACCCGGCCACCGTCCTCACCGACGTCCCGGCCGACGCCGAGATGGCGAGCGCCGAGATCTTCGGCCCGGTCGCCGCGATCACCGCCTTCGACACCGAGGAGGAGGCCCTCGCGCTGGCCAACGACACCCCCTACGGCCTCGTCTCCTACGTCTACACCCGCGAGCTCGAACGGGCGCTGCGGATGAGCGAGGCGCTCGAGACGGGGATGGTCGGCCTCAACATGGGGGTCGTCTCCAACCCGGCGGCCCCCTTCGGCGGCGTCAAGGAGTCCGGACTGGGCCGCGAGGGCGGCCTGACCGGCATCGACGAGTTCCTCGAGACCAAGTACGTCGGCATCGCGATGCCCGGCTGAGCCGACCGGGGCACCGGCGGTGGCCGGGCGAGCTCCGGCCCGCCGTCGGTGCCCCGGCCCACCGCCCCGGGGGACACTGGCGGCATGACGGAGCCCACCGGCGTCGTGCTGCTCGCCGCCACCCCCATCGGCAATCCCGACGACGCCTCGCCGCGCCTGCGCGCGGCCCTGGCAGGCGCGGAGGTGGTGGCCGCCGAGGACACCCGACGCCTGCGCGACCTCGCCCGACGCCTCGAGGTGACCGTGAGCGGGAAGGTGGTCAGCCTCCACGAGCACAACGAGGACGCCCGGGCCGGCGAGCTGCTCGAGGTCGCCGCTGCCGGCGGCACGGTGCTGGTGGTGAGCGACGCCGGCATGCCGGCCGTCTCCGACCCCGGCTACCGGCTCGTGCGCCGCGCGATCGAGGCCGGGGTGCGCGTCTCCGCCCTGCCCGGCCCTTCCGCCGTCCTGGCCGCGCTGGCGTTGTCCGGCCTGCCCACCGACCGCTTCGCCTTCGAGGGCTTCCTGCCGCGCAAGGCGGGCGACCGGGCGCGGGCGCTCGCGGAGGTGGCCCAGGAACAGCGCACCCTGGTGTTCTTCGAGGCGCCCCACCGCCTGCTCGCCACCCTCGCCGCGATGGCCGAGGCCCTCGGCGCGGACCGGCCCGCCGCCGTCGCCCGCGAGCTGACCAAGACCTACGAGGAGGTCCGCCGCGGCACGCTTGCCGAGCTCGCCGCCTGGGAGGGCGAGGTGCGCGGGGAGATCTGCGTCGTCGTCGGCGGGGCGGCCCCCGTCGGGGTCACCCAGGCAGACGCCGTCACCCATGTCCTCGCGCTCAGCGCCGACGGTATGCGCCTCAAGGACGCGGCCGGCGAGGTCGCCGCGGCCACAGGGCTGCGGAAGAACGACCTCTACGCGGCCGCGCTCCAGGAGCGCTCGGCGCAGGGCTGACCGGGTTCAGCGGGACCGACCCGGCAGGACCGGGCCCGGCCCGGCTCGCCGGGGTCGGCCCGGCGGGACCGGGCCCGGCGGGACAGCCCCGGCTCAGCGCGCGGCGAGGACCCCCAGGTCGGAGTCCACGAGCTCCACCCCGCGGGCGGCCAGCAGCTCGCGCGCCATCTCGCCCTGCGCGGGGGAGACCGGCGCGGTGAGGTCGGTGAGCACGCGGACCGGCAGGCCGAGCCGGCGCGCGTCGAGCGCGGTCGCCTTCACGCAGTGCGACTCGGCGAGCCCCACCACGTCGACGCTGTCGATGCACATCTGCTCGAGGAGCTCGGCCAGCGTGCGCCCCTCGTCGTCGACGCCGTCGAAGCCGGAGTAGGCGGCCTCGTAGGCCCCCTTCTTCACCGCGGCGTCGGCGTCGAGCCCGTCGAGGGCGGGGTGCAGCTCGGCCTCCTCGGTGCCGGCCACGCCGTGCGGCGGCCAGGAGTCGACGAAGTCGGGCTGCTCGGAGAAGTGGTTCCCGGGATCCACGTGCCAGTCCTGGGTGGTGATCACCGCGTCGTAGTCGTCGCGGTGGCGCTCGGCGTAGGCCGCCACCCGTCGGGCGATCTCGTTGCCGCCCTCCACGGCCAGCGCACCCCCCTCGCAGAACGTGGGCTGGACATCGACCACCAGCAGTGCGCGCCGGTGACGGCGCCTGCGGTCGCCCTTCATCTGACCTCTCCATTCGACGAACCGGCTCCCGTTGAGACCGGTGCCGCGCCATCCTGCCACCATCGACGGGGCCCGGAGCAAGGGGAGAGGAGACCTCGGGCACGTCGGGGCGCAACTACCCTGGTCCCATGACCCACATCCTGTCCGCCGTGGCCTGGCCGTACGCCAACGGCCCCCGGCACATCGGCCACGTCGCCGGCTTCGGCGTCCCCTCCGACGTCTTCAGCAGGTACGCGCGGATGGCCGGTCATGACGTCCTCATGGTCTCCGGCTCTGACGAGCACGGCACGCCGATCCTCATCGCCGCCGACGAGGCGGGCGTCAGCGCCCAGGAGCTCGCCGACACCAACCACCGGCTCATCGCCGAGGACCTCGTCGCCCTGGGCCTGTCCTACGACCTCTACACCCGCACGACGGCGACCAACCACCACGAGGTGGTCCAGGAGATGTTCACCGGCGTCCACGCCAACGGGTACTTCATCGAGCAGACCACCCACGGGGCGGTGTCGCCGTCGACGGGACGCACCCTGCCCGACCGCTACATCGAGGGCACCTGCCCGATCTGCGGGGCCGGCGGCGCCCGCGGCGACCAGTGCGACACCTGCGGCAACCAGCTCGACCCGGCCGACCTCATCGACCCGGTCTCGCGGATCAACGGCGAGACGCCCGAGTTCGTCGAGACCCAGCACTTCTTTCTCGACCTGCCGGCGCTCGCCGAGGAGCTGGGCCGCTGGCTCGACGAGCGCGAGGCCGCCGGCACCTGGCGGCCCAACGTCATCCGGTTCAGCCAGAACATCCTCAAGGACATCCGCCCCCGCGCGATGACCCGGGACATCGACTGGGGCATCGCCGTGCCCCTGGACGGCTGGCGGGAGAACCCCACGAAGAAGCTCTACGTGTGGTTCGACGCCGTCATCGGCTACCTGTCGGCGTCGGTGGAATGGGCGCGCCGCACCGGCGACCCGGAGGCCTGGCGGGCCTGGTGGAACGACCCCGACGCGCTGTCCTACTACTTCATGGGCAAGGACAACATCACCTTCCACTCCCAGATCTGGCCGGCCGAGCTGCTCGCCTACTCCGGGCGTGGGGCGAAGGGCGGGGAGCCGGGCGTCCTCGGCGCGCTCAACCTGCCCACCGAGGTGGTCAGCTCGGAGTTCCTCACCATGGAGGGCCGCAAGCTCTCCAGCTCCAAGCGCGTGGTCATCTACGTGCGGGACATGCTCGCCCGCTACCAGGTCGACGCCTTCCGCTACTTCGTGGCGTCCGCCGGCCCCGAGGCCCACGACGTCGACTTCACCTGGGCGGAGTTCGTGCGCCGCACCAACGGCGAGCTCGTGGCCGGCTGGGGCAACCTCGTCAACCGCACCGCCTCGATGATCGCCAAGAACGTCGGGGAGGTCCCCGCCCCGTTCGAGGCCGAGCTCACCGACGTCGACCGGGAGCTGACCGCCGCCGTGCGCGCCGGGTTCGAGACGGTCGGCGCTCTGGTCGCCGCCCACCGGCAGCGCGCCGCGATCGCCGAGGTCATGCGGCTGGTGGGCGTGGCCAACACCTACGTCACCCAGACCGAGCCCTTCCGCCTCAAGAGCGAGGAGCAGCGCCCCCGCCTGCTCACCGTGCTGCACACCCTTGCCCAGGCGGTCAGCGACCTCAACGTGATGATCTCGCCCTTCCTGCCGCACTCGGCCAACGCCGTCGACGCGGCGATCGGCGGCAGCGGCGACATCCAGCCGATGCCGCGCCTGGAGGAGGTCGAGGACCTCGGCGGCGAGCGGAGCTACCCGGTCATCACCGGCGACTACTCGAACCCCACCCCCTGGGGCCCGCGCGACGTCACGGTCGGTGCCCCGGTGGGTCGCCCCACCCCGATCTTCACCAAGCTCGACGACGCCATCGTCGCCGACGAGCTCGACCGCCTCGGCGTCGACGGCGCCGCGACCTCGTGAGCGGCGGCGCGCAGCCCGGCGCGACGGGAGGAAAGAAGAAGAAGGAGCGCGGGTTCCCGCCGGCCGAGGAGGCGCTGGCGGGCGCCGTCGTCGACAACCACACCCACCTGCCGCTGCTGCGCCCCGACGGCACGCCTGTCGACCCCGACGACGCCGGACTGCCCGGCGGGGTCGACCCGCTGACCACCGAGGAGCAGCTGGCCCGCGCCGGCGAGGTCGGCGTGGTCGGCCTGCTCACCGTCGCCTGCGACGTGCCGAGCCTGGCCGGCTCCGTCGAGCTCGCCCACACCCACCCGCAGGTCGCCGCCGCCGTCGCCATCCACCCCAACGAGGCCGCCCTGCACGCGCGGGTGTTCGACGTCGCCCCCGACGGCCTCGAGCCGGCCGTGCGCGAGCACCACGAGCTCACCCCGGCCCAGGCCTTCGAGCGGGTCGTCGCCCTGGCCGGCGACGAGCGGGTCGTCGCCGTCGGGGAGACCGGCCTCGACCTGTTCCGCACCGCCGCCGGCCGCGGCTACGACGCGCAGGTGGCCGCCTTCCGCGACCACCTCGCGCTCGCCCGCGAGCTCGGCAAGCCCGTGCAGATCCACGACCGCGAGGCCCACGACGAGGTCGCCGAGATCCTCCTGCGCGACGGCGCCCCCGAGCGCACCGTCTTCCACTGCTTCTCCGGGGGCGAGCGGCTCGCGCGGCTGTGCGCGCAGCACGGTTGGTACGTCTCGGTGGCCGGGCCGATGACCTTCAAGACGAACGACGCGCTGCGCGAGGCGCTCGCCCTCGTGCCTGCCGAGCTCCTGCTGGTCGAGACCGACTCGCCCTACCTCACGCCCGTGCCGTTCCGGGGGCGCCCCAACGCCTCCTACGTGATGACCCGCACCGTGCGGGCGCTCGCGGAGCTGACCGGCCTGGGGGAAGCCGAGCTGTGCGAGCGGCTGACCGCCACCACCGCCGAGGTGTACGGGCGGTTCTGGGAGCCCGCGGCCTGAGCGGGTCTGTGCGCGGGCCGGCGGCCTGACCCGGGCCGGTCACGACCCGGGCGCGCGGTGCGGCGCCCGGCTGCGCCGGGTGACCTTGGCCTCGAAGCGCGGGACGACCTTGTCGGAAGATCACAGAACGGTTACGTTCAGGCTCGCCCCCCGGCCTCCCACACGATCGGACCGTCCCCCGTGAGCACTCCCGCAACGTCCACCCGCCGCGCCGTCCGGTTCCGCCGGCACCAGCGCGTCGTCCTGGCCTCGGTGCTCGCCGGCGGAGCCGTCGTCGTCTCCGGCGGTGTCCTCGCCGCCAACCACGGCCTCGGCGCGGACTCCTCCGCCTCGGCCGCCACCGTCGTCGAGACAGTCGACCGGGGCGACGCCGCCGGACGCAGCGCCGCCGAGCGGCTCGACCTCGAGCTCGAGGGCGGGGCCGAGGTGCGCACCACCTTCACCGTCACCGTCGACGGCGAGACCCTCACCTTCACCACCTCGGCCGCCACCCTGGACGAGGCGCTGCGCGAGGCCGGCATCCAGGTCGGCGCCGACGACGAGGTCTCGGCCCCGCTGGCCGGCCCGCCCACCGACGTCGAGATCATCCGGGTCACCGCGGACACGGTGACCGAGGAGGTCATCGACGCCCACGGCACCACCGAGCGCGAGACCGACGAGCTCGACGCCGGTGAGCGCCGGGTGGAGACCGAGGGCGTCGACGGCCGCGTGGTCAACACCTACCGCGTCACGACCGCCGGCGACGAGGAGTCGCGCGAGCTCGTGGCCAGCGTGAGCGTGGACGAGCGCGTCGACGAGGTCGTCCTCGTCGGCACCCGCGAGCCCGAGCCGGAGCCGGCGCCGGTCCAGGCCGCCCCGGAGCCCGCGGAGGAGCCCGCCGAGGAGGAGACCGCGCCCGCCGCTGCCGCCCCCGAGCCCGAGGCCGCCCCCGAGCCGGCCCCGGCCGCGACCGGCGGCGACCCCCGCGCGATCGCCCAGTCCATGGTGTCCGCGCGCGGCTGGGGCGCGGACCAGTTCTCCTGCCTGGACTCCCTGTGGCAGCGCGAGTCCGGCTGGAACCCCAGCGCGAGCAACCCCTCGTCGGGCGCCTACGGCATCCCGCAGGCCCTGCCCGGCAACAAGATGGCCGCCGCCGGCGCCGACTGGCGCACCAACCCGGCCACCCAGATCTCCTGGGGCCTGGACTACATCGCCGGCCGCTACGGCACCCCGTGCGGCGCCTGGGGCCACTCGCAGAGCGTCGGCTGGTACTGAGCCGACCCCGGCTGCCCCGCCACGCTGTCGCCGAGGTAGACCCTTGTTGCTCGAGGTCGACCTCTGCACGGTCCTTCTCGGCCGAGCACGGTCCACCTCGGCGTGAGGGGATGCCCCTCCATCCCCGAGGTAGACCCTTGTTGCTCGAGGTCGACCTCTGCACGGTCCTTCTCGGCCGAGCACGGTCCACCTCGGCGCGGGAGGGTGCGCGGACCGCGCGCACGTAGGCTGTCCCCTTGTGAACGCACCGTCCCCGACCCGGCTGCTGGGCGCCTCCGACGTCCGCGCCCTCGCGGATCGGTTGGGCGTGCGCCCCACGAAGACCCTGGGCCAGAACTTCGTCCACGACGCCGGCACCGTGCGCCGCATCGTGCGCGCGGCCGGCGTCCGGCCCGGCGAGACGGTCCTCGAGATCGGCCCCGGCCTGGGCTCGCTCACCCTCGCCCTGCTGGAGGCGGAGGCCCACGTCGTCGCCGTCGAGATCGACCCGGTCCTGGCCGCCGCCCTGCCCGCGACCGTCGCCGAGCACGCACCGCAGCACGCCGAGCGGCTCACCGTCGTCGGGGCGGACGCCATGCGCCTCGCCGAGCCCGACCTCCTGCCCGGGCCGCCCCCGACCCGGCTGGTGGCCAACCTGCCCTACAACGTGGCCGTGCCCGTGCTGCTCACCGCGCTGGAGCACCTGCCCACGCTCACCGACGTCCTCGTCATGGTCCAGGCCGAGGTCGCCGACCGGCTCGCCGCCGGCCCCGGCTCGCGCACCTACGGCGTGCCCTCGGCCAAGGCCGCCTGGTGGACGAGCGCCGAGCGCGCCGGCACCATCGGCCGGCAGGTGTTCTGGCCGGTGCCCAACGTCGACTCCGCGCTCGTGCGGCTCACCCGCCGTGAGCCCCCCGCCGACCCGGGGATGCGGGCCGAGGTGTTCGCCGTCGTCGACGCGGCCTTCGCCCAGCGGCGCAAGACCCTGCGGTCGGCCCTGGCCGGCTGGGCGGGCTCGACCACCGAGGCGGAACGCGTGCTGCGCGCCGCCGGGGTGGAGCCCTCCGTCCGCGGGGAGACTCTGACGATCGCGGACTTCGCGGCGATCGCCGCCGCACGCACCGCCACCCCTGCCGCAAGCACCACGACCTCTGCCGAGCCCACAGCGCCCACGGCCGAGCAGACCGCCACCCCCGCCGAGGAGGCCCGATGACCGAGGACGCGCCCACCGACCCGGGCACCGTCACCGTCCGCGCCCCGGGGAAGGTCAACCTCTCGCTGCGCGTGGGCGCCCCGGGACCCGACGGCTTCCACCCGCTGGTCACCGTCTTCCAGGCGCTCGACCTCGGCGAGCACGTCACCGCCCGCCTGGCGCCGCGCGGCAGCACCACCGTTACGCTCGCCCAGCACGTCGACGGCGTCCCGCTGGGCGCCTCGAACCTCGCCGCGCGGGCGGCCGAGGCGCTGCGCGCGGCCACCGGGGTCGACGCCGGCGTCGAGCTGGTCATCGACAAGCGCGTCCCCGCGGCCAGCGGCATGGCCGGCGGCAGCGCCGACGCCGCCGCCGCGCTGCTGGCCTGCGACGCCCTGTGGGGCACCGGGCTCAGCGTCTCCGACCTGCACGAGCTGGCCGCCAACCTCGGCTCCGACGTCTCCTTCCCGCTGTTCGGCGGCTCCGCGCTGGGCACCGGCCGCGGGGAGCAGCTCGTCGTCCTGCCCGACGCCGGCACGTGGCACTGGGTGCTGGCCACCCAGTCCACCGGCCTGTCGACGCCCGCCGTCTTCGGCGTCTTCGACTCCCTGCACGGCTTCCCGCGCGGCGGCCCCCCGGCCGGCCCCTCCGTCCTGCACGCCCCCACGCCCGGCGCCGACCCCACGCAGGTCGACCCGACGGACCTCGGGCTGCAACCCGGCCCCGGCGAGGCGGCCATCACTGAGGCGCTGGCCGGCGGCGACGCCGAGGCGCTCGGCCGCCTCCTGCACAACGACCTCACCGAGCCCGCCCTCGAGCTGCGCCCCGAGCTGGGCGACGTCCTGGCCGCCTACGAGCGGGCCGGCGCGCTGGGACAGGTGCTGTCCGGCTCGGGACCGACCGTCGTCGCGCTGGCGATAGACGCCGAGCACGCCGCCTCGATCGCCGACGTCGTGCGCGCCGCCGAGGTCGCCGACCGCGTGCTCACCACCACCGCCCCGGCCGCGGGCGCCCACGTGGTCGCCGCCCCGCCGGCCGCCGACCCCCTGACCGATCAGGCGGTGCACTGATGGCCCACCTGCTCGGGGCCGAGGGCCTGCGGCTCATGGCCGGGCCGCGCGTCCTGCTCGACGGCGTCGGCCTCGGCGTCGACGACGGCATGCGCATCGGCGTGCTCGGCCGCAACGGCGCCGGCAAGTCGACCCTGCTGGCCGCCCTGGCCGGGCGGCGGGAGCCCGACGGCGGACGGGTCACCTCCCCGTCGGGGACGCGGACCGCGGTCCTCGACCAGCGCGACGACCTCCCCGCGGGCGCCACCGTCCTCGACGTCGTCCACGGCGGCCTCGCCGAGCACGAGTGGGCCGGGGACAAGGTGGTGCGCGAGCTGCACGCGGGCCTCATCTCCGAGCTCTCCCTCGACGCCGACGTCGCCACCCTCTCCGGCGGTCAGCGCCGCCGCGTCTCGCTGGCCGCGGCCCTGGCCACCCCCGCGGAGGTGCTCGTCCTCGACGAGCCGACCAACCACCTCGACGTCGAGGGCGTCGCCTTCCTCGCCGAGCACCTGGGGGAGCGCTTCGGCGGCGGGCGCGGCGCCCTGCTCGTGGTCACCCACGACCGCTGGTTCCTCGACGCGGTGTGCACGCGGGTGTGGGACGTGGTCCCGGGCCACGACGGCGCGGCCGGGCGAGCCCCCGTCCCCGGCCGCGTCGAGGTCTACGACGGCGGGTACGCGGCCTACGTCCTGGCCCGCGCCGAGCGCGAGCGCGCCGCCGCCGTGGCCGCGCAGAAGCGCAACAACCTGCTGCGCAAGGAGCTGGCCTGGCTGCGCCGCGGCGCCCCGGCCCGGACCTCGAAGCCCAAGTTCCGCCTCGACGCCGCCGCCGCGCTCATCGCCGACGAGCCGCCGCCGCGCGACTCCCTGGCCCTGACCGACGCCGCCGGTGCGCGCCTGGGCAAGGACGTCCTCGACCTCGAGGGCGTGACCGTGCGCTACGACGACGCCCCGCCGGTCCTCGACGACGTCACCTGGCGGCTCGGCCCGGGGGAGCGGGTGGGAGTCGTCGGCGCGAACGGCGCGGGCAAGTCGACGGCGCTGCGGCTGCTGGCCGGGCTCCAGGAGCCCACCACGGGACGGGTACGGCGCGGGAAGACCGTCGACCTGGCGGTGCTCACCCAGGACACCCACGAGCTCGACGAGATCCCGCAGCTGCGGGTCGTCGAGGCCGTCGCCGAGGTCGCCGAGCACGTGCGCGCCGGCGGGACCGACCTCTCGGCCGCCCAGCTCGTCGAGCGGCTCGGGTTCGCGCGGGAGCGCGCCTGGACCCGGGTCGCCGAGCTCTCCGGCGGCGAGCGGCGCCGCCTCCAGCTGCTCCGGCTGCTGGTCGCCGGACCCAACGTGCTGCTCCTCGACGAGCCCACCAACGACCTCGACACCGACACGCTCACCGCCGTCGAGGACCTGCTCGACTCCTGGCCGGGCACGCTGATCGTCGTCAGCCACGATCGCTACCTGCTCGAACGCATCACCGACCACCAGGTGGCGGTGCTCGGCGGGCAGGTGCGCGACCTGCCCGGCGGCGTCGAGGAGTACCTCGAGCTGCGCCGCGCGCAGCGCTCGGCCGCGGAGCAGGGACGCGGCAGCGGGACGGCCGGCGAGGCGACCCGCGGGAGCGGGGCCGCCACCGGGGGTGCGGCCGGTGCGGGCGAGGCCGGCAGCGGCGGCCCTGCCGGTCCCGGCAGCGCCGAGGTGCGCGAGGCCCGCCGGACGCTCGGCCGCATCGAGCGACGCCTGACGAAGGTGACGAACGAGCTCGAGCGGCTCGACGCCCAGATGGCGCGGGCGGCCCAGGAGCAGGACCTCGACCGCGTGACCGCCCTGGCCGCGCAGGCCGACCAGCTCCGCGCCGAGACCGCCACCCTCGAGGAGGAGTGGCTCATGGCCGCCGAGGTCGCCGAGGGCTGACGCGCCCGCGGGCGCGCACCCGCGTCAGAGCCCGAGGACGGTGATGGCGACGGTGAAGTAGACCAGGAGCCCGCTGGCGTCGCAGAAGGTGGTGATGAACGGGGTGGAGAACACGGCGGGATCGATCCTGCAGGCGCGCGCGACGAGCGGGATCGTGCCACCCACGGTCGTGGCGATCGGGCAGTTCAGCACCAGGGTGAGCGCGATGACGGTCCCGATGGCGGTGTCGTAGGCGAGGGAGGCGACGGCGAACGCGATGAGCGCGAGCAGGGTGCCGAGGAACAGGCCGACCCGGAGCTCTTTGAGGACGACCCGGAGCACGTCGCGCAGAAGCACGTCGCCGAGCGCGAGGGCGCGGGTGATGGTGGTCGCGGCCTGGGAGCCGGTATTTCCCCCGATCCCGGTGACCAGGGGGATGAACAGGGCGAGGGCGACCTGCTGCTCCAGGGTCGCCTCGAACAGCTCCAGCACCTGCACGGTGAGGACGGCAGAGACGGCCAGCACCAGCAGCCAGGTGAATCGGGCGCGCGTGATCGCCCGGACGGAGGTGAGCGGGTAGGGGCGGCGCAGCGGTTCGCTCGCCCCCGACCGGGCATGATCCTCGGCGACCGCAGCCCGGTCGATCTGGGCCGCATCAGCGATGGGCAGCACCCCGACCAGGCGCCGGTCGGCGTCCACGACCGGCATCACCGTGCGCCCGGAGTCCAGCAGGCGGCGGGCGGCATGCTCGGCGTCGTCCGTCGTCGTCGCGGTCGGGCCGGTGCCGCCTCGTCGGCGAGCCGCGGGACGACGAGGTCGGCCTCGCCGCGGCGCAGGGTCGCCAGCAGCTCAGCGACGGCGCCGGGCCGCACCCGCAGGTCCGGGTTGAGCACGAGCAGCGCCTCGACCTCGCCCTCGTGGCGGGCGGCGGCGTTGATCCCGGCGGCGTACCCGAGGTTGCCCCCGGTGGGCACGACGACGACGTCGCGGTGGCGCGTCAGCGCGTCGAGCGTGCCGTCGGCGGAGGAGTTGTCCGCGACGACCACCCGCATCCGCGGGCCTCGGTCCGCAGGCTCGCCACCAGGGCCTCGACCTCGGCGGCGCTGTCGTAGGTCACCACGAGGACGGCGACCTCGGCGCTGTGGCCCGGCAGGACGAAGGTGCCTGCCGCCCCGTCCTCGCCGGCGGGCCCGGCGGGCCCGCCGGCGAGGGGGTGGGCGACCCGACGGCGTACGGGGCGGCCGGTGACGCGGCCGGCGCGTCCGTCGGACGCACCGGGGGCGACCGCCTCACCTCCGGAGGGTCGGTCTCGGCCAGGCTCCGGCTGTCGCGCCGGAGCTGGAGCAGGCCGGGCGGGTCGTCGAGGAGGTAGCGGCGGGCCAGCCGGCGCGGCTCGCGCGCGAGGCGCCAGGCCCACTCCAGCCCCCGGTCGCTGACCGGGTGCGGGGCCCGGGGGACGGCCTCGGTCAGGAAGTCGACGACGGCGCCGAAGGCGAGGAGCACGTTCGCCCCGGTGGCCGGCCCGTACCGGGAGATCCACAGCTCCTGGCGGGGTTTGCCGAACCCGACGAAGAGGATCTGGGGTGCGGCCTCGGCGATGTCGGCGGCCAGGTGGAGGGAGGCGGTGTCGTCGGAGAGCGCGGACCGGTCGGGCGACCACATGCCGGCCACCTCCAGGCCGGGCCGGGTGCGGGCCAGTCGGCGCGAGAGCAACCGCTGGACCACGTACGACCCGCCGAGGAAACCGACCGAGACCCCGGCCCGTTCGGCGGCGTCGAGCAGCGGGTCGGCGAGGTCGCTGCCGGCCAGCCGCGGCCAGTCGCGCCCCGTCAGGCGCGCCGAGCGCGCGACGAGCGGGGCGCCGTCGAGCAGGATCGCCCAGTCCAGCGGCCGCTCGGTGCCGTCGACGTCCGTGGTGGTGGGGTGCAGCGAGTCGCCCAGGGTGTGCCGCCACCGGCCGGTGCGGCCGAACTGGACGAGGTGGTCGAGGTTGGCGGAGACCACCGCGAGCGGTGGGCTGGCCGGATCACCGTCGGCGCGCTGGATGCCCGGTGGTTGCACGGCGCGGCCGATGATCGACCCCACCGCCGTGGGCTGGTCCATGAGGTCGACGACGACGCCGGCCAGCTCGACCCGCGGATGCCCCGCACCGGTGGCCCGCCCCGGGGCGGTGGCGCGCTCGAGCGGCGTCGTGGGCGGGAGCGGCTGCCGCGTGCGGGACGGCTCCCGGGTGGCGAGGGAGGTCATGCCGCACCCCGTGCGGAGGGTCGGTGCGTCATCCTCATCAGGATCCTTCGGCGGCTCGACCGGGTGTCCGGTCAGCTCACCGTAGGACCGCGGAAACGCTGTGCGGCCCCTCGTCGGGGGAATCGGGAGGCGAACGAGTAGCGCCCCGTGCGGACCACCTGGCCACCGGGTGGTCGCTGCGGGCGGTCCACGGGGCAGGTGTGCGGGCTACCTGCCCGGGCGGGGCGTCAGTGCCAGCCGTCGAGCCAGATGTAGCAGCCGACGGTGGCGAGGACGAAGAACGCGAACATCGCGATCGTCAGCCAGGCGTTGACCTCGGGGACGTCGTTCGGGTCGTCGACGAGCTCGTCGAGCTCCTCGGGCCCGGCGCCCTCGGCAACCTCGCCCTCGGCCGCCTCGGGCTCAGCTTCCAGGGCCTCTCCGCGGGTGCGGTCGTCCTGCCCGGCGCTCACGCGGCACCGGCCAGGTGGGAGACGTCGGCCGCGAGGGCGACGGCGAGGACCGCGAACACGACGGCGATGAAGGCGGTGTACATCCAGCGTCCCTTGTGGTTCGTCGACCAGAACCGGCGCAGGGCGGCGACGCCGCTGACCACGGCCACCGCGCACAGCGCGATGCCCACGGGTGCGGCGAGGACGCCGGCGATGCTCAGCAGCGGGACGAGGACGGGGATGAGCACGTAGGTGACGACGCAGCGGATCGCGGAGACGAACAGCGCCAGCCGCATGCGGCGGTGCGCGGCGGCGTCGAGGTCCCGGTCCGTGAGCCGCACGCGCAGGAGGCGGCGCATGAACCGGTCGGCCGCGGTCTCCGGCGCCGTGGAGACCATCGAGCGTCGCCCCGGGCGCGTGCCGACCGGGTCGGCGGCAGGGGCGACGGCCGCGGGCGCGCCCGTGCCGGCCTCGGCCGTGGTCCCCGTGCTCACGTGCTGTGCCCTCTCGACGTCGCGGTGCAGGGGGCCAGCCTACCGCCGCGCGCGCCCGGGCCGGGGCCGCTCGGGCCGGGGGCGGTACCGACCCCCGGTGCGGACCCGCCTGGTCGAGAGCACGAGGACGAGCGCCGCGGTCGCGGCCACGGCGGTGGTGAGCATCGGGTCGTGATGGGCGCCGCCGCCGGTGACGACGGCCCAGGAGATGTTGTCGCTCGCGTGGACGGCGACCGCCACGACGGTGGTGCCCCCGGCCAGCAGGACGGCGTAGACAACGATCACGCGCAGCACCACGCTGCCGAGGCGCTGCCACACGATCCACCGGAGGTCCTGACCGCCCTGGAGGTCCGCCACGACGTGGAAGGCCGCGCACACCACCCCGATGAGCAGGGCCGCGCCGAGCGGGCCGAGGCGCCGGTGCAGCGGCCCGAGCGCGTACCCCGTCCAGCCGACCTCCTCGAGGTACGCGGCGAGCAGGAACACCCCGGCGAGCACGGCCACGGTGGGCAGGGACACCCCGGCGAACGCGGCGGGACGCCCCATGAGGCCCGCGAGGAGCGCCGCGACCAGGTAGACCGCCGGCATGACGAGCACCATCGACGCGGCCGGACCCGGGCGGCGGACCAGGCGCAGGTCCGCCGAGCCCGACAGCAGTCGGCGCACGCCGCGCCACCCCTGCGCACGCTGCACCAGCACGACGGCGGCGAGGAAGGGGGCGAGCACCTGCAGGGCGCTCGGCGGCAGATCGACCGCCGCGCCCTCAGGCGTCCGCAGGACGGCACCGAGCAGGAGGAACGGCAGCGAGAACGCGGCGGTGAGGGCGAAGAACCGCGCGGCTGCGCTCACGTCCCGGGGTCGACCGACCGGCCGGCGGCGTCTGCCGTCAGGTGGGTGCGCAGGAAGCCGACGACCTCGTCGCCCGCGGGACCGGCGGCGGGGACGAGTCCCGGCATGCTGAGGAAGGCGTGCACGGCGCCGTCGTGCTCGCGCAGGTGCGCGTCGGTCCCGTCGGCCCGGAGCCGGTCGACGTAGCGCCGCCCATGGTCCGCCGCGGGATCCAGCTCGCCGATGACCACCAGTGTCGCCGGGAGTCCGGCGGCGCTCTCGGCCAGCAGCGGGGAGGTCTCGGGGGGCTCGAGCCCGACCGGGACGGCGAACCGGCGGCACGCCCGCAGCTGGGGGAGCGTGAGCCCGGGCTGACCGGCGTTCGTGACCATCGAGGGGTGGTCGGTCATCGACGCGGTCCAGTCCGTGATCGGGCAGGTGAGCACCTGGGCGCTGATCCGCGGCCCGCGCTCGCGCGCGTGCAGGGCGAGGAGCGCGACGATCGTCCCGCCCGCACTCTCACCGAGGAGCGCGACGCGGTCCGGGTCGATGCCCCACCGGTGGTGCTCGTCGAGCAGGAGCCGCAGCGCCTCCCGGCCGTCGTCGAGCGGCGCCGGCAGCGGATGCTCCGGGGCGAGGCGGTACTCGAGCGACACGACGACGGCCCGGGCGCCGACCGCGACGCGGCTGTTGAGCCAGTCGTTCTGGGCGGCCGTCCCCATGACGAACCCGCCGCCGTGGAAGGAGAGCACGAGCGGCAGCGGGGTCGGCGCGTCGGTCGGACGGTGCACCCGTGCCCGCAGGCGTCGGCCGGGCAGGTCGAGCACGTGGTCCTCGATCCGGGCGCGCTCGTCGGGGTGGCCGGTGATGACCCGCGCCGCCTCGGAGGAGCGCTGCGCGTTGGCCGCATCGCGCACGTGGCGCACCTGCTCGTCGTCGAGAGCGTCCCAGTCGAGGTCGTTCCTGAGCATCTCGATCGTCGGGCGGGTGTCGGTCATGTCGTCCTCCGGTGGTCGTGGCATCACGTCGTTGTGCCGTCCGGACGCTAGGGCGCGACGACGCCGGGTCTCCACACCTTTTCTCGCGCCGGGGAGGCGGACGACGACGGCCCTCAGGCGGGCAGCGGTGCGCAGCGCGCGGCGAGCCCCCGGCGCAGGTGCTCCACCGCCGCCCGCACGCGCGCCGGCGCCTGGTCGCCCCCGGCGTGCAGCGCGACGACGTTGGCCTCCGGTGTCGGCACGTCGGCCAGCACCTGGACGAGCGCGCCGCTGCGCACGTGCTCGGCGACGTCCCAGGCCGAGCGCATGGCCAGCCCCGCGCCGTCGAGGCACCACTGCGTGACCGCGAGCCCGTCGGTGCAGGTGAGCACGCCGTCGACCGGGACGCGGACGAGGCGGCCGTCGACCTCGAACTCCCAGCCGTCGCGCTCGCCCTCGTGGACGACGAGGCAGTCGTGGTCGGCGAGGTCGTCGACCGTCGTCGGGGCCCCGCGCCCGGCGAGGTAGGCGGGGGAGGCGACGACGATCCGGCGGTTCGGCAGGAGCGGGTGCAGCTCGAGCACGGAGTCGGGGACCCGTCCGACCCGCACCGCGAGGTCGAAACCCGGCAGGGACGCCCCCAGCGGCAGGCTCGACAGCTCGAGGCGCACCACCAGCCCGGGGTGGAGCGCGTGCAGCTCGCGCAGCAGCGGGGCGACGTGCGCGCGACCGAGCCCGACGGTGCTGACGACCCGCAGCGGGCCCGCCAGCGTGGCGGTGCCCGGGTGCAGCGACTCCTCGAGGTCGCGGACGGCCTGGAGCAGCTCGGCGCCGCGCTTGGCGTAGCGCCGCCCCTCGGCCGTGGGCTCGAGACCGCGCGCCCGCCGGTGCGCGAGCGGCGCCCCGAGCCGCTCCTCGAGGCTGCGCAGGCGTCGGCTCACCGCCGAGACCGACACGCCCCAGTGCCGAGCGGCCGCGGTCATCGTCCCGGCCGCGGCGAGCACGGCGAAGAACTCGAGATCGTCGACCTCCGACGCCACGCCGACCCCCTTTTGCCTCGCGCGCAAGCCACCTTGGCGACGGCCGCGCTGCCGTCCCGGTGGCGGCAACCCTAACCTCGACCATGCGGGTCCTACTCCCGCCGGGTCCACGACCGAAGGAGCTCCGTGCTGTTCCCCGACTTCTCACCCTTCGACCTCGAGGTGAACGGCGTCCGCCTCACCGGCCGGGTCGGCCCCGGCGTCGACCCGGGCGGCGCGACGCCCGACGACCGCCCGCCCCTGCTGCTGCTCCACGGCCACCCGCAGACCCACGTCATGTGGCACCGGGTGGCCCCCGCGCTCGCGGAGGAGTTCGCCGTCGTCGCCGTGGACCTGCGCGGCTACGGCGGTTCCGACCGCCCGGACCCGGGCACCGACCTCGCGGCCTACAGCAAGCGCGCGATGGCGCTCGACGCCGTCGCTCTCATGTCCGCGCTGGGGTACGAGCGCTTCGCCGTGGCCGGCCACGACCGGGGTGCGCGCGTGGCCGCGCGACTGGTCGCCGACCACCCGGAGCGGGTGAGCCGGGCGATGCTGCTCGACGTCGCCCCGACGCTGGACATGTACGAGGGCACCGACCGCGCCTTCGCGAGCGCCTACTGGCACTGGTTCTTCCTCATCCAGCCCGCGCCCATGCCCGAGACGCTCGTCGGGGCGGACCCGCGCGCCTACGTCGAGGGCGTCATGGGTGCCCGGCACGCCGGGCTGGCGCCGTTCCCCGCCGAGGTGCTCGAGGAGTACGTCGCGGCGCTCGAGGGCGCTGAGCGTGCCGCCGGGCCGGCGAACGACTACCGGGCCGCGGCCGGCATCGACCTCGAGCACGACCGGGCCGACCGGCACGCGGGCCTGCGCACCGAGGTGCCGCTGCGGGTGCTGTGGGCGCGGCACGGGGTCATCGAGCGCCTCTTCGACCCGCTCGCGCTGTGGCGCCAGGTGGCCACCGACGTCACCGGCCACTCCATGGACTGCGGGCACTACATCGCCGAGGAGGCTCCCGACGAGGTGCTCGCCGAGATGCGCGAGTTCTTCGGCGGCGACGCACCCACCGCCTGAGCGCCGACCGCCTCGACGACGCTCCGCGCCCGGCCACCGGCCGGGCGCGGAGCACGTGCGTTCGTCCTTGACGCGCTCTCAGCCCTGCGCGACCCGCTCGGCGATCGCCGACCCGAGCTCCGTCGTCGTGGCGGTGCCGCCCAGGTCCGGGGTGAGCACCCGCCCCTCGGCGATGACCGCCTCGAACGCGGAGACGATCGCCGCGGCGGCCTCGGGCTCGCCGAGGTGGTCGAGCATCATCGCCCCGCACCAGATCTGCCCGACCGGGTTGGCGACGCCCGTGCCGGCGATGTCCGGCGCCGAGCCGTGCACCGGCTCGAACAGGGAGGGGAAGGTGCGCTCGGGGTTGATATTCGCGCTCGGGGCGATGCCGATGGTCCCGGTGGTGGCCGGGCCGAGGTCGGAGAGGATGTCGCCGAAGAGGTTGGAGGCGACGACGACGTCGAACCAGTCCGGGTGCAGCACGACCTGCGCGGTGAGGATGTCGATGTGGAACTTGTCCACCTCGATCTCGGGGTACGAGGTCGCCATCTCGGCGACGCGCTCGTCCCAGTAGGGCATCGTCACCGAGATGCCGTTGGACTTCGTCGCCGAGGTGAGGTGCTTCTTGCGGGTGGCGGCCAGCTCGAAGGCGTAGCGCAGGATCCGGTCCACCCCGGTGCGAGTCATCACGGTCTCCTGGACGACGACCTCCCGGTCGGTGCCCTGGAACATCTTCCCGCCGATCGAGGAGTACTCGCCCTCGGTGTTCTCCCGCACGACGAGGTAGTCGACGTCGCCCGGCTCGCGCCCGGCCAGGGGGGAGGGGATGCCGGCGAGCAGCTTGACCGGACGCAGCGAGACGTACTGGTCGAAGTGGCGGCGGAACTGGAGCAGGGAGCCCCACAGTGAGACGTGGTCGGGCACGACCTCGGGCCAGCCGACGGCACCGAAGTAGATCGCGTCGAAACCCTTGAGGGTCTCGAACCAGTCGTCGGGCAGCATCTGGCCGTGCGCCTGGTAGTAGGCGGCGGAGGCGAAGTCGAAGTGCTCGAGCTCGAGGGTGATCCCGAAGCGGGCGGCGGCCGCCTCGAGCACCCGGATCCCCTCGGGGACGACCTCGGTGCCGATGCCGTCGCCGGCCACGACCGCGATCCGGTAGCTGCTCATGTCTCTCCTCGTTCCGCTCGGCGCGGGCGCGTCGGTGCGCCCGCTCCCACGCTAGGGGGAGGCCCGGCGTCGGGGTGGCGCCCGGCGGGCAAGCGGACCTTGAGCGGGACGCAAGGCAGGTGGGTGGGCAGCCGGGTCCGGGCGCTCTGTGCCGCCCTGACGTTCTGTCCTGCCCGGGCGCTCAGTCCTGCCGGGGCGGCCGGGACTCGAACTGGACGGTCAGCTCGCGCAGCAGGTCGGCGAGGCGGTCGCCGTCGCAGGGGTCGAGCGCGGCGAGGAGCTCGCGCTCGGAGTCGAGCAGGTCGGCCATCGTCCGGTCGACCCGCTCGAGCCCCTCGGCGGTGAGCCGCACCTTGACGACCCGGCGGTCGGCGGTGTCCTGGGCCCGCTCGACGAGCCCGGCGGCGGCCATCTTGTCGATCCGGTGGGTCATCGTGCCCGACGAGACGAGCGTCTCGGCGACGAGCCGGGTGGGGGTGAGCTCGTAGGGCTCGCCGGCGCGGCGCAGGGCGGACAGGACGTCGAACTGCCAGCCCTCGAGGTCGGGGCCGGCGAGCGCGCGACGCCTGGCGAGGTCGAGGTGGCGGGCCAGCCGCGTGATCCGGGAGAACACCGCCAGCGGGGCGACGTCGAGGTCGGGGCGCTCGCGGCGCCACGCGGCGACGATCCCGTCGACCTCGTCGCCCTCCGTCGTCCCCATGCCCGGAGATTACTCGACGTCGAGACACCGGACGAGGGCGGGCCGCCGCCCGCCGGGTCTCCCCGGCCGGCGACGGCCCGTCGACGCGGTCGCGTGAGCGCCCGCGTGGAACCCGCGGTCAGCCCTTGAGAGCCTCGGTCAGCTTGAGGCGCCCACCGGTGTGCAGCACGCCGCGACGGTAGACGCGGCCCGCGATCCACACGAGGAAGGGGATGGTCACCAGCGCGATCGCCACGGAGATGAGCCCCTCGACCGTGCTCGCCCCGAAGGCCTGACGCATCGGCATCATGAACGGGGAGAGGAAGGGGATGTACCCCAGCACCTGCGTGAGCAGCGAGTCGGGCTGGTTGGGCACGAGGTACATCGCCACGTAGAACGGCACGAACTGGGCGAACATCAGCGGCGTCGTCACCGAGCCGATCTCCTCCTGGCGGGAGACCAGTGCGGCGAAGCCGCCGAAGACGACCGTCCAGATGCCGAAGCCGACGAGGAACCACACGAAGGCCCACACCGTGACCGTCCCCAGCGGGACCTCGATCGACGGCAGCAGCCCGCCGATGGCCAGCGCCCCGATCATGCCGGCGACCAGCACGAGCATGTAGACCAGCGTGTACAGGCCGATGCCGATGACCTTGCCGGCCAGCAGCTGGGCGGGCTTGATCGTGGCGAGCAGGACCTCCACCACGCGGGAGGTCTTCTCCTCGACGACCCCCATGGCCACCGTGGACCCGGCGGTGAGCACGGCGAACAGCATGAGCGAGATGGTGACGATGCCCGCGGCGTAGGCCTGGCCGTCGAAGTCGGGACTGTTGAAGCCCGTCGCGGCGCCCTCGAGGATCTCGACCTGCGGGGTGCTGGCGGCCAGGGCGCCCTGCACCTCGGCGGGGTCGCCGCCGAGCTCGGTCACCTGGGCGCTGAGCGACTCGGTCTGCGCGGCGGAGGCGATCGCGCCGAGGAGCTGGCTGTCGGGGTCGGTGCGGGAGTGGACGGTGAGCGTCTCGCCGTCGCGGGCGACCACGACCTCGGCCGGGTCGTCCTCGCGCTCGAGCTGCTCGGCGAAGGTGCCGTCGGCGGTCTCCTCGATCTCCGCCGGCAGCTCCTGGGCCGCGGTGGTCGACTGGAGGTAGGGCACCAGGTCGGCGGCGGACGCCTCGACCGCGACGAGCGGTCCGGAGTCCTCCCCGCGGCTCGAGTCCCAGATCTTGTACCCGGCGCCCGCCGCCAGCAGGACGACGACCATGACGATCATCGAGATGATCGAGGACTTGGCCAGCAGGCGGGTCTTCAGCTCGCGATTGACGACCAGCATCACCGCGCTCATCGGCGGGCCTCCTTCGTGGTGCCCGCGTCCTGCGGAGTGGTCGGTGCGGCGGGCGCGTGGCCCTCGCGGCCCGCGCTGCCGTCCTTCTCCTCGGCGGTGCTGTCGGAGACGACGTCGCGGAAGAGGTCGCTCAGGGTCGGGCGCACGGCGCCGAACTCGACGACGGGGCCCAGCTGCAGCGCGGCGGTCAGCAGCGCCTGCTCGGTGCCCGTGGTGCCGGCGGGCAGCATGACCTGGGCGGCGGACCTGCCGGCGCCGGCCTCGGCGGGCTCGGCCACGGCGCCCTCGACGGCGCCGGCGATCGGCGTGAGGTCGACTCCCTCGGCGTCGACGACGACCCGCCACACGGGCTGGTCGACCGTGCGCAGCTCGTCGATGGTGCCCAGCGCGACCATCGTGCCCGCGCTGACGATCCCCACCCGGTGGCACAGCCGCTCGACGAGGTCGAGCTGGTGCGAGGAGAAGATGACCGGCACCCCCGAGGCGGCCCGCTCCTTGAGCACGTCGCTCATGACGTCCACGGCGACAGGGTCCAGGCCGGAGAAGGGCTCGTCGAGGACGAGGACGTCCGGCTCGTGCACGAGGGCCGCGGCCAGCTGGACGCGCTGCTGGTTGCCCAGCGAGAGCTTCTCGACGTCGTCCTTGCGGCGGTGGGCCACGCCGAGGCGCTCCGTCCACCGCTCGGTCGAGGCCTTCGCGTCCGCCGCGCTCATCCCGTGCAGGCGCGCGAGAAACTCCAGCTGCTCGCCGACCTTCATCTTGGGGTACAGGCCGCGCTCCTCGGGCATGTAGCCCACCCGACGACGCGCCTCGAGGTCGAGGATCTGACCGTCGTGGCGGACCTCGCCGCTGTCGGCGGCCAGCACGCCGAGGATGATGCGCATCGTGGTCGTCTTGCCCGCGCCGTTCGAGCCGACGAAGCCGAAGATCTCGCCGGCGCCGACGGTGAACGACATGTCCGTCAGTGCGCGGACGGTGCCGTACGCCTTGCTCAGGCCGCGGAGCTCAAGGTCTCCCACCTGTACCCCCTAGGTTGTCCGATGTCCCCCCGGCGCGCTCTCGGGACCGCCGGGGCCGCGCCCACGGTAGTGGGCCTCGCCACCGCCCACACATGGCATCTGTCATATGCTCGCGTCATCGGCCGTCGTCGAGGAGGCGGGGCTCGCGGCGCAGCCCCTCCAGCCCGTGCCAGGCCAGGTTGACCACGTGGGCGGCCACGTCCTGCTTGCGCGGGGAGCGGTTGTCGAGCCACCACTGGCCGGTCAGCGCGATAAGTCCCACCAGCATCTGCGCGTACAGCGGGGCGACCCGGGTGTCGAAGCCGCGGGCGCGGAACTGGGCGGCCAGCAGGTGCTCGACGTGCGTGGCGACGTCCCCGATGAGCGAGGAGAAGGTGCCGGTGGCCTGGGCGACGGGGGAGTCGCGGACGAGGATGCGGAACCCGTCGGTGTGCTCCTCGATGTAGTCCAGCAGGGCCAGCGTGGTCCGCTCGACGATGAGCCGGGGGTGCCCGCCCTGCTCGATGGACCCCAGCAGCACGGACTCCAGGAGCTGGACCTCCCGGTCGACGACGACCGCGTAGATCCCCTCCTTGCCGCCGAAGTGCTCGTAGACCACCGGGCGGGAGACCTTCGCGCGCTGGGCGACCTCCTCGACCGAGGTGCCCTCGAAGCCCTTCTCGGCGAACAGGGTGCGCGCGACGGCGACGAGCTGCTCGCGGCGCTGCCCGGCCGACATCCGGGTGCGCTGCCTGCCACTGTCCTTGGTCACCCGAGCCATTGTGCCCGGCGCCGGTGGCGAGCCGCCCCGTGCGGGTTTGGCAGGATGGGGCACCGCCGGTGCCGCGCCGCCGGTCGCGGCGGTCCGCCCTGGTGTAACGGCAGCACGCAGGCCTTTGGTGCCTTGAGGTCCGGGTTCGAGTCCTGGGGGCGGAGCGGGACGCCCGCCGCCGCGCCGCCGCGCGGTGGTCCGGCCCGGCGGTACAGTGGCACGGCCCGCGGCTCCGCCGGGGCACCTCCGCCGTCGTGACCGAGGAGAACTGCGTGAGCCCCACCCGTCCGGCTGCCGTCGTCGTGCTCGCTGCCGGGGCAGGGACCCGCATGCGGTCCGCGACCCCCAAGGTGCTCCACGCGGTCGGGGGGCGCACCCTCCTCGGCCACGCGATGGCGGCCGCCCGCGCGGTCGACCCGGAGCGGCTGGCGGTGGTCGTGCGCCACGAGCGCGAGCGCGTCGTCGAGTTCGTCAGCGGCGTCGACCCCGCCGCGCTGCTCGTCGACCAGGACGAGATCCCCGGCACCGGCCGCGCCGTGCAGTGCGCGCTCGAGCAGCTCGACGCCGCCGCCCGCACCGACGGCCCGCTCCTCGTGATGGCGGGCGACACCCCCCTGCTCGACGGCGAGACCCTGGCCGCCCTGGTCGAGGCGCACACCACCGGCGGCCACGCCATCACCGTGCTCACCGCCGAGGTCGGGCACCCCTTCGGCTACGGCCGGGTGCTGCGCGAGGGCGAGCAGGTGGTCGGCATCGTCGAGGAGCGCGACGCCACGGACGCGCAGCGGTCGATCACCGAGATCAACACCTCCACCTACGTCTTCGAGTCCGCCGTCCTGCGCGAGGCGCTCGCCGGCCTGGGCACGGACAACGACCAGGGCGAGGTCTACCTCACCGACGTCGTCGCGGCCGCGCACCGCCGGGGCCTGCCGGTGCGCGCGCTGACCGTCGACGACCCGGCCACGGTCGAGGGCGTCAACGACCGGGTCCAGCTCGCCGCGAGCGCCGCCCGCCTCAACGACCGCATCCTCACCCGGTGGATGCGCGCGGGCGTGACGGTCGTCGACCCCGGCACCACCTGGGTCGACGTCGACGTCGAGCTCGCCCGGGACGTGACCATCGAGCCGGGCACCCAGCTGCGCGGGACCACCGTCATCGGCGAGGGCGCCACCGTGGGCCCCGAGACGACCCTGACCGACTGCGAGGTCGGGGCCGGCGCGCACGTGGTGCGCACCCACGCCGAGCTCGCCCAGGTCCTGCCCGGGGCGAGCGTGGGTCCCTTCGCCTACCTGCGGCCGGGCACCGTCGTCGGCGAGGACGCCAAGGTGGGCACCTTCGTCGAGCTCAAGAACTCCACCCTGGGCCCCGGCGCGAAGGTCCCCCACCTCAGCTACGTCGGCGACGCGGACATCGGGGAGGGCACGAACATCGGCGCTGCCTCGGTGTTCGTCAACTACGACGGCGTGCACAAGCACCGCTCACGCATCGGCGCGCACGCCCGCACCGGTGCGGACAACATGTTCGTAGCCCCGGTCGAGGTCGGCGACGGCGCGTACACCGGCGCCGGCACGATCGTGCGGCACGACGTCCCGGCCGGTGCGCTGGCGTTCAACGACTTCGGCCAGAAGGTCCTCGAGGGCTGGGTCGAGGAGCGGCGGCCCGGGACGGCGGCGGCCCGCGCGGCCGCCGCGGCCAGGGCCGCGGACGAGGACACCGGCCCGGGCACCGCCGGGCCGACGGACGGCGCCGAGGCGCCCGGCGAGGGGAGAGCGCGATGACCGGCATCCATGCGAGCGGCGAGAAGCGACTGGTGTTCGTCGGCGGCCGGGCGCACCCCGAGCTGGCCGCGCACGTCGCCAGCGAGCTCGGCATCGACCCGCTGCCGACCACCGCCTACGACTTCGCCAACGGCGAGATCTACGTGCGCTTCGACGAGTCGGTGCGCGGGACGGACGCCTTCGTCCTGCAGTCGCACACCACCCCGATCAACCAGTGGCTCATGGAGCAGCTGATCATGGTCGACACACTCAAGCGGGCCTCGGCCAAGCGGATCACCGTCGTCGCGCCGTTCTACCCCTACGCCCGGCAGGACAAGAAGCACCGCGGCCGCGAGCCGATCTCGGCCCGCCTGGTCGCCGACCTGTACAAGACCGCCGGCGCCGACCGGCTGATGAGCGTGGACCTGCACGCCGCCCAGACCCAGGGCTTCTTCGACGGCCCGGTCGACCACCTCTTCGCCATGCCGATCCTCGTGGACTACGTGCGCGGGCGGATCGACCTCAACAACGCCGCCGTCGTCTCCCCGGACGCCGGCCGCATCCGGGTGGCCGAGCAGTGGGCGGACAAGCTCGGCGGCGTGCCGCTGGCCTTCGTGCACAAGACGCGGGACATCACCAAGCCGAACCAGGCCGTGGCCAACCGGGTGGTCGGCGACGTCGAGGGGCGCACGTGCGTGCTCGTCGACGACCTCATCGACACCGGCGGCACGATCGCCGAGGCCGTCAAGGTCCTCCTCGCCGCCGGCGCGAAGGACGTCCTCGTCGCCGCCACCCACGGCGTGCTCTCCGACCCGGCCACGCAGCGGCTCTCGGACTGCGGGGCGCGCGAGATCGTCGTCACCGACACGCTGCCGATCACCAAGCACTTCCCGCAGCTGACCGTGCTGCCGATCGCCCCGCTGCTGGCCCGCGCCATCCGCGAGGTCTTCGACGACGGCTCGGTCACCTCGCTGTTCGAGGGCCGCTCCTGACCGGAGGGGACCCGTTCCTGACCGGTCGTGGGACCGGCGCCGCGCGGCGCCGGTGTGCCGCAGGCCGCACGGGGAGGGCCTGACCGCGCCCGGATGAGCCGCTAGACTCCTGTGGTTGCCTCGGCGAGGGACGACGGACGGGCAGGCGCCCGCGGTCGTCCGTGATTCGACGCGGTGGAGCCCTCCGCGTCCGCCCGCCGTCCCGCGTCGAGGCCCGCCGCCACGACCAGCCACGACACCATCTGGAGCACGCATGGCCGACAAGACCGTCATCACCGCCACGACCCGTACCGAGTTCGGCAAGGGCGCCGCGCGCCGCACCCGCCGCGAGGGTCTCGTCCCGGTCGTGCTGTACGGCCACGGCACCGACCCCCAGCACCTCGCGCTGCCGTCGCACGAGACCTTCCTCGCGCTGCGCGGCAACGCCAACGCCCTGCTCACCCTCGACATCGACGGCACCGAGCAGCTCGCGCTGACCAAGGACGTCCAGGTCGACCCGGTCAAGCGCACCATCGAGCACGTCGACCTGCTCGTCGTCCGCAAGGGTGAGAAGGTCGACGTCGACGTCGCGGTGTACACCGAGGGCGAGACCTTCCCCGGCACGATCCACACCGTCGAGAGCCAGACCCTGGCCGTCACCGCCGACGCGACCAACATCCCCGAGAGCGTCGTCGTCGACATCGAGGGCCTCGAGGACGGCAGCGCCGTGCGCGTCGCGGACCTGCCCGCCATCGCCGGCGTCGAGTTCACCGACGACCCGGAGACCGTCGTCGTGCTCGTCTCCGTCCCGCGCGTGGACGAGGCCGACCTGGAGACCCCTGCCGCCGAGGACGAGGAGGGTGCCGAGGCGCCCGCCGCCGACGCCGAGGCGCCCGCCGAGGAGTCCGAGTCCTCCGACGAGGACTGACCCGTCCGAGGACGAGATGCGGGCGGGCCGGCCAGGCGCCGGCCCGCCCGTGAGGAGTGACTGCCCGTGGCTGACAGCGACCTGTGGCTCGTGGTGGGCCTGGGCAACCCCGGTCCCCGGTACGCCGGGAACCGGCACAACGTCGGCCAGCTGGTCGTCGAGCTCCTCGCAGCCCGCGCGGGCACGCAGTTCACCACCCACCGCTCGCGCGCGACCGTGGCCGACGTCCGCCTCGGCACCGCCCCCGGGGGCGCGCCCGGTCCGCGGGCCCTGCTGGCCCGGCCCGGCAGCTACATGAACCTCTCCGGCCCGCCCGTGGCCGCACTCGCACAGTTCCACTCGATCGACCCGCAGCACGTGCTCGTGGTGCACGACGAGCTCGACCTGCCGCCGGAGTCGCTGCGCCTCAAGCTCGGCGGCGGCGAGGGCGGGCACAACGGCCTGCGCTCGATCACCCGGGCGCTGGGCACGAAGGACTACGCGCGCCTGCGGGTGGGCATCGGCCGGCCGCCGGGCCGCATGGACGCCGCCGACTACGTCCTGCAGAACTTCTCGCCGACCGAGCGCACCGAGCTCGGGGTCACGCTCGAGATCGCCGCGGACACGGTGACCGACGTCGTCGCCCACGGCCTGCAGCCCACCCAGATGCGGCTGCACACCGCGGGCTGAGCACCCGCGCGGTCCGTAGACTTCCCCCGCTCATCTCCGACGTCCTGGAGGACCCGTGTCCCTCACCGGACTGCTTCCCCTGCTGCGCGAGGACCCGGCGATCGCCGCGCTCACCGCGGCAGCCGCGTCCCCCGTCCTCGAGCCGCACCGGTCCACCACCGCCCCCGACGGCGTGCGGCCGGGCATCATCGCCGAGCTCGCCGCCACGGGACGCACCGTCGTGCTCGTCACCGCCACGGGCCGTGACGCCGACGACCTCGCCGCCGGGGTGCGCGAGTTCCTCCCCGACGACGACGTGGCGACCATCCCCGCCTGGGAGACCCTCCCGCACGAGCGGCTCTCCCCGCGCTCGGACACCGTGGCCCGTCGGCTGGCCACGCTGCGCCGCCTCGTGCACCCCGGGCCCGAGCCGCGCACGGCCCGTCCGCGCGTGGTCACGGTCCCGGTGCGCGCCCTGCTCCAGCCGATCGTGCGCGGCCTCGCCGACCTCGAGCCGGTGCGCGTCCAGGTCGGCGACGTCATCGCCCTGGACGACCTCGTCCGCTCCCTGGAGGCCGCCGCCTACACCCGCACCGACATGGTCGAGAAGCGCGGGGAGTACGCCGTGCGCGGCGGCATCGTCGACGTCTTCCCGCCCACCGACCCCCATCCGCTGCGCCTCGAGCTGTTCGGCGACGACGTCGAGGAGATCCGGCGCTTCTCGGTGGCCGACCAGCGCAGCCTCGAGGTCGCCGAGGAGGGCCTGTGGGCCCCGCCGTGCCGCGAGCTGCTGCTCACCGAGCAGGTGCGGGCCCGCGCCAAGGAGCTCGTGGCCACCGTGCCCTCGGCGGCCCCGATGCTCGAGCGCATCGCCGAGGGCGTGGCCGTGGAGGGCATGGAGGCGCTGAGCCCTGTGCTCGCCGACGGTCTCGAGCCCATCCTCGACCTGCTGCCCGAGCGGTCCCTCGTCATGCTGATCGACCCCGAGCGGGTGCGGCGCCGGGCCGCCGACCTCGTCGCCACCACCGAGGAGTTCCTCGCCGCGGCCTGGACCTCGGCCGCCTCGGGCGCCGAGGTGCCGCTGGACCTGCGCTCCGCCGCCTTCGCCGAGCTCGACGAGGCCCGCGCGCTGGCCCTGGCCAAGGGGCAGGGCTGGTGGAGCCTGACCTCGCTGCCCACCGACGCCGAGCTCGACGACGTCCCGGCCGCCGGCTCGGCCGTGGCCGCCGCGGGGGTCGTCCCCGCCGACGAGCACGTCGTGGCCGCCCGGGACACGCGCCGCTACCGGGGCGACGTCGCCGGCGCCCTGCGCGACCTCGGCACCCTCGTCCACGACCGGTGGCGCATCGTGCTCACCACCCAGGGCGCGGGACCGGCGCGGCGCATGCGCGACTCCCTGGCGGAGGCCGAGGTGCCCGCGCGCCTGGTCACCGGTCTGCACGAGATGCCCGAGGAGGGCATCGTCACCATCACCCACCCCGGCCTCGGCCGCGGCTTCGTGCTCGAGGAGCAGCGCCTCGCGGTCGTCACCGAGCCGGACCTCACCGGCCGGCCGGGCTCCTCGACGCGCGAGATGCGCAAGATGCCGGCCCGCCGGCGCACCGCCGTCGACCCGCTCTCGCTGCAGCCGGGCGACCTCGTCGTGCACTCCCAGCACGGCGTCGGACGGTTCGTCGAGCTCGTCTCGCGGACCGTGGGCAAGGGGGAGGCCGCCACCACCCGGGAGTACCTCGTCATCGAGTACGCCCCCTCCAAGCGGGGCCAGCCCGGCGACCGGCTGTTCGCCCCCACCGACGCCCTGGACCAGGTCTCCCGCTACGTGGGCGGCGAGGCGCCGGCGCTGAACAAGATGGGCGGTTCGGACTGGGCGGCGGCCAAGCGCAAGGCCCGCAAGGCCGTCCGCGAGATCGCCGGCGAGCTCGTCCGCCTCTACTCGGCCCGGCAGGCCACGGTCGGCCACACCTTCGGCCCGGACACCCCCTGGCAGCGCGAGCTCGAGGACGCCTTCCCCTACACCGAGACCCCCGACCAGCTCGGGGCGATCGACGAGGTCAAGGCGGACATGGAGAAGGCCATGCCGATGGACCGTCTCATCTCCGGCGACGTCGGCTACGGCAAGACCGAGATCGCGGTGCGCGCCGCCTTCAAGGCGGTGCAGGACGGCAAGCAGGTCGCCGTCCTCGTCCCGACGACGCTGCTGGTCAACCAGCACCTGGACACGTTCTCCGAGCGGTACGCCGGCTTCCCGGTCAACGTCGCGGCGCTGTCCCGGTTCCAGACCACGGCCGAGGCCACGCAGGTGCGCGAGGGGCTCGCGGCCGGCTCGATCGACGTCGTCATCGGCACGCACACCCTCCTCACCGGGCAGGTGCGGTTCAAGGACCTCGGCCTGGTGATCATCGACGAGGAGCAGCGCTTCGGCGTCGAGCACAAGGAGACGCTGACCCAGCTGCGCACCAACGTCGACGTGCTGTCGATGTCGGCGACCCCCATCCCGCGCACGCTGGAGATGGCGGTGACCGGCATCCGCGAGATGTCGACGCTGGCGACCCCGCCCGAGGAGCGCCACCCGGTGCTCACCTACGTGGGGGCCAAGGAGGACAAGCAGCTCGCCGCCGCGATCCGCCGCGAGCTCCTGCGCGAGGGCCAGGTCTTCTACGTGCACAACAAGGTGCGCTCGATCAACGCCACCGCCGCGCGCCTGGCCGAGCTCGTCCCCGAGGCGCGCATCGGCGTCGCCCACGGGCAGATGAACGAGCACGAGCTGGAGTCGGTCATCCAGGACTTCTGGGACCGCAGCATCGACGTCCTCGTCTGCACGACGATCATCGAGACCGGCCTGGACATCTCCAACGCCAACACCCTCATCGTCGAGCGGGCCGACACCTTCGGCCTGTCCCAGCTCCACCAGCTGCGCGGGCGCGTGGGGCGCGGCCGGGAGCGCGCCTACGGGTACTTCCTCTACGACGCCGACAAGCCCCTGACCGAGACCGCCCACGACCGGCTGAGCACGATCGCCTCGCACACCGAGCTCGGCTCCGGCATCCAGGTGGCGATGAAGGACCTCGAGATCCGCGGCGCCGGCAACCTGCTGGGGGCCGACCAGTCCGGGCACATCGAGGGCGTCGGCTTCGACATGTACGTGCGGATGATCTCCGAGGCCGTCAGCGCCTGGCGGGACGGCAAGGTCGAGCCCGAGCGGGTCGACGTCCGCGTCGAGCTGCCGATCGACGCCCACGTGCCCACCGACTACGTCGACACCGAGCGCCTGCGCCTGGAGGTCTACGCCAAGATCGCCGCCGCCGAGGGCGACGAGGGCATCGAGGCGGTGCGCGAGGAGCTGATCGACCGCTACGGCCCGGTGCCCGAGAGCGTGGAGCGGCTCTTCGCCGTCGCGCGCCTGCGGATGCACGCCCGGGCCGCGGGCGTGCAGGAGATCACCGCGCAGGGCAAGTACGTGCGGTTCTTCCCCGTCGAGCTCGCCGAGTCGCAGTCGATGCGGCTCACCCGCGTGCACAAGGGAACCGTGCTCAAGGCCGCCGTGCGCACCGCGCTGGTGCCCTGGCCGCTCACGGCGCCGGTGGCCGGCCGCCCGCTCAGCGACATCGCCCTGCTCGACTGGGTCGAGGACGTCGTCGCCCTGCTCGGGTCGCCGGTCGGCAGCAGCGCGGGTGGCACGGGGTCCGGCGGCTCGCGATGAGACCGCCCCGCCCCCGCCCGACGGCGGTGCTCGCCCTGGTCGGGTGCCTCGCCGTCGGGGGGCTGCTGGGTGCCGCTCCGGCCGCGGGCGCGGGGACCGGCGAGACCGTGGTGGCCTCCCCGCTCGTGGCGACCACGGACGAGGCTGCATCGGACGAGGCCGCGTCCGGCGGGTCCGCCTCCGACGAGGCCGCCTCGGGGGGCGGCTCCGGCCTGGCGGACCGGCTCGTCGGCACCGGCGAGGCGCCGTCGCAGGGCTTCCGGCACGTCGAGCGGGTGGAGGTGCCCTTCGGCATGCAGCCCTGGCTCGTGCGCACCGCGACCGTCACCACCCTCGCGCTGGCCGGGGTCGGCGTCGCGCTCGCCGCCACCTCCGCGCCGCGCAGGACGGGCCGTCGGCGCGGATAGCATGGGACCCGCCCGGGCCGGCCCCGCGGCGTCAGATCGAGGAGGAACTGTGGCTCGAACCATCCGTCAGGCGATCGTGCCGGCGCTCGCGCTGGGCGCGCTGCTCGCCGGCTGCTCGGCGAACCCGGGCACGGCCGCCGTCATCGACGGCGAGGAGATGTCCGAGCGCGAGGCCCAGGAGCTGGCCGCCGAGCTGACCGCGCTGAGCACCCAGGAGATCCCCACCGCGCAGGCGGTGATCGCGACCGCCCAGAGTGAGGCGATCCTCCAGGCCGCCGCCGAGTCCGGCATCTCGGTCCCGCGCGCCGAGGTGATCACCCAGCTCGAGAACCTGGCCGCCCAGTCCGGGTACGACCCCGGGCCCGACGGCTTCCTCGAGGACACGATCACGTTCCTCAACGGCCAGCTGGTGGTGACCCCGCTCTCCGAGGACCCGAACGCCGTCGACCGGTTCAACGAGCTGGTCGGCCAGATCGAGATCGAGCTCAACCCCCGCTACGGCACCTACGACGGCATGCAGGTCGTCGCGCCGGCGCACCCCTGGCTCTACCAGCCCGAGGCCGTCGAGGCGATGCCCACCCAGCCCTGAGCAGGTGCCCGGGCCACGCCCCCGGGCGGTGCGTCCCACCGGGACGGGGGGCCCTGACCCGAGCGCGCCGCGGGTACTAGCGTGGGGCCTGTCATCTTCCAGGCATCCACCACTTGAGGAGCACCTGTGGCCACCATTCTCGAAGTAGGCGCACGCGAGATTCTCGACTCGCGCGGCAACCCGACCGTGGAGGTCGAGGTCGGTCTCGACGACGGCAGCACGGGCCGCGCGGGCGTCCCCTCCGGCGCGTCGACCGGCGCGTTCGAGGCCGTCGAGCTGCGCGACTCGGGCGACAAGCGGTACGGCGGCAAGGGCGTCCAGCAGGCACGGGACAACGTCCTGGACATCCTCGCCCCGGAGATCCTCGGCCTCGAGGCCTCCGAGCAGCGTCTCGTCGACCAGGTCCTGCTCGACCTGGACGGCTCGGCCAACAAGGGCAAGGTCGGCGCCAACGCCATCCTCGGCGTCTCGCTGGCCGTGGCCAAGGCCGCCGCGGAGTCGGCCGGCCTGCCGCTCTACCGCTACATCGGCGGCCCGAACGCGCACCTGCTGCCGGTCCCGATGATGAACATCCTCAACGGTGGCTCGCACGCGGACTCCAACGTGGACATCCAGGAGTTCATGATCGCCCCGATCGGCGCGGCCAGCTTCTCCGAGGCGCTGCGTCAGGGCGCGGAGGTCTACCACGCGCTGAAGTCCGTCCTCAAGGGCCGCGGCCTGGCCACCGGCCTGGGTGACGAGGGTGGCTTCGCCCCGAACCTCGGCTCCAACCGCGAGGCCCTCGACCTCATCCTCGAGGCCATCGGCAAGGCCGGCCTGCAGCCGGGCACCGACATCGCGCTCGCGCTCGACGTCGCCTCGACGGAGTTCTTCTCCGCCGGCGCCTACCAGTTCGAGGGCAAGGGCACCTCGACCGACGAGATGGTCGCGTACTACACCCAGCTCGTCGCCGACTACCCGCTGGTCTCCATCGAGGACCCGCTGAGCGAGGACGAGTGGGGCGCCTGGTCGCAGCTCGTCGCCGCGATCGGCGACAAGGTGCAGATCGTCGGCGACGACCTGTTCGTCACCAACCCCGAGCGCCTCGCCCGCGGCATCGCCGAGCGGTCGGCCAACTCGCTGCTGGTCAAGGTCAACCAGATCGGTTCGCTGACCGAGACCCTCGACGCCGTGGCCCTGGCCCAGCGCTCGGGATTCACCGCGATGGTCTCCCACCGCTCCGGCGAGACCGAGGACGTGACGATCGCCGACCTGTCGGTGGCCGTGAACTCGGGCCAGATCAAGACCGGTGCGCCGGCCCGTGGCGAGCGCGTGGCCAAGTACAACCAGCTGCTGCGCATCGAGGAGGAGCTGGACGAGGCGGCGGAGTACGCCGGCCGCAGCGCCTTCCCGCGTCACCAGGCCTGACCTGACATCGTCGAGGGGGCGGTCGGTCAGCCACCGACCGCCCCCTCGACGCATGTCCGCGGGTGGCGGCACGGTGACCGGGCCCGCGCCGCGGTGCCGTCGGTGGCGGGCGTGACGAGACTCGCGACGCGCCGGTCCGTGCGCCTTGCCGGGGCGTGGTGGACCATGGGCAGGTGCCTCGTCCGTCCTCCCCGCGCAAGCCCGCGGCGCCGCGTCCCCCCTCGGGGCGGGGCTCCCGCTCGCGCCCCTCGGGCCGGACGCGCTCCGGTGCGGCCGCCGGTGAGCGGCCCTCGGCCGGCACCGGTCGGGCTCGGACCGCATCGACCTCGTCGAGCACGCCGGGCAAGGCGGGCGGAGCGCGGGGCAGCCGCCGACTGACGATCGAGACGCCCGACGGCAACCGCCCCCTGCTCTCGCTGCGGGCGCTGGCGCTCGTCCTCACCCTGCTGGTCGCCTTCGCCATCGTCGCGCCGACCGCCCGGCACGCGCTGGTCCAGGCCGAGGAGCTGCGCTCGGCCGAGGACGCGCTCGAGCGGGCCCACGAGACCGAGCAGCGCCTCGCCGACGAGCTCGCGCTGTGGGAGGACCCCGAGTACGTCCAGGCGCAGGCCCGCGACCGGCTCGGCTACATCATGCCCGGCGAGACCCCGTTCGTCGTCGTCGACCCGGAGTCGGTGACCGGCGGCCTGTCCGAGGCGGAGGCCGAGGAGGCCGAGCGGGAGGAGGCGCTGGCGGCGTCGCGTCCCTGGTACCTCAACCTCCAGGAGTCGGTGGAGGAGGCCGGCCGGGTGCCGACCGAGGGGACCGCGACGGGCGAGGCCCCCGTCGACGAGGTGCCCGAGCCGGAGCTGCCGCCCGAGACCCCCTCGGAGGCACCGTCCGGCGAGCTGCCCACCTCCGAACCGCTGGCGGACTGACATGGGCGAGCAGCAACCCGGCCCCGGGGGCGGCGACGGTGCACCGGTCGCGACCGACGGCGCACCGGTCGCCCAGGCCGATCTCGACGCGCTGCGCGAGCAGCTCGGCCGCGTCCCGCGCGGGGTCGTCGCCGTCGCCGCGCGCTGCCGCCACGGCCGGCCCACGGTGGTGCGCACGGCTCCGCGGCTGGAGGACGGCACCCCCTTCCCGACGTCGTACTACCTCACCTGCCCACCCGCCACGCGGGCCGTCTCCACCCTGGAGGCCGAGCAGACGATGGCCGGCATGCAGGCGCGGCTGGCCGAGGACCCCGCCCTGGCCGCCGCCTACCGCGCCGCCCACGAGGACTACCTCGCGCGCCGGGCGGAGCTCGGGCATGTCGAGGAGATCGAGGGGATCTCCGCGGGCGGGATGCCCGAGCGGGTCAAGTGCCTGCACGCGCTGCTCGCGCACACCCTCGCCGTCGGGCGGGGGGTCAACCCCTTCGGCGACGAGACGCTCGACCTGCTGTCCGAGCGCGGGCTGTGGTCGCCCGGGACGTGCACCTGCTGACCTCCGTGTCCCACCGGCGTGGCAGCATGTCCCGGTGACTCGAGTGGCAGCGATCGACTGCGGGACCAACTCCATCCGCCTCCTGGTGGCCGACGTGCCGGGCACCAGCGGCGGGCCGCTGACCGACGTCGTGCGCGAGATGCGCGTGGTCCGGCTCGGCCAGGGGGTCGACCGCACCGGCCGCCTCGACGAGACCGCCCTCGCCCGCACCTTCGACGCCGCCCGCGAGTACGCGCGCCTGTGCCGGGAGCACGAGGTCGAGGCGCTGCGGTTCGTCGCCACCTCCGCCACCCGCGACGCCGAGAACCGGCAGGTCTTCGTCGACGGGATCCGCGAGATCCTCGGCGTGGACCCCGAGGTCGTCACCGGCGACGTCGAGGCGGGCCTGTCGTTCGCGGGCGCCGCCTCGGTGCTGCCCGCGGGGACGCCCGGGCCGGTGGTCGTCGTCGACATCGGCGGTGGCAGCACCGAGCTGGTCGTCGGCGACCCGGCGGGCGGTGAGCCGACCGCTGCGGTCTCCCTCGACGTCGGCTGCGTGCGCCTGACCGAGCGGCACCTGCTCGACGACCCACCCACGGCCGAGCAGGTCGCGGCCGCGCGGGCGGACGTCCGCGCGCTGCTCGAGTCGGCCGACCTGCCGTTGGCGGGAGCGCGCTCGCTCATCGGGGTCGCGGGGTCGGTCACCACGGTCACCGCGCATGCACTGGAGCTGCCGCGCTACGACCCGGAGCGGATCCACGGCGCGGCGCTGCCGGAGGACGCCGTTCTCGCCGCCTGTGCCGAGCTGCTCGGCGCCACCCGGGAGGAGCGCGCGGCGCTGCCGTTCATGCATCCCGGGCGGACCGACGTCATCGGCGGGGGAGCGCTCGTCTGGAGCGAGGTCGTGCGCCACGTCTCCGAGCGAAGCGGCGGCGCCGCGACCCGGGAGGTCCTCACCTCCGAGCACGACATCCTCGACGGCATCGCGCTGGCGCTGGCCGGCTGACCGGTCGCCGGCCGGAGCAGCAGCGGGCCTACCCCGCGGCGATCGTGCGGATCGGGTCCGAGGTGGGGAGCGGGGAGCCCCCGGCCGGCTCGACCGTGACGCCGAGGACGGCACCCTCGCCCAGGTCGGGGACCTCGGCGCGTGTGCGCCCGTCCTCGACCGGGAGGACGCCCGCGGAGACGACGTCCTCGCCGTGGATGAGCCAGAGCTGGTAGTCGTTCCCGTCGCCGACGTCGGGCAGGTCGTCCGCGAGGAAGAGCGCCTCGCCGCCGGCCGCCACCGCGACGACGAGCTCGGCACCCGGCAGGGAGAGCGTGTCGGCGATCTCGGCGACATGGGACTCCGCCCGCTCGGCCCGCTGGTACTGCTGGACCGCGAGCGCCCCGGGGATCGCGGCGGCGAGCAGGATCGACGCCGCAAGGGCCCACCGGGTCTACGGGCGTGGCCGCCGGGCCGCAGGTCCGGCGCCGGCGTCCGGACCCGTGCCGGCCTCGGGACGCGCCGGGTCGGTGTGCGCCTCCCCGGCCGGCCGGAGGTGCGCCCGACCCCGGGGCGGGGCGGCCCCCTCCTGCGGGGTGTCGCGGACGGCGTCGAGCACCCGTGACCGCAGCTCCGGGGGCGGGGCTGCGGCGGCACCGGCCGCGAGCCCGGCCGCGGTCTCGAGCAGGCTGCGGGCCTCCGCGGCGAGGGTCGGGTCGGCGCGGACGGCGCGCTCGACCCGCGCGCGCTCGTCGTCGTCGACCGCGTCGAGCGCCCAGGCGGGCAGGAGGTCGCGCACGTCGTCGTTCTCGCTCACCGGTTCACGCCCAGGCAGTCACGGAGCCGGGCCAGGCCGTCCTTGATGCGGGACTTGACGGTCGGCGCCGCGGCACCGAGGTCGGCCGCGACCTCGCGGTAGGTGCGGCCCCCGAAGTATGCGCGCTCGATGGCGTCGCGCGGGAGGTCGGTGAGCCGGTCGAGGCAGGTGCCGAGCCGCGCGCGCTCCTTCGCGTCCTCGGCCGCCTCGGCCACCTCGTCGAAGGCCGCCTCGTCGCCGGTCCGCACGCGGTCCATGAGCAGCGCCAGACGCCGATGGCGTTGAGCGCGGTTCGGCGCCGGGCCGACGACGTTGTCGGACGGGGTCACGTCGTCAGTGTGGCAGGGCGGGTCAGCACCCGGTGCGCGGGAGGACGCCCGGCCCGGGCACTCCGAGAAGCGGTGGTGCGTCCGGCGCGTCGTCGATCAGGTCTCGTCGTGTGCGTGGTGACCTCCTGGCGGTGGGCGGCGTCCGTCGTCGCCGCCTCCTGCCGAGGGTTCGGAGCGGACGCCCGGCCGGATGGGTGGCCGAATTGTCGGTCGGTCACGCTCACGACGGCGGTGCGCCGGCCGCGTCCGGACCGGGGCCGCGGGTGCCGGGAGCGTCCGGGGCTGCACCGTGGGTGCCTGGACCGCCGGGGCCTGCGCCGTCGTCGCCGTCCTCGCCCGGGACGTCGGCGACGGCGCTGCCCGCCGCGGCGCCCCTGCGCGCGGTCTCGTCGGCGAGCTCGTCGAAGTTCTTCCGCAGCAGCGGTGTGCGCACGAGGTAGGCGGACCTGGCCACGGCCATGGTGCCGACCGAGGAGGTGGCCAGGTGCAGCCCGATCACCAGCACGGCGAGCACCAGGTTGCGCCACGAGGGGGCGAGCAGCAGGCAGCCGAGCACCATGAGGATGACGCCGAACCCGCCGGCGGTCCCGACGGCGGACATGCGCATGTAGGCGTCGGGGAAGCGGACGAGGCCGAGGGCCGCCGTCGCGAACACGAGCGCGCCGAGGACGACGACGATGTTGCCCGCGACGTTCATCCAGTCGTTCATCGCCGCCCCCTCGTCAGGGCCCGGCCGAGCGAGATCGCGCTGAGGAACGCGACCAGCGCGACGACGAGGACGAGGTCGAAGGTGAACGGGATGTCCGACCACACCCCGATGAGCAGCAGCAGGGCGATGACGCCGAAGGTCAGCAGGTCGGCGCCGACCGCCCGGTCGGCGTCGCTGGGACCGACGAACATCCGGTACGTGGCCACCGCGACCGCCAGGCCGACGGCGACGACGGCGATCACCACTCCGATCATGACCGGTCTCCCTTCCGACGGACGGCGTGCAGCAGGTGGTTCTCCATGTCGCGCAGGTCCCGGCACATGTCCTCGGCGTCGCTGTTGTACAGGCCGTGGACGTAGAGGACCCGGTCCCCGCCGGGCCCGTCGCGCTCGGTGCCGATCGTCAACGTGCCCGGTGTCAGGGTGATGAGCGCGGCCAGCAGGGTGAGCTCGAGGTCCGTGCGGCACCGGGTCACCAGCCGCGCGATCCCCGGCGTCGAGTCCTGCCCGGGGGTGAGGTTGTCGCGCAGGACCGCGACGTTCGACAGCACCAGCTGCCCCGCGTACCACAGGGCGAAGGCGACGATCCGCAGCGGCCAGGTCACCCAGGTCATCGCCCGATCACCGCCTCGACGTAGCCGGACGTGTCGAGCAGGCCCGCCGCCGCCGTCTCCGAGAGGGAGAGGAGGAGCTCGGCACCGATCCCCAGACTGAGGGTGATCGCCGCGAGGACGGCGCCCGGCGCGGCCAGGGCGAGACCGATGCGCCGCTTCTCCGGGGCGTCCTCGAGGTCGTCGTCGGCCGCGGCCGCGGCTGTGGTCGAGTGCGCGGTCGTGGTCGCCGTACCGGTGGCGGCCGGCGGCCCCGCGGCTGTTCCTACGCCCACGGGCTGCTGCGTCTTCCGCGCACGGTCCCAGAACACGCCCGACCAGATCTTCAGCATCGACTGCAGGGTGATGAGGCTGACCACGAGCATGACGACGACTGCTGCGATCTCCCCCAGGTCGACGGCGGCCGTGATGAGCGACAGCTTGGCCACGAACCCCGAGAACGGCGGCAGGCCGGCGAGCGACAGGGCCGCGACGAAGAAGGCGACCGCGACCAGCGGCTCCCGGCGGGCGATGCCCGTGACGGCCCCGATCCGTCCCGTCCCGTACCGGTCCTCGACGGCGCCGGCCGACAGGAACAGCGAGGCCTTGACGATCATGTGGTGCAGCTGGTAGAAGATCCCGGCGGTGAGCCCGGCCATGGTGAACAGGGCGACACCGAGGAGGATGTAGCCGATCTGGCTGACCATGTGGAAGGTGAGGATCTCGCGCGAGGTGCTCTGTCCGACGGCGCCGAGCACCCCGACCACCATCGTCGCGCCGAACAGCACGACGCCGATCCACAGGTAGCGGCTGTCGCCGTCGAAGGCCACCGCGTAGATCCGGTAGATCGCGTAGATGGCGACCTTGGTGTGCAGGCCGGAGAACAGGGCGGTCACCGCGGGGGAGGTGGCCGGGTAGGCGTTGGCGAGCCAGCCGTGGACGGGCACGACGGCGGCCTTGATCCCCAGGGCGAACAGGGCGACGGCGAAGCCGGCGGCGACCATGCCGTCCTCCTTCGCGGCGCCCGCGAGCTCGGCCAGGTTGACCGTCCCCGCCGCCCCGTAGACCAGGCCGACACCGGCGACGAAGGTCGTCGAGGTCAGCATGTTGATGGTGACGTAGAGGCGGGCCCCGGCCACCTGTCGCAGCGTCGCCGAACTCCGCCTGGCGAGGATGTACAGGCCGTAGGACGGCAGCAGCATGACCTCGATGAAGACGAAGAGGTTGAAGATGTCCGCCGTCAGCAGGGCCCCGTTGACCCCCGCGGTCAGCACCAGCAGCAGCGGGGCGAAGTACCTCGAGCGGGCGGTCGCGGAGGCGAACGCGAAGGCGCTGCACGCCAGGGTGAGGATGCCGGTGACCACGAGCATGAGCGCGGTGAACATGTCGGCCGCGAAGGGGATGGCGATCCCCACCGGCCAGGTGCCCACGCCGTGCGCCATCGCCCCGCCGTCGCGGAGGTGGACGACGAGCGCGACGGCCGCGGTCAGCGACGCCGCCAGCGTGGCGAACAGGGCGACGCCGTGCAGGCGGGGACGGTCGCCGACCATGACGAGCAGACCCCCCATCGCCAGGGGGACGGCCACGAGGAGCGGCAGGAGGGCGGCGCTCATCGCGTCACCTCCGCACGGGCGTCGGCGTCCTCGAGGTCGGACCAGTCGCCGTCGGGGGTGAGGCCGTCCGCGTCACCGAGGCGCTCGGGCCCGGCGCCGTCGTCGTCCGTGAGCGTCCCGTCGGAGGTGTCGTCGTCCTCGCCGCCGCTGACCGCGAGGACGAGCATGACGACGGTGATCGCGAACGCGATGACGATGGCGGTGAGGATGAAGGCCTGGGGGAGCGGGTCCGCGGTGGCGGTGGCGTCCTCGGGGGACCCGAAGGGCATCGAGCGACGGGAGGTGCCGCCGGACGCGATGAGCACGAGGTTGGCGGCGTGGCCGAGCAGGACGAAGCCCAGGACGACGCGCAGCATCTCGCGCTGCATCATAAGGTAGACGGCGCCGGCGGCCAGCAGGGCGGCCGTGAGTGCGACGGTCATCGCACGGACTCCTCTCGCGCGGCGGGTTCGGCAGGCTCGGCGGGTTCGCCCGGTCCGGGGGGTGCACCGGGCGCGCCGGTGGCGGCGTCGCCCGAGGCCCGTCCCGCGATCCGCGGCCGGCCGAGGAGGTTGAAGGAGGCGAGGATGACGCCGAGCACCGCCAGGTAGACCCCGACGTCGAAGATGAGGGCCGAGGTGAGCTTGTAGCCCAGGACGTCCACGTGCAGCGGCGCGAGCAGCGACCCGCCGAGGTAGCCGACGACCCCGGTCACCGCGCCCACGACGATGCCGGACCCGGCGAGCAGCAGGTAGGGGCCGCGGATGCGCGGGGCCTGGTCGGACGGGGCGGAGAGGTAGAGCAGCGCGCAGCCCGCGCCGCCGACGAGGGCGGCGATGAACCCGCCGCCAGGCTCCTGGTGGCCGCGCAGCAGCAGGACGAGCGACAGGACGACGGCGAGCGGCCCGACCACGCGGGCGACGGTGCGGATGAACACCGTGTTCTCCTGCGGGTCGGCCAGCGGCGAGCGCGGGTCGGTGGCCGACGGCAGCGAGGGGGTGGGGCGCCGCGCGTCGAGCATCGCGGCGACGACCACCGCCGCCACCCCGAGCACGGTGAGCTCGCCGAGGGTGTCCAGCGCACGGAAGTCGACGAGGATCGTGTTGACGATGTTCGCCCCGCCGGTCGTCGCCTCGCCCTCGGCCAGGTAGTAGAGGCTCGCGTCGGAGGGGTCGCGGCGACCGGTGAGCGCCCAGACCCCGACGAAGGTGGCGAACCCGGCGGCGAGCGCGGCGACGACGGGACCCACCTGGCGGCGACGCCGGACGCGGCGGAACCGCTCGGGCAGGCGGCGCAGGAGCAGCACCATCACGCAGACGGTGAGGATCTCGACGAGGAGCTGCGTCATCGCCACGTCCGCGGCGCCCAGGGTGAAGAACCACAGGGTCATCGAGAAGCCGGCGACGCCGGTGACCACGATCGCCGAGACCCGGGTGCGGGCCCGGACCGCGGCGAGGACACCGGCCGCGACCAGGGCGACGAGCACCCAGTCCAGCGGCCGGGACCGGTCGCCGACGACGTCGGGCAGGGTGTCGGTCCGTGCGAGCGTCCAGGCGGCGATGACGCCGAGGCACAGGGCGGGCAGCGCCAGGTGCAGGCGCGGCGAGGCCGAACCGGTGACCCGGCCGACCGCGCCGCCGAGGGCGATCGTCCCGCGCCGCAGCGCATCCACGACGTCGAGACCGGAGACCGGCAGGGCGAGCGGGGCGACGACCGTCTCGACGCGGGCCCGGCCGAGGACCAGCAGCGTGCCGACGGTGAGCACCCCGAGCGAGACCAGCAGCGCGGGCGTGACGCCGTGCCAGAGCGCGAGGTGGGCCTCGGAGGCGTGGCCCGTTGCGCCGGTCGCCCCGGCCGTGACGAGCGGGTCGAGCAGCGACGGCGCGAGACCGAGCACGAGGCAGCCCAGGGCGCCGAGCACCGGCATCGCGAGGAAGGTCGGGTGGGCCTCGTGGAGGTGGCGCGCCTCGTCCGCCGGTGCCGGTGCCGCCGTCGCCGCGGCCGACCGCGTCCGCGGGCCGCCCGTCCCGCGTCCGGCCGCCCCGAGCACGAGGCGGGCGGAGTAGGCGAAGGTGAGCACCGACGTCGCGGCGACCGCCGCGGTGAGGACCGCCGGGACCCAGTCGGGGCCAGGGGTGCCGAGGAAGGCGTCGAGCAGCGACTCCTTCGACAAGAAGCCGAGGAGCAGCGGGACCCCGGCCATCGAGGCTGCCGCGAGTCCCGCGGCGGTGACGGTGACCGGCATGCGGACCTGCATCGCGGCGAGCTTGCGCAGGTCGCGGGTGCCGGCCTCGTGGTCGACGACGCCGACGAGCATGAACAGGGTGGCCTTGAAGATCGCGTGGGCGACGGTGTGTACGACGGCGGCCGTGAGCGCGGCCTCGGTGCCGACGCCGATCGCCGCGACGAGCAGCCCGAGCTGGCTGATCGTCGAGTAGGCGAGCAGCTCCTTGAGGTCGTGGCGGCGCAGTGCTCCCGCGGCGCCGAGCAGGGCCGTGACCAGTCCGGAGCAGATGAGCAGCCACGACCAGACCGGGACGTCCGAGAGCACGGGGGAGAAGCGCAGAAGGAGGTAGATGCCGGCCTTGACCATGGCCGCCGCGTGCAGGTAGGTCGAGACCGGCGTGATGGCGACCATCGAGTCCGGGAGCCAGGCCTGGAACGGGAACTGGGCGGACTTGGTGAAGGCGGCGACGGCGAGCAGGACGGCGACCGTCGTGGTGAAGGTGCCGCCCTCCCCCCAGGCGGGGTGGGCGAGGACCTCGCTGATCCTGCTGGTCCCCGTCTCGACGATCATCACCACGACGGCGGCCAGCAGGCTCAGCCCGCCGGCGACCGTGACGAGCAGGGTGCGCACGGCCGGCTCGTGGGCGTGCGGGCCCGAGCGCGAGATGAGGAAGAACGAGCTGAGCGTGGTGATCTCCCAGGCGACGAAGAGGACCACCAGGTCGTCGGAGAGGACCAGCAGCGTCATCGCCGCGGCGAAGAGCGTCATCAGCAGGTAGAACCTGCCGTGCGTCCCGCCGCCGAGGTAGCGGGTGGAGTAGAGCAGCACCGCCGCGCCGATGACCAGCACGAGCATGGTGAACACGAGCGCGAGCCCGTCGAGCCGCAGCGCCAGGTCGATCCCGAGCGTCGGCATCCACGACCAGGACTCCGCGACCGGGGCGTCGGCGCCGGACCACGCGGAGACGGTGAGGCCGGCGGCGGCGAGCAGCGGGACGGCGAGCAGGGCGCCGGCGCCCCGGCCGAGGACGCGGCCGAGCGGGCCGGCGGCCACGCACGCCACGAGCGTGACCAGGAGGACGAGGAGGAGCAACGGTGCCACCAAGGGGGAGGGGGACGGATCAGGCCGGTGCGACGGTCGGCGCGCCGATGCGCGACGCCGTCGGGCTCAGGTCCTCGGCGGGAAGCCGGCCAGCAGCGCGCCCCAGGTCGACGCCTGCCCGTTCGTGCCCACGTGCACGGGCAGGAGGCGCTCGCCCGCGACGGGGCGGGCGCAGCTGGGGTCGACGTCGACTGGCATCGGCGGCAGTCTAAGCGCGGTCGGCGGGTGCCGTGGCGCAGTTTCCTCCTGTTGTCTGGAGGTGTCGTCCGGTCGGTGCGGTGCGCCGGTTTGGCACGATAGGCGCTCGCCCCCATAGCCCAACGGCAGAGGCAGCCGGCTTAAACCCGGCCCAGTGCGGGTTCGAGTCCCGCTGGGGGCACCACCGCCGTGCCCCTGCGTCGAGAGGATGGGCTGTGCCACGAGAGGATGGACTCAGGACATCCTCTCGTGACTCGCCCCATCCTCTCGATGAACCCAGAGCTCACCGGCTCATCAGCCACTGGACGAGGAAGACGATCGGCACGATGACGGCGGCAGATGCCCCGATGAGCCCGACGACGAGCGCCCCCTTCGCCTCCGCACCCAGCGTCGGCCTCGTCCATCCGGCACGGTCGAGGACCGCCTGCAGCGGCTCGTTCAGGTCGCCGGTGTTCAGCGTGTAGCCTGCGGCGGTCGTCAGACCGTCGGCACCTGTGCCGAGCTCGACGCGCTTCTCGAAGCGCCACACCCGGCCGCTGCTGCTGGACCCCGTGAGCTCTCCGACGACCGGCGCACCCGCCTGCCAGTCGAGCGCGTAGTAGTGGTCGGAGCGCGTCAGCCGCCCCTGACCGGCGACGACCAGACGCGTCTCGAAGACCCGGTCCGTCCCGTTGCGCTGGGCGAGCACCCACCACGACCGGTCCTCGAGGTCCCAGCGCACGCGGATCGTCTCGTCGTCGTGGGCGACGACGTAGGGCGTGTCGCGCAGCTCGTGGGCCAGGGCGGCGGCGACCGCCGCCAGCGGCCATGGCCGGGGGAGGTCCGCCGTGACGGGATCCGGGACGGCCGGGGTGAGCGCACCCTCGGAGCGCGTGCCCGACTCACGCCTGGTCCGCGGTGCGAGCACGAGGGCGACGACGCCCACGACGAGGCACAGGACGGCGATGAACCCGAAGGCCAGCCGTGCGCTCGTCCCGGTCACGGCGACGAGTGCCACGACCCCGGCGGCGATCCCCAGGAGCGTGAAGATCACGCCGAGGATGATCATGCCGATCCAGCTGTGCTGCGGCTTCAAGGTCCAGCGCATGCCCATCTCCTTCCGTTCCCGGCCGTCGGGGCCGGGCGGTCGAGGGCGACACGCTAGGTGCCGTCCGGCCCGGCCCGCACGGCCGGACGGGGGCAGGAGTCCCCCCGCACTGCCTGCCCCCGTACCGTGCCCGTCCCCCGCATGGCAGACCCGCACCGCCTGCCCGCCACCTCGCGTCGAGAAGATGGGTTGTGCCACGAGAGGATGGACAGAGGGCATCCTTTCGATACACGACCCATCTTCTCGATGAACGGGGGGAGGACCGGGCGGGCGGGTCCCGGGGCGACGGGACGTCAGGGCAGGGAGCTGAGCCAGAGGCCCAGGCCGGCGGCCGCGGTGGCGGCGACGAGCACGCCCAGGGCGTTGAGGCTCGCCGTCGCCCGGCGCCCCTCCTGGGCGAGGCGGATGCTCTCCAGGCTGGCCGTGGAGAAGGTGGTGTAGCCACCGAGGAGGCCGACGCCGAGCACCAGCTGCACGCCCTCCGGCAGCCAGGTGTGCGTGGCCAGCCCGGTGAGCAGTCCGAGAAGGAAGGAGCCGGTGAGGTTGACGACGATCGTGCCCCAGGGCAGGCCCGAGGTGCTGCGCGTACGCGAGCGAACGGCGTCGTCGACGAGGAAGCGGCACGTCGCCCCGAGCCCGCCGGCGGCTGCGATGCCGAGGAAGAGCAGCGGCGTCACGCCTCCTCACCCGCCGGTGGGCGGTGGGTGAGCGTCCCGAGGAGGATCCCGGCCCAGGTGGCGAGGCCTCCGAGCAGTACAGTGCCCAGGCCGTAGCCGATGGCGGCGCCGACATCGCCCGCGCCGACCAGCTCGGCGGTGTGCACCGCGAGGGCGCTGTAGGTGGTGAAGCCGCCGAGCAGGCCGGTGCCCAGCAGCAGGCGCACGCTGCGGCGGCGCCCCTCGTCAGGCCCACGCCGGGCAAGGGCCTCGAGCAGGAGGCCGAGCAGGAGGGCGCCCAGGAGGTTGATGCCGAGGATCGTCCAGGGGATGTCCCCGGTCGTGGGCAGGGCCAGGGTGAGGGCCTCCCGCGCCCCGGCACCGACCGTGCCGCCGGCCAGGACCAGTGCGAGCGACCCGGCCCGGCCGGGCGAGGTGGCCGGGCGTCGGTGCGTGGACATGGGTTCTCCTACCGTGCGGGCGCGACGGGCCTCAGGCCGGCTGGACGACGCCGGTCTCGTAGGCCAGGACGACGGCCTGGACCCGGTCGCGCAGGTCGAGCTTGGCCAGCACGGCGCCGACGTGCGTCTTGACGGTGGTCTCGGAGACCACCAGCTCGGCGGCGATCTCGGCGTTGGACAGCCCGCGCGCCACGAGGCTGAAGACCTCCAGCTCGCGGGAGGTGAGGCTGCCGATGCGCGGGTCGCGCTCGGCGGGGGACTGCTCCCGGCCCGTGACGGGCAGGCGCGGACCGAGCAGGTCGAGCATCCGCCGCGTGATCCGCGGGGTGATGACCGCGTCACCGACGGCGACCCGGCGGATGGCGTGCACCAGGTCGGTGGGCGGGGTGTCCTTGAGGAGGAAGCCCGAGGCGCCGGCGCGCAGCCCGGCGAAGGCGTACTCGTCGAAGTCGAAGGTCGTGAGGATGAGGACCTTCGCCGTCGGCTGGGTCCGCACGATCCGGGCCGTGGCGTCGACGCCGTTGAGGTCGGGCATCCGCACGTCCATGAGGATGACGTCCGGCCGCAGCGCCGCGGCCTGGGAGACGGCGGTGCGGCCGTCGCCCGCCTCGCCGACGACCTCGATGTCGTCCTCGGCCTCGAGGACCATCCGGAACCCCATCCGCAGGAGCGCCTGGTCGTCGGCCAGGAGGACGGTGACGACCCCCTGGTCCCCCTGCTGCCCGTGCGTCTCGCTCATCGCTGTGCCTCCGTCGTCCCGTTGTCCACCCGAAGGCGTGCCTCCACCCGCCAGCCGTTCGCCGTCGGGCCGGCGACCACGGTCCCGTCGAAGACGGCGGCCCGCTCGCGGATGCCGATGAGCCCGCGCCCGGACCCGCCCGCCGCGGCGGTCCCGCCGGAGGTGTTGTCCACGGTGATCGTCACATGCCCGGCCGCGTGCGCGACGCGGACCTTGATCGACGGCGCGTCGGGCGCGTAGCGCAGCACGTTGGTCAGGCACTCCTGGACGATCCGGTACACCGTCAGCTGGAGCGTGGCGTCCTGCGGCAGCGGCGGGCCGGTGAGCGTGAGCCGGACCGGCAGTCCGGCGTCGTGGAAGGAGCTCACCAGGTGCTTGAGGTCCTCGGCGGCCGGCTGGGGGGCCATCGGGGCGGCCACCCCGGGCAGCTCGCCGTCGGAGCCAGACGGGCGGCCGGGGCGGGTGTCCTCGCGCAGGATGCCGACCATGCGGCGGGTGTCCGCCAGCGCGTCCCGCCCGGCCCCGGCGAGGCGGTCCAGCGCGGCCCGGGCCCGGGCGGGGTCGCGGTCCATCGTGCGGGCCGCGCCGTCGGCGAGGGTGACCATCACCGACAGCGAGTGGGCCAGGACGTCGTGCATCTCCCGGGCGATGCGGGTGCGCTCCGAGCTGACCGCGATCTGCTCGCGCTGGTCGCGCTCGAGGGCGAGACGGCGTGCCCGGTCGTCGAGCTCGATGACGCGGCGCAGCCGGTCGCGCAGGTTCGACCCCACCAGGGCGGCGACGAGGACGATGCCGACGGCCTCGGCGCCGTCGAGCAGCCGGCTGCCCCCACCGCCGAAGACGAGGTAGGAGACGAGGATGTAGAGGGCCGTGCCCACCGAGGCCACGAGGGTGGTGCGTCCGGAGCGTTCGATGGCGATGGTCAGCACGAGGATCGCCACCGCGACGATCTCCACGGGGGCGATGCGCGGCGTGGACAGGACGTCGAACACCGGCAGCGGCGCCGAGGGGTCGTAGGTCCACACGGTGACCACCGGTGGGTCGCTCTCCAGGCCCGAGTCACCCAGTCGCGTGAGGGTCGGCACGACGAGGGCGCCGGCGAGCAGCGACACCGGGGCCCGTCGACGCAGCAGCAGCAGCCCGCCGAGCACGAGGGTCTGGGCGACGCCGAGCAGCGCCACCGGGGTGTACCGGCCCAGGGCGCCGACGACGGCCAGGCCCAGCATGACGAGCACGTACCCGGTGGCGATGAGCATGTCGAGCACGAGGGGGTAGCGCCCGGCCCAGCGCCCCAGCGGGCCGGTGAGGACGGTGCCCGCCTCCTGGGCGGCCAGGTCCACGGGCCGGTGCCCGCCGGCCGCGGCTACACCGGACGCGGCGGGCCCACCGGGCGCGGCGGGCGTGGTCGCCACGTCCGGCCCGGCGCGCTCGTCGACCGCCATCACCCGCTCCTCAGGCGTCGCGCCGCACCATGACCGCACCGCCGGCGACGAGCAGCACGGCGGCCCAGGCGGCGGAGAGCGACGCGCCGACGGTGTCGCTGTAGGCCGTGTCGATCCCGATGATCCCGCCGGACGGCGAGAGGTAGTCGGTGGCGAGGTTCGACGGCAGCAGGTCCCGCACGTGCGAGACCCAGTCCCAGGGCAGGAACTCCAGGACGATCGGCACGAGCATGAGCAGGACGAGCACCGCGGAGATCCCGCCTGCCGTGGAGCGGACGATCGCCGCGATCCCCAGCCCCATCAGCGCGCAGACCACCATGTACAGCACGAACAGGCCGACCACGGTCCAGGTCGATCCGTCCGTCAGGCTGACGCCGGAGCCCAGGGCGTCGGCGACGAGGGAGTTCGTCACCGCCCAGGTGCCGAGGAAGGCCACGAGCGACTGGAGGGCGATCGTCAGCGCCACGAGCACCGCCTTGGCCGAGAGCACCGCCAGCCGGCCGGGCTGGGCGGCGAGCGTGGAGTGGATCATCCCGGTGGCGTACTCGGAGGTCAGCGTGAGCACGCCGAGGATCGCCGAGGTCGTCCCCAGCAGTCCGGCGACCACCACCATGAGGTAGACGCCGTCGAGGTCGGCGAAGGAGGCGACGCCGCTGTCCTCGATGGTCGTGGTCAGGCCCCAGACCGTGCCCCACTGGAACAGGACGTAGGCCGCGACCCCGATGCCGAGCACCCACCAGGTCGAGCGCAGGGAGAAGAGCTTGACGGCCTCGGAGCGCAGCGTGCCCGGCCAGGTCACGCGTCCGGTGCGGGTGCGGGCGTCGACGGCGGTGCTCATCGCTGCTCCTCGGTCTGCTCGGGGGTCGGGGCAGGGCCGGGATCGCCGGCCCGGTACTCGACCGAGTCCTTCGTCAGCGTCATGAAGGCCTGCTCCAGGCTGGCGCTGCGCGGGGTGAGCTCGTGCAGGACGACGCCGGCGTGCAGCGCGGCCGCACCGATCTCGGGGGCGGGGATGTTCTCGACCTCGATCTGGTCCTCGGCGGAGCGCCGGACGGTCCCGCCCTGCGGGAGGGCGGCCAGGAGCTGGTCGACCTGCGGGGTGCGCACGACCACCACCGGCCGGACCGAGGCGTCGATGACGTCCTGGACCGGGCCGGAGGTGATGATCCGGCCGCGGCCGATGACGAGCAGGTGGTCGGCGGTCAGGCTCATCTCGCTCATGAGGTGGGAGGAGATGAACACCGTGCGCCCCTCGTCCGCGAGCGCGCGGACCAGCCGGCGGACCCACTGCACGCCCTCGGGGTCGAGCCCGTTGACGGGCTCGTCGAGGATGAGCACCCGCGGGTCGCCCAGCAGGGCGGCCGCGATGCCGAGGCGCTGGCCCATGCCCAGGGAGAAGCCGCCGACCCGCTTGCCGGCGACCTTCTCGATGCCGGCGAGCTCGATGACCTGCTCGACCCGGCGCCGCCCGATGCCGTGGGTGGCGGCCAGCGCCCGCAGGTGCGCGCGCGCCGTGCGGCCCGGGTGCACCCCGCGGGCCTCGAGCAGCGCACCGACCTCGTGCAGCGGGGCGCGCAGGTCCTGGTAGCGCTTGCCGTCGACCGTGACGGTGCCGGCCGTGGGCCGGTCCAGCCCGAGGATCATCCGCATCGTGGTGGACTTGCCCGAGCCGTTGGGGCCGAGGAACCCGGTGACCGTGCCGGGGGCGACCCGGAAGTCGACCCGGTCCACGGCGAGCGTGTCGCCGTAGCGTTTGGTCAGTCCTTGCGCCTCGATCATCGTGCGCCCCCCGGGGATCCGTTCGACCGTCGTCGGTGCAGGCTCGGCCCTGTCACGCCGCCCAACCTAGTACGTGGGGCCCGCGCGGCCCGAGACCGCGTCCCGGAGGCGCTTCGCCGTGGGGAGAACTGGCGCCACCGCACCTGACCGGAGGGGCCCCGAGCAGATACCCTGGGCGGGACACACGCCGTCGGCCCGCGTTGGTGGCGTAACTACCACGCTCCCCGCGCACCCAGCGGGTAGGAGGACCAGTGAGCAACCCGTACTTCAACCGGAGCGTCTTCTCAGACGATCCGCAGCAGCGACAGCGCGCCGCCGCCCCCGCCGGCGCCCCTCAGGGCCAGGCCCAGCAGGGTTATGCCCAGCAGGGGTACGCGCCCCAGGGGTATGCCCAGCAGGGCTACCCGCAGCAGGGCTACGCCCAGCAGGGTCAGCCCGGCTCGATGCCGATGGGCGGCTTCGAGCAGCAGTACGCCGGCGCGGCCGCGGCCCCCGCGGACACCGGCCGACTGACCTTCGACGACGTCATCGTCAAGTCCGGCCTCGTGCTGGGCACCGTCATCCTCGCGGCGCTCGCCACGGCGTTCGTCGTCCCGCTCGAGGCGATGGCCGCCCCGATGGTCGTCGGCGCGCTGGTCGGCTTCGTGCTGGGGATGGTCAACGCGTTCAAGAAGAGCCCCAGCCCCGGGCTCATCATGGCCTACGCGCTCTTCCAGGGTGTCTTCCTCGGTGGCCTGTCCGCCTTCATGGAGACCGTGTACCCGGGCATCGTCATCCAGGCGGTCCTGGCCACGTTCGCGGTCGCCCTGGTCACGCTCGGCCTGTACGCCTCGCGGGTGGTGCGCAACAGCCCGAAGCTCACGCGCTTCCTCATCATCGGCATGCTCGGCTACGGCGCCTTCTCGCTGATCAACTTCGGCCTGCAGATCTTCGGCATCTCGAACGACCCGTGGGGCCTGCGCACCGGCGTGGAGATCATGGGCATCCCGCTCGGGATCATCATCGGCCTGTTCGCCGTCGTCCTCGCCGCGATCTGCCTCATCCAGGACTTCGACATGATCGAGCGCGGCGTCAAGGCCGGCGTCCCGGCCCGCTTCGCCTGGGCGGCCGCCTTCGGCCTGGCCGTCACGCTCATCTGGCTCTACGTCGAGATCCTGCGGATCATCGCCATCCTGCGCGGCAGCGACTGACCGCTCCCGCTCGTGCGACCGCACACGACGGCGGCCGTCACCCTCACGGGGTGGCGGCCGCCGTCGTTCGTGGTGGCGCGGGGGTCAGTGCCGCTCGACGCCGACGATGTCGATGACGAAGACGAGGGTGTCCGTCCCGCCGATGCCGGCCTGGGGGACGCCGCGCTCGCCGTAGCCGTGCTCCGGCGGGATCGAGAGCAGGACGCGGGAGCCGACGGTCTTGCCCGGCAGGCCCTCGTCCCAGCCGCCGATGACCACGCCCATACCGATGGGGAAGGAGATCGTCTCCCCGCGGGCGTAGGAGGTGTCGAAGATGCCGCCGCCCCAGACCTGACCGTGGTAGTTGACGATGATCGTGTCACCGGCCTCGACGACCTCGCCGTCGCCGGGGGCGAGGACCTGGACCTGGAGGCCCTCGGGTGCGGTCGGCGTCGGGAAGGTCAGCGTCGGGCTCTCGCCGAAGGAGCCGGTGGCGGTGGGCAGCTGCTCGGACATGGACGTCCTCTCGTCGGTGGGCCGCGCGGGGCGGCGGTGCCGCACCACGCTACGTCAGGTCGAGTCGGCGAAGCCGGAGCGGAAGGCGGCCACGACCGCCTGCGTACGGTCGCGTGCACCCAGCTTGGCCAGCAGGGAGCGGACGTGGGTCTTGACGGTCTCGACGCCGAGGAACAGCTCCGCGCCGATCTCCGCGTTGCTCAGCCCCTCGGCGAGCAGCCGCAGCACCTCCGCCTCGCGGTCGGTGAGCGGGGGCAGCGGCGCGCGGCCGGGTGCGGTGCGGCGCACGAGGTCGCGGATCGAGGCGGGGAACAGCAGGCCGTCCGCCGCGGCGACGGTGCGCACCGCGTGGACGAGCTGGTCGGCGCCGGCCCGCTTGAGGAGGAACCCGTGGGCCCCGGCCTCGAGCGCCTCGAGGACGTAAGAATCGTGCTCGAAGGTCGTCACCACGAGCACCCGCGGCGCGGGGTCGAGGCGCAGCACCCGCCGCGTCGCCTCGATCCCGTCGATGCCGGGCATGCGCACGTCCATGACGACGACGTCGGGCGCGTGCGCCCGGGCGGCGGCCACGGCTCCCGCGCCGTCGGCGGCCTGCCCGACGACGTCGAACCCGTCCGCCGCGAGGATCGCCTCGAACCCGGAGCGCACCATCGCGTCGTCGTCGACGACGAGGACCCGCGTCATCGCCTCTCCCTCCCCGGAGGCGTCGAGGGGATCGGCACGCTCGCCTCGAGGCGCCAGACCGGACCGTCCGGGCCGTCGGCGGGACCCGCCGCCAGCTCGCCGCCGAGCATCGTCAGCCGTTCGTGCATGCCCACGAGGCCGAGGCCGCCCCGCCGACGGCGCTGCGCCGGCGTCCCGCCCGCCCCGGCGGAGACGGGGTTCTCCAGCAGGACCTCGACCCGGTCGTCGGCGACACGGACGTGCCCCGACGGTTCGCCGCTCCCGTGCCGGCGCGCGTTGGTCAGGCCCTCCTGGACCACGCGGTGGACGGCGTGGGCGGTGTCGTCGTCGAGGGTGGAGCCCGCCTCGACCGTGACGGCACCGCTTCCCCGCGGGCCCACCGGGCCGAGGACCTCGACGACCCGCTCCAGGTCGGCGCCGCGCGCCGACTCGCCAGTGGGCGGGGCCGCCTCGTCCCGGGAGGTCCCGCGCTCGGCGGTCCCGTGCCGGGAGTACCCGTGCCGCAGCGCGCCGAGGACCTCGTCGAGCTCGGCGACGGCGCCGTGGGTCGTCGCGGCGATGCGCGTGAGCGCGTCCCGCGCGAACGCCGGGTCGGTCGCGGCGACGCGGGCGCCCGCCTCGGCCTGCACGCCGATGGCGGTCAGTGCGTGGCCCACGGAGTCGTGGAGCTCACGGGCGAGGGTGTTGGCCGCGAGCAGCCGCTCGTGCTCCCGCTCGGCGTGGGCGAGCCGGTCGGCCGCAGTCGGACCGAGCACCGCCACGGCGAGGCGCTCGAGGGCGACGACGAGCAGTGGCTGGACCCCGACCCCCACCGCGAGCACGCCGATGCCGAGCGCCCCCAGACCCCACGGCGGCAGGTCGAGGCGCCACTCCGACAGTGCGTCGTCCACCGCGCCCGGGTCGAGAGCCCCCAGCAGCAGGGCGACGCCCTGGGGGACGCACCACAGCAGGGCGAGCAGGGAGGTCGCACCGAGCACGAGGACGACGAGGGCCCACAGCAGGCCGCGGCGGCGGGCCTCCCAGGACGTGGTGTCCGCGGGGTCGGGCAGGTCCACCCTCAGCAGGCCGCGGGCGAGCGCCACCTCCGCGGTCCGCACGGGCGGGGCGAGCAGCAGCGTCACCACCACGGCCGCGGAGAGGACGGACAGGGCGGCCATCGCCACCCGTGTGGGGCCGTCCGAGGTGAGGACGGTCTGCGTGAACCCGAATCCGAGCCAGGCCACGAGCGCGGCGCAGGCGCCGCCCACCAGGAGGTGGAGCAGCCCTCGCACCCAGCGGCCCGCCATCGCACCATCGTGGCAGCAACGCCGCCCGGCGGTATCCCTCGCCCGAGGGAGCACGTCCACCCCTGGGCGTGAGGTGGCGGCCTCGTCCCGGCGGCCAGCCTGTCGTCATGACCACCGCGACCACAGCCACCCAGCCCGCCACGACCCAGCGCCCCGGCCCGCTCGAGCGCGCGCTGGCGACGCTCGCCGTCCTCACCACGCTGCCCTACCTCGTCCTCAAGATCGCCTGGCTCGCCGGGTCCAGGGTGGGGCTCGCCGAGGGCTTCAACGAAGGCGCAGGGATGCTCGCCCTCAACGTGGCCACCGCGCTGCTCGACGTCGTCGCGCTGCTCCTCGCGCTCGCCCTGCTCACGGGCCGGGCCGCCCGGCTGCCCGGGGCACTCATCCTCCCGCCGCTGTGGATCGGTGCCGGCCTGCTCGGCCAGATCCTCCTCGCGCTGCCCGTCCAGCTCCTCGCCTCGGCGCTCATCGGCACCACGTCGCCCTCGGCGCCGGCCCAGGAGGTCCCGCCGATCGCCGACTGGGTCTACGCCCTGGTCTACACCGGGTTCGCCGGACTCGGGATCGGCCTGCTCGGCGCGTTCGCCGTGCACGCCGTGCGGCGCTGGGGGCACCTCCGTCCGCCCGCTCCCGGTCCGGCCGCCCGGACCGCGCTGCCGATCGCCGGGGCGCTCGCGGTGGTCGCGAGCATCGCCCACCTCACCCTCGCCGACGTGCCGCTGGGCACCCGGGTGCTCGACCAGGTCATCGGGGGAGCGGCCGCCCTCGCGCTCGTCGCCCTCACCGGCCGGACCCGGTCGCGGGTGCTGGTCGCCGCCGCCTTCGTCCTCACCGGTGCGCTCGCCGCCTGGGGCACCTACCTCGCCGTCGTCACGGTCGTGCCCAACCCGCTGGTCGGCCCCGGACCCGTCGACTGGGCCACCGCCGGCTCCGCCGCGCTGCGCGCCCTCGCCGGGTTCGCCGGCGCCGCGGCGCTCGGCCTCAGGCTGCGCGGTCGTTGAGGCGCTCCACCCGCCCCGCGGACACGCTTGCGATCATGGGGCGGTGGAGGTCGAGCAGGTCGCGGGCGAGGTGTGGGGACGGATCGTGCCCGCGGGGCGCCCCGAGGAGGGCTGGTGGTCGCTCGCCGCGGTCGGCGTGGCGCTCGCCGTCGTCGTCCTGCCGGTGCTGTGGCGGCTCGCCCGCCCGGCCGTGACCATCGCGCACGAGCTCGGCCACGCCGGCGTCGGCATCCTCGTGGGCCGGCGCTTCACCGGCTTCGTCGTCAGCTCGGACATGTCCGGCCACGCGGTGACCGTCGGCCCGCGGCGCGGCCCGGGGATGATCGCGACGACCTGGGCCGGCTACCCCGCCCCGGCCCTGCTGGGGGCCCTGCTCGTCCAGGTTGCCCTGCGCGGCTGGTCGTCCACCGCCCTGTTCGTCACCCTCGTCGTGCTCCTCGCCGCCCTCGTCTTCGCCCGGTCGCTGCACACGGTGGTGGCCGTCCTCGGCTCCGCCGCCGTCGTCGGTGGCGTGTGGTGGTTCGCCGACGCGGAGGTGTCCGCCGCGCTGTGCCTCGGCGCCGGGGTGCTCCTCCTGCTCGGCGCCTGGCGTCACCTCGGGGCGGTCATGCGCACCGGACGGCGGGGCGACGACCCGGCCCGGCTCGCGGAGCTCACCGGGGTGCCGGCGTGGCTGTGGAACGGAACGTTCCTCCTGGTGCTGGCGGCGTGCACGTGGTGGACCTGGAGCGTGCTGCGGCCGCTGCTTCCCGCCGAGCTACCGATCTGACTCGGCGCCGGCCCAGGCCGGCCCAGGCCGGCTCGCGGGACGGCCGCGGGTCAGAACCGGCGCAGCATCGTGGCGGCGCCCGCGTCCCCGCCCACCTCGACGAACCCGAGGCGCTCGTAGATCCGGCGCGCGCGATCGTTGTCCCGCTCCACGCTCAGGCTGACGCCGGGCCGACCGCCTTGGCGGGCCCGCTCGAGCACGGTGGCCACGAGGGCCGTGCCCACGCCCCGGCCGCGGGCGTCGCCCGTGACAGCCACGGACAGCTCCGGCACGTCCGGCGCGACGAACCCGTACCCGGGCGCCTCCGGCGGCAGCAGCCGCAGCCACGCCGCCCCGAGGACGGTGCCGGCCGCGGCCGGGTCGTCGCCGGCCGGGTCGTCGACCAACCGGTCGCTGTCGACCGGTTCGCCGTCGACCGGGTCCTCGTCGACGACCGCGACCGCGCCGCCCTCGTCCGGCCCCCACCCGTCGACGTAGCGCGCGACGGCGGGGTCGTCGCGCAGCGCACCGGCGTCGACGCGGTCGCCGCGCCAGCCCATCGCCCCGGCGAGCGCGTCCCAGAGCAGCTCCTCGTCGTCGGCGACGGCCGCCCGTACGCGCCACGGCCGGCGGGCCGCGACGACCACGTGCTCCCTGCCGGGCCGGTCGGGTGCCTCGCGCACCGCTGTCGTCGCGAACCCGGCCGCCGCGAGGTCGGCCCGCACCTCCGTGGCCTCGCGGAACCGCAGCGTCGAGTCCGAGGTGACCACCGCGCCGTCGTCGTGGAAGCGGTAGGTGAGGCGGAAGGAGACCAGGGGGAGCGCGACCTCGGTCAGCGCGAAGGACTCGGTGACCCGGCCGGTCCCGGGCACGTCGAGCGTGCGCGGGAGACGGTCCTTCTCCCAGGCCTCCCACGCGCGTGCGCCGGGCCGGCGGGTCTCGAGCACGAGGTGCCCGCCGGGCGCGAGCGCGCGGCGGGTCTCGGCGAGCGTGGCGGCCCACGCGTCGTCGGTGAGGAAGACCTGCGCCACGTTCGCGGTCATCACCACGAGGTCCGCCCAGCCGGTCGGTGCGTCCGCGGCTGTGCCGACCACCCAGTGCACGAGGTCGGCCCCCGGCTTCGCACGCGCGACGTCGATCGAGGCCGCCGCGGGGTCGATGCCGACCACCTCGACGCCGTCGGCGGCCAGGCGCACCGCCAGCGTCCCGGTGCCGCAGCCCAGGTCGAGGACCCGCCGCGCACCGAGCTCGCCCACCAGGTCCACGTAGGCGTCGAGGTCGGAGCGGTCCGGGTCGAAGGGGTCGTACAGCGGGGCGAGGCGGGCGTCGTCGAAGATCGGGTCGGGCACGGGCCCAGCGTCCCGTGCGCGCGGGGGCCGCGCCATCGCATTCCCTCCGCGGGTCAGAGCGCGACGACGGCCTGGACCACGACGATCTTCACCACCACGGCGAGGGCGAACAGGGCGGAGTAGCCGGACTCGGCCCGGTCGTCGTCGACGATCGACGTCACGTGCCCGAGCAGCACCGGCTGGCCGATGAACCCCGCCATGGCCCCGGCCGTGCGCGCCGACGACAGGCCGGCGGCGCGGCCGAGCAGCCAGAAGAGCGCGAGGACGACGAGCAGGAGGACGACCGCCGACAGCGCCACGGCGAGGCCGGTGGCCGTGAACGCGGTCGAGCCGAACGCCTGCCCGCTCGCGAGGCCGACGGTGGCGAGGAAGAACATGAGCCCGAACTGCCGGATCGTCAGGTTGGCGGCCAGCGGCATCGTCCACACGAGCGGACCCGTGCGCCCGAGCCGGCCGAGCACGAGCCCGACGACGAGAGGACCCGCCGCGCTGCCGAGCGCCAGGCCCGCCCCACCGCCGAGGGGGATCGTCACGAGGCCGACGGCGATGCCGAGCACGACGCCGAGGCCGAACGGGAGGAAGTCGACCTCGGTGACGCGGTGCTCGGAGTCACCGAACTCGCGGCGCAGGTCGTCCAGCCGGCCGCGGGGGAAGACGACGCGGACGCGGTCGCCGAGCTGGAGCGCCATGTCGTGCTGGGCGAGGAGGTCGCGGTCCCCGCGGCGCACGCGGGTGATGACGCCGCCGAACCGGGCCGGGATCCTGAGGTCGGCCACCGTCGCGCCGGCGATCGCCTGGTCGGAGACGACGAACCGCCGGTAGGTCACCACGGAGTGATCGTCCGCGAGGTCGCTCGGCGCGGCCGTGCCCAGGACCTCCGCGGCGGTGCGGACGGCGTCCGGCACGCCGACGAGGAGCACGCGGTCCCCGGCGCGCAGGTCGTCGTCCGGGTCGGCGACGCCGAGCGCGCCGTCGCGGAGCAGGTAGGACACGCGCACGCCCGCCGGCTCACCCGGCAGGAACGCGATCCCGGGGATGTCGGAGATCGCCACGGGCCGCTCGACGTCGACGGTGAGCGTGAGCAGGCCCGCGGCGGACAGCGGCGCCGGGTCCCGGCGCGCCGGGAGGTCGGTGCGGGCGACCCGGGAGAGCACGAGCAGGGTGACGACCACCGCGATGGGGTAGCTGATCGCGTAGCCGACCGCCGGGTCCGTCGACCCGCCGAGCGCGTCGCTCGCCGCGGCCATCGCCGGGGTGGCGGTGAGCGAGCCGGAGAAGAGCCCGCCCGTGATGCCGGGACCGAGGTCGGCCGCCCGCCCCACGACCACGGCGAGCGCGCCGAAGAGCACGACGAGGACGGTCGCGCCGCCCATGAGCGGCGCCTGCCGCCGCAGGTCGCGGAAGAATGAGGGGCCGGCGGCGTTGCCGATCGTGTAGACGAACAGCGTGAGGCCGATGGCCTGCGCGACCGCGAGCCCCTCGCCGAGACGCGGGTCGAGCGCGCCGAGCGCCAGCCCGATGAACAGGGCACCGGCGGCCCCGAACCGCAGCGGGCCGAAGGGCACCGCCCCGAGGGCGGTACCGAGCGCGACGACGAGGAAGACCGTGAGGAGGGGCGTCCCCGCCAGGATGTCGAGCACGGGCCCACGCTATCCGCGTGAGGCGGCGTTGACCCTGCCACGATGTCAGGCCCCAGACTCGTGCCATGACCGACGACCGGCCCATCGCCATCGGCGCCTTCTCGAACCGGACGCGACTCAGCGTCCGGATGCTCCGGCACTACCACGAGCACGGTGTGCTCGTGCCGGAGCGCGTGGACGGCTCCGGCTACCGGTGGTACTCGCCCGCCCAGCTCGTCGACGCCGTGGACGTGCGGCGGCTGCGCGACGTCGGGTTCCCGGTCTCGGCCATGGCGGCGCTGCTCGCCGCGCGCCACACCCCCGCACTGGACTCCGCGCTGCGCGCCCAGCGCGAGGTCCTCGAGCAGGAGCGTGCCGACGCCACCGAGCGCCTGCGAACCATCGACCGCATGATCGAACGCCTGGGAGGCGATGACATGACCACCTTCGAGATCACCCGCCGCACGACCGAGCCGATGACCGTGGTGTCCCTGCGCGGCACCGTGCCCACCTACGCCGACGAGGGGCGGCTCTGGGAGCGCTTCATGCCCGAGCTCGCCCGGCAGGGCATCACCCCGACCGGCCCCGGCGGCGTCGTCGAGCACGACCCCACCTACATCGAGCGCGACCCCGACGAGTCCGTGTTCCTGCCGGTGGCGCCCGGCACGACGGCGACCGCCCCGCTGGTGGTCGACGACCTGCCCGCGCAGGACGTCGTCGTCGCCCGCGTCGTCGGGGCGTACTCGCAGATCAGCGACGCGCACGCCCACATCGGTGCCTACGTGGCCGAGCACGGGCTGACCGAGGCCGACGGCGCCGCCGACGCTCTCGTGGGGAAGACGTTCAACGTCTACCTCGGCGACCCGTCGACGACCCCGCTGGACGAGCGCGTGACCGAGGTGCACCGGCCCGTCCAGGGGTGAGACCCGGCGCGCCCGCCGGCGCGGGGTGAGAATCGGGGGCATGGACGCGTACGACCAGCCGAGCGTGATTCGGGTGCGCGGGGCCCGCGTGCACAACCTGCGGTGCGTCGACGTCGACCTCCCGCTGCGGCGCCTCGTCGCCGTGGCGGGGGTGTCGGGCTCGGGGAAGTCCTCCCTCGCGATGGGCGTGCTGTACGCGGAGGGCTCACGCCGCTACCTCGAGGCCCTGTCGACCTACACGCGCCGCCGGCTCGCGCAGGCCCCCCGCTCCGCCGTCGACTCCGTGGCGCACGTCCCGGCCGCCCTCGCGCTGCGGCAGCGCCCCGGCGTGCCGGGCGTGCGCTCGACCTTCGGCACCACGACGGAGCTGCTCAGCGTCCTCAGGCTGATGTTCTCCCGGCTCGCCTCGCACCGGTGCGCGAACGGGCACGCCCAGCCGCCCACCCTCGACGTCGCCGCCGAGGTGCCGATGACCTGCGCGGTCTGCGGGGCGGACGTCGACCCGCCCGGCGCCGAGGACCTCTCCTTCAACTCGCGCGGCGCCTGCCCCACGTGCTCGGGCACCGGGATCGTGCGGGAGGTCGACGACGCGACCCTGGTCCCGGACGAGTCCCTCACCATCGACGAGGGCGCGGTCGTGCCGTGGCGGACCTTCAACTTCAACGTCCAGCCCGACATCGTCCGCGAGATGGGCGTGCGCACCGACGTCCCCTACCGCGAGCTCACCTCCGACGAGCGGGCGATCGTCCTGGACGGGCCCGAGGAGAAGCGGCACATCACGGTCACTACCAGCAAGGGCCTGCACGATCTCGACTTCACCTTCCGCAACGCCCGGCTGACCGTGACCAAGGAGCTCGATCGGGCCACCGACGAGAAGCGCCTGGCCCGCGTCGGCAAGTTCCTCACCGACCAGGTGTGCACCGACTGCGACGGGAGCCGGCTCTCCCCGGCGGCCCGCGCGCCCCGGATCGGTGACCTCGGCCTGGCCGACGTCACCGCCATGACCCTCGACGAGGTCCGCGCCTGGGCCCCGACCGTCGCCGAAGGGCTCCCCGACGAGATGCGCGAGATGGCCGACGGGCTCGCCACCACGCTGCTCGGCATGTGCGAGCGGCTCGTCCAGCTCGGCCTGGGCTACCTCGCCCTCGACCGGGCCGGCTCGACCCTCTCGACCGGCGAGAGGCAGCGCGCCCAGCTCGCCCGCGCCGTGCGCAACCGCACCACCGGCGTGCTCTACGTCCTCGACGAACCCTCCATCGGCCTGCACCCGGCCAACGTCGAGGGCCTGCTCGGGGTGGTCCGCGACCTGCTGGTCGACGGCAACTCCGTGGTCCTCGTCGACCACGACGTCGCGGTCCTCGGCGAGGCGGACCACCTCGTCGAGATCGGCCCCGGCTCCGGGCCCGACGGCGGCCGGGTCATCGCCCAGGGCACGGTCGCCGAGGTGATCGCCGACCAGGCCTCACGGCTCGGCGGCTTCCTCGACGGCACCGAGCCCGTGGTCGTGCGCGAGCAGGCCGAGCCCGGGGACGTGTTCACCGAGGGGGCGATCCACCTCGCCACCGACGCCATCCACACCGTCCACCCGCTCGCCGTCGACATCCCCCGCGGGCGGCTCACCGCCGTGACCGGGCCCTCCGGCTCCGGCAAGACCACGCTCGTCCTCGAGGGCCTCGTCCCCGCCCTCGCCGCGGCCGCCGGCACGCAGCCGATGCCGGCGCACGTCACCGACCTCGACCCCGCCGGCATCGAGCGCGTCCAGCTCGTCGACGCCACGCCGATCGGCATCAACGTGCGCTCCACCGTGGCCACCTACTCCGGCGTGATGGACGAGCTGCGGCGGACCTTCGCCGACCTGCCCGTGGCCCGCGAGCGGGGCATCTCCGCCGCCGACCTCACCCACAACACCGGCTCGCTGCGCTGCCCGCGCTGCGAGGGCACCGGCCAGATCACCCTCGACGTCCAGTTCCTGCCCGACGTCGACGTCGCCTGCCCCGACTGCTCCGGCTCGCGCTACGCGCCCGAGGCGTACGATCTGCGCCGCCCGGTGCCCGGCGGCGGGGACGTGGCGCTGCCCGAGGTGCTCGCCATGAGCGCGGCCGAGGCGCTCGACGTCGTGGGCGACGTGCGTGGCGTGGGCCGCCGCCTGCGCACCCTGATCGACCTGGGCCTGGGCTACCTCACCCTCGGCGAGGCGACGCCGACGCTGTCCGGTGGGGAGGCCCAGCGGCTCCGGCTCGCCACCGAGCTCGGCCGGCGCCAGGAGCGCACCCTGTTCGTCCTCGACGAGCCGAGCGTGGGTCTGCACCCGCTCGACGTCCGGGTGCTCCTGGGCGTCCTCCAGCGGCTCCTCGAGAAGGGGGCGAGCATCGTCGTCGTCGAGCACGACCTGGACATCGTCGCCAACGTCGACCACGTGATCGACCTGGGTCCCGGCGGGGGAGAGGACGGCGGACGGATCGTCGTCACCGGCACGCCCGACCAGGTCGCCGCCCACACCGAGAGCCTGACCGGCCGCCACCTCGCCCGCCATCTGGGCCGCGCACCCGGGCAGGGATGAGGCCCGGGCCGCGACGCACCGGGCCCCGATCGGATAATCTCGACGTCGAACCATCCCCGGCAGCCGAGGAAGAGGCCACGCGACGATGTCGACCATCATCTTCACGCTCACCGACGAGGCGCCGTTCCTCGCGACCTACTCGTTCAAGCCGATCGTCGAGGCCTACGCCAGGGCGGCGGGCGTCGAGATCGAGACCCGAGACATCTCGCTGGCGGGCCGCATCCTTGCCGCGTTCAGCGACCGGCTCCCCGCCGAGCAGCGGGTCGACGACGCCCTGGCCGAGCTCGGCGCGCTCACCCAGCGCCCGGACGCCAACATCATCAAGCTGCCCAACATCTCCGCCTCCGTGCCGCAGATCCGGGCCGCGGTCGCCGAGCTCCAGGCCCAGGGCGTCGACCTGCCGGACTACCCCGACTCGGTCGACACGGACGAGGACAAGGACGTGCGCGCCCGCTACGACGCCGTCAAGGGCTCCGCCGTCAACCCCGTCCTGCGCGAGGGCAACTCCGACCGCCGCGCCCCCGTCGCGGTGAAGAACTACGCGCGTGCGAACCCGCACCGCATGGGCGCCTGGAGCGCCGACTCGCGCAGCAACGTCGCCACGATGGACGCCGGCGACTTCCGGCACAACGAGCAGTCCGTCATCGCGGAGGAGGCGGGCACCTGGCAGATCCGCCACGTCGCCGCCGACGGCGCGGTCACCGTCCTCAAGGACGCGGTGAAGGTCCAGGCCGGCGAGGTCGTCGACTCCTCCTTCATGTCGGCCGCCGCCCTGGACGCCTTCCTCGAGGCCCAGGTGGCGCGCGCCAAGGAGGAGGGCGTGCTGTTCTCCGTCCACCTCAAGGCCACGATGATGAAGGTCTCCGACCCGATCATCTTCGGGCACACCGTGCGCGCCTACTTCGCCGACGTCTTCGCCCGCCACGGCGAGGCCCTCGCCGCCGCCGGCCTGTCCGCCAACGACGGCCTCGGAGCGATCTACGCAGGCCTCGAGCAGCTCCCGGACGGCGCCGAGATCCGCGCCGCCTTCGACGCCGCGGTCGAGGCCGGCCCGGACCTGGCCATGGTCAACTCCGCCAAGGGCATCTCCAACCTGCACGTGCCCTCCGACGTCATCGTCGACGCCTCGATGCCCGCGATGATCCGCACCTCCGGCCACATGTGGGGCGCCGACGACCAGGAGCACGACGCCCTGGCCGTCATCCCCGACTCCTCCTACGCCGGCGTCTACCAGGCGGTGATCGACGACTGCCGCGCCAACGGCGCCTTCGACCCGACGACGATGGGCTCGGTGCCCAACGTCGGCCTCATGGCGCAGAAGGCCGAGGAGTACGGCAGCCACGACAAGACCTTCGAGATCGCCGCCCCCGGCCGGGTCGAGGTCGTCGACGACGCCGGCGAGGTCCGCATGTCCCACGACGTCGAGGCCGGCGACATCTGGCGCGCCTGCCAGACCAAGGACGCCCCGGTCCGCGACTGGGTGCGCCTCGCCGTCACCCGGGCCCGCGCCACCGGCACCCCGGCGGTGTTCTGGCTCGACGAGACCCGCGCCCACGACCGCAACCTCATCGGCCTGGTCCGCACCTACCTGGCCGACCACGACACCGACGGCCTTGAGCTCGAGATCATGGACCCGGTCTCGGCGACCCGGTACTCGATCGAGCGCATCCGCCGCGGCGAGGACACCATCTCGGTGACCGGCAACGTGCTGCGCGACTACAACACCGACCTGTTCCCCATCCTCGAGCTCGGCACGAGCGCGAAGATGCTCTCCGTCGTGCCGCTGATGAACGGCGGCGGGCTGTTCGAGACCGGCGCCGGCGGCTCGGCGCCGAAGCACGTCCAGCAGCTGGTCGAGGAGAACTACCTGCGCTGGGACTCGCTCGGTGAGTTCCTCGCCCTGGCGGAGTCGCTGCGCCACCTCGCCGAGGTCGACGCCAACCCCGGCGCCCAGGTCCTCGGCGACGCCCTCGACCGGGCCACCGAGAAGCTGCTGACGGAGAACCGCTCGCCGGCGCGCCGGATCGGGCAGATCGACAACCGCGGCTCGCACGCCTGGCTGGCGACCTACTGGGCCCAGGAGCTCGCCGCGCAGACCGCCGACCCGGCGCTCGCGGCGCGGTTCGCCCCGGTGGCCGAGCAGCTGACCGCGCAGGCCGAGACGATCTCCGACGAGCTCATCGCCGTCCAGGGCAGCCCGGCGGACATCGGCGGCTACTACCGCCCCGACGGGGCGAAGGCCTCCGCGGTCATGCGCCCCTCGGCCACGCTCAACGCCATCATCGACGGGGTCTGACACCGCTCGACACGTCGCTGCCTGCCGCCCGCTGCCTGCCGCCCGCTGCCTGCCGCCCGCTGCCTGCCGCCCCTCCTCGCCGAGGTAGACCCTGCCCGGTCGAGAACGACCTCTCAGAGGTCACTCCCGATCGAGTTCGGTCCACCTCGGCGCGGGAGCGCGGCGCGGCGCAGGTCAGCCGACGTTGCAGACCAGGCCGTTGGGGCCGTGGTTGCAGTACCCGCCGGGGTTCTTCTCCAGGTACTGCTGGTGGTAGTCCTCGGCGGCGTAGAACGGCCGGTCACCGAAGGCCTCGATCTCGGTGGCGATCGGCGGGCCGTCGACCTCGTCGATCGCCCGCTGGAAGGCCGCCCGGGTGCGTTCGGCGGCCTCGCGCTGCCCCTCGGTCGTCCACCAGATCGCCGAGCGGTACTGCGAGCCGACGTCGTTGCCCTGACGGTCCTTCGTCGTCGGGTCGTGGTTCTCCCAGAAGGCCTTGAGCAGCTGCTCGGGACTGACCACAGCCGGGTCGTAGGCCACGAGCGCAGCCTCGGCGTGCCCGGTCAGCCCGGTGCACACCTCCTCGTAGGTCGGGTGCGGCGTGAACCCGCCGGTGTAGCCCACCGCGGTGCCGACCACCCCGGGGATGCGCCAGAAGATCCGCTCGACGCCCCAGAAGCAGCCCATGCCGACGTAGATCTCCTCGGTCCCCTCGGACCACGGCCCGGTCAGGGGGGAGCCGAGGACGATGTTGCGCTCCGGCGGCGTGTAGGCGGGGGCCGAGCGGCCGGACAGCGCGGTGGCCGCCGACGTCGGACGGGCGGGGCGGGAGAACAGGTTCATGTCCGGGTAACACCGCACGCACCGCGGACCTTCCCTCACCTAGTCTGGGAGACCCCACCACCACGGCCGAAGGACGGCGATGCCCCGATTCTCCCGATCCCTGCGCAACGCGCTCGGGGCGACCGGACGGCGGGCCTCGGCGGCCCTGGCCGCGGCGCGCTCCGGGGAGCCGGACGGGACGGGTGGGCCCGGCGGACCCGCCCCCGGCGCGGGGGAGGGCGAGCACGTGGTGGAGGGCCACCTGTACTCCCGGACGGCCGGCGGGCTCGTCGCCGGTGACGTCGACGCCGGCGCCGCCCACGCCGACGACGAGCACATGGCCGCGCCCGAGCGCACCGTGCCGTGGACGATCCGCGCCCTGGGCGCCTGGTCCTGGCGCTTCATCGCCATCTGCGTCGCGGCGGCGATCATCGGCTGGCTGCTCGTCCAGCTCAAGGTCGTCGCCGTCTCCCTGCTCGTGGCGATCCTGCTCTCGGTGCTCCTGGCCCCGGTGGCCACCTTCCTGCGCCGCCGGCTGCACTTCCCGCGCACCATCGCGTCGCTGTCCTCGCTCGTCCTCCTGCTGGTCTTCATCGCCGGGCTGCTGGTGCTCGCGGGGCAGTCGATCGCCTCGGGCTTCCGCCAGCTCGCCGACCAGGCGCTGCAGGGCGTCGACCAGCTCGTCAGCTGGCTCGCCACCGGACCGCTGGGGATCGACCAGACGGCGCTGGACAACGCGATGGAGCAGGCCGGGCAGGCCCTGCAGGACAACTCCGAGTCGCTGGCCACCGGCGTCGTGTCGGTGACCTCCTCGGTCGCGGAGGTCTTCGCCGGGTTCTTCATCGCCATCTTCTGCACGTTCTTCTTCCTCGCCGACGGCCGTTCGCTGTGGTCCTGGGTGGTGCGGCTCATGCCCGTCCGGGCGCGCACGACCATCCACGAGGCCGGGGTGCGCGCCTGGTTCACCGTCAGCGGCTACACGCGCGGGCAGATCATCGTGGCCTTCATCGACGCCGTCGGCATCGGCGTCGCCGCCGCGCTGCTGGGCGTCCCGCTCGCCCTGCCGATCGCCATCCTCGTCTTCCTCGGGGCGTTCATCCCCATCATCGGTGCGCTCATCTCGGGCACCGTCGCCGTGCTCGTGGCGGTCGTCGACTCCGGCATCTACATCGCGCTCGCCATGCTCGGTGCGGTGCTGCTGGTCCAGTTCATCGAGAGCCACGTGCTCCAGCCGATGATCCAGTCCCGGGCGGTGCAGGTGCACCCCATCGCCGTGCTCCTCGCCGTCGCCGGCGGCACGGCGGTCGCCGGGCTGGTCGGGGCCCTGTTCGCGGTGCCGATCGTCGCGGTGGTCAACTCCGTGGGCCTCTACCTCTCGGGCCGCGACCCGCAGCCGCACCTCGACCGGGACTACCACCGGCCCGGCGGGCCGCCGGCCACGCTCCTCGAGCTCGCCCCGACGGCGGACGAGGCCGAGGACGAGCCCTTCGCCGATGCCTTCCGCGACGACGCCCCCGGCCACGTCTCGCCGGCCGCGCCCGTCTCGCCGGGCGGGGCGCGGGGCGGGGCGCCGGGCGGCGGCACGGGTACGAGCACCTCCGGGGCGCGTGACCCCGGCGACGACCGCCCCGGGGGCGGGGGAGGGGCCGCATGAGTGCCGTCGACGACCTGCCGGGCCTGCCGACCCTGGCCGAGCTGACGGCCGCGCGCGACATCGTGCGCGGCATCGCCCACGAGACACCGGTCCTCAGCTTCTCGTCGATGGGGGCGCGCACGGGGGCGCCGGTGCTGCTCAAGGCCGAGCACCTGCAGCGCACCGGGTCGTTCAAGATCCGCGGGGCGGCGGTGCGGTTGAGCCGGCTCGGCAGCGACGAACGCCGGCGCGGCGTCGTCGCGGCCTCGGCCGGGAACCACGCCCAGGGCGTCGCGCTCGCGGCCCGCGAGCTCGGCATCCCGGCCACGATCTACATGCCCGCCGACGCCGCGCTGCCCAAGGTCGAGGCCACCCGGAGCTACGGGGCCGAGGTCGAGCTGACCGGCAGCCACCTCATGGAGTGCCTGGCCTCGGCCGAGGAGGCCTGCGCGCGCTCGGGACGCACCTTCGTCCACCCCTACGACCACCGGGACATCGTCCTCGGCGCGGCCACCCTCGGTCTCGAGGTCCTCGAGCAGGTCCCCGACGTCGCCACCATCGTCGTCCCCACCGGCGGGGGCGGGCTGCTGGCCGGGGTGGCCGCCGCCGTGGCCGCCGTCCGACCGGGGGTGCGCGTCGTCGGGGTGCAGGCGGCGAACGCCGCGGCCTGGCCCACCTCGCTGGCGCAGGGACAGCCGGTGCCGCTGGAGGAGGTGCGCACGATGGCCGACGGGATCGCCGTCGGCAGGCCCGGCTCGGTGCCCTTCGCGATCGTCCATGCCCTGGTCGACGACGTGCGCACCGTGGCGGAGGAGGAGATCTCCCGCGCCCTGCTGCTCCTGGTCGAGCGGGCCAAGCTGGTGGTCGAACCCTCCGGGGCGGCCGGGATCGCCGCCCTGTCCGCCCGCCCGCAGGACTTCGCCGACGGACCGACGGTGGTCCTGCTCTCCGGGGGCAACATCGACCCGCTCCTGCTGCTGCGGGTCGTCCGCCACGGCATGGCCGCGGCCGGCCGGTTCGTCTCCCTGCGGGTGCGGGTGCCCGACGCCCCGGGTTCCCTCGGCGCGATCCTGTCCCGGCTCGGCTCGGTGGGCGCCAACGTCGCCTCCGTCGAGCACTCGCGCACCGCCCCGGGGTTGGCCGTCGACGAGGTCGAGATCGCCGTCGAGCTCGAGACCAAGGGGCCCGAGCACGGCGAGCAGATCCGCGCCGCGCTGGCCGAGGCCGGCATCGACGTGCGCGAGCACTGATCCCGTGCCGGGGGCGGACATGCCAAGGGCCCGGCCGCCGGAGGGCGACCGGGCCCGCAGCATGCGGCGCGGCGGTGCTCAGGGGGCGAAGGGCGTGACCGTGACGAGCTCGACCGAGATGGTCGCCCCGTTGGGCGCCTCGTAGGAGGTCGACTCCCCGGCGCTCTTGCCCAGCAGGGCCTGGCCCAGCGGCGAGGACTCGGAGAAGACCTCGACGTCGAGACCGTCGGCCGCCTCGCGCGAGCCGAGCAGGAAGGTGCGCTCCTTGCCCGCGATCTTCGCGGTGACGACCATCCCCGGCTCGACGACGCCGTCGTCGGCCGGCGGCTCACCGACCTGCGCGTTGCGCAGCAGCGCGGTGAGCTGGTTGATCCGGGCCTCCTGCTTGCCCTGCTCCTCGCGGGCGGCGTGGTACCCGCCGTTCTCCTTGAGGTCACCCTCCGAGCGGGCCTGCTCGATCCGCTCGGCGATCTCCTGGCGGCCGGGCCCGGAGAGCTGCTCGAGCTCGGCGCTCAGACGGTCGTACGCCTCCTGGGTCAACCAGGTGGTCCCGGTCTGCTGAGACATCACGGCTCCTTACGTCGTGTGCTGGTGCCCGTCGCCGTGGCGACGGACGGAAACCGCCCGGCCCCAGGTGGGTCCGGGCGGTGAGAGAAAAGGCGAGTCTAGCACCGGGGAGCGCCGCAGGCCCGTCTTTCCGGCGTCCGCGTCGGCTGAGTGCCGGCGCGGGGCTCAGGCGGCCCGGCAGGACTCGGCATGCCCGGAGGCGGCCCGCTCGGAGGTGGTGACGGTCTCCAGGCCGGCGGTGCGCCGCTCGTCCACGGGGCCCAGCCGGACCTCTCGCGCACCCACCTCGGTGAAGTCAGTGTTGACCGCCCGCAGCGTGCACACCACCTCGGTCCCCGGGTCCGCCACGACGACGAACCGCACCTCGACCTGCGCGGGCGAGACGACCGTGTAGCCCACGTGCTCGACGGAGACGTCGGGACCGCGCCCCTGGTACAGGGCGATGCCGGTCGCCCCGGCCACGAGCACGACCGCACCGAGCAGGGGGGCGAGCCACTGCGCACGCCGCCCGGCGCCGGCGCGTCCCCTGCCGTACCGGCGGGCGATCAGGTCGGCGTGGGGCGCGTCGTCGGGGTCCCCCGCGCCCGCGCGCGGTCCTGCGGTCGGGCCGTCCACCATGCCGTCGCTCTCCTTCTCGGTCCGGACCGGGGGCGCGGCTCGCGCGCGCGGGCCCCGGTGGGAGACCATTGTCCCCGACGACCGTGGGTCGCACGGGCCGCGCCCGGCGGCCCGAGAGCGATGAGGAGCACCACCGTGACTTCCAGTCCCCTGCGACTGATGGCTGTCCATGCCCACCCCGACGACGAGGCGTCCAAGGGTGCCGCGACGATGGCGCGGTACGCCGCCGAGGGCCACCGCGTGCAGGTCGTCACCGCCACCGGCGGCGAGCGCGGCTCGGTGCTCAACCCCAGGCTGCAGGGCGTGGAGTCGGTCGAGACCAACCTCGCCAAGCTGCGCCGCGAGGAGATGGCGGCCTCGGCCGCCGCCCTGGGTGTCGAGCACGTCTGGCTCGGCTTCGTCGACTCCGGCCTGCCCGAGGGCGACCCGCTGCCGCCGCTGCCCGAGGGCTGCTTCGCGCTCGAGCCGGACGAGGTCGTCGTCGGTGCCCTCGTGGCGCAGATCCGCGAGTTCCGCCCGCACGTGATGACCTGCTACGACGAGAACGGCGGCTACCCCCACCCCGACCACGTGCGCGTCCACGAGATCGCCATGCTCGCCTTCGACGCCGCCGCCGACCCGGAGCAGTTCCCCGAGGCGGGCCCGGCGTGGGCGGTGCAGAAGATGTACTACGACGTCTCCTTCTCGGGCGGCCGGATCACCGCCGTCCACGAGGAGCTCCTGGCCCGCGGGGTGGAGTCGCCCTTCGGCGAGTGGATCGAGCGGCGCCGGGAGCGCGAGGAGCAGATGGGCCGCGAGGCGCGGCCGGCGACCGCGCGCGTGCACGTGGCCGAGCACTTCGGCGCGCGGGACGCGGCGCTGCGCGCCCACGCCACCCAGATCGACCCCGACGGCTTCTTCTTCTCGGTCCCGCGCGACGTCGAGGCCGAGGTCTGGCCCGTCGAGGAGTTCGAGCTGGTGCTCGCGCGCGTGCCGGTCTCCCGGGGGGTGGAGGAGGACCTCTTCGCCTCGGTGGTGCCCGAGGGGCTGCCCGCGGGCGCGCCGGTGGTGACCGTGGGGGCCGACCTGGCCTCCGCCGCGGACTCCGACGCGGTGGGCACCGGGCACGGCCACGACCGGACCGCCCGATGACGCAGCCGCTGCTCGCGGGCGCGCTGCGCGCCGGTGCGGAGACCCCCACCGGCGAGCTGCAGCCGTGGGACGTCTCCCCGGGGATCGCGGGCTTCTGGGCCTTCTTCGCCCTCGCGGCCGCCGTCGTCGTGCTCGGCTTCTTCGTCGTGCGACAGATGCGGCGGGTCGACCAGGGCGCGCGCCTGCGCGCCGCCGAGGAGGCGGCCGCCCGCGCGGCGTCGCCGTCGGACGAGGACGGTGACGCGTCCGAGGGACGGGCGGACGCTCCCGAGGGGCCGGTCGAGGGGCGCTGAGCGGACCGGGCCCCGGCCCGTCAGGTCGACGGTCGGGGCGCGGTCCGGGCGGCCTCAGGGGTGACGGCTACCGGCCACCGAGGTGGCCGGAGCGGGTCACGGCCAGACCGGACGCCAGCCGATCTTGCCGGGCTTGCCCTTGCCGTTGTCGGGCGACGCCGTGGTGCCGTCGGCGGTGGGCCGGGGCAGGTCGGCCGGGTCCGGGTCGAGCTCGACGAGGGCGATCGGGCTCTGGTCGGCGGCGGACCTGGCGGCGCCGTCGAGCTCGACGGCGATGATGTCGGCCGCCTGGACGTCGGTGTCGGCGGGGATGTCGGTGATGAGCACGGGAGTCCTCCTGGGGGGCCGGCGCGCCCCTGCGGCGCGCCTGCGCTCATGCTCTCGTGCCGGGGCGGGGAAAGGTAGGGCAATCACTGGATAATGGGCACGTCTTGAAGCAGATCACACGATCGGGACCGCCGATCGCGTGATCTCCTTCACCGGGCGCGTGATGCCGGGAGTGATCAGTCCTTGCCGGACTTCTTCGAGCCCTTCTTGCCGCCCTTCTTGCCCGACTTCTTCTTGTCGCCCTTCTTGCCCTTGTCCTTCTTCTTGTCCTTCTTCCTGGACGCCTTCTTCTCGTCCTTGCCGTCGTCGTCCGTCGTGGCCGCCCGGTCCTCGGGCTCCGTGGTGTCGACGGCCGCGACGGCGGCGGCGAAGGCCTGCTCCTCGGCCACCGACTCGGCGACGACCTCGAGCCGCTCCTCCGTGGGCGGCACGGTGTCGGGGTCCATGGTCCGCAGCAGGGCGTTGCGCTGGGTCTCCACCCGCCACCTCGGTCGCGGCCAGGTGGGGGCCATGTCGATGAGCGCCTGCGTGAGGAGCTCGGTGACGGCCAGGCGGGCGTACCACTTCCGGTCCGCGGGGATGACGTGCCAGGGGGCGACGTCGGTGCTGGTGCGCTCGAAGACGTCGGCGTAGGCCTCCTGGTAGTCGTCCCACTTCTTCCGGGTGGTGACGTCGGAGGGGTTGTACTTCCAGTGCTTGTCGGGCCGGTCGAGCCGCTCGAGCAGGCGCAGGCCCTGCTCCTGCTTGGAGATCATGAGGGCGACCTTGATGATCGTGGTGCCGCGGGAGGCGACCGTGCGCTCGAAGCGGTTGATCTCCGCGTAGCGCTTGCGCCAGACCTCCTCCTCGACCAGGCCGTCCACGCGCGCGACGAGGACGTCCTCGTAGTGGGAGCGGTCGAAGACCCCGATCCGGCCGGCGGGCGGGAGCGCCCGGCGGATCCGCCACAGGTAGTTGTGGCGCTTCTCCTCCTCGGTGGGCACCCCGAAGGAGCGCAGCGCCACGCCCTGCGGGTCGACCATGCCCATGACGTGGCGCACGATCCCGCCCTTGCCCGCGGTGTCCATCCCCTGCAGGACGAGCAGCAGCGAGCGCTCCCCGCCGGAGCGTCCCTCGGCGAACAGGCGTTCCTGGAGCTCGGAGAGCAGCACACCGCGCTCGGCGGTCAGCGCCTTGCCGTCGGCCTTGTCGCCGTCGAAGCCGGGGGTGGCGTCCCGGTCCATGGTGGCCAGGTCGAAGTCGGGCCCCGGCCGCAGCAGGGCGGCGGGCGGGGTGGTCCAGGACGGGTCGTCGGCCACGGTGAGCTCCTTGTCGCGATCGGAAGACTCCCGACCCTAGTGGGCCGGGGCCCGTCCGCGGGGAGTCAGGAGCCCAGGGTCGCCAGCGCGACCGCGCCGGCGTGGCAGGCCCAGCCCAGGACGGTGCCGACGTGGAAGATCTCGTGGAAGCCGAACGTGCCGGGCACGGGGTTGGGCCGCTTGAGCGCGTAGGCGAGCGCGCCGAGGGTGTAGGCGAGCCCGCCGGCGATGACGAGCCAGACCACCGCCGGGCCGCCGCTGCGCCAGAAGTCGGGCAGGAACCAGACCGCCACCCAGCCGAGGGCCACGTAGACGGGGGTGTAGACCCAGCGGGGCGCCGAGAGCCAGAACAGCCGCCCCAGCGTGCCGAGCAGGGCGCCGCCCCAGACCACCGAGAGCAGGATGGTGGCCGTCCGGGTCGGCAGCAGCAGCACCGCCAGCGGCGTGTAGGTGCCGGCGATGAGCAGGAAGATGTTCGTGTGGTCCATCCGCCGCAGGAGGGTCTCCAGGCGGCTGTCCCAGGTCCCGCGGTGGTAGACGGCCGAGGTCCCGAACAGCAGGACGGCGCACAGGGCGAAGACCGCGCAGGCGATGCGTTCTTCGAGCGTGGGGGCGGCGACCACCAGGGCCAGGCCCACGACGAGGGCGACCGGGGTCGTGACGAGATGGATCCAGCCGCGCAGGCGCGGCTTGGGGGCGCGGGGAAGGGGGGCGTCCGTGCGGGTGTCGAGGGCGTCGTCGGTCGGCGGACGGGCGGGGAGGGGGGTGTCCGTGCCGGTGCTCATGGACCACAACCTACACCTGTGTAGGTTGTGGCGGGAGTCCTGGTCGGCCCGAGGTGACCGGGGGGGGCGCCGTCGGTCGCTACGCTGCGACGTACGCCGCGACCGCGGCGACGGTTGGAGGTGAAGGGTGCGTTCCAGCGACGTGCTGTACTCGCTGTACGAGCGCCGCCTGCTCGGTGAGATCGACCGTTCGCGGATGCCCAGGCACGTCGGCGTCATGCTGGACGGCAACCGCCGCTGGGCGCGGTCGGTGGGGGCGCAGACCGCGGACGGGCACCGGCGGGGGGCGGACAAGGTCCACGAGCTCCTCGCCTGGTGCGAGGAGGTCGGCGTCGACGTCGTCACGCTGTGGATGCTCTCCACGGACAACCTGCGCCGCGACCCCGCCGAGGTCGCCGACCTGCTGGAGATCATCGTCGGCTCGGTGGCGTCCATCGCCGCGACGGCGCGGTGGAACGTGCGCCTGGTCGGTTCCCTGGGGCTGCTGCCCGAGGACATCGCCGAGCGGCTGCGCGCCGCCGCGTCCCCGACCGGGGACGGGCTGGTGGTCAACATCGCCGTCGGCTACGGGGGGCGCGAGGAGATCGCCGACGCCGTGCGCGCGCACCTGCGGGCGAAGGCCGCCGAGGGGGCCGACCTGGAGTCGGTGGCCACCGACCTCACGGTCGCGGACATCGAGCGGCACCTGTACACCTCGGGGCAGCCTGACCCCGACCTGCTCATCCGCACCTCCGGCGAGCAGCGCCTCGGCGGGTTCCTGCTGTGGCAGTCGGTGCACTCCGAGCTGTACTTCTGCGAGACCTACTGGCCGGACTTCCGGCGGGTGGACCTGCTGCGCGCGCTGCGCGACTTCTCCCACCGCGAGCGCCGCCTCGGCCGCTGACGACCACGGACCGTTCTCCCGGCGGGAACCGCCGCACTCCGAGCGGCGACGAACGGCTCTCCCGACGACGGTGGAGCGTGTCGCGCGTGTCACATGTGTGTCGGCTCCGTGAACACTTGTCGAACCCGGGCGACGCGCCTGCGTGGCGCGCGCCCCCGGGGTCGGGCGCGGCGTACGTTCGGTGGTGACGGACGGCATGCCCGCCGTCCTCCGGGAGGTCGCCCATGGCGCACACGTTGCGCACGACGGGGGCCGGCCGGTCCTCGTGGGCCGGCCGCTCGCCCCGAGTCCGCGGCCGGCGCCTGGCGCCGGGCCGAGGAGCCTGACCCGCGCACCTGCGCCGGAGGGAGCACGACGTGAGCACCACCTCTGCCGAGCACACCACGTCCGAGCACGCCGTCAGCACCGGGAGCGAGGTCGCCGTCGAGCTCGGCGTCTCCGAGCCCCAGGGCACCGCGCTGCGGACCTACGTCCTCGACACCTCCGTCCTGCTGTCCGACCCGCGCGCGGTGCTGAGGTTCGCCGAGCACGACGTCGTGCTGCCGGTCGTCGTGGTCACCGAGCTCGAGGCCAAGCGCCACCACAGCGAGCTCGGCTACTTCGCCCGCGCCGCGCTGCGCCTGCTCGACGGCCTGCGCGTGCGCCACGGCCACCTCGACCGGCCCGTCCCCGTGGGCGAGGACGGCGGCACGCTGCGCGTGGAGCTCAACCACTCCAACGACCAGGTGCTGCCCTCGGGCCTGCGCCTGGGCGACAACGACACCCGCATCCTCGCCGTCGCGGCCAACCTCTCCGCCGAGGGCCACGCGGTCACCGTCGTCTCCAAGGACCTGCCGATGCGGGTCAAGGCCTCCGCGGTCGGGCTCGACGCCGAGGAGTACCGGGCCGGGCAGGTCGTCGACAGCGGCTACACCGGGATGACCACCGCCGAGGTCACCGAGTCGGAGATGGCCGAGCTGTGGTCCGACGAGCAGCTCGTCGTCGAGGACCTGGCCACCCCCGGTGAGCTGGCCGACCAGCCGGTCAACACCGGCGTCGTCCTGCACTCGCCGCGCGGGTCCGCCCTGGCGCGCACCTCCGCCGGAGGGCGGCTGAACCTGGTGCGCGGGGACCGGGAGATCTTCGGGATGCGCGGGCGCTCCGCCGAGCAGCGCATCGCCATCGACCACCTGGTCAACCCCGACGTCGGGATCGTCTCCCTCGGCGGCCGGGCCGGCACGGGCAAGTCCGCGCTGGCGCTGTGCGCCGGCCTCGAGGCGGTCCTCGAGCGGCGCGAGCACAAGCGCATCCTCGTCTTCCGGCCGCTGTACGCGGTCGGCGGCCAGGAGCTGGGCTACCTGCCGGGCACCGAGGCCGAGAAGATGAACCCCTGGGCCGACGCCGTGTTCGACACCCTCTGCGCCGTCGTCGACTCGGCGGTGGTCGAGGAGGTCATGGGCCGCAACCTGCTCGAGGTGCTGCCGCTGACCCACATCCGGGGCCGCTCGCTGCACGACGCCTTCGTCATCGTCGACGAGGCCCAGTCCCTCGAGCGCCACGTGCTGCTCACGGTGCTCTCGCGCATCGGGCAGAACTCGCGGGTGGTCCTCACCCACGACATCGCCCAGCGCGACAACCTGCGGGTCGGCCGCCACGACGGCATCGCCGCGGTGGTCGAGGCGCTCAAGGGGCGCGACCTGTTCGCCCACGTCACCCTCGCCCGCTCGGAGCGCTCGGCGGTGGCCGCCCTGGTCACCGACCTGCTCGAGAACTACGAGGTCTGAGCGGCCCCGTCCCCGCCGACCCCCGGCGCCGGGGCCCTCAGGCCGGCGCCGGGGCGGTGGGGGCGAGCGGGGCCTCCCCGACGTCGCCGACCGCGTCGACGAGCATCGCGGTGCCCTCGGCGAGGGTGTACTCCACGCCGACCACCGCCGTCTCGCCCGCCGCGATCGCGTCACGCACCATGGCCGAGTAGTCGACGAGCATCTCCACGGTCGAGCGCACGTGCTGGCGGCGCAGGGCGTGCGCCGGGGGCAGGGCGAGCCGGAAGTCGTCGCCCTCGCCGGTGCCCGCCGCGGGGTCCTGGGCCTGCTCGCCGGGGAGCACGGCCCGGGTCACGAGCGAGGGGATGACGCGGTCGACGACGGCGCGCACGAAACCGGTGGGCATGCGGCCGGTCTCCAGCGCCTTGACGGCCGCGCCGACGGCGCCGCAGGAGTCGTGGCCGAGGACGACGACCAGCGGGATGCCGAGGATGCCCACGCCGTACTCGATCGAGCCGATGACGGTGGTGTCGAGGACCTGCCCGGCGGTGCGGACGACGAACAGGTCGCCCAGGCCCTGGTCGAAGACCAGCTCGGCGGCGACGCGCGAGTCGGAGCAGCCCAGCACGACGGCGAAGGGCTTCTGGTCGGTGGACACCTCGGTGCGGCGGGCGGCCGACTGGTCGGGGTGGTCCATCGTGTCGGAGGCGAAGCGCAGGTTGCCCTGACGCAGGCGCGCCCAGGCCTCGGCCGGCGTCGGCGAGGGCGCGGGGACGGCGCTCACGGACGGCCCTCCTCGCCCGGCTCCTCGTCCTGCGAGGTGGCGCGGGCCTCGTCGAGGGCGCGGCGCGCGCCGTCGAGCCAGGACTGGCAGCGGTCGGCGAGGGCCTCCCCGCGGCGCCACAGGTCGAGGGCCTCCTCGAGGGGCAGCTCGCCGGACTCGAGGCGGCGCACCACCGCGACGAGCTCGTCGCGGGCCTGCTCGTAGCTGAGCTCGGCCACGCCCTCGGTGGGGTCGGCGGTCCCGGTCGCGGGCCCCTCGCCCTCGGGGGCGGCGTCCCCGTCCTCGGGTGCGGCGCCCTGCGTACGCAGCTCGCGGCGCGGGTCGATGGAGTCGGGGTGCTGCATGCGGACGTTCACCGGGTCAGTCAACTACACCTCGCGGGTGGCGACGACCTCCACCCCCAGGCGTCCCGCGTGCAGGATCGCCTCGAGCCGGTCGCCGGGGCTCACCTCGGCCTGGTCGCGGACGACGACGCCGTCGCGGCGGCGCAGCACCGCGTACCCACGGGCGAGGGTGGCCGCCGGGGACAGCGCGACGAGGCTGCCGTGCCCGCGGGCGAGGTCGGCGGCCGCCGCCGCGAGCCGGCCGTCCAGGGCCGCGCGGGCGCGCCCGCGCAGGGCGTCGACCTCCGCGGTGGGGCCCTCGAGCATGCTCTGGGGGCGGGCCAGCACCGGGCGGGCCCGCAGCGCCTCGAGGTCGGCGGCGGCGCGCTCGACCCGGGCCCGTACCGCCTGGCCCACCCGTGCGCGCGCGTCGGCCACGCCCGCGCTCTCCCGGGCGAAGTCGGGCACGACGCGCCGGGCGGCGTCGGTGGGGGTCGAGGCGCGCACGTCGGCGACGAGGTCGAGCAGGGGGGAGTCGCCCTCGTGCCCGATGGCCGAGACGACGGGTGTGGTGCAGGCGGCCACCGCCCGCACGAGCGCCTCGTTGGAGAAGGGGAAGAGGTCCTCGACCGAGCCGCCGCCGCGGGCGACGACGATGACGTCGACCTCCTCATGGGCGTCGAGCTCGGCCAGGGCCGCGCTCACCTCGGGGACGGTGTCCACGCCCTGCACGGCCACCTCGCGGACCTCGAAGCGCACCGCCGGCCAGCGGGCGCGGGCGTTGGTCAGGACGTCGTCCTTGGCCTTGGCGTTCCGCCCGCACACCAGCCCGACGACGCGCGGGAGGAAGGGCAGGGGCCGCTTGCGGGCGTCGTCGAACAGCCGCTCGGCGGCGAGGACCTTGCGCAGCGCCTCGATCCGGGCCAGGAGCCCGCCGACGCCCACGGCACGCAGCTCGTCGGCCCACAGGCTGAGGCTGCCGTTCTTCGTCCAGAAGGAGGGCTTGGCGTGGACGACGACGTGGGCGCCCGCGGCGACGTCCTCGGCCAGGAGGCGGGCCGGGATGGACAGGCGCAGGGACATCTCCGCGTCGGTGTCGCGCAGCGTGAGGAAGGTGGTGCGTGCCCCGGGACGACGGTTGACCTCGACGAGCTGGCCCTCGACCCACAGCGCGGACATCCGCGCCACGTAGTCGGCGATCTTCTGCGAGAGCAGGCGCACGGGCCACGGCTGCTCCGCCGTCGTGGCGGCGGCCGTGGCCGGCAGCGGGCGGTCCGGGCCCGGGGCCGCGCTCACGAGCCGGACAGGTGCGCCTCGGCGCGGGGGTCGAAGTCGTCGACCAGGGCGGTGAGCCGCTCGACCTCGGCGTCCTCCCCGATGGCGCGGGCGGCCTCGCGCAGCGCGAGGACCGCCAGGACGACGCCCTGGTTGGGCACGTGGGTGGCGGGGACCGGCCCCTGACCGCGCCAGCCGCCCTTGCGCAGGGCGTCGAGCCCACGGTGGTAGCCGGTGCGGGCGAAGGCGTAGGAGGCCACCGGGTCCTGCTCCAGTGCGGTACGGGCCAGCGTCGCCCAGGCCAGGGAGGAGGCGGGGTGCGTGGCGGCGACCTCGCGCGGGTCGGTGCCGGCCTCGAGCGCGCGGCGCGCGTCGTCGTCGGGCCCGTCGGCGGGCAGGTGGACGGGGTCGGGGGCCAGGAGGTTGTCAGCCATGCGCCCATCGTCGCACCGGGGCAGGACATGGACTGCCCTCACCACGACCCGACCGGCGCCCGGGCCGGTCGCCGGATAGCCTCGAGCGGGCTCGGGCAAGGACGGAGAGGAGACCCGCTGTGAACCGCACGCCGGACGCGCACGACGACGTCGAACCCACGGTGGCGGTCCCGGGGACGACGCCGGCGCGGTGGCGCTCGACGGGTTCGGTGGCGGCCGTGCCCTCGCCGGGCGCGGGCCGCTCACCGGGGGACGTCTCCGCCGCGACGCCGCAGGACCCGTACGTACGTGACTCGACGGCCGAGTTGCCCGCGCTGCAGGAGCCCCTCGGCGGTCCACCCGCGGCCGGGCCGGGCCACGGTGGCTGGGGCGCGCCCGCGGGCGCGGCCGCGTACGGCGGCGCGCAGGGCTACCGGGGCGGTGCCGGCTGGGCCGGCGGTCCCGGTGGCCCTGGTGGGTACCAGCGGCCCGGCCCGGGCGGCGCGCCGATGGGAGGGCCGGGGTACGGGCAGCAGCCCGGCGTCGGCGCCTGGCCCGGCCAGGGACCCGGCGGCCCCGGCCGACCCGGTGGTCCGGTCGGCCCCGGGGCGGGTGCGCACGCGGCCGACCGCCGGGCCGGGGGCCTGCCGCCGGCGAGCCCCGCGGGGGTCGTGGTGGCGGTGCTGTGGCGGGCGGCCGTGGCGGCGCTGGCCATCTGGTCGGTGTACGAGCAGCTGGTCCCCGCCCACGACGCCGGCGGGTGGGAGGCCGTGGGGCGACAGCTGATGTTCTTCACCACCGTCAACTCGGTGCTGGTGGCCCTGGCGATGACCGGCTCGGTGCTGCGGGTGGTCGGACCGGGCCCGGCGCGTCGACGGCTCGAGGGGCCGGTGGGCTGGTTCCGGGGGATGGTAACGACCTACTCGGTGATGACGGCGATCATCTTCCTCACCCTGCTCGATGGCTCGCTCGACGAGCGCCTCTCGCTGGTGGTGCACCAGGTCCTGCCGGTGGCGATGGTCCTCGACTGGCTGGTCGTGGGCCGCAACCAGGACCGGCTCGGCGGGTTCTGGCCCGTGGTGTGGCTGCTGCCGATGGTCGGCTACCTGGCCCTGTACATGTGGGACGCGAGCCGGACCGGCTACCCGATGTACGGCTTCCTCGACCCCGACGCCGGCGACTTCTGGCAGACGGTCGGGATGCTCGTGGCGGCCTGGCTGGTGTGCGGCTACCTCGTGTGGACGGCGGGTCGCGTGCGGGGTCTGGCCCTGCGCTGACCGACGCCGCCCGGGCCCCGGTGTGAGGGCCGCCTCGACCCGGCGCCCCCTTGCGTCGGCGGCCTATCCTGGGGGTGTGACCTCCACCGACACGATCCAGTCCCTGGCCGGCGCGTCGGCGTTCCCGCAGCAGGTGGAGTCCTTCGACTCGCCCGACGGGAAGCGCATCCTCCTGGCCACCCCGCGCGGCTACTGCGCCGGCGTCGACCGCGCTGTCGACGCCGTGGAGAAGGCCCTCGAGCTCTACGGGGCGCCGGTGTACGTGCGCAAGGAGATCGTGCACAACAAGTTCGTCGTCGACACCCTGTCCCGGCGCGGGGCGATCTTCGTCGACGAGACCGACGAGGTGCCCGAGGGCGCGCGCGTGGTCTTCTCCGCACACGGCGTCTCCCCGGCGGTGCACGCCCAGGCGGCCGCCCGCAACCTCGCCACGATCGACGCGACCTGCCCCCTGGTCACCAAGGTGCACAAGGAGGCCGTGCGCTTCGCCCGCGACGACTTCGACATCCTCCTCATCGGCCACGACGGCCACGAGGAGGTCGAGGGCACGCAGGGCGAGGCGCCCGAGCACATCCAGGTCGTCAACGGCCCCCACGAGGTCGACCAGGTCACCGTCCGCGACCCCGAGCGGGTCATCTGGCTCTCCCAGACCACGCTGAGCGTCGACGAGACGATGGAGACGGTGAACAAGCTGCGCGAGCGGTTCCCGGCGCTCCAGGACCCGCCCAGCGACGACATCTGCTACGCCACCCAGAACCGTCAGGTCGCGGTGAAGAAGCTCGCGCCCGAGGCCGACGTCGTCATCGTCGTCGGCTCGGCGAACTCCTCGAACTCCGTGCGCCTCGTCGAGGTCGCCCTCGACGCCGGTGCCGGGTCCTCCTACCGGGTCGACACCGCCGACGAGATCGACCCGGCCTGGTTCGACGGCGCCACGTCGGTGGGGGTGACCTCCGGCGCCTCGGTGCCGGAGATCCTCGTGCGCAACGTGGTCCTGCGCCTACAGGAGCTGGGGTTCCTCGCCGTCGAGGAGGTGCGCACCGCCACCGAGGACGTGCTGTTCTCCCTGCCGAAGAACCTCCGCGCCGACCTCAAGGCCTCCGGCGTGCAGGTCGACGCCCCGCGTCGGGCCCGCAGCGCCGGCCGTGAAAAGGACACGGCGGAACAATCGGGCGCATAACTGCGTCAGCAAGGTAGACTGGCCACTACCGCGGGCGCGAGCCGTCGGAGCCACACCGAGGTGGCCGGCCGGGCCGTCGGTGGAGGTGAGGACATGAACGACACGTCGAGAACCCGTGGTCGGTGGTCCGGTCAGAGCTGGGGCGGACCCCAGGCGGACCACTCCTTCGCCCCCCGGGGCAAGGCGTTCGCCAACCGCGGCCAGGGCGCGCACAACTCGCCCGTGCGGCCGTACAACGAGCAGCCGCAGCGACGCGGGGGAGAGGGCGTCATCGCCGCGATCTCCCGGATGCTGACCGGTCAGCGCTCCCGCACCCGCACCTGACGAGAGGCGCGCACCGGCCCGACGCCCGCAGCGTCGGGCCGGACCGGCCTGCCGGTGGGACCCGGCGCGCGGTCCCGGCGTGGTGCGAGGTACCCGTTCCGTGGTCGGGCGGCGAACTCTCGCGCCGATACGCTTCCCTGGACGCGAACCGCGAGACCCGCGGGCGGACGAGGTGCAGGACCCGTCCCGCGACCCAGACGGACAGGAGGTCCAGCGATGAGCGACCAGTACGGCGGACAGGGATGGGACCAGCCCGGGTACGGGCAGCAGTCGGCCCAGGGTTACGGACAGCAGGGCTACGGGCAGCCGGGTTACGGCCAGGCGCCCGCCCAGGGGTACGGGCAGCAGGGCTTCGGCCAGCAGCCGGCCCAGGGCTACGGCCAGCCGGGGTACGGGCAGGCCGCGTCGCCCTACGGCGGTTACGGTGCGCAGCCCTCCGGCCGGCGGGTGTCGGCCCCCGTCGCGGGCTGGGTCATCGTCATCGGCGGGATCATCGCCGCGGTCGCCTGCGCGCTTCCGTGGGTGGAGGTCTCGTACCAGGGGATCGAGCAGTCGTTCAACGGCCTTGACGACGGCCGGGACGGCGTCATCATCCTGCCGGCGGCGATCCTCGCCGCGGTGGCCGGCGTGGTCATCGGCCTGAGCAAGGGACGCGCCTGGCTCGCCGTCGTCGCGCTGGTGCTCTCGCTCATCGCCGCCGGCATCGGCGCCTACGACCTGATCGATGCCATGGACGAGATCGAGTCCACGGGGATCGAGGACATCGCCAGCATCGGGATCGGCCTCTACCTGGTCGTGGTCGGCGGCGCCGTGGCGCTCGTGGGTTCGATCTGGGCGCTCGTGCAGAAGAAGACCGTCTGAGGCCGGTCGGCCAGGGGGCAGGACGACGGATGAGCGACCCGTCCGGCGGCCGGCCTCAGGAGGGGTCCCGGGCTTGGGCGGCCCCGTCTCCGTCGGCCGGTCTGGTCGTCGTCATCGGCGGGCTCGGCGTCATGGTCGGGCTCGTCCTGCCGTGGATCGTCATGAGCGTGCCCGGGTCCTGGAACGGATCGGAGAACGTGTCCGAGAACGCGTTCGCTAACTCGAGCATAGCGTTCGCCACCGCCTTCGGAGCTGTCGGCGGTCTCCTCACCGGGGGCGTGATCGTCCGCGGTGGCGCGTGGCAGCCGGTGCGGCTCGTCGCAGCAGTCGCGTCCCTCGTCACCTTCCTGGCCGTCGTGCTGCACGTCGTCGCTGCCTGGGACAGCATCGTGTCGATCCGTGACCTCGCAATCGGGATCGAGATCGGCCTCGGGTTCGGGGCGTACGTCGCGCTCGGGAGCGCGGTGGTGATGCTGGTGGGCGCCGCGTGGAGCCTGTGGAGTCGCGGGAAGGGGGGAGTGTGACGGGCCGCACGCCGGGAGGGCGCTGCTCCGCCGCGCCGCTCAACCGGCGCGGCGGGCCCCATCGACGTCCTCTTCCTCGCCGGCCGCGGCGGCGAGCTCGGGGGCGGTGAAGGACCGGACCTGCGCGTCGTCGGCGTCGATCGGTGACACGGCCAGGTCCGCGACCCCCAGCGACTCCAGGGTCCGCGTGGTGACGAGCAGCCGGCTCTCCATGGAACCCACCGCGCTGTTGTAGTGCCCCACGGCCGAGCGCAGCGAGGAGCCGACCCGGCCCAGGTGTCCCGCGACGACGGCGAGGCGGTCGGCGAGGGTACGGCCCAGCTCGAGCAGCTCCCCGGCGTCGTCGGCGGCCTTCTCGCTGCTCCACACCGCGGCCACCGCGCGCAGCAGCGCGAGCAACGAGGACGGCGAGGTGGGCGCGACCCCGCGAGCCAGCGCATGCTCGAGCAGACCGGGGTCGGCCTCGAGGGCGGCGCCGAGCAGCGGCTCGGAGGGCAGGAAGAGCACCACCAGCTCCGGGCTGCCGGGCAGCTCGGAGTGGTAGCCGCGGGAGGCCAGGGCATCGACGTGCCCGCGCAGGGCCTTGGCGTGGGCGACGAGCAGCCGGCCGCGTCGCTCGCCCTCCTCCCCGGCGGCGTGCTCGGGGATCGCAGTGGCCTCGAGGTAGGCGTCCATCGGGACCTTGGCGTCCACCGCCAGCGTCCGGCCGCCCGGCAGGTGCACGACCAGGTCCGGTCGGCGCGCCGAGGAGGTCCCCGCCAGGGTGCCTGCCGTGCGCTGGGTGTCGAAGTCGACGTGGGCGAGCATCCCGGCCGCCTCCACGACCCGGCGCAGCGTCACCTCACCCCACTTTCCGCGCGGGCCCGTGGCCCGCAGGACGCGGCCCAGCTCGCCGGTGGCCGCGACGAGCTCGGCGTCGGCCCGCCTGGCGGCGGCGAGCTGCTCGTCCAGCGCGGCAGCCTGGGCGGCCCGGTCGCGTTCGAGGACCTGGACCTGGCGTCCGACGTCGGCCAGGCCCGAGCGCAGCGGGGCGAGCGCCTGCAGGACGTCGGCGTCCGCCGCGGCCCGCGACCTCAGCTCGGTGACCTGGGCGGCCAGCTCCTCGGCCCGGGCTTGCGCGGCGCCCAGGGCGGCCGCGTCCTCGGCGGCGCGGGCCGCCCGGTCGGCTGCCCGGGCCGACTCCCGACCCGAGGTGCGCGCCGCGTGCCCCAGGGCGCCCGCGACGGCACCCACGACCAGGGCGAGCAGGACGAGCGAGAGGACCACCGGCGTCGACATGGCCCCACCCTGACAGTGACCACCGACGTCGGCGGTGCCAGGCTGGACCCTCGCGGGCGTGCCGGGTCGCGACCGCGCTAGCCAAGGAGCCGGCCGTGACACACGAGATCCTCACCTCGACCCTCGTCCAGGACCTGCTGCACATGCAGATCGGCCCTGTGGAGAAGTTCCTGCGCACGATCCTCGTCTACCTCGCGGTGGCGGTGATCGTGCGGGTGGCCGGCAAGCGGATGCTCGCGCAGATGAACAGCCTGGACCTCGTCGTCGTGCTGCTGCTGAGCGAGGCCATCCAGAACGCGATCATCGGTGACGACTTCTCGCTGACGGGCGCGGTCCTCGGCGTCGCCGTCCTCGTGGCCGTCAACGCAGGGCTCGAGCGGCTCGCTACCCGGGTGGGCTGGCTGGGGTTCCTGCTCGAGGGGCGAGACACCGTGCTCATCGAGGGCGGGGTGGTCGACGAGCGAGCCCTGCGCCGCCTGGGCATGACGCGCACCGAGCTGGAGATCGTGCTGAGGACCCAGGGGGCCGATGCGGCCACCGAGGTCGAGCGGGCCACGATCACGCCCGGCGGGCAGGTCGCGGTCGACCTGCGGCCCGAGGACCGCAGCGTGAGCCGCGCCGAGCTCGACGCCGCGGTACGAGAGATCCGCGACCTCCTCGCGCGCAGGGGTGAGGGCGCGGGTCCGGGCGCCTAGACTCCCCGGGTGGCTCTCACCATCGGAATCGCCGGCCTGCCCAACGTCGGCAAGTCGACCCTGTTCAACGCGCTGACCCGCGCGACCGTGCTCGCGGCGAACTACCCGTTCGCCACGATCGAGCCCAACGTCGGCGTCGTGCCGCTGCCCGACCCGCGTCTGGCGGAGCTCGCACGGATCTTCGGCTCGGAGAAGATCCTGCCCGCCACGGTGTCGTTCGTCGACATCGCCGGGATCGTCAAGGGCGCCAGCGAGGGGGAGGGGCTCGGCAACCAGTTCCTCGCCAACATCCGCGAGGCGGACGCGATCTGCCAGGTCACCCGGGCGTTCAGCGACCCCGACGTGGTGCACGTCGACGGCAAGGTCGACCCCGCGGCGGACATCGAGACGATCACCACCGAGCTCGTGCTCGCCGACCTGCAGACCCTGGAGAAGGCGATCCCCAGGCTGGAGAAGGAGGCCCGCATCAAGAAGGGCGAACCCGAGGTGCTCGCGACGGCGAAGGCCGCCGTGGAGATCCTCGAGCGCGGCGAGACGCTGTCCGCCGCCGGGGCGGCCGCGGGACTGGACCCCGAGATCCTGCGTTCCTTCCAGCTGATGACGACCAAGCCGTTCATCTACGTCTTCAACACCGACGACGACGGCCTGGCCGACGAGGCCATGCAGCAGCGGCTGCGTGAGCTCGTCGCACCCGCGGAGGCGATCTTCCTCGACGCGAAGTTCGAGTCCGAGCTCGTCGAGCTCGAGCCCGACGAGGCGGCGGAGATGCTCGCCGAGTCCGGTCAGGACGAGGCGGGCCTCGACCAGCTCGCTCGGGTCGGCTTCCGCACGCTCGGCCTGCAGACCTACCTCACGGCCGGCCCCAAGGAGTCGCGCGCCTGGACGATCGGCCAGGGCTGGAAGGCGCCACAGGCCGCGGGCGTCATCCACACCGACTTCGAGAAGGGCTTCATCAAGGCCGAGGTCATCAGCTACGACGACCTCATCGAGGCCGGCTCCGTCGCCGAGGTCAGGTCCCGCGGCAAGGCCCGGATGGAGGGCAAGGACTACGTCATGCAGGACGGGGACGTGGTGGAATTTCGTTTCGCCGTATAACCTCTGGCGTCGATTGAGCGGTCTGACCTGCCGATGCGATGAGCAAAATAGGTCAGCAGTCACTGTATAGTTCAGTGCATGCTGACCATTGCTTCACGCCTCGACGTCATGCACCGGCTCGGCCGAGCCATGGCGGACCCGACGCGATCCCGGATCCTGATGACCCTGCTCGACGGCCCGAGCTATCCGGCGGTGCTGTCGCGCGAGCTGGAGCTGACCCGGTCGAACGTGTCGAACCACCTGACCTGTCTGCGCGACTGTGGCATCGTGGCCGCCGAGCCCGAGGGACGGCAGACGCGCTACGAGATCGCCGACCCGCACCTCGCTGCGGCGCTCACGGCGCTCGTGGATGTGACGCTGGCCGTCGACGAGCACGCGCCATGCGTTGATGACCAGTGCCCGGTGCCGGGCTGCTGCGGGACGGGGGCAGGCGCATGAGCGCGGCGTGCGGCTGCGACGAGCCCGAGACCACGGTCGGCGAAGCAGTTGAGGAGGTGCAGGAGCGACCCTGGTGGCGGGACCGCGGGATCATGGTCCCGGTCCTCTCCGGCGTCGCTTTCCTGACCGGTCTCGTCCTGGAGTGGTCCGGGCTCGAGATCCTGGCGCTGGTGCTGTTCTGGCTCGGTCTGCTGCTGGGAGCGTCGACGTTCACCCCGGGCGCGATCCGCAAACTGTTCAAGCGCAAGCTCGGCATCAGCCTGCTGATGACGATCAGCGCCATTGGCGCGGTGATCCTCGGCTACGTCGAGGAGGCCGCCGCCCTGGCGTTCCTGTACTCGATCGCTGAGGCGCTGGAGGACAAGGCGATGGACCGCGCCCGCGGCGGGCTCCGGGCGCTGCTCAAGCTCGTCCCTGAGACAGCGACCATCCGCCGCGACGGCGCGTCGGTCGAGGTCGCCGCGAAAGACCTCCAGGTGGGCCAGCTGATGCTGGTGCGGCCGGGCGAACGGATCGCGACCGACGGCGTCGTGGTCACGGGTCGTTCGAGTTTGGATACGTCTGCGATCACTGGAGAGTCGATCCCGGTCGAGGTCGAGCTGGGAGATGCAGTCTCGGCCGGTGCAATCAACTCCGCCGGCGCGCTGGAAGTCGAGACGACCGCGGCGGGCACCGACAACTCGCTGACCACGATCGTGGAGCTCGTCGAGCAGGCGCAGGCCGAGAAGGGAGACCGCGCCCGCCTCGCCGACCGCATCGCCCGACCCCTCGTCCCTGGTGTGCTCGTCCTCGCCGTCCTGGTGGCGCTGATCGGTTCGCTGTTCGGCGACCCCGAGCTGTGGGTCACTCGCGCCCTGGTCGTCCTCGTGGCGGCGTCGCCGTGCGCGCTGGCGATCTCCGTGCCGCTGACCGTGGTCGCCGCGATCGGCTCGGCGAGCAAGTTCGGCGTGATCATCAAGTCCGGTGCCGCGTTCGAGCGCTTCGGCGTGATCCGCCACGTCGCCGTCGACAAGACCGGCACCCTCACCCGAAACGAGCCCGTCGTCACCGCCGTTCTCACCGCCGACGGGACCACCGAGGCGCAGGCGCTGGCGTGGGCGGCCGCGCTGGAGCAACACAGCACCCACCCGCTCGCGGCCGCGATCACCGCCGCCGCGCCGGGGGCCTCAGTAGCCGAGGACGTGACCGAGCAGGCCGGGCACGGCATCGAGGGCAAGCTCGACGGCGCGCGGATCACGGTCGGCAGCCCCCGCTGGCTGGACGCCGGGACGCTCGGCGACCGGGTCGCAGGGCTGGAAGAGCAGGGCATGACGGTCGTCATCGTGCACCGCGACGGCGAGCCGGTCGCTGCGATCGGCGTCCGCGACGAGCTGCGCCTGGAGGTCCCGGAGGTCGTCCGCACGCTCGCCGCGCAGTGCATCGGGGTCACGATGCTCACCGGCGACAACGCCCGCACCGCCCGCGCTCTCGCGGCGCAGGCCGGGATCGAGGACGCGCGCGCCGAGCTGCGCCCCGAGGACAAGGCCGCTGCGATCGCTGAGCTCGGCCAGCATGGTTCGGTGGCGATGATCGGCGACGGCATCAACGACGCCCCCGCCCTCGCCGCCGCGGACATCGGGATCGCGATGGGCGCGACCGGGTCGGATGCCGCGATCGAGTCGGCCGATGTCGCGTTCACCGGGCACGACCTGCGGCTGCTGCCGCGCGCGTTCGACCATGCCCGGCGCGGACGGCACATCATCAACCAGAACATCATCCTGTCGCTGCTGATTATCATCGCCCTGCTCCCGCTCGCCCTCTTCGGCGTCCTGGGACTCGCTGCCGTGGTGCTCGTGCACGAGATCGCGGAGGTCATCGTGATCCTCAATGGCTTGCGCGCGGCCCGGCCCCGGAAGGAGCAGATCGCATGAAGGTCGAACTGCTGCACATCGTCGACTGCCCGAACACGGCCATCGCCGAAGCAAACGCGCGCGCCGCGCTGGATGCCGCCGAGCTCGCGGAAGTGCCCATCGAGCTGGTAACGATCCACACCGAGACCGAAGCGGCGAACACCCGATTCGGAGGCTCGCCCACGATCCTCGTCGACGGCGTCGACCTGTTTCCGACGCAACCGGTTCGCTCGCTCGCGTGCCGGGTCTACGCGACTGAGCGCGGGTACGCCGGTGCACCGACTCCGTCTCAGATCGAGGAGGCGTTGCACGAGACCTATCGTTGACGTCGAACGCAAGCTGTCGGTCCCGGACGCGGGGCCGAGCGCTTCACTGCACACCTCAAGAGGGTGGTATGTACCGGAAATCGGTGGAGTGGAGATTCGCGCTGTAGGGATTGGTCGCCGCGCGGAGCATCGTAGTGAGCGCGGGTTAGTCGGCTGACGCGCCTCGGGCAAGCAATAGCCGGAAGTGCTTCAGGAACTGCTTCTTGTAGTGGCAGGATCGAGCCATGGATGTCCTCGCGCTGGTGATCTCGGCCCTGTCGCTGCTGATCGCCGGCGTCGGCACTTACCAAGCGAACAAGCGCGCGAACGAGGCACTCGCCGAGTCGCGCAAGGGGGTCTGCTGCACGGATAGGTGACAGGTTGGGTCACGCAGCCTGGGTGGCTGGCGTGGTGATGATGGTCTCGTACTCGATGGGGGTCAACCGGCCGAGGGCGTCCTGTCGTCGACGGCGGTGGTAGGTCCTTTCGATCCAGGTGACGATTGCGATTCGGAGTTCTTCGCGGTTGGTCCAGGGGCGGCGGTCCAGGACATTCTTCTGGAGCAGGCTGAAGAAGCTCTCCATGGCTGCGTTGTCGCCGGCTGCGCCGACGCGGCCCATCGATCCGACCATGTCGTGGCGGTTGAGGGCGTGGACGAATCTCCGGCTGCGGAATTGCGACCCGCGGTCCGAGTGCACGATGCAGCCGGCGACGTCACCGCGCCTGGCGACGGCGTTGTCGAGCGCCGCCACGGCCAGGCGTGACTTCATCCGGGAGTCGATGGAGTAGCCGACGATCCGGTTGGAGTAGGCGTCCTTGATCGCGCACAGGTAGAGCTTCCCTTCACCGGTGCGGTGCTCGGTGATGTCAGTGAGCCACAGCTCGTTGACGGCGGGGGCGGTGAACTGATGCCGGATCCTGCCCTTGTCGTCGGCCACGGCGCAGAGGTCGTCGTGGACCGGCGGGCCGGGCCTCTTGCCGTTCTTGCCGCGCTTCTTGCCGAACGCGCTCCACCAGCCCTGCCGCGAGCAGATTCGCCATGCGGTCCGCTCGGCCATGGGCTCACCGGCTTCGCGGGCTTCGTCGACCAGGAAGCGGTACCCGAACTCCGGGTCATCGCGGTGGGCGTCGAACAGGGCGTTGGCACGATATGCATGTTCGTACTCCGCGGCCGTAACTGGGTGGGTGAGCCAGCGGTAGTAGGGCTGACGTGCGACTTTGAGCACCCGGCACGTCACCGTGACGGGGATCCCGTCTTCGGCCAGCTCGCGGACGAGCGGGTACATCATTTTCCCGGCAGGTTCGCCTGCGACAGATACGCGGCCGCACGGCGCAGGACCTCGTTCTGTTGCGCCCCGGGTCTGATGGAGGCTCTCATTCCACGGAAGGATGAGAGTCATGGCTGCACCGAGGAAGTACCCGGACGAGCTGCGTGAGCGCGCGATCCGGATGGCTGTCGACCTAAGGCGTGATCCGGCCGCCAAGACCGGCGCGCTGCGTCGGGTCGCTGACCAGCTCGGGATCAACCCCGAGACCCTGCGCAACTGGGTCACCCAGGCCGAGGTCGATGCCGGCGATCGGCCCGGAACCACGACGGCGGAGCAGACGCGGATCACCGAGCTCGAGCGTGAGGTTCGCGAGTTGCGGCGGGCGAACGAGATCTTGCGGACCGCGTCAGCGTTTTTCGCCGCGGCGGAGCTCGACCGCAAGATCAAGTGAGTACCGCGGTGCTGGTCGACTACATCGATCAGCACCGCGAGGCGTTCGGAGTCGAGCCGATCTGCAGGGTCCTTGCCGGTGCAGGGATGCAGGTCGCTCCGAGCACGTACTACGCGGCCAAGACGCGGACGCCGTCGCGCAGGTCGGTCACCGACGCGGCCACGACGACCCTGATCGAGCAGGTGCACGCGGAGAACTACGGCGTCTACGGTGCCCGCAAGGTCCATGCCGAACTGCGCCGGCGCGGGCAGCCGGTGGCGCGCTGCACGGTCGAACGCCTCATGCGAACCGCCGGGCTGCGCGGCATCAGCCGCGCCAAGGGGCCACGCACCACGATCTCGGGCAGCGGGCCCGAGACCCGCCCGGACCTTGTCGAGCGCGACTTCACCGCCACCGCCCCGAACCGGCTGTGGGTCTGCGACATCACCTACTGCCGCACGTTCTCCGGCTGGGCGTATGCCGCCTTCGTCACCGACGTCTACTCCCGCCGGGTGGTCGGCTGGCAGCTGTCGAAGTCGCTGCGCACCGACCTGGCACTGGACGCCCTGGAGATGGCGATCTGGACCCGCACCCGCGACGGGCACGACGTCACCGGGCTGACGCACCACAGCGACAAGGGAGTCCAATATGTCGCTATTCGCTACACGCAACGTCTGGCCGAGGCCGGCGCGGTCGCCTCGGTTGGCTCGACGGGCGACTCGTATGACAATGCCGCCGCTGAGGCGTTCAACTCGTTGTTCAAGGCCGAGCTCGTGCGCAACAAGGGGCCCTGGAAGACGATCGACGACCTCGAGATCGCCACCGCGGAGTACATCGACTGGTTCAACCATCGACGCTTGCACGGCGAGATCGGCATGGTCCCGCCCGCCGAGCTCGAGGACACCTACTACCGTCACAACACCGCTCCGACTACCGTCGAAGCGTCAGTTCCGAGCCTCCACCGAACCCGGGGCGCAACACCTCGGTCGCCGACTGCGCCAGCAGCGCCAGCAGAATCGGGTACCGACGCTGCGGCTCGCGCCGGGCCAACGCCTGCCCCGTCAAGCGACGGCCCACCGTGGCCAGAAACCGCCTTCGCTCCGCCGGTAACACCGACAGGTCCAAAGTGTGTGCGTCCAGACCGCGCAGGAACGCCAGCTTGCCGACCTCGGCCTTCACCGCCGCCGGCGACGCCTCCACCGGCCCCGTGCCCAGCCACCGCAGTCGGGTCATTCCGACCGCCGTGTCGGTCACCAGCAACTCGTCCAGCCCGATGCTGCAGCCGTGCACGCACAGTTCGAGCGGCTGCTCGACTACGTCGGCGAGAAACTCCCGACCGTGGCCGAACACCTCGATACAGCCCGCGCCGATCTGCTCGCGTTCACCGCGTTCCCCAAGGACGTGTGGGTCCAGATCTGGTCGAACACCCCCACCGAGCGCCTGAACAAGGAAATCCGTCGCCGCACCGACTCCGTCGGCATCTTCCCTACCCGCGACGCCATCGTCCGCCTCGTCGGCGCAGTGCTGGCCGAGCAGACCGACGAATGGGCCGAAGGACGCCACTACCTCGGCCTGGACGTCCTGGTCCGCTGCCGTCTCAGCGTCGTACCCGACACCGCCAGCGAGGAGGTGACCACCAACTCCCTGCCAGCCCTGACCGCCTGACCCCCAAGCGAAGGATCGCTACACCACGGCCAGGGACTTGACCGCGCGATCGGGCGGTGCCCCCAGAGGCCGGCCGGCTCAGCTCGCGCACCCGACGCAGGTGGTCGCCTCGGGCCGGACCGCGAGCCGGGCCGGCGGGATGGGGCGGCCGCAGACCGCGCACCGCCCGCCGTCGCCCCGGTCGCGCCGGGCGAGCGCCTCGTCGATCCGCTCCAGCGCCTCGAGCCGCATCCGCCGCAGCCCCTCGAGCCGCGACCACTGCGCGGACAAGGGCTCACCCTCGGGATCGTGCTCGTCGTCGTCGGAGCCACCACGGCGCGCGCGTCGGAGCGCGTCGAGCTCCTGCTCGACCTCGTCGAGGCTCGCGGCCACCTTCGCGCGGCGGGCCTCGATGTCGCCGCCGAGGCGGTCGTTGGCGTGCGTGGGCGTGCCACCGGTCATCGACCCAGTGTGCTCCAGCCGCGCGGCTTCGCCCAGACCGCGGCCTGAGCCGGCCCCGGCCCCGCCGGTAGCCGCGCGTCGAGGCCTCGCAGCGGTGACCAGCCCCTGCGGCGAGGCGGCCGACGAGCGCGACGACGCGCCCCGACCGCGCGCGGTCAGCTGCCCGCGCGGCCCAGCACGAGGTCCGCGGCCCGGTCGAGGACCCGGCGGCGGGTGAACGGCCCGTGGTCCGCGGCGAGCACGTGAGAGCCGATCGCGGCGGTGAAGGCCAGCAGGCTGCGTGCCTCGACCTCCTCCTCGTCCGTGCAGAAGGTCCGCATGGTCGCCCGCAGGAGCTCCATCCGCTGGTTGTCCACCCGGCGCAACCGGTCGGCGGCGCGCGCGTCGCGACGGGACCACTCGCGGATCGCGAGGTCGAGGGGCAGCAGGCGGTCGTCGGAGAAGGTGAGCGCCGCCGCTCGTCGGGCTCGGCCCGCAGGTGAGGCGTCCTCGCGGTCGAGCGTGGCGAGGACGTCGTCGATCGCCTCGGTCTCCCAGGCGTCGAGCATCGCCTCGAGCAACGCCTCCCGGCCGCGGAAGTGCCCGTAGAACCCGCCCTTGGTGACATGGAGGCGCTTGGCCAACGCCTCGACCCGCACCGCCTCGGGGCCGCCGGACGCGAGCGCCGCCAGCCCCTCCTCGACCCAACGCTCGCGCGACGTCACCGTCCTTCCGGCCACGGTCATCCCCTTCCGCCTATTCGATGTACGCCACCGTATGCATGGCGCTACAGTCGATGTGTACGCCACCGTATATCGAAAGGCGAGAAGATGACGGAGCAGATGTCCACGGAGCCCCGGGTCGCCCGGGCGGTCGGCGTCGACGCGGTCGGACCGACGTCGCTGGCGCGCGGGGGCCTGACGAGGACCGACTACGCGGACCGCTTCACGATCAGCCCCGTCGACGCGACGGCGGCGACGCCGGAAGGGTGGGCCCGCGCCATGTTCGGTGACGAGCCCGACGTCGTGGAGCGGTTGATCTGGCAGGTGTTCCTGCAGCTGCGCCTGGCGCGCGGGCGCGCCGCCTCGACGGTCGCCGGCTGGCGCATCGGTGAGCGCGGCGACGGCTGGGTGCGGCTCGAGACCGGGTCGTGGGCCATCGCCACCGCACTCGTCGTCGCCGCCACGGACTCGGAGGTCTCCTTGACGACGATGTTCCGGTACGACCGTCGGCCCGGCGGCGTGGTCTGCCGGCCGCTGTCCGCCGTGCACCGCCGCCTTGCCCCGGGCCTGTTGCGCGGGGCCGTAAGAACAGTCGCGCGTGCGGGCAATGGTGCGGTGGCACTCCGTGCCGAACCGGTGGCATGGTGAGGTCGAGAGCGGGCCACGCCCGACCGCACGACCCCGAGGAGCCTTCGGAGATGAGCTTTTCCGTCTACCTGTCCGGTGAGATCCACACGGACTGGCGCGAGGAGATCCAGCGCGGCGCCGAGGCGGCCGGGCTGGACATCACCTTCACCGCACCGGTGACCGACCACCCCGCCAGCGATGCCGCGGGCGACCACCTGGGGGAGACCCCGAGCCAGTTCTGGCGCGACCACCAGTCCGCGAAGGTCAACGCCATTCGCACGCGCACCCTCATCGAGCAGGCCGATCTCGTGGTCGTCCGCTTCGGGGACAAGTACAAGCAGTGGAACGCCGCCTTCGACGCCGGCTACTGCGCCGCGCTCGGCAAGCCCTACATCACCCTCCACGACGAGGACATCATTCACGCGCTCAAGGAGGTCGACGCCGAGGCGCAGGCCTGGTGCACGACCACCGACCAGGTCGTGGAGACGCTGCGCTACGTCCTCAAGGGTTGAGGAGGGCGGCCGGGGCGCCCCGGTGCCGCGAATACGATGACGGCATGAGGCGTAGGTGCGTCGCGCGCGCGACCCTCGGCATCGCCGTCGCGCTGTCGCTCACCGCCTGCGGGGACGGCGCCGACTCGAGCAGCGAGACCTCGGCGGCACCTGATCCGACGGACGCCTCGACGTCAGATGCGCCGTCGGCCCCCACGGACGACCCGACGACGGAACCGGCCACCGAGGCCGGGTCCGACCCGACCCCGGGGCCGACGTCGGAGCCCGCCTCCGAGTCCTCGTCGGATCCGGACGAGGGGCGTTTCACCGCGACGACCCCCGCCGGGGGGACCGAGCTGAGCGTCGAGGTCCCCGACGGCTGGGACGCCTACGGGGCGGACGAAGCCATCATCGAGTACGACCTCATCACCGTCACGCGGGGCGCGGGCCCGCCGGAGGACCCGCTCTACTACGTGGTCTTCTCGGACTTCGACGTCGGTCTCGATGCCGCAGGGACACGAGACGTGCTCAGGGAGGAGGCTGCGGCTGCGAGCTGGACCGAGTCTGTCGTCGACCTGGACGCCAGCACCATCGACGGCGTCGAGTTCGGCGGGTTCGAGGCGGTGCAGCAGGGCCCGACGACCCGGGTGAGGTCGCAGAACTGGATCGGCGAGCTGGACGACACGGTGCTCAACATCTACATCTCGAGCACCCACGGGGACGAGGAGCTCCCGCCGGATCTGTTCGAGATCCGCGATTCGCTCACGATCGCCCCCGCCGCCCCTGAGGTCGACCGGCTCAGGCTCGGTCGAACCGGACGAATGCCCGGACCGGGTGCTCGAGCTCGCCGGCCTCGGTGAACCCCAGCGACTCGTAGAAGGCGCGCTGCCCGGGCTCGTCGTCGGTGAGCAGCACCTGCTGGCGCACGTGCGCGAACGGGGAGAGCGCGAGCCGGAACAGCTCACCGCCGATGCCCCGGCGCCGGTGGCTCGGGGCGACGAGGATGTCCTGCAGGTAGGCGATCGTGTGCCCGTCGCCGACGACCCTCGCGAGCCCGACGAGGCGCCCGGAGTCTCGGGCCGTCGCGACGGCGGCGGAGCCGGCGACGGCGGCCGCCAGGCGGTCGGGCTCCCTCGTGTGGGCGGTCCAGCCGACGGCGTCGTACAGCTCGGTGAGTTCGGCCCGCGTCGGGGTGTCGTCGAGCCGGAACGTCGGTGGCATCCCGCCATGCTGTCAGGAGGCGGGAGGGATCCCGTCCTGGTTCCACGCGCAGCGACGTCCTGCCGGCACCACGTGAAGGCGACGTCCCCACAGGTCCCGGGGCGGCGGAGCCATTCACAGTCCCGTGCCCGCGCGCGATGCCGGGTGTCGGTGTTCCGCGAGCATCGCGGCATGGGAATCCGGTACTACGCCTACGCGTTCGAGGCTGCGCAGACCGAGCGGGCACGTGCGGATCCGAGCTCAGTCATCGGTGAGGATCCGCTCGCCGACGCCTGGGGGCTCGAACCGTGCTCGACGGGCGGCGCGACGGACTTCCGACAGGTCGTTCCGGAGCGCGACCTGCTCTACCTCGACACGGCGTGGTCGTCGCTGCAGTACCTGACCGTTGGCCCTGACGGGAGCCCCTCAGGGGCACGGCCCGCCCACCGGATGTTCGAGGGGGCTGTCCGATGGACCGACTATGGGTGGGAGGGGTGGACACGCGCGATCACCCCGTGCGAGGCAGCAAGCATCTTGCCCGACCTGCGCGACCTGCTCGAGGCGTACGAGCCGATGCCCTCAGAGACGGAGGACCCCTCCGAAGATGGAGACGAGTCGAGATCCGACTACGTCGGCCCGTACCTCGCCCGTGCGCATGAGTTCGTGGCCGGAGTGGTGGCGGACGGTCGAGGGTTCGTCTACCTCATCGGCTGAGCGGTTCGTCTCGTGGTCCTGGTGGCAGTCCTCGTCATGCGTGAAGGTCGGCGTCGGGTCCTCAGGGTGGCGGTTCATGCTCGCACTGTCGTTTGCGGAAGCTTCACTAGGATTGCAGTAGTGCAAACGGCGGGTCGGCGGGAACGGGGGTGCGCGATGGGCGACGACGAGGTGCTCGATTCCGTGGGGCCCAGGCTCCGTGGATTCCGACAGGCGCTCGGGTGGAGCCTGACCGAGCTGGCGGAACGCACGGGGCTCACGGCCAGCACGATCTCGCGTCTGGAGCGGGGGCTGGTGCGTCCGGGCCTGGAGCATCTGCTGCCGCTCGCCCGGGTCTACGGGCTGCCGCTCGACGAGCTCGTGGCTGCCCCGCGCGTCGGCGACCCGCGGGTCCACCTCAAGCCGGTCCGCCGGCACGGTCTGACGTTCATCCCCCTGGGCGTGCAGGCGGGAGGCGTGCAGGGCTTCAAGGTGATCTACCCGCCCGCGCCGCGGGCTGGTACGCCGCGCTACAACACCCATCCTGGACGCGAATGGATGTACGTCCTTAGCGGTGCGGTGACGCTCGCGCTGTCCGATCAGCGCACCGTGCTCGAGGCGGGCGAGGCCGCCGAGTTCGACACGATGACGCCGCACTGGCTCGCCAACGTTCACTCGGACCGGCCCGCCGAGATCCTCGCGCTGTACGGGGTCGAGGGAGAACGGGTGCACGTCACCGACGTCTGAGGTCGTCGTTCGCCCGCACCCGTCGTGGCGACATCGGTAAGAAGCGGGGTCCGGGGGCGCGGCGTCGGGGGCTCGACACCCGATCAGCGGTCCGGCTCCGGTCGCGGCGCGAAGACCCGGAAGCGGTTGCCGTCGGGATCGCGCATCTCGATCCACCGGACGCCGTCCTCGTCGTGCTCGGCCCCGCGCGTGGCACCCAGCTCCTCGGCGCGGTCGGCGACGTCGCGCCACCGGCTCGCGTCGGCGTCCTCGCGGTGGATGTCGAGCGCGACGGGTGCGGTTCCGGCGGCGACGTCGTCGCAGCGTTCGATGATCCAGGTGATCGGGCCGACCTCGTGGTCGAGGTCGAGCATGACCACCTCGTCCGAGGCGCCGTCCGCGATCGGCAGGCCCATCACCCGGGACCAGAAGGCGCCGAGGCGGCGCGGGTCGGGCGTCATCATCGAGATCATGCCGAGCGTGGCTCGAGGGGCGGTGGTCGCAGTCATGTCAGAGCTCCAGCATCTCCGCTGCGACAGCGTCCGCAGCGGTAACGGGGATCGTCGTCGAGGTGTCGTCGAGCACGAGGAGGCGAGCGTCCGGGATCTCCCGCGCCAGCGCCTCGCCGTTGCCGACCGGGAAGAACGGGTCGCGCCTGCCGTGCACCACCAGCGTGGGCACGGAGAGCTCGCCGAGGCGCTCGCGCCAGCGTGGGGTGCAGTCGAGCCTGGCGAACACCGTCCCCAGCTGGTTGGCCATGTGCACGGCGGGCAGGGTGCTCGGCGTGCGGTCCCACACCCGGGCAGCGATGGTCGACGCCACCGCGGGGTCGTCGCCCAGGATGTCGGCGCCGGCTGCGGCGTGGGCCACGACCGCATCGCGGTCCGACCAGTCGGGCAGGGGGCTGGAGAACAGTCGGTCCATCGTGGCCGGGTCGTGGTCGGGCAGATCGCCGTCGACCGGTCCCGGCGCGACCGGTCGGGTGCCGATGAGCGTGAGCGCCGAGAACGACCCCGGGTGGTCGAGGGCGGCGACCTGGGCGACCATCCCGCCGACCCCGATGCCCGCCAGGTGGACCGGCCGATCGTCGAGCGCGCCGGCGAGTGCCGCGGCGTCGGCGGCGAGGTCCCGCAGCGTGTACGCCGGATCCTCGGGGTCGACGGTGGTCGACGCGCCCGAGTCCCGCAGGTCGTAACGCACGACGTGGCGACCGCCGCGAGCGAGGGCCTCGCACAGTGCGTCCGGCCAGGACAGCATGGTGGTGCCCCCTGCGCACAGGAGCGGGGGTGCCGCCGGGTCGCCGTAGTGCTCGACCCCGAGCCGCACGCCGTTCACCTCGCGAGTCGTCATCGCGGCGGCCCACCCGGCAAGTGGTTCACAAAAACAACCATGGTTTCGATACTGAACCGTCGCCGGTAGGCTGTCAACCATGAAGACCTACGGCCAGTACTGCGGGCTGGCCCGGGCGGCGGAGCTCCTGGGCGAGCGGTGGACGCTGGTTATCCTGCGGGACCTGCTCGTCGGCCCGAAACGCTTCAACGAGCTGCGGAAGGGCATCCCGGGCATCCCCTCGAACGTCCTCACCACCCGGCTCGGCGACCTCGAGGGCGCCGGGGTGGTCGAGCGCGCCGTCGAGGGCCGCCGCGTCGTCTACCGGCTGAGCGAGCACGGGCAGGGCCTCGAGCCGATCCTCCTGGCGATCGGCCGCTGGGGAGCGCGGCGGATGGACGCCCCGCGTGCGGGCGAGCGGCCGACCGACAGCTCGCTGGCCGCGGCCCTGCTCGCGGGACGCACCGACACGGCGGTGGCGCCCTTCGACGTCGAGGTCGTCGCCGGTGACGCCGTGGCGCACGCGACGGTGCGGGAGGTCGGCATCAGCGTGGTCGAGGGCGCCATGGACGATCCCGATCTCCGCCTCGGGGGGCCCGGCCTGCGCCGACTCCTGGCCGACGGCGACGTCGAGGCGGCACTGAGCTCCGGTGAGGTCGACGTCGACGGTCCCGCAGCGCTGGTCGAGGAGTTCGTCCGCGCCTTCCGGGTCCCGCTCGATGCGTCGGCGAGGCGGTGACGCACCTGGGCGCGAACCGCGCCCGAGCATTCTCACAGGTCGACATCGACGAGAGCGCCGACCGGGTGCCGGCTCACCTCGGACCTCCAGCACGTAGCCTCCATCGGCATGGAGGATCTGATCCCCACCGTCCTCGGCAGGGTGCTCGCCGACGACCCCGGCCGGATCGTCGGCGCGTATCTCCACGGCTCCAGCACGACGATGGGACTCGGTCCGGAGAGCGACCTCGACCTGCTGCTCGTGACCGAGCGGTCGCTGACGCGCGAGGAGCGCCGATCGATGGTCGCCACGTTGCTGGGACTCTCGGGGTGGAAGGGCCACGCCGAGGAGTTCCCGGACGTCGCCTCCCGGCGCCCGCTCGAGGTGACGAGCCTGGTCGCAGACACCCTCGACCCTCTGACCGCTGACCCATGGCGTGACTTCCAGTTCGGGGAATGGCTCCGGAGCGACCTCACCCTCGGGCATGTGCCCGAACCGGAGCGTGATCCGGACGTCCTGCTCCTGCTGGCCTCCGCCCTGTCGACGCACCGGGTGCTGCACGGCCCGCCCCTCGACAGTCTCGTCGACGACGTGCCCTTCGCCCTCCTGCGGGACGCCCAGCTCGCCGTCGTGCCCGCTCTCGTCGACGACCTGCACGGTGACAGTCGCAACGTCCTGCTGACCCTGGCGCGCGCGCTCCACACGGTCGAGACGGGCGCGATCGCCTCGAAGGTGCATGCGGCCGGACTGGCGGCGACACGTGTCGACGCCGCTGGAGCAGCGCTGCTTCGCGCGGCGGTCCGGGAGTACCGGGGCGAGGAGCAGGTCGACTGGGATCGGGAGTCGGAACGCGCGGCGGCCCTGGCGAGTTCGTTGGTCGAGATGATCCGCCGCGCGCCGGCAGCACGTCGTGCGTGATCCCGTCCCGTCTCCGTCTTCGTCCCCGTCCCCTTCGCCTCGCGCAGGACGGGGACGACCGGCCCATCACCGAGGAGGATGTCCGACGTGAGGAGCGCGGCGGATCGACGCGACGAGCGGTGCGACGCGGCCTGCTCGCGTGGGTGGTGCTGTCCGCGGTCGGGGTCGCGGTCGTGCTGGTGCCCGACGCCGGACCCCGGGTGTTCTCCTTGAGCGCGGGGCACGGGCCCACGGCGTGGGACCTCGTCGGCGTGGCGATGCTCCTCGCCGGCTGGGTCTGCCTCCTGGTTCCGCTGATCCGGGCGCGCAGCCTGGTCCCGGCGGCGCCGATCGTCGCCCTCGTGGTCGTCGCCGGCCTGGCGCTGGTGGCGTGGTCCGTCGGTCAGGATGCCGGGTCGTGGTGGGTCCTGGGTGCGGGTGTCGCCGTCGCCGCACTCAGCTGAACCGGACGAACGCCCGGACCGGTTGATCGAGCCGGCCGGCTTCGGTGAGGCCCATCGACTCGTAGAAGGCCTGCTGTGCGGGCTCGTCGTCGGTGAGCAGAACGTGCTGGCGGACGTCCTGGTAGGGCGCGAAGACCCGTCGGAAGAGCTCGCGACCGATGCCTCGGCGCTGGTGGCCGGGCGCGACGAGGATGTCCTGCAGGTAGGCGATGGTCAGCCCGTCAGCCACGAGACGGGCGAGGCCGACCTGCTCGCCGTCCGTCCGGGCCGAGACGACGGCGAGCGAGGCGTCGACCGCCGCGGCCAGGCGAGCGGGGTTCGAGGTGTAGGTCGACCAGCCCACGGCGTCGTAGAGCGCCACGAGCTCCGCCGGCGTGAAGGCGGTGCCGGACCGGTACTCGACGGATGCCATGCCGCTCCGGCTGTCACGCCGGTCACCGCCGCCGCAGGAAGCAGTGCACGACGCCGCTCGGTGCGGTGACCTGCTCGAGGTGGAAGCGGGCGGCGAGGTCCTCGGGGCGGTCCCACAGCCTGAGCCTGTGCCCGTACTCGACCCTGGCGATCGCCACGTGCATCTCGTCGACGAGATCGGCCTCGAGGAACTCCCGCACGGTGGTCACCCCGCCGCCGATGCGCACGTCACCACCGTCGGCGAGTTCGGTCGCGCGGGCCAGGGCGTCCGCGGGGGGAGGCGTCGAGGAAGTGGAAGGTGGTGTCGCCGACCGTCAGCGGCGGGCGCTCGTGATGGGTGAGCACGACGACCGGTGTGTGGAACGGTGGCTGCTCGCCCCACCAGCCGCGCCAGCCGTCGTCGGGCCACGGGCCCCGCTGGGGCCCGAACTTGTTCCGGCCCATGATCTCGACGCCGATCCCGTGGTCGAAGTCGCGGACGATGCGGTCCTCGAGGCCACGGGTGCCGCCAGGACCCTCACGCCCGGGGAAGCTAGCGGTGCCGATCATCCAGGCCATCAGCTCGGACGGGTCGACGTGCCCGAAGGGGCGCTCGAGGCTCTGGTCCTCGCCGGCGGCGATGCCGTCGCGGGAGACGCCGAAGTTCTGGACGCGTACACGTGTGGTCATCGGATGCCCTTTCCCTGCCGGGGCCGGTCAGCCTGACAGACCTGCGCCGTCGGGGCGAGGGGAATGGTCAGCGTGCCTGCTCCAGGCTGAGCAGCGTCTTCTTGGCCGCCAGGCCGCCGAGATAACCGCCCAGGCCGCCGTCGGAACGCAGCACCCGGTGGCACGGGACCACCACCGGCAGCGGGTTCGTCGCGCAGGCACTGCCCACGGCGCGCACCGCCCGCGGGTTCCCGACCAGCTCGGCGACCTCCTTGTAGGTGCGGGTGCGGCCGTAGCCGATCCAGGGCAGGTAGCGCTGCACGACCTCCCGGAAGCCCGAGGACATCGAGTGGTCCAGGGGGACGTCGAAGGTCCTCCGCCGCCCGGTGAAGTACTCCTCCAGCTCGCCCGCGGCCGCATCCAGACGGCGGGGTGCCGCCAGGACCCGGGGGCTGACCCGCTGGGCGAGCGTGGTCAGCACGTCGTCGAACCCCTCGCTCTCGAAGGCCACGCGCACCAGGCCGGCGCCGGTCGCGGCCAGCAGGAGCGGGCCCACCGGGGAGTCGACGGTGCGGTAGGCGACGTCGAGCAGGTCCTCCTCCCCGGCCGAGGCGGCCAGGCGGGTGAGCAACTGCTCGAGCGTGCTGTCGGCTACCGGGAACAGCTCGGCGTCCTCGGTCCGGTCCCGGGACTCGTTCATCGCGTGCCTCCTGTCGTCCGTGCGTCGGCCCGGAAGCTCGCCCGCAGTGCCTGGATGCCGTCGGCCGCCGCGCGACGCACGGCCGGGGCGGTGCCGCCGATGAGATCGGCGGTCTCGGCGTGCGGCAGCCCGCCGAGGTAGTGATAGGCGACCGCGAGGCGTTGGCGCTCGGGGAGCGCGGCCACCGCCGACCACAGCCCGAGCTCGTCGCTGCCGGGGATGCCCGTCGTCGAGACCTGGTCGGGCACCTCGTCGGTGGGGATCGCGTGCCGCGCCCGGGTCCGCGTGACGTCGATGGCCTTGCGGTGGGCCACCCGCACCAGCCACGCCTCGAGGTTGGTGTGCTTGGGCAGGTCCGGCCAGGACCTGAGCGCGGCCAGGAAGGTCTCCGACCAGGCGTCCTCGGCGTCCGCGCCGGGCCCGAGCACGGCGCGGCACACCCGCAGCACGGTCACGCCGTGCTGCCGGACGGCCTGGTCGAAGGGCTCGGTCATCGTCATCGCACGGTAGACGCACCAGCCGGCCGAGGTGTGAGGTCGATGTCGCCGTCGACGCGCCGGGGCACCGTGGTGAGCACGCCCACCACGGCCACGGCCGCCGCGAGGGCGTAGGCGACGCCGAAGATCGTCCGGCCGACGGGCGGCAGGTAGAACTGCGCGGCCAGAAGTGCCGTGAGGACCCCGATCGGCCAGGCGGCCCAGGCCGGTCGCGTGAGCTGCGATCGGTGCCAGGCCGCCGCCGTCGCGATCCCCGAGACGGCGAGCAGGACGAGACCGAGGCCGAACATCGTCAGCGCGACCGGCTGGTCACGGATCGTCCCGACGAGCTCGAGCGCGGCCTCGTTGCCGGCCAGGGCGCGGGCCCCGGCGGCGTGCAGCCCGAAGGTCTCGGCCCCGTAGTAGGGCAGGGCGAGCGTCGCGCCGGCGAGCCCGCTCCAGCGGGCCAGACGCGCCGTCGTCGTGCCGGCGAGGTCGCACACCCGCAGGGCGAGCCGGGCGACCGAGGCGATCGCCAGCGCGCCGCACACGTGGGCCGCGACCCATCTGCTCGAGGCGAAGGCCTCGGCGGTCGCCTGCGTCGTCGGGTCCGCCGCGTCCCCGTAGGGGCGCAGCAGCAGGTAGGCGGCCATGAGCACCCCGGCGCCGACGGCCGGGGCGAGCAGGGCGGTGGGTCGACGTGCCATGGCGGGCTCCTCCGTTCGGGAGAGCGGTGCTCTCGTTGTGAAGAACGTAGAGCACTGCTCTCCCAACTGCAAGAGCGGTGCTCTCCGTGTCGTGCGAGGATGGCGCGATGGCCGGGATGCGGGAGCAGGCGAGGGAGCGGACGCGCGCGAGGATCCTCGCCGCCGCCCGTGAGCAGATCGCGATCCACGGCGGCGGCGGGCTGTCCATGCGCGCCGTCGCCCGCGAGGTGGACCTCGTCTCCTCGGCCGTCTACCGCTACTTCCCCACGCGGGAGGCCCTGCTCACCGCGCTCATCGTCGAGAGCTACCAGGCGCTCGACGCCGCGCTCGCCTCGGCGGCGTCCGCCGGGGCTCCCGCCGCGCGCTGGTCGGCGCTGTGCCGTGCGCTGCGCGGCTGGGCGCTCGCGCACCCGCACGAGTTCCAGCTCATCTACGGCACCCCGATCCCCGGGTACGTCGCTCCGCCGGAGACCGTTCCCGTCGCCGCGGCGGTGGCCGGGCACTTCCTCGCCGTCGGGGCGCGGTCCGACGTCGCCGGGTTCGACGCCCCCGCGCTCGTCGCGCAGCTCGGGCCGCTCGCCGCGAGCCTCGCCGACGCCGACGCCGACGCCGACGTCGATGACGCGGGCAATGGCTCCGGCGCCTCCGCCAGCGGCGCCGCCGCGGTGCTGGCCGAGCTCGCCGCCCTGGTGGGCGTGCTCACCCTGGAGCTTTCGGGCCACCTCGTCGGCACCGCGGACCCGGCCGACCACCTCTTCGACGCGCTCGTCGGGCGCCAGGCCGACACCCTCGGTCTGGCCGCCCCGTAGTCCCGCCGGCACGCCGTCGTCGGAGGGCCGCGCCACTATGGTGCAGGTCACTGTCGAAACCGCGGGTGCTCGTTCGACATGTCGGTGAGGCCGCGACCGCGGCCCGGGCCCGCGAGAACGCGGGCCGACGACCGGAAGGACCGGAGCCATGACCGACCACAGCGCAACCGACGCACCCGAGGAGATGTCATGAAGTACCTCGTCCTGCTGATGTCCGGGGGCGAGGGGCCGCCCTGGGAGGAGCTCACCGCGGAGCAGCAGGCCGCGGAGATGCAGCGCCATGACGACTTCGACGAGGCCTGCCGTGCCCACGACGGGGTCGAGATCCTCTCGGGCGAGGCGCTCGACGGTGTCCCCACCGTCGTGCGCACCCGCGGTGGCGCGCGCACCGTCACCGACGGCCCCTACGCCGAGGCGGTCGAGCACCTCGGTGGGTTCTACCTCGTCGAGACGCCCGACCTGGCCACGCTGCTCGAGCTGACGACCCGGCTGCCCGACTACGACCTCCAGCTCAGTCCGGTCGGCGAGTTCTGACGTGCGCCGCTACGTCGTCGTCATCGCCTACGAGCCCTCGGACTGGAGCTCCGCCTCGGAGGAGGTGCGGGCCGCGTTCTTCGAGGGGCACGCCGCGTTCTCCGCCTACGTCGCCGAGCACGGCAGGGAGGTGGCGAGCGCCGCGCTCGCCGACACGGACACGGCCACGACGGTCCGGCACGTCGACGGACAGGTGATCGTCACCGACGGGCCGTTCGCCGAGACCGCCGAGACGATCGGCGGCTACTACGAGGTCGAGCTGCCCGACCTCGACACCGCGATCGCGGCTGTCTCACTCCTGCCGCCGTCGTACTCGCTTGAGATCCGTCCGGTCGTCGCCGTCACGTGACCGACGGTGCGCTCGAGCGCGTGGTGCGCGAGGAGTGGGGCCGGCTCGTCGCCCTGCTCCTCGCGCGCCACCGACGCCTCCACCTCGTCGAGGACGCCCTGGGCGATGCCGTGGAGGCCGCCGCCCGTACGTGGCCGCGGGACGGAACCCCGGACAGCCCGGCAGCGTGGCTCCTCACCGTCGCGGGGCGCCGGATCCTCGACCGGATGCGGGCCGAGGCCACGTGGCAGCGCCGCGTACCGCTCCTGGTGACGGAGGCGGAACGGAGCGGGACGCGCGGGTCGGTGCGCGCCGACCCCGGCGACCTCGTGCAGGACGACCTGCTGCGCCTGGTGCTCATGTGCACGCACCCGGCGCTCGCCCCCGAGCCCGCTGCCGCGCTCGCGCTGCGGCTCGTCATGGGCGTGCCCACCGAGGACGTCGCCCGGCTGTTCCTGGTCCCCACACCCACGATGGCGGCCCGCATCACCCGGGCGAAGAAGAAGATCGTGCAGGCGGGCCTGCCCTTCGCCATGCCGACCGCCGGTGCGTTGCCCGGACGGCTCGACGTGGTCGCACAGATCGCCTACCTCGCCTTCACCGCCGGCTACGCGCCCGGCAGCGGGCCAGACCTGCTGCGCGTCGACGTCGCAGGTGAGGCGGTGCGGCTCGTGCGCGTCGTACGCGACCTGCGCCCCGCCGAGCCCGTCCTCACCGCGCTGCTCGCGCTCGTGCTCCTGCAGCACTCGAGGCGCGACGCCCGCGTCGGCAGCGACGGCGAGCTTGTCCTGCTCGCCGACCAGGACCGCAGCCGCTGGCGACGGGCCGAGATCGAGGAGGCCCGCGCCCTCCTGGCCGACCTGTCGGGCGTGCGTGAGCTGACCCCGACGGCGGCCGCGTACCTCCTCCAGGCGCGCGTCGCCGCCGAGCACGCCACCGCCGGGTCCGTGCAGGACACGCGCTGGGACCGGATCGTCGACCACTTCGACGACCTGCTGCGCATCGCCCCGTCCCCGGCGGCCGAGCTCGCCCGCGCCGTCGCCGTGGCCGAGCTGTCGGGTCCCGAGGCGGGGCTGGTCGCGATGGCCGGTGTCGACCTTCCGGGCAGCCACCGGCCCGCGAGCGTCCGCGCCGAGCTGCTCGCGCGCTCCGGCCGGGCGCAGGAGGCCCTGGCCGCCTACGACGAGGCGATCGCCAGGTGCGGCAACGGCGTCGAGCGTGCCCACCTCGCCCACCGACGCGAGCTGGTCGCCGGCCGCCTCACTCGCTGGGACGACGGCGGTTCTGCTTGATCTCCGCGCGCACCCGCTTGGCGGCGAGCCGCCGGCGCTGGGAGCCGCGCGTGGGCCGGGTCGGACGGCGCGTCACCGGTGGCACGACGGCGTCGCGCAGCATCGCCGCGAGACGCTGCCGCGCGGCGGTCCGGTTCCGCCGCTGCGAGCGGTGCTCGGCGGCGTCGACGGTGAGCACGGTCCCCGCCGTGCGCGGGGCGAGCCGTTCGAGAGCGCGGGTGCGCTGGGTGTCGGTGAGCGCCGTCGTCGTGGCCAGGTCGAGGCTGAGCTGGACGCGGGAGTCGGCGGTGTTGACGCCCTGCCCGCCGGGGCCCGACGCGTGGGAGAACCGTTCGACGAGCTCGCCCGCCGGGACGGTGATCCCGCGCGACGCGCCGGGGCCCGGGGGTACGTGCAGGTCGTCCACGCCACCCAGTGTGGCGCACCGGCGGAGGCGCCCAGAGGCGCGGCGGCGGCAGCAGTGCAGACCCGAGGGACGCCCTGGTCAGCGGATCTCGAAACTGGCGGGCACGTCGTCGGGGGCGGGGGAGTGGTCCGCGACGTCCACGGAGTCCACCTGCGCCCAGGCGGGCCCGCGTCGGCACCACGCCACCATCTGCTCGACGTCCTCCGGCGCGCCGTGCAGGAGCGCCTCGACGGTGCCGTCGGACCGGTTGCGGACCCAGCCGGACACCGCTCTCGCGCGCGCGGCCTCCCGGCAGGACGCGCGGTAGCCGACCCCCTGGACGCGGCCGGCGACGATGACGCGAACCGTGGTCACGGCAACCTCCTCCTGCCCGAGAGCCCCGGGGTGCGACGGACCCGGCGCCGGGTGCTCCACCCGAGGGTGGCACACCCGGCGCCGGGCACCGTCATCAGCTGAGGTTCTCCTCGGCGTAGACCGTCATCGCGTCGCGGACGTAGGCCGCGTAGCTGCGGCCCTCGTCCGAGTATGTCGCGCCGAAGCGCGGGTCGTCGACGTACATCTGGCCGAGGCCGACGAACACCTCGCGGCTCAGGGGCTTGCCGCCCCAGCCGGCGCCGACCCAGTCGTACTGGCGCCGGGCCAGTGCCTGGACCTCGTCGCTGCGGACGTCGAGACCGCGCGCGGACGCGGCGCCGAAGCCCTCGGCGACGTCCTGGATCTCGCGCCTGAAGGACGCCTTCTCGGCGTCGCTCAGCGACCGCCACCAGGCGTCGGAGTCGGCGTAGGCCTGCTCGCCCCACCGCTCCTTGACCTCGTCCTCGTACTGCGTGTGGTCGAACCCGTCGAACATGTCGCGTGCCACGAGCTCTCCTCCCTTCTCGATCATGGTGATGGTGGTCCGCACCGATGCGGCGACGGCGCCGAGCCGCTCGCGCTCGAGGTCGAGGCGCTCGGCGTACGACCGCAGCGCCTCGGTGACCGGGACGTCCTCGTCGAGGACCTCGCCGATCTGGGGCAGGCCCAGCCCGAGCTCACGGAGGACGAGGATCTGCTGCAGCCGCAGCAGGCCCGTCCGGTCGTAGAACCGCACACCGCCGTCGCCGGTGCGCGACGGTTCGAGCAGGCCGATCGCCTGGTAGTGCCGCAGCGTCCGACTCGTCGTGCTCGTGAGCCGGACGATCTCCTGCATCGACCATTCCTGGTTCGCCATGACCGCTCCTTCCGTGTGTCTCGTTCGGTGCGGGAACCACGTTGCCGGTTGACGCCGCGTCAACCGCAAGCCCTTCCGCCCCGCTCGTGACGAGTGAGCACCTTTCTGCTCGGCGAGTGAGCAACGTCCTCCCCGCTCGCATCCGGCGCCCGCCACCGCGCCTCGGCGGGGCCGTTCACCTGGAGCACCCCGCGACCTCACCTTCGGTTCATGGTTATGGACGAAACTCTTCCCGGTCACGGCCCCACGTGACCGGCCACCCCCGTGGCCCTCCCCGGCCGCCCGTGCGGCACCCTTCCTCACCCGGAGTGGAACGACGATGCGCAGAACGCGACTGACGGGGCTCCTCGCCTCGGCCGCAGCCCTGACCGTGGTGGCAGCGACGCTGCCGGCCGCCGCGGTCCCCGACGACACGACCGACGACGGTCGGCGCCCCACGGCGCCCGCCACCCCCGGCGCGGCGATGCCGAACTACGGCCCCGTCGTGCCCGACCCCGGACAGGTCGAGGCCGGCGAGCCCACCCTCAACCTCGACGACGGCGAGCGCGTCAACGGCCGGCACACCGTCATCTCGACCCCCTCGGTCGCTGGGCAGAACCCGACCGAGCTCCTCGTCGACGGCGAGGCCTCCGCGGACGCGCGCGTCACCCTCGGCTCCGAGGCGCTCGCGCCCACGGACGCGGCCTTCGTGCTCGACGTGACCGCCGCCGTCGAGATCGCCTACAGCAACTACCTCATGGTCAACGGCGAGCGGGTCGGCATCCTCGAACAGATCGCGAACGTCAACGACCACCCGATCAACCTGCCCGCCGACGTGCTGACCCTCGGTCACAACGTCATCGAGTTCCACACGGGCACCCGCGCCTCGACCTGTGGCATCAACCACGACGACGTCGTCATCGGCAACTTCCGCCTGCAGCTGCCCGGTGGCGAGCTGGTCTCCAACCCCGCCAACCCGACGACGGGTCCCGCCCCCGGCGCGGACGGCCTGTACAACATCGGCGACGGCAACTGCGGCTCGAGCGACAAGCCGCGCTTCCTCACCACCGAGTTCACCGTCGACGCCGAGCCGGGCGAGCACTCCGGCCTGCTCCTCGAGCTCGACACCACGGACCTGCCCGACGGCGAGCACACCGTCGCGGCGGTCACCGAGGAGGGGGCGAGCACCGAGCGCACCGTCGTCGTCGACAACACCGGCCCCGCGCTGACCTCCTCCGTGCCCGCCGACGGGGACCACCTGCTCGGCGAGATCGCCGTCGCGGCCGAGGTCGCCGACGACGCCGGCGTCGCCTCCGGCCCGACGCTCATCCTCGACGGCACGCCCGTGGCCGCCGGGACGAGCATCTCCGCGGACGACCTCTCCGCGGGCGCGCACGAGCTCGTCGTGGAGTCGACCGACGCGCTGGGCAACACCTCGCGCCACGTCGTCGAGTTCACCTCCGCCCCCAACACGCCGGAGATCACCGACCTCGCCCCGAGCAGCGGCTCGACCGGCATCGGCCTCGAGGCCCCGCTGGCCGCGACCGTCGCCGAGCCCCACGACGGGGACGTCGACGTCACCTTCCACGTCGCGCAGCCGGAGCTGCCGACCGCCGCCTGGCAGGGCACCGCCGACGAGCTGCCGCTGAGCCAGCTCGACTTCACCGGGCAGCAGGAGGCCGACCCCTCGGCGCTGGCCCCCGGGGACGACGCCGTGCTGCTGAGCCCGGCCGCCGACGGCATCACCTTCCAGCGCTTCGACGTCCCGGTCGACGCCGCCGCCGGCGAGCAGGTCGTGTCCTGGTCCGGCCAGGTCGACCCCGCCCGCGGCGCCCGGCTCTACGTCTGGGACGCCGACTCCCTGGTCTGGGAGCTCCTCGAGGACGCGCGCGGCAGCTCCGACGCCCCGACCGAGCTCGGCGGCGTCGCGGGCGCCCGCCACATCGACGGCGACACCGTCCACCTCCTCGTCGAGGGCTACGACCCCTTCGCCGACGACGTCGAGGACCCGGTCGCGGACTCCTTCCGTGACCCGGAGACCTACGACTTCGCCATCGCGCACAACACCGACACCCAGTACCTCTCCGAGGGTGCGGTCGATCAGGAGGGCGCGGCCGCCGAGCGCTTCCGCGACGCCTACCTCGATACGACCCGGTGGATCGCGGACAACGCCGAGGAGCGCAGCATCGCCTACGCCCTGCACACCGGCGACCTCGTCAACGACGACACCGTCGTGACCGACGACCCCGAGTTCGTCGCGCACGCCCGCGCCCAGTACGACGTCGCCGACGAGGCGCAGGCCATCCTCGACGACGCCGGCATCCCCAACGGCGTGCTGCCGGGCAACCACGACAACAAGTACGGCAACGACAACAGCCTCTACAACGAGTACTTCGGACCCGAGCGCTACGAGGCGCTGTCCGAGACCTGGGAGAACGCCGAGTACGGCGGGCCGTGGCGCGAGGGCGACAACCAGAACCACTACGACCTCTTCACCGAGGGCGGCCTGGACTTCGTCGTCGTCTACCTGGGCTACATGGCCACCGCCGAGGAGCTGGCCTGGGCCAACGAGGTGCTCGCGCAGTACCCGGACCGCAACGCGATCCTCGCCTCGCACGAGTACATCAACGCCTCCACCGCGCCCGACGCCCGCGGCGCGACCTACACGGCGTACTGGGGGCAGTCGATCTTCGACGAGGTCGTCTCGCAGAACCCCAACATCTTCCTCGTGCTCTCGGGCCACGTGCACGGCGTGGGGACCAACGTCCGCCACGACGTCGCCGAGCCCGGCCACCACGTCGTCGAGCTGCTCGCCGACTACCAGGAGTACCTCGTCGACGACGAGAAGACCGCGGGCTTCTTCCGCCTGCTGCAGTTCGACGTCGAGCGCTCCGAGATGACGGTGGACACCTACTCCCCGCGCCTGGACAACTTCGGCGCCCACGAGTTCGACTCCGCCACCAACCGGAGCTACGACGGCACCGAGGACGACTTCACGGTCCCGGTCGACCTGAGCACGCGCACCACGTCGATCTCGACGGACTCCGTGCTCGTCACGTCCTCCACCGGTGACGAGATCGGCACCGACACCGTCCCCTCGGGCGGGACCGCGTCCGCGGAGTGGGCCGGCCTCGAGCCGGGCACGACCTACGGCTGGTACGTCGTGGCGGAGAACGCCACGGGTGGCCGGGCGGTCTCGCCGGTCTCGACGTTCACCACCGTGGCCGACGGCGGGGAGGAGCCGGGTCCGGACCCGGAGCCCGAGCCCGAGCCGGAGCCGGAGCCGGAGCCCGAGGTGCCGGCGCCGGGTCGTGGGTTCTTCCTCAACGACGGGTGGGACGCGACGGCGGACCACGTGTTCGCGTACGGCCGCTCCGGTGACGAGGTCCTCGTGGGTGACTGGGACGGCGACGGTTCGGACACCCTCGCGGTGCGTCGGGGGAACCGGTACTTCCTCAACAACACCCTCGTGGGCGGCAATGCGGACGTCGAGCTCGGCTTCGGGCGCGCAGGAGACACCGTGCTCGTGGGTGACTGGGACGGGGACGGCGTCGACACCTTCGCCGTGCGCCGTGGGAACGCCTACTTCCTCACCAACACCCACGAGGGTGGCAACGCGGAGATCGAGCTGAACTACGGGCGCGACTCCGACGTCGTCCTGGTCGGCGACTACGACGGCGACGGCGCGGACTCCTTCACCGTGCGCCGTGGCAACCGCTACTTCATCGCGAACTCGCTGACCGGTGGCAACGCGGATGCGGAGCTGGGCTACGGCCGGGCCTCGGACGACGTCGTGGTCGGCGACTGGGACGGCGACGGGACTGACACCTTCGCGGTGCGTCGCGGGAACCTCTACCTGGTCTCCAACTCGCTCACCTCCACGGTCGCGGAGATCGAGCAGCGCTACGGCCGTGCGACGGACGAGGTCTTCGTCGGCGACTGGAACGGCGACGGCACCGACACCCTCGGCATCCGCCGCTGACCAATCGCCTATGTGGCGAGCGAGCAGTTTTCTGCTCCACCAATGAGCGCCCGCCGGTCCGCACGGACCGGCGGGCGCTCACTCGTGCGGCACTTTTCTGCTCACTCGCCAGGAGGGGGGGCGAGCGGGGCGGTGGGACACTGGTCCGTGCCTCACTCGTAGCAAGGAACCGCGTGCCCGACACCCCTGCGCGCGACGCCCACGGCGCCGCCGGACCCAGCACCCTCCTGGTCGTCACCCTCGCCCTGCTCACGGCGGTCTCGCCGCTGGCGACCGACATGTACCTGCCGGCCTTCCCCGTGATGCAGCAGGACCTGGGCACCTCCGCGGCAGGCGTCCAGCTCACCCTCACCACCTTCATGGTGGGCCTCGCGATCGGCCAGCTCGTCATCGGGCCGCTGTCCGACGCCCTCGGTCGTCGTGGCCCGCTCCTGGTCGGCACCCTCGTGTGCCTGGCCTCGAGCATCGCGTGCGCGCTCGCGCCGGACGTGACGGTGCTCGTCGTCATGCGTTTCGTCCAGGGATTCAGCGGCGCGGCCGGCGTCGTGCTCTCACGGGCGGTGATCACCGACCTCACCCGCGGGCCGCGCACGGCCCAGCTCATGAGCCTGATGATGGTCCTCGGCGGACTCATGCCCGCGATCGCGCCGACGGTGGGCGGCGCGATCCTCACGGTCGGCGACTGGCGGACGATCTTCTGGCTGGTCTGCGCGCTCGTCGTCGTCATGGTGATTGGCGTCGTCGCCGTCGTGCCCGAGTCCCTGCCCGCGGAGGGCCGCCACGGTGGTGGTCTGCGCATGCTGGTCTCGGCGGCCGGCGAGGTGCTGCGCAACCGCACGTACCTGCTGGCCACGGGAGTGTTCGTGGCCGGCTTCGCGGCGTTCTTCGCCTACATCTCCGCCTCGCCGTTCGTGCTGCAGAACATCCTGGGCCTGGGCGAACTGGAGTTCGCCGTCGTCTTCGGCGTCAACTCGGTGGGCATCATGATCTCCGGCTCGATCGCGATCCGGCTCGCCGACCGGCTGCCGATCATGCGCGTCCTCGGCGTCGGGCTCGCGCTGCTCTCGGCGGGCGCGCTCACCCTCCTCGTCCTCGCGCTGCGTGGACCGACCCTCGTCCCCACGCTCGTGGCGATGTTCGTCGTCGCGTTCTCCGTGGGGCTGTTCATGGGCAACTCGTCCGCGCTGGCGATGCAGGCGCTGGACAGGTCGGCCGGGACGGGCTCGGCGATCATGGGCGCCGGCCAGTTCCTCCTCGCCGGTCTCGTGTCACCGGTCGTGGGGGTGGGCGGGGAGCACGACGCCGTCCCGATGGGGATCGTCCTCGTCGTCGGCGCCGCGCTCGCGGTGGCCGCGTACCTCGGGCTGCGACGACGTCTCGCTCGCGCCGGGTCGGTGGCGCCCGGCGGGTGAGTGCTGCCGCCGCCGTCGGGAGCGGGGGCGCCTACGCGTCGTCGGTGGAGGCGAGGAGGGGCGGGATCTCCTGCAGGGAGCCGATGCGCCAGCGCGCCGCCCCGGTGGGGATCTCCAGCCCGGGGGTGACCAGCAGGGCACTGTCGATGCCGGCCCCCGCGGCGGCCTCGGCGTCGATCGGTCGGTCCCCGACGGCGAGGCAATCCGCGGCGTCGAGCCCGTGGCGCTCGAGCAGGTCGACGTACATCGTGGGGTCCGGCTTGCGGGGGTGCCCGTCGGGGGCACAGACCATGTCGTCGACCGTGAGCCCCAGCCCGTCCAGCAGCGTCGTCGCGCTGGCGCGGTCGCGGTGGGTGACCACGAGGTTGAGCCCGCCGCGCTCGCGGGCGGCGGCCATCGCCTCCTGCGCACCGGCCATGAGCGGTGGCGGGCTCGTGGCCCAGCGTGCCTTGAGCGCGTCGTGCGCGGCCTCCAGCTCGGCGGGCTCGACGCCGAAGCGTGCGGCGAGCGTGGCGATCGCCCGTCCGGTCGAGAGCCGGGTGAGCGCGGCGACCTCGCGTTCCTCGATCACGCCGCCGCGTGCGAGGACCACCGCGCGCAGGGCGGCGTCGAGCGCGGGGTAGGTGTCGACCAGGGTGCCGCCCATGTCCCAGACGAGGTGGCGTCGCATGCGACCAGTGTGCCGTGCCGGATCCATGCTCGGTCCACGCGCGAGCCGGTCCACACCCGACCGGTCCGCGTCCGCCCTGCCCGCGCCCTCGCGGCCGGTCCGCCCGCACCCCCGCCCAGGCACCCCCGGGCGACCAGGGGTGTGATCGGCGGCACCCGGGTGGTTGGATGACCGCATGAGCACCGACCCCATGCCCGCCGCGGAGTCCCGCATCGTCAGCGCGAGCGCGGAGATCGCGGCGCCCGCGTCCGAGATCTTCGCGCTCATCGCCGTGCCCGCCAACCAGCCGCGCTGGGACGGCAACGACAATCTCGTCCGCTCGACCTCGTCGACGCCGATCTCCGCCGTCGGGGAGGTCTTCGAGATGCTCAACACCAGCGGAAAGACCCGCGCCAACACCGTCAGCGAGTTCGAGCAGGACCGCCTCGTGGCCTGGATGCCGGGCGCCGTGGGGGAGGACCCGGCCGGGCACGTGTGGCGCTGGGAGCTCGAGCCGCTGGGGGAGGGCCGCACCCGGGTCACCCACACCTACGACTGGACCGCGCTGCACGACGAGCGCCGCCACGCCCGCGCCCGCGCGACGACCAGCGAGAACCTCCTCGCCTCGATCGAGCGGCTCAAGGCCCTCGCCGAGAGCTGATCCGGCACGGCCGCGACCCACGACGACGACGGCGCCCGGTCCCGCGAGGGGACCGGGCGCCGTCGGACGTGCGGGAGGCGGCTCAGCTGGCGGAGGCGAGCCGCGCGGCGTCGTCGGGGATCTCCGGCAGGGCGCGCTCGAGGATCGCGCGGTCGACGGCCTCGTCGGCCGCCTCCTCGTCGACCTGCAGCCCGATGGCGAGCTCGGCGACCAGGGGCGTGCGGGCGTCGCGCATGAGCGTGCGCTCGCCGAAGGAGATGCCCGGCTCGTCCTCACGACGGCGGAGGTCGCGCACGACGGCGGCGACCTGGATCGCCTCGCCGGTGGCGACCCGGTCCTGGGCGGCCTTGATCCGGCGCGACCACACCTTCTCGAAGGGGGCTGAGTCGGCGGCCAGGACCTCGAAGACGGCGCGGACGCGGTCGGCATCCATCACGTCACGCACGCCGACCTCCTCGAGCCGGTCGACCGGGATGGCCACCGAGAGGTCCTGCCCCTGCACCTCGAGCCGCGCGTACTGCACCTTCCGGCCCTTGACCGGGCGGGTGAAGACCGAGGCGACGGTGCTCGGTCCGTGGTGCGGGTGGACGACGGTCTGGCCTGGGACGACGGGCATGGCTCTCCTCGTGGCGTGACGGTCGATCCGGCCGCCCGCTCGCGCGGCGGTCGTCCAGACGACGGCGGAGCACTCCCGGCGCGTGAGGACATGAGTCCGAACGGCTCGGCGAACCGTCCGTAACTCACGGACCTGCAGCGCATATTCTCCCACGAACCGCGGAAAAATGCCAGTGTGATGCCGTCCGCTACGCGGTGACGGAGCCGCCTGAGGTCCTCCTGGCAGGCTGGGCGCATGACCGATGCCGAGATGTACATCGTCAACTACGACTGGGCGCAGGCGGGGCCGGAGCCGTGGGACGAGGGGTCGGTGGTGACCCTGCGCGCCGACCTGACCTCACCCACCGACGGCGACGACGTGTGGGCGGCGATCGAGGGGTGGTGGTCCTCGAACCTCGAGCGGCGCAGCGAGGACGCGCCGGTCGCCTACGAGGGCGGCTGCGTCGTCCCGCGGCCCCGGCGGGCGGGGGAGTACGTCGAGGTCCTGCTGCGGGCACGCGGGGAGAGCGCCTTCGACGAGATCGCCCGCTTCGCGGCCTGGGTCCACCGGCTGGCGACCGTGGCCGAGCCCGGGGTGGCGATCCGTTGGACCGAGCTCGCCCACGTCAACGCCGACGGCGAGGAGGAGGCGCTCGCCGCGCTGCACGCGCCCGCCCCGCACGACGAGCTGCCGGCCGGCTGACCGGCCCGACCATGGATACTCATGCAGGAGTGACCGTCTCGCACCGGACCGGTCCCGGGCGAATGTCGATCTCGGCACAACCGCCGTCGCTCAAGGGCGGGACGGTGCCGATCCGGTGCGGCACGCCGCGCGGGAAGTACACCCGTGGTGCCGCATTAACTTACAGTGTGTGGCATGCCTAGACAGCGCACGTACGACGACTCGCTGAGGGACCGCCTGATCGACGAGGCGGCCCAGGTCATCGCCGACCACGGTGTCCAGTCGCTGTCGGTGCGCGACGTGGCGATGCGGGCCGGGACCACCACGAACGCGATCTACACCTTCTTCGGCAGCCGGGGCTCGCTGGTCGCCGAGGTCGTGGCCAAGGCCGACCAGTCCTTCGTCGAGACGCACCGTGAGGCCGCCGGCGATGGCAAGGATCTGCTCGACCTCTACCGGATCGGCAAGGCGTACGTCACCTGGGCGCAGGAGTTCCCCACGATGTACGTCATCCTCACCGACCAACGGCGCACCCGCAGCGTGCCGCCGCCGTGGGCGCCGCACATCGAGCACGGCGCCTCCGAGGACGGCGCGCCGATCGTCCGCACCGTCGGCCGACTCATGGACGAGGGCGTCCTCGCCGAGGGCGACCCGGTCCTGGTCAGCACCTACCTGTGGGCCGGCGTGCACGGCTACATCGAGATCCTGCGGATGCTCGACGGGCAGGAGCCGCAGGGCTACGACCTGCTCGAGTACCTGCACGCGCTCATCGTCCCGTGGGTCGCGCGCGACGCCGACGGCCGCCCGGTCATCGACGTCGACACCGCCTTCCTCGACAGCTGAACCCCGCCCCTCTCAGACCACGACGAGCAGGCTGACGGCCATCACGGCCATGCCCGCCAGCAGGCCGTAGACCGACCAGTGGTGGTGCCCGTAGGCCTCGGCCGTGGGGAGCAGCTCGTCCAGCGAGATGAACACCATCACCCCGGCGACGGCGGCCAGCGCCACGCCCATCACCACCGGGGTGATAAACGGGGCGAGCACGAGGTAGCCGATGACGGCGCCGGCGGGCTCGGCCAGTCCCGCGAGCAGCGCCCAGCGCAGGGCCGTGCCGCGTGAGCCCGTCGCCCGCAGGATCGGCACCGTCACAGCGATGCCCTCGGGCACGTTGTGGATGGCGATCGCCACGGCGATGGGGATGCCGATCTCGGGCTGCTCGAGCGCGGTGATGAAGGTGGCGAAGCCCTCGGGGAAGTTGTGCAGGCCGATCGCCACCGCCGTGAAGGTGCCCATGCGCAACAGCGCCTGGGCCTCGCGCTCGGCGACCGAGGGCTCCGCGGGCGGCACCTCGTGGGGGTTCGCGGCCCCCGGGACGAAGCGGTCGATGAGGGCGATGAGGGCGATGCCCCCGAAGAAGGCGGCCGCCGTCGTCCACGCGGCGGGTCGCTCGCCGAGCTGCTCGCCTATCTGCCGCATCGCCTCGGGGAAGATCTCGACGAAGGACACGTAGATCATCACCCCGGCGGAGAACCCCAGCGCGCCGGAGAGGAAGCGGTCGGACACCGCCCTGCGGGAGAGCACGAGCAGCGCGCCGACAGCGGTGGCCAGACCGGCGCCGAGGGTGAGCAGGAAGGCGAGCACGACGCCGTCGGGCACCTCCGCCTCCGTCCGCTCGCCTCGGTGACCTGCGCTGCCAGGTCGCCGGGCCAGCGTAGGCGGTGGCCGACGGTGGTTCGTGCCACCGGGACGGAGGCGGCGTCCCGGGCGCCGATCCGCCGTCGCGACCCCCGTCCGACGTCGCTACGCTCGGGTAGCGCCCGATCGACCAGCAGACGACCAGACGACCAGGAGACCTCGATGTCCTACGACAACCCCTACGCCACGCAGGGCCCGGGTCGTGACGAGAGCTCGGGCGGTCCGTCCTCCGACGAGCGGACGCTGGCGATCCTCGCGCACCTGTCCGCGCTGGCCGGGATCCTGCTCTCCGTCGGCTGGCTGACCTTCCTCGGCCCGCTCGTGGTGTGGCTCGCGTTCCGGGAGCGCGGGCCGCTGGTGCGCGGCGCCTCGGCGGGCGCCTTCAACTTCGCCATCGGCATCACGATCCTCGGCATCGTCGCCTGGATCTGCTTCTTCACCATCATCCTCATCCCGGTGGCGATCGTGCTGTGGGTCGTGGCCTTCGTCGCCCAGCTGTGGTGCTCGATCCGCGGCGCGATCGTCGCCTCGCGCGGCGAGTACTTCCACTACCCCTTCCAGGTCCGCCTCCTGTCCTGAGCCGCGGCGCGTGGCCCTTGCCGGGCGCGCCCCGATCCGGCCCGTCCGTGTCGGGCATGTGTCGGCCCGCGTTCGCGCACGTCACGGCAGTCACGATGAGGTAACGAATGCGCTCCGGTCCTTCGCGAGGTTGACGCGCCACGTGCGAGACGTGGTTACAGTTCGCCTCAACCGCGCCGGACAACGACCCGTCCGCGCGGACAGACGGCTGGCCCCTTCCACCCCCGTGGACGCGGTCACCACCCTGAGGAGGAACTTGTGAAGAACCGGCGCATCACCGGGCTCGTCGCGGTCACCGCGGCGACGGCCCTGGTACTCGCGGCCTGCGGAGGGTCCGACAGCGACGACGGCGGCGACGACGGCGACACCACGTCGACCGACGGGGCCGGCGGGGGCGAGGACGACCCCGACAACCCGGACGACCCGGACGCGGGCGGCGGCGACGCCGAGGGTCTCGACGACTCGACCCAGCTCAGCGTGGGCTGGAACCAGGCGTACTACGAGTACAACACCAACACGGTCACCGGCAACGCCACGGCGAACGCCAACATCGAGTACCTGATGAACGACCGCTTCGCGTTCTTCAACGCGGACCTCGAGTTCGAGCGCAACGAGGACTTCGGCACCATGGAGGTCGTCTCCGAGGACCCCTTCGTCGTCGAGTACACCATCGCCGACGGCGTCACCTGGTCCGACGGTGTCCCGGTCAGCGCGGCCGACGTGCTGCTCCAGTGGGCCGCCACCTCCGGCCACGTCAACACCGTCGAGGAGGAGACCGACGAGGAGGGTGAGGTCACCAACGAGGAGGAGCTCGAGGAGGGCGTCTTCTTCAACGGCACCTCGCCGACGGTCGCCTACTTCCAGCCCACCCCGGAGATCTCCGAGGACGGCACCACCCTGACCGCCACGCTCAGCGAGCCGTTCGCCGACTGGGAGTTCCAGCTTGCCTCGGGCTTCGTCCCGGCGCACGTCGTGGCCATGCACGCCCTGGACATCGACGACCCGCAGGAGGCCGTCGACACCCTGGTGGAGGCCATCCAGAACAACGACCCCGCGGTGCTCGCCCCGGTCTCGACCTTCTGGAACGAGGGCTTCCAGTTCGACGGTGCGCTGCCGGAGGACGAGTCGCTCTACCTCTCCAACGGCCCCTACGTCCTGTCCGAGCTCAGCGGCGAGGAGTACGTCACCCTCACCGCGAACCCGGAGTACTCCGGCGCGCACCCCGCGCCCTACGAGACGCTGACGGTGCGCTTCAACGGCGACCCGAACGCCCTCGTGGACGCCATGGAGAACCAGGAGATCTCCGTGGTCTCCCCGCAGCCGACCTCCGACCTGCTCACGCGCGTCGAGGGCCTGGGCGAGCCGTACACCTTCACCCAGGAGGACACGGCCACGTTCGAGCACATCGACATGGCCCAGAACAACGACGGCCCGTTCGACCCGGCCACGTACGGGGGCGACGCGGAGACCGCGCGCGACGTCCGTGAGGCGTTCATGCGGGTGATCCCCCGTCAGGACATCCTCGACCAGCTTGTCGCCCCGCTCAACCCCGAGGCCGAGATCCGCAACAGCTACACGATCGTCCCCGGCGCGCCGACCTACGACCAGGTCGTCGAGGCCAGCGGGATGAGCGACTTCGACGAGCCGGACGTCGAGGCCGCCGAGCAGCTCCTCAACGACGCGGGCGTCGAGACGCCCGTCGAGGTCCGCTTCATGTACGACACGGCGAACACCCGCCGGTCGAACACCTTCCAGCTGCTGGCCTCCGCCTTCGAGGAGTCGGGCCTGTTCACGCTCGTCGACGCCGGCTCGACGGACTGGGGCTCGCTCCTGTCCGACACGACCGTCTACGACGCGGCGCTGTTCGGCTGGCAGTCCACCTCCACCGGTGCGACGAACTCGCAGGCGAGCTACTACACCGGCGGGATCAACAACTTCTACGGCTACTCGAACGAGGAGGTCGACGCGCTCTGGGACCAGATCGCGCTGACCCCGGACGAGGAGGAGCAGGCCGCGCTCGTCGGTGAGATGGAGGCGCTGCTCCTCGAGGACGCCTTCGGTCTGGTGCTCTACCAGCACCCGGGTCTGACGGCGTGGAACAGCGAGACCGTCGCGGACGTGCAGGCGATCACCATGTCGCCCACGATCTTCTGGAACTTCTGGGAGTGGACGCCGGGCGGCGCCGCCGAGGCGAGCTGACCCTCGGTTCTCAGGAACCCCTGCTGGGTCGGAGGCGCCGGGACCGCTGGTCCCGGCGCCTCCGGCGCGCTCAGGCCCGCCACCCCCGAACCTCGCAGGTCACCGCTAGTTCATGTGTAGGCTCCCCGCCTACGCGTCCCACCGACGAGAGCTCTTTCGATGATCCGATTCCTGGTACGGCGACTGCTCACCGGCCTCGCCGTCCTGCTCGTGTCGAGCTTCCTCATGTTCGCCATGCTCATGGTGGCGCTCAACCCGCTCCGGGACCTCGAAGAGTCGACCGCCCCGAACAAGGAACAGCTGATCGCCGACCGCATCGAGATGCTCGGCCTGGACCGGCCGTGGATCGAGCGCTACTGGGACTGGCTGACCAACCTGCTGGGCGGCGACCTCGGCATCGCCTGGCGCAGCGGCCGCGAGGTCGAGTCCGTGCTCGGCGAGGCGCTGGTCAACACCCTCCAGCTGGTCTCGGCCGCCACGTTCCTGGCGATCTTCCTCGGTGTCGCCGTCGGCATCGTCTCGGCGCTGCGGCAGTACTCCACCTTCGACTACGCCATCACCTTCGCCTCGTTCGTGCTCTTCTCGCTGCCGTCCTTCTGGGTGGCCGTGCTCCTCAAGCAGGGCGGCGCGATCTGGTTCAACTCGTTCCTCGGCGACCCGCGGCTGTCCTACACCACGATCATCGTCGTCGGGCTCGTCATGGGGTTCCTCTGGTCGCTCGCGGTGGGGGGCTCCTGGCAGCGCCGCCTGGCCGTCGGCGCCGCCGGCGCAGCCGCCACCGTGGCGATGTTCGCCTACCTCCAGGAGAGCGGCTGGTGGACCGAGCCGCACCTGTCCGGGGGGCTGCTCCTCGTGCTCTCCCTGGCCGTGGGCATCGGCATCACCCTGCTGACCACGGGGCTGTCCAACCGCCGTGCGCTCATCACCAGCGTGGCGGTCGTCGCGCTCTTCATGATCCTGTACCGCTGGATCAGCTACGGGCTGTTCGTCGACCTCACCGACTCCATGACCTGGGGGATCATCGGCCTGTTCGTGCTCGGCGCGGTCGCGGTCGGTGCGGCGGTCGGGTTCGCCATGCGCGGCCCCGACTGGGGGCAGTCGATGCGCGTCGGCGGGATGACGGCCGGGATCATGATGATCTTCATCGTCGTCGACCGGTGCATGCGCGCCTGGCCGGCCTACTTCGGGGCCAACGCCATCAACGGTCGGCCGATCGCCACCATCGGGTCCACCACGCCGAACCTGGGCGGGAACTTCTGGATCCAGGCGATCGACACGTACACCCACCTCATCCTGCCGACGATCGTGCTCACGCTCATCTCGTTCGCCACCTACACGCGCTACTCGCGCGGGTCGATGCTCGAGGTGCTCGGGCAGGACTACATGCGCACGGCGCGCGCCAAGGGCCTCAACGAGCGCACCGTCATCGTCCGGCACGGCTTCCGCAACACGCTCATCCCGCTGGCGACCATCGCCCCGGTCGACATCATCACGCTCATCGGTGGCGCCATCATCACCGAGCAGATCTTCGGCCGACCGGGGATGGGCAAGCTGTTCCTCGACTCGCTCAACGAGGCCGAGCTGGACCCGCTCATGGCCTACATCATCGTCACCGCGGCCATGGCGGTCATCGCCAACGTGGTCGCCGACATCCTCTACGCCGTCCTCGACCCCCGGATCAGGCTCAGCTGATGACTACTCCCAACCCGCTCGAGACGCCCGCCGACGAGTCGCGGTCGAGCCGTTCCGAGAACGAGCTCGAGCTGCGCGAGGTCGCCGGCCTCACCCAGGGCCAGATCGTCCGCAAGCGCTTCTTCCGGCACGTGGGGGCCATGGTCTCCCTCGTCTACCTCGGCCTCATCGCCATCCTCGCCTTCACCTCGGTGGGCTTCGCCGGCATCCCCGGGTGGTGGAAGTGGACGCCCGGGGCCCGCGACCCCGAGGGCAACGCCAATCCGCTCGGCGCGCCCACCCTCGAGGTGCTGCCCGAGGGGGGCGGTCTCGTCAGCTTCGGCCGGCACCCGTTCGGGCAGAACGAGATCGCGCAGGACATGTTCGCGCAGGTCATGGCCGGGGTCCAGACGACGCTGGTCGTCATGGTCATCATCGGCGTCATCGCCTCGGCCATCGGGGTCCTCGTCGGCGCGCTGTCCGGCTTCTTCCGCGGCTGGCTCGACGGCGCGCTCATGCGCTTCACGGACCTGGTCATCACCGTCCCGGTCGTCGTCCTCGGCGCCCTCATGGGTGCCATCCTCGCCAACCCGCACACGATGGACCGGGTCTACTCGGTCCCGCTGCTGGGCACCGTGCTGGGCTGGATGTCCTTCCCGGTGATGTTCAGCATCCTGCTCAGCCTCGTGCTGTGGACTGGCATGGCCCGCCTCGTGCGCGGTGACTTCCTCGCCCTGCGCGAGCGGGAGTTCGTCGACGCCGCCCGCGTGGCCGGGGCCTCGAACTCGCGGATCATCTTCAAGCACATCCTGCCCAACGCGGTCGGCGTGGTCATCGTCAACGCCACGCTCCTCATGGCCTCGGCGGTGCTGCTGGAGACCTCCCTGGCCTACCTCGGCTTCGGCATCCTGCCCCCGGCCGACTACTCGCTGGGCTGGATCATCTCCGAGTACCAGGGCGCCTTCGCCACCCGCCCGTGGGCGTTCTGGTGGCCGGGCTTCTTCATCATCTCGATCGCCCTGTCGATCAACTTCATCGGCGACGGCCTGCGCGACGCCTTCGACCCGCGCCAGCGCCGCACGCCGTCCGCCGGTGCCCTCCGGCGGGCGCAGCGGCGCTCGAAGGAGCGTGCCGCGGCCCGCGAGCAGGAGCCCGCGGCGGCCACCGCCAGGCAGGGTGACGGCGCTCAGGGCGACGGCGCGCAGGGCGGCGCGGTGGAGGAGCGATGACCCTCGCCGTGTCCCGTTCAGCCCAGCAGCAGGCCCAGCGCGAGCAGCGCGGCGGCCGTGGCGAGGCTGCCCACGTGCCAGGCACGCGCGACCGGCGGCACGGGCGCGTCCGCGGGCAGGTGACCGGCCTCGCGCAGCGCGTCGAGCCGGTCCTGCGCGGCGGCCAGGGCGGTCTCGGCGGCGCCGTGCACCTGCTCGACCGGGACCTCCCCGTGACCATCCAGCGCGTCGTGGCCCGGTATGACGTCGGCGCCGGGAGCGGCGTCGGGACGAAGCCGCAGGCCACGCAGCGCTCGGCCCGAGGACGAGCGGACGGGCAGCGCCCAGGAGCCGTGGCGCCCCTCGGCGCTGAGCACGGTGAAGGACCAGCGGGACTCGAAGCCGCGCACCGCCGGCCAGGGCACGTGGACGTCGTGCAGGGGCTCGCGCAGGGTGACGCCACCGTCGGAGACCTCGACGGCGGGACGCCACCACAGCGCGTGGGCCACGAGCGCGATGAGCGCGGGCCAGGCCAGCAGGGCCGGCCCCATGCCCTCGACGAGCACCAGGACGGCCACGACGCCGCAGACGACCCAGCCCGCCACCGCGATCGGTCGGGAGCCGCGGGTACGCAGGACGAGGGTGGGACGCACCACCCGATCCTCGCATCCCGATCCCGCACGAGGATCCGGACGGCCAGCACGAGCGTGAGGACGCACCAGTGACCGAGACCATCGAGACGACCCCCGCCTCGAGCCAGTTCGCCGGCAAGGAGCCGATCCTGCGGGTCCGCGACCTGTCGGTGGAGTTCCTCGTCGACAACGAGTGGTTCACCGCGGCCGAGGACCTCACCTACGACGTGCACCCCGGTGAGGTGCTCGCGATCGTCGGCGAGTCCGGCTCGGGCAAGACCCAGTCCTCGATGTCGCTCGTCGGCCTGCTGCCCTCCAACGGGCGCACCACCGGCTCGGCGAAGCTCGGCGACGTCGAGCTCGTGGGCCTGCGCGGACAGAAGCTGCGCAACGTGCGCGGCAACGAGATCGCGGTGATCTTCCAGGAGCCGATGACGGCGCTCAACCCCGTCTACACGGTCGGCTTCCAGATCGTCGAGACCCTGCGCACGCACCAGCACCTGCTGCCGGCGGCGGCCAAGGCGCGGGCCATCGAGCTGCTGACGATGGTGGAGATCCCTGACCCGGTGCGCCGGTTCGGCTCCTACCCGCACCAGCTCTCCGGCGGGCAGCGCCAGCGCGCGATGATCGCCCAGGCCCTGGCGTGCAGCCCGCGCCTGCTCATCGCCGACGAGCCGACCACCGCCCTCGACGTCACCGTCCAGGCCGAGATCCTCAAGCTCATGCGGGACCTGCGCGAGCGGATCGACTCCGGCATCGTGCTCATCACCCACGACATGGGCGTGGTGGCCGACATGGCCGACACGATCATCGTGATGAAGGACGGCATCATCGTCGAGCGCGGCACAGCCGACGACATCTTCCGCCGCCCCCAGCACCCCTACACCCGCCAGCTGCTGGACTCCGTCCCGCACCTGGGCTCGCACACGTCGGCGCCGTCGAGCTTCGCGGGCGACGACGAGGACCTCGTCGCCCTCGGCTCGGACACCGCCGACGCGCGCGTGGCCGGGGAGGTCGGCGACCCCGCCCGCGAGGACGCCCCGACCGTCGAGCACGAGGACCCGGCGAGCGGGCAGGGCCCGGCGACCGCCCGCGCCCGGGTCCGCGACCGGGACGGTGCGCCGGCCCCCGGCACGGCGTCCGCGCCGCACGGGGACGGCACCCCGGTGATGGCCGCCACCGACGTCGTCCTGGAGTACCCCAAGCGCGGGCGGCAGCCGGCGTTCGTGGCCGCCAAGGACATCAACCTGCAGATCGCCCCGGGCGAGGTCGTGGGTCTGGTGGGCGAGTCGGGCTCGGGCAAGACCACCATCGGCCGGGCCATCGTCGGGCTGCTGCCGGTGAAGTCGGGCTCGCTGACCGTCGACGGCATCGAGATGAAGGGCGCCCGGCGCAAGGACCTCAAGCCGCTGCGCAGCAGGGTCGGCATGGTCTTCCAGGACCCCGGGTCCTCGCTCAACCCGCGGCTGCCCATCGGTGAGTCGATCGGGGAGCCGCTGCTGCTGCACACCGAGCTCACCCGGGCCCAGCGGCAGGCGAAGGTCGAGGACCTCCTGGACAAGGTCGAGCTGCCGCGCGCCATGCGCAACCGCTACCCGCACGAGCTCTCCGGCGGTCAGCGCCAGCGCGTGGGCATCGCGCGGGCGCTCGCCCTCGAGCCCGCCATCCTCGTGGCGGACGAGCCCACCTCCGCCCTCGACGTGTCGGTGCAGGCCCGGGTGCTCGAGCTGTTCGCCCAGCTCCAGGCCGACACCGGGTTCGCCTGCCTGTTCATCTCCCACGACCTCGCCGTCGTCGAGATGCTCTCCTCGCGCATCGCGGTCATGCACAAGGGCAACCTCGTGGAGATCGGGCACACGGGGCAGGTCGTCAACGACCCCCAGCACCCCTACACGCAGCGGCTCATCGCCGCCGTCCCGGTGCCCGACCCGGACGAGCAGGCGCGCCGTCGCACCACCCGCGACGCGATCCTCGAGGCCTACTCCCACGGGGACGACGGCGAGGCCGCGCAGGGACCGGCCGACGAGCACGGGCTGGTCGACGCCGAGGCGGCGGAGGTCGCCCACCGCAGCGAGCTCGAGCGGGACCGCGCGCTGGACCGGCACCGGACCGAGGGGCACGACGCCCAGGACCCCGGTACCTCCGAGCGCAAGCACTGAGCCGGCCTGCGGGGCGGGGCCCGCACGTCGGGCGGATCACCAGGGCGGGGCAGGTGCCCCGCACGTCGGGCGGATCACCGGGACGGCCCGCGACGGCGGGGGCGGGCCGCGCGTAAGATCGCCACCCGGGGCGCCGCCGTGCACGGGCGGGCGCCCGTGCCGATCGGTGCGCGCGTCGCGCGCGGACGCCGGAGGTAGCCACCGGAACCGAAGGATGCCCATTGATGTCCCAGCGCCAGGACCTGCGCAACGTCGCGATCGTCGCCCACGTCGACCACGGCAAGACCACCCTCGTCGACGCCATGCTCTGGCAGTCCGGGGCGTTCGGCGAGCACGACCACGTCGACGAACGGGCGATGGACTCCGGTGACCTCGAGCGCGAGAAGGGCATCACGATCCTCGCGAAGAACACCACGGTGCGCTACGCCGGGCCGGCGGCCGCCGCGGCCGGTCAGCCCGAGGGCATCACCATCAACGTCATCGACACCCCCGGGCACGCGGACTTCGGCGGCGAGGTCGAGCGCGGGCTGTCGATGGTCGACGGCGTCGTCCTCCTCGTGGACTCCTCCGAGGGGCCGCTGCCGCAGACCCGGTTCGTGCTGCGCAAGGCGCTGGCCGCCAAGCTGCCCGTCATCCTCGTCGTCAACAAGGTCGACCGCGGCGACGCCCGCATCTCCGAGGTCGTCGAGGAGGCCACCGACCTCCTGCTCGGACTCGCCTCGGACCTGGCCGACGAGGTGCCGGACCTCGACCTCGACGCCGTCCTCGACGTGCCGGTGGTCTACGCCTCCGCGCGTGCCCGGCGCGCCTCGAAGAACCAGCCCGAGGATGGCGGCATGCCCGACTCCGAGGACCTCGAGCCCCTGTTCGAGACCATCCTCGAGACGATCCCCGCACCCTCCTACGACGAGGGCGCCCCGCTGCAGGCGCACGTGACCAACCTCGACGCCTCGCCCTTCCTCGGTCGGCTCGCGCTGCTGCGCATCCACAACGGGTCGATCCGCAAGGGGCAGACCGTGGGCTGGGCCCGCCAGGACGGCACCGTGTCGAACGTGCGCATCTCCGAGCTGCTGCGCACCGAGGCGCTGACCCGGGTGCCCACCGAGTCCGCCTCCGCGGGGGAGATCGTCGCCGTCGCGGGCTTCCCCGACATCACCATCGGCGAGTCCCTCGTCGACGCCGACGACCCGCGGCCGCTGCCGCTCATCACCGTCGACGACCCGGCGATCTCGATGACCATCGGGATCAACACCTCCCCGCTGGCGGGCCGCGTCAAGGGGCACAAGCTCACCGCCCGCCTGGTCAAGGACCGCCTCGACCGCGAGCTCATCGGCAACGTGTCCCTGCGGGTGCTGCCCACCGAGCGCCCCGACGCCTGGGAGGTCCAGGGCCGCGGCGAGCTGGCGCTGGCCATCCTCGTCGAGCAGATGCGCCGCGAGGGCTTCGAGCTGACCGTCGGCAAGCCCCAGGTCGTCACCAAGGACGTCGACGGCAAGCGGCACGAGCCGATGGAGCGGATGACGATCGACGTCCCCGAGGAGTACCTCGGCTCGGTCACCCAGCTGCTCGCGGCGCGCAAGGGCCGCATGGACGCGATGACCAACCACGGCACCGGCTGGGTACGCATGGAGTTCCTCGTCCCCGCCCGCGGGCTCATCGGCTTCCGCACCCGCTTCATGACCGAGACCCGCGGCACCGGTATCGCCTTCTCGATCGCCGAGGGCTACGAGCCGTGGCACGGGCACATCGAGCACCGCTCGACCGGGTCGCTGGTGGCGGACCGGGCCGGCGCCGTGACACCGTTCGCGATGATCAACCTCCAGGAGCGCGGCTCGTTCTTCGTCGAGCCCACCGCCGAGGTCTACGAGGGCCAGATCGTCGGGGAGAACGCGCGCAACGAGGACATGGACGTCAACATCACCAAGGAGAAGAAGCTGACGAACATGCGCTCGGCCACGGCCGACAGCTTCGAGTCCCTCGTGCCGCCGAGGAGTCTCACCCTCGAGGAGTCCCTCGAGTTCGCCGCCGACGACGAGTGCGTCGAGGTCACCCCCGAGATCGTGCGCATCCGCAAGGTCATCCTCGACGCCACCGAGCGGGCGCGCGCCAGCGCCCGGGCCAAGCGGCAGGGGGCCTGATGTCGTCGCCCGCGGGGACGGAGCCGGCGCAGCGGCGCGGGCTCGGCGAGCGGCTGCTCGAGGTCGTCGTCGCGGTGCTGCTCACGGCCCTGGTGGCCCTCGCGGGCACGGTCACCCACCGGATGGAGGTCGACGCCTTCCCACTGGGGATCGTGCTCGGCATCCTGCTGGCCCTCACCGGCGCGATCCTCGTGCGCTCGGTCAGCGGCACCTCCGCGCTGCTCGTCTATGGCGGGCTGGGGATCGGCATCGTCCTGCTGATGACGTACTGGGGACCCGGCGGCGACGTGCTCGTCACCTCCACGCCCCGGGCCATGCTGTGGATCCTCACGATGCCGCTGGTCGCGGCGATCGGCTGGGCCGCCCCGCGCGGCTGGTTCGGTCAGGACCCGGTCCGGCTCGGGCGTCGGCGCGCCGGCCGCGGCGACGAGACGGAGGTGGACGCCGGCGGGGCGGAGGACGTCGGGCTGCAGCGGACCACCGACGGGGCGCGACCGGCCGACGTCGGGCTGCAGCGGAGCATCGACGGGGCGCGACCGACCGACGTCGGGTCGGACCCGGCCGCCGGCGGCCTGACCGGTTCGGACGGGACGCCGCCGCGACCATGACGCACGTCCCCCGCCCCGACCAGCACGAGGACCCCGACGAGCTGCTGGTGACCGACTTCCGCACGGCGTTCGGCCGGCGGCCGGGCGGCGTCGTCGTCCTGGGGGTCCTGGCCGGCCGCCACCCCCTGCTGGTCCCGCTGACCGACGTCGCCTCCGCCTCGCTGCGACCGCCGATGGTGACGATCTCGGTCTTCACCGACTCCCGCGCCGCCGAGGCGCTCGCGGAGCCCGTACCCGGTGCGGAGGCGCGGTGGGGGCTCTCGGTGCTCGACGGCTCGGCGGCCGCGGCGGCCGCGCTGGCCCGGGTCCGCGAGCCCGGCCGGCCCCTGGTCGGTCAGGACGTCGGCATCGACCTCACGCCCGACGAGGGTACGGCCGTGCTCCTCGAGGCCGCTGCGGCCCATCTGGTCTGCCGCACCGCCTGGGCCAGGGAGGCGGGGGACCACCTCGTCGTCGCCGGCCACGTCCTGCGCGCACGCGCCACCGGCCATGACGGCGCGCAGGTGCACGCCCTGGGCCGGGTGCGTCCCTGGCGCCCCGGCGGCCGCTGAGGTCCACCCCGCCGCGCGGACCGGGGGCCGACGTCCCCATCTCGGCCGCCGCGCGCCGTCGTCCCGATCTGGTGTTATTCCCTACGATGGAGCGCACCGCCCGGACGACGCCGGCCACCCATGGAACGAGGAACGCATGACCCGCCACGCGCGCGACGCAGGGCTCGACGGAACCAGGACGAGCCACCGCGGGCGCAACTGGCTGATCGGCGTGCTCGTGACCCTGGTGGTCCTGGCCGGCGCGTACTTCGGCCTGGCCTGGTTCATGGGGGACAAGGTCCCCACGGGCACCGTCGTCGCCGGCGTCCAGATCGGCGGGCTCAGCGCCGAGGACGCCGTCGAGGAGCTGCGCACCGAGCTCGCCGACGAGGTCGAGGCGCCCATCGAGCTGACCCTGGGCGAGAGCGCCACGACGATCAGCTCCGCCGAGGCCGGTCTCACGTTCGACGCCCAGAGCACCGTCGACAACCTCACCGGCTTCGCCGTCGACCCCCGCGTCCTGCTCGGCCACTTCACCGGCCTGGGCGCCTACGACCCGGTCCGCACCGTCGACGAGGCGGCCCTGCGCTCGGCGATCGAGGCCGTCGACGAGGAGCTCGGCACCGAGGCCGTGGACGGCGCGATCGAGTTCTCCGGCTCCACCCCGCGCGTGACCGAACCCGTCGAGGGCACCGAGGTCGACGTCGACGCCACCGCCGACATCGTCGAGGACCGCTGGCTGGTCTCGACCGCACCCATCGAGGCCGTCGCGACCGAGACCTCCCCCGAGATCGACGACGAGGCGATCGCCACCGCGCAGAGCGAGATCGTCGCGCCCCTGACCTCCGGCCCGGTCACCGTGCAGGTGGGGGAGGAGGAGGTCGACCTGGAGGTCGAGCAGCTCACCGCGGCGGCCACCATCGAACCCGTCGACGGCGCCCTGGAGCTGAGCATGGACGGCGAGGCGCTCGCCGACCAGGTGCTCGACGCCGGTGCCACCGTCGGCTCCGAGCCCGTCGACGCCCGGATCACCCTGCGCGACGGCGCCCCCTACATCGTGGGCAGCGAGAACGGCGCGGTCATCGACCCCGAGGCGCTCGCCGGCGGTGTCGCGGACGCGGCGACCTCCACCGAGGACCGCGTGGCGGTCGCCGAGGTCGTCGAGGAGGAGCCCGAGTTCACCACCGAGGACGCCCAGGAGCTCGGCGTCGAGGAGGTCGTGTCCGAGATCAGCACCCCGCTGACGAGCGACGACGTCCGCACGCAGAATCTCGTCAACGGCACCGCCCTGGTCACCGACACGCTCGTCCTGCCCGGTGAGCAGTTCAACCTCGCCGAGGAGCTGGGGCCGATCACCGAGGAGAACGGCTTCGTCAGCTCCGGCGTCGTCCAGGACGGCTTCAACGCCACCGCGCTCGGCGGGGGCGTGTCCCAGCTGTCGACGAACATGTTCAACGTGGGCTGGCTCGCGGGCCTGGACGACATCGAGCACCGGCCGCACAGCAAGTACTTCGACCGGTACCCGATGGGCCAGGAGGCCACCCTCTGGGTGGACGAGGACAACCCCGAGAACTCGATCAACATGATCTGGGAGAACAACACGCCCTACGGCGTGCTCGTCGAGGCCTGGGTCGAGGACGGCGAGGTGCACACCCGGCTGTGGTCCACCGAGTACTGGGACGTGACCACCGAGATCAACGGCCCCTACAACATCACCGCGCCCCAGGACGTCGTCAACCCCTCGCCGACCTGCGTGCCCGAGTACGGCGGCGTCAACGGGTTCTCGGTGACCGTCTCGCGCGAGCGCAGCCACGGCGACGAGGTCCTGCCCCGCGAGGAGTACGAGTGGACCTACTCCCCGCACAACCGCGTGGCCTGCGGCTGACTACGCGGAAGCCGGCGGCGGCACGAGGGGGCCGACCGGCTGACGTCACCGTCTCCGCCGAGCCCCGGCACCACCCGATCTGAGGGCTCCCGCTCACCGCCGGCGGGCGCGCGGGGGCGGGGGCGGCGGGACCCGCCGGCCGACCAGGATCGCCCCCACCGGGACGCGCACCTCGCCGCGCTTCGTCTCCACGGTGAGGTGCTCCTCGGTGACCTCGGAGAGGTACCCGAGCGCGTCGCGCGCGTCGGCGCCGTCCCGGAAGCGCACGACCACCCGCTCGCCCTCCGCCCAGCCCTGCTGCAGGACATGGTCGGGCCCGGGATAGCCGTCGAAGGAGTGCGGTGCCACCGCCCGAGCGTGACACACCGCGTCGGGCGGTACCGAGTGGCGAGACGCGCCAGGCGCCATGCGGGACGACCGCGCCGCCGTTTGCGCGGCATGGGACGATGGGTGCGTGACTTACGTAATCGCACAGCCCTGCGTGGACGTGCTCGACCGTGCGTGCGTCGACGAGTGCCCGGTCGACTGCATCTACGAGGGCGACCGCATGCTCTACATCCACCCCGACGAGTGCGTCGACTGCGGCGCCTGCGAGCCGGTCTGCCCCGTCGAGGCGATCTACTACGAGGACGACACCCCGGCGATCTGGTCCGAGTACTACGACGTCAACGTCAACTACTTCTCGGACGTCATGCCGGGCCAGTCGGCCCCGGTCGGCTCGCCCGGCGGCGCCGCGCGCACCGGTCGGCTCGGTTTCGACCACCCCGTGGTGGCCGCGCTCCCGCCGCAGGCGTGAGGTGACGCTGCACGGTGCGGCCCTGCCGGACTTCCCCTGGGACTCCCTGGCAGGGGCCCGTGAACGCGCCGCCGCCCACCCCGGCGGACTGGTCGACATGTCGGTGGGCACACCCGTCGACCCCACCCCGCAGGTCGTCCAGGAGGCGCTCGTCGCGGCGGCGAACCGGCCCGGCTACCCCACGACCGTGGGGACCGACGAGCTGCGCGCCGCGATGGTCGCCTGGTTCGCCCGACGCCGCGGCGTCACGCTCACGGAGCGGGCCGTGCTGCCCACGGTCGGCTCCAAGGAGCTCGTCGCCCTGCTGCCCGCGATGCTCGGCATCGGGGCGGGGGACACCGTGCTGCACCCGCGGGTGGCGTACCCCACCTACGACGTCGGGGCGCGCCTGGCCGGCGCCGACCCGGTGCCGGTGGACCCCGCCCGGCCCGAGGACTGGCCCACCGCCGGTGTCCGGCTGGTCTGGCTCAACTCGCCGGCCAACCCGCACGGCCACGTCCTCGACGTCGAGCGCCTGCGGGCCGTGCGGGCGTGGGCGCGCGAGGTGGGTGCCGTCGTCGTGGCCGACGAGTGCTACGCCGAGCTCGCCTGGACCGAGCCGTGGGCGAGCCGGGGCGTGCCCAGCCTCCTCGACCCGCGGGTGACCGACGGGGACGACTCGGGCCTGCTCGCGGCGTACTCGCTGTCCAAGCAGTCCTCGATGGCCGGCTACCGGGCGGCCCTGATCGGTGGCGACGAGAACCTGATGGGGCGCCTGCGCGAGCTGCGCAAGCACGCGGGGTTCATGGTCCCCGGACCGGTCCAGGCCGCCATGGCCGCCGCGCTGGCCGACGACGCCCACGTCGCCGCCCAGCGGGAGCGGTACGGGCGTCGTCGGGCCGCGCTGCTCGACGCCGTGGGGAGCCGGGGCCTGACCCCGGACCCCGGGACCGTCGCCGGCCTGTACCTGTGGCTGGGCCGGGACGGGGCCCGCGGCCGCGAGCTCGTCGACGAGCTGGCCGACCTGGGCATCCTCGTGGCGCCCGGCGACTTCTACGGCCCCGCCGGTGACGGGCGGGTGCGGATGGCGCTGACCGCCACCGACGAGCGCGTCGCCGCGGCGGTCGAGCGCCTCACCGGCTGATCGGCCCGGCGTCGACGGGGGTGGGTGGACGCCCCTGCTGTCCACGCCCCGCGCAGGGGCCATGACGATGCTCCGGCGGCGGTATCTTGGAGCGCGGACGACCTCCGACGGGGGCGGTTCGCCGCCCCCTGCGTGCGCCCACGAGGCGCCCACCATCCACGAAGGGGATCACGCATGACAGACGACGCGACGCTCACCGTCGACGACCACACGCTCGCGCTGCCGCGGGTCCGTGCCACCGAGGGCAGCGACGGCCTGACCATCAACAAGCTCCTCGGCGAGACGGGCACCGTCACGCTCGACTACGGCTTCACCAACACGGCCTCGACCGAGTCGGCCATCACCTACATCGACGGCGACGCGGGGATCCTGCGCTACCGCGGCTACCCGATCGAGCAGCTCGCCGAGCGCTCGAGCTTCCTCGAGACCGCCTACCTGCTCATCTACGGCGAGCTGCCCGACGCCGACACCCTCGAGGCCGTCACCCGGCGCATCAAGCGCCACCGCGTGCTGCACGAGGACTTCAAGGGCTTCTTCACGGCCTTCCCGCCCAACGGGCACCCGATGTCGATGCTCCAGGCGGGGATCGCCGGTCTCGGCACCTACTACCCGCACACGCTGGACCCGTACGACGAGTACCAGAAGGAGCTCTCGACGGTGCTCCTCATGGCCAAGCTGCCGACGATGATCGCCTACATCGCCAAGCGCGCCTCGGGCCTGCCGCTGCTCTACCCGGACGCCTCGTACAGCTACACCGCGGACTTCCTGCGGATGACCTTCGACCTGCCCTACCAGCACCGCGAGTACGACCCGGAGATCGTGCGGGCGCTGGACCTGCTGCTCATCCTGCACGCGGACCACGAGCAGAACTGCTCGACGTCGACGGTGCGCATGGTCGGCTCCTCCGACGCCAGCATCTACGCCTCGATCTCGGCCGGCGTCGGCGCCCTGTCCGGGCCCAAGCACGGCGGCGCCAACGAGGCCGTGCTCGACATGCTCTCGCGCATCCAGGAGAGCGACGACTCCGTCGAGACGTTCATGAAGCGCGCCAAGGACAAGAACGACAACGTCCGGCTCATGGGCTTCGGCCACCGGGTCTACAAGAACTACGACCCGCGCGCGGCCATCGTCAAGAACGTCGCCCACGACGTGCTGCAGCGGCTCGGTACGGACGATCAGCTCCTCGACATCGCCATGCACCTCGAGGAGATCGCGCTGAACGACGACTACTTCGTCGAGCGCAAGCTCTACCCCAACGTCGACTTCTACACGGGCCTGATCTACAAGGCGATGGGCTTCCCCACGCAGATGTTCACCCCGCTGTTCGCCCTGGGGCGCCTGCCCGGCTGGATCGCCCAGTACCGGGAGATGATCGAGGACAAGAACACGAAGATCGGGCGTCCGCGCCAGGTCTACACCGGCGCCACCGAGAGGGACTACGTGCCCGTCGAGGAGCGCTGAGCCCGGGCCCAGCCGGTCGGCGAGCCCCGCCGGAGGGTGACCGGTACACGGCACGAGCCCCGTCCCGCAGCAGCGGGACGGGGCTCGTGCCGTACGAGGACCCGGGCGGTCACTCCGCGGGCAGGAAGTCCTCGATCGTCAGCGGCTGCTCGAGCAGGCCGCGCTCGTCGGCGAGCGCGAGCAGCACCTCGAGCGGGGCCGGGTCGAGCTCGGTGCTGAACTCCTCGATGAGCGTGCGGTCGGCGAGGTCCTCGTCCATGTCGAGCAGGTCGACCAGGGTCGCCCGCACCCCCTCCTCGTCGTCGGTCGCGGCGGCGAGGACCTCCTCCAGCGCAGTGGTGAACTGCTCGCGCAGCTCGGGCTCGACGTCCTGCCCCGCGATGATGACCATCGTCTGCAGCCCCGGTGCGACGAGCTGGTAGTTGTAGCCGACGAGCTCGGCCCCGTTGTCCGTGAGCACCGTGCCGAACGGCTCGGCCACCCACGCGGCGTCGATCTGGCCCGAGTCGAGCGCGGCCTCCATGTCCGGGAAGCCGATCTCGACGAACTCGATCGACTCCGGGTCGCCGCCGTCCTGCCGGACCATCTCCCGGATGGTGAGGTCACCCTGGGTGTTGAGGTTGTTGACCGCCACCGTCATGCCCGCGAGGTCGGCGGGGCTCTCGACGCCGGTGTCGGGCATCGCGTAGACGCCCGTGATGTCGTCCCCCTCGGTGCGGGAGTGGACGAATCCCGAGGTCACGTCGATCGGCAGCCCGGTGGACTGGCCGATCATCACCGACAGCGGGTTCGAGGTGGCGAAGTCGATCTCGCCGGAGACGACGGCGGGGATGAGCGCGGCGCCGCCCTGGCCGGTCTGCAGGGTGACGTCCAGACCGTGGTCGGCGAAGATCCCCTCGTCGATGCCGTACTGCAGCCCGGCGGTCGGCACGATGGGCAGCGCGCCCACCGTGACCGCGGTCAGGCCGTCCTCACCCCCGCCGCCGCCGTCGTCGGCGTCCTCACCCCCGCCGCAGGCGGAGAGCACGAGGAGGGCGGAGACGGTCAGTGCCACGGTCGTCGTCGATCGGGTACGCATGGTCGTCCTTTCTGATGCTGGTCGCCCCGGTCGGCGGAAGCGCCGACCGGATGGGTGGGTGACGGCGGTCCCGTCGGTCGATGGATGAGGGTCCGGCCGCCCGGGCGGGCCGGAGCAGGGCTCGTGCCGGCCTCAGCGCCGGTCGACGATCCGTTCGAGGAGCGCGACGAACGTGGCGCGCTCGTCGTCGTCGAGCACGTCGAGCACCTGGTCGACGGCGTTCTCGCTCTCGACGCGCGCGACGTCGGCCGTGCTCCGGCCGCGGTCGGTGACGGTGACGAGACGGACCCGTCGGTCGGTCTCGGAGGTGCGCCGCTCCGCGTACCCGGCCGAGACCAGGGAGTCCACGAGGGCGACGATGCGGCTGGGGTCCAGCTCGAGGCGCTCCGCGAGCTCACGCTGGCTGAGGGGGGCCTCCAACAGGTTCTCCAGGACGGTGTAGCTGCGCGGGGTCAGCTCGTGCGTCTGGAGCACGCGGCCCGCTGCCACGAAGGTGCGGGAGGACACGAGCGAGAGCAGCAGACCGGTCTCCCGGGTCTGTCGGCGGACCGTCACCATGCACCTCCCTGTGCTCGGCGCCACCGCGGCACCGTGGGGCGACGATAGGAGCATTCGTTGCGAATGTCAATGATTGACAATTTGCAATCATTCGCGGCAGAGTCGGGAGCAGGGAGTGGCCGCAGGGGTGCGGCCGCCGCCGTGCACCCGCCGGACCGACCCTGTGCCGGCGGTACGTCGACGCAAGGGAGCGCAATGAGCCTCAACGGCAAGGCCGCCATCGTCACCGGCAGCGGGCGGGGCCTCGGTCTCGCGTACGCCACGGAGCTGGCCCGCCTCGGCGCGGCCGTCGTCGTCAACGACGTCGACGAGCAGGTCGCCGCGGACGCGGTCCGCAGCATCACCGACGCCGGGGGCCGGGCGGTCGCCGTCGTCGCCCCGGTCGGTCCGAGCGCGACCGCCGACGAGCTCGTCGCCACCGCCGTGCGGGAATTCGGCCGCCTCGACATCCTCGTGACCAACGCCGGCGTCCTGCGCGACACCGTGCTGTGGAAGATGTCCGACGACGACTTCGACACGGTCATCGACGTCCACCTGCGCGGCACCTTCACCTGCGTGCGCGCCGCGGCCACGCACATGCGTGCCGCCGGCGAGGGCGGCCGGATCATCACCATCGGCTCGCCCACCGGCCAGCGCGGCAACTTCGGCCAGACGAACTACGCGGCAGCCAAGGCCGGCATCGTCGGCATGGTCCGCACGTGGGCGATGGAGCTGAAGAAGGCCGAGATCACCGTCAACTCCGTCGTCCCCGTCGCCGCGACGGCGATGACCGAGACCGTGCCGTTCTTCAAGGAGTTCGTCGACACGGCCGCCGCCGGTGAGGAGATGCCGCCGTTCGCCCGTCAGGTCCTCGGCTTCGGCACCCCGCAGGACGTCGCCGGCGTCATCGCCTACCTGGCCTCCGACGCCGCGGCCGGGGTCACCGGCCAGGCCATCGGCGTCGGCGGGGACCGCCTCGCGCTCTACACCCACCCGCGCGAGTCCGTGGTCGCCCTGCGTGAGGGCGGCTGGTCCTACGAGCACCTCACCGAGACGGTCGACTCCCTGTTCGGCCAGTCGTGGGAGAGCGTCGGCCAGCCGATGCCGCAGCCCCCGGCGCCGAAGCCCGGCAGCGAGGGGGAGGCACGGTGACGACCCGCTACGAGGGCGCCGTCGACGTCGGTGCGCTGCGCGCGATCGACATCCACGTCCACATCGAGAAGGACCACGACGGGCACGGCTCGCTGCCCGGGGAGGTCGTTGACGCCGCCGCGCGGTACTTCAAGGCCCCCACCGAGCGCGACCTCGTCGAGGAGACCGCCGCGTACTACCGGGAGCGCGGCATGGCGGCCGTGGTCTTCACCGTCGACGCCACCACCAACCTCGCCCACCCGCCCAACTCCGTGGACGACCTCGTCTCCGGGGCCGCCGACAACGCCGACGTGCTCATCCCCTTCGGGTCCGTGGACCCGCTGGCCGACGGGGTGCTGGACGAGGCCCGGCGGCAGATCGAGGACCTCGGCGTGCGCGGGTTCAAGTTCCACCCCACCCTGCAGGGCTTCGACCCCTCCGACGAGCGCTACTTCCCGATCTACCACGTGATCGCCGAGGCCGGGCTCGTGGCCCTCATCCACACCGGCCAGACCGGGATCGGGGCCCGCCTGCCCGGCGGGTACGGGCTCCGGCTCGGCCTGTCGAACCCCATCCTGCTCGACGAGGTCGCCGCCGCGTTCCCGGAGCTCACCGTGATCATGGCCCACCCGTCGGTGCCGTGGCAGGACGAGGCGATCTCGGTCGCCACGCACAAGGGCAACGTGTTCATCGACCTGTCGGGCTGGTCACCGAAGTACTTCCCGCCGCAGCTCGTCAGGCAGGCCGCCCGCCAGCTCCAGGACCAGGTGCTGTTCGGTTCCGACTACCCGCTGCTGACCCCCGACCGCTGGCTGAGGGACGCCGAGAACCTCGGCTGGTCGGAGGAGGTCATGGCCAAGGTCCTCAAGGACAACGCGGTCCGCGTGCTCGGCCTCGGGGGCGACGGTGCGTGACCTCGGCGTCGGCTCCTGGCCCCGCCGCCGGCTGAAGTCGACGGCCGCCAAGGTCGCGATCGAGTTCGAGGGGCGCCGGTCCACCTACGCCGAGGTCGAGGAGCGCTCCCGGCGCCTCGCGAACGCCCTGCGTGCCGCGGGCGTCGGGCCGGGCGACCGGGTGGCCTACGTCGGGTTCAACCACCCCACGCTGCTCGAGTCCTTCTTCGCCACCGCGCAGCTGGGTGCCATCTGGGTCATCGTCAACGCCCGGCTCGCCGCGCCCGAGGTGGAGTACATCCTCGAGGACTCCGGCGCACAGGTCGTCATCGTCGGCCGGGACCACCACGAGCACGTGCGCCGGCTCGCGCACCTGCCCGTCACCTGGCTGCAGGTCGACGAGGGTGAGGCACCCATCGAGGTGGCCGGCGCCGTCGTCAGGGGGTACGAGGCCGAGCTCGCGGCAGCGGGCACGGCACTGATCGACGAGCGGGTGACCTGGGACGACCCGGCGATGATCATGTACACCTCGGGCACGACGGGGCGCCCGAAGGGGGCCACGCACACCCACGGCTCGCTGAGCATGCAGTACTACAACTCGCTGGTCGACATGGACATCGTCTCCACGGACGTCACCCTGTCGATGGCCCCGCTCTTCCACGTCGCCGGCCTCAACATGCTCACCATGCCGACGTTCCTCAAGGGCGGCACGATCATCGTCCAGGCCGGGTTCGACCCCGCGCACGTGCTGGCCACGATCAGCTCCGAGCGCGTGACGTCGATGTTCGCCGTCCCCGCGATGATGGACTCCCTCGCCTCCCGGCCGGAGTTCGCCGACACCGACCTGTCCTCCCTGACGAACGTCGTCTGCGGCGGGTCCCCGTTGCCGGACCGCATGCTGCGGACCTGGGACGAGAGGGACGTCTCGGTCCAGCAGGGCTTCGGGATGACCGAGACCGCCCCGGGGATCTACCTCTTGCGCGCCGCCGACGCCCTCGAGAGGTCCGGGTCCGCCGGCACCGAGCACTTCTGGACCGAGGCCCGCGTCGTCGACGCGCTCGGACAGGACGTCGAGGTCGGGGAGGTCGGCGAGGTCATCGCCCAGGGCCCCAACGTCATGCGGGGCTACTGGAACCGGCCCGACGCGACCGCCGAGGCGATCCGGCAGGGCTGGTACCACACCGGCGACATGGGTTCCTTCGACGCCGACCGGTTCCTCACGGTGCGCGACCGGCTCAAGGACATGTACATCTCCGGCGGGGAGAACATCTACCCCGCCGAGGTGGAGAACGCGCTGCTCGACGTCCCCGGGGTCGACGACGCCGCCGTCATCGGGGTGCCGGACCCGCGCTGGGGCGAGGTCGGCCACGCCTACGTCGTGGTCGCCGAGACCGACGAGGGCGCCGCGCTCGACCCGTCCGCGCTCGCCGAGGCGCTCGGGCAGCGTCTCGCCCGCTACAAGGTGCCCAAGGAGATCGTCCTCGTGGACGCCCTGCCGCGCACCGCCACCGGCAAGCTCCAGAAGCACATCATCCGCACGAGATACGAGGACTGAGGACCATGACCACCACCGTCTCCTTCGACGACGCCCTTTCGCTCGCCGGCACCGACCTGGGGACCTCCGCCTGGCGGGAGGTCACCCAGGACCAGGTCGACACGTTCGCCGACGCGACCGACGACCACCAGTGGATCCACACCGACCCCGAGCGCGCCAAGGAGGGGCCCTTCGGCGGGCCGATCGCCCACGGCTACCTCACGCTCTCGCTGGTCATCCCCATGTGGGGCGAGCTGCTCGACGTCACCGGCGTGACCACCAAGGTCAACTACGGGCTGAACAAGGTCCGCTTCCCCGCCCCCGTGCTCGTCGGGTCAAAGATCCGGATGGTCGCGAAGGTGGCCGAGGTCAAGGAGGTCGCCGGCGACGGGCTCGAGATCACCGTCGACGGCGCGATCGAGATCGAGGGCGGTACCAAGCCCGCCGTCGTGCTCACCGGCCTGTACCGCTTCTACCGCTGACATCCCGCACGACCGCACCGAAAGGACACGGGCGATGGAGCCTCTGTACCCCGACAGCGACCTCTACCGGTACGCCGACCTGCTGACCGGACCCGAGCGCGGCGAGATCCTCCGGCTGCGGGAGACGGTGGCCGAGCACGTCCCGCTCGAGGCGGTCCGCGACCACTGGGACCGCGGCGAGTTCCCGGGCGAGGCGGTGGAGCCGATCGCCCGGGGCGGGTTCATGGCCCCCGAGGCGCTCGCCGGCGCGCCCGAGCGGTGGCTCTTCCAGGGCTTCCGCAGCTTCGAGCTCGCCCGGTACGACGCCTCGCTCGCGACCTGGTTCAACGGGCAGGCCGCCCTGTTCCGCACCAACCTCGAGGTCGGCGGCTCGCCCGAGCAGGTCGAGCGGTGGTTGGGCGACGTGCTCGCCTTCCGCATGCGCGGCGTCTTCGCCCTGACCGAGCCCGAGCATGGCTCCGACGTCGCCGGCGGCCTGGCCACGACCGCCCGGCGCGAGGGTGACGAGTGGGTCCTCGACGGCGCCAAGCGCTGGATCGGCTCCGCCGCGTACGCCGACCAGCTCTGCGTCATCGCCCGCGAGCCCGACCGCGGACCGGTGCGCGCCTTCCTCGTCCCGCGCGAGGCCGAGGGAGTCACCCTGGAGAAGATCGGCCGCAAGACCTCCCTGCGGATCGTCAACAACGCCGACATCACCCTCGACGGCGTGCGGGTGCCCGAGGAGCGACGGCTGCAGCAGGTCGAGTCCTTCGCCGACGTCGGCGAGATGCTGCGGCGCATGCGCGCGTGCGTGGCCTGGCACGCGGCGGGCGTGCAGGCGGGCGCGCTGGAGGCCGCGCGCCGCTACGTCCTGGACCGGGAGCAGTTCGGCCGGCCGGTCGGCGGGTTCCAGCTCGTCCAGGAGAAGCTCGCGCGCATGCTCGGCAACCTCACCGCCACGCTGGGGATCTGCGTGCGGCTCGCGCAGCGGCAGGACGAGGGGATCTTCGACGAGGTCGAGTCCGCGCTCGCCAAGCGGCACACCTGCCGGTCGATGCGGGAGACCGTGGCCCTGGCCCGCGAGGTCTGCGGCGGCAACGGCATCACGCTGGACACCGACGTCGCCCGCTTCCACGCCGACGCCGAGGGGATCTACACCTACGAGGGCACCGACGACATCAACGCCCTCGTCGTCGGGCGCGCGATCACCGGCCTGAGCGCCTTCACGCGGTAGCGGCCGCCCGGCGACGGTCTGTCCTCTCACTCCGAGGGGTGAGCAGCTCTCTGTCGGGATCCGAGCCCGACGCCGGTGTCAGGCCGCGCGTCGCTCAGGCCGTGCGCAGCCGGCCCGCGAGCGGGCAGGCCCAGACGTCGAGACCGCCGCGCCCGACCCTATGGATGTGCGCGGTGACGGCCCGGTACGACTGGAACAGCGTCGTCTCCGTGTACCGCACGCCGAGGCTGCGGCAGTGCTCGCGCACCATCGGGGCCACCTTGCGCAGGTTCGGGCGCGCCATCGAGGGGAAGAGGTGGTGCTCGACCTGGAAGTTCAGCCCGCCCATGAACGTGTCGACCCACCTGCCGCCGGTGATGTTGCGGCTCATGAGGACCTGGCGCTGGAGGAAGTCGACCTTCATGCCTCGGGCGACGATCGGCATGCCGACGTGGTTGGGCGCGAACGACAGCCCGAGGTAGGCGCCGAACAGGCCCATCTGGATGGCGATGAACGCGACGGCCTTGCCCGGCGGCAGGATGAGGAAGACGAGCGCGACGTACGTCCCGAGCCGGAACGCGATGAAGGAGGCCTCGACCCAGCGGTGCTCGAGCTTGTTGCGGGTGAACAGGCGGGCGATGCCCTGGGCGTGCAGGCTCAGCCCCTCGAACGCGAGCAGGGGGAAGAAGGTGTAGGCCTGCACCTTGGCGAACCAGCGGCCCAGGCGTGACCTGCGCGTCTGCAGCGCCTCGTTCGTCCAGATCACCGGTCCGGGATCGATGTCCGGGTCCTTGCCGAGCTGGTTGGGCGCCGCGTGGTGCCTGTTGTGCTTCTTGTTCCACCAGCCGTGCCCCATGCCGGTGACGAGGTTGATCATCACGAGGCCCGCCCACGTGTTCCACCGGCCGGAGCGGAAGATCTGGCGGTGTGCCGCGTCGTGCCCCATGAACGCGGTCTGGGTCATGAGCAGGCCGAGCGCGGCCGCGATGCCCATCTGCCACCACGAGTCACCGATGAAGATGAAGGCCACGACGAGGCCCGCGCCCAACGCCATGAGGATCGCGAACTTGGTCCAGTAGTAGCCGTACGCCCGCTGCATGAGGCCGGCGTCCTTCACGGACCGCGTGAGCGTGGTGAACGAGCTGACGTACCGCTCGCCCGCGCCGCGGGCGGGGCGGTCGGGCCGGGTGTGGGGGGAGGGGGTGAGGTCGGTCACCGTCACGGTGGGCCTACTTCCGGGTGGCTCCGAACGAGGCAGGAACGCCTCGGTCCCTACCGACGGTACTGGATCGGGGCCCCGTGCGCGCATCGGTCCACGGTCGCGCAGCCCGAGCAGGGAGCATCGATGTCGACGGGCTCGTGCCCGACCAGCCCTGGCGCGCGCCGTCAGCGCATGAGCATGCCGCCGGTCACGTCCACGGCCGTGCCTGTCATGTACGACGCGACGGGCGAGACGAGGAACGCCGCGATCCTCGCGAGCTCCGCCGGCTGCGCGGGCCGGCCGCGCGGGATCCGGTTCGCGTAGTACTCCGGGCGGGCCGCGAGGGCGTCGGCGGACATGGGCGAGTGCATCATGCCGATGAGGAAGCTGTTCGCGTTGATCGGCGCGCTCCCGAGCTCGCGGGCGAGCGACACGGTGAAGTTCGACAGCCCGGCCTTGGACGCGGCGTACGGCGAGTGCCCCGTCGTCGAGCCGTGGAAGCCCGCCTGCGAGGAGATGTTGAGGATGCTGCCCCAGGGAAGGTCGGTCTCGCGCGCATGGGTGACGAACTGCTGGCAGAGCATGACCGGGGCGCGCAGGTTGACGTCCATGGTCCTGTCCCAGTGGTCGTCGTCGATCTCGCCGACGTAGCCCGAGAGCCAGATCCCGGCGTTGTTGACGAGGATGTCGAGCCCGCCGAGCGCCTCGACCGCGGCCGGGACGAGCGTGGCGACCTGCTCGCGGTCGGCGAGGTCGGCGGGCAGCGCCACCGTCCCGTCGGCGCCGAGGTCGGCCACCATCTGCTCGGCCTCGTCGGTGCGGCTGCGGTAGTTGAACGCCACCTGCACGCCCTCGGCGCGCAGGACCTCCACGAGCGCACGGCCGAGCCCCGAGGCGCCGCCCGTGACGAGGGCGCGCTTGCCTGACAGTCCGAGATCCATGGCCGTCACCGCTGGGTGTCGAGGTAGGCGGTGAAGCGCGCGAACCGCCTCGCCCACAGCTCGGTGGCGGCAGGATCCGGCTCGACGACGGCGCGCGGTTCGCGCGTCATGCGTGCCACCGCGGTGCGCACGTCCGGCCAGATGCCGCCGGCGACGGCGCCGACGGCCGCCACACCGAGCGTGCCGGCCTCCGGCGCGTCGACGACCTCCAGCCGGCTGCCGAGCGCGTCCGCGAACATCTGCGTCCACAGCGCGGAGTTGGAGGCGCCGCCGGTGAAGGTGATCGCGTCCTGCAGCGGGGCGTAGTCGCGCAGGCGCGTGACGTGGTGCAGGTGCATGAGGACCACGCCCTCGTACACGGCCCGCACCATGTGGCGGACGTCGTGGTACGCGTCGAGGCCGATGAAGCCTGCGCGCCCGTGGGGGACGACGTCGGACCCGTTGATGAACGGGACGAAGAACGGGTCGTCCTCGCCGGGCGTGATCTCCCGGATCATCCGCTCGCAGGTCTCGAGGATCGCCGCGTCGTCCGGCTCCACGCCGGCGAACCCCCGCAGGATGCCCCCGACCACCTCGCGCAGGTACCACTCGAGGTTGGCCACGCCGTTCGGGCTGGAGTCGAGGATGATGAAGGTGCCCGGAACCGGGTACACGGCGGTCAACCACGCATCGGTGTCCGCGATCGGCTCGGTGGAGACGAACTCGTTGATGCTCCACGTGCCCGTGACGACGGCCGCCTTGTTCGCCTCGACGACGCCGGCGGCGAGCGCCGAGGCGGAGACGTCGGCGCAGCCCCCGGCCACCGGGGTGCCCTCGGCGAGGCCGGTGAGCTCGGCGGTCTCGGCCGTGATGCGACCGCCGACGTCCGTGGACCCCAGTATCGGCGGCAGCTTGTCGAACCATCGCTCGATGCCCCAGTACGCCATGAGCTCGCGGTCGTAGGAGCGTGAGGGCACGTCCATGAGGGAGATGAACGAGGCGTCGGTGAGCTCCATGCCCACCTCGCCGGTCAGTCGGAAGCGGATGTAGTCCTTGACCATGAGGATCCAGTCGGCGGCCTCGAAGGCCCCCGGCTCGTTCTCGTCGAGCCACCGCAGGAGGGCGTTGGGCTGACCGGCCCAGGTGGTGGAGAGGGTCTTCGCCCGGGCGTGCTCGTCGAAGTCGTCGCGGGCGAGCCACCCGTCCACGATCGACTGGGCGCGGGAGTCGGTGGAGACGATGCCGGGGCGCGCGGGACGGCCGTCCGCCGTCGCGAGGTACAGGCCGTTGCCATGACCCGTGATCGAGATCGAGGCGATCTGCGCCGGGTCGACGGCGGCGGCCCCGAGGCAGCCGCGGATGGCATCGACGTTCGCCTGCCACAGGGCGTCGACGTCGCGCTCCGTCCACTGGGGGTGGGGCCTCAGCGTCTGCACCTTGGCCCCGTGGTGGGCCACGAGCTCCCCGCTCGCGGAGTACAGGCACGCCTTGGTGACCGTCCCTCCGTTGTCGATCCCGAGCACGTACCGGTTGTCGGTCATCCGTCGACCTCTCTGTGGAGCTGGCACCTGTCCCGACAGGTTACGTGGACCGGTTCTGAGGTGGTCGACGAGGTCCGCCCGGCGGTCAGCCGACCGCGACCTGCCCCGGCTCGAGCCCGGCGGCGGCGTCGACGACGGCCTGCTCGACCGGCGAGAGCTCCGAGCCGACCTCGTCGAGGGGCACCCAGGCGGCGTCGTTGCCCTCCGAGCGCAGCCACACGCGTTCGTGGGTGGCGACGGCGACGGCGTCGGTCTCCGCCGCGGTGGCCACGGCCCAGTGGGCCACGCCCCACCCGGACCCGGTGCCGCCGTCGTCGGCCGCGGCCCCGGCGGGGAGGCCGGCGGCGTCGATGACGAGGACGCCGGCCGTGCCCCGCTCGGGGGTCAGCCCGAGATCGCGCATGGCGAGGTCGGTGACGGTCGTGGTGGCGAGCGAGGCCGGGGCGTCCTCGGCGGCCTCGGGCATCTCGAGGCGGCAGACGAGGCCGCCCTCGACCTGGCCGACGAGGTTCGCCGCGAAGGCGCGGGCCATCGTCTCGTGCTGGGCGTAGGCGTCGGGGAAGCCGGAGCGCTGGACGGCCTGGGCGGCGTCGTTGATCGACATCGACTCCCAGTCGTCGATCTCGACCAGCGCGTCGTAGAACTGGCCCGTCGAGTAGACGGGGTCCATGATCTCCTCGACCGTGCCCCAGCCCTGCGAGGTGCGCTGCTGGAACAGCCCCACCGAGTCGCGGTCCCCGTAGTCGATGTTGCGCAGGCGGGACTCCTGCATCGCCGTCGAGATGGCCACGGTGGTGGCGCGGATCGGCAGGTCGCGCTGCTGGGCGAGCCCGACCATGAGTGCGGCGTTGGCGGCCTGGTCGCCCTCGAGGGAGGCCTCGAGGTCGCCGCCGGCCTCGGCCCGGCAGGTGCCGGCGGCGGGGGAGCGCACGACCCAGGTGAGCACCCCGACGACCCCGGCGACCAGGACGGCCAGCACCACAAGGACGATGAGCAGGCCGCCGAGGCAGGACAGCCCCGAGCGGCGCGGTGCCTGGTCGCTCACCGCTGCCGGCCGGCCCGGGTCACGCGTGCAGGGCGGCGTTGAGCGTGACGCCGTGCCCCTCGCGCGTGAGGACCTGGACGGCGCCGGTCACCGAGTGGCGGCGGAAGAGCAGGCCGGGCACGCCGGAGAGCTCGCGGGCGGAGACGACCTTCTCCTCGGGCAGCACCGTGACCTTGGTGCCGGCGGTGACGTAGAGGCCCGCCTCGACGACGCAGTCGTCGCCCAGCGAGATCCCCACGCCGGCGTTGGCGCCCAGCAGGGAGCGCTCGCCGATGGTCACCTGCTCGGTGCCCCCGCCGGACAGGGTGCCCATGATCGAGGCGCCCCCGCCGACGTCGGAGCCGTCCCCGACGAGCACGCCCTGGGAGATGCGCCCCTCGACCATCGAGCGGCCCAGGGTGCCGGCGTTGAAGTTGACGAAGCCCTCGTGCATGACGGTCGTGCCCTCGGCCAGGTGCGCGCCGAGCCGGACGCGGTCGGCGTCGCCGATGCGCACGCCCGAGGGGACGACGTAGTCGACCATCCGCGGGAACTTGTCGACGAGCTGGACGCTGAGGTGCAGCCCCGCTGCGGAGGCACGCACCTTGACGGCGGGCAGATCGGCGGGCAGCACCGGGCCGAGCGAGGTGAAGGCGACGATCGGCAGCACGCCGAAGAGGCCCTCGAGGTTGATCGAGCGGGGGGCGGCGAGGCGGTGGCTGAGCAGGTGCAGGCGCAGGTAGCCGTCGGCGACGTCGGTCGGCGGGGTGTCGAGGTCGACCGTGGTGGTGACGACCTCGACGACGACGCCGCGGACGTCGTCGGTGCGCGCGGCCTCGGCGAGCCGGGCGAGCGCCTCGGGGTCGGTGTCGGCCGGCGGTGCGCCGAGCGCGGGGGAGGGGTACCAGACGTCGAGCGTCTCGCCGGATGCGGTGCGGGTGGCCAGGCCGTGGCCCCAGGCGGTGCGGGAGGTCATGGGGCCAGGGTAGTTCGCGGGCCGACGACGGCGGCGCGCGCGTCCGGCGTCGCTCGTCACCCCGCGCAGGGAGCCCAGCTCGCTGAGTTCGTGCCGGCGGTGCTGAGTGCGGGCCTGCCCGTGCACGCACTCGCGGGGTCGAGCACGCATTCGACGGGGGCAGGTGGGAGTGGCCCGACGACGGGTCAGATCAGCTCGATGCGGCACCTCGGGCCCGGGGCGCGTGCGAGGCGGGCGTCGGTCGTCACCAGGTCGGTGGCGCCGGTCGCCTCGGTGAGGGCGACGTACGTCGCGTCGTAGCCGCTGAGGTTGTGCCGCAGCTCCCACATGCGCCCTCGGAGCGCCGTGACGGGGAACCGCGTGAGCGTCAGTGCCATGAACCCGCGCAGCGCGACGCCGCCCTGGTCCTCGCTGAGAGCCGATCGCCGGACAAGTCCGTGCAGGGCGTGCGTCACCTCGCTGTCGATGAGGTGCGGTGCTCCGAGCTCGTCGTCGCCCAGTCGTTCGTGGTCGATGCCGCCGACGAGCAGCCCGACGACCACGCCGGCGTCGACGATCCTCAATCGCCGCGTCCTTCACGGACCGCGGCGAGGATCTCCTCGCGGCCGACCGGGGACCCGACCTGGTCCTGGACCTGGCGGATCGTCGCGGCGTTCTGCGCTGCCACCTCCTGGCGCCGGGCGAGGCTCGCGAGCTCGCGGTGCAGGTACCGGGTGAGCGAGAGTCCCTCCGTGCGGGCGGCGCGGGTCAGCGCGGCGTGGACGTCGTCGGGCACGTCGCGGACATGCACGATCTTCGCCATGGGCTCATCGTACCGCCCGTGGGTGCAGACTGCACCCACGAGGAGATGGGGCTCGGGAACGCTCGTCACCCCGGGTAGGGACCCCACCTCGCTGAGTTCGTGCCGGCGGTGCTGAGTGCGGGCCTGCCCGAGCACGCACTCGCGGGGGCGAGCACGAGCTCGACGAGGGCAGGAGGGCAGGAGGTCAGGAGCTCACGAGGACGGGCGCACGGTCCGCGGCCCGACGACGACGGCGCCCAGCGCCTCGCACCGCCTGGCCAGCGCCCGGTCGGCGGTCGCGACGACGACGCGCACGAAGCCCGGCGCGAGCCTTCCGCGTCCCGGGACGGTGGCCCCCTCGATCCCGGCGTCGGCGGCCGCGCCGCCCCTGTCCTGCGCACCGGCCAGCTCGCGGACCAGGGCCACGATCGCGTCGTCGCCCTCGCCCGGGGCGTCGTGGACGGTGACGGTCGCGCTCGAGCCCACCCCGCGGGCCGCCCCCTCGGCGACGAGATGGATCTCCGGGAACCACCGGGTGCCCGGCAGGCCGAGGTCGGCGGCGTCGAGGCCCGACACGGCCAGCCCGGCCAGCGAGTCGCGCAGCCGCTCGGTGGCGCCGGCGCGGTCGCGCCACCAGCCGTCGGGCACAGATCCGACGACGTTGGCCGAGTCGACCACGAGGACGACCCGGCCGAGCATCGCGGTCAGCTCGTCGAGCGAGTCGGCGAAGGCCGGCAGCAGCGGGAGGGTGCCCGAGACGAGCTCGGAGCGCGGGACCCACCGCACCTCCAGCGACTCGGCGTCGGTCGCGCGGACGACGGCGTCGTCGTCGGCCCGGGCCACCAGGGTCGTGTAGGACCAGTCGGGGTGGGTGAGCACGCGGCCGGCGTGCAGCCGCAGCTGCCCGGCGGCGAGCCCGGACTCCTCGGCGGCCTCGCGCAGACCGCCCTCGACGGCACTCTCGCCGTCGGCGATCGCCCCGCCGGGGACGCCCCAGGTCCCGCCGTGGTGGGACCAGGCGGCCCGGTGCTGGAGGGCGACCTCGACCTCGCCGTCGGCGAGCCGCCAGGCCAGCAGCCCCGCGGCCCCGTTGAGCCCCCAGTGGCGGGCGCCGCAGCGGCACTCGACCCACCCGTCCCCGGGCTGCCGGGCGGGCCGCCGGTCGGCGGGCGGCCCGGCGCTGCCGGTCACGTGGCGGGCGGGAGGGGGACGTCGGCGGGCGCGGTGGGCGGTGCGTCGTCGGCGTCGACGATCTGGCAGATGACGGTGCCGGCGGAGACGGTGGTCCCGGGGCTCGCGCTGAGCCCGGTCACCTTGCCGGCACGGTGGGCGGCCAGCGGCTGCTCCATCTTCATCGCCTCGAGGACGACGACGGTCTGGCCGACCTCGACGACGTCGCCCTCGGCCACGGCGAACTTGATGATGGTGCCCTGCATGGGGGCGGTCAGCGCGTTGCCGCCGCCGTTGGCGCCGGTCCCGCCCGAACCGCGCGAGCTGCCCGAGCGGCGCAGCGGCCGGCGGACCGGGCCCCTTCCGAACTTCTGCTGCGTGATGCCCAGGCCCGCGGGGATGACGACCTCGAGGCGCTTGCCGCCGACCTCGACGACGACCCGCTCGGTGGGCGCGGGCTCGGGGGCGGGGTCGTCGGCCGGCGCGGGCGCGGGCCGCGTGCTGGGCAGGCCGGCGAGCTCCTCGGCGTAGTCGTTCTCGATCCACGTGGTGTGCACGCGGAAGGCGTCCTTGCCCCCCTCGGCGACGAAGTCGGGGTGGGCGAGCACCGAGGCGTGGAAGGGCAGGACCGTGGGCACGCCCGCGACGTGCGTCTCGCGCAGTGCACGCAGCGCCCGCTGGACGGCCTGCTCGCGGGTGGCCCCGGTGACGATGATCTTGGCCAGCATGGAGTCGAACGCGCCGGAGATCTCGTCGCCGGCGATCACGCCGGAGTCGACCCGCACGCCCGGGCCGGAGGGCCAGCGCAGCTCGGTGACGGTGCCCGGCGCGGGCATGAAGCCCGAGGCGGGGTCCTCGCCGTTGATCCGCAGCTCGATGGAGTGCCCGCGCAGCGGGACCTCGGTGTAGCCCAGCGGCTCGCCGGCGGCCAGGCGCAGCTGCTCGCGCACGAGGTCGATCCCGCTGATCTCCTCGGTGACGGGGTGCTCGACCTGCAGGCGGGTGTTGACCTCGAGGAAGGAGATCGTGCCGTCGACGCCGAGCAGGAACTCGCAGGTCCCGGCGCCGACGTAGCCGGCCTCGCGCAGGATCGCCGTCGAGGCCTCGACGAGGCGGGCGTGCTGCTCCTTCGACAGGAATGGCGCGGGCGCCTCCTCGACGAGCTTCTGGTGGCGGCGCTGCAGCGAGCAGTCGCGGGTGGAGACCACGACGACGCCGCCGTGGGCGTCGGCCAGGCACTGCGTCTCCACGTGCCGGGGGCGGTCGAGGAAGCGCTCGACGAAGCACTCGCCGCGCCCGAAGGCCGCCTGGGCCTCGCGGACGGCGGACTCGTACTGGTCGACGACCTCGGACTCGCCACGGGCCACGCGCAGGCCGCGGCCGCCGCCGCCGAAGGCCGCCTTGATGGCGACGGGGTAGCCGTGCTCGGCGGCGAAGGCGAGGACCTCGTCTGCGCCGGCGACGGGGTCCTTGGTGCCGGGGACCAGGGGTGCCCCGACGGACTGGGCGATGCGGCGGGCGGTGACCTTGTCGCCGAGTGACTCGATGGCGGCCGGCGGGGGGCCGATCCACAGGACGCCGGCGTCGGTGACGGCCCGGGCGAACTCGGCGTCCTCGGAGAGGAAGCCGTAGCCGGGGTGCACGGCGTCGGCGCCGGAGCGGCGCACGGCGTCGAGGACCTTGGCGGCGTCGAGGTAGGTCTCGGCGGCGCGGGTGCCGGCGAGGGCGTAGGCCTCGTCGGCGAGCAGGACGTGCTGCGCCTCGCGGTCCTGGTCCGCGTAGACGGCGACGGTGGCGATACCCGCGTCGCGGCAGGCGCGGATCACCCGGACGGCGATCTCACCCCGGTTGGCGACGAGCACCTTGCGCGGGAGCGGGTAGGGCCCTTCGTTCGCCATGCCTCTCCAAGCTGCCGGTGGGAGCGCGGACGCCGGTGTGCGCGCGCGTTGCCCCGCTACGTTAGCCGGATCACCAGCCGGCGCCCAACGACCGGCGGTGTGACGTCATGCGCGATCTACCGGTCGCCGCTCCGCCTGCTCAGCCCCACAGCTCGGTGACGGCGACGCCGCGCTGCCCGAGCAGGTCGCGCAGGAGCGGCAGCGAGATGCCGACGACGCCGTGGTGGTCACCCTCGATGCGGTCGACGAACGGTCCGCCGAGCCCGTCGAGCGTGAACCCGCCGGCCACGCGCAGCGGCTCCCCGGAGGCGACGTAGGCGTCGATCTCGGCGTCGGTGAGGTTCGCGAAGTGGATGACGGCCGAGGACACGTCCCCGACGGCGGGGCTCGCCTCGGGGATCCCGTCGCCCCCGGGGCGGGGGCTCGCCGCGGGGCCGGTCGCCCCGGCGGGGTCGACGTCGACGAGCCAGTGCCCGGTGTGGAGGACGCCGGTGCGGCCGCGCATGGCGCGCCACCGGTGGGTGGCGGTGGCCGGGTCGTGCGGCTTGCCGACGACCTCGACGCCGTCGCCGAGGTCGGCCTCGAGCATCGAGTCGCAGCCAAGCACGAGGGTCCGGCCCGTCGACGTCACCCGCGCGGCGACGTCCTCAGCCTTGGCCCGGGCGAGGGCGAGGACCTGGTCCGCGGGGGTGGGTGCGGGCGCCCCGTCCGCCGCCGTACGGGCCTGCTCGGCCAGCACGGCGGGCTCGTCGACGTCGGAGACCCGCACGTCGTGGACGATGCCCGCGGCGCTCAGGGTGCTGGTGCGGGCGGGCGAGGCGGAGGCGAGCAGCAGGCGGATCACCTGGCGAGGCTAACGGTGCCGCTGCCGGCCGCATGTCCGACGGCCACCGACCGCACGCTCGCCGACCGCGGGAGGGCGACCGGTCAGGACAGCGCGCGGCGCAGCGTGTCCAGGCCGACCGAGCCGACGTCGAGGGCCCGTCGGTGGAACGCCCTGAGGTCGAAGTCGGCACCCTCGCGCGCGGCGGCGTCGTCGCGGATCTGCTCCCAGATCCGCTGGCCGACCTTGTAGCTCGGCGCCTGCCCCGGCCACGTCATGTAGCGGTCGAGCTCGAAGGCGTTCATCTCGTCCGCCGCGTTGGCGTTCTCCTGCAGGTAGGGCCAGGCGGCCTCGGCGTCCCACGTCCCGGTGCCGAGGTCGGCGGGCAGCGGGAGGCCCAGGTGCACGCCGATGTCGATGACCACGCGGGCGGCGCGCAGGCGCTGGCCGTCGAGCATGCCCATCCGGTCGCCCGGGTCGTCGAGGTAGCCGAGCTGTTCCATCAGTCGCTCGGCGTACAGCGCCCAGCCCTCGCCGTGGCCGGAGACCCACACGCCCATCCTCCGGTAGGTGTTGAGCAGGGCCGAGCGGTAGGCGGTCTGGCCGATCTGTAGGTGATGCCCGGGCACGCCCTCGTGGTAGACGGTGGTCAGCTCGCGCCAGGTGCCGAACTCGGTGACGCCCGCGGGAACGGACCACCACATGCGGCCCGGCCGGGAGAAGTCCGCGCTGGGACCGGTGTAGTAGATGCCGCCGGTCTGGGTCGGGGCGATGCGGCACTCGAGGCGGCGCACGGGCGCGGGGATGTCGAAGTACGCCTCGGCGAGCTCGGTGAGGGCCCGGTCCGAGGTCTCCTGCATCCACCGCTGCAGCGCCTCGGTGCCGTGCAGCGTGCGGGCGGGGTCGGCGTCGAGGCGGGCCATCGCCTCGGTCGGGGTGGTGCGCGGCCCGTACAGCTCGGCGGCCACCGCCTCCTGCTCGGCCGTGAGCCGGGCGACCTCCTCCAGTCCCCAGGCGTAGGTCTCCTCGAGGTCGACCTCGGCGCCGAGGAAGCGCCGCGAGTGGAGCTGGTAGCGCTCCCGCCCGACGGCGTCGCCCGCGACCGCGTCGGCCCCCAGCCCGGCGATGACGTCGGCCAGCTCGGCGTAGGCGGCGCGTGCCGCCTGGGCGCCGTGGGTCAGTGCGCGGGCGAGCTCGGGGGAGGGCTCGGCGCCGTCGGGCCGGGCGCCGGCGGCGAAAGTGGTGAAGAAGGAGTCGGCGTCGGCGGTGCGGCGGGCCTGCTCGACGCCGACGCGCACCTGGCGCTCGGTCAGCCGGCGCCCGGAGGCGGCCTGGGCGCGCAGCGAGGCGGTGTAGCCGGCCACGGCCTCGGGCAGCGCGTGCAGCCGCTCGGCGATCCACTCCCAGTGCTCGGTGGTGTCGGTGGCCATGAGGTCGAAGGTGTCGCGCAGGTACTGCACGGGCGAGGCGATGTTGTCGAGCGGGGCGAGGTCCTCGCCGGCCTCGTGCAGCTCGACGTCGAGGCCGAGGCGCTCGTTCATCGCGTCCACGGTCACGGCGTCGACGTCGTCGGCCGCGGTGAGGGAGGCGAGCTCCGCGAGCGTGCGGCGCCGCAGGTCCGCGCGGGCGGCGACGCCGTCGGGGGACAGGTCCGGCCACTCGTGCTCGTGGCCCGGCAGGCCCATGTCGGTCGCCTCGGTCGGGTCCAGGGCGATCGACTCGGTGAGGAAGCGCTCCGCGAGCGCATCGACGGCGGTGGGCCGGCGCGCGCCGTCGTCGGGGCGGTCGGTGGGCTCGGGCGTGTGCTCCGCGGTCATCGCCCCAGCGTAGGGCGGCGGTGAGGGGCGGGCGCAGGCGAATAATGCGACCGCTTCCGCCCGCCGCATCGCTCGGCCCGCGGCCGGCTCAGCCCGCGGCCGACAGGTCGCCGGCCACATCGACGACGCGCTCCCCGGCCCGCACGCACCACGACGTCTGCCGCTCGCCCAGCTTGACCGGCCCGGGCACCTCCTCGGCGCACTGCTCGACGGCGATCGGGCAGCGGGTGCGGAACACGCACCCCGACGGCGGGTCGATCGGGGAGGGGACGTCGCCGGCGAGGATGATCCGGCGCCGCTCCCGCTCGGCGACGGGGTCCTCGAGCGGGACCGCCGACATCAGCGCCTGCGTGTAGGGGTGCCCGGCCCGGCCGTACAGCGCGGCGGCGGACGCCGACTCCATCGCCCGGCCGAGGTACATCACCAGCACGTCGTCGGACATGTGCTCGACCGAGGCGAGGTCGTGGCTGATGAACAGGTACCCGAGCCCGAGCTCGGCCTGCAGCTCCTTGAGCAGGTTCATCACCTGCGCCTGGACGGAGACGTCGAGGGAGGCGGTGGCCTCGTCGAGGACGAGCAACCTCGGCCCGGAGGCCAGGGCCCGCGCGATGCACACGCGCTGCCGCTGCCCGCCGGAGAGCTCGTGCGGGTAGCGGTCGGCGAACCGCGCGGGCAGGCCGACGAGGTCGAGCAGCTCGCCGACCCGGCGGGCCCGGTCCCTGCGGTCGCCGATGCGGTGGATGCGCAGGGGCTCGGCCACCGAGGTCGCCACGGTGCAGCGCGGGTCGAGCGCGGCGCGCGGGTCCTGGAAGACCATGGCGACGTCGCGGCGCAGCTCCTTGAGCCGGGCGCCGCTCGCGGCGAGCACGTCGCGGCCCTCGAGCCGCACCGCCCCCGACGTCGCCGGGACCAGGCGCATGATCGCGTTGCCCACGGTCGACTTCCCCGAGCCCGACTCGCCGACGAGCCCGAGGGTCTCGCCGGCGCGGATCGTCAGCGAGACCCCCTCGACGGCGTGCACCTTCGCCGTGCGCGATCCGCGCACAGGGAAGCGGACGACGAGGTCGGAGACCTCGAGCAGGGGCGCGTCCTCGCTCATCGGGCCTCCTCCCGGGTCGGCGCCGCGGCGGCCCCACTGGCTCCACCGGCCGCGGCGGCGCTGGACGCACCCTCGTCGCCGGCACCGGCCCGCTGCCCGGCGGCCGCGCCGGCGTACCAGGAGCGGGCCAGGTGCCCGGGGGAGACCTCGACCAGCTCGGGGTGGCTGGACTCGCAGCGGGCGTCGCCCCGCTCGGCGCACCGGTCCCAGAACACGCAGCCCGGCGGCACCTCGCGCGGGTCGGGCGGGGCGCCCGGGATCGTCGTCAGCGCCGAACCGTCGGAGCCGAGCCGGGGACGGGACTCGAACAGCCGCCGCGTGTAGGGGTGCGCGGTGGCCTGGAACAGCTCGATCGTCTCGGCCTGCTCGACGACCTCCCCGCCGTACATCACCACCACCTCGTCGGCGATGGCCCCGACGACGGCGAGGTCGTGGCTGATCCACACCACCGCGGTGCCCAACCGGTCGCGCAGGTCCCGCACGGCGTCGAGGATCTGGGCCTGGACGGTGACGTCGAGGGCCGTGGTGGCCTCGTCGGCGATGAGCAGGTCCGGGTCGCAGGCGAGCGCGATCGCGATCATCACCCGCTGCCGCATGCCCCCGGAGAGCTGGTGCGGGAAGGCGGACAGGCGTCGCTGCGGGTCGGGGATGCCGACGAGCTCGAGCAGCTCGAGCGCCCGGGTGCGGGCGGCCCGCCGGGTGAGCCCCAGGTGCTCCATCGTCCCCTCGGTGAGCTGCCGCTCGACGTCGAGCAGCGGGTTCAGCGAGGTCGCCGGGTCCTGGAAGACGAAGCCGATGCGCCGCCCGCGCACGCGCCGGCGCTGCTCGGCGGACATCGTCAGCAGGTCCGCCGCTCCGGCCGCCGCGGCGTCACCCGCCGCGGAGCGCGGTGCGGCGTCGTCGTCGGCCCCAGACCCGGACCCGGACCCGGGCCCCGAGCCCGACCCAGAACCCGACCCGGCCTGCGGCCCGAGCAGGGCCTGGCCCGTCACCCGCGCGCGCCCGGCGTCCATCAGCCCGGTCGCGGCGAGCACGGACATCGACTTCCCCGAGCCGGACTCCCCGACGATGCCCAGGGTCTGGCCGCGCTCGACCGACCAGGAGACGTCGCGGACGATGCGCGCGTCACCGATGGAGACGTGCAACCCCCTGACGTCGAGGGCGGGGACGGTGGTCATCGGCGCTCCTCACCGGCGGTGCCGCGCACGTCGAGGACGTCGCGCAGGGCGTCGCCCAGCAGGTTGAAGGACAGCACGGTGAGGAAGACGGCCATGCCGGGGAAGACGGCCATCCACCACTGCTGCGGGAACTCGCGGGCGACGTTGAGCATGCCGCCCCAGCTGGGCGTGGGCTGCTGAACGCCGAGCCCGAGGAAGCTGAGCGCCGCCTCGGACAGGATGGCGAAGGCCAGCGAGAGGGAGGTCTGGACGATGATCGGCGCCACCGAGTTCGGCAGGACGTGCCCGAGCATGAGGCGCATCGGGCCGGCCCCCAGCGACCTCGAGGCGCTGACGTAGGTCTCGGTGCGGACCGACAGCGCAGAGGCGCGGGTGACGCGGGCGAAGATCGGGGTGTAGACCACGGCGATCGCGATGGTCACGCTGGTGGTGCCCTTGCCCATGATGGCGACGACCGCCATCGCGAGCAGCATCTCAGGGAAGGCGAACATCACGTCGGTGATCCGCATGATGACGGTGTCGAGGATGCCGCGGAAGAAGCCGGAGACGAGCCCGAGGGCCACGCCCGCGACCAGGGCGATCGAGACGGAGGCGAGCGAGACCTGCACCGACACCTCGGCCGCGAGGATGATCCTCGAGAGGATGTCCCGCCCCACCTCGTCGGTGCCGAAGGGGTGGGCCAGGCTCGGCGGCTGCAGCATGGCGGCCGTGTCGACCTCGTTGATGCCCTGCGGCGCGATCGCCTCCCCGAAGAGCGCGAGGAGGACGACGACGAGCAGGAAGCCGAGCGAGATCGCGGCCACCGGGCGGCGGAGCAGCCGCCCCAGGGTCCGCCGCCAGACGGGCGTGCCCTCGGCCGCGGCCAGGGGCGCGGGGCGGTCGTCGATGCTCATGCGTCCTCCCGGATCCGCGGGTCGATCACCGTGTAGGCGAGGTCGACGAGGAGGTTGACGACGAGGAAGAAGGTGGCGATGAGCAGCACCGCGCCCTGGACGACCGGGTAGTCGCGCGCTTCGACGGCGTCGTAGACGAGGTAGCCGAGCCCGGGCCAGGAGAAGACGAACTCGACGACGATGACCCCGCCGAGGATGGCGGCGACCTGCGTGCCGACGATCGTCACGACCGGCACCATGGCGTTGCGCACGACGTGCCAGGACAGGATCGTCCGGCGCCGCAGCCCCTTGGACTCCGCGGTGCGCACGTGGTCCATCGCCAGGACCTCGAGCACCGAGGAGCGCACGTACCGGGTGAGGATCGCCCCGGCGACGACGCCGACGGTCAGCGCCGGCATGATGACGTGGCTCAGCCAGTCCAGCGGGTCCTCGGTGATCGAGGTGTACCCCGAGGGCGGCAGCCACCCGAGCTGGGTCGAGAACAGCAGGATGAGCAGGGTGGCGAGGAAGAAGTTCGGCAGCGAGACGCCGAGCTGGCTGACCGCCCGGGTGATCGAGTCGGCGAACGACCCGTGGTGGGTGGCCGTGTAGACGCCCAGGGGCAGGGAGACGAGCAGGGCGATGACGATGCCGACCCCGGCGAGCGAGACCGTCGCCGGCAGCCGCTCGGCGAGGATGTCGGTCACCGGCTGCCCGGAGCGGAAGCTCACTCCGAGGTCACCGGTGATCGCCCGCCCGACGTAGGTGAAGTACTGCTCGACGAGCGGCCGGTCCAGCCCGGCCCGCTCCCGCAGGGCCTCGTAGGTGTCGGGGTCGAACCGGGTCCCCATCGCGATCCGCACGGGGTCGCCCGGCACGAGGTGGACGATCGCGAAGACCACCACCGTGACCCCGAGCAGGACGACCAGCGAGTGGCCGATGCGGGTGAGGACGAGGCGTGCCACGGGTCGGCCGGTCAGTCGTCGATCGTCACGTCGCGGAAGCGGATCGCCCGGTCGGGCAGGGCGGTGTACCCGGACACGTCCTCGGACCAGGCCTGCACCACGTCGGGGTTGTAGAGGTAGATGTAGCTGGCGGTGTCCGCCACCCGGGTGGCGATCTCGTCGTAGATCTCCTCGCGCGCGGCCTGGTCGGTCTCGGTGCGGCCGGCCTCGAGGAGCTCGTCGAGCTCGGGGTCGGCGTTGCCCTGGTGGTTGTTCGCCCCCTCGGTGTGGTGCTGGCTGTAGTAGAAGTCGTCGGGGTCGATGTTGCCGAGCCAGCCGAGCATGAGCATGTCGAAGTTGCCGTCGGTCTGCTCGGCGAGCCAGGTGCCGAAGTCGAGGGTGTTGATCGTCGTCGAGATGCCGATCTCGTCGAGCTGGCTGGAGATGATCTGGGCCGCGGTCACGGTCTCGGGGTACTCCGAGGTGACCATGAGGTCGATCGTCAGCGTCGAGGGGGCGACCCCGATCTCGTCGAAGAGCTCGAGCGAGCGGTCCGGGTCGTGGCTGTAGGTCGTGTACTCCGTGAACCAGCTCGAGGACTCGGGGATCGCGGTCTGGTTGACGGTGGCCGCCCCGAACATCGTCGCCTCGGTGATCGCCTCCCGGTCGATGGCGTAGGCGATCGCCTGGCGGGCCTCGACCTGGTCCCAGGGTGCGTTGGCCTGGTTGAGCGCGAGGTACCAGTAGTCGTTCGAGCCGACCTGACCGAGCTCGATCCCGTCCTCGCCGGCCAGGGACTCGGCCTGCTGCGGGGGCACGTTGTCGGTCCAGTGGATCTCGCCCGAGCGCAGGGCGGCCAGCGCGGTGGAGGCCTCGGCGATGAACTGGAACTCCACCGCGCCGATCTCCGGCGCACCCCCGAAGTAGTCGGGGTTGGCGCTCAGCTCGACGCGCTGACCGGAGGAGTAGGTCTCGAAGACGAAGGGTCCGGTGCCGATCGGGTCGGTCGCGATGTCACCGGAGCTGGCGTTCTCCTCCTGGACGATGGCCACGCCCTTGTAGCCGCCGATGCTGGCCAGGAGGTTGGGCGTGGGGGCGGAGACCTGGATCTCGACGGTGAGGTCGTCGACGGCGGTGACGGACTCGACGGCGGCGAAGCGCCAGGATGCGGCCAGTTCCTCGTCGATGATCCGGTTGAACGAGTAGGCCACGTCGTCGGCCGTGAACTCGGAGCCGTCGTGCCAGGTCACGTCGTCACGGAGGGTGAAGGTCCAGGTCAGCTGGTCCTCGGAGGTCTCCCAGGACTCGGCGAGCGCGGGCTGCATCTCCAGGTTCTCGTCCGGCTCGACGAGGGTGTCGAACACGTTCTCCAGGATCTGGAAGGAGAAGTAGGAGGTCGTCGAGTGGGGGTCGAGCTGGTCGGGCTCGCCGGCGATGGCGGCGACGAGCTGCTCGCCGGCGGGCGCGCCGTCGGACCCGGCCTCGCCGTCGGTGTCGACGCTCTCCCCGCTGCCGCACGCGGTGAGCGCGAGCAGGACGGCGGCCGCGACGGCCGTGGCACGCAGGGGGCGGGCTGAGGCGCGCATGGGGGTCTCCTCCGGGGCAGGACATCATCGTCGAAATGAACGTGTGTTCACTATGGTTTGATCTGACGCACTTGGCAAGCCTGAATCATGATCGCCGTCACAACGTCACCCGGGCGAGACACGCATCGCCGCCCGGGCACCGGCAAGGAGAGCCCGTGACCTTCTCGATCGTCGCCCTGTCCGACGACGGCGCCCACCTGGGCGTCGCGACCGCGTCCGCCTCGCTCGCCCTCGGCCGGGTCGTGCCGGCGCTCGCGCCCGGCGTCGGCGCCCTCGTCACGCAGGCGCACACCAACGGCGGCTTCCGGGCGCGGGGGCTCACCCTGCTGCGGGGCGGAGCGTCACCGGGGCAGGTGCTCGAGGAGTTCGCGGCCGAGGACCCGCGGATCGACCTGCGCCAGGTCGGGATCGTCGACCTCGCCGGCCGGACGGCGGCGTGGACGGGTGGCTCCTGCACCCCGTGGGCCGGGCACGCCGAGGGCGACGGCATGGTCGTGGCCGGCAACCTCCTCCGCGGGCCGGACGTGCTGGCGGAGATGGTGACCGCCTACCGCGCCGCCGCCGGTGGCGGTGCATCGACGACGGCGGGCACGTCCGACGCGGGCGGCCCGCCCTGGGAGCCGTTTGCCCGCGCACTGGTCGCCGCCCTCGCCGCGGGCGAGGCCGCCGGCGGTGACTCGCGGGGCCGCCAGTCGGCAGCGCTCGTGCTCGTGCGCACGGACGGCCCCGACGTTGCCCCGCCGGCGACCGAGGTGGACCTGCGGGTCGACGACCACGCCGACCCGGTCGGCGAGCTCACGCGGCTGCTCGGCCTGCGGGTCGCCGACGTCGGCTGAGGGCCGGGCGTGCGGTCGCCCGGACGGGGTCAGTTGCTCAGCGGCACGGTGACGCCCAGGACGACGGCGTCGACGGTGCCGGGATTTGCCCACCAGTGCCCGGTCGAGCAGTCGTAGGTGAAGGTGTCGCCCGCGCGCAGTCGCGTGGTGTCACCGTCGACCGTGACGTCGAGCTCGCCGGACAGGACGTGGACGGTCTCGGTGCCCAGGTGCCGGTAGGGGCGCTCCTCGTTCGAGAGGCCCACCGGGATGACCGACCGGATGACCTGCAGCGGCGCGGTGAGGGTGGGGGTGAGGAGCTCGCGATCGAGCCCCGGGGTCTCGTCGGGCGTGCGCAGCCGCTGCCCGTCGCCGGCGCGCACGAGCGCCGCCTGCCGCTCGTGCTGCGGTCGCAGCAGGTCCGTCAGGGACAGGCCGAGCGCGTCCGCGAGCGAGCGCAGCGTGCTCAGGGAGGGGTTGCCGTTGCCCCGCTCGAGCTGCGAGACCAGGCCCGCCGAGAGCCCGGCGCGGGTCGCGACGTCGCCCACCCGCAGCCCGAGCCGCTGCCGCTGCGCGCGGGCGGTGGCCCCGACGTCAGCGGCCGGTCCGTCGGGGCCGGGGGCGCCGTCGTCGGTGGCCGGCCGGGGGAGCGTCATGGTCCCGACACTAATCGCGTCGTTCGCCGCGCCGCCGACGAACGGGTCGCTCGGTCGGCGCGCGAGGGGCGCGCGGACGAGGACGGGGACGCCGGTCGGTGACCGGCGACCCCGTCCAGGGCTGTCTCGGGTGCGGGCGGGACCGGGTGGCCCCTCCCGCCGATGTCAGCGGAGCTGCTCGATGCGCACGACGCCGAGGCTCGTGGTGCCGTCGCCGTCGAAGTCACCGAACACGGCGGTGTCGCCGTCGCGGCCGTAGCGGGTCTCCTCGACCTCGGTGTCGGAGCTGTTCTCCGCGGCGACGAGGTAGTCGGCGCCGCGCTGGAGGGCGAGGGTGTCGGTGCCGTCGCCGTCCCAGTCGCCGACGAGCACGAGGTCGCTGTCGCGGCCGAGCGAGAACTCGCCGTCGACCGTGGCCCCGACCGGGTCGTTCGTGTAGACCACGTCGGAGCCGCGGCGCACCGCGAGGGTGTCGGTGCCGTCGCCGTCCCAGTCCCCGACCAGGAGGGTGTCGCCGTCGACGCCGAAGGCGGCCAGCTCGATCTCGCCCGGGTTGTCGAGGTCGTTGACGATGTGCAGCACGTTGCCCTCGCGCACGGCGAAGGTGTCGACGCCGTCGCCGTCGAAATCGCCCTGGACGATCTCGTCACCGGCCTCGCCGAGCTGGACGACCCGCTCCGCCGGGCCGCTGCCCAGGGTGTCGGAGATGTGCAGCTCGTTCCCGCGGCGCACGGTGACGGTGTCGGTGCCGTCGCCGTCGAAGTCGCCGACGAAGATCTCGTCGCCCTCGACGCCGTAGAGGAAGTTGTGCGCGGCATCGCCGGAGAGGCTGTCGCTGAGCAGGAAGCGCGGGGTGCCCGGCTCGGGCTCGGGCTCCGGCTCGGGCTGGGGCTCGACCTCGGGCTCCGGGGCGGTGCGTGCCTCGTCGCGGGAGGCCGCCTCGTCCGTACGGGTCTGCGCCTCCGCCTCGGTGGTCGCGTCGGTCTCCGGAGCGGCCTCGGGCTCGGCCGGGGCCTCGGGCTCCGGGGTGGCCGGGGCCTGCTCGGCCGGCGCCTGCTCGGTGGGGGTGCTGCCGGAGGGGCCGCCGCCCGCGTAGGTGGCGAAGTTCTGGGTGGCGAACACGCGCCCGTCGGCCGAGACGGCCACGCCGACGCCGAAGTGTGTGTAGGAGCCGGTGAGCAGGATGTTGTTGTGCACCGCGGAGTTCCGCCACTGGCTCATGAAGTAGTCGGCCTGGTGGTCGGGGTAGATGCCCCAGGACAGGATCTCGGAGGTGCCCGAGGAGCCGGCCGGGACCGCCGAGCGACCGTAGTCGCCGCGGTGGACCATGGCGCCGATGCTGGCCTGGTGGTCGGACCAGGACTGGGCCACGGAGTCGATCGAGCCGGTGCGGGTGAGCTGGGAGAGCCCGTTCGCCGCGCGGTAGGCGTTGGTCTGGGCGGCGATCGCGTTGGCGACCTGGTTCTGCCAGGCGGCGTCGGTGCGGATCACGGTCGGGCCCGCGGTGCGGACGTCGGTGGTGACCTCGGCCGCCTGGGCGGCGCCGGCCAGCGAGGTGGCGGCGGCGACCGTGATGATCGCGGTGGTCACTCGGGGGGCAAGGGTGCGACGCCGGGCGTGGCGTCCGCGCGGAGGTGCAAACACGTCGGGGGGCTCCTTGTTATCGAAAAGTTACTCGCCGACGCTAAATCGTGACCGTGCGGGCTGTCGAGGACCTGTGGTCGGTCTCACGAGGAGCGGGACGGGCGTGGGGCGCCCGATAACCTCGGCCCATGACCTCGCCCGGCACACCCGCCTCGGGACCGCAGACCATCTCGCGCGGGGGGCTCGTCGAGAACCTGCCCTTCGTCGCGCTCTTCATCGTCGGCTTCGCACTCGTCGGCGTGTTCGCCGGCTGGTCGGCCGGGGGCGGGGAGGGGGTCTGGCTGCTGGTCGGTGCGGGTATCGGTCTGGCGATCGGTGTCCCGATCGCCCTGCTCATCGTGCGTACCTACAAGCGGGTCGAGGTCGACCTCGGGGCCGGCACGCTCACTTCGGCCGGTCGCACGGTGGCCCTGGCCGACGTCGACCAGCTGCACATCGGCCCCGCCCCGGTCGGACTGCGTGGCCGCCCTGGTATCCACATGGCCTTCGGTATCGGCGAGGACGTCGTCGCCCCCGTCTACCTCCGCGGCGCGCCGCTGCGGCAGATCCCCCGACCGCAGGCCCAGCTCCTCGCCGAGGCCATGCACCGCACCAGCGCCGCCCCGGCCGCCGACGCCGTCGAGGCCCTTGTCGCCGGCGGGTTCATCGAGCGGCCCGCCTGGCACCAGATCCCCGCTTCGGACAGCACCCAGGGGATCGTGCGCTACCTCCTCGTCGGGCCCCTCACCGGCCGCCCCGACGAGGCGGGCCTGACGCGCGTCGCGCAGAACCTCGGCCTGCCGGTCGAGGCGCTGCGGGCCTCGATCGCCGGTGACGTGCGCGCCAGCGCGGACGTCACCCGTGCGCTGGCCGAGACCGGGATCCGCGTCGACCTGCTCCAGGCGCCCGGTGCGCCGGGCGGCCCGGGAGCTGCCGCCGGTGCCTCGGGCACCGACGCCGGGACGTCGGACCAGCTGGACCCGGCGATCGCCACCGAGCGCGCCCGGGCGGTGACCCTGCTGGCGACCGGCAGCCGTGACCTGGCCGGCGTCACGGCGGACGACCTCACGCCCGCCCTCTTCGAGTACGTGCGCCTGCTCAACCCGGCCGGGGCCCGGAAGATGCTCGACGGCATCGCCGCCGCGCCCGCCGCGCAGCGGGAGGCCCAGCTCGCGCAGGACGCGGGCCTGCGGCAGGTGTGGGAGCGGTACGGGCACGAGGCATCGGGCACGTGAGCCACGGCGGCACCGGGTGGGGACCGCCCGGCGATCCGTGGCCCGGACGAACCGGGGTGCCCGCGCCCTCGTCCGGGACGGTGACCGTCTCGCGCCCCCCGCTCGGCGGGTTCGTCCGGCGCGCGCTGGCCATCGCCGTCCCCGCCGGCCTGCTGCTGTTCGCCACGCTCCAGCAGCCCCTGCGCCACCGGCCCGGCGTGGTACCGTCCGGCCCCACGGAGGCCGCCGTCGGGGCGCTCGTCGGCGCCCTCATCCCCCTGGGGATCCACGCGTTCTGGGCCCGCTGGACGCGGCGCGGGATCACCGTCGACCCCCTGACCCGGGAGGTCGTCGTCGCCGGCGAGCGCGCGCCGATAGTCCGAGGTCACGGTCGTCGCGATCGCCTCGTACAAGAAGACGACGAAGCAGTACCTGAGGATCAGCGCCGGGGTGCAGGCGAAGGTCGCACGGAACGGAGGGACGATCCGGGTCGCTCTGCGATCGGGCACGGAGGCGCACCGGCCGCTGCGCTCCTACGTCCTGGCCCGCCGGATGCCCAAGCACGACGCGCGGGTGCTCGCGCAGCTCGGTCTCGACACGGGCGCCGCGGGCGGCCCGGAGACCGCCGCCGAGCTCGCCCGCATGTACGGGTGGGCACCCCCGGCGGCAGCCACGGGCCCGGCGCGCGGCCGGGTGCGCGATGAGGCCGGCGCATCAGGGGTGGCGGGCCGGCCACGGACTCGTGCCGGTGAGCTCCCCGCCCTTCCTCGGGTACGTCTGACGCGCGGCGCTGCCCGCCGTGCCCATGGCACTGCTCATGTACGGCGTCGCCCTCACCGAGGGCAGCCGCACCCGTGCGGCGAGCCACCTGGAGGCGGTCGGCGCGGCGGTGCTCTGTGCGCTCGTCGTCGCCGCCTTCGCCCGTCAATACGGCTGGGCGCAGCCCATGCCGCCGACGCCGCAGCCGCCGACGCTTCCGCACCGGCGCTGCCCCTCACCCGCAGGCCGCTCCGCCGGCGACGCGGCACCGCCGCCGACCCGTCCTGCCGGCTACCGCGCCGCGGACCAGCGCCAGGCCCCGGGACCCTGGCGGCGCACGCCCAGCCGGCGCCCGTGGTCGTCCCACGCGTCGCCCCCCGGGCGTCCGGCGGTCCGGTGCCCACCGGCCGCCGCGCCCTGCTCGCCGCCGTCGCCGGCACCCGCGTCGCTGCGCGCGAGCGCCCGCGCCGTCGCCAGACCCGCGAGCAGGGCGGCCAGCTCGTCCTCGTCGGGGGTCCCCGACACCACGGTCACTGCCGCCAGCGCGGCCGCGTCCGCGACCGTCGGCGCGGCGTCGTCGCCCGTGAGCTCGGCCGCGGCCACCAGCTCGTCGTCGCCCTCGGGCCCGGTCCAGTCGCGGGCCTCGCCCTGCGTGGTCACAGCGGGATGTTCCCGTGCTTCTTCTCGGGCAGCGAGGCGCGCTTGGTGCGCAGCGCCCGCAGCGCCCGCACCACCTGGGAGCGGGTCTCGTGCGGGGCGATGACGGCGTCGACGTCCCCGCGGCGCGCGGCCTCCCAGGGGTTGATGAGGGCGTCCTCGTACTCCCCGGTCAGGCGGGCGCGCTCGGCCTCGACGTCGCCGCCCTCCTCGCCGACCTTCTTCAGCGCCCCGCGGTGGAGGATGTTGACCGCGCCGCCGGCGCCCATGACCGCGATCTGGGCGGTGGGCCAGGCGAGGTTGATGTCCGCGCCGAGCTGCTTGGAGCCCATGACGATGTAGGCCCCGCCGTAGGCCTTGCGGGTGATGAGGGTGACCAGCGGGACGGTGGCCTCGGCGTAGGCGTAGATGAGCTTGGCGCCGCGGCGGATGATGCCCTGCCACTCCTGGTCGGTGCCGGGCAGGAAGCCGGGCACGTCGACGAGCGTGAGGACCGGGATGTTGAAGGCGTCGCAGGTGCGCACGAACCGGGCGGCCTTCTCGGCGGCGTCGATGTCGAGCGTCCCGGCCATCTGGCTGGGCTGGTTGGCCACGATCCCCACCGGGCGCCCCTCGACGTGCGCGAAGGCGGTGATGATGTTCGGCGCGAACGCGGCCGAGACCTCGAGCGCCTCGCCGTAGTCGACGATGTGCTCGATGACCGCGTGCATGTCGTAGGGCTGGTTGTCCGAGTCGGGCACGAGGTCGTCGAGCTCGTGGTCCACGGCGACGATCTCGGCGGAGTCCTCGCCGTCGGCCGGCGGCCAGCCCGGCGGGTCGGAGAGGTTGTTGCTCGGCAGGAAGGACAGCAGGGCGCGCACGTAGTCGATCGCGTCGTCCTCGTCGCTGGCCGCGTAGTGCGCGACGCCGGAGCGGGTGGCGTGCGTCGAGGCCCCGCCGAGCTCCTCGAAGCCGACGTCCTCCCCGGTGACGGCCCGGATGACGTCGGGCCCGGTGATGAACATGTTCGAGGTGCCCTCGGCCATGACGATGAAGTCGGTGAGGGCGGGGGAGTACACGGCGCCCCCGGCCGACGGCCCGAGGATGAGCGAGATCTGCGGGATGACCCCCGAGGCGGCCACGTTGCGGCGGAAGATCTCCGCGAACTGGGTGAGCGCGGCCACGCCCTCCTGGATGCGGGCGCCGCCGCCGTCGGAGATCCCGATGATCGGCACCCCGGTGCGCAGCGCCAGGTCCATGACCTTGGCGATCTTCTGCCCGTGCACCTCACCGAGCGACCCGCCCAGCACCGTGAAGTCCTGGCAGTAGACGCACACCTGACGGCCGTCGATGGTGCCGTGGCCCGTGATGACCCCGTCGCCGGCGACCCGCTTCTTGTCCAGGCCGAAGGCGGTCGAGCGCGACATGGCGAAGGCGTCGAGCTCGGTGAAGCTGCCGACGTCGAGCAGCGCCTCGATGCGCTCCCGCGCGCTGCGCTTGCCGCGCCTGGCCTGCCTGGCCGCCCCGGCCTCGGTCACCGCGTCGATCTCCTCCGCGCGGCGTCGGGCAAGGTCGTCGATCTTCTCCTGGGTGCCGGAGGGTCCCGGCCTGGCGTCGCTCACCCGTGGCAGCCTAGATGGTCCCCCGCGCACCCCCGGGAGGGCGACGCGCGGCCGACCCCGTCTCGACGGTGTCCGCACGGATCTGGACGCGAGCGCGCACCTCTGCGCGCGACACCGACTCCCGGCCCGGGCGCTCCCGTGGTTGGCTGACCGGTATGTCTCCCTTCAGCCGCGTCGTCGAGGTGGGAACCACCGGGTCGACCAACGCCGACCTGCTCACCCTCGCGGACTCGGACCCCGAGGAGTGGCCCCACCTGTCGGTGCTCGTCGCCGCGCACCAGAGCGCGGGCCGCGGCCGGGCGGGGCGCTCCTGGGAGAGCCCCGCCGGCACCGGCCTGGCCGCCTCGCTCGTCCTGCGCACGGACCTGCCGCCGGTGCGCACCACCTGGGTCCCGCTGCTGGTGGGCCTGGCCGTCAAGCGGGCCCTGACCGACCTGGGGGCGCCGGCGACGACGAAGTGGCCCAACGACGTCGTGCTGCTCGGCGCGGGCAGCGAGCCCGTCCCCGGCTGGGGCCGGGCACGCAAGGTCGCCGGGATCCTCGTCGAGGTCAGCCCGCGCACCCGCGCGCTCGTGGTGGGCATCGGCGTCGACCTGGCCGAGGGCTCCGCGCCCGTGCCGTGGGCGGCGAGCCTGGCGGACATCGGGCTGGAGGTCACGCCCGCCCAGGTGCTCGACGCGATCGGCGTGCACCTGCCCGGCCTCGTGGCCCGGCTCGAGGAGCACGGCGGCGACGCCGAGGCGGCCGGTCTTGCCGACGAGGTCGCCGACAGCCTCATCACCCTGGGCAAGCTCGTCCGCGTGGCCCTGCCCGCCGAGAGCGAGGTCGTCGGCACGGCGGTACGGCTCGACCCCACCGGTGGCCTTGTCGTCGTCGAGGAGGGCGGCGGGGAGGAGCGGGTGCTGGTCACCGGCGACGTCACCCACGTGCGGTTCGTCCTGCCCGAGGCCGCCGTGCCGGCCGGGGACGGGACCACCGGCGACGGCACCGTCGCCCAGCCCGATCCGTCGACCTGAGGGGCGCGCCCGGTCCACCACCCGGGTCCGGGACCCACGATCGCCGTCGAGCCACTACCATCCCCCTGTGACGCAGAGCACGCCGGAGGGTCGACCTGCCGTCGGCCCGACCGACGGCGGAGCCCGCGCACCCCACGACGAGAGCGCCGCCGTCGACCCTGCCGACCAGGCCGCCCACCGCACCGCCGCCGACGAGCGCGTGCGCGCCCTGGTGGGCTCCGACCCCGTCTACACCATCCGTGGGCTCGCCGAGCGCGCCGGCGCCTCCCTCGAGCTGGCGCACACGTTCTGGCGGGCGATGGGCTTCCCCAACGTGCGCGAGAACCAGGTCGTCTTCACCGACTCCGACGTCGCCGCCCTGGCCTCGATGGCCCGGCTGCTCGACGACGAGCGGGTCGACATGTCCACCGCGATCTCCCTCCTGCGCGCCCAGTCGCACACCACCGACCGGTTGGTCCTGTGGCAGACCGAGGCCCTCGTCGAGGGCATCTCGCGCCGGCAGGGCCTCGACGACACCAGCGCGCGTAGGGTGTTCCTCGAACACGTCGGCGACGTCACCGACGTGCTGGAGAAGCAGCTGGCCTACGCCTGGCGCCGCCAGCTCGCCGCGCTGCTGCGCCGCACCGAGGCCGAGGTCGCCGCCCGGGAACCCGGCGGGTCGCACGAGCCGGTGGGCGAGCGCTACCCGCTGACCCGCGCCGTCGGCTTCGTCGACATGGTCGCCTACACGCGACGCTCGACCGAGCTGGGCTCCGCGGCGCTCGCCGACCTCGTCCAGACCTTCGAGTACACCTCGCGCGACGTCATCACCTCCGCCGGTGCCCGCATCGTCAAGACCATCGGCGACGCCGTGCTGTACGTGGCCGACGACCTCGTGCTCGCCGCCGAGGTGTGCGTGGACCTCATCGCCGCGCTGACCGCCAAGGAGCGGATGCTGCCGGTGCGGGCCTCCCTGGTGTGGGGCGAGCTGGTCTCCCGCTTCGGCGACGTCTTCGGTCCCACCGTCAACCTCGCCTCCCGGCTCGTCGACGTCGCCCCGGCCGGCTCGGTGCTCATGGACGCCGCGACGGCCGACGAGCTCTCCGCCCGGGACCGCGACGGGGCCTTCCGGATGGTGCCCCTGCCGGCCGCCGGGCTCGAGGGGATCGGCCAGGTCTCGCCCGTCGAGCTCGTCCGCTCCACCGGCTGAGGACGGGCCCGATCACCGCCCCGACCGGGCCTCCGACGCGGCGACTTGACCAATCGTTGACGATACGGCCTACGATGACCACGTGACTGACGTGCTGCTCGTCGAGGACGACCCTGCGATCGCCGAACCGCTCGCCCGCGCCCTCGGCCGCGAGGGCTACGACGTGCGGCCGCACACCACCGGGGGTGCCGCGCTGGAGGACCTCGCGCACGGCGCGGACCTCGTGGTCCTCGACCTGGGGCTGCCGGACATGGACGGCCTCGACGTCGCGCGGGCCATCCGCTCGCGCGGCCTGAGCGTGCCGATCCTCGTGCTCACGGCCCGGGCCGACGAGGTCGACCTCGTCGTCGGTCTCGACGCCGGGGCCGACGACTACGTGACCAAGCCCTTCCGGCTCGCCGAGCTCCTCGCCCGGGTGCGGGCGCTGCTGCGCCGCGCCGGCGGGGACATCACCGAGGAGGACGAGCTGGTCGCCCAGGACGTCCGGGTCGACGTCGCCGCGCACCGCGCCTTCCGCGGCACGCGCGAGATGCACCTGACCGCCAAGGAGTTCGAGCTCCTGCGGGTGCTCGTGCGCGACGCCGGCTCGGTGGTCACCCGCGAGGCGATCATGCAGGAGGTGTGGGGGACCGACCCCACCGGCTCCACCAAGACCCTGGACATGCACGTGTCCTGGCTGCGCCGCAAGCTCGGCGACTCCGCCGACCAGCCGCGCTACATCACGACGGTCCGCGCCATCGGCTTCCGGTTCGAGACCTCCGGAGGGTGACGTGCGCCGCCGCGCGATCCGCATGATCGTCGTGGCGGTGACGGTGGCGGTCCTGGTCGTCGGCGCACCGCTGGCGGTCTTCGGCGGGGCGATGATCTGGGGCGACCAGCGCGCCACCCTCGACCTGCGCAACTCCTCGCTCGCCCGCTCCGTCGAGCGACGCATCGTCACCGAGGAGCCCCTCGACGACGACATGCTCGTCGCCTGGGTCAACGGGCAGAACAACATCGCGGCCAACATCGTCGTGCGCACGCCCGACGGCGAGGTCTACACCGGCGGTCCCGACATCTCCGGCGACGTCATGCGCTCGGTGAACCGGACGCCGTCGGGGACCGAGGTCATCATGGAGATCCCCATCTCCTCGGTGTGGTTCCGGGTCATGCAGGTCGTCGGCATCATCGCGGTGACCTCGATCCTCGCCCTCGGGATCGCCGTGGCCATCGGCTCCCGCCTGGCCCGGCGCCTGTCCGCCCCGCTCATCTACCTCGCCGCGTCGGCCGAGCAGATCGGCTCCGGCCAGGTCCGCCCGCGCATCCAGGTCTCCGGCATCGAGGAGATCGACCTGGTCTCCGCCGAGCTGGTGCGCACCTCGGACCGCATGGCCGGCCGCCTGGCCGCCGAGCGCCAGTTCGCCGCCGACGCCTCCCACCAGCTGCGTACTCCCCTGACGGCGCTGTCGATGCGGCTCGAGGAGATCGAGATGACGAGCGACCAGGAGGAGGTCCGCGAGGAGGCGCGGCGCTCGCTGGAGCAGGTCGAGCGCCTCACCGGCGTGGTCGACGACCTGCTGAAGACCTCCCGCTCGGCCGGGGGCGGCTCGACGGAGGTGGTCAACCTCGAGGAGATCTTCGCCCAGCAGGACGAGGAGTGGAGCCAGACCTTCGTCCACGCGGACCGCGAGCTCAGCTTCTCCGACGAGGCCGGCCTGCCGGTGCTCGTCACCCCGGGTTCGCTGTCCCAGGTGCTGGCCACCCTCATCGAGAACTCGCTGAAGTACGGGGCGGGGGCCACGACGGTGACCACCCGGTCGGCCTCAGGGTCCAAGGGCGTGTTCATCGACGTCGCCGACGAGGGCGACGGGGTCTCCGACGACCTTGCCCCCGACATCTTCACCAAGCACGTCTCCGGCGGCTCGGGCACCGGCCTCGGGCTCGCGCTGGCCTGGGAGCTGGTCGCCGCCGACGGCGGACGGCTCGAGCTGACCCAGCGCCGTCCGCCGATCTTCCGCATCTTCGTCCACGCCGTCCCCCGTGACCTCACCCCCGAGGTCGTGCTCCCGCAGGGTGCCCTGGTCGCCGTCGGACGGCGGCGGGGCCGACGGTGACCGCGCCGCGACGCCGCGGACCCGGGCCGCGGGCGGTGACCACGGCGATGGCCTGCGTCGTCGCGCTCGCGCTCGTCACGATCGTCCACCTCGTCGCCCAGCTCGCCGGCCCCGAGCTCCTCAGGGAGATCACCCAGCCGTTGCTGCTGCTCCCGCTCGTGGTCGCGGTGCTCGCGCTGACCCCCGCCCCGCGGTCGTGGACGACCTCGTGGGCGCTCCCCGCCTTCGCCCTGTCCTGGGGCGGGGACCTCGTGCCCCGGCTGCTGTCCACGGGGGGCTTCGAGGCCATGCTCGCGCTGTTCCTCCTCGCGCACGTCGCCTGGCTCGTCGCCCTGTGGCCCCGACGCCGCCGGGCCCCGGTCTGGCGCAGCCCCGCGCTCGTCCTGCCCTTCATCGGGTACGGCCTGGTGCTCGTCCTCGTGTGCGCGCAGGGCGCGGGATCGATGCTGCCGGCCGTCATCGCCTACGCCACCGCGATCCTCGCGATGGCGCTGCTGGCCCCGGCGCTGGGCACGGCCGCCGCCGTCGGCGCGCTGCTCTTCGTCCTGTCGGACTCGCTCATCGCGCTGCGCAGCTTCGCCGACGTCGAGCTGCCCGGCCACGGCATGTGGGTGATGCTCACCTACGTCGCGGCCCAGGTGCTCCTCGCCGCGGCGGTGGTACGCGTCGAGGGCGCCGAGCGGGCCGCCGGTGTCGGAGCGCGGGGCGGGTCCGCCAGGGGCGGGTCCGCACGGCCCGGCGCGCGGATCAGCGACCGGCGGCGCTGACCGGGTCGGGGGTGTCCGTCGCGGCGTCGGGCGCCCCGGTCGTGCCGGTGTCCGGGGTGACGTCCGCGTCGGCCTCGGGGGCGGGACGGTCCTCGGTGAAGACCAGGTAGCGGTAGCAGACGTACCGGAAGGCCGTGCCGAGCACGAGGCCCACCCCGTTGGCGGAGATGTTGTCGGCCAGCGGGGAGGTCAGGCCGAGCACGTAGTGCGAGAACGCCAGGCACCCGACGGCGACGAGCATGCCGCCGATGTTGACCAGCACGAACATCAGCGCCTCGCGGTGGGCCGAGGAACGGCGCCGGTCACGGAAGGTCCACAGCCGGTTGCCGACCCAGGCGACGACGATGGAGACCGAGACGGAGACGACCTTCGCGGTCAGCGGGCTGTCCCGCAGGACCTCGCCGGGTCCGAAGCGCAGCAGGTTGAACAGGCCGATGTCGACGACGAAGGCCGAGAGCCCCACCGTGCAGAAACGGGCGAGCTCGATCCACCACTGCCGCCAGGTCTGCCCGCGCAGGAGGAGGTCGATGAGGCGTCGCACCGGACCACCTTAGGTCGGGCATCGGCGCCGCGAGGGGCCGGCCGCGGGGGAGAGGTGACCGGTGGGACCGGCGTCGGGCACGTGCGCCGGCGCCCGTGATCCAGGTCGCTGAACGGGACGTCCCGAGGAGCCGACGGCTGCTCAGATGAGCGAATCCTGCCCGGCGGCCGCGCCTGTGCGTCCACGGACAGGGCAGCTCGTGCCGCACGCCGGGCGGCGCGCGAAGATGGGCGGGCGCCCGCCGGCCCACGGGGACGCGACGACGAACCACAGGGAGTGCACATGCTCATCGGACTGAAGGAAGCGCTCGACCTCGGCGAGCAGAACGGGTACGGCATCGCGGCCGTCAACACCCCGACCCTGGAGATGCTCGTCGCGGCGATCACGGTGGCCGAGCGGCACGAGGTCCCGCTCATCCTCCAGCACGCGCAGGTCCACGAGCCCGTGAACGCGATCGAGAACATCGGGCCGGCGATGCTCGAGCTGGCCAAACGGTCGAGCGCGCCGCTGGTGGTGCACGTCGACCACGGCGAGTCCATCGACTACGTGCGCCGCGGCTTCGAGGTCGGCTTCAACTCGGCGATGATCGACGGCTCGCGCCTGACCTTCGAGGAGAACCTCGAGGTGACCCGCCAGGTCGTCGAGCTGGCGAACGAGTACGGGGCCGGCGTCGAGGGCGAGCTCGGCGTGATGCCGGGCCGTGAGGACGGCAAGGACTCCGACGGCGGCATCGGCGACGAGTCGCTGTACACCGACCCCGAGATGGCGGCCGAGTTCGTCCGGGCCACCGGCGTGACGGCGTTGGCCTGCTCATTCGGCACGGTGCACGGCCTGTACAAGGCGTCCCCGAAGCTGAAGTACGAGCTCATCACCTCGCTGCGCGAGCGCACCGGCGTGCCGATCGTCATGCACGGCGGGTCGGGCCTGTCCGACGACGAGTACCGCGAGTGCATCACCCGCGGCGTGCAGAAGATCAACTACTACACGTACGCCGACAAGGCCGCGCTCGAGGCCGCCAAGCAGCTGCTCGTCGACGAGCCGGAGACCTACGTCTTCTCCCCGCTGACGGTGGCGGCCGGTCGCGCCGTCGAGGAGAACCTCGACCGGATGGTGCGGGTGCTCTACCGCAAGGGCTGAGAGCGCGGACCGGGCGGCGCTGCGCGCGGCCGAGCACCTAGGGTGGGCGACCGTGACCCGACGGACCGTGGCCGTGATCGGTGGTGGGCAGCTCGCCCGCATGATGGCGCCGGCGGCGCTCGCCCTCGACGTGCACCTGCGGGTGCTCGTGGAGTCCGCGGACGCTCCCGCTGCGCAGGTGGTGCCCGACGTCGTCGTGGGACGACCGGGTGACCCGGACGCCGTGCGACGCCTCGTCGAGGGCGCCGACGTGCTCACCTTCGAGCACGAGCACACCCCGCGCGAGGTGCTCGACGCCGTCGCGGCCCTCGGGGTGCCCGTGCGGCCGGGGCCGGACGCGCTCGTGCACGCCCAGGACAAGATCGTCATGCGCGAGCGGCTCGGCGGTCTCGGCGTGCCCTGCCCGTGGTGGACGACGGTCGCCGACGCCGACGGGCTGGCGGCAGCCATCGCCCAGGCCGGCGGGCAGGTGGTGGTCAAGACCGCCCGCGGCGGCTACGACGGCAAGGGCGTGCGTGTCGTCGACTCCCCGGACGCGGCCGCGGACTGGCTGGCCGACCTCGCCCCGGGCGACCGGCTGCTGGTGGAGGAGAAGGTGCCCTTCGTCGCCGAGCTGGCAGCGCTGACCGCGAGGCGCCCCGGTGGGACGGGCCCGGGTGGCGCGACCGGCGAGGTCCGCAGCTGGCCGGTCGTCGAGACCCGGCAGGAGGGCGGGGTGTGCGCCGAGGTGCTCGCACCGGCCCCCGGGGCGCCCGCGAGCCTGGCGGCGCAGGCACGGCAGATCGCCGAGCAGGTGGCCACCGGCCTGGGCGTGACCGGGGTGCTGGCGGTGGAGATGTTCGTCGCGCCCGGCCCCGACGGCGACCGGCTGCTGGTCAACGAGCTCGCCATGCGACCGCACAACTCCGGGCACTGGACGATCGACGGCGCCGTGACCAGCCAGTTCGAGCAGCACCTGCGCGCGGTCCTCGACCTGCCCCTGGGCGCGACCGACGCCCTCGCCCCGGCCGCGGTCATGGTCAACCTGCTCGGGGCGGCCCGGCCCGAGCCCGCCGCGGCCTACCCCGAGGTGATGGCCGCGCACCCGGAGGCCAAGGTCCACCTCTACGGCAAGGAGGTGCGCCCCGGACGCAAGCTCGGCCACGTCACCGCGGTGGGCACGGACCACGAGGAGCTGCTGGCCACCGCGCGCGCGGCGGTGGGCCTCCTGCACGGGGCCTGAACCGGGCCCACGTCGCTCAGTCCACCTCACCCGCCCAGGTCGCTGAGTTCGTGCTGAAGACCGTGAGTGTCGTGCGTGCCAGAGCACGATCTCAGTGAGTCCGGCACGAACTCGACGAGGGGGAGTACGCCGGGGAGGTCAGGCACCCGCTTGACGCGGGGTGGGCCGTCGGGTGGGGGACAATGGCGCGCGTGCGGGCGCCGGGTCCGCGCCCGAGGGTGAGGGAGACGGCATGGTCGAGGTCGGGATCGTCATGGGCTCGGACTCGGACTGGCGCGTGATGTCCGCCGCCGCGGCCGCGCTCGACGAGCTGGGCGTGACCCACGAGGTCGACGTCGTCTCCGCCCACCGCATGCCCGACGAGATGCTCGAGTACGGCCGGACCGCGGCCCGCCGGGGCCTGCGCGTGCTCGTGGCCGGCGCCGGTGGCGCCGCCCACCTGCCGGGCATGCTCGCCGCGGTGACGCCGCTGCCGGTGATCGGCGTACCGGTCCCGCTGGCGCACCTGGACGGCATGGACTCGCTGCTCTCCATCGTCCAGATGCCCGCCGGGGTGCCGGTGGCGACGGTCTCCATCGGTGGTGCCCGCAACGCCGGCCTGCTGGCCGCCCGGATCCTCGGCGCCGGCGAGGGCGGGCGCGCCGAGGAGCTGCGCGAGCGGATGGTCGACCTCCAGTCGGACCTCGCCGACACCGCCCGGGCGCGCGGCGCTCGCCTGCGCGCCTCGCTGAGCGCCGACCGGGACGACGAGCACGACGACGGGGTGCACTGAACCGGCGGGTGCCGAACCGGCGTGCACCGAACCTGCGGGTGCCGAACCGCCGACCGGGACTACACAACCGGCGCGTCGGCGATCGCGGCCCTGCCCCGGCGATCGACCCGACGCTCGAGGTGGCCGGGCGGGCTCAGGCGGTGCCGCGCACGAGGAAGCCGGCGAGCGGGGCATCGTCGGTCCAGACCTGCGTCGTCACCTGGATGTCGGCGCCCTGGTCGACCGTGAACCCCAGGACGTGGGTGCCCTCCTCGCCCGGGTCGATCGGGGCGGACGGCGCGCAGGTGAAGGGATCGGGGCCGCAGACGAGCTCCGGCGCCTGGCCCGTCGCATCGGTGTGACCGACCTGGACGAGGATCCCGTCCTCCGGGACCGTCTCCTCCGAGCCGTTGTCGACGGTGACCTCGACCTGCACCGCCTCCCGTGTCTCGCCGTCCGAGGGCGACTCCGTGTACGTCGGGGCGCGTTCGCCGAGGTCGATGCGGACCGTGATGCCCGAGTCGTGCGTGACGACCTCGGACAGCTCGCCCTCGGCGACCTCGGGCAGGACGCCGCCCGACGATGGACCGCCCGTCGGGCTCCCGTCCTCGCCGGAGGTGGGTGCGGGGTCGTCCGACGCGCTCCCCGTGCCGGTGGTCGCGTCGTCGCCGGTGTCCGTGCTCCCGCAGGCGGCGACCGCAAGCAGGAGGGCGCCCAGGAGTGCAGCGATCCCCGGGCCTCGTGCTGTCGTCATGTGTGACACGCTCGTCCCCGGTCGTGCCCTGGTCAACCGCGATCGGGCGCCGGGCTCCGGGGTCCGGTTCGGGATCCGTGCTGCGCTACCCCTGGGCGGCGAGGTCCGAGCGGGCCTCCTCGGCGCCGTTGGCGGCCTGGGCGTGCAGCGGGTGGTCCGGCGGCAGCAGCCGCTCGAGGTCGGCGATGAGCTGCTCGAACTGCCCCAGCGACGTCGCCGGGTCGACCTCGAGGGTCGCCCACGCCTGCCGGTGCCGGGCGTCGAGCGTGCTGGGGTGCTCGGGCCCGATGCCCGCGCGGCTGCTGCGCAGCCCGACCAGCTCGGCGAAGACCTGTCGGGCCTCCTCGTAGCGCCCCTTGGCGGCCAGCAGGTCGGCGCTGCGGGCGGTGGTGAGGTCGGCGAGCTCGAGGTCGTCGGGCCGGTACCGGCGGGCGTCGCGGCCGAGGAACATGTTGGCGTCGAGCGCCTCGTCGAGGTGGCCGGCCTCCACCAGGGCGGTGACGTGGCGGGCGCCCGCCCGCAGCGCGGTGCCGGAGGTCGGCCCGTCCAGCGAGGCCACCGCCTCCGCACGACGCCCGTGGGCCTGGACGGCACCCTCGACGTCGCCCGCCCGGGAGTGCGCCGCGGCCAGCTGCCCGAGGGCGTCGGGGAGGAGCTGCCGCTCGGCCGGGTTGTCCGCGCGGGCCACGAGGCCCTCGGCCTCCTCGACCGTGAGGTCCTCGCGCCCCGCGGCGGAGCGCAGGTCCTCGACCAGCGGGATGCCCGCCCCGCCGTCGAGGTCCGCGTCGGCGTCCTGGGCGGGCGCCGCGCCACGGACGTCGGCGAGCTCGCGCTCGAGCGCGGGGGTCTCCTGGCCGCGGCCGGAGGACTCCAGCGCGGCGATGAGGGAGGTGATGAGCTCGGCGCGCGTCTCGGCGTCGTCGGGGCCCAGGTCGCGGGCGAGCACCACGCCGGGCCCGAGCACGTCGACCGCCTCGTAGTGGCGCCCGAGTCGGCCGAGCACCCGACCGAGCTCCCCGCGCACGAGCAGCACGTCGGGGTCGCCCGAGCCGTACAGGGAGTCCGCCCAGCCCAGCACGTCCCCGAGCACCGACACCGCGGCGGCGAGGTCGCCGGAGTCGAGCAGGTGCCCCGCGCGGTCGACCTCCGCCGCGAAGCGGGCGTCGTCGTCGGGCGTGGGGGTGCGCGGGGCGTGGCCCTCGTGCGCGTCGGTGTTCATCGTCGTCCTTCCTCGCGCGGCCGGGACGTCGCGCTCACACTGACGCTAGCCGCCCGCGGGGGCGGTCGTCGTCTCCGTGGCCGGACTGATCGTCCCGTCACGCACCGATTCCAGCCAGCCCGGCAGGGCCGCCTCGTCGAGCAGCACGGTCGAGCCGAGCCCCGGCACGCTGTAGGCCGGGTCGGCGATCGGCGGTGCACCGACGAAACCGTCGCCCGACGCGCTGCGGAAGGCCAGCGCGAGGCGACCCAGGTCGACGATGCCGGTGTCCTCGTCGGTGGTGAGGACGTCGGTGCCGGTCCGGGCCAGCGCCACGTGCTGGCGCGGGTCGAGGAGGGTCGACGTGCTCGAGACACCGTCCGCGATGGCCCCGATGACCTGCTGCTGGCGCTGCCCGCGCCCGAGGTCGCCGGTGGGGTCCGAGTAGCGCATGCGGGCGAATGCCAGGGCGGTTGCGCCGTCGGAGACGTGGCAGCCGGCGGTCCAGCTCAGCCCGGAGAACTCGTCCTCGACGTCGTAGTCCAGGCACAGCTCGACGCCGCCGACGGTGTCCACCACCTCCGCGAGCCCGGACATGCCGATCTCGACGTAGTGGTCGACGGTCAGCCCCGTCAGGCCCTCCACGGTCTGCACCAGCAGCTCGGGTCCGCCCAGGGTGTAGGCCGCGTTGAGCTTGTGGTCGCCCTGGCCGGGGATCGACACGAGGGTGTCCCGCGGCAGCGAGATGAGCGACGGCGTGCCGGAGGGTGGGTCGTGCAGCACGAGGATCGAGTCCGACCGGGAGCCCTCCACGCCGTCCTGCACGTTCCCGCCGCGCTGGTCCGTGCCGGCGAGGAGGTAGGTCGTGCCGGAGGTGTTCTCGGCCCCCGAGAGCGCGGCCGTGTGCTGGATGCGACCGTCGGCCCAGATCGCCAGGCCCACCGGCCAGGCGATGACGGCCACGAGCAGCGCCACGAGCACCAGCGCGACGACCCGGCCCGGACGGCGGCGCCGACGCCTGGTCCGCGGCGGGCGGGGCGGCTCGTCGCGGTACGGCGGCTGGTCCCCGTACGGCGGGGCGGGCGGTGGCGGCGCACCGTGCTGGACCGCCGTCCGCGGGCCCTCGTGCGGTGCGTAGCTCGGCGGTGCGTACGCCGGCGGCGGGGTCGACGGTCGTCCGGCGTCCGCCCCGACGGCGGGCATCGCCCGCGTCGCCCCGATGTCCTGCCGAGCGGGGGACCCGTCCTGCCGTGCGGGGATGCCGTCCTGCCCGGCCGGGGCGCGGCGCGGCGAACCGGTCGGCGCGGGGCGGGTCGACCGGCGCACCGGGACACGACCCGTGGACCGGTCGCCGGCCGGTCGCTCGGTGGCGTCCCGTCGCGCGGCGGGGCGCTCACCGCCCGACCGGCGCGCGGGGTTGACCCGGGTGGCGCCGTCGTCGACGTCGTGGCCGCCGGCGGCCCGTCCGCGGCCGTGGTCACCACGCGGTGCGGACGCGTCGTCGGCCCGGGAGCGCCGGCCGTCGGTGGGGGTCAGCGGCTCGCCGCGCTGCGGGCGGGGCGGCCGGCTCGAGCGGCGGCGGGGCGCGAAGGAGGGGGGTGGGTCGTCGTCGGTCATGCGGTCCCCCTCGTCTCACGGTCTGCGCTGGGCAGGTTACGCGTGCGCCGCCGCGGCGCCGGGAGGTCGGCCAGCGGGTGGCGCGACCCGGGTGGCGCGGAGCGACCCCGACGCGGGCGCGGCGGGTGCCCGTCGTCGTGCGCGGGCAGGGTCACCGGGTGCAGACGGGGAGGGGGGCGGCCTCCTCGTCGTCCGGGCCCTGCGCCGTCGGGGCGGCCTCGTCGTCGGGCTCCTCGGACGCGTCCTCGGCGGCAGCGGCCTCGGCGGCGGCCGCGCGCGCCTGGTCGAGGACCGCTCCGCCCTGGCCGACGCCGGAGATCTCGGCCTCGGCGGCCGCGTGGGCCTCGCGCGCGAGCTCGCCGGCGGTACCGACGCGGGCACGGGGCTGCTCGTCGCCCTCGCCCTCGCCGCCGGCCGACGGCGTCTCGCCACCGAGCTCGGGGGAGGCGGCGGTGGTGGCCCCGGGCAGCGGGTCGTCCTCACGCAGCGCGGTCCACACGTCGTCGGCCTCCTCGCTGGGGACCACGCGGTAGCCCGCGGGCTCCCAGGGCATGGTGACGAAGCCGACGTTGGCCGAGTCGAGGTTGCGCAGCGAGACGGCCAGCCCGGCGAGGTTGGTGATGCTGCCGAACTCCGGGGACGTCGTCAGGGTCTGCGTGCCGGCGTCGAGCACCGAGTACAGCCGGGGCAGGTCGAAGAGCACCCGGCTGGACAGCACGTCGCGGGCGATCGCGCTGACCAGCTGCTGCTGGCGGCCGATGCGGGAGATGTCCGAGCCGTCACCGAGGGTCTGGCGCGCCCGGGCGTAGCCGAGCGCGTCGTCGCCGTCGAGGATCTGGCAGCCCTGCTCGAGCTCGAGGCCCGCGGCCGGGTCGGAGATCTCCTCGTCGACGTACATCGGTACGCCGTCCAGCGCCTCGACGACGCCGATGAACCCGGCGAAGTCGACGACGACGAAGTCGTCGATCCGCACGTCCGTCATGCCCTCGACCGTGGCGATCGTGCAGGCCGCGGCGGCGCTGACGTCGCCGTGCTGGCCGCCGGTGTGGAAGGCGGAGTTGAAGATCGTGTCCTCGGTCGGCTCGGTGCGGGTGCCGTCCTCCAGCCGGCAGGCCGGGACGTCGACGAGGGTGTCGCGCGGGATGGAGACGACGTCCACGCGCTCCCGGTCCGACGAGATGTGCATGATCATCGTCGTGTCGGAGCGCATCCCCTCCACGTCCTCCTGGCCGCCCTGCGCGGCGTTGTCGCCCTCGCGGGTGTCGGAGCCCATGACGAGGATGTTGAGCGCGTCGCCGGCGTTGGGGTCGTCCGGGTCGGAGTGGACCTCGGGGCGGTCCTCCTCGGGGAGCAGGTGGTCGACGTCCTCGGTCGTGATGTTGCCCTGGAGGTCGTTGTACATCGCGGCCAGGGCGCCGATCCCCACGGCCAGCACACCCACGGCGGCGCCGGTGACGATCGGCCAGCGACGGCGTCGGGCAGGTGTCGGTGCGCGCTTGAGGTGCCGGGGACGGTAGGGCTCCTCGCGCGACGGTTCCCGGTCCGTCGCGCCGTCCGGGGCATCGGTCGGCATCGGGTTCACGATAGGACGAGGCGGCCCGTCGATGGACGTCCGTCCTCGGCTCGGCGCGGGGGAGTTCTCTCCCCGCCCAGGTCCTGTGCGTGCGCTGTGGGGCGCGTCTCCGCGCAGGTGGGGGCCGTGGGCGCCGTCGGGCGGCGCACCCGGTCAGTCGTCGGTGTGGTGCACGTCTCGGGCCGGGCCGCCCTCCTCGGGGGGCCCCGAGGGTCTGGCGGGCCCGACGGGATCTGCGGGTCCTGCGGGCCCGGCGGGGGGAGCGACCGGTGGGGCGGGGGGCGCGTCGTCGTCGGGGGAGGCGCCGGCGGCCCGGCGGGCGGCGTCGTCGGCCTCCCGCAGCGCCAGCCGCCTGGCCAGGACGGTGGTCTGCCGGTCCCGCCGGGCGTGCCCCCGCGCGGTGACCACGACGTAGCCGAAGAACACCACCACCAGCACGTACAGCACGAGGTCCGTCCCGCGGCCCACGCCCACCAGGCGCGCCACCGAGGAGACCCACGAGGGGAGGAGCACCGACACCGCTGCCAGGACCACGAAGGCCAGCAGCCCCAGCCGGCGGATCGCCTGGTGGCGGGACCCCGCCGTCGAGCGGGTGAGCATGATCGTGAGCACCACGACCGCGGCCAGCAGGATGACCTGGATGATGCGGGTGTCGCCCGAGGCGCCCATCAGCGGATCACCAGCTCCCAGAGGATGTTGACGGAGTTGAGCAGGGACTGCCCCTTGGCCTTGGAGTAGTCGGTGTAGACGATCTCCACGGCCTGCTCGGACCACGGCAGCCCGGTGCGCCCGAGCTGGAGGACGATCTCGGTGGCGTGCGCCATCCGGTCCTGGTGCAGGTCGACGCGGGCGGCGGCGTCGCGGCGGATCACCCGCAGTCCGTTGTGCGCGTCGGTCAGGCGCATGCCGGTCGACTGGTTGGTCACCCACACCGCGGCCTTGAGCACGATCCGCTTGAGCAGGCCCGGCTTGGTGCGGTTGTCGAGGAAGCGCGAGCCGAACACGACGGCGAGGTCCTCCGCGCGCGCCCGGTCCACCATCGTCACCGCGTCGACGACCCGGTGCTGGCCGTCGGCGTCGAAGGTGACCAGGTACTCGGCGTCGGTGCGGGTGAGGACGTACTCGATGCCGGTCTGCAGCGCCGCGCCCTGGCCGAGGTTGAAGGGATGCGTGACGACGACGGCGCCCGCCTCGGCGGCGCGCGCGCCCGAGCCGTCGGTCGAGTCGTCGTCGACGCAGACGACGTGGGGGAACGTCTCGCGGGCCTCCGCCACGACGCGGCCGATGACGGCGGCCTCGTTGTAGACGGGGATGACGAGCCAGGCGTCCTCCACGGGTGGCACCATGGGCATGGGCCGCATTCTCGCAGGCTCGTGGACGACAGCAGGGCAGCGGGCCGTGCGCGTGCCCGTCGCGAGGGCGACGAGCGGGCGGCAGGGCGGTGCCCCGACACGGAAGGCAGCGCATGACCGCACGTATCGTGGACTCCGCAGACGTGGCGGAGACCGCACAGGTCGGTGACGGATCCTCGGTCTGGCACCTCGCGCAGGTGCGCGAAGACGCCGTGCTGGGGGAGGGCTGCGTCGTCGGGCGCGGTGCCTACATCGGCACCGGCGTCCAGATGGGCCGGCACTGCAAGGTGCAGAACTACGCCCTGGTCTACGAGCCCGCGCGGCTCGGCGACGGCGTCTTCATCGGCCCGGCCGCGGTGCTGACCAACGACACCTACCCCCGCGCGGTCAACCCCGACGGCTCGCTGAAGTCGGCCTCCGACTGGGACGCCGTCGGCGTGACCATCGAGGAGGGCGCCGCGATCGGCGCCCGGGCCGTGTGCGTGGCGCCGGTGACGGTGGGCGCGTGGGCCACCGTCGCGGCCGGCGCCGTCGTGACCAAGGACGTGGCCCCGTTCGCGCTCGTCGCCGGCGTACCAGCCAGGCGGATCGGATGGGTGGGTCGTTCGGGCGCCCGACTGGTCCAGGACGGGGAACAATGGTCCTGCCCGCTGACCGGGCGCAGGTACGTCGAGACCGACGGCGTGCTGACGGAGACCGAGGAGGACGAGTGAACGACGAGCTGCCCATGATCCCCGCGGCCAGGCCGATCGTCGGTGACGACGAGCGCGCCGCGGTCGACCGTGTCCTGCAGACCGGGATGATCGCCCAGGGCCCCGAGGTCAAGGCCTTCGAGGAGGAGTTCGCCGCGGTGCTCACCCCCGGCAGCACGGCGATCGCCGTCAACTCCGGGACCTCCGCGCTGCACATGGGCCTGGCCGCCGCCGGCATCGGCGAGGGCGACGAGGTCATCGTCCCCTCGTTCACCTTCGCCGCCACGGGCAACTCCGTGGCGCTGACCGGCGCCACGCCGGTGTTCGCCGACATCGAGCCGGACCACTTCTGCCTCGACCCGGAGTCGGTGCGGGCCTCGGTCACCGAGCGGACCCGCGGCATCATGCCCGTCCACCTCTACGGGCACCCCGCGGACATGGACGCCCTGGGCGCCCTCGCCGAGGAGCTCGACCTGGAGATCTTCGAGGACGCCGCCCAGGCGCACGCCGCCACGCTGCACGGCCAGCAGGTCGGCACCTTCGGCCGCTTCGGCGCGTTCTCGCTCTACCCGACGAAGAACATGACCTCCGCCGAGGGCGGCATGGTCACCACCACCGACGAGACCCTCGACCGCCGGGTGCGGCTGCTGCGCAACCAGGGCATGGAGAAGCAGTACGCCAACGAGGTCGTCGGCCACAACACGCGGATGACCGACGTGCACGCCGCCATCGGCCGCGTCCAGCTCGCCAAGGTCCTGGGCTGGACCGAGCAGCGCCGCGCGAACGCGGCCTTCCTCGACGCCCACCTCACCGGCGTCGTCGTCCCGCCGGTGGCCGAGGGTGCGGAGCACGTCTACCACCAGTACACGGTGCGGGTGCCCGTCGACGGCGACGGCGGGGCGGAGCGCGACCGCATCGTCACCGCGCTGCGCGAGGAGCACAAGGTGGGCTGCGGCGTGTACTACCCGATCCCCAACCACCGCCTGGAGTCGCTCGCCGTGTTCGCGCCGGGTCTGGAGCTGCCCGAGACCGAGCGGGCCGCGCAGCAGGTCATCTCGCTGCCGGTGCACCCCTCGCTCAGCCAGGGCGACCTCGAGCGGATCGTCACCGCGGTGGCCGCCGTGACGAGCGCGGGGGCGTGATCGCGATGGGAGAGCACGTGGACAGCGCGCGCGACCTGCGGGTCGGACTCATCGGGCTCGGGTCGATGGGACGCCACCACGCCCGGGTCATCCGCGAGACCGAGGGCATGGACCTCGTGGCCGTGGCCGACCCGGCGGGCGACCGCTTCGGCGTCGCGGGCGACCTCGAGGTCGGCTCCGACGTCGACTGGCTCATCGCCGCCGACATCGACGCCGCGATGGTCGCGGTCCCCACCGTGTACCACGAGGAGGTCGCGCTCGCGCTGGCCGACGCCGGCGTGCACACGATGGTCGAGAAGCCCATCGCGCACGACGTCCCGGCGGGGCGGCGCGTGGCGCAGGCCTTCGAGGAGGCCGGGCTCACCGGCGCCGTCGGCTACGTCGAGCGGTGCAACCCCGCGATCGTCGCGCTGCGGCAGAAGCTCGAGGAAGGCTTCCTCGGGGAGATCTACCAGATCCAGACCATGCGGCAGGGGCCGTTCCCGGCGCGCATCTCGGACGTCGGCGTGGTCAAGGACCTCGCCACCCACGACGTCGACCTCGCCGCGTTCGTCGCCGGCTCGCCGTACGCCTCGATCTGGGCGCGGACCACGCACCGGTCCGGGCGCGAGTTCGAGGACATGGTGCTGGCCACCGGGCAGCTGGCCGACGGCACGATCGTCAGCCACACGGTCAACTGGCTTTCGCCCTTCAAGGAGCGCAGGACCGTGGTGACCGGTGAGCGCGGGGCGCTCGTGGCCGACACGATGACCATCGACCTCACCTTCTACGCCAACGGCACGGTGCCGACCGAGTGGGACGCGGTGGCCAACTTCCGCGGGGTCTCCGAGGGGGACGTCACGCGGTACGCCATCCCCAAGCGCGAGCCGCTGCGGGTGGAGCAGGAGCGCTTCCGCGACGCCGTGCTCGGCACGGGTGACGAGGCGGTGTCGATGGCCGAGGGCGTGCACACCCTCGAGGTCGTCGAGGCGATCTTGTCCGCCGCCGGCGACGGGGTGGCCGTCCAGCTGTAGGGAGTCCTCGGGTGCGGGGGCCGCGGTGTGGGGCCTCGTCCCCCGTCTCCGCCTCCGCCGTACTCCGCCGAGGTGGACCGTTGTCGGTCGAGGTGGACTGCTGCGAGGTCTGTCCCGGTCGGGTTCGGTCTACCTCGGCGACTACGTGTGCCGAGGTGGACCGTTCTCGGTCGAGGTGGACTGCCGCGAGGTCTGTCCCGGTCGGGTCCGGTCTACCTCGGCGCGTCTGTGCGTCGCGGCGGGCGGGGCAGCAGCTCGGCGACCGGGTCGAGGTCGAGCGACGCCCACGCCGGGAGCTTCTCCCGGACAAGCCCGACGACGGTGGCGGGGTCCCCGGCCTGCGCCGCGGTCAGGTGCAGCATGACGTGGCCGGCGCGCTCGATGTCGAGGTCGCGACGACGCTCCCGCAGCAGCGCGTCGGAGGTGACGGCCGGGTCGTCGCCGTACTTCACCCGCCCGTCGAAATCGATGATGAACCAGATCGGCGATCCGTCGGTCTTCGTCCCGATGCGGATCGCGAGGTCGACGAAGTACCGCCGCCCACCCGCAGGTACCCGCTGCTGGACGACGACGTCGCGAGCCCCCCAGGTCAGCAGGATCCAGCGCACGTGCGTCTCCCACGCGGACTCGGCCCACGGCGTAGCCGCCGAGAGGACGGCGACGGCCTGACGGACGCCCCGCGCGCCGGCGAACTCAGATCGCAGGCGGCCCAGCAACTGGCTTCGGATCTGCTCGGCCTCCCGGTCGACGCGGTCACGTTGGCTCCGGTCGGCGCGGGTCCGACGTGCGAGGACATGGTCGGCGACGACGAGAGCGTCGTGCGGATGGAGCAGGCGTGCGCAGTCGATCGCCGTGCGCGACGGGTCGGTGACGCGGATGCCGGACACCTCGGCGACGTCCTGGTCGGGGATGTTGACGCGGTGGCGGCGGATGTCGCGCGCTGTGTTGCTCCCGCTGCGCACGGCCGGCGAACCGACCTGGACCTTGTCCGGCACGCGCCAGACGTACAGGCCGTGCAGCAGGGCCGCAGACTCGAGCATGAGCACATGGGGCGCCGTCAGGCGCCGGTCCACCGCTCGGCACCGGGCGAGGTGCTGGGCCTCCGCGGCCTTGGCAGGGTGGACGCCCGTCGGCACGAGGGCGACGCTGCCCCGTCGGATCCGCACGAGCCGCTCGTTCCTGTGCTTCGCGCGGGGAGTCAGTGAACGGGTGAGCTCTCGGACGTCGCCCAGCGCGACGGGCGGGACATGGATCGTTCGGGGTTCTGCGGCGTGGGACATGCTCGCAGTCTGGAGATGCCGAGCCGGACGCCGCCCGGCGGAGGCCCGGGCCTGTGGACCGCGGGTGAGGCACAGGTCCTGTGTGCTCCTTCGCTGTTGCGGGTCCCTCGCCCAGGTGGACCAGTCTCGACTGAGGTGGACCGCGCCGAGGTCAGTCCCGACCGAGCAGGGTCCACCTCGACGACGACTGTTGCCCAGGTGGACCTGTCTCGCCTGAGGTGGACCGCGCCGAAGTCTGTCTCGACCGAGTTCGGTCCAACTCGACGCAGCGCAGGAACCGATCACTTCCGGATTCCTGACGGGACGCGCTCGGCGGTCCCGCCCCCTGCCCTCCGCCACAATGGGTGCCATGCCAGCCGCGCGCCGACCACGGGTGACCATCGCCTCCCGCATCTGGGACCCCGAGCCGGCGGCCGCCTCGTTCCGGCTCTCGGCGCTCGCCCGCGGCCTGCGCGACGCCGGCGCCGCCACTCGGGTGCTCACCGCGCAGCCGCCCGCCGACGCCACGATCGCGGACCACCCCGGCACCCGGGTCTCCCGTGCCCCGGTCCTGCGCGACGCCGAGGGCTATCTCCGCGGCTACGTCCCCTACCTCTCCTTCGACGTCCCGCTGGCCGCCCGCCTGCTCGCGGACCCGGCCCCGGACGTCTACGTCGTCGAGCCCCCGCCGACCACGGGACTGGTCGTGCGCGCGGTGGCCGCGCTGCGCCGTCGCCCGTACGTGGCCTACGTCCCCGACGTGTGGTCCGACGCCGCGGCAGCGACCGGGGCGCCGGGCGCTGTCGTCGCGATGCTGCGCCGGGCCGAGCGCGCCATCCTCGCCGGCGCGGCCCGGGCGATCGCGGTCTCCGACGACGTGGCCGCCCGGGCGGCCGAGCTCGGCGCGCGGGACGTCGTCGTCGTGCGTGGGGGAGCGGACACCGAGACCTTCACCCCCGACGGCCCCGGACCCGAGGACCCCCACGGGCGCCCCTACCTCCTCTACGCGGGCACTGCCTCGGAGTGGCAGGGCGCGGACGTCTTCCTGCGCGCGATGCCGCGGGTGCTCGAGCGGGTGCCGGACGCGCGGGTCGTCGTCCTCGGGCAGGGCAGCGCGTGGCCGGAGCTCGAGCGGCTGGCGGCGGGCCTGCCGCGCGGGACGGTCGAGCTGCGGGGGCTGGTGCCGCAGGCGGAGGCCGCGAGGTGGCAGCGCGGCGCGCGGGCGGCGCTGGTCTCGATCCGCCCGGGGATCGGCTACGACCTGGCCTACCCGACCAAGGCGTACGCGGCGTGGGCGTCGGGGGTCCCGGCGATCTACGCGGGGCCGGGGCCGGCGCGGGCGGACATCGCCGCGCACGACCTGGGCTGGGCGGTCCCGCACGACGTCGGAGCCGTCGCCGAGGCCATGGTCGCCGCGCTCACGCGCGAACCCGGGCCCGACGACGCCGCCCGCCTCGCGGGGTGGGTCGCCGAGCACGCGTCCTCGGCCGCGGCGGGTCGGGCGGCCGCCGAGGTGGTGCTCGGCGCGATCCGCGGCTGAGCGCTGCGCGGCCGGGTCAGCCCCGCCCGACGTCGGGGCGGGCGGTGCCGTCGTCGGTGTGGAACGCGAGCGTCTCGAAGGACAGCGACTCGTCGACGCCGATCGCTACGGAGTCGAGGACGCTCGCCTCGTCGACCGTGACGCCACCGGCCCCGGAGGCGGGCGCGAGCAGCTCGTCGTCGAGGTCGATCTCATCGTCGGAGATGGCGCGTTCGAGCTCCTGGGCGCCGGCAGCCGTGGAGACGTCGACGGTGATCTCGCCGGTCACCGGGTCCGCGACGGTGAAGAGCGAGGCGTCCGCGCCCAGGTGCTCGCTCAGCGCCATGTGTACCGCGGCGGAGACGGCGTCGGAGGTGTGCGAGTCGTAGGCGGCGCCGCCGTGCGCCGTGATGTCCGGCTCTCCGGCCAACTGGTCGACGACGTCGTCGGGAACCTCGCCGGTGAGGTGCAGGCGGGCGGTGCCGTCGTCGAGGATCTCGGAGACGGCGAAAGTGTCCGGGTGGCGGCCGGCGATGTCGCTGGCGATCGGCGCGACGCGTTCCTGCATCGCGATCCGGTTCTCGACCTGCCCGGGCGCGACCTCCCCGCGCGCGATCTGCCCCTGGAGGTCCTCCCAGGCGGCGTCGGAGATCCCGTCGGGGCGCCCGGCGTCCGCGCCGGCCGAGCTGGTGACGACGGCGGTGGCTCCGGCGAGTGCAAGCAGTGCGGTCGCGGTACGGCGCAGACGCGTTTTCATGATGTGGCCCCTTCGCTCGTGCCGTGTCCGGCGACGACTCACACGGTACATAACAGCGCGACGGACGGGTAGGTCCGGCACAGCAGCTGCATCGACGACGACGGCCCGCCCGATCGCGGGCGCTCCCTTCCCTATCCTGCACCTCGTGAAGCGCCGTTCCCTCTCTCTCTCTCTTCTAGCCGTCCTGCTCCTGGTCCTCACTGCGTGCGCCGGAAGTGTTCCCGAGCCTGACTACGCGCTCAACGGCACCGAGCCCCGGCGGATCAATCCCCAGCCCTACGCGCGTACTCCCGAGACCGTCATCGCCCTCGACGACCCAGACCGGCCCGTCGACGAGAACGGCGTCGCGCACTGGGAGATCCCTTGGCAGCGCGGGACACGCTGGTACCACCCGGTGGACCTCGCCAGGTACGGGCTCTACCTGCTCGAGTCCTACAGGGTGACCGGAGGTCAGGAGTACCTCGATCGGGCGGTCGCGAACGCGGACTACCTCCTCGAGGGGTCTGTCGACATCGAGGGAGCCCGCTGGTACCCGTACCCGTTCGACCACTCGCTCAACAGCGACGAGGAAGGAATGGTTCTGCTCGCCCCGTGGTACTCGGGCATGGCCCAGGGGCAGGCGCTCTCCCTGCTCGTCCGGCTCTACGAGGAGACCGGTGACGACCGGTGGATGGACGCCGCCCACGAGACCTTCGAGACCTTCCACGCGCGACCGGGCGACGGGCCGTGGTTCGCGCACGTGCTCGACGGGCACCTGTGGTTAGAGGAGTTCGTCGCCGAGAGCATCCAGACGACGCAGGTCGTCAACGGCCACATGTACGCGATGTTCGGCCTGTACGACTACGCCAACGCGACCGACGACGAGCACGCGGCGCAGCTCTTCGACGGTGGTGCGGCAACGATGATCGGCACCTACGAGCAGTACCGGGTGCCGGACGGCATCTCCTACTACTGCGCGGCCGGCTACTGCCGTGACACGGACTGGCGCCCGCCGAGCTACCACCGTGGGGTGACGAACCAGTTCGATCAGCTAGCGCTGATGACCGGTGACGGTCGCTTCGTCGACATGGCGGACGCGTTCCGCAGCGACTACGCGGCATCCGGCGAGACCGACTGACCGGACGCGGTGGCCCGCCGCGCATCTCGTTCGTCCTTCCACCGGCGCAGCCGGCGCTCGACCGGCTTCTCCACGAACGCGTGCAGCGCCCAGGCGGCCGCGATCGACGGCAGCAGCACGACCACGTAGATGAGCAGGTTGCCCCAGCCCATCGGCTGCAGGCCGAACCAGGTGCGGCAGGCGTAGATGATCGTCGCGTGCAGCAGGTAGAAGGCGTAGCTCCACTCGCCGAGCCGGACCAGCGCACGGGCCGGCCCGCCCCTGCCGGAACCGTCCGCGACGCCCCGGAGCTCGCGCACGCCGTAGGCGGCGATGACGATCGCGCAGGCCGTGGGGATCGCCACCGGGGTGAGGGGGCCCAGTCGCAGGTCCGCCCACACCTCGGGGGCGAGCCGCGGCCCGAGGAAGACCCCCGCACACACGACCAGGAGCACGCCGAGCGCCACCGGAACCGGGATGCGCGGACGCCAGCCCAGGCGCACCGCGTGGGCGAGGGCCATCCCGAGGCAGAACTCCCACAGCCGCAGCACGGGCCGCGGCAGGTTCTCCATCGCCGAGATCTCCGACCGGGCCAGGTAGAGCACCGCGGCCGCCACCGGGATCGCGAGCAGCACACCGATCGCGGCGCGCCGACCCGTCCGTCCGAGCACCCGGTCGAGCCACGGATGCGTCGCGTAGAAGAAGGCCTCGAGCGACAGCGTCCAGGACGCCGGGTTCCCCGAGAACACGACCTCGGTGTTGTTCGACCAGCCGTGCAGGAGGACGACGGACAGCAGCAGGACGGCGGACAGCGGCCGCACCCAGCTCTCCCCGACGTCGGCCGGTGGGCCGACGAACACCGGGACCGCCAGCGCCAGCGCGACCATGTGCGCCGGCCAGATGCGGGCGAACCGCCGCCAGTAGAACGTGGAGACCGGCGTTCCCGGCCGGGCGGACCACGTGAGCACGAAGCCGGAGAGCACGAAGAAGAACGCGACGCCCTGGGCGCCGAGCGTGAGCGGCCCGTGGATCGGCAGCGGCGCGAGGTTCGTCATGTGGTGGGCGAACACCGCCAGCGCCGCCCACCACCGCAGGGCGGTGAGCGAGTCGAGGCGCGGCAGCCGGGCGGTGGCCCCGCCGTCCGGTGTGCTCGGGGAGCTCACCCGCGGGCCCGGTCCGTCTCGCCGGCCTCCCGGTGGACGAGCCGTTCGGCCGCGGCGACCCCGTGGACAGCAAGGGGGACGACGCCGGCGCGCAGCCAGCTCCACGCCGTGCGCACGGCGGGCAGGTCGACGGCGATCGCCAGGTCCGCCTGCCGGGCCAGCGCCTCGGCCGTGGCGTCCGCGCGGACGGCTCGCCACACGGTGCGCGTGTCGTCGAACGGGGAGAGCGTGGCGAGCAGCCGGCCGGGCACGCTGCGCCGCGCGGCCGCGTCGAGGGACCGGTAGCGGGCTGAGTCCGCGATCCGGGCGGGCGTCGAGGAGTGCTCGGCGACGACATGCACGACGGCGACCCCAGACACCGGCGCGCGCGGCGCCGTGCGGCACACGAGCGTGACGTGCGCCGGCGCGCCCGGGGTGCCGAGCCGCTCCGACAGGTCGCCGGAGCCCGCCGCGCGGGCCAGCACCTCGTCGGCCGGGTCGGCGCTGCCGACGACGAGCGCGAACCGCGACGGCGCGGCGGACGGGCCGCCGTCGGGGCCGGGGGCGGGCGCCCCCGCGCCCGCCGGTGCCGCACCGTCCGGTGCCGCACCGTCGGGTGCCAGACCGGCGTCCGCGGCGCTCGCGTCGGTTGTCCCACCGTCCGCCGGGCCCGGGGCACGGTGGCGCCCGCCCTGCGCGGAGCCGTGATCGGCACCGTCACCCACGCCCTCGTGCGGCTGCGCGACCGGCACCGGCAGGCCGAGCTCGGTCGCCCGGCGCGCCACGAACTCACCCAGCGCGGCCACCCGCGGCGCGAGCTGCTCCTCGCGCGCGTACCGGCTCGCCCACCCGCGGGTCGCGGCCACGGATCCCGGCGTCGACGCCCGGGCGAGCGCGGCCCCGGCGACGAGCGCGTCCGCGACGTCGTCGGCGCCCAGGGACTCCGGCAGCACCCACGCCGGGTGCCCCTCGAGGACGGAGGCGGCGGCCGACTCGGGCCCGTGCACGGAGACGACCGGCAGCCCGGTCGCCGCGTACTCGAAGACCTTCCCGCTCGTCACGTACCGCCCGGGGATCAGCGGCAGCGCCAGCACGTCGAAGCCCGCGTACACCGACGCCACCTCGGCCCGAGGCACGGGCCCGCCGTGCTCGACGCCGTCGTCCGCGAACTCGGCGAGCATCGCCATGGCCCGCTCGTCGGGGGCGCCCTGGTGCCCGACGTGCCCGCGCAGCACGAGCCGCGCCCGCGCGATCTCCGGGCTCCGTGATCGTGCGGCGCGCCAGCCCTCGAGCAGCTCGCGCACCGGCACCGAGCCATACAGCGTGCCGAGGTAGCCGAAGGTGAGGGGGGCGTCGTCGTCGGGGGCCGACTCGACGCGCAGTTCGTCGATGGCCGCGCCCAGGTCGCCGTCGTAGCCGTTGGCCACCACGTGCGTGCGGTCGGCGACCTCGGGCAGCGTCTCGTCGTACCAGTCGCGGATCGGGGCGTTGACGAACCACGCCTCCAGCGAACCGAGCAGCAGGTCCTTCTCGGTCCGCCACGCCCGCGAGCGAGGCCCCGACACGCGTCGGCCCGTCGTCACGTCGAGCGCCCAGCCGTCGCGGTAGTCGAGGACGTAGGGCACGCCGGCGCGCCGCGCGAGCCGCGCGCCGGGCACGAAGTCCACGTGCGGGTTCGAGGTCCCGAGGACGAGGTCGACCGGGTGGGCGGCGTGGACCTGATCGGCGGCGGCGCGCAGGTTGGCCGCCCAGCCGCCGTACACCCGCTCGGGGAAACGTGCCTCCGTGGAGCGCATGAACGCCGAGAACCACGCCGGTTCCGAGGCGACCCGGGCACGGGAGTACGAGGCGAGGTCGGTCTCGATGTGGGCGAGCTCCTGCCGCACCCGCAGGACCTTGATCGCGGGGTGCACGCGGGCCTCGAGGGAGAGGTCGGCGCCGAACAGCTCGGTGAACACCGCTCGGGGCGCCGTGAGCACGGTGACGTCCCAGCCGGCGTCGGCGAAGGCGTTGGCGGTCGCGAGGGCGCGGTACACGCCGGAGCCCCGGCACGGCGGGAATCCCCAGGCGACGTACAGCAGGTGTGGGCGTGGCACCCGGCAAGGATAGGGACGCCGCGCCGCGGCGTGGTTCGGGAGGCCGACGGCGAACCGCCGGCCGTGGCCGAACGCACCGGGATCACCCCGGTCCCTGCGTGACGCCGCGTGGCACGATGAACGTCCGCGCGCCGTTCGGCGCGCCCACCGGTCGCCCCCGGCGCCCGGACGACGAGCAGCAGGAGCACGGGTGAAGGATCTACTGAGGACGACGCGGACGCTGCTGCCGATGCTTCCGACGGGTGCCCGCCGCTACCTCGTCATCTACTCGACGGTCACGGCGCTGCTCGCCCTCCTCGACGTCGTCGCGCTCGGCATCCTCGCGCTCGTCATGGCGCCCATGGTCTCGGGCCAGCCCGTGACGCTGCCGCTCATCGGCGACATCGCCACGAGCCAGTACATCTGGGTGCTCCTCGCGGTCTGCATCCTCATCTCGTCGAAGTCCATCGCCTCGCTCGCCATGCGCTGGGTGGCCACCCGGAAGTTCGCCGAGTACGAGATGGAGATCGGCGACCGGCTCTTCCGCGCCTACCTCCACTCGCCGTGGACCGACCGACTCTCGCGCAACTCCGCCGAGCTCGTCCGGATGGCCGACGTCGGGATCGCGAACACCACCTCCGGGCTGCTGCTGCCGGTGGCGAGCCTGCCCACCGAGCTCGCCACCACCGCGGCCGTCCTGCTCGTCCTCGTCGTCGCCGAGCCGACGATCGCCGCCATCACGGTGGTCTACCTCGGCGCGCTTGCCGCCCTGCTCTACCTCGTGGTCAACCCGAAGGCCCTCGTGGCCGGCCGGGTCAACCGCGACTACTCGCTGAAGACCGCCCGCCTGATGACCGAGATGGTGGCCACGCTGAAGGAGATCGTGCTCCGGGACAAGACCTCCGAGGTCGCCGACGTCGTGTGGAGCAACCGCGTCCACGCCGTGCGGGCCCGGTCCAACAGCCAGTTCCTCGGCCAGGCCCCGAAGTACGTCCTCGAGGTGGCCCTCATCGGCGGCTTCGTGCTCGTCGGCGGGGTGGGCTACTGGCAGGGCGGCGCGACCGACGCGTTCGCCGCCGTGGCGATGTTCGGCGTCGCCGGGTTCCGCATGATCCCCGCGATCACGCGCATGCAGGCGATCCTCACACAGACGTCGACCACGCTCCCGCATGCGCAGCGCGTCATCTGGGACATCGAGGCCGCCGACGGCTACATCCGCGACGCCGAGACCGTCGGCCGGGAGCCGATCGTCGAGACCCCCAAGCGGCTCGACCTCCAGGGCGTCGGGTTCACCTACCCCCGGTCCACGACCCCGGCCGTGCACGACATCGACCTGACGATCCACATGGGCACCCACGTGGCGCTCGCGGGCTCCTCCGGCGCCGGCAAGTCCACGCTCGTCGACATCCTCCTCGGCCTCCTCGTGCCCCAGGAGGGGACGATGCGGGTCGGCGACCAGGCGCTCGAGGACGTGCTCGCGGACTGGCGCTCGCGGGTCGGCTACGTCCCGCAGGACGTCTCCCTGTTCAACGGGTCGATCGCCCAGAACGTCGCCCTCGCCTGGGGGTCGACCATCGACGAGGACCGCGTGCGCGAGTGCCTGCGGCGCGCCCAGCTGCTCGACGCCGTCGAGGAGCGGGGCGGGCTCGGCACGCTCGTCGGCGAGCGCGGCCTCGCGTTCTCCGGCGGCCAGCGCCAGCGTCTCGGCATCGCGCGCGCCCTGTACACGGACCCCCTCATCCTCGTGATGGACGAGGCGACCTCCGCGCTGGACACCGCCACGGAGGAGGCCGTCACCCACGCGCTGCGCGAGCTGCACGGCGAGGTCACCGTCGTCACCGTCGCGCACCGGCTCTCGACGATCCGCCACGCGGACGTCGTCTGCTTCATGACCGGCGGCACCATCGCCGCGCGCGGCACCTTCGAGGAGGTCGTCGCCGCGCACCCGGAGTTCGCCCACCAGGCGGACCTCGCGGGACTCGCGTAGCGCGGCGGGGTGAGCGACGCCGCGCGCCGGCGGGTGCGCGATGTGCGGGGAGCGGGCGCGATCGGGTGGAACAATCCCGGCATGGCTCAGACGACGCGGATGCTCATCCTCTCGTTCTCGAAGATCGCGACGGATCCGCGCGTCATCAAGCAGGTGCGCTACTTCGCCGAGCGGTACGACGTGACGACGTGCGGGTTCGGTCCCGCCCCCGAGGGGGTCGCCGACCACGTCGAGATCCCGCTGACGCACACGAACAAGCTGGACGGCCGGCTCATCACGTCCCGCGTCTACGTCGCGGCCCTGTGGGCGCAGCGCGGCATGCGCTGGGCGCGCAAGGCGCTCAAGGGGCGCGAGTTCGACGTGGCGCTCGCCAACGACATCGAGGCCGTCCCGGTCGCCCTCAGCACGCGGCCGAGGCACGGCGTCCACGGCGACATGCACGAGTACTTCCCGCGCTGGCGCGAGGACAACGAGCTGTGGAAGAAGCGGATCAGCCCGTACTACGACTACCTCTGCCGCCGGTACCTGCCGCGCTGCGCCTCGGTGACGACCGTGTCGAGCGGGATCGCCGTGGCCTACGAGGCGCTGACCGGCACCACCGTCGGTGTCGTCACCAACGCGACCCCGTACCACGAGCTGAAGCCAGGGCCGGTCGCCGAGCCCGTGCGGGTGGTGCACTCCGGCGGGGCGCTGCCCAGGCGCAACATGGGCCGGATGATCGAGGCTGCCGGCCGGTTGCCCGAGCACCTCACGTTCGACCTGTACCTCATGAAGTCCGACCCGGCCCACTTTGAGGACCTGCAGGCGCAGGCCGCCCGGACTGAGAACGTCCGGGTGCTCGACCCCGTGCCGTACGCCGAGCTCATGACGACGCTCAACCGGTACGACGTCGGGATTTACGTCCTGCCGCCCAACGGCTTCAACCACGAGCACGCCCTGCCGAACAAGATCTACGACTACGTCCAGGCCCGGCTCGCGATCCTTGTCGGCCCGAGCCCGGAGATGGCGGCCGTGACGCGGGAGAACGGCCTCGGCACGGTCGCGGACGGCTTCGATGTGGAGGACATCGAGGCGGCTCTCGCCGCTCTGGAGCCCGGCGAGGTCGCCCGCTGGAAGGCCGCGAGCGATGCCGTGGCGAAGGAGCTGGCCGCCGAGGCCGAGGTCGAGAAGTGGGGCACGGCGGTCGAGGAGCTGCTCGCTCGCCAGGCATGACCCGCGTCGGCCGGTCCTACCCGCTGACCGGTCCGGTGCTACCCGCTGACGCCCGGCACTATCTGTTGACCGGGCCGGTGCTGTCCGCCGGATCGGACCGGCGCTACCCGGTGATCTGCCCGGTGCTACCCGGCGGTCGGACCCGCCCCGAGGAACGGCGCGAGCGCAGCCGCGGAGGCGCGCCCGTCGTGGTGCGTGCGGGCCCAGGCCGGCCCGCGGGCCGCGATCTCGGCGAACCTCGGAGCGTCGCCCAGGATCTCGTCCATGACGCGTGCGAACGTCTCCGGCGTCGCGTCGACGACGGGCAGCTCACCGGTGAGCCGCGCCCGCACGCGCTCGTGGACGTGCCCGACGACGAGGCGACCGGCCGCCATCGCCTCCGCCGCCAGCACCCCGATGCCGCCGAGGACGATCTGGTCGACGACGACGTCCGCCCCGGCCACGAACGCCGGCATCTCCTCGTGACGCACGCCCTGCAGCCGCCGGTAGGTGATCGCGCCAGCGGCGTCGAGCGACTCGAGGACCGGCTCGATCACCGCAGTCCCCTTGAGCGCGGGGTTCGAGGGCGCGTGCAGGACCACGGGCCGCTCCCGCTCGAGCGCCGGGAGGGCCGCGGCCGCGGGCGCGGCGAAGCGCTCGACGTCGACGACGACCGGGACCAGCGTGGCCCGGGGGGCGAAGTCGAGCAGGTCCGGCGTCGAGACGAAGATCGGCAGGCCCTCCACCTCGAGCAGCCGCTGCGCGGCGCGGATCCGCTCCCGGGCGTCGTCGTCGACCGTGACGGTCGAGCGGTAGGGGCTCGTGGGGTAGAGCTCCGCGTGCCGTGCGGGGTCGCGGATCTCGGAGCCGTGGAACAGGACGGCCGGCGCTACGCCCGCTGCCCGGTAGCGCTCGATCTCCGGCCGGTCCGCGACCGCCGTCGTCATGGCGACGGGGGAGTAGCCGGTCTCGAGCAGCACGTGCGTGAAGGCGTCGAGCACGCCGTCGCGCCAGGCCGCCCGGCCGGGCCGCAGCGACAACGGCAGGCGGACGTCGGTGGGGTAGCTGAAGCGGTCCACCCCGCCGGGCCGCTCGAGGGTGACGGAGCGCGCGGCGACGCCGTCGAGGTGCTCCTGGGCCGCCCGCGCCCACAGATGCCCCTGCCCGGCGGTGTTCGTCGGCCCGACGAGCAGACCCACGCTCCGGTCGCCCGGCAGCACGGGCACCAGGGCGCCGGCGGCCCGCAGCTCTCGGCCGAACACGGTCCGCTCGACCGACTCGCGGGGCCGGTCGGGCAGGCGACGGACACCCGCCGCAACGACGTCGCGCAGGCTGGGAGGCATGCGAACAGTGTGCCCGGACCGTGCGTGCGACGCCGACGAGCGGCCGCCACCTCGTCGGCCCGGGTGCGCGGCGGTGCGACGATGACGCCATGACGACTGCCGCCGGCCACCCGGCCCGCCCGACCGTCCTCGTGATCTCGTACTCGACCCTGGTCTCGGACGCCCGGCTGCTGAGGCAGATCCGCCTCCTGGTCCGGGACCACGACGTCACCACCTGCGGTTACGGCCCGGCGCCCGACGGCGTCGTCGAGCACGTGCGCATCCCCGACGAGATCGTCGCCTGGCACAAGGACCGCACCCTGCTCATGCAGCGCCGCTTCGCCGCGACCTACCGGCGCAGCCCGGTCAACGCCCACCTGCGCGAGGTGCTGCCGGTGGGAGCCTTCGACGTGGTCGTGGCCAACGACGCCGACACCGTCCCTCTCGCCCTCTCGCTGCGTCCCCGCGGCGGCGTCCACGCCGACCTGCACGAGTACGCGCCGCGCCAGCACGAGGCCTCCCCGCGGTGGCGGCTGTTCGTGGCGCCCTACTACCGGTGGATCATCCGCCGCTTCCTCCCGCTGTGTGGCTCCGTGACCACCGTGGGGCAGGGCCTGGCCGAGGAGTACGCGCGGGAGTACGGCGTCAAGGCCGGCGTCGTCGTCAACGCCGCCCCGTTCCGGGACGCCGTCCCGACGCCGGTCGGGGAGCCCCTGCGGTTCGTGCACTCGGGCGGGGCCACCCGGGTGCGCGCCATCGAGGTGATGATGCGCGCGGTCGAGGCCTCGACGTCGCGGGCCACCCTCGACCTCTACCTCATGCCCTCCGACCAGGCCTACCTCGCCGAGCTCGCCGAGCTGGCCGCCGGCTCGCAGCGCGTCACCCTGCACGACGCCGTGCCGGCCGACGAGCTGGTCGAGACCCTCGCCGGCTACGACGTGGGGCTGTTCCTCGTCCCCCCGGTCACGTTCAACCTCGAGTGGACCCTGCCGAACAAGTTCTTCGACTTCGTCCAGGCCCGGCTGGGCATCGTCGTCGGCCCGAACCCGGAGATGGCGAGCCTCGTCCGCGAGCACGACCTCGGCGCGGTGACCGGCGGGTACGACCAGGCCGACCTCACCGCCTTGCTCGACCGGATCGACCCGGCCGAGGTTGCCCGCTGGAAGGCGGGGTCGCACGCCGCGGCGCGGGACCTGTCGGCCGAGAACCAGGTCGGCGCGTGGTCCGACGCGGTCGCTGCGCTCGCGGCGCGGGCTCGCTGAGGCCGGATTCGTCAGCCCGTCCGCCTACCGGCGGGCCGGAGCGAGCCGCTGCGGCGGTCGGAAGAGCCAGGCGAGGCGCGTCGAGATCAAGGCGTCGTAGACCAGGCAGGAGGCGGCGACGCTCAGGACCACGAGAATCGGGGTCAGGACGGTGGCCAGCGTCGGGTCGGGGGACAGCGGGCCGCCGAGGTGCATGGTCGCCAGGACGAGCAGGTTGATGAGCACCGGGTGCACGAGGTAGATCGGCAGCGTGCGTGCGGCCAGGTACGTCGCCCAGGAGCGGACCCGTGCGGAGCGCGCGACGAGGACCGAGCACGCGACGGCGGCGCTGAGGCCCGAGACGGACAGCGGGAAGGCGAGCTGCCGGCTCAGGTCGTGGAGGTACGCGGCGCCCGTCAGGCCCACGAACCCGGCCCCGCCGACGACGAGGACCGGCCACGGCGGGGTATGTGCCAGCCGCGCGACGACGTCGTACGCGTAGCAGCCGAGGAAGTACCAGAAGGCATACCGCGCGACGCGCACCACCGCGTAGGTCATCAGTGACGGCAGGGACTCGTCGATCACCGGCTCGAGGTACGGGGCAGCCGCGGCCAGGGCCGCCGTCGCCGCGAGCACCGACAGCGGCCACCGGCGCAGGACCTTGGCGACGACGAAGAACACGGTGAGCACGGCGAGGAACCAGTACGCGGTGCCGGCGAAGGGGATCGCCTTGAGCCTGTCGACGGCGTAGGCGCCGGGGTCGGCCGGCTGATAGGCGTACCCCGCGAACGCGGCGAAGGCCAGGCTCCACAGCAGGTAGGGCCAGACCAGCGCCAGCACCCGCGCCCGTGCGACCGTCCGCCATGACCGGGCGACGGCCCGATGCGCGAGCAGGCCCGCGGTGAGGAAGAACAACGGCATGCGCAGCGGCAGGAGGACGGTGTTGACGCGGTCCCAGAACGGGGCCGCATGGCCGACGCTGTCCGGGAACATCCGGTCCATCCCCGCCCCGCCGACGTGATAGAGCACGACGAGGACGATCGCCACGGCCTTGGCGACGTCGACCCAGTGCAGCCGTCGGGCGGTCGTCACCGCGTGCGCCGCGCTCTGTCCGGGTCTCCTGTCCGTCATCGTCGTCGAGGGTATGCGGGCCCGCTCTGGCGCGACGGCGGCCGGTGATCCGGGCCGGGAGACCTTGGTCGCGTTCGCGTTCGCGTTCGCGTTCGTGTTCGCGCCGGCGACGGCCGACGGTCGGCGCGCCGCCCGCACCTAACGGTTGCCGAGGTACGGCGGGACCTGCCACCGCACCGGCACGCCGTGCGGCCCGGCGCCGGCCACGGCGGCGCGGTACAGGTCGAGGAGGCGGAAGTGGAGCAGGGTTCCCAGCGACTTGGCCCGCGTCCCGTCGGACGTCTCGAGCCGCACGTCGGCGACGACCGGGCTCGCGGGATCGATGCCGTGCGCGAGCACGTCGGCGATGAAGGCGTCGTCCGCACTGGGTCCCTCGCGTCGGAGGCCCGAGACGAACGTCGCTGTGTGCTCGACCGGCAGGTCGAGCCGCAGAACGAGCGAGAGCGAGGTGACCATCGCCCAGGCGTACGTCGTGTCGCGCAGCTGCACGCCGGCGTCGTCGATGCGCACGAGGGGCGCCTCGCCCGCCGTCCCGCCGCGACGGCCCAACAGCCGCCCGAGCAGACCGCCGGAGGACCCATCGCCCGAGGCGCCCCGGCCGTCCCCGGAACGGAGTACCGCGGGCGGCGGGTCCTCGGCAAGCCGGGCGAGAAGGTGCTCGCGGTACGCCACCGCGTCCTCCTGCGGGAGGACGTCGGGCTCGGCGCCGATCCAGGGCGACGGGAGCGGCGGCGCGTCGCCGAGCCAGGGGAGCGGATGGTTCTCGGCGTCCTCCCATCGTCCGCCGGCGGCGAGCCATTCCGTGGTGGGCTCGGACCACGGGTCGGCCTCGACGTCGGACGGACCCCAGGCGACCTCGGCACGGCCCTGGCAGGCGAGCCAGAGGGAGGCGTGCAGCCCGGCGACCTGGAACAGGCGCACGCCGTCGATCAGGACGACGACCGGCCCGGCAGCGACGTCGAGGGTGATCGAGGCATCGACCACCCGGGTCGCGTCCGTGGCGGCCGCGATCGCCGTCGCCACGTTCGGATGGCTCGCGTACGGCCGCAGCTCGAGCAACCGGTCCCGCGCCGCTTGCTCCTCCTCCGGGGGCAGCAGGCCGGCAACCTGCACGACGGCGCCGCGGATGTCCTCGAACGGCCAGAAGTGGCTCCCCGCGTCGAGGCCGACGTGCTCGGTGACGACGACGGTGAGCGGACCGGGTGGTTCGGCCTGGCTGCCGACGACCACCGAGCCGCTGGAGGTCGCGACGGCCGAGGTCGGCTGGATCTGCTCGAGATGGGAGTTGTCGCGGGCGATGATCCAGGCGGCGAGCTCGGCGGTGTCGAGGTGCTGCGCGGCGGGCATCAGGGGCTGCACGGAGGTCCTTCCGGAGGGCGTGCGTCGACCGTATCGAGGACTCACGGGTCGCGAGGCAGGGCCGCCGGGCACGGGTACCCCGGTCGCCCCGGGCCGCGGGAGCGGTTCCGGCGTCGAGCGGGGTCGAGCGTGCGCCGTGCCCTCGGACGCGCCTCAGCCCGTGATGTCGCGGACCCGCTGACCGCGCGGGGCGAGCTCGGTGTCGAGCACCTCGCGCAGCCGGGCGAGCTCGCCGGGCTCGCGATCGTCCAGCTCGACGCGCACGTGCGGGGCGCCCTCGCCGGTGCGCACCGCGGCCGCCTGGCGCGGCGTCGTCGTGCGCTCGAGCGTGGAACGGGGATCGGTGAGCAGGAGCCGCACGACGGCGGAGGACCGGCCCGGTCCCGTCTCGCCCGCACGCTCCTCGCCCGGCTCCGCGGGCCGCGCGGGGCGCGACATCTCCACGCCCGCGATCTCCGGCCAGGGGATCGCCAGGCCGCCGGGACCGACCAGCGTCGAGTCCGTGACGACGAGGTCGATCGCGTCCGCCCCGGTGCGCCGCTCGCCCCGCAGCCGGGCCAGCGCTACCAGCGCGCCGCCCGCACCGAGCACGCCGACCACGCCCAGGAGGGCGATCATGAAGAGGCGGCGGGTCACCTCGCCGGTGACGATCCCGGCGATGCACACGAGCGCCAGCGCTCCGAACCCGACCAGGGCGAGGACCTGCTTGCGCACCTTCCGGCGGTGGACGGCGGGGTCGGCCTCGAGCCGGACCAGCTCGCCGCCACGGGCGGCGCCCGCCCCGTCACCCTGCCCGACGGCGTCGCTCGTCATGCGTTCCCCTCGCCCCTCGTCCTTCCTGGCAGGGCGAGGCTAGCCGGGCACCGGCTCGCCGGTCAGGTCCGCCCGTCCTCGACGGGGCCGTCCCACTCACCTAGAATTCCGGTAAGCAGAAAGCACGTACCGATATGCGGAAGTCGCTCCTGGCAGGATGGCGGTGGCGAGCATGCCGGAGAGGATCGAGGGAGATCAGATGAGCGAGGAGACCGCCGAACGGACGGGCGCGCCCGAGGGCGCGCGCCGCGTCGTCGCCGAGGTCAACGACCCCGCACGCATCCGCGAGCAGATCCGCGCCTACCGCGCGGAGCACGGCCTGGCCGACGGGGATGCCGCCGCGCCCGCAGTCCCGGCGCCGGAGCGCGCCACGGACGGCACGGACACCCTCGACCTCGTCGTCCGCGGCCGGCGCGTCCTCGGCCCCGACGGCATCGCCCCGCTCGAGATCGGGGTGCGCGGGGGCGAGATCGTCCAGGTCGAGCCCCTCGGCGCCGGCCTGACGGCGGGGGAGGTCGTCGAGCTGGCCGACGACGAGGTGCTCATTCCCGGTCTCGTCGACGCCCACGTCCACGTCAACGAGCCCGGCCGCACCGAGTGGGAGGGCTTCACCAGCGCCACCCGGGCCGCGGCCGCCGGCGGCGTGACCACCATCATCGACATGCCGCTCAACTCCATCCCCTCGACCGTCAACCGGCCGGCACTGGAGTACAAGCGCCTCGTCGCCGAGCCGCAGGCCTTCGTCGACGTCGGCTTCTGGGGCGGGGCCGTCCCCGGCAACCTGCCCGACCTGGCCGAGCTCCACGAGGACGGCGTCTTCGGCTTCAAGTGCTTCCTCTCCGGCTCCGGGGTCGACGAGTTCCCGCACCTCGAGGCCGACGAGCTCGAGGAGCACCTCGGCGAGCTCGCCCGCATCGGCGCGATGATGATCGTGCACGCCGAGGACGACCGCTCGATCGGCCGCGCCCCGCAGTGCTCGGGAGCCGGGTACTCCGGCTTCCTCGCCTCGCGCCCGCGCGGGGCCGAGAACCTCGCGATCGCCCAGCTCGTCGAACGTGCTCGCTGGACCGGCGCGCGCGCCCACGTCCTGCACCTGTCCTCCTCCGACGCGCTGCCGATGATCCGCAGCGCCAAGGCCGACGGCGTGGACATCTCCGCCGAGACCTGCCCGCACTACCTCGCGCTGACCGCCGAGGACGTCGCCGACGGGGCGACGTCCTTCAAGTGCTGCCCGCCCATCCGCGAGGGCGCCAACCGGGACCTGCTCTGGGAGGGCCTGCTCGACGGCACGATCGACTACGTGGCCAGCGACCACTCGCCGTCGACGGTCGACCTCAAGGACCTCGAGAACGGCGACTTCGCCGTCGCCTGGGGCGGCATCTCCTCGGTCCAGCTCGGGCTGTCGATCGTGTGGACCGAGGCGCGGCGCCGCGGCATCGCCCTCGAGCAGGTCGTGGAGTGGATGTCGGCCCGGCCCGCCGCCCGGGTGGGCCTGGGGCGCAAGGGGGGCATCGCCGTCGGGAAGGACGCCGACCTCGCCGTGCTCGCCCCCGACGACGACTTCACCGTGGTGGCCAAGGAGCTGCGGCACCGCAACCCCATCTCCGCCTACGACGGACGTGAGCTGACCGGGATCGTGCGGCGCACCTTCGTGCGTGGCGCCGAGGTCGACGACGACGACCCGCGCGGCCGGCTGCTGCACCGCGGCGAGGGCTGAACCCGGGTGCGGCGCCGCCGTCGCGGCGCCGCGCCAACGCCTCAGCGGTGCATGCCGCCCAGGCCCAGCGGCACGTGCCGGTTGACGTCCTTGTAGAGCAGGTAGCGGAACGGGGCCGGCCCGCCGGCGTAGCAGGCCTGCGGGCAGAAGGCGCGCAGCCACATGAAGTCCCCGGCCTGCACCTCCACCCAGTCCTCGTTGAGCCGGTACACGGCCTGGCCCTCGAGCACGTACAGGCCGTGCTCCATCACGTGCGTCTCGGCGAAGGGGATGATCCCGCCGGGCTGGAAGGTCACGATCGTCACGTGCATGTCGTGCCGGACGTCGGCCGGGTCCACGAAGCGGCTCGTCGCCCAGCGTCCCTCGGTGCCCGGCATCGCGGTGGGGGTGACGTCGCGCTCGTTCGTCACGAAGGACTTCGGGGCGTCGACGCCCTCGACGCGCTGGTAGATCTTGCGGATCCACATGAACCGGGCCGCCTCGGCGCCGTGGTTGACGACCGTCCAGGTCTCGCCCGGGGCGAGGAAGGCGTACCCGCCCGGGGCGAGGCGGTGCTCGGCGGCCTCCGTCCCGACCGTGAGGGTGAGCTCGCCCTCCATGACGAACAGCACGGCCTCGGCCTCCGGGTCGTCCTCGGGCCGCTGCGAGCCGCCGCCGGGGGAGACCTCGACGAGATACTGGGAGAAGGTCTCGGCGAAGCCGGTGAGCGGGCGGGCGAGGATCCACAGCCGGGTGCCGTCCCAGTGCGGCAGGATCGAGGCGACGATGTCCCGCTGCGTGCCGCGCGGGATGACGGCGTAGGCCTCGCGGAACATCGCGCGGTCGGTCAGCAGGTCGGTCTGGGGCGGGTGGCCGCCGTGGGTGGCCCAGTACGTCGGCTCGGTCATCGGTGCTCCTCCAGGGCTCGCGGTGATGGGCCGGCGGCCGGGCGCCACCGGTGGCACGCCGGACATGGTGGCACGGGGCGTGCCGCGCATGTCCGGTCGGGCCGGCGGTCCGACCCGCACGCCGCCGGGCGGCGATGCTGTTGACAGCGCCGAAGCAGGTCCCATACCTTCATCTGACGGAAGGTGTCTTCCGATATCCGAAACTAGCAGGGGTTGCTCCATGACGACCACACTGACCACGTTCAACGAGGACACCGCGCTCGCCCGCGACCTGCTCCTGGCCTGCGTTCGGGTGCCGCGCTGGGCCGAGGAGATCCTCGCGGGCCGCCCGTACGCGAGCGTCGACGACGTCGTCCGTGCGGCCGAGCGCGCGGCCGAGCCGTGGACCGACGAGGAGGTCGACGGTGCCCTCGCCCGTCACCCCCGGATCGGCGAGAAGGCGGTCGGCGACGACCCGGACGCCGCGCACTCGGCGCGCGAGCAGTCGGGGGTCGACGGTCGCGACGCCGACGTCGTCGAGCGGCTGCGCGCCGGCAACGTCGCCTACGAGGAGCGGTTCGGCCACGTCTTCCTCGTCCGTGCCGCCGGGCGCGACGCCGAGGAGATCCTCGGCCAGCTCGAGCAGCGCCTGACGAACGACGCCGCCACCGAGCGGCGCAACGCGGCCCAGCAGCTGCGTGAGATCGCCGTCCTTCGACTCCAGGGAGAGCTCGCATGACCTCGCACGTCACCACCCACGTCCTCGACGCCGTCACCGGGATCCCGGCCGCCGGCGTCGGCGTCCGCCTCGCCCGCGTCGAGGGCGACTCGGCGACCGAGGTCGCCTCCGGCGTCACCGACGCCGACGGGCGCAACAAGCAGCTCGGGCCGGAGCGCCTCGAGCCGGGCACCTACCGGATCAGCTTCGCCACCGGGGAGTACTTCCGCGCCCAGGGGCGCGAGACGTTCTTCCCCGCCGTCAACATCGACTTCCTCGTCGAGGCCGGGCGCGACCACTACCACGTGCCCTGCCTGCTCAGCCCCTTCGCCTACTCCACCTACCGCGGGAGCTGACGGGCGGTCGGGGCGACGATGCCCCGACCCGCCTCTCGGGGCTGCCGGACCGGCGGGGCGACGATGCCTCGCCGGCCGGCGAGACCTTCACGATACGGAAACACTCTTTCGAAATCTTGCCGCGGCCGCGCGTCACCGCGTAGCATGTCGGCACACGCCGGGGTCGCTGTGGGGCCCGGACGGTGGACGCATCGACCGGAAGGTCGGGGACGCGCGAACCGCCCCACGACAACCAGCTCGACAAGGAAGTGAGCCATGGGCAGCATCACGGTGAACGTCAACGGGTCGGACCGGGAGCTCTCGGGCACGCCCGTGCACACCAACCTCCTCGACTTCCTGCGCGAGCAGGGCCTGACCGGCGCCAAGGAGGGCTGCGCGGAGGGCGAGTGCGGGGCCTGCGCGGTCCTGGTCGCCCGGCCCGACGGCGAGGGTGGCACGCGGTGGACCTCGGTCAACGCCTGCCTCCCGCCCGCACTCGCCTACGACGGCCAGGAGATCGTCACCGCCGAGGGCCTGGGCACCGCCCCGGGCGCGTGCGCCACCGAGGACCTGCACCCGGTGCAGCGCGAGATGGCCGACCGCGGCGGCTCGCAGTGCGGCTACTGCACGCCGGGCTTCATCTGCTCGATGGCCGCGGAGTACTACCGCCCCGAGCGCGCCGGCACGGCGCCCGCACCGGAGGTCAACCTCGCCGCCGGCACCGACGGCGCCGAGCTCGCGGCCACCCCCGAGGGCACGACGACGGTGGTCGCCACCGAGGAGGCCGGCGTCGACCCCACCGACGCCCACGCCCACGAGGTCGGCCCCAACGGCTTCGACATCCACTCCCTGTCCGGCAACCTGTGCCGCTGCACCGGGTACCGACCCATCCGCGACGCCGCCTACGCCCTGGGCTCGCCCGAGGAGGGTGACCCCTTCGCCGAGCGGCGCGCGCATGCCGCACCCGGCCCCGTCCCCACCAGCTACGTGCACGGCGAGGCCGAGTTCACCCGCCCCGCCACGCTGACCGAGGTGCTCGACCGCCTCGCCGAGGAGCCCGACGCGCAGATCGTCGCCGGCTCCACCGACCTCGGCGTCGAGCTCAACATCCGGCACACCCGGCCCGGCACGATCGTCGCGATCGACCGGCTCGAGGAGCTGCGCCGGATCGAGACCACCGAGACGCACGTCGAGATCGGCGCCGCCGTCACCCTCTCGGAGATCGAGCGCACCCTCGACGGCAGCGTCCCGCTGCTGGCCGAGCTCTTCCCCCAGTTCGCCTCCCGCCTCATCCGCAACGGCGCCACGCTGGGCGGCAACCTCGGCACCGGCTCGCCGATCGGCGACGCCCCGCCGGCGCTGCTCGCCCTCGACGCCGCCCTCGTGCTCGCCTCGCGCGCGGGGGAGCGCAGCGTGCCGCTCGCGGAGTACTTCACCGGCTACCGGCAGACCGTGCGCGAGCCCGGCGAGCTCATCAAGGCGGTGCGCATCCCGCTGCCGCTGGCCCCGACCACCGCCTTCTACAAGATCGCCAAGCGCCGCTTCGACGACATCTCCAGCGTCGCCGTGGCCATCGCGGCCGACCTGTCCGGCGACGTCGTCAACGACATCCGTATCGGCGTCGGCGGCATCGCCGCCACCCCGGTCCGTGCGCTGGCCACCGAGGAGGCCCTGCGCGGGCGGCCCTGGACCGAGGAGACCGTCAGCGCGGCCGCCGAGGTCATGGCCGGCGAGGGCACACCCATGGACGACCACCGCGCGAGCTCGCGCTACCGCAGCGCGATGCTGGGCCAGGCCCTGTGCCGCTTCTACGTCGAGAACACCCGAGCCAAGGTCATGGAGGTGGCCCGATGAGCTCCCTGTCCGAGCGTCCCGTCAACCCGGTCGTGGGCCGCAGCGTCCCGCACGAGAGCGCCGCCGAGCACGTCACCGGGACCGCGCTGTACACCGACGACCTGACGATCTCCACCGCCGGCGTGCTGCACGCCTGGCCCGTCCAGGCGCCCCACGCCCACGCCACCATCGTCTCGCTGCGCCCCGAGCCGGCCTACGAGGTCCCCGGCGTCGTGCGCGTGCTCACCGCCGACGACGTCCCCGGCGTCAACGACTCCGGCACGAAGGCCGACGAGCCCCTCTTCCCGCCGGTGGTCATGCACCACGGGCACGCCGTGTGCTGGGTGCTCGGCGAGACCCTCGAGGCCGCCCGCCTGGGCGCCGAGGCCGTCGAGGTCGAGTACGAGCCCCTGCCCTCCACGCTCACCCTCACCGAGGCGATCGAGCGGGAGGCCTTCCAGGGCGCCCAGCCCACGGTGCGCCGCGGCGACGCCGCGACCGGGCTGGAGTCCTCCGCGCACCGCTTCACCGGCGAGTTCGAGTTCGCCGGCCAGGAGCACTTCTACCTGGAGACCCAGGCGGCGCTGGCGAAGATCGACGAGGGCGGACAGGTCTTCGTCCAGTCCTCCACCCAGCACCCCTCGGAGACGCAGGAGATCATCGCCCACGTCCTCGGCCTGCACAACCACGCGGTGACCGTGCAGTCGCTGCGCATGGGCGGCGGGTTCGGCGGCAAGGAGGCCCAGGCCAACGGCCTCGCCGCCGTCGCCGCCCTCGGTGCGGCGCTGACCGGGCGCCCGGTGCGGGCGCGGCTCACCCGTACCCAGGACCTGACGATGACCGGCAAGAGGCACGGCTTCCACGCCTCGTGGGAGATCGGCTTCGACGCCGAGGGGCACATCCAGGCCCTGCGGGCCACCCTCACGGCCGACGGCGGCTGGTCCCTCGACCTGTCCGAGCCGGTCCTCGCCCGTGCCCTGTGCCACGTCGACAACGCGTACTACATCCCCGACGCGGAGATCCACGGCCGCATCGCGCAGACGAACAAGACCTCCAACACCGCTTTCCGCGGCTTCGGCGGCCCCCAGGGCGCGCTCGTCATGGAGGACATCCTCGGACGCTGCGCCCCGCTGCTCGGGCTCGACCCGGCCGAGCTGCGCCGGCGCAACCTCTACCGGCCCGGCCAGTCCACCCCCTACGGGATGCCGGTGCGGCACGCGGAGCGCCTCGAGACGATCTGGCAGCAGGCGCTGGAGTCCTCCGACCACGCCGAGCGCTCGCGCCAGGTCGAGGAGTTCAACGCCACCCACACGCACACCAAGCGCGCCATCGCGATGACGCCGGTGAAGTTCGGCATCTCCTTCAACCTCACCGCCTTCAACCAGGCCGGCGCGCTGGTGCACGTCTACAAGGACGGCTCGGTGCTCATCAACCACGGTGGCACCGAGATGGGGCAGGGCCTGCACACCAAGATGCGCCAGGTCGCCGCCACCGCCCTGGGCGTCGAGCTCAGCGACGTCCGGCTCGCCCCCACGCGGACCGACAAGGTGCCCAACACCTCCGCGACGGCCGCCAGCACCGGCGCCGACCTCAACGGCGGCGCGGTGAAGAACGCCTGCGAGCAGATCCGGTCCAACATGGCCGAGGTCGCCGCCCGTCACTTCGACGCGCACCCCGAGGACGTGCGGTTCTCCGGGTCCGAGGTCACCGTCCTGGGCAGGGCGGACGCGTCGATGACCTTCGCCGAGCTCGCCCGCAAGGCCTACTTCCAGCGCGTCCCGCTGTTCGCCGCCGGCTACTTCCGCACCCCGGGCCTGCACTGGGACGCCAAGACCTTCCAGGGCGAGCCGTTCCGCTACTTCGCCTACGGCGTCGCGGTCGCCGAGGTCGAGGTCGACGGCTTCTCCGGTGCCTACCGCTTCCTGCGCACGGACATCGTCCACGACGTCGGCGACAGCCTCTCCCCGCTCATCGACGTCGGTCAGATCGAGGGCGGCTACGTCCAGGGCGTCGGGTGGCTCACCCAGGAGGAGCTGGTCTGGGACCTCTCGGACACCGAGAAGCGCGGGCGGCTGGCCACCCAGGCAGCGAGCACCTACAAGCTGCCCAGCTTCTCCGAGATGCCCGAGCAGCTCAACGTGCACCTGCTCGAGCGCGCCGAGGAGAGCGGCGTCGTCTACGGCTCCAAGGCCGTCGGCGAGCCGCCGCTACTGCTGTCCTTCGCGGTGCGCGAGGCGCTGCGCCAGGCCGCCGCGGCGTTCGGCGCCCCGGGGCAGGAGACCCGGCTCGCGTGCCCGTCGACCCCCGAGGGCGTCTACTGGGCCGTCGAGCAGGCGCGGTCCTCGCTGCCGCACATGCACGGTGCGGTGCCCACCCCGACGCGGCAGCGCACCGACGTCGCCCCGAGCCCCAACGTCGCCGGCATCCCCAGCCCGGCGCCGGTCGCGAGGGTCTGATGGACTGGCTCGCGGCGCTCACGCACCTGCGGGCCACCTCCGTGCCCGCGGTGCTCGTCACCGTGCTGTCCGTGCGCGGTCACGCCCCGCGCGAGGCCGGCGCCAAGATGGTCGTGACCGCGGAGCAGACCTGGGGCAGCGTCGGCGGCGGCAACCTCGAGGCGAGCGTCATCGACCGCGCCGTCGAGATGGTGGCCGAGGGTGCGGGGCGGCCCGAGCAGATGGAGTTCTCCCTCAACGAGCACGTGGAGAACGTCCACGGCACCCAGTGCTGCGGGGGAGAGGTGGTCGTGCTGCTCGAACCCTTCGGTGCGCGCCGAGCGGTGGCCGTCTTCGGCATGGGGCACGTCGGCATCGAGCTGGCCCGCATCCTCGCCCGGCTGCCGATCTCGCTGCACCTGGTCGACTCCCGGACCGAGATGGTCGCCGAGGAGCGGCTCGCCGGCGTCGTCGGGGCGGCGACGGTGCACGCGCACCACGCACCGGCGCCGGAGACCGTGCTGCGCTCCCTCCCGGCGGGCGCGCACGTGGTCATCATGTCCCACGACCACTCCGAGGATCTGTTCCTCTGCGAGGCCGCGATCACCCGCGGCGACCTCGGCGGCATCGGGCTCATCGGGTCGCGGGCGAAGTGGACCCGCTTCCGCAAGCGGCTGCGCGAGGCCGGCCACGACGACGCCGCGATCGACCGCATCCACAGTCCCATCGGGATCCCGGGCATCACCGGCAAGGAGCCCGAGGTCATCGCCATCTCGGCCGCCGCCGCGCTCGTGCGGGCGATGCAGGACGACGAGGCCGTGGCCCCGGAGGCCGGCGGCCCGTCGCCGAACGACGTCGCGACCCTGCCGGCCGTGTGGGCCGGCGCGAGCGCCCTGCCCCAGGGGTAGCCCGGGAACGCGCCGAGCCTCGCGCCCCGGGTGCTCGCCCTCCGCACGGAGGGCGAGCACCCGGGCGGAGGGCGCCGCAGGACCGGACGACGACGGCGGGTCGCCGGGCGTGCCCCGCCCGGCGACCCGCCAGTCTCGGCAGCCGGTTCAGCCGGCGACGAGGGCGCGGGCCGCGGCCGAGTGCTCCGCGACGAGCGCGGGGACGTCGAGGCCGACGACCTCACCGTCCGTGACGCGCCACCGCCCGCCGACCATCACCCGGTCCGCCCGCTGTGCCCCGCACAGCAGCAGGGCCGCCAGCGGGTCGTGGCTGCCCGAGAACTGCAGGTCGTCCAGCGTGAACATCGCCAGGTCCGCCTGCCGGCCCACGGCCAGCTCGCCCAGGTCCTCGCGCCCGAGCGCCCGGGCGGACCCGCGGGTGGCCCAGGACAGGGCGCGGCGCACGGTGATGCGGTCGGCGCCGTAGTGCAGCCGCTGGAGGTACATCGCCTGGCGCACCTCGGCGATCATGTTCGACCCGTCGTTCGACGCCGACCCGTCGACCCCGATGCCGAGCGGCACGCCGGCGTCCTCGAGCTCGGCGCCCCGGCAGACCCCCGAGGCGAGGCGCATGTTCGACGAGGGGCAGTGCGCGACGGCGGTGCCGGCCGCGCCGAGCCGAGCGATCTCGTCGTCGTCGAAGTGGATGCCGTGGGCGAGCCAGGTGCGGTCGCTCAGCCAGCCGACCGACTCGAGGTAGTCCACGGTGCGCATCCCGAAGCGCTCGAGGCAGAAGTCCTGCTCGTCGTCGGTCTCGGCCAGGTGGGTGTGCAGGCGCACGTCCTCGGCCGCGGCCAGCTCGGCGCTGTCGCGCATGATCGAGGTCGTCACCGAGAACGGTGAGCAGGGGGCCAGGGCGATCTGCACCTGCGCGCCGGGGCCCCTCTCGTGGTGGGTGGCGATGAGCCGCCGGGAGTCGGCGAGGATGGTCTCTGGGTCCTCGACCACCGACTGCGGGGGCAACCCGCCGTCGCGCTCGCCCAGCGTCATCGACCCGCGCGTGAGCACCGCGCGCATCCCGAGCCGCCGGGTGACCTCGGCCTGGATGTCGACCGCGTCCTCGAGACCGCCGGGGAAAATGTAGTGGTGGTCGGCCGCCGTCGTGCACCCCGAGCGCAGCAGCTCGGCCATCGCCACGGTGGTGGCCAGCTCGAGGGCCCGCGGGGTGAGCCTGGCCCAGACCGGGTAGAGGTTGACCAGCCAGGGGAAGAGCGGCACGTCGGCCACCGGCGCCCAGGCCCGCGTGAGGGTCTGGTAGAAGTGATGGTGGGTGTTGATGAGGCCCGGCACGACGACGTGCCCCGAGGCGTCGAGCACCTCGTCCACCGCGATCCGGGGCCGCGCGCCGTCCGCGACAAGCTCGGCGACCGTCCCCGCCGTCGTGTCGACGACGAGGCCCCCGCCCGCGCCGGAGTCCGTGCCGGTGAAGACTGCCAGGGGGGTCTTGATCCACAGGTGGGGCATGAGCTTCTCCTGTCTCGGGTGGGGCGCCGGTCGCCCGCCGGGAGGATCGGCGGGCGACCGGCGCCGTCGGGCGGGGTCATGCGGCGGTTCGGGAGCCGGATGGTCCTTCGACGTGCTCAGACGACGAAGAAGATGTACCGGACCGCCAGGAGCGCGGCGACGATGTACAGGACGATCTGGTTGAGCTGGAACTTGCCGGTGAGGATCTTGATCGCGCAGTAGCTGATGACGCCGATGCTCACGCCGTTGGCGATGGAGAAGGTCAGCGGCATGACGATGATGGTGAGGAACGAGGGCACACCCTCGGCGATCTCGTCCCAGTCGATGTGCCGGATCCCGTCCATCATCATCGCGCCCACGAGGATGAGGACCGGGGCGGTCGCGGCCCCGGGGATGGCTCCGGCCAGGGGCCACAGGAACATCGAGGCGGCGAAGAGGACGCCGGTGAAGGTCGAGGTCAGCCCGGTGCGACCGCCGTCCTGGATGCCCGAGGCGCTCTCGACGTACGCGCTGACCGTCGAGGTGCCCATGAAGGCACCGAACATCGAGGCGACGCCGTCCATCGAGAAGGTGGTCTTCGCGCGGGGCATGTCGCCGCGCTCGTCGAGGTAGCCGGCCTTCTGCGCCAGGCCCGTCAGGGTGCCGGTAGCGTCGAAGAAGTCGACGAAGAAGAACGTGAAGACGACGCTGAAGAGGCCGATGCCGATGGCGCCGCCGATGTCCAGCTGACCGACCAGGTCCGCGGGCCACACCGGCATGGCGACGATGCCGTCGGAGAACCCGCCGAAGGCCTCCATGGCGCCGTCCGCACCGGCGTACACCTCCGAGCGGGTGACGATGGCCAGCAGCGAGGTGGCCAGCAGGCCCCACAGCAGCGCGCCACGCACCTTGAGCTGGAGCAGCACGGCGGTGACGATGAGCCCGACGACGGCGAGCCAGGCGCCCGGCTCGGAGAGGCTGCCGAGGGTGACCAGGGTGGCCTCGTCGGTGACGACCAGACCCGCGTTGCGCAGGCCGAGGAAGGCGAGGAAGCAGCCGATCCCGGCCATGATGGCGAGCTTGAGGCTCATCGGGATCGCCATGACGATCGCCTTGCGGGCGCCGGCGACGCTGAGGACGACGAACAGCACGCCGGAGATGAACACGGCGCCCAGGGCGGTCTGCCACTCCACGCCCATGCCGAGGACGACCGTGTAGGAGAAGAACGCGTTGAGGCCCATGCCCGGGGCCTGGGCGAAGGGGTAGCGGGCGATGAGCCCCATGAGGAGGCAGCCCACGGTGGCGGAGATCGCCGTCGTCATGAGGATCTGCACCTGGGAGTTCGGCACGTCGATCGCGACGCCGAGCACCTGAGGGTTGATGAACAGGATGTAGCTCATCGTGAGGAAGGTGACCAGGCCCGCGCGCAGCTCGCGCGGGACGGTGCTCCCCATCCGGGTGATGCCGAAGAACCGGTCGAACGGTCCCTTCGGCGGTGCGTCGCTCACCGGGCGGCCGGGCCTGGTGGCCGCGGCGGGCTGCTCGGCGCCGGTGGCGCCGTCGGCGGCGCCCACCTCGTCCGCGCCGGGCCCGGCCGGCGCCTGGGCGGCCGCGTGGTCGCCGGTGACGGCACGGGTACCGCGCCTGCGCTTGTCGTCCTTGCTGGGGTTCATGCTGGCCTCCATGGGCTTCGTCGCTCTGAGGACTGCAGGGGGTCGCGGACCGGATCGTCCGGGACGGCTCTGTCGTGGGATCGGGTGCGGGTCGGGTGCGGTGATGGATCAGGGTCGGGGTCGGTGCCGGGTCACGGCCGGGCGGCCGGGCCGACGGCGTCGCCGCCGACCCAGACGGTGTCGATGTCGGCGGGTGTGCCGAGGCTGAAGATCTTCGCCAGGGCGTCGCTCGCGTCCATGGCGTGGTCGAGCGCCGTGCGCAGCGTGCTCCGCGGCGCCGGGCGCAGCAGGACGGCGTCGAACTGCTTGCCGACGGACAGGTCCCCGACCTCGTCGTCGAGCTCGAGCGCCGTCGCGCCGGACCGGGTGGCCAGGTGCAGGAGGTCCGGCGCGGTCAGGCCCAGGCCCCCCGGGCGCAGCTGCTGGGTGAAGTAGGCCTGCAGTCCCTCCTTCATCAGGCAGAAGCCGTTGCCGGCGCCGACGTCGGAGCCCAGCGCCACCCGCACGCCCGCCTCGAGGTGCTCGCGCAGGGGGAACAGACCGCTGCCGAGCGAGGCGTTGGAGGTGGGGCAGTGCGAGACGGTGGACCCGGCGCCGGCCAGCACCGACAGGCCGTGCTCGGAGGGGTGGACGTTGTGGGCGAAGACGGAGCGGGGGGTGACGAGCCCGTGCCGGTCGTAGGTGTCGACGTAGTGGCGCGCGTGCGGGAACAGGTCCGCGACGTCCGCGATCTCCTGGGGGTTCTCGTTGACGTGGGTGGTGAACCACAGGTCGTCGGCGCTGCCGAGGAGCTCGCCGCAGGCGGCGAGCATCTCGTCCGTCGTCGAGAGGGCGAAACGCGGGGTCACCGCGTAGCGCAGCCGGCCGTGGCCGTGCCACCGGGCGGCGAGCTCGCGGCCCGCGGCCAGCGCCGCGTCGGGGGAGGTCAGCAGGTCCTCGCGCAGGACCCGGTCGGAGACCACCAGGCCGGAGGTGACGCGGATCCCGGTGGCGGCGGCCTGCTCGAACAGGGCGTCGACCGCACCGGGGAAGTGCGAGCCGAAGACGAGCGCGGTGGTCGTGCCGGCGCTCACGAGCCCGTCGACGAAGTCGCGGGCCACGCTGCTCGCGTAGGTGTCGTCGGCGAGGCGGGCCTCCTCGGGCAGCGCGCACCGCTCGAGCCAGTCCAGCAGCGGCATCCCGAGGCCGCCGATGACGCGGATCTGGGGGAGGTGGACGTGGGTGTCGACCATGCCGGGCAGCAGGACGCCGTCGGTGAGGTCGACGACCTCGTGGTCGGGGTGCTCGGCGCGCGCCGTGGCCAGGTCGGTGCGGGCGAGGATCCTGCCGGCCTCGACGACGAGGGCGCAGTCCTCGTCGGAGCGGAGCTCGACCGGGCGGTCGACGGCGGTCGGGTCACCGGGGGTGTCGAGCACCCGGGCGCGGTAGATGGTCATGACTGCTCCGCCGGTGTGGTGGTGCGGGGCGCGGAGGCCTGCGGTGGCGTCATCGCCGTCTGCTCCTCGATGCAGCCCGAAGGGTCGGCTGCTGACGAGGCACGGTTGGGGTCCTGCCCGGGGCCGATGGTTATCCATGCCGGGAACAACGACCTCGGTGCACAGGGACGTTAGCGCCGCGGCGGGCGGTGCGCAAGAGATTCGGAAGAAAAGTTTCATCGAACGGAAATCCGGTGGGGGTGGTGCGCGGGTGTGGCTACGTCCAGAAGCCCTCGTGCGCCTGCGCCGCCTCGTCCTCCAGGTGCGGGCCGAGCACGACGACGTCGCGCTGGCCCCGGGCGAACACCTCGCGGCAGGGCAGGTCGAGCGTGGGGTTCTCCGGGTGGGCGCCGGTCAGGGAGAGCAGGCGCGTCTCGCTCAGCGCGTACACCACCCGGTCGATCCCGCACCAGTAGGCCGCGCCGGCGCACATCGCGCACGGCTCCGCGCTCGTCCAGAGGGTCGAGCCGGCCCGGGCGTCCGGATCGAGCGCGCGTGCCGCGGTCGCGACCGCGACCAGCTCGGCGTGCCGCGTGGGATCGCCGTCGTCGCCGACGGAGCCGTTGACGGCCTCGGCGACGACGGTGCCGTCGGCGGTGGTCACCAGCGCGGCGAAGGGGTGGGCGCCGCCGGCGCGAGCCTGGTGGGAGAGGTCGATCGCGCGGCGGAGCAGCTCGACGTCGGACGGGGTCAGGGGAGTCTCGACGGGCGCCTGGGCCGGCTCGGGCGGTCGTGCCATGGTGGGTCCCTCCGTGCGGGATGCGGGATGCGCGGTGCGGCGCGTTCGGCGGCGTCGACGATGCCGGCGCGCCGCGGTGGCCACCGTAGTGCCCAACGCTTGACAGCCCTCGACCGGCGACCGTAGATTTCTGTCGCATAGTGGAGATGTCCTTCCACTACCTGAAAAAGACAACGATGTCAGGCGGTCGGAGGCCCCGACCCGCACCCCAGCTCGGCAGGCGGGTGCGAGATCGCGAGGGCCAGGCCGGACGGGCAGCGACCACCGAGGGAGTGGGCATGACCGAGAACACCACCAGCGCCACGAGCGGCATCGTCCTGGGCGAGAACCAGTACGGCAAGGCCGAGGTCCGGCTCGTCAAGGTCGACCGCGACGAGGCGCGTCACTGCATCACCGACCTCAACGTCACCTCGCAGCTGCGCGGCGACTTCACCGTGGCGCACACCGAGGGTGACAACAGCCCCGTGGTCGCGACGGACACGCAGAAGAACACGGTCTACGGCCTCGCGCGCGACGGCATCGGCTCGCCCGAGGGCTTCGCCCTGCGTCTCGCCGACCACTTCACCGGCAGCTTCGACTGGGTCACCGGCGGCCGCTGGGAGGTCAAGGAGTACGTCTGGGAGCACATCCCCACCACGCTGGCGAACAACTCCTCCGAGGGGGAGCACAACCACTCGTTCGTCCGGTCGGGCATCGAGACCCGCACCGCGCTCGTCCAGCGCGACGGCGCGGACACCTTCGTCATCGCCGGCCTGGAGGACCTCGCGGTCCTCAAGTCCACCGGCTCGGAGTTCCACGGCTTCCCGCGTGACCGGTTCACCTCGCTCGTCGAGACCGACGACCGTGTGCTGGCCACCTCGGTGACGGCGAAGTGGCGCTACCTCAACACCGGCATCGACTTCAACTCCGTCTACGACGACGTGCGCCGGATCCTGCTGGAGACCTTCGCCGACGTGCACTCGCTCGCCCTGCAGCAGACCCTGTTCGAGATGGGCAGGCGCGCGCTCGAGGCGCACCCGGAGATCGCCGAGTTCCGCTTCTCGATGCCGAACCTGCACCACTTCCTCGTCGACCTCGACCAGTACGGGCTCGACAACCCGGGCGAGGTCTTCTACGCGGCCGACCGCCCCTACGGCCTCATCGAGGCCGAGGTGCGCCGCGAGGGCCTCGCGCCCGAGCCCCGCGCCTGGGCCACCTCGGCCGGCTTCTGCTGACCCCGACCACCTCCCACGTCCCCACCACCTGAGCAAAGGAGCCCGGGAGCATGAGTACGAGCGAGACTGACGCCCTCCCCGTCGGCCGGCGGCCCGAGGACGAGCGCTACCCGGCCGGGCGCACCGTCCTGTACGGCCTCCAGCACGTGCTGACCATGCTGGGCGGGATCATCGCGCCGCCGATCATCGTGGGCCAGGCCGCCGGGCTCAGCGCGGTCGACCAGGGGATCCTCATCTCCGCGGGTCTGCTCGTCAGCGGGCTGGGCACGCTGCTGCAGACCCTGGGCCTGCCGTGGTTCGGCTCCCAGCTGCCCGTCGTCCAGGGGATCTCCTTCGTCTCCGTGTCGACCATGGTGGCGGTGGTCTCCGGCGGTGGGAGCATCACGTCCATCTTCGGCTCGGTGCTGGTCGCCGGCGCGATCGGACTGGCCGTCTCACCGTTCTTCTCCCAGGTGGTGCGATTCTTCCCACCGGTGGTCACCGGCACGATCATCACGACCATCGGGGTCTCGCTGTTCCCCGTCGCCGCCGGCTGGATGATGGGTTCCTCGGACACCGAGCCGGACTGGGGGTCGGCGGGCAACATCGGCCTGGCCATGTTCACCCTGCTCGTCATCCTCCTGCTCAGCCGCTTCGCGTCCGGGACGATCTCGCGGCTGTCGATCCTGCTCGGGCTCGTCGTCGGCACGGCCTTCGCGGCCGCGATCGGGATGGTGGACTTCTCGGCCGTCACGGAGGGTGACGTCGTCGCCCTGCCCTCGCCCTTCCACTTCGGTATGCCCACCTTCGAGGTCGGCGCCATCATCTCGATGACCGTGGTCATCTTCATCGCGATGACCGAGACCGTGGCGGACATCCTCGCCGTCGGCGAGATCATCGACACCAAGGCCGATGCGCGCCGGGTCGGTGACGGCCTGCGCTCGGACATGATCACGACCGTCGTCGCACCCGCCCTCAACACCTTCCCGGTGACGACGTTCTCCCAGAACGTCGGCCTCGTGGCGATCACCGGCATCAAGAGCCGCTTCGCCGTGGCCGCAGGCGGTGGCGTGCTCGTCCTGTTCGGACTCGTGCCGCTCCTGGGGCGCGTCGTCGCCGCCATCCCCAACCCCGTGCTCGGCGGCGCCGGGATCGTCCTCTTCGGCTCGGTCGCGGTCTCCGGGATCCGCACGCTGTCCAAGGTGAAGTACGACGGCAACCTCAACCTCACCCTCGTCGCGACCGCGCTCGCCTTCGGCGTGATCCCGATCGCGATGCCGAACTTCTACGACGACTTCCCCACCTGGGTGGGCATGATCTTCCACTCGGGCATCAGCGCCGCCGCGATCGTCGCCGTCGTCCTCAACCTGTTCTTCAACGAGATCCGGTGGGGCCGGTCGAAGGATCCCTCGGTGTTCACCGCGGGTGCGTCCGCCCGGGCCCAGGTCGCGGAGGAGGTCCAGGACCGTCGCTCCGCCTACTTCGCGCAGCTCGACGAGCGGCGGCGCGCCGAGCACACGGCGCGCGCCACGACGGAGCGGGCCGTGCGCAGCCGCGCCGGCCACGGGCGCAGGTCCGGCTCCGCGGCGGCGCTCGACACCGAGACCGACCGGTACCGGGACGCCGACGCCGTGCCGCCAACGATGGGACGGCCCGGCACGTGGTGGTCCGGGTCCGACAAGCCCTCCGACGCGCCGACCGGCACGCCCGAGCGTTGACGGACGCCGGCGCCGCCCGGACCACGGGCCGGGCTCCCCATACACCAGGGCGCCCGGCCCGCGGCCGGTCAGCGCCCGGTCGCCTCGGCCACCTGGCGCTGCACGCGGGCCAGCAGCCCGGCCATGCCGCGCAGCCGCAGCGGGCTGACGATGCCCTCGAGCGAGAGCCGGGCGGGCAGGTCGGCGGGCAGGTCGAGCACCTCGTCGACGGGTCGTCCGTCGACACCGGCGTGCAGCAGGCCCGCGAAACCGCGCGTCACCGGTGCCTGCGGCGGCGCGGACACGTGCAGGTGCACGACGTCGACGGCCGAGCCGTCGACGGCGGAGCCTGCCGCGCCGTCGGGCGTCGGGGAGCCGCCGCCCGACGGCCCGACCTCGGCGCGGACGTAGATCGGGGACTGGCACTCGCGCACCGCCTCGAGCAGGCCGGGCTCGACGCGCAGCCGCTCGGGCGGGTCGGGCAGCTCGTCGCCGAGCTCGACGAGCAGCTGGACGCGCTCCTCGGCCGGCAGCGAGGCGAGGTCCCGGGCGATCGCGGCGAGCGCGGGTGGCAGGTCCTCGTCGGTCATCGTGCGCCCTCCTCAGGCCGTCGGCATGAGAGCGGTGGACACGGTCTGCGCCGAGCGGAGCAGCGCCGGCACGGCCTTCTCGCCGAACTCGTAGGTCACCCGGGCCGCGGGGCCGGACACGGACAGCGCGGTCGGTGTGGGCGCGCCGGGGACGGTCACCGCGAAGCAGCGCACGCCGATCTCCTGCTCGCCGTCGTCGACCGAGTAGCCCCGCTCCCGGATGCGGTCCAGCTCGGCGAGCAGCGCCTCGACGTCGGTGATCGACCGGTCGGTGAGCCCCGGCATGCCCACCCGGTCGACGATCTCGCGCACGGTCTGGTCGGGCAGCTGGGAGAGCACCATCTTGCCCACGCCCGTGCAGTGGCAGTACACGCGCCGGCCCACCTCGGTGAACATGCGCATCGAGTGCGTGGAGGAGGCCTGGGCGACGTAGACCGCCATGTCCCGGTCGATCATCGCCAGGTTCGCGGACTCGCCGAGCTCGCGGGCCAGCTGCTCGAGGTGGGGGCGGGCCCCGGCACCGAGCTGGCGGCCGGCGCTCTCCCCGAGCCGGATGAGCCGCGGTCCCAGGGTGTAGCGGCGCGACTCCAGCTGGCGGGCGTAGCCGCGCGAGACCATCGTGCGCATGAGCCGGTGGATCGTCGGCAGGGGCAGCTCGGAGGCCGCCGCCAGCTCGCTGAGGGCGGCGTCGCCGCCGAGGTCGGTGAGCAGCTCGAGCAGGTCGATCGCGCGATCGACGGACTGCACGCCCGAGGTGTTGGCCATCGTGTCTCCTTCGTCGCCGGCGGCCGCCGAGGTGTCGGCACGTCCCGTGCTCGGCGAGTCGCCGGGCCCATCCTTCCACATGCCGGAACAGTGGCACGGATCGGCGGTCCGCGGCACCGCCCCCGGACAGACCTTCCACCACCGACCAGACGCACGAACGGAGCGACGGCATGACCAGCCCAGGCCCTGAGAGCAGCACCCCCGCACAGCGAGCGGAGCGAGGAGCGGCGCCGAGCCCGGCGCTCGGCGAGGGGACCTACGCCGCCGTCGAGGAGCTGCTCGCCGACGCCGACCGGCGCCTCGAGAGCCTCTACCCGGGCGACGACGGGACCCGCCAGCCCGTGCACACCGTGTACGTGCCGGCCCACCGCTACCGGGCCGGCCTCACGCGCGACTGGGGCGCCCAGGCGCTCGAGCTCCTCGCGGACAACGGCGGCACGGACGCCCTGCTGGAGTCCGTCGGCGTCCCCGAGGACCTGCGCGCCGAGGTGGGCGCGCTCGTCGAGGCCAAGCTCGCCACCGAGCCCGTCGAGGACCTGCGCATCGACCTCGAGGACGGCTACGGCGACCACGGCGACGCCGAGGACGATGACGCCCTCGCCGCGGCCCGCGCGCTGCGCGCCGAGATCGCCGACGGCGTCGCCCCGCCCTTCAGCGGGATCCGCTTCAAGTGCCTCGAGCGCGCCACCCGGGCCCGCGGCCTGCGCACGCTCGACCTCGTCGTGTCCACGCTGGCCGAGGACGGGGACCTGCCCGAGGGATTCGTCGTCACGCTGCCGAAGGTGACCTCGGTCGAGCAGGTCGAGGCGATGGTCCTCGTGTGCGGGCGGCTGGAGGACCAGCTCGGCCTGGCGCCCGGCCGGCTGCGCTTCGAGATCCAGGTCGAGACCCCGCAGGCCGTGCTCGGCCCCGACGGCGTGGCCACCGTCGCGCCGATGATCCACGCGGGCGACGGCCGGGTGACGGGGCTGCACTACGGCACCTACGACTACTCCGCCTCGCTGGGCATCGCCGCCCGCTACCAGTCGATGGAGCACCCCGCGGCCGACCACGCCAAGGCCGTCATGCAGCTGGCCGCGGCCGGCACGGGCGTGCGCCTCTCGGACGGCTCGACCAACGTGCTGCCGGTGGGCGAGCGCGCCCAGGTCCACCAGGCCTGGGCCCTGCACGGCCGGCTCGTGCGGCGCTCGCTCGAGCGCGGCTACCACCAGGGCTGGGACATGCACCCCGGGCACCTGCCGGGCCGGTTCGCGGTCACCTACGCCTACTACCGCGAGGGGTTCGCCCCGGCCGCGCAGCGGCTGCGTGCCTACCTGGGGCAGGTCGAGGGTGCGGTGATGGACGAGCCGGCCACCGCGCGCGCCCTGGCATGGTTCCTCGCGCGCGGGCTGGACTGCGGGGCGATCTCCACCGCCGAGGTCGAGTCCGCCGTCGGTGCCCCGGCGGGCGACGTCGACGCGCTGGCCGGACGGCCGGCGACCCGACGGGGCTGATCCGGCGATGGCCGGCGGTGCGGGCGGCGTGCAGTCCGTCGAGCGTGCGTTCCGCGTGCTGGAGATCATCGCGTCCGCGGGTGGGCAGATCACGCTGAGCCAGCTCTCCTCGGAGGTCGACCTCCCGCTGCCGACCATCCACCGGCTCCTGCGCACGATGGTCGGCCCGGGGTACGTGCGGCAGATGCCCGACCGCAGCTACGCGCTCGGCCCCCGCCTCATCCGGCTCGGGGACAGCGCCTCGGGTCAGCTGGGCGTCACCGGGCTGCCGGTGCTGCAGCGGCTCGCCGACGAGCTCGGGGAGTCGGCGAACATGGCCAGCCTCGACGGCCAGATGATCGTCTACGTCGGGCAGGTCCAGTCCACCCGGTCGATGCGCATGTTCACCGAGGTCGGCCGACGCGCCTTCGCCTACGCGACCGGGGTGGGCAAGGCGATCCTGGCGACGATGTCCGACGCCGAGGTCGAACGCCTCGTCCCGGCCACCCTCGCCCGGCCCACCCCGCGCTCGGCAGGCACCATCGCCGAGCTCGTCGACCGCCTCGACGTCGTGCGCGCGCAGGGCTTCGCCATCGACGACGAGGAGCAGGAGATCGGCGTGCGGTGCTACGCCCTGGCGGTGCCCGGCGACCCGGTCCGCACGGGGATCTCCGTCTCCGGCCCCACCTCGCGGGTCGACGACGCCTTCGGCGAGCGCGCCGTGCCGCTGCTGCGCCAGGCCGTCGCCGAGATCGCCGCGGGGCTCGCGGCCGAGGAGCACGCGGAGCCGACGTCGACCGCGTCGACCCGTTGACCGCGCCTCACCGTTGACCGCGCCCCTCGGCCGCTGCTAGCGTTTCCAACATCAGGAAGTAGATATCCACCTAGCGGAAAAGAGAGGGTATGGCCGGCAACGTCCCGTACACCGTGAACTGCTCGATCCTGCTCACCGACCTCCCGCTCCTCGAGCGGCCCGCCGCCGCGCGCGCCGCCGGGTTCGCCGGCGTCGAGCTGTGGTGGCCCTTCGGGACCTCCACGCCCGACGAGGGCGAGATCGACGCCCTCGTGACGGCGCTCGACACGGCCGGCGTGCAGCTGACCGGCCTCAACTTCAACGCCGGCGACATGCCCGGCGGGGACCGCGGCCTCATCTCCTGGCCCGAGCGCTCCGCCGAGCTGCGCGCCAACCTCGACGTCGTCACCGCCATCGGCGAGCGCACCGGCTGCCGCGCCTTCAACGCGCTGTACGGCAACCGGGTCGAGGGTGCGGACCCGCAGGCCCAGGACGACCTCGGCGCGGAGAACCTCGCCCTGGCCGCCCAGGCCGTGGACCGCATCGGCGGCACCGTCCTCCTCGAGCCGGTCTCCGGCGCCGACGCCTACCCGCTGCGGACCTCCGCGGACGTCGTCGGCGTGCTCGACCGCGTGCGCGAGGAGCACGGCGCGACCAACCTCGGGCTCCTGCTCGACGTCTACCACCTGGCCGTCAACGGCGCCGACGTCGACGCCGACCTGGCCGCGTACGCCGACCGCGTCGCCCACGTCCAGATCGCCGACGCCCCGGGCCGCGGCGCCCCCGGCTCCGGCGACCTGCCCATCGAGCGGTGGATCCAGGACATCCGCGCCACCGGCTACACCGGCCCGGTCGGCCTGGAGTACAAGACCGCCGACGCCGACCCGTTCGCCTGGCTGCCCCGCGAGCAGCGCGGCGCCTGACCGACCCACCACCACCCCAAGGAAGGGGAGACATGAGCACCATCGCCTTCATCGGCCTCGGCATCATGGGCAGCCCGATGGCCGTCCACCTCCAGAACGCGGGCCACGACGTCGTGGGCTACAACCGCACCCCGGACAAGACCGCCCCGCTGGTCGAGGCCGGCGGCACCGCCGCGAGCTCCGCAGCCGAGGCCGCGCGCGGCGCCGACGTCGTCGCCGTCATGGTTCCCGACTCGCCCGACGTCGTCGACGTCCTCACCGGCGAGGGCGGCGTGTTCGACGCCATCGAGCCCGGCACCCTCGTCATCGACTTCTCCTCGATCCGCCCCGACGTCACCGTCGAGCTGGGCGAGCAGGCCCGCGAGGCCGGCGTCCGCCTGATCGACGCCCCCGTCTCCGGCGGCGAGGCCGGCGCGAAGAACGCGGCGCTGTCGATCATGGTCGGCGGCTCGGACGAGGACTTCGAGGCGGCCAAGCCCTACCTCGACGTCGTCGGCAAGACCGTCGTGCACGTCGGCCCCACCGGCTCGGGCCAGACCGTCAAGGCCGCCAACCAGCTCATCGTCGCGGGCAACATCGCCCTGCTCGCCGAGGCCGTCGTCTTCCTCGAGGCCTACGGCGTCGACACCCAGGCCGCGATCGAGGTGCTCGGCGGCGGGCTCGCCGGCTCGGCGGTGCTCAACCAGAAGGCGGAGAAGATCCTCGGCCGCGAGTTCGCCCCGGGCTTCCGCATCGACCTGCACCACAAGGACCTCGGCATCTTCACCTCCGCCGCCCGTGAGGAGGGCGTCGTCGCCCCGGTGGGCGCCCTGGTCGCCCAGCTCATGGCCAGCGCCCGCGCCGCCGGTGACGGCACCCTCGACCACTCGGGTCTGTTCCGCTCGATCGCCGGCCTGTCCGGGCGCAAGTAGGCCCCTCTTAGGAACAAGGAGCACACCATGCCTCGGATGAGAGCGGTCGACGCCGCGGTGGCCATCCTCGAGAAGGAGTCCGCCACCCAGGCCTTCGGCCTGCCCGGCGCCGCCATCAACCCGTTCTACGACGCGATGCGCCGTCACGGCGGCATCCACCACGTCCTCGCCCGTCACGTCGAGGGCGCCTCGCACATGGCCGACGGCTACACCCGTGCCCGGCAGGGCAACATCGGCGTCTGCATCGGCACCTCCGGTCCGGCCGGCACCGACATGATCACCGGGCTGTACGCCGCCTGGGCCGACTCCGTGCCGATCCTGTGCATCACCGGCCAGGCGCCGGTGGCCAAGCTCGACAAGGAGGACTTCCAGGCGGTCGACATCGCCTCGATCGCCGCGCCGGTGACGAAGATGGCCAAGACCGTCCTCGAGGCCGCGCAGGTGCCGGGCGTGTTCGCCAAGGCCTTCCAGCTCATGCGCTCGGGCCGTCCCGGGCCGGTGCTCATCGACCTGCCGCTGGACGTCCAGCTCGCCGAGATCGAGTTCGACCCGGATACCTACGAGCCGCTGCCCGTCGAGCGGCCCGCCGCGACCCGTGCCCAGGTCGAGAAGTCGCTCGACCTGCTGCTCGCCGGTGAGCGTCCGGTCATCGTCGCCGGGGGTGGGATCATCAACGCCGGCGCCGAGGAGCAGCTCGTCGAGCTCGCCGAGACCCTCGGTGTCCCGGTCATCTCGACCCTCATGGGCTGGGGCGCCATCCCCGACGACCACCCGCTGTCCTCGGGCATGGCGGGCATCCAGACCTCGCACCGGTACGCCAACGCCACCTTCCTCGAGTCGGACTCGGTCATCGGGATCGGCAACCGGTGGGCCAACCGGCACACCGGCGGGCTGAGCGTCTACCGCGAGGGCCGGACCTTCGTCCACGTCGACATCGAGCCCACGCAGATCGGTCGCGTCTTCGCGCCCGACTACGGGGTCACCTCCGACGCCGGCGCCTTCCTGACCGCCGCGGTCGAGGTCGCCAAGGAGCGCGCGGCGGCGGGCACCCTGCCGGACTACTCCGCGTGGGTCGCCGACTCGCAGCAGCGCAAGTCCAGCCTGCAGCGCAAGACCAACTTCCCGGAGACGCCGATCAAGCCGCAGCGCGTCTACCAGGAGATGAACCGGGCGTTCGACCGGGACACGGTCTACGTGACGACGATCGGCCTGTCGCAGATCGCCGGCGCGCAGTTCCTGCACACCTACCGGTCGCGGCACTGGATCAACGCCGGCCAGGCGGGGCCGCTCGGCTGGACCGGGCCCGCGGCCCTCGGCGTGGCTACCGGTGTGCCGGAGAAGAAGGTCGTCGCGCTCTCAGGCGACTACGACTTCCAGTTCATGCTCGAGGAGCTCGCGGTCGGGGCGCAGCACCATCTGCCCTACGTCCACGTCGTCGTCAACAACGCCTACCTGGGCCTGATCCGTCAGTCCCAGCGGGCGTTCGACATGGACTACCACGTGTCCCTCGCCTTCGAGAACATCAACTCCTCCGAGCACGAGGGCTACGGCGTCGACCACGTCAAGGTGGCCGAGGGCCTGGGCTGCAAGGCGATCCGGGTCTCGGACCCCGACGACCTCGAGGCCGCCTTCACCAAGGCGCAGGCGATGGCCGAGGAGTCGCGCGTGCCCGTGGTCGTGGAGGTCATCCTCGAGCGGGTCACCAACATCTCGATGGGCGCCGAGCTCGACGGCGTCAACGAGTTCGAGGAGCTGTCGCTGTCGGCGACCGACTCGCCGACGGCGACGGCGCTGCTCGACTGACCGGGTCCGGGGCACCGACGCCCCGGCACCCGCACCGCGCCCCCGGGCGCCGGGAGGACCCGGCACCGGGGGCGCGGTGCGTCGCGCGCAGAGGCCGGGGGAGCGGGTGTGGGCGACGGGGCCGGAGGCGGCCGGTCCGCCGTCGTTCTCAGGCGCGGCGGAGGACGATCCCGCGCTCGCCGAGCAGGGCGTCCAGCGCGTTGACGGCCCCCGAGATCTCCTCGCCCGGGTAGCCGATGAGCTCGATGCGCACGTGCGGTGTGCCCGGGCCGACGACGACAGCGCCGCCCTGGCGGGGCGTCGTCGCCCGGGCGAGCACCGGGCCGGGGTCGGCGAGCTCGACGGCGACGAGCACCGGCGTGCGCGCCTGCACCTCGCGCTCGTGCGCCCGCTCCGTCCGGCGGTACTCCCGGGCGGTCATGTTCCTGCCGGGTCGTCGTAGGGAGCGCAGCCGGGTGGAGGTGATGAGGCGTCGGACGACGTCGTCGCCGGTGCCCAGGGGGAGCGCCGCCACGGCCACGCCGGTGATCTCGGGCAGGGACACGAACAGGCCGCCGGGGCCCACCACGCCCTCGTCGGTCACGAGCAGGTCGATGGCGTCGTCACCGGTGCGGCGGCCCCGCAGGGTCTGGACGATGCCGACGACGAAGATCCCGGCCGCCACCAGGCCTACCAGGGACATCGCGGCCGGAGCGAAGATCTGCGAGGTGCCGGCGCCGTCCTGCACGGCCTCGATGAGCCGGAAGCCGTAGTAGCCGAGGATCCCGAGCCCGGCGAGGACACCGATCCCGTAGGCGATGAGGCGAAGGGCGGGGGAGTCCGCGTCACGGCGGAGCGCGACGCGCACGCGCGGGCCGGGCTGATGCGGCGGGCCGGGATCGCCTGGGTGGCCGGGCTGGCCAGGTTGTCCGGGCCGACCTGGTCGGCCAGGCCCTCCGCTCGGCGGGCCCGGCACCCGCCGGTCGTGATCCTGCGGTCCTGGCTGGTTCGACATGCGTCCCCCTCGGTGTCGGTCCGGACATGGTGCGGCAGGGCGGTGCCGGGCCGGGCGACCGCGGGCGGGGACCTCTCCCACCCGCGGCTCGGTAGGGGAGCGCGGCGGTCAGCCGGTCCGGGCCGAGCGGCGCACCTGCCCCGGCGAGCGGCCGACGGTGCGGGTGAAGGCCCGGTTGAACGCGGCCTCGGAGCGGTAGCCGAGCTCGGCCGCCACCTGCGCGCAGGTCCGTTCACCGGCGGTGAGCCACTCCTCGGCCAGGCGCATGCGCCACCGGGTGAGGTAGGCGTGCGGCGTCTCCCCGACGAGCGTCGCGAAGCGCTGGCTGAAGGCCGACCGCGACATCGCCGCCGTCGCCGCGAGCCGGTCGACGCTCCAGTCGGCGCCCGGATCGGCGTGGACCGCGTCGAGGGTCCGCCCGACCTGCTCGTCGCGGAGGGCGGCCAGCCAGCCGTCCCGCGCGGCGTCGTCGTCGGTGAGCCAGCCGCGCAGGACCTGGACGACGAGGATGTCGGCGAGCCGGGTCGCCACCGCCTCGGCGCCCGGCCGGGGGTGGGCGAGCTCGCCGGCCATGAGGCGCAGCGTGTCGCGCACCGGGGATCCGACGGCGGTCGAGTCCCCGGGGGCCAGGACGACGGCCGGCAGCCGGCTCATCAGCTCCCGCGCGGCGGGCTCGTCGAAGGCGACGATCCCGCAGACGAGCTGGGTGTGCTCGCCGTCGCCGCCGTGCCGCAGCACCGCGTAGTGCTCGCCCAGCCATTCCTGGGGGAGCTCCTCTACCGGCTGCGGGCGACCGGCGCCCGGACCGCTGAGGACGTCGTGGCCGCGGCCGTGCGGCACCAGGGCGAGGTCGCCCGGCCCGAGACGCACCTCCGCGCCGTCGGGGGTGCGCAGCGTGCAGGTCCCCGCGGTGACGACGTGGAAGGTGAGCGAGTCGGCCACCTCCGGCATCCGCAGGGCCCACGGCGCGCCGAGCTCGGAGTGCCCGTAGAAGATCCCGCGCATCCGCAGGGTCTGCAGGGCGCGCGCCAGGCGGTCGCTCGGCTCCCAGGGGAGCGTGGCGGTCATGGACCGATCCTTGCGCATGTCGCCGGGCGCGCACGCCATCTCCGGACGAACGAGCAAGAAACGTGCGCGATCGGGGATGGGAACGCCAGGTCGTGCTCTCTAGCGTCGTGGTGTCGCCGGATCGACCGGCACGGACGGAGCAGAGGAGTGCGCATGTACGTCATCGCCGGAGCCACAGGACGGGTGGGCGGCGCCGCGGCGCGTCGGCTGCTCGAGGACGGAGCCGAGGTCCGCGTCCTCGTCCGGACGCAGGACGCCGCGCGCGTGTGGGAGGCGCGCGGCGCCGAGGCCCGGGTGCTCGACCTCGGCGACCGGTCCGCGCTCGCCGACGCGTGCCGCGGCGCGGAGGGTCTGTTCGTCCTCCTGCCCTTCGACCTCACCGCCGACGACCTCGACGTCCACGCCGACGCCCTCGTCGCTTCGGTCGCGGGTGCCGTCGACGACGCCGGGGTGGCCCACGTCGTCATGCTCTCCTCCGGGGGAGCGGACCTCGAGGCCGGGACGGGGCCCATCGCCGGCCTGCACCGGCTCGAGCGGGCCCTGCGGTCCGCCACGACGCTCACGACCCTGCGCTCGGGCCACTTCCAGGAGAAGGTCGCCGACGTCCTGGGACCGGCGAGCACCGACGGCGTCTACCCGGTCCTGGCCTCCTCGGCCGACCGCCCGCTGCCGATGGGGGCCACCGCCGACGTCGGGCGGGTGGCCGCCGAGCTGCTGCTGGCCCCCGGGAGAACGAGCGAGGTGGTCGACGTGCTCGGCCCCGAGCACACCGAGCGGGAGGTGGCGGGGTGCCTCGGCGGGCTGCTCGGGCGCGAGCTGCACGTCGCCGTCGTGCCGGCCGAGGGGTGGGAGGCCACGCTGGCCGGGGCCGGGTTCCCCGCGCACGTCGCCGCGAGCCTCGCCGAGCTCTACCGCGCGGACGAGGACGGCCTGCTCGGGCCGCGCGGGGACCGGACCATCCGCGTGACGACGCCGCTCGAGGCCACCCTCGCACGGGTGCTCGCCGAGGCCGGGACCGCTGCCGGTGTCGGGGCCCGGCGATGAGCGTGCCGATCGACGCCGGCCGCGCGGCCGAGGGGCTGCTGGTGACGGCCACGGTGGGCAACGGGCTGCTGGCCGGGCTCTTCCTCGGCTTCTCCTGTGCCGTGCTGCCGGGCCTGACGCGCGTGGATGACGGCGCCTTCGTCGACACCTTCCGGAATGTCAACCGGGCGATCCGCAACCCGGTGTTCGGCCTGGTCCTCGTGGCGACGCCGGTGGCGACGGTGGCCGGCGCCGCGGCGACGGTGCTCGACGGACGCGAGGGCGCAGCCGGGGCGCTCGCCGGGCTCGCCGGCACCGCGGCGATGCTCGCGGTGACCTTCGCCCGCAACGTCCCGCTCAACGAGGTGCTCGACCGGGCGCCGACCGCGGGGCCCGGTGAGCTGCGCGCGGCGCGCGTCGCCTTCGAACGACCCTGGTCGCGGTGGAACGCGGTGCGGACCGTGGCCGGGGTGCTCGCCACCGCCTGCCTGGCCCTGGCGATCTGAGCGGCCGCCCCACCGCGCGCTGAGCGTCCGCACCACTACGCGCTGAGCTGCTGTCCCGCCGAGAACATGGGTCGTGTCTCGAGACGATGCACCGAGGGCATGCTCTCGCGACACCACCCATGTTCTCGATGAACGAGCGGGCGGGACGGGGGCGGACCAGACTGCGCGCGGGTCAGGTCGCGGGGCGGTGGCCGCGCAGGGCCAGCTTCTCCTCGACCTCGCGGATCGGCTTGCCCTGCAGGTTCCACAGGTAGGCGGCGGCGGCGAACCCCAGCACGCCGAACGCCACGAGGATCCAGCGGACGGGCGCCTCGAAGAGCGTCAGGCCGAGGACGATGATGACGAGGTCGCCGACCACCATCGAGCCGAGCACCAGCGCGCGTGCCCGCCGCATCCCCGCGAGCCGGGTGGCCAGGGCCTCGGTCGAGACGTGCGCGTCGCCGGCGCGGTCCCCGCCCGGTGTTCCCGGTCCAGCGCCGGTGCCGGCGCCAGTGCCGGCCCCCGCCCCGGCCTCGGCCCCGCCCGGCCGCGCGGGCGACCCGTACGGGCCCTGGCCGGCGGCATCCTGCTGCCGCGGACCGCCGGTCGCGGGACGGCCGGGGCCCCAGCTGTCGAGGGGGTCGTCTCCGTAGGTCATGGCTCTCTCCGGTCGGTCGGTCGACCGGTCCGCGCCGGCCGTGTCGGTCGCGGCGGGTCAGTCCGCGGAGGTCAGGGCGTCCAGGACGCGGGCCGCGGCGTCGCCGTCGCCGTAGGGGGTGGCGTCGGTGTCGGCCGGGCGCGGCCGGGTCGCCGCCGACAGGAGCGCCTCGCCCGGCTCGACGAGGACGTTCCAGCCCAGCTCGACGGTCTCGACCCACTCGGTCTCGGTGCGCACGGTCGTGCAGGGCGTGCGCAGCAGGAAGGCCTCCTTCTGCAGGCCGCCGGAGTCGGTGACGACGCCGCGGGCGCGGTCGGCCACGCCCACCAGGTCCCGGTAGCCCAGCGGCGTACGGGTGCGCAGGGCCCCGCCGCTCAGCTCGATGCCCGCGGCCTCCGCCTTGGCCACGAGGCGGGGGTGGGCCAGCAGCAGCACCGGGGCGTCGAGACCGGCCAGCGAGGAGACGATCGACCGCAGGCGCTCGGGGTCGTCGGTCGACTCGGCGCGGTGGATCGTGGCGAGGTAGTACTCGCCGTCGTCGAGCCCGGTCTCGGCCAGGGCGACCGGCCGGTCCTGGCCGACCGACTCGCGCGTGGCGAGCAGCACGTCGGTCATGACGTCGCCGACGACGACGGTCCGGCCGGCGAGCCCCTCGTCGGCGAGGTGGCCGGCCGCGACCTGGGTGGGCGCGAGCAGGAGGTCCGCCGCGTGGTCGGTGAGCACCCGGTTGATCTCCTCGGGCATCGCCCGGTTGAACGAGCGCAGGCCCGCCTCGAGGTGGGCGATCCGCACGTGCAGCTTGGCCGCCGAGACCGCCCCGGCCAGGGTGGAGTTGGTGTCGCCGTAGACGAGCACCCAGTCCGGGCGGTGCTCGGTGAGGACCTCGTCCATCGCCGCGAGCATCGCCCCGGTCTGCCTGCCGTGGCTGCCCGAGCCGACGCCGAGGTGGACGTCCGGGGCGGGAATGTCCAGCTCGGAGAAGAACACGTCGGACAGCAGCGGGTCGTAGTGCTGTCCGGTGTGCACGATGACGTGCTCGATGCCCCGCCGTGCGCACTCGTGCGCGATCGGGGCGAGCTTGACGAACTGCGGGCGGGCACCGACGACGGAGAGGATCTTCACGGTCACCGAGCGTAGCGGCGCCCGGTCCGACGGGCGGCGGCGCGGCCAGGTAGTTTCGCCCCATGCGAGTCGTCGTGGTCACCACCTGGTTCCCCACCGAACTGGCGCCCAGCTCGGGCTCCTTCGTCGTCCGCGACGCCCTGGCGATGGCCGCCGGCGGGGACACCGTCGACATCGTCCACCTCGTGCCCAGCCACCAGGACGACGGCACCCGGCACGTGCGCCACGAGGGCCTCAAGGTCCTGCGCCTGCCGATGACCCCCTCCCGGCTCGACCAGGTCGGCGCGGCCGCCGCCGCGCTGCCGGCGATCCTCGACGACGCCGACGTCGTCCACACCACCGCGATCTCCGCGCTGCTGCCCTTCGCCGTCGCCCGGCCGAAGGCCCCCTGGGTGCACACCGAGCACTACTCGGGACTGACCAGCCCGGAGAACCTCACCTTCCCCACCCGCGCGGTGCTGCCGCTCGTGCGGGGGCTCCTCGACCGCCCCGACGTCGTCACTGCCGTCTGCGAGTTCCTCGCCGAGCCGATCCGCGCGGTCCGCGGGGAGAAGGACACCGTCGTCGTGCCCTGCATCGTGCCGCCGCTGGACCAGGTGCCGGCCCGGCCCGAACCGAGCGGCGAGCTGCGGCTCGTCAGCGTCGGCGGGCTCGTCGAGCGCAAGGACCCGCTGCTCGCCGTCGACGTCGTCGCCGAGCTCGGCCGGCGCGGGCACCCCGCCCACCTCACCCTCGTGGGCGACGGGCCGCTGACCGGGGCCGTGCGGGAGCGGGCCGAGGAGGTCGGGGTCGCGGAGCGCATCCACCTGACGGGGACGCTGGACCGGGACGGCGTGCTCGAGCAGCTCGCCGCCGCCGACCTCTTCCTCGGGCCCACCCGCGGGGACAACTTCTTCGTCTCCTGCGCCGAGGCGCTGGTGGCGGGCCGCCCCGTCGTCGTGGGCTCGACCGGCGGCCAGGGGGAGTACATCGACCCCCGCGTCGGCGCGCTCGTCGACACCCAGGACGCGGGCGCCTACGCCCGAGCCGTCATCGACGTGCACGTCCGCACCGAGGGCCTGACCGCCGACGACGTCGCGGCCACGATCGGGGACCGGTTCTCCGTGCCGACCGTCGCCGAGGGCTACGCCGCCGCGCACGCTCTGGCCCGCGAGGTCCGCGGCGGCCGGCGGTGAACGAGGCGCAGGGCGGGGGACCGGGCGCCGGGGCAGGGGACCGGCCGGACGGCACGACCACCGACCGGCCGGACGGCACGACCGCGGACCGGCCGGACGGCGCGGCCACCGACCGGCCGGGCGCCGGGCGCACGATGGTCTTCCACGCCCCGTACCCGGTCGGCGGTGGCTCGACCTCCGGGTCGGGGATCCGGCCCGTGCGCATGCGCGACGCCTTCCGTGAGCTTGGCTACGAGGTGATCGAGGTGACCGGTCACGGCACGGAGCGGGCCCGGTCGGTCGCGGCACTGGCGAGGCGCCTCGCCGACGGGCTGCACGTCGACCTCGCCTACGGCGAGTCGTCCACGATGCCGACCGTCCTCACCGAGCCCCACCACCTGCCCACGCACCCGATCGTCGACCTGCGCCTCGCCCGCCTGCTGCGCCGCCACGGCGTACCGACGAGCGTGTTCTACCGGGACATCTACTGGCGCTACCCGGAGTACACCGAGCGGGTCAACCGCGTCGTCGCCGCCGGCACCCGCACGCTCTACCACGCCGAGCTGCGTGCCTACCGCCGCGTCCTCGACCGCGTCTACGTTCCCTCGGCGGAGATCGCGGCCCAGGTCCCGCACCTGCGGCCCGAGCAGATGGCGCCGCTGCCGCCCGGCGGGGCGATCCACGACGTGCCGACCGTGCCCGGCCCGTTCACGGTCCTCTACGTCGGCAACGTCACCTCCTACTACCGGATGCACGAGCTCGTGCGCGCCGTCGGTGCCGTCCCGGAAGCGCACCTGCTGCTGTGCACGCCGAAGGACTCCTGGGCGGCAGCCCGCGCGGAGTACGCCGACCTGCTCACCGACCGCGTCGAGGTCGTGCACGAGCGCGGGGAGGGGCTGCTGCCGTTGTTCGCCCGCGCCGACGTGTGCTCGATCGTCGTCGAGCCCTCGGAGTACCGGGACTTCGCCGCCCCGGTCAAGCTCTACGAGTACCTCGGCCACGGCAAGCCGGTGCTGGCCACCGACGGCACCCTCGCCGGCCGGACGGTGGCCGCCGGCGGCCTGGGCTGGAGCGTGCCCTACGACGGCGAGGCGCTGACCTCCGTGCTCGCCCGGCTCGCCGCCGACCCCGGTGAGGTGGCGGCCGTCGCCGAGCACGTGCGCTCCGCCCGCCACGGCCACACCTGGGCGGCGCGCGCCCGGCACGTGGCGCAGGACCTGGCCACGCTCGACCGGCGGGGCTGACCCCGCACGTGGTCCGGCCACCCCGCCCCTCCGTGACGGGCGGCGCGGGCGGCCTACGATGTCCAGGGCCGTACCACCGCCGCGCCCACCAGTGACTCCCCGGAAGGATCTACATGCGCATCGCCGTCGTCGCCCTGGGAAAGATCGGCCTGCCGCTTGCCGTGCAGTTCGCGGACGCCGGGCACGAGGTGATCGGGGTCGACGTCAACGCGGCCACGGTCGACTCGGTCAACTCCGCCACCGAGCCCTTCCCCGGTGAGGCCCACCTCCAGGAGAAGCTGAGCGAGCTCGTCCCCGCCGGCCGGCTGCGCGCGACCACCGACTACGCCGAGGCGATCCCCGGCGCCGACGCGATCGTGCTCGTCGTGCCGCTGTTCGTCGACGACGCCACCTGGGAGCCCGACTTCGACTGGATGGACTCCGCCACCCGCTCGCTGGCCGAGCACCTCACCCCCGGCACCCTCATCTCCTACGAGACCACGCTGCCGGTCGGTACGACCCGCAACCGGTGGAAGCCGCTCATCGAGGAGATCTCCGGCCTGCGCGAGGGCGAGGACTTCCACCTCGTCTTCAGCCCGGAGCGGGTGCTCACCGGTCGTGTCTTCGCCGACCTGCGCAAGTACCCCAAGCTCGTCGGTGGCCTGACCCCCGAGGGGACGCGCCGGGCCACCGAGTTCTACGAGTCCGTCCTCACCTTCGACGAGCGCCCCGACCTGCCGCGCCCCAACGGCGTGTGGGACATGGGCAACGCGGAGGCCGCCGAGATGGCCAAGCTCGCCGAGACCACCTACCGGGACGTCAACATCGGCCTGGCCAACCAGTTCGCCCGCTACGCCGACACCGTCGGCATCGACGTCCAGACCGTCATCGACGCCTGCAACTCCCAGCCCTTCAGCCACATCCACCGGCCCGGCATCGCCGTCGGCGGGCACTGCATCCCCGTCTACCCGCGCCTGTACCTGTCCACCGACGCCGACGCGACGATCGTGCGCACCGCCCGCCAGCTCAACGCCTCGATGCCCGCCTACGTGGTCGGCCGCCTCGAGTCGATGCTCGGCGACCTGTCGGGCCGACAGGTGGCCGTCCTCGGTGCGAGCTACCGCGGCGGCGTGAAGGAGACCGCGTTCTCCGGCGTGTTCGAGACCGTCACCGAGCTGCGTGCCCGCGGCGCCGAGGTCCTCGTCCACGACCCGATGTACACCGACGAGGAGCTGGCCGACTTCGGCTGGACCGCCTACCACCTGGGCGAGGCGGTCGACGCCGCCGTCGTGCAGGCCGACCACGCCGAGTACAAGACGCTGACGCCGGCCGACCTGCCCGGCATCCGCATCCTCGCCGACGGTCGCGCCGTGACCGACCCGGCCGCATGGGCGGGCACGCCCCGCATCACCGTCGGCGGCGGGCAGTAGTTGGACCCCAGCGGCACGACGCTGGGGGAGAGCGCCGGCACGGTCCTCGTCGCGCTCCTCGCGCTGCTGGGTCCCGGCCTCGCCGTCGGTCACGCCTGGCTCGGGCTGCGTCGCCTCACGCTGCTCGCCTCGGCCCTGCCGCTGACGGCGGGGATCGTCGCGCTGCTCACGCTCCTGGTGCCGCCGCTGGGGCTGCCGTGGGTGCCGGCCATGGCGACCGTGCTCGCCCTGGTCACCGCCGGGGCCGTCGGTACCGGTGTGGTCCGGACGGTCGTGGCCCGGCGGGCCGAGGCGACGGCGCGCGGCCCGGAGCGCGGTCCGGAGCGCCGCCCGGTCCTGCCCGGTGACGTCGACGCGGGGCGGGCCGACCGGCTGGTCACCGGGCTCGCCCTCGTGGCGGCGCTGTTCCTGCTGCTCCTGGTCAGCTCCCGCGGCCTGGAGGGCCTGGGGATCGGTCAGCCCATCGAGCACCGCGACGCCGTCTTCCACTACTCCGCGACGGCGCTCGTCGTCGCCGGTGACGGATCGCCGTTCCCGCTCGGTGGGCTCGACGCCCTCTTCCCCGGCTCCGACGGCGTGTACTACCCCTCGCTGTGGCACGGGCTGACGGCGCTGCCCGCGGCCGCCGGCGACGCCGTGCTCGGCTCGCACGTCGTCGTGGCCCTCGTGGCCTGGGCCTTCTTCCTCGGCGTCGCGCTGCTCGCCCGCGCCGCCGCCCCGCGCCTGCCGTTCGCGGCCGGGCTCGCGGTCCTCGTCGCGAGCGCGGCGACGGCCTTCCCCTACTACTCGATGCACTTCCACGGGCAGTGGCCCTGGGCGCTGTCCGTCGTGCTCACCCTGCCGACCCTCGTCCTCGGGCTGCGCTGCCTGCACGACCCGCGCGCCGCCACCGGTTGGGTGGCCCTCGGGCTGGCCGGATTCGGCGCCGTCCTCGCGCACGGGTCCGCACCGGCGGTCGTCGTCGTGGCGGTCACCGCCTGGGCGTGCGCCCGCCTCGCCACCGGGGTGCGGCGCGGCTCCTTCCCCGAGCGGGTCGGCTCCGCCGTCGCGGTGCTCGCGCTCCCGCTGCTCGTGGGAGCCCTGGCCCTGTTCCTCCAGCTCACGGTCCCCCAGCTGGCGTCGATGGGCGACTTCGAGCGGATCTCCGTCGACCGGCTCGGCGAGATCACCGAGACGGTCCAGTACGCCGTGCCCGTCCCGCCGCTCATCGGCGTGCAGGAGCCCGCCTGGGTGCTCACGGCGCTCGCCGCGATCGGGCTGATCGCCCTCGTGCAGACCTCGTCGGGGCGGTGGATGCTCGGCCTCGCCGCCATCCTGCTCGTGCTGCGGGTGCTGGCGGCCGGCCCCGACGGGCCGCTGAGGGACCTCACCGCGATCTGGTACAAGGACTACGACCGCCTCGAGGCGCTGCTCGTGGCACCGATGGCGGTGATCGCCGGCGCCGGCGGGGCCGCGCTCATCGCGATCCTCGTGGCCGTCGTCGGGTCGGTGACCGACCGGTACCGGTCGGGGGCGGCCGGGCGCCCGGGGCGAGGCGGGCCCACCTCGCGGCGGCCCACCGTCGCGATGCGGCAGGCGAGTGCCCGCTCCCTGCCCGCCCGCCTCGCCGCGGGCGCCGGGGTGGTCGCCGTCGTCACCGCCGTCGCGATCTCCACCCGTGGGCTGCACCTGGCCGTGTCCGCGGAGACCGTCCGGCAGGGCCCGCGCCCGGCGGTGCCCGAGCGGCCGGTCATGCTCCCCACCGGCGAGGCCGCCTGGCTCCGGTCGCTCGAGGGCACGCTCGACGACGACGCGCTCGTCCTCGGCTCGCCCGCGTCCGGTGCCGTCCTCACGCCGGCGCTGGCCGGCTGGCGGGTCCTGCCGACCGAGCTGTACCCCGACCCCGAGAATCCCGCGGTGCTGGCCCTGCGCTCGCTCGAGCGGCTCGGCACCGACCCGGCGGTGTGCGCGGAGCTCGACCGGCTCGGAGTCACCCACCTCTACCTCGACGCCCCCGAGCACATGATCCTGGGCTGGAGCTACCCCGACCCCGCGGCGGTCCCGCCCGATGCCGTGCGCACGGTCGCGCAGCACGACGACGCGATGCTCGTCGAGGTCATCGCCTGCTGAGGCCCGCCGGCCCGGGCCCCGCCGCCTCGGGTCCGACCCTCGCCTGAGGGCCGACCGCCGCTCGGGAGCCGATCTCCGCCGCGCCCCACCCGCCCGTGCGGGTGTGACGAAGGTGACCGGGACCGACCGGCGCCGCACCAGGCCCGCCCACCACAATGGCCAGGCCGACGACTTGGAGGACCGATGACCTGGGCGCAGTTCGTGCTCCCGACGATCACCATGCTGGTGCTCTCGGTCCTTCCGGGCTACCTCATGCTCCGCGTGGTCGGGCTGCGCGGGCTCCTCGCCCTCGGCGGCGGCGCGGTCGTCACCCTCGCCGGCGCCGCGGGCCTCGGCGTCTTCTACGACCCCCTCGGGGTGCCGTACACGCTGGCGACGGTGGTCGCGGGGCTCGCGCTGTGCACGGTCGTCGCGGCCGGGATCGGGCACCTCCTCGGCACCGCGCCGTGGGTGCGTGGCGAGCGGGCCCGGCCGATCGTGCAGCCGGTCGCGCTCGACCGGTCGATGGTCACCGTGCTCGCGGCGATGGTGCTGGTCGGCACGATCGTCCACTGCCTCAGCCTCGCCCAGGGCATGGGCGCGCCTGGCCGGCCGGTGCAGACCTGGGACGGCGTGTTCCACCTCGGGGCGATCCGCACGATCCAGGAGACGGGGAACGCCTCCCCGCTGGGCGGGCTGGCCCCCATGTACGACGCGCTCGAGAGCCCCTTCTACCCGGCGGTGTGGCACGGCCTGGTCGCGATCTCGCCCGGGTTCGACCTGGTCTCGACGGCGGCGAACGCGTCCTCGTTCGTCATGGGTCCGATCTGGCTCGTCGGCGCCGCCGCGCTGGCCCGCACCGTCTGGCCGTCCCGCCCGCTCGCCGCCGTCGCCGCCCCGCTCGTGGCCGCGTCCTTCGCCACCATGCCCGGCGTCCTGCTCGGGGTGGTGTCGCTGTGGCCCTACGCCGCCGCGCACGTCGCCATCCCGGGGCTGCTCGCGCTCATCGTCCTCGCCGTGCGGCAGCTGCCGCACCCCGGCCCGACGGCGGCACTGGCGATCCCCGCCGTCGTCGGCTTCATCGGGGTGGGCCTGACGCACGGCTCGGCCGCGTTCACGATGGTCGTCCTCGCCGGCCCCCTGGTCGCCGTGGGGATCTACCGGGCGGCGCGCCACGCCTGGGTGGCGGGCCATCGCCTGCCCGTCCTCGTCACCCTCGGCGTGCTGGCGGTCGGGCTCGTCGCCGTCGTCGTGGCCCTGGCGGTCTTCCCGGTCCTCGACATGGTGCTCGGGTTCGAGCGCGGCGGGCAGGACTCCTACCTGCCGGTGATCGGCCAGCTGCTCATCGACAACCCGCTGGTCTACAGCTACGACTGGCGGCAGTCGGTCGGGCAGGTCACGGTCACGGCGCTCGCGGTCCTCGGTGCCGTGACCGCGTTCCAGATGGCCAAGGGCCGGTGGCTCGTCCTCGGGTGGGTCTGCGCCCTCGTCCTCACGGCGCTCGCGGCCGGCCCCGAGGACAACCCGCTCCGGGCGCTCGCCGGGTTCTGGTACACCCAGCCCAGCCGCGTCGTCGTGCTCGTCCCGATCATGTCCGCACCGCTCGCCGCGCTGGGAGCCTCGACGGTCGCGCGCGCGCTCGTGCGCCGGTGGGCGGCTACCGGGAACGACGCGGGGGAGACCAGCGCCGGCCCGGGGGCCGAGCGCGTCGACGAGCGCGCCGACGAGCGTGTCGAGGAGCCCGCCGACGAGCGCGTCGAGGGGCCCGCCGAGGCGGACGTCCGGGTGCCCGCCGAGGAGAGCGCGCCGCCGCCGGCGGACGACCCCCGCGGCCGGTCGTCCGCCCGCTCGGCCGCCACGGCGGTGCTCGTGGTCCTGCTCGGCGCCGTCGTGCTCGCCACCGGCGGCCTGCGCCACGACCTCAAGGCCGAGGCGATCGTCAACTCCTACGTCCCCGGCCGCATCGCCTGGGGAACCATGCTCAGCGAGGAGGAGATCGACCTCATGATCCGGGCCGGGGACGTGCTGCCCGAGGACGCCGTCGTCATCGGGGACCCCTTCGCCGGCGCCGGCTACGCGTGGTCCCTGGGCGGGGTGAACATGCTCTACCGCCAGCTCGGGCAGTGGGACACCGAGGAGCTGACGACGCTGGGCACCAGCTTCGACGAGATCTACACCAACCCCGAGATCTGCGAGATCGTCCGTGACCTCGGCGTCACGCACGTCATCACCGACACCCACCCGCGCGGTCCGCAGGAGGACGACCAGAAGTACTCCTACCGCACCGAGGGCCTGGCCTACGTCCGGCCCGGGGACGGCTTCGAGCTCGTCGACCGGGCGGGCACGACGTCGATCTGGCGCCTGACCTACTGCGACGACCCCGCGGCTGCCGAGAACGGCGCCGGGTGACCCGGGGCGCCGGATGACCTGGGTCCAGACCGCGCCCGGACTGGCGGCGATGGCGCTGCTCATGGTCGCCCCTGGCTGGGCCATGCTGCGCGCTCTCGGGCTGCGGGGGCTGGTCGCGCTCGGGCCCGCGGCGACGCTGACCTTCGCGCTGTCCGCGGGCTGGGCCGTGCTGCTCGGCGCGGCAGGAGTGCCGTGGAACCTGGGGACCTTCCTGGCCGGGATGGCGCTGGCGGTCGCCGCCTGCGGCAGCATCGGACACCTGCTCGGAACCGCGCCGTGCCGGGCGAGGGGTCAGGGCGACCCACGGTCGGTTGCCCTCACCGAGCGGGCGGGACCCGCCGGCCCGGTGCACTGGCTGCGCCCCGCGGGCCGCGCCCGGCACGTCGCCGAGGTGGCCGTGAGCCGCCCGGGCACCCGTGACGCCGAGTCCCTGCTGCCCGCCCGAGGCGTCCTGCTCCAGCCACCGCCGCTGACCCGTCCGGTGCTGGTCCTGCTCGTCCTCGCCGTCGCCCTCGCCACCGGCCTGCACGTCCTCGCGATGGCCCGCGGGATCGGCGTGCCCGACCGGCCCAGCCAGGTCTGGGACGGCGTCTTCCACCTCAGCGCGATCCAGGCCGTGCGCGAGCACGGCGACGCCTCCGCCTTCGGCGGCCTGGCCAGCCTCTACGACTACGGCTACGCGCCGTTCTACCCCTCGGGCTGGCACGGCATCGTCGCCGTCACCCCGTTCCTGGACCCGGTGCCCGCCGCGGTCAACGCGTCGATCCTCGTCGTCGGGCTCCTGTGGTCGCTCTCCGTGGCCGGCCTGACCCGCGCGACCTGGCCCGACCTGCCGGTCGCGGCCGCCGTCGTCCCGGTCCTGGCCCACTCCTTCGTCACGCTGCCGGTCGGCCTCATCACCCAGATGGGCCAGTTCCCCTACACCTACGCCCACGTCCTGCTGCCCGGGCTGCTCACCCTCGTCGTCCTGGCGGTGCGCAACCTGCCCGACGTCCGGGGCGCCGCCGCCCCCGCGCTGCCCGCCGCGATCGCCGCCCCGGGCCTGGCCCTCGTGCACGGCTCGGCCTGGTTCTCCACCCTCCTGCTCGCCGGCCCGCTGCTCGCGGCCGCCGCGGTGGGTGCCTTCCGGCGGCTGCGGCTCACCGGGCGACGTCGCGTCCTCGGGGTCGGGCTGTGGGCGGGTGGCGGCCTCGTGGCCCTGGCCTCGGTCCCGTTGCTGGCCGGCGGCGTCGTCGAGTCGGTCACCGCCTTCGAACGGCCCGGTGACGAGTCCTACGAGTGGATCCTCACCTCCCTGCTCGTCGACCGGCCGCTCCGCTCGTTCGGCGACTACGGGGTGGGCGGGACCTGGGCGATCGGCCCCGTGCTGGTGGCCGGGCTGGCCGTGGCCGGTGCCGGGCTCGTGTGGTGGCTGCGGCGCGGCCGGTGGCTCGCCGTCGGCCTGCTCGCCACGGTAGTGCTCACGGCCTTCGCCTGGGGCCCGGTGGACAACCCGATGCGCCCGCTGACCGGGGTCTGGTACTCCGAGCCGATGCGCCTGGCCGCCCTGGTGGCCGTGTGCGCCGCGCCGCTGGCCGCCGTCGGGCTCGCGGTGCTCGTCCGGGCGGCGGCCCAGGCGGTGACGCGTGTGCCGTCGGCCCGGCTGCCGATCGCGGAGGCGGCGCTGGCCGCCGTCGTGGTCGCAGGTCTGGTGCTGGCCTCGGACGGGCTGCGGCTGACCCTGCGGACCTACCACGCGGTGGAGAGCTTCGTTCCCGGTCACACGACCTTCCGCATGCTCGCCTCGGACGAGGAGCTCGAGCTCTTCCGCCGCGCGGGCCAGAACCTGCCCGAGGATGCGGTCGTGCTCGGGGACCGGTTCCGCGGCACGCCCTACCTGTACTCCCTGGGCGGCGTCGACGTCGTCTATCCGCACCTGGCCGGGCCGCGCGGTGCGCACGGGCAGCTGCTGCAGGCCCGGATCGACGAGATCGGGACCGACCCGGCCGTCTGCGAGGCCATCGACCGACTTGGGGTCACGCATCTCTACACCAACACCCGCGACACCGGCCCGGACCCCTGGGACCAGATGCGACCGCTGGGCGACGTCACCCTGTTCAACCTCCGCCCGGGCGAGGGCTTCGAACTCGTCGACTCCGGCGGCACGGGCGAGCTCTACGAGATCACGGCCTGCCGCTAGCGGGCGGCCGGGGCCCGCGCCGATAGCCTGAGGCCATGACAGTCCTGGTCACCGGAGGAGCCGGTTACATCGGCGGGCACGTCGTCGCGGCGCTGCTCGAGCGCGGGGACGACGTCGTCGTCATCGACGACCTGAGCACCGGCAACCCCGACCGCGTCCCGGGCGTCACCGTCGTCACCCTCGACCTCGCGGCCGACGGCGCCGAGGAGAAGCTCGGTCGGGTCATGGCCGAGCGGCGGATCGACGCCGTCATCCACTTCGCGGGGCGCAAGCAGGTGGGGGAGTCCGTCGAGCGACCCACCTGGTACTGGACGCAGAACGTGGCCGGCCTGCTGACCGTCGTGCGGGCGATGGAGAGCGCCGGCTGCCGCCGGATCGTCTTCTCCTCCTCGGCGTCGGTGTACGGCCAGTCCGACGCCGAGCTGCTGGTCGAGACCGCCCCCACGGCGCCGCTGAGCCCCTACGGCCGCACCAAGCTGGTCGGCGAGCACATCCTCGACGACGCGGCCGCCGCGGGCACGATCGACCCGATGTCGCTGCGCTACTTCAACGCCGCCGGCGCCGCGTCCCCGCTCCTGGGCGACACCTTCGTGCAGAACCTCATCCCCATGGTTCTCGAGCGCCTCGACGCCGGGCAGCGCCCCCGGATCTTCGGCGACGACTACCCCACCCCCGACGGCACCTGCGTGCGCGACTACATCCACGTCGTCGACCTCGCGCGGGCCCACCTGCTCGCCGTCGACCACCTCGGCGGCGCCGACGAGCGCCGGGCCGCCGGCCGGCCGCCGACGCCCACCGTGGTCAACGTCGGCACCGGGCACGGCAGCAGCGTGCGCGAGGTCCTCGACGCCGTGCGCGAGGTCACCGGCAACACCACCGAGGCGGAGGTCGTCGCCCGCCGCGCCGGCGACCCGGCGCGCTCGGTCGCCGACGTCACCCTGGCCCGCGAGCTGCTCGGGTTCACCGCCGAGCTCGGCCTGCACGAGATGGTCGACTCGGCGTGGAAGGCCTGGCGGGCGCGGTGAACGGCGCGGCCGGCGGGGCAGCCGGCGTGCAGGTCGTCACGGTCGCCTACGACCCCGGGCCCGAGCTGGCCGTCTTCGCCGAGACCCTGGCGAGGGCCACCGAGGCCGAGGTGCGGCTGACGATCGTCGACAACGGCAGCGAGTCCGGCGTCGTCGACGAGGTGGTCGCCGCCCACGGTGCCGAGCTGCTCCGGCCGGGCGCCAACCTCGGCTACGGGACGGGCGCGAACCTCGGCGCGCGCGGGGGCAGCGAGCCGTGGCTGGTGGTCGCCAACCCCGACGTCGAGTGGCGGCCCGGGTCCCTCGACGCGCTCCTGGCGGCGGGGGAGCGGCACCCGCGCGCCGGGGCCCTCGGACCACAGGTGCTCAACCTCGACGGCTCCGTCTACGCCTCGGCGCGTGCGCTGCCGAGCCTCGTGGTCGGCGGCGGGCACGCGGTCCTCGCGCCCGTGTGGCCGGGCAACCCGTTCACCGCGCGCTACCAGCAGCGCTCCGGTCTCGGGGCGGTCGCGGACCGGACGGTGGGCTGGCTGTCGGGCTCGTGCCTGCTCCTGCGGCGCGCGGCCTTCGACGAGGTCGGCGGCTTCGACGAGGGGTACTTCATGTTCTTCGAGGACACCGACCTCGGGGACCGGCTGGGCCGGGCCGGCTGGGAGAACGTCTACGTGCCGGGCGCGAGCGTCGTGCACGACCAGGGGGCGAGCTGGCGCGAGCGGCCCGCGCCGATGGTCCGGGCCCACCACCGCAGCGCGGAGCGCTACCTGCGCAGTCGCTACGACGCCTGGTGGCAGGCCCCCGTCCGCGCCGGCCTCGCCGCCGGCCTCCGGCTGCGCGCCACCCTCCTCACCCGCGATTGAGCAGTTTTCTGCCTGGCGAGTGAGCGGTTTTCTGCCTCACCAGTGAGCGGCATCCGGTCGGGCGAGTGAGCACTTTTCTGCCCGGCGGGCTTTCGCCTGTCTGTCGCCCGGGGTGGGCGGCATCAGGCACGACGTTGATGACGGGCCGGTGCTCCGCCGTCGGGACCTGATCTCGGTTACTCGACCCGACCCACCGGGATCGGGTCGACCGCCTTCCACCGCGTACGCGCGAGCTGCGAGGGTCGGGCGATGAGGTCAAGGACCGGCTCGCGTTCGGCGAGCGGGTCCGTCAAGGATGCGGTGATGCGCCCCACCGCATGGACCGACGAGATGCCGGTGTCGCGGTCGAAACGCAGCATGCCGTGCCCCGCACCGGTGATCGCGCGCTCCCGCCGTTCCTGCTCGCGCAGGACGGTGGCGGTGTCGTGCGCGAGCTTTTCCCCGCCGTCGTACTCGTTGCACGCCCAACGCCGCGAGCCGTCGGCGAGCACGCCGTCGGGTAGTGCGAGGTCGGTGAAGAACACGCCGTCGGGGGTGTCGATCGGGCACTGCGCGACGACGTCGCGCCGCCCCCAGGTGAGGATCACCCACCTCAGCCAGGACTCGCGCGCGGATTCGGACCAGGGGACCGCCCACTCGACGACGGCGCGGGCGGTACGGATTCCGCGAGCGCGCAGCGGGAGGGCGTCCAGACGGGCATACCACCGCGACCGCACCTTCCGGGCACGTCGTTCGGTCGCGGTGCGGTCGAAACGGTCGACCTCACTGTTCCAGGACATCAGACGGTCCGCGGCGAGCAGTGCCTCCATGGGCGGGAAGAAGCGGGCGAGGTCGATGACCGTCCGGTCGCGCGACGTCACGGGGACACCGTGAAGCTCCACCACGTCCTCGTCGGGAAGCGGCATGGTGTGGCGGACGACGTCCCGGTCGGACTGCGCGCTCGTGTGCACGGGTGACGTGATCTCGGGGAGCGTCGGCTGCGTCCAGAGGGGCAGCCCGTGGAGAAGGGCTGCGGTGCTGTGACTGAGGGCGTGGTGCGCGCCCGTGCGGCGACTGGCGTCGATCGCCCGCGCGGCATGAACGGAGGCCTGTCGTTCGTGCTCGCCGATGTCGTCGGGCAGGTCGGCGATCGCCCCGGGCCGGACGATCAGGCGACTGACGTCCTGCAGGATCGCTCGGATCGCTGACGGCCGGTGCACATCCCTCCTCGACATGCGCATGACCTCGGGAACGTGGACATCGTTGGTCACGTCGAAGTAGGACACGCGCCCAGAGTGCGACCCGGGTGAGCCCCGGCGAGGCGCGCCGCCCCCGTCGTCGTGGAAAGCAAGGGCTCCCGACCTCCTGTGGAGATCGGGAGCCCCTGGTCGGTCTGTCGTGAGCCCGATGCGCGGTGGAGTCGGGATCCACGCCGCCGGTGCTCACTCGTGAGGTAGAAAACTGCTCACTCGCCAGGCGGGGACGCGCGCACCCGTCAGTGGCCCTGGGCGGCGTAGCGGGCCTCGACGGCGGCCTTCTGCGGGCGCCACCAGTCCTCGTTGGCGCGGTACCAGTCGATGGTGTCGCGCAGCCCGTCGGCGAAGCTGGTGAACCGCGGCTCCCAGCCCAGCTCGGTGCGCAGCCGGGTGGAGTCGATGGCGTACCGCAGGTCGTGCCCGGCGCGGTCGGTGACGTGGTCGTAGTCGCCGCGGTCGCGGCCCATGAGCTCGAGGATGAGCTCGACGACCTCCTTGTTCGACTTCTCGCCGTCGGCCCCGATGAGGTAGGTCTCGCCGGGCGTGCCCTTCTCGATGATCGTCCACACCGCGGAGTTGTGGTCGTCGACGTGGATCCAGTCCCGCACGTTCTGACCGGCGCCGTACAGGCGAGGCCGCACGTCGTCGATGAGGTTGGTGATCTGGCGGGGGATGAACTTCTCCACGTGCTGGTAGGGCCCGTAGTTGTTCGAGCAGTTCGAGATCGTCGCGGCGATCGAGAAGGAACGCACCCAGGCCCGCACCAGCAGGTCCGAGCCGGCCTTCGACGCCGAGTACGGCGAGGAGGGGTTGTACGGCGTCGTCTCGTGGAAGCGCTCGGGGTCGTCGAGCTCGAGGTCGCCGTAGACCTCGTCGGTGGAGATGTGGTGCAGTCGCACCCCGTGGCGGCGGACGGCCTCGAGCAGCTGGAACGTGCCCACGAGATTCGTCTGCACGAACGGGCTGGGGTCGTTGAGCGAGTTGTCGTTGTGCGACTCGGCGGCGAAGTGGACCACGAGGTCCGCCTCGGCGACCAGCGGGTCGACCGTATCCCGGTCGGCGACGTCGCCGGTGACCAGGCGGGTGCGCTCCAGGCCGGCCAGGGAGGCCGAGTGCCCGGCGTAGGTGAGCTTGTCGAGGACCGTGATCTCGGCGTCGGGCCGCTCGGCCACGGTCTGGCGGACGAAGTTGGCTCCGATGAAGCCGGCCCCGCCCGTGACGAGGATCTGCATGAGGTCTCCTGGTTCGTGGATGCGGGTCAGGGCCGGCCGATGCCGACGTAGGTCCAGCCGGCGGCGCGCCACCGCTCGGGGTCGAGCGCGTTGCGCCCGTCGATGATGGTGCGGACGCGCGTGACCTCCGCGAGCGTGGCGGGGTCGAGCTCCTTGAACTGCTTCCACTCGGTGAGCAGCATGACCACGTCGGCGTCCGTGGCGGCCTCGACGACGGAGTCGACGACGTCCAGGCGCGTGCCGCGCTCGCGCAGCACCGGCCCGGCGGCCGGGTCGGTGACCCGCACGTTCGCGCCCTCGTCGTGGATGCGGCGCGCGATGTCGAGGGCGGGGGAGTTGCGCATGTCGTCGCTGTCGGGCTTGAAGGCGGCGCCCAGGACGGCGACGTTCTTTGCCCGCAGGCTGCCGCCCACCGCCTGGCGGGCGAGGTTGACGGCGTGCAGCCGCCGACGGTCGTTGATGAGGTCGACCTCGCGCAGGAAGGTCAGCGCCTGGTCGACTCCGAGCTCGCCGGCCCGCGCCATGAACGCGCGGATGTCCTTGGGCAGGCAGCCGCCGCCGAACCCGATGCCGGCCCGGAGGAACTTCTTCCCGATGCGGTCGTCGTGCCCGATGGCCTCGGCCAGCGTGGAGACGTCGGCGCCGGTGGCCTCGCACAGCTCGGCCATGGCGTTGATGAAGGAGATCTTCGTGGCGAGGAAGGAGTTGGCGGCGACCTTGACCAGCTCCGCGGTCGCGTAGTCGGTGATGACCAGCGGGATGTCGCGGGCGAGCAGGTCGGCGTAGGCCTCGTCGAGCAGGGCCTGGGCCGCCTCGGCGTCGGCCTGGTTCTTCGACAGCCCGTAGACGATGCGGTCCGGGTCGATGGTGTCCTTGACGGCGAAGCCCTCGCGCAGGAACTCCGGGTTCCACGCCAGCACGCCGCCGGCGGCCTCGACGTCGGCGGCCAGGCGCGCCGCGGTGCCCACGGGCACGGTGGACTTGCCCGCCACCAGGGGGCGGCGGCCGTCGACCTCGCCCAGGTGCGGCAGGAGGGAGGCCACGGCGGCGTCGACGTAGGTGAGGTCGGCCGCGTACCCGCCCTGGACCTGGGGGGTGCCCACGCCGATGAAGTGGATGAGGGCCCCGGCGACGTCGGCCGGGTCGGTGGTGAAGGTCAGCCGGCCCGAGGCGACCTGCTCCGCGAGGAGCTCGTCGAAGCCTGGCTCGTGGAAGGGAGCGGTGCCCTTCGACAGCATCGCGACCTTCTCCGCGTCGACGTCGAGGCCGACCACCTCGTGGCCGAGGCTCGCCATGCAGGCGGCGTGCACGGCGCCCAGATAACCCGTTCCGACTACAGACATTCTCATGAGGGCACGGTACCGTCGCGCGCGGCACGAGCCATGTCCCACCCCGTCCTTCCCCCGAGGTGTCCTCCATGTCAGCCTTGCTGCGCCCTTCATCCACCACCAACCGACCACGACGGGCGGTGCTTGCGTCCGCCCTGGTCACCGCCCTGTGCGTGCCGGCGATCGTCAGCCCCGCCGTCGCCGAGCCCGACGCACCCACCGACGACGTCCCCGCGACGTCCTCCCCCGAGACCCCCGACGGCGTCGACCCCGCGCAGGCCGAGGCGCTGGGCGACGTCCCGGAGGCCGGCTCGGACCCGACCCCCATCCAGGTCCTCGCCCTCACGGGTGCGGACGGCGACCCGACCGGCTCCGCGCGGGCGGGGGCGGACGACCCCTCGGCCGTCTCGCGCAGCGCGCTGCCGAGCGCCGCCGCCCCCAACGCCACCGACGCTGAGGTGGCCGGGGCCCAGGCCGACGGTGACGTGGCGATCCTCACCGAGGAGCTGGACACCGAGGGCTTCGTCCTGGCGGGCGTGACCTGGGCCGCGGGGGAGATGCTCCCGCAGGACGCCGCGATCTACGTGCGTACCCGCGCCGGCGGCGAGTGGTCCTCCTGGTCCGACCTCGAGCCCGAGTCCGCCGACGACGACTCCCTGCCGGGCGGGACCGAGCCCTTCCTCACCACCGAGTCCGACGGCGTGCAGGTCCAGATCGACCTCGGCAGCGGCGAGCTGCCCGCCGACCTGCAGCTCAACCTCGTCCCGGCCGACGTCGACGGGGCGGTCGAGCTCGCCCCGGGCGGGCCGGGCACCGCGGCGGTCGCCGTCGAGGAGAGCGAGGTCGTGGCCGGTGCGGCCGCGCAGGAGCGCTCGGCCGCCCCGCAGGGTGGTGCGAGCCCCGACGGCGAGGCGAGCTCCGACGGCGCAGCCGGCTCCGACGGCGAGGCCGGCTCCGACGGCGCGGCCGGCCGGGAGCCGGCGACCTCCGGCGGTTCCGGCGCGAGCCCGGACGCCACCGCCAGCCCCGACGCGACCGCCAGCCCGGACGTCATCGCCTCGCGGCCGTCGATCATCTCGCGCGCGGGCTGGGGCGCGAACGAGTCCTGGTTCTTCTGGCCGCCGCAGTACACACGGCTGCGGGCCGCGGTCGTCCACCACACGGCCGGCACCAACTCCTACACCTATGCCGAGGCGCCGGGCGTGGTGCGAAGCATCTACTACTACCACGCACAGACCCGCGGCTGGGGGGACATCGGCTACAACTTCCTCGTCGACCGCTGGGGCCGCACCTACGAAGGGCGCTACGGCTCCCTGGGTGCCCCGAACGCGCAGATGACCGTCGGTGCGCACGCCGCCCCGGCGAACACCAACACGGTCGGCGTCTCGATCATGGGCGACTTCTCCTACGGGCCCGCCCCCCAGGCGTCGATGAACGCGGTCCGTGACGTCATCGCCTGGCGGTTCTCCCTGGCGCAGGTCGACGTCGACGCCCCCACCGGCATCACCTCGCGCGGCACCGCCTACGCCTACCCCGGCCAACCGCTGCCGGCGATCATGGGCCACCGCGACGTCGCCTACCAGACGCGCACCATCTGCCCCGGCCCCTACGTCGCCGCCGCCCTGCCGGGCATGATCGACGAGATCCGCGCGATGCGGGGCAACGAGTTCTTCCTGTCGAACTCGTGGAGCACCACCGCCGACATCGAGTTCGAGTTCGGTGAGCGCGGGCTCGAGGTCTTCGTCGGCGACTGGGACGGCAACGGCACCGACACCGTCGGCGTGCGCAACGGGACCCGGTTCGAGCTGACCAACGGCCACCGCTCCGTGCCCGACACGGTGCTGAACTACGGCCGGCCCGGCGACGAGATCGTCGTGGGGGACTGGGACCGCAACGGCACCGACACCCTCGGTGTGCGCCGCGGCAACCGGCTCTACCTGCGCAACGACCTGCGCTCCGGCGACGCCCACGTGGAGTTCGGCTACGGCCGCGTCGGCGACGAGCTGCTCGTGGGCGACTGGACCGGCAACGGGCGCGACACCTTCGGTGTGCGGCGCGGCGACCGGTACTACCTCAACAACGGTCTGGCCGGCGGGCCCGCCTCGGTCGAGCTCTCCTACGGGCGCGACCGTGACGAGGTGGTCGTGGGCGACTGGGACGGCAACGGCACCGACACGTTCACCGTGCGGCGCGGGAACACCTACTTCATGCGCAACACGCTCACCTCCGGGGTTGCGCACCGCACCGTCAACTTCGGCCGGGTCGGCGACCGCGTGGTGGCCGGCGACTGGGACGGCAACGGCACCGACACCCTCGGGGTCGTGCGCTGACCGCGCCCTGACCGCGCCCGACGGCGGCCCGTCACCTCTCGGTGGCGGGCCGCCTTCGTGTCTGCGGGTCCGTGCCCACTGGCGAGGACTCGTCGCCCGCTGTGCCGGTGTCCGCGCTCACTGTTCAACACCTTGTGGCACTGATCAGTGCGCATGGTCGGTTGACCGGTGGATCAAGGGGTTGAGAGGTGGGGTGGGGGGGCGGAGGGGGTGGAGGGCCACCCGACGGCGAAGGCCCAGGTCAGAAGGTCACGGGCAGGTCACGGGCGCCGACCGTCGATGGACGGCACAGCAGTCACAACCGCCTCGTTTGCCGCAGCGGCCACGATGGTGTATTGCCATCGCCATTACTCTGAATCGACGTCATCGTCGCGTGACGCGCCGTAACCTGGACGTGATCCTCCTCACGATCACCACCAGTCACAGGAGTATCACCGTAAGGTCACGTTCGACATTCCCCCCCACTACCGGGCTGGACCACCAGACCCACGCCCGGACCGAAGCTGTGCGACCCGCCCTGACCCCGGGGACGGTGGCCGGACGAGGAGCGACCCTGGTGCGAACGACAACCCGACTGACCGCTGCCACGATCACCGCCCTGGCAGGTGCCGCCCTGCTCGCCCCTGCCGCCCAGGCGGCCGGTGGCGACGTCGGCGGGTCCGGCGACGAGTACCACCTGACCAACTCCACGAACGGCCGCACGGCCGTGACGATGACGTTCGGCCACCCGGACGGCAACGCCTACGTCGGTGACTTCACCGGCAACCGGGTCGAGACCGTCGCGGTGCGCCGGGGCGACCAGTTCGCCATCACCACGGGCAACACCGCCAGCCCGGGCCACACGACGATCAACTACGGGCGTTCCGGCGACGAGGTCTTCGTCGGCGACTGGGACGGCGACGGCGTGGACACCTTCGCGGTGCGCCGCGGCAACTCCTTCTACATCCGCAACTCGGTGACCTCCGGCGTGGCCGACGTCGTCATCAACTACGGGCGCGCCGGCGACGACGTGCTCATCGGCGACTTCAACGGCAACGGTGCCGACACCATCGCGGTGCGCCGGGGCAACCAGTACTTCCTGCGCAACACGCTCTCCTCCGGCGTGGCCGACGCCGTCGTGCCCTACGGCCGCGCGGACGACGAGGTGATCGTCGGCGACTGGAACGGCGACCGGGTCGACGGCCTGGGCGTGCGCCGCGGCAACCAGTACCACCTGCGCAACACGCTGTCCGGCGGTGACGCCGAGCAGGTCGTATCCTACGGCCGCACGGGCGACACCGTCATGGTCGGTGACTGGAACGGCGACGGCGTCGACACCCTCGGCGTGCGGCGCGACACGCGCGTCGTCGAGGCACCCTCGCGCGACCAGGAGCGCGACGAGCCGCCCGCCACCGACTGGATGGGTGACGAGGTCGTCTCCACCGCCATGAGCCACGTCGGCGCCCCCTACCGGTGGGGCGGCACGTCGCCGTCCGGCTGGGACTGCATCGGGTTCGCCCACTACGTGTACGCCCAGCACGGCGTGGAGATCCCGCGCACGACGATGTGGGCACCCTTCGCCGGCTACGAGCAGGTCTCGGCCTCCGAGGCGCGCCCCGGCGACCTCATCTGGTGGCCCGGCCACGTGGCGATCTACCTCGGCGACGGCCAGAACGTCGCCGCCTGGAACCCCGGCATGGGCACCCGCGTGGGCCCGAACTCCTGGGTCGGCGGGACGCCGACCTACCTGCGCGTCCTGCCCTCCTGACCCCGCGGTCCGGCCCTTCCCCGTGGGCCGGCCCCGTACCCGAGCGCCCCGCCCGGCCGCGCCCCGTCGCGGTGCCGCGGCGGGGCGCTGGTCTACGCTGGTCCGTGCCCCGCGCCCGCGGAGCACCGGCGGCACCACGGGAGGACGGACGCACGTGCGGTTCCTGACCGACCTGCGCGGCTCGAAGGAGCTGCTGGTCAACCTCACGATGCGCGAGGTCAAGGGCAAGTACAGCCGGACGGCGCTGGGCCAGCTGTGGTCGCTGGCCAACCCGCTGGCCGCGATGGCCATCTACACGGTGGTCTTCGCCTTCATCATCCGCATCGAGCCCGACCCGGGCGACCCCTCGGGGCTGGACATCTTCGCCGTCTGGCTGCTGTGCATGCTCCTGCCCTGGACGTTCTTCACCAACGTCGTCAACGGCTCGATGGGCGCCCTGGTGGGCAACGAGAACCTCATCAAGAAGGTGCACTTCCCGCGTGGCGCCCTCATCGTGTCGACCGTGGCCTCCTGGGCCTTCACCTGGTCGATCGAGATGGGCGTGCTCACCGTCGTGCTGCTGCTGCTCGGCGCGAACCCACTGCCGTTCCTGCCGCTGCTCGTCCTGGCGATGGCCGTCTTCGCGGTGTTCGCCATGGGGCTCGGACTGCTCGCCGCCATCGCCAACGTCTACTTCCGCGACACCCAGCACTTCGTGACGATCCTGTTCCAGATGTGGTTCTACCTCACGCCGATCGTCTACCCCGTGCGGCTGGTGGCCGAGCAGTCCGACCGGATCGGCGACCTCGTCGGCCCGGTCGGGATCCTCGACGTCTACCTGCTCAACCCGCTGGTGCAGTTCGCCGAGATCTTCCGCAACCTGCTCTACGACAACCGCCTGCCCGAGCTGTCGACCACGCTCGTCGCGCTCGCCTGGGCGCTGGGGGCGTTCCTCGTCGGGGCGCACCTGTTCTCGCGGCACGAGAAGGGACTGGCCGAGGCCCTGTGAACGCATCGAGCCCCGGGCCCGCCGGCCCGCACGCCGCCATCACCGTCGACGACGTCTCCAAGCGGTTCCGCGTGTACCACGAGCGCAACCAGACGCTCAAGGCCGCGGTCATGCGGCGCCGCCGCAGCGTCCACGAGGACTTCTGGGCGCTCAAGGACGTCTCCCTGGAGATCCCCGCGGCGTCGACGTTCGCGCTCGTCGGGGACAACGGGTCGGGCAAGTCCACCCTGCTCAAGTGCCTGGCCAAGATCCTCTACCCGACCAGCGGGAGCATCACCACCCGCGGACGGATGGCCGCCCTGCTCGAGGTCGGCTCCGGCTTCCACCCCGAGCTCTCCGGCCGGGACAACATCTACCTCAACGGCTCGATCCTGGGGATGACCAAACCCGAGATCGACAAGAAGTTCGACGACATCGTCGGCTTCTCCGGCGTCGAGCAGTTCATCGACCAGCCGGTGAAGAACTACTCCTCGGGCATGTACGTGCGCCTCGGGTTCTCCGTGGCCATCCACGTCGACCCGGAGATCCTCCTCGTGGACGAGGTCCTCGCCGTCGGCGACGCCGCCTTCCAGGAGAAGTGCGCCGCCAAGTTCGCCCAGTTCCGACGCGAGGGGCGCACCGTCGTCGTCGTCTCGCACTCCATGCCCACGCTGCGCCAGATGGCCGACCAGGCGGCCTGGCTCGACGACGGCGTGCTGCGGGCCGCCGGCCCGGCAGCCACCGTGCTCGAGCAGTACGCCGACTCGACCCACGACTCGGTGCGTCTCGACGACTCGGGCCGCACGCACTGGGGCTCGGGCGAGCTGCTCATCGAGGAGGTCGAGGTCTTCGGCCAGGGCGGTCCGGGCAGTTCCGTGCGCCAGGGCGAGGACATGACCGTGCGCGTGCACTACGACGCGCGCGAGCCGGTGACCGACCCCGTCATGGGCATCGGCGTCGAGCACACCGACGGCACCTACCTGTGGGCCTCGAACACCTTCGACCACGGGCCGCGCCTCGGCACGGTCCGCGGCCGCGGCGTCATCGACTGCCACGCACCGAGGATCGCCTTCGCCCCCGGCGGCTACGTGGTCATCACCTCCCTGACGGACTCGACGACGCAGCACACCTACGACCGGGTGCGGGACTCGGCCCGCTTCGTCGTCGAGAACGGTGCCGAGCGGTTCTGGGGCGGGTACATCCAGACCGACACCGCCTGGGCGGTGCCCGACGGCGCGCCCGAGCCCCGACCGACGGAGACCGCGGCCGGGGGAACCACGGGTAGGGCCGGAGGAACGACGGAAGCGGCCGACCCCGCGTCGGACGGCAGCGACGAGCAGGAGAGTGCATGACCGAGCGCCGACGCATCCTCGTGGTCACCCTCGACACCCTCGCCGAGAAGATGGCCGGGCCCGCGATCCGGGCGTTCGAGATCGCCCGCGCCCTGGGCGCCGAGCACGACGTCCGCCTGCTCACCTTCGGCGGCTGCTCGCGCGCGGGGGAGGGCTTCGTCACCGCCCGCACCACCGTCGAGGAGTTCCGCGAGGAGGTCGCCCAGGCCGACGTCGTCGTGGTCCAGGGGTACGTCGTCGCCACCTTCGACTGGCTCCAGGACGCGGACGTGATCCTCGTCGTCGACCTCTACGACCCCTTCCACCTCGAGTCCCTCGAGGTCGAACGCTTCCGGCCCGACGCCGAGCGGCACGCCGCGCTCGCCCGTGCCCTCGGCGAGCTCGGCGCCCAGACGCGCCGCGGCGACCTGTTCCTGTGCGCCTCGGAGAAGCAGCGCGACCTGTGGATCGGGCACCTGGCGGCCTCGGGCCGGGTCAACCCCGACACCTACGACGCCGACACCTCCCTGCGCTCGCTCATCAGCGTCGTGCCCTTCGGCACCGACGCGAGCGCCCCGACCCGGCAGGCGCACGGCATCAAGGGCGCGGTCGAGGGCATCGGCCCCGAGGACCCGGTCGTGCTCTGGGGCGGCGGCGTCTACAACTGGTTCGACCCGCTGACCGTCATCCGCGCCGTCGACCGGGCCCGCGAGCGGGTGCCCGACCTGCGCCTGTACTTCCTCGGGATGAAGCACCCCAACCCCGACGTGCCCGAGATGGCGATGGCCGTGCGCACGCGCGAGCTCGCCGACGAGCTCGACCTGACCGGCACCCACGTGTTCTTCAACGAGGACTGGGTGCCCTACGAGCGTCGCGCCGACTACCTGCTCGACGCCGACATCGGCGTCTCCGCCCACTTCGACCACGTCGAGACCGCCTTCAGCTTCCGCACCCGCATCCTCGACTACCTCTGGGCCGGCCTGCCGATCGTCTGCACCGAGGGCGACCACTTCGGCGCGCTCGTCGCGACCGAAGGGATGGGCGCCGCCGTGCCGGCCGAGGACGAGGACGCCCTCGCCGAGGCCCTCGTCGGCCTGCTCACCGACGAGACGCGCATCGCCGAGGCACGCGCCGCCGTCGCCCGCGTCGCCGCCACGCACACGTGGTCCGAGGCCCTCGCCCCGCTCGTGGCGTTCTGCCGGGACCCCCGCCGCTCCGCCGACGCCGCCCGGCTCGCCGCCGAGCGCCGCGCCGGTGTCCGTCCCGGGGAGGTCTCGCGGGTGACCCGGCTGCGCGCCGACGCCGCGGGCGCCTGGCGCACCCTGCGCGGCGACGGACCCGCCGGGCTCGCGCGGAAGGTCAGGCGTCGCCTCGGTCGGTAGGTCCGCTGTGCGGGGCGGCTGAGCCGTAAGGGTCACTCGGGTCGCTCGTGCGGCCCGGGCTGGTCAGGTCGTCCGGGTCGCTCGGCTCTCCCGGGTCGCCGCCCGCGCCGGCGAGCTCGTGCGGCGTGTACCGCGGAAGCCGGGACGCGGGTACGACAGCGACGGCGCTGACGCCGGCCAGGACGAGGAACCCGAGCTTCAGGGCGCGCAGGCGCTCCTCCTCGTTGAGCTCGACGGCCGCCGAGACCTGTGCGGGTGAGGCATCCGTCCTCGAGAGGACGTCCTCCAGGTCTGCGTTCGACACGAAGTTCACGCTGTCCAGGTCGACCTGCGCCACGAGCTCCTCCGGGATCTCCGGGTGCTCGACGACCGCGCGACCGACCCCGACGCTCAGGAGGGCGACGAGCAGTGCGCCGACGACCGCGGTGCCGACCGCCGAGGCGAGATTCTGGGTGCTGCCGCGGATCGACCCGACGTCGCCCGCGAGCTCGGCAGGAGCGGCGGTGACGAGCACGTTGAAAACGAGCGTGACGAGCGCACCCTGGCCGATGCCGAACACCACGAGACCGACGATCGTGGGGAGCGTCTCCCAGTTGTTCGTGACGACGAGCGAGAGCCAGACGAGCGCGAGGGTCGTCAGCGTGAAGGCCGTGAGGGCGATCGTCCGGGGCGGGAAGCGCCTGTAGAAGCGGACCACGAGGGTCGCGGTGACGAACACCGTGAGGTTGAACGGCATCATGGCCAGCGATGTCTCGAACGGGGTGCGCCCCTGGACGATCTGGATGTACATCGGGACCGTGAAGTTCAGGGCCGCCTCGAGCGCGACGACGACGAACATCGCGAGGACCGCGGCGCGCTCGCGCGACGAACCCAGCACCGAGAGATCGACGAGGGGTTCCTTGCCGAGCCGCATCCGACGTCGGGTCCACACGAGGAACGTCTGGCCGAGGACCACGCCGGCGACGATGAGGATCGGTGCCGGGGACACGCCAGCCAGGGAGAAGGGTGCGTGAGCGCTCGCGAAGAACGCGCCCCAGGCGCCCAGGTTGTTGAACCCGAGGGTGAGCAGCATGATCGCGAGGCCGATGAGGACGGCGGCGACGACGTCGATCCTCATGCTCCTGTCGCCCGTGCCGGTCGATCGGAGCGTGAAGCTGAACGCGAGGACGACGACCGCGATGCCGAGCACGATCATGAAGACCGGCCGCCAACCCACGAGGGTGCCGAGGGTGCCGCCGATGAGGAACGCGCTGATGCCGGACAGGGCGCGGGCCGAGCCCAGCGAGCCGATCGCGGTGGCCTGCTGGTCGCCCCGGTAGTTCTCCGCGATGAGGGCGACGAGTGCGGGCACGATGATCGCCGCCGACGCGCCCGCGAGCGCCTGACCCGCGATGGCCCAACCGACGGTCGGGGAGAGGATCATCACCAGTGACGAGCAGGCGAACACGACGATGACGAAGCGGAAGATGCGGACCTACCCCACGCGCTGACCGAGCTTCGCCCCGGTCATCACGAGCGCGGCGACGACGAGCCCGTAGATCACGATCGTCGTGCTCGCGACCGTCGGCGGCACGTCGAAGTCGCTGACCATCCCACCGATGGAGATCGGCAACGCGGCGACGTTGAACGACATGAGGATCTGAGCGAGGAAGAGGCCGACCATCGGGAGCCACGACGTGCGCTCCTGGCGGGGCTCCGCGGCGACGGCGGCCGTCATGACGCGCTGCTCCCCGCGCGCGCGTCGACGCTCGAGGCGAAGAGGTTCAGGCCGAGGCCCCGGGAGAGGTAGGCGATGGCGCGCTGGCCGCGCACGCTGTTGCCCGCGGGGTCCAGGGGAGGGGAGAAGGTGCCGACGGCACCCTTCCCGGGGGCGACGGCGACGATCCCTCCGGAGACGCCGGACTTCGCCGGAAGGCCGATCTCGAACAGCCACTCGCCGGACCGCTCGTACATCCCGCTCGCCGCGAGCATCGCCAGGGTGTCCTGACAGACCTCCGGGGAGACCACCCGCTGCGACGTGACGGGGTTCGTGCCGCCGTCGGCGAGCGTCGCCCCCATGACGGCGAGGTCGTGCGCGGTGACGAGCAGGGAGCACTGACGGGTGTAGACGTCGACCATCTCGAGCGGGTCGGCGTCGAGCCGCCCATAGCTTTGGAGCAGTCGCGCGAGGGCCTTGTTCCGAGCGTTGGTCCGCATCTCCGAGCGGTACACGTCGTCGTCCATCTCCAGCCGGCGGCCGGCGAAGGCGGAGAGGCCGGAGCGGATCGACTCCCACCGGGCGCCCGCCGTGGCGCCGGGGACGAGCGCCGTCGTGGCGATGGCTCCGGCGTTGACCATCGGATTCATGGGGTGGCCGTCGTTGAGCTCGAGCGCCATCACAGAGTTGAACGGCAGCCCGGTGTTGTTGACCCCGACCACGTCCTTGACCGTGCGGTGGCCACAGGCGTCCCGCACGATCGCGTACACGAAGGCCTTGGAGACCGACTGGATCGAGAGCGGGTGGGCCGTGTCCCCGACGTCGTGGGAGGAGCCGTTCGTCTCGATGATCGAGAGCCCGAACCGTGCGGGGTCCGCGTCGGCGAGCGCGGGGATGTAGTCGGCGACCGCGCCGTCCCCGACGCCCCGGTAGCGCTTGAAGGCCGCGGTGGCGAGCGACTCCACGCTGTCCCACGACGGCAGCCGTCCCGTGGATACCGCTTGGTCGACCTCCGCGGATTCCGATGTGATCGTCATTGATCCCCCCTGGTGCGTCGTGGTCACACATGGGCATCGTATGACTCGACCCCCAGGTGTCCACCCCGTCCTCGCCGGGCCGCCCACGCGGGTCAGGTGGCTCACCCGGTGAGCCAGGTCGCTGCCGCGGCCGCGCCGGTGTCGTAGCCTGCCGGGGCGTGCGAGGGCACGCCGACGGACGGGACGGCCCGCCCGTACAGCTCGGCCCGGGGACGGCCCCGTGGAGAACCACCGCATGCCCACCACCGTCCGCTCCCTCCTCACGCGCTCCGCGCTGGCGCGTCTGGTGACCGGCTGGGTCGCCGTCGCCCTGCTCGCCGTCGCCGGCCCCCTGCTCGCCCCGCCCGTGCCCGGCCCACTGCTCGTCGGTGCACTGGTGGCGATCGTCGGCGTCGTCCTCGTCTGTGCCGGCGGCGTCGTCGATCAGGCCGAGCACCTCGCCCGACGCCTCGGCGACCCCTACGGGTCCCTCGTCCTCACGCTGTCGATCGTGGCGATCGAGGTCATCCTCATCTCCGCGGTCATGCTCGGCCCCGGCGACCACACCACCATCGCGCGCGACTCCGTCATGGCGGTGGCGATGATCATCCTCAACCTGGTCATCGGTGTGTCGCTGCTCGTCGGCGGGATCCGCCACGGGGACATGGAGCACAACCGCACGGGCACCTCCGCGTACCTGTCCATGCTCGTGCTGCTCGCCGCGGTCGCGCTCGGCCTGCCGGCCGTCCTGGGCGAGGGTGGCTCGTACACCGGCGCGCAGGCGGTGGTCGTCGTCGTCCTCACCCTCGCGCTCTACGCCTTCTTCCTGCTGCGTCAGACCGGGGCACAGGCCGAGGACTTCCGTGAGGTCGACCCGCGCGTGACCGGGCGCCTCGCCGACCGCTCCGGTGGCGGGTCCGCCGCCGGGTCCGGCGAGGACGGATCCGGCACCGGCGTGCGTGCCGTCATCGCCGAGCACCGCACCGAGATCCTCGGCCGGGCCGCGCTGCTCGTGGCCACCGTGCTGCCGATCGTCCTGCTCTCCCACGACATGGCCGCCCTCCTCGACGACGGCCTGGACCGCGTCGGTGCCCCCGTCGCCCTGTCCGGGCTGCTCATCGCGGCCATCGTCTTTCTGCCGGAGTCGATCACCTCCGTGCGCGCGGCGCTCGCCGGTGAGGTGCAGCGGGTGATCAACCTGTGCCACGGCGCGCTGGTGTCGACCGTCGGCCTGACGATCCCCGCCGTGCTCGTCATCGGTGCCCTCACCGACCAGCAGGTCGTCCTCGCCGAGGGACCGGCCAACCTCGTGGTGCTCGGCCTGAGCCTGGGGCTGTCGGTGACCACCTTCGCCGGAAGGCGCGTCACCGCGATGCACGGGGCCGCGCACCTGGTCCTCTTCGCCCTCTACGTCCTGGCGGTCCTGGGCTGAGCGGGCGGTCGCGGTCCCGGGACCGGCCCAGGTACCCCGACCGCCGGCGTCGGACGCCCCGGGTCAGACGCCCCAGTACCAGGGGTCGAGTGCCGTCATGCCGGACCACCAGGACACGGCGGCGTGCTCGCGGTCGGTGACGCGGGCGTCGCGGGTGACCGACTCGTGGTGGACGACGCGCACGCCGGCGGCGCACACGGTCCGCAGGCCCACGGCGCGCAGCTTGAGGCAGTAGTCGACGTCGTTGTAGCTCAGCGGGAGCTCCTCGGTGAGCCCGCCGACCTGCTCGAAGGTGGCGCGCGGCGTGAGCAGGCAGGCCGCCGTCACGGCGAGGAACTCCAGGTCCGCCGTGCCCACGCCGAGGCGGGCCACGCCGTCGGGCTCGTGGGCGAGCAGGTGCGAGGGGGTGCGGTCGGCGCTCATGACGATCCCGGCGTGCTGGATCGTCCCGTCCCCGTAGAGCAGGCGTGCCCCGACGGCGCCGACCCCCTCCTCGAGGGCGACCGCGACGAGGTTGCGCAGCCAGGTGGGGTCCACGACCTCGGTGTCGTCGTTGAGGAGCAGGACGAGCTCGCCGCGTGCGTGCGCGACGCCGACGTTGATCGAGCGGGAGAAGCTGAACGGGCCCTCGGCGGTCACCACGCGCACGCGGGGGTCCAGGGCGGCGCACCGCTCGGCCACCTCGGGGTCGGTGCCCTGCGAGGTGACGACGACGACCTCCAGGTCGGGATAGTCGGTCACATCGAGCAGGGTGGTCAGGGCGACGTCGACCGAGCTGACCTCGCCGTCGGGCGTGGGGCGCCGCCCGCCACCGGTGGGCACGACGACGCTCACCAGCGGCGTGCGCGCCGGCTCGCGCACGATCCGCAGGTGGTCGGGTCCGTGCTCCTCGGCGACGGTCCAGGTCAGGCCGCGCCGGGTCAGGGAGCGCCCGACGGCGGCGGCCCCGGCAGGAAGGAGCTTGGCCGGGTCCTGCGCGCGGGCCAGCGCGGTGAACGGCAGGTGGAGGACGTCGGGAGAGGGGGCGGCGGGGTCCCCGGCGCCGAGGTGCTTGGCCAGGCGCAGGTGCAGGTCCCACTCCGCGGCCGGGTCCGTGCCGAGGTCGCCCGGGCCGCCGACCTCGGCGAGCAGGTCGGCGCGTACCAGCGTGAGCCGGCCCAGCACGTCGAGGTGGTCGAGCGCGCGGGGCATCCACGACGGCTTGGCGTGGGTGCGGCCGTCGGGCAGGCGCTCGTCGGCGTAGACCACCCGCACGCCCTCGGCGGCGTCCAGCGCCGCGAGCATCGTCGGCAGCGCGGCGGGCTCGAGGGTGTCGCCGGCGGCGAGGATCCCGACCCAGTCGCCGCGCGCCTCCTGGGCCTCGGTCGCCTCGAGGACCTCCCAGGGTCCGTCGCCCTGGGCCTCGACCGAGGCGTCGGTGCGCTCGCGGTCCTCCTCGTCGCCGGGCAGCACGAGCAGCGAGAGGCGCGGTGGTGCGGCGGGAGGTGCGTCGTCGTCGGGGGTGGCGGTCGGAGCCGGATCGGCCGGCTCGTCCGGGACACGCCCTTCTGGGACCGGAGCGGGGGGTGTGTCGGTGACGGCGTCCTCGGGTCGGTCCGCGGTCACGGGCGGCCGCCCGGCAGCCGGCGGCGCACGGCCCGCAGGGCGCGCGCCGGGTCGGTCAGGGCGATGTGCAGGCGACTGGGCGGCTGCCCGACGGGCTGTTCCGCCCCCGCCTGGGCCACGGACTCGGGGGAGTCGGCCGCCGGCGTGCCGTGCAGCGCATGGACCTCGGCCTCGAGCTCGGTGTGCCGCGTGGCGAGGTCGTGCAGCAGCCGGTCCTGCAGCGCGATCGTGGCGCGGGCCTGACCGAGCGCCGCCTGCGCCTCGACGACGCGCCTGGACCAGGCGGCCCGGGCCAGGTGCTCGCTGCGTCCGGCGAGCGTGGCGTGCAGGTCGGCGTCCGCGGCCGCCAGGTCGGCGAGCCAGGACTCGGGGCGGTTCGGCATGGGGCCACGCTAGTGCGCCCGCTGCCTAGGATCGGCACATGCGTGTCGCCCAGGTCTCGGCCCACTACCCGCCGAACTTCATCTCGGGCGGCACCCTCGTCCCCCGGCGGATCGCCCGGGCGCTGGCCGCCGCGGGCCACGAGGCCCACGTCTACGCCGGCCACCTCGACGACTCCCGTCCCGCCCTGTCGACCTGGGACGACACCGACACCGGCGCGCACGGCACCGTGCACGTGCGCTGGATCGAGACCCACCCCTACACCTCCTGGTCGGACAGGAAGAACTGGGCGAACCCCGCCGTCGAGGCCGACTTCCGCTCCTGGTTGGACGAGGTGCGGCCCGAGGTGGTCCACCTGCACTCCCTGCAGACGCTCGGAGGCTCGCTGGTGCGGGCGGCCAAGGACTCCGGCGCGGCGGTCGTCGTCACCGCCCACGACTGGTGGTGGCAGTGCACCCGGCAGTTCCTCGTCGACAAGGACATGCGGCCGTGCTCCCTGGTCGTCGGCTGTGGGGCGTGCCCCTGCGAGCGGGGCCGCAGCGCCGCCGACGCCCGCCTGGCGGCCCTGGCCCCCGAGCTGGCCCGCGCCGACGTTGTGCTCGCCCCCTCCGCCTCGGCGGCCCGCACCTTCCTCGCCAACGGCGTGCCGCCCGAGCTGCTCGAGGTCGACGAGAACGGCCTGCCCGGCGTCAGGGCCGACGACCCCCCGCCGCCGGCCCGCACCGGCGACGGCCCGCTGCGCCTGCTCTTTGCCGGCGGGAACGACGAGGTCAAGGGCGGCCCCCTGCTGCTGCGCGCGGCCCGGCGGCTCGCCGCCGAGGACCCGGCCGCGGCCTGGACCCTCGACATGTACGGCACCCGCGACGACGGCGCCGGCCCGCTCCCGGAGCAGATCCGCCTCCGTGCGCCCTTCGCGCCCGAGGACCGCGCCGAGGTGCTCGCCGGCGCCGACGTCCTCGTGCTCGCCTCGATCATGCGCGAGTCGCACTCGATCCTCACCCGCGAGGCGCTGCGCGCGGGCCTGGCCGTCCTGGCCACCGACACCCTGGGGCCCGAGGAGGCCGTCGCCGAGGACGTCAACGGGTGGATCGTGCCCGCGGGCGACGAGGACACCCTCCTCGCCCGGCTGCGCGACCTCGTCGCGGACCCCGCCGCCACCCGCACGCGCACGGGCCAGGGCTCGGCCACCCCCGTCCGGGCGCTCGAGGACCAGGTCGCCGGGCTCATCGAGCGCTACGCGCGGATGTCCGGCGCCACCTCGGCGGGGTCGGCGGACGGGGCGGGCGACCCGGACATGCCGCCGGCGGGTGACCCGGACCTCGCGCTCGCGGGAGACCCAGACCTGCCGGGGGAGGGGGCCCGGGCGGCGGGACGCGCGCTCATGCGGCGCGTGCTGTTCGTCAGCGGCATCCAGGGCGCGCCCCAGCGCTACCGCACCCAGCTCGCCGCCGAGGGCCTGGGCCTGCAGGGGGTCTCCGCGCGGGTGCGCCACTACCGGGACCCGCGCCTGGTCGAGGAGGCCCGGCGCTGCGACGCCCTCGTGCTCTACCGGGTGCCGGCGACCGACCAGATCGTCGACCTCGTCGCCCAGGTGCGCGCGCGTGACCGGGCGGTCCCGGTGCTCTTCGACATCGACGACCTCATCTTCGACCCCGCCCTCGAGGGGCAGGTCGACGGCCTGGCCGGCATGCCGGCCGAGGAGCTGGCGCTGTGGTGGCGCGGCGTGCGCCGCTACCGGACCTCGATGGAGCTGGCCGACGCCTACGTCGGCTCCACCCGGACGCTGTGCGAGCACGCCACCGCCGTGACCGGCATGCCTGCCCACCGCTTCCCCAACGGGGTCGGCCGGCTGCTCGCCCGGCGCTCGGACCTGGCGCTGCGTCGCGAGCGTGCCGAGGGGCCGGTGCGCATCGGCTACTTCTCGGGCACCACCACCCACGACGCCGACTGGGCCTTCGTCGAGCCCGCCGTCGTCGAGGTCCTGCGCCGCCACCCCGACGTCGAGCTGTGGCTCGGCGGGCACCTGCGGCCCACCGAGGCCCTCACGCCCTACGCCGACCGGGTCCGCCGCCTGCCCTTCGTGCCCTGGTACGACCTGCCGGGCCTGCTGCGCGACGTCGACGTCTCCCTCGCCCCCCTCACGCCCGGCTCGATCTTCAACGAGTCCAAGTCGGCCATCAAGTGGCTCGAGTCGGCGCTGGTGGGCACCCCCGTGGTCGCCTCCCCGACCCAGCCCTTCCGCGAGTCCGTCGTCGACGGCGTCACCGGCTACCTGCCCGAGACCGTGCAGGGCTGGACCGACGCGATCGACTCCCTCGTCCGGGACCCCGCGCTGCGCAGGCTCGTCGGCGCCCGGGCCCGCCGGGAGGCGCTGCTGCAGTGGTCGCCGCACGTCCAGGGGCGCACCTACCTCGACCTGCTGCTCGCGACCGCCGAGCAGGTACGCCGTGAGGGTCCGCGGGTCTCGGTGGGCTGGGAGCCGGTCACCGACGACGAGCCGCTGGACGTCGCGCAGGCCTGGGTCGAGCCCTACGCGCTGCCCCGCTCGGGCCTACGCCTGCCGACCGCTCTCACCGGCAGCCGGCCCGTCCGGCTCCTGGCCGCCGCCCGCCGGGTCCAGCGGGACGCCGGCACGGGCGAGGTCGTCCGGCGTGCCGCCGGCAAGGTCCGTCGGCGCCTCGGCCGCTGAGCCGCGGCCGGCCGGCGCGCCGTCGCCGTCTGCGCCGACGCGCTCCGCGCCGTCGCCGTCCGCGCCGTCGCCCTGCGAACGGCCGGCCTCGGCGCGACCGTCCTCGTCTGCGGTCCCGCGCCCGCCGTCGCCCACACCCGTGCCGGGGGCGGCCCGGCCGGCACCGATGCCGCCGGGGCCCACCCCGGTGGCGTCGCGCCAGGACTGCAGGCCCAGCAGCACCAGGGAGGCGAGGCCCGCGAGGGCCGTGGCCCCGACGAGCGCGACCAGCTTGGTGATCCCGAACGAGCTCCAGTCGTTCCACCGGCTCAGTCCGCGGGCCAGGTCCTCGTAGAACTCGACGTAGAAGGCGGTGAACCCGAACAGCAGGCCCCACAGGGCCAGGCCGAGGAAGGCCACGCCGGCCCCGACCCGCACCGCGACGGTCACCCCCGGCGAGAGGCGGGACGTGAGGCGGTCCAGCAGCAGCGCGATCGCCGCGAGAATGCCGAGGACCCCGACGAACAGGTACCGGCCCTGCAGGCCGGCGAACAGTCCGGTCGAGTAGTACTCCTGCAGCGCCCCGTAGATGACGACCCCCAGGACGCCGATCCAGCCCGAGAGCACGACCAGCAGCTGGATCCGTCGCCGCCCGGCGAGCACCACCGCGGCCACGACCAGGGCGAGGGTGAGGTAGGTGGCCGGGCGCTGGAACCACGTGGGCATGGGCGACTCCAGCCACCCGAAGTTCCCCCAGGCGCTGGTCACCAGGCTGTTCTCGGCGCCGACGGCGAAGTCCCACAGGTTGAGGCCCAGGTGCGAGGTGTCCTCGAGCGGCTCGCGTCCCGGGTAGCCGTCGGGCTGGAAGGTGCCGTGCACGAACAGGTTCTTCAACCACCACCAGCCGCCGACGGCGAAGGCCACCGCGAGCGCCCAGAACCCGCCCAGGGCCCGGCTGCGCAGGGGACGTCCGGAGCCGGTCGAGGCGAGGAAGGCGAGAGCGACGACGGGGATGAACGCGAGCATGAAGCCCTTGGTCAGCAGGCCACCGCCGAGCAGCAGCCCCATCCCGACGACGTGGCGCCAGTCCCACCGGCTGGTCATCACCACCGCGCTCAGCGCGAGCACCGCGGCGCCGAACAGGTTGAGCAGGGAGTCGTTGGACACCGCCGCGTTGACGTAGAGCAGCTGGGCGGGGGCCGTGATGGCGAGCGCCCCGACCAGCGACGCCGAGCGGGAGCCCCCCAGGCGGCGCACCGTCACCACCACGAGGGGGACGATCCCGGCGACGAGCACGACGTCGAGCAGCCGCAGCGCGAGCAGCTGGGTGTCCCAGGCCCAGTCGTCGGCGCCCAGCACGGTGAGGTAGCCGGCCGCCACGGCGTAGTAGCCCGGCGGGTGCTGCGTCATCTGGTCGACCTGCTGGTAGAGCGTGACCCGCTGGTCGACGTCGAGGATCGACGTGCGCTCGGTGGGCGGCGGGTCCGGGACGAGCAGCACGAACGGGGTCTGACCGGTGCCCCACCAGGCGCCGGGATGGGCGTGGGAGTTCTGCCGGATGAGCTCGCGGCCCTCGTCGACCCAGCCCGCCTCGTCGGCGGCGACGTGCACCCCGGGCAGGAAGGTCTGCTCACCGGGCGCGGGCCAGCCTCCCTCGTCCATCAGGCGGACGACCGTGTTGACGTGCTGGGGCTCGTCCGGGGCACGGAAGCCCGGGGTCAGCACGGCCCACAGCGCCCCGATGCCGGCCACGAGGACCGTCACGGCGACCACCGCCACGCGGAAGACGTCGGGCAGACGTCGGCGCGGGGTGCTGGTCATAGAACTCCTCCAAGACTGAGCCACATGATGCCCACGGACACCGCGACCACCGGGTGCACGACCGCGCCGAGGCGTCGCCGGTACACGGGCAGCATGAACGCTGCGAGCGTGATCGGCAGCAAGGTGATCGCGTACCGACCGGAAATGAGACGGAACGCATGGTCGGAGGAGATGACCTCCTGCGCCTGGACGATGATGCCCGCCCCCACGGTCCCCGCGATGGCGGCCAGGCCGAGCAGCCGCTCGGGGCGGCGGGCGCCGTAGGCGACGACCACCATGAACGGCGCGGCGGTCAGCAGCACCCACCACAGGGAGGTCACCGTCTCCAGCTGCCACCCGTGGAACTCGCCGGGCACCTGCGAGTTCTTGATGAGGCCGAAGGCGTCGAGCAGGGTGGGCACGACCTCGTCCCACGGGCTGCCCTCGACCGGCTCGGTGCTGATGCCGTAGAGCGGGTTGTCCCAGGCGGCGTCGCCCCGGCCGGCCTGGAAGCGGCTCCAGGCGGTCATGCAGGCGGCCACCACCGCGATCGGCGCGAGCACGGTGGCGGCCCGGCGGCCCAGGGTGCGCCAGTCGCGGGCGCGCACGTCGGCCACCGCCAGGCAGGCGATGAGCCCGACGACGGCGAGGATCGCCACCGAGCTCATCACCTTCGTCGACGCGGCGAGCAGGGCGATGAGCGTGGGCCACAGCCAGCCGATGCGACCGTGGAGCGCCCAGCGGCCCAGCACCCACAGGGCGCCGGCGCCCACGAGCATCGCCGGGGCGTCGTTGGTCACCTGCCAGCCGGAGATGATGACCGGCTTGAAGGCGAGCAGCGCCGCCGCGCCCGAGAACGCCCACGGCGCGGGCAGGCGCCAAGTTCGCAGCGCCGCGTAGACCGCCACGATCCCGACCGTCAGCCACAGCGCGTTGGCCAGGCGGGCGCCGGTGGAGAACTCCTGCCCCAGGGCCTCGGCGAGCAGGCCGGTTAGCGCGGGGGTGACGTAGTAGGTGGGCGGGTGGAAGGAGTTGTAGTTCTGGCCGCTGGCCGGGTAGTCGCCTGGCTCGTGCTCGCCGGCCTCGGCGCCCTCGCAGGAGGGCAGGTCGGGCAGGTTGGTCTGCCCGCGGCAGGACCACTGCTGCAGCACGTAGTCGTCCAGCTCGTCGCCGTCGGCCGGCAGCTCGCCGTGGGCGACCTGCCAGGCGTAGTCCAGGTGCGTCTGCTCGTCGAGGGCGGACAGCGAGGAACCGAAGAAGATCGCGGTCAGGCTCATGAGGAGGGCCAGCAGCCCGACGGCGCCCGCCCAGGGCAGCTCCGGGCGCAGGCGCTGCCACCAGGAGGGGGCCGGGGACGCGGTGGGTGCGGTCTGCTCGGGGAGCGTCTCCCCGTCGCCGTCCGCGCTCTCGTGCACCTGTGATCTCCCCTCCACGCCGAAGGGACGTCCAGGCCCCGCGCGGCCCCTACGGTACCCTGGCGACGTTCCGGGCCAGCCCGACCGCTGCCGGGTGGGGGGCGGTGCGGGGCGGCCGCGACCGACTTCCGAGGTTCCCATGAAGCTGTTCGTCCAGATCCCGTGCCTGAACGAGGAGGAGACGCTCCCTCTGGTCCTCGCCACCATCCCGCGCGAGATCCCGGGCATCGACGAGGTGCACATCCTCGTCGTCGACGACGGCTCGACCGACCGCACCGTCGAGGTGGCCCGCAACCTGGGCGTCACCCACTTCGTGCGGCACGCCCGCAACCAGGGCCTGGCCCGCTCCTTCCGCGACGGCGTCGACTACGCCCTGGCCCACGGCGCGGACATCGTGGTCAACACCGACGGGGACAACCAGTACCCGCAGGAGACCATCGGCGAGCTCGTCCAGCCGATCGTGCGTGGTGAGGCCGACGTCGTCATCGGTGACCGCCAGACCGCCACCATCGAGCACTTCTCGCCGTTCAAGAAGGCGATGCAGAAGGTCGGCTCCGACGTCGTCAACCTCGCCGCCGGGACGAAGCTGCCCGACGCCGCCTCCGGTTTCCGGGCGTACTCCAAGGAGGCGCTCATCCGCCTCAACGTCGTCACGCAGTTCTCCTACTGCATGGAGACGATCATCCAGGCGGGCAACAAGCGGCTGCGGATCGCCTCGCTGCCCATCCGCACCAACCCCAAGACGCGCGAGTCGCGCCTGTTCAAGAACATCTTCCAGCACATGGGCAAGTCGGGGACGGCGATCATCCGCTCGTACCTCATGTTCAAGCCGCACTCGATCCTCGGCACCGTCGGCGTCATCCTGCTGCTGGCCGGACTGGTGCCCTTCATCCGGTTCCTCGTGCTGTTCCTCATGGGCGACGCCGGCGGGCACGTCCAGTCCCTCATCTTCGGTACCGCCGCGCTGGTGGGGGCGCTGCTCAGCCTGGCGCTCATGGTCATCGCGGACCTCCTGCGCACCAACCGGGTGCTGCTCGAGGAGAACCTCGAACGCGTGAAGTCCCTCCAGTACAGCGACGAGGCCATCGCCGCGCGGGCGCGGGGCGGTGCCCTCATCACCGTCGGCGCGTTGCCCGAGGACGGCGCCGACGAGGAGCCGCCCCCGGCGCCGGCTGCCGCGACGCACGCTGCGCCGGCTGCGTCGTCGCAGGCCGCACCGGTCGCCGACGGTGCCGTGAACGGTGCCGCCACCCGCACCGCGGACGACGCCGGGCACGGCGCCGCGCAGGCGGGCCTGAACGGGAACGGCCACGTCGCGCCCGTGCGGGACGCCGACGTGACGACGGAGGGCCGCGCCGCCCCCGCGGGCGTGGCGCCCGAGCACCTCGGCCAGGGTCGACCGGCCCGGTGAGGGTCCTCGGTTTCGGCACGTACGACACGGCCGTCCACCCGCGCGCCGGCGTCCTCCTCCAGGGGCTCGCCGAGCGTGGCGCGCAGGTCCGCGAGCTCGACCGGCCCCTCGGCCTGAGCACCGCCGACCGGGTGGCCATGCTCAACCGCCCCTGGCTGCTGCCGCGCCTGGCCGCCCGCCTGGCCGCGCGCTGGGCCGCGCTGACCGACGGCTCCTTCGACTACGCGGGGGAGCACCGCCCCGACGTCGTGCTCGTGGGTTACCTGGGCCACTTCGACGTCCTGCTCGCGCGCCTGCTGTTCCCGCGCTCGACGATCGTCCTCGACCACCTCATCTTCGCCGCCGGCACGGCCCGCGACCGGGGCGTGGACTCCGGGCTGCGCACCACCGCCCTGCGGGCGCTGGACCGGGCGGCCACCGGTGCGGCCGACGTCGTCGTCGTCGACACCGAGGAGCACGCGGAGCTCGCGGCCCCGGCCGTGCGCGGGCGCACCGTCGTCGTCCCCGTCGGCGCCCCGGACGCCTGGACCGCGGCCGGCCGCCGCGCCGCCGAGGCCCCCGCTCCTGCTCCCGACGACGGTGGGCCGGGCGGCGGGTCGGCCCCGCCGAGCATGGTCTTCTACGGGCTGTTCACCCCGCTGCAGGGCACCGTGACGATCGCGCGCGCGCTGCGCGAGCTCCACCGGCGCGGCACGCCGCTGCGCGTCACACTCGTGGGCACCGGGCAGGACCACGCCGAGGCCCGCTCCCTGCTGGCCGGCGTCCCGGGGATCACGTGGCTCGACTGGGTCGACCCGGGCGAGCTGCCGGACCTCGTGGCCGGACACGACGTCGGGCTCGGCATCTTCGGCGACACCCCCAAGGCGCTGCACGTCGTGCCCAACAAGGTCTACCAGTCGCTGGCCGCGGGCTGCGCCGTCGTCACCTCCGCCACCGCGCCGCAGCGGCGCGCGCTGGGGCGCGACGCGCTGCTCGTGCCCCCCGGTGACCCGGTGGCGCTCGCCGACGCCCTGGCCACCCTGCTCGCCGACCCGGCCGCGGTCGCCGACCTGCGGGCCCGCGCCCGGCGTCGGGCACGGGACTACACCCCCGCCGGCGTCGTCGCGCCGCTGTGGGAGCGGCTGACCGTTGCGCCCGGGCCGAACGGGGGCCACCGGTGAAGAAGCTGCTCGCTGCCCTGCGCTCGCCCTGGCTGCGGGCCGCCTTCCTCATCGCGGCGATCGGCGCGGCGGTGCTCGCCGTCGCCAACCAGTGGGACATCTTCAGCTCCGCCCTGGCGGACATGGCCTGGTGGGTCACGCCTGTGGCGCTCGTCATCTCGGTGCTCTACGTCGTGGCCACCATGCTGTCCTGGCGCGAGGTCCTCATCGACCTCGGCTCCCGGCTCGCGCTGGGCCCGGCCGCCCGGCTGTTCTTCGTCTCCCAGGTCGGCAAGTACCTGCCCGGCGGGGTGTGGAACATCGTCGCGGCCGCCGAGATGGGCAAGGACATCGACATCCCGCGCCGGCGCTCCGTGTCCGGGATGGTCGTCTCCCTGCTCGTCTCGATCGTCACCGGGCTCGCGCTCGCGGTGGCGGCCGTGGCCCTCGACCCGGCGGTGCGCGACCAGATCGGCTGGGTGCTGCTCACGCTCCCGCTGTTCATCGTCGTCCTGCTCCCACCCGTGCTCAACCGGCTGCTCGCGCTGGCCCTGCGGCTCATCCGCCGCCCCCCGCTCGAGCACCCGCTCTCGGCCGCCGGGATCGTCCGGGCCTCGTCCTGGGCGGTCGTCGGCTGGCTCCTTGCCGGCACCCAGGTGTGGCTGCTGGCCACCGCCGTCGGCCTCGAGCCCACCGCAGAGACCTTCGCCCGCGCCGTCAGCGGCTACGCGCTGGCGTGGGTGGTCGGCTTCCTGGCCATCGTCTTCCCCGCGGGGGTCGGCGTGCGCGAGGGGATCCTCGGCGTCATGCTCTCCGGGCTGCTGGCGTCCGGCGCGGTGCTCGTCGTCGTCCTCGTCTCGCGCGTGCTGCTCACCGCCGTCGACCTCCTGCTCGGCCTCGGCACCGGGGTGCTGCTGCGGCGACGCGCGCCGCAGACCGCCGAGCCGTCACCCGTCGACGAGGCCGGCCCCGTGCCGCCCGACGACGGGACGCTGCGTGGCTGAGCCTCGTGGGCAACGGGCCGGCCGGCCCGTCGCCTGCGCCTGACCGCGGACACGCGGGACGACGCTGCGTCGTCCGGAGCCGTGCGGGCCGGTGCTTCTCCGGCCGGAGCCACCCGGACGACGGCCCGGCTCAGGGCGTCGAGCCGGGCGGCAGGCTCGGCAGGCCGAGGCGGGGCAGCGCGTGGCGCAGGATCTCGTCGCTCGGGGTGTGCACGCTCGCGGCGGCCGTGGTGCCGGTGGCGTCGAGGTAGGCCCGGACGAGCCGGGCGCCGGCCGCGTACCCGGCCCCCGTCGGCAGGCCGACGGGCTCGGCACCGAACAGGCGCGCACTGGCGTCGCCGAGCACCCAGGCGGCGAAGTCCGACATCCCGGTCACGCCCAGGCCGTCGGCGACCCGCGCCAGCACGCGGTCGTCGGACCGGGTCGCCTCGCTCACGAAGTGGGTGGGGCCGGCGTCGCCGTACAGCTCGGTCGCGAAGACGTCGGCCAGCCCCTCGGCGACGACGTGCTCGCCGACCGTCACGGTCGCGGGGTCCCAGACGATCCCGCCGGGCGAGTACCGCACGTTGTGGTGCAGCTCGTGGACCGCGATGGCCTCGATCCGGTCGAGGACCCGCTCGTGCGGCCAGACGGTGAGGGCGATGTACCCGCTGATGCCGCCGAATCCCGAGAGTCCCTGCACCTCATCGACGAAGTGCGCGTTCGTGGGGTCACCAAGGACGAGCAGGACGGTGAGGTCGGGGACCGTCGCGCCGGGGGCGGCGGACGACAGCGCCGCGACGCCGTCGGTGAGGGCCTGCCGGACCCGTGTCCACGCGTCGGCCTCGACCAGGGCCGCCAGCCCCTCGCGCACCCGCTCGGCGTCGGCCTCCGGGCGGAAGCCGAAGCTCTGCCGGTGCACGGTGGCCAGGTCGACGCCGCCGGGGACGAAGTGGTACATCCCGGCCATCGGTGCCCACATGCTCCGGAGCAGGTCGTCGTGCTGCGCGGGGTCCGCGTCGAGGACCGCACGCATGTGCGCGGCGCTGTCGATCACCGAGATGGCCATGGTTCCCGACCCTGACGGCGACGTCCGGGCCGGGTCAACCGCATTGCCGCACCCGACGCGGCGGTGCGTCGGCGCCGATCGCCGATCGCCGATCGTCGATCGCCGGGCGGCTGGCCGGCGGGTGCCCGCCCCGGCAGGGGATCAGCGCGGGCCGGACCTCGACGGCGTCGCCCGAAGCTCCCACCGTCGCTCGCCGTCCTCCCACACGTCGGTCGGCGCCAGCCCGGCCCGCCGCGCGACGCCCGCGGAGGCTGCATGGTCCGGGTGGAGGTGCGCGAGCACCGTCGAGACACCCTGCTCGAGCAGCCAGGCCACCATCGAGCCGGCGGCCTCGCCCGCCACGCCGCGCCCCTGGTGGGCCGGCGTGACGACCCAGGCCACCTCGGCGGCCCGCACGCCGTCGAGCTCGGTCACGGTCGCCTGCACGTAACCGAGCGGGTCCGCACTGCCCGCCCACCGCAGGACCCAGTTGAGCCAGCCCTGCTCGCCGTCGGGGGAGCGGCCGGCGACCTGGATCGCGTAGCGCTCCCGCAGCCGATCGAGCGTCGGCGGCTCACCACCGGTGAAGGCGTAGAGCTCGACCGGCGCCAGGACGGCCACCATGTCCTCGGCGTCGGACACCTGCAGCGGGTCGAGCACGAGCCGATCGCTGCGGATGCGGTCTGCGGCCGGCCATCGGTTCGCGGCCGGCACTAGCGGACGATCCGGTGCACGCCGAGGGTGTCGGAGCCGTCGCCGTCCCAGTCGCCCACCACGACGGTGTCGGCCGTGCGCCCGTAGTTGAGCTCGATGTCCGCCACCCCCGAGGTCAGCGAGTTGCGCACGAGGTAGGTGGTGCCGCGGCGCACCGCGAAGGAGTCGATCCCGTCCCCGTCCCAGTCACCGACCAGCATGACGTCGTCCGGCCGGCCGTACCGGATGACGCGGTCGGCGTGGCCCGAGCTGAGGGAGTCGGCGATGAAGATCTCGTTGCCCCGACGCACGGCGAGGGTGTCGACGCCGTCGCCGTCCCAGTCGCCGACGAAGACCTCGTCCCCGACCCGGCCGTAGCCGATCTCGACGTCGGCCGCACCGCCGGTCAGCGCGTTGCGCAGGAGATAGGTGTTGCCGCGGCGCACGCCGAAGGAGTCGGTGCCGTCGCCGTCCCAGTCGCCCACCATGAGGTGGTCCCCGGCACGCCCGTAGCGCAGCTCGCTGGTGGCGGTGCCGGTGTGGTCGGTAGCGAGGGTGAGTCGGTTGCCGTCCCGCACGGCGGCGGTGTCGACGCCGTCGCCGTCCCAGTCGCCGGCGAAGGGCTCGGAGGTGGCCTCGCCGAGCGGCACCTCGTGGTTCGCCCACGCCGACCAGGAGTCGTTGAGGAAGAACATCGAGGGGTGCTCGACCGGGATCGGGCGCCACCAGCTCGAGCGCATGCCGAGCCGCCGCTGGAACTCGGTCCCGACGGTGACGGCACCGGTCGTGCAGTCCAGGCGCAGGCCCGTGATGCGCCCGCCGAGGTCCCCGCGCCCGTCGCGGGAGGTGACGACGATCTGGCGGACCTGGCCGCCCGCGGCGCAGCGGGCGTCGAGGTCGGAGGCGCGCAGCGTCGCGGTCCAGCTCGACACCGGGTCACCGGGCGCGGACCCGGACCACGGGTCGGGCTGCGCGACGAGGTAGGGGCGCGAGCCGGCCACCGAGTAGCCGCCGTTGGAGGAGGAGAACTGGGTGAAGGCAGGCGACCAGGCCCCGCCGGCGACCTGCTGGCCCTCGAGGATGCGGCCGTTGGTCGCGGCGATGGCGGTGTCGGTGCGCGGGTGCTCGTTGCTCGACGCCGAGCCGCCGGCCGCGACGGTCGCGCGCCCGGCGTAGACCTGGCAGGAGGTGGTGTCGCACAGGTCGTAGGTGCCGCCGGTGCGCATCTCGTGGCGGGCGTAGGTGCGGGCGGCCACCGACTGCGCCTCGAGGGCCGCCTGGTGCCAGGACGCGGGCGACTCCCGTGGGACCACCGAGCGCAGGTAGTCCTCCATCCGCACGTGGTTGACGACGTCGAGCGTGCCGCCGGTGGGCGTGACGGCCGCCTCGCCCCGGTACCAGGTGCCGCCGCCGGTGGGCGAGGTGCCGAGCACGACGCCGTCGTTCGTGGTCAGGGTGGGTGCCGCGGTGGTCGTCGTCGACCAGCCGACGGTGCCGCCGGGCGTGGCGCGGTGCTCGAGGGTGAAGCCGCTCGAGGTGCGCGTGACGGTGAGGCGCCCGCCGGCGGGGACGGGCAGCGCGGTGCCGCCGGCGGTGGCGCGCAGGGTCTGGCCCGACGGCGCCCAGGCGGTGACGGCGGTGCGGGCCGACAGGGTGAGCAGGCGGATGCGCACGACCGGGTTGCCGATGTCGGCCTGGCGGGTGCCCGGGTAGTAGAAGGCGAGGATCTGCGCGCTCGGCACGCCCTGGAGCGCGGCCCCCTGGGCGCCCCACTGCGACATCCCGATGCCGTGCCCCCAGCCGTGGCCCTCGATCTCCCAGGTGCCGTCGTCGGGGCGGGGGTAGACCTCGGTCGCGGCGACGGTGGCGGACGGTGCGGCCTCGACGTCTCCGGCCCCCTCGGCCGGCCCGACGCCGTCGGGGTTCGTCCCGCCGTCGGGGGCGGATGCGGCGTCGGTCGCGGGCTCGAGGGCTGCCGGGCCGGCGGGGATGCTCCCGATCGCGGGTGTGCTCCCGACGGCGGGTGCTGCGCCGAGGCCGATCGTCGTCGTCAGGGCGAGGAGGAGGGTGGCGGCGCGGGCGCGCGTCCGTCGAAGAGCGGGCATCGTCGAGCTCCTGTGCGTCGGTGGACCAGGCGGTCCGCGGACGATTGTCGCGCACCCCGCGAAGCGGCACACCGCTATGGACGGCCGGGATTCGGGGGCTGCCGCGGCCCGCCACGCCGGGTCGGACCCGCTCGTGCGCACGAGCGGAAGGTCCCGCCTCCGCCCGCACGCCACCTGAGGGTCCCGCGCCCGCCCACACGCGACCGGTCAACCCCCTCAGCCACCGTTCAGCCGCCACTGTCGGCTGACAGGTCACCTTGCCCGTTGATCGGTGGGCAGCTCACGCGGCGCCGGTGACGGTGCCGCCGCCGGCCCGACCCACCGGTCGGCGGTCAGCGCGGCGAGGGGCCCGTGCGTCCGCGGATCCCGTCGAGCAGCCCGCGGGCCATCCGTCCGGCCCGCTCGAGCCGGCCGGGCACGAGCAGCGAGTTGAAGGCGAGGTACTTGCCCAGCCAGACGACGTAGCCCACGGCCCACGCCGGCGGCAGGAGCCCCGAGCGCAGCAGCAGCACGGTGTTGCGGGCGAGGAAGTAGGTGCGGAACGCCGAGTGGACGTGCACCTCCTGGGCCCGGCCGGGCAGCCTGACCAGCCGGTCGCCGAGCGCGTGCTCGAGCCGGGCGGCCTCCACCGCCAGCAGCCGGTAGCCCGCGCGCCGCGCCCGCAGGCCCCACTCGAGGTCGACGTGGTCGATGAACCAGTCGGCGTTCATCTCACCCACGTGCTCGAGCGCCTCGGCGGTCACCAGGCAGCCCGAGGCGATGAGGAAGGCGGCCTCGATCAGCCCGTCGGCGTCGGTCTCCTCGGGGCGGGCGCGCCGCGGCCCCCACCGGCGGGCGACGTACACGAGCTCCTCGCTGTCCGAGCGCGTGTCGCCGGCGACGGGCCCGACCGCCGCGACCGGCCCGCGCCCCTGGGCCCGGGCCCGCTCGAGCCCGGCCAGGAGCTGGGTGACCATGTCGGGCGCCGGCAGCGAGTCCTGGTCGCTCAGCAGCACGTGCGTGGCCCCACCCAGCACCGCCCGGGCGGCCCCGACGTTCTGCGCCTGCGCGATGCCCGTGTTCTGCCCCAGGGCGACGAGCTCGGCCTCGTGCTCGAGGCACAGCGCCTCCAGCTCGGCCCCGCCGGGCCCGTTGTCCACGACGACCACCGCCGCGCACTGGGCCGCCAACGCGGCCAGCAGCGGCGCGAGCCGATCGGTCTCGGGCCGGTAGGTGACGACGACGGCGCCCACCGCGACGTCGCTCGGCGGCGCCGCGTGCCGCCCGGTGCGCGCCTGGGGCGCGGGGCTCACCGCAGGCTCGCGTAGAAGTCGGCGGCCTCCTGCGCCGTGGGCAGCAGCCCCTGCTTCGCGACCTCGGCGAGGCTCGGCGCCTGCGAGTCCTTGTCCGAGAGCAGCAGCTCCATCGGGTTCCCCGCCCGGTCGGTCGTGGGCCACTCGATGCCGATCTCCGGGTCGAGCGGGTGGATGCCGTGCTCGCGCCCCGGGGCGTAGCGGGTGGAGCACATGTACACCGCCGTCGAGCCGTCCTCCAGCGAGCAGAACGCGTGCCCGAGCCCCTCGCCGACGTAGATGGCGCGCCGGTCGACGTCGTCGAGCAGGACCGTGTCCCACTGCCCGTAGGTGGGTGAGCCGACCCGGATGTCGACGACGACGTCGAGCAGCGTGCCCCGCGGGCACCACACGTACTTCGCCTGCGACGGCGGGAGCTCGGCGAAGTGGATGCCGCGCACGACGCCCGCGGCCGAGACCGAGCTGTTGGTCTGCTGGAGGTCGAGGCGGTGCCCGACGGCCTCCTCGAAGTGGTCGCTCCGGTAGGCCTCGAAGAAGGTGCCGCGGGGGTCGGTGAACTGCTTCGGCGTGATCTCGTACGCCCCGCCGATCGTCAGCTCGCGGATCTGCATCGCGTGTCCCTCTCGTCGGTTCCTGCTCGGTGGTGGGCCCGCGCGGCGGACCCGTCCTCGACCCACGGGCCGGGCGCACGCGACCCGGGCCGCGTGCGCCGCCCAGCCTAGCCGCGGCGCACTAGCGTGGCTCCTGCAGCCCGGAGGTGCCGGGCGGAGCGAGGGAGGATCACGTGCGCTGGATCGTCACCGGGGCAGGCGGCATGCTCGGCCAGGACCTCGTCGAGCGGCTGCGGGGTGGCGGGCACGACGTGCGCGCGCTGGCTCGGGCCGACCTCGACATCACCGACCCGGCGGCGGTGGCGGCCTCGGTCGTGGACGTCGACGTCGTGGTCAACTGCGCCGCCTGGACCGCCGTCGACGACGCCGAGGACCACGAGCCCGCCGCGTTCCGCCTCAACGCCGTCGGCGCCGCGCTGCTGGCCCGGGCGGCCGCGGCCGCGGGTGCCCGCACCGTGCAGATCTCCACCGACTACGTCTTCGACGGCGTCGCGGACGAGCCCTACCCGGCCGGGGCCGTCGTCGCCCCCGCCTCCGCCTACGGCCGCACCAAGGCGGCGGGAGAGTGGGCCGTGCGGGCCGAGGACCCGCGCGCGCTGGTCGTGCGCACCGCCTGGCTCTACGGCGCCGGCGGGAAGTGCTTCCCGCGCACCATGGCGCGGCTGGCCGGCGAGCGGGACTCGCTGAGCGTGGTCACCGACCAGGTCGGGCAGCCGACCTGGACCCGCGACGTCGCCGACCTCGTGGTGCGCCTGGTCGAGGCCGACGCCGCACCGGGGAGCTACCACGCCACCAGCTCGGGGCAGGTCACCTGGTTCGCCTTCACGCGGCTCATCGTCGAGACCCTCGGCAAGCACCCCGACATGGTGGGTCCGACCACCTCGGACGCCTTCCCCGCCAAGGCGCCCCGGCCGCCGTTCTCCGTCCTCGACCACGGCTCGGTGCGCGCGGCCGGCGTCGAGCCGATCGGCGAATGGGCCGAGCGCTGGCGGGCGGCGGCCCCCGAGGTGCTCGGGGCGTAGCCGGGGGACGCCGGGGGCAGCGTCGTCGGGCCCCCACCTCCCGGCCGTCCCGTCATCGAGACGATGGTTCGTGTCGCGAGACGATGCCCGCGGTCCATGCTCTCGCGACACAGACCATGTTCTCGCGGAGGTCGGCGGCCGGTGATCGGCGGCCGGTGGAGCGCGCTCAGCGCGTAGCGACCGCGAGGCGCAGCTCTCCGCTCCCGCTACCCCTGGGTGTCCCGCGCAGCGCGCTCAGCGGCGCGCACAGGGCCAGGCAGATCCCGAGCTTCTCGAGCAGCTCCTCGGCATGGATGAGCTCGGAGAACCACACTGCGTACACGTCGGGCCGGTTCGCGTGGATCTGGCCCGTGATGCCCTCGACGACGATGCCGCCGGCGAAGAAGACGAGGACGCCGGCGATGACGAGTACACGGGCGGTCCGCGGCAGGCGGATCGCGCAGAGCACGACGACGATGATCACCGCGATCGCGATGGGGATCCCGAGGACGAGCCAGACGTAGCCCATCGAGGAGTCGATGCCGAGCCAGGCGACGATGAGCGGCAGCCGTTCGTGCAGGCTGGCGGCCTCGTCGATGGCGAACAGCGCCAGGCCCGTGCCGAGGACGACCCACGGCCAGGTGGGTGCACCGCCCTGCCGCCAGGTCAGCTAGGCGCACACCGCGCAGAGCACGGCGGCGGAGACCATGATCGCGGCGGACCAGGCGGTGGCGACGGACTGCTCGGAGCCGACGTCGAAGATGTGGTGCCACTCGCCGCCGCCGACGAGCAGGCCGCCGCCCGGCCAGCGCGTGGGGACCCAGCTGGCCAGGACCACCAGCAGCGAGGCGATGGAGAGCGCGGCCAGCACCCGGCGCCAGGGCAGCGGGGTGAGGTCCGCGTGCGCGCGGTTGCCGGCTGAGACCGCCGAGTCCGGGCCGTTCGCCGTCACCGGTGCGGTGGCTGCAGCCGGGCTGGTGGCCGGGGCTGACCCGGTGGCCGTCGCCGGTGCGGTGGCTGCGGCAGGACCGTTCGCCATGGCCGGGCCGGATGCCGTGAGCGCAACGCCGTCGATGCCCGGGGGCGGCTCTGCCCCGAGGTGACCGGCAGGTGACGTCTGCATGAATGGAAGTCCAGCACGCCGACATGAAAATGCGATGACAACCGGGGGAGAAGGTTGTGCGTGTCGCGCGCCACACCGCTACGCCGGGCCACCGGGAGTCCCCCTCAGCGAGACATGGGGTCGTGTGTCGAGACGATGCCCCGTGCCCATTGGGTCAAGACACAACCCCATGTCTCGAGGGACGGGGGCTCGACGGATGTGGGCGGCAGCGAGGGGCCGGCTGCGCAGGGGGTGCTGCGGGACTGGCCCGCCGGGTCAGCGGCCGCGCTCGAGGATGCCGAGCAGGTACTCCCCGTAGCCGGACTTGCGCAGCGGCTCGGCGCGCTCGCGCAGCTCGTCGTCGGAGAGGAAGCCCATGCGCCAGGCGACCTCCTCCGGGCAACCGACCTTGAGGCCCTGACGCGCCTCGACCGTGCGGACGAAGGCGGTGGCGTCGGCCAGGGAGTCGAAGGTGCCGGTGTCCAGCCAGGCGGTACCGCGGGGCAGGACCTCCACCGACAGGCGCCCGGCCTCGAGGTAGGCGCGGTTGACGTCGGTGATCTCGTACTCCCCGCGCGCCGACGGCTCGAGGTTCTTCGCGATCTCGAGCACGTCGTTGTCGTAGAAGTACAGGCCCGGCACCGCGAACGAGCTGCGCGGCCGGGCGGGCTTCTCCTCGATGGAGATCGCGCGGCGGTCCTCGTCGAACTCGACGACGCCGTACGCCGTCGGGTCGGCCACGTGGTAGGCGAACACGGCCCCGCCGTCGACCTCGGTGTTGCGCCGCAGCCGCGTGCCCATGCCGGGGCCGTAGAAGATGTTGTCGCCCAGGACGAGCGCGGCGTGGTCGCTCCCGACGTGCTCGGCGCCGAGCACGAAGGCCTGGGCGAGCCCGTTGGGGACCTCCTGGACCTTGTAGGACAGGTTGATCCCGTACTGCGAGCCGTCGCCGAGCAGACGCTGGAACTGGGCCTGGTCGTGCGGGGTGGTGATGACGAGGATGTTCGAGATCCCCGAGAGCATGAGGGTGCTCAGCGGGTAGTAGATCATCGGCTTGTCGTAGACGGGGACCATCTGCTTGCTCACGCCGATGGTGATGGGGTGCAGCCGGGTGCCGGCGCCGCCGGCCAGGATGATTCCGCGCATCGCCCTAGTGTGCCGCCCGCAGCGTCGCGCGCTCCACATCGGCGAGTCGCACCGCCTCGTCCGGCGCGGTGCCCGGAGCGAGCAGCACCACCGAGCCGCCCGTCAGCCAGGTGGCCAGCGTCCACGTCACCGCCTCGTCGGTCCCGTCCGGGACGAGCGCCGGGCGGGCGCCGCGGCCCAGCCCACCCGCGACGGCGGAGGCCGCGGCCAGCAGGTCGGACCCCTCGGCCGGCGTGGGCGGGAAGATCAGCTCGTCGGGCTGGGCCAGGGCCTCGGCGGAGGCGTCCAGGGCGCCCGCGGGGAGGTCCCCGGTCCAGCGCATCGCCAGGGCAGGTGCGGCCAGCGCCAGGGGGGTCCCGCCGTCGGCCGGCACGGTGGTGGGGTCGTGGGTGACGGTGGCCAGGGCCGGCGCGATCCCGGTCGCTGCGGCCGGCGCAGTGTCGGCCCCGGCGGCCCCCGTGTTCCCGGCGCTTGCCGGCGCGGAGTCGGCCCCTGCACCGGCCGTCGCGGAGTCCGTGCCCCCGCCGCTGCCGAGCGGCACGGGCGTGACGCCGACGGCCAGGGCACCGAGCGCCCACAGGGGTGCGCGCCACGCGGGCGGCAGGTCGACGCGTAAGGTGTCGCCCGGTTCGGCGTCGAGCTCGTCGCGCAGCAGCCCACCGATCTTGTGGGCCCACTGACGGGCGACGCGGCCGGAGATCTCGACCCGGCCGTCCCCGGCGTAGGTGGTCAGCGCGGGGGCCGCGCCGAGGGCGGCGAGGTGGTCCATGACCAGCAGGGCATCGTGCACCGGCCCAGGCTACGTCGGTCGGCGACACGCCGGGGGACACGCCGTGATACCGGTCGCTCCCCTTGACGCCCGGCGGATCACACGGGTGTAATTCACGCCAACGGCGGCGACTGAGGAGCTTGAAGAACTATGTGGAACATCCTGGGCGACGGACCCTTGACCACCAGCTGGGAGGACGTGGACCTCTCGGAGCTCGACCACCTCGACAACGGGCCCGACGGCCCCCTGTCGTGGCAGGACCGGGCGCTGTGTGCGCAGACCGACCCCGAGGCGTTCTTCCCGGAGAAGGGCGGGTCCACCCGCGAGGCCAAGCGGGTGTGCTCGTCGTGCGACGTGCGCGCGGAGTGCCTGGAGTACGCGCTGGCCAACGACGAGCGCTTCGGCATCTGGGGCGGGCTCTCCGAGCGTGAGCGTCGCCGCGTCAAGCGCCTCGCCGTCTAGCAGGTGGTCGAGCGAACCACCGCAGCACCAGCCCGGGCGACGACGCTCGCGGTCATCGTCACCTGCGGGGTGACCCCCTACCTCGAAGAGACCCTCGGCGCCGTCGCGCGCCAGCGACACCACCCCGGCGTCGTCGTCCTCGTCGACGTCGCGGCCCCGGGCCGGGACATCGGCACGGGCGAGCCCCTGCTCGAGGTCGTGCACCGCTCCGGGCTCGAGGACGTCACGCGCGTCCGGCTCGTCACGGCCCCCGAGGCGGAGAACTTCGGCCGGGCGGTGAGCGCCGGCCTCGTCGCCTACGGCAGGCTCGTCGAGCGCGCCGCGCGCCGGGCGGGCCGCCGCGAGGGCGCCGCGGGCGCACCGGCCACCGGGTCCAGCTTCCGGGCCGCGACCGGTGAGATCTCGCCGGTGACCACCGGCGAGATCAGGGCGGTGCGCGACGGCGCGCTGGACCCCGCCGCGGCCTCGCACCCGGACTGGCTCTGGCTGCTGCACGACGACTCCGCCCCCGCGCCGCAGGCCCTGGACCGCCAGCTGCGCGCGGCCGAGGCGGGCCGGTCGCTCGCCGTCGTCGGTGCCAAGCAGGTCGACTGGGACGAGCCGGACCGGCTCCTGCAGGTCGGCGTCCGGGCGACCCGACGCGCGCGGCGCGTGCCCGACGTCGAGCCGCGGGAGATCGACCAAGGCCAGCACGACCACCGCCAGGACGTGCTCGCCGTGGGTATGGCGGGCATGCTCGTCGGCTCGACGGTGTGGGAGTCGATGGCCGGCACCGACCCGACCCTGGGCCCCTTCGGCGACGGCCTCGAGCTGTGCCGCCGCATCCGCGCCGCCGGGTACCGGGTCGTCGTCGAGCCCACCGCGCACGTCCGGCACCGGCGGGCGGCCTACCTCGGCCTGCGCGACGGCGGGTCGCGCGGTGTCCGGGTCCTCGAGGGACCCGGCCACGCCGGCGCTGCGGGCACGGAGCCGCCCCCTGGGAGGCCCGACGACGCGGCCGGCACCGACCCGGCGCCGACGGACCCGGGATCCCGCGCGGGCTCACCGGCCCGCTCCTTCGGGGCCCGACGCACCGCCCAGCTCTACAACGCGCTGCTCGCCGCCCGGGCCTGGCCGCTGCTGGCCCTGGGCTACGTGCTGCTCGGCCCGCTGCGGGCCCTGTGGCGCGCGTTCGGCAAGGACACCCCGCTGGCGCTGGCCGAGATCAGCTCCGTCGCCCGCCTCGTGGGCCGCCTCGGGGCGGTCCCGGCCGCGCGTCGTCGGATCGCCGCGGTCAGCCGGGGCTCGCGGGCCGGGCTGCGCGAGCTCGAGGCCTCCCCGGGCGACGTCCGGTCCGCGCGCGCCGCGATCCGCCGCCAGGTCGCCACCTCGCGCCGCCTCGCCGAGGCCCCCTCCGAGCTCGAGCTCGCCGAGCGTGCCGAGCTCGGGCGACGTCGTCGCCTCACCCTGGGTCTCGTCCTGGTCGTCGTGCTCACCCTGGCCCTGCCCTTCGTGCTGCCGCTCGTCGGCGGCGGGCAGCCCGTGGGCGGGGCCCTCGCCCACCTCGGACGGAGCGCGGGCGAGCTGTGGACGAGTGCCCGCTCGACCTGGCTCGACGCCGGCGTCGGCGCGCCCGGACCGGCCGACCCCCTGCTCACGCTCGCGGCCGGCGCCGCCTGGCTGCTCGACCTCGTCGGGCTCTCGCCCGGCTGGGTGGCCACCCTGGCCGTCCTCCTGGCCGTGCCGGCGGCCGCGCTCACCGCCTGGGCCGCCGCCGGCGCGGCGACCCGCACCCTGCTGCTGCGCGCCGCCGCCGCCCTGACCTGGGCGATGTCCCCGGTCCTGTGGCTCTCGCTGGGCCAGGGGCGCCTGGGGGCGGTGCTCGCCCACGTGGCGCTGCCGCTGGTCGCCCTGGGGGTGGCCTGGATCGCCGGGGTGCGCCGCCGCGACGTCATCCGACCGGGCCTGGCCGACGCCGCCCGGGTCGACGGACCCGACGCCGACCGTCCGACCGGGACCGACCCTGACCGGCCCATCGGTTCCGGCGGGGCAGGGGCCGGCTCGGCGCTGTCCCGCACCCGACGCCCCACCCGGGCCGGCGCCATCACGGGCGCCGCCGGGGCCGCCCTCGCGCTCGCGCTGGCCTCGGCGGGCGCGCCGATCCTGCTCCCGGCCGCCGTCGTGGGCCTCGTGCTGCTCGCCCCGCTGGTCCCGCGCCGGCGCGGCCTGCTCGTGCTCGTCCCGCTGCCGGCCGTCGTGCTGCTCGCCCCGACGATCGCCACCGCCCTGGCCCGTGGCCCGCTGGAGATCGCGGTGGCCGACCCCGGGCACGGCCTGGCCCGGGCGCCGGGCCCCACCTGGCTCGCGCTGCTCGGCCTGCCCCAGGACCTCGCCGGCGGCGCCCCGGACTCCGTGCTCGACGTGCCGTCCCTGCCCTGGCGCGACCTGCTCGTCCTCGCCGCCGGGGCGGTCCTCGTGCTGCTCGCCCTGCTGGCGCTGGCCCGCCCGGCGCGGGTGCGGGCCGTGCGCGCGGGCTGGATCCTCGTGGCCGTCGGCGTCGCCACCGCCGCGGCGGCCGCGCACCTGGACGGCGGGCTCGCCCACGGCGTGGGCACCACCATCTGGCCGGGCGCCGGGGTCTCCCTCGTCCTGCTCGGCCTGCTGCTGGCCGTGGTCGCCGGCGGGGACGCCCTGCCCGAGGCGCTGCGCGCCCGGGAGGCCGGCTGGCGCCAGGGCGTCGCCGCGCTCGGCGCCGTGGCCGTCGTGGCCGTCCCGCTGGTGTCGGCCGCCAGCTGGGTGCTGGCGGGCAGCAGCTGGAGCCTGCTCGAGCCCCGGGCCGGCAGCGCCGTGCCCGCCCTCTCGGTCGAGCAGCAGGCGTCCGGGCTCCGCTCGCGCGTGCTGCACCTGGAGGCCGGCGACGGCGAGGTCGCCGCCGAGCTGTGGCGCGGCGACGGGCGCCGGGAGGCCGACTCCGCCGCGACGCTGCGCCTCGGCGACGCCCATGCCCCCGCGCACGCCGACCTCGCCGAGTCGGTGGCCCTGCTGACCTCCGGCTCCCGACCGCTGGCCGTCGAGCGGCTGGCCCGGCACGCCGTCGGCGTGGTCGTGGTCGACCCCGAGCCGCTGCCGGGCGCCTCGGCGGCCGACCGGGACGCGCTGGTCGGCCGGCTCGCCTCCGTGCCCGGCCTCGAGCTGGTCACCGACGACGAGACCGGCACGGTGCTCCGGCTCTCGCGCGACCCGCAGGTCGAGGGCTCGGCGACCTCGATCGCCCGGGCCCGGCTGGTCGACGCCGACCAGCTCGAGGAGGGCGCCCCGGACACCGACCCGGGCACCGACGCCGAGGCCGACGACGGGGCCGGGACGGTCGAGCACGAGGCGGTCACCGACGTCGAGGCAGGTGCCCTCGACGTCGACACCACCGTCACGGCCGAGGACGCCGACCGGGTCCTCCTGCTCGCCGAGAGCGCCGACGACGGCTGGAGCGCGACCCTGGACGGGACGGCGCTGGCCGTCGTCGACCACGGCTGGCAGCAGGCCTTCGCGGTGCCCGCCGGGGCCTCCGGCGAGCTGGAGGTGCGGCACAGCGAGCCGTGGTCGAGATGGACGGGCGTCGCGCAGGGCGTCGTGCTGGGGGCCACGTTCCTCCTCGCGCTGCCCCTGCGCGTGCGCCGGGAGGAGGAGTGGTGAGCCCGAGCATCGCCCGCACGGCGGGTGCGACCGTGGGGGCCCTGGCCGTCCTCGGCCTCACGGCCGGGGCCCTGTGGGCGGGCAGCGCCCTGCCCGAGCCCGACACGGGCAGCGCCGAGCCCTGGGCGGTCCGGCTGCCCGCGACCGACTCGACGGCGGTGTGCGCGCCCCTGCCCGTGCCCACCACCGAGGACACCGGCCCGGCCGACCCCGAGCAGGACCAGGGGGACCGCACCGTGCGCAGCTCGCTGCTGCTGCACACCTGGCCCACCGACGGCTCGCCCGCCGCGGCGGCGACCTGGGCCCCGGACTCCGGCGCCGGCGAGGCCGTCGACCTCGACACGGTGGCCGCGCGGGACACCGAGGTGCGCTCCCTGGTCGCCGAGGCCGGCGACCCCGGCGTGCTCACCGTCGCGCCCGTCGAGGAGGACGAGGGCGGGACCGTGGGCGGCGCCGAGGTGCCCGTGGCCGGCACCGGCGGCGGGGCGATGGTCGTGCGCACCGACGCCGGCGACCTGCGCGGTCTGGCGGCGCAGACCTGCCAGGCGCCGTCGTCGTCGACCTGGCTGGTCGGCGGCTCGACCGAGCTCGGCTCGACCGCCCTGCTCACCCTCACCAACCCCGGCGCGGTCCCCGTCCAGGTCGACGTCACCGTGCACACCAGCCGCGGCGTCGTCGACGCCCCGGCCCTGTCCGACGTCGTCGTCCCCCCGCGCGAGAGCGTCCAGCTCCCCGTGGAGGCCTCGGTGGAGGACGAGGCGCTGGCGCTGCACGTGACCGGCGACGGCGGTCCGGTGGCGGCCTCCCTGCAGGACCTGCGCACCCAGGGCCTGGTCTCGGCCGGGCTCGACCTCGTCGGCCCCTCGGCCCCGCCCGAGCAGACCCAGGTGGTCGGCGGCGTCGGCGTCGTCGACGGGGAGCGCTCGCACGTGCGGATCGCCAACCCCGGCGAGGAGACCGTCACCGCCGCCGTCGACCTCGGTACCGCTGACGGCTGGCGCGAGCTGGGCGGCGCGGAGGACGTGGAGATCGAGGCCGGTGCGGTCGTCGACGTCCCGCTGACCGGCGTGGACCCCGGCGTGCACGCGGTGCGTGTGCGGGCGGAGGGCCCGGTGGTCGCGGCCGCCGTCGTCGCCCAGGAGGGTTCGGCCCCCGAGGGGTCGGGCGACACGGCCCTCGACCTGGCCTGGACCGGTGCGGGCGTCCCGCGCACCGACGCCGTTCACGTGCTGCCGGCCGCCGACCTCGGTGTGCAGGCACGGGTCGCCGTGACCAACCCCTCCGAGGTCACGCAGGTCGTCACGCTCACCGACCTGGTGGGGACCGCCACCGACACCGTCGAGGTCGCGCCGGGCGCGACGGTGGTCGTCGGCGCGCCCGCCGGGGCGAGCGCGGTGCGGGTCACCGCCGAGGACGTCGGGGCGAGCGAGGACGACGGCGAGACCCAGGTCGGCGGCGAGAGTCCGAGCGACGCCGAGACCCCCAGCGGCGGGGAGAGCCCGAGCGACGACGCGGAGGCCCCCTCGGAGGGCTTCGCCGTCGAGACACCCTCCGCGGGGGCGGAGTCCGCCACGGCCGGTCCCGAGGCGTCCGGGTCGGCGGGCGCGGAAGGCCAGGGCGGGGCGAGCCCCGACCCGGGTGTGGTCTCCGTGGTGCTGCTCGACGCCGAGGTACCCACCGGTCGGCTGGTGGCCACGCTCGTCCCGAGCCCCGACCCGCGCGAGTCCGCCGAGGTCGACGTGCTCGTGCGCTGACGCCCGGTCTCAGATCATGGGGACGTCGGGGTCGATCTCCTCCGGGGCCCGCCCCAGCATCGCGGCCACCTGCTGGACCAGCGCCGCGGTGACGAGGTCGGCCAGGTCGGCGGCGTCGGTGGCCCGGGACTCGACCGGCCGGCGGTAGACGACGATCCGCGGCGGCATCCCGGCCGCCCGGTCGCCGGGGTAGTAGCGGCCCAGCGCGATCGCCCGGTGCTCCCAGGGCGCCGGGTCCGAGGGCGGCACGTCCTCGACCGCCACCTCGACGCCGGACAGCTCGCGCGCCCACCCGATCTCCAGGCGCTCGACGGCGTCGAGCAGGAGGTCGTCGAAGCGGTCGGCCCGCGTCCGCCAGCCGGGCAGCTGCCAGGGCAGCAGCGGCCCCCGTGGGCCACGGCCGCGCCGGTCGCGGCGCCGACCGTGCCGGCGCACCGGCAGGGCCGGCAGCGCCGGTGCCCCGCCCCGGTCCGCGTCCGGGTTGCCGGGTCCGTCGATCGCACGCACCGCAGCATCGTAGGTCGGCACCCGTCCCGACGCCGAGCCGCCGGGGTCGCGCGCCGGTCGGGAGCCGACGGCGGCGCCGGTAGTGGTGCCGGGAGTAGCGCTGGTCGTGGCGCCGACAGCAGCGCTGGCAGGGGCGCCGGAAGCGCCGCCGGAAGCGGCGCCGACAGTGGTGCACGGAACGCCGGCCGCCTCCGCGCGGCGACGGTGCGAGAAGGTAGCGTCAGGCGGTGTGAGAGCCGTCCGCCAGTGCACCAAGCCGTCGTGCACCCGTGCGGCTGCGGCCACCCTCACGTACGTCTACGCCGACTCCACCGCCGTGCTCGGCCCCCTCTCGGCCACCCCGGAGCCGCACGCCTACGACCTGTGCGACGTGCACGCCTCGCGCCTGTCGGTGCCCCGCGGGTGGGACGCGGTCCGGCTGAGCACGACCTTCGAGGCGGCCCCGCCGTCGTCGGACGACATCGAGGCGCTCGCCGACGCCGTGCGCGCGGCCGCCGCCCGCGGTCCGCGCGAGCACCGGCCCGCCGAGCGGGCCGTCGCGCGCGGGCGCGGCGGTCCGGCACCGGTGACCGCGCGCCCGCCGGGCGCCGAGCACGAGATCGCCCGCCGGGGCCACCTGCGGCTGCTGCGCGGCGGCGAGGAGTCCACCACCGAGGAGAACGAACGCGGATGAACGTCGAGGACAGCGCGAGCGGCCGGGAGGCCCCCACCGTCCGGGCCGAGGGCGCCGTGGTCGGCACCGGCGAGCTCGAACCCTGGGTGCGGGCCCTGCTGCGCTGCCCGGTCTCCGGCGGGGAGCTCACCGACGCGACCGGCCCCGACGGCGCCCCGGAGCTGCACTCGGCGCAGGCCGGGCTGGCCTACCCCGTGCGCGACGGCGTGCCGATCCTGCTGGCCGACGAGGCCCGCCAACTCTGACCTGCGCGCGGGACCTGCGGGCCCACGCGTCCGACGCGCACGACAGGCGGGCCCCGCGCGCTCTGACCCGCGCGCCATCGGCGCGCCCCATCCGCACGCTCCGACCCGGGCGACCGGCCCCGGGTGCGCGCGGGCTCCGTGCCGGTCCTAGACTCATGCCGCCGCGGGCCCCGCGGCCCTGACACCCGACCGTAAGGGACCGCGATGGCCGCCGGCTCCGGCATGAAGTCCGTCCTCACCGCCCTGTTCGCCAACATCGGCATCGCCGTCGCGAAGTTCGCGGGCTGGCTGCTCACGGGCTCGAGCTCGATGCTCGCCGAGGCCGTGCACTCCGTGGCGGACTCCTCGAACCAGCTGCTGCTGCTCATCGCCGGCAAGCGCGCCACGCGCAGGGCCTCGGAGGTCCACCAGTTCGGCTACGGCCGGGTGCGCTACGTGGCGGCCTTCGTCGTCTCCATCATCCTGTTCACCCTCGGCGGCCTGTTCGCCATCTACGAGGCGTGGCACAAGTACTCCGACCCGCACCCCATCACCGACTGGCAGTGGGTGCCGGTGGTCGTGCTGCTCGCCGCGATGGCGATGGAGGGGTTCGCGCTGCGCACCGCGCTCAAGGAGGGTGCCGCCGCCAAGGGGGACCGGTCGTGGTGGCGCTACCTCAAGGAGTCCCGCTCGCCGGAGATCCCCACCATCGTGCTCGAGGACACCGGCGCGCTCCTGGGCCTGGTCTTCGGCCTGTTCGGCGTCGGCATGACGCTCGGCACCGGCGACGGCCGCTGGGACGCGATCGGCTCGGCCGCCATCGGCGTGCTGCTCGTGGTTATCGCGGTCTTCCTCGCCCGCGAGATGATCTCGATGCTCGTCGGCGAGTCCGCCCTGCCCGAGCACCACGACGCGATCGAGGCCTCCCTGGTCGACGGCGAGGACATCGAGCGCGTCATCCACATGCGCACCCTCCACCTGGGGCCCGACGAGGTCCTCGTCGCCGCGAAGGTCGCCGTCCCCGCCGCCGAGACCGCGGCCGACGTCGCGCGGGCCATCGACGCCGCCGAGGGGCGCGCGCGGGCCTCGGTGCCGCTGCGCCTGCAGATCTACATCGAGCCCGCGCCCTACGAGCACGGCACTCCCCGGGCCGACCGCGAGACCTGGGAGGTCGACCCCGCTCCCGAGCCGACGGTGCCGGCGCCCGGGGCGCACGCCGAGGGCGAGGACGACGCCGAGGACGCCCGGGACGCCTGACCCCGCCCCTTCGCGCCGAGGTGGACCCAGCCCGGTCGAGAAGGACTTCTGCGAGGTCTGCCTCCGCCGGGAGTGGTCCACCTCGGCGGCGAGCCCGCGGCGCTAGACCCTGACGACCGACCGTGGGTCAGGGGTGGTCGGGGATGTCGTAGGGCAGGCGCAGCATGAGGGCGGAGGCGCGGTCCTCCTTCTCCTGGGCCTCCGCGAGGCGCCGCCGTTCGGTGTCCCGGCGCACGACCAGCACGGCGGCGAGGAACCGCTCGGGGTTCGCCCCCGGCGGCGCCGGCTGCGACACGTAGGGCTCGATCTGCGCGGCCAGCGAGCGGGACACCGCCGCGCGGGTGGGCAGGGTCATCAGCGCGGTGCGTCCCAGCAGGTCCCGCGCCGCGGCCGCCAGCCCCGCCGGCAGCGGCCGCACGGTGACCGAGTCCGCCCACGGACCGAGCTCGGGGGGCATGACCAGCGGCAGGCGCAGCGCCTCGGCGGCCCGCACGGAGACGACGATCGTGCCCGCGAGCCGGTCGCCCAGGCGTTGGCCGCGCGCGGAGGCCAGCGAGGCGATCACCGCGCCGCCGCCGGCGGTCATCCACAGCTCGCCGACCCCCACGAGCGCACGCACCGCCGAGTGCCGCAGCCGCACGGGGCCGCCGTCGTCGCGCACCACGCGGGTCCCCGTGGCGATCCGCCCCAGGGTGCGGCCCCGGCTCAGCGTCTCGACGGTCATCGGCACGCCGACCCACCACAGCGCCATGAGGGAGACGACGAGCGTCTGCAGCTGGGCGTCGTTGAGGTTCTCGTCCGCCAGCCCGACCACGAGCAGCAGCGAGGCGCCCAGCCCGAGGACGTAGGCGAAGGCGTCGAGCAGGCCGGAGAGCACCCGGGTGGCGAACCCGGTCGGGGCCAGGTCCAGGGCGACCGCCTCGGAGGTGACGACGACGTCCCCGGCCAGGCCCGCCGCCGTCAGGGCACCCGCCTGGTCCTGCGCGGGGACGCGGCGGGCGGGCGGGGCGGTCACGTGTGGCAGGGTACTGGTCGTGGATGCCGAGGCGTTGGGGGCGGTGCGCTCCGGGCGGTGGGAGCGGCTCGACGAGCTGGCCGCGCGCCGGCGCCTCACCGGACAGGAGGCCGACGAGCTCGTCCGGCTCTACCAGTCCACCTCCGCCGACCTCTCCCGCGTGCGCACGCGCGCCTCGGACGCCTACGTCACCGGCCGGCTCTCGGACACGCTGGCGCGGGCCCGCGGACGCATCGCCGGCAGCCACGAGATCAGCTGGTACGCGCTGCGCCGCCTGTTCACCGTCACCATGCCGCTGGCCCTGTGGCGCGTGCGCTGGTGGACGCACGGGGTGACGGTCGTCTTCCTGCTCGTGGCGCTCGCCACCGGCTTCTACTACGCCACCACCCCGGGCGCCATGGCCGAGCTGGGCACCGAGAGCCAGCTGGAGAACTACGCCGACGAGCAGTTCGCGGCCTACTACTCCAACTACCCCTCGCACGACTTCGCCGCGCAGGTGTGGACGAACAACGCCTGGATCGCCGCGCGCACGATCGGCCTGGGCATCACCGGCGTGCTGCCGGCGCAGATCCTCGCGGTCAACGCGGTGGGCATCGGCGAGGCCGGCGCGATCATGTCCGTCCACGGCGACCTCACCGTCTTCTTCTCGCTGCTCGCCCCGCACGGGCTCCTCGAGCTGACGGCGATCTTCGTCGCCGGCGGCGCGGGCCTCAAGCTCTTCTGGACGATGCTCGTGCCCGGACCGCGCCGCCGGATGACCGCGCTGGCCACCGAGGGCCGCACCACCATCACCGTCGCCGCGGCGCTCGTGGTCGTGCTGCTCGTCTCCGGCGTCGTCGAGGGGTTCGTCACCGGCTCCACCGCGCTCGAGTGGTGGATGAAGATCGTCATCGGGGCGCTGGTCTGGATCGCGTTCTGGGTGTGGACGATGTGGGCCGGGGGCCGCGCGCACCGCGAGCGCCTCAGCGCGGACCTGTCCGACGACGAGGCCGGCTACCGCCTCGCCGAGGCGGGCTGAGCCCGCCGCAGACCCGCGCACCCCGGTCCCGCGCGCCGCGGGCGGTCAGAGCCGGCCGGCGGCCTTGAGGGCGAGGTAGGTGTCGGCCAGCCGCGGCGCGATCTGCTCGGGCAGCCCCTGGACGACGTCGGCCCCCGCCTGACGCAGCCGCACCGCCACGGCCTCCCGCTCGAGCCCGACCCGCTCGGCGGCAGCCGCGTCGTGCACGGAGGTCGTGGTCGAGCGGTCCTGGCGCAGCTCCTCGACGGCCGGGTCCTCGGTGGAGGCGACGACGACGGTGTGGTCGCGGGCCATGCGCCGCACCACCGGCAGCAGGCCCGAGCTCATCGTCGAGGGGTCGATCGCCGTCAGCAGCACCACGAGTGCCCGCTGGGACAGGGTCTGGCCGACCGCCTGGGCCACGGTGGTCCAGTCCGTCTCCAGCAGCGCCGGCTCGACCCCGGCCAGCGCCTCGGCCAGGCTCGGCATGAGCCGTGGCCCGGCCACGCCGGTCACCCGCGCCCGCACGCCGGCGTCCACGACGACGACGTCGACCCGGTCGCCCGCGTGGGAGGCGAGCGCCGCGAGCAGCAGCACGGCCTCGATGGAGGCGTCCAGCCGCGGCGCGTCGCCGAGCCGGGCCGCCGAGAGCCGTCCCGAGTCGACGACGACGAGCACCCGCCGGTCGCGCTCGGGACGCCAGGTGCGCACGTGGACGTCGCCGCGGCGAGCGGTGGCCCGCCAGTCGATGGCCCGCACGTCGTCGCCGAGGACGTACTCGCGCAGCGAGTCGAACTCCGTGCCCTGCCCGCGCACGAGGACGCTGGCCCGGCCGTCCATCTCCCGCAGCCGGGCCAGGCGCGAGGGCAGGTGCCGGCGCGAGCGGAACGCGGGCAGGACCCGCAGCGCGGCGGGCACCTCGACCGAGCGCTGGCGGGCGCCGAGGCCCAGCGGGCCGCGCAGGCGCACCGTCACGGCGCCGGCCGTGCGCTCGCCCCGGCGGGAGGGGACCAGGGTGGTGCGCATCCGGCGTCGCTCGTCGGGCGGGACGTCGAGGGCGTGCCGGTCGGCGCCGGCCCGCTCCGGCCCGGCGTCCTCGCCGAAGCCCGCCGAGGGCGGCCAGGCGTCGCGCAGGACGCCGCGGGCCCGGCGCCGGCCGTCGTTGGCGACCGTGACGGTGCAGGTCGTCGAGCCTCCGAGGCGGACGGTGCGGGCGACGTCGCGGGTGATGCGCAGGCTGCGCGGGTCGGCGGCGAGCAGCGCGTCGACGACGACGACCAGGGCGACGACGACCGCCCAGATCGCCAGCGTCACCCAGGTGGGGTGCAGCGCCACGGCCACCACCCCGAGCGCGGCGAAGGCCGCGGCGAGCGGGGTGGGCAGCATCAGCGCGGGACCTGGACGGTGGACAGCAGCCCCTGCAGGACGCCGACCGCGGTGACGCCCTCGAGCTCGGCCTCCGCGTGCAGGGCGAGCCGGTGGCGCAGGGTGGGCACGGCGAGGGCCTTGACGTCGTCGGGGGTGACGTAGGTGCGGCCGGTCAGCCAGGCCCAGCCGCGCGCCGTCGCCAGCAGCGCCGTGGCACCGCGCGGGGAGACGCCCAGGGACAGCGAGGGGGAGGTGCGCGTGGCGCGCACGAGGTCGACGACGTAGCCGAGCACCTCCGGGGCCACCTCCACGTGGGCGACCTCCCGGCGGGCGACGGCGAGGTCGGCCGGGCCGGCAACCGGGCGCACGCCCGCACCACCGAGGTCGCGCGGGTCGAAGGCGTCGGCGTGGCGGCGCAGCACCTCGATCTCCTCCTCGCGGGCGGGCAGGTCGAGGACGAGCTTGAGCAGGAACCGGTCGAGCTGGGCCTCGGGCAGCGGGTAGGTGCCCTCGTGCTCGACGGGGTTCTGGGTGGCGATGACCATGAACGGGTCGGGCAGCGGCCGGGCCTCGCCGTCGGTGGTGACCTGACGCTCCTCCATGGCCTCGAGCAGGGCCGACTGGGTCTTGGGCGGGGTCCGGTTGATCTCGTCGGCGAGCATGAGGTTGGTGAACACCGGGCCGGGGCGGAAGGAGAACTCCGCGGCGCGCGCGTCGTAGATGAGCGAGCCCGTGATGTCGCCGGGCATGAGGTCGGGGGTGAACTGCACCCGCTTGGTGTCCATGTCCAGGGCGGTGGCCAGGGTGCGCACGAGCAGCGTCTTGGCGACCCCGGGCACGCCCTCGAGCAGGACGTGGCCGCCGGCCACCAGGGAGATGAGCAGCCCGGTGACCGCACCCTCCTGCCCGACGACGGCCTTGCCGACCTCCGCACGCAGCGCACCGAGGCGCTCGCGCGCAGCCTGGGCCTCGTCCGACTCGGCGTGCCCGCGCCCCGTGCCCGGGGCGCGGCCGGGGCCCTGCTGCGGACCGGCAACCGGTGGCCGGCCGCCCTGCTGGGGCGATCCCTGCCGTGGGGCTCCCTGCTCGGTCGGACCAGGCTGCGGTCCGCCGGGAGACGGCATGCCAGGGGAGGGCACGCCGGGAGACGGCATGCCGTGCTGGGGCCCGCCGTGGGGGGCGGCCGGGCCGGGCGCGCCGCCCTGCGCGGGCCGCCCGGGAGCCCAGGAGGGGGTGTCGTGCGGTGCGAACCGCTCGTCGTCACGGGGGTGGGTCACGATCGGTGGACCTCGCTCTCCAGGTTGTCCAGGTCGGTGGCCAGCTCGCCGAGCTCGGTGCTGGTGATGGGGGGTGGCCCGTAGAGCACGTCGCTCACCCAGGTCTCGCTGCGTCCGCTCGCGGCGGCGACGGCCGCGACGAGGTCGGACCGGTGCACGGCCCGGGGCAGGCCCAGGCGCCTGGCCAGACGGCCGGCGGTGCCGGCGCGCAGCCCGGCCCCGGCGTGGGCGGTGGCCCCGGAGCGACGGTAGAGGGTGCCCCGCCCGCGCACGGTCTCCGCGGAGCGGACCACGACGGGCAGCGGCTCGGGGATGACCTTCCCGAGGTGCCGGCCGCGCGCCAGCGCGAGCACGAGCACCGCGAAGGCCGCCGCCCACCCGACGAGGGTGAGCCAGCCGGTCGACAGCGCCGCCGGCGGGGGCGTCTCGTCGAGGTCGACCGCGGCCACCGGCTCGGTCGGGGTGAACCACACCAGCTGATCGTGGTGGCCCAGCGCCCGCAGGGCGAGCGCGGCGTGCCCGTCCTCGTCGAGCCGCGCGTTGGTCATGAGGTCGCCGTCGGCGAGGACGCGCACCGTGCGGTCGGCGTCCTCGTCCGCCCACACGGCGTAGGCGCTCGCGCCGGACTCGCCGGGGAAGCACGCGGTGACCCCCGCCGCGTCGTCGGTGGGCTCCAGGCCGCCGCGGAAGCCGCCGATCCGGTCGGCGGCGCTCGCGTCGGGGTCGTCGCAGGCGGCGCGCACCGGCCCGGGTCCGCCACCGCCGACGGCGGCGAGCGGGACTCCGGCCTCGCGCAGCGCGGGCGTCGCCGGGTCGATCCAGACGAGGTCGGCGGCGGTGCCGGCGAGCTGCGCCGCGGCCTCCGGGCTGAGGTGGCGGGCGTTGGTCACCAGGACCGTGGTGCCCGGGGAGGCGAGGTCGAGGATCGTGCGCAGGTCGTCGACGACGTCGACGTCGACCCCCTGGTCGCGCAGGATCTCCGCGGTCGCCTGCGCGCCGTCGGGGCGGGGGTTGTGCGCCGAGAGCGGGAGGTCGTCCCGCTCCGAGGTCCACGCCCGCACGAGCACCGAGACGGCGACGAGGGCGAGGACCACGAGGACGACGCGCAGCACGCGCCACCGGCGCGACGGGCCGGGGCCGGCGGGGCCGACCGCCGGACCGACCTCCGGCACGAGGTCTCCGCTGCGCGCGGGGTCCTCGGCGCCCGCCCGGGTCGCGTCGGTGGTCCCGGCCCCACCCGGCGTGCTCATCGCCACACCCCGGACAGCGAGGGTGGCAGCTCGGCCGCGCGGGACTCCTCTGGGGCCTGGCCCCGGGGGCGGCGCGCGCGCTGCACCTCGTCGTCGAGCGCGCGCAGCCGCTCGTCGTCGCCGGGCGTGGCGTGCGCGTCGCCGTACCGCACGCCGTCGAAGAGCCGACCGCCCCAGGTCAGCTCCGCGGCGACCGGGGGCAGCGCGGCCGAGCCGAGGCCGGCCGCCTCGTGCGCGGTCAGACCGGGCCGGTCCTCGATGAAGGCCCGCTCGTCCAGGGAGCGCACGACGGCGCGGAAGCGTTCGGTCACGGCCAGGTCCCAGTCCCCGGCCCGGGCGGCGGCGTCCGCGGCGGCGCGCAGGTCGCGCGAGCCGCGGTCGTCGTCGAAGAGGACCTCCTCGGCCCGCCCACCGCGGGGCCGCACGCGCCTGCGCAGCGGGCCGGACAGGGTGAGGGCGAGCACGACCAGGACGACGATCGCGGCGACCACCAGGAGGGGCAGCGTCCCCGCCGGGGCGGCGCCGCCGCCACCGCCGACGGACAGTCCGTCCAGCAGCCCGCCGACCCAGTCGAGGAATCGCGAGATCGGTCCGGGGGAGTCGTCGTACATCCGCCGGGAGAGCTCCTCGACGGCCCAGTCCCGCGCCTCGGGGGCGTCGGGCGTGACCGGGACCTCGACGCGGGGGAGCGGCACGGCGCGGTCAGCCACGTCCGACGGAGCGGGCGAGCTGGACGTCGAGGCCCTCGCGCCGCATGCGCTGGTCGATGTACACCAGCGAGGTCACTCCCGCGGTGAAGGGGGTGATGATGAGGTTGACGAGGACCGACGCGATCGTGGTCAGCGCGACGACCACCGTCGACGACAGCCCCGCGGCGCCGCCGAGCACCCCGACGGGCACGCCGATGACGCCCGCGACGACCGCGGCGATGATCCCGGCGAGGAGGTAGATGCCGATGAGCCGCCACGTCGACCCCCTGCTCAGCGCCCACGAGCGGGACAGCGCACGCCCGGGCGAGGCCTTCTCCAGGACCACCGCCGGGTAGGCCATGGAGGTCCGCACGGCGAGGATCGCGGCCGGGATCGCCGCCACCGCGAAGACGGCGAGGATCGCGGAGAAGACCGTGACGAAGCCGGTCGTCGAGGACGGGGACGTCGAGAGCAGGCCGGCGAGGACGGCGAAGAGGATGAAGGAGGCGATGATGACCGTGAGGATGGCCAGTCCCCAGAAGATGAGGAGCATGAGCAGGGTGAGCCCGATGAGGGCGGGGATCCGGCCCCGGACCGCGTGCCACACCTGGGCGATCGTCACGCGCTGGCCGATGGCGGAGCGGCTCACCGAGACGACGAGCGCGCCGGTGGCGATGAGGGTGGTCAGCGCGCTGACGCCGCCGATGACGAAGGAGCCCAGCGCCTGGACACCGGTGGACTCCTCGATCGTCAGCGTTCCGCCGGCGGAGGTCGAGGTCCACGAGGCGAGGAAGGACAGGGCGACGGTGAGGATGCTGACGACGGCGGCGTAGAAGAACATCGTCCCGGGGTTGTGGCGCACCGCCCGGAAGGCCCCCTCGAGGATCTCGCCGACCCGCAGCGGCCGCAGCGGGACGATCCCGGGCTGCCCGCCGGCGAGGGTGTCCGCCGCCCAGCTGCCGGTCCCCGGCGCGTCGGCGGCGCCGAACTGCCCGTACCCGCCGGGCCCGCCGCCGACCGGGGTGCCGGGCGGCGGGGGGCCGCCCGCGGGCGCCCCGTACTGCCCGTACTGGCTCGTCGGCGGTGTGGTGCCCGGCTGCGGGCCGTACGGCCCGTACGCCTGCGCGGGCGGTGTGGCCGGGCCGTACTGCCCGTAGCGGCCCGCCGGCGCGGTCGGGTCGGCCCACCCACCGGGCGCGGTCGGGTCGCCCCACCCGCCGGGCGTCGGCTGGGTGCCCCACCCACCGGGTGCGGTCGGCTCGCCCCACCCGCCGGGCGGGCCGTCGGCACCGCCCGGACGGTACGCGCCGTCGTCGCTCGTCCCCTGTCCCACCAGCACCTCCCGGTCTCGCTCCGACGACATCGTGCCACGCATCCTCGGCGCGCCCGCCGGGTGAAGTGCCCACGTCGTGTAGGACACTGGGGCCATGAACGCGCGACTCCTCGTCGTCGACGACGACATCGCCCTGGCCGAGATGATCGGCATCGTCATGCAGTCCGAGGGCTTCGACGTCGTCCACGTCGCCGACGGCGCGGCCGCGCCGGAGACCTTCCGGCAGACCCACCCGGACATCGTCCTGCTCGACCTCATGCTCCCGGGCCTGGACGGCATCCAGATCTGCCGCATCATCCGGGCCGAGTCCGACGTCCCGATCGTCATGCTCACGGCCCGCTCGGACACCCTCGACGTCGTCGCCGGTCTCGAGGCCGGCGCGGACGACTACGTGCAGAAGCCGTTCAAGCCCAAGGAGCTCGTCGCCCGGATCCGTGCGCGGCTGCGCCGCCAGGACGACGTCGACCCCGAGCGGCTGCGGATCTCCGACCTGGAGATCGACGTCGCCGCGCACGAGGTCCGCCGGGGCGACGAGCTCATCGCCCTGACCCCGCTGGAGTTCGACCTCGTCGTGGCGCTGGCCCGCAAGCCGCGTCAGGTCTTCACCCGTGAGCAGCTGCTCGAGACGGTGTGGGGCTACCGCCACTCGGCCGACACCCGGCTGGTCAACGTCCATGTCCAGCGCCTGCGGGCCAAGGTGGAGATCGACCCGGAGAACCCGCAGGTCGTCGTCACGGTCCGCGGCGTCGGCTACCGGGCCGGACCCATCCAGGCGTGAGCGGCGACGACGCCGACGGACCCCCTGACGGGGCGGCGTCCCCGGACGCGACCTCGACGGACGGGACCCCTGCCACGACGGAAACCGCCATGGTCCGGTCGGACACGCACGCCCGCACCGCGACCGCGCCCCGCCCGCGCTCGTGGCGCACCCGCGTGCGGCGGCGGCTCTTCGGCGCGGCCCGCAGCTGGCGCGGCTCCCTGGCCGTGCGCGTGGTCACCGTGACCCTCGTCGTCGGCATGGTCGGGATCGGCGTCATCGCCGCGGTCATCACCTCCCAGATCCGCGACCGGTTCTTCGACGCGCGCGTCGAGCAGGTCATCGCCGACGCCGCCGACCGCGCCTCGGAGGCCCAGACGAACCTCGACGGGGCGATCGCCGCCACCCCCAGCGAGGTCCAGCAGATCGCCACCGACATCGTCGACCTCAGCCAGGGGGCCTCGGCCGGGATCGTCGGCACGGTCATCACCCGCGACGACGACCACGCCACCGGACCGACGATCCTCGAGCCCGCCAGCTCGGGCAGCCTGCGCGAGCTCGTCACCCCCGAGATGCGCTCGGCGGTCGAGCCCGGCGCCAACCTGCACTGGCAGTCGGTGACCCTCGTCGTCGACGGCGAGGAGGTGCCCGGGATCGTCGTCGGGGCACCCGTCCTGCTGCCGGTGGCCGGCGAGTACGAGCTCTACACCTTCTACTCCCTCGAGCCCGAGCAGCAGATGATCGGGGTGGTCACCTCGGTGCTCGGTCTGGCCGCCGTCGCGCTCGTGCTCCTGGTGGCCGGGATGTCCGCCCTCGTGCTGCGCTGGGTGCTGCGGCCGGTGCGGCAGGCCTCGCGCACGGCCGAGCGCCTGGCGGCCGGCCTGCTCGACGAGCGCATGGACGTGCGCGGCTCGGACGAGGTCGCCCTCCTGGCGGAGTCCTTCAACGAGATGGCCGACTCCCTGCAGCAGCAGATCGCGGACATGTCCGAGCTCTCCCGCCTCCAGCAGCGCTTCGTGTCCGACGTCAGCCACGAGCTGCGCACCCCGCTGACGACCATCCGCATGGCCGCCGACCTCATCCACGACCAGCGCGAGGACTTCGCCCCGCCCGTGCGCCGCTCGGCCGAGCTGCTCGTGGCCCAGATCGAACGGTTCGACCACATGCTCGCCGACCTGCTGGAGATCTCCCGCTTCGACGCCGGCGCGGCGATCCTCGAGGTCGGCCCCACCGACATCGGCGACCTCGTCGACGGCGTGGTCGCCGGCCACGAGATCCTCGCCGAGCGCAAGGGCGCCGAGGTGCGGGTCCACCGCGCCACCCCCTCGTGCACCGCGGAGGTCGACGCGCGCCGGATCGAGCGGGTGCTGCGCAACCTCCTGGTCAACGCCGTCGAGCACTCCGAGGGTCGGCCCATCGACATCACGGTGGGGGCGGACGAGCAGACCGCCGCGGTCCTCGTGCGCGACCACGGCGTGGGGATGTCCGAGGAGCAGGCCGAGCGGGTCTTCGACCGGTTCTGGCGCGGCGACACGGCACGCACCCGCACCACCGGCGGCACGGGGCTGGGCCTGTCCATCGCCCAGGAGGACGTCGGGCTGCACGGCGGCGCGCTCGCCGCCGCCGGCCGGCCGGGCGAGGGGGCCGCCTTCCTGCTCGTCCTGCCGCGCACCGAGGGCGAACCGGTCGGGCCGAGCCCGATCGAGCTGTGGCCCGACGACGACGTCGAGCCCTCCCTCGCCGCGCCCTTCGTCGAGCTCTCCGGCCAGGTCACGTCACCGGAACGGGAGGCGGACTGATGAACGCGCACCGTCCCGCTGCCCGCCGCGCCGCACGGGTCCTCGCCGCGGCGCTCGCGGCGCTGCTGGCGCTCGCCGGCTGCGCGAGCCTGCCCGGGGACGGGCCGGTGGTCGCGGCCGACCCCACCGTCAGCGCCGAGCCCTCGCTCGTGCTCTCCGCGCAGGGCCCGCAGGACGGCGCCCAGCCCGAGGAGATCGTCGAGGGCTTCCTGCGGGCCAGCGCGGCCGGCTTCGCCGACGACTTCTCCGTGGCCCGGCAGTTCCTCGGCGGCGGCGCCGCCAGCGAGTGGCAGCCGCTGGCCCAGACCCGCGTCTACCCCGACTCCGAGGTCACCGACCTCATGACCACCGACGACGGCGGGGTCACCGTCTCCACCCAGCTGCACGCCGTCGTCGACGGCTCGGGGCACTACACCGAGGCCGCCGCCGAGAACGCCGTGCAGACCTCGTTCTCCCTGGCCCGCGACGAGGAGGGGGAGTGGCGCATCATCGACCTCGAGGACGGGGTGCTCATGTCGGCCGAGTCCTTCTCGGTGCAGTTCGAGGCGGTGCCGCTGTACTTCCCCGCCGCCGACGGCGAGACGCTCGTGGCCGACCTGCGCCACTACCCCGCGCAGAACCTCGCCTCCTCGCTCGTCCAGGGGATCCTCGCCGGCCCCTCCGCCTGGCTCGAGCCGGCGGTGATGATGCCGGTCCCGACGTCGACCCGGCTGCTGCTCAGCTCGGTCAACGTCGCCGACGGGGTGGCGACCGTCGACCTCACGGACGACGTCCTCGAGGCCAGCACCCGGGAGCGCGAGCTGCTCGTGGCCCAGCTCCAGCGCACCCTGACCACGGTGCAGGGCATCACCGACGTCACCGTCACCGTCGGCGGCAGCGCGCTGGCGATCGGCTCCGTCCCGCAGCTGCCCACCTACCCCTACACCGCCCAGCCGCTGCTCGCGGTCGCCGACGGCGATCTCGTCCAGCTCGAGGACGGGCTGGCGGTCCGGGTCGACGGCGCCGCGACCCCGCGCACCGGGACCGCCTCCGCCCCGGCCTCCTCGCCGGCCGACCCGCCCGACTCCCACGTCTACCTCGACGGCCCCACCCGGCTGATGGCGGCGCCGTCGGCGGGTCGCAGCGCACGGCTCATCGCCTCGGGGACGGACCTGCTCGCCCCCTCTCTCGACCGCTACGGCTGGGCGTGGACGGGGGAGCGGAGCAACGGTGGCGCCCTGCGCGCCGCCGTGCCCAGCGGGGGGATGACCGAGGTGGACGCCCCGTGGCTCGACGGCTCGGTGGTGCGCGGGCTGAGCGTCTCCAGGGAGGGCTCGCGCGTGGCGGTGATCCGGGAGTCCGGCGGCTCGGTCCTCATCGAGGTCGCCGGCGTCCAGCGCGACGCCGACGACACCCCGCGGTCGATCGGCACCACGCAGGCGCGGGTGGGGGCCCGCCTGGTCGACGCCACCGACGTGGCCTGGGTCGACTCCACGACCCTGGTCGTGCTCGGTCGCACGGCCACCGACCCCGGCCAGCGGCCCTACCTCGTGCGCATCGGCGGGGACACCGAGGAGCTGCCCAGCCTGCAGGGCGCGGTGGCGCTGACGGCGGGCCGGGGCACGAGCTCGATCGTCGTGCAGACCACCGACCTCGGCCTCTACGAGCAGTCCGGCGCCTCGTGGACCCGGGTCGCCGACGGGCTCTCCGACCCGGCCCACCCGGGCTGACCGCGCGGCGCGGCGGGCGGCGGCGCACGACGTCGCCGGCCTTGGGCCGGGCAAGGCGTGCACGCGAGGCGGGCGGGCGCGCCGGCCGGGCGGGGCGCGGCCGCCACGTGACCACAGGCGGCCGTCGCCGAGCCCCGCCCACAGCGCCACGGCACCGGCCCGCTCCGGCGGGGCCGGGCGGCGCACCCTCACGGGGTGGGAGCCATCTCCAGGCCGTGGCGGCCGGCCGACGACCTGCGGGCCGCGCTCGAGCTCGTCGTCCCCGCGGAGTGCGCCGGCTGCGGGGAGTGGGGGACCACGCTGTGCCCGGGCTGCCGGGCGTTGCTGGGCCAGGAGCTGACCGAGTGCACCGACGGCGCCCCGCTGCTGGCCGGGGTGGACCGCCCGGTGCTGCGCACCTGGTCCCTGGGTGCGTATCGGGGGCCGCTGCGCCGGATCGTCATCGACTGGAAGACCGGCCGGTGCGGCCACCTGCGTCCGGTGCTCCGCGAGGCCGCCTGCGCGGCAGGGGCGCGCCTGTGGCCGCTGCTCGGTGAGCGTCGCGGACGCCGGTTGTTCGTCGTCCCGGCGCCCTCGGGCCGCACACGCTGGCGCCACGGCCTGCTGGTGGCGGCCGAGCTCGCCGACGCCGTCGCCGCGGGCCTCGCCGATGCCGCCGGCGCGGCCTGGCCGGACGGGGCGCCGGCCGAGGTGGCAGGGACGTCCGAGGTGGCCGGGCCGACCGAGGTGGCCTCGGTGGACCTGCTGCGCCGCGCCGGCGGACCCCGGCGTCAGCGCGGCTCCTCGGCCCGGGGGCGCATGGCCAACCGCAGCGCGCTGCCGCTGGTCCGCGCACCGGTGCCGTCCGGCACCGACGTCGTACTCGTCGACGACGTCGTCACCACGGGGGCCACGCTCGTCGCCTGCGTCCGCGCCCTCGAGGACGCCGGAGCCACCGTCCTGGCCGGCCTCGTCGTCGCCGGCGCGCGGACGCCCGGCAGGTGAGACGGCGTCGTCCCGTCGGGGACCACCAGGTGACCGCGAGGTGTCCGGGACGCGACGGGCCGGGTAGCGTTGCTCCATGGAGCCACCCGGGACCCGAGCGTCGGACCGGGTGGCTGTGTCGTCCCCGCTGCGGGAGGAGGTGGTCAGCACGCTGACGGGCGCCGACGGCGCCCGAGCTCGACCGGCCGGCGGGTGAACACCCGCCCACGCACCGACCGATGGAGGTCACCATGGAGATCGTCGTCAAGGGTCGCGGCACGGACGTCGCCGACCGCTTCCGTTCCCACGTGGAGGACAAGCTCGCCAAGGTCACGCAGCTCGCCCCGCGCACGCAGCGCGTCGACGTCGAGCTCACCCTGGAGAAGAACCCCAGGCTGGCCGACCAGGCCGAGCGCATCGAGATCACCCTCCGGGACAAGGGACCGGTCATCCGCGCGGAGGCGAGCGCGGCCGACCGGTACGCGGCCCTGGACCTGGCCTCCGGCAAGCTCCTCGAGCGGCTGCGGCGCCACCACGACCGACGCAAGGACCGCCAGCGGCACGCCTCGCGCGCGCTCCCGGCCCAGCCCCTGGAGACCTCCACCGACGACGTCGTGCCCGACGGCCTCGAGGGCGACGCCCCCATCGCCGACCACCCCGCTCCCTCGACCAGCCCGGGCGAGGCGGTCGAGACCCAGCTGGGCGACTCACCCGTCGTGGTGCGCGACAAGCTCCACAAGGCCGAACCCATGACGGTCGACCAGGCGCTGTACGAGATGGAGATGGTCGGCCACCCCTTCTACCTCTTCGTCGACTCCGAGACCCGCCAGCCGTGCGTCGTCTACCGCCGCAAGGGCTGGTCCTACGGCGTGCTGCGCCTGGACTCAACCTGCTGAGCCCGACGCCCGGCCGACCCGGCCGGCACCCCGACGCCCGCGGCCGGGAGCCGCGGGCGTCGGTGCCCGGTGGCAGCATGACCGCGTGCCGCCCACCGAGCTCTCCCTGCGCCAGGTCCGCCGCGTGGCCGTGGCCGCGCAGGGGCTGACCCGCCGACGTCCCGCCACCCCCGCCCGCCGCCACGTGGCCCGTGCCGTGGCGGACACCGCCCTGCTGCAGATCGACTCGGTCAACGTTCTCGCCCGGGCCCACCAGTTGCCGGTCCTGGCGCGGGTGGGCCCGTACGACACGGCGATCCTCGACCGGGTCGCCGGGCGGCACCCCCGCCTCCTGGTGGAGACCTGGTGCCACGAGGCCTCCCTCGTCCCGCCGCGCACCTACGCGCTGCAGGCCGGCCGCCGGGCCGCGACCGAGGCGCGCATGGCCGACCGCGGGTACGGCGAGGAGTCCGTGATGGCCGCGGTCCTGGCGGCTGTGACCGACCGGGGCGCGACGACGGCCGCCGAGCTGCACGACCACCTGGCCCACGAGCGGGCGGCCAAGACGGACTGGGGCTGGAACTGGTCGCCGCTCAAGGTGGCGCTCTCGCGGCTGTGGCGCACGGGGCACCTGGCCGTGGCCGGCCGCAACCCCTCCTTCGAGCAGGTCCTCGACCTGCCCGGTCGGGTCCTGCCCGCCGAGGCGCTCGAGCCCGGACCGTCCTGGCCGGAGGCGGTGCGCGAACTGACGCTGGTCGCCGCCCGCGCGCACGGGATCGCGACGGTGCGCGCGCTGGCCGACTACCACCGCCTCGCTGTGCGCGAGACCGCCCAGGCGGTCGCCGACCTCGTGGCCGACGGCGCGCTCGAGGAGGTGCGGGTCCGCGGTCTGCGCGCGCCGATGGTCCGGCCCGCCGGCGCCCCCGAGCCCCGCCCGGTGCGGGCCCGGGCGCTGCTGGCCCCCTTCGACCCCCTCGTCTTCGACCGCGACCGGCTCCTCGAGCTGTGGGGCATGCACTACCGGATCGGCATCTACACCCCCGCCGAGAAGCGCACCCACGGGTATTACGTGCTGCCCTTCCTCCTTGGCGAGCACCTGGTGGCTCGCGTGGACCTCAAGGCCGACCGCCGCGCCGGCGCGCTCCTCGTGCGCGAGGCGCACGCCGAGGACCCCGCCCAGGTGCCCGACCTGCCCGCGCGGGGGCCCGGGGCGTGGCCCGCGCGCGGGGACGTCGCCCGCGAGCTGGCCGAGGAGCTGGCCGAGGTCGCGCGGTGGTGCGGGGCCGACCGGGTCGACGCCGCCGGTGCCGTGGGGGATCTCGCCCCGGACCTGCGCGCGGCCCTGGCCGCGCGCCCCTGAGGAGCCGGCGCGCACCCCTCGTCGGCCCGTCGGTGAGGTCCGTGCGGTCGACCGTGCCCCGGCCCTTGCCGGTGACACCTACGATGGCGGGTGGCGCGGCATCTCGGCGCGCCCGCCCCACGGGGCGACGGACGACCCCACGGAGAGCCGCTGTGGCCACCTTCCTCGACAAGATCCTGCGGATGGGCGAGGGCCGCGTCGTCAAGCGACTGAACTCGATCGCCGACCAGGTCGACGCGCTCGAGGAGTCCTTCCTCGACATGTCGGACGAGGAGCTGAGCGAGCAGACGCAGGAGTTCCGGGAGCGGCTCGAGGACGGCGAGACGCTCGACGGCATCCTGCCCGAGGCCTTCGCCGTGGTCCGCGAGGCGGCCCGCCGGGTGCTCGGCCAGCGGCACTACCGCGTGCAGATCATGGGTGGTGCCGCCCTGCACCAGGGCAACATCGCCGAGATGAAGACCGGTGAGGGCAAGACCCTGGTCGCCACCCTGCCCAGCTACCTCAACGCGCTCGAGGGCAAGGGCGTCCACGTCGTCACGGTCAACGACTACCTCGCCTCCTACCAGTCCGAGCTCATGGGCCGCGTGCACCGCTTCCTCGGCCTGACCACCGGCTGCATCGTCTCGGGCCAGACGCCCGCCCAGCGGCGCGAGGAGTACGCCGCCGACATCACCTACGGCACGAACAACGAGTTCGGTTTCGACTACCTGCGCGACAACATGGCGCTGAGCACGGACGACCTCGTCCAGCGCGGCCACAACTTCGTCATCGTCGACGAGGTGGACTCGATCCTCATCGACGAGGCCCGCACCCCGCTCATCATCTCCGGGCCCGCCGAGGGTGACGTCAACCCCTGGTACTCGGCGTTCTCGAAGATCGCGCCGAAGCTCGAGCGGGACGTCGACTACGACGTCGACGAGAAGAAGCGCACGATCGGCATCCTCGAGCCCGGCATCGAGAAGGTCGAGGACCTGCTCGGCATCGACAACCTCTACGAGTCGCTCAACACGCCGCTCATCTCCTTCCTCAACAACTCCCTGCGCGCCAAGGAGCTCTACCAGCGCGACAAGGACTACATCGTCGAGAACGGCGAGGTGACGATCGTCGACGAGCACACCGGCCGTCGCCTGCGCGGTCGGCGCTACAACGAGGGCATGCACCAGGCCATCGAGGCCAAGGAGGGCGTGCGCATCAAGGCCGAGAACCAGACGCTGGCCACGATCACGCTGCAGAACTACTTCCGCCTCTACGACACGCTCTCGGGCATGACCGGTACCGCCGAGACCGAGGCGGCCGAGTTCTCCTCGACCTACAAGATCGGCGTCGTCCCCATCCCGCCGAACAAGCCGATGGTCCGCATCGACCAGGGCGACCTCGTCTACAAGAACATCGAGCAGAAGTACAAGGCGATCGTCGCCGACGTCAAGGAGCGCCACGAGGCCGGCCAGCCGGTCCTGCTGGGCACGACCTCGGTGGAGAAGTCCGAGCGCCTGTCCGCGCTGCTCTCCGAGGCCGGCGTCGAGCACGACGTGCTCAACGCCAAGCAGCACGAGCGAGAGGCGGCGATCGTCTCCGAGGCCGGCCGCAAGGGCGCGGTCACGGTGGCGACGAACATGGCCGGTCGAGGCACCGACATCATGCTCGGCGGCAACCCCGAGCACATCGCGCAGGGCGTCCTGCGTGACCGCGGCCTGGACCCGGCGGAGCACGCCGAGGAGTACGAGGCGGCCTGGGCCGGCACCCTCGAGGAGGCCCAGGAGCAGGTCAAGGACGAGCACGAGGAGGTCCTGGCGGCCGGCGGGCTGTACGTGCTGGGCACCGAGCGGCACGAGTCGCGCCGCATCGACAACCAGCTGCGCGGTCGTGCGGGACGTCAGGGAGACCCCGGCGAGTCCCGCTTCTACCTCTCGCTCGAGGACGACCTCATGCGGCTGTTCGGCTCCGGCCCGACGGCGCGCCTGATGGACAACGACGCCTACCCCGACGACATGGCCCTCGAGCACAAGTGGGTCTCCTCGGGCATCCGTCGCGCCCAGGAGGCCATCGAGGCGCGCAACTTCGAGCAGCGCAAGAACGTCCTCAAGTACGACGACGTGATGAACAAGCAGCGCACCGTCATCTACGAGCAGCGCCGCCGGGTCCTGCACGGGGAGGACATCGAGGACCAGGTGCGCGGGTTCGCCGGCGACGTCGTCGACGCCGTCGTCGACCAGCACACCGCCGAGGGCACCCCCGAGGAGTGGGACCTCGACGCGATCCTCGGCGAGCTGGGCGCCTTCTACCCGGTCGACATCACCGAGGACGACCTGGTCGAGCAGGCCGGGCACCGCACCTCGGTGAGCGCGGACCTCCTGCGCCGTGAGCTGCGCTCGGACATCGACGTGGCGTACGACGCGCGTGAGGAGGAGGTCGGCGAGGACCTCATGCGCCGCCTCGAGCGCCGCGTGGTGCTCTCCGTCCTCGACCGCCACTGGCGGGAGAACCTCTACGAGATGGACTACCTGCGCCAGGGCATCTCGCTGCGGGCCGCCGGCCAGCGCGACCCGCTGGTGGAGTACCAGCGCGAGGGCTTCACCTTCTTCCAGGCGATGAACGAGGCGATCCGCGAGGACACGGTGCGCTACGTGTTCAACCTGGAGATCAAGCCGCCCGAGACCGCGGTCGACGCCGCCTCCGCCGCGCAGACCGCGACCTCCGTGGCCGGTCGCGCGACCGCGGCCGGCGCTGCCGCGGGTGCCCGGGCCGGCAGCGGCTCGGAGGCCACGAAGAAGGCCGCCGCCGCAGGCTCGGCCTTTGCCGCCTCCGCACTGGGCGGCGCCGCACCGGCGATGCCGGGTGCCAGGAGCGCCGGCGCCGCGGGTGCGCCCGCCGCGCGGGAGGCCGACCAGGAGTCCGCGCAGGGCGCGGCGGAGGGGAGCGGCACGCCCGACCTCACCGCGGCCGACGCCGGTTCCCTCGGCGGGCAGGACGAGGCGGGGGACGGTGCGGACGCGGCCCCGGCGACCGGCGACGACGGGCGCACGCTGACCGACGACGAGCTGCTCGGCCTCGACGCGCCGCGGCGGCCCAGCGGCCTGACCTACTCCGGGACGAGCGCGTCGACCTCCGGGGCGGACGACGATGCGCCGACCCGGCGCCCGGCCCGCGGCGCACGGCAGCCCGCAGGCGAGGGCCAGGGCGGCGACGACGGCCTCAACCGGGCCCAGCGTCGCGCGCAGGCGAAGAAGGCCCGCAAGAAGGGCTGACCGGGGCAGCGGCGGCGGCCCTTGCGGGCTCGACGCCCTGCCCGGGCCGGGCGCCTCACCCGCGTGCGGCGCCGCCCACCGGGGCGCTCCCGCGGCGCCCCGTGCGGGCTCGACGCGCTACCCGAGCGCGGCATCACGGACGGGACCGACGACGTCGGTCCCGTCCGTCGTCGTTCCCGCCCCTCGTCCCTCCCGGGGTGTGACCGAGCCCTCGCGGCGGGGACCCGGGGCATGGAATGAACCGACGGTCCGCATCGTTGACGGCGGTGTCCATGCAAAAGCATCGAAACCCGGAGGACGGTCGACATGCAGTTCGGAATCTTCAGCGTGAGTGACATCACCACCGACCCGACGACGGGCCACACCCCCTCCGACACCGAGCGGGTGCGGGCGATGCTCACCATCGCCGAGCACGCCGACGCCGCCGGGCTGGACGTCTTCGCCACCGGTGAGCACCACAACCCGCCGTTCGTGGCCTCTTCGCCGACGACGATGCTCGGCTACCTCGCGGCGAGCACCTCGCAGATCACCCTGTCGACCGCGACCACCCTCATCACCACCAACGACCCGGTGAAGATCGCCGAGGACTACGCCATGCTCCAGGTGATCTCCGGGGGCCGCATGGACCTGATGATGGGCCGCGGCAACACCGGCCCCGTCTACCCCTGGTTCGGCAAGGACATCCGCGAGGGCATCAACCTCGCCATCGAGAACTACGCCCTGCTCCGGCGGCTGTGGACCGAGGACGTCGTGGACTGGGCGGGGAAGTTCCGCACCCCGCTGCAGGGCTTCACCGCCACCCCGCGCCCGCTGGACGGCGTGCCCCCGTTCGTGTGGCACGGCTCCATCCGCAGCCCCGAGATCGCCGAGCAGGCGGCGTACTACGGCGACGGCTTCCTGCACAACAACATCTTCTGGCCGATGCGGCACACCAAGCGGATGGTGCAGTTCTACCGCGAGCGCTACGAGCACTACGGCCACGGCAGTGCCGACCAGGCGATCGTCGGGCTCGGCGGCCAGGTGTTCATGCGGGCCAACAGCCAGGACGCCGTGCGCGAGTTCCGGCCCTACTTCGACGACGCCCCCGTCTACGGCAACGGCCCGACGATGGAGGAGTTCACCCGCGAGACCCCGCTGACGGTCGGCTCCCCGCAGGAGGTCATCGACCGCTACGGGAAGATGTGGGAGGACGTGGGCCACTACCAGCGTCAGCTCTTCCTCATGGACCACGCCGGCCTGCCGCTGAAGACGGTCCTCGAGCAGATCGATATCCTCGCCACCGAGGTCGTCCCGGTCCTGCGCCGCGAGGCCGAGTCGATCCGCCCCTCGCACGTCCCCGCGGACCCGCCGAGCCACGCCGACCGCGTCGCCGCGGCGAGCACCGACGGCAGCGCCGGCCCGGCCCACGTGGGTGCCACCGGCGACGACGTCACCGGCCGTCGTGCCGAGGACGGCGAGGTGCTGCGATGAGCGTCGAGGGCGACCTGTACGGCCAGGAGCACGAGGTGTGGTCCGGTGGCGGTCCTGAGGCGGGGAATGGGCCCGAGCGTCGGATCGTGTCCGTGTCGGCCGGCACCTCCGACCCGTCCTCGACCGGCATGCTCGCCGACCGGCTCGGCCGGGCGACCGTGACCGCGCTCGGCGAGCAGGGCGTGCCTGCGAGCCTGACGACGATCGACCTGCGCGGCCTCGCCCACGACGTCCTCAACACCATGCTCACCGGCGTGCGCTCGCAGGCGGTCGAGGAGGCGATGGACGCCGTGGCCGGCGCCGACGGGCTCGTGCTGACCACGCCCGTGTACTCCGCCTCCTACTCGGGCCTGCTGAAGATGTTCCTCGACGTGCTCGACGCGGGCGCGATCGACGGCACCCCGGTGCTGCTCGGCGCCACCGGCGGGACCGCCCGGCACTCGCTGGCCATCGACTTCGCCCTGCGCCCCCTCGTGTCCTACCTGCGCGGACGCGACGTCGCCACGGGCGTGTTCGCGGCGACCGACGACTGGGCGGGGGAGGGGACGGACGCCGGCGGTTCGCTGCCGAGCCGGATCGCCCGCGCCGGTGGTGAGCTCGCTGAGGCGGTCCGCGCCACGGCCCCGCGCGAGGTGGCCGACGAGTTCGCCGCCGTCCCCGACCTCGGGCAGATGCTGCGCTCGATGTGACCCGGCCGGCGGGCGGTCAGCCGATCTCGAGGGCGACGGCGCGCCACCGCCCCCGGAAGGTCTCCAGCCGCACCGCGGCGGCCCGTGAGCGGCCGTCGTGGTGCAGCACCACGCTGACCTCGCGGGCGTGGGGCGCCGGCGAGCTGCCGCTGGTCGCCCGGACGGCCACGTGTGAGACCCGCGGGGGCCGGCCCTGGAGGCGGCCCGCGAGGCCCACGCGCCGCGACAGCGCCTCGTAGAGCGCCGGTGCGAGCCAGCGGGCCAGCTGGGCCGGTGAACGGGCGCCCAGCAGGGCCTCGACGGCGTGCCGCGCCACGGCCCCCGCCAGCCGGTCGGCCGCGGGCCACTCGCTCTCCGGTGCGCCCACGGGCTCGTCCTCGAGGTCCTCGGCCCCGGGCCGGGCCACGCCGGTGAAGCGCACGCGGTCCCAGGGCTGGCCGTGGGAGGTCACCGGCGCCCCGGCGCCCACGGCCGGGATGCGGCGGGCGTGGACCTGCCGGGCGGCCACGGGGTGCTCGGGCACCGCCGCGAGCCGGGCCCGCGTGGTCGGACGGGCGGGCGACGGGGTGTGCAGGGCCTGGGCGCTCATCGGTTCTCCTCGGTGGGGCTCGGCGTGGTCCCGCCGGCGGTCGGGTGCGGTGCGTGCGGTGCCTGGTCGGCGAGGTCCGGGTGGACGAGCTCGGTGCCCACGAGGACAAGGTCTGGCTCGGGGCCGATGACCGCGGCGTTCGCCTCGTACCACCGGGGCCAGGCCGCGGCGATCTCGGCGGGCGTTGCGTCCGGCCCGAGGTCCTCGGCCGCCACCTGCCACAGCGACCCGCCCTCGGTGACGACGCGGGAGGCCGGGGTGGCCCCGCCATCGGCGCCCTCGTCGGTGGGCGCGGGCGGCTCAGGCGCCGGTGCAGCCTCCGGGTCCGGCCCCGGCGCTGGTTCCTGCGTGCCGGCGGCCGGGCCGTCGACGTCGGGGACGGCGGGCACCGGTGGGAGCGCCGGTGCGGCGTCCTCGGCCGAGGCGTCCAGCACCGGCCCGAGGCCAGGGACGACGGGCAGCTCACCCGGGAGCGTGGCGATCGGTGCGGGCACGTGGCCGGGGGCGCCGACGGTCGCCGAGGCCGGCGCGAGGACGAGCCCGGCCGACAGCGTGGCCACGGAGCCCGCGGCCGCGACCCGACGCAGGGCGGGAGCGCCGAGCACGAGGACGACCCGAGCCACCCGCGCGCGCAGGGCGCCGCCCGGGCCCGTCATGCCGCCCACGAGCAGGCCGAGCCCGATCAGCGCGGTGAGCGCGTACCAGGCGGCCACGGCCGCGCCGAGGCCCAGCAGCGGCGCGGCCACCAGGTCCGGCAGGTCGCCCGTGGTGAGGGGGCCGTGGGCGGCGACCTCCCGGCCGGTGCGCCATGCCGGCACGGCCAGGGCCGGTGCGAGCCACGCCCCGATCGTGCCGGCGAGCAGCAGGACCGCCGCCCGGCCCGCTGTTCGGTGGTGGTGGGCGCTGCCCGATGGCGTCGCGCGTTGGTCCGTCCGTCGCATGATCTCCCCCATGATCGTGGTCACCGCCCGATGATGCTTGTTCGTGCTGGTTCATCTCTGATGAGGGCGTCAGAGTGCCATGGGTGTGACGAGCGGCGCAAGAGTGTCGGCGTGTCGCGTGCGAGGCGGTGAGATCCGGTCGCCCGAACGGCCCCCGGGCCCGCGTCGACGTCCTAGGTTGTCCGGGTGGCGTGGGAGGACCTGCTGCTCGCCGACCTCAGCGGCGAGCTCGAGGCGGAGCGACGGGCGGAGCAGCTCGTCGAGGCCGCCGAGCTCGTCGACGCCGAGGCCGCGACCCGCACGCTCGCCGACCGGTGGCGCGCACGGGTGGGGGCGGAGGTCGGGCTCACCCTGCGCTCGGGCGAGGAGGTCCGCGGCCGGCTCCTCGAGGCGAACCCGCACTGGTTGCTGCTCGCCGAGGGGGATCGGCGGGCGCTCGTCCCGGCCCCCGCCGTTGTGATCGTGCGCGGCCTGGCGCGCACCGCGGGGGCGGCCGGACCGGTCGCCGAGCGGTTCTCCTTCCCGGCGGCGCTACGGAGGCTTGCCCGCGGGGGGACCCTCGTGCGGCTCGAGGACGTGGCCGGCGGGCGCACGGGGCGCATCGTCCAGGTCGGCGCCGACCACCTCGACCTGCAGGTCGACCCGGGCAGGCAGGTGCTGGCCGTGGCGCTCGCGGCGGTGCACGTGGTGCGCACCGCATGAGGCGCCCGGGGCCGGGTGGGGCGCGGGCGGCTCAGCGCTCGCTCTCGGCGTCCTCCATGGCGGGCCTGGTGGCGGCCTGCTCGTACAGCCGCGCGATGTACGCCTCGAGCTGCGTGTCCTCGATCCGCCACAGGCCCTTGCCGCCGATCTGCACCCCGATGAGCTCCTTGGAGCGCAGCAGGGCGCGCACCTGGGAGACCGAGAGGTTGAGCTGCTCGGCGACGTCGGCGATGGTGAGGAAGCGCGGCACGCATCCAGTATCGCCGCCCGGGCCCGCTCGTGCGCGGACCCTGTGGACTGGCGTGGGCGGACGGTGCCCGACGCCCGGGGGTGTGGACGAGCGCCACGCGGTCGGCACGAGACCGCGATCATGGGACGAGGCACGGGGCGAGGGGGAGCTCGGATGACGGAGACGACGGGAACGGTGCGCAGGATGCGGCGGCCAGGCTGGCGCGACCCGCGCCTGGGGGTCGGCGTCCTGCTGGTCGCGGTGTCGGTCGGCGTGGGCGCGTGGGCGGTGGACGAGGCGGCCGGCACCACGCAGGTGTGGGCCGCCGCCGACGTCGTCACCCCGGGTGAGCGGCTCGCGGACGCCGGGCTGGAGCGCGTCGAGGTCAACGTCGGCGCCGCGGGCGACCACTACCTGCTCGCGGACGGGGAGATCCCCGCGGACCTGGTGGCCACGCGGCTGGTCGGCGCCGGCGAGCTGGTGCCGGTGGCCGCCACCGGCACCGCCACCGAGCAGGACCTGCGGCCCGTCGTCGTGCCGGTCGGCTCCTCGCTGCCCTCCGGGCTCGGGGCCGGCTCGACCGTCGACCTGTGGCAGGCCGCGCCCGCGCTGCCCGGTGATCGGACGCAGGAGTCGGCGGACGCCCCGGTCGTGCTCGCCCCGGAGGTCCTCGTGGCCGGCGTGGGGCAGGACGAGGGGGTGCTCGCGGTGTCCGGCTCGGCCACCGTCGAGCTGCTCGTGCCCGCCGACCTCGTCGAGGGGGTGCTCGCCGCCGTGGCGGCCGGCGAGGAGCTCACCGTGGTCCCGCACCACTCGGTCCCGGTGAGTCAGCAGTGACCCACGGGATCCTCCTCGCCCTGACCGAGGGCGAGGCCGAGGTCGTCCGCGCCGTCGACGCCCCCGGGTCCGGGGCGCGGGTCGTGCGGCGCTGCGCGGACCTGGCCGAGCTCCTGGGCGCCGTCGGCGCCGGCATCGGCTCGGTGGCCGTCCTCAGCAGCCAGGTCCTCGGCGTCGACCGGGCCTCGGTGGGCCGGCTGGTGGCCGCCGGGGCCCGGGTGCTCGTGGTCGGCCCCACCGCCGACCTGGCCCGGCTCGCGCAGCTCGGGGCCCACGGCACGGCCACCGAGTCCGACCCACCCGAGACGGTCGCCGCGATGGCGATCGCCCTGGCTCGCGGGGAGCGGGTCGGACCCCGCGTCCCGCCGCCGGGCGCGGCCGCCAGCGAGGCCGAGATCGACGCCGCGGTCCGCGACCTCCTCGGCGGGGAACCGAGCGAGGACGGGGGAGACGGGTCCGGGGCTGACGGCGCCGGGGCCGACGACGAGGGGGGGCTCGAGAACGAGGGCGGGTCCGGGACGGGGCACCGGCAGCCGGACGGCTCGGACCGGCCGGACCCGGGACGTGCCGGGTCGGCCGGGGCGCCCGAGCAGCTGCGCCGCCGCGACCTGCACCGCTCCACCCCGGGTGCCCTGCCCGACGCCGGCACACCGTCCGAGGCCGGCGCCGAGGACGTCATCTCGGAGGTGCCCTGGTGGCTCACCGCCGGAGCCCCGGCCCCCGCCACGGCCGCCCCGGCGGCCCCGGTCGTCACCTCCGGCCCGCCGCCGGTCGGCCGCACCCCCGAGGAGGCGACCGTGCCCGGGCAGCCCAGCTTCCCCGTCGAGGCCGGTACCCCGGGTCGGCTCGTCGTCGTGTGGGGAACGAGGGGCGCCCCGGGCCGCACGACGCTCGCCCTCAACCTCGCCGCCGAGGCGGCCGGCGCCGGGCAGCCCACCGTGCTCGTCGACGCGGACACCGAGGCGCCCGCGCTCGCCCAGGTCCTCGGGCTGACCGACGACATCTCCTCGATCGCCGCCGTGACCAGGACGGCCACCCACGGCCGCCTCGACGCCGCCGCCGTGCGCACCGCGCTCGTGCGCGCCGCGGACCACCTCGACGTGCTCACCGGGCTCACCCGCCCCGACCGCTGGCGCGAGCTCGAGGGCGCGGCCCTCGAGGTGGTCTGGGACGTGCTGCGGGAGGTCGCCCGGGTCGTCGTCGTCGACGTCGCCGCGGGGGCCGACGAGCACGACGGCGGCGACTTCTCGCCCGCCCGCCACCAGGCGACCCTCTCCGCGCTCGCGGCCGCCGACGAGGTCGTCGTCGTCGGTGCGGCGGACCCGGTGGGCATGCGCCGCCTCGTCCTGGCCCTGACCGAGCTGCGCGAGCGCGAGCTCGCCCCCGAGGCGCGCCGCACCGTCGTGGTCAACCGGGTGCGCCGCGCCGCCGTCGGGCCCGACCCGGCGCTCGCCGTGCGCGAGGCGCTGTGGCGCTACGCCGGCGACCAGGACGCCCATCTCGTGCCCGACGACCCGGCGGGCGCCGACGCCGCCCTGCTCGCGGGACAGACCTGGTGCGAGTCCGCCCCCGGTGGGCCCGCCCGCCGCGCCGTCGCCGAGCTCGCCCGCCACGTCTTCGACCTGTCTGCCGTCGACGCTCCTCGTTCCCGCTGGTGGCGGCGCGCCGCGCGCGCCGGCGCGTCGAGGAGTGGATGATCGACCCGTGCGCATCTACCTCCCCGCCACCCCCGCCGAGCTCGCCACCCGACCGGACGCCACCCTGGCGCACGCGGTGACCGACGACCTGGCCCGCGCCGTCCCCGACGAGGACGAGGAGGGCCTGGAGGTCATCGCCCTGCTCGCCGCGGCCGACGACTCCGTGCGCCGGCACGCCGAGCTCGCCGGCGCCGGCGGGCGCACGCTGCGCGTCGTGCTCGCCGCGGACGTCGACGACTCGGCGGTCACGCCCCAGGACGGCGACCTGCCCAGCCTCGTCCGACTGGCCGGGCCCGTGGCCTGGGAGGACGTGGCCGCGATCCACGTCGACGAGGAGTCGGCCGCGCGCGAGGTCGCCGCGGCGACGACCGACGACGAGGCCTTCGAGCGCGTCGCCGAGCGTGACCTGCTCTGGTACGACGCCGGCGAGCGCGCCGACCTCGCCCGCCGCCTGGGCTGAGGGCTGGCGCCTCAGGCCCGGGTCAGGGGGCCGACGCCTCAGGCCCCCGGCAGCGGACCGGCGTCGGGGCCCGACCAGCCCGCCGCCGGGTCGCCCCGGCCCGGCAGCCACGTGCCGGCCGCGATCTGATCCGCGACGTCGGCCTCCCGCGTGCCCCCGACGTCGCGCAGGCCCCGGACCACGCCGGCCCGGTCCGCGGCGGGCCGGTTCTGCGAGAGCTTGGCGCGGGCCTCGACCCGTTCGATCTCCAGCTCGACGCCGATGATCCCGTGGAGCATGCCCTCGAGATAGCCGTGGGGTGTCTCCCCGGGGTGCCAGCCGCCCGGCCGCCCGTCCTCGTACGTCGCGGAGAGCCGCCAGACGTGCTCGGCGAGCCGGTCGCGGTCCTCGAAGGTGGTCAGGGTGCCGCTCAGCTGCACCGCCGAGTAGTCCCAGGTCGGCACGGTGCGCCGGTGCTCCGTGCGACCGGCGTACCAGGTGGGGGAGACGTAGGCGTCGGGCCCGGTCACCACCGCCAGCGCGCGCACCGGCTGCTGCCCGGCGGCGAGCCGGGACCACTGCCGGTTGCGCCGGGCGGCATGGGTGACGAGCCGGTCCCCTCGCCACTCCACCGGCAGCAGCGTGGCCTCGGGTGTGCCGTCCTCGCCGACCGTGACCAGCTGGGCGACCCCGACGGCGGCCACGAACGCGCGGATCTCCGCGGCGGAGTGGACGGCGTTGGTGGTGGGGACGTACATGCGTTCACGGTACGGCCACCTCGCCGGCGTGCACGGTCAGGGTCGACCCGCGGCCGTCGCCCCGGTGACGCACGCGCACCTGGTCCCCGATGCGCTGCTTGAGCTCGCCGACGTGGCTGATGAGGCCCACCGTGCGGCCGGAGTCGCGCAGGGCGCCCAGCTCGTTCATCACCGCGTCCAGCGTCTCGGGGTCGAGGGTGCCGAAGCCCTCGTCGACGAACAGCGTGCCCAGCTCGATGCCACCGGACTCGGCGGTGACCACGTCCGCCAGGCCCAGGGCCAGGGCGAGGGAGACGTAGAACGTCTCGCCGCCGGACAGGGTGCGCGGGTCGCGGGGCGCGTCGGTGTGCGTGTCGAGCACCCGCAGCCCCAGCCCGACCGCGCGGGTGCGCTGGCCGGCCTCCTTGGCGTCGGTCCGCTCGAGCGCGTACCGGCCGGCGGACATCGCGGACAGGCGCTCGTTGGCAGCCGCGAGCACCTCCTCGAACCGACGCACGAGGACGAAGGTCGACAGCGTGACGTTCGTGCGCGAGCCGCGCCCGGCGGCCAGCTCGGCGACCCGCACCAGGGGGGCGTCCGCCTCGGTGCGCTCGGCGCCGGCCCGCAGCTCTGTGCGCAGCGCGTCGGCGGCGTCGGTGGCGGCCTCCAGGGTGCGACGGGCCTGGCCGTGCGCCTGGGCCGCGGCCTCGAGGGCGGCGGCCGCCTCGAGGCGGGAGCGCTCGGCCCCGGCGGGATCGGCCTGCTCGGTGCCTGTCAGGGCGGCGAGCTCGGGCTCGGCGAGGCCGGAGCGGACCTTCTCGACGCCGGAGACGTGCCGCTGGACGCGGTCCTCGGCCGCCGCGCGCGCCCGATCCTCGAGCCGGGCGGCACGTGCGGCCTCGGCGTCCGGCAGGTCGGAGCCGGACAGCGCCGCGTCGGCGGCGAGCGACTCGGTGCGGGCGGTGCGGGCGCGGTCGAGCAGGTCGCGCACCGCCTCGGCGCGCAGCTGGGCTCTCCGTGCGCGCGCGGTGAGTGCGGCGGCGCGGGCGGCCACCGTGGCGTGGCCGGCCCGGGCCTCCTCGACCCGACGCTCGACCTCGGCCAGCCGTTCCCGTCCGGTGCGCACGGTGGCGCTCAGCCCGGCCCGCCGTGCCTCCTCGGCCGCGCGGGCGCGTTCGAGCTCGGCGGCCGTCTCGTCGTGCGCGGTGAGCGCGGCCTCGAGCCGGGTGAGCTCGCGCACCTGCTCCTCGGCCTCATCGACGGCGGCCCGGGCCGCCGTCAGCGCGGCCTGGGCGTCCTCGACGGTCAGGTCCTCGGCGGCCGCCCGCGCGGCGGTGAGCTGTTCCTCGGCCCGGGTGCGTGCGCCGGCGGCCTCCGTCAGGGCCCGGTCGGCGGCGACCCGGGCGGCCTCGGCGGCCTCGAGATCCTCGTCGGCCACGGGGTCGCCGGTGGTCGGCGCGGGGGCGGGGTGCTCGGTCGAGCCGCACACCGGGCACGCCCCGCCCTCGGTCAGACGCGCGGCCAGGTGCCCGGCGACCTCGCTGCGCCAGCGCTCGCGCAGGGCGACCTCGGCGGCGCCCGCCCCTTCGGCGGCCGTCCGTGCCCCGGTCAGCGCCTGCTCGGCCCGCTCGAGCTCCTCCTGCCGGGTCCGGGCCTGCCGCGCCGCGGCCAGCGTGGTGGTGGCGGCGGTGACCCGGGCCCGTGCGCCGGTCAGCTCGCCGGCGCCGGTCTGGGACCGCGTGCGCTGCTCGACCAGCGCGGCGCGGCGGGCGGGCAGCTCGGCGAGCTGGTCCTCACGGCGGGCGATCGAGGCGGCGAGGTCGTTCAGCTCGGCGGCGCTGACCTCGACCTGCCGGCGCTGCGCGGGCAGGGCGTTCTCGTCCGCCACGACGTCGGCGAGCCGGCCGAGCTCGGACTGGGCCGCGGAGCGTGCGGCGTCCAGGCGCTCCGCGTGGGTGCCGAGCGCCTCCTCGTCCAGGTCGTCCGGGTCCAGTGCGTCCCCGGCCAGCGTGTCCGTGCCGAGCGCTCCAGCGTCCAGCGCATCGCCGTCGGGCGCGTCCGCGGCCTTGACCCCGGCCGGTTCCGGCGCCGCGCCGTCGTTCTCGCCGGCGCGCCCCGCGGCGCCGTCGGCCTCCCGGTCCTCGACGTCGCCCTGCTCGAGCAGGTCGAGCAGCCGCGTGCGCGCGGCCGCCAGCTCGGCGGCGCGCCGGTCGGCCGCGTCGAGGGCGACGACGACCGGCCGGGCACGGGTGTCGGCCGCGAGCGCGGCCCGGTCGGCCGCGACGCCCTCTGCCTCGCCGGCCAGCCGTTCCTGCTCGGCCAGCAGCGCGGTGCGTCGCTCGAGCGCCCGGGCGAGGTTCCGCTCGGCGTCCAGCCGCGCCTGGGCGGCCTGGTCCGTGCGGCGGGCCTCCTCGTGCGCCGCCTCGGCACGGGCGCGGTTCTGTCCCAGCGCGGCGAGCACCGGGTCGAGGATCTCCTCGGTGGTCGCCAGGTCCATCGCCTCGGCCGCCTCGACGAGGTCGCGCCCCTGCTCGGCGTCCAGCCCCGCGTGCTCGACGAGCACGGTCGCCCGCCGGCCGGCGGACTCCTTGTCCGCCCGCAGCCGCCGCTCGGCCTCCCGGGCCCGCTCGGTGAGGACCTTCTGCACGTCGTCGTAGAGGTGGGTCCCGAAGATCTCCCGCAGCACCTCCTGCCGGTCCTCGACCTTCGCGCGCAGGAAGGTGGCGAACTTCCCCTGCGGCAGGACCACGGTCTGGGTGAGCTGGGTGCGGGAGAGGCCCACGATCGCCGACAGCTCGACGCCGACCTCCTGGACGTGCGCGGAGACCTGCTCGCCGACCGGCTCGTCGTCGGGCGCCAGGCCCTCGAGCGCATCTGCGGCCAGCCGCCACAGCCGGGCGGTGGGGTTGACCGTCGTCGTGCCCGTGCCGCGCTGCTTGGGCCGCTCGAAGGCCGGGGTCCGGCGCACCCGGTAGATCCCGCGCGAGGTGGACAGCACGAGGTCGACCACGGGCTCGACGCCGGGCTCGGCGTGCTGGGAGTGCATGCGCGAGCGGTGCGAGCCGTCGGCGTCGGCGACGTCCCCGTAAAGGGCGAAGACGATCGAGTCGATGATCGTCGTCTTGCCCGCGCCGGTGGGGCCCTCGAGCAGGAACAGGCCCGAGGCGCCCAGCGCGTCGAGGTCGATCGTGTGGCGTCCGGCGAAGGGCCCCACGGCCTGCAGCGTGAGCCGGTGCAGCCGCATCAGGCGGCCCCCGCCGAGGCCCGGGCGGTCTCGACGGCCGCGCGCAGCACGTCTCGCTCGGCCGCCGTGGCCTCGGCACCGCCGGCGTCGGCGACGAAGGCCGCCGCGACCTCGACCGGGTCCTCCCGGGCGGTCACCCGCAGCGGCCCGCCCACCGGCCGCGCGCCGACCGGCTCGTGGGCGAGGACCAGCAGGTGGGGGAGGTGCTCGAGCAGCCGGGCACGCATGTGCCGCGGCCGGGTGGCGTCAGTGACGGTGACCCGCACGTGGTCCTCGGCGTGGTCGGCGTACCGGCCCGAGGTCAGCTCTGCCATCGTGCCCGTGAGCGTGGCCAGGCGTCGGTGCACCGGCGCCTCGACGAGCTCGGTGCGCACCCCGTCCGGCCCGACGTCGATGAGCACGCTGGACTTCACGTGCCGCTCCTCGGAGAAGGAGAAGGCGAGCGGGGAGCCGGAGTAGCGGGCCGGCACCGCCCCGCGGACCTGCTGGGCACCGTGGAGATGACCGAGCGCGACGTAGTCCAGTCGCGCCGCCGCCTCCTCGGCGGCGAACAGGGAGGAGGGCACGACGTCGACCCCACCGACGCGGATGTCCCGTTCGGACTCGCTGGCCTCGCCCCCGGCGACGAAGGCGTGCGCCATCGCCAGCGCCGGCACGCGGGCGGGGTCCTGCGCCCGTCGTCGCCCGAGGTCCGCGTGGACGCGGCGCATCGCCGCGCCGACGACCCCCTCGTGGCTCCGGGGAGGCCGCCGCCGCGCGTCCGCGCCCTCCGGCCCGTCGTCGTCCGGACCGTCGTCGTCGTCCGGTCCCTCACCGCCGTCCGGTCCGTCTTCGTCCACCGGCTCGGCCAGCGCGTCCCGGGCCATGTCGGGGTCCAGGTAGGGCAGCGCGTAGACGTAGGCGCCCGCCCCACCCTCGGCGTCGGGCAGCACCGTCGGACGGCCGACCTCGGCGACGACGGCGCGGATGGCCAGCCGCTCGGTCAGCAGTCCCGCCGAGAAGCCCAGGCGGACGGCGGAGTCGTGGTTGCCCGGGGTGAGCACCACCCGCGTGTGCGCGGTCAGGCGCGCCAGCGCGTCGGCGAGCAGGGTGACCGAGGCGGTCGGCGGGATGGCGCGGTCGTAGACGTCCCCGGCCACGAGCACGGCGTCGACCCGCTCGGCACGTACGAGCTCGACGAGATGGTCGAGGTAGGCGGCGTGCGCCCCCGTGAGGTCGACCCCGTGCAGCGTCCGGCCCAGGTGCCAGTCCGAGGTGTGCAGGATCCGCATGCGGCCCACGCTAGGCGCACGCGCCCACAGCGCACCGCGGCCACCCACACCCCGGCCACCCACACCCCGGGCGGGGCCTCAGTCCTCCTGGTCGGAGAGGTACTCCAGCACGGTGTCGTGCAGGCGGCCGTTCGTGGCCGCGGCGTCGGCGCCCCAGGGGCCTACCTCGCCGTCGAGGGAGGTGAAGCGACCGCCCGCCTCGGTGACGATGGGCACCAGGGCGGCCATGTCGTGCAGCGCGAGCTCCGGCTCGGCGGCGATGTCCACGGCCCCCTCGGCCAGCAGCATGTAGCTCCAGAAGTCGCCGTAGGCGCGGGTGCGCCAGCACTCCTGGGCCAGCGACAGGAAGGCCCGCAGCCGGCCCCGCTCGGCCCAGCCGCCCAGCGAGGAGTACGACAGTGAGGCGTCGGGCACCTCGGTGACCGCCGAGACGTGGATCTGGCGCGCCGAGGACAGCGAGCGGCCCGTCCACGCCCCGGTGCCGGTGCCGGCCCACCAGCGGCGCTGCAGCGCCGGCGCGGAGACCACCCCGAGGACCACCTCGCCGTCCTCGACCAGGCCGATGAGCGTGGCCCACACCGGCACGCCCCGCACGAAGTTCTTCGTCCCGTCGATCGGGTCGACGATCCACTGCCGCTGCGAGTGGCCGGTGGCGCCCATCTCCTCGCCGATGATCGCGTCGCGCGGGCGGGTGCGGGCCAGCTGGGAGCGCACGAGCTCCTCGGCGCCGCGGTCGGCGTCGGAGACGGGGGTCAGGTCCGGCTTCTGGGTCACCTGGAGGTCCACGGCACCGAAGCGGGACATGGTCAGGGCGTCGACCTGGTCGGCGATGACGTGGGCGAGGCGCAGGTCGTCGTCGGTACGCCGGGCGGGGCCGTTGCTCATGGGCCGACCGTACCCGGACCGCCGTGCAGCGCCGCATCCAACCGCCGGTAGGAGTCCAGCCGCGCCTCCGCGCCGGGGCCCGCCTGCTGCGCCCACGCGTCGAGGGCGCAGTCCGGCGCGTCGGCGGCGTGCGAGCAGCCCCGCGGGCACTGCTCGGCAGCCTCGTGCAGGTCGGCGAAGGCGGCGAGCAGGGACTCCGACGAGACGTGCGCCAGGCCGAACGAGCGCACGCCCGGGGTGTCGATCACCCAGCCGCCGGCGGGCAGGGGCAGGGCCACGGCCGAGCTGGAGGTGTGCCGGCCGCGGCCGGTGACGACGTTGACGTGACTTGTGGCCCGATCGGCGTCGGGCACCAGCGCGTTGACGAGCGTGGACTTGCCGACCCCCGAGTGGCCCACGAGCACGGTGGTGCGGCCTGTCAGGCGGGAGCGCACCTCCTCGACCCCGGCCGCGTCCCCGTCGGGCGTGCCCATGCCGCCGACGACCACCGCCGGCACGGCCAGGCCCGTGTACAGCCCGAGCAGCTCGCCCGGGTCGGTGAGGTCGGACTTGGTGAGCACGAGCAGGGGGTCCATCTCGGCCTCGTAGGCCGCGACGAGGATCCGGTCGATCATCCGCGGCCGCGGCGGCGGGTCGCTGAGCGCGGCCACCACTGCGAGCTGGTCGGCGTTGGCCACGATGGGCCGCTCCACGCCCGCGGTGTCCCCGTCCTCCGCGCTGCGCCGCAGGACCGTGCGGCGCTCGCCGACGGAGACCATCCGGGCCAGGGTGTCGGGCCGGCCGCTGACGTCGCCCACCAGCGCCACGTCGTCCCCGACGACGACGGCCGTGCGGGTGCGGTTGAGCTCGCGTGCCTTGACGGCGGTGACCGGGGTGCCGTCCTCGGCCTGCACCCGGTAGCGGCCGCGGTCCACGGCCAGCACGCGGCCGCGCACGGCGTCCTCGTAGGAGGGGCGGGTCTTCGTGCGCGGCCGGGTCCCGCGTCCGGGCCGCACGCGCACGCGCTCGTCGTCGGTGCCGAGGTCGCGCCTGCTCACGGACGTCCCCGCCCCGCCGAGGCCCTCATCCCAGCAGCGCGTTCCAGCGCGGGACGAAGTCGGGGATCGTCTTGGCGGTGGTGCCGACGTCGCGGATCCCCACGCCGTCGACCCGCAGGCCGAGGATCGCTGCGAAGGTGGCCATCCGGTGGTCCCCGTAGGTCTCCACGGTCCCGCCGTGCAGGAAGGCCGGCTCGATGACCAGGCCGTCCTCGGTCTCGTGCGCGCGCCCGCCGAGGCGGCCGAGCTCGGTGACGATGGCCGCCAGCCGGTCGGTCTCGTGGCCGCGCAGGTGGGCGATGCCGCGCAGCCGGGTCGGGCTCAGCGCGAGGGCGGCGACGGCGGCGACCGTCGGGGTCAGCTCGCCGACGTCGTGCAGGTCGACGTCGATGCCGCGCAGCTCGGCGGGGCCGGTGACCGACAGGACGTCCTCCGCCGGCCAGTCCACCTCGGCGCCCATCATCGCCAGCAGGCCCGGCAGGGCATCGCCGGCCTGGGTGGTGCTCGTGGGCCACCCCGGCACCCGCACGGTGCCGCCCGTGACCGCCGCCGCGGCGAGGAAGGGGCCGGCGTTGGACAGGTCGGGCTCGATGAGCATCTCGCCGCCGGCGATCGGGCCGGGGGCGACCCGCCAGCGCGCCGGCACGCCGTCGACGTGGTCGACCTCGACGGCGACGCCGAGCCCGCGCAGCGTCTCCACCGTCATCTCCACGTGCGGCAGGGAGGGCATCGGTGGGCCCTCGTGGCGCAGGTCGAGGCCGCGCTCGAAGCGGGGGGCGACCAGCAGCAGGGCCGAGACGAACTGGGAGGAGCCCGAGGCGTCGACGACCAGCTCGCCGCCGGTGACCCGTCCGGTCCCGTGCACCGTCATCGGCAGGCTCTCCGCGCCCGGGCCGCCGGCGGCGTCGACGCCCACCCCGAGGCCGCGCAGCCCGGCCACCAGGGGGGCCATCGGGCGCTGCCGGGCGTGGGCGTCGCCGTCGAAGCGGGTGTCCCCGGGGGCGAGGGCGGCCAGCGGCGGGACGAAGCGCATGACGGTGCCGGCCAGGCCGCAGTCCACCGAGGTGCCGCCGGTGACGGGGCCCGGGGTCACGCGCCAGTCGGTGCCCTCGTCCTCGACGCGCGCGCCCAGGGAGCGCAGCGCCTCGGCCATGAGCAGGGTGTCGCGAGAGCGCAGCGGCCGGCGCAGGAGCGTGGGCTCCTGGGCGAGCGCCGCCAGCAGCAGGTGGCGGTTCGTCTGCGACTTGGAACCCGGGACGTCCGCGGTGGCGTCCAGGGGACCGCCGGAACGGGGCGCGGGCCAGATGTCGGAGGTGGTCACGCCCCCAGGGTAGGCCCGTCGTCCTCGTCGGGCGCGGGATCCTGCGCCGCAGCGCGGCCGGCGGCCCGTCGCGGTGGCCGGGCCCGGTAGAGCCCCGGACCGTCGGGACGGACGGGCCGGCGGAGCCCCGGTACGACGGACGCCCGCGACCCGGGGTGCGGGTCGCGGGCGTCGGGGCCGGGTCGGTCGGCGTCGGCCGGGGTCAGTCGGTGTAGCGGTCCTTGACCTTCTCCTTGACCTCGGCCTTGGCGGCCTTGAGCTCGCGGCGCTGGTCGAGGTTGTTGCTCACCCGCCACCTGAGGGAGGGCTCGCCGTCGCGGTCCGCGGCGGCGGTGAACAGGCCGCCGACCAGACCGGCGGAGGTGAGCAGGCCGGCGGTCATCTCCTTGCGCTCGGCCTCGTCGCGGGCGGCCCACACCGGGTTGCGCGCGATCGCCACCGGGGCAGAGACCACCGCCAGGGTGAGGGCGGCCGTGCGGGGGCGCCGACCGGTGGCCAGCGCGAGGGCCGACACGGTGGTGACCACACCCAGGGCGCGGGTGAGCAGCTCCGGTGCGGCGGTGACCTGCTCGGGGACGCCCAGGCGGGAGAGCGTGGGGCGGACCCGTTCCACCTTCTCCGCGTGGCGCTCGGGCCGGGTGATGGCCCCGATGCCGTCGGCCAGGAAGGGCGCGGCGAGCAGTGGGCGGGCGATGATCGAGTGGAGGCTCATGTCACTATTCTTGCCACATCCGGCGCTCGGAGGCACGCCGGTGGAATACCTGGCACCGGGTGCGTGGTTGTGGAGGGCATGAGCATGGCGACCCTCACGCGGCCAGTCGCGCCGCCCGGACTAGGCTGGGCCGGGATGACCACCGACGATGCGCCGGGCACCGGCGCCGTGAGCTCGCCCGACGTCCTCGACGTGGGGGAGGACCTCGACCGCGCCCCGGCCGGCGAGAGCGACGCGGATCGGGCCGCCCGGTTCGAGCGCGAGGCGATGCCCTACATCGACCAGCTCTACGGCGCGGCGATGCGGATGACCCGCAACCCCACCGACGCCGAGGACCTCGTCCAGGAGTCCTTCACCAAGGCCTTCGCGGCGTTCCACCAGTACCGCCCGGGGACCAACCTCAAGGCCTGGCTGTACCGGATCCTCACCAACACCTACATCAACACCTATCGCAAGAAGCAGCGCGAGCCCCTGCAGACCGACGCCGACACGGTGGAGGACTGGCAGATGCACGCCGCCGCGTCGCACACCTCGACCGGGCTGCGCTCGGCGGAGACCGAGGCGCTGGAGTCCCTGCCGGACTCCGAGGTCAAGGACGCGCTCGCCGAGCTCCAGGAGGACTTCCGGCTGGCCGTCTACCTCGCCGACGTCGAGGGATTCGCGTACAAGGAGATCGCCGAGATCATGGGCACCCCGATCGGGACGGTGATGTCGCGCCTGCACCGCGGCCGCCGCCAGCTGCGCGAGCTCCTGGCCGACCACGCCCGCGAGCTCGGTATCCGCACGGAGGTCACGAAGTGAGCACCCACGACGACGACGCCCTGGCCGACCGCATCGTCGACGCCGTCGCGTCCGAGGAGCAGGCCGGACCCTGCTCGTGCGACGAGCTCGCGGACAAGGTCTACGAGTTCATCGACGCCGAGCTCGGCGAGGAGTACCGCGAGCGTCTGCGCACCCACGTCCTCACCTGCGAGACCTGCCGCGGGGAGGTCGACGCCGCCGCGCACGTCAAGGCGCTGCTGCGGCGCTCCTGCGCGGAGCAGGCCCCGGCCGCCCTGCGCGCCCGGATCGTCTCCCAGCTGACGGTGGTGCGCTCCACGACCCTGCGGGGCGGCTGACACCACCGGCGCACCGCCCGGTGCCGCTCGCGGCGCCGATGTGCAAGGATGGTCTGTCCATCATCCCGCCCGAGCGGGAGAGTCACAGACGGCGAGGAGCGAGATGTCCAAGCGCGGACGCAAGCGCAAGGCGCGGAAGAGGGGCAACGCGAACCACGGTAAGCGCCCCAACAGCTGAGCGAGATCGCGGCCCCCGGCAGATGCCGGGGGCCGCGGTCGTCCCACCGCCCGTCGCTGCGATCCAGCCCGCGGTGGTACGCCCGCCCTCACTCGTCCGGTCGCCCGCGTAGCCTGGTGGGATGCGCGCCGCCTATGCCGCCGGCACCGACCCCGACGACCCGCTCGCCGGCCTCGTCGTCGGCGAGATCGACCCGCCCGCCCCGCCCGAGGACTGGGTGCGCGTCACGGTGCGGGCCGCCTGCCTCAACCACCACGACCTGTGGTCGCTGCGCGGCGTGGGCCTGCCGGCCGACCGGCTGCCCATGGTGCTCGGCTGCGACGCCGCCGGCGTGACCGCGGACGGGCGGGAGGTCATCGTGCACGCCGTCGTCGGCGACCCGGCCTGGCGCGGGGACGAGACGCTCGACCCCGCCCGCGCGATCCTCTCCGAGCGCCACCCCGGCACCCTCGCCGAGGAGGTCCACGTCCCGGCGGCCAACCTCGTGGACAAGGATCCCGCGCTCAGCTTCGCCGAGGCGGCGGCGCTGCCGACGGCGTGGCTGACCGCCTACCGGATGCTCACCACGGTGGGCCGGGTGCGGGCCGGGGACACGGTGCTCGTCCAGGGCGCCACCGGCGGGGTGCCCGGCGCCGCGATCGTGCTGGCGCGGCTCATGGGCGCGCGCGTGGTGGCGACCTCCCGCACCGAGGCCGGCCGCGCGCTGGCCGGCGAGCTCGGCGCCCACGAGGTGCTCGAACCCGGCGGGCGCGCCAGCACGCGGGTGGACCTCGTCGTCGAGTCGGTGGGCCGGGCCACCTGGGCGCACTCGCTGCGCTCCCTGCGGCCCGGCGGGGCGGTCGTGGTGTGCGGGGCGACCTCCGGGGACGCGCCGCCCGCCGAGCTCAGCCGGGTGTTCTTCCGGTCGCTGCGGGTGCTCGGCTCGACGATGGGCACGCGCGACGAGCTGGCCGCGCTGCAACGGGCGCTGGCCACCACCGGCGTGAGGCCGCGGGTCGAGGAGATCGGCGGGCTGGACGCGGTGCCCGAGGGGCTCGGGCGGATGATGCGCGGCGAGATCGCCGGCAAGCTCGCCGTCGACCCCGGAGCCTGACCCGCACCCCGCCCCCCTCGTCGAGGTGGACCTGTCTCGTCCGAGATGGACTGTCCAGAGGTCGTCCTCGACCGAGAGTGGTCCACCTCGGCGCCATCAGGGTACGGAGATCAGGGCGCGTCGGTCAGGCCGAGCGGTCCTCGGCACCGAGCCACCCGTGCCAGCCGTGGTGCAGCACCAGCCAGGCGAGCAGACCGTACCCCGCCTGACCGGGCACGACGCCGTCGCCGGCGTACATGTCGGCCAGCCACTGCTCGTGGGCCCGCAGCGGCTCGAAGGTCTCCACGTAGGGCACGTGCCGGCGCCCGCACACGTCGGCGAAGGCGTCCGAGACGGTGCCGAGGGCGCGCTCGTCGATGCGCAGGCGCGGCGGCGGCCCCACCACCAGGCAGCGCACGTCCGAGGCCGAGGCCTCGTCGAGGATGTTGGCCAGGTTGAGGCGCGAGCGGGCGGTCGAGACCCCGCCGACGACGTCGGCCGAGGACAGGCCCAGCACCAGACGGTTGTCGGCGCGCGGCGCGAAGCGGGACGCCGTCTCGGCCTCCCAGCGGGCCGACAGGCCGGTCGAGGACTCCCCGGGCACGGGCAGCGACGCGACGAAGGGGTCGACCGCGTGGCGCGTGCGGGCGAGCACCCGGCCGACCCAGCCGAGCGCCCGGGCGTCTCCCTGCCCGGCCACCAGCTCGTCCCCGAGCACACAGATCCGCACGCCGTCGCTCATACCCCTCCTTCGTCCGTCCCCGCACCGTGCGGGGCCCGACCATCCTGCCCCACCGCGGCGCCCGGCCGCCGCAGGCGCCGACCGACGACGCGGCCCGGACCCCCTCGGTCGGGGTCCGGGCTGCGTCGGTGGACGGTCAGCGGCGGAAGGCCTCCTCCATGAGCCGCCCGTTCTCCTGGACGTGCGCGGTGGACGAGCCGACCGACGGCGCGGCCGCCGCCGGGCGGGACACCAGGCGCATCGGCCGGCCGAAGATGTGCAGGTTCCCGGCCAGGAACGGCCACGCGCCCTGGTTGCCCGGCTCGTCCTGGACCCAGACCAGCTCGGCCTCGCCGAAGGGCTCGATCGCCGCGGCGACCTCCGCCGTCGGCACGGGGTAGAGCTGCTCGAGGCGGACGATCGCCGTGCGGGTGTCGCCGGCCTTCTTCCGCGCCGCGGCCAGGTCGTAGTAGATCCGGCCCGAGCACAGCAGGACGCGGTCGACCTGGTCGCCGGCGGCCACGATGTCCTGGTCGACCTCGCCGATGACCTTCTGGACCCGCCCCTGGGTGAAGTCCTCGACCGAGGCGGAGGCGGCCTTGAGGCGCAGCAGCTGCTTCGGCGAGAAGACCACCATGGGGCGGCGGGGCTGGGCGTAGGCCTGCTGACGCAGGTAGTGGAAGTAGTTGCCCGGCGTGGAGGGCTGGATGAGCAGCATGTTGTCCTGCGCCGCCAGGGTGAGGAAGCGCTCGATGCGGGCCGACGAGTGGTCGGGCCCCTGCCCCTCGTAGCCGTGGGGGAGGAGCAGGACGAGCGAGGAGGACTGCCCCCACTTCTGCTCGGCCGAGGAGATGAACTCGTCGATGATCGTCTGCGCGCCGTTGGCGAAGTCGCCGAACTGCGCCTCCCACAGCACCAGCGCGTCCGGGCGCTCGATCGAGTACCCGTACTCGAAGCCCATGACCGCGAACTCGCTCAGCGAGGAGTCGTAGATCCACAGCTTCGCCTGGTCGGGGGTGAGGAAACGCAGCGGCGTCCACTCCGAGCCGTCGTGGTGGTCGTGGAAGACGGCGTGGCGCTGGACGAAGGTGCCACGGCGCGAGTCCTGACCGGCGAGCCGGACCGGCGTGCCCTCCATGAGCAGGGAGCCGAAGGCGATGAGCTCGCCCATGCCCCAGTCGATGCCGCCCTCCTTGGACATCGCGACCCGGCGCTCGGTGAGCTGCTTGAGCTTGGGGTGCAGGGTGAAGCCCTCGGGCACGCGGGCGTGCGCCTCGCCGACGCGCTCGACGACGGCGGGGCTCACCGCCGTCGACCAGCCCACCATGAGGCCGGCGTCCTCCTGCTGCGCGGCCGGCTTCTCCAGGCCGGCGACGCTGTCGGACGGCGTGCCGGGGTCGAGCTCCTTCGCGGCCGTGAAGCCCTCGTCGAGGGTGCGCTGGAACTCCTCGATCGCCTGCTCGCTCTGCTCCTCGGTGATGTCCCCGCGGCCGATGAGCGACTCCTGGTAGAGCGTGCGGACGGTCTTCTTCTCGTCGATGAGGCGGTACATCACCGGCTGCGTCATCGAGGGGTCGTCGCCCTCGTTGTGGCCGCGGCGGCGGTAGCAGATGAGGTCGATGACGACGTCCTTGCGGAACTTCTCCCGGTACTCGAAGGCGAGCTCGGCGACCCGGGCCACCGCCTCGGGGTCGTCCCCGTTGACGTGGAAGATCGGGATCTGCAGGCCCTTGACGACGTCGGTCGCGTAGTAGGAGGACCGTGCGGACGCCGGCGAGGTCGTGAACCCGATCTGGTTGTTGACGATGACGTGCAGCGTGCCGCCCACCCGGTAGCCGGGCAGCTGGGACAGGTTGAGGGTCTCGGTGACCACGCCCTGGCCGGCGAATGAGGCGTCGCCGTGGATGAGGATCGGCAGGACCGAGTACCCCTTGTCGCCCAGGTCGATGCGGTCCTGCTTGGCGCGCACCACGCCGGCGAGCACGCCGTCGACCGCCTCGAGGTGGGAGGGGTTGGCGGCGAGGTAGACGCCGGTGACGGCGCCGTCGGGGGCCTCGTGCTTGCCCTCCGTGCCGAGGTGGTACTTGACGTCGCCCGAGCCGGTGAGGTCGAAGTTGCCCTCGAACTCCCCGAAGATCTGCTTGTAGGACTTGCCGGCGACGTTGGCCAGGACGTTGAGCCGCCCGCGGTGGGGCATGCCGATGGCGACCTCGTCGAGCCCCTTCTCGGCGGCACCGTTGAGGACCGTGTCGAGCAGCGGGATGAGAGACTCTCCGCCCTCGAGCGAGAACCGCTTCTGCCCCACGAACTTGGTCTGCAGGAACGTCTCGAAGGCCTCGGCCTTGTTGAGCATCGACAGGATCCGCAGCTGCTGCTCCGAGGAGGGCTTGGTGTAGGCCCGCTCAAGGCGCTCCTGGAACCAGATGCGCTGGGCGCGGTCGGCCAGGTGCATGTACTCGATGCCGACGGTGCGGCAGTAGGCGTCGCGCAGGTTGTTGAGGATCTCGCGCAGGGTGAGCCGGCTCGCGCCGCCGAACCCGCCGGTGGCGAACTTCCGCTCGAGGTCCCACAGGCTGAGCCCGTAGTTGGTGATGTCGAGGTCCGCGTGGCTGCGCTGGCGGTAGGAGATCGGGTCCGTGTTGGCCATGAGGTGGCCGCGGGACCGGTAGGCGTGGATGAGCTCGGCGATCCGCGCCGGCTTGCCCAGCTCGGTCTCGGCGTCGAACTCGGTGTCCTTCTTCCAGCGCACCGGCTCGTAGGGGACCTGCATGGAGACGAACACGCGGTCGTAGAAGCCGTCCTCGCCGAGGAGCTTGGTGGCGATCGCCCGGAGGAACTCGCCCGACGCCGCGCCCTGGATGATCCGGTGGTCGTAGGTCGACGTCAGGGTGAGGATCTTCGAGACGCCGAGCCGGGCGATCGTCTGCTCGGAGGCGCCCTGGTACTCCGCGGGGTACTCCATCGCGCCGACGCCGACGATGACGCCCTGCCCGTTCATCAGGCGCGGGATCGAGTGCACGGTGCCGAGGCCACCGGGGTTCGTCAGTGTGGCGGTGGTGCCCTGGAAGTCCTCGACCGACAGCTCGTTGGTCCGCGCCTTGCGCACGAGTTCCTCGTAGCCGGCGACGAAGCCCGCGAAGTCGAGCGTCTCCGACTCCTTGACGCTCGGCACGACGAGGGTGCGCGTGCCGTCCGGCCTCGGCAGGTCGATGGCGAGGCCGAAGTTGATGTGCGCCGGCTTGACCAGGGCGGGCTTGCCCTCGTCCGTGCTCCCGTAGCTGTAGTTCATGTCCGGCACCTCGGCGAGGGCCTCGACCATCGCGAACCCGATGAGGTGCGTGAAGGAGACCTTGCCGCCGCGGGAGCGGGCGAGGTGGGAGTTGATGACGAGCCGGTTGTCGACCAGCACCTTCGCCGGGACCGCGCGCACCGAGGTGGCGACCGGGATCTCCAGCGAGGTCTCCATGTTCGCCGCCGTGCGCTGCGCGACGCCGCGGAGCTTGACGGTCTGGTCCTCGGCGCCGTCGGGGTTGTAGCGGGCGATCGGCTTGGTGGAGTCGCGGTAGGTGGCGGTCGCCGCCTGGGACTCCGCCGGCGGGGCGGGAGGCAGGTCACCGCGGATGTCCTGGACCTGGGAGTCGGACTCGGTGCGGGGGTACTTGTCGGCGGGCCGAGTCTCGGGGGTGGGGGCGGACTCGACGTGGTAGCCCCCGGAGGAGGCGGGGGCCGAGGGGGCGGCGGCGCTCGGCGCGGACGTGCCCTGCGCCGCGGCGGGGGCCTGCTGGGCGGGTGCCTGCGCCGGGGCCGGTGCGGGACGCCCGGCGCTGCTCGTACCGCCACGTGCCGCCCGCTCGGCGAAGAACGACTGCCACGACTCGTCGACCGAGGTGGGGTCCTGCTGGTACTTCTCGAACAGCTCCTCGATGAGCCATGCGTTCGGGCCGAAGCTGTCGTGAGCCTGGGTGGACACTGTGGGAAACCGCCTTGTTCCGGTGTGGGTGGGAGCGCGCGTACGCCAGTCAAGCCTAGGCGGACGGCGGCCCCGGACCCCAGCCAGGAGGCCGGTACACGCCCGGTTTCGCCCCGTTTCGTCGCGCCCGGACCGCTCGTGCCAAGCAGGGGTCAAGACCCACCCTGGCAACGGCCCGTCGATGGTCCCGCGATCGTCGAGCGATCCGGGGTGACTGTTGTGGACGGGCGAACCGGGCGCCCCCGGGAGCCGGGTAGCGTCTGGCGCGGCCCGACGTGCGGTTGCTCACCGCGGGCCCGCGGGACCTGGACCGCCCTGCTCGGGACAGTTACCGTGCTGTGACCATCCACCGCTCGGCGTGGGGCTCACCCGTGCCACAGGTGGCGCCCCTGTGTCCGAACCAGAATGAGGTCCCGTCCGTCATGTCAGCGCCCGCCGGGTCGAGCCCCCGGCTCCGTCGACGGGACCTGCGGACCGCGGACGCGCACGGAGGAGCGGCTGAGGCGCCGGCGACGACGTCGGAGGCACCGCGCACGCGGCGCGAGATCCGTCTGGCGGAGGCCGCGCGCACGGCGGCCGCGCAGCAGGCCGGGCGGCCGGTGCGCCGCCGTGACCTCCGCGTGACCTCGGCGCCTGAGGACGTGCCGGTCGCCGTGCCGTCCGCGCCGGTGGCGGGCGCCACTGAGCGGACCACCCGTGAGGCGACCGCGCCCGAGCGGGCGACGGCGGAGCCGACCGCCCCTGAGCCGGCGACGCCCGTACCGGCGCCCGCCGGTGCGCCCAGGACCCGGCGCGCGCTGCGCGCCGCCGCCCGGGCCGCCGAGGCGCTCGCCGCTCGCCCGGCCGCAGACCCGGTCGACGCCGCGGACCCGGCCGACGCCGTGGACCCGGCCGAGGACCCGACCGCCTCCGTCCCGCCCGTGCCGCAGGCACCCGCGGACGTGGCCGCGGCGGCGTCCCGGACCCCCACCCGTCGTGAGCTGCGCGTGCGACGCGCCACCGGCGCGACCGGCCGCCCGGCCGTGCGCGGCGCGGGCGGACGGCGGCGCCCGGCCCTGTCCCGGACCTCCCGTCCGGCGGTGCGCACCACCCTGGTCGCCGCGGCCGCCGCCGTGGGCACCCTGGGGGTCGTCGTCCCGGTCGCCCAGCAGCACCTGACGTCCGCCGAGGCCCAGGTCTCCGTGCAGCCGCAGGTCAGCGCGCTGAGCGCCCCCTCGTACTCCGTGCTCACCAGCAACGAGAGCGAGTCGGCCACCCTGGCCCCCGAGCTCATGGCCGACGGCGGGGCCGGCGCGCGCGCCTCCTACGCCGCGGCCAGCCGCAGCGAGGCCCGCGCGGACCTGCAGTGCTCGCCCGAGGTCGCCGCCTCCGGCGCCCGCGCGTCGCTCGACGACGCCGGTGGCGCGGTCATGCCCGTCGCCGCCGAGCACTACCGGATGTCCTCGGGCTACGGCTGGCGCGTCCACCCCATCAGCGGCACCGAGTCCTTTCACACCGGCGACGACTTCGCGGCCCCCTTCGGGACCCCGATCCACGCGGTCGCCGACGGCGTCGTCACCCACGTCGGCCCCGGCATCGAGGGGCGCTCCGGGACGCTGGTCATCATCGAGCACGAGCACGAGGGACGCACCTTCGAGACGTGGTCGACGCACATGGCGCCCACGGGCGTGCACGTGGCCGAGGGGGACACCGTCACCGTGGGGCAGCACTTCGCCGACATCGGCTCCTGGGGCAACTCCACCGGCCCGCACCTCCACCTCGAGGTGCACGTCGACGGCGAGACGGTCGACCCCACCGACTTCCTCGACTCCCTCGGCGCGGTCGACCCCGCCCGGGCCTGCTGACCGTGGCCCACGTGTTCTCCGGCGTGGGACCGGTCGCGATCGCCCATCGGGGCGGCTCGTTGGAGGTGCCGGAGAACACCGCCGAGGCCGCCGCGCACGCCGCCGCGCTCGGCGTCGTCATGGAGACCGACGCCCGGCTGAGCGCCGACGGCGAGGTCGTCCTCTTTCACGACGAGGACCTCGCCCGCACCACCGGGGTCGCCGGACCGGTCGAGCACCTGCCGTGGTCGGCCGTGGCGGAGCTGTCCGTGCACGGCGGGGGAGCACCCGCCCGGCTCGTCGACGTCCTCGCCGCCCACCCGGACCTGCGCCTCAACATCGATGCCAAGACCGACGCGGTGGTCGACCCGCTCGTCGCCGTGCTCGGCGACGCCGGCGCCGCCGACCGGGTCTGCCTCGCCGCGTTCTCCGGGCAGCGCCTGTCCCGGATCCGCTCCGCCCTGCCGGCCGTCACCTCGCTCTCGCCGGCGGAGGTCGGGGCGCTGGTGGCCGGCTCCGTCCTCCCGCTGGTCGGTCGGGTGCTCACCGCCCTCGTGCCGGGCCCCGACGACGGTGCGGTGGCGCTCCAGGTCCCCGAGCGGTACCGCGGGGTGCCCGTGGTCACCCGTCGGGCCCTGGCGGCCGCGCACCGGCTCGGGCTCCAGGTGCACGTGTGGACCGTCGACGAGCGCGCTGACATGGAACGGCTGCTGGACATGGGCGTCGACGGGATCATCACCGACCGGCCGTCCCTGCTCCTGGAGGTCCTCGACCGCCGGGGCCCCTGGCACTGACCGGCCGCGACGACCGGCGCGCCCCCGGGCACGGAAGTACCCCCGACTGGATTCGAACCAGCGACCTTCTGCTCCGGAGGCAGACGCTCTATCCACTGAGCTACGGGGGCGTGCACCCGCAGGCGCCAGAGCATCCTATCCCGCCGTGCAGGCTGAACGCGTGCCGCTCGGAGTGCTCCCGACCACGTACCCTGTCCAGCGGCGGCCGTCCGGGTCGCCGGCGGCCGGCCCGGTCGCGGACGACGAGCCCGAGGAGGGCGCAGGGATGGCGGCACGGACGGGGGGGCGGTCCGACACCAGGCTCATCGTCACGATGATCGTGTCCACCCTCGTGCTGCTGGGCGTCATCATCGGCGGCACCTTCATCCTCGACGCCGCCCGCTCGCCGGCGATCGACGAGCGCGAGCTGGCCTCCCGCATCGAGAACTCGATGGTCTACACCGACGACGACGGGCAGGCCACCACCTACTCGCTGACCAGCGACTGGACCGAGTGGTCGGGGGCGGCCGAGGCCGGCGCGGCCGAGGCCTGGCAGGGCACCTACACCGGCAACGGCTCGTCGGTGAGCTACGGCGCCGCCCGGTTCACCTCCCACTCCGACGTCGACGAGTTCACCTCCTCGCTCACCGACGAGCTCGTGGCCGCCGGCGCCACCGTGCGCGAGGAGACGGTGACCAACACCGACGGCACCGGCACGCTGCGGATCTTCGACACCACCGACGAGGCGGCGCCCGTGCAGTACCTGTGGGACAACGGGCGGGGCCTGGTCTTCACCCTCGCCGGTGAGGACTGGCCGGTCTACGAGATGTACGTGTCCCACACCCTGTGACCACCCCGGCGCCCGTTGCGGCCACCGTCACGGCGGTGGGGGACGCGGGCTCCCGCGACGCAACTACGCTGCTGGGGTGACTCCCGAAGCACTCGCCGAACTCATCGCCGCCCAGCTCGCGGCGCTCGCCGCCGACGGCACCCTGGCGCTGCCCGCCGACGCCGTGCCCGCCACCGTCAAGGTCGAGCGACCCCGTCAGCGGGAGCACGGCGACTGGTCGACGAACGTGGCGATGCAGCTGGCCAAGAAGGCCGGCACCAACCCCCGCGACCTGGCCGCGGCGCTCGCCGAGCGGCTGGGCGAGCAGGACGGCGTCGCCTCCGCGGAGGTCGCCGGGCCCGGCTTCCTCAACATCCGCCTCGAGGCCGGTGCGGCCGGCGAGCTCGCCCGCACCATCGTCGACGCCGGCGCCGACTACGGGCGCGGCGACGCCCACGCCGGGCGCCGGGTCAACCTCGAGTTCGTCTCGGCCAACCCCACTGGCCCGATCCACATCGGGGGCGTGCGGTGGGCGGCCGTCGGCGACTCGCTGGCGCGCATCCTTCAGGCCAGCGGCGCCGAGGTGACCCGCGAGTACTACTTCAACGACCACGGCGCCCAGATCGACCGCTTCGCCCGCTCGCTGCTGGCCCGCGCCCGCGGCGAGGCGGCCCCCGAGGACGGCTACGGCGGTCAGTACATCGCCGACATCGCCGAGGCCGTCACCGCCGACGCCGTGGCCGCCGGCGAGCCCGCGCCCGCGGGACTGCCGGACGAGCAGGCGCAGGAGGTCTTCCGCTCCCGCGGCGTGGCCCGCATGTTCGACGAGATCAAGGCGGCCCTGCACGACTTCGGCGTCGACTTCGACGTCTACTTCCACGAGGACTCCCTGCACGCCTCCGGCGCCGTCGAGCGGGCCATCGAACGGCTGCGCGAGGCCGGCCACATGTTCGAGGCGGACGGCGCGACCTGGCTGCGCACCACCACGTTCGGCGACGACAAGGACCGCGTCGTCGTCAAGTCCGACGGCGAGACCGCCTACATCGCGGGCGACATCGCCTACTACCTCGACAAGCGCGAGCGCGGCTTCGACGAGGTCGTCATCATGCTCGGCGCGGACCACCACGGCTACGTGGGCCGGATGATGGCGGTCTGCGCCGCCTTCGGCGACACCCCGGGGGTCAACCTCCAGCTCCTCATCGGCCAGCTGGTCAACCTGCTCAAGGACGGGCAGCCGATGCGGATGTCCAAGCGCGCCGGCACGGTCGTCACCCTCGAGGACCTCGTCGACGCCGTCGGCGTGGACGCCGCGCGCTACTCCCTGGCGCGGTCCTCGACGGACACCGCGATCGACCTCGACCTCGACCTGCTCCAGGAGCGCTCGAACGAGAACCCCGTCTACTACGTGCAGTACGCCCACGCCCGCACCTGCGCGGTGGGGCGCAACGCGGCCGAGCACGGGGTGAGCCGCGACGCCGCCTTCGCCCCCGAGCTGCTCGACGACCCGGCCGACGCCGCCCTCCTGGGCCTGCTCGGCTCCTTCCCGCAGATCGTCGCGATGGCGGCGTCCCTGCGCGAGCCGCACCGGGTGGCCCGTTACCTCGAGGACCTCGCCACCGGCTACCACCAGTGGTACGGCAAGGTCCGGGTCACCCCGCGCGGGGAGGACCCGGTCGAGGACGCCCACCACACCCGGCTGTGGCTCAACGACGCCACCCGTCAGGTCATCGCCACCGGGCTCGGCCTGCTCGGCGTCGGCGCGCCGGAGCGCATGTGAGCATCGACGCGACCGGCCCCGAGGCGACCGGCCCCGACGCGACGGGCCCGGACCTCGCGCGGACGCCCGCCCCCGAGCCCGACGGCTCGGTCGCCGGCCCCTGGCCGCGCACCGCCCGGCGGGTCGACGGCGCGCTCGAGATCGGCGGCGTGGCTCTCACCGACCTCGCCCGCGTGCACGGCACGCCCGCCTACGTCCTCGACCTGGCCGACCTGCGCGAGCGGGCCGCCGCCTACGCCCGGGCCTTCGCGGAGCACTTCGACCCGGCCCGGGGGATGGCCGGCGCCGACGTCTACTACGCCGGCAAGGCCCTGCTCACCGTCGGCGTGGCCCGCCTCGTGCACGCCGCCGGGCTGCGCGTCGACACCTCCACCGGCGGCGAGCTCGTCACCGCCCTGCGCGCCGGCGTGCCGGGCGCGGCGATCGGCCTGCACGGCAACAACAAGTCCGACGAGGAGATCGCCGCCGCGATCGACGCCGGCGTCGGGCGCCTCGTCGTCGACTCCCTGGCCGAGATCGACCGGGTGGCGATGATTGCCGCCGAGCGGGGCACGTCGGTGCCGGTGATGATCCGGGTGACGACCGGCGTGCACGCCGGCGGGCACGAGTTCATCGCCACCGCCCACGAGGACCAGAAGTTCGGCCTGTCGCTGGCCTCGGGCGCCGCCCGCAAGGCCGTCGACGAGGTCCTCGCCCGCCCCGCCCTCGAGCTCGTCGGCCTGCACAGCCACATCGGCAGCCAGATCCTCGACCTGGCCGGCTTCGAGGCCGCGGCCCGCGCGGTGCTCACCCTGCGCGAGGACGTGCGTCGCGAGACCGGCACGGTCCTGCCCGAGGTCGACCTCGGCGGCGGGTACGGGATCCGCTACACGAGCGCGGACACGGTCCCACCCACTCCCGACGACGTCGCCGCCACCCTCGCGCGCGTCGTCGCCCAGGAGTGCGCTCGCCTCGGCTCGCCGGTGCCGCGTATCTCCGTCGAGCCCGGCCGCAGCGTCGTCGGCCCGGCGGGGGTGACGCTGTACCGCGTGGGCACGACCAAGGACGTGGCCCTGGACGGCGGCGGCTCGCGGGCCTACGTCTCGGTCGACGGCGGGATGTCCGACCACATCCGCACCGCCCTGTACGCGGCCGACTACACCGCGACCCTCGCCGGCCGGCAGAGCGCGGCGGGCGGCGTGCCCACGCGGGTGGTGGGCAAGCACTGCGAGTCCGGGGACATCGTCGTGCGCGACGTCGCCCTCCCGCAGGACACCGACCGCGGGGACCTGCTCGCCGTGCCGGCCACCGGCGCCTACGGCCGGTCGATGTCCAGCCAGTACAACCTCGTGCCGCGCCCGCCGGTGATCGGCGTCGAGGACGGGACCGCCCGCGTCATGGTGCGGCGCGAGAGCGTCGAGGACCTCCTGGCCACCGACCTCGACCAGGACCCGGCCCCGCACTGACCCCCGGCCCCCGGCCGCGGACACCCCGGCCCGACGGGTGGCCCCGCACCTAGGATGGCGGGCGGACCGGGTCCCGCCCGGCCGGACCGTGACCAGCCGCCCCGAGACCAGCAAGGACGTCGACGTGCCCGTGACCACCCCGCCCACCGAGGTCCGCGTCGCCCTGCTCGGCGCCGGGACGGTCGGCTCCCAGGTCGTCCGGCTGCTCGCCGAGCGGGCCGAGGACCTCGCCGCCCGCGCCGGCGCACCGCTGCGCCTGGTCGGCATCGCCGTGAGCGACGCCGAGCGGGAGCGCGACCCGTGGATCCCGCGCGAGCTGCTCACCACCGACGCCGAGGGCCTGGTCTCCCGGGCGGACATCGTCGTCGAGCTCATCGGGGGCATCGACCCCCCGCGCGCGCTGGTCCGGGCGGCCATGTCCGCCGGCGCCACGGTGGTCACCGGCAACAAGGCCCTCATCGCCGCCCACGGCCCCGAGCTGCACGACGCCGCCGCGGCGGCCGACGTCGACCTCTACTACGAGGCCGCCGTCGCCGGCGCCATCCCCATCGTCTACGCGCTGCGCGAGTCCCTGGCCGGGGACACCGTCACCGACGTGCTCGGCATCGTCAACGGGACCACCAACTACGTCCTGGACGAGATGTCGACCAACGGCATCGGCTTCGACGACGCCGTCGCGCAGGCCCAGGAGCTCGGCTTCGCCGAGGCCGACCCCAGCGCCGACGTCGACGGGCACGACTCCGCGGCGAAGGCCGCCCTGCTGGCCTCCCTCGCCTTCCACACCCGCATCCCCCTCGAGTCCGTCCCGGTCGAGGGCATCCGGGACATCACCGCCGACGAGATGGCCGCCGCGCAGGCAGAGGGCTACGCGCTCAAGCTGCTGGCCGTCGCGCGCCGCACGGACGAGGGCATCTCGGTGCGCGTGGGCCCCACGCTCGTGCCGGCCGACCACCCGCTGGCCTCGGTGCGGGGCGCCTTCAACGCCGTCGTCGTCGAGTCCGAGGCCGCCGGGCGGCTGATGTTCTACGGGCAGGGCGCCGGTGGTGCACCCACCGCCTCCGCCGTGCTCTCGGACCTCGTCGCCGCGGCCTCGCACGTCGTCGGCGGCGGACGGGCACCGCGGGAGTCGGCCTACGCGCGGCTGCCGTTCCTGCCCGCCGCCCAGCAGCACGTCACCGCCCGCTTCACCCTCGACATCGAGGACCGCCCCGGGATGCTCTCGGTGGTCACCGAGGTGCTGGGCCGCCACGGCATCTCCATCGAGGCCGTCCGGCAGGCCGGGCACGCCGAGCCCACCGCCTACGCCGAGAGCCTCTACGACGTCTTCGACGACGCCTACGACGGCGCCCCGCCCGAGGACCCGCGGGCCGCCCGGGAGAGCGCGTCGCTCGCCATCACCACCCACCGCACCGACGAGGAGACCCTGGCCGGGTGCCTCGCCGAGCTCGCCAGGACGGACGGCGTGCGCGCCGTCCTGCCCGTGCGACGAGTCGAAGGAGTCTGACGTGGCCCAGCCGTGGCGCGGCATCATCCGCGAGTACGCCGACCGCCTGCCCGTGGGGGAGGAGCCGGCGGTCACCCTCGGCGAGGGCGGCACGCCGCTCGTCGAGGCGCCGGCGCTGTCCGAGCGCACCGGCGCCCAGGTCTGGGTCAAGGTCGAGGGGGCCAACCCCACCGGCTCCTTCAAGGACCGCGGCATGACGATGGCGATGACCAAGGTGCTGGCCACCGACGCCGAGGTCGTCGTGTGCGCCTCGACCGGCAACACCTCCGCCTCCGCCGCGGCCTATGCGGTGCGTGCGGGCCTGACATGCGCCGTCGTGCTGCCCGCGGGCAAGATCGCCGCGGGCAAGCTCGCCCAGGCCGCGGTGCACGGCGCGCGGCTGCTCGCGATCGACGGCTCCTTCGACGACTGCCTGCGCATCGTGCGCCAGATGGCCGAGTCCTACCCCGTGGCGCTGGTCAACTCCGTCAACCCCTACCGCCTCCAGGGGCAGAAGACCGCCGCCTTCGAGGTGGTCGACGCGCTCGGCGACGCCCCGGACATCCACGTCCTGCCCGTGGGCAACGCCGGCAACATCTCGGCCTACTGGATGGGCTACAACGAGTACGCCGGGCGCACCACCGCCGCCTCGATGGCGGGCACCACCGACGCGGCGCCCGTCGCCACCCGGGTGCCCCGCATGTGGGGCGTGCAGGCCGACGGCGCCGCCCCCTTCGTCAAGGGCGCCGTCGTCGAGCACCCCGAGACCGTGGCCACCGCCATCCGCATCGGCAACCCCGCCTCCTGGGACTACGCGGTCGCGGCCCGGGACGACTCCGGGGGCCGCATCGACTCCGTCACCGACCACGAGATCCTCGAGGCGCAGGCGCTGCTCGCCGCCGAGGTCGGCGTGTTCTGCGAACCGGCGTCCGCGGCCTCCGTGGCCGGTCTGCTCGCCGCCGCCGGGCGCGGCGAGGTGCCGGCCGGCGCCCAGGTCGTGTGCACGGTGACCGGCAACGGGCTCAAGGACACCGAGACGGCGCTGGGCCACTCCGGCCTGGAGCTGACCGACGTGCCCGGCACGCTCGAGGCGGCGGCCGAGGCGCTCGGCCTGCGCCCGTGAGCCGCCTCGTCGCGGACGCCGCCCGCGTCCGCGTCCCGGCGACCTCGGCGAACCTCGGCCCCGGCTTCGACGCCCTCGGGCTGGCCCTCGGTCTGCACGACGAGCTCGAGGTGCAGGCCACCACCGGGCCCACGCACGTGACCGTCACCGGCGAGGGTGCCGGCTCGGTGCCGACGGGGGAGGACCACCTCGTGGTGCGGGCCCTGCGCCTGGCCCTCGAGGCGGCCGACGCCCCGCAGGTCGGTCTCGAGCTGCACTGCACCAACGGGGTGCCGCACGGGCGCGGGCTCGGCTCCTCGGCCGCCGCAGTCGTCGCCGGTCTGCTGCTGGGGCGCGCCCTGGTCGACGACGAGGCGGGTTCCGAGGGCGGGCCGCTCGACGACCGGGGCGTCCTCGCGCTGGCCACCGACCTCGAGGGGCACCCCGACAACGCCGCGCCCGCCCTGCTCGGCGGCGCCACCGTGGCCTGGGTCGACGCCGAGGAGGGGCCCACGGCCGTCCGCCTGCGGCTGGACCCCGCGCTGGCGCCGACCGTCGTCGTGCCCGTGGACCGGCTCGACACCCGCACCGCCCGGGGCGTGCTGCCCCCGACCGTCCCGCACGCCGACGCCGCGCAGGCGGCCGGCCGGGCGGCCCTGCTCGTGCACGCGCTGGCCGGGGCCCCCGAGCTCCTGCTCGCGGCCACGACCGACACCCTGCACCAGGAGCAGAGGCGCCCGTCGATGCCCGCCACCCTCGAGCTGGTCGACGAGCTGCGCGCCCAGGGGCTGCCGGCCGTCGTCTCCGGGGCGGGCCCCAGCGTGCTCGTCCTCGCCCCGACGCCGCAGGGTTCCGCCGCGGCCCTGGCCGACCGCGGCTGGCGGGTGCTCACCCCCGGTGTCGACACCCGGGGCGCGCAGGTCACCCGCTCACCACGCTGAGCGTCAGGCGCCCGGCGAGGACGGGCGAGGGCCGGGCGGCCGGCCCGGACAGGGGCCCGGCGGAGCGCCCCGGCGGGTGAGGTGGGGCACCTCTCCCCATCGCGAACGGCCGGGCGCCGAGACGCCGGGCCGCAAGCCTGTTATCCTGCTGGTACCGGATCCCCGCTGGACGTCCACGTCCGCCTCGTCGCGGCGCACTCGTCACACGCGGACCGGTCAGCCTCCACGATCCCGACCGCCCCGTGCGTGTCGCGCACCTGGAGCGCAGTCCCACCTCCCCGGCACCGAGCCGGGTATGCAGCGTCCCGGTCCCCCCGGGCGCCGACCGAGGAAAGGCACCTCGTGACAGACACCATCGACGCCGCCCGACAGGGCGCGCTCTCCACCCTCAAGCTCGCGGAGCTGCAGGCCATCGCGTCCCAGATGGGGCTCAAGGGCACCACCCGCATGCGCAAGGGTGACCTCGTCGAGGCGATCCGCGCCGGCCGCTCCGGCGCGTCCGCCTCGCCCAGCACCTCCGGGTCCGGCGGCTCCGCGTCCCCGGCCGGTGAGCAGACGGATGCTCCCGCCAGCGGCCGACGCGGCGGCTCCGCATCCGCCTCCGCCGGCCAGGAGACTCCGGCCGGCCAGGACGCCCCCGCCGAGCAGGACGTCCCGGCCCGCCAGGACGCGCCCGTGAGCCAGGACGCCCCCGTGAGCCAGGACGCCCCCGCCGACCGGTCCGCGACCGACGACGGCGGTGCGGCCCCGCGCCAGCGACGCTCGCGCCGCGCGACCTCCACCCCCACCGAGGCCTCGCGCGACCTGCCCGACCTCGGCATCGACCTGCCCGACCGCAGCGGCGGACAGGAGCGCGGCCAGGACGAGCGCGCCGCCCGCCGCGACGGCTCCGGGCGCACCGGCGACGGCAACAGCGACCGCACCGACGGCGGGGACCGCGGCGGCAACGGCGGCCGCAACGCCAACGGGAACAACGGCAGCTCGAACAACGGCAACGGCCGCCAGGGTGGCCAGGGTGACGAGCGCCAGGGCAACGACGGCCGGGGCAACCGGGCGAACCGTCAGGGCGGCCGCGACGGTGGCCGCCAGGGCGAGGACGCCGCCGGCGACCTCACCCTCGACGACCTCGGCGAGGCGGCCTCCCGCCGGCGCGAGGGCGGCGGCCAGAACCGCAACCAGAACCAGAACAACCACCAGCGCGGCAACGACGGCGACGACGACGGCCCCGGCGGCCGCCGCCGGCGCAGCCGGGACCGCAACCGCGACCGCCGCCGCCGGGCGCGCGGTGGCAACGACGACGTGAGCGTCGAGGAGGTCGAGGTCTCCGAGAACGACGTGCTCGTCCCCGTCGCCGGCATCGTCGACATCCTCGACCAGTACGCCTTCGTGCGGACCTCGGGCTACCTGCCCGGTGCGAGCGACGTCTACGTCACCCTCAACCAGACCCGCAAGTTCGGTCTGCGCCGCGGTGATGCGGTCACCGGCGCCGTGCGCCAACCAGGCGAGGACGGCAGCGGCGGTCACACCGTCACCAGCGGGGGCGGCCGCGGCGGCCGCGGGCAGAAGCAGAAGTTCAACCCGCTCGTGCGCCTGGACACCATCAACGGCATGACGGTGGAGCGGGCCCGGCACCGTCCCGAGTTCGGCAAGCTCACCCCGCTGTACCCGCAGGACCAGCTGCGCCTGGAGACGACGCCGAAGGCCATCACGCCTCGCGTCATCGACCTCGTCTCGCCCATCGGCAAGGGCCAGCGCGGGCTCATCGTCTCCCCGCCCAAGGCGGGCAAGACGATCATCATGCAGCAGATCGCCAACGCGATCGCGGTGAACAACCCCGACGTGCACCTCATGGTCGTCCTCGTCGACGAGCGCCCTGAGGAGGTCACCGACATGCAGCGCCTGGTCAAGGGCGAGGTCATCGCCTCGACCTTCGACCGGCCGGCCTCGGACCACACCGTGGTCGCCGAGCTGGCGATCGAGCGGGCCAAGCGTCTGGTCGAGCTGGGCCAGGACGTCGTCGTGCTGCTCGACTCCCTCACCCGCCTCTCGCGGGCCTACAACCTGGCCGCCCCCGCCTCGGGCCGCATCCTCTCCGGCGGTGTGGACGCCTCCGCGCTCTACCCGCCCAAGAAGTTCTTCGGCGCCGCCCGCAACATCGAGAACGGCGGTTCGCTGACGATCCTCGCCTCCGCGCTCGTGGAGACGGGCTCGAAGATGGACGAGGTGATCTTCGAGGAGTTCAAGGGCACGGGCAACATGGAGCTGCGGCTCTCGCGCCAGCTGGCCGACAAGCGCATCTTCCCGGCCGTGGACGTCAACGCCTCGGGCACCCGCCGCGAGGAGCTGCTCATGGGCTCCGAGGAGCTGAAGATCATGTGGAAGCTGCGCCGCGTGATGGGCGCGCTCGACCTCCAGCAGTCCTCGGACCTGCTGCTGGGCAAGCTGCGAGAGACGACGTCGAACGCGGAGTTCCTCATGACGGTGCAGAAGAACACCCCCACCACGCCCGCGAACTCCGACCCGGACTACGCGATCCAGTAACCGCGTCGGTCCGCGCGCCCGGCGACGCAGGTCACGCCGGGCGCCCTGTCCTGGGCGGCCCCGCCCTGGCAGAATGTCCCGTCGGCCTCCGGTTCACGCCAGGCACCAGCCTGGCGACCCGGTCCGCCGTGCAACCCCTTGGAGACACACATGAAGCAGGGCATCCACCCCGAGTACGTCGCCACCACCGTGACGTGCACGTGCGGGAACACCTTCGAGACCCGCTCGACCGCCACCTCCGGCTCGATCAACGTCGAGGTGTGCAGCGCGTGCCACCCGTTCTACACGGGCAAGCAGAAGATCCTCGACACCGGTGGCCGTGTGGCCCGTTTCGAGGCGCGCTACGGCAAGAAGAAGACCTCGAACTGACGCTGACGGGCGCCGGTGGAGGCGACCGCCCACGGGCGGCGCCACCACCGGCGCCCTGTCCGTACCCGACGGCGACGGTCGTCGAACCGGCCGGAAGGACCCCATGAGCAGCCCCGAGCTCTCCGAGGCGCTCGAGCCGCTGCTCCTCGAGCACGCCGAGCTCGAGCGGCAGCTGGCCGACCCCGACGTCCACTCCGACACCGGCCGCGCCCGGTCGCTCGCTCGTCGCTACGCCGAGCTGTCCCGGGTGGCCGCGGCCGCGACCGCGGAGGCGGGCGCGGCGGCGGACCTCGCCGCCGCCGGCGAGCTCATCGAGATGTCCGACGGCGAGGAGGCGGACGCCCTGCGCGCCGAGCTCCCCGAGCTCGAGGCGGCGCACGCGGCGGCGCTCGACCGGCTGCGCGACGTCCTCCTGCCGCGCGACCCCGACGACTCCCGGGACGTCATCCTCGAGATCAAGGCGGGGGAGGGCGGCGACGAGTCGGCCCTGTTCGCCGGCGACCTGCTGCGCATGTACACGCGCTACGCCGAGCGGCGCGGCTGGACCACCCAGGTCCTCTCGCTGACCGAGACCGGTCTGGGCGGGGTCAAGGACGCGGCGCTGTCGGTCCGCACGAAGGGCGACGTCGCCCCCGAGGACGGCGCCTGGGCGAGCCTGAAGTACGAGGGCGGGGTGCACCGCGTCCAGCGCGTCCCGGTCACCGAGTCCGCCGGCCGCATCCACACCTCCGCGGCAGGGGTGCTCGCGCTGCCCGAGGTCGACGACCCCGGCGAGATCGAGATCGACCCGGCCGACCTGCGCATCGACGTCTACCGCTCCTCGGGGCCCGGCGGGCAGTCCGTCAACACCACCGACTCCGCCGTGCGGATCACCCACGAGCCCACCGGCATCGTCGTGTCCATGCAGGACGAGAAGTCCCAGCTGCAGAACCGCGAGGCGGCCATGCGCGTGCTGCGTGCCCGGTTGCTCGCCGAGCGCAACGCGCGCCTGGAGGCCGAGGCCGCCGACGCCCGCCGGTCCCAGGTGCGCACCGTGGACCGCTCCGAGCGGATCCGCACCTACAATTTCCCCGAGAACCGGATCGCCGACCACCGCACCGGGTTCAAGGCCTACAACCTCGACCAGGTGCTCGACGGCGAGCTCGGTCCGGTCATCGCCTCGGCGGTCGAGGCGGACGAGGCCGCGCGGCTGGCCGACGCCGGCTCGTGAGCGGCGCGCCGACCTGGCGCGAGGCCGTGGCCGGGGCCGCGGCGATCCTCACCGACGCCGGGGTGCCCAGCCCCCTGGTCGACGCCCGCCTGCTCGCCGAGCACGTGGCCCGCGCCGCCCCGCTGATGATGGCTCCCGACCCCACCGCCGACCAGCTCGGCACCTACGCGCACGCCGTCGAGCGGCGCGCCGGGCGCGAGCCGCTGCAGCACATCACCGGGACCATGCACTTCCGCCACCTCGCGCTCGTCGCCGGGCCCGGAGCCTTCGTCGTCCGGCCGGAGACCGAGCTCGTGGCCGGCGCGGCGATCGAGGCCGCCCGGGCCGCGGGCCCGGCACCGCTCGTCGTCGACCTGTGCACCGGCTCGGGGGCGATCGCCCTGGCGCTGGCCACCGAGGTGCCCGGCGCCCGGGTGCACGCCGTGGAGATCTCGCCCGAGGCCCTGGTGGTCGCCCGCGCCAACGTCGAGCGGCACGCCCCGGCGGTGCGGCTCGTCGCCGGCGACGCCCGGGAGGCGCTGCCCGAGCTCGACGGGCGCTGCGACGTCGTCGTGTCCAACCCGCCCTACGTCCCCGACGACGCCCTGCCCCGCGACCCCGAGGTCCGCGAGCACGACCCGGCCCGCGCCCTGTACGGCGGCGGCGCGGACGGCCTGGACCTGCCACGCGCCCTCGTGGCCCGGGCGGCCACGCTGCTGCGGGCCGGCGGGACCCTCGTGCTCGAGCACTCCGAGGAGCAGGGCCCGGCGCTGCGCGCGCACGCGGCGGCCTGCGGCCTCGTCGACGCCCGCACCGGCGCCGACCTCACCGGACGGGACCGCTACCTCACGGCGGTCGCGCCCCGGCCTGGCACCCCGCGCATGGAACACTCGCCGTCATGACCGTCTTCGACACGAGCTCGGCGCGCGAGCGCGCCGTCGGGCTGGACGCCGCGGTCTCCGCCCTCGGCCGCGGCGAGCTCGTCGTCCTGCCGACCGACACCGTCTACGGGGTGGGGGCCAACGCCTTCGACCCGGCCGCCGTCGAGGTCCTGCAGGCGGCCAAGGGGCGCGGTCGCGACAAGCCGCCGCCGGTGCTCGTCGGGGACCTGGCGGTGCTCACCGCCCTGACCACCGACCTGCCGCCGGTCGCGGACGCGCTCGCCGAGCGGTTCTGGCCCGGGCCGCTGACGCTGGTGTGCCGCGCCCACCCCGCGCTGAGCTGGGACCTGGGGGACACCCGTGGCACCGTCGCGGTGCGGATGCCCGACCACGAGCTCGCCCGCGAGCTGCTGCGCCGGGCAGGCCCGACGGCGGTGTCCTCGGCGAACCGGACCACCCGTCCGGCCCCCTCGACCTGCGCCGACGCCGAGGAGCAGCTCGGCGGCTCGGTCGCCGTCTACCTCGACGGCGGCGAGGTCGGCGCCGGTTCGCCCTCGACGATCCTCGACCTCACCGGCGAGCAAGTGCGGGTGCTGCGCGTGGGCGCGCTGACCGTGCCCGAGCTCGCCGAGGTCGTGCCCGGGCTCGCCGAGGACGCGGCGGCCGACGACGACGCCTCGGCCCCCGACGACGCTGCGGATCCCGGGGCTGCCGCCGCCGAGGTCGCGGGCGGGTCCGCCGAGGACGCTGCGGCCCCCGACACCCCGCCCGCGGAGCCACCAGCCACCCGATGAGGACCTACCTGCTCGTCGCCGCGTTCGCCGCCGTCGTCACCTACCTGCTGACCCCCGTGATGCGACGCATCGCGGTGCGGATCGGCGCGCTGACGGCCGTGCGCGACCGGGACGTGCACGCGGTGCCGACCCCGCGCCTCGGCGGGCTGGCGATGCTCGCGGGCTTCGCGGCGAGCATGACCCTGGCCTCCCAGATCCCCTACCTGGAGGCGGTCTTCGCCCAGTCCTCCCAGGCCTGGGGGGTACTCCTGGGGGCCACCGTCATCTGCCTCATCGGCGCGGCCGACGACGTCTGGGACCTGGACTGGCTGACCAAGCTCGCCGGCCAGTTCCTCGCCGCCGGCCTCATGGCCTGGCAGGGCGTCCAGCTCATCACCTTCCCGCTGTTCGGCCTGACGATCGGCTCCTCGGGCTTCTCGCTGCTGGCCACCACGCTCATCGTCGTCGTGGTGGTCAACGCGGTGAACTTCGTCGACGGGCTCGACGGCCTGGCGGCGGGGATGATCCTCATCGGCGGCTCGTCGTTCTTCCTGTTCACCTACCTGCTCGCCCGCGACGCCTCGCCGGGCAACTACGCCAACGTCGCCTCCGCGGTCCTCGCGGCGCTGGCCGGGGTGTGCCTGGGCTTCCTGCCGCACAACCTGCACCCGGCACGGATCTTCATGGGCGACTCCGGGGCGATGTTCCTCGGGCTCACGCTCGCGGGCGCGGCCATCATCGTCACCGGCCAGATCGACCCCGCCGCCCTGTCGGCCGGGCGCGCGCTGCCGGCCTTCGTGCCCATCCTCATCCCGGTCGCCGTCCTCGCGGTCCCGCTGATGGAGATCGTCACCTCCGTGGTCCGGCGCGTCGGCGCGGGGCGCTCCCCGTTCCACGCCGACGCCTCGCACATGCACCACCGCCTGCTGCGCCTGGGCCACAGCCACCGGGCGGCCGTCGGCATCCTCCACCTGTGGACCGCGGTTCTCTCGCTGACCGCGGTCTCCCTCGCCTTCTTCCCGCTCGAGCAGGTGGCCGTCGGCGCCGGCGCCGCCTCGCTCGTGGCCATCCTGCTCACCGCCCGACTGCTGCCCACGCAGCGCAAGACCCGCACCAGGAGAGACCAGTGACCGATCAGCACGACCGCGACGACGACACCGCCGCGCAGGACGCCGCGGGCGCGGCCACGGGGGAGCCCTCGGCCGCCGAGCCGACCGGCGCGACCGCGCCGGCCGCGGCCACCGGGGCCACCGGGGCGGCCGGCGCCACCGACGAGCCGGGCACGAGCGCGTCGGCAGGCGCGAGCGAGGACCCCGCCCTGCCCCGCGAGCTGTTCACCGGGATCCTGCGGCGCCTCGCGCTGTTCCTCGTCGTGGTGGCGGTCGGCTCGATCGGGATCGGCGCGCTGATCGGCGGCACCCGCGGCATGTGGGGCGGGGTGCTCGGCACCGCCCTGGCCGCGATCTTCGCGATCACCACCGTCGTCGCCGTCCGGGCCGCTGCCAAGCGGCCGCTGGACCTCATGGTCATCGCGGTCATGGGCTCGTGGCTGCTGAAGACGGTGCTCGTCATCCTCGTGCTGCTGGCCGTGCGCGACGCCGACTTCTTCCACCGCGGGGTCCTGTTCGCCTCCGCGGCGATCGCCGTGCTCGGCTCGGTGCTCATCGACTCCCACGCCGTGATGACCGCCCGCATCCCCTACGTCCAGCCCGACGGACGCGCGGCGGAGGAGGACTGAGGTCGGGACCGGGGGCGAGGACCGGGCGAACAGGACCGCATCGGTCCCGCAGGTGCGACGAACGTGACCCGTGTCGCTCTGCGACGGCACGGACCCGGCGGTGGGGGGCGGATCCGATGAGTTAGTCTGGCGGCGACGGCAGGCCTCGAGGAAGCGCTCGGGGAGGGCCGGATGCCGCCGCCCACCGGAACACCAGGGAGACGACCTGTGCTGAATGCGCTGACGCACGCCGCGACCGCGGCGCAGGTCCGCATCGTCACCGCCGAGGGGGGAGACGGCTGGCACGCTCCGGGGCTCGAGGAGTTCTTCCCCGCCCCGTTCCTCTTCGAGGGCACGCCCTTCGAGATCAACCGGATCATGCTGGTCCGCTTCGTCGCGGCGCTCGCCCTCGTGCTGGTGATCTGGTTCGGCACGCGTCGGCTCAAGCTCGTCCCGGGCCGCGGCCAGTCGCTGCTCGAGCTCGGCCAGGAGTTCGTCCGCCGCACGATCGCGATCGACTCCCTCGGCGAGCGGCTCGGCCGCAAGTACACCCCGATGCTCACGGTGCTCTTCGTCGGCGTGCTGTTCTTCAACATGACCGGCGTCATCCCGTTCCTCAACATCGCGGGAACCTCGGTGGTCGGGCTGCCGCTGACCTTCGCGGTCATCGCCTGGATCGGCTTCATCTACGCCGGCATCAGGGAGCGCGGGGCCGGCAGCTTCTTCGGCGCCCAGCTCTTCCCGGCGGGCGTGCCGAAGCCGATCTACATCATCCTCACGCCGATCGAGTTCATCTCGACCTTCCTGCTGCGGCCGGTCACGCTGACCATCCGTCTCCTGGCGAACATGATGTCCGGGCACATCCTGCTCGTGCTCTGCTTCTCCGCGACGCACTTCTTCTTCTTCCAGGCCTCCACCGCGATGGCCGGCCTCGGTGCCGTCACCCTCGTCGCCGGGCTCGCGTTCACGCTGTTCGAGATCTTCATCAGCGCGCTGCAGGCCTACATCTTCACGCTGCTGGCCGCGGTGTACCTCCAGCTCTCGGTGGCCGACCACTAGGACGGCCGGCGAGGCCGGCTCCGGCCGGCGTCAGTCCCACCCCCCGAACGAACGACACCACCCACACAGTAAGGAAGCACCACATGGACGGCTCGCTCTCCGCAGTTGGTTACGGCCTCGGCACGATCGGCCCCGGCATCGGTATCGGTATCCTCGTCGGCAAGACGCAGGAGGCCACCGCCCGGCAGCCCGAGGTCGCCGGCCGCCTCATGACCAACATGTTCATCGGTGCCGCGTTCGCCGAGGCCCTCGGTCTGCTCGGCCTCATCGCGGGTCTCATCTTCTGATGCCTGCCAGCGGCATCGTCGTCGCCGAGGTCAGGGACGGGCTCGACCTGCTCATCCCCGCCTGGTACGACATCATCTGGTCGCTGGTGGTCGTCGCCGTCATCGCCTTCGCCGTCCTTCGGTGGGGCGTCCCGCGGATCACCGGCATCCTCGACGAGCGCGCGGACAAGATCTCGGAGGGCCTGCGGAAGGCCGAGGACGCCGAGTCGATGCTCGCCAACGCCGAGGAGAAGTCCCACGCCGAGCTCGCCGAGGCGCGCCGCGAGGCCGCCGGCATCCGTGAGCGTGCCAACGCCCACGGCAAGGAGCTCGTCGACGACGCCCGGCGCAAGGCCGGCGAGGAGGCGGAGCGCACCACCGCCGCCGCCGAGCGGCAGATCGAGGCCGAGCGTCGTCAGGCGGCCCAGTCGCTGCGCACCGACGTCGGCACCCTGGCCGTCGAGCTGGCCTCCCGCATCGTCGGCGAGTCGCTCGAGGACGCCGCGGCCCAGTCGCGCGTCGTCGACCGGTTCCTCGACGACCTCGAGGCCCGCAGCGGCGCCGCCGTGCAGACCGGCACCACGACCCAGGAGGGCTGACCCCCATGCGCGCCTCCAGCTCCGTCGCCCTGGGCAACGCCCAGGGCCGCTGGGACCCCGTCGTCCGTGAGGCCACGGACGCGTTCGACCTGGCCGGGTCGATCTTCGCCGTGGCCGACCTCCTCGCGGAGAGCACCCCGCTGCGCCGCTCGGTCACCGACCCGTCGCGCTCCGGCGAGGACCGGGCCGCCCTGGCGACCCGGGTCCTGGGCGGCTCCGTCGACGGTCGCGTGAGCGACCTCGTGGGCGGCCTCGCGCGCGAGCGGTGGTCGCAGGACACGGACATCGTCACGGCGCTGGAGACGCTCGGTCAGGACTCGGTCATCGCCGCCGCCGAGCGGGAGGGCCGGCTCGACGAGCTCGGCGCCGAGCTGCTCGCCGTCCGCGGTGCCGTCACCGGCTCGCCGTCGCTCGAGGTGGCGCTGGCCGAGGAGTCCCGGCCCGTGACCGCGCGTCGCGAGCTCCTCACCCGGGTCATCGGCGAGCAGGTCTCGCGCGAGGCGCTGCTCCTGTCGCAGCGGGGCGTCGGTTCCCGCGAGGAGCGCTCCGTGCTGGCGGCCCTGTCGCTGGTCGCCGAGCGTGCGGCCGCCCGTCGGGACCGCAAGGTCGCCCGCGTGACCGCGGCGATCCCGCTGACGAGCGAGCAGCGTGAGCGCCTGGCCGCGATCCTGGCGGCCGAGCACGGCAGCGACATCGCCCTGCACGTCGACATCGACCCCTCGGTGATCGGCGGTCTCCGCGTCGAGGTCGGGCACACCGTCATCGACGGCACGATCCGTACCCGCATCGACGAGGTCGGCCGGCGCATCGCCGGCTGAGCACCCCAACGCAGCAACTACCCGGCGCCGCCACCGGCACCGGACGAGGTGAGGAAACACTGATGGCAGAGCTGACGATCCGCCCCGACGAGATCCGGGCGGCGCTGGACAGCTTCGTGAGCTCCTACGAGCCGGGGGCCGCGAGCACGGACGAGATCGGGCACGTGATCTCCGCCGCCGACGGCATCGCGACCGTCGAGGGCCTCCCCGGCGCGATGGCCAACGAGCTGCTGCGCTTCGAGGACGGCACCCTCGGACTGGCGATGAACCTCGAGGAGCGCCACATCGGTGTCGTGGTCCTCGGCGAGTTCACCGGCATCGAGGAGGGCCAGGAGGTCCACCGCACCGGTGACGTCCTGTCCGTCGAGGTCGGCGACGGCTACCTCGGCCGCGTCGTGGACCCGCTGGGTCGGCCCATCGACGGCCTGGGCGAGATCGGCGGCATGGAGGGGCGTCGCGCCCTCGAGCTGCAGGCCCCCGGCGTCATGGCCCGCAAGTCGGTCCACGAGCCGCTGCAGACCGGCCTCAAGGCCATCGACGCGATGATCCCCGTCGGCCGCGGCCAGCGCCAGCTCATCATCGGTGACCGCAAGACCGGCAAGACAGCCATCGCGCTGGACACCATCCTCAACCAGAAGGCCAACTGGGAGTCGGGCGACCCCGAGAAGCAGGTGCGCTGCGTGTACGTCGCCGTCGGCCAGAAGGGCTCGACGATCGCGGCGGTGCGCAAGACCCTCGAGGACGCCGGGGCGCTGGAGTACACGACGATCGTCGCCTCGCCCGCCTCGGACCCGGCCGGCTTCAAGTACATCGCCCCCTACACCGGCTCGGCCATCGGCCAGCACTGGATGTACGGCGGCAAGCACGTCCTCATCGTCTTCGACGACCTGTCCAAGCAGGCCGAGGCCTACCGTGCGGTGTCCTTGCTGCTGCGCCGCCCGCCGGGCCGCGAGGCCTACCCGGGCGACGTCTTCTACCTGCACTCCCGGCTGCTCGAGCGCTGCGCCAAGCTGAACGACGAGCTGGGCGCCGGCTCGATGACCGGCCTGCCGATCATCGAGACCAAGGGCAACGACGTGTCGGCCTACATCCCGACCAACGTCATCTCGATCACCGACGGCCAGATCTTCCTCCAGTCGGACCTGTTCAACTCCAACCAGCGCCCCGCGGTCGACGTCGGTGTCTCGGTCTCCCGCGTCGGTGGTGACGCGCAGATCAAGGCGATGAAGAAGGTCGCCGGCACGCTGAAGATCACCCTCGCGCAGTACCGGGCGATGGCCTCCTTCGCGATGTTCGCCTCGGACCTGGACCCGACGACGCGCCAGCAGCTCACCCGGGGTGAGCGCCTGATGGAGCTGCTCAAGCAGCAGCAGTCGAGCCCCTTCCCGGTCGAGGACCAGGTCGTCTCGATCTGGGCCGGCACGAACGGCTACCTCGACGACGTCGAGGTCGCCGACGTGTCCCGCTTCGAGGCGGAGATGATCGACCACCTGCGCTCGACGACGGGCGTGCTCGACGCGATCGTCACCTCCGGCAAGCTGGAGGACGACACGCTCGAGGCGCTGCGCGCCGGCGTCGAGGACTTCCGCGCCGGCTTCACCACCGGCGAGGGCAAGCTCCTCGAGGAGGTTCCCCAGGACGACGAGTCCGAGGCCGAGTCGTCCCAGGAGCAGATCGTCAAGGGCAGCAGGGCCTGATCGATGGCGGGACAGCAGCGCGTCTACAAGCAGAAGATCCGGGCGACCCAGACGCTCAAGAAGGTCTTCCGCGCGATGGAGCTCATCGCGGCCTCACGGATCGGCAAGGCCCGTGACGCCGCGCTGGGCGGCGACCCCTACACCGGGGCCCTGATCCGCGCGGTGTCCGCCGTCGCCTCCCACGCCGACCTCGACCACCCGCTCATCACCGGGCGCGCCGACACGTCCGAGGTCGCCGTGCTCGTGGTCACCTCCGACCGCGGCATGGCCGGGGCCTACTCGGCCAGCGTGCTGCGCGAGGCCGAGCGGCTCGTCGCCGACCTCGAGGAGGAGGGCAAGACCCCTCGCCTTTACGTGTTCGGCCGGCGCGGCGAGAGCTACTTCAAGTTCCGCGGCCGCCGCATCGAGCGGGTGTGGACCGGGGAGTCCGACAGCCCCTCGGTGGCCGTCTCGCAGGACATCGCCCGGGCGCTGCTCGAGGCCTACTCCGCGGAGCCCGGCCAGAGCGGGGTCAGCGAGCTGCACGTGGTCTTCACCCGGTTCCGCTCGATGGTCACCCAGGTCGTCGAGCGCCGTCGGGTGCTGCCCCTGGAGGTCGTCGAGGGCGTGTCCGAGCCGGGGGACAAGCCCCTGCCGCTGTACGAGTTCGAGCCGAGCCCCGAGGACGTGCTCGACCAGCTGCTGCCGATGTACGTGGCCAACCGGATCCGGTCCCAGCTGCTCATGGCTGCGGCCTCCGAGCTGGCCTCGCGGCAGCGGGCCATGCACACCGCCACCGAGAACGCGGAGGACATCATCCGCGACTACACGCGCCTGGCCAACCAGGCCCGCCAGGGTGAGATCACCCAGGAGATCTCCGAGATCGTCTCGGGCGTCGACGCCTTGAGCGCCGGCTGACCCCCCGCCCCCGCACGCATCGCACCGCCAGCAGAGACCGAGGACGCAACTCATGACCGCCACCCAGTCCGAGACGCCGCAGGCCGAGACCGCCGGCGTCGGCCGCATCGCCCGAGTGATCGGCGCCGTCGTCGACGTCGAGTTCCCGGCCGGGCAGATCCCCGACGTCTACAACGCGCTCAAGACCACGATCGACCTGTCCGCGCAGGGGCAGGGCACGTCCGAGCTCACGCTCGAGGTGGCCCAGCACCTGGGTGACAACCTCGTGCGGGCGATCGCGCTCAAGCCGACCGACGGCCTGGTCCGCGGCGGCGAGGTGCGCGACACCGGCGCCCCGATCTCCGTGCCCGTGGGCGACGTGACCAAGGGCCACGTCTTCGACGTCACCGGCGAGCCGCTCAACCTCGGCGAGGGCGAGACCCTCGAGGTCGACGAGCGCTGGTCGATCCACCGCAAGCCCCCGCGGTTCGACGAGCTCGAGGGCTCGACGACGATGTTCGAGACGGGCATCAAGGTCATCGACCTCCTCACCCCCTACGTGCAGGGCGGGAAGATCGGCCTGTTCGGCGGCGCCGGCGTCGGCAAGACGGTCCTCATCCAGGAGATGATCCAGCGCGTGGCGCAGGATCACGGCGGTGTCTCGGTGTTCGCCGGCGTCGGCGAGCGCACCCGTGAGGGCAACGACCTCATCGAGGAGATGGAGGACGCGGGCGTATTCGACAAGACCGCACTCGTCTTCGGCCAGATGGACGAGCCGCCGGGGACGCGCCTGCGCGTGGCCCTGTCCGCGCTGACGATGGCGGAGTACTTCCGCGACGTCCAGCAGCAGGAGGTGCTGCTGTTCATCGACAACATCTTCCGCTTCACCCAGGCCGGCTCCGAGGTCTCCACCCTGCTGGGCCGCGTCCCCTCGGCCGTGGGCTACCAGCCCAACCTCGCCGACGAGATGGGTCAGCTCCAGGAGCGCATCACCTCCACGCGCGGCCACTCGATCACCTCGCTGCAGGCGATCTACGTGCCCGCCGACGACTACACCGACCCGGCCCCGGCGACGACGTTCGCCCACCTCGACGCCACCACCGAGCTCTCCCGCGACATCGCCTCGCGCGGTCTGTACCCGGCCGTGGACCCGCTGACCTCGACCTCGCGGATCCTCGCGCCCGAGTTCGTGGGCCAGGAGCACTACGAGGTCGCCACCCGGGTGAAGTCGATCCTGCAGAAGAACAAGGAGCTGCAGGACATCATCGCCATCCTCGGTGTCGACGAGCTGAGCGAGGAGGACAAGGTGACGGTCGCCCGGGCGCGCCGCATCGAGCAGTACCTCTCGCAGAACACCTACACGGCCATCAAGTTCACCGGCGTCGAGGGTTCGACCGTGCCGGTGGCCGAGACCGTGGAGGCCTTCAAGCGCATCGCCGACGGCCAGTACGACCACGTCCCCGAGCAGGCCTTCTTCAACATCGGTGGCATCGAGGACCTCGAGCGCGCCTGGTCGAAGATCCAGGCCGACGAGCGCTGAGATGGCCGCCGGTACCGGTTCCCTGAACGTCGAGGTCGTCTCGCCCACGGGCGTGCTCTGGTCGGGGCAGGCCGCCTCCGTGGTGGTCCCGGCCGCCCACGGCGAGATGGGCGTGCTGCCGGGACGCGAGCCCGTCCTGGCGGTGCTGCGCCCCGGCCAGGTCCGCGTGACCGCGGGCGGTTCGCCCGCCTCGGTCGACGTCTCGGGCGGGTTCGTCTCGGTCGACGACGACGTCGTCACGGTGGTCGTCGACGACGAGCAGGCCGCCATGAACATCACGCTCGACGGCGCCGACGGCGACTAACCGCGATGCCGCGCACGGGCTGGTGGCTCCTCCTCGGGATCCTCGCCGTCCTCGTCCTGTGCGCGGCCGTGGTCTGCCTGCTGCTGTGGCGTGCGCTGCGGCTCTACGGCCGCGGCGGCACCGTCGAGTGCCGCCTGCGGGTGGCGGAGGACCGTTGGCGGCGCGGCCTGGCGCAGCTGCGCGCCGAGGAGCTCGCCTGGTTCCAGTTCGCCTCGGTGTCCGTGCGCCCGAGGCTGCGGCTGGACCGCACCTCCCTGGAGCTGCTCGCGCACGAACGGCGCCCCCCGGACCCCGGGGGGCGGCCCGTCGTCGAGGCCCGGTTCACGGACGGGCGCAGCACCGCCGACCTGCGGATGGCCCCCTCGGCGCTGCAGGGACTGGTGGCGTGGAGCGAGGGAGCCCCGCCGCGGATGCGCAGCACCTGAGGCCGGGCGGGTAACGTAGGGCGGCGTGCGTACCGTCTTCGCCCGCTGCTCCGTGGACTACTCGGGCCGGCTCGCCGCGCACCTCCCGCTGGCGCCGAGGCTCGTCATGGTCAAGGCCGACGGCTCGGTGCTCGTGCACTCCGACGGCGGCAGCTACAAGCCGCTGAACTGGATGTCGGCCCCCTGCACGCTGCGCGAGCGGGAGCCCGACGAGGACGAGCGGGCCGCCGGGACCTCCCTGGTGTGGGAGGTCAGCGCCGCGAAGTCGGACGACCGGCTCGTGGTGCGCCTGCACGAGATCCTCTCCGACACCAGCGTCGAGCTCGGCGTCGACCCCGGCCTGGTCAAGGACGGCGTCGAGGCCCACCTCCAGGCCCTGCTCGCCGAGCAGGTCGACCTCCTCGGCCCTGGGCACCGTCTCGTCCGCCGCGAGCACCCCACCCCGATCGGCCCGGTCGACCTCCTCGTGCGTGACGCGCAGGGTGCGGCCGTGGCGGTGGAGATCAAGCGCGTCGGCGGCATCGACGGCGTCGAGCAGCTCACCCGCTACCTCGACCTGCTCGGGCGGGACCCCCTCCTGGCCCCCGTCACCGGTGTGTTCGCCGCGCAGCAGATCAAGCCGCAGGCACGCACCCTGGCGGAGGACCGGGGCATCCGCTGCCTGGTGCTGGACTACGACGCGATGCGCGGGGTCGACGACGTCGACTCGCGCCTGTTCTGAGGAGGCGCGGTGCTCGAGCTCGCCCCCGGCACCTGGTGGGGCCCGGAGGATGCCACCGTCGTCACGGCCCCGCCCGCGCTGGTCGGCGGCGACGCCCGCCTGCGCGAGGAGCTCGCCGCGGAGGTCGCCCGGGTGCGGCTGGCGGGCCGGGCCTGCCTCGTGCTGCTCGGCGACGACCCCGCGCCCACGCGTGACTCGGCCGGTGACCGCGCGGACCTCGCGGCTGCCGCGGTGGCCGCGGTCGGGCCCGACGACGTCGCCGGCTGGCTGACGATGCGCGACCCCCTCGCGGCGGCCCGGGCCGCCGGCGGCGGGGACGTCGCCGCCACCCTCGCGGCCCTGCACCACCTGCTGCTCGGCCACGGCGTCGCCGCGGACGCCCTGCGGGAGGCGGGGGCCGACGTCGTGGGCACCTCGGTGCAGCTCGAGGTCACCCGGCCCGCCGACCCCACCGCGGTGCCGGACCTCGACGCCGCCCACGACCTCGACCTCATGAGCAACCACCTCGTCCTGGGCCCGCTGCTCGACGGCTCCTACCCCCTCGAGGCGCGGGCGGCCTCCGGCCTGGCGACCTGGCCGCACGTGCTGGCCGGGGACCTGGTGGCCGTGCGCCGCGGCCTGGACGTGCTGCTCGTCGAGCACGCCGGTACCCGCACGGTCCGCCGCGGGGCGGGGGAGGGGCCGGCCCGGCCGGCCGGGGTCCCCGGCGCCGAGGACGCCTGGCTGGTGCACCGGCAGGACACCGCCGGTGGCCGCACCGCGGACCCCACCGGCCTGTACGAGGTCCTCGCGGCGCTGGACAACGCCTACCAGGGCGTCCCGCTGCTGGCGGCCGTGGCCACCGGCCAGGGCGAGGTCGGGCACGGCGCCGGGCTCGCCGACCACGAGGCGGCCGCGCGGGAGGCCGCCGACGACGGGGCCGACGTCCGCGGCCTGGTGGTCCTGGAGCGCTGATGGCCCGCAACCGACGCTCCGGCAAGCGCCCCTGGTCCGCCGAGCACGTGCCGCTGGACATGGACCGGCTCGGCTCGCTGCCGCGCCAGGAGAGCGGGCCGGGCGGCGAGGACTTCCACGTGCGCACCGTGCGCTCCTCGGACAAGACCTACCGCTGCCCGGGCTGCGACCAGGAGATCCCGCCCGGGCTCAGCCACGTGGTCGCCTGGCCGGCCGAGCACATCTGGGGCGCCGACGCCGGGGCCGCGGACCGCCGGCACTGGCACACGGCCTGCTGGCGGGCCCGGGGCAACCGGCGACCCACGCGCCGGCGCTAGGGGACCGGTCGGGCGGCGGGACGCGCCCCGCCGCACGGATCAGCCGCAGGGACCAGCCTCGCGGATCCGCCGATCGGTGGATACTGCGCCGCTGAGGCGATTCCTAGCGTCGAACGCATGCCCACCACCGCACCGGGGGCCGCCGCGGCCCCGCACGCCGACCGACTCCTCGCCCCCGACCTCGCCCGTGGACTCATGCTGGCCCTCATCGCGGTGGCCAACGTGATGATCTTCCTCCACGACCGCCCCTACGGGCTGCGCCAGCACGTCATCACCGACAGCATCCTCGACCGGGTGACGAGCTCGGCGGTCGTCCTCCTCGTCGACGCCCGTGCCTACCCCCTGTTCGCCGCGCTGTTCGGCTACGGGCTCGTGCTCATGGTCCGCCGGCGCCGCGAGCGGGGTGCCGACGAGGCGCAGATTCGCCGCGTCGTCCGGCGCCGTTCACTGGGGCTCCTCCTCTTCGGCGGCGTCCACGCGCTGCTCGCGTTCTCCGGGGACATCCTCGGGTGGTACGGGCTGCTCGGGCTGCTGACCATGGTCCTCCTGCGGCTGGGCGACCGGGCACTGCTCGGTGCGGCGCTCGCCTGGCTGGTCATCGCGTCGGCGGTCCAGGGCCTGGTCTTCGCCGACGCCGGTCCGCACACCCAGCGCACCTACCTGTGGTCCTACGCCATCGACGAGCCGCTCGGGGCCACCGCGTGGCGCCTGGCCGAGTGGCTGATGAACCCGTTCGGGCTGCTCGCGGTGCTCAGCGCGATGATGGTCGGCCTGTGGGCCGGCCGGTACCGCCTGCTCGAGCACCCGGGGCGGCACCGGACCCTGCTGCGACGGACCGCGGTCGTCGGGATCGCCGCCGGCCTCGCGGGCGGGGCCGGGCCCGCGCTCGTCACCGCCCAGCTGTGGACACCGGGCCCGGCGGCGCTCGCGGCGCTCTCCGCGCTGCACGTGCTCACCGGCGTCCTGTGCGGACTCGGGTACGCGGCCCTCATCGCCCTGCTCGCCGAGCGGATGACGTCCGGCGGGCGCCGCCCCGGACCCCTCGCGCGGGCCCTGCAGGCCACCGGGCAGCGGTCCCTGTCAGCCTACCTCGCCCAGTCGGTGGTGTTCGCCGTGCTGCTCCCGGCCTCCACGCTCGGCCTGGGCGCGACCGTCGGGCCCGCCGCCGCCCTCGCGCTGGCGCTCGCGACCTGGGCGGCGACCGTCGCTCTGGCCGCCGCCCGTCCGGGGCGGCCCGGTCCCGCCGAGGAGCTCCTGCGCAGGTTCGTCCGGGGCTCGGCACGGCGGCCGGATGCTGCGACGATCGGGCGATGACCGCCACGGGTGCTCGCCGAGAGCCCACCAGTCGCAGCGACTGGGGCTGGCTGGTCCTGCCCTACCTCGTGGTCGTCGGCACCACGGTCCACGGCGTCGTCGGCGGCGACCTCACCGACGACGAGACCGGGTGGGCGCTGGGGGTCGGGGCCGTCCTCGTCGGCTGGCACACGTTCTTCGCCGTCGCCAACCGCCGATGGCTGGAACGCGCGCTCGCGCCGATGGCCGCCTACTACCTCGGCATGATCGCCCTGTGCCTCGCGCTGCTCCAGCTGTCGTTCAGCTACTTCGCGCTCTACCTCGTGTGCTACGCCCTGGCGTTCGTGGCCCTGCCCGGCGTCTGGGCCTACGTCGGGCTCGTGCTGGCGGGGGTGGTCCCGCTCGTGGCGCCGGGCCCGCTGCAGGTGCCCGGGACGAACGTGCTCGCCATGCTGGCCGGGCTGGCGGTGGCGGGCCTCGTCGGCTGGAGCATCCGCAGGCTGGAGTCCGAGACCGCCGCGCGCCGGGCCGCGCTGGCGGACCTGGGCAGAGCCCATGAGGACCTGGGCCGGACCCACGCGGACCTCGAGCAGGTCCTCGCCGAGAACCTCGCCCTGCGCGACCGGCTCGTGGCGGAGGCCCGCGAGTCCGGGATCGCCGAGGAGCGGGCCCGGATCGCCGCCGACATCCACGACACCCTGGCCGCCGCCCTGACCGGCATCGTCAGCCAGCTCGAGGCCCTCGATGCCGAGGGGACCCTCGACGCCGGGGGCGGCGCCGGTCCCGGCGCGCGGGCGCGGCTGCGCACCTCGACCGACCTGGCGCGGGACGCCCTGCGCGAGGCCCGCGCCTCGATCCGGGCGCTGCGCCCGGCGGTGCTGCGCGAGGGCACCCTGCGCTCCGCCCTGGCCGCGCTCGTCGCCGAGGCCGACCCCTCGGCCGATACCCGCACCCGGCTGCGCACCACCGGCACCGAGCACCCGGTCCCCGGCCCCGTGGAGGACGCCGTGGTGCGGATCGCCCGCGAGTGCCTGACGAACGCCCGGCGGCACGCCTCCGCCGAGCAGGTCCACGTCACGCTCTCCTACCTCGGTGACGCCGTCGCGCTCGACGTCGCGGACGACGGCGCCGGCTTCGACCCCCGAACGGCCTCGACCGGTCACGGGCTCGACATCATGGCCGAGCGGGCCCGGGGGCTCGGCGGCACGCTCGACGTGCGCTCCGCACCCGGGCAGGGCACCACGGTGACCGCCACCCTCCCGGTGAGCGCCGAGGAAGCTGGACCGGACCGGCGCGCCGCCACGTCGCCGGGGGTGGCGGGATGAGCCGCCCGGTCCGGGTGCTGCTCGTGGACGACCACCCGATGGTCCGCGACGGCCTGCGCGGCCAGCTGGGCAGCGTGGACGACCTCGTGGTCACCGCCGAGGCCGGCTCCGCCGACGAGGCGCTCGCCGTCCTCGCCCGGGACCCGGTCGACGTCGTCGTCACCGACCTGCGGATGCCGGGCATCGACGGCATCGAGCTCATCGGTCGCATCGCCGCGGGCCACCCGGGGGTCGAGGTGCTCGTGCTGACCACCTTCGACTCCGAGACGGACGTCGTGTCCGCGTTGGCCGCCGGTGCGCGCAGCTACCTGCTCAAGGACACCGAGCGTGCCCGCCTGTTCGACGCCGTGCGGGAGACGGCCCGGGGACGCCGCACCCTCTCGCCCTCGGTCCGACGGCGCCTCGACACCCGGGTCGAGCCCGGCCCGGCGGTGCTCAGCGAGCGCGAGCACGAGGTGCTCACCCTCGTGGCGGCCGGCCGCACGAACGCGCAGATCGCCGCCGACCTGTTCATCGGGGTGGCCACCGTCAAGACCCACCTGCAGCACGTGTTCGCCAAGCTCGGCGCACCGGACCGGGCCGCCGCCGTGGCGATCGGCCACCGGCGCGGGCTGCTCTGACGCGACGGCGGGTCGTCGCTGGCCGTGGGGGTCGGCGCGTGCCAGCCTTGGAGCCATGATGCTCGCAGTGCACCGCCACGGCCCCGACGAGGGCGTCCCGCTCGTCCTCCTGCACGCCTTCCCGCTCGACTCGCGGATGTACGCGCGCACGGTCCCGGAGCTCGACGGCGTGCCCGTGCTCACCGTCGACTCCCCGGGCTTCGGCGACTCGCCCGCCCCGCAGGAGGTGGCCGCGGTCGCGGGCTGGACCGGGGGCCCGAGCCTGGAGCTGACCGCGCGCGCGGTGCTGGCCTCCCTCGACGCCCTGGGCGTCGGTCGCTTCGTCGTCGCCGGCACCTCCATCGGCGGCTACGTGAGCATGCGGCTCGCCGCGCTGGCGCCGGAGCGCCTGGCCGGCATCGGGCTCATCGACACCAAGGCCGCCCCCGACACGGACGAGGCGCGCGAGCGGCGCGAGGCGGTAGCCACCGCCGCCGAGGGGGAGGCCGGCGCGGGGGCCGTGGTGCCCACGCTCGGCGCCCTGCTCGGCACCACGACCGCGGAGCAGGACCCCGCGCTCGTCGACGCCGTCGCCGGGTGGGCCGCCCAGGCGAGCCCGGCCGGCATCGCCCACTCGGCCCGCGCGATGGCCGCCCGCCCGGACTCCGTGGCCGATCTCGAGGCGCTGGCCGCCCACGGCGTCGCGGCCCTCGTGCTGCGGGGCGACGAGGACGGCCTGGCCACCGAGGACGACGCCCTGGTCATGGCCGAGGCGCTGGGGACCGAGGCCCTCGTCGTCGAGGGCGTGGGGCACCTGGCCCCGCTGGAGGCCCCCGAGCAGGTCGGTCGTGCGCTGCGCGACCTGCACGAGCGGGCCGTCGACCCCGCCGCGGCGTCGGGGGAGGCGCGGTGACCACGGCGAAGATCCGACCCGCGACCGCGCTCGACGCGCCCGCCCTGGCCGAGCTGCACGCCCGCGTCTGGCGGGACACCTACGCCGGCGCCGTGGAGGCGGCCTGGCTCGAGGAGCGCCTCGCCCGGTACCCCGAGACGTGGGAGTCGCTGCTGGCCGAGCCGGAGGCGGCCCCGGTGTGGCTCGCCCACCGCGAGGGGCGGGCGGTCGGCTTCGCCCGGGCCGCGGCGGTCGGTGGGGGACAGGTGCGCCCCCTCGAGCTGGAGATGATCTACCTCGACGTCGCCGAGCAGGGCAGCGGCACCGCCGACAACCTCATGCAGATGACCCTCGGCGACGCCCCGGCCTTCGTCTGGGTGTGGTCGGGCCAGGAGCGGGCCCGCGCCTTCTACCGCCGGCACGGCCTGACCGAGGACGGCGCCACCGGCACCTTCGGCCCGCTGCCCACGGTCCGGATGGTGCGCTGAGCACCGGCGCGCCGGGTCGGGGCGCGTTCAGTCGTGCCGCGGGCGCTCCGCCGGAGCGGGCGAGGCGGGGTCCTCGGGCTCCTCGGCCACGACGACGGCCTCCATCTCGACGGTGTCGCCCTCGTCCGCCGTGGTCGCGGTGGGCTCCGCGACGGCGTCCTGCTCGGCGGTGTCCTCGAGGGCGCCGTCCTGCCTGCCGCTGTCCTGCACGCCGGAGTCCTGCGCCGTCGGGGCCGGGGGCACCGCACCGGTGCCGCTCCCGGCCGGGGTGCCGGTCTCGTCCGGGTCGCCGCCCGCGTCCTGCCCGTCGGTCGCGGCAGGGGCGTCCTCGGCGTCGTCAGAGTCGTCCCGGGCCGGTGCACGGGAGTCGTCCCCGACGGCGGCGGTGAAGGCCTCGCCGCGCAGCGCCTCGTCGGCGCGGCCCGCCGCCGAGGCACCGTCCTGCGCCCCGGTGTCGACCACCTCGTGCAGGGCGACCCGGATCTGGTCGAGGTAGTCCGTGAGCACGACGCGGCGGCGCTCGAGGCGGTCCACCTCGGCGCCGGCGCCCACGCGCGCCCGGTCGGCCTCCTCGGCGGCCTCGGTGCGGGTGCGCTCGGCCTCCTCGCGGGCCGAGGTCAGCAGCCGCTCGGCCTCCTCGCGGGCCTCGGTCACCCGGAAGCGCGCCTCCTCGTCGGCCTCCGTGGTCACCTCCTCGGCGAGCGTGAGGGCCTGCTGGGCGCGGGCCTCCGCTGCCGCCGCACGCTCGTCGGCCTGCCGGACGGCCTCCTCCCGCGCGCTGGTGGCGGCCTCGTGGGCGGCGGCGAGGTCGCGCTCGGCGGTGGCCCGGGCGGCGGCGATCTCCTCGGTGGCCGTGGCGCGCGCCAGCCCCAGCTCGCGCTCGAGGTCGGCGCGGCGGGTGATCTCCTCGGCCTCGACCTCACGGCGGACGGCGCCCGCGCGCCGCTCGGCGGCGGTGAGCAGCTCCTCGGCCCGCACCTCGGCGTCCTGCACCCGGGCGGCGGCCTCGGACTCGGCGCGCGAGGTGGTGAGGTCTGCGGCCCGGCGGGCGTCGCCGAGGACCGCGGCGGCCTCCCGCTCCGAGCGTTCGCGCAGCCGGTCCGCGGAGGACTGGGCGCGCTCGGTCGTGCGGCGGGCGTCCTTCTCGGCCTGCTCGACGACCTCGTTGGCCTGCTGCTCGGCCGCCGAGAGCAGGTGGGCGGTCCGCGAGCCCAGGCCCGCGTAGGTCGGCGTGCCGGACTCGGCGAGCTGCCCGCGCAGGTCCTCCAGCTCGGTGGTCAGGCGCAGCACCCGGGCGTCGAGGCTCTCGACGTGCTCCCGGGCGGCGGCGAGCCGGCCGGTGAGGTCGGCGATGCGGTGGTCGACCTGGGCGCGGTCGTACCCGCGCATGACGACGGGGAAGGTGGCCTGCTCATCCATGTCGGTCCTCAGGGTCGGGGTGCCCCGGGCGGCGCGCTCGGGCGACGCACGGGCGGTGCTGCTCGCCAGAATACGTGCACCCGGGCAGGGGGCCGTGCCCGGACCGTGCGCCATCCCACGCCGCGAGGAGGGGCATGACACCGTACCCTGGAGCGTTGACCCGGGTCGCCGTCGGCGGCCGCCGAACGGAAGGACGACCGCCCGTGATCCGACGCATCCTCGCGGCAGTGCTCGCCGTCCTCGGGGTGGCAGCGATCGTGCTCGCGATCATGTCGGCCACCGTCTGGCGCGGCGAGGACGAGCTGAGCGCCACGCTGCCCGAACGGCCCGGCACGCCGATCCTGCTCACCGACCCCGGTGTGCTCGACATGGCCGCCGAGGAGGTCACCGTCACGCTCACCGCCGACGACGGTGAGGACATCTGGGCGACGATCGTGCCCACCGACCGCGCGATGGAGTGGGTCGGGGAGGGCTCGCGCACCGTGGTCGCCGGCCTGGACTCGCGCACCGAGCTGTCCGTGCGCACGGACGGCACCGAGACCGAGGTCCCGCACCCGACCACTTCCGACCTGTTCCGCGACGGCGAGGAGGGCACCGGGGAGCTCACCATGGAGTGGACCGACGAGCCGGGCCGCTGGTCGGTCTTCGCCGTCGTCGACGGGAGCGCCCCCGCCCCGACGATCACGCTGACCTGGCCCCAGAGCGTCTCGACCCCCTACCTGCTGCCCGGCCTCGCCACCGGTGGTGTGCTGCTGCTCGCCGCCCTCGCGCTCCTGCTGTGGCCGAGCCGCCGGGGCACCGACGACGACGCGGACGACGCCGAGGTGGAGCCGGCCGAGCCGGTCGGCGACGACGCCGCCGCCTCGCTCAGCCGCAGCGGTGCCTACGACAGCGCGCCCGCCGCCGGGCACGCGAGCACCGACCCCTACGCCCCCGTCGTCGCCACGCCCGAGGCGGGCGACGACGTGGACCGAGGGGCGAGCGACGCGGCCCGCGGGAGCGCGGAGCCGTCGGACGAGACCCAGGAGGACGGCCTCGCCGGTGCCGCGGTGGCCGGCGGCGCCGCCCTGGCCGGCGCCGCCGCCGCGGGCACCTCGCGCTTCGCCCCCGTCGACGACGACCCTGCCGACGACGAGGACCCGACCGACGCCGTCGAGCCGGAGCCCGCGTCCGCCGACCACGAGGACCCGGCCGACGCGGCCCAGAGGACCGACGCCACTCACCCGGCCGAGGGGACCGACCCGACCGAGGGCGCCGACGAGCCTGCGGCGAGCGAGCAGGACGACCGCGCCGGTACCGCGGTCGGGTCCGCAGGCGTCCCGTCGGAGGGCCTGGCCGACTCCGACGCCGAGCTGGCCCGGGCCGCCGAGGCCGCGGCCGACGAGGGACGCCCGCTCACGCGGCGCCAGCGCCGGGCGCTCGAGCGCCGCAGCCGGCTCTCGGCGGGTTCCGCGACCGCGGCCGGGGCGGCGCAGGACACCGCCGGCGACCCGGCCGCCGACGAGACCTCGGGCGCCGCCGACGCGACCACCGCCGGGGCCACGGGCGCCGTCGACGCGACCGCCACGGGGGAGCAGGACTCCGCCGGTACCGGGGAGCCCGCCGCGGACACCGCGGAGACCGCCGGTACCCCGGACACCACCCAGGCCGCCGGCCTCGAGCCGGCGCAGGACGACGAATGGCGCGACCTGTGGGGCTTCGGCCCGGGGGGCGCCACCGACCGTGAGGAGAGGCGATGAAGCGCCGTTCCACGACCATGATCGCCGCGGTGCTCGCCGCCGGCCTGCTCGCCGGCTGTGCGGAGGAGGAGCTGCCCACCCCGAGCGCCGAGGCGCCGTCGGACCGCGGCGGACCCGCCCTCGACCAGGAGACGATGGAGACCGTCCTCGAGGGCGTGGCCACCACGGTCGCCGACGCCGACGAGGCGCAGGACCCCGAGCTCCTCCGCGACCGGGTGATGGGCCCGGCGTACCGGCTCCGCGCGGCCGAGTACCGCATCGCCGAGGCGACCGGTGGCACGGTCCAGCCCGACCCGCTCTCGCTGGACACCCAGGTGGACATCGTCGGCGGCTCGGAGCAGTACCCCCGCGTCGCGATGGCGGTCAGCCAGATCCCCGACGGCTCGAACCTGCCGCTGCTGCTGACCCTGGCCACCTCCGACGTCCGCGACAACTACCGCCTGTGGTCCTGGGTCCAGCTCTTCCCGGGCGTCACCGTCCCCGAGACCCTGTCCGCCGACGTCGGCGCGGAGGCGATCCCGAGCGACGACGACTCGCTCGCGCTGTCCCCGGCGGAGACGGTGACGGCCTACGCCGAGCTCATCTCCGACCCCGAGGGCGACCGGGCCGGCACCTTCGCCGAGGACGACTACCGCTCCCAGGTCTTCGCCGAGACGGCGTCGCTCAACGAGGCCGTCTCGGCGGCCGGCAACGCGACCGTGTCGGCCTCCGCCGTCCAGGACGGCCCGCTGTCCCTGCAAACCGTCGACGGCGGCGCGATCGTCGTCGGCGTCATCGAGACCACCACCACGGTGACGAAGACCGAGCCCGAGGGCACGCTCTCCGTCGGCGGCGTCTTCGCCGACCTGCTCGGCAACGACGGCGTCGTCGAGGACGAGGTGAGCGCTGTGGCCGAGGTCTCGGTGGCCTTCTTCGTCCCCTCGGCCGAGGCCGAGGACCAGACCATCCAGGTGCTCGGGGCCTCCTCGGTGCTCACCCAGGCCACCTCCTCGGGCCGCTCCGTCGTCGAGTCCCCCAGCGGGGAGTCCGGCTCGGGGTCGCCCTCGGAGTCCGGCTCCGAGGCCGCCTCGGACGGCTGAGCCGGGCCCGGGTTCGCCCGTCGCGGAGCGGGCTGCGCGCCAGCTGCGCCACGGGTGACAATGGCGCCATGTCTCAGCCCTCCATGTACGGCGCCGTCGACCTGTCCTCGCTCGCCAAGCCGGCCCCGGCCGCCGGCGGCGACCGCCCGGCCACCTCGGCCGACGGCCTCGTCGTCGAGCTGACCGAGGAGAACCTCGGCGACGTCGTCGCCCGCTCCCAGGAGCTGCCGGTCCTGGTCGCCATCCTCTCGGCCCGCGCCCAGGGCGCCGACGACCTGCGCGACACCCTCGAGACGCTCGTGCGCGAGCAGGGCGGCCGCCTCCAGCTCGCCGTCGTCGACGGCGACGCCCAGCCGCGCGTGGCCCAGGCCTTCCGCGTCCAGCAGGTGCCCTCGGTGCTCGCGCTCGTCGGCGGCCAGCCCATGCCGCTGTTCACCGGCGTCTACCCGGCCGAGCAGCTGCGGCCCGTGCTGGCCGAGCTGCTCTCGGTCGCCGAGCAGCAGGGCCTGACCGGCCGGATCCCGGTCGGCGAGGAGGACGCGCCCGACTCCGAGCCGGAGCCCGAGCCCCTGCCGCCGCTGCACGCCGAGGGCGTCGCGGCCATCGAGCGCGGGGACCTCGACGCCGCCGCAGAGGCCTACCGCAAGGCGCTGGCGCAGAACCCCAAGGACGCCGAGGCGATCTCCGCCCTCGCGCAGGTGAACCTGGCGAAGCGGCTCGCCCAGGTCGAGGACCCGGCCGTCGCCCTGGCCGCCGGGGACGCCGAGGGCGCCACGGTCGTCGAACAGCTCGTGGCCGCCGACGTCGAGGTCGTCTCCGGCCGCGCCGAGGAGGGCTTCACGCGGCTCGTCGGCGTCGTACGCCGCACGAGCGGCGACGAGCGCGAGACCGTCCGCAAGCGCCTCCTCGAGCTGTTCGACGTCCAGGGCCCGAGCGACCCTGCCGTGGGCAAGGCCCGCCGGCTCCTGGCCAGCGCGCTGTACTGACGCCCGCCCCGCAGGGGACGGCCCCGGGCGCCCGGTTCAGGCCCCCGCGGGCCTCGTGCCGTCGTCGTCGGACGCCGCGTCCGCGTCGTCGCCGGCCGGGACGAGCCACAGTGCCGACAGCGCCGGCACCCGCAGCGTGATCGAGCGTGGGCGGCCGTTCCACGGCACGTCCGTCGCGACCTGGTCGCCGGTGTTGGTGATCCCCGAGCCGCCGAAGCGCTCGTCGTCGGTGCTGAGGATCTCCCGCCACGCGGAGGAGCCCGGCACCCCCTCGGGGATGCCGACCCGGTAGTCCTCGTGGGCCGTCCCGGCGAAGCTGATGACGACCATGACGTGGTCCTTCCCGTCGGCGGAGCGCCGCAGGTAGGTGAGCACGTTGTGGTCGCCGTCGCCGGCCTCGATCCACTCGAAGCCCGCGGGGCGGAAGTCCTGCGACCACAGGGCGGGCCGCTCCCGGTAGATCGTGTTGAGCTCGTGGACGAGACGGACGATCGCGTCGTGCTCGGGCTGCTGGGCCTGCGCCCAGTCCAGGCCGGCGCCCTCGTTCCACTCGGCACCCTGGGCGAACTCCTGGCCCATGAACAGCAGCTGCTTGCCCGGGTGGGACCACTGGTAGCCCAGCAGCGCCCGCACCCCGGCGCGCTTCTGCCAGTAGTCGCCGGGCATCTTGGCCAGCAGGGAGCCCTTGCCGTGCACGACCTCGTCGTGGCTGATCGGCAGGATGAACTGCTCGGAGTAGGCGTAGACCATGGAGAAGGTCAGCTCGCCGTGGTGGTAGCGCCGGTTGATCGGTTCCTCCGCGAGGTAGCGGAGGGTGTCGTTCATCCAGCCCATGTTCCACTTGAGGCCGAAGCCGATGCCGCCGGCCGAGGTCATCGCCGTGATGCCCGGCCAGGCGGTGGACTCCTCGGCGATCATCATCACGCCGGGCGAGCGGCGGTACGCCGTCGCGTTGGTCTCCTGGAGGAAGCTGATCGCCTCGAGGTTCTCCCGCCCGCCGCGGGCGTTGGGCCGCCACTGGCCGGGCTCGCGGGAGTAGTCGAGGTAGAGCATCGAGGCCACGGCGTCGACCCGCAGACCGTCGACGTGGAACTCCTCGAGCCAGTAGGTCGCGTTGGCGACGAGGAAGTTGCGCACCTCGCGGCGCCCGTAGTTGAAGACGTAGGTGCCCCAGTCGGGCTGCTCCCCGCGCAGCGGGTCGGGGTCCTCGTACAGGGCGGTGCCGTCGAAGCGGGCGAGCGCGAAGTCGTCCTTGGGGAAGTGCGCCGGCACCCAGTCGAGGATGACCCCGATGCCTGCCTGGTGGAGGGTGTCGATGAGGAAGCGCAGGTCGTCGGGGGAGCCGAGGCGCGAGGTGGGGGCGTAGTAGCCGGTGACCTGGTAGCCCCAGGACCCGCCGAAGGGGTGCTCGGCGACGGGCATGAGCTCGACGTGGGTGAAGCCGAGGTACTGCACGTGCCGGACCAGCTGGTCGGCCAGCGCGCGGTAGCTCAGGCCCGGGCGCCACGAGGCCAGGTGGACCTCGTAGACCGAGATCGGTCCGGCGTGCGGGTCGCCGGCGGCGCGCGCGGTCATCCAGTCCGCGTCGCCCCAGGTGTACTCGGAAGCGGTGACGACCGAGGCGGTGCTCGGCGGGACCTCCGCGAAGCGCGCCATCGGGTCGGCCTTGTCGACCCACTGGCCGTGGGGGGTGCGGATCTGGAACTTGTACCGCTCGCCGACCTGCGCACCGGGTACGAACAGCTCCCACACGCCCGAGCCGCCCAGGGAGCGCATCGCGTGGCGGCGACCGTCCCAGCCGTTGACGTCGCCGACCACGCGCACCGCCTGCGCGTTGGGCGCCCAGACGGTGAAGGCGACGCCGGTGGCGTCACCCATGACCGAGGGGAAGCTGCGCACGTGCGCGCCGAGCGCGGTCCACAGCGTCTCGTGGCGGCCCTCGCCGATGAGGTGCAGGTCCATCTCGCCGATGGTCGGCAGGAAGCGGTAGGGATCGTCGACGAGGGTGGCGACGCCGTCGTAGGTGACCTCGAGCCGGTAGTCGGGCACCTGCGTGCCGGGCAGCAGCGCGACCCACACGCCGCCGCTCTCGTGGCGCGCCTCGTGGCGGCCCTCGGGGGTGACCACGACGACGGACTCGGCCAGGTGCGCCAGGGCGCGGACCGTCACCCCGGTGGGCCCGGGATGGGCCCCGAGCACCGCGTGCGGGTCGTGGTGGGCACCCTCGGCGACGGCGGCGAGCACCGCGGCGGGGACGGCGGTCGGTTCGGCGGCGGTCATGGCGTCATTGTTCCCCACGCGGGCCCCCGCGTCGCCGCGACCGGCCACCAGGGTGCGCAGCCCGTCGAGCGGGACCGGCAGCCAGGTCGGCCGGTAGCGGGCCTCGTAGTCGATCTCGTAGAGGGCCTTGGCCACCTCGGCGGCGGTGAGCAGGGCGCCGCGCACGCTGCGGCCCGCCACCGACTCCCAGCCGTCGAGGAAGGCCCGGCGGGCCGCGGCCGCCCAGACGCGGGTGGCCTCCGGGTCGGCACCCTCGGCGCGGGCGGTGCCGGCCGCGTAGTCGAAGGAGCGCAGCATCCCGGCGACGTCGCGCTCGGGGATGTCGGGCAGCCGGCGGTCGGCCAGGGGCCGCAGCGGCTCGCCCTCGAAGTCGAGCACCACCCAGCCGCGCCCGGGCACGTCGAGGACCTGCCCGAGGTGGAGGTCGCCGTGGATGCGCTGGAGGACCGGCCAGTCGGCGTCGACCCCGTCGGCGACGGCGCCGCGCGCCGCCCCGGCCAGTGCCCCGACCTCCTCGGCGGCCGCGACCGCCCGCTGCAGCCGCTCCTCGACCTCGCCGGTCAGCGCCTGCCGCGCCGAGCTGCCCGGGATCGCGGTGCCCAGCGGGAACAGGTGGGTGTGGACGTCCCCGACCGCGGCGCCCAGGGCGTGGGCCCGCGCGGTGAGGTCGGTGCCGGTGCGGGCCGCCTCGACGGCGACCGCCCAGGCGTCGGTGGCTCCGTCGAGGAACTCGGTGGCCACCGCCAGATGGCCTTCCGCGCGCTCCCCGTCCGCCTGCTCCCAGCCGCCGGTCAGGGCGCCGACCATGCGGGGCACGGACCGGCTGCCGGCGTGCGAGAGCGCCGCGGTGAGCTCGACGTCGGGGTTCGCCCCGGCGTCGAGGACGCGGAAGACCTTGACGATGACGGGTGCCTGGCCCCCGCCCCCGGCGGAGACGACGAGCGAGGAGTTCGACTGCTCACCGGTGAGCGCCCGGCCGGGCCCGGTGGGCAGCCCGGCCAGGTCACCCGGCTCGGCGGCCAGCCCCGCCGACGTCACGGCGGTGCCCGCCAGCGCGCGCAGCACCAGCGAGCCGAACAGCGGGTCCCGCACGGCGTCGTAGATCCAGCGCGTGCCCAGCTCGGAGTGCTCGGTCACCGCGACCAGCCCGGCGTCGTCGGGCAGGGGCGCCCCCCGGTAGGTGAGCGGGACGAGGTAGACCGCCGGCTCTGCGGCGGAGTCGTCGCGCAGCATCCACAGCTCGACGCCGACCTCGCCGGCCGGGTCCTCGATGCGCTCCCCGCCCACGCGGGCGAGGTCCGGGACCCCGGAACCCCGGTACCAGCGCTGCCGCGCGATCCAGGCCGGGAGGAACTCCTCGAACCGGGGGGACACGGTCGCCATCAGCTCTCCTCGTCGTCCTTCGCGTCCCGCTCGGCCACCGCCTGGTCGACGGGGGACATCTCGGTGGGGTCCGCCGGCAGCGGCGGTGTGGGGCCGGCGGCGATCCCGGCGTCGAGGCCGGGGAACATTCCGGTGGTGGGCCGGCGGGTGGGCATGGGTGGGGTCGACGGCACGCCGCGCGCGGCGCCCCCGTCGGCGGAGCCCGGGTATGACGGCCCGGTGGCCACGCTCGGCGGCCCCTGGAAGTCGGCCGGGGGCCCGTCGTCGGTGCGGCCCTCGAGCGGGGCGGGGGCGCCCGCGCCGGGCCGGGTCAGCTCGAGCCAGTAGAAGTCGCGCGAGCCGAGCGTGACCTCGAGGGTGCCGTCCTGGCCGATCGCCGGGAACCGGGCGCCGCCGAACACGTCGGTGGCCCGCCAGCCGGCGTGCTCGGGCACCTCGATGCGGGCCGAGCGGGCGGTGTTGGCCAGGTTGGCGATGCACAGCACCGTGGTGTCGATGTTGGTGCGGGTGAAGGCCAGCACGGCCTCGTTGTCGACATCACGGGTGACGAAGTCGCCGTCGCCGAAGACCGGGTAGCGGCGGCGGACCTCGAGCATGCCGCGCACCCAGTGCAGCAGCGCGGTCGGCTGGGCCAGCTGCGACTCGACGTTGACGGCCGAGTACGTGCTCACCAGGGACTGCACGACCGGCAGGTAGAGCCGGCCGGGGTCCTGCGCGGTGGAGAAGCCGGCGTTGCGGTCGGGCGTCCACTGCATGGGGGTGCGCACCGAGTCGCGGTCGGCGAGCCAGATGTTGTCGCCCATGCCGATCTCGTCGCCGTAGTACAGCCAGGGCGAGCCGGGCAGCGAGAGCAGCAGCGCGTTGGCCAGCTCGAGCTCGTTGCGGGAGTTGCCCAGCAGCGGTGCGAGGCGGCGCCGGATGCCGACGTTGGCGCGCATGCGCGGCTCCTCGGCGTACCAGCCGTACATCGCCGCGCGCTCCTCGGTGGTGACCATCTCGAGGGTGAGCTCGTCATGGTTGCGCAGGAACGTGCCCCACTGGGCGCCCGAGGGGATCGGCGGGGTGGCGCTGAGGATGTCCCGGATCGCCGAGGCCCGCTGGTCGCGCAGCGAGTAGAAGATGCGCGGCATGACGGGGAAGTGGAAGCAGATGTGGCACTCGGGCGCCTCGGGCGTGCCGTAGTAGTCGACGACCTCCTCGGGCCACTGGTTGGCCTCCGCGACGAGCACGGTGCCGGGGAACTCGGCGTCGACCGTCGCCCGGATCTCGGCGAGGAACGCGTGCGTGGCCGGCAGGTTCTCGCAGTTCGTCCCCTCCTCCTCGAAGAGGTACGGGACGGCGTCGAGCCGGAAGCCGTCCACGCCGCGGCGCGCCCAGAAGCGCACGACGTCGAGGATGGCCTCCCGCACGGCCGGGTTCTCGTAGTTGAGGTCCGGCTGGTGGGAGAAGAACCGGTGCCAGAAGTACTGCCGGCGCACCGGGTCGAAGGTCCAGTTCGACTCCTCGGTGTCCACGAAGATGATCCGCGCGTCCTGGTAGCGCTCGTCGGTGTCGCTCCACACGTAGAAGTCGCCGTAGGGCCCGTCCGGGTTGTTGCGGGAGGCCTGGAACCACGGGTGCGCGTCGGAGGTGTGGTTGGCGACGATGTCGATGAGCACCCGGATGCCCCGGGCGTGCGCCTCCTCGACGAACAGGTCGAAGTCCTCCAGGGACCCGTACTGGGGGTCCACGGCGGTGAAGTCGGCGACGTCGTACCCGCCGTCGCGCTGCGGCGAGGGGTAGAAGGGCGGGATCCACACGCAGTCGATGCCCAGCCACTGCAGGTAGTCCAGGCGGGAGCGCAGGCCGGTGAAGTCACCCACGCCGTTGCCCGTGGTGTCGGAGAAGGACTTGACGTAGACCTCGTAGAAGACCGCCGTGCGGTACCACTCCGGGTCGTCGGACAGGCCCGGGCGGCCCTGGGCGGCGGCCTCCGGCGGCAGGCCGGGCATCGCGGGCGCGCTCATCGCAGCACCGTCAGCACGTGGGCGGTGCGCTCGTGCGGGGCCAGGCGCACGTAGGGGCTGCGGCCCCACTCGTACACGGCGCCGTCGAGCTCGTCGCGCACGGTGAGCAGGTGCGCGTCCGGGCCGGTGCCCGGCGGCACCTCGATGCCCAGGGCGGCCAGGTCGAGGTGGACGAGCCCGTCGCGGGTGGTGAACGGGTCGAGGTTGGCGACGACGATGACCGTGTCCTCGACGCCGGTGGGGGACTGCTCGGCCGGCAGGTGGCGGGAGAAGGCGAGGATCGTCTCGCTGGTCGACTCGTGGATCGCCACGTTGCGCAGCCGCTGCAGCGCCGGGTGCTCGCGGCGGGCCCGGTTGAGGGTGCGCAGCAGCGGGGCGATCCCGCGCACCTCGTCCTGGCTGTGGTCGCGGGCCTTGAGCTCGTACTTCTCGTTGTCGACCTGCTCCTGGGCGCCGGGCCGGGGCACGTTCTCGACGAGCTCGTAGCCGGAGTAGATGCCCCAGGTCGGGGCGCCGGTGGCGGCCAGCACGGCCCGCACCGCGAAGGCGGCGGCCCCGCCCTGCTGCATGTACGGCGTGAGGATGTCGTGCGTGGTGGGCCAGAACGCCGGGCGCATGTGGGTGTCGGACTCGTGGGCGACCTCGACGAGGTAGTCCGCGAGCTCGTCCTTGGTGTTGCGCCAGGTGAAGTAGGTGTAGCTCTGGTGGAAGCCGATGGCCCCCAGGGTGCGCATCATCGCCGGGCGGGTGAAGGCCTCGGACAGGAAGATGACCTCGGGGTGGCGCTCGCGGAAGTCGGCGAGGATGCGCTGCCAGAAGTCCAGCGGCTTGGTGTGCGGGTTGTCGACCCGGAAGAGCGTGATGCCGTGGTCGACCCAGGTCTGCAGGACGTCGCGGACGGCGGCGTAGATGCCCTCGGGGTCGTTGTCGAAGTTGAGCGGGTAGATGTCCTGGTACTTCTTCGGCGGGTTCTCCGCGAACGCGATGGAGCCGTCGGCCCGGGTGGTGAACCACTCGGGGTGCTCGGTGACCCAGGGGTGGTCGGGGGAGGCCTGCAGGGCCAGGTCCAGGGCGACCTCCATGCCGAGCCCACGGGCGCGGTCGACGAAGGCGTCGAGGTCGGCGAAGGTGCCCAGCTCGGGGTGGATGGCGTCGTGGCCGCCCTCGGCGGACCCGATGCCGTAGGGGGAGCCGGGGTCGCCGGGCTCGGCGCCGAGCGTGTTGTTGCGGCCCTTGCGGTTGGTCACCCCGATCGGGTGGATCGGGGTGAGGTAGACGACGTCGAAGCCCAGGTCCGCGATCCGGGGCAGGTCCTCGGCGGCGGTGCGCAGCGTCCCGGAGACCATCTGCCCGGTCACCGGGTCCCGGTAGGCGCCGGTCGAGCGCGGGAAGATCTCGTACCAGGAGCCGACGAGGGCCCGGATCCGGTCGACCTGCAGCGGGTAGGTCGCCGAGGGGGAGACGTGGTCGCGCAGCGGGTGCTCGGCGAGCACGGCCAAGACCTCCTCGGAGGTGGCGCGGGCGAGGCGTGCTCCGGGCTCGAGGGACGTGTCGCCCAGGGTGGCGGCCGCGCGCAGGAGGACCTCGCGGGCGTGGCCGGGGAGGTCCCGCTCGGCGGCGCGGGTGAGCACGATCGCGCCCTCGGCGAGCATGAGGTCGACGTCGACGTCGGCCTCGATCTTCACGCTCGCGTCGTGCACCCACGTGCCCACCGGGTCCGACCAGCCCTCGACGCGGAAGGACCAGGCGCCGGGGGCGTCGGGGGTGACCCAGGCCTCGAGGCGGTCGAGGCCCGGGGCGACGTCGACCATCGCCGCGCGGGAGTGCTCGGTGCCGTCGGGGCGCAGCAGGACGGCGGTGGCCCCCAGCAGGTCGTGTCCCTCGCGGAAGACGGTCGCCGAGATCGGCAGGGACTCGCCCTCGGTGGCCTTGGCCGGCCAGCGGCCGTCCTCGATCACGGGAGCGACCTCGACGACGGGGATGCGCCCCACCGGGGCGAACGGGGCCGGGGCCGGCGGCCGGGCGGACGGCGGCCAGGGGGTCAGCGGGGCGGTCGACCCGGGCGTGGCGACGGACTCGGGTGGCTGCGTGTGGCTCACCCCGTCAACCTACCGAGTTCGCCGGAGGTGCGCGCCCGGCGCGGCACCGGTCCGGCAACGGCCGGGCGCCGGTCCGGTACCGGCTCGCGACCTTGCGCCCGGCACCGCCGGGGCCTTGCAACAGGACAGAAAGATGACAGCCGACCCGATAGGCTCGCCCCCGTGAGAGCCATCCGCCGATTCACGGTCCGCACCGTCCTCCCCGAGGCCCTCGCGCCTCTCGACACCCTGGCCACCAACCTGCGTTGGTGCTGGCACGAGCCGACACGTGCGTTCTTCGAGTCGCTCGATCCCGAGGTCTTCCGCCAGGTCCACCAGGACCCGATCCGCCTGCTCGGCGCGCTGCCGCGCACCCGCCTCGACGAGCTCGCGTCCGACGCCGACGTCGTGGCCCGCGTGCGCGAGCTCGACGCCGACCTCGCCACGTACATGAGCGAGCCGCGCTGGTTCCAGACCGACGGGCCGGCCGACAAGCCCGCCGCGGTCGCCTACTTCTCCGCCGAGTACGGGATCACCTCCGTGCTGCCGCAGTACTCCGGCGGGCTCGGCATCCTCGCCGGCGACCACCTCAAGTCCGCCTCCGACCTCGGCGTGCCCGTCGTCGGCGTGGGCCTGCTCTACGGGGCCGGGTACTTCAAGCAGTCGCTAACCCGCGAGGGCTGGCAGCACGAGACCTACCCGCTGGTCGACCCGGACAACCTGCCGCTGACCCTGCTGCGCGAGGCCGACGGGACGCCGTCGCGCGTGGACCTGGCCCTGCCGGGCGGCCGGATGCTGCACGCCCAGGTGTGGGTGGCCCAGGTCGGCCGCGTCCCGCTGCTGCTGCTGGACTCCAACGTGCCCGACAACGACGAGCGCGAGCGGCGCGTGACCGACCGCCTCTACGGCGGCTCGGCCGAGCACCGCCTCGAGCAGGAGCTGCTCCTGGGCATCGGCGGCGTGCGGGCGGTCCGCCTGTACTCGCGCCTCACCGGCGCGCCGGCGCCGGAGGTCTACCACTGCAACGAGGGGCACGCCGGCTTCCTCGCCGTCGAGCGCATCCGCGAGCTCGTCCAGGGCTCCGGCCTCGACGTCGCCTCCGCCCTGGAGTCGGTGCGCGCCGCGACGGTGTTCACCACGCACACGCCCGTGCCCGCGGGCATCGACCGCTTCTCCCGCGACCTCATCTCGGAGTACTTCGGCGGCGACGCCGCCATCGACGGCGTCTCCCTGGACGAGGTGCTCGCCCTGGGGGCGGAGGACTTCGAGGGCGGCAACCCCGAGGTGTTCAACATGGCGGTCATGGGCCTGCGCGTGGCGCGCCGGGCCAACGGTGTGGCGAAGCTGCACGGCTCGGTCTCGCGCGGGATGTTCGCCGAGCTGTGGCCGGGCTTCGACGTCTCCGAGGTGCCGATCACCTCGGTGACCAACGGCGTGCACGGCCCCACCTGGGTCGACCCCTCCTTCGCGGCGAAGGCCACCGAGCGGCTCGGCGAGCGCTCGCTGACCTTCGGCGAGGGCTGGGAGCGCACCGAGGCCGAGGGCGGGTTCTCCGACCGCGAGCTGTGGGAGACCCGCAACGAGCTGCGCGGCCGACTGGTCGACTCCGCCCGCGAGCGGCTGCGCAAGTCCTGGCTCGACCGGGGCGCCTCCCCGGCCGAGCTCGGCTGGACCGCCGACGCGCTCGACCCGAACGCGCTGACCATCGGCTTCGCCCGCCGCGTGCCGACCTACAAGCGGCTCACGCTCATGCTCAAGGACCCCGAGCGGCTCACGCGCATCCTCACCGACCCCGAGCGTCCGGTGCAGATCATCGTGGCGGGCAAGTCCCACCCCGACGACGAGCCCGGCGTGGGCCTCATCCAGAAGTTCGTCAGCTTCGCCGACCAGGCGGGCGTGCGCGAGCGCATCGTCTTCCTGCCGAACTACGACATCGCCATGGCCCAGACCCTCATGCCGGGCTGCGACGTGTGGCTGAACAACCCGCTGCGCCCGCTGGAGGCCTCGGGTACCTCGGGCATGAAGTGCGCGATCAACGGCGCGCTCAACCTGTCCATCCTCGACGGCTGGTGGGACGAGATGTTCGACGGCGTCAACGGCTGGGCGATCCCCACCGCCGACGGCGTGGAGGACACCGAGCACCGCGACCAGCTCGAGGCCGCCGCCCTGTACGACCTGCTCGAGAACGTCGTCGTGCCCCGGTTCTACGACCGGGACGAGAACGGCGTGCCCTCGCACTGGATGGAGCAGGTGCGGCACACGCTGTCCACGCTGGGCCCCAAGGTCCAGGCCACCCGCATGCTGCGCGACTACGTCGAGGAGCTGTATACGCCGGTCGCCGCGGCCGGTCGCACCCTCGACGGCGGGGACGGCTACGCCGGCGCCCGCGAGCTCGCCGCGTGGAAGCGCCGGGTGCGCGCCGCCTGGCCGTCCGTGCGCGTGGACGCGGTCGACGCCCAGGACGTGCCGGACGTCGTCGAGGTGGGCGACGCGCTCAAGGTGGTTGCCGCGGTCTCGCTCGGTGACCTCGGCCCGCAGGACGTGCAGGTCCAGGTCGTCTCCGGCCGGGTCGACGACTCCGACGAGCTCGACGACCTCACGGTCACCCCGCTCGCGCTGCAGGGCAGCGTCGACGGGCGGCACACGTTCAGCGGCGACGTCGCGCTCGACACCGCGGGGGCCTTCGGCTACTCCGTGCGGGTCGTGCCCGACCACCGGCTGCTCGACGGCGTCACCGAGCTCGGGCTCTCCGCCACCGCCCAGGCCTGACCGGCGCGGGCCGGCCGGACCTGGGCCTGACCGGCCCGGGGCCTGACCGGCTACCCATCTCGTCGAGGTGGACCACACCCGGTCGGGACAGACCTTGCAGAGGTCTGTCCCGACCGGGTGCGGTCTGTCTGGGCGTCGGTGGGTCGCTCAGTAGTCCATCTGCATGGCGGCGCGGACCTCGCCGAGGGTCTCCTCGGCCACCGCGGTGGCCCGGGCGTTGCCCTCGTGCAGCACCTCGAGCAGCTGGGCGGGGTCGGCCGCGTAGGTCGCGCGGCGCTCGCGGATCGGCGCGAAGTGCTCGTTGACGGCCTCGGTGACGAGCTTCTTCAGGCCCCCGCCGCCGGCGTCGCCGAGCTCGTCGGCCACCTCGTGCGGGTCGCGGTCCAGGCACAGGGCGGCGAGCTGGACGAGGTTGGAGACCTCGGGGCGCCCGGCCGGATCGAAGGTGATGTGCCGGTCGGCGTCGGTGACCGCCTTCTTGATGATCCGCGCGGTCTGGTCGGCGTCCATCGCGATCTCGATGGTGTTGCCCCGCGACTTGCTCATCTTGTGCCCGTCCATGCCCAGCAGCAGCGGCGCTGGGGAGAGCAGCGCGTCGGCCTGCGGGAAGATCGGCCGGTCGGGGTCCACGCGTCCGTAGCGCTCGTCGAAGCGGCGGGCGATGAGCCGGGTGACCTCGATGTGCGGGAGCTGGTCCTTGCCGACCGGCACGAGGTTGGCCCTGCAGAACAGGATGTCCGCGGCCTGGTGCACGGGGAAGGTGAGCATGAGGCCCGACATCGGTCGGTTCGAGGTGGCCAGCTCGTCCTTGACGGTGGGGTTGCGGCGCAGCTCGGCGTCGGTGACCAGGGACAGGAACGGCAGCAGCAGCTGGTTGAGGGCCGTGACCGAGGAGTGGGTGAAGATCGTCGAGCGGGCCGGGTCGATGCCGACCGCGAGGTAGTCGGCCAGCGCCGAGAGCACGTTCGTGCGCATGTCGCCCACGCCGTCGCGGTCGTAGATCACCTGGTAGTCGGCCACGAGGATGAAGGACTCCACCCCCAGCTCCTGGATGCGCACCCGGTTGGCCAGCGAGCCGAAGTAGTGCCCGATGTGCAGGCGCCCGGTGGGCCGGTCCCCGGTGAGCATCCGGTAGCGCCCGGGGTTGACCGCGAGGTCGGCCTCGATGAGGTCGCTGCGCGTCTGGGAGCGGGCCAGGGAGGCGGAGTCGGTGGTCGAGAGGTCGTCGGAGGAGTCGGTCACGGACCCAGCGTAGGTGGCGGCTCGCGGTGGGCCGTTCAGCGTGCCGTGCGCGCCAGCTTCCAGGTGCCGACGGCCAGGAGGACCACGCCGAGGACCAGCGTACCGATCGCGACCCAGATGCCCACGCCCATCAGCGTCTCCGTCAGGCTGGGCTCGTGATCGTAGGTCGGCTGGAAAGGCCCCAGGGTGTTGTCCCTGCGGGCGTCCATGGCGGCCCATCGAGAGCCGATGAACGCCATCACGATGAAGAACGGGGCCGACCCGACGAGCTGCTGGCCCAGGCTCCTCATCCGGCGCCATCGCTCACGCATCGACCGGCTCTGTCCGTGGGCCGCCTCGTCCACGGCGCGGAGGTAGCTGCCCTCGAGCTGCCCGCCCGGGGCGCCCGCGGGGGCGGGGCCGGCCGGGGCCGCCGACCAGCCTCGCTCGGCCATCGGGCGGGGGTGGCTCGGACCGCTGGGGGCGTCGTGTCGGCGGGGGCGCATCATCCACTCCTCGTCGTGGGTCCGGCACCGCGTCGTCGGTGCGTGCCGGATCATCGGGTGACCGAGACCAAGGTAACGACGACGGCCAGGGGCCCGTCGCCCCGGGTGCGGGGACCTCTCACCCACGCCCGCGCGGCTGCGCAGCCGGCCGACGCCGTCGACGTCGCCGGAGTAGCCGGCCACCGATCGGCGACCACCGCGCGTGCGGCGCGGGCGTCGCCCGGTGCGCACAGGTGCCCGGTGCGCGCAGGTGCCCGGCGCGCCCGGGCGCCCCTCAGTCGGCGAGCGTCCGGTCGACGAACGCGGTCACGTCGGCGAGCACCTCGGCGCGGTTGGTCTCGTTGAAGATCTCGTGGCGGGCACCCGGGTAGGTGATGACCTCGGTGCGTGGGCCGCGCAGGGACTCCAGGCCCGCCATGCTCGGCCCGATCGGCACCAGCTGGTCCTCCTCGCCGTGCAGGTAGAGCAGGGGCAGGTCCCCGAGGCTGCCGTGCGCGGTGACCGCGGCCATCGAGTCGGCGAGGGCCTGCAGGGTCTCGCGCCGGAAGTCGCCGTGCCACACGAGCGGGTCCTCGGCGTAGATCCGGCCGATCTCGTCGTCGCGGGACAGGGTGGTGATGTCGATCGGCGTCGAGGGGATCGGGTCCTGGGGGAGGAGGTCGTCGACGACGAACCACCGGTTGAGCACGGGCCCGGACAGGACGAGCGCGGCGAGCTCGTCCCCGTGCAGCTGGGCGTACCGGGCGGCGATGAGCCCGCCCATCGAGTGCCCGATCATCACCAGAGGCAGGTCCGGGTGCGCCTCGGCCGCCGCGCGGACCACGAGGTGGAGGTCGGCGACGACGTTGTCGTAGTCGCTGATGACGACCCGCTCGCCAGCGCTGCGGCCGTGCCCGGCGTGGTCGAGGCCGTGGACCGCCGCCCCGTGGGCGCCGAGGGTCTGCGCGACCCACTCGTACCGGCCGATGTGCTCCCCGTAGCCGTGCACGAGGACCGCGACCCAGCGCGGGTCCGTGGCCGGCCAGCTCTGCGCGTGGATGTCACCGGCGTGCCCTGCGAACGTCCGCTCGTCCATGTCGTCCCCACCTCGTCGTGGTCACCCGTCCGGGCGGGTCGCCCGGGGGGCGGCGTCGTCGCCGTGGGCGCCACCGTAGCAACGTGCGCTGCGCGGGCGCGTGCCGCACGGGTCGGGTCGGTCGGGCCCAGGTCGGTACGGCCCGGGTCGGTCGGGCTCGGGTCGGTGCCGCCCGGCTCAGTGCGGCCCGGCTCCGTGCGGCAGCGAGGCGCGGGCCCCGCCGCCGCGCAGGGCGGGCGGCCGGGCGAGGTAGACGCGCATCGAGAGCGGGTCGAGCTGGACCGGCTCCCCGGGCGAGGCCGTGAGCGCCCACGGGTCGCTGTGCTCCTCGGCCTCGGCGAACGACGGCGACTCCCACTCCGAGCTCCAGGCCAGCTCGTAGTCCGCGCCGCGCCCCTCGGGCAGGGTGACCGTGGCGTAGTCCAGCGATCCGGACAGCACGACGAGCACGTCGGCGTCGCGGCCCCCGCCCGATCGCAGCATCTGCAGGACCCGGTGGCGCGGGTCGTGCCACCGGTGGGCGCCCATCTCGTGCGCCTCGTCGTCGAGCCAGACCAGGTCGGGGACCTGGTCCCCCTCCGCGGTGCGGCCCGTGTAGAAGCGCTCGGGGCGCAGCACCGGGTGCTCGCGGCGCAGCCGCAGCAGGTGCCGGGCGGTCTCGAGCAGGTCCTCGCGCCACCACGCCAGGTCCCAGTCCAGCCAGGTGAGGTCGTTGTCCTGGCAGTAGGTGTTGTTGTTGCCCCGCTGGGTGCGGCCGATCTCGTCACCGGCGGTGATCATCGGGGTGCCCGGGGACAGCAGCAGGGTGCCGAGCAGGTTCCGGATCGAGCGTCGGCGCAGCGGCAGCAGGTCGGCGGCGGGGTCGTCGGGGTGCACGGGACCCTCGGCGCCGTGGTTCCACGATCGGTTGTCGCCGGTCCCGTCCCGGTTGTCCTCGCCGTTGGCCTCGTTGTTCTTGTGCTCGTAGGCCACCAGGTCGGCCAGGGTGAACCCGTCGTGGGCGGTGACGTAGCTGACCGAGGCCGCCGGCCCCCGCCCCCCGGTGACCTCGCCGTGGCCGAACAGGTCGGCCGAGCCGGACAGCCGCGTGGCGAGGTCGCGCAGGTCGTGCCCGGTCTCGCCCTTGGCGGCCGCACCGGGGTCCGCGAGCCAGAAGGTGCGCACGGTGTCGCGGAAGCGGTCGTTCCACTCGGCCATCGGTGCGGCGAACTGGCCGGTGCGCCAGCCGTCGGGCCCCAGGTCCCAGGGCTCGGCGATGTGCTTGACCTCCCGCAGCACGGGGTCGGTGGCCAGCGTGACGAGGAAGGGGTGGTAGGCCGTGAACCGGTCGGCGTGGCGCCCGAGCGTGACGGCGAGGTCGTAGCGGAACCCGTCGACGCCGACCTCCTCGACCCAGTACCGCAGCGAGTCCAGCACCATGCGCACCACCTCGGTGCGCCGCAGGTCCAGGGTGTTGCCGCAGCCGGTGGTGTCGAGCATCCGGCCCCGGTCGTGGCTGTCGTGGAGGTAGTAGCCCGAGGCGTCCAGGCCGCGCCAGGACACGGTCGGGCCGTCGACGCCGCCCTCGCAGGTGTGGTTGTAGACGACGTCGAGCAGGACCTCGATGCCGGCGGCGTGCAGCAGGGCGACCATGCCCTTGACCTCGGCCAGGACGGCGGCCGGGCCGGCCGCGCGCGCCTCGGCGGTGGCGTAGGACGGCTCGGGCGCGAAGTAGCCCAGTGTGTTGTAGCCCCAGTAGTTGGTCAGGCCCTTGGCGTGCAGGTGTGGCTCGTCCATCTTCGCGTGGATCGGCAGCAGCTCGACGGCGGTGACGCCCAGGGCCGTGAGGTGGGCGATGGTCGCCGGGTGCGCGAGTCCCGCGTACGTGCCGCGGAGGTGCTCGGGCACGCCGGGCAGCTCCTTGGTCAGGCCGCGCACGTGGGCCTCGTAGACCACGGTGTCCCGCCACGGCGTGCGCGGGGAGGGGACCGCGCCGTCGAAACGCTCGTCGACGACGACGCCGTGGGCCGCGTCGGCGGCCGAGTCGCGCGGGTCGGGCGAGGCGGTGTGGTCGACGGGCACCAGGTGCTCGTCGACGACGTGGGCGTAGAGCGACGGGCCCAGCCGGGGCGCATCGACGACGGCGCGCGCGTAGGGGTCGAGCAGCAGCTTGGCCGGGTTGTGCCGCTGACCGTTGGCCGGGTGCCACGGGCCGTGCACGCGGAACCCGTAGCGCTGGCCGGCGCGCACCCCGGGCACGTGCCCGTGCCAGACGCCGTGGGCGGGGCCGCGCAGCGTGTGGCGGCGCTCGCTCAGCGTGCCGTCGGGGGCCTCGTCGACCAGGCACAGGTCCACCCGGGAGGCGCGGGAGGCGAAGACCGAGACGTCGACGCCGTCGCCCACGAGGTGGACCCCGCGGCGGGTCGGGTGCTGCGCGGGGCCGGGCACCGGCGTCGCCCCGGTGTCCTGGTAGTGGCCGGCGTGCGGGCTTCCCGGTCGGTCGGTGGAACTCACGGTCCTATCCAACCCCAGCCCCCCGCCCGGACATTCCCCCTCTCCACGAGTGAGCAGCAATCTGCCTGACGAGTGAGCACCTTGTGGTCCCTCGCGCCGGAGGTTGCTCACTCGCCGGACCAGAAGATGCTCACTCGCCAAGGAGGAGAAGGAGGAGGGTGCCTAGGGTGAGGGCGTGCGCCACTACCTCGACCATGCCGCGGCGACGGACCTGCTCCCCGAGGCCGCGGCCGCGCATGCCGAGGAGCTCGCCCGCCAGGTCGCCGGCGGGGCCAACCCCTCCAGCGGGCACGCCGCCGGTCGCGCCACCCGCGCCCGCTGGGAGGACGCGCGCGAACGCATCGCCCACGCCCTCGACGCCGACGCCGCCGAGGTGGTGCTTACCTCCGGGGCCACCGAGGCGGACTCGCTGGTGGTGGTCGGCGCCGTGCGCGCCGCTCTCGGGCCGGACTCGGGACCGACCTGCGTGGCGCACTCCGCGCTCGAGCATCCCGCCGTGCTCCGCTCGGCCCGCCACCTGGAGGACGACGGACTGTCGGTGGCCCACCAGCTCCCCGTCGACCCCGACGGCCGGATCGTCCTCGACGCCGTGCGCGAGGTCCTGTCCTGCCCGCCCGTGCTGCTCTCGGTGACCTCGGTGTGCCACGAGACCGGCGTGGTGCAGCCGCTGCGGGAGGTCGTGGCGATCGCGCGCGAGGCGGCTGGCCCGGGCCGACCCCGCGGCGTGCCCGTGCACACCGACGCCGCTCAGGCCCTCGGGGTGCTGCCCGTGCGGCTGCATGGCGACGACCTCGACGCGCTGACCATCGCCGGCCCGAAGATCGGGGCGCCGGTGGGGACCGGTGCGCTGCTCGCGCGGCGCGACCTGGCGCTCGCCCCGGTCGGTGGCGGGGGAGGGCAGCAGCGCTCGATCCGCTCCGGGACGCTCGACGTCGCCGGTGCGGTGGCGCTGGCCGTCGCCGTCGAGCACGCCGTCGCCGAGCGGGAGCGGCACGCCGCCCGGCTCGCCGCCCTGCGCGCCGAGCTCGTCTCCGGGCTTGCCTCGAGGGTGCCCGGGCTGGTCGTCTCGGGGCCCGACCTCGACCGCCCCGAGTCCGCCCAGGTCAGCCCCGCGGTGCTGCACGTGCGGCTGCCCGGGGCCGACCCCGACGCGCTGCTGCTGGCCCTGGACGCCGCCGGCATCGACGCCTCGCCCGGCGCCGCCTGCACCACGGGCGTGCTCGGCGCCAGCGACGTCCTGCTTGCGATGGGGCTCTCCGAGGCCGACGCCCGCACCGGCCTGCGGCTGTCGATGGGCCGCTCGACCACCCGCGAGGACGTCGAGGCCGTCATCCGTGAGCTGCCGCGCGCGGTCGAGTCCGCGCGAGCGGTCGGCGCCCTGCCCCGCTGACCGCGCCCCTCCCGCGCTGTCCGTGCCGTCCCGCCCCGCCCGCGCTCCCTGCGTCGAGACATGGGATTGCGTCGCGAGAGCATGGACCGGGGGCATCGTCTGGTGACACAACCCATCGTCTCGATGACGGGGGCGGGAGGAGGAGCCCGCCCCGCTGCGCGACAATGGGTCCCGCAGATCAGCCGCACCACCACGAAGGACCCGACATGCGCGTGCTCGCCGCCCTCAGCGGGGGAGTGGACTCCGCCGTCGCGGCCGCCCGCGCTGTCGACGCCGGACACGAGGTCGTCGGCATCCACATGGCCCTGTCCCGCAACCGGGCCGAGCACCGCTCAGGCTCGCGCGGCTGCTGCTCGATCGAGGACGCCTCGGACGCGCGCCGCGCCGCCGACCGGCTCGGCATCCCGTACTACGTCTGGGACCTCTCCGAGCAGTTCGAGGACCTGGTCGTGCGCGACTTCCTCGCCGAGTACTCCGCCGGCCGCACGCCCAACCCGTGCGTGCGCTGCAACGAGCACGTGAAGTTCTCCGCCCTGGCCGACCGTGGGCGGGCGCTCGGCTTCGACGCCGTCGCCACCGGTCACTACGCCCGCCTCGAGCACGCGGCGGACGGTCCGCGCCTGTTCCGCTCAGCCGAGCCGGACAAGGACCAGAGCTACGTCCTGGCCGTCGCCGGGCGTGAGGGGCTGTCCCGCGCCCTGTTCCCGCTCGGCGACGTCGCCGCCAAGGCGGACGTCCGCGCCGAGGCCGCCGCCCGCGGGCTGCCCGTGGCCACCAAGCCCGACTCCTACGACATCTGCTTCGTCGCCGACGGCGACACCGCGGGCTTCCTGCGCTCCCGCCTCGGCGAGCAGCCCGGCGAGATCGTCGACACCGAGGGCAACGTCGTCGGCGAGCACGCCGGCGCCTACGCCTACACCGTCGGCCAGCGCAAGGGCCTGGGCCTGGGACGGCCGGCGCCGGACGGTCGGCCGCGTTACGTCGTCGACGTCGACACGAGCCGGGCCCGCGTCGTGGTCGGGGCCGCCGAGCTGCTGTCCACCCGCAGGATCGAGGCCGCCGACGTCGTCTGGCTCGCAGCCGACCACCCCGCCGAGGTCCCCACCGAGGCGGCCGTGCAGATCCGCGCCCACGGTGCGGCGCACCCCGCTGTCGTCACCCGCGCCGGCGGCCCTGGCGCCGAGACTCTCACCGTGGACCTGCGCGAGCCGGTCCGCGGCGTGGCGGCCGGCCAGAGCCTCGTCGTCTACCTCGGCGACCGCGTGCTCGGCCAGGCCACCATCTCCGGCCGCGGCTGACACCGCCCGTCCTACGACTCACCGCCCGGCCCGCGGCTGACACCCGCCCGACCTGCGGCGCGGCGCACCGCTCCCGGGCCTACCGTGGGGTCATGCTCGCCGACCTGCCCCTCGCCCGTTCCACCGTCGACCAGGCCGCCGAGCGGCGAAACGAGGAGAACCTCTACGAGCGCCTCCGCGCCGAGCCGACGACGCGGGTGATGCTCGTGCGCCGCGGCGAGATCGCGGTCGAGAACGACGCCCTCGTCCTGCTCGACCCCGACGACCTGCCGGGCATCACCTGGGACGCGGAGCAGGTGCACCTCCTCGGCGCCGACGACGACGGCACCTACCTCTCGGTCGTCCTGCCCGACGGCCTGGGCGAGGTCCGCGACCTCGACGGCGTGCCCATCGTCGAGGACGCGGCGCTCGTGGAGGTGGTCCACCCGCTGGAGTTCGCCCACCTGCGCGACGTCGGCGACGCGCTGAGCGACCGGGACGCCGGGCTGGCGACGACGGCCGTCGCCCTCGCCGCCTGGCACCACCGCCACCCGCGGTGCCCCCGGTGCGGCGAGGCCACCGTCGTCGAGTCGGCGGGCTGGGTGCGCCGCTGCCCGGCGGACGAGGAGCAGCACTTCCCGCGCACGGACCCCGCCGTCATCGTCGCCCTGGTCGACGAGCGCGACCGGCTCCTCCTCGGGCACGCCGTGCACTGGCCCGCCGGGCGCTTCTCCACGCTGGCCGGCTACGTGGAGTCGGGGGAGTCGGCCGAGGAGGCCGTGCGGCGCGAGATCATGGAGGAGGCCGGCGTCCGGGTCACGCACATGGAGTACCGCGGCTCGCAACCATGGCCCTTCCCGTGCTCGCTCATGCTCGGCTACACCGCGCGGATCGAGGGCGTGGAGGACGCGCGGCCCGACGGCGAGGAGGTCGGCGAGCTGCGCCTGTTCACCCGCGAGGAGCTGGCGACGGCGGTCCAGGTGGGCGAGGTCTACCTGCCGATGCGCAGCTCGATCGCGCGCTCGCTCATCGAGGACTGGTACGGCGGCGAGCTCCTCGGCTGACGGGGCCGCCCGCTCACCGTCGAGCGGCCCACTCCGTGGCCAGGAGCGCGTAGGACATGCCGTCGCGCCAGGTGCCGTCGCGATGGAGCGACTCGCCCAGGAACGTCCCCTCCAGGCGCAGGCCGACCTTCTCCATCACGCGACGGGTGGCGAGGTTCTCGGCGAAGCAGCCCGCCTCGATGCGCCGCACGCCGAGCGCGAAGGTGACGTCGATGAGCTCCGTGACGGCCTCGGTCGCGTACCCGCGCCCGTGGTGGGCCGGCGCGAGGCACCAGCCGAGCTCGGCCTGCGTCCCCCGCGCCCGCTCGCGCACCTCGGCCTGGCCCCAGGCGTCCTGGATGCGCACCATGAGGTCGCCGATGATCTCGCCGTCGCGCTCGACGACGAGCGTGGACCCGAGCTGCTCGACGAACGCCGCCGCGTGCTCCTCCGCGTCGCCGGGCAGCACCGACATCCAACGCCCGACCTCGGGCAGGCGCCGGTAGGCGAACACGGCGGGTGCGTCGGCGGCGACGGCGGGTCGGAGCTCGAGGCGCCGGGTGCGCCGAGGCCAGTCGAGGTCCGTCAGGGAGCGGGCGGGGGAGGAGTGCACCGCGTCAGGGTAGGTGCCCGGCGGCCCGGCCACCCGCGCGGGCGCGGGTCGTCCACAGCCCCGGGTCCGGGTGTCGGCCGGTCCTGAGACACTGGCCGCGATGTCCGCGCCGCATGACCAGATCCCCGCCCCTGACCCCGCCGAGCTCCTCGAGGCGCTCGACCCGGACCAGCGGGCGGTCGCCGAGCACCTCACCGGCCCGTTGTGCGTGCTCGCCGGCGCCGGCACCGGCAAGACCCGCGCGATCACCTACCGCATCGCGCACGGCGTGCGCGTCGGTACCTACGACCCCCGCCGCCTGCTGGCCGTCACCTTCACGGCCCGCGCCGCCGGCGAGCTGCGCTCCCGCCTGCGTGACCTGGGCGCCGGCGCCGTCCAGGCCCGGACCTTCCACTCCGCGGCGCTGCGCCAGCTGTCCTACTTCTGGCCGCGCGTCGTCGGCGGGCAGGTCCCGCAGATCGTCCCGCACAAGGCCTCCCTCGTCGCCGAGGCGGCCGGGCGCCTCGGCCTGGGGGCGGACCGGGTGACGGTGCGGGACCTCGCCGCCGAGGTCGAGTGGGCCAAGGTCTCCCTGGTCACCCCCGAGGACTACCCGCGGGCGGCGGCGCGCGGCGACCGCGACGAGGTCGGCGGCCACGACCGCGCCACCATCGCCCGGCTCCTCGAGCTCTACGAGTCGGTGAAGACCGACCGGGGTGTCATCGACTTCGAGGACGTCCTGCTGTCGATGGTCGCCATGCTCATCGAGCGCACCGACGTGCGCGACGAGGTGCGCGGTCAGTACAACCGCTTCGTCGTCGACGAGTACCAGGACGTCTCCCCGCTGCAGCAGCGGCTGCTCGACCTGTGGCTGGGGGAGAGCAAGGAGCTGTGCGTCGTCGGGGACGTCAGCCAGACGATCTACTCGTTCACCGGCGCCACCCCGCGCTTCCTCACCGAGTTCCCCAAGCGGTACCCGGGGGCGGCGGTCGTACGGCTCGTGCGCGACTACCGCTCCACGCCCCAGGTGGTGCGGGTGGCCAACGAGATCCTCGCCCGCGCCGGCAGCGACCGGGACCGCGCCGCCGTCGAGCTCGTCGCCCAGCGGCCCTCCTCGGTGCCGGTGCGCTACGAGACCTACGACGACGACGCCGCCGAGGCCGCCGGCGTCGCCCGCCGCATCGGCGAGCTGCGCGACGCCGGCGTGGCGCTGAGCGAGATCGCCGTCCTGTTCCGCACCAACGGCCAGTCCGAGGCCCTCGAGCAGGCGCTCGCCGAGCGCGGCATCGGCTACCTCCTGCGCGGCGGCGAGCGCTTCTTCTCGCGCCGGGAGGTCCGCGAGGCGATCGTCCTGCTGCGTGGCGCCGTGCGCACGATGGCCGACGCCGAGCTCGGCCCCACCGTCCGCGACCTGCTCTCGGGCGCCGGCTGGAGCCCCGAGCCGCCCGCCCAGCGCGGTGCGGCGCGCGAGCGCTGGGACGCGCTGGACTCCCTCGTCCAGCTCGCCGACGACCTCGCTGCCACCCGGCAGGCCGACATCGGCGCCTTCGTGGCCGAGCTCGACGAGCGGGCCTCGGCCCAGCACGCACCCACGGTCGAGGGCGTCACCCTGGCCTCCTTGCACGCGGCCAAGGGCCTGGAGTGGGACGCCGTCTTCCTCGTCGGCGTCTCCGAGGGGCTGCTGCCGATCTCCCACGCCGGCGACTACGCCGAGATCGCCGAGGAACGCCGCCTCCTCTACGTCGGCGTGACCCGCGCGCGCGAGCACCTCGAGCTCAGCTTTGCCCGCGCCCGGCAGGTCGGCGGGCGTGCGAGCCGGAAGCGCTCGCGGTTCCTCGACGGCATGTGGCCGGACGACGAGCGGGGCGGCCGCGGCCCGGCACGATCGGGGACCGGCAAGCGGGCGGCGGCCAAGGCACGGTCGGAGGCCTTCGCGACCGAGCACCCCGAGGCCGTCGAGCTCTTCGAACGCCTGCGCTCCTGGCGCACCGAGGTCGCCCGCCTGCGGGGCTGGCCCGCCTACACCGTGCTGCCCGACGCGACGCTGCAGGAGATCGCCGTCCAGCGGCCCGCGGACCTGCGCCAGCTCGGCCTCATCCGCGGGGTCGGGGCCACCAAGCTCGACCGGTTCGGCGGTCAGGTCCTCGCCGTCGTGCGTGGCGAGGAGGTCGACGCCGAGGAGTGGTTCGCCCGCACCGGACAGTGAGTCGGAGAGCGATTCGGGGAAGGTCGCAAAACTCGTCGTTAAATCCCTTGCCCCCTGCAAGCAGGCCGCCTACTGTCGCAGATGTCCGTGTTGAACGGGATCGGGTCTAGCCAGCCGTGACGATCCCCCGGGAGCGAATGTGGAGGTGAGACTCATGTGGAACTGCTTCGACACCGAGCCGACGATGGCCGGCGATGACTATGCGGCGGTGACCCCGCATGACCTCCGCATGGGCGATCGCCGGCCCCGCGCAGGGGACAGCTCTGTCCTCCTGCGCCCCCGAGGCGCCGCGCGAAGCATCGCGCACTCCCGTCCCGACCTGGGCTGACACGCTCCGCGTGCACCGTCGGGACCTCCCGACGGCCTCGTCGCCGTCCACCGCCGGACACCGACGCACTACCGGAGCACTTCATGACTACGCAGTCGACTGCGTACCACCGACCCTCCTCGACCACGACGACCCGGCCCGTCGTCGTGGGTATCCAGCGCCCCGCCGGCGCTGCCGCCCAGGACACGCCGGAGACGTCCCTGCCCTGCCTCTCCGCGGACGACCCCGACCTGTGGTTCGCCGAGCGGACCGCGGACGTCGAGGCGGCCAAGGCCGCGTGCGGACCCTGCCCGCTGCTCGACGCCTGCCTCGCCGGCGCGATCGAGCGGGAGGAGCCCTGGGGCGTGTGGGGCGGCCAGGTCTTCGTCGACGGCGTCGTCGTGGCCACCAAGCGGGGCCGTGGCCGTCCGCGCAAGAGCGAGGCGGCCTAGGCTCACCCGCCCACCGACGCCGGTCCGGACCCCCGCACCGGGTCCGGGCCGGCGCACCCGCACCCCGGGTGGACCGGCCACTCGCGTCGCAGCTCGCCGCCGTCGAGGTCGAGCTCGACGGACGCGCCCGTCAGCGGGTGCGGCTCGCCCGGGGCGTCCAGATGACCGAGCGCGGCGCGGGTCGCGCTCGCGGCCGCCCAGCTTGCCAGCGCGTAGGACTCGGCCGGGTCGGGGAGCACCCGCAGCTGGGTGGCGACCGCCGGCCAGGAGCGGTCGGCGTCCGCCCGCGCGAGGTCGAGGCACTGCGTGCACGGTCCGTGACCGGGCCGCACGAGCGGGCCGACGACGGTGCCGAGCTCTCCGACGACCACCACCAGGTGCGGCACGTCCTCCTGGGCGAGGCGCCTCAGCAGCACCGGGTCGACGACCCGGTGGGTGACGGCGACGACGAGGTCGGGCCGGGTCCCGGCCGGCGCCGTGACCCGCAGCCCCGGCACCGCCGCGCGCAGGTCCTCGGCGGCCCGCGTCGCCCGCGGATGACCGACGTCGATCCTCCGGTAGGGCAGGACGTCGGTGGACAGCACCGGCTGGGGGTCCGAGAGCAGGAGCGTGCCGACCCCGGCGGCCGCCAGACCGGCCGCCGTCAGCGCCCCCGTCCGGCCCAGCCCGGTGAGGGCGACCACCGCCGCGTCGCGCCCCGCCGGAGGCGCGAGACCGGCGAGCGCCGACCGCTCGTGCCACTGCGCGTCCCCGGTGGACCCGTCGCCGACCGGACGCCGGGCGATCTCCCGGCTGCCCGAGACGACGGAGCCCAGGTCGGTGACCGCGCCGGCGCCGGCCAGCAGCTCGACGAGCCGGTCGACCAGGGCCGCCTCGAGTCCCTCGGCGGCGCCGAGCCGGCGTAGGTCGGCGAGGGAGGGGGACCAGGTCAGGGCCTCGAGCAGTCGTTGCTCGGCCGGCGAGAGGTCGTCGAGCACCACCGCGCACCGTGGGTCGCTGCCCACCTGCGAGGAACCCGCACGGCGCCACAGCACGTCCAGCCCGGCCACCAGTCGCATCTCGACCACCCCCTTGGCCCGAGCGTGCCAACGATGAGGGTCGCCTCGCTGCGGTTGTCCCCAGGTGCCGGACCGGAGCCGGGATTCCCCGGCGACGCGCCGACCTCGACGTCGAGCCGCCCGCCGCGGAGATCCTGCTCAGGCTTGCTCGGGACCTGCGGGATCGTCGGAGTCGTCCGTACCCGACTCGTCCGCGCGAGCCTCGCCGTCGCCGTCGCCGTCGCCGTCGCCGTCGCCGACGTCCGTACCTGCGGCCGCGGCCGCGCCGTCCTCCTCGGCGAACAGCCCGGCGAGGAAGGAGTCGAGCTCGGAGGTCTCCTCCGCCGCCCTGTCCCGGCCGGCGGCGAAGCCCTCCGGGTCGGCGAGCTCCTCGGCGGTGGGCAGCACGTCCGGGTGCGACCACAGCTCGTCGCGCGCGCTCTGCCCCCGCTCGGCGCCGTAGAGCTCCCACAGCCGGGCGGCCTCGCGCAGGCTCCGCGGCCGCAGCTCGAGGCCGACGAGCGTGGAGAACGTCTGCTCGGCGGGCCCGCCGGCCGCGCGCCGGCGGCGCAGCATCTCCCGCAGCTGGACGGCGTGCGGCAGGTGCGGGGCCACCGCCTGCGCGGTGACCTCCTCGACCCAGCCCTCGACGAGCGCGAGCAGCGTGGCCAGGCGGCTGAGCGCGGCCTCCTGCTCGGGGGTGTTCTCCTGGTCGAAGACGCCGCCGGACATCGCGCCGCGCAGCGCCTCGGGATCGGTGGGGTCGACCGACTGCACGGCCTCCTCGATCTTCGTGGTGTCGATCGTGATGGCCCGCGCGTAGGCGCCCACCGCGTCCTCGACTCCGGATCGCAGCCACGGGGAGTGGGCGAACACGCGGGCGTGGGCGAGCTCGCGCACCGCGAGGAAGAGGCGCACCTCGTCCAGCGGGACGTCCAGGCCCTCGGCGAAGTCGGCCACGTTGGCCGGCACGAGCGCGGCGCCGGGCTCGGCGAGCAGCGGGACCGAGACGTCCGTGGTGCCCAGGGCCTCACGGGCCAGCGTCCCGACCGCCTGGCCGAGCTGCATCCCGTACACGGCCTGGCCGATCTGCCCGAGCAGGCCGCCCTCGCCGCCGAGCTGGGCGCCGAACGCCTTGAGCTCCTCGGGCGCGTCCTCGATCTGCCGGCCGATCGCGTCGGCCAGCGCCCGGGACATCGAGGCCGCCACGGGCTCGGCGAGGGTGCGGAAGGTCTCCAGCGTGCGGTCGACCCACTGCACCCGGCCCAGCGCCTCGCGCGGGCCGCCCGCCGGCGGGAGGTCGGTGGCGACGTCGAGCCAGAGGTCGGCGGCCTGCAGGGCGCCGCGCACGGCGTCGGCCTGCGCGGTGGACACCGACGGGTCACCGCCCGTGGCCGCCGTGCGGCGCGCGAGGTCGGTGGCCAGGCGCCAGTTGACGGGGCCACTGCCGTCGGGGCGCATCATCGCCTGGACCTGGGCGAACAGCGGGCCGAGCGCGGAGGCGTCGCCGGGCAGGCCGGCGGCCTGCCCCATGGCGGCCGGGTCCATGCCGGCCTGGCGCATGGCGCTGACCGCCTGCTCTGCGGCCTCGGGGCCCAGCATCGAGCGGAGCATCTCCTCCCAGCTGGTCCGGTCGCCGTCGTCGGGCTCGCGCGGGGCGGGGTCCTGGCTCATGGCACTCCTCGGCGTCGGTCGGGCTCCCAACGTAGTGCGCCCGCGGCCCGCGGTCGGGATCGGTTCGCCCACGGCGGAGCACGTCCCGACGGCGCAGCACCCACCCACCTCGGCGCACCCGTCGTCGGGGCCCACCGTCGGCCCCCGCACCCGCGGTGACGGGGACGACGGATGCTGCCCACCGCCGGGACCCGCGGAGCGGACGGGTGGGAGGCATGATGTCGGGGTGTCCCATCCCTACCGGCGCGACGAGACCGCGTCCCCCTCCGACCCGTACGAGCCGCCCGCGCACGGGACGGGCGCCCGGGAGGAGGACCCGGGCCGGGTCGTGCTCACCGCCCGCACGCTGACGCTGGCGATCTCCGGCGCCCTGTCGATGGTCCTGCTGCTGGTGCTCATGCTGCTCCCGCTGCCGTACGCCGTCGAGCGGCCCGGCCCCACCGTGGACACCCTCGGTGAGATGAACGACCACCCGCTCATCACCGTCGAGGGGGCGGAGACCTACGACACGAGCGGCGAGCTGCGCCTGACCACCGTCTCCACGCTCGGCGGGCCCGGCCACCCGGTCACCGCCGGGGACGTCATCCGGTCCTGGGTCCTGAGCTCGGAGGTCGTCGTTCCGAGGGAGGCGCTCTTCGCCCCCGCCGACACGCAGGAGCAGATCGCCGAGCGCGGCCAGGCCCAGATGCTCTCCTCGCAGACCAACGCAACCGTCGCCGCGCTGACCGAGCTCGGCTACGACGTGCCGATGACGCTCACCGTCTCGCAGGTCGCCGAGGGCTCGGGCGCCGCGGGCGAGGTCGAGGTCGACGACGTCATCACCGGCCTGGGCGTGCCCGGCGAGGAGGTCGTCGGGGTGGCCGACTACGGCGAGCTCGTCGGCATGCTCGCCGAGGTGGCGCCGGGTCAGACCGTCCAGCTGCAGGTCGAGCGCGACGGCGCCGAGGAGGTGCTCGACGTCGTCACCACCGCGCCGCCGGTGAACGCCGACGGGCAGCCCGTCCAGGAGGGTTCGCTGCTCGGCGTCGGGATCCTGCCCGACCCCGAGGTGCCGGTGGACATCGCCTTCGACATCGACCGCATCGGTGGCCCTTCGGCCGGGACGATGTTCGCCCTGGCCATCATCGACCTGCTCACCGAGGGTGAGCTGACCGGGGGCGAGGTCGTGGCCGGCACCGGGACCATGGACCTCGCCGGCCGCGTCGGCGCGATCGGCGGGATCCGGATGAAGATGGTCGGCGCGGCGGACGACGGCGCGGACTGGTTCCTCGCGCCCGCCGCCAACTGCGCCGAGACGATCGGCTACGAGCCCGACGGCCTGCGGGTCGTGCGGGTGGCCACCCTGGACGAGGCCCGCCACGCCGTCGAGGAGATCGCCGCGGGCCGCGGCGAGGACCTCCCCACCTGCGAGGCCGCCGAGGGCTGAGCCCGAGCCTGGACCCGCGGGTCAGCCCAGCGTCGCCGCGAGCGCGTGCACGAGGCCGGGCACGGCGTCGGGGGAGCCGGCCACCATGAGGTCCTCGTCGTTGGACCGCGTGCGCAGCGCGCACCACGACTCGCCCGAGCGCAGCACGCCCACCGCCATCCGCACGTCCTCGCGCGCCGGGTGCGCACGCAGCGAGGCCAGGGACTCCTCGGGGTCGGCGGGCAGCCCCGCCTCCGCCTCGGGCGGCACGACGATCCGCTCGACGACGATGGCCGCCCCCGCGACCTGCTCGGGCCAGGCCAGCTGTCCGAGGAGCTCCTCGAGGGTCTCGGACTCCGGCAGCCCCTCCTGCTCGACGGCGAAGAGGTGCTCGGGGTCCGAGCGCCCGGCCACCACCGCCTCGGCCCCCAGGGTGACCTCGATCGACGGGTCGGCCGCGAGCGCCTCGCCGGTGCGCACGAGCGCGGCGACGATGACGGGACCGTCCCAACCCACACGCGCGGCGTGCCGCTCGAGGTCGAGGACGGCGGCGCGCACCGCCGACTGCCGGGGGGAGGGTGCGGCGGGCGCCGCCGGGTCGGCGTCGTCGGGGGAGGGCCCCGGTGCGGCGGGGGTGAGCGGGTCGGTCATGGCACCATCCTCGCGCACCGCGAGGGGCGCGCACGCGCCGGTGGCGGCCACCGCCGTCGCCCCGGGCCCCGTGCGTGGGCTGCGCCACCGGAGAAGGACCGGACGCGGCGTCCGCGAAGGGCCCGCACCAATTACCCTGGAGTGGACCGCCGACAGGCGGCGGGCCCGACGTCGGGCCGATCGAACGACACTCCCGAGGTGCCTTCCGCGTGACCATCCCACCGATCTCCCGACCGGGCCGGCCACAGCGCCCGGGCTCGGGCTCCAGCAACAACGAGCGCACGGTCGGCACTCTCGCCCTGACGGTCATCGTCATCGGCGTGATCGCCGCCCTGGTGTTCGCCTTCGCCCAGGTCTGGACCGAGCTCGTTTGGTACCACCAGGTCGGCTACGAGGGAGTCGTCTACCGCGAGTGGGGCACCCGCGCGGTGCTGTTCCTCATCGGCCTCGTGGTCACCGCCGGCGTCGTGCTCGCGGCGCTGGAGATCGCCTACCGCTCGCGCAAGGTCTACGCACCGACGACGCCCGAGGAACGCAACCTCGACCGCTACCGCGGCATGATCGAGCCCCGGCGCCGCCTGTTGTTCGTGGCCGCGGCACTCCTCCCGGCGATCTTCGTGGGGCTGCGCCTGCAGGGCTCCTGGCGCGAGCTCATGCTCTGGTTCAACGCCCAGCCCTTCGGCGAGACGGACCCCGAGTTCGGCCTCGACATCGGCTTCTTCGTCTTCACCCTGCCCGCGCTGCGGGTGCTGCTCTCGGTGCTGCTGACGATCGTCGTCCTCGCGCTCGTGGCCACGGTCGTCGCCCAGTACCTCTACGGCGGGCTGTCGCTGGCGCGCAAGGAGGACCGGGTCTCGCGCGGGGCCCGTGTCCAGCTCGGTGTCCTCGCCGCGATCTTCACCCTGCTGCTGGGTGTCTCGTACTGGCTGGACCGGTACTCGCTGCTCGTGGGCAACAACCAGCGCTTCTCCGGCGCCTCCTACGCGGACATCAACGCCGCGCTGCCCGGTCGCGGGGTCATGGCGGCGATCGCGGTGCTGGTGGCCGTGATGTTCGTCGTCGCGGCCGTGCGCGGCACCTGGCGTCTGCCCGCGGCCGGCGTCGCGATGATGGTGGTGGCGGCCGTCGTCGTGGGCACCGCCTACCCGGCCGTGGTCCAGCGCTTCCAGGTCGACCCCAACGCCATCGAGGCCGAGTCGCCGTTCATCCAGCGCAACATCGAGGCCACACGGGCGGCCTACGGGCTCGGCGGCGTGCAGACGGAGGCCTACGAGCCGGTCACCGAGGTCGAGCGTGGCCAGCTGGGCCAGGACAGCCAGTCCACGACCCAGATCCGGCTCCTGGACCCCAACCTCGTCTCGCCGACCTTCGACCAGCTCCAGCAGATCCGCCAGTACTACGGCTTCGCCGACCAGCTGAGCGTCGACCGCTACGAGCTCGACGGCGAGATGCAGGACACCGTCATCTCCGTGCGCGAGGTCAACCACGCCGGCCTGAGCGACGAGCAGCGCACCTGGGTCAACGACCACACCGTCTACACCCACGGTTTCGGCGTGGTGGCGGCGCAGGGCAACTCCCTCGACACCGACGGGCGCCCGCTGTTCTTCCAGTCCGGGATCCCCTCGCGCGGCGCGCTGGGGGATTACGAGCCGCGCGTGTACTTCGGGCAGGACACCGACTTCTACTCCGTGGTCGGCGCCCCGGAGGGCACCGAGCCCTGGGAGCTGGACTACCCCTCGGACGACGCCCCCAACGGGCAGGTCAGCTCGACCTTCTCCGGCGACGGAGGTCCCTCGATCGGCAACTTCTTCGAGCGCGCGATGTTCGCCATGCGCTTCGGGGACGTCCAGCTGATGTTCTCCGACCGCGTGACCTCGGAGTCGCAGATCCTCTTCCACCGGGACCCGCACGAGCGCATCGCCCGCGTCGCCCCGTACCTCACGCTCGACTCGCGTGCCTACCCGGCGGTCGTGGACGACGACGACGACCCCGAGACGCCCTCGCGGCTGGTGTGGATCGTCGACGGGTACACGACGTCGAACGACTACCCCTACTCGGCGCGGGAGTCGCTCGAGGAGGCCACGGAGGACTCCCTGTCCGAGGGGCAGGCCGGCGTCGCGGGCACGGCGTACGTCCCCGAGCAGGTCAACTACATCCGCAACTCCGTCAAGGCCGTGGTCGACGCCTACGACGGCTCGGTGACGCTCTACGAGTGGGGCCAGGAGGACGAGGAGACGTCCGACCCGATCCTCGAGGCGTGGCAGTCGGTGTTCCCCGAGGCCGGCATCCAGCCGATCTCGGAGATGAGCGGTGACCTCATGGCGCACATGCGCTACCCCGAGGACCTGTTCAAGGTGCAGCGGACCCTGCTCTCGCAGTACCACGTCACCGATCCCTCGACCTTCTACTCCGGGTCGGACTTCTGGAACATCCCCACCGACCCGACCGCCTCGGGGGAGGGGGTCCAGCAGCCGCCGTTCTACCTCACCCTGCAGATGCCGGGCCAGGACGAGGCGACCTTCTCCCTGTCGACCGCCTACATCCCGGGTGGTGAGAACCCGAGGAACGTGCTGACCGGGTTCTTCGCCGTCGACTCCGAGACGGGCAACACCCCGGGGGAGGTGCGCGACGGATACGGGGAGCTGCGGATGATCGAGCTACCACGTGACTCGACCGTGCCCGGGCCCGGTCAGGTGCAGAACAACTTCAACTCCAACCCGGAGGTCTCCACCGAGCTCAACCTGCTGCGGACGGGTGGTTCGGACGTGCTGCTGGGCAACCTGCTCACCCTGCCGGTGGGTGAGGGCCTGCTCTACGTCCAGCCGGTGTACATCCAGTCCTCCGGCGGGACGGCCTACCCGACGCTGCAGCGCGTGCTCGTGGCCTTCGGCGACGAGATCGGGTTCGCCCCGACGCTGGACGAGGCCCTCGACCAGATCTTCGAGGGCGACTCCGGCGCGGCGACCAGCGAGGGTGCCGGTGTCGAGTCGCCGTCCGAGGGCGCGGAGCCCGAGGAGCCGACGGGCTCGGTCGAGGTCCCGGCGGGGGCGCAGCAGCAGCTGACCGACGCCCTGGCCGAGATGCGGGCCGCGATGGCCGAGTCCAACGAGGCCATGGCCGCGGGTGACTGGGCGGCGTACGGCGAGGCGCAGGACCGCCTGGCCGCGGCCGTCGAGGACGCCCTGGCCGCCGAGGCCGAGATCGCCGGCGTGACCGGGGAGGACCCGGTCGAGTCGCCGTCCGAGGCCCCCTCCGCGGAGGCCGAGGCGCCGGCAGGGCAGTAGCCGCACCGCACGGCGCACGACGGCGGGGCCCCGACCTTGGGTGGTCGGGGCCCCGCCGTCGTCGTGGAAAGGGGAGAGGCAGTGGTGATCGGGGCGAGCGTGAGGCGTCCCACGCCCACATCGGTTGAGACCCTGTTTCCCGTGTCGTAATCTTGAGGGGTCGCCGCGGGGTGGAGCAGTTCGGTAGCTCGCCGGGCTCATAACCCGGAGGTCGCAGGTTCGAATCCTGTCCCCGCTACCACGCGCAAGGCGCCACGAAGGCCCGGACCGAGAGGTCCGGGCCTTCGTCGTTCCCGAGGCCATTCCCGCTGTCGGGTACGGCGCTCACTCAGCGGTAGAAGCCCTCGCGCAGGTTGAGTCCGTGCTCGAGCCAGGCGCGCATGGCGTGGAGCATGCTCGTCCATCCCTCGCAGTTGTCGAAGGCCGCGCGGGCGCCGGCCTCGGTGGGCAGCCACGTGCCCTCGCTGATCGTCACCAGGGTGCGGGCGCCGTCGTCGATCGGTTCGAGCTCGAAGGTGGTGCGGGTCGTCCCGCCGGGAGCCGTGCCGTCGGCGGCCTCCCACTCGATGACGATGCGCCGCGGCGGGTCGGACTCGACGACGGTGACCGGGAACGGGCCCGGGAAGTCGGCGAACTCCCAGGTCACCTCGGTCCCGCCCGTGAGGCGCCCACGGGCGCCGCCGGTGGTGAAGTAGCGGGAGAGCTGGTCGGGGTCGGCGATGGCCTCGTAGACCTCGGCCGGCGGCCGGGCGACGCGCCCGGACACGGAGAAGGAGTAGGACGTGGGTTGGGTCTCGGTGGTCATGTGATAGTTTTACAACATGTTGGATCGGCATGACAAGGGGGATGAAGAGGTTCCCTCGGAAGGGTCGGACGAGGCTGCCGCCGTCGGTGACGGGGGTGAGGCCGGTGCGTGGTCGGACGCGGACGACGACCGCGTCTTCAAGGCTCTCGCCTCGCCGGTGCGCCGTCGGATGCTCGACGTGCTCAAGGACGGCGGGCGCTCGACCGGGGCGCTCGCCGAGGCGGTGCCCGAGCTCGACCGCACCACCGTCCTCCAGCACCTGCGGGTCCTCGAGCGGGCCGGGCTGGTGACGGGCCGCAAGGTCGGGCGCGAACGCCACCTCACTCTCGCCCCCATGCCGATCCGGCGCATCCACGACCGGTGGATCAGCGGTTACATGCGCGCCGCCGTCGACCTGCTCGACGAGCTCGGCGCGGGGTGAGGCCTCACGCCGGGAGCGGCGCGCGTCAGCGGCGGACCAGCTCCCGGAACCGGTACCGCGTCCCGGTGCGTGAGGTGAGCCAGCCGTCTGCCGGCTCCCGGGCGACCTCCACCCACTCGCCCTCCGCGAGCGCCGGTGCGCGCACGAGCGTCGGGTCCTCCCCGAGCACGACGTCGACGTCGGTCACCACCACGCGGCGCACGTGCGGCAGGGTCGCGGCGTAGACCTGCCCGCCGCCCATGACCCAGCCGTCCTGGCCGGCGAGGCGCAGCGCCTCGGCGAGGTCCGTCGTCGTGGTGGCTCCGGGGAAGCCGGCCGGATCGGCGGAGGTGAGCACGATGTTCGTCCGCCCCGGCAGCGGGCGGAACCGCTCGGGCAGGGAGAGCCATGTCCGCCGGCCCATCACGACGGCGTGGCCGCGGGTGACCTCCCGGAAGTGCGCGAGGTCCTCGGGCACGTGCCAGGGCATCGCGGTGCCGTCGCCGATGACGCCGTCGAGCGACTGCGCCCAGATCGCGCCCGGGCCGGCGGGCTCGGCCACGCTCAGACCGCGACCGGCGCCTTGATGGCGGGGTGGTGGTCGTACCCCTCGACGACGACGTCGGCGATCTCGTGGTCGAAGATCGACGGACGCTCGGCCAGGCGCAGGGTGGGGAAGGGGAGCGGCTCGCGGGTGAGCTGCTCGGTGACCTGCTCGACGTGGTTGTCGTAGACGTGGCAGTCACCGCCGGTCCAGATGAAGTCCCCGACCTCGAGTCCGACCTGGGCAGCGACCATGTGGGTGAGCAGGGCGTAGGAGGCGATGTTGAACGGCACCCCGAGGAAGAGGTCGGCGCTGCGCTGGTAGAGCTGGCAGGACAGCTTGCCGTCGGCGACGTAGAACTGGAACATCACGTGGCACGGCATGAGCGCCATCTGGTCCAGCTCGGCGACGTTCCAGGCCGAGACCACCATGCGACGGCTGTCCGGGTTGGTCCGCAGCTGGTCGAGGACCGCGCTGATCTGGTCGATGTGCGACCCGTCGGGGGTGGGCCATGAGCGCCACTGCACGCCGTAGACCGGGCCGAGCTCGCCGTCCTCGTCTGCCCACTCGTTCCAGATGCGGATGCCGTTGTCCTGCAGCCACCGCACGTTCGAGTCGCCGGCGAGGAACCACAGCAGCTCCCCGACGATCGACTTGAGGTGCACCTTCTTGGTGGTGATCAGCGGGAAGCCGGCCGAGAGGTCGTAGCGCAGCTGGTGGCCGAAGATCGAGCGCGTGCCGGTGCCGGTGCGGTCGGACTTGCGCGTGCCGGTCTCCATCACCAGGCGCAGGAGGTGCTCGTAGGCGGTGCTGACGGTCGTCGTGGCGGTGGCGGTCACGCTGGCCATCGTAGGCGGGCACGACGACGTGGCGCCCGTGGCCGTCGGTGGTGTCGGCGACGGCGGCGACCGCTCACCGACGACGACGGCGGCCGTCCCGTTGGGGACGGCCGCCGCTGGGGATGCCATGGCCGAGGCGACGCTGTGGTGAGCCGGCGCTCTGGTGAGTCGGTTCTCCGGGGAGCGCCGCCGGCGCGGGCGCCGGGTCGGTCAGGCGGTCGGCGCCTCGTCGCTGGAGCTCTCGGCGTCGATCGCGGTCGAGGAGGACCCGTGGGTGACGGTGATCTTGCGGGCCCGGGCCTCGTCGGCGACCGGGATGCGCAGCGTGAGCACGCCGTCGGTGTAGGTCGCCTCGATCCGGTCCAGCGCCACGCCGTAGCCGAGCGTGAGCTGACGGGCGAAGGTGCCCGCGGGGCGCTCGTGGGTCAGCCACTGCGCGTCCTCGGGGGCCGCGCCCGGGCGTTCGGCGCGCACGGTGAGGGTGCGGTCCTCGACGTCGACGTCGATCGAGGACGGGTCCACGCCCGGCAGGTCGATCGTCGCGACGTAGGTGTCGCCGGCGCGGTAGAGGTCCAGGGGCATGCCCGGCGCGCTCGGGGACTGGCGCAGCGGGGTGAAGAGCCGCTCGAGCTCGCGCAGCGGGTCGGCGGTGCGGTAGGTGGTGGCCATGTCGGTTCCTCTCTGTGATCCGTGCCGGGCGGGTGTGCCCGGTGTCATGGCTCCATTGTTGCCAGGTTGAGCGCTGGTGGGAAGCAAAGTTGAGCCGAGTTCGCTCAAGGCTGACAGAAGGGCTGGCGGACGGGTGGCTGGGAGGGGAGTGGAGGCCTGCGCGGGCGGCTGAACATCCAGCGAGACGATGGGGTGTGCGTCGAGACGATGGACCGGGGGCATCGTCTCGAGACACAACCCGATGTCTCGAGGCAGGAGGCGGCGCGAGGCTTCGACGTAGGCAGCGGCGTGGGCCGGCCGGCTGAGAGAGGCGGTCGGTCAGTCCGCGAACTCGGCCGGGGGTGGGCCGAAGGCCGTCCGGGCCCCCTCGACGACCTCGCGCCCCAGGGCCCGGGTGCCGCGGTAGCCGATGACCATGCCGATGCCGAACGGCGCGAGCCGGCCGACGGCGGCGCCCACGCCCCGCTGCGCGCCCTCCCTGGCGAGCCGCTTGGCCAGGGCCTTGTTGATCGAGCGGACGCTGCCGGCGGACATCTGACTCAGCGCCGTGCGCGCCCACGCCAGTGTGCCGAGGCCGAGCCGGCCCGAGATCAGCGCCGAACCCTCCTCGCCGAGCAGCGCGGCGAGCAGCAGGGTGCGCCGCTTCTCCACGTCCTCGACCTCGATGCCGTGCACCTCGGCGACGGCGAGCACGTGCCGCGTGGAGGCCTCGACGAAGGCCGCCACCTGGGCGCCGGTGAGCCCGACCGCCACGGCGGTGCCGAGCACGGGCAGCGCGGCGGTGGCCCCCACCGCCCCGCCCAGGCGGGACACTGAGCGGACGTAGTCCTTCTCCAGGTGGGAGATCACCCGCTCGGGGGTCGGTCGCCACATCCGGCCGCGCACCTTGCCCACGGTGGCGCGGGCGCGTCGGCCCTCGACCCGGATGGCGGTGTCGACGATCTCCCGCAGCCGCGAGCGCGAGATCTCCTCCGGCCCCGTCTCCTCGGTGCCCGGGGAATCGGCACCTGTGCCGGCGCCACCCGCGCCACCCGCGCTACCCGCGCCGGTGCCACCCGCGCTACCCGCGCCGGTGCCACCCGCGCGCCCCGCGCCGGCGAGGTCGCGGCTCATGTCGGCTCGCCCCGGTCGGTGACGGTCAGGGTGGTGCGCGCGCCGGCCCGCAGCGTGCGGCCGACCGTGCACTGCCGCTCGATCGCGACGTCGATCCGTTCGAGCAGCCGCTGCGCGCGGTCCTCCGCCAATCCGGAGAGGTCGAGGTCCATCTCCACCGCCAGGTCGGTGTACCGGTTCGCGGCCTCGTCCTTGGTGCGGCCCACGCGCGTGACGACCTCGGCGTCCTTGCCCAGCCCGTGCACGATGCGGTGGTCGGCGGACAGCGCCTCGCAGGCGGCCAGGGCGACCTGCAGAAGCTCGCCGGGAGTAAAGGCCTCCGGTGCACCGTCGCCGCCGATGAGCACGCTCGCGCCACGGGAGTTGGTGGCCCGGGCGGTCCGCACGCCGGTGCGCACCACCGTGAGGTCGGGGTCGTCGGGCTGCTGCGGGCCGGGGGTCTCGGCGTCCTGTGTCACAGGCACGATCGTGGCACGCGGGCCCGCCGGGCGCGCGTGGGCCCGGTCCCGACCCGCCACCCCGCCCGACGTCGCCGCCCCGCCCGACCCACCGCCCTGTCCGCCGACGTCGCCGCCCCGTCCGACCCACCACACTGTCCGCCGACGCTGCCCGGGGCGCGGGCGTCGGGGCACGGCGGGCCGCGGTGCCCTAGGTTGGACGCTGTGAATGCGCGTCGTACAGAAGCTCCGGAGCTCCACGCACCCACGGCCGTCATCATCGTGCTGTACGGCACGTCCGGTGACCTCGCACACCGCATGGTGCTGCCGGCCATCGCCGAGATCCGCACCCGCGGACTCATGCCCGAGCACTGGGCGGTGATCGGCTCGGCCCGGGAGCCCCTGACGGACGAGGAGTTCCGCGGGCGCGTGCGCGAGTCCCTGGCCGAGGCCCCGCACGGGCTGCCGGCAGACGTCGACGAGATCCTCGGGCACCTGTACTACGCCAGCGGCCGGTTCGGGCCCGGTGACGAGTCCGAGCTGCCCACGGTCCTCAACGACGTCTACCGCGACATGTGGGCGGCCGCCAACGTGGAGCCGCTGGTCATCCACTTCCTCGCGGTCCCGCCCAGCGGCTTCCGCTCGGTCACCCGCGGCCTCGAGGCCCACGACCTCATCACCGAGACCACGCGAGTGGTCTTCGAGAAGCCCTACGGCACCGACGCCAAGAGCTTCGAGCAGCTCGACCGCGACGTGAAGAAGGTCCTGAACGAGGACCAGATCTTCCGCATCGACCACTTCCTGGGCAAGGAGGGCGTGCAGACGATCTACGTCCTGCGCTTCGCCAACCACCTCTTCGGCTCCGAGTGGGACCGGCACTCGGTCGAACAGGTGCAGATCGACGTCCCCGAGGATCTCGACGTCGCCGACCGCGTCGACTTCTACGAGCAGACCGGTGCCGCGCTGGACATGCTCGTCACCCACCTCTTCCAGGTCCTGGGCCAGGTCGCCATGGACCCGCCCTTCGACATCCGCGACCCGAACCAGATCCTCTACGAGCGCGAGCGCGCGCTGCGGGCCCTGCGGCTGGACCCCAAGGAGGTCGTCCTGGGCCAGTTCGAGGGCTACCAGGACCTCGAGGGCGTCGCGGAGGACTCCCAGCAGGACACCTTCGTCGCCGCCCGCGTGTGGGTGGACACCGACCGCTGGCGCGGCGTGCCGTTCCTCCTGCGCACCGGCAAGCGGATGGCCCGCAAGGCTCAGCGCATGACGCTCGTCCTGCGTCGCCCCGACGGCCCCCTGTTCGACGAGGGCCTCGAGCCGAACACCATCGAGGTCAACTTCGCCGGCGCCGGCACGGTCTCCCTCAACATCACCGTCAAGACCCCCGGCCCCGAGCTCACCTTCTCCTCGGGCCGTGCCCAGCTCGACCTCAACGACGTGCCGCGCAGCGAGGCGCTGAGCCCCTACGCCTCGCTCATCCACGACGTCCTCACCGGCGACCGGTCGCTGTTCACCACCGCCGAGGGCCTGCGCGCCGCCTTCGCGGCCTTCGAGCCGCTGCAGGGTCCCGAGCGGCCCACGCCGCTGCCCTACGAGCCCGGCTCCTGGGGCCCCGCCGCCGCGGCCGAGCTCGCCCAGCCCTACCGGTGGATGCTCGGCCAGTGACGGACACGCGCGAGGACGGTCAGGACCACCGCGACGGGCCCGCGCTCGTCGAGGAGGCCGTCGCCCTCGCGCGCACCTGGGCCGCCGCCGGTCAGGACGGGGAGTGGCCCGAGGAACGCAGCGCCACGCGGCGGCTGGCCGACCTGCTGGTCGACCCCGCCGGGCTCGACCTGGCGGTGCGCTTCGTCGACCGCGTGGCCCGGCCGGAGGACCTGTCCGTCGCGGCCCGCGAGCTGGCCCGGCTGGGCTCGGGCGGGGGCGCCGCCTTCCTCTCCCCGCTCGACCGGCTCCTGCTGGGGGCCGGCGCCGCCGTCGGGCGGCTCGCCCCCAGCATCGTGGTCCCCCTGGCCAGGCGGCGGCTGCGGCAGATGGTCGGCCACCTCGTCGTCGACGCCACCGACGCCGCCCTGACCGACCGGCTCGCCCGCGCGGCCGAGCAGGGCGAGCGGCTCAACCTCAACCTCCTCGGCGAGGCCGTCCTCGGGGAGGAGGAGGCCGCCGACCGCACCCGGCGCACCCTCGAGCTCGTCGAGCGGCCCGACGTCGAGCACGTCTCGGTCAAGGTCTCCACGCTGGTCCCGCAGATCTCCACCTGGGACACCGAGGGCACCGTGGCCCGCGTGGCCGAGCGGCTGCGGCCGATCTACCGCGCCGCTCTCGCCCGCACCCCGCAGGTCTTCGTCAACCTCGACATGGAGGAGTACCGCGACCTCGACCTCACCGTCGAGGCCTTCACCGCGATCCTCGCCGAGGAGGAGTTCGCCGAGCTGTCCGCCGGCATCGTCCTGCAGGCCTACCTGCCCGACTCCGCCCCCGCCCTCGACCGGCTCCTCGCCTTCGCCCGCGGTCGCCGCGACGCCGGTGGGGCCCCGGTGGCCGTGCGCCTGGTCAAGGGCGCCAACCTGTCGATGGAACGCGTCGAGGCCGAGCTGCGCGGCCGCCCGCAGGCCCCGTTCACCACCAAGGCCGAGACCGACGCCGCCTACCTGCGCCTGCTCGACCGTGCGCTGCAGCCCTCCAACCTCGGTGCCCTGCGCCTCGGGGTCGCCTCGCACAACCTCTTCGACCTCGCCCATGCCCACCTGCTCGCCGACCGGTGCGGCGTCGCGGACATGATGGACGTGGAGATGCTCCAGGGCATGGCCCCGGCACAGGCCCGCGCGGTCGCGGCGGACACCGGGCGGATCGTCCTCTACACGCCCGTCGTGGCCCCCGCCGACATGGACTCCGCCATCGGCTACCTCGTGCGCCGCCTCGAGGAGTCCGCGGCGCCGGAGAACTTCGTCCACGCCTTCGCCACCGGCGACCCGGCCGCCCTGGACGCCCAGGAGGAGCGGTACCGCGCCTCGGTGGTCGACGCGAGCTCACCCGCCCCGCCGCCGCGCCGCACGGGCGCGCGCACCCGGTCGGCCGCCCGGTTCGTGCCGGCGGTCGACACCGACGCCGCCCTGGCCGCCTCCCGCGTATGGGCCGCCGAGCACGTGAGCGCCGAGCGGCGCCGGCCGGCCACCCCCGTGCCCACCTCCACCGCGGACGTCGACGCTGCCGTTACGCGCGCGCTCACGGCCGGCACCGCCTGGGCGGCGCTCGAGCCGCGCGAGCGCGCCGTCGTGCTGCGCGGCGTGGCCGACGCCCTCGAGGAACGCCGCGGCGAGCTCGTCGGCCAGGCGGCCGCCGAGGCGGGCAAGGTCATCGACGAGTCCGACCCCGAGATCTCCGAGGCGATCGACTTCGCCCGGTACTACGCCGACCGCGCCGAGGACCTGGGCCTGTTCGCCGACCACCTCGACACCGACGGCGCCCGCTTCGAGGCCGACCGGCTCGTCGTCGTCGCCCCGCCGTGGAACTTCCCCGTGGCCATCCCCACCGGCGGGATCACGTCCGCGCTGGCCGCCGGCGCCGCGGTCATCGCCAAGCCGGCGCCCCAGACCCCCGTGCTCACCGAGATGGTCGTCGAGACCGTGCGCGAGGTGCTCCGCCTGGCCGGGCTGGACCCCGACGTCGCCCAGGTGGTGCGGGCCCGCGAGAACGAGGTCGGCCGCCACCTCGTCACCCACCCCGACGTCGACCGCGTCATCCTCACCGGCGCCACCTCCACCGCCGAGCTGTTCGCCGGCTGGCGCGCCGAGCGGCCGGGCGGGCACGGCGTCGTCGCGGAGACCTCCGGCAAGAACGCCATGGTCATCACCGCCTCGGCCGACTACGACCTCGCCGTGGCCGACCTCGTCCGCTCCGCGTTCGGGCACACCGGTCAGAAGTGCTCGGCGGCCTCGGTGGCCGTCCTCGTCGGCCAGGCCGGCACCAGCGAGCGCCTGCGCCGTCAGCTCGTCGACGCCGTGCGCTCCCTGCGCGTGGGGCCCCCCGAGGACCTGGGCACCACCACCGGGCCGCTCGTCGAACCGGCCACGGGCCCGCTCCTGCACGCCCTGACCGAGCTCGACGAGGGACAGACATGGCTCGTGCGCCCCACCCGCCTCGACGGTGAGGGCCGGCTGTGGACCCCCGGCGTGCTCGACGGCGTCGCCCCGGGCTCGCGCGCCCACCTCACCGAGTTCTTCGGGCCGGTCCTCGCGCTCATGCGCGCCGAGAGCCTCGACGAGGCCGTGGACCTGGTCAACGCCACCGACTACGGGCTCACCTCGGGCCTGCACTCGCTGGACCCCGAGGAGATCGAGCGGTGGGTCGAGCGGGTCGACGCCGGCAACCTCTACGTCAACCGGCACAGCACCGGGGCGATCGTGCAGCGCCAGCCCTTCGGCGGGTGGAAGGGCTCCTCGGTGGGGCCCGGCGCCAAGGCCGGCGGACCGAACTACGTCACCCAGCTCGGCCGCTGGGTCGAGGACGGGCTCCCGCAGCAGGTGGCCGAGCCCGCCCCGCACGTGCGTGCGGCGCTCGCCGACCTCACCGGCCTGGTGCCCGTCCAGTCCGAGCGGCGGTGGCTGCGCGCCGCCGTCGGCTCCGACGCCCGGGCCTGGGCCGAGGACCTCTCCCTCGAGCACGACCCCACGGGACTGGCCGCGGAGTCCAACGTCCTGCGCTACCGGCCGCTGCCGGCCGCGCACGTGCGGGCCGGTGCCGACGCCCGGCCGGTCGACGTCGTGCGGCTGATCCTCGCCGGCGAGGTGACGGGCACGCTCATCCGGCTCTCGCTGCACCCCGACCTGTCCGCGCGGCTCAAGTCCATGGCCACCCAGGGGGAGCCCGCCCGGCGCGGCCTGCGCCGGCTCTCCGAGCACGTCGCGGCCGTGGAGAGCGCCGAGGAGCTCGCCGCGCGGCTGGCCGGCGGGCGTGGCCGGCTGCGGGTCCTCGGCTCGGAGCGCGAGGAGCTCGGCGAGCTGCTGGCCGACGTGCGCCACGACGTGTCCACCGACCCCGTCCTGGCCACCGGCCGCCGGGAGCTGCTCAGGCTGCTGCGCGAGCAGGCCGTCTCGACCACCCTCCACCGGCTGGGGCACCTCGGCGCGGGGCACCACCAGGACGGGGCGGACGACGACGACCCGGTCTGGGCGCCGGCCCGCTGACGACCCGGCCGGCTGAAGCCCGGCCGGTGCAGACGTCTACTGCCCGGCGGCGTCCTGCTCGGCGAGGAAGGCCAGCCCCACCCGGCGCTCGGCCTCGAGGACGGTGTCGACCGCCCCGACCACCGCGGCCTCGATCCGCTTGCCCAGCAGGGGGATCGAGCACACGACGTCGCCGCCGTAGTCCAGCGCCGTGGCGCCGTCGCCGTCGGGACGCAGGGCCTGGTTGCCGTTGACCCGCGCGGGCACCCCCGAGACGTTGAGCGCGAACTCGGCGGTGCGCGAGCCGTCCTCGGCGGCGGGGCTCCAGCTCTCCTCGATGCGCACCACGAAGCTGTCCCCGACGAGACCGCGGTAGGTGGCGGGGATGATCGTCGTCGGGATGGTGGCCTCGACGTCGAGGGTGAAGGATCCGTCCGTGCCCTCGCTGATCTGCGCGGTGTGCTGCGTGGCGCCCGCCGCCCGCACACGGCGGTCGGTGAAGTCGCGGTCGGCGAGCATGGCGGCCACCCGCTCGGGCGGTGCCGGGAACTCGACGGTCTGGTCGAAGCGCATGGTGCTCCTTCGTGTGCGTGGGCTACGGCCCAGCGTAGGCGGCGCGGACCCGGGCCGCGGATCGGGGTGGTCGGCGTGGACCTAGGCTGGTGGGGTGCCGACGCTGTCCAACGTCCTGTCCGAGTCCGACGCCTACCCCGCGGGCGACGTCGAGTGGTTGCACCAGCTGATCGGGGACTGGCAGGTCATCGCCGACCTCACCTTCGCCGACCTGCTGCTGTGGGTGCCCGACGGCGACGGCGGGTACACGGTGGCCGCCCACTGCCGGCCGGCGACGGGTGCGACCGTCCACTTCGACGACGCCGTGCGCAGCCGGCCCGACGACCAGCTCGCCGAGCTCATCGGGCACGCGATGACCGACGGCGGCGCGCACACGCGGGAGGTGGTGCGCGACGACGGCCGCCAGGTCCGCACCGTCCTGCAGCCGGTCCCGCACGAGGGCCGCACGATCGCCGTGCTCGGCCGCGAGCAGGTCGTCTCCCCGGCGATGATGCGCTCGCGCATCGAGGTGGCCTACATGGAGATGGGCGACGCGCTGTGCGCGATGGTCGCCCGCGGGGAGTTCCCCCAGACCGGGACGCCGTCGGGGGACCGGCACGGCAGCCCCCGGGTCGGCGACGGCGTCATGCGCCTCGACGTCGACGGCCGCGTGACCTTCGCCAGCCCCAACGGGCTGAGCAACGTGCACCGGCTCGGCATCATCGGCGACCTGTCCGGCGAGGTGCTCGCCGAGGCGCTGACCGAGCTCCTCGAGGAGGAGGGGTCGATCGAGGAGACCCTGGCGGTGGTCGTCATGGGCCGGGCGGCCTGGCGCACCGAGGTGCAGGTCGGGCGCGTGGTCCTCACCCTGCGGGCCATCCCGCTGACCGACGGCGGTGAGCGGCACGGGGCGCTGCTGCTGTGCCGGGACGTCTCCGAGATGCGCCGCCGCGAGCAGCAGCTGCTCACCAAGGACGCCACCATCCGGGAGATCCACCACCGGGTGAAGAACAACCTGCAGACCGTCTCGGCGCTGCTGCGGCTGCAGGCGCGGCGCTCGTCCAACGAGGAGACCCGCCAGTCGCTGGGCCAGGCCGAGCGCCGGGTGACGACGATCGCCCTCGTGCACGACACGCTCGCGCAGGGCCTGGACGAGGTCGTCGATTTCGACGAGGTGTTCGGCCGGCTGTTCGCCCTGGCCGCGGACGTGGCTGCGCCCGACGCGCACGTGACCACCCAGATGGTCGGCGAGTTCGGGCTGGTCCCCGCCGACACCGCGACGGCGCTCGCCGTGGTGCTCACCGAGCTCATCACCAACGCCGTCGAGCACGGCCTGGCCGCCCGCTCCGGGGCGGTGGTGGTGCGCGTCGAGCACCACACGGACGAGCTGGAGATCTTCGTGACCGACGACGGCGTGGGGCTGGCCGAGGGCAAGGTGCTCACCGGGCTGGGGACCCAGATCGTCAAGACGCTCGTGTCCGGCGAGCTCGGCGGGTCGATCGAGTGGCGTGCGGGGGAGCCCGGCGGCACGGAGGTCCACCTCCGGGTGCGCGTGGGGCAGCCGCGGGCCCTGGACGGTCAGCGTGCGGACCGGCTGGGGCGCAGGTTGCGCTGAAGGTGGCCGCCCTCGCGGCGCGCGCTCGGCGGACGAGGCGCGGTGTCAGCCGGCGCGACGGGCGCGGGCGGTGCGACGCTTGAGCGCGCGGCGCTCGTCCTCGGACAGGCCGCCCCACACACCGGAGTCCTGGTTGTTCTCCATGGCCCACTTGAGGCACGTGTCGACCACGGTGCAGGAGGCGCAGACGGCCTTGGCCGCGTCGATCTGGACGACCGCCGGACCCGTGTTCCCGATGGGGAAGAAGAGCTCCGGGTCCTCGGTCAGACACGCGGCTCGGTGACGCCAGTCCACAAGTTCCTCCAAGCACGCACGTCGATCCACCACGCTGGGTGGGGGTGGTCGCCGTGCGATGTAGTCGCTGCGAACACCAAGAATCCCACGCGCACCACCGCCTCACAAGACTCCCGATCCGGGCATGCTCACCTGAGCGCCGTGGGTTTACTCACAGCGTGAGGGAGAAGGTTTCACCGGGCGGACACGTGCCGGACACCCTCGTCGGCGTGGTGCCGCGCCACCGGCCGGGCGACCTACTGTGGCCGGGTGCCGACCACTGCAGCCGCCCCACGCCAGGTTCCGCCCACCGTCCGCATCGTCCAGCTGGTGTGCCTGGCGCAGGCGGTCGCGCTCGTGGTCGTCGCGGTCGTGCTGGTGGCGGACCTGGCCGCGGGCACGGCCGTGGTGCGGCCGACGGTGGTCATGCTCGTGGTCGTGTATGCGCTGGTCGCCGCGCTCCTCGTGGTCGCGGCCCGGCAGGTGGGCCGCGGGCGGGGCGCGGTCACGGCGGCCCTGCTGACCTGGTACTTGCTCGCCGGCTTCTCGGTGGTGACGATCGGCCTGGAACCGTGGATCGCCGTCGTGGCGGCCGCGAGCTGCCTGGTGGGTGCCGTGGCGCTGATGTGGCCCAGCACCCGGCGCTTCCTGCGGCGGCGCTGACCGCCGCCTGCCGCGACGCCGGCCGTCCCTCGTCGCTGCGGCGCCGACCGCTGCCTGCCGCCCCTACGCCCGCCGCGGTCACGCGCTGACCTGCACCGGCACCGCCCGACCCGTCCGCACGAGCGCCGCCCGACCCGGCACGGTCGCGGCCAGGGAGTCCGCGCCGGCGCCCAGCCCGCCGGGCACGAGCCGGGCGGAGGCCACGAGGTCCGGGCGCAGCACGAGCAACGTCCCGCCGGCCCACGTGGTCAGGGGCGGACGGTGCGCGGCCAGGACCGCCGGCGTGCTCGCCGCCGCGAGCACCCGCGCACCCTGACCGAGGGCCCCGACGAGCCGGTCGAGGTCGGCCGCGCCGCGCAGGTCGGCGTCGTCGACGACCACGACGTCGGTGCCCGCCCGTCTCTCGGCACCCTGCGCTGCGCCGGTACCGGCCGACAGCGGCGCCCCACCCGGACCGGAGGCCGGCACCGCCGGCTCGCCCGACGGCCGGAGGTGGACGACCCGGGCGCCCGCCGCGGCCAGCCGGCGGGCCAGGGCGGCCAGGACCGTGCTGCGGCCCGACCCGCCCGGGCCGACCACGAACAGGGACTGCCCGGCCGCGAACGGGGCGCTGAGGGGCTCGGCCCCGTCCCCACCCAGCCCCACGCAGAGCGCGGTGCCGAGACGTTCGCCGTCGGTCACGGGGATCTCGGGCGCCCGGGTGGGCAGAGGGCACAGGAGCGGGACGCCGTCCCCGGCCGGAGCCGCGTCCGGAGCCGTGCCCGGTGCCGCGCCCGCGGGAAGCACGGGGGCGTCGACGACCTGGGCGCGGTGCTGGCCGCCGGGCCTGACGAGGACCCCGCGGCCGGGCACGGTGGCGCCGCCGGCCAGCGACCGCGAGACCCCGGCGAGCGTGGCCTCGGTGGCGTCGCGCGGACTGAGGACCAGGCGCGAGCGCCCGAGCTCGGCCCAGCGGGTGGTGGCGGAACCCGGTGAGCCGGCCAGGGCGAGCAGGTGCCCGCGGGCCAGCACGCCGCGCAGCGCGACGGGCAGGGCCCCCAGGGCCTGGCCGGGGCCCAGCGCGAGGTCGAGCCGGTCGAGCAGCAGCTCGACGTCGTCGACGAGCAGGACCTGACCGGGCGCGGCGTCCGCCCGGCCCAGCAGGTCGAGCAGCCGCAGGACGAGCCGCGGGTCGTCGGCCGGGGCGACGGTCGCGGTGCGCGGGCCCGAGCCGACCGCCTCCGGACCGCCCACCACGTGCACCCGGCGGCCCGCCGCGGCCGCCCCCGCCCCGAGCGCACGCAGCGCCGTGGAGCGGCCGGTCCGGGGCCCACCGAGCACGAGCAGCGCGGACCCGTCCCACTCCCAGGCACGCAGCGCGAGCCGGTCGGGCTCGTCGAGCAGCGCGACGGTCCCTGACGGCAGGGGGCCGCCACCCTGCGGGTGCGGCGCACCGGGCCGCAGCCGGTCGGGCAGCTCGGGGGCCCAGGGCACCGGCGCGGCGCCCAGGTCCGGCGCGGCGGCGCGCACGGCGGCCACGGCGTCGGCGAGCAGGCCGTGCCCGGGCGTGCCGAGCCAGGCGACCTGCACCTCCTGGGTGCCCGCGGTGCGCAGCACGGCGCGCCCCGGCACCGCGGGCAGCTCGGCCGCCCGGGCGGTCCCGACGACGTCGCGCGAGTCCGCCGCCTCGAGCACCCGCAGGCACAGCCGAACGGTGACGTTGGCGCGCACGTCCGCCGAGACGATCCCCGCCGGACGCTGCGTGGCCAGGACGAGGTGCAGCCCGAGCGAGCGTCCCTGGGCGGCCAGGCGCACGAGGTCGGCGAGCAGCTGGGGGTGCTCGTCGGCCAGGGCCCGGAACTCGTCGACGACGACCAGCAGCCGGGCCAGCGTCCCGCCACCGGCGTGCAGCTCGGTCAGGTCCTTCGCCCCGGCCTCGGCCAGGATCCGCTCTCGACGCCGCAGCTCGGCGCCCAGGGAGGCCAGCGCGCGGGTGGTGGCCGCGGGCTCGAGGTCGGTGAGCACGGCGGCCACGTGCGGCAGCGCGGTCAGCGGGGAGAAGGCCGACCCGCCCTTGTAGTCGACGAGGATCATCGTCAGCTCGGCGGGGGAGCGCGTGGCGGCGAGCGCGAGCAGCCAGGCGGTGAGCGCCTCGGACTTCCCCGAGCCGGTCGCCCCGGCGAGCAGCGCGTGCGGCCCGTCGGCCACGAGGTCCACCTCGACCGGCCCGTCGGGACCGAGGCCGATCGGCACCCGCAGGCCCCGGCCGGCGGCCCACCGCCGGCGGACCGCTGCGGTGGTCAGCGGGCCGGTCAGCTCGGGCAGCAGGACCGAGGTGGGCAGGTCGCCGCCGGGACTGGCACGGGAGCCGAGGGCCGTGGCGTGCCGCCGGTCCCACGTGGGGGAGACCCCGGCGTGCTCGCCTGCGACCAGCACCCGGGTGCACCAGGCGGGCGCCGCCCCGCGCGCCAGGGCGAGGACGAGGTGGCGCCGCCCGGCCGGCCCGGCGGGCATGCGTCCCCCGGGCGGGACGTGCGCGACGGTCACGTGCCAGGGCTCGCCACCACCGCTCCGGCCGGAGGTGGGGTCGTCCTCCGCGCCCCGCCCTTGGGGCAGCACCCAGCCGGCCGGGGCGGAGGCGGTGGCGGTCGGCTCGTGGGCGAGCACCTGCGCCAGCAGCCAGCGGGCCTGGCGCTCGGCGCCCGGACCGGTCAGGCCGACGGCCTCGCCCGCGTCCAGGCGGAGCTCCCGACGGCGCCGGCGCACCCGCGAGGGGTCCGACCGCTCGCGCAGGACGAGAACGTCCCCGGGGCCCGTGGTCGGCCGGGCACCCGTGCCGGCCACGAGGAGCAGGCCCGCGGCCGCGGGGCGCGGCGACCGGCGGGAACCGGGTGCGCGCTCGGCCAGGAGCCACAGGCCGATGCCGATCACCGGGACGAGGAGGATCGCCAACCGCCAAGGCCCGGCCGAGGAGCCCAGGAGCAGGGGGATCATCACCAGGGGCGCGACGAGCACGGGTGCGAGCCGGGCCAGGGCACGCCAGCCGCGGCGACCGCCCGGCGGCGTCACCACCGGGGCGGGCGGCTCGAGACGCCCAGGCCGCCCGGTCACCCGCAGGATCGTGTTCCCGGCCCACAGCACCGTGCCCGGGGCCACCGTGCGCCACCGCCGCCTCAGCCGCCCGTCGGGGGAGGGAATGAACCGCGCGGGGCGCCCCTCCGGCGAGCCGCCGAGTCCGCGCCTCACTCCCGGCCCGCGCACCCGGGTGCCGTGCCGGGAGCCGAGGTCGCGCGCCTCGACCCGGCCCGAACGGGTGCGCAGCTCGAGGTGGTCGCGGGACAGGCGCGGGTCCCCGAGGTCCACGCTGGTGCCGCCACGCCCGAGGACCACCGGCTCGCGCCCGAGCGCGACGACCCGGCCGACCCCCGGGCCCCGGTCCACGACCACGAGGTGGTCGGCGGCCAGGACCGACGTCAGATCTTCTGCCACGCCCCCACGGTCGCCCGCCGCCGGGGCCGGCGTCGCCCCGACTGTGGACGACGGCGCGCGGCCCGGGCCTGCACAGGTCGCCCGTTCCCCTGCGTCCGGTGTCCGGGCCCCGGCGCGCGGCGGCTCAGGCGGGGCGCTCAGGCGTGGACGGCCGAGGAGATCAGCTGCCGACCGGCTCCACGAGCTCGGCGGAGTTGTTGCGCGGGGTGTTGACCGCGCGGGAAACCTCGTGCCAGGTCAGCGCCGGGGTGGGGGTGCCGAGGACGGCGAGGGCCTCGGCCGGCTCGGTCACGGTCGGGTCGAGCCACAGGTCGACGTCGCCCGGCTCGAGGATGACCGGGACCCGGTCGTGGAGCTCCCGCATGGCGCCCCCGCTCGCGGCGGTGAGGATCGTCGTCGTGCACAGCCACTCGCCGTCGGGGTCGCGCCACCAGGAGAACAGGCCGGCGAACGCGATCGGGGCGCCGTCCTCGCGGGTGATGAAGTAGGGCGTCTTCGTGCCCTTCCCGGCGGCCGGGGCCTGCCACTCGTAGTAGCCGTCGGCGAGGACCAGGCACCGGTTCTTCCGCAGCGGTGACTTGAAGGAGTTCTTCTCGGCGACGGTCTCGCTGCGCGCGTTGATCATCTTGTTGCCCATCGCCGGGTCCTTCGCCCAGTGCGGCACCAGGCCCCAGCGGGCCACCTCCATGCTCCGCCTGGGCCCGGTCGGCTCGCCCGCGCCCTCGCGCCCGGCGACATTCCCCTCGGTGTCCACGAGCCGCTCGACGACGATCATCACGTCCTGCGTGGGCGCCACGTTCCACGAGGGCCGCAGGGCCGCGACCTCCTCGGCCACCGCGGTGACGTCGAAGACGTCGGCGAGATCCTGGGCCTGCCTGAAGCTGGCGTAGCGACCGCACATGCCCCCAGCGTGCCACGCGTCACCGACGCCGGTCCCGCCGTCGTGGTGCGCTCAGCCGTCGTCCCGCTCGTCCACCTTCCCGGCCGCGGCTCGGGCGCGGGCGGCCTCGCGGGCGAGGTGCTCGCGTTCGGCGACGCTCGTGGCCCGCTCGGCGGCGTCCGCGTAGAGGCGCGCGGCCGCCGCGTCCTCGCCGGCCCGGCGCCGCAGGTACGCCTCGGTCGCGGTCCGCCGCGGGACGTCGGGTCCCACCTCGGCCAGCGCCGCCAGGCCGGCGGTCGGGCCGTCAGCCTGCCCGACGGCGATCGCCCGACCCAGCCGCGCCACGGGGTTGTCGGTGAGCGCGAGCAGCTCGTCGTACCAGCCGACGATCTGCACCCAGTCCGTCTCCTCGGCGACGGCGGCATCGGCGTGCAGGGCGGCGATCGCGGCCTGCGCCTGGTACTCGCCGAGCCGGTCGTGGGCGAGGGCCGCCTGGAGGACGGCCACGCCCTCGGCGATCGCGCCGGTGTCCCACCGGGTGCGGTCCTGCTCGGCGAGGGGGACGAGCCGGCCCCGCTCGTCGGTGCGTGCCGGGCGCCGCGCGTGGTGCAGCAGCATGAGCGCCAGCAGACCGTCGACCTCGGGGTGGCGCACCGCGGCGGCCAGGCCGCGGGTGAGGCGGATCGCCTCGGCCGCGAGGTCGACGTCGCCCGCGTACCCCTCGTTGAAGACGAGGTAGAGGGTGCGCAGGACCGTGGTCACCGGGCCCGCCTCGTCCAGGCGCACGTCGGCGACGGTGCGCTTGGCCCGGCTGATCCGCTGGGCCATCGTCGCCTCGGGCACGAGGTAGGCCTCGGCGATCTGCCGCGTGGTCAGCCCGCCGACGGCCCGCAGCGTGAGCGCCACGGCCGAGGAGGCCGTCAGGCGCGGGTGCGCGCATAGGAAGTACAGCCACAGCGAGTCGTCGTGGCTCGTCACGGGGCCGGGCGCGGGCGCCTCGTGCACGACGTCCTCGCGCTGGCGACGCGCGCTGTCGGCGCGGACCTGGTCGAGGTACCGGCGCCAGGCGACGGTGACCAGCCAGGCGCGCGGGTCCGTCGGCGGCGGGTCCGGCCAGGAGCGCCAGGCCTCGAGGAGGGCCTCCTGCACGGCGTCCTCGGCGGCGGAGAAGTCGGCGCCGCGCCGGACGAGGGCCTGCAGCACGGCGGGCGCGTGCCGCCGCAGCAGGTCCTCGTCCGGCGTCGGGGTGGGGGACACTCAGCGGCGCTCGCGGGTGATGATCTCGCTCGCCTCGGTCACCGAGACCGTCGGCGCGACGAACGGACGCAGCTCGAGCCACTCGCCGATCGGGCGACCGTCCTTGCCGGGGGCGGCCGAGAGCTCACCGGCCAGCTCGAGGGCCCGCTCGTGGCTGTCGACGTCGACGATCACCCAGCCGGCGACGAGGTCCTTCGTCTCGGCGAAGGGGCCGTCGGTGCGGGGCGGCTGCCCCTCGCCGTCGAACCGGACCCACTCGCCCTCGGGCGTCAGCGCCTGGCTGTCGACGAGCTCGCCGCTGTCCCGCAGTCGCTCGACGAAGGCCTCGCCGTAGGCGAAGTGGGCCTCCATCTCGGCCTCGGTCCACTGGTCCATCGCCACGTCGTTCAGCGCGGCGGGGGCCCCGCGGTAGTGCTTGAGCATGAGATACCTGGTCATGTCGTCCTCTCCTTCACTGTCCGGCGACCCGGTGCGGTCGCTCATCCAGGGGACGGAGCCGGACCGGCGTTCTCGACATCGATCTCGACATCGTCCTCGGGGTCCGCCCCGCGGCGCCACCGGTCAGGTCCCGCACGCCGCCCTGCCCCGCCGACCCAGCCTGCCGCGCACCCGTGTCCCCGCCCTGCGCAAGGATGGGGCCATGAGCGAGACCGAGGAGCCCCGCGGGCCCGCGGGCGGCGACCTGCCCGAGGACGACGCCGTCGCCGCCGCACCCGCCACCGCCGAGGAGCGCCAGCGCTGGACCGAGCTCGTCGAGCAGGTCGAGGCCGCCCGGTGGGCCTACTACATGCGCGAGCGCCCCACGCTCTCCGACGCCGACTACGACGCCGCGTTCCGCGAGCTGGAGGACCTCGAGGAGTCCCGCCCCGACCTGCGCACCCCGGACTCGCCCACCCAGTCCGTCGGCGGCACCTACTCCACCGACTTCGCCGCCGTCGACCACGCCGAGCGGCTGTACTCCCTCGAGGACGTCTTCTCCCTCGAGGAGCTCGCCGAGTGGTTCGCCCGGATCGGTGCCGAGGTCTCCGACGCGACCGGCACCGAGGCCGACGAGGCCCCCGACGTGCCGGTGACCTGCGAGGTCAAGGTCGACGGTCTCGCCGTCAACCTCACCTACGAGGCCGGCCGGCTCACCCGCGCGGCCACCCGCGGCGACGGCGTGACCGGCGAGGACGTCACCCTCAACGTCCGCACGCTCGACTCGGTCCCGCACGTGCTCGACGGCGGCCCGCACCCCGAGAGCATGGAGGTGCGCGGGGAGGTGTTCTTCCCCGTGGCCGCCTTCGCCGAGCTCAACGAGCAGCTCGTCGCCGCGGGCAAGGCTCCCTTCGCCAACCCCCGCAACTCCGCGGCCGGCTCTCTGCGGCAGAAGGACCCGCGCATTACGGCCTCGCGCCCGCTGGACTTCCTCGCCCACGGCGTGGGCGCCGTCGTCGAGGGGGCGGACTTCTCGGTCCCGACGACGCAGCACGGCTTCTACGAGCTCCTCGCCTCCTGGGGGCTGCCGGTCTCCGAGCACACCCGCCTGCTCGCGGGGCGCACCGCCGTCGAGGGGTACATCGCCGAGCGGGGGGCCGCCCGGCACGAGGGCACCCACGAGATCGACGGCGTCGTCGTCAAGGTCGACGACCGGGCCCTGCAGCGCCGGCTCGGCCACACCTCCCGGGTCCCGCGGTGGGCGGTGGCCTACAAGTTCCCGCCCGAGGAGGTCAACACGCGCCTGCTCGACATCCGGGTCAACGTCGGCCGCACCGGCCGGGTCACGCCCTACGCGGTGATGGAGCCCGTGCTCGTGGCCGGCTCGACGGTCTCCATGGCCACCCTGCACAACGCGTCGGAGGTGGCCCGCAAGGGCGTGCTCATCGGCGACACCGTCGTGCTGCGCAAGGCCGGCGACGTCATCCCCGAGGTCGTGGCCCCCGTCGTCGACCTGCGCGACGGCACGGAGACCACCTTCGTCATGCCCGCCGACTGCCCCAGCTGCGGCACGCCCCTGGCGCCCGCCAAGGAGGCCGACGTCGACCTGCGGTGCCCCAACTCGCGCTCGTGCCCGGCCCAGCTCACCGAGCGGGTCGAGCACGTCGGCTCCCGCGGCGCCTTCGACGTCGAGGCCCTCGGCTACGAGACCGCGCTGGCGCTGACCAACCCCGACGCCACCCGCGACCCCCACGCCCCCGAGGGCCCCAGCGGCGGCCGGGAGCCGGCGCTCGCCGCGATCGAGGCCGGCCACGCGCTCATCACCGAGGACGGGGAGATCACCGACGTCGCCGACGCACCCGCGCCGCAGACCCCGGTGCTCTCGAGCGAGGCGGGCCTGTTCGACCTCACCGCCGAGGACCTGCGCGAGGTCCACGCCTACCGGCCCGAGCTCGCGCGGGAGACCGGCTCCACCTCGGGCGCCCAGGTCCGCACCGGGAACTGGACCTACCGGCGCGTGTTCTGGACCCAGCGGACGGTGCGCACCTTCAAGACCAAGGACGACGAGGTGACCCCGCCGCGCCCGACGCAGACCACCGAGAAGCTGCTCGCGGGACTGCAGGAGGCCAAGGAGAAGGACCTGTGGCGGGTGCTCGTGGCCCTGTCGATCCGGCACGTCGGGCCCACCGCGGCCCGGGCGCTCGCCACGGAGATGGGCTCGCTCGAGGCGATCTTCGCCGCGCCGCTCGAGCGACTGGCCGAGGTCGACGGCGTCGGGCCGACCATCGCGCGGTCCGTGCTCGCCTGGTACCACGGCGCCGACGCGGTCGCCGAGGGCGCGGAGGACGACGAGGACGACGACGCGACCGGCGAGATCGCCGACGGGCAGGACGGCGAGGACGCGGCCTGGCACCGCGAGATCGTCGAGCGCTGGACGGCGGCCGGGGTGCGCACGGCCCAGGAGGTCGACGACGCCACGCCCCGCACCCTGGAGGGGGTCACCGTCGTCGTCACCGGCTCGCTCGAGGGCTTCACCCGCGACTCGGCCAAGGAGGCGATCCTCGCCCGGGGCGGCAAGGCCTCGGGGTCGGTGTCGAGGAAGACCGACGTGGTCGTCGCCGGGGAGAACGCCGGGTCCAAGGAGACCAAGGCCCGTGACCTGGGGGTCCCCGTCACCGACGAGGCCGGCTTCGTCGCGCTGCTGGCCGGCGGACTCGCCGCCGTCGTCCCACCGCCCGAGGAGGAGCCGGACGGGGATCCGGACACGGGCACGGACGAGGAGTCCTGACCGGGAGGGTCAGAGCAAAGGCCCCAGGGGGCGCAGGAGCCGCTCGAGAGGGTGGCGCCACCACTCGCGGCGCCGCCACTCCTCGAGGGTCAGCGGCATCGAGTTTGTCAGGTCGGTGGCGAAGACCCGCTCCATGTGCTCGGCGAGCGAGTCGTCGTGCACCTCGAGGTTGACCTCGAAGTTGCCCTGCAGCGACATCCGGTCGATGTTCGCCGTGCCGATGGTCGTCCAGCGCCCGTCCACGGTCATCGTCTTGGCGTGCACCATCGCGTCCTTGAACAGCCACAGCTCGACGCCCGCGGTGAGCAGGTCGTCGTAGTACGGGCGCGAGACCCAGTCGGCGATGACGTGGTTGGTGCGGTGCGGGATGATCACCCGCACGCGCACCCCGCGGCGCGCGGCGGCCGTCAGGGCCCGCAGGATCTCCCGGTCGGGGATGAAGTAGGCCATCGTGATGTCGACCGACTCCGTGGCCCGGTCCAGCGCGTCGAGGTACATCCCGCGCACGGGGAAGAGCATGCGGTGGGGCGTGTTGGAGCGCGCCTCGACCTGGGCGAGCCACTCGCGCGCACCAGGGTCCGGCAGCTCGGGCAGGTTCTTCGTGCGGTGGTCGTTCCAGAAGTCGATGAAGGCGTTGGCCAGCTCCCACACCGCCGGCCCGCGCACGCGCAGGTGGGTGTCGCGCCACGTCGTGGCGTACAGGTCACCGATGTTGTACCCGCCGACGTAACCGACGGTCTCGTCGACGACGAGCAGCTTGCGGTGGTCGCGTCCGGTCTGGCGCAGGTTCCCGATGAGCAGACCCGGGCGGAAGAGCGGGAAGCGCCGCACGTGCAGGTGCGGCAGGTCCGCGAACCGGTAGAACTGCAGGCCCTGGTTGAGGTTGCCCCAGGAGTCGAAGACGACGTAGACGTCCACGCCGCGCCGGGCGGCCGCCTCGAGCGCCTCCTTGAAGCGCAGGCCTGTCGCGTCGCGCTTCCAGATGAAGGTCTCGAAGTAGACGGACTCCCGGGCGCCGTCGATCGCCTCGAGCATGTCCTCGTAGAGGTCCTGGCCGTAGGTGAAGACCTGCATCTGCGAACCGTGCACGGCCAGCTCGACCGGCGGAGTGGCGGGAAACTCCCCGCTCAGCGGCTCGCGGCGCTTGCGCAGGTTGTCGACCGTCATGATCGCGGCCGCCGCGGTCAGCTGGGCGGCCGCGGTGGCGGCGGCGATCCGGGCGCCGGTGCGCACGAGCGTGCGGGCGGTCCGTCGGGGCATGGGCCCAGCCTAGGAGACCGGGGCGCGGCCGGACGCCGTGCCCGGCGCCCACGCCACGACAACTAGACTCCCCGCCATGCCCACCTTCGACTCCGCCGAGGTCGCGCGCGTCGCGGCGCTCGCCCGCATCGAGCTGTCCCCGGACGAGGTCGAGCGCCTCGCCGGCGAGCTCGCGGTGATCACCCGCGCCGTCGAGCGCGTCTCCGAGATCGCGACGCCCGACGTCCCGCCGACCTCGCACCCGATCCCGCTGACCAACGTCTTCCGCGACGACGAGCCCACCGACGGTCTGGACCTGGCCGAGGTGCTGGCGGCCGCGCCGGCCGCCGAGGACGACCAGTTCCTCGTCCCGCAGATCCTGGGGGAGGACGCGTGAGCCGGCTGACCCGCCTGAGCGCCGCCGAGCAGGCCGAGGCGCTCGCCGCCGGAGAGGTCAGCTCGGTCGAGCTGACCCGGGCGCACCTGGACCGCACCACCGCCGTCGACGGCGACGTCCACGCCTACCTCGACGTCGACGCCGAGAAGGCGCTCGCCGCCGCCCGCGCCGCCGACGAGCGACGCGTCGGCGGTGAGGAGCTGGCACCCCTGACGGGCGTGCCGATCGCCGTCAAGGACAACATCGTCACCCACGGGCAGGTGACCACCGCCGGCTCGCGCATGCTCGAGGGCTGGGTCCCGCCCTACGACGCGACCGTCGTGAGCCGACTGCGCGCCGCGGGCCTGCCGATCCTCGGCAAGACGAACCTCGACGAGTTCGCCATGGGCTCCTCCACGGAGCACTCGGCCTTCGGCCCCACCCGCAACCCCTGGGACCTGAGCCGCATCCCGGGCGGCTCCGGCGGCGGCTCGGCGGCCGCGGTCTCCTCCTTCCAGGCGCCGGTCGCTCTCGGCTCGGACACCGGCGGCTCGATCCGCCAGCCCGCGGCCGTCACCGGCAGCGTCGGCGTCAAGCCCACCTACGGCGGGGTGTCCCGCTACGGGGCGGTCGCCCTGGCCTCCTCGCTGGACCAGATCGGGCCCGTGGCCCGCACCGTGCTCGACGCCGCGCTCGTGCACGAGACCATCGGCGGGCACGACCCGCTGGACGCCACCTCGCTGACCGACCCGGTGACCGGGCTCGTCGAGGCCGCCCGCAACGGCGAGCTCGCCGGGCTGCGCGTCGGTGTGGTCACCGAGCTGGGCGGGGAGGGCTACCAGGCCGGGGTGCGCTCCTCCTTCGACGAGGCGCTCGCGCTGCTGGAGGCCGGCGGGGCCGAGCTGCGCGAGGTCTCCTGCCCGTCGTTCACCTACGCCCTCGAGGCCTACTACCTCATCCTGCCCGCGGAGGCGTCCTCCAACCTCGCCCGCTTCGACGGCATGCGGTTCGGCCTGCGCGTCGAGCCCGCCGAGGGGCCGGTCACCGCCGAGCGCGTGATGGCCTCGACCCGTGGAGCCGGCTTCGGCGACGAGGTCAAGCGGCGGATCATCCTCGGCACGCACGCCCTGTCGGCCGGCTTCCACGACGCCTACTACCGCGCCGCCCAGCAGGTGCGCACCGTGGTGCAGCGCGACTTCGCGGCGGCCTTCGAGCAGGTCGACGTGCTCGTCTCGCCGACGTCGCCGACCACCGCCTTCCCGATCGGGGAGAAGGTCGACGACCCGCTGGCGATGTACCTCAACGACATCGCCACCATCCCGGCCAACCTCGCCGGCGTCCCGGCCCTGTCCCTGCCCTCGGGGCTGTCCGACGACGGCCTGCCGGTGGGGCTGCAGATCATCGCGCCCGCCCGCCGCGACGAGCTGCTCTACCGAGCGGGCGGTGCGCTCGAGCGGGCACTGACCCAGAAGTGGGGCGGGCCGTTGCTCGACCGGGCCCCGGAGCTGACGGAGGCGCAGCGATGAGCGACACCCTCATGCCATTCGACGAGGCGATCGGCCGGTTCGATCCGGTCATTGGCCTCGAGGTCCACGTCGAGCTGGGCACCCGCACCAAGATGTTCGACGGCGCGCTCAACGCCTTCGGCGGGGCGCCCAACACCCACGTCACCCCGGTCTCGCTGGGCCTGCCGGGCGCACTGCCGGCGGTCAACGGCAAGGCGGTCGAGCACGCGGTGACCATCGGCCTGGCGCTGGGCTGCCAGATCGCCGATTCGTGCCGTTTCGCGCGGAAGAACTACTTCTACCCGGACCTGGCGAAGAACTTCCAGACCTCCCAGTCCGACGAGCCCATCGCCTTCGACGGCGCCCTGGCCGTCGAGCTCGAGGACGGCACCGAGGTGACCGTGCCGATCGAGCGCGCCCACATGGAGGAGGACGCGGGCAAGAACACCCACGTGGGCGGGTCGACCGGACGCATCCACGGCGCCGAGTACTCCCTGGTGGACTACAACCGCGCCGGCGTCCCGCTCGTGGAGATCGTCTCCCGCCCGGTCACTGGCACCGGGGCGCGCGCCCCGGAGGTGGCCCGCGCCTACGTGCAGTCGCTGCGCGACATCTTCCGCGCGCTGGGCGTGTCCGAGGCCCGCATGGAGCGCGGCAACGTGCGCGCCGACGTCAACGTCTCCCTGCGCGAGTCGCCCGAGGCGGCGCTGGGCACCCGCACGGAGACCAAGAACGTCAACTCCTTCCGCTCGATCGAGCGGGCGGTGCGCTACGAGATCCAGCGGCAGGCGGCGATCCTGGCCGCCGGCGGCAGCGTGACCCAGGAGACCCGGCACTGGCACGAGGACACGGGCACGACCTCCCCGGGCCGGGTCAAGTCCGACGCCGAGGACTACCGCTACTTCCCCGAGCCCGACCTGGTGCCCGTCGCACCGCCGAAGGAGTGGGTCGAGGAGCTGCGCGCCCGCCTGCCCGAGATGCCCGCGGTGCGCCGTCGTCGGCTGCTGGGGGAGTGGGGCTACTCCGAGCCGGAGATGCGCGACGTCGTCAACGCGGGAGCGCTCGATCTCATCGAGGCCACCGTGGCGGCCGGTGCCACCGCCGGCGCTGCTCGCAAGTGGTGGATGGGCGAGCTGGCCCGCACCGCCAACGCCGAGGGCGTCGAGCTCGAGGCGCTGTCCGTGACCCCGCGGCAGGTCGCCGAGCTCCAGGGCCTGGTCGACGAGGGGCGCATCAACGACAAGCTCGCCCGGCAGGCGCTCGAGGGCGTGCTGGCCGGGGAGGGGTCGCCCGAGGAGGTCGTCGCGGCCCGCGGGCTCGCGGTGGTCTCCGACGACGGTCCGCTGCTCGCCGTCATCGACGAGACCCTGGCCGCACAGCCGGACATCGCCGAGAAGATCCGCTCGGGCAACCTCGGCCCGATCGGCGCCGTCATCGGCGCGGTGATGAAGGCGACCCGGGGTCAGGCCGACGCCGGACGGGTCAAGGAGCTCGTGCTCGAACGCGTGCAGTCCTGAGATAGGGCACACTTACCACTATCCGAAATAAGCATCTCGAACCACGGAGGTCCCTATGGCAGTGCCCAGTCCGTCCTACACCACGACGCTGCGTGTCCTCGTCGGCACGTCCCCGCGCGCGACGGGCGAGGTCGTCACCGCGGTGGCGGACGCCGGCGGCACCGTCATGGGAGTCGACGTCGTCCACTCCGGGGCCGAGGGCATCACGGTCGACATCACCGCCGACACGATCGACGGTGAGCACCTCGAGCGCGTGCGCACCGCCATCGAGGGGGTCGACGGCGCGACGGTCTCCAAGGTCTCCGACTCGACCTTCCTGCTGCACCTGGGCGGCAAGATCGAGGTGACCTCGAAGGTCCCGCTGCGCACCCGTCGTGACCTCTCGCGCGCCTACACCCCGGGCGTGGCCCGCGTGTGCAAGGCGATCGCCGCCAACAAGGACGACGCCCGCCGGCTGACCATCAAGCGCAACACGGTCGCGGTCGTCACCGACGGCACCGCAGTCCTCGGCCTGGGCGACATCGGCCCGGAGGCCTCCCTGCCGGTGATGGAGGGCAAGGCGGCCCTGTTCAAGGAGTTCGCCGGCGTCGACGCCTGGCCGGTCGCGCTGGACACGAAGGACACCGAGGAGATCATCTCCATCGTCAAGGCGATCGCCCCGGCCTACGGCGGCATCAACCTCGAGGACATCTCGGCGCCGCGGTGCTTCGAGATCGAGGCCCGCCTGCGCGAGGAGCTGGACATCCCGGTCTTCCACGACGACCAGCACGGCACCGCCGTCGTCGTCCTCGCCGCGCTCATCAACGCGCTGCGCATCGTGGACAAGAAGCTCTCGGACGTGAAGATCGCGATCTCCGGCGTCGGCGCCGCGGGGCACGCCATCATCCAGCTGCTCGCCGCGCAGGGCGCGACCGACATCGTGGCGTTCGGGCGCGAGGGCGCCCTGCACGCGGGCAAGGAGGAGGCCAGCGCGCAGCGGCAGTGGATCGCCGAGAACACCAACCCCACGGGCTTCACCGGCTCGCTCAAGGAGGGCATCGCCGGCACCGACGTCTTCATCGGCGTCTCCTCGGCGGACATCCTCGACGGCGACGACATCGCGACCATGGCCGACGGGGCGATCGTCTTCGCCCTGGCCAACCCGGACCCCGAGGTGGACCCCGAGGCGGCCGCCCGGACTGCGGCCGTCGTCGCCACCGGGCGCAGCGACTACCCCAACCAGATCAACAACGTCCTGGCCTTCCCCGGTCTCTTCCGGGGCCTGCTCGACGCGGGGGCGAGCCACATCGACGGCGAGATGCTGCGCGTCGCCGCCGTCGCCATCGCCGACGTGGTGGGGGCGGACGAGCTCAACCCCTCCTTCATCATCCCCGGCGTGTTCGACCCCCGCGTGGCCGAGGCCGTCTCCTCGCAGGTGCAGGCCTACGCCACGGCCCAGCTCGCGTCCGGCGCGAGCGGCAAGGACAAGCCCGTGATCGAGGGCTCCACCACCCGTGAGCCCTGGGCCGAGGTGATCTGACCCGGGATCCGACCCGGGCGGAGCGGGCGCCGGGGACCGGGCGGCCGACACGGCCGTATCGGCCCCTGAACGTCGCCGCTGCCCTGACGTTGCGGCGGCAGGGAGCGAACCGCCGGGTGATCGGACGGGTACCACCCCCTGGGCGCCCGATCTGAGCCCGGCGCACGAGAAGGGCCCGTCCTCACGGACGGGCCCTTCTCGTGCGCCGGCGTCGGGGGCGCGTGGCGGGTGCGGCTCAGCGGAGCCAGCTGTTGCCGACGATGCCGCCCCACCACTTGCCGATCCCGATCGTGTCACCGGAGAGGGTGAGGGCCGGGATGACCACGAGGAAGCCCTCGAGGACGTGGCTGTCGAGGATGGGGTTCGAGGCGGCGTCGACCGCGAAGGGCGGCTGGGCCAGGTACATGAACAGCAGGAGCAGGGCACCGGTGACGGCGGCGATCTTCAGGCCCGCGCCGCTGACGAGCGCGACGCCGATGCCGAGCAGGCCGGCCATGAACAGCACGTCGCCGAACGGGTTGGCGAAGAGCTCGAAGAAGCCGCCGAGCGGCCCGTTGACGGCGACGTTGTTGATGTACCCCTGTGCGGGGGTGCCGCCGTTGAGCCAGGAGTTCTCCGGCTGGGTGGCGAACCCGAGGCCGAAGGTCTTGTCGACGAAGGCCCACAGGAAGTAGAGGCCGATGCCGATGCGGGAGAGCCCGAGGAACACGCGGGCCGACGAGCTCTTGACGATGTCTTCCTGGTAGACCGTGGCGGCCCGGGTGCCGGCGGTGGTGGTGGCCATGGCGGACTCCTTGTGGTTGGGGCAGCGGCTGGGTCGCTGCTCGATCGGTACAGGAAGATGATGGCCCGCCCGCAAGCGCGTGGGGTGGGCTGAAAGTCCCGATTGTCGAGAACGTCGGCGGACGCCCGTCGGTGGGTCCGTCCGAGGGCCGTCGGATGGTGGAGCGGTGCACGGACGCAGCGGCCGGGCGGTCGGTCACTACCCTCGTGGGATGCCGGACGACCAGAGGACCCATGATCTGCCGTACGACGCTGGGACCATGGGGGAGCAGGGCAGCGTCGACGAGCACGGTCGCAGCGAGGCACGCACCGGTCTCGACGAGGCCGGCACCGTGCTCGGGTTCCTCGACTTCCTGCGGGGGACGGTCGAGTGGAAGACACGCGGCCTCACGGCCGACCAGATGGCGCAGACCCGCCCACCGTCGACGATGACGCTGGGCGGCATGCTCGGGCACCTGGCATTCGTGGAGGACTACTGGATCAGCTACTGCCTGGGCGGGACCTGGACCGAGAACGTCGGGACCGACGAGCAGTGGGCGGCCGACCCGGACCATGACTGGCGCACGGGCGAGGGCGCCGAACCGGAGGACGTGCGCGGCCGGTGGCTGGGCGCCGTGGCCCGCTCACGCGCGGTCACCGGGCGGCTGCTGTCCGACGGCGCGGCGGCCGGCGACCCTCTCGGGGCGACCGTCGTCCGTGACGTCGACCGGGAGGACCCGCCGGCGACGGCGCGATGGGTACTCGTCCACCTGGTCGAGGAGTACGGCCGGCACGCGGGGCACGTCGACCTCCTCCGGGAGTCCGTGGACGGGCTCGTCGGGGAGTAGGAAGAAGCCAGGAAACCGCGGGATCCCGGGCGAAACCGACCTTGTGACCGAGCGCACTCGCCACCGGCTTGCTCGTCGAGCCGACGGCGACCTAATCTCTACGAGGCCTGAACGGGACAGACGGACACCAGCTGGTGGCCGAACCCGGAGGCCAACCGACAAACACCGGCCCTGGCCGGTGCGCGCCGGGACCGGAAGTTGAACGGCCGGAGAACAGCTCGGATCGAGCGGTTTGACAGCCGAGAAACAGAAGGATAAGATAGTTAAGTTGCCCTGATGCTGGGTCTGCTGCTTGTGGTGGTGGGCTGGTGTTGTGGGTGGGTTGTTTGAGAACTCAACAGTGCGTGATTGTTTTTGATGCCATGTGTGTGGGGGCATTGCGTGGGCCGTTGCCGTTGTGGTGGTGGTTCGTGTGGTGTTTCTGCATGTTTTTGTTTGTTTATTTTGGTCCTGCCTGGCTGCCGGTTGGTGGTGGGGTGGGGTTTTGTTGGGATCGCTCTGCTGCCGGTTGGTGGTGGGGTTGGTCTTCGTATGGATGGTCATGCCTGGCGTCCCCGTTGTTGGGGTGTTGGGTGTGCGTGTTTTTTACGGAGAGTTTGATCCTGGCTCAGGACGAACGCTGGCGGCGTGCTTAACACATGCAAGTCGAACGGTGAAGCTCAGCTTGCTGGGTGGATCAGTGGCGAACGGGTGAGTAACACGTGAGTAACCTGCCCTCCACTTCGGGATAACCTCGGGAAATCGGGGCTAATACCGGATATGACATTGCCTCGCATGGGGTGGTGTGGAAAGATTTATTGGTGGGGGATGGGCTCGCGGCCTATCAGCTTGTTGGTGGGGTAATGGCCTACCAAGGCGTCGACGGGTAGCCGGCCTGAGAGGGTGACCGGCCACACTGGGACTGAGACACGGCCCAGACTCCTACGGGAGGCAGCAGTGGGGAATATTGCACAATGGGCGGAAGCCTGATGCAGCGACGCCGCGTGAGGGATGACGGCCTTCGGGTTGTAAACCTCTTTCAGCAGGGAAGAAGCGAAAGTGACGGTACCTGCAGAAGAAGCGCCGGCTAACTACGTGCCAGCAGCCGCGGTAATACGTAGGGCGCAAGCGTTGTCCGGAATTATTGGGCGTAAAGAGCTCGTAGGCGGTTTGTCGCGTCTGCTGTGAAAACGCGGGGCTCAACCCCGCGCCTGCAGTGGGTACGGGCAGACTAGAGTGTGGTAGGGGAGACTGGAATTCCTGGTGTAGCGGTAAAATGCGCAGATATCAGGAGGAACACCGGTGGCGAAGGCGGGTCTCTGGGCCATCACTGACGCTGAGGAGCGAAAGCATGGGTAGCGAACAGGATTAGATACCCTGGTAGTCCATGCCGTAAACGTTGGGCACTAGGTGTGGGGCCTGTTTCCACGGGTTCCGCGCCGTAGCTAACGCACTAAGTGCCCCGCCTGGGGAGTACGGTCGCAAGGCTAAAACTCAAAGGAATTGACGGGGGCCCGCACAAGCGGCGGAGCATGCTGATTAATTCGATGCAACGCGAAGAACCTTACCAAGGCTTGACATATACCGGAAACATCCAGAGATGGGTGCCCCGTAAGGTCGGTATACAGGTGGTGCATGGTTGTCGTCAGCTCGTGTCGTGAGATGTTGGGTTAAGTCCCGCAACGAGCGCAACCCTTGTCCTGTGTTGCCAGCACGTGATGGTGGGGACTCATGGGAGACTGCCGGGGTCAACTCGGAGGAAGGTGGGGATGACGTCAAATCATCATGCCCCTTATGTCTTGGGCTTCAAGCATGCTACAATGGCCGGTACAAAGGGCTGCGATACCGTGAGGTGGAGCTAATCCCAGAAAGCCGGTCTCAGTTCGGATTGGGGTCTGCAACTCGACCCCATGAAGTCGGAGTCGCTAGTAATCGCAGATCAGCAACGCTGCGGTGAATACGTTCCCGGGCCTTGTACACACCGCCCGTCACGTCACGAAAGTCGGTAACACCCGAAGCCGGTGGCCCAACCCTTGTGGGGGGAGCCGTCGAAGGTGGGACTGGCGATTGGGACGAAGTCGTAACAAGGTAGCCGTACCGGAAGGTGCGGCTGGATCACCTCCTTTCTAAGGAGCACGTAGAGTACCTGCGCATCACACCCGATGGTTTCCCGTTGTCTGTGCGCCTGATTGGCGTGTGGTTCGGGGGTGTTGGGTGTGGTGGTGGGTGGGCCCGACCGGGTTTGCCTGGCCCCGTTTGTGGGGCGTGGGGCGTGTTCGTGGGTGGAACGTCGAGAGCTGTCACGCGCTGTTGGGTCCTGAGACCATCCACCCCTGCTGGTTGGGGTTGTGTGTGTCTTTGGTGGCCCTGCTCCTGGCCCTGCCACGCAGTACGTGTGGTGGTGGGTGGGGGTGTGGGTGGGTTGTTTGAGAACTGTACAGTGGACGCGAGCATCTTTGTATGTTTTGTTGAGTTTTGTGTTGTGTTTTGTTTCCTGGTGGCCTGCCGCCTTGTGTGGTGGGTTGTTGGGAAGTTTTTAAGAGCATTCGGTGGATGCCTTGGCACCAGGAGCCGATGAAGGACGTCGTAGCCTGCGATAAGCCGCGGGGAGCTGGCAAACGAGCTGTGATCCGTGGATGTCCGAATGGGGGAACCCGGCCGCCGTCATGGGCGGTCACGCGCGTCTGAATGTATAGGACGTGTGAGGGAACGCGGGGAAGTGAAACATCTCAGTACCCGCAGGAAGAGATATTCCGTGAGTAGTGGCGAGCGAAAGCGGATCAGGCTAAACCGTGCGTGCGTGAGAGCCGGCAGGCGTTGTGCGTGCGGGGTTGTGGGACGTGTTCGTTCCTCTCTGCCGGGAGGGGCGCTGTGGCATCGTGTGGGAGCTGAAAGGTCTGGGAAGGCCTGGCGTAGAGGGTGAGACCCCTGTAGGCGTACCGTGCGTGTCGTGGTGTGGATGTGTTCCCGAGTAGCACCGGGCCCGTGAAATCCGGTGTGAATCTGGCAAGACCACTTGCTAAGCCTAAATACTACCTGGTGACCGATAGCGGACTAGTACCGTGAGGGAAAGGTGAAAAGTACCCCGGGAGGGGAGTGAAATAGTACCTGAAACCGGATGCTTACAATCCGTCGGAGCCTCCTTGGTTGGGGTGACGGCGTGCCTTTTGAAGAATGAGCCTGCGAGTTAGTGGCGTGTGGCGAGGTTAACCCGTGTGGGGAAGCCGTAGCGAAAGCGAGTCCGAACAGGGCGGCCAGTCGCGCGTTCTAGACCCGAAGCGAAGTGATCTACCCATGGGCAGGTTGAAGCACGTGTAAGAGCGTGTGGAGGACCGAACCCACTTAGGTTGAAAACTGAGGGGATGACCTGTGGGTAGGGGTGAAAGGCCAATCAAACTTCGTGATAGCTGGTTCTCCCCGAAATGCATTTAGGTGCAGCGTCGCGTGCTTCTTGCCGGAGGTAGAGCTACTGGATGGCCGATGGGCCCTACAAGGTTACTGACGTCAGCCAAACTCCGAATGCCGGTAAGTGTGAGCGTGGCAGTGAGACTGCGGGGGATAAGCTTCGTAGTCGAGAGGGAAACAGCCCAGATCATCGGCTAAGGCCCCTAAGCGTGTGCTAAGTGGGAAAGGATGTGGAGTTGCAGTGACAACCAGGAGGTTGGCTTAGAAGCAGCCATCCTTGAAAGAGTGCGTAATAGCTCACTGGTCAAGTGATTCCGCGCCGACAATGTAGCGGGGCTCAAGCACACCGCCGAAGCCGTGGCACCATGACATGTCCCTAGCTCCTTTGGGGTTCAGGGGTCGTGGTGGGTAGGGGAGCGTCGCGTGGGAGGTGAAGCTGCGGGGTGACCCAGTGGTGGATCCTACGCGAGTGAGAATGCAGGCATGAGTAGCGAATGACGGGTGAGAACCCCGTCCGCCGAATGACCAAGGGTTCCAGGGCCAGGTTAATCCGCCCTGGGTTAGTCGGGACCTAAGGCGAGGCCGACAGGCGTAGTCGATGGACAACGGGTTGATACTCCCGTGACCGGCGAAGGACCGCCCATACCGAGGCCGGTGATGCTAACCACCCAAACCACTGCCTGTGGCCCTTCGGGGTCTGGTGGTGGGGCGCGTGGGACCCGATCCGGTAGTAGGTAAGCGTATTAACAGGGGTGACGCAGGAAGGTAGCCGCGCGATCCTAATGGCTTGGATCGTTCAAGGGTGCAGGGCGAGGTGCAGGCAAATCCGCATCTCATATAGCTCAAGGCCGGATGATGACACCGTATGGTGGAAAGTGGTGATCCTATGCTGCCAAGAAAAACCTCGACGCGAGGGACTAGCCGCCCGTACCCTAAACCGACTCAGGTGGTCAGGTAGAGAATACTAAGGCGATCGAGATAATCATGGTTAAGGAACTCGGCAAAATGCCCCCGTAACTTCGGGAGAAGGGGGGCCCTATGGGTGATCACCTCTTGCGGGTGTGAGCCTGGCGGGCCGCAGAGACCAGGGAGAAGCGACTGTTTACTAAAAACACAGGTCCGTGCGAAGTCGCAAGACGATGTATACGGACTGACGCCTGCCCGGTGCTGGAAGGTTAAGAGGACGGGTCAACCCCCTTGTGGGGTGAAGCTCAGAATTTAAGCCCCAGTAAACGGCGGTGGTAACTATAACCATCCTAAGGTAGCGAAATTCCTTGTCGGGTAAGTTCCGACCTGCACGAATGGCGTAACGACTTCTCCGCTGTCTCGACCATGAACTCGGCGAAATTGCATTACGAGTAAAGATGCTCGTTACGCGCAGCAGGACGGAAAGACCCCGGGACCTTTACTATAGCTTGGTATTGGTGTTGGGTACGGCTTGTGTAGGATAGGTGGGAGACTGTGAAGCATGCACGCCAGTGTGTGTGGAGTCGTCGTTGAAATACCACTCTGGTCGTTCCTAACGTCTAACCTCGGTCCGTGATCCGGATCAGGGACATTGCCTGGTGGGTAGTTTAACTGGGGCGGTTGCCTCCTAAAGAGTAACGGAGGCGCTCAAAGGTTCCCTCAGCCTGGTTGGCAATCAGGTGTTGAGTGCAAGTGCACAAGGGAGCTTGACTGCGAGACAGACATGTCGAGCAGGGACGAAAGTCGGAACTAGTGACCCGGCGGTGGCTTGTGGAAGCGCCGTCGCTCAACGGATAAAAGGTACCCCGGGGATAACAGGCTGATCTTGCCCAAGAGTCCATATCGACGGCATGGTTTGGCACCTCGATGTCGGCTCGTCGCATCCTGGGGCTGGAGTAGGTCCCAAGGGTTGGGCTGTTCGCCCATTAAAGCGGTACGCGAGCTGGGTTTAGAACGTCGTGAGACAGTTCGGTCCCTATCCGCTGCGCGCGCAGGAAACTTGAGAAGGGCTGTCCCTAGTACGAGAGGACCGGGACGGACGAACCTCTGGTGTGCCAGTTGTTCCGCCAGGAGCATGGCTGGTTGGCTACGTTCGGGAGGGATAACCGCTGAAAGCATCTAAGCGGGAAGCCTGCTTCAAGATGAGGTTTCCACCACCTTTGGGTGGGAAGGCCCCCTATAGACCATGGGGTTGATAGGCCGGATGTGGAAGCGGCGAAAGTCGTGAAGCTGACCGGTACTAATTGGCCGACAACTTCTCATACACCAACCCCCGCACATGTTTGGGGGTAGGCCACACAAGAAGCGAGCACTGACAAGTCTGAACAACTTGCGCGTCCACTGTACGGTTCTGGAACCACCCACCCCAGATACCACCGCCCGCCCCGAGATCCTCGGGTGATGGCTGGTGGGTCAAGGGTTGGATAACTGAATGCTGGTTCCGCCAGGTTACGGCGGCAATAGCGAGGGGGAAACGCCCGGTCCCATTCCGAACCCGGAAGCTAAGCCCCTCAGCGCCGATGGTACTTCACGGGCGACCGTGCGGGAGAGTAGGACACCGCCGTACACACCATTCAGGGAGGGCCCCGACACCACTACTGGTGCCGGGGCCCTTCCCCATGCCCCGACACCGCCTCGGACCCGGTGCGCGTCGTTCGGTATCGGCTTTCCGGAGCGCCCCTCCTGCGGGGCGGCAATCCTTCTCCCGAGCCTCGGCCGGTTGCCACCCGCAGCTTTCACCTAGACTCGTCCCATGAGCGCCGACGCTGCACCGGACATGAAGCCACGGTCCCGACAGGTCACCGACGGCATCGGGGCGACCGCCGCGCGCGGTATGCTGCGCGCCGTCGGGCTGGGCGACGACGACTTCGCCAAGCCGCAGATCGGGGTCGCCAGCTCCTGGAACGAGATCACCCCCTGCAACCTCTCCCTCGACCGCCTGGCGAAGAAGTCCAAGGAGGGCGTCCACGCCGCCGGCGGCTACCCGCTCGAGTTCGGCACGATCTCCGTCTCGGACGGGATCTCCATGGGCCACGAGGGCATGCACTACTCCCTCGTCTCGCGCGACATCATCGCCGACTCCGTCGAGACCGTGATGATGGCCGAGCGCCTCGACGGATCGGTCCTGCTCGCCGGCTGCGACAAGTCCGAGCCGGGCATGCTCATGGCCGCCGCCCGCCTCGACCTGGCCAGCGTGTACGTCTACGCGGGCTCGATCATGCCCGGGTACGCGCGCCTCTCCTCCGGCGAGGAGCGGGAGGTGACGATCATCGACGCATACGAGGCCGTCGGTGCCTGCGCCCGCGGCCTCATGTCCCGCGAGGACGTCACCGCGATCGAGAAAGCCATCTGCCCGGGCGAGGGCGCCTGCGGTGGCTTCTACACCGCCAACACGATGGCGTCCGTCGCCGAGGCCATGGGCATGTCCCTGCCCGGCTCGGCTGCCCCGCCCGCCGTCGACCGCCGTCGCGACACCGCCGCCTTCGAGGCCGGCGAGGCCGTCATCGAGCTCCTCCGGCAGGGCATCACGGCCCGCGACATCATGACCCGCGAGGCCTTCGAGAACGCCATCGCCGTCGTCATGGCCTTCGGCGGTTCCACCAACGCGGTCCTCCACCTCCTTGCCATCGCCCACGAGGCCGACGTCGACCTCACCCTCGCCGACTTCGAGCGCATGAGCGAGAAGGTCCCCCACCTCGGCGACGTCAAGCCCTTCGGCCGCTACGTCATGAACGACATCGACAAGGTCGGCGGTGTCCCGGTCGTCCTCAAGGCCCTCGACGAGGCCGGTCTGCTCAACCGCGACTGCATGACCGTCACCGGGGCGACCATGGCCGAGAACCTCGAGCGTCTCGACCCGCCGGACCCGGACGGGAAGATCATCCACGCGATGTCCGAGCCCATCGCCCGCCGCGGCGGCATCTCGGTCCTGCACGGCTCGCTCGCGCCCGAGGGCGCGGTCGTGAAGTCGGCGGGCTTCGAGTCCGACGTGTTCGAGGGGACCGCCCGCGTGTTCGAGCGCGAGCGGGCCGCCCTCGACGCGCTCGAGGACGGCACCATCACCGACGGCGACGTCGTCGTCATCCGCTACGAGGGCCCCAAGGGCGGGCCCGGCATGCGCGAGATGCTCGCCATCACCGGCGCGATCAAGGGCGCCGGCCTCGGCAAGACCGTCCTGCTCATGACCGACGGCCGCTTCTCCGGCGGCACGACGGGCCTGTGCGTCGGTCACGTCGCCCCCGAGGCCTCCGACGGCGGACCGATCGGCCTGGTCGCCGACGGGGACCGGATCCGGCTCGACGTCGGCTCCGGCACGCTCGACCTGCTCGTCGACGACAAGGAGCTCGAGGAGCGTCGCGCCTCCTGGACCCCCGTGGCGCCGCGCTACACCACCGGCGTCCTCGGCAAGTACCAGAAGCTCGTCCAGTCCGCCTCGCGAGGAGCCATCCTCGAGTAGCCGGTCCGGCCTCGTCGCGGGGCGCCTCGCGGCTCGCGTCGTGAGAGGGCTGTCACCGGCGACTCACCGCCCGCCGCCATCGCCCGGCCTAGCCTCGGCAGCACCGGGAGAGCCCCGACAGCCGTGAGGACGAGAGCCATGACCGAACGCACCGACCGCCCCCACCGTCCGACGAGGTCCGCGGCCGCCCGCATCGCCGCGACCTACTCCGACACCGTCGCCCGTACGCGCACCGCGACCACGACGACCGATGAGGGTGCCTCGGAGGCGGCGACCACCAGCCTCGCGGTGCACCCGGGCGGGCGCGCGAGCGACGACACCGCCGAGCTGGTCCCGCTCTCCCCGGCCGCCCGCCCGGACGCGCAGGGCGAGCACGACGACACGACGCGCGACGACATGACCCGCGCTGAGGTCCGGGCCCCGGTCGCCCCGCTGCCACGCCTGCTCGGCCGCGGCCGGCTGCTCCACGCCCTCGGCCTGATCGGCGTCGGCCTGGTCGGCGGGGCCGTGCTCGTCGTCCTCGCCGGCACCGTCGCCGACCTGCAGGCCGCCGGCACCCGCAACGCCTTCCTCGGTGCCGCCCTCGTCGGTCTGGGCCTCATCGCCCTGCTCGGCCTGGCCCGCCGGCTCGACCACCTCCTCGCCGGCCGCCTGGCCCAGCACTGGTCGCGCACCCTGCTGGCCGGCGTCGTCGCCCGCAGCGCCGAGCACCCCGCCGTCGTCTCCCGCCTCGGGGCGCACTCCGTGCGGGCCCTGGCCGACGTCGTCGCGCACCTCCACGCCCGGCTCGTCCCGCTCGCCCTGGTGCTGGCCGGGGCCGCCGTCGCCCTCGCCCTGGTCCACCCGAGCCTGCCGCTGGTCGCCGCCGCCCCGCTGCTCGTCCTGCTCGCCGTCGCCGTGTCCGGCGCGGCGCCGGCCTCCCGCGCGGTGCGTGACGGCCGCCGGGCCCGCCACGAGCTCACCCTCGCCGTGGCCGAGGCGCTCGCGCCGCCCGAGGAGCCCGAGCCCACCGACGTCGAGCCCGTGGCCGCCCACCTCGTGGACCCCGACCGCGACCTCGAGCCCGACGCGGGGGAGGACGCGGTCGCCGACACGCTCGACCCGGCCGACGACGAGGAGCTGCTCGCCGCGCGCACCGCCACCCCGCGCGCCGCCCGGGCGCCGCCGGCACCGCCCGCCGACCCCGAGGGCCTGCCCGGCGAGGTCCGCGCGGCGCTGGAGAAGCTGGCCGAGGCGGAGGCGCGCGCCGCCGACGCCACGGGCACGCTGCGCGGGGTGGGGGTGGCCGTCGTCGGGTTCGCCCTGGCCGCCGTCGCGACCGCGAGCGGCGCGGCCGGGGTGCCCGCCGGTGAGCTGGCCGGTGCGCTCGTCGTCACCGGCGTGGCCGTGGCCGCCGCACTGGACGTGGCAGAGGGCGCCCGGCACGTGCCGGCCGCCGCGGACGCCCGGCGCGCGGTCGGCCGCGCTCTCGCTCCGGGCGGCACCGACGCCTGACGTCTCAGAGCGTGAGAGCGTGAACCATATATCGAGACGATTCGCCCGTGGCGTGCTGCCGGGCGTACAGTGACGACCGTGCCTGGGACCATCATTCTCGTAGTCGGCCGCGCGGCCGACGCTCGCTGAGAGCTGGTCCGGCCGCGCCCCTCGACACCCGCCGGGTCGAGGGGCTTTTGCATGCCCGGCGAACCGGCCCGCACGTGGGCCACCGAGACACCGGCCCGGCGGGCCGGTCAGGCGAAGGAGGGACCATGACGAGCACGTCGCAGCACGCCGCGCCCGACGGCGAGGCGCAGCGCCACGACGTCCACGCCGCCAGGACCGGGACCGACGACGCCGTCGTCGCCCCCCATCCCGCGGGGTCGCCCCGCCCCGGGCCCCGGCGACCGACCCCCGGCATCGACGAGGTCGAGGCCGACATCCTCGCCACCGCGGCGGTGGCCGAGCGCTCGCTCGCCGACGGCGGCACCGGCGGCACCGGCGTCGTCCTGCGCGGCGGCCGCATCGAGACCGTCACCCAGGACGCGGAGATCCACGAGGCCTCCACCGGCGCCCGCAACATCGTGCGCGCGCTCGAGGAGCTCGGCGTCGACACGATCTTCGGCATCCCCGGCGGCGCCATCCTGCCGACCTACGACCCGCTGTTCGAGTCCGACCGGCTCCGCCACATCCTCGTGCGCCACGAGCAGGGCGCCGGCCACGCCGCCGTCGGGTACGCCGCGGCCACGGGGAAGACCGGGGTGTGCATCGCCACCTCGGGCCCGGGCGCGACCAACCTCATCACCGCCATCGCCGACGCCAACATGGACTCGGTCCCGATCGTGGCCATCACCGGTCAGGTCGCCGCCGCGATGATCGGCACGGACGCCTTCCAGGAGGCCGACATCGTCGGCGCGACGATGCCGATGACCAAGCACTCCTTCCTCGTCACCGACGCGGCGGAGATCCCGGCCCGCATCGCCGAGGCCTTCCACATCGCCGCCACCGGCCGGCCCGGCCCCGTCCTCGTCGACATCGCCAAGTCCGCCCAGGTCGCCGAGGCCGACTTCGTCTGGCCCCCCGTCATGGACCTGCCCGGCTACAAGCCGACGGTCAAGCCGCACGGGCGCCAGATCAAGGAGGCCGCCCGGCTCATCGCCTCGGCCTCCCGCCCCGTGCTCTACGTCGGCGGCGGCGTCATCCGCTCCCAGTCCTCCGAGGCCCTGGCCGAGCTCGTCGAGGTCTCGAACGCCGCGGTCGTCACCACGCTCATGGCGCGCGGTGCCTTCCCCGACTCGCACCCCAACAACGTCGGCATGCCCGGCATGCACGGCACGGTCGCGGCCGTCGCGGCGCTGCAGAAGGCCGACCTCGTCGTCTCCCTGGGCGCCCGCTTCGACGACCGCGTCACCGGCAAGCTCGACAGCTTCGCCCCGCACGCCAAGGTCGTGCACGCCGACGTCGACCCCGCGGAGATCTCGAAGAACCGCCGCGCCGACGTGCCCATCGTCGGTGACCTCTCCGAGACGATCCCCGCGCTGACCGAGGCCCTGCGCACCGCCCAGGAGCAGCACGGCCGGCCCGAGCTCGAGGCCTGGTGGGCCCAGCTCGGCGACCTGCGCCGGCGCTACCCGCTCGGCTGGTCCCCGACGGCGGACGGCCAGCTCGCCCCGCAGCACGTCATCTCCCGCCTCGGCGAGCTCGCCGGCCCCGACGCCGTCTACGCCGCGGGCGTGGGGCAGCACCAGATGTGGGCCGCCCAGTTCATCGGCTACGAGAAGCCGCAGACCTTCCTCAACTCCGGCGGGCTCGGCACGATGGGCTACGCCATCCCCGCCGCCATGGGCGCCAAGGCCGCGCTGCCCGACACCCCGGTGTGGGCCATCGACGGCGACGGCTGCTTCCAGATGACCAACCAGGAGCTCGCCACCTGCGTGCTCGACCAGATCCCGATCAAGGTCGCGATCATCAACAACAGCTCGCTCGGCATGGTCCGCCAGTGGCAGACCCTCTTCTACGACAGCCGCTACTCCAGCACCGACCTGCACACCGGGCACGACACCGTCCACATCCCCGACTTCGTCAAGCTCGGCGAGGCCTACGGGTGCGTGGCGATCCGGGTGGAGAAGGTCGAGGAGATCGACCCCGCCATCGAGAAGGCGATGTCCATCAACGACCGCCCGGTGCTCATCGACTTCGTCGTCAGCCGCGACGCGATGGTCTGGCCGATGGTCGCCTCGGGTGTGTCCAACGACGACATCCAGTACGCCCGTGGGCTCACGCCCGACTTCGAGAACGAGGACTGAGGGGAAGCCATGAGCACCAGACACACGCTGTCCGTCCTGGTCGAGAACAAGCCCGGCGTCCTGACCCGGGTGACCGCGCTGTTCGCCCGCCGGGCGTTCAACATCCACTCCCTGGCCGTGGGGCCGACCGAGCGCGAGGACGTCTCGCGGATCACCGTCGTCGTCGACGCGGCCGAGCTGCCCCTCGAGCAGGTCACCAAGCAGCTCAACAAGCTCATCAACGTGCTGAAGATCGTCGAGCTCGACCCGGGCAACACCGTCGAGCGCGAGCTCCTGCTCGTCAAGGTCCGCGCCGACGACGCCTCCCGCACGGCGGTCCTGCAGGTCGTCGAGCTCTTCCGGGCGCACGTCGTCGACGTCGCCCCGGAGGCCGTGACCATCGAGGCCACCGGCGGTGACGCCAAGCTCGGCGCGCTGCTGACGGCGCTCGCCCCCTACGGCATCCGTGAGATCGTGCAGTCGGGCTCCGTCGCGCTGGCGCGCGGCTCGCGCTCGCTGACCGACCGCACGCTGGACCGCGTCCGCACGGCCTGAGCCCAGGCCGCCGCGGACACATCGCACCACCCCACGCAACGAGACGAAGGAGGGCCCACGTGGCCGAGCTGTACTACGACGACGACGCCGATCTGTCGATCATCCAGTCCAAGAAGGTGGCCGTGATCGGCTACGGCAGCCAGGGGCACGCGCACGCGCTCAACCTGCGCGACTCGGGCGTCGAGGTCGTCGTCGGCCTGCGCGAGGGGTCCGCCTCCCGCGCCAAGGCCGAGGAGCAGGGCCTCGCGGTCGCTACCGTGGCCGAGGCGGTCACCGGCGCCGACGTCGTCATGATCCTCACCCCCGACCAGCACCAGCGGAAGGTCTACGCCGAGGACATCGAGCCGAACCTCAAGGACGGCGCCGCGCTGTTCTTCGCCCACGGCTTCAACATCCGCTTCGACCTCATCCAGCCGACCGCCGGGCACGACGTCGCCATGGTCGCCCCCAAGGGGCCGGGCCACACCGTGCGCCGCCAGTACGAGGACGGCCGTGGTGTGCCGGTCATCGTCGCCGTCGAGCAGGACGCCTCCGGCCAGGCCTGGCCGCTGGCGCTGTCCTACGCCAAGGCGATCGGCGGCCTGCGCGCCGCCGGCATCAAGACCACCTTCACCGAGGAGACCGAGACCGACCTCTTCGGCGAGCAGACCGTCCTGTGCGGCGGCATGAGCAAGCTCGTCCAGTACGGCTTCGAGGTGCTCACCGAGGCCGGCTACCAGCCGGAGATCGCCTACTTCGAGGTGCTGCACGAGCTCAAGCTCATCGTCGACCTCATGTACGAGGGCGGCATCGCCAAGCAGCGCTGGTCCGTCTCGGACACCGCCGAGTACGGCGACTACGTCTCCGGCCCGCGGGTCATCACCCCCGAGGTGAAGGACAACATGGTCGCCGTCCTGGCCGACATCCAGTCCGGCGCCTTCGCCGAGCGCTTCATCGCCGACCAGGACGCCGGCGCGCCGGAGTTCGCCGCGCTGCGCAAGCAGGGCGAGGAGCACCCGATCGAGGCCACCGGCCTCGAGCTGCGCCGGCTCTTCGCCTGGGTCGAGACCCGCGACGCGGACTACACCCAGGGCCAGGTCGGGCGCTGAGCAACCCCTGAGCCGGACCCCGCCGGCGGGGGCGACGACCACCACGCAGGTGGTCGTCGCCCCCGCGGCGGACCGGCCCACCCGCCGACGGGCAGGCACCCGCGGCACGCACCGGGCCACCGGCCCGCACGGACGAACGAGAGGACGACGGTGAACGAGCAGCGCGAGATCGACCTGGGGGTCGTGGGCGGCGACGGGATCGGCCCGGAGGTGGTGGCCGAGGCCCTCAAGGTCGCGCGCGCCGCGCTGGAGGGCACGGGCGTCACGCTGCGCGAGACCGCCTACGACCTGGGCGCCGCGCGCTGGCACCGCACGGGCGAGACCATCACCGACGCCGAGGTCGAGGCCCTGCGCGCGCACGACGCCATCCTCCTCGGCGCCGTCGGCGACCCCTCGGTCCCCTCCGGTGTCCTCGAGCGCGGTCTGCTGCTGCGCCTCCGCTTCGCCCTCGACCACTACGTCAACCTCCGGCCCGCCAAGCTCCTGCCCGGCGTGGCCACCCCGCTCGCCGACCCGGGCACCATCGACCTCGTCGTGGTGCGCGAGGGCACCGAGGGCCCCTACGTCGGCAACGGCGGCGCGCTGCGCGTGGGCACCCCGCAGGAGCTGGCCACCGAGGTCAGCGTCAACACCGCCTTCGGCGTCGAGCGCGTCGTCCGGGACGCCTTCGCCCGCGCCCAGGTCCGGGAGCGCAAGAAGCTCACCCTCGTGCACAAGCACAACGTGCTCGTCCACGCCGGCCACCTGTGGCGGCGCACCGTCGACGCCGTCGCGGCCGAGTTCCCCGAGGTCGAGGTCGACTACATCCACGTCGACGCCGCGATGATCTACCTCGTCACCGACCCGGCCCGCTTCGACGTCATCGTCACCGACAACCTCTTCGGCGACATCGTCACCGACCTGGTCGCGGCCGTCACCGGCGGCATCGGCCTCGCCGCCTCCGGCAACGTCAACCCCGACCGCACCTCGGCGTCGATGTTCGAGCCGGTGCACGGCTCGGCGCCCGACATCGCGGGCACCGGCAAGGCCGACCCGACCGCCGCGATCCTCTCCGTGGCGCTGCTGCTCGAGCACGTCGGCGAGAGTGCAGCGGCCGCCCGCATCCAGGCCGCCGTCGAGGCCGACGTCGCCGCGCGCGGCACCGCGCCACGCACCACCAGCCAGGTCGGCGACCAGGTCGCCGCCGCCGTGGGGGCCGACCGATGACCGGCGGGACGGGCGACCCCACGGGCTCCGCCGTCGGGCAGGAGCTCGCCGAGCCGGCGGGCGGCGCCGAGCGTCCGCTGCCGACCAGCGCCCGGGGGATGGACCTGCCCGGCCTGTCCGCGGCCGAGCTGCCGGCCGCGGCCGAGCTCGCCGAGCGGGTGGGCGGCCGGCGACGCACCGACGTCGCCGACGACGCCACCTACGCCGAGGTGATGGGCACCCTCTCCTTCGGGACCGCGTTCACCGACCACATGGTCTCGGCCACCTGGACCCACACCGGCGGCTGGTCGCCCCTCGAGCTGCTGCCCTTCGGGCCCCTCGAGCTGTCCCCGGCGGCCTCCGTCCTGCACTACGGCCAGGAGGTCTTCGAGGGGCTCAAGGCCTACCGGTGGGCCGACGGCTCGGTGCGCTCCTTCCGGCCCGGCTACAACGCCGCCCGGCTCGCCCACTCCGCCCGGCGGCTCGCGCTGCCCGAGCTGCCCGCCGAGGACGTGGTCGCCTCGCTGGCCGCGCTCGTGGCCGCCGACGAGCGCTGGGTCCCCTCCGTCGAGGGCTCCTCGCTGTACCTGCGCCCCTTCATGTTCTCCGCCGAGGCCTTCCTCGGTGTGCGCGCGGGCCGCGAGGTGCGCTACCTGGCGATCGCCTCCCCGGTGGGTCCCTACTTCGTGCACGGCTTCGAGCCGGTGGACATCTGGGTCTCCTCGACCTACCACCGCGCCGGAGCCGGCGGGATGGGCGACGCCAAGACGGGCGGGAACTACGCCGCCTCCCTGCTCCCGCAGGCCGAGGCGCAGGAGCGCGGCTTCGAGCAGGTCCTCTTCCTCGACGCCTCGACGAACACCTACGTCGACGAGCTCGGCGGCATGAACCTCGCCGTCGTCGACGCCGACGGCACGGTGCGCACCCCGGACCTGACCGGCAACATCCTCCAGGGCGGCACGCGCGACGCGCTGCTCACACTGCTGGCCGAGGCCGGCCGCGAGGTCCGTGAGGAGCCGATCGCGCTCGCCGACCTCCTGGCCGGAATCCGGTCCGGGTCGGTGGCCGAGGTCTTCGCCTGCGGGACCGCCGCGGTGGTCACCCCGGTAGGACGCCTCGCCGGGGAGGACTTCGACGTCGTCGTCGGCGACGGCACCCCCGGCGCCGTCACGCGCTCCCTGCACACCCAGCTCACCGACATCCAGTACGGGCGCCGCGAGGACACCCACGGCTGGATGTACAAGCTGGTCTGAGCGGGCCGGGCCGAGGGAGGCGGGTATGAGCGACGAGCTGCACATCTACGACACCACCCTGCGCGACGGCGCCCAGCAGCAGGGCATGAACCTCACCGTCGGCGACAAGCTGGCGATCGCCCGGCTCCTCGACGAGCTCGGCGTGGACTACATCGAGGGCGGCTGGCCGGGCGCCATCCCGCGGGACACCGAGTTCTTCCAGCTCGCGGAGAAGGAGCTCGAGCTCACCCACGCCCGCATCGCCGCCTTCGGGTCCACGACCCGGGCCGGCGTGCCGGCGGCCGAGGACGCCCAGGTCCAGGCGCTGGTCGACAGCGGGGCCGGCGTCCTCACCCTCGTGGCGAAGTCGGACTCGAGGCACGTCGAGCGGGCCCTGCGCACGAGCCCGGAGGAGAACCTGCGGATGGTGCGGGACACGGTCACGCACCTGGTGTCCCTCGGGCGTGAGGTGCACGTCGACGCCGAGCACTTCTTCGACGGCTACCGCCACGACCGCGTGCACGCCACCGACGTCGTCCGCACGGCGCTCGAGGCCGGGGCGACCACGGCGGTGCTGTGCGACACCAACGGCGGCACCCTGCCCGACGAGGTCGGCCGGATCGTCGCCGAGGTGCGCGGGTCGGTCGACGGCCGCCTGGGCATCCACACCCACAACGACGCCGGCACCGCGGTGGCCTCCTCGATCACCGCGGTCGACGCCGGGGTGCGGCACGTCCAGGGCTGCGTCAACGGCTACGGCGAGCGGACCGGGAACGCCGACCTCGTCACCGTCGTCGCCAACCTCGAGCTCAAGCGGGGCATGGTGGGGATCGGGCCCGAGCGGCTGCGCGAGGCGACCCGGATCTCCCACCAGATCGCCGAGCTGACCAACATCCCGCCCTTCACGCGGCAGCCCTACGTGGGGTCCTCGTCCTTCGCCCACAAGGCCGGGCTGCACGCCTCGGCGATCCGGGTCGACCCCGACCTCTACCAGCACATCGACCCGGCCCACGTCGGCAACGACATGCGCATGATCGTCTCGGACATGGCCGGGCGCGCCTCCATCGAGCTCAAGGGGCGCGAGCTGGGTTTCGACCTCTCGGGCCGCTCCGAGCTGCTCGGACGGGTCACCGACCGGGTCAAGGCCGCCGAGGCCAGGGGCTACACCTACGACGCCGCCGACGCCTCCTTCGAGCTGCTGCTGCGCGAGGAGCTGGGCGAGGGCGGCGCGGAGGCCTACTTCGACGTCGAGTCCTGGCGGGCGCACGTCACCGCCCACGACGGGAAGGGCCGCACCGAGGCCGAGGCCACCGTCAAGCTGCGTACCGGGCAGGGACGGATCGTGCGCACCGGCGAGGGCAACGGCCCGGTCAACGCCCTCGACCACGCCCTGCGCGAGGCGCTCGTGGACACCTACCCCGAGATCGAGCACATCGCTCTGGTCGACTACATGGTCCGCATCCTCGACTCCCAGCAGGGCACGGACGCCTCGGTGCGGGTGCTCGTGCGCTCCACGGACGGGGTGCGCACCTGGTCGACCGTGGGGGTGGGGACCGACGTCGTCGAGGCCTCCTGGGAGGCGCTCGTGGACTCCGTCGTGTGGGGCCTGGTGCACGCGGAGGTCGCCCCCCGGTAGGAGTGGCCGTCGCGCCGTGGGGCGCACCCACGACGCCGACGCCGGGCAGCCTGAGGGGACTGTGCCGCGCGGGCGTATGGTCGGCGGTGGTCGGTGCGCGAGGCACCGGCGACGGACCGGGTGGAAGGGGCTGGACGGTGCGGGTCGAGGACGAGCCGAACCGGACGGCGGAGACCCCGGAGCCGGCCCGGTGGCGCATCCTCGCGGCCATCCTCGGCGCGGTCTCCATGTCGCTGATCGCGGTGAGCATCGTCAACGTCGCCCTGCCGGCGATGCAGGTCGGCCTCGGCGCCTCCGGCTCCGACCTCCAGTGGGTGCTCTCCGGCTACGCGCTGACCTTCGGCGTCGCGCTCGTGGCGGCCGGCCGCGCCGGTGACGTCATGGGCCGCGGCGGCATCTTCCTCATCGGGCTGGCCGTCTTCACCCTCTTCTCGATCATCTGCAGCGTCGCCCCGAGCGCGGGCTGGCTCAACCTGGCCCGCTTCGGCCAGGGCATCGGCTCGGGGCTGCTCAACCCCCAGGGCGTGGGGATGATCCAGCAGTACTTCCGGGGCGCCGAACGGGCCCGCGCCTTCGGCTACCTCGGCGCCGCCGTGGGCGTCTCGGTCGCGGTCGGGCCCGTCCTGGGCGGGGTGCTCATCAACATGGCTGGGGCCGACCTCGGTTGGCGGCTGACCTTCGTGGTCAACGTGCCCGTCGGCCTCGCCACGATCGTCATGGCCCTGCTGTGGTTCCCCCGCCCGCTCATCCGACCCCCGGGCCGCGCCGACCCGGTCACCCGGGCCCAGCGCTCCCTGGACCCCGTCGGTGCGCTGCTGCTGGGCTCGGCGGTCCTGGCCATCCTCTTCCCCTTCATGGAGGGCGACGCCTCGGTGGCGATGTGGCTGCTCGTCCCGGTCGGCCTCGCGCTCGTGCGGGTCTGGTTGTGGTGGGAGAGGCGCTTCGCCCGGTCGGGCCGCAGCCCGATGGTCCACCTCGACATCTTCCGCACCACCAGCTTCAGCAACGGCACCCTGATGATCGGCCTGTACTTCCTCGGCATGACCAGCGTGTGGGTGCTCGTCGCCCTGTACATGCAGCAGGGCGCGGGGCGATCGGCGATGGAGGCCGGCGTGGTCGGGCTGCCCTCGGCGATCCTCACTGCGGTGGCCTCGAGCTGGGCGGGCCGGCGGATCCTCACCTACGGCCGTGCCCTCGTCGTCGGCGGGCTGCTCGTGGCCATGACCGGGATCGTGCTGACCATCGCGGTGGTGCTCCTGCACGACGCCGTCGGGCTGAGCGTGTGGTGGCTGCTGCTGTCCCTGGCCTTCGTCGGGGGAGGAGGCGGGGCCGTGGTCAGCCCCAACCAGACCCTCACCCTGGCCGACGTACCCCTGCAGTACGCGGGCAGCTCGGGGGCGATCATGCAGACCGGGCAGCGGATCGGCACCTCGGTCGGCATCGCGGTGATCACCGCGGCCACCTTCGCCGTGCTCGAGGTGAGCAGCTGGACCACGGCCGCGTCGGTCGGCTTCGGGCTCATCGCCGTGGTGCTGCTCTCGGCGCTCGCCGTGGCGCTCAAGGACATGCGCGACCGGCGGCGCGGCGCGGGCGGCGCACTCCCGACCTGACGGGGGGTGACGGGCACGTTATGCCGCGGCGGCCCCCGGACGGCGGCGCCGGAACGTCCGTGCCCCAGGAGGCGGGGAAGGGGCCGTGCGCCGACGAGGTGGAGCGGCTCGACGAGATGCGTAGGGCAGGGCACACCGGCTCAGGAGAGCGCCGTGGAGGCCGTGCGGGCACAGGCGGAGTCACATGTCGGCTGTCGATGGATCGAGAGCCGTACGATCGGCACATGGGCACGGTCGCGCAGTCGCTTCGCAGGCTGCTCGCCGCACGTGACAGCGGCGAGCTGGCCGCACTGTGCCGTCGGCACGACCTCGAACTCATGGTGCTCTTCGGCAGCGCGGCCTCACACGTGCAGGTGGCCCGCGAGCCGGGGGACATCGACCTGGCCATCGCCGCTCGCGGAGGCGTGTCAGCGGACCTGCTCGCCGTGATCGAGGAGCTGGCCGAGCTCGTCGGCGGTGATCACCTCGACGTCATGGACCTCGCGCTGGCAGGCACGACTGCCACGCACCGCGCACTGACGCGAGGTGAGGTGCTGTACGAGGCCGAGCCGCACCTGTTTGCCGAGCGCCAGGTCGTGGCGATCACCCAGTACATCGAGGCCGCGCCGATGAGGCGGGCCGTGCTCGAGAGCCTGACCCGATGACGAGACTCGACGCCGAGGTGGTCTCGCGGCGCCTTGCGGCCATGCGCGAACTGCTCGACCACCTCGACACTCTCGATGTCGAGACTCCTGCGGCTCTGGGTGATCTCGCCGTGCGACTCCAGGTCGAACGCATCCTCACCCAGCTTGTCAACCTTGCCGCCGAGGTCAACGCGCATGTGGCCCTCGCCCTGCTCGACCGGCCGCCTGAGGAGTATCGCGAAGGCTTTGACCGTATGGCCGAGGCCGGTTTCCTCGACGAGGAGATTGCGGCCGGCCTCAAACCTTCCGTCGGGCTGCGCAACATCCTCACCCACGAATACGTGCGCGTCGATCTTCTTCAGGTGGCGCGGGCCGTGCCCGAGGCACGGAGCGGATACCGCGCATACGTCCGCCAGGTCGCGACCACTCTTCAGCGACTCGGCTAGCAGCCTCGGCGAACCACCGCGAACGACGACGCGATTGATCTGTCGTTTCGGATGGACGGCTCGAGCCGCGGGCGCGAGGCTGATCGGATGCGTCTGTTCACCGCGATCCGGCCGCCGCAGCACGTGCTCGACCACCTCGAGCTGCTGCTGACGAACCTCCGACTCGGTGCGGGCGCCCCGCTGCGTTGGGTGCCCGTTGAGCAGCAGCACCTTACTCTCGCGTTCTACGGCGAGGTGCCCGACGGCGCGACGGACGACGTCGCCGACTCCCTCGCCGATGCCGCCGCCCGGCACGCCCCGCTGGACCTGCGCCTGCGTGGTGCAGGGTCGTTCTCCGGGCGCACGCTGTGGGTAGGCGTCGGCGGGGAGACCAGGCGGCTCACGGCGCTCATGGCCGACGCGGCGTCGGCACCCTACGCCGGTGACGCGGAGGAGGAGCACGACGAGGACGACGAGGAACCGCCCGGTGCCCGTTCACGCAGGAAAGGGCGGTGGGACGACCACGGGGAGGTCAGGAGGCGTGCACACCTCACCGTCGCCCGGGCGTCGAACCGCTCGCGGGGCACCGACCTGGCCGGCCTCGCCGCGGCGCTCGCCGTCTACGAGGGCCCGACCTGGCGAGCGGAGACCGTCGAGCTCGTCTCCTCCCGGCTGGGGCAGGGGCGGAGCGGCGGACCGCTGCACGAGGTGATCGCCGACGTCCCGCTTCTGGCGCCGGCGTAGCGAGCCCGGCGGCCGGCCCCTCGAGCGCGCGAGACCCTCGGCGCCGCGAACCTGCACGTCGGTGCTCATACCCGAGGATGACGGCCGCTCACCTCCGACGGAACCCTGCCGCGACCGTGGCCGGGTTCAGTTGCCGGCGCCCCGCGCGACGGCGCCGACCAGACCCGCTGCATCGGCGGTCGGCACCGCCCGGTCCGGCCGGATCTGGTGGTCCACGAAGCCCAGGACGCCGTCGAAGACCTCCCGGACCACCGGCACCGCGCCCGGGTGGGTCACCCGCGCCCCGTCGAACCCGAGGTCGGCCTCACGCTGCTTCTCCGCGCGGACCCGGTCCTCCGCCCCGGCGTCGCGCCGCGGGTCGCCGACGGGGACGAACCCGGCGGTCCCGCCGATCGCGTGCCCGCCGCGCCGGTGGCTGACACCGACGAGCACCGCGTCGAGCTCCCGCATGAGCGGCGCGGCCGGTCCGCCCGCCCGCGCGGACCGGGTGGCCAGGCCCGCGCGGCCGCGTAGCACGTCCGCGACAGAGACGAGCAGGTCGCCCCGGCAGGCGACGAGACCGGCGGAGCGCTCGCGCAGCTCGAACAGGATCTCCTCCATCTCGAGGGCCGCAGTCACCGTCTGGATCGGCACCGCCGCGCGGACCGATCCCCGCTCGATCCCGAGCCGGCGCTCGGCGACGAGGAGGACGTCGTTCCACAGCCGAGCCTCGGCCCGCCCCTCGAGCCTCGGCAACGACAGGGAGGGGGTCGAGCTCTGCACGAGCAGAGCGACGGCGTTGTGCGCGAGGTGCAGCGCGACGTCGACGAGCGCGCCGACCGTGGGACGGCCGTCGATGCGCAGGTGCTCCTCGGCCAGGTGCCAGGCCCGGGGGCGGACCATGAGCGTGGGCAGGTCCCCGGCGTGCAGGGTGGGGCCCTGGCCGCACGCCTCCTCGAGCGTGCGCCGGGCGCTCGCCCGGAGCGTGAGCTGCCCGGCGACGACGTCGACGAACCGCCGGGTGCCCACGGCCTCCAGGTCGGCGACCCACACGTTCGCCCCCGAGTTGAGCGCGGCGATCGCGGTGGCGCACCGCGCCGGCGCGGTGATCTCCACGCGGCGGTCCTCCAGCCCCGGTGCCGCCCAGGGGACCCGCCACGACGGCTCCTCCCGGATCCCGCGGGTGGCGGAGGGCAGTGCGAGCGGTTCGCCGTCGGCCAGGGACCGGCGGCGCCGCCGGCGGGCGGCCATGAGCTCGGCGTGCCGCGGGGCGAACCGGTCGTGCAGCTCGACGACGAGGGCGAGCGCGTGGGGCGTGAGGATCCGGTCGGCGCCCGGGACGGGCGGGTAGGAGACGCGGCGGGCGAGGTCGTCCGGGGTGCCGGACCGGGCCGCGCGCGCCGGGGCGGTGCCGGTCGAGGGGGCATGGGCGATGGCGGTCATGGTGGGCTCTTTCTCGTGGGTCGGCGGCGGTACCGCTCAGAACTGCGCTTCCTCGGTGGACCCGCGCAGCGCGAGGGTGTCGGAGTCGGGGTTGAGCACGGTCGAGACGAGGTCGAAGTAGCCGGTGCCGACCTCGCGCTGGTGCCGGGTGGCCGTGTAGCCGTCGGCCTCCGCGGCGAGCTCCTTCTGCTGCAGGTCGACGTACGCGGTCATGCCGTCCCGGGCGTAGCCGCGCGCGAGCTCGAACATCCCGTGGCTGACCTGGTGGAAGCCGGCCAGGGTGATGAACTGGAACGCGTAGCCCATCGCCCCCAGCTCGCGCTGGAAGCCGGCGATCGTCTCCTCGTCGAGGTGCGCTCGCCAGTTGAACGACGGCGAGCAGTTGTAGGCCAGCATCTGGTCGGGGAACCGGGCGTGGACCGCGTCGGCGACCTCGCGGGCGAGGTCGAGGTCCGGCGTGGAGGTCTCGACCCAGATGAGATCCGCGTACGGGGCGTAGGCCAGCGCCCGCTCGATGACCGCGGCCGTCCCGGCCGTGGTGCGGTAGTGGCCCTCCGCCGTGCGCTCGCCCGTGGTGAAGCGCGCGTCGCGCGGGTCGGCGTCGGAGGTGATGAGCGTGGCGGCCTGGGCGTCGGTGCGGGCGACGATGATCGTCGGCACCCCCGAGACGTCGGCCGCGAGGCGCGCGGCGCTGAGCGTGCGGATGTGCTGCGCGGTGGGCACGAGCACCTTCCCGCCGAGGTGGCCGCACTTCTTCTCCGAGGCCAGCTGGTCCTCGAGGTGCACCCCCGCCGCGCCGGCGACGATGAGCGACCGCGTCAGCTCGAACGCGTTGAGGTGGCCGCCGAAGCCGGCCTCGGCGTCCGCCACGATCGGGGCGAGCCAGTCGTGGCCGGGGGCCGTGCCCTCGGAGAAGGAGATCTGGTCGGCCCGCAGGAGCGCGTTGTTGATGCGGCGCACGACGGTGGGGACGGAGTTGACCGGGTAGAGCGACTGGTCGGGGTAGGTCTGGCCGGACAGGTTGGCGTCGGCCGCGACCTGCCAGCCGGACAGGTAGATCGCCTCGAGGCCCGCCCTGACCATCTGGACGGCCTGGTTGCCGGTCAGCGCCCCGAGGGAACGCACGAACGGACGGGTGTGCAGGAGCTCCCACAGCCGCTCGGCGCCACGGCGGGCGAGGGTGAGCTCCTCGCGCACGCTGCCCCGCAGGCGGACGACGTCCTCGGCCGAGTAGTCCCGTCGCACGCCGCTCCAGCGCGGGTCGCTCGCCCACTCCGCGGCGAGGTCGGCCGCCTCGGCGCGGACGCGGTCGGCGAGGGGACGAGGGGCGGTCCCGTCCGAGGTGGCGGGCGGTGCGGGGTCGAGGATGCTCGTCATGATGTCTCTCCCGTGAGTGTCGACGGAGCCCGGTGCGGCTCCCGGTAAAGTTCACTCTTGTGGCGTGGATCGGGTGGTTCCAGCGCTGAAACCTGTAAAGTTTCGTTAGATTTCACGAGCGGAGAAGATGTGGACACTGTGCAGGAGGAGGGGGCCGACGCCGGCGCGGCCGGTCCGGCAGGCGCCGTCGGCGGTGCGAGCTCAACCGGCGGGGACGCCGCCGAGCTCGACCTCGCCACCCTCGGGCTGCGGATCCGGCACGCCCGCCGGTCCCGCGGCGCCACCCTGGGCGACCTCGCGGCCGAGGTGGGGCGCTCGACGTCGCTGCTGTCGCAGATCGAGAACGGCCGCCGCGAACCGCGCCTCACCCTCGTGCACGCGATCGCGCGCGCCCTCGAGGTCCCGGTCGGCGAGCTCATGCGCCCCGAGCCGCCCTCGCGGCGGGCCGCGCTCGAGATCGCGCTCGAACGTGCCCAGGCGTCGCCGCGCTACCGGGAGCTCGGCCTGCCCGGCGTGCGGGCCGGAGCCGCGTTGCCCGACGACGTCCTCGAGGCCCTGGTCGGCCTGCACTCAGAGCTCGACCGGGCCGCCACGATCCGGGCGGCGACCCCGGAGGAGGCCCGCCGCGCGAACGCCGAGCTGCGGGCGGAGATGCGCGGCAGGCACAACTACTTCGCCGAGATCGAGCAGGTGGCCGAGTCGATCTCGACGGCGATCGGGCACCGCGACGGGCCGCTCACCGCGCGCGGCGTCGACTCGATCACCGAGCATCTCGGCTTCTCGGTCCACCGCGCGGCCGACCTGCCGCGGGCGACCCGCTCCGTCACGGACCTGCGCAACCGGCGCATCTACCTCCCGACGACCGCGCGCGGCGACCACGACCCGCGCACGATCGTCCTGCAGACCCTGGGGCACTTCGCCCTCGAGCACGCCGACCCCCGCGACTACGCGGACTTCCTCCGGCAGCGCGTCGAGGCCAACTACTTCGCGGCCGCCCTGCTCATGCCGGAGCGCGCGGCGACGGCCTTCCTTCGAGAGGCGAAGGCCGAGAAGGCGCTCGCCATCGACGACCTGCGGGACGCCTTCGCCGTGTCCTACGAGACGGCCGCGCACCGGTTCACCAACCTCGCCACGGAGCACCTCGAGCTGCCGGTCCACTTCATGCGGGTCGGCGAGGACGGGGTGCTCTACAAGGCCTACGAGAACGACGACGTCCGGTTCCCCACCGACGTCACGGGCGCGATGGAGGGCCAGCCCGTGTGCCGCCAGTGGGCGTGCCGGCGGGTCTTCGCCAGCCAGGACCGCTACGCGACGCACTACCAGTACACGGACATGGGGCAGCGGACCTACTGGTGCACCACCCGGGTCGAGCGCACCTCCGGCGGGGACTTCGCCATCGACGTGGGTGTCCGCTTCGCCGACGCCAAGTGGTTCCGCGGTCGCGAGACGGGCGTGCGGGCCACCTCCACCTGCCCGGACCCCGACTGCTGCCGTCGCCCGCCGGCGACCCTCGCGCAGCGGTGGCGGCCGCACGCGTGGCCGAGCGCCCGGGCGCACTCCCACCTGCTGGCGGCGCTGCCGCCGGGCACCTTCCCCGGGGTGGACGACACCGAGGTCTACGAGTTTCTCGACCGGCACGACGCCGACTGCTGACCCCCGGTGCCCTCGCGCTCCCGACCCATGCGTAGGCTCGTCCCGTGCACGGTCAGTACAAGGTCCCCGGAGGCAAGCTCGTCGTCGTCGACCTGGAGGTGAGCGACGACCGCCTGACCGAGGTCCGCCTGGCGGGTGACTTCTTCCTCGAGCCGGACTCGGCCCTGGCCGACCTGGACGCGGCCCTGACCGGCATGAGCGCGTCGTCGTCCGTGGCCGACCTGACCGCCGCGGCCGCCGGCGTCCTCGACCGCGCGGACGTCCACCCCTTCGGGCTCACCGCCGAGGGGGTCGGCATCGCCGTCCGGCGGGCCCTCGGCGGCGCCGTGTCCTGGGCGGACCTCACCCTCGAGCTCGTCCACGGTCCCACCCTGCACCCCGCCATGCACGTCGCCCTCGACGAGGTCATCCCCGGCGAGGTCGCCGCCGGCCGGCGCGGGCCGGTCCTGCGCTTCTGGGAGTGGGACGCCCCGCTGGTGGTCATCGGCTCCTTCCAGTCCGTGCGCAACGAGGTCGACGCCGAGGCGCTCGAGCGGCACGGCATGTCGGTGGTGCGCCGGATCTCCGGCGGCGGGGCGATGTTCATGGAGGCCGGCAACTGCATCACCTACTCGCTGGTGGTGCCCACCGCGCTGGTCGAGGGGCTCAGCTTCGAGCAGTCCTACGCGTTCCTCGACGCCTGGGTCATCGACGCCCTCAAGGAGATCGGCGTCAACGCGCGGTACGTCCCGCTCAACGACATCGCCTCCGACCAGGGGAAGATCGGGGGAGCGGCCCAGAAGCGCTTCGCCTCGGGGGTGCTGCTGCACCACGTGACCATGAGCTACGACATCGACGCGCAGAAGATGCTCGACGTGCTGCGCATCGGCCGCGAGAAGCTCTCCGACAAGGGGGTGCGGTCCGCCGTCAAGCGGGTCGACCCCATGCGCAGCCAGACCGGCATGAGCCGCGAGGCGATCATCACCGCGTTCCTCGACCACCTGCGGCTGCGCCAGCACACCGTCGAGTCGGGCATCCACCCCGAGGAGCTCGAGGCGGCCCAGCGGCTCGTCGAGACCAAGTTCTCCGACGACTCCTGGACCTACCGGGTCCCCTGACCGGCGACGGGACCGCGGGGCGGGCCGGCCGCCCCGCGCTCACCCCGTCAGGCTGACCGGCGCAGGCTCACCAGCCGCGCTCGGCGAGCCGGTGGGCGACCGGCAGGTCGGCCACACTGATGCCGACCATGGCCTCGCCGAGGCCGCGCGAGACCTCCGCGACGACGCCCGCGTCCTCGTAGGCGGTCGTGGCCCGCACGATCGCCGCGGCGCGGGCGGCCGGGTCCCCGGAGCCGAAGATGCCCGAGCCCACGAACACGCCGTCGGCGCCGAGCTGCATCATCATCGCCGCGTCGGCCGGCGTGGCGACCCCGCCGGCGGTGAACATCGGGACCGGCAGGTGCCCGGCCCTCGCCACCTCCACCACGAGGTCGTAGGGCGCCTGGAGCTCCTTGGCGGCGACGAACAGCTCGTCGGCCGAGCGGGAGGTGAGCTCGTTGATCTCGGCCCGGATGGTGCGGATGTGGCGGGTGGCCTCCGAGACGTCGCCGGTGCCCGCCTCGCCCTTGGAGCGGATCATCGCCGCCCCCTCGGTGATCCGGCGCAGCGCCTCGCCCAGGTTGGTCGCCCCGCAGACGAAGGGGACGGTGAAGTCGCGCTTGTCGATGTGGTGGGCGTAGTCGGCGGGGGAGAGGACCTCGGACTCGTCGACGTAGTGGACGCCGAGGTGCTGGAGGACCTGCGCCTCGACGAAGTGGCCGATGCGCGCCTTGGCCATCACCGGGATCGACACCGCGGCCAGGATCCCGTCGATGAGGTCGGGGTCGCTCATCCGGGCCACGCCGCCCTGGGCGCGGATGTCGGCCGGGACCCGCTCGAGCGCCATGACGGCGACGGCGCCGGCGTCCTCGGCGATCCGTGCCTGCTCGGGGGTGACGACGTCCATGATGACGCCCCCGCGCAGGGAGTCGGTGAGCTCCGCGGCGGTGCGCTCGGCAGGGGCGGTCGTGGCGGTGGTGGTCATCGCGGGTGTCCGTTCGTGGGTCTGGTCGGTTGACTGATGGCTCGTCGATCTATTGGCCTAGGCCAAAACTGTACCTGCCCGCTCGGTACGCTCGGCACCGATGACGCCATCCGAGACCACGCGCGCGATCACCGGCACGACGGCGGCCCAGATCGCGGGCAGCGTGCGCTCCCTCGTCGAGCGCGGCGAGGTGGGACCCGGTGACCGGCTCCCCGCGGTGCGGGCCCTGGCCGAGCAGCTCGGCGTCAACCGCAACACGGTCGTGGCCGCCTACCGGACGCTGGGCCAGGCCGGCCTGGTCGTCACCCGGGGCCGCGGCGGCACACAGGTGGCCGGCCTCGCCGCCGGCGCCGAGGAGGGCTACGCGCCCCCGGGCGCCCTGCACGACGTCGCCACCGGCAACCCGGACCCGAGCCTCGTCCCGCCGCTGGACCGGGCCCTCGCCGCGCTGCCGAGCCGGCCCGTGCTGTACGGCGAGCCCGTCCTCGACGCCGGGCTGGCCGCCCTCGCGCGCGACTGGCTCGAGCCCGACGCCGGCGGGGTCGGGCCGACGGCGCTGACGGTCACCGGCGGGGCCTTCGACGCCGTCGAGCGCCTGCTCGCCCAGGCGCTGACCCGCGACGACGCCGTCGCCCTGGAGGACCCGTGCTTCCTCGCCACCCTGCGCACGGTGCGCCTGGCGGGCTACCGGCCAGTCCCGGTGCCCGTCGACGAGGAGGGCATCACCGTCGACGGACTGCGGCGCGCGCTGGCTGAAGGGGTGCGCGCGGTGGTGTGCACGCCACGGGCGCAGAACCCCACCGGCGCGAGCCTGACCGAGACCCGGGCGGCCGAGCTCCGCGCGGTGCTGGACGACCACCCGTGGGTGCTCGTCGTCGAGGACGACCACTTCTCGCTGCTCTCCCGGCGCCCCTACCGCTCGCTGGTCGGGCCGGAGCACCGGCGCTGGGCCCTGGTGCGGTCGGTGTCGAAGTTCCTCGGCCCGGACCTGTCCCTCGCGCTGGTCGCCTCCGACCAGGAGACCGCCGAGCGGCTGGCGATGCGACTGAGCCCCGGGACCACCTGGGTGAGCCACATCCTCCAGCGTCTGGCCCATGCGCTGCTCACCGACGAGGAAGCCCTCGCCACGATCGAGGAGGCCGGGGTGCGGTACGCCGAGCGGAACGCGGCCTTCGCCGCCCTGCTCGCCGCGCGCGGTCTGCCGGTGCCCGACACCGACGGGCTGAGCCTGTGGGTGCCGCTGCCCGTCCCCGCCCGCGACGTCGCCGAGGAGCTGCGCGGGCGCGGGTGGCTGGTGCGCACGGGGGACGAGTTCGCCGTCGACGCCGAGGATCCCTCGCGGCACGTCCGGCTCACGGTCCACCAGCTTGACGACGACCTCGCCCGCACCCTGGCCGACGACCTCGCGCAGGCGTGCGAGCGGGTCGTGGCCGGCATCTGAAGAGCGCGCGTGGCCCCGGCCGGTGTCGGTCGGTCTGAGCCGGGCCCGACGTCCCAGGCGAGCCGGTGCCGGCGATGAGAGCGTGGAGGCGGCGCTGGTCGAGTGCCGCGCCGACAGCCAGCCGACGACCGAAGGGGTACCGACATGTCCGAGACTGCACCCACCGTTGACCTCGACTTCAGCCTGGCCGGAAAGGTCGCCCTCGTCACCGGCGGTGCCGCGGGGATCGGCTCCGCGATCGTCGACGCCTTCGCCGCCAAGGGCGCCCGGATCGCCGTCCTCGACGTCGACGGCGACGCTGCGGCCGCCAAGGTCGCTGACCTCGACGGCGGGGTGGCCCAGCAGTGCGACGTGTCCGACGAGGCCTCCGTCCGGCGGGCCGTCGACGCTGTCGTCGCCGAGGCCGGACGCATCGACATCCTCGTCAACAGCGCGGGTGTCGCCCTGCTCGGCCCCGCCGAGGAACTCGCCGTCGATGACTTCCGCACGACGATCGACATCAACCTCACCGGCTCGTTCGTCGTTGCCCAGGCCGTCGGCCGCCACATGCTCGAGGCCGGCCAGGGCCGCGTCATCAACATGGCTGCTCAGGGCGGCAACGTGGCGCTCGACCAGCACGTGGCCTACGGCGCCTCGAAGTTCGGCGTCATCGGCCTGACCAAGAACCTGGCCAACGAGTGGGGCGGCCGCGGCGTCACGGTCAACACGATCTCGCCGACCGTGGTCCTCACCGACATGGGCCGCAAGGCGTGGGCGGGGGCGAAGGGCGACGCGCACAAGGCCGAGATCCCGAACGGCCGGTTCGCCCACCCCGAGGAGATCGCGGGGGTGGCCGTGTTCCTCGCCTCCGACGCCTCGGCGATGATCAACGGCGCCGATCTCCTCGTCGACGGCGGGTTCACGATCCGCTAACCCCGGGGTGACCCGAAGGGGCGGGGCCGGGGCGACCTGTGGGCGGCGACGACCGTCGTCCACAGGCTGCCCCGGTCCCCTCGTGGTGGGCCCCGGCGCGGGCTAGTGTCGACGCCATGGCGGGGACAGAGATCGACAACAGGGTCCAGCGGCTCGAGAACGATGTCGAGTCCATCTACGAGATGCTCGAGACGATCTCGACGACGCAGGTCGACCACGGGAGGCGTCTCGACGGTATCGACAGGAGGCTGGGTGGGTTGGAGAAGCGGTTCGACGGACTGGAGACCCGGTTCGACGGACTGGAGACCCGTTTCGACGGGCTGGAGACCCGTTTCGACGGGCTGGAGACCCGTTTCGACGGGCTGGAGACCCGTTTCGACGGGCTGGACGCCAAGGTCGGGGGCATCGGGACCAAGGTCGACCAGGTGATCGATCTCCTGCAGCGCTGAGGGGCGCGCCCGGTCGGACGGCTTCGTACCGGGCTACACCCCGTCGTCGGGGCCCGTGCTCGGCCCGGCGCCGCGCTCGAACCAGCGACGCCGCAGCGCGTACGCGGCCGCCTTCGGCCGCCGGTCGCGCGTGAAGACGCCCTTCTTGTTCCCGCCGACGCGCATGACCCCCGACTTCGTCTCGAAGTCGGCGAAGTTCCACACGTGCTCACCGACGACGGCGTCGATCGAGTCGAACACCCGGTGGTTCATCTCCAGGTACTCGACCTGGTACTCCTCGGTCCACGGCTGCGCAGGCACGGTGTGCAGCCCCGCCATGGTGTCCGCCCCGTACTCGGTGACGATGATCGGCTTGCCGTCCCGCGCCCAGGCCTCGAGCTCCCCGCGCCAGGCGCGCTCGGCGGCGGCGAGGTCACCGGTCTCGACGTACCACCCGTAGTAGCGGTTGAGCATGAGGACGTCACCGAACTGGCTGACCCGGCAGCTGCCGTGCGGGGCGAGCATGACGTTGACGAAGCCCACCGGCCGGGTCGCGTCGAGCTCGCGCGTGAGCGCGAACAGGGGCCGGAAGTAGTCCTCGGCCGCCTGCGTGTCCGACTCCGGCTCGTTGGCGATCGACCACAGCACCACGCTGGGGTGGTTCTTGTCCCGGTGGACGAGCTCGCGGATGGCCTGGGCGTGCGTCTCGCGCGCGACGTCGTCGATCGTCTCGGGGGAGAAGGTCGTGTAGCCCTGGTCGCCGAAGATCCCGCCGCCGAGGCCCATGTTCTGCCCCACCGCCGCGACCTCGTCGATGACGAGCAGGCCCTCGCGGTCGGCGTGGTCGAGCACGTCCTGGGAGTAGGGGTAGTGGGACGTGCGGAAGGAGTTCGCGCCGATCCAGTGCAGCAGCTCGGTGTCGTGCACGAGGTGGGCGTCGGAGTGCCCCTTGCCGATGACGTCGTGGTCCTCGTGCATCCCGAAGCCGCGGAGGTGGACGGGCTCGTCGTTGACGAGGAGCGCGGTGCCGCGGACCTCGACGGTGCGTACCCCCACGCTCTGGTGGTAGCTGTCGAGGACCTCGTCGCCATCGAGGAGCCGCACCTCGAGGTCGTAGAGGTAGCCGTCGCCGGGCGCCCACGGGTGGACGCCGTCGACGGTGAGCGTCCCGGCGCCCCGTCCGTCCTCGAGCGGGTGGTCGCCCTCCGCCACCGCGGCCCCCTCGGCGTCGCGCAGGACGACGGCGGCCCGCACGGAGGGGTCGGCCTCGGCCGCGACGGACCAGTCGACGGTGCCGGTGGCGCCGTCCAGCCCGGTGACGACCGTGACGTCGGTGACGTGGTCGTGCGGCGTGGAGTACAGCCACACCGAGCGGTGCAGGCCGGCGTAGTTGAAGAAGTCGTGCCAGTAGCTCTGGCGGCGTCCCTCGGGGGTCTCGGTGACGACGCCGGGCGGGATCGACCGGAAGCTGAGGGTGTTGTCGACGGCGACGGTCAGCCGTACCTCCGCCCCGGCGTCGATCAGGTCGGTGACGTCGACCTCGAACGGCGTGTAGCCGCCCTCGTGGGAGACGACCTCGGTGTCGCCGACCCAGACGGTGGCGCGGTGCGTCGCCGACTCCAGGTGCAGCACCACCCGCTCACCCGTCCAGCCGCGCGGCACGCGCAAGGTCCGCTGGTACCAGACCTCGCCGACGTGCTCGCGCACCGCCCGCTCGGGCACGAGGTCGTTGTAGCTCGCGGGCACGGCCATCGGTCGGGGTGCGGGCAGCCGTCCTCGGAACCAGCCCTCGGTCCTGCCCCTGGCGTCCGGGTCGAGGGCGAAGTCCCAGATCCCGTCGAGGCGACGCGCGTCGCGGGTGGCTGTCTCCTGCGGGCGGATCGTCATGACGTCCTCTCCTCAAGGCGTGCGGGCGCCAGGGCGCGCGGACCGCGTCCCTCCATTGAGGCACAGCCGCGCCGGCCGGGCCACCTCCGGCGGGACGACGAGGGGCCGCAGGGCGACACTTACGATAGCCGGGAGCGCCCGACGGCGGGTGCCTGCCGACCGAGGGAGCCCCGTGCCGACGAGCCCACCGCGCAGGCGCGGCCGACGCCGGTGGATCCTCCTCGGCGCCGTGGCGCTCGTCCTCGTCCTCGCGGCCGCCGGGATCCTGTGGCGGCTGCCGCCGCCGGCCACGGATCTCGCCGACCCGCCGGAGGGAGATCTCGACGCCGGGACCGGCGGCACGTGGCAGGTCGGCGACTTCACGGTGACCCTCGACGACGGGCTCACCGTCACCCACCCCGACGCCGACCTTCCGGTCTGGGCGACCCCGCCGGGACAGGCCTTCCTCACCGCCGCCGACGGCGAAGCCACCTACCGCGACGACTACGGGCTGCTGCGCGTCGCGGACGAGTACGTGGCAACCTGGACCGACCAGAGCCTGACCGATGCCGCGCTCGACGGCGACGAGCTCCGGCTCGGCGGGCGGCTGACCGGCGACGAGGGCGAGATCGGGTGGGAGCTCACGCTCGTCCAGGGGGCCGAGGGCCGCCTCGACGTCGATGCTCGACTCGTCACCCAGGGCCCCGCGCCGAACCGGCTCTACCTCACCGCCGCGCTCGACGACGACGAGCGCGTCCACGGCCTCGGCGCGCAGAGCGGGGACTTCGACCTCGTCGGCCGGCGCGTGCCGCTCATCTCCCGCGAGCAGGGCGTCGGGCGCGGGAACCAGCCGCTGTCCTTCGCCGTCGACATGGCCGAGGCGGCCGCCGGCGGGCCGGACACCACCTACCTCGTCAGCGGCGTCGGGGTGACGAGCCACGCGCGCAGCCTCGCCTACCGGGGCGAGCAGATCGCGAGCGTCGATCTCACCGGCGAGGACCGGTTGGTGTGGGAGGTCTGGGACGCCAGCGCGGTCTTCTCCGCGGCGGCCGCGGCCACGCCGCAGGACGCGCTGGCGGTCCACGGCACCTGGGCGGGCGCCGCCGAGCCGCCGCCCGACTGGACCCAGCAGGGCGCGATCGTCGGGCTCCAGGGCGGCACCGAGGAGGTCCGGGCCGAGCTGGCCACCCTGCGCGAGGCGGGCGTGCCCGTCGCCGCGGTCTGGCTGCAGGACTGGTCGGGACGCCGCGTGACCTCCTTCGGCGACCGCCTCCAGTGGAACTGGGTCCTGGACGAGGAGCGCTACCCCGACTGGGAGGAGCTGGTGGCCGAGCTGGCCACCGAGGGCATCCGCGTGCTCACGTACACCAACGCCTTCCTCTCCGCCGACAGCGGCGCCGCCTCGGCCGAGGCCGGGGGCCGAGACCTGCACGCCGAGGCCGACGACCTGGGCCACCTCGTGCTCGACCCCGACGGCGAGGTCTACGAGCTCGACCAGCAGGGCTTCGACGCCGCCATGGTCGACCTGTCCGACCCGGCGGCACGCGAGTGGTTCGCCCAGGTCATCGCCGAGGAGGTCGCCGTGGTCGGGGCCTCGGGCTGGATGGCCGACTTCGCCGAGGGGCCACCGCCGGACGCGGTGCTCGACGGCAGCACCGGCGAGCAGTGGCGGGCCGCCTGGCCGGTGCTCTGGCAGGAGGTCAACGCCCGTGCGCTGGAGATCGCCGGTCTGACGAGCACCGGGCTCGTGTGGCACCGCAGCGGTCACTCCGCCTCCGCGGGCGCTTCTGACGCCCTCTGGCTCGGCGACCAGATGCAGGACTGGTCCGCGGAGGACGGCCTGGCCTCGGTCCCGGCGCTCCTGCACGCGACCGCCGCCAGCGGGATGGCCCAGGTCCACTCCGACGTCGGCGGGTACACCTCCCTGGCGCTGCCGGTCGTGCCCGACGTCGCCCGCGACGCCGAGCTGTTCGCCCGCTGGGCCGAGCTGTCCGTGCTCGGGCCGGTGCTGCGCACGCACGAGGGCAACCGACCGGCCGACGTCGTCCAGGCCGCCGACGACCCGGACGCGGCGGGGGCGCTCGCCGCTGCGGCGCGCCTGTTCGTCGCCCTGGCCCCCGAGCGGGAGCGCCTGACCGCCGAGGACCCGCTCGGCGCGGCCCAGCACCACCCGTGGTTCGTGCACGGCGACGAGGAGCTCGTCGGCGGTGCCGACCACGAGATTGCGCTCGGCCCGGACGTGCTGCTCGCGCCCGTCCTGGCGCCGGGGGAGGAGTCCGTCGACGTCGTCCTGCCGCCCGGGCGGTGGGTGCGCGCGTGGAGCGGCGAGGTGCACGGGGACGCCGGTGCGGTCAGCGAGCTCGAGGTCGACGCGCCGCTCGGCGAGCCGGCCCTGTTCGTCCGGGAGGGGAGTGAGGTGGCGGCTGAGATCGCGGCCTTCGTCGAGGCCGAGCGGGAGCGGGTCAACTGAGCGCGGGCCGGCCGTGGGACCGCGCCGACCGGCTGAGCGCGGGCAGTCAGCCCGCGCGCGGTCCGAACACGGCCGTCCCCACCCGCACGATCGTCGCCCCGGCGGCGACCGCGGGCTCGAGGTCGCCGGACATCCCCATGCTCAGCTCGAGCGCGCCGAGCCCGTGGACCTGCCGGCCGATCTCGTCCCGCAGCTCGGCGAGCTCGACGTAGGAGGCGCGCACGAGCCCGGCGTCGGGGCTGTTGGCCCCGATGGTCATCAGCCCGGTCAGTCGCAGGTGGGAGCGCTCGGCGACGTCGGCGGCCAGGTCGACCGCCTCGGCGGGTGCCACCCCGTGCTTCGTCGGCTCGCGCGAGGTGTTCACCTGGATCATGACGTCGAGCGGGCGCTGCTGGGCGCGCGGCCCGATGCCCTCGCCGGAGTCCAGGCGCCGGCCGACGGCGTCGTCGATCTTGCGCGCGCGGCGCGGGGACTCCACCGACTGCACGCAGGTGGTCCAGGGCAGGGCGGCGCCGATCTTGTTCGACTGCAGGTGACCGATGAGGTGCATCTCGTGGGGGAGGACGTCGGCGGCCGCCAGCGCGGGGCCCGAGGCGGCGAGCTCGTCGACGCGGTTGTGGCCGAGGATCGTGGCCCCGGCGTCGAGCGCGTCGAGCATGTCCTGCGCCGAGCGGGTCTTGACCGCGACGAGCACGCGGATCTCCCGGGGGTCCCGGCCGGCCTCGTGGGCGGCATGGGTGACCCGGTCACGCACGGTGCGCAGCCGGGTGCTGAGATCGGTCATCGCAGCACCTTAACCCTCGCCGCGCGCCACCCGGCCGGTGCTCCGCGGACGGGAGGGCCCGCCCGCGGGAGGTAGCGTGGCGCGCGGTGCGCGGTCCGACACGGAGGTCGGGCGAGGTCGTCCGCACCGATGACCGAGAGGCTGTGGAGGACATCGCCCCATGAGTGCCACGGAGACGCCCGCCACCACGCACGGGACGTCCACATGCACGCGGACGCGGCTCGCCGACGGCCGCGAGCTGCTCTACTTCGACGCCGCCGGCGCCCCCGAGCGGGTTCCCGGCCCGGACACGCGCACCCTCGACCCGCGGCCGGCCACGCCTCAGCTGCGCCGCGACCCGCTGACGGGGGACTGGGTGACCGTGGCCTCGGCGCGGCAGGGGCGCGCCCACCTGCCGCCGCCCGAGTTCGACCCGCTCGCCCCGCAGACGCCGACCAATCCCAGCGAGGTCCCCGACGACTACGAGGTGGCGGTGTTCGAGAACCGCTCGCCGTCCTTCGGCCCCGACCTCGGCGCGGCCGTGCCGAGCGACGGCGTCGAGCAGACCCGCTCGTCGTTCGGCCGCTGCGAGGTGGTGTGCTTCAGCCCCGACCGCACCGGCTCCTTCGCCACCCAGACCGAACGCCGGGCGCGCACGATCATCGACGCCTGGGCCCAGCGCACCGAGGAGCTCGGCGCGCTGGAGGGGGTCGAGCAGGTCTTCGTCTTCGAGAACCGCGGCGTCGAGATCGGCGTGACCCTGCATCACCCGCACGGCCAGATCTACGCCTACCCCTACGTCACCCCCCGCACCGAGCTCCTCCTTGAGCAGATCCGCTCGCACGGCGGTGACCTGCAGGGCGAGATCCTCGCCCGCGAGCTCGCCGGCCCCCGTCTCGTCGCCGAGACCGAGCACTGGGTGGCCTACGTGCCCTTCGCTGCCCGCTGGCCGATCGAGCTGCACGTCCAGCCCCGCCGCCACCTCCCCGACCTGGCGGCCACGGACGACGACGAGCGCGCCGACCTCGCCCGCCTCTCCTTGCGTCTGCTGCGCGCGGTCGACGCGCTCTACGACACCCCGACGCCGTACATCGCCGCCTGGCACCAGGCACCGGTGCGCCACGGCCGCGACGACGTGCGCCTGACCTGGCAGATCACCTCCCCGCGCCGGGCCGCCGAACGACTGAAGTACCTCGCCGGGTCCGAGGCCGCCATGGGTGCCTGGGTCGGCGACATCGTCCCCGAGGACGGTGCCGCGCGCCTGCGCGAGGCCCTCGCCCGGGTCGACGCGGCGGCTGGCGACGCGGGTGGGGGGCAGCCGGGTGTCTAGGACCTTCGAGACGGCCTTCGGGTACCCGCCCACCGGCACCTGGTCGGCCCCGGGGCGCGTCAACCTCGTCGGCGAGCACACCGACTACAACGGCGGCGCCAGCCTGCCGTTCGCCATCGACCGCAGGGCCCGGGTCGCCATGGCCCCGAGGCCTGACCGGGTGGTGCGCGCCGGCACCGGCTTCGCCCCGGACCGCGTCACGCACGAGGTCGGGGCGCTCGTCGACGGCTCGCGGCACCCGACGGGGTGGAGCGCCTACGCGCTGGGAGTCGTGTGGGCGCTCGGCGAGGTCGTCGACCTCGGGGACGTGCCCGGGTTCGACGCCTGGATCGGCTCCGAGGTCCCCGTCGGGGTCGGGGTCTCCTCCTCCGCCGCCATCGAGGCCGCCGTGTGCGTGGCGCTCGACGAGCTGTGGGGCCTCGGCCTCGACCGGCAGACCATGGTGCGGGTCTGCCAGCGCGCGGAGAACGTCGTGGCCGGAGCACCGACCGGCGCCCTCGACCAGTCCGCCGCGCTGCTCACCCGACCCGGTGCCGGCCTCCTCCTCGACTTCGGCCGGGGGACCACGCGTGAGGTCCCCCTCGATCTCGCCGAGGCGGGGCTCGCGGCCCTCGTCGTCGACTCGACGGTGCGCCACGACCACACCACCGGGGGCTACCGGGAACGCCGGGCCGAGTGCGAGCGGGCGGCGGCGGTCGCGGGGGTCGAGCACCTGGCGCAGGTCGCCCCCGAGGAGATCCCCGGTTGGGAGGGGCGCATGCCGGACGCCGAGCTCCGCAGGATGCGCCACGTCGTCACCGACACCGCCCGCTGCCACGAGGTCGCGCGGCTCCTCACCGCGGGGGAGCCGCGGGCGATCGGCCCGCTGCTGACGGAGGCGCACGTGTCCCTCCGGGACGACTTCGAGGTCTCGGTGCCCGCGATCGACGCCGCCGTCGACGCCGCCGTGGCCGCCGGCGCGCACGGCGCCCGGCTCACCGGGGGCGGCTTCGGCGGGGCGTCCATCGCGTTGGTCGACCTGGCCGAGGCCGACCGGATCACCGGCGAGATCGCCGAGGCGGTGGTGCGCGGCGGTCACCCGCGCCCCGACGTCTTCGCCGTCCTGCCGAGCGGCGGGGCGCGTCGGGACGACGTCGCCGGAGCCGGCTGACCCGCCCGCCCTCTCGCGTCCGTCAGCCGATCGCACCGCCGACGAGCGAGCCGATCCCGTACGTCACGAGCATCGCGACCAGCCCACCGACGATCGTGCGCGCGGTGGCCCGGCCCTGCGCGGCCTCCCCCAGACGGGAGGAGACGAGCCCGGTCAGTGCGAGCGCGACGACGACGGCGAGCATCGTCGCCGGCACCCGGAGCGACTCCGGCGTGAGCAGCATCGCCGCGAGCGGGACGAGGCCACCGAGCGTGAAGGCGAGCAGCGACGCGAGGGCGGCCTGCCACGGGCTGACGAGACGCTCCTCGTCCAGGCCGAGGCGGACGTTGAGGTGCGCGTCGAGGGCGTCGTGCTCGGTCATCGCGTCGGCCACCTGTCCGGAGACCTCCGCGGGGACACCGGTGTGCTCGAGCGAACCCACGAGGGCGAGCCGTTCACCCTCGGGGTCGGTGGCCAGGCCCGTGCGGACGCGGTCGATCATCGCCCGTTCGGTGTCCCGCTGCGTGGAGACCGAGACGTACTCGCCGGCGGCCATCGAGAGGGCCCCCGCCACGAGCGAGGCCACGCCCGCGACGGCGAGCGCGGTCACCGAGGAGCTGGCGCCCGCCACGCCCACCACGAGACCGGCCACCGAGACGATGCCGTCGTTGGCGCCGAGCACGCCCGCGCGGAGCTGGTTGAGTCGCGCGGTCGCCCCCACGCGCTCGTCGTGCGCGGCCGCGGCGGCGGCCGCGTGCGCTGACGGCCCGTCCGATTCCGGACGATCCTCGGCGGCCGGCGACGGGGTGATGGAGAGGGTCATGGCTGCGACGTTACGCCGTGCTTTACGCATTGTCATCGTTGGAAAGGCTTGCCTCACGTACCACCCCGGGGTGTCTGCGAGGGGCGGCCGGCCGCAGCCCAGGTGAGCCTCACCTCACGTCGGCACGGGGTGGGTGAGGCTCACCTCACCGTGCGTGCGGGCCATGCGGATCGTCAGTCGTCGAGCAGCCAGTGGTGGCGGATCCGCAGAGCGCGCTCGACGGCCGCGAGGACGCCGGCGATCGCGAGGATCGCGTTGACCGGGCCGGGTAGGGAGACCGGTGAGGTGAACTCGAACCAACCGGTCACCGAGGAGATGAGTTCGACCAGCTGCGGCACCTGCAGCAGGAGGGCGACGACGAGGATCGTCCAGGAGGCGGCGGCGAGCAGTCGGCTGAGATCGGGCCGCTCTCGCTCGAGGTCGGCCCGCCACCGCTCGCCGGTGCCCGGCCTCGGCTCGAGTGCCACCTCGTTCCCGACGGCGTCGACGAGGTGCGCGCGGCTGAGGCCGTACGTGCTCCAGCGGACCTCGATCCGGTGGGCGGGCGAGATCTCGAAGGTCGAGGTCCCGGTCTGGACCCGGTCGAGCAGGCCGTCACGGTAGAGGTGGACCTTCTCCTCGATGTCGAAGAAGTCGCACTCGACGTCCCAGGTCACTCCGTCGACCGTGGTCCCCAGCTGGGTGCGCCACACCCACTGCCAGCCCGTCACGGGCCGGATCTCGCTGCGGTCGCCCGCCTTCTCACCTCGTGGTCCGTCTCGCACGGGAGCAGTTAACCGCACGGGGCGCCGCGCCGCCGTCCGCCGTTCGTCGCGACCGGGACTGGTCCCTTCGGATGACCCAGCCGGACCACCCTGGGTGCGGGCTACGCGGCGGCCACCCGGAGCACCGTGAGGATCACGCGGCCCACCTCATCCGATGCGGCGAGGTCGACGACCGCAGTGAGCGCCCAGTCGAGCTCCTCGTTCTCGTCGACGATCCGCTGGGTGACCAGCCACCAGCGCCGCTCCTCGGGCGGGGGGACGGACTCGACGTCGACGCCGGCGAGGGTGAGGTCGGCGTCGTCGGGGTCGGTCGTCACGTCGACGACCTGCCGGCTCATCGCGTCCGGACCGGTCGAGATCCACTCGTGGGCCTCGTAGTAGTCGTCGAGCACGCGGGTCCAGTCCTCGGCCGTCACGGGCACCCCGGCCACCGGCGACACGCCGTCACCCGCACCCCAGCTCCACCCCGACCCGGCGGTGAGCCGCTCGAGGCTCTCGGGGGCGTCGTTCGCGAGCTGCCGCACGTACGCCGTCGTCGCCTTGACCACCGCGGTGCGGAACGCGTGCGTGTTGCGCGTCAGCGCCACGTTCCCCTCGGCGTCGGCCCCGAGCCGCGGCTCCTCCAGGCCCCCGACGGCGTGCGCCGCGGCGGTGGCGTCCCCGGGGTCGACGGTGCCGTCGGCCAGCGCCGACCACTCGTCGAGCAGCGAGGAGTCGACCGCGCGCACCACCGCCCCGAGCCAGTCGACGATCTCGGTGACCTGCTCGGTGCGGTGCGCGTCGGGAACGACCTGCCGCAGCGCCCGGTAGGCGTCGGTCAGGTAGCGCAGGACCACGCCCTCGGAGCGGCCCAGCTCGTAACGGGAGACCAGCTCGGAGAAGGTCATCGCGCTCTCGACCATCTCGCGCACCACGGACTTGGGGGCGAGCTCGAGGTCGGCGACCCACGGGTTGGTGCGCCGGTAGGTGGCGAAGGCGGCCCCGAGCAGCTCGGCGAGCGGCTGCGGCCAGGTGATCTCCTCCAGGGCCTCCATCCGCTGGTCGTAGTCCAGCCCCTCGGCCTTCATCGCCGCGATGGCCTCGCCGCGTGCGGCCCGCTCCTGCGCGTAGAGCACGGGGCGGGGGTTCTCCAGGGTGGCCTCGACGACGGAGACGACGTCCAGGGCGTGCAGCTCGTCGTCGACGTCGAGCAGGTCGATGGCCGCCAGGGCGAAGGGGGCCAGCGGCGCGGTGAGCGCGAAGTTCTTCGGCAGGTCCAGGGTGAGGCGGACGTAGGGCTCGCCGGGGTGCGCACGCCGCCACGCGGCGTCGGCGTGCTCGACGACGCCGGCCTGGCGCAGCGACCGGTAGATCTCGATGGCCCGGCGCAGGTGCATGTTGCGCGGCGTGTCGGGCTCGTGGTTGTCGGTGAGCAGGCGGTGGGCCGCGGCCACCGGGTCCCCGGGCCGGGCCAGCAGCGCGAGGATCATCGTGTGGCTGACGTGGAGCTGGCTGGTGAGGCGCTCGGGGGTGGCCTCGACGAGCCGCTCGTGGGTCTTCTCGGTCCAGTTGACCGTCCCGGCCTCGGGCTTCTTGCGCACGATGCGCTTCTTCTTCGCCTCGTCGTCACCGGCGCGGGCGAGCAGGCGGGCGTTCTCGATCTCGTGGTCGGGCGCCTGGGTGATGACCTCGCCGGAGGTGTCGAAGCCGGCCCGCCCGGCGCGCCCGGCGATCTGGTGGAACTCCCGGGCGCTGAGGTGGCGCATCCGTTCGCCGTCGAACTTCGTCAGCGCGGTGAGCACGACGGTGCGGATGGGCACGTTGATCCCCACCCCGAGGGTGTCGGTGCCGCAGATGACCGGCAGCAGGCCGCGCTGGGCGAGGCGCTCGACGAGGCGCCGGTAGCGCGGCAGCATCCCCGCGTGGTGCACGCCGATGCCCTTGCGCAGCAGGCCGGACAGGGTGGCGCCGAAGCCGGGCCCGAACCGGAAGTCGCCGAGCGCCTCGGCGATCGCGTCGCGCTGGGCGCGGGTGGCCACCGCCACCGAGGTCAGCGCCTGGGCGCGGGTGACGGCGTCCTTCTGGGAGAAGTGCACGACGTAGGCCGGCGCGCGGTGCGTGGCCGTGAGCTCGACGAGCAGGTCCTGGAGCTGCTGGACCGACCAGGTGAACGTGAGCGGGACCGGGCGCACGGCGTCGTCGACCACCTCGACCTCGCGGCCCGTGCGGCGGGTGAGGTCCTCCTGCAGCCAACCGACGTCGCCGAGCGTGGCCGACATGAGCAGGAAGCGCGCGTGGCGCAGCTCGAGCAGCGGGATCTGCCAGGCGCCGCCGCGCTGGGGATCGGCGTAGTAGTGGAACTCGTCCATCACCACCGTCGCGGCCGCGGTGGGGCCGTCGGCGCCCTCGCGCAGCGCCGTGTTGGCGAGGATCTCGGCCGTGCAGCAGATGATCGGGGCGTCGGCGTTGATCGAGGAGTCGCCGGTGACCATGCCGACGTTGGCCGCGCCGAACAGCTCGACCAGCTCGAAGAACTTCTCCGAGACGAGCGCCTTGATCGGCGCCGTGTAGACCCCCGGGCGGCCCTGCGCCAGCGCGTGCGTGAGGGCCCCGACGGCGACGAGCGACTTGCCCGAGCCGGTGGGCGTGGCCAGGACGACGTGCGCGTCCGAGGCGAGCGCGACCAGCGCCTCCTCCTGGTGCGGGTAGGGCTCCCGGCCGGTGGACGAGACCCACTCGAGGAAGCCCTCGAGGATGGCGTCACCGTCGGGCGTGCCGTCCACGGAGTCCTCGAGGCGGTCGAGCAGGACGTTGAGCGGCGGTGCCGGGGTGGGGGAGGTGGTCACCGGCCCAGGGTGTCACGCCGGCCGACGACGACCGCCCGACCGAGCAGGCCGACGGCGAGCACCGCGAGACCGGCCACGAGCGAGACCCACGGCAGCGTGGCCACGAGGGCGAGGCAGCCGACGAGCCCCACCACCTGGAGCGCCCGCGGGTAGCGACGGTCCGCACCGCGCTGCGTGAACGCGGACGCGTTGGCGATCGCGTAGTAGATGAGCACGCCCGTCGAGGAGAAGCCGATCATCTCGCGCAGGTCGACGAGCAGCACCGCGACGGCGACGACCGCGCCGACGACCAGCTCCACCCGGTGCGGCACCCGATGGACCGGGTGGACGGCGTCGAGCACGGCCGGCAGGTCGCGGTTGCGGGCCATCGCGAACGCGGTGCGGGAGACGCCCGCGAGCCCCGCGAGCAGCGCCCCGAGGCAGGCCGCGACCGCCGCCACGCGCACCGCCCCGTCCGCCCACCACCCGAGCCCGGCATGCTCGACGGCGTCGGCCAGCGGTGCCCCGGAGCCGGCGAGCCCGTCGGCGCCGAGGGCCGCCAGCAGCGTGAGCGCGACGACGGCGTAGAGCACGACGACGACCGTCAGCGCCGTGACGATGGCCCGAGGGATCGTCCGGCGCGGGTCGACGACCTCCTCGCCGAGGGTGGCGACCCGCGCGTAGCCGGCGAGCGCGAAGAACAGCAGACCCGCGGACTGCAGGACGCCGTACGCGCCGCCCGGGGCGTCCCACGAGCCGAGTGCGCGTGCCGGGTCGGCGTCGCCGCCCAGCCAGATCGCCGCGACGACGACCGCCAGGAGCGTGAGGACGAGACCGGCGATGAACGCCGAGGCGCGTGCGGTGCGGGTGACGCCGCGCAGGTTGACTGCGACGAGCGTGACGACGGCGAGCGCCGCCGTGGGCCGCGACCACTCGGGCGGCACCGCGTAGGCGGCGAAGGTGGTGGCCATCGCCGCGGCGGAGGCCGTCTTGCCGATGACGAAGCCCCAGCCGGCGGTGAATCCCCACCATGGGCCGAGGCGCTCGCGGCCGTAGACGTACGTCCCGCCGGAGGTCGGGTAGGCGGCGGCGAGCTGGGCGGTCGACGTCGCGTTGCACAGTGCCACCACGACGGCGAGGGCGAGCCCGACGAGCAGCAGGTCTCCCGCCGCGGCCGCCGCGGGGGCAAAGGCCGCGAAGAGGCCGGCCCCGACCATGGAACCCAGGCCGATGGCGACGGCGCCCGGGAGCCCGAGCCGGCGATCGAGGGAACCGGCCGCGCCGGGGGGAGTTCCGGAGGAGTCGCGCACCTCGCGACCCTAGGTCGCGTCGGTGTCCTGCCGATGAACGGGCGGGCCGAACCGCTCGCGCTCGGTCGGGTGGCGGGTCCCCGGCGGGGCGCCGACGTAGGCGGGGGAGGGAGCGTAGGTCGCGTAGGCCGGTGACGAGGGGTAGGCCGGTGACGAGGCGTAGGGCGACGGCGCAGACCCGTCGGGCGACGCCGACCCGTTCGGCGAGGGCGTCTCGGCGGGCTGGGGCGTGCCGGGACCGGTGCGCCCGGCCTCGTCGGTCCCGGCGTCCGTGCGCGCGGCACGCAGGGAGACGCCGTGCATGAGCCGCTCGAGCGGACCGCGCCCGAGCGTGAGGTACCAGGCCAGGCAGCCGAGCGCGAGGCCGCCGGCCAGGTAGGCGAGCGGGCGGTTGGAGTCCTGGGCCACCGCGAAGGTGTCGGGCCACCAGTCGATGACGACCACGTGCGCGGAGTAGGCGGTGAGCGACATCGTGCCGATCGCCCGCACGGGCAGCAGCACCACGTGGACCACCCGCGGCAGCAGGAGGCACACCGCCAGGATCGTCAGCGCCACGCCGCCCGAGCCGAGCATCTCCACCGGTGTCGCGCTGTGCGCCGTCGCCTCGAGCAGCTCGCCCCACCCCGGCCAGTGCGCGTCGGTGTCGAACGTGAGTCCCGGGACGCCGGGCAGGTGCCAGGGATCGCCCACGCTCTCGCCGCCGTCGATCAGGGGGTCTCCGGGGCCGGTGGGTTCGGTGGGCGCCACCGCCGGCGGGTTGGCGCCCGTCCACAGGAACTGCACCGACCGCTGCTCGCCCGGGTATGGGTCGTCCGCCGTCTCGGGGGCGAAGGACGACCCGCCGTCGTCGAGGGTGCGGAGCGCGGCCCCGCCGCCGTAGCCGACGCCGGCGGAGAGCAGCCCGGCGCCGAGGACGATGAGCAGGACCTTCCAGCTGCGCAGGTCCAGGCGGGCGAGGCCCATGCCGACGAGGACCAGGCCGAACCAGACCAGGCCCGGGTAGAGCCCGAGCATGGCGTCGAGGACCGCGCCGTTGACGCCCCAGCCGTCCGTGACCATGCCGGCCGCCTCGATGAACGTGAGCAGGTAGGGCATCCCCACCGAGGACACGAGCGTCCACGCCCCGCCGGTGATGAGGAGCCGGCGCGCCCCCCAACGGTGGAAGGGCAGCGAGAACATGAACCACACGGCGTAGAAGCCGAGGATGAGGGCCACGAACGTGTCGAGCATGGCCAGCGCGGCCGTGATCGCCAGGAGCAGGACGCCCCGCACGAGCACCCGGGTGCGGGCCTGGAGGGCGCGGATGCCGGTGTAGGGGGTGCGTCCGCCGGTGAGGATGCCGAGCGAGACGCCCGCCAGGAGGCAGAAGAGGATCGAGCTGCGACCGTGGGAGAAGCCGAGCCAGCCCGACAGCGTGGACAGGTCATCGGTGGTGTACCCGACGTGCGCCGTGACCATGCCGAGGACGGCGATGCCGCGGGCGAGGTCGAGGCCGAGGAGGCGCCCGGCGCTGCGGGGGGCCGGCGACTGCGGCGCGACGGCGGTACCGATGTGCGGTGGCATGCGCGAAGTCTGAACCCCTGACCCGCCCGGCGACGAGCCGCGGACGGCATCCGGGCGGGGGAGATGTCCCCTCGGCCGTGACGCGAGGTCGCAGGCGGCGACGTCGTCGCAGGTCATGGGGTCGATCAAGTCCGGACCGGCGATGACAGTGAAAGGGGTGACGTTCACGCCCGGGTCACCATCCGCTCATGGCGGGGTCATGTCGGCTCCGCAGCATGCCATGGCCGGGTGTTCGCCCGGTGTCCCTCGCACCAGCACACAGGAGTGATCCCATGCCACGCGTGACCCGCCGCCTCCTGGCGGTCGGAGCGGCGTTCGCCGTCGTCGCCTCGGCGACGCCGGCCCTCGCCACACCCGAGACCGGCGACGGAGGTGACGCCGCGACGTCGGGCCCCGTCCTCCCGCTCCAGTACGAGCCGGCGACGGCCACCCCGGAGCAGGAGGCGGCCGGCGCGCCGACCCTCACCCCCGCCGACGGGACCCGCGTGTCGGGCAACCAGACGCTCGTCGCCTCGCCCACCTCCGCCGACGACCCGGTCGACAGCCTCGCCGTCGACGGCGAGGAGCTGCCGGCCCGCACGACCCTCGGCGGCGACGAGAACGCCCTGTTCCAGGTCAACGTCGGCACCAACTCCATGTCGCGCGGCTTCGACAACTACCTCATCGTCAACGGCACGAGGCTGACGATCTTCGAGACCTACGCGAGCGAGGCCACGCGCATCGAGATCCCCTACGACCTCCTCGTGCACGGCGAGAACCACCTGACAATCGGCGCCGGCAGTCACCCGTCCGCCTGCGGCGTGAACTTCGACGACTTCGTCCTGGACGACTTCCGGCTCGTCCTCGCCGACGGCACCGAGATCCGTGACGAGCGCAACCCGGACAACGTGACGGTCGGCGACGGCAACTGCGGATCCGCCACCGACCGGAGCACCACCCAGGACCTCACCTTCACCATCGAGGGTGACCCGACGGAGGACTCCGGCCTGCTGCACGTCCTCGATACGACCACCGTGGAGGACGGCGCCCACGAGGTGACGGCGTCGACGGTGTCGGGCGCCGAGACCACGCAGTCGATCACGGTCGACAACACCGGGCCCGCGCTCGTCTCGTCGAGCCCCGCCGCCGGCGACTCCGTCATCGGCGAGCTGACGATCGCGGCCGAGGTCGCCGACGAGGCGGGACTGCGCGGCGAGACCGTGCTCACCCTCGACGGCGAGCCCGTGCGCATCGGTGACACGATCGCCACCGATGACCTCGACGCGGGCGAGCACGAGCTCGTCGTCGAGGCCGAGGACCGGCTCGGGAACAGCTCTCGCCACGTGGTGCCCTTCACCACCGCACCCAGCTCGCCCACGTTCGGTGAGATGAGCCCGCAGAGCGGCGCGCGCGACCAGGAGGACCCCGTCGAGCTGTCCGTCGACGTCACCGACCCGAACGGCGCCGACGTGACGACGACCTTCTACGCCGCCGACCCCGCGCGGCCGGACGCCGCCTACCAGGGCACGGCCGCCGAGCTCCCGCTGAGCCAGCTCGACTTCACGGGCCAGGAGGAGGCCGCGACCGACGCGCTGGCGCCCGGCGACGACGAGTCCCTGCGCAGCCCGGCCGCCGAGGGCGTGACCTACCAGCGCTTCGACGTGCCCGTCGAGGCCGCGGCCGACGACGAGATGGTCGTCTCCTGGTCCGGCGTGGTCGACCCCGCTCGCGGCGTGCGCCTGTACGCGTGGAACGCCGAGGAGCTGACCTGGGAGCGGCTGGCGGACGCGCGCGGCCAGGCCGAGGGTGAGACCCACCTGTCCGGCGCGGCAACCGCCGTGCACGACGACGCCGGCGAGGTCCACCTCCTCGTCGAGGGCTACGACCCGTTCGCCGACGACATCGCCGACGCGCCCGACGGCGAGTTCCGCGACCCGGCCACGTACGACTTCTCGCTCGCGCACCTGACCGACACGCAGTACTACGCGGAGGGCGCCGTCGGCGCCTCCGTCGGTGTGCCGAACAGCCTGCCCGAGGAGGAGCGCCAGCTGTTCGCGGACTCCTACCGCGGCATCGTCGACTGGATCGTCGACAACGCCGACGAGCGGAACATCGCCTACACCGCGCACACCGGCGACGTCGTGCAGAACCACATCGTCACCACCGACGACGAGGAGTGGACGGGGCTCGTCCACGACGAGTACCAGTTCGCCAGCGAGATGCAGACGGTGCTCGACGAGGCCGGGATGCCCAACGGGATCCTGCCGGGCAACCACGACAACATCTACGGCTCGACCAACGACATCTTCAACGAGTACTTCGGTCCGGAGCGGTACGAGGCGCTGTCCGAGGGCTGGGAGAACGCCGAGTACGGCGGTCCGTGGCGCGAGGGGGACAACTCCGCGCACTACGACCTGTTCACGGCCGGCGGCCTGGACTTCATCGCCGTGCACCTGCCGTACTGGACCTCGGACGCCCAGCTGGCGTGGGCCCGCGAGATCCTCGCGGAGCACCCGGACCGCAACGGCATCGTCGCGACCCACGTCTACCTGGGGGCCTCGACCTCCCCGGACGGTCGCGGGGCGGGCTTCGGCGCCCCCGACGGGCAGCCGATCTTCGACGAGGTCGTCTCGCAGAGCCCGAACGTGTTCCTCACCCTCGGTGGTCACATCCACGGCGTCGGCACGAACGTCCGCACGGACGTGGCCGAGCCGGGGCACCACGTCGTCGAGATGCTCGCCGACTACCAGAACTACGAGGTCGACGGCGCCCGCACCTCGGGCTTCTTCCGCCTGCTGCAGTTCGACGTCGACCGCGCCGAGATGACGGTGGACACCTACTCGCCGCGCCTCGACAACCACGGCGCCAGCGAGTTCGACGACCGTGAGCGCTACGACGGGACCGAGGACGAGATGACCCTCCCCGTCGACCTCAGCACGCGGACCACCTCGATCGCGACCGATGCGGTGTCCGTGGCCGTCCTGTCCGACGAGGTCATCGGCACCGACACGGTGGCGGGCGACGGCACGGCCACCGCGGGGTGGACCGGCCTGGCCGGTGGAGAGGCCCACGGCTGGTACGTCGTGGCCGAGAGCGCGGCGGGCGGCCGGGCGGTCTCGCCTCTCGCGACCTTCACCACCGCGGCCGACGGCGGCCAGGAGCCGGGTCCCGACCCGGAGCCCGAGCCTGAGCCGGAGCTGCCGGCGCCGGGTCGTGGGTTCTTCCTCAACGACGGCTGGGACGCGACGGCGGACCACGTCTTCGCCTACGGCCGCAGCGGGGATGAGGTCCTGGTCGGTGACTGGGACGGGGACGGGGCGGACACCCTGGCCGTCCGCCGCGGGAACCGGTATTTCCTGGGCAACACCATGGTCGGTGGCAACGCGGACGTCGAGCTCGGCTTCGGCCGAGCCTCGGACGCGGTCCTGGTCGGTGACTGGGACGGTGACGGCGTCGACACCTTCGCGATCCGCCGGGGGAATGCCTACTTCCTCACCAACACCCACGAGGGTGGGGATGCGGAGGTCGAGCTCAACTACGGCCGCGACTCCGACGTCGTGCTGGTCGGTGACTACGACGGCGACGGCTCGGACACCTTCACCGTGCGTCGTGGGAACCGGTACTACATCAACAACTCGCTTACCGGTGGCCACGCGGAGGCCGAGCTCGGCTACGGCCGGGCCTCGGATGCGGTCGTGGTCGGTGACTGGGACGGGGACGGTGCGGACTCCTTCGCGGTGCGCCGCGAGAATCTCTACCTGGTCTCCAACTCGCTGACGTCGACGGTCGCGGAGATCGAGCAGCGCTACGGCCGCGCCAGCGACGAGGTCTTCGTCGGCGACTGGGACGGCGACGGCACCGACACCCTCGGCATCCGCCGCTGAGGAAACGACGCCTGAGCGCCCGCCGGTCCACGGACCGGCGGGCGCTCAGGCGTGCGCGTGCCAGTTCTGCTCATCTGCGCACGCCGTCCGGCAGGCGCGAGATCCTGCCGAATCCTCACACTCGTGCGCATCGTCGCAGGTCAGTTCACCTCCCGGCCACATGTTGGACGACTTCGCGTCGTTCACGATGGGCAACGTGCGCATGCCGGGCTGCGTTGCCCGGGACCAACCCTCTCAAGGAGTACCTGTATGAGTGACGCACGATCGCGCCGCCTCGCCGCGGCGGCGCTCGGCACCGCCCTCATCGGTGTCGCACTACCGGCCGCCGCCCTGCCGGGGCCGGCCCCGCTCGAGCCGGACGCCCCGGCCGCGGCAGAGGACGAGGCCGCCGGCCCCGTCCAGCCCACCGAGTGGGAGGCCGCGACGGCCACCCCCGAGCAGGAGGCCTCCGGCGCCCCCACGCTCACCCCGGCCGACGGAACCCGCATCGCCGGCGCGGAGACCCTGGTCGCCGGTCGCACCTCGGCCGACGACCCGGTGGCCTCCATCGCGGTCGACGACGAGGAGCTCGTCGCGCGGCCCACGCTCGGCGGCGACGAGGTCGCGTACTTCCAGGCCGGCGTCGGGTCGAACTCGATGGCGCGCGGCAACGGCAACTACCTCATCGTCAACGGCTCGCGCGTGGCCATCCTCGAGACCTACGCGAGCGAGACCACGCAGATCCCCGTGCCCTACGACCTGCTCGTGCACGGCCAGAACACGATCGTCCTGCACTCCGGCGCCACGCCGGCGTACTGCGGCCTCAACTACGACGACTTCGGCGTCTCCAACTTCAACCTCGAGCTGGCCGACGGCACCCGGATCCGGGACGACGAGCAGCACCCCGTCATCACCCTCGGCGACGGCAACTGCGGCCACATCCCCGACCGTCCCCAGTCCGTCGAGCTCACCTTCACCATCCCTGGCGAGCCCGGCGACGACTCGGGCCTGCTCCACGAGCTCGACACCACCTCGCTGTCGGACGGCGAGCACGTCGTCACCGCCGCGAGCGAGTCCGGCGCCGAGACGACCCACACCTACACGGTCGACAACACCGGGCCCGCGCTCGTCTCGTCGAGCCCCGCCGCCGGCGCCTCGGTCATCGGCGAGCTGACGATCGCGGCCGAGGTCGCCGACGAGGCGGGGCTGCGCGGCGAGACCGTGCTCACCCTCGACGGCGAGCCCGTCACGGCCGGCGACACCCTCGCCACCGACGACCTCGTGGCCGGCGAGCACGAGCTCGTCGTCGAGGCCGAGGACCGTCTCGGGAACGGCGCGCGCCACGTCGTCGCGTTCACGACCGCCCCGAGCACCCCGGCCTTCGGTGAGCTCGCGCCGGCGGACGGCACGACCGACGTCGGCGACGCAGTCGAGCTGTCGGCCGAGGTGACCGACCCGAACGGCGCCGACCTCACGACGACCTTCTACGCGGCGGACAGCGCCGCGCCGAGCGCCGCCCACCAGGGCACCCTCCGCGAGGTCCCGCTCGGTCAGCTCGACCTCACCGGGCAGGAGGAGGCAGCCACCGACGCGCTCGACGCCGTCGACGGCGAGGTGCTCCGCAGCCCTGCCGGTGAGGACGTCACCTTCCAGCGTTTCGACGTGCCCGTCGAGGCCGCCGAGGACGACGAGATGGTCCTCTCGTGGGCCGGTGAGGTCGACCCGGCCCGCGGCGTGCGGCTCTACGCCTGGGACGTCACCGAGTCGTCCTGGGAGCAGATCGGCGACACCCGCGGCACCGCGGGCGCCGAGACCCGGCTCGGCGGCACCGTCGGCATGCAGCACGTCGACGCCGGTGAGGTGCACCTCCTCGTCGAGGGCTACGACCCGTTCGCCGACGACATCGACGACGCACCCGACGGCGCCTTCCGCGACCCGGGCACGTACGACTTCTCGCTCGTGCACATGACCGACACGCAGTACTACACCGAGGGTGCGATCCAGCGCGAGGACGAGACCGAGCGGGCGAACTTCGAGGCCGCCTACCGCGGGATGGTCAACTGGGTGGTGGACAACGCCGAGGAGCGCAACATCGCCTACACGTTCCACACCGGTGACATCACCGAGAACCACTTCATCCTCACCGAGAACGAGGAGTGGAACGAGCAGGTGCGTGGCGAGTTCGAGCTCGCCGACGAGCTGCAGGGCATCCTCGACGACTCCGGCATGCCGAACGGCGTGCTGCCCGGCAACCACGACAACGTCTACGGCCTGGACAACGACCTGTACAACGAGTACTTCGGTCCGGAGCGGTACGAGGCGCTGTCCGAGGGCTGGGAGAACGCCGAGTACGGCGGCCCGTGGCGCGAGGGGGACAACTCCGCGCACTACGACCTGTTCACCGCGGGCGGGCTCGAGTTCATCGCGGTCCACCTCCCGTTCTGGGCCTCCGACGCCCAGCTGACCTGGGCCCGCGAGACGCTGGCCGACCACCCGGACCGCAACGCGATCCTCGCCTCGCACGACTACCTCAACGGCTCGGACTCGCCGGACGGTCGGGGGGCTCCGTTCGCCAACCCGGACGGCCAGAACATCTACGACGAGGTCGTCTCGCAGAGCCCGAACGTGTTCCTCACGCTGACCGGGCACATCCACGGCGTCGGAATGAACGTCCGCACGGACGTGGCCGAGCCCGGGCACAACGTCGTCGAGCTCCTCGCGGACTACCAGGCCTACGAGGTCGACGGTGAGTTCATGACCGGCTTCCTGCGCCTGCTGCAGTTCGACGTCGACCGCTCCGAGATGACCGTGGACACCTACTCGCCGTGGCTCGACAACCACGGCGCCACCGAGTTCGACCCGAAGGAGCGCTACAACGGCTCCGAGGACGAGTTCACCGTCCCGGTCGACCTGTCCACGCGCACGACCTCGATCGCCACCGACTCCGTCTCCGTCGCCGTCCTCACCGACGACGTCATCGGCTCCGCCGACGTCGCGGGCGAGGGCACGGCCACCGCGCAGTGGGCGGACCTGGAGCCGAGCACGTCCTACGGCTGGTACGCGGTCGCCGAGAGTGAGACCGGCGGGTCGGCCGTCTCACCGGTCCGGACGTTCACGACGGCGGCCGGTGACGGCGAGCAGCCGGGTCCCGACCCGGAGCCCGAGCCCGAGGTGCCGGCACCGGGTCGCGGCTTCTACCTCAACGACGGCTGGGACGCCACGGCGGACCACGTCTTCGCCTACGGACGGCCCGGCGACCAGGTGCTGGTCGGTGACTGGGACGGCGACGGGAACGACACGCTGGGCGTACGTCGCGGCAACCGGTACTTCCTGGGCAACACCCTCGTCGGCGGGAACGCGGACGTCGAGCTCGGCTTCGGTCGGGGGAACGACACCGTGCTCGTCGGTGACTGGGACGGCGACGGCGTCGACACCTTCGCGATCCGCCGGGGGAACGCCTACTTCCTGACGAACTCGCTCGAGGGTGGGAACGCGGAGGTCGAGCTGAACTACGGCCGCTCCGGTGACGAGGTGCTCGTCGGCGACTACGACGGGGACGGCGCGGACTCCTTCACCGTGCGCCGTGGGAACCGTTACTTCATCGCCAACTCGCTCACCGGCGGTGCGGCCGACTCCGAGCTCGGCTACGGCCGCGCCACGGACGACGTGCTCGTCGGTGACTGGGACGGCGACGGGTCGGACTCCTTCGCGGTGCGTCGCGGGAACCTGTACCTGGTCTCGAACTCCCTGACCTCGACGCGTGCGGAGATCGAGCAGCGCTACGGCCGCGCGTCGGACGAGGTGTTCGTCGGCGACTGGGACGGCGACGGCACCGACACCCTCGCGGTCCGACGCTGAGCGTCGGTCCCATGTGACGGGTGAGCGCCCGCCGGTCCGCACGGACCGGCGGGCGCTCAGTCGTCATCGGTGTGGGGGAGGAGTGCCGTGGTGACGGCGAGGAGGCGCTCGCGCAGCGGTGCGGCCCGCTCGGACGTCTCGCGCTGGCGGCGCGCGTACTCCGCACGGCCGGCCGGCTCCTCGATCCGTACCGGAGCCAGCCCGTAGGACGACACGTCGTAGGGAGCGGCCGCCATGTCCAGCCGGCGCACGTCCAGCGCGAGGTCCGCGCAGTCCAGCAGCAGCTCGCCGGGCACGGCGGGACCGAGCGTGAGGCACCAGCGCAGCAGGTCCATCGTCACGTGCAGGCAGCCGGGCTGGTCGAGGTCGAGCTGCCGAGCGCGCGTGGGCCGCAGCGTGTTGAGCCCCTCGGCCTCGGGGGTGAAGAAGCGATAGGCGTCGTAGTGCGAGCAGCGGATGGTCGCCGCCTCCACGGCCGCGTCGGTCCCGGCCTGGCCCAGGCGCAGCGGCAGCGGGTGGCGGTGCTCGGAGCTCCGGTAGACCATCGCCCACTCGTGCCAGCCGAAGCAGCCGAGCGTCGGCGCGCGGCCCGCCGTGCGGCGCAGCAGCTGGTCCACCCACCGGACGCCGTCGCCGCGGTCGGCGAGGAACGCGTCGACGTCGAGCTCGACCCCGCCGCCCGCCGTGCGCCGGTGCCAGCGCCACGCGGCCCGCTCGGCGAGCCCGTCGCCCGCGGCGGGCGCGTCCACCTCGCCGGGCGCGCCGTCGTCGGGCAGGAGCTCGACCCCGACGCCGGGGTGCCACCGCCGCACCCTGCCCGGCTTGAACGGGTAGTACTTGTAGAGGAAGTCCTCGACCGCGTGCTTCTCGCCGCGTGAGCGCCGGGCACGGTGGTCCGCGGTGAAGGCGTCGGCCCGCGCGGCATGGGACGCGGCGCGGCCCCGCCACGCCTCGGCCGTCAGTCGCACGGGCCCAGGGTAGGTCGGTCCACCCGTGACCGACATAGGATCGACGCCATGCGCATCGCCCGATTCGTCACGGACGGCAACCCGCGGTACGGCATCCTCGACGAGGACTCCGGCGAGCTCGTCGTGCTGCGGTCCGACCCGCTGTTCGCCGGTCTGGACACCACGGGGGAGCGGATCGCGCTCGACACCGTCCGCCTGCTCTCCCCGGTCATCCCGCGCTCGAAGGTCGTCGGCCTGGCGCGCAGCTACCGGGTCGAGGGCGAGCCCGACCCCGAGCCGCTCGTCTTCCTCAAGCCCAACACGTCCGTCATCGGCCCCGACGACCCGGTCGTGCTGCCGCGCTGGGCCTCCGAGGTCTGGTACGAGGCCGAGCTGGCGGTGGTCATCGGCCGCATGTGCAAGGACGTACCCGTCGAGCGCGTCGACGAGGTCGTGTTCGGCTACACCGCCGCCAACGACTACACCGCCAAGGACCAGCTCGCCCCGGGAGCGCCGTGGACCCGGGCCAAGGCCTGGGACACCTCGACGCCGGTGGGCCCCTACCTCGCGCTCGACCTCGACCCCACCGACCTGGCCGTGCGCGCCGCGGTGGACGGCACCACCACCCAGGACGGCCGCACCTCCCAGCTCGTCCTCGGGGTGCGCGAGATCGTCGCCCAGGTCTCGGAGATCTTCACGCTCCTGCCCGGGGACCTCGTCCTCACGGGCACCCCGGCGGGCAACGGCGTCGTCGAGGAGGGTCGGCGCGTGGAGGTCGAGGTCGAGGGCATCGGCTCCTTCTCCAACCCCGTCCTGCGCCGCGACTGAGGGCCGGGCGCGCCGCGTCGCGCGGCTACCCTGGGCGTCATCATGACTGAGACCCCCGACGCCGCCGTGCGCGTGCGCTTCTGCCCCTCACCGACCGGCAACCCCCACGTGGGGCTCGTGCGCACCGCCCTGTTCAACTGGGCCTGGGCGCGGCACACCGGGGGCACCTTCGTGTTCCGCATCGAGGACACCGACGCCGCCCGGGACAGCCAGGAGAGCTACGAGCAGCTCATCGACACGATGCGCTGGCTCGGCCTGGACTGGGACGAGGGCGTCGAGGTGGGCGGCCCGCACGGCCCCTACCGCCAGTCCGAGCGGGCGGACATCCACGCGGGCGTCGTCGAGCAGCTGCGCGCCGCCGGGTACCTCTACGAGTCGTTCTCGACGCCCGAGGAGGTCGAGGAGCGCCACCGCGCGGCCGGCCGCGACCCCAAGCTCGGCTACGACAACTACGACCGCGACCTCACCGAGGAGCAGGTCGCCGCCTTCCGGGCCGAGGGCCGCGTGCCCTCGCTGCGGATGCGTATGCCCGACGAGGACATCACCTTCACCGACCTCGTCCGCGGCGAGATCACCTTCACCCAGGGCTCGGTGCCGGACTTCGTCGTCGTGCGGGCCAACGGCCGGCCGCTGTACACCCTGGTCAACCCCGTCGACGACGCCCTCATGGGCATCACCCACGTCCTGCGCGGCGAGGACATCCTCTCCTCCACGCCGAGGCAGATCGCCCTGCACCGGGCGCTGGTCGACCTCGGCGTCGCGGCGCAGGTCCCGCAGTTCGGGCACCTGCCTTACGTTATGGGGGAGGGGAACAAGAAGCTGTCCAAGCGCGACCCCGAGTCCAACCTCTTCCTGCACCGCGAGCGCGGCATGATCCCCGAGGGCCTGCTCAACTACCTCGCCCTGCTGGGCTGGTCGATCGCCCCGGACAACGACCTGTTCACGCGCGAGGAGATGGTCGCGGCGTTCGACATCCGCGACGTCCTGCCGAACCCGGCGCGCTTCGACAACGACAAGGCGACGGCGATCAACGCCGAGCACGTGCGCCGCCTGGCCGAGGACGACCTGGCCCGCCGGCTCGTCCCCTTCCTGTACGCCGGCGGCGTCGTGGGGGCGGACGACCGCGACGCGCTCACCGACCGCGAGCGCGAGATCCTCGATGCCCTGACCCCCCTGGTCCAGACCCGCATGCAGGTCCTGGGGGAGGTCACGGAGCTCGCCGGCTTCCTCTTCCTCGACGGCGCGGACCTCACCTACGAGGACAAGGCCGTGGCCAAGCTCGCCGACACCGCACCGGCGGTGCTCGCCGCCGGCCGCGAGGCGCTCGCCGCGCTGCCCGCGGACGGGTTCACGACGCCGCAGATCGAGACCGCCCTGCGCGAGGCGGTCGTCGATGGGCTGGGGATCAAGCCCCGCCACGCCTTCGGCCCGCTGCGCGTCGCCGCCACCGGGCGGACGATCTCCCCGCCGCTGTTCGAGTCGATGGAGATCCTCGGCAAGGACGAGACGCTGGCGCGGATCGCCCGGCTTGAGGGGCGGCTCACGTCGGCCTCGTGAGGTCGCTCACCGAGGGCCGATCCGGCTTGGTCTGCCCAACAAGTGCAGGTAAAGTTCAACGCCGGTACGACGTCGCGGACGCGGCCCCGGGAGCTCTCGGGATCGGGTCGGAAGCCGACTGGTGACCCCTTGGGGTATGGTGTAATTGGCAACACGACTGGTTCTGGTCCAGTTATTCTAGGTTCGAGTCCTGGTACCCCAGCCATCCGGCGTCGCAGCGCCGGAGCCACCGCGCAGGCGGTGGAGGCCCCCATCGTTTAGCGGCCTAGGACACCGCCCTCTCACGGCGGCGGCGCGGGTTCGAATCCCGCTGGGGGTACGCGGTGATCGACCTCACCGGCCTCGCGACCACCTTCCGGGTGACGTCGGGGCGGCTGTCCGGTAACGTCTTCCGGGCGCCGAGGCGCGAGAAGTGCAGCAGGACCAAGTGAACACAGCAGGCCCCCATCGTTTAGCGGCCTAGGACACCGCCCTCTCACGGCGGCGGCGCGGGTTCGAATCCCGCTGGGGGTACGGAAGAAGGCCCGGACCGAGAGGTCCGGGCCTTCGTCGTGCCCGCGCCCTACTCCTCTGCGTCCTCGTCCGTGCTGCGCACGACCTCGCTGAGCCGGTTGGCCGCGGCCATGACGCCCGGCGCGAAGTGCCGCCCCGGCTGACGCCCCATCCGCTCGATCGGCCCGGAGACGGACACCGCCGCCACCACGCGACCCGACGGGCCGCGCACCGGAGCCGAGACCGAGGCCACCCCGGCCTCGCGCTCGCCGACCGACTGGGCCCAGCCGCGGCGTCGGACCTGCGAGAGCATCGTGGCGGTGAAGGTGGCCCCGTGCAGGCCGCGGTGCAGGCGGTCCGGCTCCTCCCAGGCCAGCAGGGTCTGGGCGGCCGAGCCGGCGAGCATCGACAGCGTCGCGCCGACCGGGATCGAGTCGCGCAGGCCTACCGGCCGGTCTGCCGCGGCCACGCAGATGCGGTTCTCGCCCTGGCGCCGGAAGAGCTGGGCGGACTCGCTCGTGTGGTCGCGCAGCGCCATGAGGACCGGGCTCGCCGCGGCGAGCAGCCGGTCCTCGCCGGCGGCCGAGGCGAGCTCGCTCAGACGCGGGCCCAGGACGAACCGTCCCTGCATGTCGCGCGAGACGAGGCGGTGGAACTCGAGGGCCACCGCGAGGCGATGGGCCGTCGGTCGGGCGAGATGCGTCGCCGCGACGAGCTGGGCGAGGGTGGCCGGCCCCGACTCGAGGGCGGCGAGAACTGCTGCGGCCTTGTCAAGGACGCCGACTCCGCTAGAGTTGTCCATGGTTCAAGACTACTATCTCATCCCCTGAGATGCACGCGTAGGACGCGCGAGACGCAGGACGGGACGGACGGAAGGAGCCGCGATGAGCGGGACGCTCGCCGAGAAGGTGTGGCAGGAACATGTGGTCAGGCGTGGGGAGAACGGCGCCCCCGACCTGCTCTACATCGACCTCCACCTCGTGCACGAGGTCACCAGCCCGCAGGCCTTCGAGGGGCTGCGTCTGGCGGGGCGTCAGGTGCGCCGGCCGGACCTGACGATCGCCACCGAGGACCACAACACGCCCACGGTCAACATCGACGTGCCGATCGCCGACCGCACCTCGCGCACGCAGATCGAGACGCTGCGGAAGAACGCCGAGGAGTTCGGCGTGCGCATCCACTCCCTGGGTGACGCCGAGCAGGGCATCGTGCACGTCGTCGGCCCCCAGCTCGGCCTGACCATGCCCGGCATGACCGTGGTCTGCGGCGACTCGCACACCTCGACCCACGGCGCCTTCGGTGCGCTGGCCTTCGGCATCGGCACCTCCGAGGTCGAGCACGTCCTGGCCACCCAGACGCTCCCGCTGTCCCCCTTCAAGACCATGGCGATCAACGTCGAGGGCACGCTGCGGCCGGGCACCACGTCGAAGGACATCATCCTGGCGGTCATCGCCAAGATCGGCACCGGCGGCGGCCAGGGCTACGTCCTGGAGTACCGCGGCGAGGCGATCCGCGACCTCTCGATGGAGGCGCGGATGACGATCTGCAACATGTCCATCGAGGCCGGCGCCCGCGCGGGCATGATCGCCCCCGACGAGACGACCTTCGAGTACGTCAAGGGCCGCCCCCACGCCCCGCAGGGCGCGGACTGGGACGCCGCCGTCGAGCACTGGAAGACGCTGCGCACCGACGACGACGCCGTCTTCGACGCCGAGGTCACCCTCAGCGCCGACGACCTCGAGCCCTTCGTCACCTGGGGCACCAACCCCGGCCAGGGCCTGCCGATCTCGGCGGCCGTGCCCGACCCCACCGACATCGCCGACGAGGACGAGCGCAAGGGCGCCGAGCGCGCCCTGGAGTACATGGCGCTGACGCCGGGCACCCCGCTGCGGGACATCGCCGTCGACACCGTCTTCATCGGCTCGTGCACCAACGGCCGCATCGAGGACCTGCGCTCCGTCGTCGAGGTCATCAAGGGCCGGAAGAAGGCCGAGGACGTGCGCGTGCTCGTCGTCCCCGGCTCGGCCCGCGTGCGGCTGCAGGCCGAGGCCGAGGGCCTGGACACGGTCTTCACGGAGTTCGGCGCCGAGTGGCGCAACGCCGGGTGCTCGATGTGCCTGGGCATGAACCCCGACCAGCTCGCCCCGGGCGAGCGCGCCGCCTCGACGTCGAACCGCAACTTCGAGGGGCGCCAGGGCAAGGGCGGGCGCACGCACCTGGTCTCGCCGCTGGTCGCCGCGGCCACCGCGGTGCGCGGCACCCTGTCCACGCCCGCCGACCTCGAGCCGGCCGAGGTTCCCGTCGGCGCAGGCGTCTGAGGAGGAGCTGAGATGGAGAAGTTCACCACGCACACCGGGGTCGGCGTCCCGCTGCGCCGCAGCAACGTCGACACCGACCAGATCATCCCGGCCGTCTACCTCAAGCGCGTCACGCGCACCGGCTTCGAGGACGCCCTGTTCGCCGCCTGGCGCGGCGACCCGGACTTCGTCCTCAACCGGCCGGCCTACGCGGGCGCCTCGGTGCTCGTGGCCGGCCCCGACTTCGGCACCGGCTCCTCGCGCGAGCACGCGGTGTGGGCGCTGAAGGACTACGGCTTCACGGTGGTCCTGTCCACCCGGTTCGCCGACATCTTCCGCGGCAACGCCGGCAAGCAGGGCCTGGTCGCCGGCCAGCTGTCCACCGAGGACTCCGAGATGCTGATGAAGATCCTCGAGGGCGAGCCCGGTACCACCGTCACGGTCGACCTCGAGGCGCGCACCGCCACCGCCGGGGACGTCACCGTCCCCTTCCAGATCGACGACTACACCCGCTGGCGCCTCATGGAGGGGCTCGACGACATCGGCCTCACCCTGCAGAGCGAGGAGTCGATCACCGCCTTCGAGGCCACGCGCGCCGACTGGCGCCCGAAGACCCTCCCCGCGAGGACCCTCGGGCCGGGCGAGGTCACGCTGGCCCGTCCCGTGGGTGAGGAATCCGCGCTGAGCTGACCCCCGCCGACGCGGCGGTGAGTGCCCTCACGGCGTCGCGCCGGACGCCGACGTATCCTGCTCGGCGTCACGCGTCGAACGTCGCGGGGCACCGCTCCGGCCGCGGCCGGAGCCACCTGCGCCCGGCACCCCCGGTCGGGCACCGACGATCGGAGGCCCGATGACCGACCTGCTGACGATGAACGACGTCCTGAGGATCGAGGGCGGGCGCCCGCTGACCGGCGAGATCACCGTGCGGGGCGCCAAGAACTTCGTGTCCAAGGCCATGGTCGCGGCGCTGCTGGGGGAGACCCCCTCCGAGCTGTACAACGTCCCGGACATCCGTGACGTCGAGGTCGTCTCGGGCCTCCTGCGCATCCACGGCGTGGGCGTCGAGCACGACCACGAGTCCGGGGTCCTGCGGCTGGACCCGAGCAACGTCGAGACCGCCCACGTGGCCGACATCGACGCCCACGCCGGCTCCTCACGCATCCCGATCCTCTTCTGCGGGCCGCTGCTGCACCGCCTCGGCGAGGCCTTCATCCCCGACCTGGGTGGCTGCCGCATCGGCGACCGGCCGATCGACTACCACCTCAACATCCTGCGCGAGTTCGGCGCGGTGGTGGAGAAGCTGCCCTCGGGCATCGCGATCAGCGCCCCGCGCGGGCTGCGCGGCTCGGTCATCGAGCTGCCCTACCCCTCGGTCGGTGCCACCGAGCAGACCCTGCTGACGGCCGTGCGCGCCGACGGCCGCACCGAGCTGCGCGGGGCCGCCACCGAGCCCGAGATCATGGACCTCATCGCCGTCCTGCAGAAGATGGGCGCGATCATCTCCGTCGACACCGACCGCACCATCCGCATCGAGGGCGTCGACCGGCTCGAGGGCTTCATCCACCACGGTCTGTCCGACCGGATCGAGGCCGCCTCCTGGGCCTCGGCCGCACTGGCCACCGGCGGCGACATCTTCGTCAAGGGCGCGACGCAGCCCGAGATGATGACCTTCCTCAACACCTTCCGCAAGGTCGGCGGCGCCTTCGACGTGCGCCAGGACGGCATCCGATTCTGGCACCCCGGCGGCGACCTCAAGCCGATCGTGCTCGAGACCGGCGTGCACCCGGGCTTCATGACCGACTGGCAGCAGCCGCTCGTCGTCGCCCTCACGCAGGCCGAGGGCCTGTCGATCGTCCACGAGACCGTCTACGAGAACCGGTTCGGTTTCACCGAGGCGCTGCGTGGCATGGGGGCGGAGATCCAGGTCTACCGCGACTGCCTCGGCGGCTCGCAGTGCCGGTTCGGGCAGCGCAACTTCTACCACTCCGCCGTCGTCTCGGGCCGCACCCCGCTGCGGGCCGCGGACATCGTCGTGCCCGACCTGCGCGGCGGCTTCTCCCACCTCATCGCGGCGCTCGCCGGCGAGGGCACCTCCAACGTCGCCGGGATCAACCTCATCAACCGCGGCTACGAGCACTTCCTCGACAAGCTCACCGCCCTCGGCGCCGCGGCGACGATGAGCAGCTGACAAACCTCATGGGTGGCCCCTGAACCGGCCACGTCGATCGGTGCGCTGACGCACGGGTGCTGGCCCGATACCGGCGGCATCGTTGCTGTCATGAACGCAACGAGCACCGACACCGTCATCGAGACCCAGGGCCTGCGCCGCTCCTACGGCACGGGCTCCGACCGCTTCGAGGCCGTTCGCGGCGTCGACCTCACCGTCCGCCGGGGCGAGCTCTTCGCCCTGCTCGGCACCAACGGCGCCGGCAAGACCTCCACGATGGAGGTCCTCGAGGGCCTCGGCCGCGCCACCAAGGGCAGGGTCAGCGTCCTCGGCGGGCACCCCGTCAAGGACCGCGCCCGGATCCGCCCCCGGATGGGCGTCATGCTCCAGGAGAGCGGGTTCGTCGCCGAGCTGACCGTGGCCGACACGGCGCGCTCGTGGCACGGGACCCTGGAGAGGTCGGTCGGGCCCGAGGAGGCCCTGCGGATGGTCGACCTCGCCCACCGCACAGGCGTCCGCGTCCCCTCGCTCTCGGGCGGCGAGCGCCGCCGCCTCGACCTCGCGCTGGCCCTCATGGGCGACCCCGAGCTGCTGTTCCTCGACGAGCCCACCGCCGGCCTCGACCCGCAGTCCCGCGCCGTCCTGTGGGACCTCGTGCGGGCCCGGCTGGCCGCCGGCACCACGGTCGTGCTCACCACCCACTACCTCGAGGAGGCCGAGGGGCTGGCCGACCGGATCGCCATCATGCACCGCGGCGAGATCGTCCGCGAGGGCGACCTCGCCCAGATCGTCGCCGACGAGCCCGAGCGCATCTCCTTCGAGACCGCCGGCACCGAGGACCTGCCCGTCGCGGGCCTGCCGCACCTGCTGGCCCGGCCCACCCAGGCCCGGGGCCGTACCGTCCTGGAGACCCACGACCTGCAGGCCACCCTCACGGCGCTCATGGTCGCCGCGGACCAGGCCGGCGTCCGCATCGACGGCCTCGACGCCCGGCACGCCTCCCTCGAGCAGGTCTTCCTCGGCATCGCCGGCAGCGAGCTCGACCAGGACGCCGCCGCATGAGCCGCGCGACCGCCGACACCCGTCCGCACCCCACCCAGGAGCACCCCATGACCACCACGAACGAGCCCACCACCACGAACCCCGCGCTGCCGACCGCCACACCCCGCCGCAGCGGCCCGCTCGGCCGGATCGCCGCGCTCGCCGTCGCCGAGCTCAAGGTCCTGCAGCGCAACTCGGTCGCCGCCTTCTACGCCATCCTCATGGCCCCGGCGATGCTCCTCCTCATGACCACCCTGCCGGTCTGGGAGGACATCGCCTCGGCCGCCGGGCCGGCGATGGCGGTGCGCGCGATCGGCATGCTCGTCATCTTCGGCATCGTCATGGCCGTCTACTTCAACCTCACGACGGCGGCCGTCGCCCGGCGTCAGTCCCTCTCCCTCAAGCGCCAGGTCTCCGGGACGGCCCGCACGTGGGAGGTCCTCACCGCGCTGGCGATCCCCAATGTCACCGTCTTCCTCGCGCAGGTCGTCATCGGCACCGGCGTGGTCGCCTGGCGGATGGAGAGCCCTGAGATGACCAACCCGCTCGTCGCGGTCCTCGGGGTCCTGCTGGGGGCCGTGGTGTTCGTCCTGCTCGCCTACGTCACCTCGATCCTCACGCGCACGGCGGAGTCCGCGCAGCTGACGACGATGCCGATGATGCTCATCGGCCTCATCCTCTCCGGGGCCCTCGTGCCGGCGTCGGTCTTCCCCGAGCGGGTGCAGACGGTCATCGAGCTCCTCCCGGTCATGCCGGTCACCGAGCTCGTCTCGATCGGGCTCGGCGGGACGACCGCCGCCGGCGAGCAGCTGAGCTTCGCGGAGACGTTCGTCGAGGCCGCCGTGCCGGTCGCGGTGCTCGTCGTCTGGTCCGTCGTGCTCGCCGTCGTCGTCGCGAGGAAGATGCCGCTCGAGCCGCGCCGCTGACGCACCCCGACGCCGCGGGCCCGGCCGGTCGCCAGGAGGCGCCCGGCCCGGCCTGCGACACTGTCCACCGACCGACGACCGGAGGAGAGGTGCCACGGATGCGCGTGGTCGAGCGCTGGCGATCGATGAGCGACGCCCGCCGGTTCGAGGCGTACACCTGGTGGTCGCTCGTGAGCATCATGGTGCTCGTCCCGATCATCTACCTCGTGGGCCCGGTGGCGGCCGGCCGCGAGCGACGCGAGGGCACCGCCGTGCCCCTGGTGGAGATCGCGCCGGGGGCGGTCACGGTCCTCCTCGTCGCGCTCTCCCTCGTCCACTGCTTCGTGCTGGTGCGGGTGCTGCGGGACTCCTTCGACATCCAGCTCGGCCGTGGGACCGGGCGCCGAGGCAACCTGGCTGCGCTGGCCACGACGACCCTCGTCACCTCGCTGGGCGGGGTCCTGCTCGTGCCGATGGCGGTCGTGTGGTCCAACGGCGGCGGCTTCCTCGTCACCGCCAGCGTCACCTCCGCCTTCTCCGCCGTCGCGCCCCGCTGGTCGGCCCGTGTCGTCCTCCTCGCCGCCCTGCCGGCCATCGGCGTCGTCATGCTCGCCGCCGCGCTCGTCCCGGGCCTGCGGGCACAGGACCTCGTGGTCCTCTCCCTGGCCACCGCCGGCATCCTCCTCGGCTTCGCCTTCTCCGTCTGGCTGTCGGTGTGGATGGTCGGGGTCGTCCGCCGCATCGAGGCCGCCCGCGAGGTCGAGGCCCGGCTCGCCGTCGCCGAGGAGCGGCTGCGCTTCTCCCGCGACCTGCACGACACGGTGGGCCGCTCCCTGTCCGCGATCGCCGTGAAGTCCGAGCTCGCCGCCGAGCTGTCCCGCCGGGGCCGCCCCGAGGCCCCGGGGGAGATGGCGAGCGTGCGCGACCTCGCCCACGAGGTGCTCGCCGAGGTCCGCTCCGTCGCGGCCGGATACCGGCGCGCCGACCTCACCGACGAGCTCGACGGCGCCCGCTCCCTGCTGCGCTCCACCGGCGCCGTCACGTCGATCACCGGTGACGTCACCGGCATCAGCCTCGCCGCCCAGGACGTGCTGGCGTGGGTGGTCCGCGAGGGGGTGACCAACGTCGTCCGCCACTCCTCGGCGCGGCGGGTCGAGCTCTCCCTCGACGTCGACGGCGGGGACGCGGTGCTCACGCTGACCAACGACGCCGCCACGACGAGCGGCACGGAGGCGCCCCGCGGCAGCGGCCTGGCCGGCCTGTCCGAGCGCGTCGACCGCGCCGGGGGCTCGCTGACGGCCGAGGCCGACGGCGACCGGTTCACCCTGCGTGCCCGCCTCCCGGCGAACCTCGAGGCCCGCGACACCGACCGCGTCCCGGAGGCCGCCCGATGATCCGCATCCTGCTCGCCGACGACGAGACCCTCATCCGCGACGCCCTGGCCTCCCTGCTCGGGTTCGAGGATGATCTCGAGGTCGTCGCCCTGGCCGCCTCCGGCACCGAGGCCGTCGACGCGGCCCGCAAGCACGAGCCCGACGTCGTCGTGCTCGACCTGCAGATGCCCGGCCTGGACGGCATCGAGGCTGCCACCGAGATCGCCCGGGTCCTGCCCGGCACCCGCTCGGTCATCGTCACCAGCCACGGCCGTCCGGGCTACCTCAAGCGCGCCCTGTCGGTCGGGGTGGCCGGCTTCCTGCCCAAGACGGTCTCCGCCACGGTGCTCAGCCAGGTGGTGCGCCAGGTCCACGAGGGCGGGCGCTACGTCGACCCCGAGCTCGCCGCGGAGGCCATCGGCGCCGGCGACTCCCCGCTGACCCCGCGCGAGGCCGACGTCCTCGACCTCGCCGGCCAAGGGGCCCCGGTGGAGGAGATCGCCGAGCGCGCCCACCTCACCGCCGGCACGGTGCGCAACTACCTCTCCTCGGCCACGAGCAAGCTGGGCGCCGTGAATCGCCACGAGGCCGCGCACCGCGCCCGCGAGCACGGCTGGATCTGAGGCGCACGTACCATCGGCCGGTGCCCCGACCCGCCCCGCCGGCGCTGCGCCTGGCCGCCGCGCTGATCCGGCCCCCGACCCGGCTCCTCATGTCCCGCCGTTGGCTGGGTGGCGAGCATCTGCCGGCCACCGGTGGGGTGGTCGTGGCCGTGAACCACGTCTCCAACCTCGACCCGCTGCTCGTGGGCGACTTCCTCTGGTCCCACGGTGCCCCGCCGTCGTACCTGGCCAAGTCCGAGCTCTTCGCCCGCGCGCCGGTGGCCGCAGCACTGCGGGCCGCCGGGCAGGTCGAGGTGCTGCGCGGGACCGAGGCCGCCGCGGACGCCCTGGAGGTGGCCCGCGAGCGGCTGGCCGCCGGTGGCTGCGTCGTCGTCTTCCCCGAAGGCACCTTCACCCGGGACCCGGACCTGTGGCCGATGACCGCCCGCCCCGGGGCGGCCCGCCTCGCGCTCGGCGCCGGGGTGCCGCTCGTGCCGGTCGTGGTCTGGGGCGGGCAGCGGGTCCTGCCGCCCTTCACCCGCCGCTTCCACCCGTTGCCGCGCCGCGGCGCCGACGTCGTGGCGGGGCGCCCGATGGGCCGGGCGGAGCTGCTCGCCGGCGTCGATCCGGCGGAGCAGGACCCCGAGGTGCTCGCCCGGGCGGCGACCGCCATGGTGACGGACCGGCTGACGGCCATGCTCGCCGTCGTGCGGGGTGAGCGGGCGCCGGGGCGCCCGTGGGACATGCGCCGGGACGGCGACCCGCACCCGCGCCGGGTGCGGGGGTGAGCGTCAGCCCGCGGTCTCGACGTCGATGACCAGCCGCATCGGGTCCGGCAGGACGAACACGCGGTAGGGGCGCGCGGAGTCCACCCCGAGCACCACCTGGATCTGGCCCTCGAAGGGGGCGGAGACGTAGACCTCGGTGACGCCGGCGGTGTCGACGTCGACGACGCCCTGGACGAACTCCTCGTCGGGCTCGGGGTAGCGGAAGCCGGTGACGTTGACGTGCAGGAAGGCGGTGCCGTCGAGCTCGATCGGGGCGCCGGACCCGTCCTCGACGGGGTCGCCGGTGTAGTCGGCGTACCAGCCGGGGTTGCCGCCCTCGCCCTCGAGATCGATGACGACGCGCTCGTAGTACGGGTGGATGCCCGAGCGGACGTCGACGGCGAGCAGCGGGCCGCCCGCCAGGTCGCCCTGACCCTCGTCGGAGCTGCCCGGCGAGATCCACTGCGCGTCCTCGCCGGCCGGCTCCTGCTCGTCGCTGGAGCCCTCCGGGGGCTGCTCCTCGCCGGCGGTGTCGTCGGTGGGCGGCTCGGCGGGGTCGCTGCCGGACTCGTCGCTGTCCGGGCCGTCGGTCGTGCCGTCCTCGTCGTCGGAGGTGGGGGCCTCCTCGCTCGGGGGAGCGTCGGTGGTGGACGAGCCGGCCGAGGGCGGTGCCTCGACGTTCGAGCCGTCGCCGCCGGAGGAATCCTCGTCGGCAGGGCCGCAGGCGGCCAGGGTGACGAGAAGGGCGGCGGTGGCGGCGAGGGCCGCACGACGAGCGCGCACGTGTTCTCCTTCACGGATGTGGGGTCGGCGGTCGGGGGCCCGCCAGGTCGACGTCGATCTTGCCTCACGCGAGACGCGATCCCGTCACGGCGTGGTCACGGGGAAGCGGCGAACAGGTGGCCGTTAGGCTGCGGGGGATGAGTATCGAGACCCGCCCCACAGCGCCCCGGATCCGCATCGCCCTGGTGTTCGGCGGCCGCAGCGGGGAGCACGAGGTCAGCTGCGCGACGGCGGCCGGTGTGATGAGGGCCCTCGACCCCGATCGTTACGAGATTGTGCCCGTCGGCATCACCCGGGACGGCCGGTGGGTCGAGGGGCCCACCGACCCCGACTCCCTCGAGCTGGCCGCCCACGGCGCGGTGAGAGACGGTGCGGCGATGCTCCTGCGCCTCGACGGCAGCCGCGAGCTGGTCACCGGTGACGGGTCGGCGCTCGCGGGCCGGATCGACGTCGTCCTGCCCCTGCTGCACGGGCCCTTCGGCGAGGACGGGACCCTGCAGGGCCTGCTCGAGATGGCCGACGTGCCCTACGTGGGCTCCGGTGTGCTCGCCTCGGCGGCCGGCATGGACAAGGACGTGATGAAGGTGCTGCTCGCCGCGCGGGGGCTCCCGGTGGGCCCCTACGTGGCGGTCCCGGCGCGCCGCTGGGCCACCGACGCCGACGGCGTGCGCGCCGAGGTCGCCGCCCTCGGCCTGCCGCTGTTCGTCAAGCCCGCCCGGGCCGGGTCCTCGATCGGCATCTCCAAGGTCGACCGGCTCGAGGACCTCGACGCCGCGATCGCCCGAGCCCAGGAGCACGACCCCAAGGTCGTCGTCGAGGCCGCGGTCGCCGGGCGGGAGATCGAGTGCGGGGTCCTCGGCGGTCACGGCAGCGACGCTCCCCGGGCCTCCCTGCTCGGCGAGATCGTCCTCGACGGCGCGCCGGCCGGCTTCTACGACTACGAGGCGAAGTACGTCGACACCGACGGCCTCGAGATGGCGGCGCCCGCCGACCTGCCCGAGGACGTGGCCACACGGGTGCGCGAGCTCGCCGTCCACGCCTTCGAGGCGCTCGGCTGCGAGGGACTGGCCAGGGTCGACTTCTTCGTCGACGGCGAGACGGTCGTGGTCAACGAGCTCAACACGATGCCCGGGTTCACGCCGTTCTCCATGTTCCCCGTCGTCTGGGAGGCCACCGGCCTGAGCTACCCCGCGCTGCTCGACGAGCTGGTCGCGCTCGCGCTCGAGCGGCCGGTCGGCCTGCGGTAGGGACTCGGCCTGCGTTAGGGCCCCGGCCTGCGGTAGGGACTCGGCCTGCCTCAGGAGCCGGTCGTCGCCTCCGCGGAGGCGACCTCCTCGGCGCCCACGCAGGTGGCGACCTGCTCGGTCATCTCGACGGCGCCGTCGAGGTCGACCAGCACGGCGGAGGCCTGGTCGGACAGCTCGGCCGGGACCCGGACCTCGATCGCGGGGATGCGGCCGTAGGAGACCCAGGTCGACTCGACGCCCGCCGGGCCGGCCTCGTCGAGGGTGGCCCCGGCGTCGGTGTGGATCCAGTCGTGCACCCGCCCGTCGGGCAGCTCGATCGACAGGCACTCGGCGGTGGTGGGCGGCGGGGGCTCGACGCCGCAGCGCAGGGTGACGGCCGGGTCGCCCCAGGCGGTGGTGGCCTGCGCCGTCGTCGAGCGGCGGTCGGACCCGGACAGGACGTCGGGGGTGGACTGCAGGACGTCGCCGCAGTCGGGGGCCGACGCGGTCGGCGCCGGGTCGAGGGACACCGGGGTGCCGCAGCCGGTCAGGGACAGCGCGGCCAGCGCCCCCGCGAGCAGGATCAGGCGGCGGCGGGGCATGGTCGTCAGGCTACGTCCACGACCTGGGTAGCGTGTCCCGGTGCCCACGCCCAGCCGCAGCCCCCAGGTCTCGCCTGCCGAGCGCACCGTGCGCGAGGTCGGTGAGGACGGGGTGCTGGCCGTCCTGCTGCCCGAGCTGCCCGCCGGCGAAGGGACGCTCGTGGGCCCCGGCGACGACTGCGCCGTCGTCGCCTCCTCCGACGCCCGGCTCGTGGTCAGCGCGGACATGCTCGTCGAGGGCCACCACTTCCGCTCCGACTGGGGCACGGCGGCCGACGTCGGGGCCCGGGCCGCCGCGCAGAACCTCGCCGACGTCGTGGCGATGGGTGCCGAGCCGATCGCCCTCGTGGTCTCCCTCGGCCTGCCCGGCCACACCCCGCTGACCTGGGTGCGCGACCTGGCGCGCGGGCTCGCGGCCGAGTGCGCGCCGATGGGGGTCGGGGTCGTGGGCGGGGACCTCACGGCGGCCGAGGCGCTCGTGGTCTCGGTGGCCGTGCACGGCGACCTGTGCGGGCTCGATCCCGTGCTCCGCTCCGGTGCCCGCCCCGGCGACGTCCTCGCGCACGCGGGCGTGCTCGGCCGGGCGGCGGCGGGGTACGCGCTGCTCGAGGCGGGCGCGCGCCCGGGCGACGCGGACCCCCGCGACCCGGTCGTCGAGGCGTTCCTGCGCCCGACGCCGCCCTACGCCCTGGGCCCCGCGGCGGCCCGCGCCGGGGCGAGCGCCATGATCGACGTCTCCGACGGGCTGCTGCGGGACGCGGGCCGCGTCGCCCGGGCCTCGCGGGTCGTGGTCGACGTCGACGCCGGACTGCTCGCGGGTGCCGCCGGCCTCGACGACGCCGGCGCGCACGCGGGGGCCGGCGCCCTCGCGCAGGCAGGCGCCGAGCTGGGCACCGACGCGATGGACTGGGTGCTCACCGGCGGCGAGGACCACGGCCTGCTGGCGACCTTCCCCGCCGACGCCGAGCTGCCGGCGGGCTTCCGCCCGGTCGGCCGGGTCCTGCCGGCGGAAGGCGGCGGCGTCGTGCTCCTCGACGGGGAGCCGGTGGCCGGCGTCGGGGGCTTCGAGCACTTCGCGTGAGACGGGACGACGAGGGGCCCCGCCGATCGGCGGGGCCCCTCGTCGGTGCGGGCACGCGGCCCGGGCGTTCAGCTCTTGACGTAGCGCGTGACCTTGTCGGCCTTGAGGCACGAGGTGCACACGTTCATGCGCTTCGGCGCGCCGTCGACGTTGGCGCGGATGCGCTGGATGTTCGGGTTCCAGCGGCGCGACGTGCGCACGTGGGAGTGCGACACGGTCTTGCCGAAGCTGGGGTGCTTGCCACAGATGTCGCAGGTCGCAGCCACGGTGGTTCTCCTGACTCGTACGGGACGGCAGCGGCGGGAGCCGCGGGCCGATGGTCGGCACGCCCATGCGACGGCCAGGGCCGGACGGGCAACCGGGACAGCGTACCCGAGGTCGCGCGGTGCCCCCAAGGGTGGGACGGCGCCCCGACGCGTGCGTTGCCCCACAGGTGCGGGGCCGGACGTCGGCGGGCCACCGTAACCTGGCCCCGTGACCGGAGCCGGACGGACGCACGACCCCGCGGGGCTCGACGCCCCTGTCTCACGCCTCGTGCGCAAGGCCGCCGCGGACAAGTTCGCCCGGCTCGGCGTCCGCACGCAGCGGGACCTGCTGCGCCACTACCCCTTCCGCTGGGTCGCGCCCGGCCGCCTCACCTCGCTGGCCGACCTGCGGGTGGGAGAGCCGGTGACGGTCGTGGCCGAGGTGGTCGGCGCCGAGACCCGCGTCTCGCGCGGCGGCGGCCGCGGCGGCGCCCGCCTGGTCGTCACCATCACCGACGGCACCGACGATCTCACCCTCGTCTTCTTCGGCTCCCACCCGCGCTCCTTCGGGATGCACACGCGGCGGCTGCGGCCCGGGGTGCGCGGCCAGTTCACCGGTGAGGTCTCGGTCTTCCGCGACGAGCCCCAGCTCACCCACCCGGACTACCAGACCTTCGAGGCCGGCGACGACGGCGCCGCCGCCCAGGCCCTGGCCGCCGAGGAGGCGCGGCGCCCCACCCCGATCTACCCCGCCACCCGGGGGCTGCCGTCGTGGGTCATCGCCTCGACGGTGCGCTCCGTGCTGGACCCGTTGCGCGCCGGCGACCTGCCCGAGCCGCTGCCCGCGGGCTACCGGCAGGAGCACGACCTGCTCGGCTCGCTGGCGGCCCTGCGCGCCATCCACCACCCCCTCGACGAGCGCGAGGTCGAGCGCGGGGCGCGCACCCTGCGCCACGAGGAGGCCTTCCTCGTGCAGACCGCGCTGGCGCGCCGCCGGGCCGAGGCCGCGGCCGACCCCGCCGAGCCCAGCGCCGCCGTGACGGGGGGCCTGCGCTCGGCGCTGGATGCGGCGCTGCCGTTCGACCTCACCCGCGGCCAGCGCGAGGTGGGGGAGGCCATCGCCGCCGACCTCGCGGCCACGACCCCCATGCAGCGGCTCCTGCACGGCGAGGTCGGCTCGGGCAAGACCGTCGTCGCCGCGCGCGCCATGCTCCAGGTCGTCGACGCCGGCGGGCAGGCCGCGCTGCTGGCCCCCACCGAGGTCCTCGCCCAGCAGCACCACCGCTCGCTCACCGCGCTGCTCGGGCCGCTCGGCCGGGCCGGCCGCCTCGACGCCCCCGACGGCCCGGCCACCCGGGTCGGCCTGCTCACCGGCTCCCAGGGCGCCGCCGCCCGGCGCGAGGAGCTCGCCCACCTGGCCTCGGGGGAGACGGGCATCGTCGTCGGCACCCACGCGCTGCTCACCGAGACCGTGCAGATCCCGTTCCTGCGCCTGGTCGTCGTCGACGAGCAGCACAAGTTCGGCGTCGAGCAGCGCGACGCCCTGCGCACCCGCGGCGAGGCGGTCCCGCACCAGCTCATCATGACGGCCACCCCCATCCCGCGGACCGTGGCGATGACCGTCTTCGGCGACCTGGAGACCTCCGTGCTCGACGAGCTGCCGGCTGGCCGATCGCCCATCGCCACCACGCTCGTCCCCGCGGCCAACGCCCGCTGGATGGCGCGCGTGTGGGAACGCGTGCGGGAGGAGGTCGACGCCGGGGGGCGCGCCTACGTCGTCGTGCCCCGGATCGACGCCGAGGACGACCCCGAGGCCCCCTCGGCCTCGGTGGCCGAGACCTCGGCGCGGCTGGCGGCCGAGGCGGCGCTCGCCGGCGTCGCCGTGGGCACCCTGCACGGGCGGATGGCCGCCGAGGACAAGGAGCGCGCGATGGCGGCCTTCGCCTCGGGCGAGACGCCGGTGCTCGTGGCGACCACCGTCGTCGAGGTCGGCGTCGACGTGCCCGAGGCCAGCGTGATGGTCGTCCTCGACGCCGACCGCTTCGGCCTCTCGCAGCTCCACCAGCTGCGCGGGCGGGTCGGGCGCGGCGAGCGGGCCAGCATCTGCCTCGTCGTCAGCGCGGCCGAGCCCGGGACGGTGGCCTGGGAGCGGCTGGAGGTCTTCGCCTCGACGTCGGACGGGTTCGCCCTGGCCGAGGCCGACCTCGGGCTGCGGCGCGAGGGCGACGTGCTGGGCACCGCCCAGTCGGGGCGGACCTCCGGGCTGCGCCTGCTGCGGCTGGCCCGGGACGCCGGGATCATCGCCGAGGCCCGCACCGCCGCGCGCGAGCTCGTCGCCGAGGACCCGGCGCTCGACGCGCACCCGGATCTGGTCGCCGCCCTGGCGATCGAGCTCGCCGACGGCGAGGACGCCTACCTCGACAAGACCTGAGCGGGCCGCGTCACCGCCCAGGCGAGCCCGAGCGAGACGGAGACGGCCACCGCGGTCAGTGCGGCCGTCGGGGCGCCGGACCACACCGCCAGGCCCGCCGTCACCGACGCCACGACGGCGAGGTCGGGCCCGGTCAGCAGCAGCATGATCGACCCGATCGGCACCGGTCCGAACGGGGAGGGCGCGACGGGGCCGGTGCCGTGGTCGTCCTTGCGGTAGGCCCAGCGCAGCGCGGCGGCGGCCCAGCCGATCGCGGCCGCCGCCAGCAGGACCAACCAGGCCAGGGCGGGCGCCGGCCTGCCCCCGGCGAGCACGAGCGCCGCCCCGAGGACGTAGGGCGCCGCCACGCACCACGCGGCGGCCAGCCGCACCACCCGGTGGGCGCGCGCCCCCATGGGCAGGTGGGCGTCGAGCCCCTCGTCCGTGCGGGCCACGCGCGCCCCGCTCGCCCCGGCCGTGGCCGCGAGGTACCCGCCCACCCCGACGGCGACGGGCAGCACCCAGTCCGGCACCCGCGCCGCGGCCACGAGCGCGACGGCGAGGACGGCCAGCAGGGGCCGCGCCGCCGCCCCGGGCCGGCGCCGGGTGGCCACGAGGTCGGCGGTCAGCAGCGCGGCGGGCGCGCGCAGCCGGGCCGGCAGGCGGGCGAGGAGGCGCGTGCGCAGCGGCCGGCGCACGAGGGAGGCACCCTCGCCCGCGCCGAGGTCGCCGAGGGTGCGGGTGTCGAGCATGAGCGCGGCCCCGGCGGCGGCGCCGGCGACCCGCCCGCCGCGGGCCAGCTCGCCGTCGGGCACGCGGGGCAGGGCCCGGCGCGCGGCGACGACACTCACCACGGCGAGGGCCGCGGCCAGGGCCGTGGCGACCGTCAGGGCGGCCGCACCCGGCAGCGGCGGGGCCGGCGGGGCTGACACGAGGACGGCGGCCGCCCCGCCGGCCACCACGGTGCGGGCCACGACGAGCGCGAGGTCGACGGGCCGGGAACGCCCCCCACCGGCCTGAGCGGGCACGAGCGCGAGGCAGGCGGCCGCGCACACCGAGGCGGCGAGGGCGGCACAGGCGAGGATCGAGGAGGCAGGGGTGTCCGGCCCGCCGAGCGCCACGCCGCCGACGGCCCCCAGGCACGCCCCGAGGAGGGCGCCGAGCGCAGGCCACCGCCAGGCGGCCGGCCCCAGCAGTCCGCGGCGGTCCACGGGCAGGGGCAGCCACCACCGCACCCGGGCCGCGTCCAGACCGACCGGCCCCAGCCGGCGGGCGAGCCGCACCACCTCGACCAGGGCGACCACCAGCGCGAGCAGCCACAGCCAGGCGGCGTCGAGCCTGCCGTCGAGACCGTCGACCCCGCCGGCGGAGCTCGCGCCGGCCGCGGTCAGGACGCTGTCCCGGGCCGCATACAGGGCCGAGGCGAGCGCCATCGCCGCGGCCAGGACGCCCATGTAGACGTCGGCGACGGTGTCCACCACCGAGGTCGTCCCGCCCGTCGCGCGGCGCAGCGCCGTCCACCGCCGGATCTGCCTGCCGGTCGGGGCGGGGTCGGCCGGGCGCCCCCTCACAGCCCGGCCACGACGTCGGCGCCGTCCTCGGGGTCGGTCAGCCGCACGTCCTCGTCGCCGAGCACGAGCACGGCGGTGGCGGCCAGCTGGACGGTCGCCGGGTCGTGGGAGGCGAACAGCACGGCGCCGCCGGCCTCGCGCTCGTCGGCGAGCCGGTCGGCCATGCGGTGGCGGGCCGAGGTGTCCAGCCGCGACTCGGGCTCATCGAGGACGAGCAGCTCGCGCGGGCGCACGAGTGCCGCGGCCAGCAGCAGCCGGCGCCGCTGGCCCGAGGACAGCGCGGCCGGCCGCGCCCGGGCCCGGGCGGTCAGGCCCATCTCCTCGAGCAGCTCCGCCGCGGCGGCGCCCGGGTCGGGCACGCCGTGGCCGAGGGCGGTGAGCTCGAGGTGCTCCGCGGCGCACAGCCCCGGCAGGAAGACCTCGTCGCCGAGGTCGTGCGCGACGGCTGCCCGGTGCCGGGCCGAGCGGGGGTCGACGGCGCGTCCGTCCAGGCGCACCTGACCGCCGAGGGAGGGGATCTGGCCGAGCACCGTGCGCAGCACCGTCGACTTCCCCGACCCGTTGACGCCCACCACCGCCAGCGCCTCGCCGGGGCCGACCGTGAAGGTGACCGGCGGGCACACCGGCAGGGCGTAGCCGACCTGCAGGTCACGCGCCTCGAGCAGCATGTCGGCAGGCTACGTGGACGCGGACGTAGGGTGCTCCCGTGACGCGGATCGTGGCCGGGAGCGTCGGCGGACGCCCCCTCAAGGTGCCCCGCTCGGGGACCCGACCCACCTCGGAGCGGGTGCGGGAGGCGCTGTTCTCGTCCCTGGGCTCGATGGGCGCGGTCGAGGACGCCGTCGTGCTCGACCTCTACGCCGGCTCGGGCGCGCTCGGTCTGGAGGCTGCCTCCCGCGGCGCCGCCGCCGTCACCCTCGTCGAGCGCGCGCCCGCGGCGGCCGCCGTCGTGCGGGACAACGCGCGCAGCCTCGGGCTGCCGGGCGTCGAGGTCGTCACCGCCGACGTCGCCGCGCACGTGGCGGCGCCGGCGCGCCGGCCCGCGGACCTCGTCCTGCTCGACCCGCCCTACGAGCTGTCCGCCACCGACCTCGACGTCGTCCTCGCCCGGCTCGTCGAGCACGGCCACCTCGCAGGGGACGCGGTCGTCGTCGTCGAGCGGGACCGGCGCGCCCCGGAGCCGACCTGGCCGGCGGGCCTGGACCCGGTGCGGTCGCGCCGCTACGGCGACACCACCGTGCACCTCGCGGTCTTCGACCCGGCGGCGGCTACCGTGGACGCACCATGAGTCTTGCCGTCTGTCCCGGATCGTTCGACCCGGTCACCCTCGGGCACGTCGACGTCGTACGGCGGGCCCGGGCGATGTTCGACCGCGTCGTCGTCGCCGTGGCCACCAACGCCGCCAAGAGCTACCTGTTCACCGACGACGAGCGCGTCGACCTCGTGCGCCGCGCCGTGGCCGACATCGACGGCGTCGTCGTCGAGCGCGTGCCCGGGCTGCTGGCCCGGTACTGCGCCGACGTCGGGGCCAACGCCATCGTCAAGGGCCTGCGGGGGGCCGCGGACGTCGACGCCGAGCAGGCGATGGCGCTGATGAACCGGCACCTCACCGGCGTCGAGACCGTCTTCGTCATGGGCGACCCCGCCCTGGGCCACGTCGCCTCCTCGATGGTCAAGGACGTGGCCCGGCACGGGGGCCGGTTCGACGACCTCGTGCCACCCGACGTCGCGCGGGCCCTGCCCGACGCGCTGAGCCGATCCCGCCGCGGCCCGGTGACCGACACCGAGCCGCCCCGACCCCCAGGAGTCCCGGCATGACCACCGAGCCCACGGACGACACGCACGACGCCGGCGAGTCGCTCCTCGCCATCCTCGACGAGCTGCGCCGCATCGTCACCGAGGCGCGGTCGATGCCGATGTCCTCCTCGGCGATCGTCAACCGCGCCGAGGTGCTCGACCTCGTGGCGTCGGCGCGCGCCGTCGTGCCGGCCTCGATCGCGGCGGCGGACGGCATCGTCGCCGACGCCGACGCCGTGCTCGAGCGGGCCCGCGGCCGGGCCGAGGAGATCGTCGCCGACGCCGAGCTGCAGGCGGCCCGGCTCGTCCAGGACGAGCCCGTCATCGCCCAGGCCAACGAGCAGGCGAGCCGCCTGGTGGCCGAGGCCGAGGAGGCCGCCGCCCGGCGCGCCGCCGACGCCGACGCCTACGCCGACGACCAGCTCGGCCGCTTCGAGTCCGAGCTCGAGGCGATCACCCAGCAGGTCCGCGCTGGCCGGCAGTTCCTCCGCTCGAAGGCCGGTCAGCCGGCTGAGAAGCCCGAGAGGTCGGAACGGGCGCAGCGGTCCGAGCGCTCGGAGCGGGGCGAGCACACCCCGCAGCACGGACGGGCGGCCTCCCGATGAGCGCCCCGCTGACCGTCTCCGTCCGCGACCTCGCCCGCCGCGCGGGCAGCGTGCGGGAGATGTCCTTCACCGCGCCGGCCCCCGAGGAGATGGGGACCGCGGTGCTCGGCGTCGCCGCGGGGACCGAGCTCGAGCTCGACCTCACGCTCACCGCCGTCTCGGACGGCATCCTCGTCACCGGGCCGGTCCGCGCCCGCCTGCACGGGGAGTGCTCGCGCTGCCTCGACCCCATCGACGAGGTGAGCGAGGTGGAGCTGACCGAGCTCTTCTACCACCCCGACGTGCGCGCCCGGCTCGTCGAGGAGGGCGACGAGGACGCCGAGGACTACCCCGTGATCGGCGGGGACGACCTCGACCTCGAGCCGGTGGTGCGTGACGCCGTCGTGCTGGGCCTGCCCTTCACCCCGCTGTGCCGGCCCGACTGCCAGGGGCTGTGCGACGTGTGCGGGATCCGGCTCGAGGACGCCGAGCCCGACCACGGCCATGAGGTGCTCGACCCGCGCTGGGCGGCGCTCGCCGCCCTGGCGAGCGGGTCCGGGGAGGGTGAGCCGGAGGCCGGCGAGAGCGCGCCCGACGAGAGCACGGACGAGCGGTGAGCCGCGGCCGCTCCCGACGCGGTGCGGCCGACGAGGGCCCCACCCGCCGCGACGACGTCGAGCGCCTCACCGAGCAGCTCGGGCTGACGATCGACCCCGAGCTCCTCGTCCTGGCCCTCACGCACCGCTCCTTCGCGCACGAGGCCGGGGGGCTGCCCACGAACGAGCGACTGGAGTTCCTCGGCGACTCGGTGCTCGGCGTCATCGTCACCGAGCACCTGTACCGCACCCATCCCGAGGTCCCCGAGGGCGACCTGGCGCGGATGCGGGCGGCGACGGTGTCGCAGAAGGCGCTGGCCGTCGTCGCGCGGGAGCTGGGGATCGGTGACTACATCCTGCTCGGGCGCGGGGAGCGGTCCTCGGGCGGGCGGGAGAAGGACTCGATCCTGTCCGACGCCGTCGAGGCGCTCATCGGGGCGATGTATCTCGGGCACGGGCTCGAGCCGACGCGCGAGGTCGTCACGCGGCTCGTCGGCCCGCTGCTGGGCCGGGCGAGCACGCTCGGGGCTGCGCTGGACTGGAAGTCCTCGCTGCAGGAGGCGGCGGCCGCCGCCGGGCTGTCGGCGCCCACGTACACCCTCACCCACGAGGGGCCCGACCACGCCCGGGTCTTCACCGCGGTGGTGACCTTCGACGAGGAGGTCGCCGGCTCGGGCACGGGCGCCTCCAAGAAGGTGGCCGAGGCCGAGGCCGCCGAGGCGGCCTACGCCTGGGTCGGGGCGCGGGTCGGGGACGACGAGTCGGTGACCGACGACGAGTCCGGACCGACCGCGCAGCCTGAGCCGACGACATAGTGCCCGAGCTGCCCGAGGTCGAGGTCGTCCGCGCCGGCCTGGCGCCGGTGCTCGTCGGCCGCACAATCACCGGCGTCGAGGTCCGCCACCCGCGGGCCGTGCGGCACGCCGCCGGCGGAGCCGCCGGGCTGGATGCCCTGCGCGGCTGCGTGGTCACCGCCGTCGTGCGTCGCGGCAAGTACCTGTGGCTGCTGCTCGACGACGGGGCCGAGGCTCTGCTCACCCACCTGGGCATGTCGGGGCAGTTCCTCGTCCACCGGCCCGGCGTCGAGCTCGAGCCCGGCCCGCACCTGCGGGTGCGGCTGACGACCGACGACGGCGCGCAGGCCTGGTTCGTCGACCAGCGCACCTTCGGCTACGTCGACCTGCAGGCCACGGTCCCGACGCCGGACGGGCTCCCGGGCGGGCTCGGCTCGCCCGCCGCGGTGGTGCCGACGGGGGTGGCGCACGTGGCGCGGGACCTGCTCGACCCGGACCTCGACCTCGCGGACCTGGTGGCTCGCACCCGGCGCCGGCGCACCGAGGTCAAGCGGGCGCTGCTCGACCAGACGCTGGTCTCCGGCGTCGGCAACATCTACGCCGACGAGGCCCTGTGGCTGGCCCGGCTGCACGGGACCCGCGCCACCGACACCCTCCCGGCCGCCCGGCTGCGCGAGCTGTACGGGCACGCCCGGGACGTCATGCGCTCGGCGCTCGCGGCCGGCGGGACGAGCTTCGACGCGCTGTACGTGGACGTCGCCGGGACTCCCGGGTACTTCGCCCGCGAGCTGCACGCCTACGGCCGGGCCGGCGAGCCGTGCGACCGGTGCGGGACGCCGCTGCGGGTCGAGCCGTTCATGAACCGTCGGTCGGTCTCGTGCCCGAGATGCCAGCGGCGCGCGCCGCGGCGACGGATAGGCTCGGTCCCATGAGCAGCACCTCGAGCGGCGGCGACGTCCGCGTGATGATCATCGACGACCACGAGGTTGTGCGCCGTGGGATCGCGGAGGTCGTCGACCGTGCCGAGGGCCTGTCCGTGGTGGCCGAGGCGGGATCGGTGGCCGACGCACTGCGCCGCGCCGAGCTCGTGCGCCCCGACGTCCTGCTCGTCGACCTCCAGCTCGGTGACGGCTCCGGCATCGACCTCATCCGGGCCCTCGGCGAGAAGGTGCCGGCGGCCCGGCCCATCGTGCTGACCAGCTTCGACGACGACGACGCGCTGGCCGCCGCGCTCGAGGTCGGCGCCAAGGCGTACCTGCTCAAGACGGTGCGCGGGGCGGAGATCGCCGACGTCGTGCACGCCGTCGCCCAGGGGCGCACCCTGCTCGACGCGCGCACCGTCACCCGGCGGCGCGCGGCCCACGACGACCCCACCGCGGACCTGACCCCCTCGGAGCGCAAGGTCCTCGACCTCATCGGCGACGGGCTGTCGAACCGGGAGATCGGGGAGAAGCTCGGGGTGGCCGAGAAGACGGTGAAGAACCACATCACCTCGCTGCTGAGCAAGATGGGCCTCCAGCGGCGCACGCAGGTCGCCGCCTGGGTGGCCGGGCAGCGGGCGGCCGGCTGGCGTGGCTGAGGAGCCCGTGCTGAGGGCTCGTGCCTGACGTCCTCCTCGCGGTATTCGCCGGCGTTGTCGTCGGTGTGATCGTCGGCTCGCTGGGTGGCGGGGGAGGGGTGCTCACCCTGCCGGTGCTCGTGCACGTCATGGGGCAGGAGCCGCAGTCGGCGGCGGCCGGCTCGCTGGTGGTGGTGACGATCTCTGCGCTCAGCGCGATCGTCCCGCACGCCAGGGCGGGGCACGTGCGATGGCGGTCCGGGCTCCTGTTCGCCGCCATTGCCTCGGTGGCGACGGTTGCGGGGGCGCTCGGCTCGATCGCCGTGCCCGACGTCGTGCTGATGGCCACCTTCGCGGGTCTGCTCCTCGTCGTCGCGGGGCTGATGTTCCGCAAGGGGTACCGGCTGCGGGTCGGGGAGCGTGCCGAGACGGCTGAGGCTGAGGACGAGCGGCCGCCGCGGGCGACCGGGGTGGTGGCCTGGGCTGGTGGCGTGGGCGGGCTGACGGGGTTCTTCGGGGTCGGCGGTGGTTTCGCCGTCGTGCCGGCGCTCACGCTGGGTCTGCGCTTCCGCGTCCGCGACGCGGTGGGGACGTCCCTTCTCGTCATGGTCGTCACCGGGCTGGTGGGGATGACGACGCGGCTCGCGGCGGGCGTGCACCTGCACCTGGTCGTCGTGCTCGTGTTCGCGGCGGTGTCGGCGCTCGCCGCCCAGGCGGGTGCCCGCCTGTCGAACCGCAGCAGGCCGAGCACCCTCACGCTCGCGCTGGGCGTCCTGCTCGCGGTGGTCTCGATCTGGACGGCGGTGCAGGAGCTGCTGACCGCCGCCGGTTAGGTCGTGCCGGGCTGGCGAGGGGCGGGCGAGGCGCCGGGGGCGCTGGGCTCACTGAGGTCGCCAGGGTCTCCGGGGTCGCCGGACTCACCCGGGTCTCCGGGGTCGCCGGACTTACCGAGAACGCCAGGGTCTTCGGAATCGCTGGCTCACACCGACTCTTCGGGTTCATCCGCCATATCGGGCGGGTCGTTCGCATCGGGGTGTGGTTGTGGTGGTGGGTGGCGGTCGCCGCCGGCTCCGTGTCGGTGGTGGCTGATGCGGGGCAGGTCGGTGGGGTCGGGGCGGGCGAGGTGGCTGGTGGGGGCCTGGTAGGTGTGGCCGGTCGGGGTGCGCACGGTGAGGCTGCTGCTGGTGGCCTCGTGTGCCCAGCCCTCGTGTTCCTTGATCAGGTTGCAGCGTTGGCACAGGCCGGAGGCGTTGGCCAGGGTGGTGGCCCCGCCGGTGGCCCAGGGGGTGGCGTGGTCGGCCTGGCGGATGGGTGCTCCGCAGTAGGGGGTGCGGCAGACGTCGTCCCGGATCGCCAGGGCGCGCCTGGCGGTGGCGGAGAACGTGCGGGCGCGGGAGTCGGTGGCGGTGATGGTGCCGTTGGCGGGGTCGGTCCAGATACGGCGCAGCTCGACGGCGCCGGCCCGGTCGGCGCCGGCCCGGTCGGGATCGATCAGGGCCCGGGCGGTGGGTGCGGGCAGGGGGCCGAGGCCGGGGACCCAGCCGGGTTCGTCGCCGCCGAGCAGGGTGGTCTCGGTCATCACCAGGGTCAGGTCGATGTCCCGGGACGCGGTGGTGGGGGTACCGGTGAGGCGTTCGACGAGCAGGTCGGCGACGATCTGACTGCGCGAGCGACGATCCACGGTCTCGCCCGCGATCTCGCCCGCGGTCTCGCCGGACGTGCCGTCGGGGGTGTCGGCGGTGGTGGTGCAGTGGCAGGTCGCGTCGTGCTGCGTGTTGCCGAAGGCGGTGCGGATCTGGCGTGGGCAGTCGGGGGCCGGGTCCTCACCGGTGCCCGCGCCGGTGTCGATGTCGGTGGTGGTGCGGGTGGTCAGGAGGGTGTCGGCTTCCTGGGTGAGGGAGTCGTAGACACGTCGGGCGTCGATGACAGGCAGGTGGGCGGTGACGAAGGCCATGCCGGGCTCGGGCGCGTGCCGCACGGTCACCCGCCGGGCGTCGCGGGCGGCTCGTTCGCGTTCGGCGGCAGCGTCGGCGTCCAGGCGCATGGCGATGCGTCGGGCCCGGTCGGTGATCTGTTGGAGGCTCAGGCGGGTGATCTCGCCGGCGAGCTCGGTGTCCACGACCCGCCGGTCCTTGCCCTCGAGGTCGGCGACCTCGCGGACCAGGCGCAGGGCCTTGTCCTCGGTGAGCTCGCCGGTCTCCATGCGGGCCAGGGTGTAGGGCAGGTCGTCGACCAGGATCCTGGCCGCACGCAGGTGCTGGTCGCCCATGTGGGGTGATTCGCGGCGGGCCAGGGCCACTTCCTGGGCCAGGCCGCGGCCCTGCCTCTCGCGGGGCAGGCCGTTGATGTCCTCCCGCGTGCGGCGCAGCAGGTCCAGTACCGCGGCCGCGCGGGCCTGGGCGGCCGCGGTGGCGGCCTTGAGGTCTTCGCCGCGGGCGATGATGTCGATCGCGTCCTGCTCGCTGGTGATGGTCGTGTCGGCCAGGACCTCGGTGACGTAGGCCATGCCGGCCGGGGTGGGGACGACGTCGCGGATGAGTTCTTTCTCGACGTCGATCCACATCCGCTCGGTCATGCCCCCCACCCCCTCGTGTCGAACTTGTGTTCGAAGCCTGTTATGAGACTACCCGGCACCACTGACACTGACAAGCACTCACCGCCATGAATGGGCATATCTGTGGATGGATGCGCAACACGCGTGCTTGTGGGGACCTCGGTATGGGGGTGCGGAGAAGTGGCGATGCGTGGTGGCGCAGCGGTGGAGATCGCACGACTCGGTAGCGACCGACGACGCGTTGCGTGGCAGTTCGCTCCTGGCGGGCCGCCGACCGGAACCGCCACCGACCGGAACCGCCACCGACCGGGAGGGCCGGCGCCCTGATGGGCCTACGCCCCGGCTGACCGGGCCGCAGCTGGCCGTACCCCGCTACCCGCGCCCCGTCGTCGGGACCTGCCACCGCAGGAGGGTGCCCGTGCCGTGCTCGCCGCGGCCCGCCGAGAAGGTCCCGCGGTGACGCCTGGCCCGCTGGGCGAGATTACCCAGGCCGGAGGAGCGCGTGCGGTCCGGGGCGATGCCCTGGCCGTCGTCCTCCACCTCCACCAGCACGCTCCCGCTGGGCCCCGACCCGCTGATGCGCAGCCGGACCGACACTGACGAGGCGCCCGCGTGCCGCGCGGCGTTGGAGATGCCCTCGCGGATCACGGCCACGACGTCGTCGGAGACATCGGCATCCACCCGCTCACGGATGGTGTCCGAGACCGGCCCGCCCAGGTCGGACTCCGAGACCGTCCGACCGTCGACCTCGACGATGAGCGAGGGGGCGAAACCGAGCGTCGTGCGCGCCAGCGACGCCTCCCGGCGCAGGCGCTCGACGAGCAGCAGCGCCTGGTCGGGCTCGCGCAGGTTGTGCACGATCGAACGGATCTGCCGCACCGAGGAGTCGACCGCGTCGACGGCGGCGTCCAGCAGCTCGGTGAGCGCCAGCCCGTCGGCCGCCCCGTCGGCGACGGCTCCCGCGCCCCCCGCCTCCAGGTCCTCAGCCCGCTCACGCGCCCGCGACAGCTGCATACCGGTGGCGAAGAGCTGCTGGATGGCCAGGTCGTGCAGGTCCCGGCCGATCCGTTCACGCTCCTCGACCATCGAGGCGACATCCTCGGAGTGCCGGGCGGCCGCGATCTGCAGGGCGAGCACCGCCTGGGAGGCGACCTGCTCGGCGATCTCCAGCTCGAGCTCGGTGAACTCCGCGCCCCCCTGCCTCCGCAGCAGCAGGAGCACCCCCTGAGCCTCGCCGCCGAGGAGCATGGGCGCGTAGAGGGCCGGCCCGAAGCTCGCCAGCTCGGGCATCCGCATCGTCCGTGAACGGGTCAGCGAGTCGACGATGAGCCCCGACCGTTCCCGGATGACCGTCTGGGCGCGACCGTCGGGCGGGAAGGCGAGGCCGAGCAGCTCCCCTGCCCGGTCCCCGCGCACGATCTCGGCGACCCACGTGTCGCCCACCGAGGGCAGAACGAGGATGACCGTGTCCGCCTCGGCGACCGTCAGCACGCGCGAGGCCACCAGGTCCAGCGCCTCCTCCTCCTCGGTGCCCTCCAGCAGCGCGGTCGTGATCTCGTTGGCGACGGCGGTCCACCGGGCGCGGGTGCGCGCCGCCCCGTAGGTGGTCGCGTTGGCGACGGCCACGCCGGTGGCGCGGGCGAGCGCCATCGCTGTCGAGACGTCGGACCGGGTGAAGTGCCCACCCTCCTTCTCCGCGAGGTAGAGCCGGCCGAAGACCCGTCCGCGGGCCCGCACCGGCACGCCGAGGAAGGAGTACATCGGCGGGTGGCCCGGCGGGAAGCCGCCGAAGTCGGGGTGGGTGGTGAGGTCGTCCAGAACGAGCGCGCTGTGGGCGGGGATCGCCCCCAGGACGCCGTCGCCGCTCGGGGGATGGCCGAGGATCTCCATCTCCTCCTTGCTCATCCCCACCTGGATGAAGGTCTGGGTGTCGCCGTTGGAGTCCAGCACGCCCAGTGCGGCGTACCGCGCCCCGGTGAGGTTGGCCGCCGAGGCGACCAGCCCGTCCAGCGCGTTGCGGATCTCCAGGTGGCCGGTGAGCGTGAGCGCGGTGCCGAGGACCTCCTCGCCGAGCACCTCGTCGCCGAGCACCTCGTCGCCGAGCACCTCGTCCTCCAGGTTGCTCACCGGTGCTCCTCCCGCTGGTGCCGGTCGCGGACCGGGCCACCCTGTCCACGTCCCGCGCGCTCGGCGCGGTAGGCCTCAGCGTATGGCGCGTGGGTCGCCAGGAGATCGTCGTGGGTCCCTTGCGCGACGACGGTCGCCGGTCCGTCCTCCTGCCCCGGCTCGTGGCCGAGCACCACGACCTCGTCGGCGGCGGCGAGCGGACCCAGCCGGTGGGTGACGAGCAGCACGCCGCGCCGCACGCCCGCACGGTCTCCGCTCGTGAGCAGGTCGGTGACGAGGGAGTCGGCGAGGTCGGGGTCGAGGTGCTCGCCCGGCTCGTCGAGCAGGAGCAGCGGCGCCCGGCCGGCGAGCGCCCGCGCGAGCAGCAGGCGACGCCGCTCACCGCCGGAGATCGTGCGGGCGTCGGTGCCGAGCACCGTGTCGAGGCCCTCGGGCAGCGTGACGAGCCACCGGCCCAGCCCGGCGGCGCGGAGCAGCTCGCGGGCCTCGTCCTCGTCGACGTCGCCGCGTGCCACCCGCAGGTTCTCCAGCACGGTGGTGGCGAAGACGTGGGCGTCCTCGGCGGTGAGCGCGACCGTGGCGGCGCGCTCGTCGGAGGTGAGGGAGGAGGTGTCCCGGCCGTCGATCCGCACCTGTCCGGCTGCCGGCTCGAGCAGCCCCGCCAGGGTCGCCAGGACGGTGGTCTTGCCGATGCCCGAGGGCCCCACGAGGGCCACCGAGCGGCCCGGTGCGAGGTTGAGGTCGATCCGGGCGACGACGGGCCCGCCGGGCCAGGCGACCTCGAGGTCACGGGCCACGAGGGAGTGGTCAGCCGCGTCCGAGGGCGACGGCGCGCCCGTCGACGCGGCCGTGCCCTGGGTCGGCCCCTCACCGGCCGCGTCGACCAGCTCGAGCACACGCCGGGCGGCCGCCGCGCTGGTCACCCGCTGCACCGCCGCCTGCCCGAGCACCGCCGTTCCCTCGAAGCTGGCCAGCGGGGTGAGCACGACGACGCACAGACCCACCTCGGAGAGCTGACCGTCCGCGACGGCGGGGATGCCGAGGACCAGCGCTCCGAGGACCGCCAGCGCCATCCCGGCCAGGTCGAGCCCGGCGGCCAGGGCCTGCGCCCGCCCGATCGCGTCGCGCTCCCGGGCCAGGCGCCCCTCGGTGTCCGCCAGCGCGGCCAGCGCCTCGTCGGTGCGGGCCGAGGTCTGCAGCTCGACGGCGCCGTCGAGCAGGGTGCCCGCGTGCGCGGTGAGCTCGCCCCGGGCGGCGACCTGCGCGGCGGCCGCCCGACGCGCGGCCGCCGCAGTCACCGCCGGGGAGACCACGCCCGCCAGGACGAGCCCCGCCGCCAGCACGAGACCGGCGGCCGGCAGGAGCAGCCCGACGATCGTCACCGAGACCAGCGCGACACCGGCGGCGACCGCCCGCGGGACCGTCGAGCGGACCACGAGGTCGCCGATGGCGTCGACGTCCTCGCCGGTACGGGCGAGGAGGTCCCCGCGATGGAGCCGGGCCACCACCTCGGTCCGCCCGCCGGCCAGCGCCCGGTAGGTGCGCTCGCGCAGGGTGGCCACGCCGTCGAGGGCCACGCGGTGCGAGGCCAGCCGCTCGAGGTAGCGGAACAGGGCCTTGGAGATGCCGAAGGTCCGCACGCCCACCGCCGCGACGGACAGCGTGAGCACCGGGGGGTGCTCGGAGGCGCGGGCGATGAGCCAGGCGGAGGTGGCTGTGAGCCCGACCCCCGCCCCGACGGCGAGCACGCCGAGCAGCACCGCCCAGACCACGCGGCCCCGGCTGACCCCGAGCAGGTGGGTCGCCCGGCGCAGGATCGTGCGATCGGTGGCGGCCTCGGGAGTCGTCATCGCGCGCCCACCTCGGCCGCAGCGACCTCGACCACCGTGTCGGCCAGCGCGACGAGCGCGGCCCGGTGGGCGACGACGAGCACGGTGCGTCCCTGGGCGCGCAGGGCTCGCACGGAGTCCAGCACCAGCGCCTCGGAGACGGCGTCGAGGTGGGCGGTCGGCTCGTCGAGGACCACCAGCGGCGCGTCGGAGACCAGTGCGCGGGTCAGTGCGAGCCGCTGCCGCTGCCCGACCGACAGCCCGACCCCGCCGTGCCCGACGACCGTGTCCCACCCCCGCGGCAGGGACCGCACCACGACGTCCAGACCCGTGCGCGCCGCGGCGTCGGCCGCCCGGCCGGGGGAGACCCCGAGGTTCTCGGCCAGGGTGCCCGGAAGGATCGTGGGCCGCTGCGGGACGAAGGCGACCTGCGCCCACCACTGCTCGAGGTCGACGTCGGCGAGGTCGGTCCCTCCTACCAGCACCCGCCCCTCGTCCGGCCGCAGGACGCCGAGCACGGCCAGCGCCGTCGTCGTCTTGCCCGAGCCCGAGGGCCCCACGAGCGCGGTGACCCGACCGGGTGCGATCGTCGCGTCCAGGTGGGCCGGGGCGTGCAGGTGGCGCTCGCCGGCGCGCACCGTGAGGCCGGTGAGGACGATCTCCGTGCGGGCCAGGTCCGGGGCGTCGGCGCTGCCCGACGTCGCGGCCGGCGCGTCGAGCACGGCGAAGGCGCGCTCGGCGGCCGCGACGCCGTCGGCGGAGGCGTGGTACTGCGTGCCCACCTCGCGCAACGGCCGGAAGACCTCGGGGGCCAGCATGATGCACACGAGCGCCTCCTCGAGCCCCACGTGGCCGTAGACCAGGCGCATGCCCACGCTCACGGCCACCAGCGCCACGCAGATCGAGGTGAGGAACTCCAGCACCGCGCCGGAGAGGAAGGCCAGGCGCAGCGTACGCATCGTGGCCCGCGACCAGGCCCGGCCGAGCTCGCGCACGCGGGCCGCCGGCCCGTGCTCGCGACCCAGCGCGGTGAGCGTGGCCAGGCCGGCCATGAGGTCGACGAGCTGGTTGCCGAGCCGCGACATCGACTCCAGCCGGGCGTCTGCGAAGCGCTGGGTGAGCCGTCCGATGAGGATCATGAACACCGGGATGAGGGGGATCGTCACCGCCAGGATCGCCGCGGAGGTGAGATCGGCGCGGAGGACGACGGCGAGCGTCGCCGGCGTGACGGTGGCGGCCAGCAGCAGCTGGGGCAGGTAGTGCACGAGGTAGGGCTCGAGGTCGTCGAGGCCGCGCACCGCCAGGGTGAGGGTCTCCCCGCCGTGCTCGGCGCGCCAGCGCGGCCCGAGGGCGAGGGCGTGGCGCAGCACCGAGACGCGCAGCTCGGCGACGACGTCGGTCGCGGCGCGGTGGGCGACGGCCTCCTGGCCGGCGTGCACGAGGACACGAGCACCGAGCACGACGGCGAGCCACACCAGCGGGCCGCGCACGTCCTCGAGGTCGGCGCCCCCCTCGATCGCCGGGGCGAGCACGCTCGCCAGGAGCAGGACCTGGGCGACGACGAGCCCCGCCGTCGTCGCCCCGGTCAGCGCGACGAGCACGACGTAGCGACGGGCGGCGCGCGCGTGCCCGAGCAGGCGCGGGTCGAGCGGCCTCACCGGGTCAGCGCGGCTCGTCGGTGGGCCGAGGCGCCGTCACTTCCACCGGCAGCCCTGCGGCCTGCGCGGGCAGCACGTCGGCGTTGATGCGCTTGCGGAAGACCCAGTACGTCCACGCCTGGTAGGCCACCACGACGGGCACGAGGACGAGGGCGACGATGCTCATGACGACGAGCGTCGGGCCGGTCGCCGCCGCCTCCCGGATGCCCAGGGAGAAGGCGGGGTCGACCGAGGAGCGCATGACGTCGGGCGACATGATCCCGAAGATGAGCACGACGGCGGAGGTCACCGCCAGCGCGTTGCAGACGAAGGCGCGCCCCTCCTGCTCCCGGTGGGCGAAGAAGGCCGCGCCGACCAGGGCGAGCGCGGCCACGACCAGCGGCGCCCACGTCCAGGCGTGCGCCGAGTGGGCGAGCTGGGCCCACAGCGCCCACACCGCACCCACGGCCAGGGCGAGCAGGGAGAGCGGCTTGGCCGCCGCCGTCGCGCGCTCGTGCACGTCGCCGGCCGTCTTCCAGGCGAGGAAGACCATGCCGTGGGCGAGGAACAGGGAGGCGGTGAGCGCGCCGCCGAGGAGGGTGAAGGGGGTGATGAGGGAGAGGAGCCCGCCGGTGAGCTGGGCGTTGCCGGCGTCGTCCCGCACGATCTCCATGCCCTGGACGAGGTTGGCGAAGGCCACGCCCCACAGCACGGCCGGCACCCACGCCGAGATCGTGTGCAGCAGGTCCCAGCGCCGGCCCCAGGCCGGATCGCTGACCTTGCCGCGCCACTCGATGGCGCAGATGCGCACGATGAGGGCCACGAGGATGAGCAGCAGCGGCAGGTACATGCCGGAGAACATCGTCGCGTACCACTCCGGGAACGCGGCGAACATCGCGCCGCCGGCGGTGATGAGCCAGACCTCGTTGCCGTCCCAGTGCGGGCCGATCGAGGACAGCATGGTGCGCTTCTCGCGGTTGCGCTGCTCGGCGTCGCCACGGGGCAGGATCGTCAGCAGCATGCCGACGCCGAAGTCGAAGCCCTCGAGGACCAGGTAGCCGGTCCACAGCACGGCGATGACGATGAACCAGATCAGGGGCAGTGCCTCGGTCATGTCGGTCGGTCTCCCTCGGGTTCTCAGTACGCGAACGACAGCGGCTGGTCGGTGTCCTCGGGTTCCTCGACGGGCGCAGGGTCGATGCCCTCGCGCACGTAGCGGCGCACGAGCCAGTACCAGACGACGCCGAGCGCGGCGTAGAGCAGCGCGAACACCACCATCGAGGTGAGCACCGTCCACGGGCTGACGACGGTCGAGACGCCGTCCATGGTCCGCAGCCACACCTGGTCGACGGGGTTGTCCGGGTTGGGGTGGACGACCCAGGGCTGGCGGCCCATCTCGGTGAAGATCCAGCCGAACGACGAGGCGAGGAACGGCATCGGCAGGGAGATCAGGCACAGCCGGGAGAACCACCTCGAGCCGGTCACGCGCCCGCCGCGCAGCGCCCACAGCCCCCACACGGCCAGTGCCGCGGAGAAGACCCCCAGCCCGATCATCAGGCGGAAGGACCAGTAGGTGACGACGAGGTTGGGCCGGTAGTCGACGCCCTCGCCGTAGAGCTCCTCGTACTGGGCCTGGACGTCGTTGACGCCCGGCAGATAGCTCTCCTCGCCCGTGAAGTGGTTGGTGCCCATGAAGGAGGTGACGCCGGGCAGCTCGAAGAGGTGGATGGCGTTCTCGCAGTCGTTGGACAGGTCGCCGATGGCGAGGATCGACAGCGGGACGGCCTCGCCGCCGTCGCAGACCGCCTCGGCGGAGGCCATCTTCATCGGCTGCTGCTCGTACATGAGCTGGCCCTGGTGGTGGCCCGAGGCGATGACGGCGATGCCGGCCACGACGACGGTGACCAGGCCGAGCATCGCGCCGGGCCGCCACACCCGGCGGGCCTCGTCGGCCGCCTCCTCGCCGGTGCGGGCGACGCCGGTGGCCGGGGAGCCCTGGCCCCGCACGGTGCGCACGATCCACCAGCCGCAGATGCCGGCGACGAAGGTGCCGGCGACGAGGAAGGACGCCGAGACGGTGTGGGAGAAGGCCGCGACCGCCGTGTTGTTGGTGATGACCTCGAGGAAGCCGCCGACGCCGTCGAGCTCGGCCCGGCCGGTCTCCTCGTTGTAGACCGCGCCGACCGGGTGCTGCATCCACGAGTTGGCGGCGAGGATCCAGTAGGCGGAGAGGTTGACGCCGATGGCCACCATCCAGATGCAGGCCAGGTGCAGGCCCTTGGAGAGCCGCTCCTTGCCGAAGATCCACAGGCCGAGGAACGTCGACTCGAGGAAGAAGGCCGCGAGGGCCTCGATGGCGAGCGGGGCGCCGAAGATGTCGCCGACGAACCGGGAGTACTCCGACCAGTTCATGCCGAACTGGAACTCCTGCACGATGCCGGTGGCCACGCCGAGGGCGAAGTTGATGAGCAGGACCTTGCCGAAGAAGTTCGTCAGCCTGAGCCAGTGGTCCTTGCCGGTGCGCACCCAGAAGGTCTGCATGAGGGCGACCATCGGTGCCAGGCCGATGGTCAGCGGCACGAGGATGAAGTGGTAGACGGTGGTGATGCCGAACTGCCATCGAGCGAGGTCGAGTGCTTCCACGGTCCGTCCTTCTCGGAGAGCGTCTCGCGCAGGGTGCGCGGCTGCGACAAAGGTAGGAAGCAGGCCCTGCCGGACGGCGGGACCAAGGTCCCGCTTGGCGACGCCGCGTCAGTACCTCGGCATCGCGACGGTCGGCGAGGTCGTGTGCGCGAGGTTGCCGGGCCGGACGGGGGTCTGTGTGGGATACTCGCGAGGATCCCGGCGCGGCGCCGTTCCGCTGCGCGGGGGACGACGACGAGTCTCTCGTCGGTGAGCAGGGCCGGATCGCGCCGCCTCGGAGCGTCGCCGCGACCGGACTGTGCAGCCGACAGGCCGCAGGGCATCCGGTGCCCGCGGGGCCGCGAGGCGCGCCGCCGTGGCGTCCGCCGGTACCGGTGGGCCCTCACCAGGACTTCCGTCCGCGCTACCCGCGGACGACGACGAAGCCCGAGCGCCGAGGGACGGCCGGCGCTCCGGGTGGAAGGAACTGCATGTCGGACACCCCCGAGAGCGGCGCAGAGGCAACGAGCGTCGAGGCCGCGGGCAGCGAGGCCACCGCCGAGGCGACGACTGAGAAGCCGACGGCCGCGAAGGCGCCGACGACGAGGCGCCGCGCCCCGCGTCGGGCCACCGCGACGACGGCGGCACCGGCCGCCACCACCGACGACGCCCCCGCCACGGACGACGGCGAGGGCTCGGCAGCGTCGGAGGACGTCGGTGAGCCCGCCGCGATGACGACCCGGACCCGGTCGACCCGGACCTCGACGACCCGGGCCACGACGACCCGGACCCGCGCGGCGAGCACCCGCCGGTCGACCTCCCGGTCGACGACCGCCGCGACGACCACGGAGGCGCCCGACGCCCCGGCCGCCGAGCAGGACCCGAGCACGCAGGCCGGCACCGACGCGCAGGGGAGCACCGAGACGCGCGACGAGAACGTCCTGGCCGGCCTCTCCGCCGACATCGCGGCGCTCGGCGCCGGCGAGACCTCGGCCTCCACGCAGCCGGAGTCCTCGAAGCCGGAGTCCTCGAAGCCGGCGACCCGCCGCTCGACCACGCGCCGTCGGGCGACGTCGGCGACGCACACGGTCCCCGCCGCCGAGGCCGCCCCCGCCGAGGAGCCGACCGTGACCACCCCGGCGCCCGAGGCCGCCGAGGCTGATGAACGGGCCACCGCGACTGACGACGCCGAGCAGGCCCAGCCGGCCACGCCGCCCGCACGTCGTCCCGCCCGGCGCAGCCGCCGCGCGACCGCACCGGCCCGCGAGCCCGACCAGAACCTGGACGTGTTCGCCGCGCTCGGGGTCTCCTCCGACGACGCGGAGGAGTCGGCTCCGGCCGCCGCCCACGACACGACCGCCGACGACGCGAGTGACGAGAACGCGACCGCCGAGACCACGAGCGACGCGAGCGACGAGAACGCGACCGCTGAGGCCACGAGCGACGCGGACGATCAGCCCGGGGACGACACCGACACCGACGAGACCACCGGGGACGACACCTCCGACGAGGACACCGACGCGGACGACACCTCCGGCCCGCGGCTGCCCGCTGCCGCGCTGCTGTTCCAGGCGCCGACCCGCTCCGAGTCCCGCCCGCGTCGTCGTGCCGTGTCGTCCGGCGGCGCCCCCGAGCTGCACTTCGGCGCGCCGGCGGCGCCCGCGGCCCCGGACGCCGGGACCTCGTCGGACGAGGACCAGGACGCCACGCAGGACACCGACGACCAGGACGAGAAGGAGTCGGGCACCTCGAGTGGCTCCGGCGCACGCCGCGGCGGACGCGGCCGCCGGGCCGGACGGCCCCAGGGTGGGTCCGAGGCCGCCGGTCCCGAGCGTTCGGACGACCAGGACTCCCCGGGCTCGGACGCCGAGGGGACCGACGACGACGGCGGCTCCGAGGACGACAACGGCTCGGACGGCGCCGAGGGCTCGGACGGCGCCGAGGGCTCGGGCGGCAACCGCCGTCGTCGGCGCCGCGGGGGCCGCGGGCGTCGCAACCGCAACGGCGGACGCTCCGGCGACTCGTCCGGCAACGGCTCGGCCGGCGACGACTCCTCCGACGAGGACTCCTCCGGCGACGACGGGAACGAGGACGGCTCCGCCCGCTCGGGCCGGGACGGGGCCGACCAGGGCAACGGCCAGGCCCGCTCGCAGGACCGCGACGACGACTCCACCGACGACGACAACGGGGACAACGGCGACGGGGACTCCTCGGGCTCGAGCTCGCGGCGTCGCCGCCGGCGCCGCCGCTCGGGCGGCCAGGGCGACGACGGCGCCGCGCGCGCCCGCGACGAGGTCACCGCGCTCAAGGGCTCCACGCGCCTGGAGGCCAAGCGGCAGCGTCGTCGGGAGGGCCGCGACGCCGGTCGTCGGCGCACGACGATCAGCGAGTCGGAGTTCCTCGCCCGCCGCGAGTCGGTCGAGCGTAAGATGCTCGTGCGCGAGCGCGACGGCCTCAACCAGATCGCGGTCCTCGAGGACGGCGTCCTCGTCGAGCACTACGTCGCCCGGCACACGCAGACCTCGATGGTCGGCAACGTCTACCTCGGCCGCGTGCAGAACGTGCTGCCCTCGATGGAGGCGGCCTTCGTCGACATCGGCAAGGGGCGCAACGCCGTCCTCTACGCCGGTGAGGTCAACTGGGAGGCGGCCGGCATGTCCGGCCAGCCGCGGCGCATCGAGCAGGCGCTGAAGTCCGGGGACCAGGTCCTCGTCCAGGTGACCAAGGACCCCATCGGGCACAAGGGCGCCCGGCTGACCTCGCAGGTCACCCTCGCCGGGCGGCACCTCGTGCTCGTCCCGTCGGGCGCGATGACCGGCATCTCGCGCAAGCTGCCCGAGGGTGAGCGCAACCGCCTGAAGAAGACGCTCAAGGAGATCGTGCCCACCGGCGCCGGCGTCATCGTGCGCACGGCCGCCGAGGGGGCCACAGAGGAGCAGCTGCGCGACGACGTCGAGCGGCTGACGAAGATCTGGGCGGACATCGAGAAGAAGTCCTCCGGCAACGCCAAGGCCCCCGCCCTGCTCAAGGGGGAGCCCGAGCTGGCCGTGCGGGTCGTGCGCGACGTGTTCAACGAGGACTTCACCTCGCTGACCGTCTCGGGCGACACCGCCTGGAAGACGATCAGCGGGTACGTCAAGGACCTCTCGCCGGACCTGGCCGAGCGCCTGCACCACTGGACCGACGCCGCGGACCTGTTCTCCGCCCACCGGGTCGACGAGCAGCTCGCCAAGGGCATGGACCGCAAGGTCTGGCTGCCCTCGGGCGGGTCGCTGGTCATCGACCGCACCGAGGCGATGACCGTCGTCGACGTCAACACCGGCAAGTTCACCGGCTCGGGCGGGACCCTAGAGGAGACCGTCACCAAGAACAACCTCGAGGCGGCCGAGGAGATCGTGCGCCAGCTCCGGCTGCGCGACATCGGCGGCATCATCGTCATCGACTTCATCGACATGGTGCTGCCGGCGAACCGCGACCTGGTGGTGCGCCGCCTGCTGGAGTGCCTGGGGCGGGACCGCACCCGCCACCAGGTGGCCGAGGTGACGAGCCTGGGCCTGGTGCAGATGACCCGCAAGCGCGTCGGCCAGGGCCTCGTCGAGGCCTTCTCGACGCCGTGCGAGCACTGCCACGGGCGCGGCTTCCTCGTCCACGACCACCCGATCGAGCGCGGCGACGCCGCGGAGGCGCAGATCGCGGACTCCTCGGACAGCGGGTCGAGGCGTCGCCGCGGTGGTCGCGGCGGTCAGTCCGGCCGCGGGTCGGGCGGCAACGGTTCGGGCGGCAACGGGTCCTCGGGGGGCTCGTCGGCCGGCAAGGGCTCCGGGGGAGGCGGCGCGCAGAGCTCCGACGGCGCGACGGACAACCGTCCCGAGCCCGACCGGGAGGCCGTGCGGCAGACCCTCGCCCAGATCGCCGCGGCGGCCGCGAGCGCGCACGACCGCGAGGACAGCGAGGGCAAGGCGGAGGAGCAAACTGCCGAGAAGGCCGAGAAGGCCGAGAAGGCCGAGAAGGCCGAGAAGGCCGAGAAGGCCGAGAAGGCCGAGGTCTCGTCCGACGTCGCTGAGGAGACTCAGCCCGAGCCCGAGCCCGAGCCCGAGCCCGAGCCCGAGCCCGAGCCCGAGCCCGAGCCCGAGCCGGCGCCTCGCAAGCGTCGCTCCCGCCGGGCGACCAGCGCGCCGGCCGCCACCGCCACCGCAGCCGGCACCGTCACCACCGAGGCGGCGGAGTAGGACCCCTCCCGGGCGCCGGCCCGACCCTCAGCGCACCAGCGGGTGGTAGCGCAGCGGGTTGGGCCGGCACTCGGCCTCGGTGGCGATGCGCATCTCCGCGGCGACCGTCCCGGCGTCCCGCAGCTCGTAGAGCCGCTCGACCACCCGGTCGCGCAGCGACCACGGGTCGATGGTGTTGAGGTAGATCTTCGTGCCGCCCTCGAAGCCGGCGAGCGTGGAGACGCGCCACTTGAGCATGATCCGCCAGGGCATCGGCTGGTCGACGTCGGCCGGCTGGTGGTGCCACTCCTCGTTGCAGGGCACGAGCGCCCCGGTGGCCGCGTGGCAGGCGTGCACAAGGTCCGAGACCCCCGCCAGCTCGGCCGGCGCGTGCTCCCAGGGGGCCGTGCGCGCCGAGCGCGAGTAGATCTCGAGGGTGGGGTAGCGGTGCCCGAACCCGGCGAAGGCCACCGCATGGTCGTTCTCGGCGACGACGAGGTTCTGGTACTGGGCGAGGTTGACCGCCGCGTCGTTGAACAGGTTGGGGTTCGCGCGCAGGCGCTGCAGCTCGAGCTCCGTCTGCACCCCGCGCTCGTCGATCGCCACCAGCTGCTTGTGCAGGTGGTCGAAGGACGCGCCCGCCGGCTTGAGCCAGTTCTGGAAGACCGCGACGTAGCGGGCGTACCGGTTGGCCGCGTACAGCGACCGCATCGCCTCGACGGTGAAGGCCGTGTAGCGCAGGTGCTCGTCGGGGGTGAGGGTGCCCGAGGAGGCCAGGTCGGCGTCCGTGGTGGCGTCGTCGGTGAAGTGCCGCCGGGCCACCACCACGTCGTGCCCGCCGCCGAAGAAGCCCGTGGCGTGCCGCAGCCGCTCCGCGTCGTCCATGCCGGCCCACGTCGTCTGGTCGTCGCCCGCGGCCCGTAGCCGCTGGTCGACGACGGCGGCCACGTGCGCCTCGCCCTCGGGCGTGGCCAGGTACCGCTCCCGACGCCGGTCCACCGCCTCGGGCACCTCGTAGCCGTAGTTGGCGTGCCAGTAGTCGAAGGAGAGGATCTCGAACAGGTTGGGGATCCGGCGCAGCTCGGCCACCGTCGCCGTCAGCTCCGCGGCCGGCAGGTCGCGCAGCAGCCGGTGCCCGGCCGGGGCCACGACGTCGTCGATCGGCCCGGCGGGTCCGCCCGGCCCGGTGGGGGTCGACGTCGCTCCCGCATCCCGCACGAGCCGCGCCTTCTCGGGCGGGGTCTCGAGGTAGCGCAGGTGGCAGAAGGCGCAGTGGCGCCCGTCCTGGTCGTGGTCCAGCGGTCGGGGCTCGGCGGGCGGGCGTCCGATCGGGCGGTGCGCCCGCCCCGGTACCGTCCACACCTGCGTACCGGTGATCGGGGAGACCTGCTTGACCGTGCCGTCGGCCATCCGCGTGAGCGGGGCGGCGCCGGGCGTGTGCGGCTGGACCATCCGTGCACGCTATCGCCGCACGGGTGGGCTGTGCGGGATCACACAGGCCGTCCGGCGCGGGAGCGCGCGCCTCAGCCTTGCCGACGCCGCGGGCGGTGCGTAACCTAGGGCGTCGGCGCGCGCTGCGCCGTGCAGAACGAACCCCACGTCGCCCATCGGGCCGTGGCGCGTCCGCAGCAGCGGACGCGAGGGTTCCCAGGACGAGATGACAGAGATGAGCAGCAACGTGGTCTACGCGATCGTCAAGGCCGGCGGCCGGCAGGAGAAGGTGTCCGTCGGCGACGTCGTCGTCGTCAACAAGGTCGACGGCGCCCCCGGGGACACCGTCGAGCTCACCCCGATCCTCCTGGTGGACGGCGAGAAGGTCACCACGACCGCCGACGGCATCTCCGCCACCGTCACCGCCGAGATCGTGCGGGCCGAGAAGGGCCCGAAGATCACGATCATGCGCTACAAGAACAAGACGGGCTACCGCCGTCGGCAGGGCCACCGTCAGTCGCTCACGCGGCTGAAGGTCACCGGCATCAAGTGACCCGCGGCCCGGCGTCAGCCGGGCCGGCACCCCCACAGCGACAGCGCGCGAGCGCACCACCCACGGAAGAGAGCACAGCGAGATGGCAACGAAGAAGGGCGCCAGTTCCTCGAAGAACGGCCGCGACTCCACCGCGCAGCGCCTGGGCGTCAAGCGCTTCGGCGGCCAGGTCGTCCAGGCCGGCGAGATCCTCGTGCGCCAGCGCGGCACCCGCTTCCACCCGGGCCTCGGCGTCGGCCGCGGCAAGGACGACACCCTGTTCGCCCTCGAGGCGGGCGCGGTCGAGTTCGGTCGCCGTCGCGACCGCCGCGTGGTCAGCATCGTGCCCGCGGAGGCCTGAGCAGCACCGCACAGACACCTGTCAAGGGGGCGGACGGCATGATGCCGTCCGCCCCCTTCGTCTACCACCGACACCCCAGGAGGCCCAGATGGCCAGCTTCGTCGACCGGGTCGTCCTGCACGCCGCGGGCGGGAACGGCGGCCACGGCGTCGCCTCGATCCGCCGGGAGAAGTTCAAGCCGCTGGCCGGGCCCGACGGCGCCAACGGCGGCAACGGCGGCGACGTCGTCCTCGTCGTCGACCCCCAGGTGACCACGCTGCTCGACTACCACCACTCACCCCACCGGCGCGCACCGGGCGGCGGCCAGGGCGCCGGCGACATGCGCCAGGGCGCCAACGGCACCGACCTGGTCCTCGGCGTCCCCGACGGCACCGTGGTGAAGTCCCGCGACGGGGAGGTGCTCGCCGACCTCGTCGGCGAGGGGACGTCCTTCGTCGTCGCCGCCGGCGGGCGCGGGGGGCTCGGCAACGCCGCGCTGGCCTCGCCACGGCGCAAGGCCCCCGGCTTCGCGCTGCTCGGCGAGGAGGGCGAGGAGCGGGACGTCGTCCTCGAGCTGAAGTCGGTGGCCGACGTCGCGCTCGTCGGCTTCCCCTCGGCGGGCAAGTCCTCGCTCATCGCCACGATCAGCGCCGCCCGCCCCAAGATCGCCGACTACCCGTTCACCACGCTCATCCCCAACCTCGGGGTCGTCATGGCGGGGGAGGAGCGGTTCACCGTCGCCGACGTCCCGGGCCTCATCCCCGGCGCCTCGCAGGGCAAGGGGCTGGGGCTGGAGTTCCTCCGGCACATCGAGCGCTGCGCGGTCATCGTGCACGTCCTCGACTGCGCCACCCTCGAGCCCGGGCGCGACCCGCTGACCGACCTCGACACCATCGAGGCCGAGCTCGCGGCCTACTCCGCGGACCTCGACATCGCCGGGGCCGCCGCCCCGCTGATGGAGCGCCCCCGCATCGTCGTGCTCAACAAGATCGACGTCCCCGAGGCGCGCGAGCTCGCCGAGTTCGTCCGCGGCGACCTCGAGGCCCGCGGGCTCCAGGTCTTCGCCGTCTCCACCGCCACCCACGAGGGGCTGCGGCCGCTCACCTTCACCCTGTCCGCGATCGTGTCCGAGGCGCGCGCCGCGGCCGCGCAGACCGTGGCCCCGCGGGTCGTCCTGCGCCCGAAGGCGGTCGACGACGCCGGGTTCACCGTCACCCGCAAGGGCTCCGCCGACGAGCCGTTCTTCGTGGTGCGCGGCTCGCGCCCCGAGCGCTGGGTCAAGCAGACGGACTTCGCCAACGACGAGGCCGTGGGCTACCTCGCCGACCGTCTCGCCCGCCTCGGCGTGGAGACCGAGCTGATGAAGGCCGGGGCCGTGCCCGGGGACACCGTGGTCGTCGGCCCGGCCGACGGCGGCGTGATCTTCGACTGGGAGCCGACGATGACCACCGGCGCCGAGCACCTCGGCCCGCGCGGCACCGACCTGCGCCTCGAGGGCGAGGGGCGGCGCACCCGCGCCGAGAAGCGTCGCGACTTCCACGAGTCGATGGACGCCAAGGCCGCCGCGCGCGCCGAGCTGTGGACCGAGCGCGAGGCCGGGCACTGGGCGGACCCGGCGCGGGAGGACTGAGCGCGGAGGATTCACCCATGGCCTTGTGTACAATCGCTGACTTGTATTAGATTCGACGGCATGCAGGATGCCGACCTCGACCTGGCGCTGAGGGCGCTCGCCGACCGCAACAGGCGGGCGATCCTGCGCACCATCCGCACCGCCCCGACGCCGGTGGGCGCCGTCGCCGAGGAGCTCGGGCTCTCCCAGCAGACGACCTCGCACCACCTGGGGGTCCTGCGCGAGGCGGGCCTCGCCACCGCGACGCGGGACGGCACCCGCCACCTGTACGCCGTGCGGACCGACGGGCTCGCCGCCGTGCGCGCCTACCTCGACGACTTCTGGCCGGCGAGGCTGGCCGCGCTCAAGGACGCCGTCGAGTCGGGGGAGCGGGCCGATCATGGCTGAGTTCACCGGTTCCGTCGAGATCGAGGCCGCCCCCGAGGCGGTGTTCGACCACCTGGTGACCGCCGACGGGCTGACGGCCTGGCTGGGGCGCAACGCCGACGTCGACGCCGTGCCCGGCGGGCGGTTCGCGGCCGACGTCGCCGGGTACCCCGTGCGCGGGGAGTACCTCGTCGTCGAGCGCCCCGCGCGCGTGGTCCTCACCTGGGGCTTCGCCGGCAACGACGACCTGCCGCCCGGGGCCTCGACCGTCGAGGTCCGCCTCACGCCGACCGCGACCGGGACGCGCGTCGACCTGTGCCACCACGGGCTACCCGAGACCGAGGTCCCCGGCCACGCGGACGGGTGGGGGCATTTCCTGCCGCGGCTCGCCCGCGCCGGCACCGGCGAGGACCCCGGCCCCTCCGCGTGGCTCCCGGCGCCCGACCTGCCCGGCGACGCCTGAACCGACGCCCGACCCGACCGATATCGACACGATCCGCACGCGAGCAGGGAGCAGCAGATGGCACGCAGCACGGCGCAGGAGACGGTGACGGCCTACCACCGCGCATGGACCACCGGTGACATCGAGGGGGCGATGGAGCTGGTCGCCGACGACATCACCTGCCGCGCCCCGGGGGTGGACCTCGACGGCAAGGACGCCTACGCCGAGTTCATCGGGGGGTTCGCGCCGATGCTCACCGGCATCGGGGACATCGCCGAGCTCGCGGACGGCGAGCGGGTCGCCCTGTTCTACTACCCGCAGACGGCCACGACCTCGACGACGCCGGCCGCCGAGCTGTTCACCGTCCGCGACGGGCTCATCCGGGACAGCGTCCTCATCTTCGACCGCCTCTCCTACGGCCCGCCGCAGTGACTCCCGCGCAGTCCGCCCTCGTCGAGCGGGTCCGCGCGCTCCTCGTCGGCGAGACCGTCCGCGAGGTCTCGATGTTCGGCGGTCGGTCGGTCATGGTGGACGAGAAGATGATCGCCGCGGCCCGCAAGGACGGCGGGCTGCTCGTGCGCGTGCCCGCCGAGGACCACGACGAGCTGCTCCGGCGCCCCGGCGCGACGCAGGCCGAGATGGGTGCGGGACGCTCGATGGGCCCGGGCTGGATCGAGGTCGACGGGGACACGATCGCCGACGACGACCAGCTCGCCGGTTGGGTCGAGATCGCGATGGCGCACCGCCGGGCGTCCGCCGGCGGTCAATGACCCGAGCCGGCCCCGCGGACGCGCACAATGTCCCCGTGAGCTTCCCGACCGTCCACCGGCCCCTGGCCAACCGCGCGATGCTCGCGCGCGCGAGCTGCGTCGTCGTGAAGATCGGTTCCTCCTCGCTGACCCGGCCCGACGGCACTCTCGACCTCGAGCGGATCGGCCAGCTCTCGACGCTGCTCGCCACCCGGGCGGCCGCCGGCCGGCAGGTCGTGCTCGTCTCCTCCGGCGCGATCGCGGCGGGGATCGCCCCGCTCGGGCTCTCCGCCCGCCCGAAGGACCTGGCCACGCAGCAGGCCGCGGCCTCGGTAGGGCAGGGGATGATCCTCGCCCGCTACACCGAGGCGTTCGCGCGGCACGGCCGGCGCGTCGGGCAGGTCCTGCTCACCGCCGACGACCTCGTGCGCCGCCAGAGCCACGTCAACGCCGCCCGTGCGCTCGACCGGCTCCTCACCCTCGGGGTGACGCCCATCGTCAACGAGAACGACGCCGTCGCCACCGACGAGATCCGCTTCGGCGACAACGACCGCCTCGCCGCCCTCGTGGCCAACCTCGTCCGGGCCGACGCGCTCGTGCTGCTCACCGACGTCGACGGTCTCTACGACGGCCACCCCCGCGACCCCGGGAGCAGCAGGATCCCCCTCGTCCGCGGCCCGGAGGACCTCGAGGGCATCACGGTCACCGGTCGCGGGTCCGCCGTCGGGACGGGTGGCATGGTCACCAAGCTCGAGGCGGCCGCCATCGCCACCGGCTCCGGCATCCCGGTGGTCCTCACCGACGCCGACCACGCCGGTGACGCCCTGGCCGGCCGGCCCGTGGGCACCTGGTTCGCCGCCCGGGCTCGCCGCATGTCCGCCCGGCGGCTGTGGCTCGCGCACGCCGCCCGGCCGCGCGGCTCGGTCGTCCTCGACGCCGGGGCCGCCCTCGCGGTGGGGGAGCGGCAGCGGTCCCTCCTGCTGCCCGGCATCACCGACGTGGTCGGCGACTTCGAGGCCGGCGACGTCATCGAGATGGTCGGGCCGGACGGGCTCGTCGCCCGCGGCGTCAGCGGCTACGACTCGCGCGAGCTGACCGAGCTGGTGGCCGCACCGGCCCGGCGTCGGGCGAACCAGCGCCCGGCCGTGCACCGCGACGACCTGGCGGTCATGCGCGACGTCGGGGGCCGAGCCCGCCCGCGCTGACCGACAGGTGAGACGACCGGGTGGGTGCGTTGACGCGGGGCGGCGCGGCTGCCTAGTGTCGCCACAGGTCTTGAGAACCAGTGCGAAGCCCCGGCTCGCTGGTCGGCAACCCTCCTCGTGTGGCGGGGGTGCTCCGGGTGATGACCTGGCCCCACGTCAGTGGGGCAAAGCCCGGCGCACGAGGCGCCCTTGCACGAAGGATCCGGACATGATGCAGCAGGTGAGCACCCACCGATCCAGCTCTGCCCTCCTCCCGGCGATGATGATGTGCATGCGCCCGGGCTGTCGGCGAATGTCGGCCTGACAGCCCGGAGAACCCAGCGACGCCTGCGCTCCCGCGCCGCGTCAGACCGGACGGGCGGCGACCCCCGCGACGAGTGGCACGTCGTGGCCGCATGCCCTCCGGCGCACGCACAGCCGTCGGCTCACCCGACGGCGGGACCCTGTGAGGACCCCAGCCATGAGCATCAGCCTGACCCGTACCCCCGTTCCCACCGCCGACGTCGACGCCGCGCGTACGACCCGCACCGACGCCGCCCGGACCAGCGAGCCCCGCACCACCCCGGCCACCGAGGGTTCGGCCGCCGTCGGTGGCGCCCTCGCCCTCGACCTCTCCGGCCTCGGCGCGGCCGTCTCCGACCCTGAGGACGACCTGCCCGTCGACGCCGCCGACCTGCCCCGGCTGGCCCGTCAGGCCCACGCGGCCCGCGCCGCCGGCGTCACCGAGGTCGCGCTCTCCCCGACCTTCCACCTGCGCTCGGACGCCCCGTGGCGCACCGAGCCCGGCGCCGACGCCCGCCGCACCGGCGAGCGCCTGACCGACGCCGGCGTCGACGTCCTCCTGCCCGGGGCACCCGCGCGTGAGCAGGCTGCCGCGACCGCCGGGCTCACCGCCGCCGGTGCGCGCCGCGTCGCCGACAGCCGCGCGCGGACCGCAGGCGCGGCACCGACCGCCGTCGGCTCGCGGCTGCGCACCGCCTCCTACGTCGACAGCGTCGAGGAGGGGCTGGCCGCCGGTCGCGCCGGCGGCACGGCGGTCGTGCGGGCCATCCACCACGCCCGCGTGAGCGAGTTCGTGGCCGCGGTGCGCCGCGGCGCCGAGGAGGCCGGCACCACCGTGCGGGTGCTCGTCGAGCTGCACGTGGCCATCGCCGAGACCCGCGAGCGGGCCCTGGCCCGCGCCGAGCTCGTCGCGGACATCGCCTCCGTCGAGCGGCGCACGCTGCCCTGGCAGGGCGCGGCCGCGGTCATCGGCTCGGTGGAGGACGTGCGCGAGGAGGCCCAGGGCTTCTCCGCCCTCGCCGACGGCCTGGTGCTCGTGCCGATCTCGATCCCGGCCGATCTCACCGCCATCCTCGACAACCTGGTCTGACCGGCCCGCGCCGAGGTGGACCCTTCTCGGTCCGGAAGGACCTCGAGAAGGTCGACCTCGGGCGGGCATGGTCCACCTCGGTGCGAGAACGCGCTGAGGTGGACCCTTCTCGGCCCAGATGGGCCTCGAGAAGGTCCTCCTCGGACGGGCATGGTCCACCTCGGTGTGAGAGGGGCCGGAGACAGACAGAGAAGGGACCCGGGACCGGCAGCACGCCGGTCCCGGGCCCCTTCCGCGCGCCTGCCGACGCGGGGTGCTCGCGGAGGTCAGGCCTGCTCGGCGTCCCCGTGGCCGGCCTCGTGCTCGGCGATCTGCTTGCGGATCTCGTCCATGTCGAGCTCGCGGACGGCCGTGAGGATCTGCTCGAGGTTCTTCGCCGGGACCGCGCCGGGCTTGTTGTAGACCAGCACGCCGTCGCGGAAGGCCATGAGCGTGGGGATCGAGGTGATCTGCAGCTGGGCGGCCAGCTCCTGGTTCGCGTCGGTGTCGACCTTGGCGAAGGTGACGTCCGGGTTGGCCTCGGAGACCTTCTCGTAGACGGGCGCGAACTGGCGGCAGGGGCCGCACCAGTCGGCCCAGAAGTCGACGAGCGTGATGCCCTCGCCGGAGATCGTGCCCTGGAAGTCGTCCTGCGTGATCTGCGTGGTCGCCATGTGGCGCTCCCTTCGTCCGTGGGCGTGCCGCCCGTGGGGGACACGCGTCTTCCATCGGGTCCAACCCGGAAGACACCGCGCCCATTCCCGCCGCCGCGAAGGTAGTTTTGCCGCATGACTGCAGCCACCGAGACCGCCGACGTCCGCGCGGCCGTCCGAGCGATCTGCGCCGAGGCACGCACGGCCGGCCGCGCGCTCGCCACCGCCACCCGCGCCACGAAGGACGCCGCCCTGCACGCGATGGCCGACGCCCTCGTGGCCGGCACGCCGCGCATCGTCGCCGCCAACGCCGAGGACCTCGCGCGGGGCCGCGACGGCGGCATGAGCCCGGGCCTGCTCGACCGCCTCGCCCTGGACGCCCCCCGCGTCGCCGCGATCGCCGACGCGCTGCGCGAGCTCGCCGCCCTGCCCGACCCCGTCGGCGAGGTCGTGCGCGGCTCGACCCTGCCCAACGGGCTGCGCCTGCGCCAGGTGCGGGTCCCGATGGGCGTGGTCGGCATGATCTACGAGGCGCGCCCCAACGTCACGGTCGACGCCGCGGGACTCGCGCTGAAGTCGGGCAACGCCGTCGTCCTGCGGGGCGGCTCGGCCGCCGCCAGCTCGAACGAGGTGATCGTCGAGATCCTCGGCGAGGCGCTGGCCGGCGTCGGGCTGCCGCCCGAGGCCGTCCGCTCGGTCGACGCCCACGGCCGCGCGGGCGCCGTCGAGCTCATGCGGGCCCGCGGCCTGGTCGACGTCCTCGTCCCGCGCGGGGGAGCGGGGCTCATCCAGACCGTCGTCGCCGAGGCCTCGGTGCCCGTCATCGAGACCGGCGTGGGCAACGTCCACCTCTACGTCGACGCGAGCGCGGACCTCGCGCAGGCCGTGCCGATCATCCTCAACTCCAAGACCCAGCGCGTGGGCGTGTGCAACGCCGCCGAGTCCCTCCTCGTCCACCGCGACGTCGCCGACGAGCTGCTGCCGGCGCTCTACGCCGCGCTGGCCGGCAAGGACGTCACCGTGCACGGGGACTCAAGCGCCGAGGCCCTGGCCGAGGGCAGCCCCGTGACCCACGTGGCCGCCACCGAGGAGGACTGGGGCACCGAGTACCTCTCCGCCGACCTCGCGGTGCGGGTCGTCGACTCCCTCGACGAGGCGCTGGACCACATCCGGCGCTGGTCCTCGGGCCACACCGAGGTCATCCTCACCCGCGACACCACCTCCGTGCACCGGTTCACCACGGAGCTCGACGCCGCCGCCCTCATCGTCAACGCCTCCTCGCGGTTCACCGACGGCGGCCAGTTCGGGCTCGGCGCCGAGATCGGGATCTCCACCCAGAAGCTGCACGCCCGCGGCCCCATGGGGCTCGGCGAGCTGACGACGACCACGTGGATCGTCGAGGGGCAGGGGCAGATCCGGGAGTAGCCCGCGCTCCTCCCACAGCGAATGTGCGGGCGCCGCCCGTGCCGAGCCCCGTATCCTGGACGGACCGCCGATCGCCCACCCACCCGCGCTGGAGGCCACATGCCCGAGGTCGTCGAGGTCCTGCTGTGGATCGCCGGCATCGGCGCGGCCACCACCGCGCTCGGGGTGGGCGGGATCTGGTACGGCGTGCGCCGGCTGAGCCGGAGCAAGGGCCTGCGCCGCCGTATCGAGCAGGGTGAGCTCAACGTGCGCGCCCTGTCCTCGGACCCCACGGTGCGCGAGGTCGCCAAGCACCGCCTGGCCATGCGCCGCTCGACCGACGCCACCGCCAGCGCGCTGGCCGCGGCCAAGGAGGCCCGCCGGCCCGTCGGTGACCTGCCGCAGGTCGCCGACGATCTCGAGCGCGCCTACCGGGAGATCGACGACGACCTGCGCGTCGTCGAGAGCGAGCCCGACGCGGCCATGCGGCACCGCCTGCTCACCGACCTGCTGCCTGACATCCGTACCCACGAGCGACTCTCCGGCGACCTGCGCCGGTCGCTGCTGCGCTCGCGCTCGTCGGCCTCGACGCCGGCCCTACAGCGCGCGGCCGACGACCTCCTGCTCGAGGCCCAGGCCCTGACCGCGCTCGGCGACGGGGAGACGGACCGCTCGGGCGGGGGGCAGGACCGGGTCCGGCGCTCCCGGCGCGCGCAGGAGGACTGATGGGCGTGGGCCGCCGGCTGTTCGGCATCGGCCGCGCCGAGGGCGGGGACCGGCGTCGGCGCCGGCGCCGCGGCGAGGAGGAACCGGTCGACCCGGCGGCGGGCATCGCCGAGGCCGTGCGCGGGCAGCGCCTCGCCGTCGACGACGCCGCCCGCGCCGTCGGGGAGCTGGCCGTGCAGCGCCGTCGCACCGAGCTCCTGCACGAGCGCGCCGAGGACCAGGTCGCCGGCCACGAGCGGGCGGCCCGGGTCGCAGTCGGGAACGGGGACGACGAGGCGGCGCGCGCCGCGCTCGGCCGAGCCCTGGAGGCCGGCGGTGTCCGGGACCGCCTGGCCGACCAGGTCGCCGCGCTCGTGCACAAGGAGCAGGCCCTGCGCGCCGACCTCGCCCGGCTCGAGGAGCACCTGCGGGAGACCGAGTCCCGGCGTCGGGCCCTGGCCGCGGACCGGGAGGTGGCCCGCGCCTCGGCCCGGATCACCGAGGCCATGCGCGCCGACGTGCCCGGATCGGCCGAGGTCTCCATCCGGGCCGCCGAGCGGGAGGTCGCCGAGCTCACCTCCCGCCGGGAGGCCTGGGAGGAGATCGCCCTGACCGACGCCGGTTCCCACCAGGCGCGCGCGGAGTTCGAACGGCTGGGCCGCGAGGCCGAGATCGAGGCCGAGCTGCGCCGGGTGCGCGGCGAGACCGGGCAGATCGGCCGTGGTGAGACCTGAGGACGCCGGTGGCGTGCGAGACTGACCCTCGAACCTGACGACGAAAGGGAGATGCGATGGCCAGCTCGCTGGTGCACATGTCCGGTCCCACCACGGCGGAGCCGATGCTCACGAACCTCAACGCCTACGTCGGCGGCGGGATCGTGCTGGCGATCCTGCTCATGCTCCTGCTCATGACCTGGGCGTTCCGGTCGATCAGGACGCGCCACTGACGTGAACGCCCGCTCGCACCGGGGGCGACGGCGCCGCGTCGGCCTCATGGGCGGCACGTTCGATCCCATCCACCACGGCCACCTCGTCGCCGCGTCGGAGGTCCAGCACCTGCTGGGCCTGGACGAGGTGCTGTTCGTGCCCACCGGTGTGCAGCCGTTCAAGAAGGATCGGAAGGTCACCGAGGCCGAGCACCGCTACCTCATGACCTCCATCGCCACGGCGTCGAACCCCCGGTTCACCGTCTCCCGGGTGGACATCGACCGGGAGGGCGACACCTACACGATCGACACGCTGCGCGACATCCACGCGCAGATGCCCGACGCCGAGCTCTACTTCATCACCGGCGCGGACGCCCTGTCGCAGATCCTGGCCTGGAAGGACGCCGACGAGATGTGGGACCTCGCCACGTTCGTCGGCGTCACCCGGCCCGGCCACGACCTCGTGGCCGAGGGACTGCCCGAGGGGCGCGTCAAGCTCCAGGAGGTGCCCGCCATGGCCATCAGCTCCACCGACTGCCGCAGGCGCGTGCAGTCCGGCAAGCCCGTCTGGTACCTCGTGCCCGACGGCGTGGTGCAGTACATCGCCAAGCACCAGCTCTACCTCGACCCCTCGACGGTGGCGTCATGAGCGAGGAGAACGCAGGCACCGGACAGGCCGACGGCGTCGGGCCGGCCGAGGGCGAGGCGCGGCCGCTGACCCGGCGGGCACTGCGCGAGCGGGCCAACCGCGAGGCCGCCGCGATCGCCGAGGAGGCCCGACGCACGGCTGCCGCCGAGCGGAGCGCGCGCGACGACGAGGCCGCGGGCGGTGACGATGTTGCGGAGGGGCGGACCACCCCCGACGGCGCGCCCGCACCACCACCGCCGCGGGAGATCGACGAGCTCGGGCCCGAGCCGACGGCCGTGCGGCCCTACCAGCCCATCGACGACGACGGCAGGCCGGTGCCCCCGGCGCCGCAGGAGGCCGACGACCGCGGTCCCGAGCCCACCGTCGTGCGGCCCTTCCGGCCCATCGACGACGACGGCAGGACGGCACCGCCACCCCCGCCGGCACCGGACGAGGCGGCGCAGGCCACGGCCGCTCGGTCGGCGGCAGGTGCCGCGGCGGACGCCGGCGCGGACGGCCCCGGCACGGACGGCCCCGGCACGGACGGCCCCGGCACGGACGACGCGGTGGACGCCGGCAGCACGGACACCGACCGCACGGGCACCGACGACGCCGGCACGGACAGCACCGACGAGGACAGCGAGGGGGACGCGGTGGCCAGCTCACGCACGGCTGCGCGAGGTACGTCGTCGTCGCGCGAGGGCAAGGTCCGGCGCAAGGACCGCCCCGTGCGTCCGGTGCGCTGGTGGCGCGGGATCGCCATCGTCATCCTGCTGGCGGCGATCTTCTTCGGCGTCGGGGCCGCGATCGGCCTGTACCTGTTCGGCCGCTGACCGACGCCGCCGACCCGTACCGCCCCGTAGGATCGGGGCCACCTGTTCCCTGACCGAGGAGTTCTGTGGCCGCCGACGAGCGATCCCGCCACCTGGCGAACGTGGCCGCACGCGCGGCCGCTGCGAAGAAGGCGGAGGAGATCATCGCGCTCGACGTCTCCGAACGCCTCGTCCTCACCGATGTCTTCCTCGTCGCTTCCGGCTCGAACGAGCGCCAGGTGCGCTCGATCGTCGACGCCGTCGAGGAGGCGCTGGCCGCCGAGGGCGCCAAGCCGGTGCGCACCGAGGGACTGACCGAGTCCCGCTGGGTGCTCGTGGACTACAACGACGTCATCGTGCACGTCCAGCACGCCGAGGACCGCGAGTTCTACGCGCTCGAGCGGCTGTGGCGCGACTGCCCGGTCGTCGACCTCGACCTCGCGGGCGTTGTCGTCGACGACGCCCCGGCGACGGGGGCCGGCGCGTGACCGCTCGCGCGATCGTGCTGCTGCGGCATGGGCAGACCGACTACAACAAGGCCTTCCGCATGCAGGGCCAGATCGACATCCCGCTCAACGAGACGGGGCGCGAGCAGGCGCGCCGCGCCGCCGAGGTGCTCGCCGAGGTCGACTTCAGCCGGATCGTCGCCTCGGACCTGTCCCGCGCCGCCGAGACCGCCCGGTGCCTCGGGGAGGCCACGGGGATCGACGTCGAGATCGACCAGCGGCTGCGCGAGCGCGGCTTCGGCGACTGGGAGGGGCACACCCGCGAGGAGCTCGAGGCCAGCCACCCGGCCGAGTACGAGGTCTGGCGCGGCGGCGGCGACCCGGTGGGCGTCGGCGTCGAGACCCGCGAGGACGCGGCCGCCCGCATGGCCGAGGTCATCACCGAGGTCGGTGCGGCGGCCGAGGACGGCGAGGTGGTCGCCCTCGTCGCCCACGGCGCGATCATCACCCTCGGCGTCGGCGCGGTCCTCGGCCTGGGTGCCCAGTGGTACGGGTTCGGCGGCATGGGCAACTGCCACTGGTCGGTGCTCGCCCAGAACCCCGGGCGTGAGCCCGACTGGCGGCTCGGCGTGCACAACGTCGGCGTCGACCTCGTGCCGCGCCCGCACGTGAGCACGTTCGAGAAGCCGGCCGGTGGCTCTGCCGGACGCGAGGACGACCAGCAGGTCACCGGCGCCTCGGGGCGGATGAGCCACGCCGACCGCACCGGGGTGCCCGAGCGCTGAGGCCGGGCACGCCGTCGGCCGCGGTGGTCCTGTGCCGCCCCCCGGCGGCGTGCGCGGGATCACGTGCGGAAGAGGCCGTCGGGATTGGATCGGGACGGCGGGCGTGACATAGACTCGTCCTCGCCCTTCGGGGCCCCGGGGCTATGGCGCAGTTGGTAGCGCGCTTCCATGGCATGGAAGAGGTCGGGGGTTCGAATCCCCCTAGCTCCACAGTGCGATGTCCCAGGACATCGTGAACGGCTGAACCCCCGGTTGTCGGGGGTTCAGCCGTTTTGTGGTGGATAGCCGTGGGCGAGGTCCAGGGTGCGTTCGGTGACCCACCCGCCGGCGCGCGTGGATCAGAGACCCGACGGCCGGTGACCGCGACGACGCGGGCGAGTAGGGTCGCCGGGACGGACGCCCACCCGGAGGTACCCGCACCGCTCAGCAGGCAGGCGGTCGAGGCCCCGACCCGGACGCCCGAGGACGCGTTCGCCGGCATGGTGGACATGCGCGTCGCGGCGATCGAGAGGATCCTCGAGGGGCGCTGGCGGCCGTGGGGTGCGCCGGGAGGGACCTTGGTCGCGGGCGCGGTCCGGCGGCGCTGCCTAGCCTGGCCCTGCCCACCCCGTCGGCCCGGCGGGGAGGCCCGAGCCGGAGGTGGAGCCCATGCCGTTCGTCAACATCACCGCACTGACCTTCCCGCCCGGGGCGGAGGCCGAGATCGAGCGGCGCTTCGCCGCGCGGCGTCGGACGGTCGACGAGCAGGCCGGATTCCTCGGCTTCGAGCTGCTGCGTCCGGTCGAGGGAGAGGAGCGGTACTTCGTCGTCACCCGCTGGCAGCGCCGCGAGGACTACGAGGCATGGTCGGCCGCCCGCCCGACCGGCGGCCACGAGGACGACCAGCGGCGCGGCATGGACGTCCAGGTGCTCGGATTCGAGGTGGTCCAGCAGGAGGGGTGACCGGCCCGGCCGGCTCTCAGCCCTCGACCGGTTCGCCCGTGCCCGCGTCGAGGACGTGCCAGCCGTCCTGGCGCCGCCGGTCGGCGAGGATGTCGAGCAGGTCGCCGGTCGGGCCGTTGACGACGACGAGGCGCACCTGGCCGCCGAAGACGGTGAAGCTGACGCTGTCGACCCCGTCGGGGAGGATCACGCCGGACCCCTCGTCCCGCCAGGACGGGTCCACGCCGCGGTCGAGCAGGGCCCGGTTGAACCGATCAGCCACCGCCTCGGGCGTGCCGAGCGGCGGGAAGTCGTCGGGATCACCGGTCTCGGCGAAGAGCCCAGGGTCGACGACGCCGTCGGGCGTGCGGAACACCAGCAGCATCGCGCTCATGGGGCGCAGCATAGGTCGAGGTGCGCGGCAGGGGCCGCCGGCCGCTACGGCACCGCGTGCCCGGCGGCGCGCACCAGCCCGTACCACTCGGGCCGCGTGAGCCGGAGGTCCGAGCCGGCGGCGGCCTCGAGAACCCGCGACGGCGTCGTCGTGCCGAGCACGACCTGCATGTCCGCAGGGTGACGCGTGATCCACGCGGTGGCGACCGCCGTCGGGGTGACGCCGTAGGCGTCCGCCAGCCGCGCCAGCTCGGAGTTGAGCTCCGGGTACCCCGGGTCGTCGAGGAAGACCCCGTCGAGGAAGCCCTTCTGGAACGGGGACCATGCCTGCAGGGTGATCCCCTCGAGGCGCGCGTGGTCGAGCACGCCGCCACCGTCGCGGGTGACCGCGTCCGCCTCGCCCATCATGTTCGACGCCATGCCCTGCGTGACGATCGTCGAGTGGGTGAGCGAGAGCTGGACCTGGTTGACCAGGATCGGCTGGCGCACCGCGGTGCGCAGGAGGTCGATCTGGCGCGGGGTGTGGTTGGAGACGCCGAAGGCGCGCACCTTGCCGGCGGCCTCGAGCTCGTCGAAGGCTCGGGCGACCTCCTCGGGCTCGACGAGCGCGTCGGGGCGGTGCAGGAGGAGGACGTCGATGCGGTCGGTGCGCAGCGCCCGCAGCGACTCCTCCGCGGTGGCCACGATGTGCTCGTAGGAGGAGTCGTAGTGCAGGTGCTCGCCCGGCACGATCCCGGTCTTCGTCTGCAGCACGACCTCGTCGCGCTCGGCCGGGCTCAGGCTCAGTGCCTCGGCGAAGCGCTCCTCGCACAGGTGGCGGTGGCCCCCGGGCGCGCCGGCGCCGTAGAGGTCGGCGTGGTCGAAGACGTCGACCCCGGCCTCCCGGGCGGTCGTGTACAGCTCGCGGATCTCCTCGTCCGAGCGGTCGACGATCCGCATCATCCCCGCGACGATGTTCGACCGGTGCTGCCCGGTCCGGCCCAGCTCGACGGTACGCATGGGTCGATCCTGCCTCACGGGTGGGGGCGTCGCAGGGGGCGGGATCAGCGGCGGCCCTCGCCGTCGAGGTAGTACCAGCGCCCCGCCTCGCGGCGGAATCTCGAGTGTTCGTGCTGCACGCCGACGCCACCGCCGGGCAGCCGGTAGGTCGCCCGGAACTCGACGACCCCCTCGGAGTCGTCCGACCCGCCGCCCACGGTGTCGACGATCTGCAGGCCGCGCCAGTCGGGGTTGTCGCTCAGGTCGAGATCGGCGGGTCGGGTCGTGGGGTGCCAGGAGGCGAGCAGCCAGGCGGCGTCGCCGTCGCGGAAGGCGGCGAAGCGGGAGCGCATGAGTGCCTCGGCGCTCGCCGGCCAGGGGTGCTCGTCATGGTCGTCCATCGAAGCGATCATCCCTTGCTGCGCTTCCTGCCGCTTCACTCCTCGATGACGGCGGCCACCGCCTCTACCTCGACGAGCTGGTCGTCGTAGCCCAGCACCGTCACGCCGAGCAGCGTGGAGGGCACGTCGTGCTCGCCGAAGACGTCGCGCACGACCTCCCAGGCGGCCACGAGGTCGGCCTGGTCCGCCGACGCCACGAGGACCCGGGTGCTGATGACGTCCTCGATGCCGGCGCCGGCCGCTTCGAGGGCGGTGCGCATGTTCGCCACGCACAGGGCGGCCTGGCCGGCCACGTCGCCGACGGCGCCGGTGGACCCGTCGGGCAGCAGCGGGCAGGACCCGGCGAGGAAGATCATCCGCGCCCCGGCGGTGGCGGTGGCGGCGTAGGCGTACTCGGCGGCGTCGGAGAGCTGGGCGGAACGGATGAGGGTCACGGCGGAGGTCATGCACCCAGGCTGACAGGTTCGACGTCGGCGAAGCGCTGACGACGCCCGGGGCAGCGCTGCCGTGAGCAGTGCTGCCACCGGCAGATCCGGGCGACCGCGCGGTGCATGGGAGCGCAGGCTGGCCGCATGACCGAGGAGAACCGACCACCCATCTTCGACACCGACGCCCGTCGGGCCCTGTTCGAGCGGCGCGTGCTCGTGCTCGATGGCGTCCTGGACGACGACAACGGCACTCTGCTGGCCACCCAGCTCGTCGCCCTGTCCGCTGCCGATCCCGAGGCCGACGTCGCGCTGTGGATCCACTCGCCCGGCGGATCGGTACCGGCGATGCTGGCCATCCGCGACGTCATGCGACTCATCCCCAACGAGGTCGCCACGCTCGCGCTCGGCCTGGCGTGCAGCGCCGGACAGTTCCTGCTCTCGGCCGGCACCCCCGGGCGCAGGCTGGCGCTCCCGCACGCGCGGATCCTCATGCACCAGGGCTCGGCCGGCATCGGCGGCTCGGCGGTTGACATCGAGCTCCAGGCCGACGACCTGCGGCACAGCCGAGACACGGTGCTCGGCCTCATCGCGCAGGACACGGGGCAGGCCGTGGACCGGGTCGTCGAGGACTCGCTGCACGACCACTGGTTCACCGCCGAGGAGGCCCGCGACTACGGGTTCGTCGACGCCGTCGTCACCAGCTTCGAGCAGATCCGGCCACGAGACCGGGTGGCCGCCGGCTTCACCGCGACGGCCGCGACAGGAGGTGCCCGATGAGCAGCTACACGGTGCCCAACGTCATCGCCCAGCACCCACGCGGCGAGCGGATCATGGACGTCTACTCCCACCTGCTCACCGAGCGGATCATCTACCTCGGCACGGGCATCGACGCCGGCGTGGCCAACACGCTCGTCGCCCAGCTCCTCCACCTCGAGTCCGACCGGCCCGAGGCGGACATCGACCTCTACGTCAACTGCGAGGGCGGCGATCCCAGCGCGATGCTCGCGATCTACGACGCCATGCAGTACATCCGGCCCGCCGTGGCGACGACCTGCGTGGGTCAGGCCTTCGGCGTGGGTGCCGTGCTGGTCGCCGCGGGTGCCGCAGGACGGCGCGCCGCGCTCCCGCACGCCCGCATCGTGCTCCACCAGCCCGCCGCGCAGGGCCGGGGGAGCATCCCCGACCTCATCCTCCAGGCCGACGAGGTCGTGCGGCTGCGGGCCGACATCGAGGGGGTGCTCGCCCACCACACCGGCCAGGACGTGGAGCGGCTGCGCGCCGACACCGACCGGGACCGGGTGTTCACCGCCGAGGGCGCCCGCGAGTACGGGCTCGTCGACCGGGTCCTGCGGGACCGCTGAGGGCGGCGGTCGCGGCGGCGCTCCGGGCGCTCGTCAGGCCGCGAGCAGGAACGCTGCGCAGGCCAAGGGGGCCGCCGGGGCGGCGGGGTGCGCGGGACCGAGCGCGCGGACCTCGCCCACCGCGCCCAGCTGCTCGGCCACCGAGCGGGTGAGGTCGAGGAGGGTGAGGTCGAGCGCCGAGGAGATCGCCGCGACCATCTCGCTCGAGGGCTCCTTGCGGCCCCGCTCGACCTCCGAGAGGTACTGCGGCGAGACCCCCGCACGCTCGGCGACGTCGGTCAGTCGCTCCCCGCGTGTGTGGCGCTCCTCGCGCAGGCGCCCGCCGACCAGGTGGCGCCACAGCGGCTCGGGCCGGTCCCGCCCGGCGTCGCGGACCGGGACCGGCCCCGTGTCGGTGGCGGCCGTGGCGGTCGTCGACGCTGCGTTGCTCGTCATGCACCGAGCGTAGGGCGGCCGGGCCCGGACGGTCGCGTCGATCTGCTCTCGGCAGATCCGGACGGGGTCGATACCGGGTGGTCGGACCGGGGCGCGTGGGCCGGACGTCTACCGGTACGCGCGCTCGTAGGCGCCGGGTACGGGTGCCTCGGCGCCGAGCCCACGAGCCGCCCGCAGGGGAAGGTGCGCGTCGCGCAGCAGCGCGCGCGCCATGAGCACGACGTCCGTCTGGCCGGTGGCGATGACGTGCTCGGCCTGCACGGCCTCGGTGATCAGACCGACCGCGCCGGTGGGGATCCCGGCGCGCTCCCGGACCGCGGCGGCGAAGGGCACCTGGTAGCCCGGTCCGACCTCGATCGACGCCGGGACGTTGCCCGCGGTGGAGACGTCGACGAGGTCCACGCCGTGCTCCTTGAGCCAGGTCGCGACCTGGACGGTGTCCTCGGTCGTCAGCCCGCCCTCGGTCCAGTCGGTGGCCGAGAGCCGCATGAGCAGCGGGGTCGCGTCGCCCACCTCGGCGCGCACGGCGTCGACCACCTCGAGGAGGAACCGCGCCCGGTTCACGAGCGAGCCGCCGTAGTCGTCGGACCGGTCGTTGCTCAGCGGGGAGAGGAACTGGTGCAGCAGGTAGCCGTGGGCGCCGTGGATCTCCAGGACGTCGAACCCCGCGTCGACGGCGCGCCGGGCGGCAGCGGCGAAGGCGCGCACGATCCCCTCGATGCCGGGTTGGTCGAGCGCGCGCGGGGCGGCGAGGCCCGGGTAGGCCGTGGTCGAGGGGCCCACCGTCGGCCAGCCACCGTCGTCGAGCGGGCGCGAGCCGCGGTGCTCGGTGCCCCAGGCCGGGTACGTCGAGCCCTTGCGGCCCGCGTGCGCGAGCTGGATGCCGGCCAGGGCGCCGCGCTCGTGCATGAAGTCCACGATCGGCGTGAGCGCGTCACGCTGGAAGTCGTCCCACAGACCGAGGTCCTCCGCCGAGATGCGTCCCTCGGGGGTGACCGCGGTGGCCTCGGCGATGACCACGCCCGCCCCGCCACGGGCGAGGGAGCCGAGGTGGACGAGGTGCCAGTCGGTGGCCACGCCGTCGTGGGCGTGGACGGCGTACTGGCACATCGGCGCGCCCCACAGGCGGTTGCGGGCGGTGACGCCCCGCAGCTTGAGGGGGTCGAAGAGGTGGTGCGGCACTGCTGCTCCTTGTCCGTGGTGCGTGAGACCGGGGCCCTGGGTCCGGCGCCCGGGAGGGCCAACCCGGCCCGGCCGGGTCGTGTTCCCGTCGGTGGCGCGCGCCCGACTACCGTGACGCTCGTACGTCGTGGGTACCGGCACAGCCGCTACCGTCGACGGCCCCGCCGGCCCGACGAGAGGACACCGCCATGACCGCGCCCACCACCTCCGACGACCTCGTCGTCGAGGACCTGCTCCTCGTGCTGTTCGACCCTGCGAACGGGGTCCTCCGTGGCGAGGGGCAGCGCCTCTTCCACGCCCTGGCGGGAGCCCTGCTCGTCGACCTCGCCGAGCACGGCGTCGTCGGCCCGGACGACGCCGAGGTCCGCGGCCCCGTCCGCGCCCTGACCGGTGACGCGCCCGACGACGAGCTGCTGCGGCTGGGTTGGGAGCTCGTCGCCGCTGGTCCGCGGGACGTGCAGACCGTCGTGCACCAGATCGGTCCGCGGCTGCGCGGACCGGTCATCGACCGGCTCGTCGCCCGCGGTCACCTCACCAGCGAGCGCCGCAAGATCCTCGGCCTGATGCCCTCGACCCGGATCGGCCTGGGCGCCACCGGGCGGCGCGAGCAGCTCCTCGCCGACGTCCGCGGCCTGCTCGTGGACGGCACGCCCGCCGGCGAGCACGCGCGGTCGGTGGCCGCACTCCTCTTCGCCTCCGGCAGCGCGCCGTTCATGCACCCCGAGATCCCATGGTCGGGAACTGTCCACGCCCACGGCACCGCGCTGATGGAGAGCAGCCGCGGCGCGGCCGCCACCGCCGACGCCGTGCACCAGATGATCGCCGCCCTCGTGGCCTCGTCCGTGTTCGTCTCCCTCGGGGGCGCGGCCGCCCGGGAGTGACCACCGGTACCCTGGTACGAGCGTCGCGTGCCGGTGGCAGACCGTGTCAGGCATGGAGGCGCCGGATGTACGAAGGAGACCGACGATGACCACGTCGTCACCTTCGCCCTCACGTGACTGAGGGCGAGAGGAACAGGCTCGTCGCCTGGGCCACCGAGCTGCGTGCCGTCCACGACCGGCTGCGTGAGGCGCTACGCCTGACCCGCGATGCGCTCGCCGACGGCACGCCTGCCGAACCTGCCGCGCGGGAGCTGCTGCTCTTCTGCCACGGGTTCTGCGTGGCGCTGACCGCGCACCATCGGGGCGAGGACCGCGAGCTCTTCCCCGCGATCGCTGCCACGCACCCCGAGCTCCGCGACACCCTGCGCGCGCTCGAGCAGGACCACTCGATGATCGGCCACCTCCTGGCCGGGTTGCAGGCCGCGGTGGACCGGACGGCACCGCCCGACGAGCTGGACGGGCATCTCGAGGGCGTCGCGGCGATCATGGAGAGTCACTTCCGCTACGAGGAGCGCGCGCTCAGGCGCGTGCTGGGGACGTTGCGCCTCGACGCCGACCCGGGCTCGGTGCTCGGACCCCTGTGACCCGGGACGAGCGGAGCCGCTGAGGCGTGGTGGTGGTCGGCCCCCTCAGGGGTGTGGTGCCTGCCGCTGCCGGGCGCCGAGAATCAGCACGGCCTTGACGTCGATCAAAGATCGTATATGATCTCGTCTACAGTATGATCGTGCGTCGAGTCAGCCGACCGGCGGACGACCTGCGGGACCACAACAAAGGAGTTGAGCCGCCATGGCATCCACGCGCGTACCTACCGCAGCAGTCCTTGTCGCCGTCGGCGCCCTCGCCCTCGCCGCATGCGGCGGTGGGGACGGGGACGAAGGGGACTCGCAGTCCATCACCCTGGGCTTCCCGGGCACCATCGGCCCTACCGACGCCCCGATCATCGCGGCGCTCGACGCGCTTGCCGAGGACGGGTGGGACACCGACTACATCGAGTTCGACTCGCCGGACGTCCAGACCCAGGCCCTGATGGGCGGCGACATCAACGTCGCATCGATGGGTCCCGCCACGGTGATGGCCGCGGACGAGGGAGGTGCTGAGCTGACCATGGTCGGCAACAACAACATCCTCGACTACCTCATCGTCGGGGCAGCCGACGTCGAGACCTGTGCCGACCTCGACGGCAGGACCGTCGCCTACCACTCCGAGGGGTCGACCAGCACGGCGCACCTGCGTCGCTACCTCGCGGACACCTGCCCGGAGGCAGAGCCCGAGTTCGTCGTCATCTCCGGCTCCGGCAACCGCGTCACCGCGCTGCTGGACGGGCAGATCGACGGGACCATCGTCAGGGTCGAGGACTGGATGTCGGTCGAGGCCGACGAGAGCGTCGCCCACGTCATCGACAACCTGGTCGAGACCCAGGCCGACCTGCTGACCCAGACCATCGTCGTCGACGGCGGGTCCGAGGGGAGCAGCAGCGAGGCCGCCGCAGCTCTCCTGGCCGCGCTGGACGAACAGTTCGCCCTGGTGAACGAGGACCCGGCGGCCTACGCCGAGACGGCTGCCGAGATCCTTAGCACCGACGCCGCAGAAGTCCAGGTCGTCCTCGAGGCGCTCGTCGAGAACGGCACGTTCCCCGAGTCCTCGGCACTCGACGAGTCCAGCGTGGAGGCGACGATCGGCTTCTACCGGGACGCGGAGGTCATCGGCGACGAGCTCACGGCGGACACCGTCGCCGACCTCTCCGTCGCCGGAGGAGGCGACCAGTGACCGCCGCGGCCGCCAATGTGGAGCGCGCCACCGGCCGCTCCCTCGTCGACCTGCCGTCGACCCCCAGGGTCACCCTCCGGCAGAAGCTGACCCGGACCCAGTCCTGGGGCGTGCGGCTGACCACCATCGTCGTCTTCGCACTCGTCTGGGAGATCGGCGCACGGCTCACCGACTCACTCCTCATGCCGACCTTCCTCGAAGCCATGGCGGCGCTCTGGGAGATCGCCTTCGTCACCGGCGAGATGTGGCCGGCGCTTGCTCGGTCGAACGTCGCGCTCCTCATCGGCTACCCCATCGCCGTCGTCATCGCCGTGCCTCTCGGCCTCGCGATGGCCCGGTGGAAGGGGGTGGACCGGGCCTTCGGACCCATCACGGCCGTGAGCCTGTCGCTGCCGATCGCGCCCCTCATCCCGGTCGTCCTGGTGGCGATGGGCCTCGGGCTCACCCCGCGCGTGTTCATCATCGTGCTGTTTAGCTGGGTCTTCATCACCACCAACGTCCGGGCGGGCGTGCGGGCCGTCGACCAGACCCTGGTCGAGATGGCCGGCTCCTACGGCGCCTCCGAGTCGCAGCTGTGGCGTCGGGTCCTCGTCCCGGGAGCCTTCCCGGCGATCATGACCGGCCTGCGCACCGGGCTCGGGCGGGCGTTCGCGGGAATGATCATCGTCGAGCTGATCATGCTCCCCATCGGCATCGGCTCGCTGATGCTCGACTACCGGGGCTTCTTCCAGGCGGACAAGCTCTACGCCCTCACCATCGCCGTTGCCGTAGAAGGCATCGTGCTCGCTCTCATCATGCAGGCGTTCGAGCGCCGCGCCCAGCGCTGGAAGTGACGGCGCACCGCACTCTTCCTCGCCCCAGGAGGCCGAAATGATCACCATCGAGAACGTCAACCACCGCTACGTCAGCGAGGGGCGCGGCGAGACCGTCGCCCTCAAGGACGTCAACCTCACCATCGACGACAACGAGTTCATCACCGTCATCGGCCCCTCGGGCTGCGGCAAGACCACCCTCATGCGTGCGGTCGGCGGACTCGTCCTGCCCACCGAGGGCGATGTCGCCATCGACGGCGCACGGGTGACCGGACCGCACCAGAAGTCGGCCATCGTCTTCCAGAACTTCGCCCTGCTGCCCTGGGAGACCGTCGAGAAGAACGTGGCCTTCGGCCTCGAGCTCGCCGGCATGGGCAAGGACGAGCGACTGGCCAAGGCGCGGACCTACATCGAGAAGGTCGGGCTCACCGGCTTCGAGGACAAGTACCCGCGTGAGCTCTCCGGCGGCATGCAGCAGCGGGTCGGACTCGCCCGCGCGCTCGCCGTGGAGAGCCCGATCCTGCTCATGGACGAACCCTTCGGTGCGCTCGACCAGCAGACCCGCCGGTACATGCAGGAGGAGCTGCTGGACATCTGGCAGCAGGACCGGCGCACCGTCATCTTCGTCACCCACGACATGGAGGAGGCGGTGCTCCTCGGGGACCGGATCGTGCTCATGTCCGCACGTCCGGGCAAGATCGAGGAGGTCATCGACGTCGACCTCCCGCGGCCGCGGTCGGCGGAGACCGCGGAGAACAGCCCTGAGCTCGTCCGACTCAAGGAGTACCTGTGGACGCGGCTCCGGGACATGCACGAGCAGGCCGCCGCATGACCGCCGTCGCCACCGCGAGCGAACCGACCACCCGTCGCGTGCGTGAGCCTCGGCTCCCGCGCACCGTGCGTCAGGGGTTCTCCACCTGGTCCGGCATCCTCGTCATCATCGCCGCCTGGGAACTCATCGGGCGCGTGTTCACGCTGCAGTGGCTCCCGCCGTTCACCGAGGTCGCGGTCCGTCTCGGCGAGCTGTTCGCCGACGGCGTCATCCAGCCGCACCTGGTCGCGAGCTTTCGGTCCCTGCTCATCGGCTTCGTCATCTCGTTGGTCGTCGGCCTCGGCGTCGGGATCCTCATGGGGCTCTCGTCCCGGATCTTCACCGCGCTCGACATCTACGTCAACGCGATGCTCTTCGTCCCCGCGTTGACGTTCGCGCCGATCCTGTTCGCCGCCTTCGGCCTGTCCGACATCACCCGCATCGCGGTCGTCATCCTGTACGCCGTCTTCATCATCATCATCAACACGGCGGCCGGCATCCGCGACGTCGACGACCCGCTCATCGACATGGCCGCGTCCTTCGGTGCCTCGCGGTGGAAGACGGTCGTCAAGGTCATCATCCCCTCCGCCGTCCCCCTGATCCTTGCCGGCATCCGCCTGGGGACCGGCCGGGCGGTGAAGGGGATGATCAACGGCGAGATGTTCATCGCGCTCATCGGGCTCGGCGGACTGGCCTCGCGCTTCGGCGACGAGAGCAACTTCCCGTCCGTCTGGGCGATGGCCGTCTTCATCATGATCATCGCGGTCATCCTCAACGAGCTCGTCAGCTGGGCAGAGAAGAGATTGACCTCGTGGTACGCCTGAGCAACCAGCACCCGGGCACGGACCCGATCACGACGACCGTCGGTCGACGGCCGGGCAAGGTCGTCGCGGTCCACGTCGCCTACGCGTCGCGCGCCGCCGAGCGTGGCCGCGCCCCCGACCACCCCTCGTACTTCCTCAAGGTGGCCTCGTCGCTGTGCGGCTCCGGCCGGGTCGAGCGCCTTGCCGGCACCGAGCTGCTCACCTTCGAGGGCGAGATCGCCCTGGTCATCGGTACGGCCGGCCGCGAGATCGCGCAGGACGACGCGTGGGCCCACGTGGGTTGGGTGACCGCGAGCAACGACCTGGGCCTGCAGGACCTCAAGTGGGCCGACCGCGGGTCGAACCTCCGGTCCAAGAGCGGCGACGGATACACCCCCGTCGGGCCGACACTCCTGGCGGCCCGCGACCTGGACCCGGCCAGGCTGACGGTGCGCACGTGGATCGACGGCGAGATCGTCCAGCAGGCCACGACCGACGAGCTCCTGTTCCCGTTCGCCCAGATCGTCTCCGACCTCAGCAGGACGATGACCCTCGAGGTGGGTGACGTCATCCTCACCGGCACCCCCGCCGGCGCCTCGGTCGCCCTCCCGGGGCAGCGGGTCGAGGTCGAGGTCCGCAGCGCCGACGACCCCGCACTGAGCACCGGACGCCTGACGACCGACGTGGTCGACGGACCGGCACTCACCGGCGGCGGAGCCCCGCCTCGCGTGGACGACGCCACCGTCGACGACGCCTGGGGAAGCTTCCGGGAGCGCCCCCCGGCCGCGGTGTCGGCCGCTGCCGACCCGGTGACGACGGCGTCCCATCCCGCCGCCGACGAGCGTTCGTGGCTCGACGACGACCGGCGCGACCGGCTCGCACGCCTCGCGGTGGCGACGATCTCGGCCCAGCTGCGCAGGCTGGGGCACCCGGACGCGAGCATCGACGGCGTCGCACCGTTGGTACCTGGCACGAAGCTGGTCGGCACCGCCAGGACGCTGAGGTATGTGCCGTTCCGGCCGGACCTCTTTGCCGCGCACGGGGGCGGGTACAACGCGCAGAAGCGCGCGATCGACTCCGTCGGGTCGGGTGAGGTCCTCGTGATGGACGCCCGCCAGGACGCCACCGCCGGCACGTTGGGCGACATCCTCGCGTTGCGGGCGCTGGCCGGAGGCGCGGCCGGGATCGTCACCGACGGTGCCGTCCGGGACGCCGTCGCGGTGGCCGAGACAGGGCTCCCCGTCATGTCCGCCGGGCGCCACCCCGCCGTCCTCGGCCGGAACCACGTGCCGTGGGAGACCGACGTGACCGTCGCCTGCGGAGGCACGACCGTGCAGGTGGGGGACGTCGTCGTCGGCGACGACGACGGTGCGGTCGTCATCCCTCCCGGCCTCCTTGACGAGGTGCTCAGCGCCGCCGAGGCGCAGGAGGCGCAGGAGGAGTACATCGCCGCGCAGGTACGCGACGGCCACCCCGTCGACGGTCTCTACCCGATGAACGAGACATGGAAGGCCCGGTACGCGACGTGGCGGGCGGAGAAGACGAGCGCGGAGCAGTCCGCGGCAAGGAGTGCAGAGCGATGAGCTTCCGTTCGAACCCGGCGTCGATCACGGGGTCGATCGCCCCGATCGTCACGCCGTTCGCCGAGGACGGCGCCGTCGACCACGCCAGCCTGAGGCGGCTGGTCGACTGGCAGATCGACTCCGGATCCACGGGCATCTCCATCGGTGGCTCCACCGGTGAGCCCTCGGCGCAGACCGTCAGCGAGCGGGCCGAGGCCCTGCGCACCGTCGGCGAGGCCATCGACGGACGTGTCCCGTTCCTCCCGGGGACCGGCAGCGCGAAGCTTGACGAGACCCTCGAGCTCACCTCGGCCGCCCGTGACGCCGGCGCCGACCTCGCGCTGGTCATCACTCCCTACTACGCGCGCCCCACCCAGGAGGCGCTCTACCAGTGGTACGCCAGCGTGTGTCGCGAGTTCCCCGACCTGCCCGTCGCCGCCTACAACGTCCCCGTGCGCACCGCGGTCGAGATGGCCCCCGAGACCATCGCCCGGCTCTTCCGCGACCTCGACAACTTCGTCGGGGTCAAGGAGACGACCAAGGACTTCGAGCACTTCTCGCGCGTCCGGCACGCCGCCGGACCCGAGATCCTCATGTGGTCGGGGATCGAGCTGCTGTGCCTGCCGCTGCTCGCGCTCGGCGGCCAGGGCTTCATCTCGGCGCTCGCCAACATCGCACCGGCCGCCGTGGCCGAGATGTACCGGGCCGCCGAGGCCGGCGACTGGGACCGAGCCCGCGAGATCCACTACGGGGTGCACCCGCTCGTCGACCTGCTCTTCGTCGAGACCAACCCGGCGCCGGCGAAGTGGCTGATGGCCGAACGCGGCCTCATCACCTCCGCACACGTGCGGGCCCCCCTCGTCGGGCTGTCCGAGGAGGGGCGCCGGACCGTGACCTCGCTCGCCGACCAGGCGAGCAGCTTCCTCACGCCGGCACCGGCCGCCGCCCACGTCCCCACCGCAGGTTGAGAGAGATCGAGATGACCACGCACGCAGAGCCCACCACCGCACCCGTAGCGGGACTCCCGCAGCACATGCCCGACCGCATCCGGCACTACATCGGCGGCAAGCACGTCGACTCCGTCTCCGGCGCGACCTTCGACGTCCTCGACCCGACGACGAACCGCGCCTACACGACGGCGGCCGCAGGGGACAAGGCCGACATCGACCGGGCTGTCGCCGCTGCCAAGGACGCCTTCGAGAACGGCCCGTGGGCCCGGATGAAGAACCGGGAGCGCCACCGCGTCCTGCACCGCATCGCCGACGCCGTGGAGGCGCGCGAGGACGAGCTGGCCGCCATGGAGTCCTTCGACACCGGGCTGCCCATCACTCAGGCACGGGGCCAGGCGCGACGGGCTGCGGAGAACTTCCGGTTCTTCGCCGACCTTGTCGTCGCCCAGCGGTCCGACGCCTACGAGGTGCCGGGCGGGCAGCTCAACTACGTCCACCGCCGTCCGGTCGGCGTCGCCGGCCTCATCACGCCGTGGAACACGCCGTTCATGCTCGAGTCGTGGAAGCTCGGCCCCGCGCTTGCCTCAGGCTGCTCGGTGGTGCTCAAGCCCGCCGAGTTCACCCCGCTCTCGGCCTCGCTCTGGGCCGGGATCATGGAGGAGGCCGGCCTGCCAGACGGCGTGTTCAACCTCGTCGGGGGCTTCGGGGAGACCGCGGGCGACGCCCTGGTCAAGCACCCCGACGTCCGTCTCATCTCCTTCACGGGCGAGTCGAGCACGGGCCAGACGATCTTCCGCAACTGCGCCGAGGGCCTCAAGGGCATGTCCATGGAGCTGGGCGGCAAGTCGCCGGCCATCGTCTTCGCCGATGCCGACCTCGAAGCGGCCCTCGACTCGACCCTGTTCGGTGTCTTCTCCCTCAACGGTGAGCGTTGCACTGCCGGCTCGCGCATCCTTGTCGAGCGGTCGCTGTACGAGGAGTTCGTGCGACGGTACGCCGAGCGGGCGGACGCCATCGTCGTCGGGCACCCCTCCGACCCGGGGACGGAGGTCGGTGCGCTCGTCCATCCCGAGCACTTCGAGAAGGTCTGGAGCTACGTCGAGGCCGGCGGGACCGAGGGGCGCCTCGTGGCCGGTGGGACGCGACCAGCCGGGCTCGAGGAGGGGAACTACCTTCGGCCCACCGTGTTCGCCGACGTCCCGGCCGACGCCTCGATCTTCCAGGAGGAGATCTTCGGGCCGGTCGTGGCGATCACCCCCTTCGACACGGAGGAGGAGGCGCTCGCGCTCGCCAACGGCGTCCGCTACGGACTGGCCGCCTACGTGTGGACGACCGACCTCGAGCGCGGGCACCGGTTCGCCCAGTCCGTCGAGTCGGGCATGGTCTGGATCAACTCCCACAACGTCCGTGACCTCCGCACGCCCTTCGGCGGGGTCAAGGCCTCCGGGCTCGGGCAGGAGGGCGGCTACCGCTCCCTCGACTTCTACACCGAGCAGCAGGCGGTGCACGTCTCGCTCGGCCCGGTGCACACCGCCCGCTTTGGGGCACGCTGAACCGGTCGCCGGGTCGGGCCATGAGCTGCGGGCTCGCGCGCCGCGTCTCCCGGCCCGGCGACGTGCGACGACTAGACTCCAGTGTCACGCGAGAGGACGAGATGACCAGCGACACCAGTGCTGCTGCCGAGCCGCGGGCCCTGTCGAAGTCCGAGCGTGTCTACACCGAGCTGTCCCAGCGGATCCTCGACGGCACGTACACGCCCGGATATCGGCTCGTCCTCAGCCAGGTCGCCGAGAGCTTCGGCACCTCCGCGCTGCCCGTGCGCGAGGCCGTGCGCAGGCTCGAGGCCGAGGGGCTGGTGACCTACCGCCGCAACATCGGGGCGGAGGTCGCCGGGATCGACCCGGTCGACTACGCCGATGTCATGCAGGCCATGGCGCTGCTGGAGGGGTACGCGACGGCTCTTGCCGCGCGCCACCTCGGTCCGGACGAGATCGCGCGGGCCGCCGAGATCAACGAGCAGCTGCGGCGGATGCGGGGCGAGGACTTCGACCCGGTCCGTTTCACCCGGCTCAACCAGGAGTTTCACACCGTCCTGTGCGCGCCGTGCCCGAACGCGCACCTGCTGGACATGCTCTCGCGCGAGCAGGAGCGGATGGCGGCCATCCGCCGGTCGAGCTTCAGCTACGTCCCCGGGCGCGCGCGCACCTCGGTCGAGGAGCACGACGAGATCCTGCGGCTCGTCGCCGCCGAGGAGATCGACGTCGCGGCCCTTGAGAGCGTCGCCCGCGCCCACAAGCTCCACACCCTCGAGCAGTTCCTCGCGCGCACCGCGAAGGACTGACCCCGGCCGACGGCGGGGCGAGAACTCCTACGCCGCGAGCCCCAGCAGTACCCCATCGGGGCCTGTACGCGCGCGGACGGACCTCGCACAGTGGGACCGGACCTGTGGCCAGGTGCCGGACCAGACAAGGAGACGACGATGACTCAGCAGACCAGCGGCGTGACGGTGACCGACCTCGTCGGAGCGATCGAGCCGCACGCGGGGGTGTGGATCGACGGCACGGGCGGACCCGGCGACGCCGGCGCCACCTTCGCCGTCCACGACCCCGCCACCACCGAGGTGATCACCGAGATCGCCGACGGTAACGAGGCCGACGCGCGCCGCGCCGTCGACGCCGCTGCGGCTGCGCTGCCGGCCTGGGCGGCGACCGCCCCGCGAGAGCGGGCCGAGATCCTCCGCCGCGCCTTCGACCTGGCGATGTCCCGCCAGGAGGAGCTCGCCGCGCTCATCGCCGCCGAGAACGGCAAGGCCATGACCGACGCCCGAGGGGAGGTCGCCTACGCCGCGGACTTCTTCCGCTGGTACGGCGAGGAGTGCGTGCGCGCCGGCGGCGAGTACACGATCGCCCCCGCGGGCGGGGTGCGCTCGGTGGTCACGCACCGCCCGATCGGAGTCGCCGCCCTGGTCACGCCCTGGAACTTCCCGGCCGCGATGGCCACCCGCAAGATCGCCCCGGCCCTCGGCGCCGGCTGCACGGTCGTGCTCAAGCCGGCCTCGGAGACCCCGCTCACGGCGCTCGCCCTCGCCCGGATCCTCACCGAGGCGGGCGTGCCCGACGGCGTCGTCAACGTCGTGCCGACGTCCTCGGCCTCCCGGGTGGTCACCGCCTGGCTCGAGGACGAGCGCGTCGCCAAGATCTCCTTCACCGGGTCCACGCAGATCGGCAAGGTGCTCCTGCGCCAGGCCGCCGACCGGGTGGTGTCGACGTCCATGGAGCTCGGTGGCAACGCGCCGCTCGTCGTCGCTGCGGACGCCGACCTCGACAAGGCCGTGGCCGGGGCGATGCTGGCCAAGCTCCGCAACGGGGGCCAGGCCTGCACCGCGGCGAACCGTCTGTACGTGCACGCCGACGTCGTCGAGGAGTTCACCGAGCGGCTGGGGGAGAAGGTCGCCGCGCTCCGCGTCGGACCTGCCGCCGACCCGGACACCCAGATCGGGCCCCTCATCAGCGAGAAGGCACTGACCGGGGTCCGCGAGCTCGTCGACGCCGCCGTCGCGGCCGGCGCCCGGGTCACCCACCGCGCGGGGGTCCCCGACCTTCCGGGCTGGTTCTACCCGCCGACCGTGCTGCGCGACGTGCCCGCCGACTCCCCGCTCGTGCACACCGAGATCTTCGGGCCCGTCGCGCCGATCGTCACCTGGCACGACGACGAGGAGATGATCGCGGCGGTCAACGGCACCGAGTACGGGCTCTCCAGCTACGTCTTCTCCGGGGACCTCGGCTGGGCGATGCGCGTGGCCGAGCGGTTCGAGGCCGGCATGGTCGGCATCAACCGGGGACTCGTCTCCGACCCGGCCGCGCCGTTCGGCGGCGTCAAGGAGTCCGGCCTGGGGCGCGAGGGCGGCCACGAGGGGATCCGCGAGTACCAGGAGGTCCAGTACCTCAGCATCGACTGGGGGTGAGCGGGCGGGCCGGCCGGCGCATGCGGCACTCGTGATGATGTGATGCGGACAGCGTGGTGATATGATGCGCACATGCGCACGACGGTGAACATCGACGACGAGCTGCTCGCCGCGGCCAAGCTCCGGGCTGCCCGCACCCACCGGACGATCGGTTCCGTGCTCGAGGAGGCGCTCCGCCGCCTCCTCCACGATCCCGAGCCGACCGATGTCTCGGTGACGCTCCCGGACTTCGGGTACGGAGGTGGGCTGCAGCCGGGCGTCGACCTCTACGACCGTGACGGCATGGCACGGATCCTCGGCGAGACGAGCCGCTGAGGTGCTTTTCCTGGACGTCAACGTGCTCGTCGGGGCCCAGCGCAACGACGAGTCGATGTCGAGCCGGCCGATGCGGGAATGGTTGGACGGCGCCCTCGCCGGCCATGAGGCGATCGGTGTCTGCGAGCTGGCGCTGAGCGCGATGGTACGGATCGTCACCCACCCCAAGGTCTTCGAGCAGCCCTCGGCACCGGGCGAGGCCCTCGAGTTCTCCCGCGTGCTGCTCGACGCGCCACGGGTCGCGATCGTCCGGCCCGCCGCCAGGCACTGGACGATCTTCGCCGACCTGGTGCGCGAGCACCGGCTGCGAGGGAACGACGTGCCTGATGCCTACTACGCCGCGATCGCGCTCGAGCAGGGGGCGACGGTGGTGACCGCCGATCGGGGATTCCAGCGTTTCGGTGTCCGAACGCTTGACCCGACATCCCGGTGATCTCCTCGCCCGGGTGGCGGTCGGGTGGTGACCGGGTGGCGGCCGGGTGGTGGTGCGGCGTCTTGAGGATCGAGCGCGGCGGCCCGACCCCCTAGGTCGTCTCACCCTTGCGGTACGTGCCGCTGATCAGCACCTGCCGCGCGCTCGAGTCGTGGTCCGAGGACAGCAGCAGGTCCACCGCCGTCCGCGCGGCCGTACGGGTGTCGAGGTGCACGGTGGACAGGGCCGGCTGGGTGCTGATGGGCAGCGCGTCGTCGCAGCCGAGCACGCGGTAGTCCGCCGGGGCGGCCAGGCCCCGCGCACTCATCCCGTCCAGCACCGCATGGGCGACGATGTCGTCGAACGCGACGACGAGCTCGCCGGGGACGACCGGCATCGTGTCGACCAGCGCGCGCGCCCGGTCGTAGGTGGGTTCGCTGATCGACAGGCGGCGGTAGGGGAGCGAGTGACGCTCCGCCTCCGTGCGGGCGCTGGTCTCCCGCTCGGTGTTGGGCCACCAGCTCTCCTCGCTGCCGATGTAGGCCACCCCGGTGATGCCCTGCTCCGCCGCCTCCTCGACCACGTCGGCGATGGCCTGGGCCGCCGAGACGAGGACGCTCGGTAGTCCGTTCGCCCGGGCGTTGATGAGGACGGTCGGCACCTGGTCCGCCACCGCCCGGACCTGCACCTTCGACATCCTGGGCGACGCGAGCACGAGCCCGGCGACGTCGCGGCTGACGACGGTGGCGAGCTGCTTCTCCCGCGCCACGCTGTGCTCGCTGCTGAGGATGTAGAGCGAGTAGCCCTGCTCCTCGGCCGCCAGCTGGGCGGCGTGCACCAGGGGTGGGAAGAACGGGTTGGACAGGTCGGGGACGATGAGCCCGAGCGCCGAGGGCCGCCCCGTGCTGAGCGCCTTGGCGCTCCGGTTGTGGCGGAACCCGAGCCGGTCGGCCGTCGCCCGCACCCGGGCCACCGTGTCCTCACGGAGCAGGTGCGGGTGGTTGAAGGCCCGGGACGCGGTGGACGTGGAGACCTCCGCCGCCCGGGCGACGTCCGCGATCGTCACCGGGACCGGCCGGGGCGCGCGTGGGCTCGGCGCGCGGTTCACCCCACGCTCCGGGTCGGTGCGGGGCGGAGCACGTCCGTCGGTCGCAGCGACTCGTCCCACGAGACGACGTCGGCGGGTGCCCCGGGGACGAGCATGCCCACGTCACGGGTGCCGCTCAGCTCGCCCAGCAGCCGACCGGGCACGCGGGTGGCCATCGTCAACGCCTCCGTCACGGACAGCCGGGTGCGCGTGCCCGCGTGCCGGACGCAGTCCGCCAGCGACACGGCGGATCCGGCGAGCAGCCGATCGTCGTGCGCGAGCGACAGCCGTCCGTCGGCCGACAGCACGACCTCACCACCCACGGGCGTCGTGTACCGCCCGGGTGGCGACCCGGCCAGCGCCACCGAGTCCGAGACGAGGAAGCAGTGGTCGACTCCCTTGGCGCGGACGATGCTCTCGAGCACCGTCGCCGGCAGGTGGTGGCCGTCCGCGATGAGACCGGCCGCCAGCGTCGGGTCCGCGATCTGCTCCCACAGCAGGTTGGGGTGGCGGGGGAGCTCGGCGCGCACCCCGTTGCCCAGGTGCGTCGACATCGAGGCGCCCGCGGCGGACGCTGCCGCGACCTGGTGCGCCTCGGCGTGCGTGTGCCCGACCGCGACGGCCACGCCGAGCCGCCGCAGCGCGGCGATACGTGCGGGGGCGTCCTGCTCGTGCGGGGACAGGGTGAGGTAGCCGATGGGGAAGATCTCGTGCCACCGCCGGACCGCGTCGACGTCGATCCCGCGCACGTGCGAGCGGTCGTGGGCTCCGCGCGGACCGTCCTCCGCGGAGATGAACGGGCCCTCGAGGTGGGCGCACCGCACCGACCCCGCCACCACGGGGTCGGACCGGACGGCCGCCGCGATCGTGCGCAGCGCGTGGACGATGCGCTCGTCGCTCTGCGTGACGATGGTCGGCACCCAGTGGCTCGTCCCGTGGGTGGCCAGGTCGCGTGCCATCCGGGAGACGTCGTCGACGGTGAGGTCGGCGTCGTTGACGTCCGTGCCGGCGAAGCCGTTGACCTGGAGGTCGACGAGCCCCGTGCTCAGCCACGGCAGGTCGCGCGCGCCGTCGAGCAGGTCGACCGAGTCGATGACGCAGCCCCGGACCGAGACCCGCACCGCCCGACCGCTGACGGCGTCGATCCCCTCGCGGCTAGCGGTCGACACGGCTCAGCGCCTCCGGGTCGGCGAGCAGAGTGACGTCGGGGTGGGACTGCAGGGCGGTCGCCGGCACCTCGCTCGTCACCCCCTCCTCGAGCATCGCCCGGGTCGCTGCGGCCTTCGCCGTGCCCAGGACCGAGCACACGACGGTACGCGAGGCGAGCAGCCTCGGCACGGTGAGGGTGAGCGCGTGCGTGGGCACGTCGTCGAGCGAGGGGAACAGCCCCTCGTCGACCTGCTGGGTCCGGGAGGCCGCGGCGAGCTCGACGAGCCGCACGGGCCGCGGGTCGTCGAGATCCGTGCCGGGGTCGTTGAAGGCGAGGTGCCCGTTGATCCCGACGCCGCACAGCACGAGGTCGAAGTCCTCCGGGGGCAGCGCGGCGGCGTACGCGGCCAGGATCTCGTCGGGGTCCCCCGACGCCGGGATCCGCTCGAAGGTCGCGGCGTGGCCGGTCGGGAGCCGGTCGAGGAAGTTGGCCTCGAGCCACCGGCCGAAGGACTGCGGCGCCGCCGGCCCCAGGCCGACGTACTCGTCCATGTGGAAGTAGCGCACGGGGCGGTCGTGCCCGTCGAGCTGCGTCAGTGCCGTGAGGACGGGCAGCTGGCTGGGTGCCGCGGCCAGCAGGACCCGCGCCTCGCGCCCGTCGTCGTGCGCGCGGGCGATCGCTCGGCGCGCGATCTCGGCACCCGCGGCACCCAGCGAGGCGTGGGTGGGACGTTCGACGATGGTGATCATGGTGCTCCCGATGCTCACAGGTGACGGATCCGGCCGGTGAAACGGTCGACGAGCCTGGCGTTGGCCTCGTCGCCGCCGGGCGCGTTCCCGCTGGTCCACACGGCGGGTCGACCGCCCTCGGCGAGCACCCGCTCGATGGTGAGCATCTGGATCGCGTTCATGAGGAAGGCGTTGGCGAAGGTCGACACCGCGCCGGCGTTGGGGACGTCGCCGTCGAAGGCGACCACGGCGTCACCGACCGGGACGAGCGAGTCGAGGAAGAGGTCGGCGAGGTCGTGGAGGTTCTGCTTCGACGGGTGCCGCGCAGGGTGGTCGGGGCCGATGGTCTCCGCGTGCTCCCGCGAGCTGACCCCGACGACGGTCGCGCCGAGCTCCTTGGCCCGCATCGTCGAGTCGATGACGGCGGAGTTCATCCCGTAGGAGTTGACGATGAGGATGAGATCGCCCTCCCCGAGCCCCGAGTGGTCGATGACGACCCGGCCGTACCCCGGGGTGCGTTCCATCGCCATCGACCGGCGGGCACCGCCGGTGAGCATCGTCCCCTCGTCGAGGATCGCCGCGATGTTCATCAGGCCGCCGGCGCGGAAGAAGGCCTCCTGGGTGGCGAGGTTGGCGTGCCCGCCGGGCCCGTAGACGTAGATGAGGCGATCCTCCGTCACGCGCCGGGCGGTCTCGTCGACGACGAGCGGCAGGACGGTCTCGTTCGCCTCGACGATGCGTCCCAGCATCGTCGAGATGTACTCGTGGTAGCCGTGCAGCACGGGATTCCTTTCGTCGGTGGGCCGTGGCCCACGGGTCAGAACAGCAGGCCGGGAAGGGCGGTGGTCAGTGCCGGGACGAAGGCCGTGAGGACGACGACCAGCAGGTAGACGGCGATGAAGGGGGCGGCCTCCTTCACCAGCGGCACGAACGAGACCCGCGCCAGCTTGGTCGTGACGAACAGCAGCGCGCCGACCGGCGGGGTGATGAGGCCGACCATGAGGTTGACGACGATCATCGCCGAGTAGTGGATCGGGTCGATCCCCAGCGCGGTCGCCGTCGGCAGGAGCACCGGGACGAAGATGAGGATCGCGGGGATGGCGTCCATGAGCATCCCCAGCACCAGGAAGAACAGCAGCGTGACCAGGAGGAAGGCGAAGGAGCCCATCCCCGCGTCCGCCACGAGCTCGTCGATCCGGCTGCCGAGGCGTGTGAGGGCGACGATGTAGGTGAATCCGCCGACGGCCGCGAAGATCATCATGATCGTCGACGAGAACAGTGCGGTCTCCTTGAAGACCCGCAGCAGCGAGCCGAGATCGAGGCTCCGGTAGAGCAGGCCGAGCACCAGGACGTAGGCCGAGGACACGATCGCGATCTCGGTGACGGTCGCGAACCCGCCGATGACGCCCGCCAGGATGAGGACGGGGGTGAGCAGCGCCGGGAGGGCGCGGATCGTCACCTTCGCCAGGCCGTCCTGGCGGTAGGGGTTGACCGCCTCGGTGCCGGGGATGCGGTCGGTCCCGCGGCTGCGCAGGACGACGACGCCCATGAGCCCGACGATGAGCAGGATGCCCGGACCGATCCCGGCGATGAAGAGCTGACCGACCGACAGTGACGTCACCAGCGCGACGAACACCATCGGCACGCTGGGCGGTATGACCGGACCGAGCACCGCGGACGATGCCACGACGGCCGCGGAGAACTCCTGCCGGTAGCCCGACCGCCTCATCATCGGGAGCATCGACGAGCCGATCATCGAGGCGGCCGCCGGCGCCGATCCGCTCACCGAGGAGGCGAAGGCGCTGGCACCGATCACCGTGTGCGCGAGCCCGCCCTTGATGCCGCCGATGAAGTACATGAGGAAGCCGACGATCCGCTCGGTCAGGCCGGCGGTCGACATGAGCGAGCCCATGAGGACGAAGAACGGGATCGCGAGCAGCTCGTAGGAGTCGATGCCGGCCGCCATCTGGGTGGGCAGCGCCGTCGCCGAGCCGAGGTCGCCGACGACGAGGGTGGCGAGGACGGCGACGAGCATCGCCAGGAAGATGGGTGCGCCCAGGGCCATGAGCGCGAACATGACGAAGAACAGGACGGCGATCTCGGTCATGAGTCCGCACCGCCCTCGACGGCGACCGACGGGCCGAGCTCCGGTGCCCGGACGGACATGAGCAGCCCGAACACGACCATGAACAGGCCGAGGAACGGGATCGCCAGGAAGGCGAACCCGGTGGGGATGCCGAGCTGGATGTACCCGATGTTCATCCGCTCCAGCGCGACGACCGTGCCGGAGACCAGCAGGACCACGCCGATCCCCACCTCGGCGAGCCTGGTAAGGATGCCGCACACGGTGCGCAGCCCGGCCGGTGCGCGTTCGACGACGAAGTCGACGACGAGGTGCTCCCGCAGCCCGACGGCTGCGGCCGCGCCGATCATGATCACCCAGGCGATGAGCAGCCGGCTGAGGTCGTTGACCCAGATCCAGCCGCCCATGAACGGGCGCGCGCCGATCTGCACGATGTTGACGAGGAAGAGGACGAGCAGCAGGGCGCCGGAGATCGCGGCGAGGACGTGTGCGGTGCGTCGGACGAGCCGTTCTCGACGCGTGGGCACGGTGGTCCGTGGTGGTGGTGCCTGGGGGTCCATGCTCTCCTGCTCCTCGAACGTGGTCTGCAAGCGCTTGCATGAGCGGGCCCGACGGCCGGACCGGTGTGCGGGGCCGTCGCGGGTGGTGGGGCGATGCTCCGGGCGCCCGTGCCGGCACGGGCGCCCGGAGCGGGGGCTCAGGCGGCGTCGGCGTGCTCCTCGGCGAGCTCGAGCACCATGTCGAGGCTCCCCTCGGGCCACAGGTCGCCGTCGAACTGGTCGAACTCGCCCTCGAGCTCGTCGCGGAAGGCCTCGACGTCGACGTCGACGACGGTCATGTTCTCCTCGATGGTCCCCATCGCGGTCTCGATCTCCTCGCGCGTGGCCTCGGTGACGTCCTCGCCGGCCTGCTCCATCTCCTCGGAGAGGATCGTCCGGTGCTCCTCGCACATGCCCTGCCAGAGGTCGTCGTTGACGTACCACGCGCGCACGTCGCGGATGTAGTCGGTGGGCATGTAGTAGTCCTGCACCTCGTAGATGCTGTTGTTGACGACGGCGACGGAGCCCGTCTCCTGGGCGTCCACGACTCCCTGGCGGAGCGAGAAGTACAGGTCCGACAGCGCGATCACCTGGGGCTGGGCGCCGAGGGCGACGGCGAAGGCCTGCGGGATCGGGGCGTCCGCGATCCGGATGCGCAGACCCTCCATGTCGTCGGGCGTCTCGATCGGCCGGTTCGCGGTCAGCGCGCGCGGCTCGTTGTCCCCGGACGCCTCGACGACGCGCACCCCGGTGGCCTCGGCCGCCTGGTCGAACTCCTCGGCGAACTCGTCCGAGTCGAGCACGGCCTGGAACTGCTCGTAGCTGTCCCAGATGAACGGCACGGTCAGCGCGGTGAAGACCTCGGCGCCGGCGAGGGTGGAGTAGGTGGAGATGGTCTCGTAGTAGGCGCTGATCTCGCCGTTGGCGACGCCGGCGTAGGCGTCGTTCATGTCGCCGAGCTGGCTGTCGGGGTAGATCTGGACGTCCACGTCGCCGTCCGTGCGCTCGGAGACCCGCTCGGACAGCGCCTCGGCCGCCAGGGTGCCCGGGTCGTTCGCGGTGCGGATCATCGCGACGCGGAGCGTCACGGGCTCGCACTCGCCGCCCCCGTCCGCGTCCGTCCCGCCCCCACCGTCCTCCGATCCCGTGAGGAATCCGCATCCGGCGAGGGCGAGCGCGCCCCCGGTGGCCACCGTCAGTGCTCGAAGTCGTCGCATGGTCCCAAACCTCCTTGTCGGGTGCGCGCACTGTCGCATGCAAGCGCTTGCACGTCAACGGTCCCGGCGCGGCCGCCCGATGCGCCCACGTCCGACCGCCTGCACCATGGGGTGATGGCCACGCATCGCAAGACGGACCACCCGCGCACGCTCGCCTTCGAGACGGCGGGCCTGCGCTGGCTCGCGGCCGCCCAGGCCGACGGCGGCGCCCCCGTCGTCGACATCCTCGACGAGGGCCAGGGGTGGGTCGACCTCGAGCGGCTCGAGCACGGCCGCGCCAGCGCCGAGGCGGCCGCGGGGTTCGGCCGCGCGCTCGCCCGGACCCACGCCGCCGGCGCCCCCTCGCTCGGCTGCGCCCCGCCCGGGTGGTCGGGCGACGTCCCGCGCAGCTCGGGCACGATGCCGCTGCACGGTCACGACGACCCGCCCGTCCACGCCTCCTGGGGCGCGTTCTACGCCGAGTACCAGGTGCGGCCCTACATCCCTCGGGCGCTCGCCGACGGCTCGATCGACGACGCCGGCGCCCGCGTCCTCGAGCGACTCGTCGACCGCCTCGCCGACGGCCGCCTCGACCACGACCAGCCCGCGCTCGTCGGGGACGGGGCGGCCCGCCTGCACGGGGACCTGTGGTCCGGCAACGTCGTGTGGGCGCGCGGCACGGACGGCGCCGACGGCGCAGGCACGGCGGACGGCGTCGTCGGGGTCCTCATCGACCCCGCCGCGCACGGCGGCCACGCCGAGACCGACCTCGCCGCGCTCGACCTGTTCGGCTGTCCGCACCTGGAGGAGATCGTCGCCGGGTACCAGGAGGTCTCACCCCTGGCGCGCGGCTGGCGCGAGCGGGTCGGCCTGCACCAGGTGGTGCTGCTCGTCATGCACGCCGTCATCTTCGGCGGCTCCTACGGGCCGGAGACCGTGGCCGTCGCGCGCCGGTACCTTTGACGTCGGCGCCTCAGTACCTCCGGGCGAAGGGGTCGTCGGCGCGGCCGCGCACGGGCACCACGTGCTGCCCGAACGGCACGAAGGCGATCGGCACCATCTTCCAGCAGGCGATGCCCAGCGGGATGCCGATGATCGTCAGGCACAGGAGGAACCCCGCCACCAGGTGGGCGATCGCCAGCTCCCAGCCGAGGACGAGGATCCAGATGAGGTTGCCCATCATCGCGAGCACGCCGGCGTCGCGGCGGAACTCGGTGCGTCGACCGAAGGGCCAGACGACGTAGCCGGCGATGCGGAACGAGGCGATCCCGAAGGGGATCGTGATGATGAGGACGCAGGCGATGATGCCCGCGATCACGTAGAGGAGGGCGAGCCACCAGCCGGCGAGCACGAACCAGAGGATGTTGCCGATCGTCCGCATGCCACCACGCTAGACGCCGGACCGGGCGCGGTCGGCCTCCCCGTACCCGCCGCCACCGGGGGTCTCGACCACGAGGACGTCGCCGGGGCCGACCTCGACCGAGTCGACCCCGGCCAGCTCGACGACCTCGCCGCCGGCCCGTTCCACCCGGTTGTACCCGGTCGTCCCCGGCGCGCCGCCGGCCATCCCGTAGGGCGCCACCCGCCGGTTGCCGGTCAGCAGGCTCACCGTCATCGGCTCGAGGAAGCGCAGCCGGCGCACGCCGCCGTCCCCGCCGCGCCACCGGCCCGCCCCGCCGCTGCCGCGGCGCACGGCGTAGGACTCCAGCAGCACCGGGAGGCGCCACTCGAGGACCTCGGGGTCGGTGAGCCGCGAGTTCGTCATGTGGGTCTGGACCACGTCGGTGCCGTCGAAGCCCTCCCCGGCGCCGGACCCCGAGGCGAGGGTCTCGTAGTACTGGAACCGGTCGTTGCCGAAGGTCACGTTGTTCATCGTCCCCGCGCCCTCGGCCATCACCCCCAGGGCCGCGTACAGGGCACCGGTGATCGCCTGGGAGGTCTCCACGTTCCCGCCGACGACCGCGCCGGGGTGCTCGGGCGCCAGCATCGACGGCTCGGGCACGACGATCCGCAGCGGCCGCAGGCAGCCGTCGTTGAGCGGGATCTCGGCCTCGACCAGGGTGCGGAAGACGTAGAGCACGGCCGCCGTCGTCACCGACGCCGGCGCGTTGAGGTTCGTGCCCAGCTGGGCCGAGGTCCCGGTGAGGTCGATCGTGGCCTCCCGCGCCGCCCGGTCCACCTCCACGCGGACGGCGATGCGCGCCCCGGAGTCGGTCTCGTAGACGTGGCTGCCGCCCTCGATCCGGTCGACGACCGCCCGCACCGACTCCTCGGCCGCGGCCTGGACGTGGCGCATGTAGGCCTGCACGACGTCGAGCCCGTACCTGCTGACCATCGCCCCCACCTCGGCGACGCCCTTGGCGTTGGCCGCCACCTGGGCGCGCAGGTCCGCGAGGTTGGTCGCCGGGTCCCGCGAGGGGTAGGGGCCCGAGGTGAGCAGCTCCTCGGTGGCCGCCTCGCGGAAGCCTCCGTCGTCGACGAGCAGCCAGTCGTCGAAGAGGATCCCCTCCTGGTCCACGCCGGTGGAGAAGGCGGGCATCGAGCCGGGCGTGAGCCCGCCGATCTCGGCGTGGTGCCCGCGCGAGGCGACGAGGAAGACCAGCTCGGTGCCGGCGTCGTCGAACACGGGGGTGACCACGGTGACGTCGGGCAGGTGCGTGCCCCCGTGGTAGGGGTCGTTGACGGCGACGACCTGTCCGGGCGCGAGGTCCGGGCGCCGCCGCAGCACCTCCTGGACGGTCGCCCCCATCGACCCCAGGTGCACGGGGATGTGGGGCGCGTTGGCGACCAGGTGCCCGTCCGGGTCGAACAGCGCGCAGGAGAAGTCGAGGCGTTCCTTGATGTTGACCGACTGCGCCGTGGCCTCGAGCCGGGCGCCCATCTGCTCGGCCACCGACATGAACAGGTGCGCGAACACCTCGACCTGGACGGGGTCGGCCGCCGTCGTCGCCGAGGGGCGATCGCGCGGCGCGGCCCGGTCCAGCCGCAGGGCGCCGTCGGGCAGCACCCGGGCGGCCCAGCCCGGCTCGACCAGCGTCGTCCCGTCGTCCTCGGTCAGCAGCATCGGCCCGTCCACCCGCTCACCGCCGGCGAGCCCCGCCCGACGGCGCAGCGGCACCTGCCGGGTCCGGCCGCCCACGTGGACGCTCACCTCGGTGGGCTCGCCGGCCGGCTCGGGCTCGACGGCGACGCGCGGCCGCGGCGAGCGGGCCACCACCTCCACCGAGACGGCCTCGACGACCAGCGGCCGGTCCATGAGGAAGGAGTAGGTGCGCCGGTGCTCGGCCTCGAAGGCTGCGCGCATGGCCGCGGCGTCGGCGAGCTCGACCTGGACGGCGGTGTCGGTGCGCTCGTAGCGCAGGTGCGCGCGGGCGCGGACCTCGACCGGAGCGTCGGCCGCGGCGACCGCGACCTCCTCGCGCGCCTCGTCGGCCAGCTCGCCCGCGAGGTCGGCCAGCGCACCGGCCTCCTCGAGGGGCGCCTCGACGGAGCGCTCCCGGATCGCGGTGACGTCCGCCAGGCCCATGCCCAGCGCGGAGAGCACCCCGGCCATCGGTGGGACGAGGACGGTGGAGATGCCCAGGGCGTCGGCCACCGCGCAGGCGTGCTGTCCGCCGGCCCCGCCGAAGGTGACCAGGGCGTGGTCGGTGACGTCGTGACCGCGGGCGACGGTGACCTTCTTGATCGCCCCGGCCATGCGGTGCACGGCCACCTCGAGGAAGCCCTCGGCGACCTGCTCGGGCGTGCGCTCGTCACCGGTCTCGACCCGCAGCCGCTCGGCGAGCGCGGCGAAGCGGTCGCGGACCGTGCCGACGTCGAGGGGCTGGTCGCCGCCCTCACCGAAGACGTGGGGGAAGTGCGCGGGCTGGATGCGGCCGAGCATGACGTTGGCGTCGGTGACGGTGAGCGGGCCGCCCCGCCGGTAGCAGGCCGGCCCCGGGTCGGCCCCGGCCGAGTCGGGCCCGACGACGTAGCGCCCGCCCTCGACGTGCAGCACCGAGCCACCGCCGGCGGCGACGGTGTGGATGGCGAGCATGGGGGCGCGCAGCCGCACCCCGGCGACCTCGGTGTGGAAGACCCGCTCGAGCTCGCCGGCGTGGTGCGAGACGTCCGTCGAGGTCCCGCCCATGTCGAAGCCGACGACCCGCTCCAGGTCGGCCCCGGCGGCCATCTCGCTCATCGCCACGATGCCGCCGGCCGGACCGGAGAGGATGGCGTCCTTGCCCCGGAACCGCGAGGCCTCGGTGAGCCCGCCGCTGGACTGCATGAACAGCAGCCGCACCCCCGGCAGCTCGGCGTCGACCTGGTCGACGTACCGGGCCAGCACGGGGGAGAGGTAGGCGTCGACGACGGTGGTCTGGCCCCGGGGCACCACCTTCATCAGCGGGCTGACCTCGCTGGACAGGGACACCTGGGCAAAGCCGATCCGCCGGGCGAGGTCCCCGACGGCGCGCTCGTGGGCCGGATGGAGGTGGCTGTGCAGGCACAGCACCGCGACGGCGTCGATGCCGTCGGCCCGGGCGCGGCGCAGCTCGGGCTCGAGCGCGGCCAGGTCCGGGGCGGTGAGGACCTCGCCGTCGGCGGTGATGCGCTCGTCGACCTCGATGACCCGCTCGTGCAGCATCTCGGCCAGGACGATGTGTCGGTCGAAGATGCGCGGCCGCTCCTGGTAGCCGATCCGCAGGGCGTCGGCGAAGCCGCGGGTGACGACCAGGGCGGTCGGTTCGCCGGTGCGCTCGAGCAGGGCGTTGGTCGCCACCGTGGTGCCCATGCGTACGACGTCGATCGACCCGGCGGGCACCGGCTCCCCAGGAGCCAGCCCCAGCACCTGGCGGATGCCGGCGACGGCGGCGTCCCGGTAGCGGCCCGGGTCCTGGGAGAGCAGCTTGTGGCTCGTCAGCGTCCCGTCGGGGCGGCGTGCCACGACGTCGGTGAAGGTGCCGCCGCGGTCGATCCAGAACTGCCAGCCCGTCATGCCGCGAGCCTATGCCGGGTCGGTGCCCCGCCCGACCCGGCTCCGCGGACCGGCCGGGCACCTACCCTGGGACGGCGCCCGTGCGACCGCGTGGGGCCCGAGCAGGAGAGGTGACATGTCGAGGACGACGAGGTACGGGGCGCTGGCGCTCGGGGCGGCCGGACTGCTCGTCGCGGCCGGGTGCGGGGCGGGCGCCGATGAGGTGCCCGTCACCGACGCCGACGGTCTCGCGAACCACGCGTGCGCGCTCGCGATCGAGGCGAGCGCCACACCGGTCGAGCAGTGGGACGGGTTCATCGGCGAGGAGACGCAGGCGGAGGTGCTCATGATCTCCGGCGCCACCGGCATGCTCGGCGCCACCACCCAGGCTCCGCTCCAGGGCCACGAGGAGCTGATGGAGCCCGCCACCACCGTGCTCGAGGGGATCATGCGGCTCGACACCGAGGCGATGGCCGAGGGGCTCGACGCACTGGTCGCCGGCTGCGAGGAGCGCGGGCTCCCGGAGGCCGAGATCGACGTCTCCGAGGAGGCCCGCCTCGCCACCGCCTGTGCACTGGTGACGGAGGTCGGGGCCGACGGCCGGCCGTCCGAGGAGTGGCTGATGGTCGGGTCGGAGGTGGGGGACGAGGACGCCCTCCGCATGGCGCAGCTGGCCGGGTTCTCCGGCCTCATGGGTGGGATGCACGGCCACGAGGTACCGGGGCACGAGGAGCTGTCGCAGGCGGCCGCCGATGCGTTGCAGGGGATGACGAGGCTCGACACCGAGAGGCTCGACGAGTCCGTCGTCGCGGGGGACGCCTACTGCCAGGAGCTCTGAGCCCGGCGCCGGACACGCGGACGTCGCGAGCGGCCCGCCCAGGCCGCCTGCGACGCCGCCTGAGACCCGAGCGGGGCGGGCGGCCCCGGCCGCCGACGTGATGACAATCTCTTCATCTGCCTGTCCTCGGCCTCCCACCGCGGCGCAGGAGGCTGATGCCATCACGACGGAGGACCGCAGGGTCGCTCCGCAGGACCGGCCCAGCGGCCAGGAGAGGACACGCGATGAGCAAGAAGATCTGGATCACCACCGGCACGCTCGCCGTCGCCGCGATCGTCGGCGGCAGCACGGTCGCCCTCGCCGACGGTGAGTCGGCCACGGCGGGCAGCGAGACCTCGGGCCGCTCGGACTCCGGCCGCGAGCTGCGCGTGCTCTCGGCCCCCTCGGCCCCGTCGGTGCCCTCCGCGCAGGCCGCCGGACCGTCCACCCCGCTGAGCGAGACCCTCTCGGTCTCGGCGAGCTCCCCGCGCACGGCGCCCTCGGCTCCCACGCAGGCCTCCCCGGTCAGCGCCCCGACGCCGGTCTCCGCGCCGAGCCCGGTCTCCCCGGTCTCCCCGGTCTCCGCGCCGACCCCGGTCTCGGCCCCGAGCCCCGCGCCCGCGGCCCCTGCTCCGGCGCCCGCCCCCGCACCCGCACCTGCTCCGGCACCCGCGCCCGCCCCTGCTCCGGCGCCTGCCCCCGCGCCCGCCCCGGCTCCGCAGCACTCGGCCGACTCCGGCTGGTCGGCGGACTCCGGTGTCTCGGCGGCCTCGGGCTGGTCGGCGGACTCCGCCGACTGACCGACCGCGCGTCGAACCGCCGGACGGGGCGGCAGCCGGGTCAGACCCGGCTGCCGCCCCGTCCGGCGTCCATGGGCCGTGCGTCAGTCGTCTGCCAGCTCGAGCATGGCGTCGACGTCGACCTCGCTCTGCAGGAGGCCACGCTCGTCGGCCAGCCCGACGTAGATCTCCAGCGACTCACGGGAGACCCCCGCGCCCCAGGCGGGGAGGCGGACCCGGTCGGTGAGGTCGCCGGGCAGGTCGAGGTAGGTGTCCATGACACGACGGACCTCGTCGGGGTTCTCCTGGGCGTACTCGTTGGCCTCGTTCACCGCGGCCTGGAAGCTCTCCACGACCTCCGGGTTCTCCGCCGCGAGGGACTCCGACGAGAAGTAGGTGGAGACCTCGAAGTCCTCGGCCAGGGACATGAGGAGCGGATAGACGACGTGTGCCCCCGCATCCTCGGCGAGCGTGACGAAGGGCTCGACGATCCATGCGGCGTCGACGTCACCGCTCGAGAGCGCCGCTGGCATCGAGTCGAACGGCATCTCGACGAACTCGATCGTGTCCGGGTCCCCGCCCGCCTCGCGGACGGTGTGGATGATCGCGCCGTCCCCGCTCGAGTTGAGGGTGTTGACGGCGACGGTCGCCCCCTCGAGGTCGTCGGCGGAGTCGATCGCCGGATCGCCCGACATCACCGTGAACGGGTCGGTCTCGGGGTCGCCCGTGGTGCGCACCCCGGATGCGATCACGCTCAGCGGCAGGCCGGTGGAGGAGGCGATCGCGGTCGACATCGAGTTGCCGAAGCCGACCTCGAACTCGCCCGACACGACGCTCGGGACGATGGCGGCGCCGCCCTGCCCGGACTGGGGCGTGACCTCCAGACCGTGCTCCTCGAAGATGCCCTGCTCGACGCCGAGGTACAGGGGGGCGACGTCGATGATCGGGATGACCCCCACGTTGAGCTCGGTCAGTCCGTCACCGTCGCTGTCGGCGGACGCGTCCCCGCCGCTCGAGCAGGCGCTCAGCGCAAGGACAGCCGCCACCGCGGTGCCGAGAGGTACGGACCTGCGGAGCTGCCGTGTGCTGGGACGTCTCATCGATTTCTCCTTCGCTGGTGCGGGTCCGTCGTCGGGCCCTCCCGTGCGTCTCGGTGCCGAGACCGCGTGCCGGCCAGGCCCGGCGGCATCGGCGCCACCGGTGCCCGGCCACCTCCGGAACTATCCGTCGACGTCGTCGCCCGGGCCCATGAGTTTCTGCCACGCAGAGAACGTTGGCGGGAGCGAGCCGCGTGCGCCGAGCATCGCCGTGGCTGCGACCGCCGGCACGGAGCTCGTCCGGGCCGGCCCGGGCAGGGGCACCGAGGCCCACCGGCATCGCCACGGAGACGAAGGAGAACCCGCATGACGCATCAGGTGATCGACGAGATGGTTGCCGAGATATTCGACGGCGCGACCGTGGGGATCCTCGGTGCGGGAGGCGGCATCCTCGAGCCGACCGCGCTCATCGATGCCCTGGCCCGCAGGTTCGAGGAGACCGGCTCGCCGCGCGACCTGACGATCGTGCACACGTCCGGGCTCGGCGACGGCGCGTCGCCCCGCGGGCTCGGTCCGCTCGCCAAGGACGGACTCGTGCGGCGGTTCGTGGGCGGCCACTTCGGCCTGTCGTCCGAGCTGAAGACGATGATCGCCGAGGAGCGGGTCGAGGCGTACAACCTTCCGCAGGGCGTGCTCAGCCAGCTCTACCGCGAGGAGGCCGCGGGCCGGCCGGGCCTGGTCACCGACATCGGTCTCGGCTCCTTGGTGGACCCCCGGGTCAAGGGAGGAGCGCTCAACTCCCGGTCGACGGAGACGTTCGTCAGCGTCATCGAGATCGACGGCCGTGAGTACCTCTTCTACCGGTCGATCCCCATCGACTTCGCCTTCCTCCGCGGGAGCTTCGCGGACGCGCGCGGCAACGTGTCGTTGCACGACGAGCCGTACGTCATGGACAGTCTCGAGCTGGCGTCGGCGGCCCACCGCGAGCGGGACACGGCGGACGGCAGGCGGCGCGGGCGCGTGTTCGTCCAGGTCAAGCGCGACGTGGAGCAGATCCCGGCGCGCGACGTCCAGCTGCCGGGGATCCTCGTCGACGCGGTGACCCTGGTCCCGGAGCAGATGCAGAGCTACGTGGGCGAGACGAACGACTACTTCTCCGGCCGTCGACGCTCGGCCGAGCGCGTCGCCACCCTGCCGTTCGGCCAGCGACGGGTGATCGCGGCGCGCGCGGCCGCCGAGCTCGGTCCGGGCGAGGTCTTCAACATGGGTGTCGGCATCCCCGACGGCGTCGCCACGATCCTGCGCGAACGGGGTGACCAGGAGGTCAACGCCACCGTCGAGCACGGCGTCATCGGCGGGACGACGGCGACCGGAGCCATCTTCGGAGCGAGCGTCAACCACGACGCCGTCGTCCCCATGCCCAACCTCATCGACCTCTACCAGGGCGGCCTGCTGGACGCGGCGTTCCTCGGGTTCGCGCAGGTCGACCAGCACGGCAACGTCAACGTGTCGCGCTACGGGACCACGGTGACGGGCACCGGCGGATTCATCGACATCGCCCAGAACACCCGCAAGCTCGTCTTCTGCGGCACCTTCACCGCCGGCGGTCTCAAGGTCGACTACGAGGACGGGTTCCGCGTCCGCACGGAGGGACGGGTGAAGAAGTTCGTCCCCGAGGTCGAGGAGATCTGCTTCGACGGTCGCCGCGCCGTCGAGCGCGGGCAGGAGGTCCTCTACGTCACGGAACGGGCGGTCTTCCGCCTGACGCCCGAGGGACTGGCGCTCGTCGAGGTCGCTCCGGGCGTGGACGTCGAACGGGACATCCTCGACCACCTCGACTTCGACGTCGTGGTCGGGCAGGTCGACCAGATGCCGGGTGAGGTGTTCGAGCGCCCGCTCGACGAGACCCCCGACGAGGCCCTCGAGCCGGCCGGTGCCCGATGACCGGGCCGGCGACCACCAGCGACCCCACCACGAAGGAGACGATCGACGTGACCTCGACCAGCGCGCCCTGGCGCGACATCAGCGACCCGCGTCGCGCGAGCGAGGTGGACGACCTCGAGGCGGAGCTCGGCCTCCTGACCGCCGACGTGGCCGAGGAGCGGCTCGAGGTCGGCCCGGTCCAGGTCGTCATCGACAGGCACCGGCTCGGCCGCCACCTGTTCACCCAGCGGCTGATCCACCAGGAGGGCGCGACCTGGGTCGTCGACGGGGTGGAGCACGTCTCGCCCGCCATCCTCAGCAACGACCTGCTCCAGCTGTACAACGTCGTCCTCTCGCCGTCGAAGGTGCGGGGGCTGCACGCGCACGAGGAGATCTGGTCGGCGTCGGCCGTGCGGGTGGGCGAGGTCATCACCCTGTCCGGCCGCTACGTCGAGGCGTACGAGCGCCGCGGGCAGGTGCACGTGGTCTTCGAGTCCGAGGCGCGCGGCGAGGACGGCCGGCTCGTCATGCGTCGGCGGGGCGCGGAGATGCTGGCCGAGAACCCCGGAGGTGTGGCCGGTCGAGGCGGGAGCGCGTCCGGCCCCTCGACGCCGCGCGCGGTCGCGGACGAGCCGGTGACCGGCGAGGTCGCGGCGGACGCGCCCGAGGTGCGCGCCGGTGACCCGGCGAGCCTCGTGGTCGGGGCGAGCCTCGCGGAGGTGGAGATGGACGTGACCTTCGAGGAGGCGGCCGTCTACTCGCGGGTCGGGGAGTACGTGAAGAACGTCCACAACTCGCTCGACGAGGCCCGCGGGCAGGGCCTGCGGGTGCCGGTGGTCCAGGGCGAGCAGCAGGTCACCTTCCTCTTCGACCGGCTCGCGCGCGAGATCGGCGACCCGTGGATCGCCGGCGGACACCTGAGGGTGAAGTTCCTGCGCCCGACCGAGGTCTTCGAGACGGTGGCGATCGGGGGGACGGTGGTCGGCCGTGCCCCGGAGGACGACGGGGAGCGGGTCACCCTCCACCTGTGGATCCGTCGCGCCGACGGCGGCCTCAACACGGTGGCGTGGGCGGACGTCCTTCTGCCGGCGGGCGGGACGTCCGTCACCGGTCGGACGGCGGGCGCCAGGGAGAGGTGACCCAGGCAGGGAGGTGCCGGGCGACGTCGTCGGAGATGGCGTCCCGCGTGTCCGCCAGGACGCCGATGGTCTCCCGCGCGGTGAGCTCGGCGGCCCGGACCACCGGCACCGAGAGGCCGAACGCGGCGACGGCCACGCGCTCCGGGGAGAGCACGGGCATCGACAGGGAGGCGACCTTCTTCTCGGTGTCGGCCTCGTTGGTGCCGTACCCGCGCCGGCGCACGGTGTCGAGCTCGAGGACGAGGTTCTCGAACTGGGCCGCGGTCATCGTGGCCCCGCCCCGGGGGCCCGGCGTGAGGTACATGTGCTCGAGCGTGCTCCGGTGGAGCTGGGAGAGCAGCACCTTCCCGCCGGACGCCCTGGCGGCGGGGAAGACGAGTCCGCGACGATCGCCGACATGATGGGCGGACCCGGCGACGATCGAGTCGATCGTCCGCACGTCCGTGCCGACCCTGACGAAGAGGTTCGACGTGTGCCCGACGCGTGCGGTGAGCTGCTCGAGGTGCGGCCGGGCGACCTCCTTGAGATCGCGCAGCAGATCGCCGCGCACCGGGGCCGCACCGAGCGACGGTCCCGCGGCGTAGCGGCCGTAGGCACCCTCCTGGACCGCGAAGCCCCGGTAGACGAGCATCTTGAGCAGACGGTGCGCGGTGGACGTGGCGACCCCCAGGTGCTGCGCGGCCTCGACGAGCCTGAGCGGGCCCTCGTCGCGCAGGAGGTGCAGCAACTGCAGCGCGTTGTCGACGGACCCGATCGCGTACGGCGGCCGCTCCCAGTCGAAGGTCTGCACGCCAGGAGCGTGCCACGAAGATGTCCCCCGGACACGGGTGGACCGGAGCCGGAGACGGCTGCGGGAACGAACGACGGAGGAGGAACGAGATGGATGCACGGGTGGCAGTCGTCACCGGAGGGGCCGGCGGGATCGGTTCGCGGGTGAGCGCCCTGCTGGCCGAGCGTGGGTTCCGGGTGCTCGTGGTGGACCGGAGCGAGAGCGCCGCGCGGGAGACCGCGGCCGGGATCGCCCACGCCGGGGAACCGCACGAAGGGCTCGGAGCCGATCTGACGGTCGAGGCCGACGTCGCGCAGGTCGTCGAGACCGCGACGTCGCTCGGGACCGTGACCACGCTGGTCAACGCCGCCGGGATCTCGCCGAAGACGGACGGCCGGCAGAGCCGGCTGGCCGACATCGACGCGGCGGCGTGGGACGAGGTGATGGCGGTCAACCTGCGGGCGCCGTTCCTCACCTCCCGTGCGCTGGCCCCCGTCATGCCGAGCGACGGCACCGCCACGATCGTCAACATCCACTCGGTGGGCGGTGTCCTCGGGGCGTCCGGCGGGCCGGAGGCGACCTTCGGACCGTTCTACGCCATCGGGGCCCACTACGCGGCCTCGAAGGCCGGGCTGCAGAACCTGACGATGAGCCTCGCGCGCGAGCTCGCCGCGAGCCGCATCCGGGTCAACGGTGTCGCGCCGGGACTCGTCGAGACGGAGATGACGGCCGTGATGCCCGAGGACGACAAGGAGCGCGCGACCCGGCAGGTGCCGCTCGGACGGTTCGCGGACCCCGCGGAGATCGCCGAGGCCGTCGCCTTCCTCACCAGTCCCGCATCGAGCTACATGACCGGGTCCTCGCTCAACCTGTCGGGAGGGTGGAGCATGCCCTAGCGGCGAACGGCTGAGCGTCGGCCGAAGCTACGGCCCGGGCGGCACCCGGCTCAGGCCCAGGTGCCGCCCCGGCCGGCGTCCACCGGCCGACCCGCGCCGGCCGGCTGCCGACCCGCCCCGCCCGTCGGCGCGGCCGCGGGGGAGGGGGCCGAGCCCGGCCCCCGTCGGTTCGCCCGCAGCAGCGTCACGCCCAGGATCGCGGCCCACAGCGGCAGCGGCCAGAGCGTGAGCCGCTCGGGGATCGACCAGTTGAGGTCCATCGCGACCAGCGTCACGGTGACCAGGGCGGAGATCAGGCAGAAGAGCCCGACGACGACGCCCGCCACCCCGACGCCCCGCAGCGGTCCCCGGCTGCGCGCGAGCAGCACCGCCAGCAGCGTGGTCGCGGCCGGGGCGAAGAAGAAGATCGGCACCGAGACCAGCGAGTGCAGGTCGATGTCCGTGTCGATCGGCACGAGCGACGTCCCGATGGCGCTCAGCCCCGCGGCCACGAACAGCGCGCGCGTCAGTGCGCGCAGCCTGCTCGGCTCCAGCGCCGTGCTCACCAGCCACGCGCCAGTGGCGAGCAGGATCCCGAAGGCGGCGAAGGCGCCGTTCATCAGCGGGTGCCACGGCGAGCAGACCTCCACCCAGGCCCACCGGTAGGGGATCCACGCGCAGGTCGACGCGCCCAGGTCGGAGATCGTGTGGGTGAGGAAGGAGAAGGGCGCCTCCACCTGCGAGGCGACGACGATCTCGACCAGCCAGTACAGCGGCAGGATCGACCACACCGCGGCGCCGACGACGGCGGGGCGGGGGAACGCGCGGGTGGTGCCGGGCACCGGACCTCCTTCGGGCGGACCGGTCCAGACGGCCGGCGGGGAAGGACGGCGACTGCCGTCCCGAGACAGGTTCGCCGCCCGCGGCGCGGCGGTCAACCGGCGTCGGGGGAAGTTCGACCCGCCGGGTCCGCCGGGTCCGTCGGGTCGGTCGGCCGGTCCTTCGCCGGCCCGCCTCGCCGTTCGTAGGCGGTGTACTTGGCGTTCGAGCCGCGCACGAGCTCGGCCGGGTACTTCTCGGCGTTGGCCACCATCTTCGCCGCCCACGCCTCGCCCAGGTCGATGCCCAGGCTGTCGGCGGTCTGGACGAGGTAGGACAGGACGTCGGCGAGCTCGTCCCCGAGCGCCCGTGCGCCGTCGGGGCTGGCGGCGTGGGCGCGCAGCTCGTCGTCCGTGCGCCACTGGGCGATCTCGGTCAGCTCACCGACCTCGCCGACCAGGGCGAGCAGCAGGTTGCGGGGCGTGTGGAAGCGTCCCCACTCGCGCTCGTCGGCGAAGGTGCGCAGCTCGGCCCGGATGTGCTCGAGGTCCATGGGTCCGTTCTACCGTCACCCGGTGCCCCGGCCTGTCACCGTCCGGACACCCGGGCGTGCTTCGATGAGGGTCGTGACCGAGACAGCAGCCCCCGCAGTGACCGACCTCGCCGTGCTCTTCGACGTCGGTGGGACCCTGGCCTCCGACGGGCCGGTCGTGCCCATCGTCGCTCGCCTGCTCGGCCTGCCCACCTCCGGGGAGCCGGCCGAGCGGCTCGCGGCCGCGGTGATGGAGCACCGCGCCGAGTACGACCGCACGGGCGACGACGCCGCCTACTGGCAGCGCGTGTCCGACGCGGCCGGCGGCCCCACCCTCACCGCCGAGACCGTGGCCCAGCTCGTCGCGGCCGACGTCCAGCGGTGGGCGCGCCTGGCCCCGCCGGTGCTCCACCTGCTCCGCGAGCTGCGTGAGGCGGGCGTGCGCATGGGGGTGCTGTCCAACGCGCCGGTCTCCCTGGCACAGACCTTCGACGAGCAGGCGTGGTCGGAGTCCTTCGCCGTCCAGCGCTTCTCCTGCTACACGCACCTGAGCAAGCCCGAGGCCGAGGCCTTCGAGGACGCCGCACGGCACCTGGGGAGGTCCGCCGACAAGGTCGTCTTCTTCGACGACCGCGAGGTCAACGTCGAGGCCGCGGCCGCCGTCGGGCTGGACGCCCACCTGTGGCAGGGCGCGGACCGGGCCCGCGAGGTCCTCGTCGCCCGCGGCCTGCTCGACTGACGGGCCCAGGGCCGGGCCCGGCTCGATCGACGGGCCCGGGGCTCAGCGGTCCTGGCCGTGGGCCCGACGGGCGAGGTGCTCGCGGATGCCGCGCAGGTGGCGGTCGACCATGCGCTCGATCCGGTCGTGCAGCTCGGCGTCGCTCGGTGGCGAGGCGGGGTGCGCGACGAACTCCAGGTACAGGGCCGTGCCCTCCACCGAGGCGATGAGGTCGGTGGCGTCCTGCTCGGTGGGCTGGTGGGCGCCCTCGGCGTTGCGCAGGAGCGCAGCGGAGAGCTCGCGGATGGAGGCCCCGACCGTCTCCTCCCAGATCGTGGCGAAGATCTCGGGGTAGACCCGCGCCTCGATGTTGAGCCGGTAGATCGCCGGGCCGTGCACGCCGCCGTACTGGGCGATGCGCCGGTGCGCGGCGTGGACGAGCATGTCCCGCACGCTGGTGGGTGCCTCGCCCTCCGGCGTGACGACCGAGAGGTCGATGTGCTGGAGCGCGTCGATGAGCAGGGCCTGCTTGTCGGTCCACCGCAGGTAGATGGAGGACTTGCCCAGACCGGCCTCGGCGGCCACCGCGTCCAGGGAGAGCCCGGCCCAGCCGCGCTGCCCGAACAGGTCGAGCACCGCCCCGAAGGCCTTCTGCTCGGCGTCGGCGTTGCGCGGCCGGCCCGGCCCGCGCCGCGCGGCCGCCGCGGTGGCCCGCCGGTCGGGTCGCCGGCGCGCCGTCGCCCGGGCGCCCGGCCCGTCCGTCCCGTACCCGCCCGGCGGGGGCAGCCGGTCCCCGGCGGCGAGCCAGGGCTCGAAGGGGCGTCCCGAGATCGTGGGCCGGCGTCGCGAGGGCCGGTTGTCCTCCGGGTAGGGGTCGGTGACGACGTCGTCGTCGCCCTCGAGGTCCGCCCCCCGCGGACGGCCCGACGACGTCGATCGGGGTGCCCGCGCGGCCGGCTCCGCCCTCTCGGACGGGCTGGGCCACCTCGGTGGCAGCGCCGCCGGGATGGCCTCGTCGATGTCCTCCGCAGCCGTGGCCGGTTCCGGCTCGGTGGTGCGCGCCCAGGGCAGGGGGCGTCCCGTCCGGGAGGTCGACTGGTGGTCCATGGGGGGTCCTTCATCTGCGGGGCGCCCCGGCCGTGGGACGCCCCTGGGCTCAGGAGTGGGCGGCGGCCAGGGCGAGGGAGAGGGCGAGGGTGAACCGGGTCTCGCGGTCCTCGGGCGACATGTCCCCGGAGTGGTCGAGCAGGTGGTCGGAGACGGTGAGCACGGCGAGCGCCTCACGCCCGTACTGCGCGGCCACGCCGTACAGGCCCGCGGCCTCCATCTCCACGGCCAGCGTCCCGTACGAGGCGAGCGTGGCGTTGAGCTCGGCGGAGTTCCCGTAGAAGTGGTCGCGCGAGACGATCGGCGCGACGTGCACGGGGGTCTCGCCGGCCAGCTCACGGGAGGCGGCCACGGCGGCGGCGACGAGGTCGTAGCTCGCGACCGCCGAGAAGTGCAGGCCCGGCAGCCGCTCGACGTTGATGGCGGAGTCGGTGTGCGCGCCCAGCGCGATGACGACGTCGCCGACCCGCACCTGCGGGGCGAGCCCGCCGGCGGTGCCGACGCGGACGATGCGCTGCACGCCGAAGTGGTCGAACAGCTCGTTGGCGTACAGCACGGTCGAGGCCATGCCCATGCCGGAGGCCATGACCGTCAGCGGCCGACCGTCCACCTCGCCGGTGAAGACCTTGTTCGCCCGGACGTCGGAGACGATCTCGGCGTCGGGCATGAGCAGCTCGGCGATGCGGGCGGCGCGGCGGGGGTCGCCGGGCAGCAGGACGGCGGGGGCGATGTCGCCGGGCTCGGCAGCGATGTGGGGCGTGGCCATGGGGGCGATCCTTCGTCGGGCGTGACGCCGCGGGTGACGGCGTGGTGTGGATCATTCCACGAACCGGACGCCGTGTGGTGCGTCGGACCACCCGGATCCGGACGGTCGCGGTGCGGTCCGTCCGCGCGGGGTCGCGTGCCGTTGGCCGGGTCGATGCTCCGCGGTCACCTGCCCCACCTACCGTCGCCGCCGTCCGAGCACCACCGCGACCAGGGGGACCCGCAGATGACCGGAACGAACGCAGCACCGACCACCCGACCGACCAGCCTCGTGCGCCGCTGGTCGGCCGCGACGGCGACGCTGGCCCTGGGCGCCACGGCGGTGACCACCGCCCTCGCGGGGCCCGTGGCCGCCGAGGACGCACCGGCCGCGCCGGACGAGGACCGGCCCGCCCAGGCGGTGGCCGCCGGCGACCTCGAGGTCGAGCAGACCGCCGAGCGGGACCTGGCCGACGGCGTCGTGCACACCACCTACCGGGTGACCTCCGAGGAGGGGGCCTCCACCGCCAACCTCCTCGCCGTCGACCTGCGCACCGCCGAGACCGACCTGCTGGCCGGCCCGAGCATCACCACCCCGCACCGGGTCGACGACCTCGCCTCCGACGCCGGGGCGCTGGCCGCCGTCAACGGCGACTTCTTCAACAACACCGTCGACGCCGGGCACGGCGACATCGAGGCGACCTTCGCCGCCGTCGGGGTCGAGATCCGCGACGGCGAGATCCGCCAGTCCGCGGTGCCCGCCCGCCAGCGCCACGGCGAGTCGATGCCGCCCGCCTGGAACGACGGCGACGAGGTCGTCGGCGTGACCATGGACGGGCGCGGCGTCGTCACCGACGTCACGCTGGACGGCTTCTTCACCGCCCGCGGCGTCGGGCGCGTGGACATCGACGGCCTCAACCGCTACGCCATGGCGCGCGACGAGATCACCGTCTACGACGAGCGGTGGGGCGACGGCCGGGGGCCGGCCACGCGCGAGCGGGTCGTCTGCGGCGACGAGACGTCCCGCGGTGCGCCGTGCTCGCAGGACGTCGTCGAGGTCCTCGTCGAGGACGGCCGTGTCGCCGGGATCTTCACCGAGGCGGGCGGCGCCGGCGTGCTCGAGGAGGGCCAGGAGGTCCTCGTCGGCCGCGAGGAGGGCGCCGAGCAGCTGCGCGCCGTCGAGGTCGGGGACCGGCTCAACACCCACCTGCGCACCCGCTCCGAGGCGCCGGGCAGGCTCGACTGGGCCATCGGCGGCGGCGTGATCGTGCGCGACGGCGAGGTCGCCGACATCGGCGACAACCCGCTCAACCCGCGCACCACGGCGGGCGTGAGCGCCGACGGGCACACGATGTACCTGCTCGTCGTCGACGGGCGCAACCCCGACAGCGTCGGTATCTCGACGGTGGACATCGCCACGCTCACCGCCGGGCTCGGCGCCGAGGACGCGGTCCTGCTCGACGGCGGCGGTTCCTCGACGATGGTGGGCCGCACCAGCCTGGGCGAGGGCTTCGAGCTGCTCAGCCGCAGCCGCGTCGAGGGCATCGAGGTGCTCCGCGAGGTGCCCAACGGCATCGGGGTCTTCGCGGGCTGACCCGACCACGACGACGGCGGCGGGCACCCTCAGGTGCCCGCCGCCGTCGTCGTGGGTGCGGCCGGGGTACCGGCCGCCGACCGGGTGTGGTCAGCCGCGGGCGAGGCGCTCGTTCGCCAGGCGCGTGCCCTCGACGAGCGAGCCGAGTTTGGCCCAGGCGATCTGGGCGTGGACGCGGCCGCCGAGGCCGCAGTCCGTCGAGGCCCACACGCGCTCGGGGCCGACGAGGCGGGCGAAGCGCTCGACCCGGTCGGCCACGAGCTCGGGGTGCTCGAGGACGTTGGTGGCGTGCGAGACGACGCCGGGCAGCAGGACCTTGTCCTCGGGCAGGGTGAGGTCCTCCCAGACGCGCCACTCGTGCTCGTGGCGCACGTTGGCGGCCTCGAAGGAGTAGGCGGCGGCGTCGACGGTGAGCATCGTCGGGGCGATGTCCGCCATCGGCAGGTCGGTGGCGTGCGGGCCGTGCCAGGAGCCCCAGCACAGGTGGAAGCGCACCCGCTCCGTCGGCAGGCCCTCGAGGGCCCGGTTGAGCGCGGCGACCCGCTTCTCGGTGAAGGCCACGTAGTCGGCGACGGCGGGCTCGGGGGTGATCTGGTCGAAGTTCTCCGCCACCGAGGGGTCGTCGATCTGCAGCCACAGGCCGGCCTCGAGGATCGCTGCGTATTCCTCGCGCAGGACCCGCGCCCAGGCGTCGAGGTAGGCGTCCTCGTCGCCGTAGAACCGGTCGGTGATGCGGGAGGCCGAGCCGGGGGACAGGGCGGTGACGAAGCCGCTCTCCGGGCCGCGGCCCTGGGCGGCGAGGGCGTCGACGAGGTGGCGCACGTCGGCGCGCAGGGCCTCCTGCCCGGTGTAGGTCAGCTCGCCGGTGACCACCGGGAAGGGGCGAGGATTGTCGCCGCCGGTCCAGATCCCGGAGGTGGGGTCCCCGTAGGCCTCGGCGAACAGGGCGCGGTCGCGGCGCTGGAGGAAGCCGGTGAGCCGGACGTCGCCGGGCGAGGACCGGACGTCGGCGGTGGCCCAGGAGGCGTCGTCCGGGTCGATGGTCAGCCCGCCGGTGCGGCCGAAGGAGTAGGACCACCAGGCGCCGTAGTCGACCGACTCGCTCATCAGCTTGCCGTACTCGCCGTCGTTGACCTGATCGAGGCCGATCTCGGTCTGGCGGGCGACGACGCCGCCGACCTCGTCGGCGAGCAGCCCGGTCAGCTCCTCGGCGCCGATGCGCTCCTCGGCCCGCGCCGCGTTGGCCTCGATGAGGGCGGCGGTGCGGGGCAGCGAGCCGGCGTGGGTGGTGCGGACCTTCGACATGGTGTCCTCTCGACGACGGGAAGGAAGTACTGGGCGGGCAGTGGGTGCGGGCCGGGGCCCACAGTGGCACCGACCCGCGCGCCGGGTGCGGCCGATGCCGCGCGGTTCCACATCCCGGGACGACGGAGGCGGCGGGACGACGCGGATGACGCGGACGGCGGCCGGGGCGCCGGGGAGGGCGCGCGTCATTACGCTGACTTCCGTGATGGACCACGACGGCGACCGGTCAGGCGCCTACCGACCGGTGTGGCACCGGCTGCGCGAGCGGCGCCACGACGAGGCGGCGGCGCTGGTGCTCGACGACCCCGCGGTGCGCCGCCGGGTGACCTGGCGTGAGCTCGCCGCGGACGTCGAGATCCTCGCCCTCGGCCTGGCCGACGCGGGGGTGCGGCCGGGCCACCGGGTCGGCGTCTCCGTCCCGCCCGGCGTCGAGCTCGCGACCAGCCTCTTCGCGATCCTGCGGATCGGCGCCGTCGCGGTGCTCGCCGACCCCCGGCTCGGCGCCCGCGGCCTGGACCGGTCGCTCGGCGGCGCGGACCTCGACCACCTCCTCGGCACGCCCGTGGCGGCCCGCGCGGCGCGGGTGCGCGGCTGGACCGACCACCGCTACCTCGTGCGCACGCCCTTCGAGCGGTCGATCACCGCCAACGAGCGGCGCCTGCTCGGGCTGCGCGGGGTCTTCGGCGAGCTCCTCGACCACGGCCGCGAGCTCCAGGCCGGCGGCGTCACCCTCCCGGCCGAGCCCGACGCGGACGACGACGCGCTGGTCGTCTTCCAGGCGGCCGGCTCGCTGCGGCCCTCCGGCGTCGTGCACACCCACCGCACCCTGGCGGCGATGTGCGCCGCCACGCGGGAGGTCCTCCCGCTCGACGCCGACCGCGGGCTCGTCGCCGGCTTCGCGCCCGCCGCGCTGCTCGCGCTCGCCGTCGGGGCGCCCGCGGTGATCCCGGGGCACGGCCGCCCCGGCGACCTCACCGGCCACCGGCTCGCCCGCGCGGTCCAGCGCGTGCCCTCCCCGGCGCTGGCCGTCAGCCCCGCGGGCCTCGCCTCCGTCGTCGCCACCGCGAACCGGCTCGGGCCCGACGAGCGGGAGGCTCTGCGGCGGCTGCGCGCCGTCGCCGTCGGCGGGGCCCCGGTGACCGCGGCCGAGCTCTCGCGCGCCGCGACCCTGCTCGGCGACCCCGCGATGCACGCCCCCTACGGCATGGCCGGGCTGCTGCCCTTCACCGACCTCACGCTGCCCGAGCTGCGCGCGGCCGGGGCCTCGAGTGCCGCGGGCACCGGCGGCGGCACCTGCGTGGGCCGCCCGGTCACCGGCGCGCAGGCCGCGATCGTCCCCCTCGGCGAGGACGGGCAGCCGGCCGGCGAGCCCGTGACCACGCCCGGCGTGACCGGGGAGGTCATCGGCGCCGCCCCCCACCTGCGCGACGCCTACCTGGCGCCGGCCGCCGAGCAGGCCCGCGCCCAGATGCTCGCCGGCTGGCACCGCACCGGCGACCTCGGCCACCTCGACGCCGAGGGGCGGCTCTGGCTCGAGGGCCGCGTCGGCCACGAGATCACCACGCCGACCGGCGTCGTCACCCCGGTCGCGCTCGAGATCGCGCTGCGCTCGATCCCGGGGGTGGTCGCCGCCTGCGTCGTCGGCGTGGGCCCGCGCGGGCGGCAGGGGGTCGTCGCGGTCCTCCAGACCGACCGGCGCCACCACCGCGGGGCCCGTGCCCGTGCCGGTGCCGCGCCCGCCGGCCTGGCCGCGGCGGCCCGCGCCGCCGTCGCCGACCTCTGCCCGCCCGGGCTGACCGCCGTGCTGCGCCTGCCGAGGATCCCCGTCGACGTCCGCTACGGCGCGCAGGTCCAGCGGCCCGCCGTGCTGGCCCGCATCCGCCCGGTGCTCGCCCGCACTACCCTGGAGCCGTGACCGACGAGCTCAACCCCGCCACCCCGCCGCCACCACGGCCACCGCGGTCGGCGAAGGTCATGTTCCTCACCGCGATCCTCGCGCTCGAAGCCTTCGTCATGCTCTTCGCCACGCTCGTCGCGCACGGCCTGCGCGCGGCACCGCTGCCCTGGGTGTGGGGCGTGGGGATGTCCGCCATGGTGCTGTGCCTTCTCGGCGCCGGGCTCACCCGCCGGTTCCCCCGGGAGATCGGCGTGGCCGGCTGGTTCATCCAGCTCGGGCTGGTCGCGGTCGCGTTCGTCGTCCCGATGGTGCTCGGCCTGGCGCTGGTCTTCGCGCTGCTGTGGCTGATCGCGCTGCGCACCGGCGGGGACATCGACGTCGAGCGTCGGCAGCGCTACGCCGCCGAGCTCGAGCACCACCGCACCCTGACCTCCGCCGGCTGACCGGCCGGCCGCGCGACCGGACACCCCGGTCCTGACCTGCGCCTCGGCGCCGCTAGGCTGCCCGCATGACCTCCCCGATCGAGCGCACCCTCGTCCTCGTCAAGCCCGACGGCGTCGCCCGGCACCTCACCGGACAGATCCTCGCCCGCCTCGAGGCCAAGGGCTACGCCCTGACCGCGCTGCGCATGCTGACCCCGGACCGCGACCTGCTCGCCGAGCACTACGCCGAGCACGCCGAGCGCCCGTTCTTCCCCGGCCTGGTCGACTTCATGTCCTCCGGCCAGGTGGTCGCCGCCGTCGTCGAGGGGCACCGGGTCATCGAGGGCGTGCGGACCGTCGTCGGGGCGACCGACCCCACCACCGCCGCGCCCGGATCGATCCGCGGCGACCTCGGCCACGAGGGCGGCGGCAAGGTCATCGAGAACCTCGTGCACGCCTCGGACTCGCCCGAGAGCGCCGAGCGCGAGATCGCCCTCTGGTTCGCCACCCCCGCACCGTGACGAGTGAGGAGTTTTCTGCCTGACGAGTGAGCACGGATGTGCTCGCCGGAGGCAGAAAAGTGCTCACTCGCGAGACCAGTTTCCGCTCACTCGCGAGAGGGGAGCGGGGCGCGGGATCCCGCGGATCAGGGGATCGCTGACCTAGGCTCGCGGGCGTGTATCTCAAGACGCTGACCATGCGGGGCTTCAAGTCCTTCGCGTCGGCGACCACCCTGCACCTCGAGCCGGGCATCACCTGCGTGGTCGGCCCCAACGGGTCGGGCAAGTCCAACGTCGTCGACGCCCTCAGCTGGGTGATGGGCGAGCAGGGCGCGAAGTCCCTGCGCGGCGGCTCCATGCAGGACGTCATCTTCGCCGGCACCTCCGGGCGCGCCCCGCTGGGCCGCGCCGAGGTCTCCCTGACGATCGACAACACCGACGGCGTGCTGCCCATCGAGTACACCGAGGTGACGATCACCCGCACCCTGTTCCGCTCGGGCGGCTCGGAGTACCAGATCAACGGCGAGTCCTGCCGGCTCCTCGACATCCAGGAGCTGCTGTCCGACACGGGCATGGGCAAGGAGATGCACGTCATCGTCGGGCAGGGCCGGCTCGACTCCGTCCTCCAGGCCACCGCCGAGGACCGCCGCGGCTTCATCGAGGAGGCCGCCGGGGTCCTCAAGCACCGCCGCCGCAAGGAGAAGGCGCTGCGCAAGCTCGAGGCCACCGCCGCCAACCTCGCCCGCCTGACGGACCTCACCGGAGAGATCCGCCGCCAGCTCGGCCCGCTCGCCCGCCAGGCCGACGTCGCCAGGCGCGCCCAGGTGGTCCAGATCGACCTGCGCGACGCCCGCGCCCGCCTGCTGGCCGACGACCTCGCCCAGCTGCGCGCCGCCGCCGACGCGGCCACAAGCGACACCACCGCGCTGGCCGAGCGCCTGCGGGTGGCTGAGGGTGAGCAGGACGTCGCCCGCCGCTCCCTGGCGTCCCTCGAGCAGGCCGCCGCCGAGGCCGCCCCCCGGCTCGGCGCCGCCACCGACACCTGGTACCGGCTCTCCGGCGCCCGCGAACGCCTCCGGGCGCTCGCCGAGGTCGCCGCCGAGCGCGCCCGCCTGCTCGGCGGGTCGGCGGAGGAGGACCAGACCTCCGACGACGGCTCCCGCCGCGACGACAGCCGCGACCCCGACGTCCTGCAGGCGCGGGCCGAGCAGGCCCGCGCCGCCGAGGCCGAGCTCGGCGTCGAGCTCGACGCCGCCCGGGCCACGCTCGCCGACGCCGAGGAGGAGCGCACCGCCGCCGAGGGCGCGGAGCGGGCCGCCGAGCACGCGCTCGCCGCCGTCCACCGGGCCGTCGCCGACCGCCGCGAGGGCCTGGCCCGCCTCACCGGCCAGGTGGGGGAGCGGCGCTCCCGCCTCGAGGCCGCCCAGGGCGAGCTCGACCGCCTGCACAAGGCCGAGGCCGATGCCCGCACCCGCGCCGAGGAGGCCCAGCGCGAGTTCGACCGGCTTGAGCGGGACGTCGCCGGCGCCGAGGACGGCGAGGAGGACCTCGACGCCGCCTACGAGCAGGCCGCCGACCGCCTCGACGCCGCCGAGAAGGCCGAGGCCGAGCTCGCCGAGACGCTGCGCACCGCCGAGGCCGACCGTTCCTCGGCCCGCTCCCGCGCCGAGGCCCTCGCCCTGGGCCTGGCCGCCTCCGACGCCACCCCCGGCGGCGAGGTCGAGGGTCTGCTCGGCCCGCTGCCCGAGCACCTCGAGGTCGAGCCCGACTGGGCCGACGCCGTCGCCGCCGCGCTCGGTCCGCTCGCCGCCGCCCACGTCGTGGCCTCCCTCGACGCCGCCGTCACCGCCCTGCGCGGCAGCCACGAGCAGGGCACCGGCAAGCTCCGCCTCGTCGTCGCCGCCGACCCCGGCGCCGAGGCCCCCGAGGCCGCCGGTGACCTGCCCGACGGGGTCGTGGCCGCCGCCTCCGTGGTCACCGCGCGCACCGACGTCGCCGTCACGCTGCGGCGGCTCCTCGGCGCCGTCGTGCTCGCCGAGGACCTCACCGCCGCGCGCGCCGCGGTGGCCGAGCGGCCCGAGCTCACCGCCGTCACGCGCGCCGGCGACGTCGTGGGCGCTGCCGCCGTGTCGGGCGGCGGGGGCGAGGAGTCCTCCGTGCTCAGCCTGCACGCCGCCCACGAGCAGGCCCTCGCCGACGCCGAGGCCGCCGCCACCCGCGCCGAGTCCACCCGCTTCGCGCTCGGCCCGGCCCGCGAGGAGGTCGAGGCCGCACGCGCCCAGGTCGCCACCGCGATGGACGCCCTGCACGCCTCGGACGCCGAGCTCTCCGCCGTCACCGAGCGCCTCGGCCGGCTGCGCCAGACCATCCGCGAGTCCGCCGCCGAGATCGAGCGCTCCGGACCGGCCCGCGAGCAGGCCGAGACGGCGCTGGCCGAGCACCGCGAGGTCCTCGGCGAGCTCGCCGAGCGGCTCGAGCTCGCCGGCCGCGAGCCCGCCGAGGCCGAGGCCGACCTCGAGCGCGCCACCACCGAGCGCGACGCCGCCACCGCCGCCGCCCGCGAGGCCCGCGCCAAGGAGACGGACCTGCGCCTGGCCCTGCGCACCGTCGAGGAGCGGGCCAAGGGCCTCGCCGGCCGCGCCGCCTCCCTCGAGGCCGCCGCCCGCACCGAGCGCAACGCCCGGGCCGCCGCCGCCGAGCGCGCCACCCGCCGGCGCCGCCAGGCGGCCGTCGCCGCCGAGGTCGTCGAGCGCGCCGAGGAGGGCATCGCCGCGGCCGACCGCGCCGTCGGGGAGGCCGCCGCCCGCCGCTCGGAGGCCGAGGCCGAGCGCGCCGACCGCGAGCAGGCCACCACCACCGTGCGCGCCCGGCTCGCCGAGCTCGACCAGGACCTGCTCCGGCTGCGCGACGCCGCCCACCGTGAGGAGCTCGCCCGCACCGAGCACACCATGCGCGTGCGCCAGGTCGAGGAGCGCGCCGTCACCGAGCTCGGCACCGATCCCGACGTCCTGCTCGAGGAGTACGGCCCGCACGTGCTCGTCCCCTCGACGGCGCCGCTCGCCGACGGCGAGGAGGCCCCCGACCCGGTCCCGTTCGTGCGCGCCGAGCAGGAGAAGCGTCTCGCCCGCGCCGAGAAGGACCTCGCGCGGCTGGGCAAGGTCAACCCCCTGGCCCTCGAGGAGCACGCCGCCCTCGAGGAGCGCCACCAGTTCCTCACCGAGCAGCTCGCCGACCTCACCCGCTCGCGCGAGGACCTCCTGCAGATCGTCAAGGACATCGACGCCCGCGTCGAGGAGGTCTTCACCGCCGCCTTCCACGACACCGCCGAGCAGTTCGAGCGGGTTTTCCCCCGCCTGTTCCCCGGCGGCGAGGGCAAGCTCGTGCTCACGGACCCGGACGACATGCTCACCACCGGCATCGAGATCGAGGCCCGCCCCGCGGGCAAGAAGGTCAAGCGGCTCTCGCTGCTCTCGGGCGGCGAGCGCTCCCTGACCGCGGTGGCGCTCCTGGTGGCGATCTTCACGGCCCGGCCCAGCCCGTTCTACGTGATGGACGAGGTCGAGGCCGCCCTCGACGACGTCAACCTCGGCCGCCTCATCGAGATCTTCGCCGAGCTGCGCGAGTCCTCCCAGCTCATCGTCATCACCCACCAGAAGCGCACGATGGAGGTCGCCGACGCGCTGTACGGCGTGACCATGCGCGGCGGGCTGTCCACCGTCATCTCCCAGCGCATCGAACGGGCCGACGCCTCCGCGTAGCGAGGCGCCGTGGGCGCACCCCGGACGGGCCGACGGCGGGCCTAAGACCCTGCCACACTGGTGCCGTGGACACCCTGCAGATCGTTCTCGTCGTCGTCGGCGTCCTGCTCGTCATCGGGCTGGTCGCCGGACTCTGGCTCGTCCCCTCGCGGCGCAAGGGGGACCAGCAGCTCCCGCCCGCCGAGCGCAGCCCCTACCCGGGCGACGCCGAACCACCGGCCGGCGCCTCGGCCCCCACCGCCGTCCTCGACGAGCCCGGCACCGACGTCGCCGAACCCGGGACCGACACCGACGTCGCCGAGCCGGAGGTCGCCGAGCCGGCCGCCCCCACCCTCGAGGAGCCCGAGACCGTCCGGTCCCGGATCCAGCGCCTGCGCGCGCGCCTGGCGAAGTCCGGTTCGTTCGGCCAGGCCCTGCTCTCGATCCTCTCGCGCGAGAAGCTCGGCGAGGAGGACTGGGAGGAGCTCGAGGAGACCCTCCTGCTCGCCGACGTCGGCATCGGCCCGACCACCGAGCTCATCGACACCCTGCGCACCGAGGCCAAGGTCACCGGCGCGGCCGACGCCGGCGAGGTCCGCGAGATCCTGCGCCGCGAGCTCCTCGAGTTCGTCGGCCCCGACGCCGACCGGAGCCTCGACCTCAGCCCCGTCGTCGGCGACGACGGCGCACCCCACCCGGCCACCGTCCTCGTCGTCGGCGTCAACGGCACCGGCAAGACGACGACGATCGGCAAGCTCGCCCGCGTGCTCGTCGCCGAGGGGCACTCCGTCGTCCTCGGCGCCGCCGACACCTTCCGCGCCGCCGCCGCCGAGCAGCTGACCACCTGGGGCGAGCGCGTCGGCGTGCCCGTCGTGCGCTCCGAGACCGAGGGCGCCGACCCCGCCTCGGTCGCCTTCGACGCGGTGCGCACCGGCCGCGAGGCCGGCACCGACGTCGTCGTGGTCGACACCGCCGGGCGCCTGCAGAACAAGGCCGGCCTCATGGAGGAGCTGGGCAAGATCAAGCGCGTGATGTCCCGGCAGGCGCCGGTGCGCGAGGTCCTGCTCGTCCTGGACGCCACCACCGGCCAGAACGGCATGCAGCAGGCGAAGATCTTCTCCGAGGCGGTGGCCGTCACCGGCATCGTGCTCACCAAGCTCGACGGCACCGCCAAGGGCGGCATCGTCGTCACCGTCCAGCGCGAGCTGGGCGTCCCGGTGAAGTACGTCGGCCTCGGCGAGGGCCCCGACGACCTGGCGCCCTTCGTCCCCGAGGACTTCGTCGACTCCCTGCTCAGCTGAGGCGCGCGGGGCCGGCCCCGCGCCACGACACACGATCGTCACCTGGCGGCAACGGTCGTCATCCGGGCGAAACACCAGACGTCACCGAGCGAAACACCGCCGCGCGAACCTCCTGCCATGACCGGCCGACCGAGCCGGTGAGGAGGAGACATGAATCTGGTGACGGTGACGGCCGTGACCCCCGAGCTCGACACGGGGGCCACCGCCTGGATGCTGATGTCCGCCACCCTGGTGCTGATGATGACCGTGCCCGCGCTGGCCCTGTTCTACGGCGGCATGACCCGCTCGCGCGGCGTGCTCAACATGATGATGATGAGCTTCGGCGTCATCGCCGTGGTCGGCGTGATCTACCCGCTGTGGGGCTACTCGATGAGCTACGGCGGCTCCATCGGCGGCATCCTCGGCAACCCCTTCGACGGCTTCGCGCTGTCCGGCCTGGTGACCGACGCCGACGGCGCGTTCCTCCTCGACGACCTGGGCGTCCCCGCCTACGTCGGGGTGGCGTTCCAGTCGACCTTCGCCATCATCACCACCGCCCTGATCTCGGGCGCGATCGCCGACCGCGTGAAGTACTCGACATGGCTGGTCTTCGCCGCCCTGTGGGTGACCCTGTCCTACTTCCCCATGGCCCACATGGTCTGGGGCGGCGGCCTGCTCTCCGGCGACGGCCCCTTCGGCTCCATCGCCGAGCCCATCGACTTCGCCGGCGGCACCGTGGTCCACATCAACGCCGGCATCGCCGGCCTCATCCTCGCCCTGGTCGTCGGCAGGCGCCGCGGCTTCGGCAAGGCGCCCATGCGGCCCCACAACCTGCCCCTGGTGATGATCGGCGCCGCCCTGCTGTGGGTCGGCTGGTTCGGCTTCAACGCCGGCTCCGCCTTCACCGCCGACGGCGTCGCCGGCCTCGCCTGGGTCAACACCACCTCCGCGACGGCGGCCGCCATCCTCGGCTGGCTCGTCACCGAGCGCCTGCGCGACGGCCACATGACCTCCCTCGGCGCCGCCTCCGGGACCGTCGCCGGCCTGGTCGCCATCACCCCGGCGGCCGGGGCGCTGGGCCCCGTCACCTCCATCGTCATCGGCGCGATCGCCGGCGCACTCTGCGCGCTCGCCGTCAGCCTCAAGTACCGCTGGAAGTTCGACGACTCGCTCGACGTCGTCGGCGTCCACCTCGTCGGCGGCCTCGTCGGCACCGTGCTCGTGGGCGTCCTCGCCGACGAGACCGGCCTGATCTTCGGCCACGGCGCGAGCCAGCTCCTCGTGCAGATCCTCATCGCTGTGGTCGCCATGGCCTACGCCGGGGTGGTCACGTTCGTCATCGCGCTGGCGCTGAGGGTGACAATGGGCTGGCGCATCAGCGAGGACGAGGAGGTCACCGGCATCGACACCGTCGAGCACGCCGAGAGCGCCTACGAGGGCATCGGCACCGGACGCCTGCTCACCGGATCGGAGAAGTGAGGACAGACATGAAGCTCATCACCGCCATCATCCAGCCGTTCCGGCTCGAGGACGTCAAGGCGGCCCTCGAGGCCGCCGGGGTCTCGGGTATGACCGTCTCCGAGGCCAACGGGTTCGGCCGCCAGCACGGCCACACCGAGGTCTACCGCGGCGCCGAGTACGAGGTCCGCCTGGTGCCCAAGGTCCGCATCGAGGTCCTCGTCGACGAGGAGGTCGCCGACACGGTCGTCGACGCCGTCGTCGGCGCCGCGCACACCGGCCGCATCGGCGACGGCAAGGTCTGGGTCTCCGACGTCTCCCAGGTCGTGCGCGTGCGCACCGGCGAGCGCGGGTCCGAGGCGCTGTGACCCCGGCGGGCGGACCGCGGCTCCTGGCGGGGCTGCGGTCCGCCCGCCTCGCCGTCCCCCCGCCCGACCCGGCCGCCCTCGCGGCGGGGGACCGGACGCCGGGCCGGGAGTACCGCTCCGCCCTGGCCGACCTCACCGACGCCGCGCTCGCCGAGCTGTGGTGGCAGGCCGCCGAGGGGCTGGGTCAGGACCTGGGCCGCGGCGTCGCCCTGGCCTGCGTCGGCTCCCTCGGGCGCCGCGACGGCGGACCGCTGGCCGACCTCGACCTCGTCCTCCTCCACGACGGCACCCGGCACGACGCCGACCTCGACGCCCTCACCGACGCCCTGTGGTACCCGATCTGGGACGCGGGACTGGCCCTCGACCACTCCGTGCGCACGCTGGCCGACTGCCGCTCCGTCGCCTCGACCGACGTCCCAGCCGCCGTCGGCCTGCTCGGGATGCGGCACGTCGTCGGGGACGCCACCCTCGGCGCGGAGGCCGCCTCGGCGGTGCTGGCCGACTGGCGCGGCGCGGCCCGCGTGCGCCTGGCCGACCTCACCGGGGCGGTCGAGAGCCGCGGGCGGCGCCTGGGCGACCTCGCCCACCTCGTCGAGCCCGACCTCAAGGAGTGCCGCGGCGGCCTGCGCGACGCCCGCATCGTCCTCGCCCTGGTCGCCAGCTGGCTCACCGACCGCCCGCACGGCACCGTCGACGACGCCGTCGCCCACCTGGGCGACGTGCGCGACGCCCTGCACCGCGTGACCGGACGAGTCACCAACCGGCTGACCATGCGCGCCCAGGACGCCGTCGCCGCGGCCATGGGCCTGGGCAGCCGCGACGGCGGGAGCAACCCCAGGAGCGACGCCGAGCTCGCCGAGCTGCGCGCCTCCGTCCCTGCCCCGGGCGCTCCGCCGGGGCGCACCGAGGTCGGTGCCGACCCGGCCGACGAGCTCCTCGCCGGCGTCAGCGCGGCCGGCCGCACCATCCGGCACGCCCTCGACACCACGCTGCGCAGCGCCCGTCGCGCCGCCACCCGCCCCCGCCGCCGGCTCATCCTCGACGCCCTGCGCGCCGGCCGGGGACCCCGGCTGACCACGATCGCCGAGGGGCTCGTCGCGCACGAGGGGGAGGTCGTCCTCGCCCCCGGGGTCCGGCCCGAGGCCGAGCCGCTGCTCGCCCTGCGGGCCGCCCGTGCCGCCGTCGAGGGCGGACTGCCGCTGTCCCCGGTCACCGCCGGTGCGCTGGCCGCCTGCCCCGCCCCGGTGGGCCCCGACGGCACCTGGCCCCCGGAGGCGCTCGCCGACCTCCTCGCCGTCCTGGCGGCGGGGGAGCGCGCCCTCGAGGCCCTCGACACGCTCGATCTGGCCGGCGTCGTGGCGACCTGGCTGCCCGAGTGGGCCCCCGTGCGCAACCGCCCCCAGCGCACCGCCGTGCACACCCGCACCGTCGACCGGCACCTCCTGCTCACCGTCGCCGGCCTCGCCGAGCTGGTCCCCACGCCGGGGCTGACCGCCGCCGGCGGCCCGGGCGACGCGCGCCTGCTGCTCGCCGCGCTCCTGCACGACATCGGCAAGCTGCCCGGCGAGCGGGACCACGCCGCCCGCGGGGCGCACATCGCAGGCCCCGTCCTCGACCGGCTCGGGGTGCGCCCGGCCGACCGCGACGACGTCGTCACGCTCGTCGCCGAGCACCTCCTGCTCGCCGAGACCGCGACCGGACGGGACCTCAAGGACCCGGCCGTCGTCGCCGAGGTCGCCCACCGGGTCGGCACCCGGGAGCGCCTCCACCTGCTGCGCGCCCTGACCGAGGCCGACGCCCGGGCCGCCGGACCGCGCGCCTGGACCTCCTGGCGCGCCGACCTCGTCGACCGGCTCACCGCTGCGGTGGACGCCACGCTCACCTGAGTGCCCGACCCCGCTGCGGGGGCGGGCCCGTTGTTACCCTTGCGGGCAACGCCCGGGCCGAGCGCGCGAGCCCCAGCCGGACCACGCGCCGCCGCCACCCCACGACGAAGGACCCACGTGTTCGCCAGCCTCTCCGACCGGATCACCGGCGCCTTCAAGGGCCTGCGCGGGAAGGGCCGACTGTCCGCGGAGGACGTCGAGACGACGATCCGCGAGATCCGCCGGGCCCTCCTCGAGGCCGACGTCGCCCTGCCCGTGGTCCGCCAGTTCTCGGCCGCCGTGCGCGAGCGCGCCACCGGCGCCGACCTGTCCAAGGCCCTCAACCCCGGCCAGCAGGTCATCAAGATGGTCCACGAGGAGCTCGTCGAGATCCTCGGCGGCGAGTCCCGCGACCTGTTCATCGCCAAGCACCCGCCGACGGTCATCATGCTCGCCGGCCTCCAGGGCGCCGGCAAGACCACCCTGGCCGGCAAACTCGGCAGGTGGTTGCGCGAGCAGGGGCACACCCCGCTGCTCGTCGCCTCCGACCTCCAGCGCCCGAACGCCGTGAACCAGCTGCAGATCGTCGGCGAGCGCGCCGGCGTGCCGGTCTGGGCGCCCGAGCCGGGCAACGGCATCGGCGACCCGGTCCAGGTGGCGCGCACCGGCGTCGAGCGGGCCCGCCAGGCCATGCACTCCGTGGTCATCGTCGACACCGCCGGCCGCCTCGGCGTCGACGAGGAGATGATGCGGCAGGCCGCGGACATCCGCGACGCCGTCCGGCCCGACGAGACCCTCTTCGTCCTCGACGCCATGATCGGCCAGGACGCGGTCACCACCGCCAACGCCTTCGCCGAGGGCGTCGGCTTCACCGGTGTGGTCCTGTCCAAGCTCGACGGCGACGCCCGCGGCGGCGCCGCCCTGTCCGTGCGGGGCGTGACCGGCGTGCCGGTGCTGTTCGCCTCCACCGGCGAGAAGCTCGAGGACTTCGAGCGCTTCCACGCCGACCGGATGGCCTCGCGCATCCTCGACATGGGTGACGTCCTCACCCTCATCGAGCAGGCCGAGCGCACCTACGACGCCGCCGAGGCGGAGAAGCTCGCCGAGAAGCTCGCCGGCGACGACTTCACCCTCGGCGACTTCCTCGGTCAGCTCCAGCAGATCAAGAAGATGGGCTCGATGAAGAAGATGCTCGGGATGCTCCCGGGCATGGGTCAGATGCGTGACCAGCTGGACAACTTCGACGAGCGCGAGGTCGACCGGGTCGAGGCCATCGTCCGCTCGATGACCCCCGCCGAGCGGGACAACGTCAAGATCCTCAACGGTTCGCGCCGCTCGCGCATCGCCAAGGGCTCGGGCACCACCGTCGCCCAGGTCAACTCGCTCCTCGAGCGGTTCGACCAGGCGCGCACGATGATGCGGAAGATGTCCTCGGGCGGCGGGGGCATGCCGGGGATGCCCGGCGGCCCGGGCATGGGCGGCGGCAAGAAGTCGAAGGGCCGCCAGGCGCCGCAGGTCAAGAAGAAGAAGGGCAAGAGCGGCAACCCCGCCAAGCGCGCACAGCAGGAGCGCGAGCTCGCCGCGCGCGCGTCGGCGCCGTCGGGTGCCTCCTTCGGCGGGGGAGGGACCGGCCCGGTCCAGCCGAAGCCGGAGGACGTCGACCTCGACCAGCTCCAGAAGTTCCTCCGCTGACGAGAGAGCAGTGATCTGCCTGACGTGTGAGCAGGTCGAGTCGGCCGTGCTCACTCGCCAGGCAGAAAGCCGCTCACTCGTGAGGCAGAACGACGCTCACTCGTCGGGACAGCGGCGGCCGCGGAGGATGACGGCGGCTGGCTCCTTCGTCACGGCCAGGTCCTCGCGCGGGTCGGCGTCGTAGACGACGAGGTCCGCGCTCGCCCCCTCCTCGATCCCGGGCAGGCCGAGGTAGGCCCGACCGTCCCAGGTCGCGGCCGCCAGCACGTCGGCCGCCGGGATGCCGAGCTCCACGCAGGCGACCAGCTCTTCGGGCAGCGACCCGTGCTCGTTGTACCCGCCGGCGTCGGAGCCCATGAGGACGCGCACGCCCGCGTCCACGGCCCGCCCCCAGTGCTCGGCCCGGCGCGCGTGCATGTCGAGCATCCGCCGCGCGTAGACCGGGTACTTTGTGCCCGCCTGCGCCGCGAACTCCGGGAAGCGCCCCACCTGCATCGCCGTGACCGTCACCGGGATCCCGCGGGCGGCGACCTCGGCCATGTGGTCACCGGTCATGCCCGTGGCGTGCTCGAGGCAGTCGACGCCGGCGGCGAGGAGATCGTCGAGAGTCTCGGTCGCGAAGGTGTGCACCGTGACGCGCGCGCCGTTCTCGTGGGCGGCGGCCACCGCGTCGGCCAGCACCTCGCGCGGCCACAGCGGGGCGAGGTCGGCATCGGCGCCCGCCGAGCGGTCGATCCAATCGCCGACGAGCTTGACCCACCCGTCCCCGCGGCGGGCCTCCTCCGCGACGGCCTCGGGCAGCAGCGCGACGTCGTCGAGCTCACGGGCGAACCCGCGCATGTAGCGCTTGGGCCGGGCGATGTGCCGCCCGGCGCGAACCAGGCGCGGCAGGTCGTCCCGGTCGTCGACCCACCGCGTGTCGACCGGCGCACCCGCGTCGCGCACGAGCAGTGTGCCGCTGTCCCGCAGGGCCAGCGCCTGACGCTCGGCCTCGGCGACGTCCACCGCGCCCTCGGGGCCCAGCCCCACGTGCGCGTGCGCGTCGACCAGGCCGGGCACGACGACTCCCCGCACCTCCTCGAACCCGCTCGCCCCGGGCGGGGGAGCGAGGTGGACGACGCCGTCGTCGACCCAGATCTCTTCCAGCGTGGTCGCGCCGTCGACGAGGACGGTGCCGGTCAGGTGCAGCGGCCGGGGCTGTGCGCTCATGGTGACGAGCGTCCCATGCCTTGACGCCTCTTCGGTTCTGTGGTTCATTAGTCGAGTAATGAACCAAGGGAGTAGGTGAGGGCATGTTCGACGGGTCGGAGCCCATCTACCTCCAGATCGCGGAGCACCTGCGGGGCGAGATCCTCGCGGGCAACCTCCTCGAGGAGGAGCAGGTCATTTCCACCACGCAGTTCGCCACCACCTACCGCATCAACCCGGCCACCGCGGCAAAAGCCTTTGCCCTGCTGGTGGACGAGCAGGTTCTGTACAAGCAACGGGGGGTGGGCATGTTCGTCGCAGCGGGAGCGCCCGCGCGTCTGCGCGCCGAGCGCCGCAGCGCCTTCTTCACCGAGCGGCTCGACCCGCTGCTCGCCCAGGCCGCCGTCCTCGGGATCACCCCCGAGGAGCTCATCGCCCACATCCGCAGCGAAGGAGCCTCGTCATGACCGGCTACCGCGCCGAGGTCGAGAACCTCACCGTGCGCTACGGCCGCACCGCCGCGCTCGAGGACGTCACCGTGCGCATCGAGCCCGGCGCCATCACCGGACTGCTCGGCCGCAACGGCGCCGGCAAGTCCACCCTGCTCGGCCTGCTGGCCTCGCTGCGCCGCCCCACCTCGGGCGCCGTGCGCGTCGAGGGTCGCGACCCCTTCGAGGACGAGGAGCTCATGGAGGGCACCTGCCTGGTCCGCGAGGCCGGCGACCTGGTGACCACCGAGAAGGTGCGCACCAACCTCACGATGTTCGCCGACTTCCGGCCCCGCTGGGACCAGCGGTTCGCCGAGGAGCTCCTCGACGCCTTCGGGGTCGACCCGGCGAAGTCGGTCGACTCCCTGTCCCGCGGGCAGCGCTCGGCCGTGGCCGCGACCGTCGGCCTGGCCACCCGCGCCCCGCTGACGATGTTCGACGAGGTCTACCTCGGCATGGACGCGCCCTCACGCGCGCTGTTCTACGAGCGGCTGCTCGTCGACTACGCCGAGCACCCGCGCACGATCGTGCTCTCCAGCCACCTCATCAGCGAGATCGAGCGGCTCGTCGAGCACGCCGTCATCCTCGACCGCGGGCACCTGCGCCTGGCCGGCGAGTCCGACGAGATCACCGCGGCCGGGGCCACCGTCACCGGGCCGGCCGCGCGCGTGGACGAGGCCGTCGCCGGCCTCGAGGTCCTCGCCGAACGCACCCTCGGCACCACCAAGGAGGCCGCCGTCCACGGGCGGCTCGACCGCACCACCGTCGCGGCCCTCGAGGCCCAGGGCCTGGCCGTCGGCCGGCTCGGCCTCCAGGAGCTCGTCATCCACCTCACGGAGCGCACCTCATGACCGCCACCGGCACGCCCGCGGCCGCCGAGGCCGTCCCCGCCCGACGTCGACCCCAGTGGGTGCGCGTCACGCGCACCATGCTCGGTCTCCACGGGGTGCTCGGCGCCTGGTTCTGGGGCGCCACCGTCGTCGTGCTGGTGGTGGCGACCCTCATCGTCGACCACTTCACCACCGTGCGCGTCTCGATGGTCCAGTACGCCCACTACGCGATGCTCTGGTTCCCGTTCTCGATCGCGGTGGTCATCGCCGCCGCCGCGCTCACCGTGTACGTCGCGACGGGGGTGACCCGCCGGTCCTTCATCCGCGGCGCCCTGGCCTCATCGGCGGTCGTCGCCCTGGCCTACGGCCTGGTCATGGCCCTGCTTCTCCTCCTCGAGGGCGTCATCTACGACGCGCTCGGCTGGGTGCACGGAGCGATGGGCACGGACGACGGCGTCGTGGTCGAGGGGATCTGGGAGTCCGGCCTGCACGTCATCTGGGCCGTGGGGTCCCTCATGATGCTCGCCGGACTCGTCTCCGGCCTCGCCGTCGGGGCCGGCTACTACCGGTTCGGCGGCCTGCGCGGCACCCTCGCGCTGCCGCTGGGCCTGCTGCCCGTGCTCGCCGCCCAGCTGCTCGTCGACCTCGGGAGCGCCGAGTCCCTCGGCCGCCAGGCGGGGCTCGGCGACTGGGTCTACGTCCTTGTCGCCGCGCTCACCGTGGCCCTGGCCCTCTGGTTCGTCGCCGTCGTGCGACGCACCCCCATCGGCGGCGTCGAGAGCTGAGCGCCCGCCACCACCGACCGCACGACCGACCACCCCCGAAGGAGGGGACCACCATGCCGTCCGCCATCGAGATCCACCACATCCGCAAGACCTTCGGCGAGAAGGTCGCCGTCGACGACGTCAGCCTGAGCGTCGAGCGCGGCGAGATCGTCGGCATCCTCGGCCCCAACGGTGCCGGGAAGACCACCACCGTCGAGATCCTCGCAGGCCTCCAGCGGCCCGACTCCGGCACCACCTCGGTGCTCGGCATCGACCCCCAGGTCGACCCCGAGGCCGTCCGCCAGGTCCTCGGCGTCCAGCTCCAGGAGTCGAAGCTGCCGGCGAAGATCCGGGTCGAGGAGGCGCTGCGCCTGTACGCGGCGTTCTACCCCGAGCCCGCCGACATCGACGAGCTCATCGCCATGCTCGGCCTGGAGGAGTCACGAGGCACCGCCTTCGACAACCTCTCCGGCGGCCTCCAGCAGCGCCTGTCCATCGCGCTCGCGCTCGTGGGCAACCCGCAGGTCGTCATCCTCGACGAGCTGACCACCGGGCTGGACCCGGTCGGCCGCCGCGAGACCTGGGCCCTCGTCGAGCGGGTCCGCGACTCCGGCGTCACCGTCCTGCTCGTCACCCACTTCATGGACGAGGCCGAGCACCTCGCCGACCGGATCGTCGTCATCGACGCCGGCCGGGTCGTCGCCTCCGGCACGCCCGCCGAGCTGACCTCCGCGGGCGCCGCGGAGACCGAGCTGTCCATCGCCCTGCCCACCGGCTCCGACGCCGAGGACGCCCTGCGCGGGCTCGAGGCCGTCACCGCGGTCACCCGCAGCGGCTCCACCGTCCGCGTCACCGGCGGCGACCGCACCCTGCCCGACGTCGTCGCCGCGCTCGACGCGCGCGGCATCGTCCCCACCGCCCTGTCCACCCGTACCCGCACGCTTGAGGACGTCTTCGTCGACGTCACCGGGCGCACCACCGAGGAGGTCCCCGTATGACCGCCGTCGCTCACGCCGCACCGACCACGCCGACCACCGCCCGCACCGGCAGGTGGCGGGGGTTCGGCGCCCTCGCCCGCTCCGAGCTCGTCCTGTTCACCCGGGACTTCGGCTCGGTGTTCTTCGCCCTCGCCTTCCCCACGATCCTCGCCGTCGGGCTCGGCTTCGCCATCCCCGGCATGCGCGACCCGGTGGACTCGCCGGGCAACCCCTACGACGGCGCGCTCGTCATCGCCATGTTCATGCCCGTCATCCTGGCCACGGCCATCGCCGCACCGGCGCTGACCACGCTGCCGTCCTACATCGCCGGCTACCGCGAGCGCGGCGTCCTGCGCCGCCTGGCCACGACGCCGATCCGCCAGCAGTGGATCCTCGTCGCCCAGGTCGTCGTCAACACGCTGGCGTTCATCGTGGCCGCGGGCCTCGCCGTCGGTCTCTCGGCGGTGGTGTTCGACCTCGAGGCCGTGCGCCAGCCGCTCGTCCTCGTCGCCTCGTTCCTCCTGGGGGCGGCGGCCACCTTCGGGATCGGCCTGCTCATCGCCGCGGTCGCCAGCAAGGCGTCGACCGCCAACGGCCTGGGCATGCTCGTCTACTTCCCCATGCTGTTCTTCGCGGGGCTGTGGACGCCGGGCCCGATCATGCCTGACATCCTGGAGAGCATCGCCACCTACACCCCGCTCGGGGCCGCCAGCCAGGCCATGACCGAGGGCTGGTTCGGCACCGATGTGCCGTGGCTCCAGCTGGCCGTCATGGTCGGCTACGTCGCCGTGCTCTACCCGCTGTCCGCCCGCCTGTTCCGCTGGTCCTGACCGGCACCCGGTCCGTGCCGGCACTCGCACCACGACGAAGGGTTCCCATGTCCGCCCACCCACCGCTCGGAGCGCACCTCGACGCCGTCGAGGCGCGCTTCGGCGCGACCACCGCCCTCGACGGCGCCACCTTCCGCATCGAGCCCGGCACCATCACCGGGCTGCTCGGCCGCAACGGCTCCGGCAAGACCACCGCCCTGTCCCTGCTGGCCGCCTACCGGCGACCGACCGGCGGCACGGTCGGCGTCGGGGGCCGGGACCCGTTCGAGCACGCGCCGACGCACGCCCGGGTGTGCCTCGTGCGCGAGTCGGGGGACTTCGACACCGACGAGAAGGTGCGCGACGTGCTCGCGCTGTGGGCGCGGTTCCGTCCCACGTGGGACCAGGCGTGGGCCGAGGAGCTGCTCGACCACTTCGAGGTCTCGTCGCGCGCGAAGCTCTCCACGCTCTCGCGCGGGCGGCGCGCGGTCGTCGCGGCGGTGGTCGGGCTGGCCTCGCGGGCGCCGCTGACGATGTTCGACGAGGTGCACCTGGGCATGGACGCCCCCACCCGGGTGGGCTTCTACGACCGGCTCCTCGCCGACTACGCCGCCCACCCGCGCACGATCGTCCTGTCCAGCCACCTCATCTCCGAGGTCGAGCACCTCCTCGAGCGCGTCGTCGTCCTCGACGCCGGCCGCGTCGTCGCCGACACCACGGTCGAGGAGATGCAGGCCATGGGTGCCCGGCTCACCGGCCGCGCCGAGACCGTCCGCGGGGCGGCCGCCGACCTGCAGGTGCTCGGGGAGCGGGTGCTCGGCCCCACGGCCGAGCTGACCGTGCTCGGGCTGACCGACGAGGGTCGCGCCGCGCTCGCGGACCGGGGGATCGGCATCGAGCACGTCGGCCTGCAGGACATCGTCATCCACCTCACCGGGAGGAGCGCATGAGCGTCGTCGACCACCCTCGGGACAGCGGCACGCAATGGCGGCCGGCCACCAGGCACTTCCTGTCGGTCCATCTCTGGCTGGTCGCCGTGGTCCTCGTCGGCGTCACCGTGCTCGCCGGCATCGTCCTGCTCGTGTTCCACCTCGTGGGTACCCCGCAGCAGTCGTTCGTCCAGTACGGGCTGCAGATCCAGACCTGGTTCACCTTCGGCCTGACGATCTGGACCGTGTGGGCCGGCATGGACCACCTCGTCCCCGCCGGCGCGACCCGCCGCGCGGTCATCATCGCCGTCCCGGCCGCCGCCACGATCGCCGGAGCGCTCGCCGGGGCCCTCTCGGTGGTCACGCTCTGGCTCGAGAGCCTGCTCTTCCGCGCTGCGGGCTGGGCGCACGTCGCCGCCACCGAGGACGGGGTCGCCGAGCCCGGGCCGTGGGCGCAGGGGTGGCTCGAGGTCGCCCTCGAGCGCGGCTCCCTCCTGGTCGCCGCCGCGCTGGCCGGCGCGCTCGTGGGCGCCGCGTTCTACCGGTTCACCGATGGCCTCTGGTACGTCGCGGTCCTCACGCTGCCGCTGACCCTCCTCCCGATGGTCCTCGTCGCGCTGTTCGTCGCGGACGGCACGGTGACCTTCGGCCCCATCCCCGACCTGCCCACCTGGACCTACGGGCCGGCACCCCTCGCCCTGGTGCTCGCGCTCGTCGCGGCCTACGCGCTCACGCTCACCCACCTCCTGCTGCGCGACGTGGACCTGCGCATGCGCGCCCTCTGACCCACGCCGCGACCGCCCCCCGTCCACCCACGACCCCTCACCCACGGAGGAGAGCTCATGGCACTGCCCGCACCGTTCGGCGCGGCCCTCGAACGCGCCGGCGTGCGGTTCGGCCGCACCGAGGCGCTCGCCGGGTCGAGCGCCCAGATCGCCCCGGGCCGCATCACCGGACTGCTGGGTCGCAACGGCTCGGGGAAGACGACCGCCCTGTCCCTGCTCGCCGGGTTCCGACGACCGACCGAGGGCCGGGCGCTCGTCGACGGCCGCGACCCCTTCGACGACCCCACCCTCGCGCCGCTGGTGTGCCTCGTGCGCGAGGACGGCGACGTCATCCGTGACCAGAAGATCAGCGACACCCTCGAGGTCGCCGAGCAGCTGCGCCCCACCTGGGACCAGGAGTGGGCCGAGCTGCTCCTCGACCACTTCGACATCGACCTCTCGACGCGTCCCAACGAGCTCTCCCGCGGTCAGCGATCCGTGGTCGGCGCCGTCGTCGGGCTCGCCTCCAGGGCGCCGCTGACGATGTTCGACGAGGTGCACCTGGGCATGGACGCCCCCACCCGGGTCGCGTTCTACGACGTCCTGGTGGCCGACTACGCCGCCCACCCGCGCACCATCGTCCTGTCCAGCCACCTCATCTCCGAGATCGAGAACATCCTCGAGGACGTCGTGCTGCTCGACCACGGCCGGGTCCTGCACTCCGGCGGCGCCGAGGAGCTGCGCCTGCGCGGGGCCACCCTCACCGGCCGCACCGAGGCCGTCCGCGAGGTCACCGCCGAGATGGAGGTGCTCGCCGAGCGCACCCTGGGCCCCACGAGCGAGGTCACCGTGCTGGCCACCCTCGACGCCGCCCGCCGGGCGGAGCTGGCCCGCCAGGGCATCGGCGTCGGGCACGTGGGCCTGCAGGACATCGTCATCCACCTCACCGGGAGCCCCTCATGACCGCACCCGCGCACCCGCTCGTCCCCGCCGCACGGCCGGCCGGGCCACGCCGGCCGCAGTGGCTGGTCGTCGCCGCCTCCTCGTGCGCCGCCCACCTCGCGGTCGGCGCCATCGCCCTGGGTATCGGTGTCCTCCTCGCCGCGGTCGTCCTCGCGGCGCAGGCCGTGTTCTGGAGCGTGGACCTGTCCTTCGTCGTCTCCCTCGCCTCCCTCCAGCACGGCATCCCCTTCGTGCTGGCGCTCACGCTCGTGCGCCAGCACATGTTCACCTTCGTCCCGCAGGGCGCGACCCGCCCGGCCGTCGTGGCCGGCAACCTCGCCTCGGCGCCCGTGGCCGGTCTCGTGTGGGCGGCCGCCGGCACGGCGCTGCTCGCGCTCGAGGCGCTCGCCTTCCGGCTCGCGGACTGGCAGCACGTCGCGCCCGACGCCGAGGAGCTCGGCTCCTGGGAGCGCGGCTGGTGGTTCGTCCTGCTCGTCACCGCCGTCAACGCCACCGTGGTCACCCTCGGCGGGCAGGTCGTCGGCGCGCTGTTCCACCGCTTCCACGGCGGGGCCACGCTGCTCGCGGTGCTGCTCACGGTGCCCGCCGTCGCGGTCCTGGTCGCCACGGTGGCGTTCGGCACCGGGTACGACCTGCGCGGGCGCGCCCTGGGAGGCCTGCAGCCGGGCGACCCGGGCGCGTGGGTCGGGCCGACGGTGGTCGTGGCGGCCGTCGCCTGCCTCGCGGCGGCGCTCGCGCTCGTGCTGCGCGGCGCGCCGGCCCGGTCCCGACCCTGACCCGCGTGGCCCTCACCCGCCCCGCACGTGGCCGACGGCACGTGCCCGACCCCAGCCGGGCCGGTGCCGTGCGGGGAGATGTCTGGCACAATGACCGGCTGTACACCGGTGCGCTCGGGCCCCTCTCTCCCGCTCGCGCCGTGTCCCGGGCAACCGGCGTCGACGTGACCCACCGTCGGCGCAGGCCGCCCACCTGAACCCCAGAACCAGGAGCACCCACTCAAGTGGCAGTCAAGATCCGACTCAAGCGTCTCGGCAAGATTCACTCCCCGCACTACCGCGTGGTCGTCATGGACTCGCGGACCCGACGCGACGGGCGGGCCATCGAGGAGATCGGCCTGTACAACCCGATGGAGGAGCCCTCGCTCATCCAGATCGACTCCGAGCGTGCGCAGTACTGGCTCGGCGTCGGCGCCCAGCCGACCGAGCAGGTCGCCGCGCTGCTCAAGGTCACCGGTGACTGGCAGCAGTTCAAGGGCCTCGACGGCGCCGAGGGCACGCTGCGCACCAAGGACGCCTCGGAGGAGACCGTCGCCGCCGAGCGCGCCGCCGCGGTCAAGGCCGCCGAGGACGCCGCCGAGAAGCGCAAGGCCGACGCGTCGGCCAAGAAGGCCGAGGAGGAGGCCGCGGCCGCCGCCGAGGCTGCCGCGGAGACCTCCACGGAGTCCTCCGAGGACGCGGCCGAGGGGACCGACGAGGCCGAGACGCCGGCCGAGGAGGCCTGACGTGCTCGCCGACGCGCTCGAGCACCTCGTGCGCGGCATCGTCGACAACCCTGACGACGTCCGCGTCACCGAGCGCTCGCTGCGTCGCGGCGACCTGCTCGAGGTCCGGGTCAACCCCGCCGACCTCGGACGCGTGATCGGCCGCCAGGGCCGCACCGCCAAGGCGCTGCGCACCGTCGTCGGCGCGCTGTCGACCTCCGGTCCCGTGCGGATCGACGTCGTCGACACCGACCGCCGCTGACACGACCGACCGAACGACGGACCCGGCCCGCCACGGGCCGGGTCCGCGTCGTCCCACCCGTCCGACACCCTCGAGGAGGACCAGCCGTGCAGCTCACCGTCGCCGTCGTCGGCGCCCCCCACGCGCTCAGGGGGGAGGTCCGCCTCGACGTCCGCACGGACGACCCGGCCGGCCGGCTCGCGGTCGGGGAGACGCTGGAGACCGACCCCGCCGACGCCGGGCCGCTGACGATCGCCCACGTGCGTGAGGACCGCGGCTCGATCTACGTGCGCTTCGAGGGCACCGAGGACCGCACCGGCGCCGAGGCCCTGCGCGGGGTGCGCCTCGTCCTCGAGAGCGACGAGGAGGACGACGAGGAGGACGCCTGGTACCCGCACGAGCTGCGCGGCCTGCGCGTCGAGCACGTCGACGGCCGCCTGCTGGGTGAGGTCGTCGGGCTGCAGAGCGCACCGGGCCACGACCTGCTGCTCGTGCGCGAGGAGGAGGGGCCGACCACGCCGGTGCCCTTCGTGCGGGCGATCGTCCCCGTCGTCGATGTCGCCGCCGGCCGCGTCGTCCTCGACCCCCCGCGCGGGCTGCTCGCCGCGGACCCGCTGCCCGAGGACGAGACCGACGATGGCGCGACCGACGCCGTGACGGGGGAGGGCTCTGCCGAGGACGCCCCCGGGAGCCCGTGACGTGCGCATCGACGTCGTCTCGATCTTCCCCGAGTACCTCGCCCCGCTCGACCTCAGCCTCATCGGCAGGGCGCGGCGCGAGGGCCTTCTCGACCTGACCGTGCACGACCTGCGCGACGTCACCACCGACCGCCACCGCACGGTCGACGACACCCCCGCCGGCGGGGGAGCGGGCATGGTCATGCGCGCCGACGTCTGGGGCGAGGCGCTCGACCCCCTCCTCGCCGGCGGCGGCACCCTGGCGATCCCCGCCCCGGCCGGCACGCCACTGACCCAGCCCACCCTCGACGTGCTCGCCGCCGAGGGCGCACCGCTCGTCGTGGCCTGCGGTCGGTACGAGGGCATCGACGCCCGCGTCGCCGAGCACTACCGCTCGCGGGCGGACGTCACCGTCCTCGAGTTCTCGCTGGGCGACTACGTCCTCAACGGCGGCGAGGTGGCCGCGCTCGCGCTCGTCGAGGGCGTGGTCCGCCTCCTGCCCGGCGTCGTGGGCAACCCCGACTCCCTGGCCGAGGAGTCCCACGCCGGTGACGGCACCCTCGAGTACCCCGTCTACACCCGTCCCACCGAGTGGCGCGGCCTGGCGATCCCCGCCGTGCTCACGTCCGGGGACCACGGCGCCGCCCGCGCCTGGCGCCGCGCCCGCTCCCTCGAGCGCACCGCCGAGCGGCGCCCCGACCTCCTCGCCGCGCTGGATGCCGCCGGGCTCACCGCCTCCGACCGCCGCACCCTCGCCGGCCTCGGGCAGGTGCTCCCGGCGGGCGCCGAGCACCCCGTGCCCGTCGAGGTCCGCGACGCCACCTTCGGCGACGCCGAGGACCTCGCCGCGCTCGCCGCGGTCACCTTCCCGCTGGCCTGCCCCCCGGGCACCTCGGACGAGGACATCGCCGCCTTCGTCGTCGAGCACCTGTCGGCGGCCAGGATGCGCGAGTACGCCGCCTCCTCCCGCGCGATCCTCCAGGTCGCCACCGACGGCGCCCGGCTGGTGGGCTACACCCTCACCCACCTGCCCTCCGCCGCGGACGAGCCCCCGTACGCGCCCGACGTGGCCGCCGTCGTCACCGCCCGCCCGGCCGCCGAGCTGTCCAAGATCTACCTCGACCCGGACTACATCGGCTCCGGCCTGGCCACGGTGCTGCTCGAGCGCGCGACCCGGGCCGCGGCCGCCGCCACGGTCGACGGCCGGCCGGTGGCGGCCCTGTGGCTGGGCACGAACCTGCGCAACCGGCGCGCCCGCACGGCCTACGCGCGTGCCGGGTTCGTCGACGCCGGACGCCGCACCTTCCGGGTCGGCGCGACCACTCACGAGGATGCGGTGATGGTGCGCGACCTCACTGCCCCCTGAGCCCGACCCCCCTGGGGCCCGACGGGGCGTTGTGGCAGGATGGAGCGGCTCGCGCGGCCATGCGCCGCGGCCACCGACCTGCCGCAGGGGGTCGCGGCCACAGCGGGCCACCGGACCGAACGGCGCGCGGCGCCGACCAGCCGCCCGTGACCTGCGCGCACGGACGAAGGAGAGATCATGCAGACCCTGGACTTCATCGACTCGGCGTCGATGCGCACCGACATCCCCGATTTCCGCGCGGGCGACACCGTCAAGGTCAACGTCAAGGTCGTCGAGGGCACCCGCTCCCGCGTCCAGGTCTTCCAGGGCGCCGTCATCGCCCGGCAGGGCCAGGGCGTGCGCGAGACCTTCACGGTCCGCAAGGTCAGCTTCGGCGTCGGCGTCGAGCGCACCTTCCCGCTGCACGCCCCCACGATCGACTCCATCGAGCGCGTGAGCCGCGGCGACGTGCGCCGCGCCAAGCTCTACTACCTGCGCAACCTGCACGGCAAGGCCGCCAAGATCCGCGAGAAGCGCGAGAACACCGGCGCCTGAGCAGCATCGGGCAGCCCATGGTGAGCGACGACGCCCGACGGACGACACGTCCGTCGGGCGTCGTGCTGCGCGGGCTACCGTGAGCCCTACCGGCGGCCACGCCGCCGGGCGTCCGGGTCGACCGGTCGGCCGCACCGAGGAGGACGCATGACCCAGCCGCTCACCCCACCGAGCGCGCCCACCCCCGCGGAGGTCGACGCACCCGTCGAGGAGAGCCGGACCGACCCCGCGACGACGGCGCGGCCCGCGCCCGCCGAGGACGACGGCGCGCGCCCGGCGAGGCGCCGCCGTGGCGGTGTGGGGGCGTGGCTGCGTGAGACGGCGATCATCGTGGTCTGCGCGCTGGTGCTGTCGGTGCTCATCAAGACGTTCCTCGTCCAGGCCTTCTACATCCCCTCGGGGTCCATGGAGGACACCCTCGAGGTCGGGGACCGCGTGATGGTCAGCAAGCTCACCCCCGGCCCCTTCGACCTCGAGCGCGGGGACATCGTCGTCTTCGTCGACCCGGGCGGCTGGCTCGAGGAGCAGCCCGAGCCCTCGGGCAACCCGGTGCAGCGCGCCGTCACCGACGGCCTGACCTTCGTGGGGATCCTCCCGCAGGACGCCGGCCAGCACCTCATCAAGCGGGTCGTCGGCCTGCCCGGTGACACCGTCACCTGCTGCGACGACGGCGGACGGCTCATGGTCAACGGCGAGCCCATCGACGAGCCCTACCTGGCGCCCGGCGCCCAGCCCTCGTCCCTGGAGTTCGAGGTCGTCGTCCCCGAGGGGCACCTGTGGGTGATGGGGGACAACCGGGACAACTCCGCCGACTCGCGCGCCCACATGGGCGGCCCCGGCGGCGGGTTCGTACCGATCGACAACGTCGTGGGCACCGCCTTCGCCACCGTGTGGCCGCTGGGCAACCTCACCTGGCACTCCGACCCGGAGGAGACGTTCGCCGGCGTCCCGGCCCCGTGACGCCGAGGTCCACCGCGCCCGGGCCCGACCTGTCCCGGGAGCGCGAGCTGCTCGCCGCCCTGCCCGCCCACGCCGTGGTCCTCGGCGTCGACGAGGTGGGGCGCGGGGCGCTGGCCGGCCCGGTGAGCGTGGGGGTGTGCGCCGTCGGGCACGGCACCGGTGAGATGCCCGCCGGCCTGCACGACTCGAAGATGCTGCGGCCCGCCGCGCGCGAGGGGCTCGTCGAGCCCGTGCGCGCCTGGGCACTCGCCGCGGCGGTCGGGCACGCCCGGGCCGGCGAGATCGACGCGGTCGGCATCCTCGCCGCGCAGCGCCTCGCCGCCCGCCGCGCCCTGCGCGAGGTGGTCGGGGTGCTGGTGAGCGCGGGACTGGTCCCCGGGGCCACCATCCTCGACGGCAGGCACGACTGGCTCGCCGAGCCGGTCGCCGACCTGTTCTCGCAGGACGTCCCCGCGGTGGCCGGGGACGACGACGCGGACCTGCCCCCGTGGCCGCTGCCCGTGGTGTGCGAGGTCAAGGGCGACATGCGCTGCGCCTCCGTCGCCGGGGCCTCCGTGCTCGCCAAGGTCGAGCGCGACGCGCTGATGACCGAGGCCGCCGGTCGACCCGCCCTGGCCGCCTACGGCTTCGACGGCAACAAGGGGTACGGGTCCGCGCAGCACCTGGCCGCGCTCGCCGCGTCCGGCGCGAGCGACTGGCACCGGCGCTCGTGGCGGCTCCCGGGCCCGAGCGGTGCATGATGGTCCGGTGAGTGCAGAGGACCTGGAGAACTACGAGACCGACCTGGAGCTCGGCCTGTACCGCGAGTACCGCGACGTGGTGAACCTGTTCACCTACGTCGTCGAGACCGAGCGCCGCTTCTACCTGTGCAACAGCGTGGACGTGCAGGTGCGCAACGCGGGCGGCGACGTCTTCTTCGAGCTCAACCTCGCCGACGCCTGGGTCTGGGACGTCTACCGCTCCGCCCGGTTCGTCAAGAGCGTGCGCGTGGTGACGTTCAAGGACGTCAACGTCGAGGAGCTCAGCCAGTCGGACATCAAGCTGCCGTAGCCGCCCCGCGCGGTCCCCACAGGCACCCCCGGCCCGCGCCCGTCCCCAGGACCGCCGACGGCGCCCCGCCCGGCCGGGCCCACCCGGCTTGGGTGGGTCCCGGAGGTGGTGACGATGACCGACGTCGACCAGCACGTGGGGCGGGAACCGGCGGGGGAGCCCCCGCCGGCGGACCGGGGACGGATCGCGCTGGGCGCCTGGGGCGAGCGCGTGGCCGAGCAGCACCTGGACGCGCAGGGGCTCGAGGTGGTGGACCGCAACTGGCGGGTCCGCGACGGCGAGCTCGACCTGGTCGCCTGGGACCCCGGCGAGCAGCAGTGGGTGGCCGTCGAGGTCAAGACCCGGCGCAGCACCACCTTCGGTGAGCCGGTCGAGGCCGTCACCACCGCCAAGGCCGCCCGGCTGCGGCGCCTGGCCCACGCCTGGGTGGTGGCCCGGGCCCGCGGCGAGCGGCCCTGGGACGACGACGCGGGCGTCGCGGCCTACCGCGGCGCCCGGGTGCGCATCGACGTGGTCGGGGTCCTCGTCCGCGGCGACGGCCCGCAGGTCACCCACCTGCGGTCGGTGGCCTGATGGGCGCCTCGCTCGGCCGCGCGATGACGGTGGCCCTGGTGGGGACGACCGGCCACCTCGTCGACGTCGAGGCGCACATCGCCGACGGGCTGCCCGCGTTCACGGTGGTCGGCCTGCCCGACACCGCGGTCTCCGAGGCCCGCGAGCGCGTCCGGGCCGCCATGTCCTCCTGCGGGACGCCCTGGCGGCCCTCGCGCACGACCGTCAACCTCGCCCCGGCCTCCCTGCACAAGCACGGCACCGGCCTGGACCTCGCGCTGGCCGTGTCCGTGCTCGTGGCCGCCAAGGACGTCACCGACCGCCGCCCACGCCTCTTCCTCGGCGAGCTCGGGCTCGACGGCCGGGTCCAGCCGGTGCGCGGGGTCCTGCCCGCGGTGCTCGCCGCCCGCGAGCAGGGGGTCGAGGAGGTCGTGGTGCCCGCCGCCAACGCCGCCGAGGCCCGCCTCGTGGCCGGCGTGACCGTGCGGGCCGTCGAGCACCTCGCCGACGTCGTCGTCGCCCTCGGCGGTGAGGCCCGCCGCCCGCCCACCCCGCGCCAGGCCGCGCCTACCGCGGGCTCACCCCCGCCGGCCCCGGCGCCCCGGCCCGAGCCGGACCTCGCCGACGTGCTCGGCCAGGACGGGGCGCGCCGCGCCCTGGAGGTCGCGGCCGCCGGCGGCCACCACCTGTTCCTGCTCGGCCCGCCGGGGGCGGGCAAGTCCATGCTCGCCGCCCGCCTGCCGGGCCTGCTGCCCGACCTCGACGACGACGCCGCCCTGGAGGTCACCGCCGTGCACTCGGTGGCCGGTGTCTACGCCGGGGAGACCCTCGTACGGCGTCCACCCTTCGAGGAGCCGCACCACACGGCCACCGCCGTGGCGGTGATCGGCGGCGGTTCGGGACTGCCCCGCCCCGGGGCCGCCTCCCGGGCCCACCGCGGGGTGCTCCTGCTCGACGAGAGCCCGGAGTTCCCCACCCGGGTGCTCGACACTCTGCGCCAGCCGCTGGAGTCCGGCGAGATCGTCCTGCACCGCGCCGCCGGCTCCGCCCGCTTCCCGGCGCGCTTCCAGCTCGTCCTCACCGCCAACCCGTGCCCGTGCGGCAACGGCGTCGGCGACGGGCGGCTGTGCACCTGCTCGGGGGCCGCCCGCGCCCGCTACCTCTCCCGGCTCTCCGGCCCGCTCATGGACCGGGTCGACCTGCAGGTCACCGTCGATCGGGTCACCCGGGCGATCGCGTCCGTGGCGGAGCGCCCCGAGCCGAGCGCCGTCGTCGCGGCCCGGGTGGCCTCCGCGCGGGCGGCCGCGGCCGCCCGCCTGGCCGGGACCGGCTGGCACACGAACGCCGAGGTCACCGGCGCCTGGCTGCGACGGCGCACCGCGGGGGAGGCCATGACCCTCGTCGCCCGCGCCGTCGACCGCGGCGCCCTGACGATGCGCGGCATGGACCGGGTGCTGCGCGTGGCCTGGACGATCGCCGACCTCGACGGCGAGGCGCGGCCCGGCCCGATGCACGTCGGCGAGGCGATGCGGCTGCGCAACGTGGCGGTGGGACGTGGCTGAGGAGGGGCGCGACCGCTCCGCCCGCGCCGCCTGGAGCCGCCTCGTCGAGGGCGCCGACCCCCAGGCGCACCGCCTCATCGCCGCGCTCGGGCCCGCCGCCGCGCTGGACTGGCTGCGCCGGGCGGTGAGCGCCACCGTGCTGCCGCCGCTGCCGGCGGGCACCGAGGTGGGGCGCGGCACGCTGGCGACGGCGGTGTCCCGCTGGGCGCCGCGGCTCACCCACCTCGACCCCGGCCGGGACCTCGCCACCGTGGAGCGCCTCGGCGGCTGGTTCCTCACGCCGGCCGAGGCGGACTGGCCCGGCGGGCTCGACGACCTCGGGGAGGACGCCCCGCCGGGACTGTGGGGCCGCGGGCAGGCCGGCGCCCTGGCCGGCCCGGCCGTGGCGGTCGTCGGCTCCCGGGCGGCCACGCCCTACGGGATGACCGTGGCCGCCGAGCTCGCGGCCGGGGTCGCCGACGCGGGGCTGGTCGTGGTCTCCGGCGGCGCCTACGGGATCGACACCGCCGCGCACCGCGGGGCGCTCGCGGTCGGCGGACGCACGGTCGCCGTCATGGCCGGCGGGGTCGACCGCTTCTACCCGCGCGGGAGCGCGGACCTGCTCGAGGACGCCCTCGAGGCGGGCGCGGTGGTGGCCGAGGCGGCGCCGGGCTGCAACCCGGCCCGGCACCGGTTCCTCTCCCGCAACCGGCTCATCGCCGTCCTGTCCGGGGCCACGGTGGTGGTCGAGGCCGCGCTGCGCTCGGGGGCGCTGTCCACCGCTCGGCACGCCGCGGCGCTGGGCCGCCCGCTCGGCGCCGTCCCGGGGCCCGTCACCTCGATGGCCTCGGCCGGCTGCCACCGACTCATGCGGGAGCAGGCGGCCACCTGCGTGACGACCTGGGAGGAGCTCGCCGAGCTCGCGCTGCCGATCGGGGCCACCCTCGGCGGGCACGCCGGTGGTGCGCCGGGCGGCGGGGCCCGCGTGCGGGGCGGCGCACCGGGCGGTGGCTCGGGGCAGGCGCACGACGACGGACCGGGACTGCTCGACGGACTGGACCCCGCCTGCGCGCGGGTCCTCGACGCCCTGCCCGCGGTGCGCGCGGCCGACGCCGCCTCCGTCGTGCGCAACGCCGGGCTGGACGAGCGGACGGTGCGCTCCGCGCTCGGCCTGCTCGAGCTCGCCGGCCGCGCGGAACGGGTCGGTCAGCGGTGGCGGCGGTGCGCTGCCTGACGGCAGAGACGTCCGTGGTCCGGCGACCGCACCGATGCGCGGGCGCCCGCGCCGGGGACCGGCCCGATGACGAGGGCGCTCGTGGCCCCGACGTCGGGCCGGGCGTACCCTGGCGCGCATGACCGCCCCGACAGCGCAGGGACCCGCGGGGGGCGGGCACGAGCACGGCGATGCGTCCCCGGAGCCGCTCGCGGCCCTCACCCGCGCCTTCGAGCGGCACCTCGCCGGGGAGCGGGGCATGTCCGAACACACCGTGCGCGCCTACCTCGGCGACGTCGACACCCTGCTCGCGCACCTCGGCCACACCGACCCCGAGGCGCCGGTCGACCTCGCGACGCTCGACCTCGCCGCGCTGCGGGCCTGGCTCGCCGAACAGAGTGGGCAGGGGCTGGCCCGGGCGACCCTGGCCCGCCGGGCCGCCGCCGTGCGCTCCTTCGGTGCCTGGCTCGCACGCACCGGCCGCGTGCCCGTCGACCCCACGCAGCGGCTGCGCTCGCCGCGCCCCGACCGCCACCTGCCCACGGTGCTCGGCGTGGACTCCGTCGGACGGCTGCTCGACTCCTGCGCGCGGCGCGCGGACGACGGGGCGCCCGTCCACCTGCGTGACCACGCCGCCCTCGAGCTGCTCTACGCCACGGGGCTGCGGGTCGGCGAGCTCGTCTCCCTGGACCTGGGGGACGTCGACCTCGCCGAGCTCACCGTCCGGGTGGTGGGCAAGGGGGACAAGGAGCGGGTGGTCCCGCTGGGCCGCCCCGCCGCCGACGCCCTGGCCCGGTGGCTCGACGAGGGCCGGCCCGCCATGCCCGTGCGGGCCGGCGAACGCGCCGTGCTCGTGGGCGTGCGCGGCCGACGGATCGACGCGCGCACGGTCCGCGCCATGCTGCACCGGGCCACCGCGCTGGCGGGGGTCGGCGACCTCGCCCCGCACGGGCTGCGCCACACCGCGGCCACCCACCTGCTCGCCGGCGGCTCCGACCTGCGCTCGGTCCAGGAGATCCTCGGCCACTCCTCGCTGGCCACCACCCAGCGGTACACGCACGTCAGCCCCGAGCGGCTGCGCTCGGTGTTCACCCAGGCGCACCCGCGCGCCTGACCCCGGCCGGACCAGCGTCCCGCGAGGGCGCCGCCCGGCGGACGGGGACCGGGGCGCCGGTCGGACCGACTCCTCAACCGCCGGGTCGCCCCCTCAACCGCCGAGCGGGAGCAGCCGCACCGGCCCCGGCGCGTCGCCCAGCAGCGACAGCGGGTCGACGTAGTCGTGACTCCCGCGCCGTGCCCCCCAGTGCAGGCAGCCCGGCGGCGGGCAGTGCCCCGTGGTGAGGGTGCCGATCGGCGTCCCCGCTGCCACCTCCTCGCCGCGGGCCACGCTCGCGGCCACGGGCTCGTAGGTGGTGCGCAGGCCGTCGGCGTGGTCGATCGAGACCACCGGGCGGCCGGCGACCATCCCGGTGAAGGCGACGACGCCGTCGGCCGAGGCCACGACGACTTCGCCGGGCCGCACGTCGAGGTCGACGCCCCGGTGGCCCGGCCCGTAGGGGGTGGCCGAACCCTCGAACGGGGCGAGCACCGGGACCGGCCCGCCCGTGGGCCACTCGTGCTCCACCGCTGACTCCCGGTCACCCGTGCCCGGGGACCCGTCGGCCCGCACCGCGGACGGGTGGTCGGTCCCGGTGACCACGCCGCCGGCGAGCCCGCCCACGTGCGCGCCCAGCGGGCCGAGGACGACCGGCGGGGGAGCGTCGTCGTCGGGCACGCCCGCCGCCGGGGCGGGGCCGAGCAGGGCGGCGAGGACGACCGGTGCGGCCACGGCCAGGCCGGTGAGCAGGCGGCCGCGCACGCGGCGCCGGGCGAGGCGCCCGGCCGGCGTCCACCGCCGTGCCGCCCGTCTCCGTCCGGTCCACCGTCGCGCGGTCCATCGCCGTGCACGCCGCCGGTCGGCTGTGCCGACCGGGTGCCCCGGCGTTGCCGGTCGGTCGGGGACGTCCTCGTCGTCGCATCGCATGGCGCGAGCCAACCCGGGAACCGGTCGGCCCGCCCGCGCCCGCCCGCTCGCCGGTGGACGCAGGTGCGCCGACGTCGGGTGTGGACAATGGGGCGCATGACCGTCCCACCCCCGCCCGGGTCGACGTCAGGGGCCGCCCTTGGCCCCGACGGCCGCACGCTCACGCTCGGCGCCCTCACCCTGCGCCGGCTCGTCGTCGACGACGCCGAGGCCCTGTTCGACGCCCTCGACCACGACGCCGTCTGGGCGGACGGCTATGGCGGGGGACCGGCCGGGCGACCACGCGACGCCGCGGCGATGGCCCACCGGATGACCGCCTGGGCGAAGGACCGCGACGGCGGCGTCGGGTACGCCGTCACGCACACCTCCACCGGCGAGGTCCTCGGCACGACCTCGCTGGGGCAGGTCGACACCCACCACCGGAACCTCGAGATCGGCTGGACCGCCTACGCCCCCGTGGTGTGGGGCACCGGGGTCAACGCCGCCGCCAAGCTCCTCCTCCTCGGCCACGCCTTCGACGACTGCGGCATGGAGCGGGTCGTCCTCCGCATCGACTCCCGCAACAAGCGCTCCGCCGCCGCGGTCGCCCGGCTCGGCGCCCACCTCGACGGCGTCATGCGGCGGGACCGCCTGCGACCCGACGGGACCTGGCGGGACTCGCTGACCTATTCGATCCTGCGCGACGAGTGGCCGGGCGTCGCCCGTGGCCTGCGGGAGCGCCTGCCCGCCACCTGACCCGCCGGTGAGTCGCACGACGCAGATCCGTGGGGAGCGGGCCCGGGACCGGCTCCGCTACGATGTGAGGGCGACCGGCCCTGTGCCGGTCGACTTCGCGTGCCTGCCCACCGTCGCACCAGCCCCCGCACCCGCGGACGGCCTCGGTCGACGGGGCGATCGGCAGCGGTCCCGCCCGGCGGGCGCCGACGTCGCAGGCACCAGGGGTCGAGGCCACCCGGTCCCGACCGACAACCACGGAAAGGGCCCCGTCGCCGAGCGTCGGGGCCGAACGAGCGCGGGCGATCCCGCGCCGAAAGGAAGAGCCATGGCCGTCGTGTCCATGCGTCAGCTGCTCGAGTCCGGTGTCCACTTCGGTCACCAGACCCGCCGCTGGAACCCCAAGATGAAGCGCTTCATCCTCACGGAGCGCAACGGCATCTACATCATCGACCTGCAGCAGTCGCTCGCCGAGATCGACCGGACCTACGAGTTCGTCAAGGAGACCGTCGCCCACGGCGGCACCATCCTGTTCATCGGCACCAAGAAGCAGGCCCAGGAGGCCATCGAGGAGCAGGCCCGCCGCGTGGGCATGCCCTTCGTCAACCACCGTTGGCTCGGCGGCATGCTGACCAACTTCTCCACGGTGCACCAGCGTCTGCAGCGCCTCAAGGAGCTCGAGCAGCTCGACTTCGACGACGTGGCGGGTTCCCACCACACGAAGAAGGAGCTGCTGATGATGCGCCGCGAGAAGGAGAAGCTCGAGCGCACCCTGGGCGGTATCCGCGACATGGCCAAGGTGCCCTCGGCCGTGTGGATCGTCGACACCAAGAAGGAGCACCTCGCGGTCTCCGAGGCCAAGAAGCTCGGCATCCCGGTCGTGGCGATCCTCGACACCAACTGCGACCCGGACGAGGTCGACTACCGCATCCCGGGCAACGACGACGCGATCCGCTCCGTCGCCCTGCTCACCCGCGTGATCGCCGACGCCTCGGCCGAGGGCCTGGTCACCCGCCACGGCGGGAACAAGGGCGCCGACGCCGCCGAGGCCGAGCCGCTCGCCGAGTGGGAGCGTGAGCTGCTCGCCGCCCACGAGGCCGACGCCGCCGCGCCCGCCGCGGAGGCTCCGGCCACGGAGGCTCCGGCCGCCGAGGCTGCGGCCGCCGAGGCTCCCGCCGCCGAGGCTCCGGCCACGGAGGCTCCCGCCGCCGAGGCCACCCCGGAAGCCCCGGCCACCGAGGCCGCTGCTACCGAGGCCCCCGCCACCGAGGCCACCCCGGAGGCTGCGGCCACCGAGGCCCCGGCCGCCGGGACGACCCCCGAGGCCCCGGCCTCGGAGGCCACCGACACCACCGCCAACTGACCCTCCCCTTCTGCACAGAGAGGAACCCATGGCCAACTACACCGCGGCCGACATCAAGGCCCTGCGCGAGTCGACGGGTGCCGGCATGCTCGACGTCAAGAACGCACTCGACGAGGCGGACGGTGACACCGCGAAGGCGACGGAGATCATCCGCGTCAAGGGCCTCAAGGGCATCGCCAAGCGCGAGAGCCGCGCGGCGTCCGACGGCCTCGTGGCCGCCGACGTGCGCGCCGGTGGTGCGGGCGAGATCGGCACGCTGGTCGAGGTCAACTCCGAGACGGACTTCGTCTCGAAGAACGAGCGCTTCGTGGCCCTGGCCGACGCGGTCCTCGCGGCCGCCGTCGAGTCCGGCGCGACCGACGTCGAGACCCTGCTCGCCGCCCCGTCGGGCGACGGCACGGTCAAGGACGCCGTCGAGAACCTCGCCGCCACCATCGGCGAGAAGATCGAGGTCCGTCGCGTCGCCCGCGTCGAGGGCGAGAAGGTCGCCTCCTACCTGCACCGCACCGCCAAGGACCTGCCCCCGCAGGTCGGCGTCCTGGTCGCCACGGACGCCGCCGGCGCCGAGGCGGCCCACGACGTCGCGCTGCACGTCGCCGCCTACTCCCCGACCTACCTCACCCGTGAGGACGTCCCGGCCGAGACGGTGGCGGACGAGCGTCGCGTCGCGGAGGAGACCTCGCGCGCCGAGGGCAAGCCGGAGCAGGCGCTGCCCAAGATCGTCGAGGGTCGCATGAACGGCTTCTACAAGGAGAACGTCCTGCTCGACCAGGCGTTCGCCAAGGACCCCAAGCAGTCGGTCGGCCAGGTCGTGGCCGCCACCGGCGGCACGGTGACGGGCTTCGCCCGCTTCCGCGTCGGGGCCTGACACCCCGCAGCGTGGCCCCGGACCCGTCGGTCCGGGGCCACGCGCCTATCCGGCCCCGCCCGCACGCCCCGGCCAGCGCCCGACCCCCCCCACGTGCACGCTCTCCCGCTCCGCCGCCCGAAGGAGAACTCACCGATGACCGCCACCGACCCGCACGCTCCTGCACCTCTCGACACCGACCGGCCGCGGCGGGTGATGCTCAAGCTCTCCGGCGAGGTCTTCGGCGGCGGTGAGGTCGGCCTCGACCCCGACGTCGTGCTGCGTGTCGCCCGCGAGATCGCCGACGCCCACCGCGAGGGCGTCCAGGTGGCCGTCGTCGTCGGCGGCGGCAACTTCTTCCGCGGCGCCGAGCTGAGCGCGCGCGGCCTGGACCGCTCCCGCGCCGACTACATGGGCATGCTCGGCACGGTGATGAATGCCCTGGCCCTGCAGGACTTCCTCGAGCAGTCGGGCGTGCGCACCCGCGTGCAGACCGCCATCACGATGGGCCAGGTCGCCGAGCCCTACATCCCGCTGCGCGCCATCCGGCACATGGAGAAGGGCCGCGTGGTCGTCTTCGGCGCCGGCGCCGGCATGCCCTACTTCTCCACCGACACCGTCACCGCGCAGCGCGCGCTGGAGACCCACTGCGACGAGGTGCTGGTGGGCAAGAACGGCGTCGACGGCGTCTACACCGCCGACCCGCGCACCGACCCCGCCGCCGTGCGCCTGGACCACCTCACCTACGAGGACGCCCTGGCCCGCGGCCTGCGGGTGGTCGACGCCGCCGCCTTCTCGTTGTGCATGGACAACGGCCTGGCGATGCGTGTGTTCGGCATGAACGAGACAGGTAACGTCACCCGGGCCATCCTGGGTGAGAGGATCGGCACGCTGGTGACCGCCGGCGCCGAGGACGAGGAGTGACCACGTGATCGACGAGACCCTGCTCGAGGCAGAGGACAAGATGGACAAGGCCGTCGAGGTCGCCCGCGAGCGGATGAGCCACATCCGCACCGGGCGCGCGAACGCCGCGATGTTCAACGCGATCCTCGTGGACTACTACGGCGCGCCGACGCCGCTGCAGCAGCTGGCCTCCCTGCAGATCCCCGAGGCCCGCACCGTCCTCATCTCCCCCTACGACCGCGGCGCCGCGTCGGCGATCGACAAGGCGCTGCGCGAGTCCGACCTGGGGGTCAACCCCACCGACGACGGCAACCACCTGCGCGTGGTGCTGCCCGCCCTGACCGAGGAGCGGCGCCGGGACTACGTCAAGATCGCCCGCAACGAGGCCGAGGACGCCCGCATCTCCGTGCGCGCGGTGCGCCGCAAGGCCAAGGAGGAGCTCGACCGCCTGGTCAAGGACGGTGAGGTCGGCGAGGACGAGGGCAACCGCGCCGAGAAGGAGCTCGACTCCCTGACCAAGAAGCACGTCGAGACGATCGACCAGGTCGTCGAGGCCAAGGAGAAGGACCTCCTCGAGGTCTGACCCTGCCGACGCGATGAACGAGACGGGACGTCCGACGACGGGGCCCGGCCACGGCCGGCCCGTCGCCGACGTGCCGCTCACCGCCCCGTCGCCGGTGACGGCCCCGGCACCGGGTGCCGCCGGGGCACCGGGGGCCACCGCCGCCCCGGCGCCCGGGGCCGAGCCCGCGGAACGGACCGGGCCCCGCGCCGGCCGCGAGCTCAGCCGCGCGATCCCCGTCGGCGTCGGCCTGGTGACGCTGCTCGTGCTCTCGCTGGCCTTCCGCCCCGAGCCCTTCGTCGCCCTCGTGGCCGTCGTCGCCGTCCTGGGCACGTTCGAGCTCGCCGGGGCCGCCGCCCAGCGGCACATCGCCATCGCCCGCATCCCGGTCTCGCTCGGCGGCGTCGCCATGGTCGTGGGCGCCTGGCTGGCGGGGGAGAGCGGCCTGGTGGCCGCCTACGTCGGCGCGGTCGCGCTCGTCGTCACCGTCGCCGTCCTGGCCCGCGGCGGCACCAACGGCATCCGCGACGCCGCCGCCGACGTCCTCGTCCTCACCTACGTGCCCTTCCTCGTCTCCTTCGCGGTGCTGCTCGTGCGCCTCGAGGACGGCATCGTGCTCGTGCTCACCGCCGCCCTGCTGCCGGCCGCCAACGACACCGGCGGCTACGTGTTCGGCATGCTCCTCGGCCGCCACCCCATGGCCCCCACCATCTCCCCGAAGAAGTCCTGGGAGGGCGTGGGCGGCTCGGTCGTGTGCTGCGTGGCGGTCTCCCTCGTGCTCGTCACCGCCGTCCTGGACGAGCCGTGGTGGCTCGCCGTCGGGCTCGGCCTGGCCGCCGTGGGCACCGCCACCGTCGGCGACCTCGCCGAGTCGCTGCTCAAGCGCGACCTCGGCGTCAAGGACATGTCCAACCTGCTGCCCGGCCACGGCGGGCTGCTCGACCGGCTCGACTCCATCATCGTCACCCTGCCCCTGGTCTTCCTCACGCTCGGCCCGCTGGCCACCGCGGCCCGGTGACCGGGTGAGAGACTGAGCCCGCCATGACGACACCGCCCCGCCCTGACGCTCCCGCCACCGGCCCCGCCCCGACCACCGGCGGCTCCGCCGCGACCGCCACGACCGCCGCCGCGCCCGCCCGCCAGGTGCGCCCCGCGCTCGAGGGCGCCGCGCCGGGCCAGAAGCTCACCCTCACCTTCGCCGCGAAGCGCCGCGGCAAGCCGCCCCGGCACCTCGCCGACCTCACCGTCGACGAGCGCCCGGGCGTGGCCAAGGAGCTCGGCCTGCCGGCCTTCCGCCTCGACCAGGTCTCCCGGCACTACTTCGGCCACCTGACCAACGACCCGGAGGCCATGACGGACCTGCCGGCCGCGGCCCGGGCCGAGCTCGCCGGCACCCTGCTGCCGCCCCTGGTCACCCGGGTGACCGACCTCGAGGCCGACGCCGGGGCGACCCGGAAGTCGGTGTGGCGCCTCTTCGACGGCGTCGTCGTGGAGTCGGTGCTCATGCGCTACTCCTCGCGCACCACGCTGTGCGTCTCCTCGCAGGCCGGCTGCGGCATGGCCTGCCCGTTCTGCGCCACCGGCCAGCAGGGCCTGACCCGCAACCTGTCCACCGGCGAGATCGTCGAGCAGGTGCGCCTGGCGGCCCGCGCCTGCCGCGATGGCGACCTGGGCGGCGGGCCCACCCGGCTGAGCAACGTCGTCTTCATGGGGATGGGCGAGCCGCTGGCGAACTACAAGGCCGTCGTCGGGGCCGTGCGCCGGATGATCGACCCCGCGCCCGCCGGGCTGGGCCTGTCCGCCCGCAACATCACGGTCTCCACCGTCGGGCTCGTGCCCGCGATCGACAAGCTCGCCGCGGAGGGCATGCCCGTCACCCTCGCGCTGTCGCTGCACGCCCCCGACGACGAGCTGCGCGACGACCTCATCCCCATCAACTCCCGGTGGAAGGTGGGGGAGGCCCTCGACGCCGCCCGCCGCTACTTCGAGGCCACCGGGCGGCGGGTGTCCATCGAGTACGCGCTCATCAAGGACATGAACGACCACGCCTGGCGCGGCCGCCTCCTGGCCGAGGAGCTCAACCGCCGGGGCAAGGGCTGGGTGCACGTCAACCCCATCCCGCTCAACCCCACGCCCGGCTCGATCTGGACGGCCTCCGAGCGCGACGTCGAGGCCGCGTTCGTCGCCGAGCTGCGCGACGCCGGCATCCCCACCACCGTGCGCGACACGCGCGGTTCCGACATCGACGGCGCCTGCGGCCAGCTCGCGGCCCAGGTGCTCGACCAGCCCAGAGAAGGACAGGACGCATGAGGGGTTTCGCCAGGGTCTCGCGCCGCGACGAGGGATACGACCCCGAGCAGGTCGACGACTTCTTCACCCGCGCCCGCGACGTCGACGGCGGCATCGACGAGGCCGCCGTCCGCCAGGCCGCCTTCGACCTCGTCCCGGCCGGGTACGACCCCGAGCAGGTCGACCTCGCGCTCGACCGCCTCGAGGAGAGCCACACCCGCCGGCGCCGCCAGCAGGCCCTGAGCGAGGGCGGCGACGAGAGCTGGCAGGCCCACGTCGCCGAGCTCACCGACTCGCTGCGCCCGCGCCTGGGACGCCCCGAGCGCGAGCGGTTCGTGCGCCCGGCCTCGACCGGTTACGCCGCCGCCTCGGTGGACGCCTTCCTCGCCCGGGTCCACGACTACGTCGACACCGGCCACGGCCTGAGCGCCGACGAGGTACGCGCGGTGACCTTCCCGCCGGCGCAGGGCCGCAAGGCCTACGACGAGTCCGTCGTCGACGTCTACCTCGACCGCGTGGTCGAGGTCGTGCTCGCCCGCGCATGACGACCGACGTCGTCCTGCTGGGCTCGACCGGGTCGATCGGCACCCAGGCCCTCGAGGTCGTCGAGCAGGCCAACGCCGCCGAGCCCGGCCGCTTCACCGTGCGCGCCCTGGCCGCCTCCGGCTCCCGGCCCGACCTCCTGGCCGCGCAGGTCGCCGCCCACCGGCCCGAGCGCGTGGCCCTCGCCGACCCGGCCGCCCGCACCGCCGTCACCGAGGCCATCTCCGCCGCGCTCGGCGGCGAGCCGCTGCCCGAGCTGCTCGTCGGCCCCGAGGCCGCCACCGAGGTCGCCGGCATGCTCACCGGCCCCGCACCCGCTGGCCCCGCGCCCGCCGGACCCGACGCCGCGGCGGGCGACCCGTGGCAGGTGCCGACCGCCGTCGTGCTCAACGGGATCACCGGCTCGGTCGGGCTGCGACCGACCCTGGCGGCCCTGGCCTCCGGGGCGACCCTCGCCCTGGCCAACAAGGAGTCCCTCGTGGCCGGCGGCGCCCTGGTCACCGGCGCGGCGACCCGCCCCGGCCAGGTCGTCCCCGTCGACTCCGAGCACTCCGCCATGGCCCAGGCCCTGGGCGGCGTGCGCCACGAGAAGGGCCTGACCGCGCCGGTGCGCACCGGGGTCAGCGACGTGCGCCGCCTCGTGCTCACCGCCTCGGGCGGCCCCTTCCGCGGCCGCACCCGCGACCAGCTCGCCGACGTCACCCGTGAGCAGGCCCTGGCCCACCCCACCTGGGCGATGGGCCCGGTGGTCACCGTCAACTCCTCCACGCTGATGAACAAGGCGCTCGAGCTCGTCGAGGCCTCGCTGCTGTTCGACGTGGCGCCCGACGACATCACCGTGGTCGTCCACCCGCAGTCGGTCGTGCACTCGATGATCGAGACCGTCGACGGCTCCACGCTCGCCCAGGCCTCCCCGCCGGACATGCGCCTGCCCATCGCGCTGGGCCTGTCCTGGCCGCGTCGCCTGCCGGGGATGGCCACCCCCTGCGCGTGGGACACCGCGACGTCATGGACCTTCGAGCCCCTCGACGACGCGACCTTCCCCGCGGTGGCGCTCGTGCGCTCGGCCGTGACGGCGTCGGCCACCCACCCGGCCGTCGTCAACGCCGCCAACGAGGAGGCCGTGGCCGGCTTCCTCGACGGACGCCTGCCCTACCTGGGGATCATCGACGTCGTCGAGCGCGTCGTCGGCGAGCACGAGGGCGTGGCCGAGCCCACGCTGGCCGACGTCGAGGGCGTCGAGACCTGGGCCCGCGCCCGGGCGCGCGAGCTCCTCGGGGTGAAGTGAGCTTCCTGCTGGGGGTGCTCGTCCTGGTGGTCGGGCTCCTGGCCTCCATCGGCCTGCACGAGCTCGGGCACCTCGTCCCGGCCAAGCGCTTCGGCGTCTACGTGCCGCGGTACTTCGTCGGCTTCGGCCCCACCCTGTGGTCCACGAGGCGCGGCGAGACCGAGTACGGGCTCAAGGCGATCCCGCTGGGCGGGTTCGTCTCCCTGGCCGGCATGTTCGCCCCCGCCCGCCCCGGTACGCGCACGCACCGCAAGGACGGCCGGCCCACCCTGGCGGAGGAGGCCCGCGAGATCTCCGTCGAGGAGGTCCCGCCGGGCATGGAGCAGCGGGCCTTCCACCGGCTGCCGGTCGGTAAGCGGATCGTCGTCATGCTCGGCGGCCCGCTGGTCAACCTCGTCCTGTCCGTCCTGCTGCTGGCGATCGTCGTGTGCGGGGTGGGGATCTCCGCCCCGACGACGACGCTGGACTCCGTCCAGGACTGCCTCGACCCCGAGGCGGCGACCTGCGAGCCGGCGCCCGGCGCCGTGGCCGGCCTGCAGCCCGGCGACGAGATCGTCAGCTGGGCCGGCACCGAGGTCGAGGACTGGGCCGAGGTGCAGGAGATCATCGCCACCGGCGGCGCCGGCACCGACGAGGTGGTGCTGCGCCGCGACGGCCAGACCCACACGGTCCAGGTCACCCCCGAGGTCGTCCAGCGCCCGCTGGAGGACGGCGGCACCGAGGCCCGGCCCTACGTCGGCATCGGCCCCGCCTTCGCCCAGGAACGTCTCTCGCCCACCGAGGTGCCGGCGCTGGCCTGGGAGCAGCTGAGCGGGACGGCGCAGGTCATCGTGCGCCTGCCCGTCGCCCTGGTGGACATCGCCCAGGCCACCCTCGGCCTCGAGGAGCGCGACCCCGGCGTCGTCGGGCTCGTGGGCGTGGGCCGGTTCGCCGGCGAGATCGCCTCGGTCGAGGCGCCCGACTACACACTCGTGCACCGGATGGCGGACCTGCTCTCCCTGCTCGGGGCGCTCAACATGACCCTCTTCCTGTTCAACCTCGTCCCCCTGCTGCCGCTGGACGGCGGCCACGTGGCCGGGGCCCTGTGGGAGGGGCTGCGGCGCACCTGGGCGAGGATGCGCGGGCGGCCCGACCCCGGGCCGGCCGACACCGCGCGGCTGCTGCCGCTGACCTACGTCGTCGTCGGGCTGATGATCGTCATGACCGTGCTGCTGGTCGTGGCCGACATCGTGGTGCCGGTCTCGCTCACCGGCTGACCTTGCGCGCGGTGCGATACTGGTGCGGTGAGCGCTCCGATCAACCTCGGCATCCCCACCGTCAAGCAGGCACCCCCGGTGCTCGCCCCCCGGCGCACGACGCGCCGCATCATGGTCGGCGATGTCCCGGTCGGTGACGGCGCACCGATCTCGGTGCAGTCGATGACCACCACCAAGACGCACGACGTCGGCGCGACCCTGCAGCAGATCGCCGAGCTCGTGGCCACCGGCTGCGACATCGTGCGCGTGGCCTGCCCGACGGACAAGGACGCCGAGGCCCTCAAGGTCATCGCCGCGAAGTCGACGATCCCGGTCATCGCGGACATCCACTTCCAGCCGAAGTACGTCTACGCCGCCATCGAGGCTGGCTGCGGCGCGGTGCGCGTCAACCCGGGCAACATCCGTAAGTTCGACGACCAGGTCAAGGAGATCGCCCAGGCCGCCAAGGACCACGGCACCTCCATCCGGATCGGCGTCAACGCCGGCTCCCTGGATCCGCGACTGCTGAAGAAGTACGGCTCGGCCACCCCCGAGGCCCTCGTGGAGTCCGCGGTGTGGGAGGCCTCGCTGTTCGAGGAGCACGACTTCCACGACTTCAAGATCTCGGTCAAGCACAACGACCCGGTCGTCATGGTCCGCGCCTACGAGCTGCTCGCCGAGGCCGGCGACTGGCCGCTGCACCTCGGCGTGACCGAGGCCGGCCCCGCCTTCCAGGGCACCGTCAAGTCCTCCGTCGCCTTCGGCGCGCTGCTCTCGCAGGGCATCGGGGACACCATCCGGGTCTCCCTCTCGGCGCCGCCGGTGGAGGAGATCAAGGTCGGCAACCAGATCCTGGAGTCGCTCAACCTGCGGCCCCGCACCCTGGAGATCGTCTCCTGCCCGTCGTGCGGCCGGGCCCAGGTCGACGTCTACACCCTGGCCGAGGAGGTCACGGAGGGGCTCAAGGACCTCACCGTCCCGCTGCGGGTGGCCGTCATGGGCTGCGTCGTCAACGGTCCCGGCGAGGCCCGCGAGGCCGACCTGGGCGTGGCCTCCGGCAACGGCAAGGGTCAGATCTTCGTCAAGGGTGAGGTCATCCGCACCGTGCCCGAGGACCAGATCGTCGACACCCTCATCGACGAGGCCAACCGCATCGCCGCCGAGATGGGGCTCGACGCCGAGGCCGGCGCCGCCCCTGCCGTCACCGTCCACTGAGCCGGCGTGCGGCTGTTCCGGGCGTCGGGCCGCCGCGACGCCGTGGCCCCCGTCCTGGCGCTGCCGCACGAGCGCGCTCAGGAGGCCCTGGCGCTGTGCGCCCGGCACCCGCTGACCGCCACGCTGGCCGCCGTGCAGGTGGCCGGACCGCGGTTCGACACCACCACCCCCGGCTCGACCATGCTCGGCGTGCTCGCCGGTGGCGCACTGACGGCGCTGACCTGGGTGGGCGCCAACATCGTGCCGGTCGGCACCACCGCGGAGCAGCGGACGGCGATCGCGGCGGCCATCGCCGACCGGGGCCGCGCGTCGAGCTCGCTGCTCGGTGACGCCGAGCAGGTCCTCGACCTGTGGGAGGCGCTCTCGCCGCGGTGGGGCCGGCCGCGCGAGGTGCGCGCGAACCAGCCGCTGCTGGTGATGGACGCCCCCTCGGCGATCGAGCCCGACCCCCTGGTGCGGCGCGGGGTGCCCGCCGAGTCGCCGATCGTCGCCCCCGCCTCGGTGGCCATGTTCATCGAGGAGGTCGGCTACGACCCCACCCGCTACGGGAACGGGTACGTCCGGCGGGTGCGCACCCTGCTCGAGCGCGGCCGCACGTGGATCCGCACCGAGCCCGACCCGCGCACCGGCGCCGACCGCGTCGTGTTCAAGGCCGACGTCGGGGCGCTGGCCCTCGGCGTCGCCCAGGTCCAGGGCGTGTGGGTGGCGCCCGACCGGCGCGGCTCCGGGCTCGCCGTGCACGGCATGGCCGCCGTGGTGCGCGACGTGCTCAAAGAGATCGCCCCGACGATGTCGCTCTACGTCAACGACTACAACGTCGCGGGCCGGGCCACCTACCGCCGCCTCGGCATGCGCCAGGAGGGCACCTACGCCACCGTCGTCCTCTGACCAGTGAGCGGTTTCCGGCCCGGCGAGTGAGCGCGATTCTGCCCCGCGAGTGAGCGCTCGTCCGCCCGCGCCGGTCAGGAGAAGCGACGCCGCGCGAGGTGGAGGACCGCGCCGGCCGCACCCAGGCCACCCGCGAGCGCGATGAGCCCGCCGACGGTCGCGCCGGTGCTCGGCAGCGACCCGCCGCGTCCGCCGCCCGAGCCGTACCGGTCCTCGGGGCCACCGACCTGGACCGGTCCGGGGCCCGCGTCGTCGGTCGGGGTCTCCCCGCCGCCCGTGGGGGACTCGCTCCCGTCGGTCGGGCTCTCCCCGCCGTCGGTGGGCGACTCGCCGCCGTCGGTGGGCGACTCGCTCCCGTCGGTGGGGCTCTCCCCGCCGTCGGTCGGCGTCTCCGTCGGCTCCTCGGTCGGCTCCTCGGGAGCCGGCACCACGGTCACCGTGCGGTCCACGGACGTCACGTTGCCCGAGCGGTCGACCGCGTCGTAGGTGAGCACGTAGGTCCCGGGGGTGTCGGCGTCGACCTCACCGGTGACGGTCGGGACGAGCGCGGCCGGGTCGCAGGCGTCGGTGACCGTGACGCCCGCGAGCGCGTCGAAGCGCTCCCCGGCGACGACCTCGACGTCGGGGGCCGTGATCGCCGGTCCGGTCTCGTCCCCGCTGAGCTCGACCTGGTCGACGATCGAGTTGTCCGCGTGGACCGTGCCGGTCTCTGGGTCGGCGTAGGTCTCGGCGCGGTGCGTCGTCACGGTGATCGCGCACTCGTCGATGGCCAGGTGGCTGTAGTTCGCGATCTCCTCCTGGTTCTCCACCTCGCCCCAGGGCGCCGGCTCGGGCAGCTCGTCGTTGCGGCCGTAGTACTTCGACCCGGTCGCGGTGTTCGCCGTGACGTACAGGACGTCACCCTCGCCCGGGACGAGCAGGTCCGGTCCGGTGGTGACGTCGTCATCGGGGCCGTCGACCGCGACGCCGGCGTTCATCAGCGGCGTGCGCGTGTAGTAGTGGTCGTGGCCGGAGATCACCAGGTCCACGCCGAGGTCGGACATGCCGCGGGAGAGCGCCTCGCGCCGACCCTCGATGACGCCCAGGCCCTCGGCGTCGAGGTCGGTGGCGTGCGTGGCCACCGAGTAGATCGAGTGGTGGAAGGTGACAACCACCCAGCGCGACGGGTTCTGCTCGATCGCCGTGCGCGCGTAGTCCACCAGCGTCCCGTGCAGCACGTTGTTGCTGTTGAGGTGGATGAACAGCGTCTCGCCCTGGGTGTAGTGGTAGTTGAACCCGACCCGGCCCCCGCCGTGGGGCAGGTTGAAGTGGTCGCCGTAGGTGGCCAGGTGGAGGATGTCGTGGTTGCCCAGGGTGGTGGCCAGCGGGTACCGGGTGAGCTGGTCGGGCTCGTGGAAGGCGGTGTACTCCGCGTCGTCGGCGATGACCCGGTCGACCTGGTCCCCGGCGGAGAGCAGCATCTGCGCGTCCGGGTAGGTCGCCCACGCCTGGTCGAGCGTGTCGTGCCACTGCACGCGCTCCGCCTCGAGGTCGGTGGTCCCGATCTGCGGGTCCCCGACGACGATGAGCTCGAGCGGCCCGCCCGACCCGGTGGTGAAGGTGAACAGCTCCGACCAGCCGTCCTCGGTGCCGACCTGGTAGGTGTATTCGGTCGCGGGCGCCAGGCCCTCGACGCCGGCGTGGTGGTAGGACCAGCCGGGCCGGTTGACAGCCAGACCGCCGGCGGACTGCTCGATGCGCTGCGCGTCCTCGGGGAACTCGTCGCCCTCCATCTGCGCGGTCGGGGCGATGACCAGCGTCTCCGTGCCGTGGTGGCGCGAGAACCAGGAGAAGTTGCGCGCGTTCTCGTCCTCACCCACCAGGAGCGTGACGTTCTCGACGGCGTCCGGCGTCGGCTCGGCGGCCGAGGCGGCCAGGGCCGGTCCGAGGGCGAGGACGGCGAGGAGGCCGGAGGCCATGGCGGCACGGTGACGACGACGCGAGGGCATGACGATCCTTCTGGCAGTGCGGGGGCGGTCCCCCGCACGCTGTCAGCGCCGGTCGAACGGTCGGCGACCCCGGGGTGGCGAGGCGGTGAACCGCGCGTGGCCGGAGGGCCGCGTGCATCCGACGCCGGCTCGTGCCACGCTGGGACCGCTTGCACTTCACCACCGGTAGGGAGACCGAGATGTTCGACCACGTCCACGCCTCGATGACCGTCGCCGATCTCGACCGTGCGGAGCGCTGGTACACGGCGCTGTTCGAACGCGGTCCCGACACCCGGCCCATGGCCGGCCTCATCGAGTGGCGCGTCGGGGAGGCGGGCGGCGTCCAGGTCTATGCCGACGCCGGCCGGGCCGGCCGGTCGGGCTGCGTGCTCGGCGAGACCGACCTCGATGCCGCCGTCGCGCGACTCGCGCACGCAGGGATCCCGCACGACGGCGTCGCACCGGGCGGGGGTGCGCGGATCCTCGTCCTCGCCGACCCCGACGGCAACACCGTCGTGCTGACCGGCGATTGACGGGAGGGGAGGGAGCCGCGGGGCGCGGTTCAGCCCCGGGCGAGCGAGCGGATGATCTCCTCGGCGTCCCGCACGATCCGCCCCACCAGCTCCGCGCACGTGGGCACGTCGTCGATGAGCCCCATCGACTGCCCGACCGTCCACACGCCTGCCTCGGTGTCGCCGGTCTCGAGCACCACCCGCCCCCGGGAGCCCGCCACGAGGTGGGCGACGTCCTCGAACGCCCCGCCGCCGGCGAGCACCTCGGCCGCCTCGCGGGCCACGGAGTTGTCGGCGATCCGCGTGGTGTTGCGCAGCTCGCGCAGCACGAGGCGCGTACCGGTCTCGGTGCCCGCCACGATCGCCTGCTTGACGTCGTCGTGCACGGGGGCCTCCGCCGTCGCGACGAACCGGGTCCCCATGGAGATCCCCTCGGCACCGAGCGCGCGGGCGGCCGCGAGGCCGCGCCCGTCCGCGAGGCCGCCGCACGCGATCACCGGGACGTCGAGGGCCGCGACGGCCGCGGGGACGAGCACGAGCCCGCCGATGTCGTCCTCGCCGGGGTGGCCGGCGCACTCGAAAGAGTCGATCGTCACCGCGTCGACGCCGAGCCGCTGCGCGGTTCGGGCGTGCCGCACCGAGGTGCACTTGTGGATGACGGTGACCCCGGCTGCCTTGAGCGCCGCGACCGCCTCGCCAGGGTTGGCCCCCGCCGTCTCGACGATCCGCACGCCGGAGTCGATGATCGCGGCCACGTACTCGGCGTAGGGCGGCGGGGTCCGCGCGGGCAGGAACGTGAGGTTGACGCCGAACGGCCGGTCGGTGAGCTCGCGGGTGCCGGCGATCTCGGCGCGCAGGTCGTCCGGCGTCGGCTGGGTCAGCGCACCGAGGACGCCGAGCCCGCCCGCCTCGGCGACCGCCGCGACGAGCTCGGCCGTGGCCACCCACTGCATCCCGCCCTGGACGACGGGGTGCTCGATGCCGAGGAGGTCCGTGATCGCTGTCCGCATGGAGGCATCGTGCCGCACCGCGGCGCAGCCGGACGGACCGCCGGCCCGGCACCGCCTAACCTTGGCCCCATGCTCTCCACGATGTCCTCCCTCTTCCTGCGCACGCTGCGCGAGGACCCCGCCGACGCCGAGATCGCGTCCCACAAGCTGCTCGTCCGCGCCGGCTACATCCGCCGCGCCGCCCCGGGCATCTACACCTGGCTGCCGGTGGGGCTGCGGGTGCTGGCGAAGGTCGAGGCCGTCGTCCGCGAGGAGATGGCGGCCATCGGCGCCCAGGAGGTGCACTTCCCGGCGCTGCTGCCGCGCGAGCCCTACGAGGCCTCGGGCCGCTGGACCGAGTACGGGGACAACCTCTTCCGCCTCAAGGACCGCCGCGAGAACGACTACCTCCTGGCGCCCACCCACGAGGAGATGTTCACGCTCCTGGTCAAGGACCTCGTCTCGTCCTACAAGGACCTGCCGCTGCAGCTGTTCCAGATCCAGACCAAGTACCGCGACGAGGCCCGTCCGCGCGCCGGCATCGTCCGCGGCCGCGAGTTCGTCATGAAGGACGCCTACTCCTTCGACGTCGACGACGAGGCCCAGACCGCCAGCTACGCCCTCTATCGCGAGGCCTACCAGCGGATCTTCGACCGCCTGGGCCTGGAGGTCGTGATCGTGGCCGCCGACGCCGGCGCCATGGGCGGCTCACAGTCGGAGGAGTTCCTCCACCCGACGCCGGTCGGCGAGGACACGTTCGTGCGCTCGCCCGGCGGGTACGCGGCCAACGTCGAGGCCGTGACGACGCCGGTGCCCGAGCTCCCGCAGCACGCCGAGGAGCCGCCCGCCCCGGTCACGGTCGACACTCCCGGCGCGGACACCATCGACACCCTGGTCGCGGCCCTCGACGCCGAGGTGCCGCGCCCCGACGGCCGCGCCTGGGCCGCGCAGGACACCCTGAAGAACCTCGTCCTCGCCCTGACCCACCCCGACGGCGAGCGGGAGGTCGTCGTCGTCGGCCTGCCCGGCGACCGGGCGATGGACCCCAAGCGCGCCGAGGTGGCATTCGCGCCCGCCGCGGTCGAGACCGCGACGGAGAAGGACCTCGCCACCCACCCCGAGCTCGTCCGCGGCTACATCGGTCCGCGCTCCGAGCACGCGCGCGGCGACGAGAAGGCGGTGCGCTACCTGCTCGACCCGCGCATCGTCGACGGCAGCGTGTGGGCGACCGGCGCCGACGTCGAGGGGCGGCACGTCGTCGGGCTCGTCGCGGGGCGGGACTTCGTCGCCGACGGGACCGTCGAGATCGCCGAGGTGCGCGCCGGTGACCCCGCGCCCGACGGGTCGGGCCCGCTCGAGCTGGCCCGTGGCATGGAGATGGGGCACATCTTCGCGCTGGGTCGGAAGTACGCCGACGCCCTGGGGCTGACGGTCCTCGACGTCAACGGCAAGGCCGTCACGCCGACGATGGGCAGCTACGGCATCGGCGTGACGCGGGCGATCGCGGCCATCGCGGAGTCCACGAGCGACGACAAGGGGCTGGCCTGGCCGGTGCAGGTCGCGCCGTTCCACGTCCACGTCCTCGCGACCGGCAAGGGGGAGGAAATCTTCTCCACCGCGGCCGAGCTCGCCGCCCGCCTGGACGCCGCCGGCGCCGAGGTGCTCTACGACGACCGGCCCAAGGTGTCGGCGGGCGTGAAGTTCGCCGACGCCGAGCTCATCGGCGTGCCGTACTCGCTGGTGGTGGGCCGTGGACTGGCGAACGGGGTCGTCGAGGTGCGCGTGCGGGCCACCGACGAGCGCGTCGAGCTGGCACCGGACGCCGCCGTCGAGGACCTCCTGGCGCGGCTGCGCGCCGCGGGCGCGCTGCCCGCCTGACGGGCGAGAAGGAGCTGCTCGCTCGTCAGCCGGTGGGGGACTCGGCGGCCGAGCCGGGCAGGCCGGGCAGGGGGCCGGGGTCCACGCCCGCCTCGAGCAGCCGCAGCGCCGAGTCGGCCGCGGCGTCGACGAAGGCCGGGCGGTGCTCGGCCGGCGCCGTGCCCGAGAGGAAGATCCACTGGTCGAGCAGGTCGGCCTCGCTGACCGCCCGGAACGCGGCGGCGTCGCCGTCCGGCCAGGGGTAGGCCGTCTCGCGCGTGTCCGGCGCGCCGGCCTCGAGGGCGGTGTCGACGAGCACCTGCAGCTCGGCGCTGCGTGCGGCGGCGCTCTCGTCCCCGGTCTGCGCGAGCAGCGTCTCCTCGAGGTAGCGGGCCTGGTCGAGCACGAGGACGGTGGGCCCGTCCGCGACGGCGGACACCACCGCCGGGTCGACGGCGGTGGTCTCCACCGTGGCCTCGCCCTCCGCCCACGGGTCGAGCGAGCCGGCCGCGACCGTGCGCCCCGCGGCCGTGGCGGCGAGCACGGCCGCGAGGTCCCGCTCGGCCACCGGCACGTCCGCGAGCACCGTGGCCAGGGTGTCGGCCGAGGAGACGAGCAGCCCCCGCAGCTCGGTGACGTCGGCGACCGCCGGGGCCTCGGGCGCGGGGTCGTTCGTCTGCCCCTCGGGCGGACCGTCCGGCCAGGCGACCCACACCCCGCCCAGGGCCTCGACCTGGGCGTCGAGGTCCGCGGCCACGTCCTCCAGGGCGTCGACGGCCGCGGGGTCGGTGGCGGGGTCGGCGGCCAGGGTGCGGGCTGCCTCGGCCAGGCCCACGCTCTCCACGGCCGCGTCCTGGCGCCACTGCTCGGCCGCCGTGGCCGGGCTCGGCGGTTCTGGCTCGGAGTCGATGCGCAGGCCGCACCCGGCCAGCGTCAGCGCGAGAGCCGCGCACGCGAGCGCGGACCGCAGCCGGCGGCGTCGGACGGGGAGGGGGGTGGTCGCGCTCATCACGTCAGATCATGACAGGTGGCGTCGCCCATCGAGGGCAGGTCGCGGGCCTAGTAGGCTGAGGGACTGCCCCGGGGAGCCAACCGGGGTCGTCGACGTGAGGAGCGCGCGTGACCACCGCACCCAGCATCCTGGCCGAACGGGTCCGCGCGGCGGTCGCCGACGCGGTCGAGCAGGCCGGTCTGATGATCGAGGACGTCGAGGTCGCCGGAGCCGGCACCCGGCGGGTCGTCCGCCTCACCGTCGACCTGCCCGACGGGCCCGGGGGAGTGGACTCGGACCAGATCGGGGACGTCTCCCGCGCGGTCTCGGCGGCCCTGGACGACGCCGACGTCGTCGAGGGTGCGCACACCCTGGAGGTCTCCACCCCGGGCACGGACCGTCCGCTGACCGAGCCGCGGCACTTCCGCCGCGCCGTCGGCCGACTGCTCGCAGTGACCACCGACGGCGGCGAGCGCGTCGCCCGCTTGGAGTCCGTCGAGGACCAGACCCTGCACCTGAGCGACGCCACCGGCACCCACGAGGTCGCGATCGCCGACGTCGTGCGCGCCCGCGTCGAGGTCGAGCTCAACCGCCCCGGACGCTGACCGGCCCGGCCCCTGAAGGAGAGAACCATGGACATCGACATGACGGCGCTCAAGCTGGTCGAGGCGGAGCGGGGCATCCCGCTCGACACCCTCGTCTCGGCGATCGAGGACGCGCTGCTGGGCGCCTACGAGCGCACCCCGGGCGCGGTCTCCCCGGCGCGCGTCGAGCTGGACCGTCGCTCGGGCACGGTGGCGGTCATCGCCACCGAGACCGACGAGGAGGGCCACGCGATCGGCGAGTTCGACGACACGCCGTCGGGCTTCGGTCGCATCGCCACCGCGACGGCCCGGTCGGTCATCGTCCAGCGCCTGCGGGACGCGGAGGACGACCAGGTGATGGGGTCCTACCGGGACAAGGCCGGCGGGCTGCTGTCCGGGATCGTCCAGCAGGGTCGGGACCCGCGCAAGGTCCTCGTCCAGCTGCCCGACGGCGTGGAGGCCGAGCTCCCGCAGCACGAGCAGGTCCCCACGGAGTCGTACCGGCACAACGACCGGCTGCGCGCCTACGTCGTCGACGTCTCGCGCGGGACCCGGGGGCCGCAGATCACCCTCTCGCGCACCCACCCCGAGCTCGTGCGCCAGCTCTTCGAGCTCGAGGTCCCCGAGGTCGCGGACGGGTCGGTCGTCATCGAGGCGATCGCCCGGGAGGCCGGCCACCGCACCAAGCTGGCGGTGCGCTCGACGGTGCCGGGACTCAACCCCAAGGGGGCCTGCATCGGGCCGATGGGCGCGCGCGTGCGCGCGGTGATGAGCGAGCTGCACGGCGAGAAGATCGACATCGTCGACTTCTCGGAGGACCCGGCGGCGTTCGTCGGGCACGCGCTGTCCCCGGCGAAGGTCGCCAGCGTCACCGTCGTCGACGAGGCCGCGCGGGCCGCCCGAGTCGTCGTGCCCGACTACCAGCTCTCGCTGGCGATCGGCAAGGAGGGGCAGAACGCGCGGCTGGCCGCCCGCCTGACGGGGTGGCGCATCGACATCCGGTCCGACGCCGCGCCCGCCGAGCCGACCACGTCCGCCGGCGTGCCCACCGCCACCGACCCGGCGCAGGGGGCCGCTGCGCAGGCCGTGCCCGCCGGGGCTACGGCGGCCCCGGCCGCGACGCCGGAGCCGGCCGCCTCGCCGGAGCCGGTCGCGACGCCGGAGGAGGTGGCCGAGCCCGGCACCCCCGCGCCCGCCGTCGACGTGGCCCCCGACGCCGCCGCGCCCGCGGAGGACGCGCCCGCGGACGACACCTCAGCGGCCGGGTGAGAGGCGCCACCCCGGTGGACTCGGCGCCGAAGGAGCGACGGGGTACGATGGTCGACGGCTCTGGCGCCACCGTCCCCTGCGGGACGGGCCCGACAGGTCCGGTGCGCACCTGCATCGGATGTCGGACCAGGGCCGACCGGTCGCACCTCGTGCGGATCGTGCTCGTCCCGCCCGCCCGTGCGGCGGTGGACGAGCGGGCATCCGCACCCGGGAGGGGGGCCTGGCTCCATCCGGAGCAGGCCTGCCTGGACCAGGCGGTACGACGTCGAGCGTTCGGACGTGCCCTGCGAGCAGCGGGGCCGGTGGACATCGACGACGTGGCGCGATGGTTCGGGGCCGGGACGATCGACGGCAGACCGCCGTCGAGGTCAGTTCGAGATGAAAGCGGGTTGGAAGCCGATGGGCACCCGATGAGTACCCAGCGATGAGCTGCCAGCAATAACGACGGTCCGCCCTGTCCCGGGACGGTCCGAGACAGGAGAAATGTGGCCAAGGTCCGCGTTCACGAGCTCGCGAAGGAGCTCGGCGTCGACAGCAAGACGGTCATGGCGACACTGCGGGAGCAGGGTGAGTTCGTCAAGTCCGCGTCCTCCACGGTGGAGGCACCAGTCATCCGGCGTCTGAAGGAGCACTTCGACGCCCACCCGCCGGCCCCGGCGAAGGGGTCGGCCGCGAGCAAGGGCGGGTCGAAGCCCGCCGCGCGCTCGAAGGGCTCCGGATCCTCGTCCGGTTCCGCGGCGCCCACGCCCGGACCGGCCAAGCCGGCCGCCCCGACCCCGGCGACGGCGGCCCCCGCCGCGCCCAAGGCCGAGGCTCCCACCCCGGCGACGGCGGCCCCGGCCGCCAAGGCCGAGTCCCCGGCTCCCCAGGCTCCGGACACGAGCACGGGCGGTGCCGAGGCGCCGAGCGCTGCCGCGCCCGCGCCGACCCCCGCCGCGCCGGCCCCGACCCCGGGGCCCAAGCCGGCGAGCCCGACCCCGACTCCCGCGAGCGCCGCGCCCACCCCGGCGACGGCCCGTCCGGGCCCGCGTCAGGCGCCCGCGGACAGCGGTCGCGGCGGCGGCCGTGGCGGTCGTGACTCCCGCGGCTCCCGCGAGGCGAGCCCGCGTCCGGGGAACAACCCGTTCGCGTCCGCCCAGGGGATGCCCCGTCCGGGCAGCTCGGGCGGCTCCGGCGGCCCGCGTCCGGGGAACAACCCGTTCGCGTCTGCCCAGGGGATGCCCCGTCCGGGCGGCTCGTCCGGCTCCGGCGGCCCGCGTCCGGGCGCCAAGCCCGGCCCGCGTCCCGGTGGGGGCCCGCGCCCGAACCCGAACATGATGCCCGGCCAGTCCAGCGTGGGCCGTCCCGGTGCCACCCAGCAGCGGCCCGGCGGTCGCGGCCGCCCCGGTGGCGGCGGTCGGCCCGGCGGTGGCCCCGGCGGTCCCGGTGGCGGTGCGTTCCGCGGCCGTGGTGGTCGCGGTGCGACCCAGGGTGCGTTCGGCCGCTCCGGCGGCCGGCCCGTGCGCGGACGGAAGTCCAAGCGCGCCAAGCGCCAGGAGTTCGAGCAGCAGAGCGCGCCGTCGATCGGCGGCGTCCAGGTCCCGCGCGGCGACGGCACCACCGTCGTGCGCATCCGCGCCGGGGCCTCGCTCTCGGACTTTGCGGACAAGATCGACGTCAACCCCGCGTCGCTGGTCACCGTCCTGTTCCACCTCGGTGAGATGGCCACGGCCACCCAGTCGCTCGACGAGGACACGTTCAAGGTCCTCGGCGAGGAGCTCGGGTACGTCATCGAGATCGTCTCCCCGGAGGACGAGGACCGCGAGCTGCTCGAGCAGTTCGACATCGACCTCGACGCCGAGCTGGACGCCGAGACCGACGAGGACCTCGCGCCGCGACCCCCGGTTGTCACGGTCATGGGTCACGTCGACCACGGAAAGACCAAGCTCCTCGACGCGATCCGTTCCACGGACGTCGTGGCCGGCGAGCACGGTGGCATCACCCAGCACATCGGTGCCTACCAGGTCTCCGTCGAGCACGAGGACGAGGAGCGTGCGCTGACGTTCATCGACACCCCGGGTCACGAGGCGTTCACCGCCATGCGTGCCCGTGGTGCCGACGTCACGGACATCGCGATCCTCGTGGTGGCCGCGGACGACGGCGTCATGCCGCAGACCGTCGAGGCGCTCAACCACGCCCAGGCGGCGAACGTGCCGATCGTGGTCGCGGTCAACAAGATCGACGTCGAGGGCGCGAACCCCGACAAGATCCGCCAGCAGCTGACCGAGTACAACCTCGTGGCCGAGGAGTACGGCGGCGAGACGATGTTCGTCGACGTCTCGGCCAAGCAGCGCAAGGGCATCGACGGCCTCCTCGAGGCCGTCCTGCTCACCGCGGACGCGGCCCTGGAGCTGTCGGCGAACCCGGACAAGGACGCGCGCGGTGTGGCCATCGAGGCCAACCTCGACAAGGGGCGCGGCTCGGTCGCCACCGTCCTGGTCCAGTCCGGCACGCTGCGCGTCGGTGACGCCATCGTCGCGGGCACCGCCCACGGCCGCGTGCGTGCGATGCACGACGAGCACGGCGAGAACGTCAAGGAGGCCGGGCCCTCGCGTCCGGTCCAGGTCCTCGGCCTGGCCTCGGTGCCGCGCGCCGGCGACACCTTCCTCGTCGCGCCCGACGACCGCACCGCCCGGCAGATCGCCGACAAGCGTGAGGCCGCCGAGCGTGCCGCGACGCTGGCCAAGCGCCGCAAGCGGATCTCGCTGGAGGACTTCACCAAGGCGCTCGAGGAGGGGAAGGTCGACCACCTCAACCTCATCCTCAAGGGCGACGTGTCCGGTGCCGTCGAGGCGCTCGAGGACTCGCTGCTCAAGATCGACGTCGGCGAGGAGGTCGCGCTGCGGATCATCCACCGCGGTGTCGGTGCCATCACGCAGAACGACGTCAACCTGGCGACCGTCGACAACGCGGTCATCGTCGGCTTCAACGTGCGCCCCGCCGAGCGGGTCACCGAGCTGGCGGACCGCGAGGGTGTCGAGATGAAGTTCTACTCGGTCATCTACGACGCCATCGAGGACGTGGAGAACGCCCTCAAGGGCATGCTCAAGCCGGAGTACGAGGAGGTCGAGCTCGGTACCGCCGAGATCCGACAGGTCTTCCGTTCCTCGAAGTTCGGCAACATCGCCGGTTCGATCGTCCGCTCGGGCCTCATCCGCCGCAACGCCTCGGCGCGGCTGGTGCGGGACGGCGTCGTCGTGTCCGACAAGCTCACCATCGAGTCGCTGCGGCGCGAGAAGGATGACGTCACCGAGGTCCGCGAGGGCTTCGAGTGCGGTATCAACCTCGGCTACCGCGAGATCGAGGAGGGCGACGTCATCGAGACGTTCGAGATGCGGGAGAAGCCCCGCGCCTGACCGGAGGCGGGGTCCGGGCGACCGGACCCCGCACCCGGCCCTCGGGCACATGCCGGAAGGGGCCCCGTCGCGGGCCCCTTCCGGCATGCTGCCCCCATGACACCCGGCTCGCGAGAGCCACCGACCCGACGGAGGTCACCATGGCCGACTTCGGCCGCGCACGGCGTCTCGCCGAGCGCATCCAGCAGATCGTCGCCCGCATGCTCGACACGCGGATCAAGGACCCACGCCTGGGGTTCGTCACCGTCACCGACGTGCGGGTGACCGGCGACCTCCAGCACGCCACCGTCTTCTACACCGTGTACGGCTCCGACGAGGACCGCGCGGCCAGCGCCGCCGCCCTGCGCTCGGCCACGGGGATCATCCGCTCGGAGGTGGGCAAGCAGACCGGCGTGCGCCTGACGCCGACGCTGGAGTTCGTCCCCGACGCCCTGCCCACCACCGCCCAGGACCTGGCCGACAAGCTGGCCGAGGTCAAGCTGCGTGACGAGCGGATCGCCGCGGAGGCCGCCGGCGCCAGCTACGCCGGCGACCCGGACCCCTACCGCGTCCCCCACGAGGACGAGGACGAGGACGCCGACGCGGACGAGGAGGATCCGGCCGCGACGGACGGGTCCGGCGAGGCCCCCGACGACGAGGCCGACGAGCCCGAGCAGGGCGAGGACCCGGCCCCCGGCGACCGGGCGTGAACGTGCCCCGTGGCCGCGCCACGGCCGCGGACGGCGTCCTGCTCGTCGACAAGCCCGGCGGGCTGACCAGCCACGACGTCGTCGCCCGGGTGCGGCGCCTGGCCGCCACGCGCAAGGTCGGCCACGCGGGCACGCTCGACCCGATGGCCACGGGGCTGCTCGTGCTCGGGATCGGGCGGGCCACCCGTCTGCTTACCTACGTCGTCGGGGCCGACAAGACCTACGAGGCCACCGTCCGGCTCGGCGTCGCCACCACCACCGACGATGCCGAGGGGGAGGCGACGACGTCCGCCGGTGCGCGCCGCGGGGACCTCGCCGAGCGGCTGCCGGCGGCGCTGGCGGGCCTGACCGGTGCGATCGAGCAGGTCCCCTCGGCCGTGTCCGCCATCAAGGTCGATGGCCGTCGCTCCTACGCGCGGGTCCGCGACGGCGAGGACGTCACCCTCGCGGCCCGCCCGGTGACCGTCCACGAGCTCACCGCCCTCAGCGACCCGGCCGACGCCGTCGTGGGCGAGGGGGAGCCCGGCGCCGGCACCGCCGTCGTCGACCTCGACGTGCGCGTGCGGTGCTCCTCGGGCACCTACGTGCGGGCCATCGCCCGCGACCTCGGCGAGACGCTCGACGTCGGCGGGCACCTCACCGCCCTGCGGCGCAGCGCCGTCGGCCCGTTCGACGTCGGTCAGGGCCGCGCGCTCGACGCCCTCGCGGACGAGGTCGGCGGAGAGGGAGACGGGGTGCTGAGCACCCTGCCGGCCGCTGACCTGGCCCGACGCCTGTTCCCGGTCCGCGAGCTCACCGAGGCCGAGGCCCGCGCGCTCGGCTACGGCCAGCGCATCGACGCCGACCCCGCCCACGAGGGCGCCGACGTCGTGGCCGCCCTCGCCCCCGACGGTCACCTGGTCGCGCTCGTCACCGCCGACACCTCGGCCCCCGGCCGCACCCGCCCCCTCCTCGTCCTCGCCCCCTCCTGACGAGCGAGCAGATCTCCACCTCCCTTCTCGCGAGTGAGCACTTTTTTGTCTCGACGTCGAGACAAAAAAGTGCTCACTCGTCACCGAGGGGGAGGGGCTTCTTCAGCCCGACGTGACTCGGGACGTACCCGGCCCGCTCGTAGAACCGGTGCGCGTCGGTGCGCGTGGCGTCGGCCGTGAGCTGGGCGAGGGTCGCCCCCTGAGCGCGCCCCCAGTCCTCGGCCCAGGAGAGCAGGGCGGAGCCCACCCCGGAGCCGCGCACCGACGGGGCGAGCCGGACCCCCTCGACCTGGAGCCTGGTGGTCCCCGCGCGGGACATCCCGGGCAGCACGGTCAGCTGGACGGTGCCGACGACGGCGTCGGCCTCGTCGCGCACGACCGCCACCAGGTGCCGCGGGTCGTCGTCGAGGAGCCGCAGCGCCCGGGCGTAGGGGGCGAGGTCCGCGCTCTCGCGCCCGGCGCCGAGGACGTCGTCGGCCAGCACGGCGGCGATCGCGGGCAGGTCGCTCTCCCGCGCACGGTCGACCCGGTAGCCGGCCACGAGGTCCGCCGGCACGGCCACGCCACCGACCGCATCGCCGTCGCCCGACCCGGCGGCCGGTCCACCAGCCACCCGGGCCCGCCGCTCCGCACTCAGCCGGTCCATCAGTGCCCGCACGCCGGGCAGCTCCCGCCCCGGCCCCACCGCGAGGTAGCCGGCCCGGTGGATCGGCGGTGCCTGCGGGTCGCCGTCCATGACGAGGTGCTCGACGCTCCCGCCGGCGCGCGTCACGAGGTGGGCGCCCGCGGCGACGTCCCAGGGCGTGGTCCGCGTGCTCAGCGTGGCGTCGAGCCGGCCGGCGGCGACCAGCGCGAGCTCGGCCGCCCCGGCCCCGATCGAGCGCAGCGCCCCCACGAGCCGACCCAGCTCGGCGTAGGCGGCCAGCGCGCCCGCGGCGTCCTCGGCCAGGTCACGGGTGGAGGGGTAGCCCGTCGAGAGGTTGCACTCGATCTCGGTGCGCGCGACCGGCCCCGGGGCCCGTGCGGCGGGCACCTGCGGCCCCGTCCCGTCCAGCGGCAGCTGCTGGACCCAGCAGGCGTCGTCGTCGGCGAAGACCTCGAGGCCGAGCTCGGGCATCCGCACCACCGCCGCCACGGTCGCATCCCCCACCTGCGCCGCGATCGACGTGCAGTAGATCGGCAGCCCGGCGGCGAAGTTCGACGTCCCGTCGATGGGGTCGACGACGAAGGTCACCACGCCCTCCGGCGTCGGGTAGAGCGCGCCGGCCTCCTCGCCACCGGCACCCGGCCCGACGTCGAGACCGCCCTCCTCCCCGAGGACCCGGCAGGTCGGTACGTGCCGGCGCAGCACCTCGACGGCGATCTCCTCGCTGCGGCGGTCGTGGACGGTGACGATGTCGTGCACGTCGCGCTTGAGCTCGCGCTCGGCCTGCGCGCCCGAGACCTCGTGGAGGTAGGCGGCGATCTGGGCGGCGGCGTCGCGGACCGCGGCCAGGAGCGCGGACGGGGCGGGGGCGGGTGTGGTGGGTGCGGGCATGCCGGGAGGCTAGGGGCCCGACCTGAACGGCACGCGAACTACAGTTGGTCCCCGGTACGCCCGCGGGTCCCCGACAGCGGTGGCCGAACGTAGTGGAGGACACGTGCAGGTCTGGCACGACACCGAGGAGATCCCCGAGGACCTGGGGCCGGTCGTGCTCACCGTCGGCGTCTTCGACGGCGTGCACCGGGGGCACCGCGCGCTGCTGGCCGCCACCGTCGCCGAGGCCGCCGACCGCTCCCTGCCCGCCGTCGCGCTCACGTTCGACCCGCACCCCGCCCAGGTCCACCGCCCCGAGCAGGACCTCGTCCTCGTCGCCAGCGCGGCGGACCGCATCGAGCGCCTGTCCGCGCTCGGGCTCGACGGCGTGCTCGTCCAGCACTACGACCTGGACTTCGCCTCGGCCACGCCGCGCGCGTTCGTCGCCGACTACCTCGTCGCCGCGCTGGAGGTCAGCTGCCTCGTGGTGGGGGAGGACGTGCGGTTCGGCCGGGACAACGCCGGGGACGCGACCGTGCTCGCGGCGCTGTGCGCGGAGTACGGCATCGAGCTCGTCCTCGTGGCCGACATCGCCTGCGACCTCACCGGGCGCCGCTGGTCCTCGACCTGGGTGCGCGAGGCGCTCGCCGCCGGCGACGTCCACCAGGCCGGCCGCATCCTGGGCCGCCCGCACCGGCTGCGCGGGGAGGTCGTGCGCGGCTTCCAGCGGGGCCGCGAGCTCGGCTACCCGACGGCGAACCTCGCCCCCGACGACCTGGGCGTCGTGCCCGCCGACGGCGTCTACGCCGGCTGGCTGCTGCCCGGCCCCTTCGACGCCCACGGCGCGGCCGACGCGGAGGCGACCCGGCTGCCCGCCGCGATCTCCGTCGGCTCGAACCCCACCTTCCAGGGCACGCGGCGCACCGTCGAGGCGCACGTGCTCGGCCGCACGGACCTCGACCTGTACGGCGACGAGGTGGTCGTCGAGTTCGTCGCGACCCTGCGCCCGATGGTGGCCTTCGACGGCATCGACCCGCTCATGGCCCAGATGCGGGCCGACGTCGAGGACGCCGCCGGCATCCTCGGCGTCCCCGTCCCGCCGGTGCTCGACCCGGCCTCGGTCACCGCGCGCTGAGCCGACCGTCCGCGATGCGGGCGACGGACTCGCTGCCGGTGAGCGTCGACTCGTCGTGGGTCACCAGCAGCGTGGCGGTGCCCGAGTCGCGACTCAACGAGGTGATGAGCTCGACGATCTGCCGGCCGCGCTCGTGGTCGAGGGCGGAGGTCGGCTCGTCGACGAGCAGCACGCCCGGCTCGTTCATCAGGGCGCGGGCGATGCTCACCCGCTGGCGCTGACCGCCCGAGAGCTGGTGCGGGCGCCGGCCGGTCAGGTCGCCCATGCCCACGGCCGCGAGCAGCTCCCTCGCGCGGTCGTTCGCCCCGCGCGGTGAGACCCCGCGGACGTGCGCCATGACGGTGAGCTGCTCGAGCGCGGTGAGGCTGGCCAGCAGGCGGGGCTGCTGGAACACGACGCCGACGACCGTGCGGCGCAGCTCGGCGCGTTCCTGGTCGGAGGCGTGGGACGAGCCGGAGGCGACGACGTGGCCGTCGAGGACCACCCGGCCGGAGTCGGGCAGCGTGAGCGTGGCGGCGACGGCCAGCAGGCTGGACTTGCCCGAGCCCGAGGGGCCCAGCAGCGCCGTCGTCGTGCCCGGGGCGACGGCGAGGGAGACGTCGTCGACCGCGGTGAGGCGGGCGTCGCCGTCGGGGTAGGTGAGGGTGACGTGCTCGAGGACCAGGCCGGCCTCCGTGGTGCCGGAGGTGGGGGCGGGGGAGTGGGTGGCGGTCGTGGTCATGGCGGTCTCCTTGGTGTGGTCAGCCGGCGCTCAGCGCGGCGTGCGGGTCGACGGAGGTGATGCGGCGCAGGGCGACGGCGGCGCCGAGCAGGCCGAGGACGACGAGCAGCAGCGCGGGCACGGCGGTGGTCGTCCACCCCAGCGCGATCGGCATCTTCGAGGACAGGGCCAGGGCGCCGGCGCTCGCGATCGCGGTGCCGAGCGCCGTGCCGACGACGAGGACGACGGCGGCCTGCCCGAGGGCGTCGCGCAGGAGGTAGCCGTTCGAGGCGCCCAGGGCCTTGAGGACGGCGACGTCGTCGAAGCGGCTGATCGTCCACACCGTGAAGAAGGCGCCGACGACGAGCGCGGAGATGGCGTAGAGGAAGCCCTGCATCATCATCAGCGAGCCGTTCTCCGAGGCGTAGGAACCGATCGCCTGCAGCGAGCCCGAGCGGTCGACGGTCACGGTGCCGGCCGCGGCGTCCGCGGCGGCCAGGTCCGCCTCGCCGTCGGTCGTCAGCGCGACGACGGTGGCGACCTCACCGGTCGCGCCCGGGCCGGTGGTCGCGCCGATCGGCTGCCAGTCGGACAGGGTCGTCCACACCACCGGCGAGTGGGAGTAGCTGGCGGCGGTCCCGCTCACGCCGGCGACCTCGAGCTCGGTGCCCGCCAGGGCGAGCGTGTCGCCGGCACCCGCGCCCAGGTCCTCGGCCGCGGCAGGCGAGAGCCACACCTGGCCGGCGGCGAGGTCGACGTCGCCCGGCAGCAGCGTCGCGCCGGGCTCGGCGCCCAGGGCGGTGACGGTCGCCGTGGTGTCCCCGGCGCCGGCCCGGGTGGTGGCCACGCCGAGCGGCTCGGCGTGCTCGACGCCGCCTCGCGCGGCGAGCGCCTCCCACTGCGCGGGGCCGACCTGGGAGGCGGTGAACGAGGGGTCCTCCTCGCCCGCGGCAAAGGCCACGTGGTCGGCCGGCAGGTCGGCGATCGCCGACGTCGACTCCCGGGCCAGACCCTGCGTGAGGGCGGAGAGGAAGGTGACGAGCATGGTGATGAGGACGACGACGCCCGCGACGAGGGCGAAGCGTCCCGAGGCGAAGCGCAGGTCGCGCCGGGCGACGAACATGGGTGTGAACCTCCGGGTCGGTGAGGTCTCGATCGTCCGGCGCGGACCCGGCCCCTCACATCGGCCGGCCGGGCCGACGTCTCGCGCCACGAGGTGCACGACCGGATGGACCTTTCGGCCGATGCCGCCGGGCGGCAGGCCCACCTACCCTGGCCCGGTGCCCCGTCCGTCCACCGCCCGCAGCGCCGCCCGGGGCGTGCAGCTCGGGCTCGACGTGCTGGTGATCGTCCTCGTCGCCCTCGTGCTCTGGCGCGGCGGTCCCGCCTGGCCCTGGGGGCTCGGCTTCGGGCTGGTCTACGGCGCGGGTCGCCTCACCGTGGGGCGGCTCGTCCACGAGCGCCCCGGCACCGCCCGCGGGACCCGCGGCCGGTGGGCCGCGATCGCCTGGACCGTGGCGTTGACCGCGCTGGCCCTCGTGGCCGCGCTGCGCGGCGAGGAGGGCGTCTGGCTCGCCTTCCCCGTCTTCCTCGTCCAGCTCCACATGCTCCCCGCGCTCGCCGGGGTGCTCGCCGTCGCGGCGACGACGGCCCTGACCGTCGCGACCGGGCTCACCCACGACGGCGCCGGGGCGGGCGCGGCCCTCGGCCCGGTGCTCGGCGCCGCGGTGTGCGTGGCGGTCGTCCTCGGCGTGCGCGCGGTGGTCGCCGAGGCCGAGGAGCGGGCCCGGCTGACCGACGAGCTCGCGGCCACCCGGGCGGACCTCGCCGAACGCGAGCGGGCCGACGCCGTGGAGGCCGAGCGGCGGCGGCTGGCCCGCGACATCCACGACACCCTCGCCCAGGGCTTCGCCTCCATCGAGCTGCTCCTGCGCGCCGCGGACTCCTCCCTCGACGGCGCCGTCGCCGAACGCGACCCGGCGCGGGTGCGCGAGCTCGTCGGTGCCGCACGCGCCGCGGCGCAGGACAACCTGGCTGAGGCGCGCGCCTTCGTCCGCGACCGGCCCTCGCCGCTGGTCGAGAGCGGGCTCGCCGACGCCCTGGCCCGGCTGGCCGAGCGGACCCGGGTGAGCGGCGGGCTCGAGGTCACCCTCGCCACCACCGGCGAGGCTCGCGAGCTTCCCGGCCCGGTCGAGCAGGCGCTGTGGCGGGTCGCCCAGCAGGCGGTGGCCAACGCCGTCGAGCACGCCTCGGCGAGCCGGCTCACCCTCACGCTCAGCCACCTGGGCGACGCCGTGGCCCTGGACGTCGTCGACGACGGCGTCGGCCTGCCGCCCGAGATCCTCGCCGCGCGCCCGGACGACGCCGAGGCCGCCGGGGCTGCCCCGGGCCGCGGGACGGGGCTGGCCGGCATGGCCGACCGGGTGCGCGCCGTCGGCGGACGCCTCACCCTCGAGGCCGGCGCCGTTCGCGGCAGCACGGTCGGCGCCGTCGTCCCGCTGGCGCCCGGGCCCGCCGCGGTCGGCGCGCCCGGACCGCAGGACGAGGGGGCGCAGGCATGACCGCGCCGATCGCCGTGGTCATCGTCGACGACCATCCCGTCGTGCGCGCCGGCCTGCGCGCGGTGCTCGACGCCGAGCCGGACCTCGACGTCGTCGCCGACCACGCCTCGGGGGAGGACCTGCTGGCCGCCCTGGACGCGGGCGGGAGCGCCGACGTCGTGCTCATGGACCTCCAGCTCGGCGCGGGGGCGCTCGACGGCGTCGCCACGACGCGGGCCGTGCGGGGGAGGGGCGGCCCGGCCGTCCTGGTGGTCACCACCTACGACACCGAGTCCGACGTGCTGGCCGCGCTCGACGCCGGGGCGACCGGCTACCTCCTCAAGGACGCCCCGACCGAGCAGCTCGTCGCCGGCGTGCGTGCCGCGGCGGCCGGTCGCACCACGCTGGACCCGGCGGTCCAGGAGCGCCTCGTGGGGCGCATGCGCTCGCCCGCGACCGCGCTGACCACGCGGGAGGTCGAGGTCGTCGAGCGCCTGGCCCGCGGGGACTCCAACGAGCAGATCGCCGCGGCCCTGTTCCTGTCGCGGGCCACCGTGAAGTCGCACCTGGCGCACATCTACACCAAGCTCGGCGTCGACTCGCGCACCGCCGCGGTGGCGGCCGCCCGCGGGCGCGGCATCCTGCGCGGCTGAACCCACGGCCCCCTCCGGTGGTGGGCGGGGTCACGCGGGGACCTCGGACCGGGGGGCCGCCGGTTGATAGGATGGTCGCTGCCGTCAAGCCGGCCACGGATGCGTCATGCCCGGGAGAACATGCCCCGGAGCTCCGTGCAACGAACCGAACTGGAGACCACATGGCCCTCGCCGCCGACGTCAAGCAGCAGATCATCGCCGAGTACGCGACCCACGAGGGCGACACCGGTTCGCCCGAGGTGCAGGTCGCGATGCTCTCGCGTCGTATCAAGGACCTCACCGAGCACTTCAAGACCCACAAGCAGGACCACCACTCGCGTCGTGGCCTCATGCTCCTCATCGGTCAGCGCAAGCGACTGCTCGCCTACCTGGCCGCCGAGGACATCGAGCGCTACCGCTCGCTGATCGCGCGTCTCGGCCTGCGCCGCTGACGCCACGGCCCCGGCCTCCACACGGAGACCGGGGCCGCTCCGTGTGCCAGGTGCGCACGGGGGACCCACGCAGGACAACAGAACACACCGCCGCGCCCGACCGCTCGCCCGGTCCTCGGTAGTGGCCTCCGGACGCGAACGACAGGCGTCCGTGGGCCTCGATCGATGACCGTCGGGGGTGGGTGCGGCCCGCACCGAAAGGGAGGGACCCATGGAGGGACCCGAGATCACCGCCGCCGAGGCCGTCATCGACAACGGCCGCTTCGGCACCCGCACCGTCCGCTTCGAGACCGGGCGCCTCGCCCGCCAGGCCGCCGGCTCCGCCGTCGCCTACCTCGACGAGGAGACGATGGTGCTCTCCGCCACCACGGCGGGCAAGCACCCCAAGGACCACTTCGACTTCTTCCCGCTGACGGTCGACATCGAGGAGCGCCAGTACGCCGCCGGCAAGATCCCCGGCGCGTTCTTCCGCCGCGAGGGCCGCCCCTCGACGGACGCCATCCTCGCCTGCCGCCTCATCGACCGCCCGCTGCGCCCCTCCTTCGTCAAGGGCCTGCGCAACGAGATCCAGGTCGTCGGCACCGTCTTCGCCGTCCACCCGGACGACGCCTACGACGTCGTGGCCATGAACGCCGCCTCGATGTCCACCCAGATCGCCGGCCTGCCCTTCTCGGGCCCGATCGGCTCCGTGCGCATCGCGCTCGTCGACGGCGAGTGGATCGCCTTCCCGCGCTACTCCGAGCTCGAGCGCGCCGTCTTCTCCATGGTCGTCGCCGGCCGCCGCGTCGAGACCAAGGACGGCTCGGACATCGCCGTGATGATGGTCGAGGCCGAGGCCTCCGACAACGTCTTCGAGCTCGTCGCCGCCGGCGCCCCGAAGCCGACCGAGGAGGTCGTGGCCCAGGGCCTGGACGCCGCCAAGCGGTTCATCGGCGTGCTGTGCGACGCCCAGTCCGAGCTGGCCGCCACCACCGCCAAGCCCACCGGCGACTTCCCGCTGTTCCCGGACTACGCCGAGGACGCCTACGCCGCCGTCGAGAAGCACGTCTCCGCCGACGTCGAGCAGGCCATCACCATCGCCGGCAAGGCCGAGCGCGAGGCCCGCCAGGAGGAGATCCGGGCAGCGATGCTCGAGGCGCTCGGCGCCGACTTCCAGGACCGCGAGAAGGAGCTGTCCGCCGCCTACCGCTCGGTGACCAAGGCGGCCGTGCGCCGCCGCGTCCTCACCGACGGCGTGCGCATGGACGGGCGCGGCCTGAAGGACATCCGCACCCTCTCCGCCGAGGTCGAGGTCCTGCCCCGCGTGCACGGCTCGGCGCTGTTCGAGCGCGGCGAGACCCAGATCCTGGGTGTCACCACGCTCAACATGCTCAAGATGGAGCAGCAGATCGACTCGCTGTCGCCCGTCACCAAGAAGCGCTACATGCACCACTACAACTTTCCGCCCTACTCGACCGGTGAGACCGGCCGGGTGGGCTCGCCCAAGCGCCGCGAGATCGGCCACGGTGCCCTCGCCGAGCGCGCGCTCGTGCCGGTGCTGCCCAGCCGCACCGAGTTTCCCTACGCGATCCGTCAGGTCTCCGAGGCGCTCGGCTCCAACGGCTCGACGTCGATGGGCTCGGTCTGCGCCTCGACCCTGTCGATGCTCCAGGCGGGCGTGCCCCTGCGCGCCCCGGTCGCCGGCATCGCCATGGGCCTCATGTCCGACGAGGTCGACGGCGAGACCCGCTACGCGGCGCTGACGGACATCCTCGGCGCCGAGGACGCCTACGGCGACATGGACTTCAAGGTCGCCGGCACCAAGGAGTTCGTCACCGCCATCCAGCTCGACACCAAGCTCGACGGCCTGCCGGCCTCGGTGCTCGGCGGCGCGCTGACCCAGGCCCGCGACGCGCGCCTGTCGATCCTCGAGGTGATGAACGAGGCCATCGACTCGCCCGACGAGATGGCCCCGACGGCGCCGCGCATCATCACCGTCCAGGTCCCCGTCGACAAGATCGGTGAGGTCATCGGCCCCAAGGGCAAGATGATCAACCAGATCCAGGAGGACACCGGCGCCGACATCTCCATCGAGGACGACGGCACCGTGTTCATCGGCGCGGTCGACGGTCCCTCCGCCGAGGCGGCCCGCCAGGCGATCAACTCGATCGCCAACCCGCAGATGCCCGAGGTGGGCGAGCGGTTCGTGGGCACGGTCGTCAAGACCACCTCGTTCGGCGCGTTCGTCTCGCTGACCCCCGGCAAGGACGGCCTGCTGCACATTTCGCAGGTCAAGCGTCTCGTCGGCGGCAAGCGGATCGACGCCGTCGAGGACGTCCTCCAGGTCGGCGCCAAGGTGCAGGTCGAGCTCGCCGAGATCGACCCGCGCGGCAAGCTCTCGCTGCACGCCGTCGTCGAGGACGAGGAGTCCGCGGGCGGCGCCCAGGCCGGCTCCGAGCCGGCCGCCGAGGGCGCGTCCGAGGGCGAGGCTCCGGCCCGTCGCGAGCGCGCGCCGCGCGAGCGTCGTCCCCGCACGCGCACCCGCTCCTCCGACAACGGTGGCTCCACCGACGGCGAGTGAGCGAGCTGACGTCGGGCCGCCGCGCGGCCTGATCTGACCACCGACCGGGGGTCGGGCCTCATGGCCCGGCCCCCGGTCGTCTCTCGTCGATGACGGTGCGGCCACCTAGGATCGATCGATGCCTGTCGACCACCGCCGCCCCGCGACCCACGACCCACAGACCACTTCCACCGGCACCCGCCCGCTCGTCGTCGCCCCCGCCGGCGCGCCCGGCACCGAGCTGTCCTGGGAGGTCGGCGGCACGCTGTCCCGCCGCTCCGTGCTGCCCGGCGGGGTGCGCGTCCTCACCGAGCAGGTCCCCGGTCAGCGCTCCGTCGCGCTGGGGGCCTGGATCGCCGTCGGCGCAAGGGACGAGACCGGCGGCCACCACGGCTCGACCCACGTGCTCGAGCACCTGCTCTTCAAGGGCACCGCCCGGCGCAGCGCCCTCGACATCGCCGAGGCCTTCGACGCCGTCGGCGGGGAGTCCAACGCGGTCACCGGCCAGGAGTCGACCTGCTACCACGCGCGGGTCCTCGACGACGACGCCCCGCTCGCGCTCGAGGTCATCGCCGACATGGTCACCTCCGCCACGCTCGACCCGGGCGAGCTGGAGAACGAGCGCGGCGTCATCCTCGACGAGCTCGCCGCCGCGGAGGACGACGCCCAGGAGGTCGCCCACGAGCGCTTCGCCGCCGCGGTGCTCGGCGACCACCCGCTGGGCCGCCCGGTGGGCGGCACCCCGGAGTCGGTGCGGGCCCTGCCGCGCGAGGTCGTCGCCGAGCACTACCACTCCTACTACCGCAGCGACGAGCTCGTGCTCACCGCGGCCGGCTCCCTCGACCACGACGAGCTGTGCGAGCGGCTGACCGGGCTGCTCACCGACGGCGGATGGGAGCTCGACGCCGACCAGGCGCCCGCCCCGCGCCGCAGCGCCCTGGACCCGACCCGTGGCCGGGGCGCCGTCGCGGAGCCGGGCACCGGTTCCGCGCCGTCGCGGGCGATCACCGTGGTGCGGCCGACCGAGCAGGCCCACGTCGTCATCGGGGCGCCCGCCCTGCGCGCCGGCGACCCGCGCCGCTGGGCGATGGCCCTGGCCACCACGATCCTCGGCGGCGGGATGAGCTCGCGGCTGTTCCAGGAGGTGCGGGAGCGGCGCGGCCTGGCCTACTCCACCTACGCCTGGTCGACCTCCTACGCCGAGGCCGGGTACGCCGGGCTGTACGCGGGCTGCGCGCCGGAGTCGGTACCCGAGGTCGCGGCGCTGCTCGCGGGCACGCTGGCCGACCTGGCGGGGGACGGGCCCACCGACGCCGAGCTCGCCCGGGCCAAGGGCCAGCTCCGCGGGGGCATCGTGCTCGGCCTGGAGGACAACGGCTCACGGATGTCGCGGCTCGGCAGCGCCGAGATCGTGCGCGGCGAGCTGACCTCGATCGACGCCACCATCGAGCTCATCGACGCCGTCACCGCGCGCGACGTCGCCGACATGTGCGCGTTCATCGCGGCCGGGGACCGCGCCGCGAGCGTGGTCGGTCCCGTCGCCCCCGACGCCGCCGACGGCCTCCTTGGCTGACCCACGCCGGGGGCGGGGACGGCCCCCGCCCCGGCGCCGTGTCCAGGAGGTGGGACGAGCCGGGGGACGCCGGCGGGGGAGCGGGCGCGATCGTCACAGTGGGGTCAGCCGGTCGAACCGGACCGGCGCACAGCCTTCAAGGAGACGACGTGACCACGACGATCGACGAGCGCACCACCATCCCCGCCGCCCACGAGGCCGTCCCCGCGGCGCACGGCGTGTGGCGGGGCGACCTGCACACCGACCTCACCTCGCGCCACTTCACCTACGCCACCGGTGAGCCCGAGGCGATCGGCGGCACCGACCTGGCGCCGTCGCCGATGGACCTGTTCGTCGGCGGCACCGCCGGGTGCCTGTCGGTGGTCGTCGAGGTCGTCGCCGGCGAGCTCGGGATCACCTTCGACGCCCTCGACATCGATGTGGCCGGCCACCTCGACACCCGCGGCTTCCTCGGCACCGCCGAGGTCCCCGCCCACATCCAGTCCCTCGAGGTCACCGTGCGGATCACCACCGGCGCCGACGCCGCGCAGGTCGAGCAGCTCAAGGAGGCGGCGAGCCGCCGCTGCCCGGCGCTGGGCCTGTTCCGTGCCGCCGACGTGGCGATCCGCGAGGAGTGGGTCGTCACCGCGCCGTGAACATGGCTGCGCCGGCCGCCACCGGGCTCGTATCGTCGGCGTCATGAGCGATTCGATCCGGGTGGCGGTCATCGGTGCGGCCGGCCGCATGGGCCAGCAGGTGGTGGGCGCCGTGCGCGCCGCGGAGGACCTCGAGCTCGTCGCCGAGCTCGATGCCGGGGACGACGTGACGGCCGGCCTGCGCGAGGCGGGCGCCGACGTCGCCGTCGAGTTCGCGGTGCCGAGCGTGAGCGGGGCGAACGTGCGGGCGGCCCTCGAGGCGGGCGTGCACGTCGTCGTCGGGACCACCGGCTGGACCGACGAGGCGCTCGCCGAGCTCGAGGAGCACCTGGACGGGGTCAACGAGCGCCGCACCGCCGACGGTGAGGAGCCCCTGGGCGCCCTCATCGCCCCGAACTTCGCGCTCTCGGCCGTGCTCGCGATGTCCTTCGCGCGCCAGGCGGCGCCGTACTTCGAGTCCGTCGAGGTCGTCGAGCTGCACCACCCCGACAAGGTCGACGCCCCCTCGGGCACCGCGCTGTCGACGGCGCGCGGGATCGCCGCCGCCCGCGCCGAGGCGGGCGTGGCGCCCTCGCCGGACGCCACCGAGACCGACCCCGACGGCGCGCGCGGGGCGTCGGTCGAGGGCGTGCACGTGCACGCGGTGCGGCTGCGCGGCCTCGTCGCGCACGAGGAGGTGCTGCTCGGCAACCCCGGCGAGCAGCTGACGATCCGCACCGACTCCTTCGACCGGGCGAGCTTCATGCCGGGCGTGCTCCTGGCCGTGCGGAACGTCGCGGGCAGGCCGGGCCTCACGCGCGGCCTGGACCCCCTGCTCGAGGTCTGACGGATCCACCACCGCCCGGCCGGAGGCTCCGGCCCGCACTGCTCGGCGACTACCCGCCGGACCCCAGGTTCGCCCACCACTCGTCCTGGATCGCCTGCTTCTCTGCCACCGGGATCTCTCGGCGCCGCCCCGAGGGTGAGAACCCCGCGGCATCCAGGAAACGCTGGCGCGGCTCGTCGCCGCGCATCACCCAGATCGACAGCGCCGTCGCCCCCGAGTCCCGGGCCAGGTCCGCGCACGCCGCCAGCAGGCGGGAACCGTGCCCCACCCGCTCGTGCCCCGGCGCCACCTCGAGGGCGATGATCTCCACCAGGGTGCCGCGGCCGGCCGCCAGCACCGTCCCGGCCAGGTCGTCCTCGACCTCCTGCTGCTGCCCGCCCCCCGCGGCCTGGCCGGCGACCTCGGCGACCAGCTCGTCCTCCTCCGGCGTCGCGGGAGCCGCCGGAGCGATCGCGGCGAGCCCGACGACCTCGGCCGCATCCAGCGCGGTGAGCACGTGGTGCCCGCGCTGGGAGACGTCCGCGGCGCTGGCCCACGCGAGCGCGAGGTCCCCGGGCTCGATCCCGGGCAGGGACGGGTCGTCGGCGGCCAGGTCGGCCCCCGCCGCCAGGGCCGCCCGCATGGTCGCCGCGTGGATCTCACCGAGGGTGTCGGCGTCGGCGGGGATCGTGGGGCGGACCGAGACGTCGGGCCCGCCGCGCGAGGTCGTCGGCAGCCCCTCGGGCGTCCGGCCGGCCGACAGGGAGGACAGGACGTCGTCGTGGTGCTCGCTCACCGCCCCAGGGTAGGCAGAGCGCCACGCCCATGCCCACGAGCGGCCACCACCCGCCCGCAGGGCCGCGACGCGAGTACCGTTCGAGCATGACCATGCCGTACCACCCCTCGCGCAGCTTCGGATCCGTGGCCGTCGCGATGGCGACCCCCTTCACGCCCGACGGGGCGATCGACGTCGACTCCGCCGTCGGGCTCGCGCTCGCCCTGGTCGACGACGGCTGCGACGCCCTCGTCCTCAACGGGACCACGGGCGAGTCCCCGACGACCCACCAGCCCGAGAAGGACGCCCTGGTCAGCGCCGTCGTCGAGGCGGTGGGGGAACGCGCGATGATCATCGGCGGCGCGGGCTCCAACGACACCGCGCACGCCGTGCGCATCGCCGAGGGCGCCGCCCGCTCCGGCGCGCAGGGCCTGCTCGTGGTGGCCCCGTACTACAACCGCCCCTCCCAGGAGGGCGTCTACCGCCACATCGTCGCCGTCACCGAGGCCACCGACCTGCCGGTCATGGTCTACGACATCCCGGGCCGCACCGGCGTGCGGCTCGAGGACGCCACCCTTGACCGGCTCGCCGAGCACGAGCAGATCCTCGCCGTCAAGGACGCCACCGGCGACGTCCCGGCCGGCTTCGAGAAGATGTCCCGCACCGGCCTGGAGTACTACTCCGGCGACGACGCCCTCAACTTCGCCTGGCTCGCGCACGGCGCCTCCGGCGTCGTCTCCGTGGCCGGCCACGCGGTCGCCTCGCAGTACCTGGACATGGTCACGGCGGTCGACGACGGCGACCTGCCCGCCGCACGCGCCGTCGCCGCGCACCTCCGGCCGGTCGTGGCCGCCATCATGGGCGGCGGCCAGGGCGCGGTCATGGCCAAGGTGGCCAGCCACCTGCTCGGCCGGATCCCGACGCCGACCGTGCGCCTCCCGCTGGCCGACGCCACCGTCGAGGAGGTCGAGCTCGTGCGCGAGACGCTGGTCTCGGCGGGACTGCTCCCCGAGCAGTAGGCACGCGCCGCACCGACGACGACGGCCCGCGACCCCGCCACGAGGGCGGGGCCGCGGGCCGTTCGGGTCAGACCCGACGCCGGGTCTGACCCGACGTGAGATCAGTGCTTGACCGTGTACCCGGCGTCGACGGGGAGGACGATCCCGGTGACGTAGCGGGCCTTCTCCGAGGACAGGTAGACCACCGCGTGCGAGACGTCGACCGGCTCGATGACGCCCACCTCGCGCATGAGGTTCGCGCGGTCGGTGGCGAAGCCCCAGCGCTCGAGCGTCTTCGGCACCGTGTCCATCAGCGCCTCGGCCATGGGGGAGTTGACGCCCGTCGGCACGACGACGTTGACCCGGATGTGCTCCGGCGCCAGCTCGACCGCCAGGGTCTTGGCCAGGGAGATGATCCCGGCCTTGGCCGCCCCGTAGTGGCCCCACGACGGCGACGCGCGCAGCCCGTCGGTCGAGGAGGTGATGATGATCGAGCCGCCACCGTCCTCGGACAGGTGCGGGATCATCGCCCGCACCGACTTGAAGACGCCCGTGAGGTTGACGTCGATCATCCGCTGCCAGTCGTCGTCGGACATCGTGAAGGTGTCGGGCAGCACCTGGTGGATGCCGGCGTTGGCGACGAGGACGTCGATCCGGCCGAAGGCGTCGATGGCCGCCTGCGCGACGCGCTGCATGTCCTCCGTGCTGCGCACGTCGGCCGTCACGCCGACGATCCTGCGGTCGAGCGCCTCGACCTGCCGCACCGTCTCCGCGATGTCGTCCTCGGTCGCGAGCCCGTAGGTCAGGCCCTCGATCTGCCCGCCGATGTCGGCGACGACGATGTCCGCGCCCTCCTTGGCGAGCTCGATGGCGTGGGAGCGGCCCTGGCCGCGCCCTCCGCCGGTGATGACCGCTACCTTGCCGTCCAGCTTTCCCACGGTTCCTCCACGTCCTCGTGACTGCGTGTGTGTGGTGTCACGCTACGACGTTGTGTCACCCGGTGCCAGTTCAGGCAGGTCGCCGGTGAGGTAGCGCTGGAAGGTGGGCCCGACGAGCGCGACGACGTCCTCGGGGCTCGCCGAGGCGAGCGGTTCGGCGCGCCCGATCATCCGCACGAGGACGAGGCCGAGGACCTGGGTGGCCACCAGCGAGGCGCGCAGCCGCACCTGGTCGGGATCGACGCCCGCACGGACCAGGAGCGGGACGACCTGGTCGCCCATGACCTCCCGCAGCCGCTCGGCGGCGCGGTCGTGCGCGACCGCCGAGCGCAGGATCGCCACCAGGGTCCCGTCGCCCTCCCAGATCCGCAGCACGTTGCGGGCCACGAACTCGCCGAGGTGCTCGACGTCGGCCGGTGGGTCGAGGCTCTCCGCGCCGATATCCAGCCCGACGACCTGCGCGAACAGCTCGTCCTTGGAGCCGAAGTAGCGCATGACCATCGCGGGGTCCACGCCGGCGCGCTCGCCGATCGCCCGGATCGTCGCGCGTTCGAAACCCAGGGTCGCGAACAGCTCGCGCGCGGCGTCGGTGATCGCGGCGCGGTTCTCCTCGGCGGTGCGTCTGGCCATGGCGACACTGTAGTCAACGAGTGTTGACCACGCGGGCGCAGCGGCGTACCTTCTGAGTCAACACGCGTTGACCAACCGATCGGTCGGAGGAGACATGGACGGCAGCGACGAGACCCCCCAGCCACCCGCCGTCGAGATGCGCGACCTGCGCGTCGTGCGCGGGGGTCGGCGCGGCCGCGAGGTCCTGCACGGCGTCGACCTCGAGGTGCGCGCCGGCGAGCTCGTCGGCCTCATCGGTCCGTCCGGGGGAGGGAAGTCCACCCTCATGCGCGCCGTCGTCGGGGTCCAGGCCCGCGTCTCGGGCCACCTGCGCGTCCTCGGCGCACCGGCCGGCAGCCCGTCGGTGCGCGGCCGCGTCGGGTACGTCACCCAGGCGCCCGCGGTCTACGTCGACCTCACCGCGCGGGAGAACCTCGAGTTCTTCGCCGCCGTCGTATCGGCCGGCCCCGACGACATCGACGCCGCCCTGGCCGCCGTCGACCTCACGGGTGCGGCCGACCAGGTGGTGGCCACCATGTCCGGCGGGCAGCGCTCGCGCGTCTCGCTGGCCACCGCGCTGCTCGGCTCCCCGCCGGTGCTCGTCCTCGACGAGCCCACCGTCGGCCTCGACCCGCTCCTGCGTCACGACCTGTGGGCCACCTTCCGGAGGCTGGCCGCCGTCGGCACCGCGATCCTCGTCTCCTCCCACGTGATGGACGAGGCCGAGCGCTGCGACCGCATCGCGCTCGTGCGCGAGGGAGGGGTGCTGGCCACCGGGACCCCGGCCGAGCTGCGGGCCCGGACCGGCGCCGCCACCGTCGAGGACGCCTTCCTCGCCCTGGTCGAGGAGGCCGCATGAGCGCCGCGCGCACCGCCGCCGTCGCCCGCCGCGTGCTGCGTCAGCTCCGGCGCGACCCGCGCACCGTCGCCCTGCTTCTCGGGCTGCCGAGCCTGCTGCTCCTGCTGCTGTGGTGGGCCTTCTCCGACCGTCCGGGCCCGGAGATGATCGACCAGTTCGGGCCGGCGCTCATCTCCTTCATGCCGTTCACGGTGATGTTCATCGTCACCTCGATCACCATGCTGCGCGAGCGCACCGCCGGCACGCTCGAGCGCATGCTGGCGATGCCGGTCGGGCGCGCGGACATCCTGCTCGGCTACGCGGCCGCCCTGGTCCTCGTCTGCGCGTTCCAGTCCGCCCTGGTCATCGGCCTCGGCGTCGGCCTGCTGGGGATGGACGTCGGCGGCCCGGTGTGGGTGATGGGTCTCGTCGCGGCCGCGGGCTCCTTCCTCGGCACCGCGCTGGGCCTGGCGATCTCCGCGTTCGCTCGCACCGAGTTCCAGGCGGTGCAGTTCATGCCCGCCCTGGTCGCCCCGCAGCTCCTGCTGTGCGGCGTCTTCCTCCCGCGCGAGCAGATGCCCGACGTCGCCGAGGCGCTGTCCACCGTGCTGCCGCTGACCTACGCCGTCGAGGCCATGCAGGGCGTCCAGGCCGGTGCGGACGGCCAGGTCGCGGACGGCACCTGGGGCCACCTCGCGGTGGTCCTCGCCTTCGCCGTCGGCGTCCTCCTGCTGGGCACGCTCACCCTGCGGCGGCGCACGGACTGATTCGCGCGGAGCCCGGGATCTCCAACCTTCGATCATCAGGTTCTGGGTCTGTCACTCACGCACGGAGATCGGTACGATATGGGTGTTTGATCGCCTGTCAACACAGGTGACGGACGCCGACGAGGGGAAGTCGGAGAGGAGAGATCATGTCGAGCGAGTCGCGACAGTTTCCTGCGCTGCGTGTCGCTGCCGTGGTGGTCGTGCTTGCCGTCCTCGCCGTTCAGGCGGTGGTTCTGCCGTGGTTCGCGGCCACGTTGGCGACGCACTACCCGGAGGCAGCCCACCTTTCGGCACCCACCACCGTCGCCGTCGTTCTGTGCCTGGTGCCCATCCAGGTTGCCGCGCTGCTCGCGTGGCAGCTTCCGGCCGCCGACGAGCGGCGCGCCGCCCGGTTGCTTGCCGCCGTAGCCGTGTCGCTGCTGGTCGGTGCGGCACTCACCGTCGGCACGCTGGTCTGGCTGGGTGCCGCCACCCGCGAGTTCGGCCTGCAGCCAGGGGTGGGGCTCGCCCTCATCGTGCTCGCTGCCGCGCAGGTCGCAGGGGCGACGGTGGTGTGGGGCCGCCGCCACGCGAAGGGACGCAGACAGCCGAGCGACCGCACGTCCGGCACCCCGCAGCGGGTCGCCGCCTGAGTGAGCGCCCAGGGATGGGATGATGCCCCGGTGAGCAATCCCCATCCTGAGCTGACCGTCCCTCCCGTCCTGGCCAAGGGCGCCATGCGCATCGTCCCCCTGGGCGGCCTCGGCGAGGTCGGACGCAACATGACCGTCTTCGAGCACGACGGGAAGCTGCTCATCGTCGACTGCGGCGTCCTCTTCCCCGAGGAGCACCAGCCCGGCGTCGACGTGATCCTGCCCGACTTCAGCTACATCGAGGACCGGATCGACGACGTCGTCGCCGTCGTCCTCACCCACGGCCACGAGGACCACATCGGCGCCGTGCCCTACCTGCTGCGCCTGCGCGCCGACATCCCGCTGCTCGGTTCGCGCCTCACGCTGGCGTTCATCGAGGCCAAGCTCCGCGAGCACCGCATCACCCCGCAGCTGCAGGTCGTCGCCGAGAACGAGCGCCTCACGCAGGGCCCGTTCGACCTCGAGTTCGTCGCCGTCAACCACTCGATCCCCGACGCCCTGGCCGTGATGATCCGCACCGGCGCCGGCTCCGTCCTGCACACGGGCGACTTCAAGATGGACCAGCTCCCGCTCGACGGGCGCATCACCGACCTGCGCGCCTTCGCCCGCCTCGGCGAGGAGGGCGTGGACCTGTTCATGACCGACTCCACCAACGCCGAGGTCCCCGGCTTCACCGCCAACGAGCGGGACATCGGCGGGGTCCTCGACCAGGTCTTCGGCCAGGCCGAGGGGCAGATCGTCGTCGCCTCCTTCGCCAGCCACGTGCACCGGGTCCAGCAGGTTCTCGACGCCGCGGCCCTACACGGCCGCAAGGTCGCCCTCGTGGGGCGCTCGATGGTGCGCAACATGGGCATCGCCGCGGACCTGGAGTACCTCACGGTCCCGCCGGGCGTCCTCATCGACCAGAAGAACATCGACTCGATCCCCGCCCACCAGCGCGTCCTCATGGCCACCGGCTCGCAGGGCGAGCCGATGGCCGCGCTCTCGCGGATCGCCAACCGCAACCACAAGGTCGACGTCGGTCCCGGCGACACGGTGATCTTCGCGTCCTCGCTCATCCCCGGCAACGAGAACTCGGTGTTCCGGGTGATCAACGGCCTCATGCGCCTCGGCGCGAAGGTCGTCCACCAGTCCAACGCCAAGGTCCACGTCTCCGGGCACGCCTCGGCCGGCGAGCTCCTGTACTGCTACAACATCGTCCAGCCGAAGAACGTCATGCCGGTGCACGGCGAGATCCGCCACCTGGTCGCCAACGGGGCGCTCGCGGTGCGCACCGGGGTGCCCGCCGACCGGGTCGTGCTCGCCGAGGACGGCGTCGTCGTCGACCTGAACGAGGGGCGCGCCCGCATCGTCGGCGCCGTCGAGTGCGGGTACGTCTACGTCGACGGCAGCTCCGTGGGCGAGGTCACCGAGACCGAGCTCAAGGACCGTCGCATCCTCGGCGAGGAGGGCTTCATCTCGATCTTCGCCGTGGTGGACCGTCAGCACGGCTCGGTCGTGGCGGGCCCGCACATCGAGGCCCGCGGGATGGCCGAGGACGCCGGTGTGTTCGACGGGATCCTGCCCGACGTCACCGCGGCGCTCGAGGAGGTCGCCGGGCGGGGCAACGCCGACACCCACCAGATGCAGCAGGCGATGCGCCGCGTCGTGGGCCGCTGGGCCTCGCGGCGCCTGCGGCGCTCGCCGATGATCCTGCCCACCGTCGTCGAGGTCTGACGCCGCGCACCCCGGGTGTCCGGGTGCGGCCGGTCAACCGCGGCCGGTCAGGCTCGGCCGGTCAGCGCACGCCGCAGGCGGTGGCGATCCGGCCGACGATCTCGGTGAGGATCGAGGTGGTCGTGGCCAGCGAGACGCGCACGTGCCCGGCGCCGACCCTGCCGAAGGTCGGACCGTTGCCTGCCAGCACCCCGGCCCCGCGCAGCGCGCGCCCCGGGGAGTCGCCGAGGCCGTAGGGGCGCAGGTCGAGCCAGCCCAGGTAGGTGCCCTCCGCCGGCGCCACCCGCGCCTCGGGCAGCTGCTCGGCGACCAGGCCGGCGAACAGGTCGTGCCGCGAGTCGATCGTGGCGGCCAGCTCGGCGAGCCATTCCTCGCCGCGGTCGTAGGCGGCGGTGACCGCGACGACCCCGGGCGTGGAGACCTCCTTGGCCAGGTGCGCGCCGTGCGTGTCCCACTCGCGGGCCGCCTCCGGGGTCGAGGCGATGAGCTGGGCGCACCGCAGGCCGGGCAGGTTGAAGGACTTCGACGCCGAGGTCGCCGTCGTGGCGTGCGCGGCCGCCGTCTCGGAGATGCTCGCGTAGGGCAGGTGCGTGTGGCCGGGGCGCACGAGCGAGGCGTGGATCTCGTCGGCGAAGACGGTCGCCCCGGCCCGCTCGACCACCTCGGCGAAGCCCTCGAGCTCGGCCCGGGTGTGCACGCGGCCGGTCGGGTTCTGCGGGTTGCACAGGATGACGAGGTCGCCGCGCCGGATCGTGGCCGCCAGGGCGTCGAGGTCGAAGGTCCAGCTCTCGCCGTCGGGTGCGAGCGGGACCTCGACCAGCTCGGTGCCCCAGCGGGGCGGCACGCCGTAGAAGCTGGGGTAGGCGGGCGTGGGCAGGATGATCCGCCCGCCGGCGGGCAGCCGGCTCACGAGCTGGTGCATCGCCGAGAGGACGTCGGGCAGGAGGCGGACCTGGTCGGGGACGACCTCCACACCGTGCTGGCGGGTCAGGAACCCGGCCGTGGCCTCGACGCAGGCCCGGGCCAGCGTGGGGGAGAGGTAGCCGAGGAGCTGGTCGTCCACGGCCCGGTGCAGGGCCTCGAGCACCACCGGCGCGGTGCCGAGGTCGGACTCGGCGATGAACGTGCCGTAGACGTCGGTGTCCTGCGGCCAGGCGATCTTCCCGCCCGAGGAGCGCAGCGCCGCCACCTCCGAGACGTGGTCGCCGCCCGCCGCGGCGGTGGTGGTCGCGGCCTGGGGGTGCGTCGTCCCGGTCATCGCTCACTCTCCTCGGTGGGTGTCCCGGGCGCGGGCGCCCGGCGCGTCGTGGTCAGGACGAGTCGGTCGAGCGCACGTCCGAACCGCTCCCCATTCTCACCCTCGCCACCGGTGAGGACGTTGTCGATCTCGAGCAGGACCAGCCCGTGGACAAGCGCGCACAACGTGATCGCGTGCTCATACGTCTCGGCGTCGTCCGGTCCGGTGCCCAGCACCCGGGCGACGGCGGGCCCGACGAGGGTCATCTGCTCGGGCCCGCCAAGCATGGGGACCTCCCGACGCCGCGCCACCACGCCGAGGGCCCGGTAGACCTGCGGCATCTCCAGGGCGGCGCGCCGGTAGGCGTGGCACAGGCCGACGAGGTCGGCCAGCGGGTCCTCGTGCCGCTTGCGCTCGGCGATGCGCCGCTGGAACTGCGCCAGCCCGTCGCCGACGACCTTGTCGACGAGCTGGTCGCGCGAGCCGAACAGCGCGTACACCCCGGCGGTGGTGGTGCCGGCGTCCGCCGCGACCGCGCGGATCGAGATCGCCGCCTCCCCGTCGGCGGCCAGCGCACGTGCGGCCGCCCGGAGGAGATCGGCCCTCAGGCTGTCGTCGTACCGGCGCCGATGTCCCATGCGGCGACGATAGTTCGTGCGGCCGACGCCGATATCCAGCCCGGCGGGCAGTGTTCACCGGCCGGCGCACGCACGCCCGGGCCCGACGGCGTGACCACCCTCGCGCGGGCAACACCGGCTCCACCTCGGGGGATCGCGGCGCCCGGCCGCTATCGTGTGAGGCGATGGCTACCCGTGCGTCTTCCCCCTCACGGCCGGCCCGGACGGCACGCGGTGCCTCCACCTCGCCGGCGCGCCCCACGCGTCCCCGGGGCGGTTCCCGCGACGGCGCGGGCCCGGCCGGCTCGTCGCGCGGTCGCGGATCGTCCGGGGGACGATCACCGAAGAAGGAAGGGGGCGGCGTGCGAGGCAGGCGGCCCGAGGACGACCAGAACGGGAGCAGGGGGCCGCGCGGCGGCATCCCCTCCGGCTTCCGCAACGACGCGATCGCCCTGGGCCTCCTCGCCCTGGCGATCGTCGTCGCCCTGCGCGAGTGGTTCGGCCTGTCGGGCCTGGCCGGCGTGGTCATCCACCACGCCGTGGCCGGGCTGGTCGGCGTCCTCGGCCGGCTCGTCCCGGTGGTCCTCGTCGTCCTGGCGGTCCAGCTCTGGCGGGAGGACCCCGAGGACCCCGACGACGACCTGCGTCCGCACGTGGTCATCGGCGTGACGATCCTCGGCCTCGCGGTCGCCGGGCTCATCCACATCTTCGCCGGCTCGCCCTCCCCGGGGGACTCCTTCAGCGCCGTCGAGGACGCCGGCGGTCTCGTCGGCTGGCTCCTCGGCACGCCGCTCAACGCCCTGCTCTCGCCCTGGGGCGCCGTGCCCGTGCTCGTCCTGTTCGGCCTGTTCGGTGCGCTCGTGCTCACCGGCACCCCGCTGCGCGCGCTGCCCTCGAAGGCCCGGGCGGCCACGGCCTGGATCTCCGGCCACACCCCCGGTCGCGGGCAGGACGCCGAGGACGGCACCGAGGACGCGCCGCGACGCACGGGACGCTCGCGCCGGCGCGGGGGCCGCGACGAGGGCAGCACCGAGCTCCTCGACCGCTACGCCGGTGACGAGGCCTTCGACCAGGCCGCCGACGTCGGGCCCGGCCCGGCCCTCGCGCTGGACGACGGGCCGCCCCCGCGCCCGGCCAACGCCCGCCGGGCCCGGCGCCCGCAGACCCACGACGTCGACCTCGGCACGGGCGGGGAGTCCGGTGCCACGCAGGTGGTCCCGGGTGCGGCGGCGGCCGCCGTGCGCGGCGCCGGGCAGCCGGCGGAGGCGACCACCGAGCCGGAGGACGCGGGGCCCGAGGCACCGCCGACCCGCTCCCTGCCCGGCGCCGGCGAGCAGCTCACCCTGCCCGACGGCGACTACGACCTGCCCGAGGAGTCGCTCCTCGAGCAGGGGCCGCCCCACAAGGTCCGTTCCGCGGCCAACGACCGCGTCGTCGAGGCCCTCACGCAGGTCCTCGACGAGTTCGGCATCGACGCGACCGTCACCGGCTTCTCCCGTGGCCCGACGGTCACCCGGTACGAGCTCGAGCTCGGCCCCGGGGTCAAGGTCGAGCGCATCACCGCCCTGTCGCGGAACATCGCCTACGCCGTGGCGAGCGCCGACGTCCGCATCCTCTCGCCGATCCCCGGCAAGTCCGCCATCGGCGTCGAGATCCCCAACACCGACCGCGAGTCCGTGGCCCTCGGCGACGTCTTGCGCTCCGCGGTCGCCCGGCAGACCGACCACCCGCTGGTGGTCGGTGTGGGCAAGGACGTCGAGGGCGGCTACGTCGTCGCGAACCTGTCGAAGATGCCGCACATGCTCGTCGCGGGTGCCACCGGCTCGGGCAAGTCCAGCTTCATCAACTCGATGATCACCTCGGTGATGATGCGGGCCACCCCCGAGCAGGTCCGCATGGTCCTCGTCGACCCCAAGCGGGTCGAGCTGACGATCTACGAGGGCATCCCGCACCTGGTGACCCCGATCATCACCAACCCGAAGAAGGCCGCCGAGGCCCTCGAGTGGGTCGTGCGCGAGATGGACATGCGCTACGACGACCTGTCGACCTACGGGTTCAAGCACATCGACGACTTCAACGTCGCCGTGCGGGCCGGCAAGGTCACCCCGCCGCCCGGCAGCGAGCGGGTCATCTCGCCCTACCCGTACCTGCTGGTCGTCGTCGACGAGCTCGCCGACCTCATGATGGTCGCCCCGCGCGACGTCGAGGCCTCGATCCAGCGCATCACCCAGCTCGCCCGCGCCGCCGGCATCCACCTGGTGCTGGCCACGCAGCGCCCGTCCGTCGACGTCGTCACCGGCCTCATCAAGGCCAACGTCCCCTCCCGGCTCGCCTTCGCGACCTCCTCGCTGGCCGACTCCCGCGTCGTCCTCGACCAGCCCGGCGCGGAGAAGCTCATCGGCCAGGGCGACGCCCTGTTCCTGCCCATGGGCGCGAGCAAGACGATGCGCGTGCAGGGCTCGTGGGTCGGCGAGAGCGAGATCCACGGCGTCGTCGAGCACGTGAAGTCCCAGGCGAGCCCGGAGTTCCGCGACGACGTCGTCCCGACGGTCGAGAAGAAGCAGGTCGACGAGGACATCGGCGACGACCTCGACGTCCTCCTGCAGGCCGCCGAGCTCGTCGTCACCACCCAGTTCGGGTCGACCTCGATGCTGCAGCGCAAGCTGCGCGTCGGCTTCGCCAAGGCCGGGCGGCTGATGGACCTGCTCGAGTCCCGCGAGATCGTCGGCCCCTCGGAGGGCTCCAAGGCGCGCGACGTGCTCGTCCAGCCCGACGACCTGGCCGGCACGCTGGCCATGCTGCGCGGCGAGGAGGCGCCCGGTGGCGGGGCCTCGGGTGGTGCGGCGCCCGACGGTGCCGGAGCGGTACCGGCCGCGGGCGCAGCGTCGTCGGCCGACGTCCCCTTCGACGCCGCGGCCGCCGCGGGGGAGGGGCAGACCGAGGTCGTGGCCCCGCCGTCGTGGGACGACGACGGGTACGGCGACGACGACGGCGGCGAGGACGCCTGGGAGCTGACCGACCGCAGGTGAGCGGCGATCGGTGCTCGACCTCGCCCGCGACGGAGGCCGGAGTCAGCGTCGGAGCGCTGCTCGACGTCGTGCGAGAGTCCTGCTCAAGGTAGCGTAGAAGTCCTGCTCAAGGTAGCGTAGGAGCCCTGCTCAAGGTAGCGTAGCGGCGTGGAGTACGTGCGACGGACGGTCGACGCCGAGCTGGATGAGCTGTTGGCGCTCGCACCGGCGATCGCGCTCGACGGTCCGAAGGCGGTCGGCAAGTCGGCGACCGCCAGCAGGCGGGCCGACCACAGCTGGTTCCTCGACGACCCCGATCATCGCGAGCTCCTGGCAGCGGACCTCCGGCTCGACGGGGCGCCGTCGGGCACGTTGCTCCTCGACGAGTGGCAGCGACTGCCTGCCGTCTGGGACTCGGTGCGGAGAAAGGTCGACCAAGGTGCGCCCCCCGGACGCTTCCTGCTCACGGGGAGCGCGTCGCCCGCTCCTGAGTCGTCGGTGCACAGCGGTGCGGGGCGGCTGCTGTCGTTGCGCATGAGACCGATGGCGCTGCACGAGCGCTGGCCGGAGGACCCGACGGTGAGTATGCGTGCGCTTCTCGCGGGATCCGCCGGTCGACTCTCGGGCACCAGCGACCGCATGCTCCCCGACTATCTCGACGCCATCGTCGCGAGCGGCTTTCCCGGGCTGCGGCACAGCCCCGAACGGCTGCGTCGCGCGCAGCTGGACGAGTATCTCGGTCTGGTCGTCGAGCGCGATCTCCCTGAGCTCGGACACAGGGTGCGGCGGCCGCAGACCCTGCGGCGCTGGCTCGCTGCCTATGCCGCCGCGTCATCGACGACGAGCAGCTACTCCGCCATCCTCGACGCGGTCACGGCCGGCGACGGGACGCAGCCAGCGAAGACCACGACGATCGTCTACCGCGAGATGCTCACGCGGCTGTGGCTGCTCGATCCGGTACCGGGCTGGACGCACAGCCGACGGCCGCTGAGCCGTGTCCAGCAGGCGCCGAAGCACCAGCTCGCCGATCCAGCGCTTGCCGCCCGCCTCCTCGGTCTGACCGCCACCACGCTCAGGAGCGCCGCCGGCGCGAGCATGGCCGGGCCGCTGTTCGAGTCGCTCGCCACCCTCGGAGTGCGTGTGGCGGCCCAGGCCGCGGAAGCCACGGTCGGGCACCTGCGGACCCGGAACGGGGACCACGAGGTCGATCTCGTGGTGGAGGGGACGGAGGGACAGGTGCTCGGTATCGAGGTCAAGCTCGCCTCCTCGGTGGGTGACGCCGACGTCCGGCACCTCCATTGGCTCCGTGACCAGGTGCCCGACGTCGTCGATCTCGTCGTGCTGACGACCGGGCGACAGGCGTACCGCCGCCAGGACGGCGTCGCCGTGGTTCCGCTCGCGCTGTTCGGCGCCTGACGGGGGCGACTCCGGCCCGCTCACGACTCCCGGTCGACCGTGACCAGGCGGACCTCGCGCAGCTCGTCGCCCTCGACGACGGCGGTCATCATCGTGCACTCGGGCTGCCGCCGGCGGTCGGTCGGCGAGCCCGGGTTGAGCAGGCGCATCCCGCCAGGCGTCACCGTGTCCCACGGGATGTGGCTGTGGCCGAAGACGAGCACGTCCGGCGGGTCGTCGGCGAGGGCCGCGTCCATCCGGCGTTCCCGGCCGGCGGCGGCACCGGTCTCGTGGACCACCGCGAGGTCCAGCCCCTCGACCCGGGCGCGGGCGACCTCCGGCAGCCGCGCGCGCAGCTCGGCGCCGTCGTTGTTGCCGTGGACCGCGACGAGCTGCGCGGACCGCTCCTTGAACGCCTCGAGGGTGGCGACGTCGACCCAGTCACCGGCGTGCACGACGACGTCGGCCGCCTCGACCGCCCGCCACACCTCGCCCGGGATCCGCCGCGAGCGGGCCGGCACGTGGGTGTCGGCGACGAGGAGAAGTCGCGTGGTCACGGTCAGGAGCGGGGCTCGACGCGGGGCGGCTCGCCGCCCGGCTCGGTCGGGGCGTCGAAGGACGGCGGCTCGTCGCCCATGAGGTCGTTCAGCCAGGAGTCGTAGGACTCGATCTGGGCGGGGTCCCAGGCGGTGGCCGACGGGTCGGCGAGCGCCTCGTGCAGGGGGACGAGCCCGTAGTCGCCGTTGGAGTCCATGACGGTGCCCATCCACTCGACCGAGTCCACGCGGGCGGGCCCCTCGGCCGGCACGGTGATCGTCGCCCGGGTCATCAGCCCGACGGCGGTCTCCATGATCGTCGAGCTGCCCGGCTGCTGGCTGGCCAGCGAGTTGCCCATCGACCACACCACCCACATGCCCTGGTCGTCGACGCCGCCCTCGAGCTGCTCGATCGGCTGGGGCGTGTGCGGGTGGGAGCCCAGGACGAGGTCGATCTCGCCGGAGTCCGCCAGGTGCTGCGCGGCGTCACGCTGGTAGTCGTTGGGCTCGAAGGTGTACTCGTCACCCCAGTGCATCGAGGCGATGACGACGTCGGCCCCGGCCTCGCGCGCGGCGAGGGCCTGGTCGACGATCGGGTCGTCGTCGATGAGGTCGACGAGGTGCGGCTCGGCCACCGGGATGCCGTTGGTGGAGTAGGTCGCGGCCAGGTGGGCGACCGTGATCTCGCGCCCGTCGCGCTCGAGGACGTACATCTGCGGCGTCGCCTGCTCCTCGGGGGTGCGGGCCGTGCCGGCGAAGCCCAGGCCGTGCTCGGTCATCACCTCGATCGTGCGGATGACGCCGTCGGTCTGCTGGTCCACGGAGTGGTTCGTCGCCGTCGAGCAGCCGTCGTAGCCGGCCCGGCCCAGCAGGGGGACGATGTCCTCCGGCGCGGCGAAGACCGGGTAGCCCGCCGGCTCGGCGCCCTCGGCGGTGATCGGGACCTCGAGGTTGCACAGCGCGAGGTCGGCGCCCTCGATGTACGGGGCGACCGGCTCGATCATCGGCCAGTAGTCGTAGGAGCCGTCCGCCTGGCGGGCCTCCTCGTTCATCAGCGGGTAGGTGATGACGTCACCGGCCGCGGCCAGGGTGAAGGACACCTCCTCGCCGGCGGGCTCCTCCTCCGACGGCGACTCCTCGCCGTCGTCCGTCCCGTCCTCCGGCGGGGCCCCGCTCTCCTGATCGTCCTCGCCGGCCGGGGCGGTCGCCGCGTCGTCCCCGCTGCCGCCCTCCGAGCCGGAGGCCAGTCGCATGGCGAGCACGACGAGACCCACGGCGAGGGCCACGACCAGGACGACGACGATGACCAGCTGGGTGGTCCGGCTCAGACGCGGCATACAGGCAGGGTAGGGCGCTCGGGGCGCCGGGCGCGGGATCGGCACCAGGGGGACCTACCCTGGGCGCATGACGACGCCGGCCGCCCCGCAGGCCTCCCTGTGGAACATCGCCAACATCCTCACCATGGTGCGCATCGCGCTCGTGCCGGTCTTCGTCGTCCTCTTCCTGCTCGACGGGACCTCGGCACGCTGGGCGGCGGCCGGCGTGTTCCTGCTCGCGGCCATCACCGACAAGCTCGACGGCTACCTCGCCCGCTCGCGCAACCTCATCACCGACTTCGGCAAGCTCGCCGACCCGATCGCCGACAAGACGCTCGTCGGGGCCGCCCTCATCGTGCTCTCCATCGCCGGCGAGCTGCCCTGGATCATCACCGTCCTGCTGCTCGTGCGCGAGCTGGCCGTCACCGTCCTGCGCGACGTCATGCGGCGCCGCCAGGTCGTCATGCCCGCATCCTCGGGCGGCAAGCTGAAGACCGTCCTCCAGCTCGTCTTCCTCACGATGATGCTCGTGCCCTGGGCGAGCATCCTCGGCGACGGAGCCGCCGACGCGATCCTCACCACCGCGCTCGTCATCGCCTGGGCGGCCGTCGGCGTGGCGGTCGTCTCCGGGGTCCAGTACTTCGTCGCCGCGGCCCGCGCCCTGCGCGCCGGCCCGCAGGCGCGCGCCGAGGGCTGACCGTGGGGGCGCCCGACCCGCTCGCCGCCCTCGTCGCGGACCTCAGCGCCGCCGGGGTGCGCCTCGCGGTGGCCGAGTCCCTCACCGCCGGGGCGCTGGCCGCCCGCCTCGCCGCGGTCCCCGGGGTGTCGGGGATCCTGCGCGGCGGCCTCGTCGCCTACGCGAGCGAGGTCAAGGCCGAGCTCCTCGGCGTCGACGCCGACCTGCTCCGCTCCGGCGGCCCCGTCCAGGCGGAGGTGGCGGCCCAGATGGCCCGCGGTGCGGCCCGCGTCCTCGGCGCCGACGTCGCCCTGGCCACCACCGGGGTCGCCGGTCCCGGCCCGGCCGACGGTCACCCGGCCGGCACCTTCCACGTGGCCTGCCACCACCCCGGCGGGACGCGCACCCGCAGCCTCCTCGTCGTCGGGACCCGCCCGCTCGTGCGGGAAGCCGCGGTGGGGGCGGCGCTCGCCCTGCTCCACGACGCCGCCGCGGACCTGCTCCCGCGGCCCGGGCGGCGGTAGGAGGGGAGCGGGAACAACTCGGCGGGCCGGTGCGTTGTCGAGAGCGATGATGCCTCCCACCTCCCTCGCCAGCCCGGTCGGTCGTCCCGACCGGCGAGACGCCCACCACAACGGATCCCGCCGTGCGCCGCACGCCAGGTACCGTGTGACCACACCCGCGACCGACGCGCACGCGCCGGCCGCACCGACCGACCCGGAGAGGGGGACCCCCGTGCTGCTTCGTCAGGTCATCGGCGACGTCCTCCGCGAGGTCCGCCAGCGCCAGGGCCGCACCCTGCGCGAGGTCTCCTCGGACGCCCGGGTCTCCCTCGGTTACCTCTCCGAGGTCGAGCGCGGCCAGAAGGAGGCCTCCTCCGAGCTGCTCTCGTCGATCTCCGAGGCGCTCAACACCCCGCTGAGCCACATCATGCGGGTCGTCTCCGGGCGTCTGGCGGCCACCGAGCCCGTCCGCGTGCCCGACACGGTGCCCGACGAGCTGCTCGGCGAGCTGGCCCCCACCGTCTGACCGGTCCGGCCCGGCACCACGATCTCCGAAGGCCCCCCGCCGTGGCGGGGGGCCTTCGTCGTGCCTGGGGGGGCGTGCGTGGTCCGGCCGGCCGGTCTGCGTAGGCGGGGGACCGGGGCGACGTCGTCCCGCGTGGACCGCGGTGCCGCAGGCTGCGGTGTGGGCCCGTCAGGCCGGCGGGTGCAGGCCGCCCGGGCCGCGCACCCAGCCGGCCGCCACGAGCGCACGCTCGGTCGGCCCCGCACGTGAGGCGCCCGCCGGCGCCTGGCCGTCGACCTGCCGGATGGTGGCCCGGGGGAGGCGCCCGTCGCGCGCCTGGGCCGCCAGGGCGCGCGCGGCGAGCGCGAGAGCCTCGCCGTCAGCGCCGAGCCCGAGCACCGATCGGCCGCCACGTTCGACGAACAGGGCAGGGACCGCGTCGACGAGGACGACGAGGGCGCCGGGGCGCCGCGAGGGCCGATGACCGGGCTCTGCGCCCTGCTCGCGGCCCGGGGCGGAGGGCCAGGGCAGCGCCGCGCCCCACGGGGAGGCGGGATCGCCGGCCGCGAGCACGTGCACCGGCCGGGGGCCTGACTCGGAGGCCGCGTGCGTCTCCCGGATCGTCTCGAGCATCGCGGGCAGCGCGAACTGCGCGCCGCCGAGCCCCTCGACGACGTAGCCGCGCCGGACCTGGCCGGTGTCCTCCAGTCGCCGCAGGACCTCGTAGGCCGCGGGGAAGCCGCCGGCGATCTCGCCGATGCCCGCCGACTCGCGGGTGAGGACGCCGTGCGTCTCGACGAGCTGGGCCACGCGCGCGGCCAGGGCAGTCGTCGGGTCCGGGGCGGGCGTCGTGCGGCGCACGAGCGACCACCGGCCCACGAGGTCGGCCGGGCTCGCCGCCAGCGCGGAGGTCGGCCGCATCGCGGCGGTGGCCCGCCGGCGCAGGCCGCCGCGCACCGGACGCGGGGGCCGGGCCGCGGTCCGCGAGCGCACCGGGCCGGAGCCGCGCGCGAGCCGTGCGCGCAGCGGCGCGGCGGAGTCGGTGGTGACGATCCCCGCGCAGGCCAGCCACCACAGCGCCTCCCCGACGGCGGGACCGGTCGGCCGATCCAGGTCGCCAGATCCGCCGTGCCCGCCCGGGCCGGCAGCGCCGCCCGGCTCGCCGCGGTCCCAGGGGTCGGCCGGGTCGGTGGCGCCGACCGCGGCCACGAGGTCCGCCAGGGTGCGGGAGGCGCCGTCGGAGAGGGCCCGCACGACCGCGGCCAGCAGCACCTCGGTGGGAGGCTCGGTACCCGGCGGGGATGCGGCGGACGGTGACCGCCACGCGTCGGTGGCCGGTGCCAGGTCCGCGACGGCGTCGGCCGGCAGCAGCACCACCTGGTCGGGCACCGCCGGCAGCGTGGCGGGCCCGCGGGTCACCCACACCACCTCGCCGTCGGCGACGAGATCGTCGAGGAGACCGGGCCGGTACCCGGGCACGCGCGCGGGCAGGACGTGCGACTCGAGACCGACCAGCGGCAGCGGCTGGCCGGCGAGCCGGTCGACGACGTCGAGCAGGTCGGCCGCCGCCGTCGGCGACGCATCCGCCCGACCCGACGCGGACGCGGGCGTGGAGGTGGTGTCCGCCACCGGCGCGTCGCTCTCGCCAGGGCCTCCCGGACCGCCGGGCGACACCTCCTCGGCGCGCACGCCGTGCCAGGTGAGGGTGGCGCGCGCGAGCACCTGCGGCTCGACGGCGTCGACCTCGCCGCGCAGAAGCGCCAGCGAGCGCCGACGGATCCGGCGCAGGACGTCGGCGTCGACGAGCTCGACCCCCTCCGCGTGACCGGTGACCCGTCCGGCCACGAGCGTGCCCTCGGCGACCAGCGCGTCCAGTCCGGCCCGCAACGCACCCGCGGGCAGGCCCAGGCGTGCGGCGACGTCCGAGGCGGTGAAGGGGCCGTGGGTGCGCGCGTGCCGGCGCAGCAGGTCGCCCAGCGGGTCGGCCACCGCAGCCGTGAGCTCGGCGGGCAGCCCCGCGGGCAGCGCCGTGCCCAGCGCCCCCGCCAGCCGGCCGGCGTCCTCCACGACGGCCAGGTGCGGCTCGTCGGCCACGTCGACCTCGATCAGCCGGCCGGACGCGAGGAGCTCGCCCGCCAGGGCGTCGACGTGGCCGGGCTCCTCGAGCCGTTCGGCCAGCTCGCTGCGGGGCAGCGGGCCCAGGCGGCGCACGAGGTCGAAGGCGCCCTCGGCGTCGCGCGCACGGGCCGCCTCGCCGAGCAGGGCGACCTCCACGGCGACCTCGGACACCGCGCGCGGGTCGAGGATGTCGACCAGGTCCGCGGTGTCCCCGCCGAGCAGCTCGGCCAGCAACGAGGTGTCCAGGGCGAGCGCGGCGGCCCGGCGCTCGCCCGGGGGCACGTCCTCGCCGTAGAGGAACCGGGCCGTGTAGCCCATGAGCAGGGAACGCGCCCACGGGGACGGGCCGGACGTGGTGACCTCGACGAGGCGGACCCGGCGCGCCGCGAGCGCCGACATGAGCGCGGTCAGCGCCGGCACGTCGTAGTCCTCCTGCAGCGCCTCCCGCACGGCCTCGAGGGTGATGGGGAACTCGGGGAAGCGGGCGGCGACGGTGAACAGGGCGGCCGCCCGGTGGCGCTGCTGCCACAGCGGCTGACGGCGCCCGGGGAAGCGGCGGGGCAGCAGCAGGGCGCGCGAAGCGGCCTCGCGGAACCGGGCGGCCAGCAGCGGGGAGCCGGCGAGCGCGGCCACGACGCGGGTGCGCACCTCCTCGGGATCGACGAGCAGGTCCGAGGCGTGCAGGGTCTCGTCCGCGCCGGGCGGCAGGCGCAGGACGATGCCGTCGTCGGCGGCCATCGCCTGCGCGTCGGCGCCGGTGCGCTCCCGCAGGGCCGCGGCGAGCAGCAGCGCCCAGGGGGCGTTGACCCGGCGGCCCGCGAGGCTGTGCACGACCACGCGCCAGTCGCCGAGCTCGTCGCGGAAGCGCTCGACGACGACGGTGCGGTCGTCGGGCACCGCGCCGGTGGCCGCGCGCTGCTCGTCGATCCAGGCGGTGACCCCGCGCTCCGTGGCGGGGGCGAGGGTGAGCCCCGGGCCCGGCTGCGCCGCGGCGTCGTCGGGCCCCTGCCCGCCGGCCGGCCAGGTGCGGGCCGCCGCACCGATGGCCGCACCGAAGGACGCCGGCCGACCCACCGTGTCGCCGAGCCAGAAGGGCAGCCGCCCCGGCCGGCCCGGCGCGTGGGTGACGAGCACCCGGTCGGCCGTGATCTGTTCGATGCGCCACGTCGAGTTGCCGAGGGTGAACGTGTCGCCGACCCGGGACTCGAAGACCATCTCCTCGTCGAGCTCACCGACCCGGCGGCCGCCCGCCGCGCCGCCTGCGAGGAAGACGCCGAACAGGCCGCGGTCGGGGATCGTCCCGCCCGAGGTCACCGCCAGGCGGGCCGCACCGGGGCGGGCCCGCAGCACGCCCTCGGTGCGGTCGTGGACGAGGCGCGGGCGCAGGTCGGCGAACTCCTCGGCGGGATAGCGGCCCGAGAGCATGTCGACGACGCCGGAGAAGGTGGCCTCGGCGAGGTCGGCGAAGCTGGCCGCGCGTCGCACGCGCGCCAGCGCCTCGTCGGGGGTGAGGTCCTCGACGGCGACCATCGCGAGCAGCTGCTGGGCCAGGACGTCGAGCGGGGAGCGGGGCAGCACCGTCTCCTCCACCTCGCCGTCGAGGGCGTGCCCCGCGGCCACCAGGGTCGGCAGCAGCTCGGCGCGGTGCACCGGCACCAGCACCCCGCGCGAGGTCCCGCCCACCTGGTGCCCGGCGCGGCCCACCCGCTGGACGGTCGAGGCGACGGTCGGCGGCGCCCCGACCTGGAGGACGAGGTCGACCTCGCCCATGTCGATGCCGAGCTCGAGGGTGCCGGTGGCCACCACGCAGCGCAGCTCACCGGACTTCAGCGCCTCCTCGGCCAGGGCCCGCTCGGACCGGCTCATCGACCCGTGGTGGGCCCGGGCCAGCACGGGTGCGGAGCCGAGCGCGGTGCCCGACTGGCCCGGCACGGCGGCGGGCCAGGCCGCGCCCTCGCCGGTCACGCCCAGGCCGCCCCGGCGCCGCTCGTCCTCCTCGTTGACCTGGGCGGCGAGCCGCTCGGCCAGGCGCCGCGAGCCGACGAACACGATCGTCGAGCGGTGGGCGCGCACGAGGTCGACGACCAGCGCGGCCACGTGCGGCCAGATCGACGGCGGCTCGGGCCGCCCCGCCAGGCCTGCCGCGTCGTCGGGGGTGGCAGTGGTGGCGTCGTCCCCGGCGAGGTGACCGTCCGGGGTCGGGGCGTCGTGTGTCGGGGCGCCCGGGGTCGAGACGCCCGACGTCGGGCCGACCGGCGATGTCTGCCCCGGCTCCGGCGCCGGGCTGCCCGGCGGGGGACCGGGGGCCGCCAGGTCCTCGACCGGCAGGCGGACCTCGAGCTTGAGGCGGCGCGGCGACGGCGGCGCGACGACCCGCACCGGGCGCCCGCCCTCGGCGGGCGTGCGCACGCCGGCGAGAGCCCGCGCCACCTCCTGCGCCGGCCGCACCGTGGCCGACAGGCCGATGCGCTGGACGGGGGAGGGCGTGAGGGCGTCGAGCCGCTCGAGGCTGAGGAAGAGGTGGGCGCCCCGCTTGGTGCCGGCCACCGCGTGCACCTCGTCGACGACGACCGTGCGCACGTGCCGCAGCGCCGCCCGCGCCGAGGAGGTGAGCATGAGGAACAACGACTCCGGCGTCGTGATGAGGATGTCCGGCGGGTGCGTGACCAGCCGGCGTCGCTCGGCCGGGGGAGTGTCGCCGGTCCGCACCCCGACCCGGAGGCCGGGCAGGTCGAGGCCGAGCCGGGCGGCCTCCGCACGGATGCCGGTCAGCGGGCGCTCGAGGTTGCGCTCGACGTCGACCGCCAGGGCCTTGAGCGGCGAGACGTAGAGGATGCGCGTGCGTTCCTCCCGGGCCGGGACCGGCTCGGTGAGCATCTGGTCGAGGGCCCAGAGGAAGGCGGCCAGGGTCTTGCCCGAGCCGGTCGGTGCGACCACGAGCGCGTGCTCACCGGAGGCGACGGCGTCCCAGGCGCCCGACTGCGCGGGCGTGGGGCCGTCGAAGGCGCTCGCGAACCAGGCGCGGGTCGCCGGTCCGAAGGTCACCGGCCCATGGTGGCACCGCGGGCGGACATCGGCGCCGGCCGACGACGGCGTGCCACCCTTGGTGGGTGAAGCGCTCCCAGTTCACCGCCACCGCCCGTGAGGTCCTCGGCGAGGCCGCGGCCTCCTCCTACCTCAGCGACCTCACCCTGGCGGGCGTGGGCTACCGGACCGCGCAGGAGGCCCTGGACCAGGGGGAGCGGCCCCAGACCGTGTGGGACGCCCTCGTCGACGAGCTCGACCTCGGCGAGTCCGCGCGCTGGCACCACCGCCGCGAGCCCGAGGACTGAGCACCCCGGGCCGGAGAGCTGCTCGCCGCGGACCCGGTCACGGCCCGGACGCGGACGTGTCGGCCGGCTCCCGGACGCGGACGTGTTGGCCGGCTCCCGGACGCGGACGTGTTGGCCGGCTCCCGGGCGCCGGTGGTCCCGTCGCGCCGATCGTTCGGGACACGCCCGGCGTGTCGATCGACCTCGAACAGGTGTTCGGCGTAGTGTGCTCCACAGATGACGACGCCACCGGCGGGTCCACAACCCAGCAGGGCCTCCGGGGCGGATGTCTGTGGTCGGACATAGCGTCGTCTCAGGTAGCGCCCCGGAGAGGGGACACCCCCTGACAAGGCCAGCCCGGACCGTCCAGACGGGGCGAGAACCGCCCCCAGCCGAGAGGTGAGACTTCATGCCCGCACCCGCAGCAGACCGCAGCAAGGCGCTCGAGGCCGCGCTCAGCCAGATCGACCGCCAGTTCGGCAAGGGCTCGGTGATGCGCCTCGGCGACGACACCCGGCCCAAGGTCCAGGTCATCCCCACCGGCTCCGTCGCCCTGGACGTCGCCCTGGGCATCGGCGGACTCCCGCGCGGCCGCGTCATCGAGGTCTACGGCCCGGAGTCCTCGGGCAAGACGACCGTCGCCCTGCACGCCGTGGCCAACGCCCAGCGCGCCGGCGGCATCGCCGGCTTCATCGACGCCGAGCACGCGCTCGACCCGGAGTACGCCAAGAAGCTCGGCGTGGACACCGACGCCCTCCTCGTGTCCCAGCCGGACACCGGTGAGCAGGCGCTCGAGATCACCGACATGCTCATCCGCTCCGGCGCGCTGGACATCGTCGTGGTCGACTCGGTCGCCGCGCTCGTGCCCAAGGCCGAGATCGAGGGCGAGATGGGGGACAGCCACGTCGGCCTCCAGGCCCGGCTCATGTCCCAGGCGCTGCGCAAGATCACCGGTGCGCTGTCCGCCTCCGGGACCACGGCCATCTTCATCAACCAGCTCCGCGAGAAGATCGGGGTGTTCTTCGGGTCGCCGGAGACCACCACCGGTGGCAAGGCGCTGAAGTTCTACTCCTCGGTCCGGCTCGACGTGCGCCGCATCGAGACGCTCAAGGACGGCACCGACGCGGTCGGCAACCGCACCCGCGTCAAGATCGTCAAGAACAAGATGGCGCCGCCCTTCAAGCAGGCCGAGTTCGACATCCTCTACGGCCAGGGCATCTCCCGCGAGGGTGGGCTCATCGACCTCGGCGTCGAGCACGGCATCGTGCGCAAGTCCGGTTCCTGGTTCACCTACGAGGGCGACCAGCTCGGCCAGGGCAAGGAGAACTCGCGGCAGTTTCTCAAGGACAACCCCGAGCTGGCCGAGGAGATCGAGAAGAAGATCCTCACCAAGCTCGGCATCGGGGAGGCACCCGCCGAGGACGAGGCGCCGGCCGCCCCCGAGGGCCAGGTGCCGGTCGGCGAGGCGCCGGCGGCCAAGGCTCCGGCCCGGGGCGCCCGTCAGGGCGCACCGGCCGGTGCTCGTGACGAGGTCCCGGTGGCGTTCTGACCGCACGGCCCCGCCGCCGCGGCGCCCCCGGTCCCGACGGCCCTGCGCCGGAGGGCCCGGGGGCGGGCGGCCCCGAGGAGGTCGACCCGCTCGAGGAAGCGCGGGCCATCGCCCTGCGGTCCCTGGCCGCCGCGCCGCGCACCCGCGCCCAGCTGGCCGACAAGCTCGCGGACAAGGGGGTCGAGGAGGCCGTGGCGAGCACGCTGCTCGACCGGCTCACCGCCGTCGGCCTCCTCGACGACGCCGAGCTGGCCGAACGTCTGGTGCGCACCCGCCACGCCGAACGCCATCAGGGGCGGCGGGCCATCGCCCTCGAGCTGTGCCGCAAGGGCGTCGACGAGGACGTGGCCGCGCGCGCCCTCGACCAGCTCGGCGACGACGACGAGGAGCAGGCCGCCCTGACGGTGGCCCGGTCCCGGCTGAGGTCCACCCGCCACCTGGCGCACGAGGTGCGTTATCGCCGCACCGTCGCCGCGCTGGGGCGCAAGGGCTTCTCCGGCGACGTGGCCCGGCGCGCCCTGCGCACGGCCCTGGCCGAGGAGGACGTCGACGTCGACGACCTCGGCCCCACCGACGTCGAGGACTGAGCCCCCGCGGGCACGCGCGGAGTGGGTGGCGGCGCGCGTCAGGCCGCGGGGTGATCCCTCCCGGTGACCGTCAGGGCGTCTGTCGCGGCCGGTCGGGGATGTCCGGGTTCGGCTCGAGGGTCACGCGTGCGACGGCGGCCTCGACGGCGGCGTCCGGCTGACCCGGGGGCGCGCCTCGGCCGGAGGTGAGGGAGCCCACCCGGCGGGCGGCCAGCTCGGCGATCTTCGTGAGGATGAAGTTGATGATGATGAACAGCACCGCGGCCACGAACAGCGATTGGAGGATCGGGAACGGGCTGCCCGAGCCGAGCAGCCGGGAGTTCCGGAGCAGCTCGCTGTAGGTGATGATCGAGCCGAGCGCCGAGTCCTTGAGGATGACGACGAACTGGCTCACCAGGGCGGGGAGCATGGCGATGAGGGCCTGCGGCAGCTCGATGTGCTGGATCGACCTGCGCCGGGTCATGCCGATCGCCAGGCCGGCCTCGCGCTGGCCGCGCGGCAGACCGTGGACGCCCGAGCGGACGAGCTCGGCGATCACCGCCCCGTTGTAGAGGGTCAGTGCCGCCACGACCGCGACGAGCGGGGCCATCGAGGGGGAGACCCATCCGGTGGAGCCGAGGAGGAACCAGCCGGCGACCATCATGATGAGCACCGGCACCGCGCGGAAGAACTCGACGACGATGCCGCAGAACCAGCGCAGGACCGGGTTGGACGCGAGCCGGCCTACGCCGAAGAGCGTGCCGAAGAACATCGCCAGCACGACGGAGTAGGCGGCCGCGACCAGGGTGTTCTGCAGGCCGGGGAGGAAGTAGTACTGCCACGAGCGGGCCTCGACCATCGGTGCCCACAGCTCGGCGCGGAACTGGTCGTTCTCATACATCGTCCACAGCACCCAGGCGCCGATGCCGAGCACGACGAGGGTGCCGATGATGTTGCCGACGAGGATGATGCGCCGGCCGCGCGGGCCGGGGGCGTCGAAGAGGACCTGGTGCGAGCTCATCGGGCGACCGCCAGACGCTGGGAGAGGTACGTGGTGAGGAGTCCGATCGGGATGACGATGACGACGAAGCCGATCGCGATCGTGAAGAAGATCGGCAGGACGTAGTTGGCCTGGTTCTCGATCATGGCCCGCATGAGCTGGGACACCTCGGACACGGAGGCCGCCGCGGCGACCGTCGTGTTCTTGATGAGGGCGATGAGGGTGTTGCCGAGCGGCGCGATCGCGCCCCGGAACGCCTGCGGGAGGATGACGAGGCGCGCCGCCGGGAGGAAGGAGAGGCCGATGGCACGGGCGGCCTCGGCCTGGCCCACCGGCACCGTGTTGACCCCCGAGCGCAACGCCTCGCAGACGAACGACGCGTGGTAGACGCCGAGCGCGAGCACGGCCAGCCAGAAGAAGTTGACCTCGAAGGTCCGGGAGAACTCCAGGCCGAGCACCGGCCACAGCACGAGCGCGGCGAAGACGATGATGATCGTCAGCGGCGTGTTGCGGACGAGCGTGACGTAGAGGGACCCGGCCCACCGCATGGTGGGGACGGGCGAGATCCGCATGAGGACGAGGATCACGCCGATGAGCAGGGCGATGAGCGCCGAGAAGAGGGCCAGCCGGAGGTTGACGAGGTACGCGTGGAGCAGGTCGTAGCTCGAGAGGATCTCGAGGTAGTCGCCCACCGGTCACCGCCTTTCGGTCGGGGGGAAGGGGGATCGGGTGGGGGCGCCGGTGGCGCCCCCACCCCTCGTGCGTGCCGGGGACCGGCTCAGCCGCAGGAGTCCAGCTCCGGCGGGTTGAGCGACTCGTCCGGCGTGAAGCCCGTGCCGTCCGTGTTGGCGGTGACGGCCTCCTCCCAGGCGCCGTCGTCGATCATCGCCTGGATCGCCTCGTTGATCTGCTCGCACATCTCGGTCTCCCCGTCCGGGATGCCGACGCCGTAGCGCTCCTCGGAGAAGGGGCTCCCGGCCACGGCGAGCGCGCCGCTGCCCTCGTCGGCGGCGAGGCCGGCGAGGATGATGTCGTCCGTCGTCACGGCGTCGACCTGACCGCCGATGAGGTACTGGATGCACTCGGAGTAGCCCGGCTGCTCGATGAGCTGGACGCCCTCCGAGTACTCGTCCTGCACGCGCTGGGCCGAGGTCGAGCCGGAGACCGAGCAGAGGTTGAGTCCGTCGAGGGACTCCGGGCCGGTGATGGTCCCCTCGTCGTCCGAGCGGATGAGGAGGTCCTGACCCGCCACGAAGTACGGGCCGGCGAAGTCCACCACCTCGTCGCGCTCGTCGGTGATCGAGTAGGTCGCGATGATCATGTCGACCTGACCGTTCTGCAGCATGGTCTCCCGGTTGGCCGAGATCGCCTCGACGAAGGAGACCTGGTCCGGCGAGTACCCCATGTGCTCGGCCACGTAGTACGCGACGTCGACGTCGAAGCCGGTGAACTCGCTGCCGTCCTGGTACCCCAGGCCGGGCTGGTCGAACTTGATGCCGATGGTCAGTCCCTCGCCGTCGCCGCCGCCCTCGTCACCGCCCTCGTCGCCGCCGGCGGCGCCGTCGGTCGAGGTCTCGCCGTCGCCGGCGTCGTCGCCGCCGTTCTCCTCGGTGCCGCCACCGGTGTCGGCGCCGTTGTCGTCTCCTGCGTCGCCCCCCTCGTCGGGGGCGTCGGAGGTGCAGGCTGCCAGGAACGTCCCGACCGCCAGCAGCGCTGCTGCGGTCGAGTATCTGGTGCGTCGCATGGGATCTCCAGGTGTCTCGAGCGTCCGGTCGGCCGGGCGGCCGGCCGGTGGGGTGGTCCGTGGGTGACTAGTCGGTGATGAGCTTGGACAGGAAGTCCTTCGCGCGGTCCGTCTGCGGGTTGGTGAAGAAGTCGTTCGGCCTCGCCTCCTCGACGATCCGGCCGTCGTCCATGAAGATGACCCGGTCCGCGGCCTTGCGGGCGAAGCCCATCTCATGGGTGACGACGATCATCGTCATGCCTGATCTCGCCAGGCCGGTCATGACATCGAGGACCTCGTTGATCATCTCGGGGTCCAGGGCCGACGTCGGCTCGTCGAAGAGCATGACCTTGGGTTCCATCGCCAGTGCCCGCGCGATCGCCACCCGCTGCTGCTGGCCGCCCGAGAGCTGGGCGGGTCGCTTGTGGGCCTGGTTGGCCACGCCCACGCGTTCGAGGAGCTCCATCGCCCGCTTCTTCGCGTCCGCGGAGCGGATCCCCTTGACCTTGGTCGGCCCGAGGGTGACGTTGTCGAGGATCGACCGGTGGGCGAAGAGGTTGAACGACTGGAACACCATGCCGACCTCGGCGCGGTGCTTCGCGAGTGCCTTGCCCTCCTCGGGCAGCTCCTGGCCGTCGACGCGGATCTCGCCGGAGTCGATCGGCTCGAGCCGGTTGATCGTCCGGCACAGGGTGGACTTCCCCGAACCGGACGGCCCGATGACGACGACGACCTCGCCGCGCGCGACCTCGAGGTTGATGTCCTTGAGGACGTGCAGATCCCCGAAGTGCTTGTCCACGGAGCGCATGGACACGAGGGGGACGTCGGTGTCGGCGCCGACAACGCCGTCGGCCGACCTTGTGGTCTCGGTCATGGAGGGCACACTACGTGGAGCGATGAGTCACAGATATGTCCCGTAGGTCACGAGACGGCAACGATGCTGGTCACGACCCCCGTTCGGCGAAGGCCTTGGCGAGCAGGATCATCCGGCCCCGGAAGTCGTCGGCGGCCCGGGAGCGGACCGCCGCCGACAGGGCGTTGAGCACGAGCCGGACGAACACCCAGGCGCGGACGCGTTCGGCGTCGAGCCCGGCCGCCCCGGCGACCACGTCGGCGCGCAGGCGCACGTGCGCCCGCGGGTCCCACGCGCGCTCGGTGACCGCCCACCGGTTCCACACCACGGGCGCGACGCCGAAGGCCGGCTCGGCCGCCACCGGCTTGGGGTCGATGGCCAGCCAGTCGCCCCGGCCGGCCACCACCGGGGCGAGCACGTTGGCGTCGTGCAGGTCCTCGTTCACCAGGCGCGGCGGCGGGGCCGAGCCCAGCAGCGCGTCCAGCTCGGCGTAGGCTTGCCCGGTGAGCCGGTGCGGCACCAGCGCGCTGCCCGCCGCCAGCGCCGGCCCCCACCGCCGGGCCCGGTCCTCAACGCGCTCCAGCCGAGGAGGAAGGCGTCGATCGTGGCGGGCAGCGCGGCCAGCCACGCGTCGCCCTCCACGCCGCCGACCGGGTCCGCCGCCCGCCCCGCCAGGCTCGCCGTCAGGCCGGCAGGGATCTGCACCACGCGGGCACCCTACGGGCCCGGCCCGGGCGGGCCGCTCATTAGACTGACCGCGATGACGACCACCGCCCCCGCCACGACGCGCACGTACCACGTGCGCACCCTGGGCTGCCAGATGAACGTCCACGACTCCGAGCGGCTCGCGGGCCTGCTCGACGACGCCGGGTACCGCCCGGTGGTGGACGTGCCCGAGGCCGCGGCGCGGGCGACCCGCGCCGGGGACGAGGGGGCCGACGTCGTCGTCCTCAACACCTGCTCGGTGCGGGAGAACGCCGCCACCCGCCTGTTCGGCAACCTCGGCCAGCTCGCCGAGGTCAAGCGCGGCCGGCCGGGCATGCAGATCGCCGTCGGCGGCTGCCTGGCCCAGCAGATGCGCGAGGAGATCGTCGAGAAGGCCCCGTGGGTCGACGTCGTGCTCGGCACCCACAACCTCGACGTGCTGCCGGCCCTCCTCGAACGCGCCGAGCACAACGGCCGGGCGGCCGTCGAGATCGAGGAGTCGCTCAAGGTCTTCCCCTCGACCCTGCCCACCCGGCGCGAGTCCGCGTATGCGGCCTGGGTCTCGATCTCCGTGGGCTGCAACAACACGTGCACCTTCTGCATCGTGCCCTCGCTGCGCGGCAAGGAGCGCGACCGCCGGCCCGGCGAGATCCTCGCCGAGGTCGCCGCCGTCGTGGCCCAGGGCGCCGTCGAGGTCACCCTGCTCGGCCAGAACGTCAACTCCTACGGCGTCTCCTTCGGCGAGCGCGGCGCCTTCGCCGACCTGCTGCGCGCCGCCGGGCGGGTCGAGGGGCTCGAGCGCGTGCGCTTCACCTCCCCGCACCCGGCCGCCTTCACCGACGACGTCATCGCCGCGATGGCCGAGACCCCGGCCGTCATGCCCTCGCTGCACATGCCCCTGCAGTCCGGGTCCGACGCCGTGCTGCGTCGCATGCGCCGCTCCTACCGCTCGACGAAGTTCCTCGGCATCCTCGACCGGGTCCGCGCCGCCATGCCCGACGCCGCCATCACCACCGACCTCATCGTCGGTTTCCCCGGCGAGACCGAGGAGGACTTCCAGGCCACCCTCGACGTCGTCGAGGCCTCCCGCTTCGCCTCGGCCTTCACCTTCCAGTACTCCCCGCGCCCGGGCACGCCGGCCGCCGACTACGCCGACCAGGTGCCCGCCGAGGTCGTCACCGAGCGCTACGACCGGCTGGTGGCGCTCCAGCGCCGCATCTCCACCGAGCTCAACGAGGCCCAGGAGGGACACGAGGTCGAGGTCCTCGTCGCCCAGGGCGAGGGCGCGAAGGACGCCGCGACCGGCCGAGTGACAGGCCGGGCCGCCGACAACCGCCTCGTCCACGTCGCCCTCCCGGCCGTCCTCGCCGAGGCCGATCGGCCCCGGCCGGGCGACATGGTCACCGCCACCGTCACCCACGGGGCGCCCCACCACCTCGTCGCCGACTCGGCGCTGACGGGGGGAACCTTCGCCGTGCGCCGCACGCGGGCCGGCGACGCCTGGGCGGCCCGCGAGGGCGGCGGCCACGACCACGGCGGCGCCACCGCGCTGGGACAGCCCGTCACCCTGGGCATGCCGAGGATGCGGCCCGCGCCATGACCGAGCAGGGCGACGGGGCCAGGGGTGCCGACACGGGCGCGCGCGAGGGGTTCGTCGTCGCGGTGGTCGGCCCGACCGCGTCGGGCAAGTCCGCCCTCGCGCTGGACCTGGCCGAGCAGTTCGCCGCCGAGCTGGCCCTCGCCGCCCCCGAGCTCTACGAGATCGTCTCCGCCGACGCCGCCCAGCTCTACCGCGGGATGGACATCGGCACCGCCAAGCTCGCCGAGCACGAGCGACGCGGCCTGACCCACCACCAGATCGACGTCCTCGACCCGGGCGAGATCGCCTCCGTGGCGGCCTACCAGCGCAGCGCCGAGTCGGACGTGCGGGCCATCCTCGACCGCGGTCGGCGCCCGATCGTCGTCGGCGGCTCCGGTCTCTACCTGCGCGCGCTGCTCGACGACGTCGACCTGCCGCCCACCGACCCCGAGGTCCGGACCGCCATCGAGGAGCGGGCCGAGCGGGTCGGCGCCGCCGCGCTGTTCGCCGAGCTCACCGATGCCGACCCCGAGGCGGCGGCCGCCATGGACCCGGCCAACGTCCGGCGGACCGTGCGCGCCCTGGAGGTCATCGAGATCACCGGCCGCCCCTTCTCGGCGCGGGCCCGCACACCGCGGTACCGGCGACCCACCGTGCAGATCGCCGTCGACGTGCCCCGCCCGCTGCTGCACGCCCGCATCGCCGAACGCGCCGACGCGATGGTCGCCGGCGGGCTCGTCGAGGAGGTCGCCGAGCTCGAGGAGAGGGGCATGGGCCGCACCGCCGCCCGCGCCGTCGGCTACGTCGAGGCCCGCCGCCATCTCGCCGGCGACCTCCCGCTCGCCGACCTGCCGGAGGAGATCGCGCGCGCGACCCGGCGCCTGGCGCGGCGTCAGGAGACCTGGTTCCGCCGCGACGACCGGATCACCTGGCTGCCCCCGACCCGGGACCTCGTGGTCGACGCGGCCACCGTCGTCGGGCAGGGCTGGCGCGCGGCGGGCATGCCCTGAGCCGACCTAGGCTGGTGGCATGACCCCCGAGGAGCGACGCGCCACGCTGGTCCGGCTGGCCGGGACCACCGTGACGGTGGGGCACGGCACGGAGAACGACTTCGTCCTGCTCGACGACCCCGACGGCGCCCTCGACCTCACCCCCGGGCAGGTCCGCGCCCTGGCCGACCGCCGCGGCGGGATCGGCGGGGACGGCGTCATCCGGGCCGTGCGCACCCGCGCCCTGGCCGCGGCGGACGCCGACGCCGCCCGGGTCGCGGCGCAGGACCCGGCCGCCGAGTGGTTCATGGACTACCGCAACGCCGACGGCTCGACGGCGGAGATGTGCGGCAACGGGGTGCGGGTCTTCCTCGCCTACCTGCGCGACCGCGGCCACGTCGACCCGGCGGACGGCGAGCAGGTGCGCATCGGCACCCGCGGCGGGGCACGGTCGGTGGCCGTGGTCGACGTCGAGTACGCCGTGCGCATGGGCCCGTACGGTCTGCCGGGCGGGGAGCGGGCGCTCGCCGAGGGTACCGACGTCGCCGTCGTCGTGCCCGGGCTGGAGGGGACCCGCGGGGGCCTGCGCGTGACGATGCCCAACCCGCACACCGTCGTGGCGCTGCCGTCCCTCGCTGAGCTCGAGTCGGCCGAGCTGCGGCTCGGGACCGTGGAGTACGCGCCGGTGCCCGCCGATGGGACGAACCTCGAGCTCGTCGTGCCCGGGCCGGAGGAGATCGACGGGCGTGGGCAGCGGCTCGGCACCCTGACGATGCGCGTCCTCGAGCGCGGCGTGGGGGAGACCCGCTCGTGCGGGACCGGTTGCTGCGCGGCCGCCGTGGCGGTGCGCGCGTGGGCCGGCCCCGGCGCCCCGGACGCGTGGCGCGTCCAGGTCCCCGGCGGCGCCGTGCGCGTCGACATCGCCCCCGACGGCGAGGTCACCCTCACCGGGCCCGCCGTCCTGCTCGGGGACCTCACCCTGCGCTGAGCCGGAGCCGTAGCGATACCTGGGACCGGAGGGCCGGCCCGTCCGGTGAGGCGACTACCGGCCGGTGACGGCGAGGACCCGGAAGCCCTTCGACGTCGCCACCCGCTCGACCGACCACCCGCGCTCCTCGGCGAGCCAGCGGTGCAGCGAGTCCGCCCCCAGGTTCTTGCCCATCACCAGGTGGGCCGGTGCGCCGGGGGCGAGGCGCGGGAGCCACAGGTCGAGCAGGTCGTGCAGGGCCTGCTTGCCGACGCGGACGGGCGGGTTGGACCAGATGGCGTCCACCCGGCCGTCCGGGCCGAGGTGCGCGAGCGCGTCGTCGGGAGTCAGCGCGGTGACCCGCAGGCCGGCTGCGCCCGCGTTCTCGGCCGTGAGCTCCAGGGCGCGGGGGTTGACGTCGACGGCAAGGACCTCCGCCTCCGGCGCGGCGGCCGCCAGGGCGAGGGCGATCGGGCCCCAGCCGCACCCGAGGTCGAGGAGCGTGCCGCGTGCTGGCGGATCAGGCACCTCGTCCAGCAGGATCGCGGTGGCCTTGTCGAGACCGCCCGCGGAGAACACGGAGCCGGCCGTGACGACGTCCCGCTCGACGCCGCGCAGGTCGACCGTGCGGCTGCGCCGGTTCTCGGGGGCCGCCGGGTCGGGGGAGAAGTAGTGCGCGCCGTCCACAGCACGCACGCTACCCACGGCGTGCACAGCCCTGCGCGAAACTGCTTGGGGCCGGACGGCCCGCGTGGGACCATGGACGATCCCGAGACGAAGGACCACATGCGAGCACCCCGCACCCCCGCCGCCACACCCCCCGACGCGGGCGACGACGTCGTCGCCCGGATCCTCGCCCGCGCCGGCACCGCCCTGCAGGAGGGTGCCGACGAGGGCACCACCCACGACGGCGACCAGCTCGACCGCACCGAGCGTGAGGCGCTCGGCCGCGTGGCCGGGCTGTCCACCGAGCTCGACGACGTCACCGAGGTCGAGTACCGGCGGCTGCGCCTCGAGCGGGTGGTCCTGGTCGGGCTGGCCACGAGCGGCACCATGGCCGAGGCCGAGGTCTCCCTGCGCGAGCTCGCGGCGCTCGCCGAGACCGCCGGGTCGGTCGTCCTCGACGGGCTGCTCCAGCGCCGACCCCACCCCGACCCAGCCACCTTCCTCGGCTCGGGCAAGGCCGCCGAGCTGCGCGAGGTGGTGGCCGCCGTCGGTGCGGACACCGTCGTCGTCGACTCCGAGCTGGCCCCCTCGCAGCGGCGCGCCCTCGAGGACGTCGTCAGGGTCAAGGTGGTCGACCGGACCGCCCTCATCCTCGACATCTTCGCCCAGCACGCGAAGTCCCGGGAGGGCAAGGCGCAGGTCGAGCTCGCCCAGCTCGAGTACCTCCTGCCGCGGCTGCGCGGCTGGGGCGAGTCGATGTCCCGGCAGGCCGGCGGCCGCGTCGCCGGCGGTGAGGGCATCGGCTCGCGCGGACCCGGTGAGACGAAGATCGAGCTCGACCGGCGCCGGATCCGCACCCGGATGGCGCGGCTGCGCCGGCAGCTGGCGGGCATGGCACCGGCCCGGGCCACCAAGCGCTCGGGCAGGCGCCGCCACCGCACGCCCTCGGTGGCGATCGCCGGGTACACCAACGCCGGCAAGTCCTCGCTGCTCAACCGGCTCACCGACGCCGGCGTCCTCGTGCAGAACCAGCTCTTCGCCACGCTGGACACCACGGTGCGGCGCGCGAGCACCCCCGAGGGCCGCGAGTACACGCTCACCGACACGGTCGGTTTCGTGCGCCGCCTGCCCACCCAGCTCGTCGAGGCCTTCCGCTCCACGCTCGAGGAGGTCACCGAGGCCGACCTGCTGCTGCACGTCGTCGACGCCTCGCACCCGGACCCGGTCGGGCAGGTCGAGGCCGTCCGTGCCGTGCTGGCCGACATCGAGGGGGGCAGCGACGTGCGCGAGCTCGTCGTGCTCAACAAGGCCGACCTGGCCGGCGAGGCCGAGCTGCTCGCCCTGCGCACCCGCTACCCCGGGGCCGCCATCGTCTCGGCCTACACCGGTGCGGGGGTCGACGAGCTGCGCGCCGCGATCTCGCGCGAGCTGGCCGAGGCGGCGCCCATCGGCGAGGAGGTCGAGCTCGTCGTGCCCTTCGCCCGCGGGGACCTCGTCGCCCGGGCGCACGCCGACGGCGAGGTGCTCTCCGAGCGCTGGGGAGCCGACGGCACCGAGCTGCACGCCCTGGTGGACCCGGCGCTGGCCGCCGAGCTCAGGGCGGCGCTGCGCGCGTGAGCCCCGACCCGACACCCGCGCCGCCCCGCGCGGGCGCCCGGCCCGGCCGTGCCCCCCGCCGGGACGCGCCCGAGGGCGGCGGCACGTCCGACGGCGCCTCCCGGGCAGGCGGCGCCGCGACGTCCCGGGCGGCCGACGGCGCCGCGCAGCGCCGGGCCCTCGAGGTCCTCGACGGCGTCGTGGCCGCCACCGGTGGCTCGCCGCGCGCGGGCCAGCGGGAGATGGCCGAGCGGGTGGCCGGCGCCGTCGAGGAGGCCGAACGGCTCCTCGTCCAGGCGGGCACCGGGACTGGGAAGTCCTTCGGCTACCTCGCCCCCGTCATGGCCCACGCCGTCGGCTCGGGGGAGCGGGCCGTCATCTCCACCGCCACGCTCGCCCTCCAGCGCCAGGTGCTGACCAAGGACGCCCCCGTCGTCGCGGACGCCGTCGAGGAGGTGGTCGGCCGCCGACCGGACGTGGCCCTGCTCAAGGGCTGGCACAACTACATCTGCCGGCACAAGGTCGACGGCGGCTACCCCGAGGAGGACGAGCCCACACTCCTGGCCGCGCCAGCGACCTCGGCCGCCACCGGTCAGGGCGCCCGCGGGCCCTTGGGTGAGCAGGTCGTGCGCGCCCGCGAGTTCGCCGCCGCCACGGACACCGGCGACCGGGACGACCTCCTGCCCGGGGTCTCCGACCGCGCCTGGCGGCAGGTCTCCGTCACCCGCCTGGAGTGCCTGGGCCGGGCCTGCCCCCAGCGCACCGAGTGCTTCGCCGTGCTGGCCCGCGAGCGGGCCGCCGACGCCGACGTCGTCGTGACCAACCACGCCATGCTCGGGATCGCCGCGACCGGCTCGCCCGGCGTGCTGCCCGAGCACGACGTGCTCGTCGTCGACGAGGCCCACGAGCTCGCCGGCCGGCTGCGCAGCCAGGGCACCGTCGAGCTGAGCGTCGGCGTCGTCGAGCGCACCGCCCGGGTGGTGCGCGCGGAGGGCGGGGCCGCGGAGGCGCTGACCCGTGCGGCCGGCGACCTGCGCGGAGCCCTGGAGGTCCTGCCCGCCGGGCGGCTGGCCGAGGGACCCGGCGAGCTCCTCGCCGGCGTCATCTCCCTGGTGTCCTCGGCGGCCACGGAGGCCGCCCGGTCCCTGGCCGGCGAGGGCGGCTCCGCCGACGCGGCCGGCGGGCGCGTGGCCGCCCGGTCGGCCGCCGTCGTGCTGGCCGAGGTCTGCGACCGGCTCGGCTCGGGCGGGGTGGCCGCGCGGGCCGACGTCATGTGGTGCGACCGCGGCCGGGAGGACCTCGACCCGCCCCGGCTGCAGCTGGCCCCGGTCGAGGTCGCCGACCGGGCGGCCACCCACCTGTGGTCCGACCGGGCGGTCGTGGCCACCTCGGCCACCCTCACCCTGGGCGGGGAGCTCGCGCCCGTGGCCGCCCAGCTCGGGCTCGGCCTCGGTGCCGGCTGGACGGGCGCCGACGTCGGTTCCCCGTTCGACTACGCCGGCCAGGCCATCCTCTACACCCCCGGCCACCTGCCGGCGCCCGGGCGCGACGGCACGGCCGAGGCCGCTCGCACCGAGCTCGTCGAGCTCGTCGAGGTCGCCGGCGGCGCCGCGCTGGGCCTGTTCTCCTCCCGGCGCGCCGCGGAGGAGGCCGCCGAGACCGTCCGCGAGCGCACCGGCCTGCGCGTCCTGTGCCAGGGCGACGACTCGCTGCCGGCGCTGGTGGCCGAGTTCGCCCGGGACGAGGCCGCCTCCCTGTTCGGCACGCTGTCGCTGTGGCAGGGCGTGGACGTGCCGGGACGCGCGAACCGCCTGGTCGTCATCGACCGCATCCCCTTCCCGCGGCCCGACGACCCCGTGGCCCAGGCGCGCTCGGAGGTCGCCCAGGCCCGCGGCACGAGCGGGTTCATGGCGGTCTCGGCCACCCACGCCGCGCTGCTGCTCGCCCAGGGCGTGGGCCGGCTCATCCGCTCGACGGACGACCGCGGCGTGGTCGCCGTCCTCGACCCGCGCCTGGTCACCGCCCGCTACGGCGGGTACCTGCGCGCCTCCCTGCCCCCGATGTGGCCCACCCGGGACCCGGCCGTGGTCCGGGACGCCCTCCGCAGGTTGGCCGGGCACCCGTAACCTGGGCACGTACGCGTGAGCGCCCCGCCGAGGAGGACCCGTGACCGAGCCCCAGCCCTTCGTGCCCGAGACCACCCAGCCCGGTGAGGGGCGCCACGAGCACGACCTGCACGCCGCCGACCCGCTGGTGACCGCCCCCGGCCCGCGGGGCGAGGCCCACCTGCCGAGGAGGGCCAGCCGGGTCGCCGTGGTGGGGGCGGGCGCCGTCGGCTCGGCGATCGCCTACTCGATGATGATCCGCGGCTCGGCCCGCGAGGTCGTGCTCTACGACCTCAACGCCGACAAGGTCAACGCCGAGGTCCTCGACCTCGCCCACGGCATCTCCTTCACCCCGATGAGCTCGGTGGGCGGGGGCAGCGACATCGCCGTGTGCGCGGACGCCGACATCGTCGTCATCACCGCCGGTGCCAAGCAGAAGCCCGGCCAGTCCCGCCTCGACCTCGCCGGCGCGACGGTCGACATCATGCGCACGCTGGTGCCCCAGCTCCTCGAGGTGGCCCCGCACGCGGTCTACCTCATGGTCGCCAACCCGGTCGACGTCGTCACCCAGGCGGGCCTGGCGATCTCGGGCCTGCCGCCGACCCAGTTCTTCGGCTCGGGGACCGTGCTGGACACTTCCCGGCTGCGCTACCTGGTGGCCCGCCGCGCGGGCGTGGCGGTGCAGTCGGTGCACGGCTACATCGCCGGCGAGCACGGCGACTCCGAGGTGCCCATGTGGTCCACCGCCACCATCGGCGGGACCCCGGTCCTGGACTGGGCGGAGCTGACCGGCACCGGCGAGCTGGACGCCGCCGACCGCGAGCAGATCCGGCACGAGGTGGTGCACGCCGCGGACACCATCATCCGCGGCAAGGGGGCGACGAACTACGCCATCGGCCTGAGCACGGCCCGCATCGTCGAGGCCGTCCTGCGCGACGAGGGCCGGGTGCTCTCGGTGAGCACCCGCCTGCCGGACCTGTACGGCACCGGGCCGGTGACCCTGTCGATGCCGACCATCATCGGCCGCTCCGGGGTGGAGCGCACGCTCATGCTGCCGGCGTCCCAGGAGGAGCAGGACGCGCTGGTGGCCTCGGCCGACTCCATCCGCTCGGTGGCCGCCCGCTTCGGGTTCTGAGGCCGGCCTGCCGCCGGGCGGCTCACAGGGTGCGCAGCACCGCCACGACCTTGCCCAGGACCCGCGACTCGTCGGCCGGGATGGGGGCGTAGGCGGTGTTGCGCGGCAGCAGCCACACGTGCCCGTCACGGCGGGAGAACACCTTGACCGTCGCCTCGCCGTCGAGCATCGCGGCCACGATCTCCCCGTTCTCGGCCGAGTTCTGGACGCGCACGACGACGCGGTCGCCGTCGCAGATCGCCGCGTCGACCATCGAGTCGCCGACGACGTCGAGCATGAACAGCTCGCCCGAGCCCACCAGCTCGCGCGGCAGCGGCAGCGAGGCGGTGATCTCCTGCTCGGCCAGGATCGGACCGCCGGCGGCGATGCGCCCCACCAGCGGGACGTAGGTGGGGGCGGAGCCGCCCAGGTCCTCGCCGTCGTGCAGCGTGAGCACGGGTGCCCCGGGACCGGGGGTGCGCTCCTCCTCGGGCGCGCCGGGGGTCTCGGGCTCGTCGACCTCGGTGCCGATCTCGACGATCTCGACGATCTCGACGGCCCGGGGACGCTTGGGGTCGCGGCGGACGTACCCCTTGCGCTCGAGGGAGTCGAGCTGGTGCTTGACCGACGAGGGTGAGCCCAGGCCGACCGCCTCGCCGATCTCGCGCAGGGACGGCGGGTAGCCGCGCTCGGCCAGGACCGAGCGGAGGCAGTCGAGCACCTGTCGCTGACGCACGGTCAGCGCGGGCGGTACGGGGGCGGTCTGCTCGCCCATGGCGGTCCTCCAGGTGCTCGTCGGGCATCGGTCTCGGCTGCGATGTCAGTGGTCTGCGATGAACTGCTGACATCGCCAGGGTAGGGCGGTTCGGGACGCATTCCAAACATGTGTTCGACCGGAGTGTCGACTTCCGGCCCGGTATGCCCTACGCTGACGAACAGGTGTTCGACGAACGGATGTTCGAGGAGAGTTGAGATGAGCGCACTTCCCCTGGAGACGGCCCCCGTCCTCCCGCGCCGCACCCGTCCCCGGCTGCAGCTGGTGGGGCCCGGCTTCGTGCCGCAGCCCCCGCTGCCCGCCGCCGGCGACGTCCGCTCGTTCGTCCCCGGCCCGGCCGCCGCCCCGGTCCGGCGCCCCGCGGCAGCACCGGCTGCCGCCCCCGACCGTCCCTCCGCACGCCCGTCGGTCGCCGCCCCGGGCGTGCGGGGGGACTCCTCCTCGACGGCGGCGCGCCCGGCGCCGCTGCGCCTGACCGCCCGCGGGCGGCTCGCGCTCCGGCTGGTCGTGCTGGCCCTGGCGCTGGCCGTCGTCGGCGGCATCGGCGCGATCGCCGGCTCGCTGATGGGCGCGGGCCCGGAGGCCTCCGGCACGACCGTCGTCGTGGCGCCGGGGGAGTCGCTGTGGTCGGTCGCGGCCGCCGCGGCCGCACCGGGCGAGGACGTGCGCGACGTCGTCGCCCAGATCGCCGAGCTCAACTCGCTCGGCGGGTCCGCGGTGAGCGCCGGTCAGGTCCTGCAGCTGCCGCGCTGATCCCCCCGGGCCTGGAATGATGGCCCGATGCACTGTCCCTTCTGCCGCCACCCGGACTCGCGCGTCGTCGACTCACGGACGTCGGACGACGGCACCTCCATCCGCCGACGGCGGCAGTGCCCCCAGTGCCAGCGGCGGTTCAGCACCCTGGAGACGTCCTCGCTCCAGGTCGTCAAGCGCTCCGGGGTGGTCGAGCCGTTCAGCCGGGACAAGGTCGTCGGCGGCCTGCGCAAGGCCAGTCAGGGACGCCCTGTCTCCGACGACGACCTGGCCCGGCTCGCCCAGCAGGTCGAGGAGACCGTGCGTTCCTCGGGCGCCTCGCAGATCGAGGCCCACGACGTCGGCACCGCGATCCTGGCCCCGCTGCGGGCCCTGGACGAGGTCGCCTACCTGCGCTTCGCCTCCGTCTACTCCGCCTACGACTCCCTCGAGGACTTCGAGGCGGCGATCGCCGCGCTGCGGGCCGACCGCGAGAGCGCCGCGGAGGAGCAGGACCCCACGGACGGGCAGGCGGACGCCGACGTGCGGGACGAGTCCGAGGCGGAGGGGTCGAGCGGTCGCCACTGAGCGGCAGCCGCGTCGCGCGGCGAGGGCTCGGCCGGCCCGCCGGGGAGCCGGTCGGAACGGCAGGAGAGCCGGCCGGTCGCGCGCCGGGCGGACGGACGTCCGACGGCCGCGCACGGATGTCCATCCTGTCCGTTTCCCCCGTGCGCGCGGGCGGGCTCGCGCTCCGCTAGATTCGTGCCAGCCGGCGACGACCGCGGCCGCCCCCGTGCCCCTCGGGCCGGTCGAGCTCGGCCCGTCGACGGCCGGCACCGACCGCCGTCGGTGATGTCGGAGGGGAAGCCGACATCACCGACGGCCCGGTGGTCGGGTCGAGGATGGTCAGCTCCCCGGGCGCGAGAGCACACGCAGCCGGATCGTGTCCTCCATCGAGTGCAGGGCGGACAGCGCGGCGACCGGGATCTCCGAGGAGATGTCAGTGATGACGTAGCCGGTCTCGCCCGAGGTGCCCAGGATCTGGCCCTCGATGTTGGCGCCCGCCTCGGCGAAGGTCTGGTTGACCAGCGCCAGCACGCCGGGGGTGTTGCGGTGGACGTAGGCCAGGCGGTGGCGCGTCGCGCCCGTCGTCTCGAGCACGAGGCGGGGCAGGTTGACCGACAGGTCGGTGACGCCGAGGCGGTAGTACCCGGCGAGCTTGCCGGAGACGAAGTGGCCGATGTTCTCCTGGGCCTCCTCGGTGGAGCCGCCCACGTGCGGGGTGAGGATGACGTTGGGCAGCCCGCGCAGCTCGGAGGTGAACTCCGCGCCGTTGCTCCGCGGCTCGTCGGGGAACACGTCGACGGCCGCACCCGTGATCGAGCCGTCCAGCACGCGCTCGCGCAGCGCGGCGTAGTCCACGAGGAAGCCGCGGGAGAGGTTGAGGAAGGCCGCGCCGGGCTTCATGGCCGCGAACTGCGCCGCGCCGAACATCCCGGCGTTGCCCTCGCGGCCGTCCACGTGCAGCGTGACGACGTCGGCCTCGCCAAGGAGCTCCTCGAGGGAGGCGGTGGAGCGGGCGTTGCCCAGGGCCAGCTTCTCCGAGGTGTCGAAGAAGATCACGCGCATGCCCAGGGCCTCGGCGATGACCGAGAGCTGGGAGCCGATGTTGCCGTAGCCGACGATGCCCAGCGTGCGACCGCGAACCTCGTGGGAGCCGGCCGCCGACTTCTGCCACACGCCGTCGTGCAGGGACTTGTCCCGCTCGGTGAGGCGGCGGGTGAGCGCGATGATCTCGGCGACCGCCAGCTCAACCACCGAGCGGGTGTTCGAGTACGGCGCGTTGAACACGGCCACGCCGTGGCGGGTCGCGGCCCGCACGTCGATCTGGTTGGTCCCGATGCTGAACGCGCCCACCGCGAGCAGCTGCGGGTGGCGGGCCAGGACCTTGGCGGTGACCTGGGTCTGGGAGCGGATGCCGAGGATCTCGACGCCGTCCAGCGCCTCGTCCAGCTCCTCCTCCGACATCGCGTGCGGATGACGCACGACGTCGAGGCCGGCGGCGCTGAGCACGGGGTCGGCGTTGGCGTGGGGGTTTTCCAGCAGGAGAGCACGGGTCACCGGCACATGGTCGCGCTCGTCGACGGCCGCGGCAAACTCGTCCACGCGGGCGCGTGAGCGCGGTCACCTCTGCCGCGGCGGACCGGTCCGGGTGGGCTCAGTCCCGGGCGGTGGTCATCCCGGGCGGTAGCGGCCGGTGGTGGACGACCACGAGGCGGCGCGTGGGCCGGGTCATGGCGACGTAGAGGTCGCCCGTGCCGTCACCCGTGAGGTCGGCCGGCTCCAGGAGCACGACGACGTCGAACTCCAGCCCCTTGGCGCCCGCGGCGTCCGTGAGGACGAGCCGGGCGTCGAGCACGTCCGTGCCGTGCAGCGCGCCGGCGGCCCGCGGGTGGGTGAGGGCGGCGCTGCGCAGCCGCTCGACCAGCTGCTCGCCGGCGATGACGGCCACCCGCCCCGCTCCCGTCTCGTGCTCCTCGAGCTCGTCGAGCGCCTCCGCCGCCTCGTCCAGGCCCGTGCGCACCACCTCGCCGGCGCCGATGCGCCGGTGCACGAGGGCGCCGGGCAGGTCGCGGGCCGCGGTGACCGGGTGGGTCCCGGGGGATCCGGCCAGGCGCAGCGTCTCGGTCGCGGCGTCCAGGACGGTGGCGGGCGTGCGGTAGGAGACGGTGAGGACCGACTCGCGCAGCGCGTTCCCGGCGGCGGGCCCCAGCAGGCTCGCCCAGCTGCGTGGCCGGTGGGGGCCGCGGCGCTGGTCGAGGTCGCCGACCACGGTCATCGACCGCACCGGCACCCGGCGGGCGAGCATCCGCCAGGCCATCGGGCTCAGCTCCTGGGCCTCGTCGACGACGACGTGGCCATAGGTCCAGGTCCGGTCGGCCGCGGCGCGCTCGGCGGTGGTCATCGACGGCCCCGTGCGCGCGAACCGGTCGGCCAGCATCTCGGCGGTCAACATCCCGCCGCCGAGGTCCTGGGCCTCGATCGCGGCCCGCGCGTGCTCGACCTCCTGGGCGCGCTCGGCCGTGGCCCGGGCCCGCGCGGCCCGGTCCTCGGCCTCCTCGTGGTGGCCGAGCAGCTCGGCGAGCTCGTCGAGCAGCGGCACGTCCGCCTCCGTGGGACGCGCGCCGCGGGGGCGCACGAGGGCGGCCCGCTCCGCGTCGGTGAGCTCGGGAGCCAGCTCGTCGAGCAGGTTGGGCCGGGAGAGCAGACGGTCGAGGAGCTCGACGGGGGTGCGCGGCATCCAGCACAGGTTGAGCGCGACCCGCACGTCGCGCGCGCTGCGCACGTCCTCCATGAGGGCGGAGCGCTCCTCGGGGTCGGAGATCCCGCGGGCGGCCGCGTACCTGTCGGTGAGCACCGGCAGGAGCGTGCGCACGAAGGTCTCCCGGCCCGCGTTGTGCGTGCGGTGCGAGCGGCGGGCACGACCGATCGCCGCCCGCACGTCGGCGGGCTCCAGACGGATCGAGGCGCTCTCGACCTCGAGTACCTGAGGTGCCTCGGGCACCCGCTGCACCGAGCGCACCAGCCGGGCCATGACCTCGATCATCAGGGGTCGGCCCTTGATCCGAGCCGCCTGTGCATCCTCGGTGCCGTCCGCACGGACCCCCGGGAGCAGGTTGGCGACCGTCGTGGCCACGACGTCGGTCTCGCCGAGGGAGGGCAGCACCTGCTCGACGTAGCGCAGGAACACGGGCGAGGGCCCCACCAGCAGCACCCCCGAGCGGGCGAGGCGCTCGCGGTGGGCGTAGAGCAGGTAGGCGATGCGGTGCAGTGCGACCGCGGTCTTGCCGGTGCCGGGGCCGCCCTGGACGACCAGCACGCCGTCGAGGGGGGAGCGGATGACGGCGTCCTGCTCGGCCTGGATGGTGGCGACGATGTCGCTCATCCGGCCCGTGCGGGCGGCGTTCATCGCGGCGAACAGCGCCCCCTCGCCGCGCAGCTCGAGGCGCAGCTCCTCGGGCAGGTGCTCGGCGTCGAGCAGCTCGTCCTCCACGCCCGCCACCCGGCGCCGCCGGGTGAGGAGGTGACGACGGCGCACCGCACCGTCAGGATTGACGGCGGTGGCCTGGTAGAAGGGGCGGGCCGAGGGCGCGCGCCAGTCCAGGAGCAGCTGGCTGCGGGACTCGTCCTGGATCCCGATCCGGCCGACGTAGCGTGGCGGCCCGGTGCGCAGGTCGAGCCGGCCGAACACCAGCCGTTCCTCGACCTGGTCCATGCGGGCCAGCGTCTCGGTGTAGTGCGCGGCGAAGGCGTCCCGCTCGGAGCGCATCTGGTGCGTGCCGACCGACCCCGTGCGCCGCACGTCCTCGAGGCGGCGGCGGTACAGGGCGCGCAGCTCGTCCAGGCGGGCGTAGACCACGTCGACCCGGGCCTGCTCCCGTGGCAGCTCGTCGCCGCCGACCGGGCCGTCGTCGACCTCGATGTCGTCGTGCCGATCGTGCAACGCCATCGGACCACCTCCGTCGTCGGGCGGCCCTGGGAGTCGGCACGCGCGACCGTCCATTGTGGTGCACCCGCGCGCGCCTGTGCACCCCCGTCCGTGCGCGGCGCGCTGTGGCACGTCCCTCCAGGTGGGCGGGAATGTCGCAGGATGGTGCGACGTTGAGCCGGGCAGACGACCAGTGAAGGAAGGTGGCGCGATGAGCGACGAGACCCTCTACTCCACCGGACCCGCGGCCGAGCACGTCGGCGAGGTGCCGGTGCTCGTGCACGCCCTGCACGGCGGGATGGACGCCGGCAGCGCCGGCGAGCTCGCGGTGCGCCAGCTGCTCGCCAGCATGCCCGTCGAGCGGGTGGCCACCTTCGACACCGACCAGCTCCTCGACCTGCGCTCCCGCCGCCCGGCGATGACGTTCGCCGACGGCCGGTGGGTGGACTACGAGGAGCCCGTCCTGGCCGTGGACGCGGTCCGCGACCACGAGGGCCGCGCGCTGCTCGTGCTGCACGGCCACGAGCCCGACCTCGCGTGGGAGGGCTTCGCCCGCGCGGTGTCCGAGATCGTGCGCGAGCACGGCGTCGAGCTGGTGGTCGGCATGCAGGGCGTCCCCGCGGGCGTCCCGCACACCCGGCCGGTGGCGATCACCACCCATGGCACCGACCGCGACGCCGGCGGGCGGATCGAGCCCGGACCGAACCTGTTCCTCGGCGAGTTCCAGGCGCCCGGCTCCGCCGAGGCGCTGCTCGACCTGCGCCTGTCCCAGCAGGGGATGAACGTCCTTGGGCTCGCCGTGCACGTGCCCCACTACCTCTCCGGCTCGGAGTACCCGGTGGCCTCCGCCGCGCTGCTGCGCATGCTGACCACCGCCTCCGGCGTCTCCCTGCCGGTCGGCGACCTGGAGTCCCTCACCACGAAGGTGCTGGCCGAGATCGACAGCCAGGTCGGCGCCAGCCCGGAGGTCGCCGCGGTGGTGCGCGCCCTCGAGGAGCGCTACGACCGCAGCGACATCGCCCGGGCGGGCTCGGACCAGCCCCCGCCCGCGCTGCCCACCGCCGACGAGATCGGTGCCGAGCTGGAGGCCTACCTGGCCAGCGCGCCCGCCGTCGACGGCTGGCGCGGCGGCGTCGAGGAGGCCGGTCCCGACCGGCCGGCCGGCGGCCCCGAGAGGGGTGAGCGTGACGACCGCGGCGAGACCGGGACCGAGGACCGCACCGAGGACCACCTCGACCCGCCCGCCGACGACCGCGCCGACACGCCCGCCGACGACCACGCCGACGACCGGCCCGAGGAGGCGTGAGCCGCCCCGTCGGCGGCCCCCGCACGCCCGCGGTCGGCGGGCACCGCACCCCGCAGGGGAGTGCCCGGTGCCCCGCCTGACACCTCCGGCCTCGCCCCGCATCGCCCTGGCGGTGTGGGGCGTCGCCACGCTGTCCTACATCCTCGCCGTCGCCGGCCGCTCCTCCTTCGGGGTGAGCACCCTGGCGGCCCTCGAGCGCTTCGACGCCGGGCCCGCCGTGCTCTCCACGTTCGTCGTGGTCCAGGTCGGCACCTACGCCGCCGCCCAGATCCCCGTCGGCCTGGCCATCGACCGGTGGGGGCCGCGGCGCGTGCTCGTCGCGGGCGCGGTGCTCATGGCACTGGCCCAGCTCGTCATGGCGCTGTCGACCTCGGTCGGGATCTCGCTGGTCGCACGCTTCGCCGTCGGACTGGGGGACGCCACCTCGTTCATCTCCGTCCTGCGCCTGGTCCCGGAGTGGTTCGCGCTGGGCCGGGTGCCGCTGTTCAACCAGCTGACGAGCGTGCTCGGCCAGCTCGGCCAGGTGCTGTCCGCCGTCCCGTTCGTCGCGCTGCTCACGCTGCACGGCTGGGAGGTGGCCTACCTGTCCCTGGCCGCCTCGCTGCTGCTGGTCGGCCTCGCGGTGGCCGTCGTCGTCCGCGACCGTCCCGCCGCCGCGGAGCCCGACGAGCGGGGCCCCGATCCCGACCCGCACGCCCTCGCCCGCCGCGAGAGCCTCGGCGCTCAGCTGCGCGCGGTGGTGCGCACGCGCGGGGTGTGGGCGGGGCTCTTCGCCCACTGGGCCACCATGTTCCCGGTGGTGGCCTTCGCCCTCATGTGGGGCGTGCCCTACATGAGGGCCGGGAACGGGATCAGCGCGGGCGGGGCCTCCGCGGTGCTCGTCGTGGGCGTCGTCGCCATGGTCGTCGCGGGGCCGGTGGTGGGCTCGCTCTCGGGCCGGCTGCCGCACCGGCGCCTGTGGATCGTCGCCGTCGGCATCGCGCTGCCCGCCCTGGGGTGGACGCTCGTGCTCGTCCTGCCGCCGCCGGTGCCCCTGTGGGCCTTCTTCGTCATGATCGTGCCGGCCTACGTGGGCTCCTCGGTCTCCAACGTCGGCTTCGACATCACTCGCTCCCACGTGTCCCGCGAGCGGCTGGGCACCGCGACCGGCCTGACCAACGCGGGCGGGTTCACGGCGACCCTCCTCGCGGTGCTCCTGGTGGGGATCGTGCTCGACGTCCTCGGTGGCGCGGACCCGTCCCCGCAGGACTACCGGGTGGCGATGGCCGCGCAGGGCCTCGTCCTGCTCGTGGGCGTCGTGGGACTGCTGGTCGCGGCCCGCCGGCTCGGCCCGGGTACCGAGACCGCCCCGTCCCGGGACCGAGACGGCCCCGCCCGGGACTAAGACGGCCACGCCCGGGACCGAGACGGCCCCGCCCCGGGACGGGGACCGCCACCTGCACCGATCCCGGCCGCTGAGGGCGGCGGCAGCCGGGTGTGCGGAAACTGCCCCACGCGGCGCCCGGACGTGGCATGCTTGACGCGTTGCATCTGCGTTTCCCTGTCGTGCATCGCGTCGGATCGTCCGTCGTGAGCATGGCTCCGGCAAGGACGTGGGACGAATTCAGTGCGGCAAGTGGGGACCGGCACAGGGTCGGGCCCCGACGTCCCGGAAGGACAACAGGTACATGGCACAGGGAACCGTCAAGTGGTTCAACTCCGAGAAGGGCTACGGCTTCATCGAGCAGGACGGTGGCAACGCGCCTGACGTCTTCGTTCACTTCTCGGCCATCCAGGCGGACGGCTACAAGTCGCTCGAGGACGCCCAGCGCGTCGAGTTCGAGATCACCCAGGGCCCGAAGGGCCCGCAGGCGGAGAACGTCGTCCCGCTCTGATCCGAGCGCTCGACCCAACATTCTTCGCGGGGCCCGCACCTCTTCATGGGGTGCGGGCCCCGTCGTGTGCCCGCACGGTCCGCGAGCGGACGGGCTCGGCGGCCCCGCGCGACTCAGGCGATCGCCGGCGGGTCCTGCGGCGCCGTCGCGGTCCGGCCGAGTCGGGCCAGCTCGCCCGGCCCGACGACGACGGCCGGGAAGGGCAGGCGACGCAGCCCGCGGTCGACTGCTGCGGCGTCGAGCGGGTGGTGGGCCGCGACCAGGACGACGTTGCCGTAGCGGCGTCCCTTCCACACCGCCGGGTCGACGACGGCCAGCAGGTGGTCGAAGACCGCGGCCAGGGCGGCCAGCTCCTCGCGCACCCGGCGCAGGCCGGGGGAGTCGGTGAGGTTGAGGACGTAGACCCCGCGGGGTGCCAGCGCGGCGTCGGCCGACTGGACGAACTGCTCGGTGCGCAGGTGCTCGGGCACCTCGGCGTCGACGAAGACGTCACGCACGAGCACGTCCGCGGACCCGGGGTACAGGTGCTCGACCGAGGAGCGCGCCTCGGCGTTGCGGATGCGCAGGGACGGGGACCGGGGCAGGTCGAACCACCGGCGGACCAGGTCCGCCAGGACGGTGTCGAGCTCGACGGCGAGGTGCCGGGACCGCGGCCGGTCGGCCAGCAGGGCGCGGGGGAGCGCGCAGGCGGCGCCGCCGAGATGGACGAACCGGCCCGGGCGCGTCTCGTCGCCGCGCGGCAGGGCGACGTCGACGACGGCGCGCACGTGCTGCATGTACTCGAACTCGAGGTGCGCGGGGTCCTCCAGGTCGAGGAACGAGGACTCCGAGCCGCCCAGGAGGAGCATCACCCGATGGGGTGCGCCGGGCTCGGGCACCACCTCCGCCACCGAGAAGGTGGTCGGCACCGGGTGCTCGGGCCAACGGGGGTGCACGGACCGGGGACGCGGCGTCACCCCTGCACGCTAGCCCCGGTGTCACCCGTCGGCGCTACCGTCGAGGGGTGAGCCGCAAGCCGGTCCGCGCGAGCGGGAGCCAGCGCCGGGGACCGACCCCCTTCGGGGCGGACGACTCCGGCTGTCACGTGCTGCACGTGGACATGGACGCCTTCTTCGCCGCGGTCGAGGTGCTCGACGCCCCCGAGCTCGCCGGGCGACCGGTCATCGTCGGCGGCCCCCAGCGCGGGGTCGTCTCCGCGGCGACCTACGAGGCGCGTGCCTTCGGGGTGCGCTCGGCGATGCCGGTGGCCCAGGCCCGCGCCCTGTGCCCGCAGGGCGTGTTCCTGCCCGGCCGGCACGAGCGCTACCGGGAGATCTCGCGGACCGTGATGGCGGTGCTGGGATCGGTGACCGACCGCGTCGAGCAGCTGAGCGTGGACGAGGCCTTCCTCGACGTGCGCGGGGCGGTGCGGCGCCTCGGCCCCCCGCTGACGATCGGCGCGCACGTGCGCGCCCGGGTGCGCGAGGAGACCGGGCTCGCGGCGTCGGTCGGCATCGCATCGACCAAGCACGTGGCCAAGATCGCCTCCGGCGCGGCCAAGCCCGACGGGCTCCTGCTCGTGCCTTCGGCCGCCACGCTCGACTTCCTCCACCCGCTGCCGGTCGGCGCGCTGTGGGGCGTGGGGGAGAAGTCCGCCGAGGTCCTGCGCCGCCACGGGTGGGAGACGGTCGGCGACGTCGCGGCCGCCCGGGTGGTCGACCTCGAGCGCGCGCTCGGCCGCGCGGCGGGTGCCCGCCTGCACGCCCTGGCGATGGGCGCCGACGCACGCGAGGTCCGCTCCGAACGGGCCGCGGAGAAGTCCGTGGGTTCCGAGCACACCTTCTTCGACCCGGTGGCCGACCGCGACGAGCTCGACCGGGTGCTGCTCGCCCAGTCGCACGCGGCGGCCGCCCGGTTGCGGGCGGCGGGGCTGACCACCACCACCGTGAGCATCAAGGTGCGCTTCCCGGACTTCACCACCATCACCCGTTCGCGGCGGCTCGGCGCCGGCACGAACCTCGCCCGGGACGTCGCCGCGGCTGCCCGCGGCCTGCTCGCGGCCGTCGACGTGCCGCGCCCGGGGCTGCGGCTGCTCGGGGTCCGGCTCGAGGGGCTCGAGGAGGCCGGGCAGGGTCTGCAGCTCGCGCTCGACGACGACCCGGGGACCGCCCGCGCGGAGGAGACGCTCGACGCCGTGCGGCAGCGGTTCGGGCGCGGCGCGCTCTCGCCGGCGGCCCTGCTGGGGCGTCGCCAGGGGCATCGGGGAGCGCAGCCCGGTCACAACGATCCCTCCGGGCGTGACGCGGGAGCCCGGCAGGACCTATCCTGAGAGCATTCGCGCTCCGTCCGGACGCGAGCAGACGTCCGACCGGTGAGGAAGGGGGCATGATGCCACTCTCCGACTATGAGCAGCGCATGCTCGCCCAGATGGAAGCGCAGCTCCACGCTGACGACCCGCACCTCGCCGAGACCCTCGGTGACCCCTCGGGGCCGGACCTGCGCAAGGTCGCCCTGGGGGCCCTCGTCGCGGTCGCCGGCATCGGTGCCCTCGTGGGTGGGGTGGCCACCGGGTGGATCTGGCTCGGCGTCCTCGGCTTCGCCGCCATGGTCGGCGGTGTCCTGCTGGGCATGACCCCGGGCAGGAACACGAAGACCAAGGGCACGTCCCCGGGTGCCGGCCCCGGCGGCCGTGGTGGCCGCGGCGGCACGGCCCCCCGCCGGCCCGGCCCCACGGGCGGGCGCAGCGCGAGCACGAAGAGCTTCATGGAGCGCCAGCAGGAGAAGTGGGAGCAGCGCGGCGAGGGCCGCGGCGTCTGACCCCGGCGCCCGCGCGGTGACCCCCGCGCCACGCACGACCTGACCGACGGCCCCCGGCCCGCAGCGATGCGGACCGGGGGCCGTCGTCATGCTTCCGCCACGTCGCTCCACAGGGTCGCTCCACGTCGCCCCACTCGGGTCCCTCCACCGCGCTCCACCGGGTCTCCCCACGTCGCCCCACTCGGGTCCCTCCACCGCGCTCCACAGGGTCGCTCGACGTCGCGCCACCGGGGCGCTCCACGTCGCCCCACCCGGTTCCCCCACATCGCGCCACCCGATCCCCCCACTTCCCTCCCCCTGGGGGCCCGCTGGCGCTGCCGGCGCCCGAGCGGCGGCCCGCCCGACGCGGACGAACGGCAGGATCTCGCCGTTCCTATCCCGTTCTCCCGGCCCCCGACGCCGGCGCCCACCATCCGTCCGGCCTCCGTGTCGAGCCGCGCCACGCTCGGGCGCACCCGCGTCCTCCACCGCGCTCCACCGCCCCTGACCTGGCCTGCCGCACGACACGCAGGCGATGTGGGTGGCTTCTGCTATCGCGGTGGAGGGAAGTGGAGTAACGTGGGGATCACGGGAGCGGCAGGGCGACGACTTGGGAGGTGCCGCGATGTTTCTCGGTACCTACGAGCCGCGTCTGGACGACAAGGGGCGGTTGATCCTCCCCGCGAAGTTCCGCTCGGACCTGGCCGACGGCCTCGTCCTCACCCGTGGTCAGGACCGTTGCCTCTACGCCTTCCCGAGGGGCGAGTTCGAGGCCATGCACGACCGCCTGCGCCAGGCCCCCGTGACCAGCAAGCAGGCCCGTGACTACCTGCGCGTCTTCCTCTCCGGCGCCACGGACGAGGTCCCCGACAAGCAGGGCCGCCTGACGGTCCCGTCCAACCTGCGCCGCTATGCGGGGCTGGACCGCGAGCTCGCCGTCATCGGCGCGGGCACGCGGATCGAGATCTGGGACGCGACCGCGTGGGCGGAGTACCTCGCGGCGCAGGAGGAGTCCTTCGCCGAGACCGCCGAGGAGGTGGTCCCGGGCCTGTTCTGACCCGACCGACCGACCGACCGCCCTGCCCGCCGACCGCCCCACCCACCGGCCCGCATCAGCCCCGACCGACACCCGCACCACGACCCCCCGGATCTCGCCCCGCGAGGTCTCCCACCGCACCGACGCACTTCCCCGGCGTCGGTGCCCCCGCCCCGGCGTCCTTCCCCGTCGCCGGATGCGGAGGTGGGAGTCCTGGCGGTACGAGACGGATCGCACCCCGGACCCGTGCCGCCTACCCCGACCCGACCAGCACCACGAGAGGAGGACCCGATGACCACCACGCCCCGACCGGAGCGCCCCCAGGGCCCCGCCGGCACTCACGACGCCGCTCAGACGGCCGTTGAGCCTGCCGCCGAGCCGGCCACCGCGGCGACGGCCGAGCGTCACGTCCCCGTCCTCCTCGAGCGCTGCCTCGACCTGCTCGCCCCGGCGCTCGAGGCCCCGGGCGCGGTGCTCGTCGACGCCACCCTCGGGCTCGGCGGCCACACCGAGGGGGCGCTGGCGCGGTTCCCCGACCTGCGCGTGCTCGGCATCGACCGGGACGCCGAGGCGATCGCGCTGGCCACCGAGCGCCTCGCCCCCTACTCCGCGCGGCTCACCGCCGTGCACGCCACCTACGACCAGATCGACGAGGTCGTCGCCGAGCACGCCGGGGGAGCGGTGGCCGGCGTCCTCATGGACCTCGGCGTCTCCTCCCTCCAGCTCGACGAGACCGACCGCGGCTTCTCCTACGCCCACGACGCCCCGCTGGACATGCGGATGGACGCCGACTCCGGGCCCACCGCGGCCGAGCTGCTCGCCACGCTCGAGGAGCGCGAGCTGCGCCGCATCCTGCGCGAGTACGGGGAGGAGCGGTTCGCCGGCCGCATCGCCGCCGAGATCGTCGCCCGCCGCGGACGCTCGCCCCTGCGCACCACCGCAGACCTCGTCGACGTCATCGACGTGGCCATGCCGGCCGCCGGTCGCCGCACCGGTGGCAACCCCGCCAAGCGCACCTTCCAGGCCATGCGGATCGCGGTCAACGGCGAGCTCGACATCCTCGCCCGCGCCCTGCCCCGCGCGGTGGCGGCGCTCGCCGTCGGCGGCCGGATCGTCGTCGAGTCCTACCAGTCCCTCGAGGACCGCCTCGTCAAGGCCGAGCTCGCCCGGGGCGCGACGACCTCCGCGCCCCCGGACATGCCCGTCGTCCCCGAGACCCACCAGCCCTACCTGCGCCTGCTCACCCGCGGCGCGGAGGAGGCCGACGACGCCGAGCTCGCGCACAACACGCGCGCCCGCGCCGTCCGCCTGCGCGCCGCCGAACGGCTGCGCCCCACCCCCGACCACCTGCGCCGGCCCGAGAGGTCGACCCCCTCCCGCGGCCCCGGTCGCAGCGGCCGACCCGCACGACCCGCCCGCGGCACGACCACGCAGCACAGGAGCACCCGATGAGCGCCCAGCCCGTGACCTCCGGGGCCCGCCTGCCCAGGCGCGCCCCTGCCGGCACCCCGACGACGACCCGGCGCACCCGCACCCGCCTGACCGTCGTCCCGAGCCCGGTGCCGGCGCGCTCCCGCGCACCCTTCGTCGCGGTCCTCGCCGCCATCCTGCTGGCGGCGCTGGCCACCGTGCTCGTGCTCAACATCCGCATGGCCGAGACCGCCTACGCCCTGCACGACCGGCAGATGGAGCTGGCCCTGGTCCAGGAGTCCGTCGACTCCCTCCAGGTCGAGCTTGATGCCGCCGGCGCCCCCTCGGAGCTCGACGCACGTGCCGAGGAGCTGGGCATGGTCCGTCCGACGACCACGTACTTCATCGAGCTCGCCACCGGGGAGATCACCGGCGGGCCCGCCGAGGAGGGAACGAACTGATGGCCCGTTCGCCGCTGGTGACCGCCGACCCCAGGGACTGGGTGCGCCGCACGCGCGTGCTGCTCGTCATGCTCCTGGCCGTCCTGCTCGTCGTGGCCGGCCGCCTCATCTGGGTCCAGGCCCTCGAGGGCCCCCAGCTGGCGGAGGACGCGCGGGAGAACCGCACGCGGAGCTACGCCATCCAGGCCCAGCGCGGGGACATCCTCGACTCCTCGGGCGAGGTGCTGGCCACCTCGGTGGAGACCTACAGCATCGGCGTCAACCAGCAGCTCATCACCGGCTACGAGGCACGAGACGAGGACGGCGAGGTCGTCGGCACCGGCATCTCCGCCGCCGCCGAGCGACTGGCCCCGATCCTCGGGCAGGACCCGGCCGAGCTCGGCGCGGCCATGGTCGGCGACTCCACCTTCGCCTACATCGCCCACGACGTCAGCCCCGCCGACTGGCGCCAGATCCGGGAGCTGGGGATCATCGGCATCGAGCCCGAGGCCACCGTCGACCGGCTCTACCCCAACGGCACCACCGGCGGCAACGTCGTCGGCTTCGTCGGCCGCGACGGCGAGGGGCTGGCCGGTCTCGAGCAGTCCTACGACGAGCTGCTCACCGGCACCGACGGCTCGACCACCGTGGAGATCGGCCGCGACGGCCAGGTCATCCCCGGCGCCACCCGCGAGGACGTCGAGGCGGTCGAGGGCCGCGACGTCCAGACCACCATCGACCGCAACCTCCAGTACGAGTGCCAGCGGATCATCGACGCCGCCGTCGAGCAGCACGGTGCCCAGTGGGGCGCGGTGACGATCGAGGAGGTCGGCACCGGCCGCATCCTCGCCCTGTGCGACAACAACACCGTCGACCCGGGCAACTACCAGGAGTGGGCGCCCGAGGACCGGGGCTCGCGCGCGGTGACCACGCCCTACGAGCCCGGCTCGACCGGCAAGATCCCCACCTTCGCCGCCGCCCTCGACTACGGCGGGGTCGACGTGGACTCGGAGTGGCTGACCCCCGACCACTACGAGGTCCCCAACGGCCAGGTCTTCCGGGACAACGACTCCCACGCACCCATCACGCTGACCACCGCCGGCGTGCTGGCCCGCTCGTACAACACCGGGCTGGTGCAGATCGGCGACACCGTCCCCGACGACGTCCGCTACGACTACTTCACCGCGTTCGGCCTGGGCCAGCGCACCGGCATCGAGCTGCCCGGCGAGTCCTCCGGCATCCTCTACCCGCACGAGCAGTGGGGCGAGCGCTCCCGGTACACGACGATGTTCGGTCAGGGCATGGCGCTGACCGTCCTGCAGTCCACCTCCACCGCGGCCACGATCGCCAACGGCGGCGTGCGGGTCGATCCGCACATCGTCGACGCCGTCGAGGAGGAGGACGGCTCGATGACGCCGACCACCCTGCTCGAGGGGCAGCGGGTCGTCTCCGAGGAGACCGCCGCCGACATGCTGGCCATGATGGAGGGCGCCGTCTCCGAGGAGGGCACCGCCCAGCTCGCCGCCGTCGAGGGCTACCGGGTCGCCGGCAAGACCGGCACCGCCCAGGTGCCCGACGAGAACGGCCCGCTCTCGGGCCGTGTGGGCACCTTCATCGGTGTCGTCCCCGCCGAGGACCCCGAGGTCGCCATCGGCGTCGTCATGTACAACGCCGACGGCGCGTCGTACGGTTCGCGCGTGGCCGCGCCCGTGTTCTCCGACGTCGCCGAGTTCACCATGTCGCACCTGGGCGTCCCGCCCTCGACCGAGCCCGCCCCCTACCTGGAGCTCGAGCCCGGCGTGCAGTGGGGCCCGCAGTGACGACGCCGCTGCGGCCCTCCTCCGTGGCCGGCGTCGACCTTGCCCGCGTGGCGGACGCCGTCGGGGCCCGGCTCGTCGGTGCGCGGCCCGGGCCCGGCACGGTGGTCCACGGCGCCGTGGCGGACAACCGCCTGGTCACCGGCGGCGAGCTCTTCCTCGCCCGGCCCGGCGCCCGGCACCACGCCGCACGTTTCGCCGCCGACGCGGCTGCCCGCGGGGCGGCCGCCGTGCTCACCGACCCGGCCGGTGCCGAGGTCGTCGCCGCGGGCGGGCAGGACGCCCTCCCGGTCCTCGTCGTCGACGACGTCGCCGCCGTCGCCGGGCCCGTCTCCGCCCTGGCCTGGGGGCACCCGGCGCAGCACCTGCGCACCTTCGCCGTGACCGGGACCAACGGCAAGACCACGACGGCGTTCATGGTCGACCACGTGCTGCGCGCCCTGGGTCGGACCACCGGGCTCATCGGGACCGTGGCCATCCGGGTCGCCGGCCAGGAGGTCCCCGCCGCGCTGACCACGCCGCAGGCCGACGAGCTGCACGCCATGCTGGCCGCCATGGTCGAGGCCGGCGTCACCGACCTCGTCATGGAGGTCTCCTCGCACGCCCTGACCCTGGGACGTGTGGACGGCCTCACCTACGACGTCGCCGGCTTCACCCACCTCACGCCGGACCACCTCGACCTGCACGGCACCGTCGAGGAGTACTTCGCCGCCAAGGTCACACTGTTCACCCCGGGGCGCTCGCGCTCGGCGGTGGTCACCGTGGACGACGCGTGGGGCGAGCGCCTGGCCGCCGAGGCCGGCCGGGAGCGGCCCGGCGAGCTCTGGACCCTGGCCGCGACCCGGGACGCCGACGTGCGGGTCGCGCCGGGCGGCCCCGGCGAGATCGCGCTGAGCGGTCCCGGCGGCACCCTGCGGACGTCGACCACCATGCCCGGCGCCTTCAACGTGGCCAACGCCGCCCTGGCCGTGGCCATGGTGCAGCGCGCCGGCACCGGCGCCGCCGAGCTGACGGCCGCCCTCGACGCCGCCGGCGGGGTCAGCCCGGCCGTGCCCGGCCGGATGGAGGTCCTCGCCACCGAGCCCCGCGTCGTCGTCGACTTCGCGCACAACACCGAGGCCCTGGCCTCCGTGCTCACCGAGCTGCGGCCCACCACCCGCGGACGGCTGTGGTGCGTCACCGGCTCGGCCGGCGACCGCGACGCCGTCAAGCGCCCGCTCATGGGCGAGGTCGGCGCCCGCCTGGCCGACGAGCTCGTCGTCACCGACGACGACCCGCACTCCGAGGACCCCGCCACGATCCGCGCCGAGATCCTCGCCGGTGCGCGCCGGGTGGCCGGCGCCGGCGTCGTCGAGGTCGGCGACCGCCGGGAGGCCATCGCGCACGCGGTGCTGAGCGCCGACCCGCGCGACACGGTGCTGCTGGCCGGGCGCGGCCACGAGACCGTCCAGGAGGTCGGCGAGGAGCAGCGCCACCTCGACGACCGCGAGGAGGCCCGCGCCGCCCTGGCCCGACGCGGCGCCGCCGTGCGGGAGGATGACGCGTGATCACTCTGAGCCTCACCGAGGTCGCCGCCGCCACCGGGTCGACCTCGGCCGTCTCCGACGCGCCCGTGACCGGCGAGGTCCGCCAGGACTCCCGGCTCGTGGGGGAGGGGGACCTCTTCGTCGCCATCGCCGGCGAGCGCACCGACGGCCACGCCCACGTGGCCGGCGCCCTGGCCGCCGGCGCGACCGGCGCCCTCGTCACCGACCCCGCGCGGCCGCTCGCCGACGGCGTCGACCCGGCGCGGCTCGTCGCGGTCCCCGACACGGTGGCCGCCCTCGGCGACCTCGCCCGCCACACCCTGGCGAGCCTGCGCACCGCGGGACGCCCCGACGTCGTCGCCGTGACCGGCTCGGTCGGCAAGACGACGACCAAGGACCTCCTGGTCGACCTGCTCACGCCCCGCGGGCCCCTGGTCGCGCCCCCGGGCTCGCTCAACAACGAGGTCGGCCTGCCGCTGACCGTGCTCCGCGCGGACCCCACCACGGCCAGCCTCGTCCTCGAGATGGGCGCCGACCGCGTCGGCAACCTCGAGTACCTCACCTCGGTGGCCCCGCCCGACGTGTCGGTGGTGCTCGCCGTCGGTCGCGCCCACCTCGGCCACTTCGGCGGCATCGACAACGTCGCCCGCACCAAGGCCGAGCTCGTCGCCGGGCTCGTCCCCACGGGCACCGCGGTGCTCAACGCCGACGACCACCGGGTCGAGGCCATGGCCGCCCTCGCCCCCGGCGAGGTCCTGCGCTTCTCCGCCTCCGGCTCGCCGCGCGCCGACCTGGCCGCCACCGACGTCACCGTCGACGAGGCCGGGCACGCCTCCTTCGTCCTGCGCACCCCCGCGGGCAGCGCCGACATCCGGCTCGCCCTGGTGGGCCCCCACCACGTGGCCAACGCCCTGGCCGCCGCGGGCGCCGCGCTCGCGCTCGGCGAGGACCTCGACGCCGTCGCCGCGCGCCTGGCCCTGGCCGGTCCCCGCAGCGCCCACCGCACCGCGGTGACCATGCTCGAGGGCGACGTGCTCGTCCTCGACGACTCCTACAACGCCAACCCCGACTCGATGCGCGCCGGCCTCGACACGCTGGTGACGATCGCCCCGGGCCGCCGGCGGCTCGCCGTCCTGGGCCACATGCTCGAGCTCGGCGAGGACTCCGCGGCCGAGCACGCCGCCCTCGCCCCCGAGCTGCGCGAGCGCGGCGTGACCGAGGTCGTCGTCGTCGGCGGCGAGGCCGCCCCGCTGACGGAGGCCGCCCGCGACCTGGGGATCAGGGTGGAGGACCTGACAAGCGGGTCGCCCGAGGAGATCGCCGCCCACGTGCGCGAGCGGCTGCGGCCGGGTGACGCCCTGCTCCTCAAGGGCTCGCGAGGCTCGGGGGTCTGGGAGGTCGCGGATCTTCTCACATCGGGCCCCGGCCCGTCCTCCACCTCCGCCGCCGCCGGTGACGGGAAGATGCACCCATGACCGCCGTCCTCGTGGGAGCCGGCGTGGCCCTCGTGGTCACGCTGCTGGGCACACCCCTGTTCATCCGTCTCCTCGTGCGCAAGGAGTACGGCCAGTTCATCCGCCAGGACGGCCCGACGAGCCACCAGACCAAGCGCGGCACGCCCACGATGGGCGGCGTCGTCATCATCGCGGCCACCGTGCTCGGCTACCTCGTCGCCAACATCAGCGCCGGCCGCCTGCCGCACGTCTCGGGCCTGCTGCTCATCTACCTCATGGTCGGCATGGGTGTGCTCGGCTTCCTCGACGACTACATCAAGATCTCCCGCGCCCGCTCGCTCGGCCTCGACGCGCGGGCGAAGATCATCGGCCAGGCGTTCATCGGCATCAGCTTCGCCGTCATGGCGCTGCAGTTCCCCTCGGAGAACAACCGGACCCCCGCCTCGACCGCCCTGTCCTGGGTCCGCGACCTGCCCATCGACCTCGCGTTCGCGGGTGCCGGCATCGGGCTGGTCCTGTTCATCATCTGGGCCAACTTCCTCATCACCGCCTGGACCAACGCCGTCAACCTCACCGACGGCCTCGACGGCCTGGCCACGGGCACCTCGGCGATCGTCTTCAGCGCCTACGCGGGCATCGCCTTCTGGCAGTCCAACCAGTCGTGCCAGGTCCTCGCCGAGCCGGGGGCCGGCTGCTACGAGGTCCGCGACCCGCGCGACCTGACGATCATCGCCGCGTGCATCGTCGGCGCCTGCCTGGGCTTCCTGTGGTGGAACACCAACCCGGCGAAGATCTTCATGGGGGACACCGGGTCCCTGGCCCTGGGCGGCGCCCTGGCCGGGCTGACCATCCTCACCCGCACCGAGTTCCTCGGGGTCGTCATCGGCGGCCTGTTCGTCGCCGTCGTCATCTCCGACGTCATCCAGATCGGCGTCTTCAAGGCCACCGGGAAGCGCGTGTTCAAGATGGCGCCGCTGCACCACCACTTCGAGCTCTCCGGCTGGGGCGAGGTGACGATCGTCGTGCGGTTCTGGCTCGTCGCGCTGCTGTGCGCGGCCGCGGGCCTGGCCATCTTCTACGGCGAGTGGGTCGCCGCCTCATGACGGCGGGCGAGCAGTCCCTCCTCGCGCGGGACGCGGCACGCGCCCCTCAGCGCACCGCCCTGGCCCGACGCCGGGCCGAGGACCTCGCCGGGGCGCGGGTCGCCGTCGTCGGGCTGGGCACCTCCGGCCGCGCGGTGCTGCGCGCCCTCGACGGGCGGGTCGCCTCCCTGGTGGCCACCGACGCCGACCCAGCCGCACTCGAGCGGGCGCGCGAGGAGGTCCCCGCCGCCGAGCTCGCCGCGGGCCCCGACCCCGAGGCGCTCGCCGAGGTCACCCTGACCGCCGCGCCCGACCTGCTCGTCGTCGCCCCCGGCATCCCCGCGACCTCGCCCCTGCTCGTGAGGGCCGCCGCGTCCGGGATCCCGGTGTGGAGCGAGATCGAGCTCGCCTGGTGGCTCCAGCGCCCGCGCCCCGACGGCACCTACGCACCCTGGCTGGCGGTGACCGGCACCAACGGCAAGACCACCACCGTGACGATGACCGAGGCGATCCTCACCGCCGCCGGCAAGGTGGCCCCCGCCGTCGGCAACATCGGCACCCCGCCGGTCGAGGTCGTCACCTCCCAGGCCGTCCCCGACGTCCTGCCCGCCGAGCTGTCCAGCTTCCAGCTCCACTCGACCCGCTCGCTGGCCCCGCTGGCCGCGGTCTGCCTCAACCTCGCCCCCGACCACCTCGACTGGCACGGCTCCCTGGCGGCCTACCGCGACGACAAGGCCCGGGTCTACCGCTCGGTGACCGGGCTGTGCGTCTACAACGAGGCCGACCCCGCCACCCGCACGATGGTCGAGGAGGCCGACGTCGCCGAGGGGGCGCGCGCCGTCGGGCTCACCCTCGGGGTGCCCGCGGTCTTCCAGGTCGGCGTCGTCGAGGGGGTCCTCGCCGAACGCGTGCACGCCGGCCGGCACAGCAGCGCTGTCGAGCTCGGTGAGGTCGCCGACCTCGCCCACCTCGTCGGCATCGGCGCCACCGCCGACGACGTCCCCGACCACCTCGTCCTCGACGCGCTCGCCGCCGCCACCCTGGCGCGGGCCGCCGGCGCCGAGCCCGTCCACGTGCGCGACGCCCTGCGCGGCTACCGCGCCGGCGACCACCGGTCGACCCTGGTCGCCACCCGGGCCGGGGTGCGCTGGGTCGACGACTCCAAGGCGACCAACGCCCACGCCGCCGGCGCCGCCCTGGCCGCCCACCCCGAGCGCTCGGTGGTGTGGATCGCCGGTGGCCTGGCCAAGGGGGCCCGCTTCGACGAGCTCGTCGCCGAGAACGCCCACCGGCTCGCCCACGTCGTCGTCATCGGTCGGGACCGCGAGCCGATCCTCGACGCCCTCGCGCGACACGCACCCGAGGTCCCGCTGGTCGAGGTCCTCCCGGACGACGATGAGTCGGTGATGGAACGCGCCGTCGGGCTGGCCGCCGAGGTCGCCCGCCCAGGACAGACCGTGCTGCTCGCCCCGGCGAGCGCATCCATGGACCAGTTCCGTTCCTACCTCCACCGTGGCGAGGCCTTCGCCGAGGCGGCGCGCGCCCTGCCGGGAGCGGGGGAGGACCGATGACCGCGACCGCCTCGAGGCGCAGCGTCACCAGCGCCCGCCCCGCCGAGCGGCGCGAGGAGAACCCCGCGCTCAGCTTCTACCTCATCGCCGCCTCCTCGGCGCTGCTCGTGGCCTTCGGTGCCGTCATGCGCCTGTCCGCCTCCACCGTCACCGCCATCTCCGACACCGGCTCGCCCTACCAGGAGTGGGTCGGCCAGCTGCTCTTCCTCGTCGTCGGCGTCGCCGGGGCGCTGGTGGCCTCCCTCGTCCCGCCCGGCTTCTACCGGAAGATCGCCTGGGTGCTGCTCGTGGCCGGGCTGGCGCTGCAGAGCCTGATCTTCACCGGCTTCGCCCGCGGCCAGGGCGGCAACCTCAACTGGATCGTCGTCCCCGGCACCGGCCAGGTCATCCAGCCCGCGGAGTTCCTCAAGCTCGCCCTGGCGATCTGGCTCGGCGCGGTGCTGGCCCGCAAGGTGCGGGTGATGGACTCTCTGCTGCACGCCGCGATCCCCGGCGTCATCGGCGCCGGCGCGGCCATCGCCCTCGTGCTGGCCGGCCACGACATGGGCACCGCCGCGATCATGGTCGTCCTCGTCGCCGGCGCCTACTACGTCGCGGGCCTGCGCCTGCGCTGGTTCGCGCTCGTGGGCGTGGTCGGCGTGGGCCTGGCCGCCTTCCTCGTCATGTCCTCGGCCTCCCGACGCGCCCGCGTGGGCCAGTTCTTCGGGCTCACCGACGCCGACCCGCTCGGTGCCGGCCTGCAGCCTCTGCACGGGCTGTGGGCCCTGGGCTCGGGCGGCATCTCCGGGGTGGGCCTGGGGGCCTCCCGCGAGAAGTGGGAGTACCTGCCCGAGGCGCACAACGACTTCATCTTCGCCATCATCGGCGAGGAGCTCGGGCTCATCGGCACGCTCGTCGTGCTCGCCCTGTTCGCGGTCCTCGCCGCCGGCATCTACCGGGTGGTCCGGCGTCACCGGGACCCGTTCGTGCAGATCGCCGCCGCCGGCCTGGGGGCGTGGATCTTCGGCCAGGCCATCGTCAACATGCTCGTCGTCATCGGCCTGCTGCCCGTCCTCGGCGTGCCGCTGCCGCTGGTCTCCGCCGGCGGGTCCGCGCTCATCGCCACCCTGCTGGGCATCGGCGTCCTGCTGTCCTTCGCCCGCACCGAGCCCGGTGCCCGCGAGGCCCTGCGGGTGCGCGGGCGCAGCGCGCGCCGCACGGGGGCGGTGACGGCCCCGGGGCGCGGGGCGCGGCGTGGCTGAGCCGCTGCGCGTGCTGCTGGCCGGCGGCGGGACGGCCGGCCACGTCAACCCCATGCTCGCCACCGCCGCCGCGCTCACCGCCGACGGCGCGGCCCACGCCTCGGCCCTGGGCACCACCGACGGCCTCGAGGCCCGGCTCGTGCCGGAGGCCGGGCTCGACCTGCACCCGGTCCCGCGCGTCCCGCTGCCGCGCCGCCCCTCGGTGGACCTCCTGCGCCTGCCGGGCAACCTCCGCTCCGCGGTGCGCGCCGCACGCGAGGCGATCGAGGCCACGAGCGCCGAGGTCGTCGTCGGCTTCGGCGGCTACGTGGCCACCCCCGCCTACCTCGCCGCGCGGTCCGCGGGCGTGCCCGTGGTGGTCCACGAGCAGAACGCCCGGCCCGGCCTGGCCAACAAGGTCGGCGCCCGCACCGCCGCGGCGGTCGCCCTCACCTTCGCCTCCACCCCGCTGGCCGCCCGCCGCGGGCGCACCGAGGTCACCGGCCTGCCGCTGCGCGCCGCCGTCGCCACCCTGGTCGCGGAGCGCGCCGACGCCGGACAGCGGGCCGCCGCCCGCACCGTGGGCGCCCACGCCCTCGGCCTGGACCCCGAGCGCCCGATCCTGCTCGTCACCGGCGGCTCGCTGGGTGCCCGGCGTCTCAACGAGGTCCTGCCCGCCGCGGCGGGCGACCTGGCCGGGCACACCCAGGTGCTGCACCTGACCGGCCGGGACAAGGACGCGCCGGTGCGCGCCGCCGTCGCCGGCCGGGCGGACTACCACGTCCTGGACTACCTGTCCGGGATGGAGCAGGCCCTGGCCTGCGCCGACCTCGTCGTGTGCCGCTCCGGCGCCGGGACCGTGGCCGAGATGTCCGCCCTGGGCCTGCCGGCCGTGTACGTGCCGCTCCCGCACGGCAACGGCGAGCAGCGGCTCAACGCCGCCGACGTCGTCGCGGCCGGCGGTGGCGTGCTCGTGGCCGACGAGGACCTCACCGCCACGTCCGTGCGCGAGACCGTGCTGCCCCTGCTCACCGACCCCGACCGGCTGGCGGCCATGGGCGCCGCGGCCGCCGACTCCGGCCCCGGTGACGGCGCCGGCCCGCTCGCCGAGCTGGTGACGAGCGTGGCCCGTGGCTGAGCACACCCGCTTCCACCTCGTGGGGATCGGGGGCGCGGGCATGTCCGTCGTCGCCCACCTGCTCCTCGCCCGCGGCGCGCGGGTGAGCGGCTCCGACGCCGCGGACTCCGCCACCCTGGCCGCGCTGGCCGAGGCCGGCGCCGAGGTCCACGTCGGCCACGACCCCGCCCACGTCCCCGCCGGCGCCACCCTCGTCGTCTCGACCGCCGTGCGGGAGAGCAACCCCGAGCTCGCGCACGCCCGGGCCACCGGCCTGACCGTGCTGCACCGCAGCGAGGCCCTCGCCCTGGTCGCCGCCGACCTCGACCTCGTCGCGGTGGCCGGAGCGCACGGCAAGACGACCACCTCGGCCATGCTCGCCGTCGCCCTGCGCGGGGCCGGCCTCGACCCCTCCTACGCCATCGGCGGCTCCGTGGTCGGTGTCGGCACCGGCGCCCACCTGGGGCAGGGGCGCGCCCTCGTCGCCGAGGCCGACGAGTCCGACGGCTCCTTCCTCAACTACTCCCCGCGCGTGTCCGTGGTGACCAACATCGAGGTCGACCACATCGATCACTGGGGCACCGCCGAGGCCTTCCACGCGGCCTTCGATGAGTTCGCCGCCCGCATCCGGCCCGGCGGTCTGCTCGTGGCCTGCGCCGACGACGACGGCGCCCGACGCCTGGCCGCCACCGCTGCCGAGCGCGGCACCCGCGTGGTCACCTACGGCACCACCGCCGCGCCGGCCGGGGTCGAGGGGCACGTCGCCCTCGAGATCCACGACCCGGCCCCCGACGGCGCGCGGGGCGGGGTGCTCGTCGACGGCGCGGCGGTCGACCTCGTGCTCGCGGTCCCCGGCGAGCACAACCTGCGCAACGCGGCGGCCTGCGTGGCCGCCGGGCTCGAGCTCGGCGTCGACCTGCCGGTCCTCGCGCGGGCGCTGGGGGAGTTCCGCGGCACCGGGCGCCGCTTCGAGGAGCGGGGCACCGCCGGCGGGGTGCGGGTCGTCGACGACTACGCCCACCACCCCACCGAGGTCGCGGCGACGCTGGCCGCCGCCCGCGTGGCGGCCGGGGACGGGCGGGTCCTCGTCCTGTTCCAGCCCCACCTGTTCTCCCGCACCCGGGCCTTCGCCGACCGTTTCGCCGAGGCGCTGGACGCCGCCGACCTGGCCGTGGTCACCGACGTCTTCGCCGCCCGCGAGGACCCCGAGCCCGGCGTGGACGGAGGGCTCATCGCCTCCCGCACGGCCACCGGCCGCTTCGTGCCCGACCGCATGGCTGCCGCCGCCGCGATCGCCGAGGCCGCCCGCCCCGGCGACCTCGTGCTGACGATGGGGGCGGGGGACGTCACCGCGCTGGGCCCGGTGATCCTCGACCTGCTGGGCCGCACGTGAGGGCGCCCCGGCCGCCGCGTCGGGGCGAGCCGCCCCGCCGCCCGAGCGCCCGCCCGTCCGACGCCGGCTCCGGCCGGACGGGCGGGTCCGCGTCGCGCACCGGGCGGGGGAGCGGCACGCGGTCCGGCTCCGGCACGACGTCGCGGTCCGGCTCGTCGTCGAAGGGATCGGCGACCGCGAAGGAAGCGACACGCTCGACGACCGTCGCCGCGAAGCCCTCGTCGGCGAAGCCCTCGGGCTCGAAGACGTCGCCCTCGACGTCCTCGTCCGCGAAGCCCTCGGGCTCCGGGACCTCCGCGGCGGTCACGCCCGCCTCCTCCGGGCCGCCGCCGGTGCACGAGCGCGGCCGGCGCCGCGGCCCGGTCCGGCCGACCGCCTCGCTGACCGAGCGCCGCCAGGAGAAGGCCGTCGCCCAGCGCCGGCTGACCTGGCGCCGCGTGCTCATCGCGCTCGGGGTGCTGGCCGTGGTCGGCGCGGCGGCCTGGGCGCTGCTGCTCTCCCCGCTCACCGCGCTGGAGGAGGTCGAGGTGGGCGCGACGGCGGAGTCGGACCACGTCGACCTCGCCGAGGTGCGGGCCGCCGCCGACCCGCAGGTGGGCACCCCGCTGGCCCGGGTGGACACCGGTGCGGTCGACGAGGCGGTGAGCGCGCTGCCCGGCGTCGCCGACGCCCGCGTCGAACGCTCCTGGCCGCGGGGCCTCGTCGTCGAGGTGACCCCGCGCGTGCCGGTGGCCGTCACGGAGACCGGCGACGGCTGGGTCCTCCTGGACGAGACCGGTGCCGAGGTCGCCGACGTCGAGGAACCCGACGGGACCCTGCCGCAGGTCGTCATCCCCGACGGTGAGCAGGCCGCCTCCCGCGGGCTGGAGTCCCTCCTGGCGGCCCTGGGCGAGATGCCCGCCGAGCTGCGCACCCAGGTCCAGCAGGCCCAGGCCTCCGAGCCGGGGACCATCACCCTCACGCTCACCGACGGCGCCGAGGTGCTCTGGGGCAGCGCCGAGGACTCCGCGCTGAAGTCCGAGCTCCTCCTCGTGCTCCTCGAGCAGGCCCCCTCCGACCGGTACGACGTCTCGGTGCCCACCCGTCCGACGACCGGCTGAGCCCGACCGGTCCCGCCCACGGGGAACGGGCGGCCGACGAACGACACGGATGTCATGTCCGTGGCGCGTCGCTCCCCACGAAGCGAGGCACGACGACTACCTTCCTCGCGCCAGACAAGGACAGAAGTCTCACCTTCAAGTCGAGGTTGAAGGTTGAGCGACGACGAGGGGAACTCACGTGGCAGCACCGCAGAACTACCTGGCGGTCATCAAGGTCGTCGGCATCGGCGGCGGTGGCGTCAACGCCGTCAACCGGATGATCGACGTCGGGCTCAAGGGCGTGGAGTTCATCGCGATCAACACCGACGCCCAGGCCCTGCTCATGTCGGACGCCGACGTCAAGCTCGACGTCGGCCGCGAGTTCACCCGTGGGCTCGGCGCCGGCGCGGACCCGGAGGTGGGCAAGAAGGCCGCCGAGGACCACGAGGCGGAGATCGAGGAGGTCCTGCGCGGGGCCGACATGGTCTTCGTCACCGCCGGCGAGGGCGGCGGCACCGGCACCGGCGGTGCGCCCGTCGTGGCCCGCATCGCCCGCTCGCTGGGCGCCCTGACCATCGGTGTGGTCACCCGGCCGTTCGGCTTCGAGGGCCGCCGCCGCGGGGTGCAGGCCGAGACCGGCATCGACGCCCTGCGCAACGAGGTCGACACCCTCATCGTCATCCCCAACGACCGGCTGCTGTCGATCTCGGACAAGAACGTCTCCGTGCTCGACGCCTTCCACGCCGCCGACGAGGTCCTGCTCTCCGGTGTCCAGGGCATCACCGACCTCATCACGACCCCGGGCCTCATCAACCTCGACTTCGCGGACGTCAAGTCCGTCATGCAGGGGGCGGGCTCGGCGCTCATGGGCATCGGCTCCGCCCGCGGCGACGAACGGGCGGTCGAGGCCGCGGAGGCCGCGATCTCCTCGCCGCTGCTCGAGGCCTCGATCGACGGCGCGCACGGCGTGCTGTTCTCCATCCAGGGTGGCTCCGACCTCGGCCTGTTCGAGATCCACGAGGCGGCTCGTCTCGTGCAGGAGGCCGCGCACCCCGAGGCCAACGTCATCTTCGGCACGGTCATCGACGACGCCCTGGGCGACGAGGTCCGCGTGACCGTCATCGCCGCCGGGTTCGACGAGGGCGAGGGCCCGGCGGGCGCCCAGTCCACCGTCAACCGCCGCCCGATGGCCCCGAGCCGACCGGCCGCCGCGCCGGTCGAGGCCGCCCGCGAGCAGCAGCAGCCCGCCCGGCAGTCCTTCGAGCCCTCCCCGAGCGAGCAGCGCCCCACCCCGGTCGCCGTCCCGGACCAGGGTGGTCCCCAGCTCTACCCGGTCGGCTCCCAGGAGCAGCCCGAGCAGGCCCGCCAGGAGGAGCGTCCCGTCGCCCAGGGTCGGCCCGCGCCGACCGGACCCCAGCGGCCCGGACCGCAGCAGCCCGGCCCGCAGTACGGCGCGGGGGAGGGCAACCGGGTGCCGCGCGTCTTCCCGGACTCCGACACTCGGGACGACGACCTCGACATCCCCGACTTCCTCAAGTAGTCCCTCGGTGTCTGTCCCTGTCCGCGCCGCCGACCTCGGCCCGGCGGCGCACGGCATCTTCACCACGGCCCACGGCGGCGCCTCGCGCGCGCCGTGGGCCGCGGCCGTCGGTGGCGGGCTCAACCTCGGCCCGCACGTCGGCGACGACCCCGCCCGCGTCGCGACCAACCGGGAGCGCGTCGACGAGCTCGCCGGCGCCGAGGTGACCTGGATGACCCAGGTGCACGGCACCGAGGTCGCCCACGTCGGCACCGAGCCCGGCGGTGAGCGCGGCGAGGCCGACGTCCTGCTGGCCACCCGGCTGCCCGACCGGGCGGTCGCTGTGGGCGTCATGGTCGCCGACTGCGTCCCGCTGCTCCTGGCCGACGCCGAGGGCCGGGCGGCGGCCGCCGTGCACGTCGGCCGGGCGGGCCTGCTGGGTGGCGTCGTCGACTCGGCGCTGGCCGCGTTCGCCGGTGCCGGCGTGGCTCCCGGCTCGCTCCACGCCCACCTGGGGCCCTCGATCTGCGGACGCTGCTACGAGGTGCCGGCCGCGATGCAGGACGAAGTGCTCGCCGCCCACCCCGCCGCGCGCGCGACCACCCGGGCCGGGACGCCCGGGCTCGACGTCGCCGCCGCCGTCGTCGACCGGCTCCGCTCGGCGGGGGTGGCCGCGGTCCGCGCCGACCCGGCGTGCACCTACGAGTCGGCGGACCTGTTCTCCTACCGCCGCGCGACCCACGGCGGCGAGCCCCGCACCGGCCGGAGCGCCGGTGTCGTCACGCTGCCGCCGCGCCGAGCCCGGCGCGTCCTACCCCCGGTGGCTGGGTCCAGCGGTTAGCGTTCTGGACGTGGCGGGAGCGACCTTCCCGCCGCCCGTCACGACCGAGGAGCAGCCCCCATGCCCGGCACCATGCGCAAGTTCATGGAGTACCTCTCCTTCGCCGAGCCGCAGGACGACCTGTACGAGGGCGAGGGCGCCTACGACGACCCGGCACCGGAGTCCAGGCGTGACGAGCGCCGCTCCTACGACGACCGCCGTGACGCGGAGGACTCCCGGGAGCAGGCCGAGCCGCGCGAGCGCCACGCCGAGGTCACCCACATCACCCGCCTCCACCCCCGCCAGGAGCCCACCGTGGACGTCGAGCTCTCCCGCATCGTCACCATGCGCCCCACGAGCTACAACGACGCGCCCGCCGTGGGCGACGCCTACCGCTCCGGCACCCCGGTGATCCTCAACATGGAGGGCATCTCGGAGGCCGACGCCCGCAGGCTCATCGACTTCTCCGCCGGCCTCGCCATGGCCCTGGGCGGTGTGCTCGAGAAGGTCTCGCCCGGTGCCTTCATCCTCGCGCCCCGCAGCGTCGCCGTGACGCACGCCGAGGAGGAGCCGCCGCGCTCCGGTTTCGACTTCGCCCGCGCCTGAGGTGCGATTCGTCCTCGAGGCCGTCAGCCTGCTGCTGTGGCTCTACCTGCTCGTGCTCCTGGCGCGGGTGGTCATCGACCTCGTCCAGGTCTTCTCGCGCACCTGGCGTCCGACCGGCGCGATCCTCGTGCTGGCCAACATGGTCTACGCGGTCACGGATCCGCCGCTGCGGTTCATCCGCCGGTTCGTGCCTCCGCTGCGGCTGGGGCAGGTCTCGCTCGACCTCGGCTTCCTCATCCTGTTCCTCGGGGTCCAGCTCGTGCGTGGGTACGTGGTACCCCTGCTGTACGTCGCGCTGACCTGAGCGCGGGTCGCCTGGGTAGCGTGTCCGTGGACGCACCCGGCGTCCTCCCCACGTCCGACCGATCTCGAGGAGAGACACGATGCGGCTGCTCAGTGCCGACGACGTCCTCAACAAGACGTTCACGGAGACCAGGTTCCGTGCGGGCTACGACCAGGACGAGGTCGACCACTTCCTCGACGTCGTGGTGGAGTCGCTGCGGGCCGCCCACGCCGGGGACGACACGACGCGCACCCTGCGGGCCGAGAACGAGGAGCTGAGGACACGGCTCGCGGCGGCGGAGGCGAGAATCTCCGAGCTTTCCCCAGGATCTGCGTAACCTAGGGCGAGGACGCGCGTGGCGTCCAGCCACGACCGACCGATATCGAGGTGAGACGAGATGGCACTGCTCAGCGCCGACGACGTCCTCAACAAGAAGTTTGAGGCGACCAAGTTCCGCGAGGGCTACAACCAGGACGAGGTTGACGACTTCCTCGACGAGGTCGTGGACACCCTCCGCGCCGTCTACGCGGAGAACGAGGAGCTCAAGGCGCGCCTCGAGGCCTCCGAGGCCCGGGTCGCCGAGCTGTCCGACGGCTCCGCCGACGCGGCCCCGGCCGCTGCGGCCACCGCCACGGCCGAGGACGAGTCCGTGGAGGAGGCGGCCGAGGAGCCGGCCGCCCACGACACCGCGGAGACCCCCGTCGTCCCCGCCGCGCCCAACCGCCGCTCCGTGCACGAGACGCAGGCGCAGGCCCCCGCGGCCCAGCCCTACGGCGCGGTGGCGCCCGCGCAGCCGCAGGCCACCGCCGAGCCCGCCCCGCAGACCGCCGCCACCTCGACCCCGGACAGCGCCGCCGGCATGCTGGCGATGGCCCAGCGCGTGCACGACGAGTACGTGGCCGACGGTCAGGCCGAGGCGTCGCGGCTCGTCAGCGAGGCCCAGTCCGAGTCCGAGCGGATCGTCAGCGAGGCCGAGGCGCAGTCCAACCGCACGCTCTCCCAGCTCGAGCAGGAGCGTTCGCTCCTGGAGCGCAAGATCGACGAGCTGCGCACCTTCGAGCGCGACTACCGCACCCGCCTGAAGAGCTACCTCAACCAGCTGCTCAGCACGGTCGAGGGCGGCACCGGCAACCGCGAGAGCGGGATCTGACCCTCACATGACGTCCGCCACGCCCGGCGCGTCACGGCGGCTGCTGGCCCTTCTCCTGGGGCTGGCGGCCGCCGTCGCCGTCGTCGACCAGGTGACCAAGGAGGTCGCGCTGGCGACCCTCGAGGAGGGCGTCCGCGTCCCGGTCCTCGGGGACCTCCTGGGCTGGCAGCTGTGGTTCAACCCCGGCGCGGCCTTCTCGATCGGCACCGGGACCACCTGGCTGTTCACGATCATCATGGTCGTGGTGATCGTGGTCATCCTGCGCTACGCGCGGCGCCTGCGGTCCGTGCCGTGGGCGGTGGCCCTCGGCCTGCTGCTCGGCGGCGCCGTCGGCAACCTCTTCGACCGTCTCTTCCGCGACCCGAGCGTGTTCCAGGGGCACGTCGTCGACTTCATCGCGTACTACGACTGGTTCATCGGCAACGTGGCCGACATCGGGATCGTCGTGGCCGCCCTGCTCATCTGCGTCCTCGCGCTGACGGGCCGGGAGATCGACGGCACCCGTCTGAGCGACCAGAAGGACGAGGATGAGGGCGACGAGGACGCGGGCGCCGACGGGTCCGGGTCCGCCGATGAGGCGATGAGCACCGACGACGCCGCGCAGGACGACGACCCGGACTGGCTCGTCGCCGCACGCGCGACCGACACGGCCGACGACGAGGACCCCGAGGCGTGGTGGGACCGCCGGCTCGGCGGGTCGACCGGCACCGGAGCGACGTCTGCCGGAGCAGCCACTGCCGGAGCGACCGCTGCACGCCCGGCCGCCGGCCCGGCCACCACACCCGCGGGCGCCGGCGGCACCTCCACCGCCTCGACCGCCGACGCCACCACGGTCGGTTCGACGGGCGGCGCAGGCTCCGCCGCGACGGCCGAGCCCGCCGCCGGCAGCACCGCATCGGCCGGGACCGACGGGGCCACGAGCGAGACGCAGGCCCGGGGTGGCGACCCCGCCGAGGAGCCCATGTCCGCCACGGCCGCCGTACTGGCCGGCCGAGACCGCCGCCAGGACCGGGGCGACGGCTCGCCATCGGGCGCTCCTGCGTCCGCCGGCGGAACCTCCGCCTCCACGACCGCCGGCCCCGCGGCCGCCGACCCCGCCTCCACGACCTCCGGCCCCACGGCCACCGCCTCCTCGACGCCCACCGCCGCCTCCGCCGGCACCGGCGAGATCCCGACCGTCGACGCGGCACCGGGGGAGCGGATCACCCGGCGCGAGCTGCGTCGTCGGCGCGAGGCCGCGGAGGCGGCCGCCCGCGCCGAGTCCGCGGACGGTGCCGGTGCCTGAGGTCCGCTCCCTGCCGGTGCCGGACGGGCTGGCCGGTGAGCGCGTCGACGCCGCCCTGGCACGCCTGCTGGGCCTGTCGCGCACGCGTGCCGCCGAGCTCGCCGAGGCCGGCGACGTCCTGCTCGACGGCGCGGCCGTGGGCAAGTCCGACCGCCTCGTCGCCGGGGCCTGGCTCGAGGTCACCCTGCCCGAGCCCGAGCGACCGGCCGGGCCCCCGGCGCCGACCGCCGTCGAGGGCATGGCCATCGCCCTCGAGGACGACGACATCGTCGTGGTGGACAAGCCCGTCGGCGTCGCCGCCCACCCGTCCCCGGGCTGGGACGGCCCGACGGTCGTCGGTGCCCTGGCCGCCTCGGGCCGGCGCGTGTCGACCTCGGGGGCGCCCGAGCGGCAGGGCGTCGTGCACCGGCTCGACGTCGGCACCTCGGGGCTCATGGTCGTGGCCAAGTCCGAGCGGGCCTACACCGTGCTCAAGCGGGCGTTCAAGGAACGCACCGTCGACAAGACCTACCACGCGCTCGTCCAGGGGCAGATGGACCCCAGCACGGGCACGATCGAGGCGCCCGTGGGCCGCGACCCCCGGCACAGCTGGCGGATGGCGGTGGTGACCGGCGGCAAGGAGGCTGTCACCCACTACGAGACCCTGGAGTCGATGCCCGGCGCCTCGCTGCTGGAGATCCACCTCGAGACGGGGCGCACCCACCAGATCCGGGTGCACACCTCCGCGCTCGCCCACCCCTGCGTGGGCGACACGACCTACGGCGCCGACCCGCGCCTGGCCGAGCGGGTGGGCCTGACCCGGCAGTGGCTGCACGCCGTCGGGCTCGGCTTCACCCACCCCGTGACCCAGGAACGGGTCGAGGTGACCTCGCCCTACCCCGAGGACCTCGCCGCGGCGCTGGAGACCCTGCGCGAGGCCGGCCGATGACCGCCGTGCGCGTCCGCCGGGTCACCGGCCGCGCCGAGCTGGAGGCCTGCTGGCGGATCCGCACGGAGGTCTTCGTCGAGGAGCAGCACGTCCCGCTCGAGGAGGAGGTCGACGACCTCGACACCGCCGGGACCACCGTGCACGTCATCGCCCTGACGGGGCCGGCCGACGCGGAGCGGGCCGTCGCCACGGCACGCCTGCTGCCCGAGGGGCCCGGCGTGGTGCGCATCGGCCGGGTCGCCGTGCGGGCCGAGGCCCGCGGGACGGGCGCCGGCCGCGCCGTCATGGCGGCCCTGCACGAGGTGGCGCGACGCGAGCACGCCGCCGACGGGGCGGTGCGCATCGACATCGAGGCCCAGGAGCAGGCCCTGGGCTTCTACCGCGGGCTCGGCTACGCGACCACCGACGAGCGCCGCTACCTCGACGCCGGCATCTGGCACCGGGACATGAGCCTGACCCTGCCGGCCGAGCACGGCTGACCGGGCCCCTGACCGAGCACCGCTGACCGCACGCTCCTGACCTGGCGCCGCCCGCCTCGTCCCGCGTTCCCGGCACCCGCTCGCGACACACGCGGCTCGACACACCCGGACACGCCGCGGGTCGTGCGCCCCACACGGGCCACTTCCCCCGACGTCGGCGGTCGAACCTACGATCGGAGCATGCCCACCCCCGCTGCGAAGGATTTCGCGCACCTGCACGTCCACACCGACTACTCCATGCTCGACGGCGCGGCGAAGATCTCCGCCCTGGTCGACGAGGTCGAGCGACAAGGGCAGAGCGCGGTCGCGATCACCGACCACGGCTACGTCTTCGGCGCCTTCGAGCTCTACCGGGCGGCGAAGGCCAAGGGCATCAAGCCGATCATCGGCGTCGAGGCCTACGTGACGCCGGGCACCTCCCGCCACGACAAGAAGACCCGCGTGCGCTGGGGCGAGGAATGGCAGAAGAGCGACGACGTCTCGGCCTCGGGCGCCTACACGCACCTGACCATGCTGGCCCGCACCACCGAGGGGATGCACAACCTCTTCCGGATGGCCTCGCACGCCTCGCTGGACGGCCAGATGGGCAAGTGGCCGCGGATGGACCGCGAGCTGCTCCAGCGCTACGCGCCGGGGATGATCGCGTCGACCGGCTGCCCCTCCGGCGAGGTGCAGACCCGGCTGCGCCTGGGTCAGACCGATGAGGCGGTGCGGGCGGCCGGCGAGCTGCAGGAGATCTTCGGCAAGGAGAACTTCTACGTCGAGCTCATGGACCACGGCAACTCGTTCGAGAAGAAGACGATGCCGCAGCTCTTCGAGCTCGCGAAGCGGATCGACGCGCCCCTGCTGGCCACGAACGACTCGCACTACGTCACCGCGGAGCAGAAGACCGTCCAGGAGGCCATGCTCTGCCTCAACTCCGGCTCGACCCTCGACGACCCGGACCGGTTCAAGTTCGACGGCACCGGCTACCACCTGCGTTCCTCGAAGGACATGTGGGACCTGTTCGCCGACCACCCCGACGCCGTGCGCAACACCCTGCTCATCGCCGAGCAGTGCGACGTGCAGTTCCACACCGCCGCCGACGGCGCGAACTTCATGCCCCGCTTCGACGTGCCCGCCGGCGAGGACGAGCACTCGTGGTTCGTCAAGGAGGTCGAGCGCGGCCTGCTCTACCGCTACCCGGGCGGCGTGCCGGACCACGTGCGCAAGCAGGCCGAGTACGAGGTCGGCGTCATCACCCAGATGGGCTTCCCCGGCTACTTCCTCGTCGTCGCCGACTTCATCAACTGGGCCAAGTCCAACGGCATCCGCGTCGGCCCCGGGCGCGGCTCCGGCGCCGGCTCGATGGTGGCCTACGCGCTGCGCATCACCGACCTCGACCCGCTCGTGCACGGGCTGATCTTCGAGCGGTTCCTCAACCCGGACCGCGTCTCGATGCCCGACTTCGACGTCGACTTCGACGAGCGCCGTCGCGGCGAGGTCATCGACTACGTCGTCGAGAAGTACGGCGACGAGAAGGTCGCCCAGGTCGTCACCTACGGCGTCATCAAGTCCAAGCAGGCGCTCAAGGACTCCGCCCGCGTGCTCGGCTACCCCTTCGCGATGGGGGAGAAGCTGACCAAGGCGATGCCGCCCGCGGTGATGGCCAAGGACATCCCGCTCAAGGACATCCAGGACCCGCAGGCCAAGCGGTACGCCGAGGCCGGCGAGTTCCGGGCACTGGTCGGCTCCGACCCGGAGTCCAAGCGGGTCTACGAGATGGCCACCGGACTGGAGGGGATGACCCGGCAGTGGGGCGTGCACGCCTGCGCGGTCATCATGTCCAGCGCCCCGCTGACCGACGTCATCCCCGTCATGCGCCACCCGCGCGACGGGTTCATCCTCACGCAGTTCGACTACCCGACCTGCGAGGGCCTGGGCCTGCTGAAGATGGACTTCCTCGGCCTGCGCAACCTCACCGTGCTCGACGACGCGATGACCAACATCGAGCGCAACGACAAGGAGCCGGTCGATCTCGAGCACCTCGGCCTCGACGACGAGAAGACGTATCAGCTACTCGCCCGCGGGGACAGCCTGGGCGTCTTCCAGCTCGACGGCGGCGGCATGCGCACCCTGCTGCGGCAGATGAAGCCGGACAACTTCGAGGACATCTCCGCGGTCGGTGCCCTCTACCGGCCCGGCCCGATGGGCGCGAACTCGCACACGAACTACGCGCTGCGCAAGAACGGCATGCAGGAGTCGACGCCGATCCACCCCGAGCTCGCCGAGCCGCTGGAGGACATCCTCGGCACCACCTACGGCCTCATCGTCTACCAGGAGCAGGTGATGGCCATCGCGCAGAAGGTCGCCGGGTACACGCTCGGGCAGGCCGACCTGCTGCGCCGCGCGATGGGCAAGAAGAAGAAGGCCGAGCTGGACAAGCAGTTCGTCACCTTCGAGGCCGGCATGCTCGAGCGCGGGTTCTCCGCCGGCGCCGTCACGGCCCTGTGGGACGTCCTGCTGCCGTTCTCCGACTACGCGTTCAACAAGGCCCACTCCGCCGCCTACGGGCTCGTGTCCTACTGGACCGCCTACCTCAAGGCGCACTTCCCGGTGGAGTACATGGCGGCGCTGCTGACCAACTCCCAGGAGAACAAGGACCGCCTGGGGCTGTACCTGTCCGAGTGCCGGCACATGAACATCACCGTGCAGGCGCCCGACGTCAACACCTCCGCGGCGGACTTCACCCCCGTCGGGGAGGAGATCAAGGTCGGGCTCGGTGCCATCCGCAACGTCGGGGCGAACGTGGTCAAGGGGATCATCGCCGCGCGCGAGGAGAAGGGGCCCTTCACGAGCTTCCAGGACTTCCTCGACAAGGTGCCGGCGGTGGTGTGCAACAAGCGCACCATCGAGTCGCTCATCAAGGCCGGCGCCTTCGACACCCTGGGGCACTCCCGGCGCGCGCTCGTCGCCCGCCACGAGGAGGCCGTCGACGCGGTCGTGGACGTCAAGCGCAACGAGGCCGTGGGGCAGTTCGACCTGTTCGCCGCGGTCGGCGGGGACGAGGCGAGCTTCGACATCGAGATCCCCGACCTGCCCGAGTGGGACAAGCGCGAGAAGCTGGCCTTCGAGCGGCACATGCTGGGCATGTACGTCTCCGACCACCCGCTCGCCGGCCTCGAGGGCTCGCTTGGCCAGCACTCCGACACCGACGTGGCCGACCTGCTCGCCCACTCCGAGGACAACCCCGTGGACGGGCGGCGCGTGACGATCGCCGGACTCATCACCAACGTCCAGCGCAAGCTGACCAAGCAGGGCAACCCCTGGGCGATCGCCACCGTGGAGGACCTCACCGGCGAGGTGGAGGTGATGTTCTTCCCGCAGTCCTACGTCGGCGTCTCGCACGTGCTGGCCGAGGACACGATCGTGGCGATCAAGGGGCGGGCCTCGGTGCGCGACGAGCAGGTGCAGGTGGTGGCCGACTCGATGACGGTGCCCTCCCTGCAGGACGCCGCGGGGCCGCTGACGATCTACCTGGCCGAGAACCGGATCCACCCGGCGATGGTCGAGCGGCTCGGCGCGGTGCTGGGCGAGCACCCGGGACTCACCGAGGTGCGGGTCGTGGTGGAGAACGCGGCCGTGCACACCGTGCTCTCGCTCTCGGACCGGTTCCGGGTCTCGGCGACGCCGGCCCTGTACGGGGACCTCAAGGCGCTGCTCGGACCGGGCTGCCTGGGCCAGGTGACCGCCCAGTGACCACGCCCGCGGGCGGATCCGGTGCTGCCGGTCAGGCCGCCGATGCGGCGGCCGAGTCCGCAGGGCGGCAGGCCGGTGCCGGCCGCGCTGCCGGTGCTGCCGGCCCGGGCGCGCTGGACCCCGCGGAGCTGGGACGTCTGCGCCGCGAGGGCGACTCGCTGGTGCTCACCCAGTCGCGCACCTGGCCCGTCGCGCGCGAGGAGGTCTGGTCCGCCCTGACGGCGCAGGCGCACCTGCCCGCGTGGCTCGGTACCGCCGACGCCGGGCTCGAGCGTCCCGGCCCGGTGCGGGTCGACCACGGCGGCCGCGTGAGCGAGGTGCTCGTGCACGAGGTCGATCCCGGCTCCCGGGTGCGCACCACCTGGCACGGCCCCGACGAGGGGCCCGCGGACCTGACCGTCGAGCTCGCCGTTGCCTCGGGCGCCCGGGCACCAGGCGGACCGACGACGCTCACGCTGACCTACTCGGCAGCCGAGGAGGCCCAGGTGCGGTCGGCGGCGGCGGGCTGGCTCGGCCTCCTCGACGGCCTGGCGGCCGAGATCGGCGTACCGCAGCCGGGGCCCGAGGCCGGTCGGTCGCTGCGCGCGGTCGAGCGGCTGATGACGGCGGTCGCGCTCGCGGAGCACCTGCCCGTCGAGTGAGCGGGGCCGTCAGTCCCCGGCGACGACCCGCAGCTGCTCGACGCCGCCGGGGGAGCGGATCTCGACGAGCTCCCCGCCGTGGAGCTGGCGGCCGCGACGGTCCTCGGCCTGCCCGTCGACCAGGACGTCGCCGGCGGCCAACACGGCCCGGGCGTCCGCTCCGGTGTCGACGACGCCGGCGAGCTGGAGCAGCTGGCCGAGCCGGACGGGCAGGCGGACGGGCACGTCGAGGGGCATGGCGGGCATGGGCGCATCGTGCCAGGTCCATCGCCGGGCCGTCGCGCCGCCCGCGGCGAGCGCGACCTAGGCTGTCCCCATGCTGCGACGGATCGACCTTCGGGGACGCACCCTCGGCCGCGCCGAGCTGGCCGCCACGCTGCCGCGGGCGGCGCTTGACGTCGGATCGGCCGCCGACGCGGTCGCCCCGGTCCTGGCCGACGTCCGCGAGCGCGGCGCGGTGGCCGTGCGGGACGCCGCCGAACGGTTCGACGGCGTGCGCCCGAGGCACCTGCGCGTGCCCCAGGAGGCGATCGACGCCGCCCTGGCGGGGCTCGAGCCCGCGGTGCGCGACGCGCTGGCCCGGGCCGCCGAGCACCTGCGGGCCGGCCACGCTGCGCAGGTCCCGCCCGAGGTCACCACCGAGATCACCCCGGGCGGTCAGGTCCGCCAGCGCTGGGTGCCCGTGCGCCGCGTCGGGCTCTACGCCCCGGGCGGGCTGGCGGTCTATCCGTCCAGCGTGGTGATGAACGTCGTCGCCGCACAGGCCGCGGGCGTCGAGGAGCTCGTCGTCGCCTCCCCGCCGCAGCCCGAGCACGACGGACTGCCGCACCCGACGATCCTCGCCGCCTGCGGGCTGCTCGGCGTCACCGAGGTCTACGCCGCCGGCGGCGCGCAGGCCGTGGCCCTGCTGGCGTACGGCGCCGCGGGGGAGGAGGGCACCGACGACCGCGAGATCCTCGCCGAGCCTGTCGACGTCGTCACCGGACCCGGCAACGTCTACGTGGCCGCGGCCAAGCGCCTCGTGCGCGGCGTCGTCGGGATCGACGCCGAGGCCGGGACCACGGAGATCGCCGTCGTCGCCGACGGCAGCGCCGACCCGCTGCACGTGGCCGCCGACCTGCTCAGCCAGGCCGAGCACGACCCGTCCGCCGCGAGTGTCCTCATCACCACGGACCCTGAGCTCGCCGACGCCGTCGACACCCACCTGACGAACCTCGCCGCCACGACGCGGCACGCCGAGCGGGTGGCCACCGCGCTGGGCGGCCCGCAGTCCGCGACCGTTCTCGTCGACGACCTCGACGCCGCGATCGCCGTCGCGGACGCCTACGCCGCAGAGCACCTGGAGATCCAGACCGCCGACGCCGCCGAGGTGGCCGGGCGGGTCCGCAACGCCGGCGCGATCTTCGTCGGCGCCTACTCCCCGGTCCCGCTGGGGGACTACCTCGCCGGTTCCAACCACGTCCTGCCCACCGGTGGGACGGCCCGCTTCGCCGCCGGCCTGTCCGTGATGGCCTACCTGCGCCCGGTCCAGCTCATCGAGTACTCGAAGGACGCCCTGGCCGCCGAGGCCCCCTACCTGCGGGCCCTCGCCGAGGCGGAGGACCTGCCGGCCCACGCCGACGCCGTCACGGTGCGCCGCTTCCCCACCCGCTGAGCGCGGGCCGGCTCCGTGCCGGTCGTCCGCCGGTGGGTCTGGCGGAACCTCAGCATCGCCATCGGCCGGGTGGACCTCGTGGTCTCGCTCCTCCGGGACAACGTGACGGCAGATGTCACCCCTGTCTGCTCGGATGAGGTGACGAGTCCGACCGTCCGAGGAGGAGCCCGCATGCCTGCACCCAACCTGTTCATCGTCTACGTCACCGACGTCTCCGCCTCGACCGCGTTCTACTCTGAGCTGTTCGAGATGTCCCCGCGCTTCACCAGCCCACGGTTCGTGGAGTTCGAGGTCGCGCCCGACGTGGGTCTGGCGCTGTGGTCCGGGAGGGCCGATTCCGTCGCCGCCGCCACGCAGCGCACCAGCGAGGTCTGCCTCAACCTCCCGGGCGGCCCCGAGGAGATCGAGCAGCAGCACCGGCGCTGGCGCGCCCTGGGCGTCACCATCGTCCAGGATCCCCACGACGACGTCTTCGGCCGCACCTTCGTCGCCCAGGACCCCGACGGGAACCTGCTGCGGGTGGCACCCGTCGATCCCGCCTGAGCCAGATGGCACGGAGGGGCCCACCCTCGCTCGGGCGGCCCTCCGCCAGGAGCATGGCCGGTGCGGCACCCCCGAGGACGAGCTACCGCACCCCGAGAACGAGGGGGACGACCGCCTCGGCGCCGGCCTGCCGCAGGAGGCGGGCCGCGACGGTGAGCGTCCACCCGGAGTCGGTGAGGTCGTCGACGAGCAGGACCCGCCGCCCGGGCAGCCCGGCCAGCGCGGCCTCGGAGAGCCCCGATACGAGCCGGCCCGCCACCGCGGCCAGCCGGCTGGCGGAGTTGATGTCGTGCCGGGAGGGTGCGCTGCCCTCGGCGGGCACGATCGCGCCGACGACCGGCACACCGAGCACCTGGGAGACGCGCACGGCCAGGTCGCGCACGAGCTGCGGCCGCGTGGCCGAGTCGACGGCGACGATCCCCTCGACCGGCGGGGCGCCGACCGACCAGGCCCGCAGGGTCTGCGCGAGCGCGCCGGCGAGCTCCTCGCCCAGCGGGCCGTCGGCGGCCCGGGGGCCCAGTGCCCCGCGCAGCAGGTCCGACAGGCCCACCCCGTCGAGCCGCCCGACGGCGATCCCCGGCTCGGCCCGCTCACCCTCGGGGATCTTCCCGGACAGGTCCAGGCCCAGCCGGGCCATCCCGGTCGGCCACTGCCGCCGGGCCTCGACCTCGACGCCCGGGCGGCGCAGCCCCTCCCGCGCGCGGTCGGCGGCGGCCTCGTCGACGGCGGCCGTGAGGTCCGTGCCGCCGCAGAGGTCGCAGCGCCCGCACCGCCAGCCGTCCTCGAGCTCGGGGTCGTCGAGGTGCGCGCGCAGGACGGCCATCCGGCAGGCCGGGGCGGTCAGGGCGGCGTAGGCGATCATCGCCTCGGCCTCGCTGCGGCGGGCCTCCTCCACGCGCCCGTACCGCTCGGCGTCGTAGGTCCAGGGACGGCCCGTGGCCTCCCAGCCGCCGCGCACCCGGCGCACCGCCCCGTCGACGTCGAGGACCTTGAGCATGGTCTCCAGCCGGGAGCGCCGCAGGTCGACCGCGGTCTCCAGCGCCGGCGTCGAGCGCACGCCCTGCTCGGCCAGCACGTCGAGCACCTCCCGCACCGTCTGCTCGGGCGGGAAGGCCAGGGAGGCGAAGTACTCCCAGATCGCCCGGTCCTCCCTGCCCGGCAGCAGGACGACGTCGGCCCGGTCGACGGCGCGGCCGGCCCGGCCGACCTGCTGGTAGTAGGCCACCGGCGAGGACGGGGAGCCGAGGTGGACGACGAAGGCGAGGTCCGGCTTGTCGAACCCCATGCCCAGCGCCGAGGTCGCCACCAGCGCCCGGACCCGGTTCTCGCGCAGGTCCTCCTCGAGCTCGACCCGCTCGGCGGGCTCGGTGCGGCCGGTGTAGGCCCGCACCTCGTGGCCCGCGGCGCGCAGCTGCTCGGCGACGGCGTGCGCGGCCGAGACGGTGAGGGTGTAGATGATCCCCGACCCGGACCACCGGGGGAGCTGCTGGTCGAGCCAGGCCACCCGGGCCGCGTCGTCGGGCAGCGTGACGACCCCCAGGTGCAGCGCGGGGCGGTCGAGGCTGCCGCGCAGCACGAGCACCTCGCCCGCGCCGCCGAGCTGCTCGGCGACGTCGGCGGTGACCCGCGCGTTCGCGGTGGCCGTCGTGGCCAGCACCGGCACCCCGGCGGGGAGCTCGGCCAGCAGCGTGCGGATGCGCCGGTAGTCGGGCCGGAAGTCGTGCCCCCAGTCCGAGATGCAGTGCGCCTCGTCGACCACCACCAGGCCGGCGTCGGCCGCCAGCCGGGGCAGGACCTCGTCCCGGAAGGAGGGGTTGTTGAGCCGCTCGGGGCTGACCAGCAGGACGTCGACCTCGCCGCGGGCGATCGCGGCGTGCACGTCCTCCCAGTCACCGACGTTGGTGGAGTTGACCGTCACCGCCCGGATCCCGGCCCGGGAGGCGGCGGCGATCTGGTCGCGCATGAGCGCCAGCAGGGGCGAGACGATGACGGTCGGCCCACCGCCGGCCGCGCGCCGCAGCGCGGTGGCCACGAAGTACACCGCCGACTTCCCCCAGCCGGTCCGCTGGACGACCAGCACCCGCCGTGACCCGCCGACGAGGGCCTCGATCGCCGTCCACTGGTCCTCGCGCAGCGCCGCGTCCTCGTGACCGACGAGCGCCCGCAGCACCGCCTCGGCACGATCACGCAGGTCGGCGGGGGTGGTGGTGGCCGGCTCCGTCGTCATAAGACCACGCTACGTCCGGCCGCGGACACCGGCCGCCGCGGGTCGGCGCGGCTGTGGACGGCTCGGGCGCGGGCGGACCTGTGCATCACGGCCGCCAGGCGCGCAGTGGGGCCGGGCCGGGGGGAGCGGGGTCGGTCGGGCGGGAGCGCCCGGCCGTGCAGGCCGAGGAACTGCGCCGGCTACGTCAGGCGGGCGAGCCGACGACGAAGCGGCCCTCGTCGAAGGAGGCCGGCCGCACCGCCACGACGGCGTCCATCGGGATCGGCCCGTAGATGTGGGGGAAGGCCGCACCGTCCGGCGTGGAGGGATCGGTCTCCTCGCGCACGACGACGCCCGAGGAGCGCAGCACGTGCGGATCGAGGACGAGCACGACGAGGTCGGCCGGGTCGTCGGCGTAGATCGCGGTGGCCACCTCGGCCAGCTGGTCGGGGTAGGAGGCGTGCACGAAGCCGACCGACTCCAGCGTCGCGTCCTTCGTCGAGATCCGGTACATCCCGGTCTCGCGGGCGTCGGCGACGTCCGCCGCGCGCGCCAGGTGCCAGATGTGCTCCACGCAGCCAGGCTAACCGCGTCCCCAGCGGATTCTCAGGTGTGCACGGGTGTCTGATTCGTGAGACCGGACACCGCGATGAGGCAAAGTTTGTGCCACGTCATGTTCTGGACGTGGCCCGCACCACCCCATGCCCGCCGTCGTGGCCCGGGCCACCCGACGGCCCGGTCGCGGTGAGACCCGTTCCCTCGTGGACGGTGTCCTTCCTAGGATCGTCCGGTGAGCACCGAACCCCGCACCACCCGGCTCCCGCTGCGCGCGGACCTCGCCGGACTGAGTCCCTACGGCGCCCCGCGCATCGACGTGCCCGTGGTCCTCAACGTCAACGAGAACCCCTTCGCCCCGGCCCCCGAGGTCACCGAGGACATCGCCCGGGCGGTGGCCGCCGCGGCGACCGGGCTCAACCGCTACCCCGACCGTGACTTCCCCGAGCTGCGCGCCGAGCTAGCCGCCTACCTCACGCTGGAGTCCGGCACCGAGGTCGGCGCCGAGCAGGTCTGGGCCGGCAACGGTTCCAACGAGGTGCTGCTGCACGTGCTGCAGACCTACGGGGGAGCGGGCCGCACGATGCTGACCGCCACCCCCAGCTACTCCATGTACCCCGAGTACGCGCGCGACACCCAGACCGCCTTCGTCACGGTGCCCCGCCGCGCGGACTTCACCCTCGACCTGCCCGCCACGACCGCCGCGATGAGCGAGCACCGCCCCGCGGTCCTCGTCCTGGCCAGCCCGAACAACCCCACCGGCACGGCGCTCGACCCGGCCGACCTGGCGGCGCTGCTCGACCACGCCCGCACCACCGGTCCCGCGGACGAGGACGGCACCCCGACGGCGAGCGTCGTCGTCGTCGACGAGGCCTACGGCGAGTTCCGCCGCGAGGGGACGCCGTCCGCGCTGGCCCTGCTGGCGGACCACCCCCATCTGGCCGTGGCGCGCACGATGTCCAAGGCCTTCGGCATGGCCGGCCTGCGCCTGGGCTACCTCGCCGCCGCGCCCGGGCTCGTCGACCACCTGCGGGTCGTGCGCCTGCCCTACCATCTCTCCGCGGTCACCCAGGCGGCGGCCCTGGCGGCGCTCGCGCACCGCGACTCCCTCATGGGGCAGGTCAAGCTCCTGCGCGACGAGCGCGACGCCCTCGTGGAGCACCTGCGCTCGGTCGGCCTCGAGGTCGCCGAGTCCGACGCGAACTTCGTCATGTTCGGCCGCTTCGAGGACGCCCACGCCGTGTGGGATTCTCTTGTGCAGCGGGGCGTCCTCATCCGTGAGGTCGGCCCGGCCGGAATGTTGCGCGTGTCGGTCGGCACGCCCGAGGAGAACGTCCGCTTCCGGGCGGCGTTGGAAGAGGTGCTGTCATGAGCAGGACGGGACGCGTCGAGCGGACCACGTCGGAGTCGCAGGTCCTCGTCGAGGTCGACCTCGACGGGACAGGGCGCACGGAGATCTCCACCTCGGTGCCGTTCTACGACCACATGCTCACCGCGCTGGGCAAGCACTCGGGCATCGACCTCACCGTGCGCGCGACCGGCGACATCGAGATCGACGTCCACCACACCGTCGAGGACGTCGCCATCAGCCTCGGCCAGGCCCTGCGCCAGGCGCTCGGTGACAAGGAGGGACTCACGCGGTTCGCCGACGCGACCGTCCCGCTGGACGAGGCGCTCGCCCACGTCGTCGTCGACGTCTCGGGCCGGCCCTACTGCGTGCACACCGGCGAGTCCGAGGGGCAGGCGCTGCACCTCATCGGCGGGCACTTCACCGGCTCGCTCACCCGCCACGTCTTCGAGTCGATCGCGCACCACGCCGCGATCTGCCTGCACGTGCGCGTGCTCGCCGGCCGCGACCCGCACCACGTCGTCGAGGCCCAGTTCAAGGCGTTCGCCCGCGCGCTGCGCGAGGCGGTGACGATCGACCCCCGGGTGACCGGCGTGCCCTCGACGAAGGGCGCGCTGTGAGCCTGCCCGGCGCCCCCGACCGGCTGGCGATCGTGCTCACGCCGTTCGCCCGGCCCGACGTCGTCGCCGGCGCGTGCCGGCAGCTCGGCATGACCGACGCCGTCGCCGTGCCCGCCCGTTCGGGCGTGGTCGTCACCCGGCCGCTGCCGGCCCGCGTCGAGCACACCGACTGGGACATCGCCGAGCTCTTCGGCGAGGCCCCCTCCTCCGACTCCGGCCAGGACGACGCGGCCGCCCCGGGCGGGGCGGCGGGTACGGCCGTCGCCGGTACCGCGGGCGCTCCCGACGACAACACCGCACGCGACGACGCCGCACCGGACGCCGCCACCCCCGCCGGGGAGGTCACCGCGGCCGACGCCGTGGCCCGGACCCCGGCCCCCAAGGAGACCGCCGGCGAGGAGCTGGCGACCGCCATGTCGACCATCACCCGGCGGGGCGTCGTCCTCGTCCTGGCCGACCTCGGCGTGGACACCGGGGTCGAGACCGGGCTGGCCGGCCACGTCGTCGCCCGGGAGTGGACCGCCGGGGAGCCCGGTGACGAGGTCCCGCCCGGGCTGCTGCTGGCCAACGCCGACGACGTCGTGGAGGACATCGTCCTGGGCCGCCGCGCGCCCGACGAGATCCCCGGCGCGATCCGCGCCTCGGACGCGACCGGCCGCGGCCGCCGGCGGCGCATGTTCGGACGGGGCGAGGGATGAGCGGCGCCCGCCCCACCGTCGTCGTCCTGGACTACGGCTCCGGCAACGTCCGCTCCGCGGTGCGGGCCCTCGAGCGCGCCGGGGCCGACGTCGAGCTCACGGCCGACCCCGCCCACGTCGAGGCCGCCGACGGACTGGTGGTCCCCGGCGTCGGCGCCTTCGCCGCCGTCATGGACCAGCTGCGCGCCGTCGACGCGCCGCGCCTGGTCGACCGGCGCCTGGCGGGCGGCCGCCCCGTGCTCGGCATCTGCGTCGGCCTGCAGGTGATGTTCGAGTCCGGCACGGAGCACGGCGTCCACAGCGAGGGCCTGGGCCAGTGGCCCGGCGAGGTCACCCGCCTACCCGCCGAGGTGGTGCCCCACATGGGCTGGGCCGGCGTGCGGCCCGGCGCGGGCTCCCGGCTCTTCGCCGGCGTCGAGGACGAGCGGTTCTACTTCGTGCACTCCTACGGGGTGCTGTCCGACCCGGCCGCCGCCTTCGCCGACGGCCGCACCACCCCGCCGACCGTGACGTGGGGCGAGCACGGCGCGCCCTTCGTCGCCGCCGTCGAGAACGGCCCCCTGACCGCGACCCAGTTCCACCCCGAGAAGTCCGGCGACGCCGGCGCGCACCTGCTGCGCACCTGGGTGGACGACCTCGGAGGACCCCGATGAGCGAGACCGCCGCCCCGCACGCGACCGACGATAAGGCCGGGGCGCCCGTCCTGGAGCTGCTGCCGGCCGTGGACGTCGTCGACGGCCGGGCCGTGCGCCTGGTCCAGGGCGAGGCCGGCTCGGAGACCGAGTACGGGGAGCCCGCGGAGGTCGCCGCCCGCTTCGTCGAGCAGGGCGCGCGCTGGATCCACCTCGTCGACCTCGACGCCGCCTTCGGGCGCGGCTCGAACCACGAGCTGCTCAGCCGCATCGTCGGCGAGCTCGACGTGCGCGTCGAGCTCTCCGGCGGGATCCGCGACGACGACTCCCTGGCCCGCGCGCTCGACGCCGGCGCGAGCCGCGTCAACCTCGGCACCGCGGCGCTGGAGAACCCCGCGTGGACCTCCTCGGTCATCGCCCGCCACGGCGAGCAGGTGGCCGTCGGCCTCGACGTGCGCGGCACCACGCTGGCCGCCCGCGGCTGGACCGAGGACGCCGGGAACCTCTGGGACGTCCTGGCCCGGCTCGAGGCCGACGGCTGCGCCCGGTACGTCGTCACCGACGTCACCCGGGACGGCACCCTGACCGGCCCCAACCTCGAGCTGCTGCGCGAGCTGACCACGCGGACCCAGGCGCCGGTGGTGGCCTCCGGCGGCGTCTCCTCCCTGGCCGACCTGACGGCGCTGCGCGAGCTGGTCCCGCTCGGCGTCGAGGGCGCCATCGTCGGCAAGGCCCTCTACGCCGGCGCCTTCACGCTGCCCGCGGCCTTCGAGGTGGCGGGTCGAGCATGAACGAGATCGTCAACGGCTCGGGCCGCCATCCCTCGCCGCACGCCGACTCCGCGGGCCAGGCCTGGGCCGGCCGCATGCTGCGGGCCAACCCCTTCGCCGGCGACGACGGGTCGGTCACCGAGACGATGGCCGCCGCCCTGGCCCAGACCGACCTCGCGCGACGGCTCGTCGACGTCGTCGCCGAGCTGCGCACCGGCCGGGTTCTCGTGCCGGTGGTCGCCCACGGGCACCCCGGGAAGGACGCGGCGGGCCGTACTGCGGCCCACGAGAAGCAGATCACCGGCGACGCCCAGGCCGACGCCGTGGCCTCGGCCGCCTCGGTCACCGTCGCCACCCCCGACGGCCGCGCCGCCCTGCCCGCGTTCTCCAGCTACGACGCCATGCGTGCGTGGGACCCGGGCGCCCGGCCGGTCCCCGTCGAGGGGGTGCGCGCCGCCGCCTCGGCGGCCCAGGAGGGCGACCAGATCCTCGTGCTCGACCCCGGCTCGGAGCGACCGGTGCTCGTGGGGCGACCGGCCGTCGTCGCGCTGGCGAGCGGGGGAGAGTGGGTGCCGCCGTGGGAGCTGCCCGAGCTGCCCGGACTCATCACCGAGTCCCTGCGCGGCTCGGCCAACCTCGTGGGGGTCCGGCTCGAGGCGGGCGTGCGCGCCGAGCTGCGGGTGGTCCTCGCCGTGCGCCCCGGCTTCGACCGCGCCGGCCTCGAGGCCGAGCTCGCGCGGGTCTCCGAGCAGCTGGGGACCATCGAGGAGATGCGCCACGCGGTGGACTCCGTCGAGCTCTACCCCACCCTCGTCGCCGAGTAGCCCGCCGCTGCGCGCGGCCGCGCGGAGACGAAGCGCACGCGCCGCACCCCTGGGGCCGCGGCGAACGGGCTGCTAACATGGGTGGCTGACCGGCCGGTCGTGCATGCGACCGGCGAGCAAGCGGAGAGATCCCACCTGGGTGCCCCACGGGCACCGGGTTCCTGGTCGGGCGTGGCATCCTGTCACGCTCCTTGTGCGCACCAGCGCACCCCAGGCCTCCGCGCTCTTGCGTCGGAGGCCTTTCTCGTGGCTCCTGACGGCTGGTCCCGAACCATCCACGATCAAGGAGCTCAGCATCAGCGAGACCCGTATCAACGACCGAATCCGCGTCCCCGAGGTCCGACTCGTGGGTCCCGGCGGAGAGCAGGTCGGCGTCGTCCGCGTGGAGGACGCCCTTCGGCTTGCCCAGGAGGCAGACCTCGACCTCGTCGAGGTGGCCCCCGACGCGCGACCCCCGGTCGCGAAGCTCATGGACTACGGCAAGTTCAAGTACGAGTCGGACGTCAAGTCGCGTGACGCCCGCCGCAAGCAGGCGAACACGATGCTCAAGGAGATCCGCTTCCGCCTGAAGATCGACGCCCACGACTACGAGACCAAGAAGGGTCACGTCGTGCGGTTCCTCGAGGGCGGCGACAAGGTCAAGGTGATGATCATGTTCCGTGGTCGCGAGCAGTCGCGCCCGGAGATGGGCATCCGCCTCCTCCAGCGGCTCGCCGAGGACGTCGCCGACCTCGGCTCGGTGGAGTCCGCGCCGCGCCAGGACGGCCGCAACATGACCATGGTCATCGGTCCGCACAAGAAGAAGTCCGAGGCGCACAACGAGCAGCTGAAGAAGCGCGCCGCCGAGAAGGAGGCCCGCCGGGCCTCCAGCTCCGAGGCCAAGGACGAGAAGCGCGGCGACCAGGCCCGGTCCGCGCAGCGCTCCGCGCCCGAGGCGGCCCCGGACGCCCCGGTCATCGAGGCGCCCGTGTTCACCAAGGCCCCGCCCGGGAGCCAGACCTCGGCGCCCGCGCGCCCGGCGTCCTCCTCCTCTCGGCCGGCCTCCGGCGCGTCGCGTTCGTCGTCCCCGCGGCAGGGCTCGTCCTCGTCGCGCCCGTCGTCCTCGCGCCCGGCGTCGTCCTCGTCCCGGCCGGCCTCCTCGGGTCGCCCGTCCTCGGGCGGGGCCGCGCGTCCCGCCCCGTCCACCGGTACCTCTGCCGGCACGCCCAGTCCGGGTGCCGGCGCCACGGGCTCCTCGGCCACGTCGAGCAAGCCCGGTCCCGCCAAGCCCGCAGCCAGGCCGACGCCGAGCGCCACGCCTGCCGCTGCACCCAAGCCTGGAGCGCCGAAGCCGTCGGCGACGCCCAGGCCGACCGCACCGAAGCCGAACGCACCGTCCTCGGCCCAGTAACGGTCACGTCCGAACGTCCGACGGCCGAGAAGGTCCCGGAGAGAGCACGACGTCGCGCACCGGCGCGACCGAGAGGGAAGCATGCCGAAGAACAAGACGCACTCCGGTGCGAAGAAGCGGTTCCGGGTCACCGGCTCCGGCAAGATCATGCACGAGCGCACGCGCAAGGTGCACAAGTTCGCCGAGCGTTCGCGCCGCCAGGTCCGTCGCCTGTCCAACGACGGCGAGATCACCGGCGGCGACGCCCGTAACGTGAAGAAGATGCTCGGCCTCTGAGGCCCGGGCAGTAGTTGAGGAGCACCTGACATGGCACGTGTGAAGAGGGCGGTCAACGCCCACAAGAAGCGCCGGACGATCCTCGACCGCGCCTCGGGGTACCGGGGTCAGCGTTCGCGGCTCTACCGCAAGGCGAAGGAGCAGGTCCTCCACTCGGAGACCTACGCCTTCCGTGACCGCAAGGCCCGCAAGGGCGACTTCCGTCGCCTGTGGATCCAGCGCATCAACGCCGCGGTCCGCGCCGACGGCCTGACCTACAACCGGTTCATCCAGGGCCTCAAGGCCGCCGAGGTCGAGGTCGACCGCCGCATGCTCGCCGAGCTCGCGGTCAACGACCCGGCCGCATTCTCGGCCCTCGTCGAGGTGGCCAAGAAGGCCCTCCCGACCGACGTCAACGCGCCGGCGGCCTGACCTGGCCCCTCACGGCACGGGTGATCACGAGCGCCCGGACGCTCCGCTGACCAACCCCCGCTCCGAGCGGGTGCGCAGGGTCGCGGCGCTGTCCGGGCGCTCGGCTCGTGCACGGCACGGGCAGTTCCTCGTAGAGGGACCCCAGGCGGTGCGCGAGCTCGTGCGGTTCGCGCCGGAGGCGGTCCGGGACGTCTACCTCGCCGAGGACGCCGCCCTGCGCCACCACGATGTCGTCGAGGCCGTGGCCGAGGCGGGCGTGCGCTCCCACGCGGCCTCGGCCGAGGTGGTGCGCGCGATGAGCGCCGACGCCCAGGGGATCCTCGCCGTCGCCCGCACCGAAATGCTCGCCGCGACGACGCTCGACGGCGTCCTCGCCGACGGGCCCAGGCTCGTGGCGCTCCTGTCGTCCGCCGCCGATCCCGGTAACGCCGGCACCGTGCTGCGCTCCGCGGACGCCGCCGGGGCCGATGCCGTCCTGCTGGGCCGCGGCTCGGTCGAGGCCACCAACCCCAAGGTCGTGCGCGCCACGGCCGGATCGCTGTTCCACCTGCCGGTGGTCGGGGGCGTCGACGTCGCGGAGGCGGTCGCGGCTGCCCGCGCCGCCGGTCTGCAGGTCCTCGCGGCCGACGGCGCGGGGGAGTGGGACCTCGACGAGCTCGCCGACCGCGCCCTGGCCCGGGCTCACGGTCTCACCCTCTCCGTCCAGGGCGAGCTCGCGGCCACCGACCTGCTCGCCCCCGACCTCGCCGCGCCGACGCTGTGGCTGCTCGGCAACGAGGCCCACGGCCTCAGCCCGGCCGAGCGTGCGCTGGCCGACGCGAGCGTGCGCGTGCCCGTGCACGGTCACGCCGAGTCGCTCAACGTCGCCACCGCCGCCGCGCTGTGCCTCTACGCGAGCGCGCGGGCGCAGCGCCGGGCGGTCTGAGCGTTCGCCCCCGTCACACGAGCGGCGGCGTGGTCCCGACGTCGTAGACGACCTGCGACACGCCGGCCCGCAGATGCTCGAGCCGGGCACCCTCGGTCGGGCGGTGCTCGGCGTGACGCCCGCCCGGCATGAGGTGGGTGACCGTCGCCCGGCGCACGAGCACCAGGTGGTCGGCGAGCAGCCGACGATGGCACCGCCACCAGACGGACTCGCTGCACATCACCGCGGTCGTCCCCTCCTCCGCGAGGCGGAGCAGCTCGTCGACGCCGCCGAGGAACTCCGGCGTCTCCATGTGGTCCGCGTAGGCGCGGAACGACTCGTGCCGCAGCGCGACGTGACGACTGTCCGGCACCGGACGGCGTCGACCCCCGAGCGACTTCTCCCACCGGTACCCGATACCCGCGGCCGGCACCCAGGTCTCCATCTCGGTGCGGCCGAACTGAGGGTTCCTGCGGCTGCCGGGGAACGATCGGATGTCGACGAGGCGTTCGACGCCGGCACCGGAGAGCAGCCCGAGCAGCTCGTCGGCGCCCTGCCGGCCGTGGCCGACGGTGAGCACACTGGTCATCCACCCAGGGTAGGCACCGCGCGTCACGCGCTCGCTCGTGCAGGGGGTCCCGGGGGACGAACGGATCGACGCGAGGGTGGGGCGTCAGCCCGGGGCTGTGGCGTCGTCGCTCATCGACGACGAGCCACCCGCCCCTCGTCCCACACCGGCTCGGCCGACTCCCGCACGGCGGCGTCCGCGCCGAGCACGAGGAACCGGTCGAAGCCGCGGGCGAACCACCGGTCGTGCGTGACCGCCACGACCGTGCCCTCGAACTGCGCCAACGCCTCCCCGAGCGCCTCGGCGGAGTGCAGGTCGAGGTTGTCGGTGGGCTCGTCGAGCAGCAGCAGCGTGGCCCCGGACAGCTCGAGCAGGAGGATCTGGAACCGCGCCTGCTGCCCGCCGGAGAGCGAGTCGAAGGTCTGCTCCGCGGACCGGGCGAGCCCGTAGCGGTCCAGCGCCCGCGCGGCGAGGTCGCACGGCCGACCCGCCCGGTGCGCGTCACCGCGGTGGAGGATCTCCAGCAGCGTGCGTCCGTGCAGCGCCGGCTGGTCGTGCATCTGCGCGAACCAGCCCGGCCGCACCCTCGAGCCCAGCCGTGCCGTCCCCTTGTGCGGCACCGGTGGGACCTCGGTGTCCCCGACCGGCAGGTGCTCGGCCTCCGGGGTCGTCCCGCCCCCGGCGAGCAGCCGGAGCAGGTGCGACTTGCCCGACCCGTTCGAGCCCAGGACGGCGACCCGCTCACCGAACCAGATCTCGGTGTCGAAGGCGTCCATGAGTCGGCGCCCGCCGTCGGGGTCGCCCGGGTCGAGGAGGGTGAGGCCCTCGAGCACGACGGCGCGCTTGGCCGTCCGGCCCCCGCGCAGTCGCATGAGCACGTCCTGCTCGGTGGTGACCTTCTCGGGCGGGCCGGCCGCCTCGAAGCGCTCGAGCCTGGTCACCGCCGCCGAGTAGCGCGAGGACATGTCGGAGTTGTAGGCCGCCTTCTGCTTGTACATGGCCACGAGGCGCCGCAGCTTGTCCCGCTCCTCCTCCCACCGGCGCAGGCGCTCGGCCAGGTCGGCGTTGCGCCGCTCGCGCGCCTCGTGCCAGGTGCGGAACGAGGCGGGGTGGGTCCAGGCGACCGCCCCCGCGGCGCCCGGCTCGAGCGTGACGACGCCGGTCGTGGCGGCCGAGAGCAGCTCGCGGTCGTGGCTGACGAGGAGGACGGACTTCTCCGCGGCCGCCAGGCGCTGCTCGAGCCAGATCTTGGCCGGGACGTCGAGGAAGTTGTCCGGCTCGTCCAGGACGAGGATCTCGGCCGGGCCGTGCAGCATGGCCTCGAGCACGAGCCGCTTCTGCTCCCCGCCGGACAGGGTGCGCGCGTCCCGCCACCGAGCCCGCTCGTAGGGCAGACCGAGGGCCGCGGTGCACACCACGTCCCACACGGTGGTCTCGAACTCGTAGCCGCCGGCGTCGCCCCAGTCGGCCAGGGCGGTGGCGTAGGCCATCTGCGCCGGCTCGTCGTCGACCTCCATGATCGCCAGCTCGGCGGCGTCCAGCGCCTGCGCGGCGGCGCGGATCCGTTCCGGGGCCACCTCGAGGAGCAGGTCACGCACCGTCGACTCGCCGCCGAACCGGCCGACGAGCTGACTCATGTGCGCGAGCGACCCTTGCCGGGTGATCGCCCCCTCCTGCATCGCCAGGTCGCCGGTGATCAGCCGGACCAGGGTGGTCTTGCCGCTGCCGTTGGGACCCACGAGGGCCACCCGGGCGCCGTCGCCGACCCGGAAGGAGACCTCGTCGAGCAGGGGCCGCCCGTCGGGCAGCGAGTACGTCACGGAGGCGACGTCGAGATGGGCCATGCCCCGATCATCGGCGACCGGGAGCAGAAGTGACGACTGCTTTCCCGCGCGAGCCGCGCCCGGCCGCGCCGGTCATGGGTGCGGAGGGGTCGCCGACGTGCTCGCGATGAGCGCCATCGGTGGGGACGGCTCGATGAGTCGCCCGTTGCGGTCGTGGAAGCGCCACTCGCCGTCGACGCGCACGATGGTGATCGAGCGCGCATGCACCCAGTCGTGGTGGTGCCAGCACAGAAGGATCCCGTGCTCGACGCTCGTGGGCCCGTTGTCGCGGTACCACTGCAGCGAATGATGGATCTCGCCGAAACCGGGCGGTTCGCTGCATCCCGGGAACTGACATCGTCGGTCCCGGGCGATGATCCCGCGCGTCATGCCGGCGGGGAAGATCCGTTTCTCCCGCCCGACGTCGAGGACCGTCGAGTCCGGACCGAAGATCACTCGGGAGAGGGCGCTGTCGCAGGCGAGCCGGGCCAGGAGCGCCGGCGGGATCGGGGTCCCGTCCTCGAGTGTCGCCGGCGCGACATCGACCATCGCCCGGTGGTCGATCGTGGCCGAGATGATGTGGTTGTCGTCGTGTGCGGGCGGCAGCACGGTCCCGGTGGCGGCGGCCAGGGCGTGCAGGGTCTGCACGTCCGCGGTGACGGTGACGTGCGGGCGCACGCGTGCATGGCTGAGCTGCAGTCCGGCGTCGAGGGACTGGTGCGCGAGGGCGACGAGTGCTGCGGCGCGTCGTTGAGAGGGCGTCCGCTCGTCGCCGGCGCTCCTGGTACCCATGTGGGCATTCAGGGCGGTGGTCACGACCTCGCCGGAGATCTCGTCGAGCCACCCGTTGACGTGGTAGCCGCCGAGCGTGGGGGAGATGGTCAGCTCCTCCTTGGCGTCGGACTCGCTCCAGGCGCGGTCCGCGGCCTCCGGGTCGGCCATCGTGGCCCACGTCTTCACCAGTTGGCGGAAGTCCTCCGCGTCCATCTGTCGCGCCTGCTCGACGAGGAAGGCCTCACCGAGCTCGTCGGAACGGAGCTTCTGCTTGAGCACGTTGGTCCGCATCGCCTCGCGCACGAGCACGCCGACGTGCTCGACGCCGATCTGCGCCTCCGCGAGCGCCGCCGCGGTCAGGGGCAGGTGGTCCCGCAGCGCACGGGCCTGGGCCACCTGACGGCCGGCCGCAGCCGAGCTGGTGGCCACCCGGTGCTGGACGAACGACCGGAACGTGCGCCATCCCTCGATCGCCCAGAGCCCGTTCGTCTCGGCGGTGCTGAGGACGGCGGCCCGAGCGGCGCTCATCCTGCGCTCGACCTGCTCGATCATCTGCTGGGCCGCGTGCACGCTCTCCGCGGGCAGAGCGTGCCAGTCGGTCCCGGCCACGCGGTCCCACGCGCACACGATGGATTCCAGCACGTGCAGCGCGTCCTCCGGACCGGCCGCCGGCACACTCGTGGCGCCGGCGGGCGGGTGCGAGTGCGGCGCGGGAGAGCTGGGTCTGATGCCGACTCCGGTGCCGACAGGCTGGTCGTCGTCGGCCCGGTCGACACCGACGCCGTCGGCGACGAGTCTGTGGGCGACGAGTCCGTCGGAGTCGCGCCCGTCGGCGCGCCCGGCACCAGACCGGCCGGAGTCAGGGCCGTCGTCGGCCCGACCGACGCTGGCCCAGCCGGTGCCGGGACCTTCGACCTCAGGTCCGTCGACGTCAGGCCCATCGATCTCGGGTGCCATGACGAGGGAGGCGACCCACGCCTCGACCTCGGCGTCCCCGACCGTCAGGTGGGGGACGCCCTCCGCGGGCAGGGGATCGAGCGCGGCGAGGTCGATCTGGGACTGCTGCTCGCGCCAGTCGTCGAGCTCGACCGCCAGGGCGCGCAGGTCGAGGGTGCCGGCACTGTCGATCACCTGCGTCACGTCCCCACCCCCTCCGCACGATGTAGAGATGACACTACTCGAACGTATGTTCGATGTCAAGAGGTGTGGGCGTCGAACGTGAGGTGCGGTTGTCGCTGACGCGAGTCGGTCGGGTGTGCAGCCCGACTGGAGCTGGTCGGGTGTGCGGTCGCCGGCGGCTCGTCAGCCGTGCACGTAGCCCTCGAGGTGGTCGCGCTCGGCCTGGAGCTCGTCGAGGCGGTTCTTGACGACGTCGCCGATGGACACGATCGCGACCATCTGCGCGTCATCGACGACCGGCAGGTGGCGGATCCGATGGTCGGTCATCGTGCGGGCGAGGGTCTCGAGCTCGTCCTTCGGCGAGCAGGTGACGACGTCGCGCGTCATCACCTCGGAGACGCGCCTGGCGGCGGCGCCGTCCACGCGCACGAGCGCGAGAAGGTCGCGCTCGGTGACGATGCCGTCCACCCGTCCCTCGGCGTCGGAGACGACGACGGCTCCGATGCGATGCTCGTCGAGCAGGTCGAGGAGCTCGCCGACGGTGGCGTCGGACCTGATGGTGACGACCTCGTGTCCCTTGCGGCGGACCACCTCGTCGATGCGCATGGGGTGATGCTAGTCCCCGATATGGCGTGGGTCACGCCCGGCGGCGGAACGCCCGGACGAGCTTGGCCGTCGCCGTCGCTGCCGGCTCCCGACGATTGCCCGGCGCGTGCCCGAGGATCGACGTCCTCACCCCCGACCGCGTGACCGCCTACGCTCGGGTGGGTGACCGACGAGAGCACGACGACCGACGAGACGCCGTCCACCCCCGCGACCGAGGCGGTCGCCGCCGCCGGCATCGACCACGAGGTGACCCGCCACGGCCGCGTTCGCTCGCTCGAGGAGGCCGCCGAGGCCCGCGGCGTCGAGCCGCGCGACATCGTCAAGTCGATGGTCGTGCGCATCGACGACGAGCACTACGTCTTCGCCCTCGTCCCCGGCGACCGGCAGATCTCCTGGCCCCGGATGCGTGCGCTCCTGGGCGCGAACCGGCTCTCGATGCCCGACGCCGACCGGGCCCGCGAGGTCACCGGCTACGAGCGCGGCACCATCACGCCCTTCGGGTCGACCACCGCCTGGCCGGTGATCGTGGACGCGTCCGTCGCCGGCCGTCGGGTCTCCCTCGGCGGTGGCGCGCACGGCGTGGCGATCACCCTCGACGCCGACGACGCCGTCGCCGCCCTGGGTGCCCGGCTCGCCGACATCACCGAACCGCCCCCGGCCGACTGAGCCGACCGGGGGCGGTCCGGACGAGGAGTCCCGGAGCAGTCGCTACCGCTCCCGGACGCCCGCTACCGCTCCCGGTCTACCGCTACCGCGTCGAGGTGCCCGTCGTGGTGGTGGGCACCGCCTGGTCGGGCATCTTCGCCTCCGGCGGTGCGTCGCCGACGATGATGTTGTGCCCGCCGCGCCAGGTGAGGTACCGGGTGCCGAGGTTGACCATCGTCGAGAGCCGGTTCCGGTTGCCGAGCAGCGAGGCGAGGTGGACGCCCATCCAGATCACCCAGGCGGGGAACCCGGTGAGGTTGGGCAGCCCGGCGACCTCGGCGACGGCCGAGCTGCGGCCGATCGTCGCGAGGATCCCCTGGTCGTTGTACCGGAACGGTCCGTGCTGCGGCATCGGCGTGTGGTCGCGCGCGGCGGTGGTCTCGTCGGCGATGACCCGTCCGACGTACTCGCCGCCCTGGATGGCGGGCTGGGCGAGCTGCGGCAGGCCGGCCGGGCTCACGGCCGCGTCGCCCACCGCGTACACGTCCTCGACCCCGACGACCCGCAGGTGGTCGTCCACCTCGATCCGGCCGCCGCGCCCCTGGGGCAGGCCCCAGCCGCCGACCTGCTCGTAGGCGGTCACGCCGCCCGCCCAGATGACGATCATCGCCTCGAGGAAGGTGCCGTCGGCGAGCTCGACGCCGTCGGTGCGCACCTCCTTGACGCCCGAGCCCAGGCGCAGGTCCACCCCGCGCTCGCGCAGCGCCTCGGCGGTGTAGCGCTGGCTGTGCTCGGAGAACGGCATGAGCAGGTTCGGCGCCATGTCGACGAGGGTGACGTGCATGCGCGCCTTGTCGATGTCCGGGTAGGCGACCGGGAAGTCCTTGTTGCGCAGCTCGGCCAGCGCGCCGGCGGTCTCCACGCCGGTCGCGCCACCACCGACGACGACGACGCGGACGTCACCCGGGTCGGGGTGCTGGGCGGCCGCCTCGAGCCGGGCGAAGAGGACGTCGCGCAGCCGGATCGCCTGCCTGCGCGTGTAGAGCGGGTAGGCCAGGTCGTCCGCGCCGGGGGTGCCGAAGAAGTTCGCGGTCACGCCGACGGCGAGCACGAGGCGGTCATAGCGCATGCGCCGCCCGTCGGCGAGCTGGATGCGGTGGGTGTCGGCCTCGACGCCGGTGACCTCGCCGCGGACGATGCGCAGGTTCTTCTGCCGCCCGCGCGCCGAGCGCAGGAAGTAGGAGATGTCGCCGGGGTTGATGGTCGCGGTGGCCACCTGGTACAGCAGCGGCTGGAAGGTGTTGTAGAGGTTCTTGTCCACCAGCGTGACGTCGACCTCGGCGTCCTTGAGCGCGCGGGCCGCGGCCAGCCCGCCGAACCCACCCCCGACGATGACGACGTGCTCGCGCACGCCACGGCGGTTCGGGCTGGGCTCGAGCCGCTTGAGGCCGGGGACAGGGGATCCGGTCGATTCGGTCATGGGTCAACCGTAGAACTGCCGCGGCGCGGGGCGCGAGTGGGTCCGGACACACCAGGCCCCGGTCGCCCGTGCGGGCCGCTGTCGCAGCCCGGCGCCCTACGAGTCGCCCTGGAAGACGTGCTCCTCGACCCACGAGCGGAACGAGGTGATCTTCGCGTCGACGACGAGCGGCCGCTCGCGCGGACCGTCGAGCCAGCGTCGCACCGCCCCGAGGTCCTCCGCGCGGCGCACGGTCACGCCCTCGCAGGCGTAGCCTCGGGCGATGGCCGCGACGTCGGTCTCGGGGAACGTCACGGCGGACATGTCCTCGTCCGCGTCGAAGTGGTGGATCTCCGCGCCGTACGCGGCGTCGTCGTAGACCACCACGAGCACGGGGAGCCGCTCGCGGACCGCGGTGTCGAGCTCGACGAGACTCATCATGAATCCGCCGTCGCCGATCCCGGCCACGACCTGACGGTCCGGCCTGGCCACCGCCGCGCCCACGGCCTGGCCCAGCGCGAGCCCGATCGACTGGAACGCGAGCGGAAGCACCATCCCCCGGGCGTCCGGCACGGACAGGAAGTTCGCGGGGTAGCCCGTGAAGTTGCCGGCGTCGGTGACGACGACGCGCTCGCGGGGCACCATCTCCTCCAGCGCGAGGGTCAGGGTCCGCGGGTCGATCCGGTCCCTGGTGGAGGTGTCCTCGTAGGGGACGTCGGGCCACAGGGCGCCGGAGTCCAGGAGCGCGCGCACCCGGTCCGTCCGGTAGCCCTCGCGCGGGCCGCCCGCGGCGACGAGGTCGGCGACGGCCCGCGCGGTGAGCGCCGCGTCCCCGACGATCCCGACGTCGACGGGGCGGTGGCGGCCGATCGCGGTCGGGTCGACGTCGACGTGCACGAGCGTCTTGCCGCTCGTGAGGTCACCGTTGCGCGCCGTCCAGCGGTTGAGCGCGACGCCCACGCCCACGACGACGTCGGCCGAGGCGATGAGGTCGGCGACGGTGGGGGAGGAGAAGCCCCCCATGACGTCGAGGGACCACGCCTGGTCCGCGAACAGGCCCCGGGCGACGGCGGAGGTCGCCAGGAGCGCGCCGCTCACCTCGGCGAGGTGGGCGAGCTCGGCGCCCGCGTGGCGGGCGCCCCGGCCGGCGAGGACGACCGGCCGCTCGGCGGCCCGCAGGAGCCGGGCGACCTCGGCCGCGGCGTCGGGATCCGGTGCGGGCGGGGCGGGCGGCGGGAGGTGCGGCACGTCGTCGGGGGAGAAGGCGATGTCCTCCTCCTGCACGTCGAGGGGCATGTTGAGCACCACGGTGCGCCGGTGGTGCAGCGCGAGCCGGTAGGCCGCCGCCGTGTCGGCGAGCGCCGTGCGTGCCGAGTGCACGCGGGCCACCTCCACGCCGAGCGCGCGCAGGGCGCCGGCCTGGTCGATCCAGAAGTTCGAGGTCAGGCGCGCGGTGGGCGGGGTGTCCCCGACGACGGCGAGGACCGGGGACCCGCTCTTGGCCGCCTCGGTCAGCGCGGTCATCGCGTTGGTCAGCCCGCAGCCCTGGTGCAGCGAGACGACGGCGACCTCCCCGGTCAGGCGCGCGTACGCGTCGGCCATGAGGCCCGCGCCCGCCTCGTGGCGGGCGGCGACGTACCGCGCCCCGGCGGCCGTCATGGCGTTGGTGGCGTGGAAGTTCCCGCTCCCGACGACGCCGAACGCCTGCCGCACGCCGAGCGCGACGAGCGCCCTGCCGACTGCTTCTGCCACGCGCATGGTGAGGGTCCTCCTGGTCTGTGTAGGTGGTGCGGGCGCGCCCCTGCGGCGTCGGGAGTGCGGCGGGCAGCCGCACTCCCGACGAGGGGGTGGGGGAGAGGGGGTCAGTCCTCGAGCGGCAGGATCGTCTCGAGGTCGGGCTCCTGGTCGAGGATCCCGTAGCGCGTGGCCGCGGCGCCGAGCTCGGCCATCGCCTCCTCGTTGAACTCCGTGCGGAACGTGGGCATGGCGATCTCGGCCAGCACGTCCTCGGGGATCTCCGTGTAGGTGGCGATGATGTCGCGGACCGCGTCCTCGTTCTCCGCCGCGTAATCCAGCGAGCGGTTCATCGCGGCCTGGAACGAGGCGACGAGCTCGGGGTCGGACTCGATGCGCTCGTTGGTGGTGAAGTAGCCGGCGATGTCGAGGTCCTCGATCTCCTGGAACGGCCAGGCGAGCACGCGGTTGCCCTCGTTGACGGCCTGCGTGATGAAGGGCTCGACGATCATGGCGGCGTCGACGTCGCCGTTCGTCACCGCGGCCGGGGCGTCGGGGAAGGCGATCTCGACCCACTCGATGGTGCCGGGGTCGCCGCCGTCGGCCTCCACGGAGTAGCTCGCCGTGGCCCCGGTGATGTTGGAGAAGTTGTTGACCGAGACGGTGAGGCCCTCGAGGTCCGCGGCGCTCTCGTACTCGGAGTCGCCGGGCACGACGAGCGCACCGAAGCCGTTCTCCGTCCCCTCGGCCGACGTCCCGTTCGTCACGTACCGCACGTCGAGGCCCTGCTGCTGGGCGAGCATGATCGAGATGACGTTGCTGAAGGCGAACTCGGACTCCCCGGCGACGACGCCGGCCATCGCCTCGGCCCCGCCGCCCGTCGTCGTGATGGTCACGTCGAGGCCCTCCTCCTCGAAGAACCCCTCGTCGACGCCGAGCCACACGGCGGCCGTGTCGGCGATCGGGATGACGGAGACGGTGATCGGCGTGAGCTCGCCGTCCGCGCCACCCCCGTCGCCCCCCTCGGCCGAGCCGGCCTCCTGGCTGTCGTCCTCGGTGTCACCGCCGCCGCACGCGGCCAGGGCCAGCAGCCCGACGGCGAACATCGGCAGCACTCTCGTGGTCTTCATCTGCACTCCTTCGTGCGGCGACGGGCGGTCGACGGTGACCGCTGGGCGGCGCCACGTCGGTGCCGCCCGTCCTCGACGCTAGTGCCGTGGCCACATGGCGACCAATGACTTTGTCTCTGCGGCGACATGCACCAGATCTATGATCGTCGGGTGGCCGACGTCGACCTGGAGCTCCTCGCGACGTTCGTGCGGGTCTACGAGGCCGGCAACGTCACGCGCGCGGCGCAGGACCTCGGACTGTCCCAGCCCACCGTCAGCCACGCGCTGGGCAGGCTCCGCCGCCGCCTCGGCGACGAGCTGTTCGTCCGCGCGCCCGGCGGCGTGCGCCCCACGGAGCTCGCCGACGCCCTGTACCGCGACTCCGCCGGCGCGATCGGCGCGCTGCGGGTCGCCGTCGAACGGGCCCGCGGCTTCGACCCGACGACGTCGAGGCGCCGCTTCCGCCTGTGCCTCACCGACCTGGGCGAGACCGCGATCCTGCCCGGCGTCGTCGAGCTGCTCGCGGTGCGGGCGCCCGAGGTCGGTCTCGACGTCGTCGCGATGGACGTCGACGAGGCCCGCACGTGGCTGCTCACCGGACAGGTCGACCTCGCGATCGCCACGGTGCCGCTCGGCGGCGGCCTCGCGACCGACCTGCTGTTCGAGGAGTGGTACGTGCTCGTCATGCGTCGGGGGCACCCGCTGGCGGCCGGCCCCCTCACCACGGACGCCGTCGGCTCGGCCGCGCACGTCGTCGTCCCGGCGGCGGTGGGGCACCGGGTGCCCGAGCAGGTGATGGGCCGGCTCGAGATCGACCACCGGGTCGCGGTGAGCACCCGGTCCTTCGCCGCCGTGCCGCCCCTGCTCGAGCGCACCGACCTCGTGGCCGTCCTCCCGTGGGGCGCCTACCGCACCTACCCGGGGCGCGAGCGTCTCGTCGCCCGGGAGCTGCCGTTCGACGTGCCCGAGGCCCCGGTGCGGCTCTACCGGCCACGCACCGGGCTCTCGCCCGCCGTCGAGTGGCTCCGTACCGCGATCGTCGAGGGCTCGGTCCGGCCCGCCACCTGGGCGGACCCGTCGGCGTAGCCCGCCCCGTCCGCCCGCCGGGGCCGGGGCGCTCGCCTGGGCCCGGTCGTCCCGCCGTCCGGCGTCGGCCGCCCGCCGCGGGTCGGTAGGATCGGGGACCGTGCCCACCGACGACCCGCAGTCCCTGAGTCCGCTCGACACCGACGGCGTCGAGGCCGCCGTGACCGCCGCGCTGCAGGCCTTCGCCGGTGCGCAGAGCCTCGAGCAGCTCAAGGAGGCCCGGCTCGCCCACGTCGGTGACGCCTCCCCGATCTCGCAGGCCAACCAGGCGATCCGCGGCCTGGACAAGGCGGACAAGCCGGTCGCCGGCAAGGTGATGGGCCAGGCGCGGGGCCGCGTCCAGCAGGCGCTCGCCGCCCGCCAGGGCGAGCTCGAGGCCGCCGAGGCCGAGCGCGTGCTGCGCGAGGAGAGCGTCGACGTCACCGTGGCCCGCCCCGCGCAGGTCGGGGCCAGTCACCCGCTCACCGGACTCATCGACGACGTCGCCGACCACTTCGTCTCCCTGGGCTGGCAGATCGCCGAGGGCCCCGAGCTCGAGCACGAGTGGTTCAACTTCGACGCGCTCAACTTCGGCGTCGACCACCCCGCCCGCCAGATGCAGGACACCTTCTACGTCGGCGAGGTCACCTTGGCCGACGGCACCGCCGTCGAGGGTGCGGCCCGGGGCCTGGTCATGCGCACCCACACGTCCCCGGTCCAGGCGCGCACGATGCTCGAGCAGCAGCCGCCGATCTACATCGCCTGCCCCGGCAAGGTCTTCCGGACCGACGCGCTGGATGCCACGCACACCCCCGTGTTCCACCAGGTCGAGGGCCTCGCCGTCGACGAGGGCCTGACGATGGCCCACCTCAAGGGCACGCTCGACCACTTCGCGCGCGCGATGTTCGGCCCCGAGGCCCGCACCCGCCTGCGCCCGAGCTTCTTCCCGTTCACCGAGCCCAGCGCCGAGATGGACCTGTGGTTCCCGCAGAAGAAGGGCGGGGCCGGCTGGATCGAGTGGGGCGGCTGCGGGATGGTCAACCCCCGCGTCCTGCGCGCGGTGGGCATCGACCCCGAGCGCTATACGGGCTTCGCCTTCGGCATGGGCCTGGAGCGCACCCTCATGCTGCGCCACGGCATCGCCGACATGCACGACATCGTCGAGGGCGACGTGCGCTTCTCCCAGCAGTTCGGCACCACCGGAAGGGGCAACTGACATGCCGTACGTCCCGCTCACCTGGCTCGCCGAGCACGTCGAGGTCCGCCCCGGCACCACGGCCGCCGACCTCGCCGCCGACCTCGTCCGCGTCGGTCTGGAGGAGGAGGACATCGTCCCCGCCGCCGTCACCGGACCGCTCGTCGTCGGCCGCGTCCTCAGCCGCGTCGAGGAGACCCACGGCAACGGGAAGACGATCGGCTACTGCCGCGTCGACGTCGGCGAGCACAACGACGCCCCCGGCACCGGCAAGGAGCCCGCCGACGTCGCCTCGCGCGGCATCGTCTGCGGCGCCCCCAACGTCTACCCCGGCCAGCTCGTCGTCGTCGCGCTGCCCGGCGCCGTCCTGCCCGGCGACTTCGCCATCAGCCCACGCACGACCTACGGGCACCTCTCGGACGGCATGATCTGCTCCGCCCGCGAGCTCGGCCTGGGGGAGGACCACTCCGGGATCATCGACCTCGGCGAGATGCTCGGCGAGGACGTGCCCGACGTCGGCACGGACCTCACCGGCGTCCTCGGCCTGGGCGAGGAGGTCCTCGAGATCAACGTGACCCCCGACCGGGGCTACTGCTTCGCCATGCGCGGCGTGGCGCGGGAGTACTCCCACTCCACCGGCGCCCGGTTCACCGATCCCGGCCTGCCGGCGAACCTCCCCTCGGGCGTCCTGCCCCCGACGACGCCGGACGCCTTCGCGGTCGAGCTCGCCGACGAGGCCCCGATCCACGGGGCGCCCGGCTGCGACCGCTTCGTCACCCGGGTGGTGCGCGGCATCGACCCCGCCGCCCCGACGCCGCAGTGGATGGCCGCCCGCCTGCGCGCCGCCGGCATGCGGCCGATCTCGCTGGCCGTCGACGTCACCAACTACGTCATGCTCGACCTGGGTCAGCCGCTGCACGCCTACGACCTGGCCACCCTCACGGCGCCGGTCGTCGTGCGCCGGGCGCACCCGGGGGAGCGCCTCACCACCCTCGACGACGTCGACCGCGAGCTCGACGTCGAGGACCTGCTCGTCACCGACTCCGCCGGCGGCCACGGCGCACGCGTCCTCGGCATCGCCGGTGTCATGGGTGGCGCCTCGACCGAGGTGGGGCCCTCGACCACGGACGTGCTCGTCGAGGCGGCGCACTTCGACCAGGTCTCCGTCGCCCGCACGGCGCGGCGCCACCGGCTGCCCTCCGAGGCCGCCAAGCGCTTCGAGCGCGGCGTGGACCCCGAGCTGGCACCGGTGGCGGCGCAGCGGGTCGTCGACCTGCTCGTCGAGCACGGTGGCGGACGCGCGGACGACGCCATGGTCGGCGACGTCGGTGAGGTCGCCCCGCCGGCGACGCTGCTGCTCGACCCGGCCGAGGCGGCCCGACTGGTGGGCGTCGACTACCCGCGCGAGCGCGTCGTCGAGCTGCTCACCGCCATCGGCTGCACCGTCGAGGAGGGCTCGGGCGGGTCCAACACCCTCGTCGTCACCCCGCCGACCTGGCGCTCCGACCTCACCGGCCCGGCGCACCTGGTCGAGGAGGTGGCCCGGCTCGACGGCTACGACAAGATCCCCTCCGTCCTGCCGGCCGCCCCCGAGGGCGGCGGCCTGACCGTGGCGCAGCGGCGTCGCCGCGACATCACCCGCACGCTCACCGAGGCGGGCCTCACCGAGGTGCTCACCTACCCGTTCATCGGTGCCGTGCACGACCAGCTCGGGTACGAGGCCGACGACGAGCGCCGCGCCGTGGTCCGCCTGGTCAACCCCCTGGCCGACGACGCCGGTGCGCTGCGCACCTCCCTGCTCGACACCCTGCTCGAGGCCGCGCGGCGCAACGTCTCACGGGGTTCGGGCGCCCTGGCGCTGCTGGAGACCGGGATGGTCACCCGGCCGGCCGGCACCGTCGGGACCGTGACGCCCGGTGCCGAGGGGCGGCCGACCGACGCCGAGCTCGACGCGCTGCACACCGCCGTCCCCGCCCAGCCGCGCCACGTGGCGGGCGTCCTCGGCGGCGTGCAGGTGCCGGCGGGCCCGCTGGCCCCGGCGCGGGAGGCCGACTGGGCCGACGCGATCGAGCTCGCCCGCCGCGCCGCGCGCGTGGTCGGCGTCGAGATCGAGGTCCTCGCCGAGCCCCGAGCACCGTTCCACCCGGGCCGCAGCGCCCGGATCACCGGCCTCGGCGCCGGCCCCGGGGGCGCGGACGTGGTCCTGGGCCACGCCGGCGAGCTGCACCCCTCGGTGGTCAAGGCCTTCGGCCTGCCCGCCCGCACCGCCGCCCTCGAGCTCGACCTCGACGCGCTCACCGGCGCGCCCGAGGACCCGGTCCAGGTGCGCGCGGTCTCGACCTACCCCTCGGCGAAGGAGGATCTCGCCTTCGTCGTCGACGCCCAGGTGCCGGCCGCGCACGTCGTCGGCACCGTGCGCGAGGCGGCCGGCGAGCTCGGCGAGGAGGTGCGCCTGTTCGACGTCTACTCCGGGGACCAGGTCGGCGAGGGCCGCGTGAGCTACGCGGTCGCGGTCCGGCTGCGGGCTCCCGACCGCACGCTCGGTGCGGAGGACATCGCCGCGGTGCGCGAGCGGATCGTCACCACCGTCGCCGAACGGCACGGGGCCGTCCTGCGCGCCTGACCGGACGTCGGGCGCGGGGCGCGGCTCCGGCCCTCGTCAAGGGTGCGGTGGGGGCTCGTCCAGGGACCGGGCCTGTCTCAGCCTCCGAAGGGCCAGAGTCCCTTGACGTCGTCGAAGATGTCGTCGGTCACGTCGTCGATGACGTCGTCGACAGCGGAGCGGTAGTGCTCGGGGACAAACTTCTCGTAGAGGGGTCCCGCGGCCCACCCGACGAACGGGATCGACTCCACCAGGACGGTCGAGTCGTCGTCACGGGTATAGAGGTCGTACGTAGTAAGGCCCCAGCCGACGAACGGCACCGACTTGGCTGCTCTGCGGGTCCACTTGCCCCACCCCGCATTGTCGTCACCGTACTGCCATGTCCTGCTGCGCGGTCTGCGGTTGCCCTTCGCGGGCATCTCGTCGGACCGCTCGTACCAGCTTTCGGCCCGTCGGTCCCACCGCTCGGCCGCCTCGTGCAGCCCGGCCTCACCGATGTCCATCCCGGTCGTCATCGTCACACCGGTGAGCATGTCCAGGCCCGCCTGGGCCCGCACCGCCTCGAGCGCCGGGCCGAGGTCGGAGTCGATCCAGTCCAGCAGCTCTTGCTGCTCACGAGTGACATCTGTCGACGCATCGTCGTAGGCCGTGATCTTCGCTGCCTGGACGCGGTGCTCCTCCATCTCTCGCAGGTAGTCGCCGAACGTGCGACTCCGGTCGAACGGGTTCCAGGCGGCGACGCCCGGCGCCGGGTCCGGCTCGAGGATGAGGAAGCCGTTGACCTCGAGGCCGTCCTCGACCGCCCCCTCACGGATGGTCGTCATCTCGATCTGGAGCGACCGCAGCTTGGAGCTGAAGGTGCGGACCTTCCCCTCGGCGTCATCCGTTCGATGGTTCGCCTCCGAGAGCGCGTCGCTCAGGTCGTTGCCCCACGCGTTGTAGGCATCTCCGGCTTCGCCGAAGAATCCCTGGCTCCCCTGCTGGACGGCGAGCGCGGCACCGTTCGATCCGTCCACCAGGGCCTCGTGCGCCTTCTTGAGCCAGTCGGCGACCTCGAGCACGGCGTCCGGGTCACCGGGCACCTCGGTATCGATCGGCATCGCGTCACACCGTCCCGAAGAGTGCCGCAGCGCCGTCGTCGTCCTCCTGGAAGTTGTCCCAGGTGTGCCGGAGCACCTCGGCCACCTCGGCGTGGTGGGTGATCGAGCCGCCGATCCACTCCGCGATGCGCGCCACGATGCCGGAGACCTCGACGTCGCCCCAACCGAAGTCACCCTCGGTCGGTTCGGCGAGCTGGGCGCCGGCGTCCGCGGCCTCGGTGTGGTAGCGCTTCATCGTGTCCATGGTGGTCTGGTCGACCTGAAGAATGTCGCTCATCTGTTGGTACTCCATCCGGGCATCGCCTGCAGGGTGGTGGAAGGTGCCGCGTGCGTCTGCGGCTGCTCGGACGTGGCTCTCGTCCGTGCCTGGCCGGAGGTCCGAAGCCGGTCGGTGGCGGCCAGCTCCTCGGCGCTTGGCGCCGGTTGGCTGGCGTCGTGATCGATGACCACGACGTGAGCGAGGCCCTCGCTGATCGCCTTCTCGATACCGGCGAGACTCATGAGAGCCCAGCCGTGCTCGACGCCCCAGGCGGACTGGAGCCGGTCGAGCGCGGTGTAGACGGGAAGGCCCGTGCGACCGTCCACCCGCTCGAGCAGGTCGTGGTGCGGAGCCCCGCCCTGGTTCCGGGGGCTCACCGGCACGTAGACGATCGGGGGGAGGACGATCGAGCTCGTCGCGGGAATCTTCGTGCGCTGCCTCATGGGTACTGGAGCAAGGGGGTGATGACCGACGTTATGTCGGCCGCCGGGCATACGCCAGCGCGCGTGTGGGGTAGTCCGGCCCTGCGACGGCGGAGGTCGTCCGGCCCGGACCGAGGCGGCAGGCGCGTCCGTCGGCCCAGGGACGATGGTCCCTGGTGCTCGGAACGGCGGACGGGCATCGTGTTGTCATGAAGATCCTCGTCGTGACCTCCTCCAAGCACGGTGCCACCGACGGCGTGGGCGACGCGATGGTCGAGGTGTTCCGCCGCTCGGGTCATCTCGCGCGCCGGGTCGCGCCCGGCGAGGTCACCACCCTCGACGGCGTCGACGCGGTCGTCGTCGGCTCGGCGGTCTACATGACCCAGTGGATGGAGGCGATGCGGACCTTCGTCTCCGACCGGGCCGAGGAGCTGCGCGCCCTGCCGGTGTGGGTCTTCTCCGTCGGGCTGGCCGGGGTACCGCACGGCGAGGTCCAGGACCCGATGCGGGCGGCCCGCTACGTGACGGCGCTGGACCCCATCGACTACCGCACCTTCCGCGGGCGGCTGGACCCCAACCTGCTGGGGCTGCGCGAGCGCAGCGTCATCCGGCTCGCCGGCGGGATGGAGGGGGACTTCCGCGACTGGGACCGCATCGAGACCTTCGCCGAGGAGATCGTGGCCCAGCTCGCCGAGCACGTCGGCTCCGAGGCATGAGCCCGCGGGTCCCTGCCTGACGGCGCAGTCTCAGAGGTCGACGGCGGCGGCGCCCGGCTCCGGGCCCGTAAGGAGCCGGCCCGCGGCCTCCGGGTCCTCGGCCAGGGCACGCAGCACCGACAGCAGGACGCCGGGGTCGCCCGGGTAGGCGGCCAGGGAGAAGACCTCGGAGAGCTGGGGGTCCTCCACCACCGTGGTGGCGCGGCCGCGCCCGGTGCTGCCCCGGCGCTGACGTCCGATGGGTGCGGTGCACGTGATGCGGACCCGGGCACCGGCCCCCCGGACGGGTTCGATCAAGCGCACCCTCGACCACATCACCGTCCGGGTGGTCATCAGCGCATCGACGACGAGGGTCTCGGCGCCGATGCTCATCTCCGCCCCACGGATGCGGCCGCGCCCCAGCTCGTAGGCCATCGGCGGGCCCGCGAGGGTGGCGAGGAACATCGGCATGGTCAGCCAGACCGGCGGCAGGTCGGCACCGGTTCCCTGGAGGAACGTGTCGACGGCGACGAACGGGCCGGCCAGACCGGCGGCCAGCAGCGCGTAGAAGGTCAGCCGGAGCGAGGAGGGGTCCGCGCGCAGGACGAGCCCGCCGTCGTCGGACCGCCCGGCGACGAGGGTGCCCGGACGACGCCTCGACCGCGGCGCGAGCAGGGCGCCCAGGCCGAGGAGGGGTCCGAGCGGCAGGAGGATCCGGCCGACCAGGGCGAGCGGACCACCGCCGGCGGGCGTCGTCAGCGCGCCGTAGCCCAGGAGGAGGGTGAGCAGCAGGAGGACGGCCTCGGGCCAGAACCTTGTCAGGCCGCGGTCCCACTCGGGCGGTCGAGCGGCGGGTTCGACGTCTCGCCGGTAGGTCCGCTGCTCGCTCACCGCCTCAGGGTAGTTGGCGCGGGGGAGTGCGCGGCCGGCTTCCTCGGCGGTCAGACCTCGATGAGGACCTTGCCGGTCGTGGTGCCTGACTCGATGGCCCGGTGGGCGTCGGCGGCGTCGGCCAGCGGGAAGCGTGCGCCGATCCGGACGTCGAGGGTGCCCTGCGCGGCAGCATCCGCGACGCCGAGCCAGCGCCACTCGAGCTCCTCGCGCTCGGCCGTGTAGTGGGCGAGCGTGGGGCGGGTGACGAACAGCGAGCCGCCGGCGTTGAGCCGCTGGAGGTCCAGGGGCGGGACCGGCCCGGAGGCCGCGCCGAACAGAACGAGCGTGCCTCGCGGGCGCAGGGAGGCCAGCGAGGCGTCGAAGGTGTCCCTACCGACGCCGTCGAGCACGACGTCGACGCCCGCGCCGTCGGTGAGCCCACGCACGACGTCGGGGAGCTCGCCGGTGAGGTCGCCCAGCTCGCGGTAGCGCACGACCTCGGCCGCACCGGCCGCGCGGGCGAGCTCCTCCTTCGCCGGCGAACCCACCAGGGCGATGACCCGCGCACCGCGCGCCGCGGCGAGCTGGGTGGCCAGCAGACCGACGCCGCCGGCGGCCGCGGTGAGCAGGACGGTGGTGCCCTCGCCGACGTTCGAGGCGCCGTCGAGCAGGTAGTGGGCGGTCATGCCCTGCAGGGGCAGGGCCGCGGCGACGTCGAGACCGAGGCCCTCGGGCACGGGCAGCGCGGCGGCCGCCGGCAGGGAGATCCGCTCGGCGTAGGAGCGCGGGCCGCCGGCCCACGCCACGCGGTCGCCGACCGACCAGCCCGACACCTCGGACCCGACGGCGGCCACGGTGCCCGAGCCCTCCGAGCCGGGCACGTGCGGCAGCTCGACGCGGTAGAGCCCGCTGCGCTGGTAGGTGTCGATGAAGTTCAGACCCGCGTGTGCGACGTCGACGAGCAGGTCTCCCGGCCCGGGCTCCGGGTCGGGGAGCTCACTCAGCTGCAGGACGTCGGGGGAGCCGGTCTCGGTCTGGACGATGGCGCGCATGAGGTCATCGTGCCCCATGCACCATCGGCCGTGAGCGCGGGCGGGCCTCGTACGCACGACCGCGCAGGTGCACCCCGACCGGCTTCCGTCCCCGGGCACCGCCGTGACGGCGTCTCGCCCCCCGGGGGTTCTTCTTGTACGCCGGCCCGCACTACCGGTTTGCGCATATCTATGCGGATGTACGTAAGATGATGCGGTGTCTTTCTCGATCGCCGTCGCCGGCGCCTCCGGATATGCGGGCGGCGAGGTCCTGCGCCTCGCCCTCGCGCACCCCGACCTGAGCGTCGGTGCGCTCACCGCCCACTCCTCCGCGGGCGACCCGCTGCTCCGCCACCAGCCGCACCTGCTGCCGCTCGCCGACCGCACCCTCGAGGCCACCGACGCGGCCCGCCTGGCTGAGCACGACGTCGTCGTCCTCGCCCTGCCGCACGGCGCGTCCGGTGCGATCACCGCGGAGCTCGAGGGGCTGGGCTACGAGGGAGTCGTCGTCGACGTCGGGGCCGACCACCGCCTCACCGACCCCGTGGCCTGGGAGTCCTTCTACGGCAGCCCGCACGCCGGCGCCTGGCCCTACGGGATGCCCGAGCTGCTGCACGCCGGCGAGACCGCCCCGGCCGCGCAGCGTGCCGCGCTGACCACCTCGCGCCGCATCGCCGTGCCCGGCTGCAACGTCACCGCCGTCACCCTGGCGATCCAGCCCGGGGTGGCCGCCGACGTCGTCGACGCGAGCGACGTCGTCGCCGTCCTCGCGGTCGGCTACTCCGGCGCGGGCAAGGCCCTCAAGCCGCACCTCACCGCCGCCGAGGGGGCCGGAAACCTCCAGCCCTACGGGATGGCCGGCACGCACCGCCACGTCCCCGAGATCGAGCAGAACCTGGCCGTCGCCGGTGCGGCGACGCCGAAGATCTCCTTCACCCCCGTCCTCGCGCCGATCTCGCGCGGGATCCTCGCCACCGTCAGCGCCCCGCTGGCCGAGGGCGCAAGCACCGAGGACGTCCTGGCCGCCTGGCACGCCGCCTACGACGGCGAGTCGGCCGTGCGCCTGCTGCCCGAGAACATGTGGCCCACCACCGGGGCGGTCGCCGGGGCCAACCTGGCCACCGTCCAGGTCGCCGTCGACCACCGGGCCGGCCGCGTGGTCGCCGTGTGCGCGATCGACAACCTCGTCAAGGGCACCGCCGGCGCCGCCCTGCAGTCCCTCAACCTCGCCCTCGGCCTGCCGGAGCACGCGGGCCTGCCCACGACGGGAGTCGCACCGTGAGCATCACCGCACCCGCCGGCTTCCGGGCCGCCGGCGTCACCGCCGGGCTCAAGGCCTCGGGCCTGCCCGACCTCGCCCTCGTCGTCAACGACGGTCCCGAGCGCGTGGCCGCCGCCGTGTTCACCACCAACCGCATCGAGGCCGCCCCGGTGACCTGGTCGCGCCAGGTCGTCGCCGACGGGCGGGCCGACGTCGTCGTCCTCAACTCGGGCGGCGCCAACGCCTGCACCGGCCCCGAGGGCTTCGCCGACACCCACCGCACCGCCGAGCACGTGGCCGGGCTGCTCGGCGTCTCGGCCGGCGACGTCGTCGTCTGCTCCACCGGTCTCATCGGCGAGCGGCTCGACATGCCCGCCCTGCTGTCCGGCGCCGACACGGCCGCCGGGGCACTGAACCCCGACGGCGGGGATGACGCCGCCCACGCGATCATGACCACCGACACGGTGGCCAAGCAGGCCCACGTCCCGGGCGACGGCTGGTCGGTCGGCGGCATGGCCAAGGGCGCCGGCATGCTCGCCCCGGGCCTGGCCACGATGCTCGTCGTGCTCACCACGGATGCCGTCGTCGACGCCGCCACCGCGGACCGGGTGCTGCGCGCGGCCACCCGCACCACCTTCGACCGGGTCGACTCCGACGGCTGCATGTCGACCAACGACACCGTCGTCCTGCTCGCCTCCGGCGCGTCGGGCGTCACGCCGAGCGAGGACGCGCTCGCCGAGGCCGTCACCGCCGCGAGCGCGGACCTCGCCCGCAAGCTCGTCGCCGACGCCGAAGGGGCGTCCCACGACATCGCGGTCACCGTGGCGAACGCGTCCGACGAGAGCGCCGCCCTCGCCGTCGGCCGTGCGATCACGCGGTCCAACCTCTTCAAGGCCGCCGTCTTCGGCAACGACCCCAACTGGGGACGCGTCATCGCCGCGGCCGGCACGGTGCCCGAGGACGTCGCCCCGTTCGACCCCACGACGATCGACGTGGCGATCAACGGCGTGCAGGTGTGTCGCGACGCCGGCGTGGGGGAGCCGCGCGAGCTCGTCGACCTCGCCGCCGAGCGGGAGGTCGCCGTCCTCGTCGACCTCAAGGCCGGCGAGGCCACCGCCACGGTGTGGACCAACGACCTCACCCACGACTACGTCCACGAGAACAGCGCGTACTCCACATGAGCAAGCACCCCGAGACCTCTGAGCCCCCCGCCGGAGCCCCGGTGCCCGAGGACTTCGTCTTCGACACCGCGCGCGACCTCTTCCCGCACCAGAAGGCCGAGGTCCTCATCCAGGCGTTGCCCTGGCTCCAGCGCTTCGCCGGCGCCACCGTGGTGATCAAGTACGGCGGCAACGCCATGGTCGACGAGGACCTCAAGCGCGCCTTCGCCTCCGACGTCCTCTTCCTCCACCAGGTCGGCCTGCGGCCGGTCGTCGTGCACGGCGGCGGCCCGCAGATCTCCTCCATGCTGGGCCGCCTCGGCATCGACACCGAGTTCCGCGGCGGCCTGCGCTACACGTCCGGCGAGGCCATGGACGTGGTGCGGATGGTGCTCACCGGCCAGGTCCAGCGCGAGCTCGTCACCCTGCTCAACCGCGACGTCGCCCACGCCGTGGGCCTGTCCGGCGAGGACGGGCGGCTCCTGCTCGCCCGCCGGCGCAGCGCCACCGTCGACGGCACGGCGGTCGACGTCGGGCACGTCGGAGACGTCGTCACCGTCCACCCCGAGGCGGTCACCCAGCTGCTCGACGCCGGGCGCATCCCGGTGGTCTCGACCGTCGCGGTCGACGTCGAGGACCCCGGCCAGGTGCTCAACGTCAACGCCGACACCGCGGCAGCGGCGATCGCCTCGGCGCTCGGCGCCCGCAAGCTCGTCGTCCTCACCGACGTCGAGGGCCTCTACGCGGCCTGGCCCGACCGCTCCAGCCTGCTCTCCCAGGTCACCGCGACCCGGCTGGCCGAGTTGCTGCCGAGCCTGGAGTCGGGGATGGTGCCCAAGATGGAGGCCTGCCTGCGGGCGGTGCGCGCCGGCGTCGCCCAGGCCCACGTGATCGACGGGCGCAAGCCCCACTCGATGCTGCTGGAGATCTTCACCGACGCCGGCGTGGGCACCCTCGTGCTGCCCGACGAGGACGCACCCACCACCGAGACCACGAGGAGCCAGGCATGAGCGTCGAGAACCAGACCGGGCCCACGTGGCAGGACCGCTACACCGGCTCCGTGATGAACACCTTCGGGCTGCCCCGCCTGGCGCTCGTGTCCGGATCCGGCACCCACGTCACCGACAACGACGGCCGCGAGTACCTCGACCTGCTCGCGGGCATCGCCGTGCTCTCCCTGGGACACGGCCACCCCGCGCTCGTCGGCGCGGTCGCCGACCAGGTCGCCACGCTCGGGCACGTCTCCAACTTCTTCACCTCCGGGCCGCAGGTGCGCCTGGCCGAGCGGCTCCTGGAGATCGTCACCCCGGGGGGAGCCCCGCAGGGCTCGCGCGTGTTCCTGCCGAACTCCGGGACCGAGGCCAACGAGGCCGCGCTGAAGATCGTGCGCCGCCACGCCGGCGACCGGCCCGGCCGGGTCCTGGCGCTGACCGGCTCCTTCCACGGTCGCACCCTCGGCGCCCTCGCCCTCACGCACAAGGCCGCCTACCGCGAGCCGTTCGCGCCGCTCGGGCCCGACGTCACCTTCGTCGACCCCGGCGACCTCGAGGCACTGCGCCGCGAGCTGGCCGCCGGCGACGTCGCGGGGCTGTTCCTCGAGCCGATCCAGGGGGAGGCGGGCGTGCTCCCGCTGCCCGAGGGGTACCTCGCCGCTGCCGGCCGGGCCGCCCAGGAGGCCGGCGCGCTCGTGGTCCTCGACGAGATCCAGACCGGCATCGGCCGCACCGGCGCCTGGCTGGGCCACCACCGGCCCGAGCTCGGCGACGGGTTCGTGCCCGACGTCGTCACCCTGGCCAAGGGCCTGGGCGGCGGGATGCCGATCGGTGCCACGATCGCCCTCGGCGAGCATGCCGCGACCCTGCTCGGCCCCGGCGCCCACGGCACCACCTTCGGCGGCAACCCGGTCAGTGCCGCCGCAGCGCTCGCGGTCCTCGACGTCGTCGGTGCGCCGGGCTTCCTCGACCGGGTCGAGCAGGTCGGCGGCGCGCTGCGCGCGGGCATCGAGGGTATCGGCTCCCCGCTCGTGGCCGGCACCCGCGGTGCCGGCCTGCACATCGGCGTCGCCCTGACGGGTGAGCACGCGGCCGCGGTCGCGGCCGCCGCGCAGGACGCCGGGCTCATCGTCAACCCCGTCGCCCCGGACACGCTGCGGCTCGCCCCGCCGCTGGTCCTCACCGACGACGACGTGGCCGAGGCGGTCGAGAAGCTCACCGCGGCGCTCGGCCGGGTCGAGGCCGACCGTGCCGGGGCGGTGGGCCGAGGATGAGCGCCCCCTCGAGCCGGGCCGCGCGCCACGCCCTCGTCGAGGAGCTGATCGCCAGCGGGGACGTGCACTCGCAGTCCGAGCTCCGGGGCCGGCTCGCCGACCTCGGCGTCGACGTCACGCAGACCACCGTCTCCCGCGACCTCGACGAGCTGCGCGCGGTCAAGGTCCGCGGCGCCGACGGCGCGCAGGTCTACGCCCTGCCCGCGCTGGTGGCACCCGCACCGATCACCCACGCCGCCCAGGTCCACGCGCGCCTCGAGCGCTGGTGCGCCGAGGTCCTCGTCGGCGCCGAGCACGCCCAGAACCTCGTCGTCCTGCGCACCCCGCCCGGGGCCGCCCAGCTGCTCGCCTCGGCCGTGGACCAGTCCCGGCTGCCGGGCGTGCTGGGCTGCGTGGCCGGGGACGACACTGTCCTGGTCATCTCTCGCGACGAGCCGGCCGCCGCCGATCTCGAGGACCGGCTCCTCGACCTGGCCCGCCGCGCCGGGCCCGCCCGCACCACCACCGACCCCCAGAGCACGAGGCCGACCGCGGCCGGAAGGAAGGACGCATGAGCACCGACAACACCCAGGGGACCGCCGCCACCTCGGCCGCCGCGGGCGGCAAGGAGCGCGTGGTGCTCGCCTACTCCGGCGGCCTCGACACCTCCGTCGCGATCGGCTGGATCGGCGAGCAGACCGGCGCCGAGGTCATCGCCGTCGCCGTCGACGTCGGTCAGGGCGGGGAGGATCTCGAGGTCATCCGCCAGCGCGCGCTGGACTGCGGCGCGGTCGACGCCTACGTCGCCGACGCCAAGGACGAGTTCGCCGCCGAGTACTGCATGCCGGCCCTCAAGGCCCAGGGCCTGTACCAGGACGCCTACCCGCTGGTCTCGGCGATCTCCCGTCCCGTCATCGTCAAGCACCTCGTGCGCGCCGCCAAGCGCTTCGGCGCCACCACGGTCGCCCACGGCTGCACGGGCAAGGGCAACGACCAGGTCCGCTTCGAGGTCGGCATCACCTCGCTCGCGCCGGAGCTGAAGTGCATCGCGCCGGTGCGTGACCTCGCGCTGACCCGCGACGTGGCCATCGAGTACGCCGAGAAGCACGACCTGCCGATCGAGACGACGAAGAACAACCCGTTCTCGATCGACCAGAACGTGTGGGGCCGCGCCATCGAGACCGGCTTCCTCGAGGACATCTGGAACGCCCCGACCAAGGACATCTTCAGCTACACCGACGACCCGACCTACCCGCCGCTGCCCGACGAGGTCGTCATCCGTTTCGAGCAGGGGATCCCGGTGGAGATCGACGGCGTGGCCGTCACCCCGCTGCAGGCCATCCAGGAGATGAACCGCCGCGCCGGTGCCCAGGGCATCGGTCGCATCGACGTCGTCGAGGACCGGCTCGTGGGCATCAAGTCCCGCGAGGTCTACGAGGCCCCCGGTGCGATGGCCCTGCTCGCCGCGCACAAGGAGCTCGAGAACGTGACGATCGAGCGCGAGCTGGCCCGCTACAAGCGCCGCGTGTCCGAGCGCTGGGCGGAGCTCGTCTACGACGGGCAGTGGTTCTCTCCGCTGAAGAAGGCGCTCGACGTGTTCGTCGAGGAGACCCAGCGCTACGTCTCCGGCGAGATCCGCATGACCCTGCACGGCGGGCGTGCCACCGTGACCGGTCGCCGCTCGGAGTCCTCCCTGTACGACTTCAACCTGGCCACCTACGACGCCGGCGACACCTTCGACCAGTCGAGCTCGGTCGGGTTCATCGACATCTACGGCCTGACCTCGAAGCTCTCCGCCGCGCGCGACGAGCGGTTCGGCAACGGGGTGGACTTCTTCACCGACTGACCGCGCCGTGCCAGGGGCGGGCGCCGACCGGAGGACGGGTCGGTGCCCGCCCTCGCGCGCGCACGCGGGGACGGGCGCCGCGCCCGAGGGTGAGGCCCCGCCGCGCCCGCGCGGCTCGCGCGCCTACCTACCGTCGCGGGTCCGCTCGTCGTCGTCCGGCTTGCCGAGGTAGCCGACCGAGATCCAGGCGATCGCCACGACGGCGGCGCCGATCGCCGCGTACGTGCCGCGCGAGTCGTCGAAGAGGACGAAGCCGGCGCCGAAGAGGATGGTGACGACCAGGGCGATGAAGGACAGCGTCTTGCGGCTCATGCCCCCATCATGGCGAGATTGTCCTGCCGATGCGCTGACACCTGTCACCAATCGCTGAGTCAGCCGCCCGAGCCGCTGGGGCCGCAGATCTCCTCGATGGCGGCGGTGTTCTCGGCGACGGACTCCAGCTCCATGTCGCCCTCGCCGCTCATCGCGCGCCCGAAGTCTGCCTCGGCGGTGAACAGCGGAGCCAGCTCCTCGCCGGAGGAGGCGGCGAGATCGTCCATGCGGGTCGCGTAGTCCGTGAACAGCGACCGGAACTCCTCCGAGGAGGGGCCCGCGCTCTGGACCTCCTGGGCGCGTCCCTCCATCTCGTTCCAGGTCGAGTGGTACTCGGCGCATGCCTCGTCGTCAGTCAGACTCTCGTCCTCGACGCCGCCGCAGGCGGCCAGTATGGGCAGGAGCAGGGCGGTGGCGCCGATCGCGAGCGTGCGACGTCGAGTGGTCGGTCGAGAAGACATGCGTGCCTCCGGTGGTCGGTGGGGCCGTTCGGCGGTCCGTCAGGCGCCGGCCAGGGTGGCCACGAGGACGGCCTTGATGGTGTGCAGGCGGTTCTCGGCCTGGTCGAACACGACCGAGGCGGGGGAGCGGAAGACCTCGTCGGTCACCTCGAGGGAGTCCATGCCGCTCATGGTGTGGACGTCGCGGCCGACGGCGGTGCCGAGGTCGTGGAAGGCCGGGAGGCAGTGCATGAAGACGGCGCGGTCGTTGCCCGTGGCGGCCATGACCTGCGAGGTCACCCGGTAGTCCCGCAGGATCTCGATGCGCTCCTGCCAGACCTCCTTCTTCTCGCCCATGGAGACCCACACGTCGGTCGAGACGGCGTCCGCGCCCCGCACGCCCTCCGCCACGTCGGAGGTGAGCGTGATCCGTGCCCCCGTGGTGGCGGCGATCGCGCGTGCCGCGTCGACGACGTCGGCCGGCGGCAGGTAGCCCTCGGGGGCGACGATCCGCACGTCCATGCCCAGCATCGCCGAGGAGACGAGGAGCGAACGGCCGGTGTTGAACCGGGCGTCGCCGAGGTAGGCATGGGTGACCTGGTCCAGCGGCTTGGCGACGTGCTCGCGGATCGTCAGGGCGTCGGCGAGCATCTGGGTGGGGTGCCAGTCGTCGGTCAGCCCGTTGTAGACCGGCACGCCGGCGTGCTCGGCGAGGGACTCCACGGTGGCCTGGTGGTCGCCGCGGTACTCGATGGCGTCGTACATCCGCCCGAGCACCGCGGCGGTGTCCGGGATCGACTCCTTGTGTCCGATCTGCGAGCCCGAGGGGTCGAGGTAGGTGGTCGACGCGCCCTGGTGCGCCGCCGCGACCTCGAAGGCGGCCCTGGTGCGGGTCGAGGTCTTCTCGAAGATGAGCGCGACCGCCTTGCCCGTGAGCCGACGCTCCTCGCCGCCCTCGAGCCGCTCGGCCTTGAGGCGGGCGGCCAGGTCGACGAGGTGCAGCCACTCCGCGGGGGAGAAGTCGAGCTCCTTGAGCAGGTGGCGGCCGGTGAGGTCGATGGACGAGGCGGTCATGGGCCCAGGTTACGGGCGCAGGGGCGCCCCTCCGGACCGCCGCCCGGGAGGTCGCGGACCGTCGACGCCGAGGAGGGTGACCGGGCCAGGGAGCGGGCGTGTGCGCGCACATGAGACGTGACGTCCTTACGGCCTGATATCGGCTGCGTCTCAGTGAGATGTAGACCTCATTTCACTTGAGTCACACGAGTTCACTCGAATTGCCTCTAGTCTCACGAGTAACACGGCAGGTCATGCCGCGGACAGCGACCACGAATCGATTGCAGCGACGCGGGTGGGGCGGGGCTGCGCGTCTGAGCGCGAAAGAGGAGAAAGCCTGTGCTTCTGAAGAGATGGCTACCGGCCGGTGCGGGGGTGGGTCTGGCGGTCGCGTGCGTGGCCAGCTCGGCCGCCTACGGCGCCGAGGGCGAGGTCGGGGCGACGTCCCGTGCCGACGAGGTCACCCGGATCGCGCTGCACGGACTGTCCGCCTCGCCAACCTCCGCCTTCACGTTCGGATCCGTGACGTCGACGGCGTTCACGTTCGGCCCGACCGCGACGAGCCCGTTCGGCCCCGACCGCACGATGGCGTCGTGGCCGTCCAACGAGCCGGCCGCGCCCCTGTCCGGCGCCGAGGAGGCGAGCGTGACGGCGCTGCGCCCGGATGCCGAGCGTGACGCCCTGTTCGTCGGTGACTGGGACGGTGACGGTGCCACGTCGGTGGCGGTGCGCCGCGGCAATGCGATGTACGTGCGCAACGCCCGCGACCATGGCGCGGCCGACTACGTCTTCCACTTCGGCCAGGCGGGCGACACGATCGTCGTCTCGAGCGGCGCCGACGGACGCAGCGTCTTCACGATCGACCGTGGCTTCCTCGACGAGCTGGAGCCCGAGCCGGCACCGGAGCCCGAGCCGGCACCGGAGCCCGAGCCGACGCCGGCACCTGAGCCGACGCCGGCACCTGAGCCGGAACCCGAGCCCGTCCCGGAGCCGGAGCCGACGCCCGAGCCGGAACCGGCGCCTGAGCCGGAGCCCACGCCTGGGCCCGAACCGGCGCCTGAACCGGAGCCGGAGCCGGAGCCGGAACCCGAGCCTGAGCCCACACCCGAACCCGTCCCGGCATCGGAGCCGGCGCCCGCCGCGGAGCCGGAGCCCACTCCCGAGCCGGCGCCGGAGCCCGAGCCGACTCCGGAGCCCACGCCTGAGCCTGAGCCGGCCCCTGAGCCTGAACCGGCCCCTGAGCCTGAACCGGCCCCTGAGCCTGAACCGGCGCCGGAGCCCGAGCCGGCTCCGGCCCCGGCACCCGCACCGGCGCCTTCCCCCGCGCCGGCGCCCGCCCCCGCCCCCGCACCGGCGCCAGCTCCCGCACCTGCCCCGGCACCGGCTCCCGCGCCGGCGCCCGAGTGGCGCGGCGACGCCGTCGTCTCGGTGGCGCGCCAGTACGTCGGTTCGCCGTACGTCTGGGGCGGGACGACGCCGTCGGGCTGGGACTGCATCGGCTATGCCGGGTACGTCTACTCGCAGTTCGGCGTCACCCTGCCGCGCACCACGGCCTGGGGCGCGTTCGCGCACTTCGAGCAGGTGCCGGCGAGCCAGGCGCGTCCGGGCGACCTCATCTGGTGGCCCGGCCACGTCGCCATCTACACCGGCAACGGCCAGAACATCGGCGCCTGGAACCCGGGCATGGGCACCCGCGAGGGCCCCAACCGGTGGGTCGCGGGCAACCCCGTCTACCTTAGGGTCCTGTAACCAGGAACCCGTGACGGGGCGAGGGCCGTGAGCCAGCCCTCCGCCACCACCGACCACGTGCGGCCCGACGCGATCTCGCGTCGGGCCGCACGGTCGTTCTGCAGCGGCAGGCGCCGGCGTCGTCGAACGCAGCGCGGGCGCGGGAACGCGGTGCGCAGTCCAGGCCGAGCGTGAGAAGGAGCGCCTCGTCGACGGCGCGAAGCTCGGCCGGGTCGAGCCTCCCGACGAGGTCGCCGGTTACGCGTCCCGCATGCTCGTGTCCGGAACCGAGCACGTCCCCAGTGCCTCGTGGTGGCGCCGGTACTCGCGTGGCCCCAGCCCGGACTCGGCGAGCCGGCGTGCGGGCCGCGCGTACATGTCGGGAAGGTCGCCCGAGCGCAGCTGCTGCACGGTGTGACGGCGCAGGCCCGAACGGCGATGGCCATTCCGAGCGGCTCGTACTGCAGCAGGTAGTTGAGTCCCGCATAGTGGTGTATGAACCGCCCTGGGTTTCTTGGAGGCTCGTGACCTTGGAAACGAGGATGGAGCCATGCCGAAGGAGCAGACGCCCGGGAAGCCGCAGACGCGGCGGTACTCGGATGAGGAGAAGGCCGCCGCGGTGCGGATGGTGCGCACGTTGCGCGCCGAGCTGGGGACCGAGCACGGCACGATCCAGCGGGTCGCGGCCCAGCTGGGCTACGGGGCCGAGTCGGTGCGTCAGTGGGTCAAGCAGGCCGAGATCGATGACGGCCACGCGCCCGGGACGAGCACGAGCGAGGCCCGGCGGATCAGGGAGCTCGAGCAGGAGATTCGTGAGCTGCGGCGGGCGAACGAGATCTTGAAGCGGGACGCGAGTTTCTTCGGGGCGGAGCTCGACCGCCAGCACAGGAAGTAGTCGCGTTGATCGACGCCAACCGCGGCGAGGTCGTCGACGGCGTGCGGCTCACGGTCGAGTCCATCTGCACCGTACTGCGTGCGGCAGGGGTGCCGGTGGCTGTGAGCACGTACTACGCGGCCAAGAAACGCCCGCCCTCGGCGCGCGCGGTCCGGGACGCCGAGCTGGGCCCGGCGCTGCGGACCTTGTGGGAGGACAACTACCGGGTCTACGGGGCCCGCAAGCTGTGGAAGGCAGCCCGCCGCGCCGGGCACGACGTCGGCCGGGACCAGGTCGCCCGGCTGATGCGCGCCGAGGGCATCGCCGGCGCGGTGCGGACCAAGCGGGTCCGCACGACCCGGCCGGACCCGACCAGCGTCCGCCACCCCGACCTCGTCAAGCGGGACTTCAACGCCACGGGCCCGAACCAGCTGTGGGTCACGGACCTGACCTACGTGCCGACGTTCGCCGGCATCGCGTACGTGTGCTTCATCATCGACGCGTTCTCCCGGATGATCGTCGGCTGGCGGGTCGCGGGCCACATGCGCACCGAGATGGTCCTCGACGCGATCGAGATGGCCCGCTGGTCGCGCGGAACCCAGCTCGAGGGACTGCGGTGCCACTCGGATGCGGGCAGTCAGTTCACGAGTCTGCGCTATGGCGAGCGGCTCGCCGAGATCGGCGCCGTGCCGTCGATCGGGACCGTCGGCGACTCGTTCGACAACGCGCTGGCCGAGACCGTCAACGGCTACTACAAGGCCGAACTCATCCGCGGTCCCGCCCGCCAGAAGCCGTGGCGCACGATCGAAGACGTCGAGCTCGCGACGCTCGGCTGGGTCCACTGGCACAACAACCAGCGGCTGCACGGCTATCTAAGAGATCTCCCACCGGTCGAGTTCGAGGGAACGTTCTACGCTACGCAGCAGGGCCGCGAAGCCCTGGTCGGAATCAAATGACCAGAGCCTCCAGCGAACCCAGGGCGGTTCACTGGCCGCCGTCGACCTGGGCCTGCAGCACCCAGCGACGCACCGACTCCTAGCCCACGCCCTCACGGCGAGCGACGACCTCAGCAGCCGCGGTCAGCGACGGGCACTCCGGCAAGTGCTCCAACACCTGGCACACGCACCGCTCCTTGACCTTCGGATCGATCTTCTTCGGCATGCTTTGCATCCTTCCAACCCAAAAGGATGCGGCGCACAACCTGGGACGCTTCACATAAGTGAAGAGGGGCCACGGACAACTACCGGGCGCTGTCGCTGCACCCCGTAGCGTTGGTCAACGTTGAGGTCCTCGGGACGAACGGTTGCTTGGTCGCTACCGATCATCGGGAACCTCGACTTCTACCCACCCTCATCTACCGCCGCGAGTCACGCTCCCCACCGGATGTCCGAAGAGCCGCTATGAAACAGGCAAAGCGCCGCAGTGTTTGCAAAGTCCGCAATGTACCCGGACGGGTACTTACTGGTGACGACCAGGTTCCCTAGTGTCGGGTCTCACGCCGTAAAGCGAGCTGTAGCAATGACGCTTAGACCACTACGCGACGGAGATACACGTATGGCTCATTCACCGCCCGACTCTTCGACAGAAGCACACACGGAGCGTGACGAACACGATGTTGAGGAGCTTGAGGCGGCGGTACCGCTGGGCGACCTGATCGTCCGCGGAGTGTTCGTGCTGCTCGGGGTCCTGGTCGCGCGCCGGGGCTTCGAGCTCGGCCTGTCGACCGAGAACGGATCGCTCGGCGCTGGAATGTTGCCCGCTGTCGTCGGCTCGACCATGGTGGTGCTTGCTGCTGCGCTCCTGCTCGGCGCGGTCGCCAAGCGGATGCGAGCTACGACGACAGAATCGAGTGACTCCGCCGTTGATCAGCCGATGGCTCCTCGGGACGACGGTCGGCGGGAGATCGCAGAGACGCTTCCGATGACGGACGAGGCCCCGGAAACGGATGCGGTGTGGAAGCGCTGGATCAATGTGGCAGGACTGGTCGCACTGGCCGCAGCGATTCCGCTGATCGGGTTGGCTCCGGCCGTAGGCGCCTACGTGCTGTTCGTATCGCTCCTCATCGAACGGTGGAAGATCGTCTACAGCGCGTTGTTCGCGGTGATCGTCGGTGGCGCCGTGTGGTTCCTGTTCCAGGAGCTGCTGGCGGTACCGGTCCCCACCGGGACCTTGTGGTGATCGGCGATGACTGAGATTCTTCTTGGCTTCGAGACTGCATTCACAGCGACGAACCTTCTCTACTGCCTCATCGGCGTTACGCTCGGCACCGTCATTGGTATGCTCCCCGGCCTCGGCTCCGCTTCGGGAGTCGGTCTGCTCCTTCCGCTGACCTTCGGCCTCGAGCCGGTGACAGCGATCATCATGCTGGCCGGGATCTATTACGGCGCCCAGTACGGCGGGACGATCTCATCGGTCCTGATCGGAGCACCGGGCGAGGCCGCCACGGCCGTCACGGTTCTCGAGGGACACCAGATGGCCCGACGCGGACGAGCCGGCCAGGCCCTGGCGATCGCGGCCATCGCCTCGTTCGTCGCCGGCGTGCTGAGCCTTGTCGTGGTCATGTTCGTCTCACCGTTGCTCGCCAACGTCGCACTGCAGTTCGGCCCCCCCGAGATGGTGGCAGTCATCCTGCTGGCGTTGGTCGCCACCGTCGGGTTCACCGCTGGAGGGCGAACCAAGGGTCTGCTCTGCCTCGGTCTGGGTCTGGTCGTCGCGACCGTGGGCATCGACCCCGTGCTGGGGACAGAACGATTCACGTTCGGCCGCATCGAGCTGCTTGGCGGCCTGGGGTTCATCGAGGTCGTGATCGGGGTGTTCGCGATCGCGGAGATTCTCCGTAACGTGTCCGCCCGCCACTCCCCGCAGGTCGCTCGCCCGAGCTGGGGCGAGATGATGCTGTCCAAGAACGACCTCAAGGTCAGCACGGCCCCCATCGTGCGAGGATCCGGCATCGGCACCGTCATGGGAGTTGTACCCGGCGCCGGCTCGACCCTCGCGTCGTTCGCGAGCTACGGCGTCGAGCGAACCGTCGCGAAGGGAAAGGGGTTCGGCAGGGGGGCCATCCAGGGTGTGGCTGGTCCGGAAGCGGCGAACAACGCCGGCGCCAACGGATCGTTCATCCCCACGCTCTCGCTCGGGATCCCCGGCTCGGCGACGACGGCAGTCCTGCTCGGCGCGCTCACGCTGCACGGAATTCAGCCCGGGCCACTTCTCATCGAGCAGCAGCCGGTTCTCGTGTGGGGCGTGCTCGCCTCGTTCCTCATCGGCAACGCGATCCTGCTGATCCTGAACCTGCCGCTCGCGCCGCTTTTCGCCTCGGTTCTCACGGTCCCGTACAAGCGCCTGTATCCCGTGATCCTGGCGGTGTGCGTGATCGGTGCGTATGCGGTCGAGAGCTCCATGACCGGCGTGTGGGTGGCAGTGGTGTTCGGCGTCGTCGGCTACTTCCTTCAGAAGTACGACTACCCGTTACTCCCGCTGATCCTCGGTCTGATCCTTGGACCGATGCTCGAGCAGGGACTCGCACAGTCGGTGCAGATGGGTGGCGGCTCCTACGCCATCTTCGCGGGCCGTCCGCTCGCGCTCGTGTTCCTCGCTCTCACTGCGCTCGCCCTGGTCCTGCCGCCCGTGGTTCGTGGGGTCCGGTCCCGGCGCACCAGGTCCACAGACAAGCTCGTGAGCAGGTAGGACCCGGGTGCTGAGGACCGCCGCGATCAGGTTGAACGACCGCGGAACACACATCTCCGACGACGAAGACATTCACACGATTGGTGAGGGAGACTGCAATGACGCGGAACGTGCGTGGTATCAGGATGTCGGCCTCGATCGGCGCCCTTGCGCTGGTACTGGCAGCCTGCTCCGACGGAGACGACGAGGTCGGTGAGACCTCGGACGGGGAGTGGTCACCCGAGCAGGACGTGAGCTTCATCGTGCCGGCCAATGCCGGCGGCGGTCAGGACATCTTCGCTCGATCGATGGCCGACTCGTTCTCGCAGACCGATGATGACGTCACGGTCGTGGTGGAGAACAGGCCCGGAGGATCGAGCGCGACGGGTTCGTCCTACGTGCAGCAGCAGGAGGCCAACCCTCACTTCCTCCTGACCGCCACCATCTCGACGTTGTCACTGCCCATCACCACCGACGTGAGCTACACCTGGGAGAGCTTCACACCGATCGCCATGGTCGGGACGGATGTCTCGATCGCGGTGGTGCGCGCAGACTCCGGGTGGGACTCCCTCGAGGGGGTGGTCGCGGACTCGAGCGAGGTCCGCGCGGGTGTCGCAGGGCAGGACGGGCCGGACTCCGTGACGTTGGACGTACTCATCGGTGAGACGAGCGCCGAGTTCGACCGCGTCGTCTTCCAGTCGGGAGCAGAGATCGTCACTGCGATCCTGGCTGGAAACATCGAGATGGCGGTCGTCAACCCCAACGAGGTTGCCGGCCAGCTGGAGAGCGGGGACCTCATTGCCGTGGCAGTGTTCGCCGACGAGCGGTATCCGGAGGACAGCGCGCTGGGTGACATCCCCACGGCGGCGGAGCAGGGGTACGACGTCTCGGTGAGCCAGCTGCGCGGCGTCCTCGCCCCGGCCGGTATCACCGAGGAGCAGCGCGCCTACTGGGAGGACATGGTCGAGGCGTACACGGAGTCCGAGGCCTACGACACCTACATCGAGTCCTCGCTGCTCCAGCCGGAGTTCCTCACCGGCGAGGAGTTCGAGACCTACCTCGGCGAGCAGGTCGAGCTCCTCGAGGGCGTCCTCGCCGATTGAGGCATCTACCGAGCTTGGCACTACACACCTAGGGAGAATTCATGGCCGAGATCGTTGCCGCCCGAAGTTGGATCCTGCGCATCCCCCTCCCCGGCGACCACGTCGTCGGGGACGAGAACAACTGCAACGTCGCGGGCGTCACCCTCGAGACCGCCGACGGCCACATCGGGCGCGGATTCGGGTTTACCGTCGAGTGGGACGGCAGCGCGCCCATCCGCAGCGTCATCGACACCGTGCTCATCCCCGCCGTGATCGGCCGGAGCAGCCACGACGTCGCCGACATCTGGAACACAAGCATGCTCAGGATCGACCGGGTCCGACGCGGTCTCGCCTCGATCGCGGTCGGCGCCGTGGACATGGCCCTCTGGGACCTGGCCGCCGTCGAGCGCGGCATCTCCCTGGCCGACCACGTCGGCAAGGTCCGTACCTCGGTCCCTGCCTACTCGAGCGGGCAGTTCGCGCCGACACTCCCGATGGAGAAGGTCGTCGAGAACGTCCACAAGCAGAGGGACATGGGGCTGACGGCAGTCAAGCTCCGCGTGGGCATGGACCCGGAGAAGGACATCGACCGCGTCTCGGCGCTGCGGTCAGAGTTCGGCGACGCGTTGCGCATCATGTGCGACGCCAACCAGCGCCTCGCCCTTCCCGAGGCGATCTGGTTGGGCCGGCGGCTCGCCGACCTCGGCGTCTACTGGCTCGAGGAGCCCATGCCCGCCCGGGACGTCGACGGCCACGCCGCCCTCGCCAGCGCCGTCGACGTGCCCATCGCCGTCGGCGAGCACCTCCAGAGCGCCGGCGAGTTCAAGGAGTACGCCCGCCGCGGTGCAGCCCACCTGCTCCAACCCGACGTCGGACAGCTCGCCGGCCCGACGGAATTCCTCCAGATCGCCGACGTGGCCCGGTCCGAGGGCGTCGCGCTCGCACCGCACTTCCTGCCCGAGATTCACATCCACCTCATGGCGGCCTACCCGAACGCCGCTTACCTCGAGCAGTTCCCGTGGGTCGACAAGTGGCTCGTCAGCCCGCTGCAGTTCGAGAACGGCCACGCACTGGTGCCCGAGACACTCGGCCACGGCTTCGAGCTGGTGCCCGACGCAGTTGAGCAGTTCCTCGTCGCAGGGCAATGGGACTGATGACCACAGGCCTGGTCCTCGTCGGTCAGGGCCAGTTCCGACGCTCGCTCGTCGAGGACGCCCTGGAGAAGGCAGGCCTCGAGTGGGCGATGCTCGGAGAGCCCGGCCGGGCGGCCGACCGGCTCCTCGAGCGGGCGGTCGGGCTCATCGTCCCGCCGGAGCGCGTACTGACCGAGGACGAGGTGGGGCGCGCGCGCGACCTGCGCGCCGTGGTCAGCCCCGTCATCGGGACCGATCACCTGCCGCTCAAGACGCTGGCACACCGCGGCATCGCAGTGGCGCACGGGGCGGCGCCGGAGAACTATGTCGGGATGGCCGAGGCCGCCGTGGCGTTGACGCTGTCGATCGTCCACCGCATCAAGGTCAAGGAGGTGAACCTCCTCAACCGCGAAGAACGCCTGATCGACGTCGGCGGACTCCTGAGCACCCGGACCGTGGGGCTCGTGGGGCTCGGGCGGATCGGGCGGGCCGTCGCCGAGCGGCTCCCCTCGTTCGGCTGCCGGATCATGGGCTCGGACCCGCAGGTGAGCGAGCTGTCCGGCGTCGAGGTGGTGCCGCTCGAGGAGTTGCTGCGCGAGTCCGACGTCGTGTGCGTCCAGGTGCCGCTGACCGACGGCACCCGGGCACTGCTCGACTCGGCGGCGTTCGAGGCGATCAAGACGGGTGCGTTCTTCGTCAACGTCGGGCGCGGTGGCGTGGTGGACGAGATCGCACTCGCCGAGGCCCTCGATCGTGGACAGGTGGCCGGCGCTGCCGTCGACGTCTGGGCCGACGAGCCGCCCCCGCCCGACCACCCGCTGCTCGGCCGGCCCGACGTCATCGCGACCCTCCACAACGCCGGGCACAGCAACGAGGCCTACGACGGGCTCGCCCGGCTCGCGGCGGACCAGGTGATGCGGCTGCTCGGCGGACAGGACGCGCTCTACCCCGTCGAGTTGCCCTCGTAGGCCCGACGACTCAGATCATGACCCGACGAAAGGCTGTTGCCCGTGATGACGATCGGAGACCCGACGGAGACGCTCGCCGTCGTCGAGAAGAGCGGCCACGCTATCGCATTCCACGACGTGTCCGAGGGGTCGCTGCTGGGCCGCATCGAGCTCGACGCGTACCCGCACGAGATGGTGATTGATGCCGCCCGGAAGCGCGCGTACGTCGCGCACTACGGCGTCCGGATGTCGGGCGACGCCGGAGCGGGCGGGACGAGCGTGTTCGTCGTCGACCTGAGGGCGAGGACGCTTGAGCGAACCATCGAGCTGAGCCCGTTCAACCGCCTACACGGCATCGCGATCGACGACCACGACCGTCTCTACGTCCTCAGCGAGGACAAGGCGATCCTGCTGCGGATCGACGACCCGGCGACAGCCGGGGCGCCCTCCGGCGCCGTGGCGACGGGCGGGATCAAGACCCACATGGTGGTGGTCAACCGCGCGGGAACCCGGGCCTACGTCACGGGACTGCTCTCGGGCACCGTGAGCGCGGTCGACCCGCACGACGCCTCCACGCTGCCTGTTGTCACGGCGCCGGGCCCGCTCCCGGAGAGCTGCGCCCTGAGCGGGGACGAGAAGCAGCTCTATGTGGGGGTTCGGGGCGCCAAGGAGCTGGTGCGGCTCGACGCTGAGACCCTGCGGGAGGAGAAGCGGGCGGCCGTGAACGGAGACCCGCTGCGGGTCTACGTCCTGCCGGGCGAGGAGACGCTCCTGACGACCGATATCGAAAATCGCACCGTCACGCGCTACGACACGGACCTTCGAAAGGTCGATTCCGTGCAGTTCGACGCCATACCGGCGGGTATCTCGTTCCATCGCTCAGAGCCGATCGCCTTCGTGACGCTGCTCGACAGCAACCAGGTCGCGATCGTCGACCTCGAGACGCTCACAACCCTGCGCACCATCGCCACCGGCTCGGAGCCAGACGTCACCGTGCTGGTCTGACCACCACCGAACAACCCCCTCACAGCGCCAGCCCCACCCACAACCGTCGCGACGATGCGACGCACCAGGAGGTAGACCCATAAAGTTTTCGTCCACCGGCGGTGCTCGGAAACGACCGATAACCACCAAGGTGGCGGCCGCAGGCGCCACCGCACTTCTCCTCGCCGCCTGCACCGGCTCCGGATCGGGTGACGACGACTCGGACGACGGTCAGGCCGAACAGGTCACGCTGCGCTACGCCTTCTACGGCCCCCAGGCCTCGTTCCCGGCCGTACAGATGGAGGAGTGGTCATCCCTGATCGAGGAGCGCACGGACGGAGCGGTGACCGCCGAGACGTTCGCCGGTGGCACGCTCCTGGCCACGGGCGACATCTACGACGGCATCACCGAGGGCGTCGTCGATGTCGGGCTGGACAGTCCCCACAACGACGCCAGCCGGTTCCCATTCAGCTCCGTGATGAACCTGCCGCTGGGCATCCCCAACTCGCAGGTGGCAAGCGCCGTCTTCCTCGACCTGATCGAGGAGTTCGAGCCCACGGAGTTTGACGGGTTCCACGTGGTAACGGCGTTCACCACCGAGCCGGCCTACGTCCTCACCACCACGGAGGTGACCGGTTCAGAGGACCTCGCCGGGTTGGACCTACGGGCGCCTGGACCGTTCATCCGCATGGCCGAGGAGCTAGGGATCACACCCGTCAGCATGCCCGCGCCAGAGCTGGCCCAGGCCCTGCAGACAAACCTGCTCCAGGGATCGCTGTCCTCCCGCGACGTCCTCCAGGACCTCGGCCTGGGGGAGTTCCTCAACTACATGGTCGACTACCCGCTCGGCATCGGTGGAACATTCGTCGCCCTGATGGACCAGGAGCAGTATGAGGGGCTCCCCGAGGACATCCGGACCGAGATCGACACCCTCGTCGAGGAGATGTCGGTGTTCGCCAGCTCCTATCATGACGACGTCAACGTGGCCGAGTCCGTCGAGTGGACCCAGACCGAGCACAGTCTTGAGATCACAGAGCTCAGCGAGGCCGACCGCGCGGAGTGGGACCAGATCATGAGCGACCTCAGTGACGAATGGGTCGAGTCCAACAGCGGCGCCGACTTCGACGCCCAGGCCGTGCTGGACCGTACCCGGGAGCTGATCGAGGAGCACGGGGGAGACGACGCATAGCAGCGTCGTGCTCCGCCCTGCCCCGATCACCGTGACGGGCAGGGCGGATCATGACGGCCGGGGGTGTGTCCCCGGCGGACACGGCGGCGGGGTGGCGCTCGCTCTTCGTCGAAGCAGAGGAGCGGAACTCGAACTTACGGATCCCGCTCGATACTCTGGGCAGCGACGGAAAGCGCTGCGAGATCGAGGGCGAGTCTCTCACGTGGGTGCTCCGTCGACCGGCCGGCCCCATCGCGTTCGTCCTCCTTGTCAAGGCCGTCGACGACCTCCAGGACGAGAATTACAACCGCGAGCGTGTCTGCCGTTTGTAAGCCGGCCGAACCGCCACGACGACGCTCCCGTACCGTCCCCCTGGTGACGTCCCAGAACTCGCCCTCCACGACCCCGACCATCACCCCGGGCACGACCGCCGTCATCACCGGCGGCGCCCGTGGCATCGGCGCCACGTTCGTCGAGGCGTTCGCCGCCGCGGGCGCACGCGTCGTCATCGCCGGCCACCGCGACCCGGGGCCGGCCCTCGCCGAACGCCTCCGCGCGGACGGGCACGACGTGACCTTCCACCCCACCGACGTCGGCTCCCCGGACTCCGTCGCCGAGCTCGCGGCCCACTGCGAGCAGCACCTCGGCCACGTCGACGTCCTGCTCAACAACGCCAGCTACTACATGGGCATCGGGAGCAAGAAGTCGCTCGCGGACATCACGCTGGAGGAGTGGGACCAGGTCCTGCGCGTCAACACGACCGGCACGTGGCTGACCATCAAGGCGCTCCACCCGCTCCTGCGCGCGAGCGGCCGTGGCCGGATCATCAACATCGGCTCCACCACCGTGCACGGCGTCCCGTTCAACGCCCACTACGTGGCCTCCAAGGGCGCCGTCCACGCCATCACCCGCTCGCTCGCCAAGGAGCTCGGCGACGACGGCATCACCGTCAACGTCATCGTCCCCGGCCTGGTGGAGTCCGAGGCCACGCTCGCCGTCAACGACCCCGCCTACCTGCCCAGGGTCGTCGCCCAGCGCGCCATCAAGCGCCCCGAGGTCCCCGAGGATCTCGTCGGTGCGGTGCTGTTCCTCGCCTCGCCGTCGGCCTCGTTCATCACCGGGCAGAGCCTCATCGTCGACGGCGGCATCGCCTTCGGCTGACCCACGTCTCACGGTGTGAGCCGTGGCCGGCCGTGGAATATCCGGCGGGACCCTCCGCGCTACCGTCCCTGGGCAGTCCGCTCACCGGCGGACCCGCCCGCGCCCGGACCGGCGACCGTCAGTAGGGAGAGAAGTGACCTCGCCACGCCAGCTGGACCACATCGTGGTGACAACGCCCGACCTCGCCGCCACGGTCCGCGCCGTCGAGAGCGCCACGGGCGTCACCCCCGAGCCGGGCGGCGCCCACCCGGGCTTCGGCACCACGAACCACCTCGTCTCCTTCGGCGGGGACACCTACCTCGAGCTGCTCGGGATCGACCACACCAACACCGAGGTCACGTCCGGCCGCCCGTTCGACCTCGATCGCGTCACCGAGCAGTCCGTCTCCACCTGGGCGATCCACCCCGGCGACCTCGACGCCGCCCGCAGCCGCGCGACCGACGCGGGCACCGATCCGGGTGCGCCCGACGACGGTTCCCGCCGCACCGCAGCCGGTGAGCTCCTGCAGTGGCGGCTCACCACCCCGCTGGCCGAGCCCACCGGCGTCGTGCCCTTCCTCATCGACTGGGGGAGCACCCCCTCGCCCGCCACCACCACCAAGGCGAGCCTCGAGCTCGTCTCCTTCACCGCGAGCGACCCCCACCCGGAGCCCCTGCGCCGCGTCCTCGCGGCCCTCGGCACCGACCTCGACGTGAGCGAGGGCCCGCCCGGGCTCCGCGTCACCGTCCGGGGCCCGGCCGGCGAGCTCACCCTCTGACCAGCCACGCCCGCCCCAGCGCGGTGCGCACCGCGGCGCGCACGACAGTCAGCACCACCACCGGCACCACCCACGAGAAAGAGGACCATGACGGACACCATGAGGGCAGTCGTCCTGCACGAGCACGGCGAGATCGAGGGCCTCACCCTCGAGGAGCACCACCCCCGCCCGCAGGTCCGCCCCGGGTTCGCGGTCGTCAAGGTCCGCGCCACCTCGCTGAACTACCACGACATCTTCACGGTGCGCGGCATGCCCGGCATCACCGTGCCGATGCCGATCGTCCCGGGCCTCGACGTCGTCGGCGAGATCGAGGAGCTCGGCGAGGGCGTGACCGGATGGAGCGCCGGCGACCGCGTGCTCGTCAACCCGTTGCGCGAGACCGGTGAGCTCATGGGCGAGATGGTCGACGGCGGCCTCGCCCAGTACGCGCTCGTCGCCGCCGACCAGCTCATCGCCATCCCCGACGCCGTCACCTTCGCGCAGGCCGCCGCCCTGCCCGTCGCCTACGGCACGGCCCACCGCATGATCGTCGGCAAGGATGCGATCAAGGCGGGCGACCGCGTGCTCGTCCTCGGCGCGTCCGGCGGCGTCGGCACCGCCGCCGTCCTCCTGGCCAAGAAGCTCGGCGCCTGGGTGGTCGCCGCCGTCGGCTCCGAGGAGAAGGCACGCCGCATGCGCGAGCTCGGCGCCGACGACGTCATCAACTACCGCGAGCAGGACTTCTACGCCTGGACCAAGGAGCACCTCGGCAAGCCGAACCGCTTCAACAGCACCACGGGCTTCGACGTCGTCGTCAACTTCACCGGCGGCGACACCTGGAAGCCCACCCTCAAGAGCACCGCGCTCGGCGGGAAGATCCTCGTCTGCGGCGCCACCGCCGGCTTCGACCCGGTCGAGGACCTGCGCTACATCTGGACGTTCGAGCTCCAGATCATCGGCTCCAACGGCTTCGCCGAGCCCGACTTCGTCGCCCTGCTCGACGACGTCGCGGCCGGCCGCCTCGAGCCCGTCGTGGACGAGGTCCTCCCGCTGTCCCGCGCCGCCGAGGGCCTCGCCCGCGTGCGCGATCGCGGCGTCGTCGGCAAGGTCGTCGTCGACCCGTGGCTCGAGCCCGGGCAGGAGTCCGCGTGAACGCGCGCCCCGAGCTTCCCCTGCTGACGCCCCAGGAGGTCGAGGCCGAGCTCCTGCGCAGCCCGTACCACCGTTGGCTCGGCCTGCGGGTCACCGAGGTCACCCGGGAGACGGTCGTCGTCGAGGTCGACGCCCGCGAGGAGTTCATCGCCGACGTCGACGCCGGGTACGTCCACGGCGGCATCCTCGCCACGCTGCTCGACCTGGCCGCCGACTGGGCCCTCGTCGGCACGCTCGGCACGGGCGTGCCCACGATCGACTTCTCCATCTCCTACCTGCGCGCCGCCCACCCCGGCACGCTCACGGTCACCGGGCGCGCCATCCGCCCGGGCCGCCAGGTCAGTCACGCCGAGGCGGAGGTCCGGGACGCCGACGGGCGCCTGCTCGCCGTGGGCCGCGGCTCGTTCCTGTCCTCGGTCGCCGAGCAGGCCCGCGCCGCGGCCGAGGCCCGGCGCCAGCAGGAGCCTCGCCCATGACGCTGCCGGCCGACAACCTCGGCAACGCCGTCGCGACCGACCACCCGGACGCCGAGGCCCTCGTCGAGGTCCGGGGCGGTTCGACCACGCGCTGGACCTACGGCGACCTCGAGACCGCCATCGAGGCCCAGGCCGACCGCCTCGAGGCCGCCGGCCACGAGCCCGGGGCGCGCATCGCCATCCTGGGCAGGAACTCCGGCGCCTGGCTCGTCGCCTTCTACGCCGCCCAGCGCGCCGGGCTCGTGCCCGTCCCGGTCAGCCACCGCCTGCCGGCTGACGGCATCCGCTACGTCCTCGAGAACTCCGGCGCCCGCCTCCTGTTCGCCGAGGACCCGGCGGCCGTCACCGACGTGCCCGCCGCCGTCACCGTGGTCCCGCTGGCCGACGTGCTCGACGGAGTGTCCCCGGCCGGTCGCACCGCGCCGGTCGTCCGCGCGCCCAGGCGCAGCGTCGACGTCGGCGAGCCGGGCATGATCCTCTACACCTCCGGCTCCACCGGCCGGCCCAAGGGCGTCGTCCTGTCCCACGCCAGCCACCTGTGGGTCATCGGCGTGGGGATGGGCTCCGGCGGCGGTGCGGACGGCGACCGCGCCCTCGTGGCCGCGCCGCTGTACCACATGAACGCGCTCGCGAACGTCCAGGGCGCCTTCGCCGCCGGGGCCGCCGTGGTCCTGCTCGATGCCTTCGACGCGCGCACGTTCCTGCGCGCCACCCAGGACGAGGGCGTGACCCGCGTGACCGGCGTGCCGCCGATGTTCGCGCTCCTCCTGCGCGAGCGCGACCTCGTCGACACCCTCGACCTCGGCTCCGTGCGCTTCGCGTTCGTCGGCTCGGCTCCCGCCAGCGACGACCTCCTCGACGAGATCGGCGAGCTCTTCCCGCGCGCCCACGTCCGCTTCGGCTACGGCACCACGGAGTCCGGCCCGGTCGCCTTCGTGGAGGACCCCGCCCGCCCGACGCCGAAGGGCAGCGTGGGCCTCGCCTCCCCGGACGTCGACCTGCGGCTCGTCGGCGCTGACGGGAGCGTCGACCCGCGCCGCGGCGTCCTCGAGATCCGGTGCCCCGCCCTGCTCAGCGGCTACCACGACCGCCCCGACCTGGAGAGTCCGCTCACCGCGGACGGCTTCTACCACTCCAAGGACCTCTTCGAGGTCGACGACGACGGCTACTACTTCTTCGCCGGCCGCGAGGACGACATGTTCTCCTCCGGCGGGGAGAACGTGTACCCGCTCGCCGTCGAGCAGGTCCTGCAGGCCTACCCGGGCGTGCTGCACGCCGCCGTCGTCCCGGTCCCCGACGAGATCAAGGGCGCCAAGCCGGTCGCCTTCGTCGTCCTGACCGGGGACGCGCGCGTGACCGAGGACGAGCTGCGCCGCCACACGCTCGACCACCTCGAGCCCTACGCGCACCCGCGGCGCGTGCACGTGATCGACGCGCTCCCGCTGTCCGGCACGAACAAGGTCGACCGGGAGCTCCTCACGCGTCTCGCGATCGAGCGGGCGGGGCAGGGGAACGCCACGCCGCCGGGGAACGACTCATGAGCGTCGCCCCCGCCCGCGTGCGGAGCCGTCGCCGGGTGCGCCGTGCCGGTGACGTCCTGCTGCCGGTCGGCGTCGTCGTCGCGCTCCTCGGCGTGCTCCAGGTGGTCGCGGTCACCGGTGCGATCCCGTCTGCGTACCTGCCGCCACCCACCGAGATCGGTGGTGAGCTGGTCGGCCTGCTCGGTGGCGCCACGCTGTGGGGACACATCGGGTCCACCGTCACCGGGTGGGCGCTGTCCCTGGCGATCGCCGTGGTGCTCGGCACCGCGGTCGGGATCCTGCTCGGCTCGGTCGAGAGCCTGCGCGCCCTGACGACGCCGCTCGTGGAGTTCCTCCGGCCCCTGCCGTCGATCGCGCTCATCCCGCTCGTCATCCTGCTCATCGGCGGCGGTCGGACCGGCGAGGTGGTCCTCGCCTCCTTCGCCGCGTTCTGGCAGATGCTCGTGGCGGCCATCGACTCGGTCCGCTCCGTCGACCCCGTCGCGCGCGAGACCGCGAACGCCTTCAACCTCACGGGGCGTCAGCGGATCGCCTGGGTCTACCTGCCGTCGATGCTCCCGCAGCTCGTCACGGGCGTGCGGATCGCGTCGGCGATGGCGCTCGTCATCGTCGTGACCACCGAGATCCTCATCGGCGTCCCCGGCCTCGGGCAGGGCCTCAACCTCGCCCGCAGCGGTGGCGAGCTCGCCCGGATGTACGCCTACATCGTCGTCATCGGCGTCGTGGGGCTCGTCCTCAACGCCGCCATCCGGTGGGTGGGCGACCGTGCCATCTCCTGGCACCCGTCGGTGCGGGAGGCGACCCGATGAGCCGGACCACCCGCCTCACGCTGCTCAAGGTGCTCGGCGCCGTCCTCGTCCTCGCGATCTGGTGGGCGACCTCCGCGGCGTCGACGAACATCTACTACCCGCCGATGACCGACGTCCTCACCGGGGTCGTCGACTACTGGCTGGCCGGGCAGGGGAGCGAGCACCTCGTCTCGTCGCTGGTCAACCTGTTCGCCGGGCTCGCGATCGCCATCGTGGCCGGCATCGGCATCGGGCTGCTCGTGGGGCAGGTGCGGGTGGTGGACCGCGCGATCTCGCCGGCCTTCGAGTTCGTCCGCGCCATCCCGGCCACCGCGCTCGTCCCGTTCGCCATGGTCCTGTTCGGCATCGGCACCGAGATGAAGATCTTCATCATCGCCCTGGGCTGCTTCTTCCCGATCCTCCTCAACGTCATCGACGCCTGCCGCTCCCTGCCGCCGCAGCTGCACGACACCACGCGGAGCTTCAACATCCGCGGACCGTTCCGCCAGCTCTTCGTCGTCGTGCCCGCCATCGCCCCACGGGCGGCGTCCGGCATCCGCGTGGCGATCCCGCTGGGCCTCATCCTCGTGGTCACCAGCGAGATGACCGGGACCAACCTGGGGATCGGCTACATCCTCACCACCGCCCAGAGCTCGTTCAACCTCAGCGCCGTCTGGGGGGCGATCGTCATCCTCGGCACGCTCGGCGTGCTCCTCAACCTCGCCTTCGCCGCCGTCGAACGACGCACGCTGCGCTGGCACGACGACCAGGCCCGCTGACCCACCGGCAGACCGCACCCGACCGACCGACCGCACCACCTCACGACCAGCGAAGGCAGACATGCTCCGCATCGACTCGCTCACCAAGACCTACGGCGAAGGACCGACCGCCTTCCAGGCGCTCGCCGACATCACCCTCGACGTGGCCGACGGCGAGTTCCTCTCCATCGTCGGGCCGTCCGGCGCCGGCAAGACGACGCTGCTCCGGTGCCTCGCCGGTCTCCAGCCCGCCACGTCCGGTTCCGTGGAGTTCGACGGCCGGGCGGTCACCTCCGTGCCCGACGACTTCGCCGTGGTCCTCCAGGACTACTCCCGCTCGCTGTTCCCGTGGTTCACGGTGGCCTCCAACGTGGGCCTGCCGCTCAGGGCCCGCGGCGTCGGGAAGGGCGAGCGGGCCGAGCGCGTCGAGCGGGCGCTCGCCGAGGTCGGCCTCGACGGCGTGGGGCGCAAGCACCCCTGGCAGCTGTCCGGCGGCATGCAGCAGCGGGTGGCCATCGCCCGCGCGCTCGCCTACCGGCCGAAGGTGCTCATCATGGACGAGCCGTTCGCGTCCGTCGACGCCCAGACCCGCGCCGACCTCGAGGACCTCGTCCTCACGCTGCGGGCCGAGTCCGAGATGACGGTCGTCTTCGTCACCCACGACGTCGACGAGTCCGTCTACCTCTCCGACCGGGTGGCGGTGATGACGAGATCGCCCAGCCGGATCGGGACGATCGTCGACATCGACCTGCCCGCCGACCGCGACCAGATCCGCACCAAGGCCCTGCCCCGGTTCGCCGAGCTGCGGGCGCGGGTGTTCTCCGAGATCCGAGAGCTCGTCGTCTCGCCGCAGCCGGACCCTGAGTACACGATCTGAACCACCTCCGTCCGACCAGCGCACGACCCATCCAGAGAAGGACCCCCTCATGACCTCACGACCCCGGCGCCTCGCCGCCGCCGCAGCGCTCGCCTCCGCCGCCCTCACCCTCGCCGCCTGCGGCGGCGGGGGACAGGAGGTGGCCGAGAACGAGGAGGGCCTCGTCGAGCTCACGGTCATGCAGATCACGACGATGGACGCCGGACCGCTGCACCTCGGCGTCGAGGAGGGCTTCTTCGAGGAGGAGGGGCTCGACGTCACGGTCCAGATCGCGGAGGCCGGATCGGCGATCGTGCCCTCGGTCGTCAACCAGGAGAGCCCGATCGGCTACGCCAACGTCGTCAGCGACCTCCAGGCGATCGACCAGGGGCTCGACGTCCAGCTCGTGGCCAACTGCTGCGGCGCCGGCAGCGACCCCGAGGCGGACACGTCGGGCATCTTCGTCCTGCCCGACAGCGGGTTCGAGTCCGCAGCAGACCTCGAGGGCGCGAACATCGCCGTCAACTCGGTCAACAACCTCGGTGACCTGACGATCATCACCGCCCTCGAGGCGGCCGGCGTCGACGGCGCCTCCCTGGAGTTCACGCCGATGAACTACTCCGACATGCCGGCGGCGCTCGAGCGCGGGGACGTCGACGCGATCTGGTCGGTCGAGCCGCACCGGTCGATCTCGGAGAGCCACGGGTTCGTCAACCTCAGCTCGAACTTCGTCGAGTCGTTCCCGGACACCCAGCTCGGCTACTACATCACCTCGGGCGCGTTCGCCGAGGCGAACCCCGACGCGGTGGCCGGCTTCCAGCGGGCGATGGACCGCGCCAACGAGTACGCGACGGAGAACCCGGACGAGGTGCGTCGCGTCATCGCCGAGCAGCTCGACCTCGACCCGGAGCTGGTGGACGAGGCGAACCTGGCCACCTACGTGCCGGGCCTCGACCAGGACAGCGTCCGCGCGTTCGCGGCGGCCGCCGTCGAGCAGGGGATGATCTCCGAGGAGCCGAACTACGACGAGATCTTCGTCGAGCCCCAGGAGTAGGAGCGGGCGCGGGCGTAGGAGGGGCCTGCGCTTAGGCGACCTCGCGCACCACGGGGCAGCTCATGCAGCGCGGGCCGCCGCGCCCGCGCCCCAGCTCGGCGCCCGGCACCTCGAGGACCTCGATGCCGTTGGCCCGCAGGTGGGCGTTGGAGGCAGGGGCGCGGTCGTAGGTGACGACGACGCCCGGTGCCAGGGCGAGCGCGTTGCAGCCGTCGTCCCACTGCTCGCGCGCGGCGTGGCGGGCGTCGAGGTCCGGGGTGAGGAAGCGCAGCTCGCGTCCGACGACCTCGCCGAGCGTGGCCCGCATCCGCTCCGGCGCATGATCGGTGACGACCAGGCCGCCCGAACCGTCGGGCGTGAGGACGAAGCTGGGCAGGTCGCCGAGCCCGCCGTAGAGCAGGAAGGTGCGCTCGTCGACCATCGTCATCGCCGTGTCGAGGTGCATGAGCTCGCGGGCCGTCGGCATCGCGATCGCGAGCACCCGGTCGGCGGACCCGGCCGCGAACAGCCGGGCCGCCAGGTGCTCGACGCCCTGCGGGGTGGTCCGCTCGCTCATCCCCACGACGACCGCGCCGTCGCCGACCACGAGGACGTCGCCGCCCTCGACGTTGGCCGCACCCTCGGCCGGGCCGGCCGCCCACCGGCGGAAGGTCGTGCGCCGGTGCGCGGCGACGTCGGGCGGGGGAGCACCCAGTTCCGGCCCGAGGACGTCGCCCGGGGCCCGGAACGGGGCGAAGCGCGGGTGCCAGCGGTAGATCGCCTCGTAGTGGATCGACTCGCGCACGCGCGCGGCGTAGCGCATCGAATTCACGGCCACCCCGTCGTAGACCCAGCACGAGGCGTCGCGCGTGAACAGGTGGTTGGGCAGCGGGCCGAGGATGAGGCCCTCGGGGCCGCGCACGTGCAGAGGGAGGGTGTCCACGCCGCCGAGCCGCTCGGCGACCTCGCGGCCGGTGAGCCCGGTGACGAGGACCGCGGCCAGGTCGGCGTCGTCGAGGTCATGGGCGTGCTCCCACAGCTCGGCAGCCAGGGCAGGACCGAGGTTCTCCCGGGTGAAGGTCGCGTCGAGCAGGTGGAAGCGTGCCTCGCGCACCGCAAGGGTCTCGGTGAGCAGCCGGGTGAGGTCGTGCACGACGACGCCAGCCCCGGTGAGCACCTCGACGAAGGCGTCGTGCTCCTCCTGCGCACGGGAGACCCACAGCAGGTCGTCCCACAGCAGCTCGTCCATCGTGGCCGGCGTGAGGCGCTCGAGCTCGGCACCGGGCCGGTGCACGATCACCTCGCGCAGCCGGCCGACCTCGGAGGCGACGTTCGGGGCGGCGGCGGTGGGCTCCATGACAGGGCAGTCTGCCGCAGGTCGGACGCGAGGGACTCGAGCGCGGGCCGTCCGGCGTCAACGACCGGCCTGGCGACGACGCCCGCTGACCAGCCCCGCACCCGGGCCCCGCCTGAACGCCGTTCGTCCCATCGCCCGCGACGCGGCACGATGGACCCCATGACCGAAGCCTCTCCGTCGTCGTCCGAGTCCGCCGAGCTGCGCCTGTGGGGCGGCCGCTTCGCCGGCGGCCCCGCCGACGCGCTCACCGAGCTCTCGCGCTCCACCCACTTCGACTGGCGCCTGGCCCGGCACGACATCGCCGGCTCGCGCGCGCACGCCCGGGCCCTGGCCCGTGCCGACCTGCTCACCGACGACGAGCTCGCCGGGATGCTCGACGCCCTCGACCGGCTCGAGGCCGACGTCGTCTCCGGCGCCTTCGCCCCGCGGCCCGAGGACGAGGACGTGCACACCGCCCTGGAACGCGGCCTCATCGAGCGTGCCGGGCCCGAGCTGGGTGGGCGGCTGCGCGCCGGACGCTCGCGCAACGACCAGATCGCCACGCTCGTGCGCCGCTACCTGCGCGAGGAGGCCCGGCACGTCGGTGGCCTCGTCCTCGACGTCGTCGACGCGCTGGTCGACCAGGCCGCCGCCCACCCCGAGGCGATCATGCCCGGGCGCACGCACATGCAGCACGCGCAGCCCATCCTGCTGGCCCACCACCTGCTCGCCCACGCGTGGCCGCTCATGCGCGACGTCGAGCGCCTCCTCGACTGGGACGTGCGCGCCGCACTGTCCCCCTACGGCGCCGGGGCGCTCGCCGGCAACACGCTCGGCCTCGACCCGCACGCCGTCGCCGCCGACCTCGGGTTCATGGGGCCCGAGGAGAACTCGCTCGACGCGACCGCCGCCCGCGACGTCGTCGCCGAGTTCTCCTGGGTGGCCGCGATGATCGGCGTCGACCTCTCGCGCATCTCCGAGGAGGTCATCATCTGGGCGACCAAGGAGTTCGGCTTCGTCACCCTCGACGACTCCTACTCCACCGGGTCGAGCATCATGCCGCAGAAGAAGAACCCCGACGTCGCCGAGCTCGCCCGCGGCAAGGCCGGCCGTCTCGTCGGCGACCTCACCGCCCTGCTCGTCACGCTCAAGGGCCTCCCGCTCGCCTACGACCGCGACCTCCAGGAGGACAAGGAGCCCGTCTTCGACGCGGTCGACACCCTGTCCGTGCTCCTGCCCGCCGTCGCCGGCCAGATCGCCACCCTCACCTTCGACACCGAGCGGATGGCCGAGCTCGCCCCCCAGGGCTTCTCGCTGGCCACCGACATCGCCGAGTGGCTCGTGCGCCGTCGGGTCCCCTTCCGTGAGGCGCACGAGATCGCGGGCGGCTGCGTGCGCGTCGCCGAGTCCCAGGACAAGGAGCTGTGGGACCTCACCGACGACGAGCTCACGTCGGTCTCCGTCCACCTCACCCCCGAGGTGCGCGAGGTCCTCTCCGCGCAGGGCTCGGTCGCCGCGCGCGACGGGCACGGCGGGACGGCCCCCGCACGGGTGCTCGAGCAGCTCGCCCGTGCCGGGAACCTCAGCGCCCAGCTGCGCAGCGCCCTGACCGGCGCCGCGGCGGACGCGGAGGGAGATCCCGCCCCCGACGACGACGTCCCCGCCCCGGGTGGGGGCGGCACCTCGGGGGAGGGCGCCTGACGGTGCCCGACGCCGCGGGCCCGGCCGATGAGGTCGGACGGACCCGGGCGTTCCTCGCCCGACCGGCGACCGAGGTGGCGCCCGAGCTGCTGGGGAGCACCGTCGTCGTGCGGTCGGCGGAGGGCGAGGTCGCGGTCCGGCTCACCGAGGTGGAGGCCTACCTCGGGGTGGACGACCCCGGCTCGCACGCGCACAGCGGTGTCCCGACGGCGCGCACCGCCCCCATGTTCGGGCCCGCCGGCCACGTCTACGTGTACTTCACCTACGGGATGCACACCTGCCTCAACCTCGTCTGCGGTGCGCGGGGACAGGCGACGGGGGTGCTGCTGCGTGGCGGCGAGGTCGTCCGCGGCGCGGCCCTCGCGCGCGAACGGCGTGGCACGTCCGTCCGTGAGGCGGCGCTCGCCCGCGGACCCGGCAACCTCGGTGCGGCGCTCGGCCTGAGCGTGGCGGACTCGGGCGCCGCGCTCGAGCCCGCCGGGCGGATCTGGCTCGAGGTGGCGGGGCCGCCGGCGAGCCATGCCAGCGGCCCCCGCGTCGGTGTCTCGGGACCCGGTGGGGACGGCGAGCGGTACCCCTGGCGGTTCTGGCTGCCGGGCGCCGTCGGGGTCTCGGCCTACCGGCCGGGCAAGGTCCGACGGCGCGGCTGACCGGCCGGCGCCCGGATCGCGGTCGGTGGTCGTGCCGAGCCCCGCGCTCTCGACGACCTCGGTCGGATCGACGGACGGGCTTGCGCGCACCCGCCTCGATCGAGTGAGGTAAGCCTGACCTAACCAGGAGGAGCGATGCCCGAGCAGTACCCCGCGTACAAGCGCAACCTCATCGGCGCGGCGACCGCGCTGTACGCGCGCACGATGTCCGTCGCCCCGCTGCGCGACTTCTACCCGGAGTTCCCCGCCCGTGTCACCGGGCTGACCGACCTCACGCCGTCCTTCCGGCGGGTGCGGATCACGGCCCCGGAGCTGGCGGAGGTCGAGCGGCTCGGCCCGGACGAGTACATCGGCATCTACATGCCCCCGCCCGGCACGGCGCTCCGCCTGCCCGCGCCGGCGCTCAACCCGCGCGGCCCGCTGCAGAAGATCCCCGAGGCCGAGCGTCCCGAGCTGCGCTGGTACACGATTCGCTCGCAGGAGCCGGGATCGGACACGATCGACGTCGACGTCGTGGCCACCGGTCACGACGGGCCGGGCGCCCGCTGGATCGAGCGCGTGGCCGTCGGCGACGAGATCGGCGTCCGCGTCCAGACCGCGCCCTACGGTGGTGCGCCGGACCACGGGCACCAGGTGCTGCTCGCCGACGAGACCGGCCTGCCCGGCATGCTCGCCGTCCTCGACGCCCACCGCGACGAGCCCGCCCGGCGGTTCACCGCCATCCTCGAGGTCCCGGACCGGAGCCTGGTCACCGCCGACGTCGACGAGCAGGAGATCACCGTGGTCCTGCGCGGCGAGGAGGCGCCGGGGTCCGCGCTCGTGCCCGCCCTGCGGTCCGCCGACGTCGACGACGCGGTCTACGCCTGGGCCTGCGCCGAGGCCGCCGCCGTCGCGGGCGCCCGCCGCCACCTCGTCAAGGAGCGTGGACTCGACCGCCGGACCGTCATGTACACCGGATTCTGGAAGGTCGGCCGCGCGCGCCTCTGACCACCGCCCGACGTCGACGACCTCCACGGTCCCCGCCGTCGGTGCCCGTGCCGCGGACTGACCGACCCGTGCGGGCGTGCTCCGGCGTCGGCGGTGCTCCTGGGCGCATCGGGAACGACGTCGCCCCGGGTGGCACGATGTCCCGTGGCGCCGCTCCCGGCGCCCGCGCCGAGGCGGCGTGACGAACGAAGACAAGGGAGACCGCGTCGTGACCGACGTCCTCGACGAGCTGCAGTGGCGGGGCCTCATCGCCCAGCACACCGACCTGGACGCGCTGCGCGCGGCCCTCGCCGACGGCCCGGTCACGTATTACTGCGGCTTCGACCCGACCGCCGCGTCGCTGCACCACGGTCACCTCGTCCAGCTGCTGCTGCTGCGCCACCTCCAGCGCGCGGGACACCGGCCGGTCGCCCTGGTCGGCGGGGCGACGGGCATGATCGGGGACCCGCGGATGAGCGGCGAACGCGTGCTCAACACCGCCGAGACCGTGGCCGAGTGGACCGAGCGTTTGCGCGACCAGGTCTCCCGCTTCCTCTCCTTCGAGGGGGACAACGCCGCGCAGGTCGTCAACAACATGGACTGGACGGCGGGGCTCACGGCGATCGAGTTCCTGCGCGACGTCGGCCAGCACTTCCGCTTGTCGACGATGCTGGCCAAGGACAACGTCGCACGCCGGCTGGAGTCGGCCGAGGGCATCAGCTACACCGAGTTCAGCTACCAGCTGCTCCAGGGTATGGACTTCCTCGAGCTCTACCGCCGGCACGGGGTCACCCTGCAGACCGGTGGCAACGACCAGTGGGGCAACCTCGTCTCCGGCCTCGACCTCATCCGCAAGGTCGAGGGGGTCGGCGTGCACGTGCTCACCACCCCGCTCATCACCAAGTCCGACGGCACGAAGTTCGGCAAGTCCGAGGGCGGCGCCATCTGGCTGGCCCCGGACATGATGAGCCCGTACGCCTTCTACCAGTTCTGGCTCAACACTGCCGACGACGACGTGGTGCGCTTCCTCAAGATCTTCACCTTCCGCACGCGCGAGGAGATCGAGGAGATCGAGCGTGAGGTGGCCGAGCGCCCCTTCGCGCGCGCGGGCCAGAAGGTGCTCGCGGCGGACGTGACCACCCTGGTGCACGGCGCGGACGCGACCGCGCGGGTCCAGGCCGCCTCGGCCGCGGTCTTCGGCAAGGGCGACCTGCGCGAGCTCGACGCCCAGACCCTGCGCGACGCCACGGACGAGCTGCCCCGCGCCGCGGGCGTGGTGGGGGAGACCGCGATCGTCGACCTCCTCGTCGCCACCGGCCTCGAGCAGGGCCGCGGCGCGGCCCGCCGCACGATCGCCTCGGGCGGGGTCTCCGTCAACGGCACCAGGATCGACGACGGCGAACGGGTGCTCGAGGACGGTGACCTGCTCGCCGGCGACGTCGTCGTGCTGCGCAAGGGACGCAAGAACATGGCGATCGTCGAGGTGACCGCCTGAGGACGCGAACGGGGCCCGACGGGGACTGACGGGGCACCGGACGACCGGAGCGCACGACCGACGCCGGGACGGGGCAGCGACACGCCACGGACCTCGTGCCGCCACTCACCGTCCGGTGCGGCAGGTCACGCTCAAGAGCCCCGAATCCAGTTGACCGGGCGGATCGAGGCCGCGTAGAGTTTCTTCTCGCCGCACGGACCGGGACAACGGATCGAACGGGGCACAAACCCCCAGATCTACCGGGCCAAGGCACCCAACGACGAAGAAGCTGGCTCAGCCATCTCCTCCGACGATGGGCCAGAGGTTAGGCCGGTCACAAACCGCGAAAGTGGTCAGAAGCCGGAAGAACCTGTGGTTAAGATAGTCAAGTTGCCCTGATGCTGGGTCTGCTGCTTTGGGTGGTGGGCTGGCGTTGTGGGTGGGTTGTTTGAGAACTCAACAGTGCGTGATTGTTTTTGATGCCATGTGTGTGGGGGCATTGCGTGGGCCGTTGCCGTTGTGGTGGTGGTTCGTGTGGTGTTTCTGCATGTTTTTGTTTGTTTATTTTGGTCCTGCCTGGATTGCTTGCTCGTGAGTGGGCTGGTGGTTGGGTGGGATCTTGTTGGGATCGCTCTGCCGCTGTTGTTGTGGTGGTGGGGTTGGTCTTCGTATGGATGGTCATGCCTGGCGCCCTTGGGGTGTTGGGTGTGCGTGTTTTTTACGGAGAGTTTGATCCTGGCTCAGGACGAACGCTGGCGGCGTGCTTAACACATGCAAGTCGAACGGTGAAGCTCAGCTTGCTGGGTGGATCAGTGGCGAACGGGTGAGTAACACGTGAGTAACCTGCCCTCCACTTCGGGATAACCTCGGGAAATCGGGGCTAATACCGGATATGACATTGCCTCGCATGGGGTGGTGTGGAAAGATTTATTGGTGGGGGATGGGCTCGCGGCCTATCAGCTTGTTGGTGGGGTAATGGCCTACCAAGGCGTCGACGGGTAGCCGGCCTGAGAGGGTGACCGGCCACACTGGGACTGAGACACGGCCCAGACTCCTACGGGAGGCAGCAGTGGGGAATATTGCACAATGGGCGGAAGCCTGATGCAGCGACGCCGCGTGAGGGATGACGGCCTTCGGGTTGTAAACCTCTTTCAGCAGGGAAGAAGCGAAAGTGACGGTACCTGCAGAAGAAGCGCCGGCTAACTACGTGCCAGCAGCCGCGGTAATACGTAGGGCGCAAGCGTTGTCCGGAATTATTGGGCGTAAAGAGCTCGTAGGCGGTTTGTCGCGTCTGCTGTGAAAACGCGGGGCTCAACCCCGCGCCTGCAGTGGGTACGGGCAGACTAGAGTGTGGTAGGGGAGACTGGAATTCCTGGTGTAGCGGTAAAATGCGCAGATATCAGGAGGAACACCGGTGGCGAAGGCGGGTCTCTGGGCCATCACTGACGCTGAGGAGCGAAAGCATGGGTAGCGAACAGGATTAGATACCCTGGTAGTCCATGCCGTAAACGTTGGGCACTAGGTGTGGGGCCTGTTTCCACGGGTTCCGCGCCGTAGCTAACGCACTAAGTGCCCCGCCTGGGGAGTACGGTCGCAAGGCTAAAACTCAAAGGAATTGACGGGGGCCCGCACAAGCGGCGGAGCATGCTGATTAATTCGATGCAACGCGAAGAACCTTACCAAGGCTTGACATATACCGGAAACATCCAGAGATGGGTGCCCCGTAAGGTCGGTATACAGGTGGTGCATGGTTGTCGTCAGCTCGTGTCGTGAGATGTTGGGTTAAGTCCCGCAACGAGCGCAACCCTTGTCCTGTGTTGCCAGCACGTGATGGTGGGGACTCATGGGAGACTGCCGGGGTCAACTCGGAGGAAGGTGGGGATGACGTCAAATCATCATGCCCCTTATGTCTTGGGCTTCAAGCATGCTACAATGGCCGGTACAAAGGGCTGCGATACCGTGAGGTGGAGCTAATCCCAGAAAGCCGGTCTCAGTTCGGATTGGGGTCTGCAACTCGACCCCATGAAGTCGGAGTCGCTAGTAATCGCAGATCAGCAACGCTGCGGTGAATACGTTCCCGGGCCTTGTACACACCGCCCGTCACGTCACGAAAGTCGGTAACACCCGAAGCCGGTGGCCCAACCCTTGTGGGGGGAGCCGTCGAAGGTGGGACTGGCGATTGGGACGAAGTCGTAACAAGGTAGCCGTACCGGAAGGTGCGGCTGGATCACCTCCTTTCTAAGGAGCACGTAGAGTACCTGCGCATCACACCCGATGGTTTCCCGTTGTCTGTGCGCCTGATTGGCGTGTGGTTCGGGGGTGTTGGGTGTGGTGGTGGGTGGGCCCGACCGGGTTTGCCTGGCCCCGTTTGTGGGGCGTGGGGCGTGTTCGTGGGTGGAACGTCGAGAGCTGTCACGCGCTGTTGGGTCCTGAGACCATCCACCCCTGCTGGTTGGGGTTGTGTGTGTCTTTGGTGGCCCTGCTCCTGGCCCTGCCACGCAGTACGTGTGGTGGTGGGTGGGGGTGTGGGTGGGTTGTTTGAGAACTGTACAGTGGACGCGAGCATCTTTGTATGTTTTGTTGAGTTTTGTGTTGTGTTTTGTTTCCTGGTGGCCTGCCGCCTTGTGTGGTGGGTTGTTGGGAAGTTTTTAAGAGCATTCGGTGGATGCCTTGGCACCAGGAGCCGATGAAGGACGTCGTAGCCTGCGATAAGCCGCGGGGAGCTGGCAAACGAGCTGTGATCCGTGGATGTCCGAATGGGGGAACCCGGCCGCCGTCATGGGCGGTCACGCGCGTCTGAATGTATAGGACGTGTGAGGGAACGCGGGGAAGTGAAACATCTCAGTACCCGCAGGAAGAGATATTCCGTGAGTAGTGGCGAGCGAAAGCGGATCAGGCTAAACCGTGCGTGCGTGAGAGCCGGCAGGCGTTGTGCGTGCGGGGTTGTGGGACGTGTTCGTTCCTCTCTGCCGGGAGGGGCGCTGTGGCATCGTGTGGGAGCTGAAAGGTCTGGGAAGGCCTGGCGTAGAGGGTGAGACCCCTGTAGGCGTACCGTGCGTGTCGTGGTGTGGATGTGTTCCCGAGTAGCACCGGGCCCGTGAAATCCGGTGTGAATCTGGCAAGACCACTTGCTAAGCCTAAATACTACCTGGTGACCGATAGCGGACTAGTACCGTGAGGGAAAGGTGAAAAGTACCCCGGGAGGGGAGTGAAATAGTACCTGAAACCGGATGCTTACAATCCGTCGGAGCCTCCTTGGTTGGGGTGACGGCGTGCCTTTTGAAGAATGAGCCTGCGAGTTAGTGGCGTGTGGCGAGGTTAACCCGTGTGGGGAAGCCGTAGCGAAAGCGAGTCCGAACAGGGCGGCCAGTCGCGCGTTCTAGACCCGAAGCGAAGTGATCTACCCATGGGCAGGTTGAAGCACGTGTAAGAGCGTGTGGAGGACCGAACCCACTTAGGTTGAAAACTGAGGGGATGACCTGTGGGTAGGGGTGAAAGGCCAATCAAACTTCGTGATAGCTGGTTCTCCCCGAAATGCATTTAGGTGCAGCGTCGCGTGCTTCTTGCCGGAGGTAGAGCTACTGGATGGCCGATGGGCCCTACAAGGTTACTGACGTCAGCCAAACTCCGAATGCCGGTAAGTGTGAGCGTGGCAGTGAGACTGCGGGGGATAAGCTTCGTAGTCGAGAGGGAAACAGCCCAGATCATCGGCTAAGGCCCCTAAGCGTGTGCTAAGTGGGAAAGGATGTGGAGTTGCAGTGACAACCAGGAGGTTGGCTTAGAAGCAGCCATCCTTGAAAGAGTGCGTAATAGCTCACTGGTCAAGTGATTCCGCGCCGACAATGTAGCGGGGCTCAAGCACACCGCCGAAGCCGTGGCACCATGACATGTCCCTAGCTCCTTTGGGGTTCAGGGGTCGTGGTGGGTAGGGGAGCGTCGCGTGGGAGGTGAAGCTGCGGGGTGACCCAGTGGTGGATCCTACGCGAGTGAGAATGCAGGCATGAGTAGCGAATGACGGGTGAGAACCCCGTCCGCCGAATGACCAAGGGTTCCAGGGCCAGGTTAATCCGCCCTGGGTTAGTCGGGACCTAAGGCGAGGCCGACAGGCGTAGTCGATGGACAACGGGTTGATACTCCCGTGACCGGCGAAGGACCGCCCATACCGAGGCCGGTGATGCTAACCACCCAAACCACTGCCTGTGGCCCTTCGGGGTCTGGTGGTGGGGCGCGTGGGACCCGATCCGGTAGTAGGTAAGCGTATTAACAGGGGTGACGCAGGAAGGTAGCCGCGCGATCCTAATGGCTTGGATCGTTCAAGGGTGCAGGGCGAGGTGCAGGCAAATCCGCATCTCATATAGCTCAAGGCCGGATGATGACACCGTATGGTGGAAAGTGGTGATCCTATGCTGCCAAGAAAAACCTCGACGCGAGGGACTAGCCGCCCGTACCCTAAACCGACTCAGGTGGTCAGGTAGAGAATACTAAGGCGATCGAGATAATCATGGTTAAGGAACTCGGCAAAATGCCCCCGTAACTTCGGGAGAAGGGGGGCCCTATGGGTGATCACCACTTGCGGGTGTGAGCCTGGCGGGCCGCAGAGACCAGGGAGAAGCGACTGTTTACTAAAAACACAGGTCCGTGCGAAGTCGCAAGACGATGTATACGGACTGACGCCTGCCCGGTGCTGGAAGGTTAAGAGGACGGGTCAACCCCCTTGTGGGGTGAAGCTCAGAATTTAAGCCCCAGTAAACGGCGGTGGTAACTATAACCATCCTAAGGTAGCGAAATTCCTTGTCGGGTAAGTTCCGACCTGCACGAATGGCGTAACGACTTCTCCGCTGTCTCGACCATGAACTCGGCGAAATTGCATTACGAGTAAAGATGCTCGTTACGCGCAGCAGGACGGAAAGACCCCGGGACCTTTACTATAGCTTGGTATTGGTGTTGGGTACGGCTTGTGTAGGATAGGTGGGAGACTGTGAAGCATGCACGCCAGTGTGTGTGGAGTCGTCGTTGAAATACCACTCTGGTCGTTCCTAACGTCTAACCTCGGTCCGTGATCCGGATCAGGGACATTGCCTGGTGGGTAGTTTAACTGGGGCGGTTGCCTCCTAAAGAGTAACGGAGGCGCTCAAAGGTTCCCTCAGCCTGGTTGGCAATCAGGTGTTGAGTGCAAGTGCACAAGGGAGCTTGACTGCGAGACAGACATGTCGAGCAGGGACGAAAGTCGGAACTAGTGACCCGGCGGTGGCTTGTGGAAGCGCCGTCGCTCAACGGATAAAAGGTACCCCGGGGATAACAGGCTGATCTTGCCCAAGAGTCCATATCGACGGCATGGTTTGGCACCTCGATGTCGGCTCGTCGCATCCTGGGGCTGGAGTAGGTCCCAAGGGTTGGGCTGTTCGCCCATTAAAGCGGTACGCGAGCTGGGTTTAGAACGTCGTGAGACAGTTCGGTCCCTATCCGCTGCGCGCGCAGGAAACTTGAGAAGGGCTGTCCCTAGTACGAGAGGACCGGGACGGACGAACCTCTGGTGTGCCAGTTGTTCCGCCAGGAGCATGGCTGGTTGGCTACGTTCGGGAGGGATAACCGCTGAAAGCATCTAAGCGGGAAGCCTGCTTCAAGATGAGGTTTCCACCACCTTTGGGTGGGAAGGCCCCCTATAGACCATGGGGTTGATAGGCCGGATGTGGAAGCGGCGAAAGTCGTGAAGCTGACCGGTACTAATTGGCCGACAACTTCTCATACACCAACCCCCGCACATGTTTGGGGGTAGGCCACACAAGAAGCGAGCACTGACAAGTCTGAACAACTTGCGCGTCCACTGTACGGTTCTGGAACCACCCACCCCGGAACCACACCCCAACAACCCCATTCAGGGGTCGAGGGGTGCGGGTTTGTGGGGATAACAGAAGATGCTGGTTCCGCCAGGTTACGGCGGCAATAGCGAGGGGGAAACGCCCGGTCCCATTCCGAACCCGGAAGCTAAGCCCCTCAGCGCCGATGGTACTTCACGGGCGACCGTGCGGGAGAGTAGGACACCGCCGTACACACCATTGAAGGGAGGGCCCCGACACCACTACAGGTGCCGGGGCCCTTCCCATACCCACACAACCGCGCCCACCGAGCGCCGGAGCCCCGCACGCCCTCAGGAGGGCGTGACGTAGAGTCTGAGCCCGCCGCGCACACCCACCAACAACGGGCAGCGACCGATCAGCTCGTGCCTCGCGGCGATATGCGTGAGCATCGACAGGAGAACAGAGTGAGCCAGACATCTGACGAGGACGACCGTTCCCCGCGAGGCGCCGACATCGGCCGCTCCGGGGCGGGTCCGCGGGGTGCTCGGCGACCTGACCGGGGGGACTCCAGCCGTGATGGTCAGGCTTTGAACCGCAATGGCCGACGTCGGTGGGAGGAGCGTCCCTCGCGGCGCGACAGTGGGCAGGGCGACGGTGAGCGCCGCGGCGGAGAGCGTTCCCGCTCTGGTGATCGTGCGTCCTCCGGTAAGCGTCGGTGGGAGGAGCGTCCTCCTCGCCGTGCGGGTGGCTCGCGCGGCGGAGAGCGTCGTGGCGGTGACCGCCCGCGTTCCGGTGATCGTTCGTCCACCGGTGGTCGTCCGGCCTCGGGCGATCGTCGGTGGGAGGACCGGCCCCCTCGCCAGCATGGTGGGCAGCGTGACGGTGAGCGTCGCGGTGGGGACCGCCCGCGCTCTGGCGAGCGGTCGTGGTCTGGTGGGCGTCGGTGGGAGGAGCGTCCTCCTCGGCGTGACAGCGGTCAGCGCAGCGGACGAGAGCGTGACGGCGAGCAGCGCGGTGGCTACCGACGCGTCGGGCACGGCCGCCCGGGCGAGGCGCGTCGCGAGGCCGGCCCCCGTGCGCCCGAGATCCCCGAGGACATCACGCCCGGCATGCTCGACCGGGAGGCGCGGCGCGAGCTCCTCACCCTGTCCAAGACCAACGGTGCGACGGTCGCACGGCACCTCGTCATGGCCGGGATCCTGCTCGAGAACGACCCGGAGGGCGCTTACGAGCACGCGAAGGCAGCCGGCCGAGGCGCTGGTCGGGTTGCCGTCGCCCGTGAGGCCGTCGCGCTGACCGCCTACGCCACCGCACGCTACGGGGAGGCTCTCAAGGAGATCCGCGCTGCGAGGCGTCTTTCGGGTCGCAACGACCACCGCGTGATGGAGGCGGATGCCGAACGCGGGCTCGGTCGCCCCGAACGTGCGCTGACCGTCGTCGCCGAGACCGACACGTCGGGGCTCGACGACGCCGAGCGTGCCGAGCTGGCCATCGTCGCCTCCGGCGCGCGTGCCGACCTCGGCGAGAACGAGGCGGGCCTCCTGCTCCTGCAGACCGTCGCGCTGGACTCGATCACCGACCCCGGCCCGCGCGCACGGCTCGACTCCGTCATCGCGGACCGGCTCGAGGAGCTGGGACGGCACGCCGAGGCCGCCGACCTGCGCGCACACACGGTCCTTCCCGACGCTCCCGTCGACGAGTTCGAGGTCATCGACCTCGGCCCCGACGATCCCACCGCGGAGCAGGACCGTCCGTCGCAGGCGGACGAGCAGTCCGAACCGTCCGCGACCGGCGGCGAGGACCCTGCGCCCGTGGTTGATGAGGAGGCCGAGCCGGACGAGAACCCGGAGGTAGACGACCCCGCGGTCGACGAACGTGCCGAACCTGCCGAGCCCGAGGAGACCACTGGAGCCACCGAGCCCGAGGAGACCACCGGAGCCACCGAGCCCGAGGAGACCGCTGGGCCCGGCGACTCCGAGGTCGACGACGTCGCCGTCACGGACGAGGCCCCGGAGGTCGATGACACCCCGGTCGACGCACGTGCCGAACCTGACGAGCCCGCTGCAGCCGGCGAGCCCGAGGGTGATGAGCAGGCCGCCCTCGCGGAGAGCCCTGCGGTCGACGAGCCTGAGGACGACGCCCAGCTCGAGCTCGACCTCGGCCTGGACGTGCCCGGGGACGAGACGCGCGGACCGGACGGTCCGACGTCGTAGACAATGTCCACGTGACACTGCTCGGAACGACCGCACCGCTCCACCAGGCCCACGACGTCGCCCTCGTCGACCTCGACGGCGTCTGCTACCGGGGACCTGAGGTGGTGCCGCACGCGGCGGGGTCGCTGACGGACGCGCGCGAGGACGGTCTGCGGGTCCGCTTCGTCACCAACAACGCCTCCCGCGAGCCGGGCACGGTCGCCGACCACCTCACCGAGCTCGGCATCGCCGCCTCGCCCGAGGAGGTCCTGTCCTCGGCGCAGGCCGGCGCGGCGCTGCTGGCCGAGCGTTTCCCGGCCGGCTCCACGGTACTCGTGGTCGGTGGCAAGGGCCTCCGCACAGCCGTCGCCGAGCGCGGCATGCGCATGGTCTCCACCGCCGCCGACGTGCCGGTCGCCGTCATCCAGGGCTGGGACCCCGACGTCTCGTGGAAGGAGCTCGCCGAGGCGTGCTACGCGATCGAGCGCGGTGCCGTCCACGTGGCCACCAACCTCGACATGAGCATCCCCAAGGAAGGCGGCATCGCCCCGGGCAACGGTGCGCTCGTGCGGGTGGTGGCCGGCGTGACCGGCGTCGAGCCGCTCTCCACCGGGAAGCCGCACCCGGAGATCTTCCGGACCGCGGCCCGCGAGGCCGACGGCTCCCGCCCGCTCGTCATCGGGGACCGGCTGGACACCGACATCGCCGGCGCGGTCGCGGCCTCGATGCCCTCCCTGCACGTGCTCACCGGCGTCAACGACGCTCGCGACGTCCTTCTGGCCGACCCGGCCGAACGGCCCACCTACCTGGCCATCGACCTGCAGGACCTCCTGCTCGCCCACGCCGCCCCGACCCTCGCGGACCCGGCCGGCGGATCGGGCCACGACGACGCCCCGGCCTGGACGCTCGGCGAGGCCCGCGCCTGGGTGGCGGACGGCCGCCTCCACCTCGCCGGCGCGGACGGCCGCGCCGTCGGGCTCGACGGCGCCCAGCAGGTCGTCGACCTCGACGGCTACCGGGCGCTGGTCGCCGCCGCGTGGGCGGCCGCGGACGCAGGCACACCGGTGGATCCTCGGCTCGTCCCCGAGCTGGTCGTCCGGCGGCGCTAGCTGTTCTGTCCACGGACGTTAGGTACGGCGTGGCTGCTAGACGATGACGAAGACCTCCGGGTGAGGTGTGAAGCGACCAAGCATTCGCATCTCACAAACCGGAGGCCTTCGTGTCCCACGCTAACGCTCGATTAACCCCTGCTGGTCGGTTGCGACTGGCCCAGCTCGTCGTTGACAAGGGATGGACGCTGGCCCGTGCTGCCGAGCGGTGGAACTGCTCGGTGACCACGGCCAGGAGGTGGGCCGATCGGTACCTGGCCGAGGGCCGCGCCGGCTTGGTCGATCGATCCTCCCGGCCGGCTCTCTCGCCCCATCGGACCGCGACCCGTGTCGAGCGGCGCGTGATCGGGCTGCGGGTCTCGCGGCGCTGGGGGCCGGCTCGGATCGCCTACCGATTGCGGATGGCGGTTTCCACGGTGCACAAGATCCTGCGCCGCTACGCCTGCCCGCCGCTGGCCTGGACCGACCCGGCCACCGGGGTCCGGATCAAGTGGTCCCGGCGCAAGGTCAACAGCTATGTCCACGACGCGCCCGGCGACCTGGTCCACGTCGACATCAAGAAGCTCGGCAAGATCCCCGACGGCGGCGGCCACAGGGTGCTGGGCAGGGCAGACGGACGGAAGAACACCAAGCGCGGCAAGATCGGCTACTGGTACATCCACAACGCCGTCGACGACCACAGCCGGCTCGGCTACAGCGAGCTGCTCACCGACGAACGCAAGGAGACCGCCGCCGCATTCTGGCAGCGTGCCAACGCCTACTTCGACTCGGTCGGGGTCACCGTCCAGCGGGTACTGACCGACAACGGCGCCTGCTACCGCTCCCGGACCTTCGCCAACGCCCTCGGCGAGACCATCGCGCACAAACGAACCCGGCCCTACCGCCCCCAGACCAACGGGAAGGTGGAGAGGTTCAACCGCACCCTCCTCGAGGAATGGGCCTACGTCAGGCCCTACTCCTCCGAGTCAGACCGTGCTGGAAGCTTCACCGACTGGCTCCACACCTACAATCACCACCGCGGTCACACCGCACTCGGCGGCAGAACACCAGCCGACCTCGTACCCAACCTGCGTGGACACAACAGCTAGCCTGGTCCGGATGACCGAGCAGCCGCCCACGACGCCGCACCCCGCACCGGCACCCACGCCCGCGACCGTGCGGGGCGACGGCCGCCTGCCCTCGGACATGGCCGAGCTCGACCTCGACGCCCAGGCCGACGCCCTCGAGACGCTGCACACCACGCTGCAGGCACGCCTGTCCCAGGACGGCGGCTGACCGTGGCGCGTCTGGTCCGCATCGACGCCGAGCTCGTCCGGCGTCGGCTCGCCCGCTCGCGCCAGCATGCGGCCGAGCTGCTCGCCGCCCACCGGGTCACCCTCGACGGCGAGGCGGTCGTCAAGCCCGCCCGCCAGGTCGACCCGGCCCAGGCCATCGTCGTGCGCAGCGTGGAGGCCGCCGAGGACTACGTCTCCCGCGGCGCGCACAAGCTCGTCGGCGCGCTCGACGCGCTGGACGCACGCGGCACACCGGTCCGGGTCACCGGCCGACGCTGCCTCGACGCGGGTGCCTCCACCGGTGGCTTCACCGACGTCCTGCTGCGCCGCGGGGCCGCCGAGGTCGTCGCCGTCGACGTCGGCTACGGCCAGCTCGCCTGGACGCTGCGCAACGACCCTCGCGTCACCGTCCTCGAGCGGACCAACGTGCGCACGCTCGACCCCGCCGCTGTCGCGCCCGCGCCGGGGCTCGTCGTCGGGGACCTGTCCTTCATCTCGCTCGGCCTGGTGCTGCCCGCCCTGGTCGCGGCCGCCGCCCCCGACGCCGACCTGCTGCTCATGGTCAAGCCCCAGTTCGAGGTCGGCCGCGAGGCCCTCGGCTCCGGCGGCGTCGTGCGCGACCCCGAGCAGCGCGGGGGCGCCGTCGTCGGCGTCGCCCGCACGGCCGCCGGCCTCGGCCTGGACACCTGGGCCGTGGTCCCCAGCCCCCTGCCGGGACCGGCCGGCAACGTCGAGTACTTCGTGGCGATGCGCACGGGCGCGGAGCACCCCCTCACGGGTGCCGCGCTCGAGGAGGCCGCCCGCGCTGCCGTCGAGCACGGCCCCGCAGGCAAGGAGCATGTGCGATGACCGAGCCACCCAAGCGACGCGCCGACGGGACCGAGCCGGCCGGCGACCGCGAGGTCGTGCTGCTCTACCACCCCACCAGGCCCGACGCCCTGGCCGCCGCACGGGTCGTCCAGGACGGGCTGGAGCGCGCCGGCCTGGGGGTCCGCGCCATGAGCCCCGCGCTCGACACCACCACGGGCGAACGCGCCCAGGTCGACGGCGCCGAGCTGGTCGTCGTCCTCGGCGGGGACGGCTCGATCCTCACCGGTACCGAGCTCGCCCGACCGCACGGCGTGCCGGTCCTGGGCGTCAACCTCGGCCACGTCGGCTTCCTCGCCGAGGCCGAGCCCGAGGCGCTGCCCGAGGTCGTGCGCCGCATCGTCGCCCGCGACTACCTGGTCGAGGAACGGATGACGGTCGACGTCGAGGTTCACACCCCCGACGGCGAGACCCGGTACGGCTGGGCGCTCAACGAGGCGGCCGTGGAGAAGGGACCCGACGGGCGCATGGTCGAGGCCGCGCTCGGCGTCGACGGCCGCGGCCTGTCGACCTTCGCCTGCGACGCGGTCGTCCTGGCCACCCCCACCGGCTCGACCGCCTACGCCTTCTCCGGCGGCGGCCCCGTGGTCTGGCCCGGCCTCGAGGCCCTGCTCGTGGTGCCGATCGCCGCGCACGCGCTGTTCACCCGCCCGATGGTCGTCGGCCCGGAGTCGGTCCTCGAGGTCGAGATCCTCGCCGAGGCGCGCTCCTCGGCCACCGTGCGGTGCGACGGGCGACGCACGATCGACGCACCCCCGGGGGCACGCATCGAGGTGCGACGCGGCGGCCGGCCGGCCCTGCTCGCGCTGCTGAGCGACGCCCCGTTCTCCGGTCGCCTGGTCGCCAAGTTCAACCTGCCCGTCAGCGGCTGGCGCGGCCACGGCACGGACGGGGCCGGAGGCGCGGGCGCGCACCCGGGCGCGACCCAGGCTGCACGCCCGGCGCAGGCACCGGGCGCACGCCCGGCGGAGGGCCACACGTGATCGAGCGGGTGACGATCAGCGACCTCGGCGTCATCGCCAGCGCGCGCCTCGACCTGGGCCCGGGCCTGACGGCCCTGACCGGCGAGACCGGCGCCGGCAAGACCATGGTGCTCACCTCGCTTCGCCTGCTGCTCGGCCACAAGGCCGACAGCTCGATCGTGCGCCACGGCCGCGACAGCGCCCTGGTGGAGGGGGAGTGGGTGCTGCCCGGGTCCGCACCCGCCCGCGAGCTCGCGGCCGAGGCCGGCGCCGACGTGGAGGACGACCTCCTCGTCGTCGCCCGCAGCGTCTCCGCCAAGGGCCGCTCCCGTGCCCACGCCGGCGGACGCACCGTGCCCGCCACCCTGCTGGCCGACATCGGCGACGGGCTCGTCACCGTCCACGGCCAGGCCGACCAGCTCCGGCTGCGCGAGCCCGCCCGCCAGCGCGCCGCCCTGGACACCTTCGGCGGCCCCGAGCACCTCGAGCTCGTCCGGGCGGCCGGTCGCGCGCATGCCGCCGTCCTCGACGCCCGCGCCGCCCTCGCCGAGTGCACCGCCGACGAGGGGCGCCGCCTTGCCGAGATCGCCTCGCTCACCCGCGTCGCCGAGCTGGTCGCCGCCGCCGACCCCACCCCCGGCGAGGACGAGGAGCTGCGCTCGCTGTCGCTGCGCCTCGAGCACGCCGAGACCCTGCGCACGGCGGCCGCCGAGGCGCGCGCCGCCGTCGTCGGGAACGAGGAGGACGGCACCCCGGGGGCGGCCGTCCTGCTCGGCCACGCCGCCCAGACGCTGGCCGCTGCCGGCGGCCACGACCCCGCGCTCGAGACGCTCGCGGCCCGCGCCGCCGAGCTCGGGCCGGCCCTGAGCGACCTGGGCACCGAGCTGACCGGGTACCTCGACGGCCTCGACGCCGATCCCGCCGCGCTGGACACCGTCCACTCGCGCCGCGCCGAGCTGGGCCGGCTCGCCCGCGAGCTGGGCGTCGCGGGTGTCGACGAGGCGCTCGCCGAGGCCGAGCGGGCCGCCGTGCGGCTCGCGCAGATCGACGGTCCGGCCGCCGAGCCCGAGGCCCTCGCCGCCGCCGTCGAGCAGGCCGAGGAGACGCGCGCGCAGGCCGCCGCCGACCTCACCGCCTCCCGGCGCGCCGTCGCCGAGCGCCTCACCGCCGCCGTCGACGAGGAGCTGCGCGGCCTGGCCATGCCCGGCGCACGCCTGGGCATCGACCTCCAGCCCCTCGACGAACCCGGCCCGCACGGCGCCGAGGACGTCCTGCTCACCCTGGCCACCCACCCCTCCGCTCCGGCCCGCCCGCTGGGCCAGGCCGCGTCGGGCGGCGAGCTGTCCCGCGTCATGCTCGCCCTGGAGGTCTGCCTCGCCGCGGCGGCCGGCAGCGAGTCCCGCACCTTCGTCTTCGACGAGGTCGACGCCGGCGTCGGCGGCCGCGCCGCCGTCGAGGTCGGCCGCCGCCTGGCCGGCCTGGCCCGCCACCACCAGGTCGTCGTCGTCACCCACCTCGCGCAGGTGGCCGCCTTCGCCGGCGACCACCTCGTGGTCACCCGCGGGGACGACGGGGTCACCGACGTCGTGCCGGTCAGCGGCGAGGACCGGGTCGTCGAGCTGGCCCGGATGCTCTCCGGCCAGGAGGACTCGACGGCGGCACGCACCCATGCCGCAGAGCTGCTCGAGCTGGCCGGCGTGTCACCATGACCGCGTGAGGCTCTTCCGACGATCGGCGAGGGGGACCGCCGACGACCCCGACGTCGTCGCCGGGCCCGCCCGGGTCGACCCCCGCACGAAACGGCTGACCGCCCGGCTGCGCCCCGACGACGTCGCCGTCATCGACCACGTCGACATCGACCGGGTCTCCGCCGAGTCGCTCGTGGCCGCCCGCCCCGCCGCCGTCCTCAACGCCGCGGAGTCGACCTCCGGGCGCTACCCCAACGCCGGGCCCTCGATCCTCGTCGACGCCGGCATCCCCCTCGTCGACGACGTCGGACCGCACCTGATGGAGCTCTCCGACGGCGACCCGGTCGAGGTCCGCTCCGACGGCTCGATCTGGTCCGCGGGCGAGCTCGTCGGCCGCGGCCAGACCCAGGACGCGGAGACGGTCGCCGCGAGCGCGGCCCGGGCCCGCGAGGGCATCTCCGCCCAGCTCAAGGCTTTCGCGACGAACACGATGGAGTACGTCGAGCGCGAGCAGGACCTCATCATCGACGGCATCGGGATGCCCGAGGTGCGCACCGTGTTCGACGGGCGGCACGTGCTCATCGTCGTGCGCGGGTACCACTACAAGGAGGACCTGGCGATGCTGCGCCCCTACGTGCGGGAGTTCCGCCCGCTCATCGTGGGGGTCGACGGCGGCGCCGACGCCGTCCTCGAGGCCGGGCTCTCGCTGGACATGATCGTCGGGGACATGGACTCCGTCTCCGACGAGGCGCTGCGCTCCGGTGCGGAGATCATGGTGCACGCCTACCGCGACGGCCGCGCGCCGGGGCAGGCTCGCGTCGAGCGGCTCGGGGTCGAGCATGTCGTCTTCCCCGCGCCCGGCACGTCCGAGGACGTCGCCATGCTGCTCGCCGACGACAAGGGCGCCAGCGTCATCGTCGCCGTGGGCACGCACAACACCCTCGACGAGTTCCTCGACAAGGGGCGCGCGGGGATGGCCTCGACGTTCCTCACCCGTCTGCGCATCGGGTCGAAGCTCATCGACGCCAAGGGCGTCTCCCGCCTCTACCGCACCCGCATCTCGGGCTGGCTGCTCGTCCTGCTGGTCCTGGCCGGACTGGTCGCGCTCGCCGCGGCCGTCCTGGCCACGACCGCCGGGCAGGCCTTCCTCGAGCTCGCCGCGACCCGCTGGGACGACCTCGTCGCCTGGGTGCGCGGCCTGTTCGGGGGAGGCTGAGGCCTGATGTCCGGCACAGGAGGAGCCGCATGATCGACTTCAAGTTCCACGTGGTCTCGCTGATCGCGGTGTTCATGGCGCTGGCCGTGGGCATCCTGCTCGGCGCGGGCCCGCTCGGCGGCGCCCTGGGCGACACGCTGCGCGGACAGGTCCAGGACCTGCGCACCGAGCGGGAGGCCATGCGCGAGGAGCTCAACCAGACGCGCGCGGACCTCGAGTCGGTCGACGCCCTCCTCGAGGACGGCGGGCCCCGGCTCGTCGACGGCACCCTCGAGGGTGGCCGCGTCGCCCTCATCGAGGTCCCCGGCACCGACGGCGAGGACCTCGAGGCCGTGCGCGAGTCGCTCATCCAGGCCGACGCCGAGATCGTCGTCGAGGCGGCCGTCACCGAGACCCTGGTCTCGCCCACCCAGGGCGACGAGCGCCTCGAGCTGCTCGCCGAGCTCGCCCCCGACGCCGGCGACGACGCGGACCCCGTGGCCGCGCTGGGGCAGGTGATCGCCGACGCCCTGACGGTGGGCCGCACCGAGACCACCGGGATCGACGACGCCGCCGAGGACGGTGAGCTGCTCGACCTCCTGCGCGGCTCCGGCGAGGGCCTGGTCACCATCCCCGACGACCCGCTCGACCGCGCGGACGTCGTCGTCGTCGTCGGCCCGCGGGCGACCGAGGACCCCGAGATCGACCCGACCGCCGACGCCGACGAGGACGGCACCGCCGACGCCGACGCGGAGGCCGCCGAGCGCAGGCTGCTGCTGACCACCGCGCTGCAGGCCGTCGGTGCGATGGCCGAGGAGGCACCGACGGTCCTCGTCGGGGCCGCGGAGTCCGAGCGGGACCTCGTGGGCCTGCTGCGCGAGCAGCCCGAGCTGGCGCCCACGGCCACCACCGTGGACTCCGTGGGTTCGGTCTCCGCCACGGTCGTCACACCGCTGGCCGTGGCGGTCACGCTCGACGACGTCGTCGCGCACTACGGGCTCGGCGCCGGTGCCGACGCCGTCCTCCCGCCCGCCGTGGCCACACCGCTCGAGCGACGCACGAGCGAGGCGCCGACGACCGGCGAGGGGGAGTCGCCGACCGCCGGCGCCGAGGACGAGACCGCCACGTCAGGGACGGGCTCCGGCTCGGGCTCCGACGCCGACGAGGACGAGACCGGGACGGGGACGCCGTGAGCGCGCGGGGCCTCCTGCGCCGCGGAGCCGCCCTCGCCTGCGGGCTCGGCGTGCGCGCCGGCGTCCGTGCGGCGCTCGCATCCCGCGCGCCGGGTGGGCACGGGGCGTGGAACCGCGTCAACCACGCCGACCGCGACGTCTCCCTGCTGGGCGGACTCGCCCTCGGCGCGGCGGTGACCGCCGTCGGGCCGGTGCTCGCGCTCACCCGCACCGGGGTGCCCGGACGGCTCGCGCTGGCCGGCGCCACCGCGGGCGCCACCGCCACGCTCGCCGGCGCCCTCGACGACCACGGGGAGGCACTGACCGGCGTGCCGACCGCGCGGGCCAAGGGCCTGCGCGGGCACCTCGGAGCCCTCGCGCACGGCGAGGTGACCACCGGTGCGCTGAAGATCGCCGTCGTCGGCGCGGGGGCGCTCGGGGCGGCGGCCGCCCTGCCCGGACCACGCTCCGTGCCCGCCCGCCTCGCCGACGCCGCCCTGGTGGCCGGCAGCGCCAACCTGGCCAACCTCTTCGACCTGCGCCCGGGCCGGGCGCTCAAGGTGGCGGCCCTCGTGCTCACGCCCGTCGCCGTGGCGGGCGGCGCCGGGCGCGGCCCCGCGGCCGCCGGCGTCCTCGGCGCCGTCCTCGGCGCGCTGCCCGCCGACCTCGCCGCCCGGGAGATGCTCGGCGACACCGGGGCCAACCCCCTGGGCGGAGCGGTCGGCGTCGTCCTGGCCGCGGACGGCTCCGGCGCGCGACGCACGGCGGCGCTGGCCACCGTCGTCGGCCTCACGCTCGCTTCCGAGCGCGTCTCCTTCACCCGCGTCATCGAGTCGGTCCCCCTCCTGCGGGCGATCGACCGCGCGGGGCGCCCGGAGTAGCCCGTGGCGGGCAGAGCGGCGGCGGACCGGGGCCCGACGGGCGCAGGCCCGGGAGACAGTGGCCGGGCGGACCGGGAGTCCGCGAGCAGCGACCCGGGGGGCGGCGCGGCGACGGGCCGTCCCGTGCTCGCCGGCGCACTGGGCGCCGCCGGTCTCATCGCGGTGCTCAACCTGGCCAGCCGCGTGGCGGGGTTCGGCCGCTGGCTCGTGCAGTCCTGGGTCCTGGGCAGCTCGGCCACCGCCGACGCCTACGCCAAGGCCAACACGATCCCCAACGTCCTGTTCGAGATCGCCGCCGGCGGGGCACTGGTGGGCCTCGTCGTCCCGCTGCTGGCCGCCCCCATCGCCCAGGCGATGCGCGGGGAGACCGCCAGGCGCGCCTCGGCCCTGATCACCTGGACGCTGGTGGTCCTCGTCCCGATCGGGGCCCTGGTCGCCCTGCTCGCGCGTCCGATCGCGGCGCTGCTCCTCGGCGAGACGACCGATGAGGCGCTCGCGCTGACCGAGACGTTCCTACGGATCTTCGCCCTCCAGGTCCCGCTCTACGGCGTCGGGACCGTGCTGACCGGCATCGCCCAGGCCCACCACCGCTTCGCCTGGCCGGCGCTCGCCCCGCTCATCTCGTCGCTCGTCGTCATCGCCACGTACGCGCTCGCGGGTGTCCTCGGTGGCCCGTCGACCGACGACCCGGCCACCGTGGCGCCCGGCATCGTGGCGCTCCTGGCCTGGGGGACCACCGCGGGCGTGCTGGCGATGAGCGTGACCCCGGCGCTCGCGCTGCGCGGGCTCGGCCTGTCCTGGCGCCCCACCCTCGCCCTCGGGCGCGACCTCGGCCGGCAGGCGCTGGCCCTGGCCGGCGCCGGGCTCGCCGCGCTGCTCGCCCAGCAGGTCGCCGTCCTGGCGGTGCTGCGGGCGACGTCGGCGCAGCCCGGCACCTACAACGTGTGGCAGTACGCCCAGGCGGCCTATCTGCTGCCCTACGCGGTGCTCGCCGTCCCGCTGGTCACGGCGGTCGCCCCGCGCATCGCCCAGATCGCCGCGCGCTCACCGGCCGTGGCCGCCCCCGTGGTCGCCCGCTCGGCCCGCGCGGTCCTCGCGGCGGGCCTGCTCGGCGGTGCGGCACTGATCGCCGTGGCCCCCGCGGTCACCGCCCTGTTCTCCGCGCGCCACGACATGCCCGGCATGACCCTCACCCTCACGGTCCTCGCCCTGGGGCTGCCTGGTTTCGCGCTCCTGCTGCACGCCCAGCGCTCCCTGTACGCCGTCCACCGGGCGCGGCTCGCGACCGCGCCCGCCCTGGTGGGCTGGCTCGTCGCCGCGGCCGGCTCCGTCGCCGCCGGCGTGGCCGCGGGCTCCGCCGGGCACGGCGCGCTGCTGGGCGCGCTCGCCGGCGCCTCCAGCGCCGGCATGACCCTGGCGGGCGTGGTCGCGGTGGTCTGCCTGTCGCGCGCGCTCGGCGCCGGTGCGCTGGCCGGCCTGCTGCGCTCGGCCGGGACCTCCGTCGTCGGCGGCGCCGCCGGTGCGCTCGCCGGGCGATGGGTCACCGAGCTCGTCGTGGGGGAGGGCGGGCCGGCCCGGGCGATCCTCGCCGGCCTGGCCGGCGGGCTCGTCGCCCTCACGCTGTGGATCCTCGCGGTGCTCGCCGGCGACCGCGCCGTGCTCGACGCGCTGCGCCGCCGGACGGCCACGGCCCAGGAGCCGGGAACGGACCCCGACGACGCGTCCGGCCCGACCTCCGCCACCGGCAGCTCCGCCACCGACACGTCCGCCACCGACACGTCCGCCACCGACACGTCCGCCACCGACACGTCCGCCACCGGCAGCTCCGCCACCGGTTCACCCGCCACCCCCGACACGAAGGACGCCACATGAGGATCCTCCAGGTCACCGGGACCACCACCGGCGGGGTCGCGAGGCACGTCCGCCAGGTCGTCGAGGTGCTCGAGTCCCACGGGCACGACGTCCGCATGGCCGGCCCGGCCGACGTCATCGCCGACGCCCCGGTCCCGGCCGCGGCCCTCGACCTGCGCGACCGGCCCTCCACCTCGGACGTGTCCACCGTGCGCACGCTGCGCCGGCTGGCCGCCGGCGCCGACGTCGTGCACGCACACGGCCTGCGCGCCGGTGGGGCGGCGGTCCTCGCGGTCCGCACGCTGCGCCCCCGCCCGCGCCTCGTGGTCACCGAGCACAACCTCGCCGTCGGCTCCGCGCGGGTGCGGGCGGTCGCCGAGGCGCTTGAGCGCGTGGTGGCCCGGGGCGCCGACGTCGTGCTGCCCGTCTCCCCGGACCTCGCCGAGCGTGCCCGACGGTTCGGCGCGCGGGAGGTGGACGTCGCCGCCATCCCTGCACCCGAGCCCCGCCCCGCGGGTGCGACCCGGCAGGAGGTCCGCCGCCGCCTCGGCCTGGACCGGGACGGACCCACGAACGAGGGCGCCACCGGCGACGACGGCCCCCGGCTGGTCCTCGCCGTCGCGCGCCTGGCCCCCCAGAAGGGCCTCGACCTGCTCGTCGAGGCCGCGGCACGCACCGAGCAGCTCCTGCCGCCCGCCGGCGGGGGACCGGCGGCCGTGTGGTGCATCGCCGGCGGGGGACCGCTGGGCGCGGAGGTCGAGGCCGCGGCCCGGGCGGCCGGCGCCCCGGTCCGCGTGCTCGGCGCGCGATCGGACGTCCCCGACCTCCTGGCCGCCGCCGACGTCGTGGTGTCGACCTCGGTGTGGGAGGGGCAACCGATCTCGCTCGGCGAGGCGATGCACGCCGGCGCCGCCGTCGTCGCCACCGACGTCGGGGGGACCAGCCTCGTCGTCGGCGACGCTGCCCTCCTCACCGGCCGCGACGCCCGTGAGGTGGCCGCCGCCGTCGCCCGGGTGCTGTCCGAGGACGACCTGGCCGAGCGGCTGCGGGCGGCCGCGCGACGCCGCTCGGGGGAGCTGCCCGACGAGAGTGACCTGTACCGCCAGCTCGTGTCCGCCTACGCCGCCGCCGCACGCTGCTAGGGTCGAAGCCCGTGGCACCCACCTCGACGCGGCTCTTGCCCGGAACCCCGGTCCCCAAGCAGATCTTCGTGACCGGCGGGGTGGTGTCGTCGCTCGGGAAGGGCCTGACGGCCTCCTCGCTGGGCCGGCTGCTCCGCTCGCGCGGCCTGCGGGTCGTCATGCAGAAGCTCGACCCGTACATCAACGTCGATCCCGGGACGATGAACCCGTTCCAGCACGGCGAGGTCTTCGTCACGGAGGACGGCACCGAGACCGACCTCGACATCGGCCACTACGAGCGGTTCCTCGACGTCGAGCTCTCCGGCCGCGCCAACGCCACCACCGGGCAGGTCTACTCCGAGGTCATCGCCCGCGAGCGGCGCGGGGAGTACCTGGGCGACACCGTGCAGGTCATCCCGCACATCACCGACGAGATCAAGGCGCGCATGCGCGCCCAGGCCGAGCCCGACGCCGCCGGCGAGACACCCGACGTCATCATCACCGAGATCGGCGGCACCGTCGGTGACATCGAGTCCCTGCCCTTCCTCGAGGCCGCGCGGCAGGTGCGCCAGGACGTCGGTCGGGACCACGTCTTCTTCCTGCACGTCTCCCTCGTGCCCTACATCGCCGCCTCGGGCGAGCTGAAGACCAAGCCGACGCAGCACTCGGTCGCCGAGCTGCGCTCGATCGGCATCCAGCCCGACGCCCTGGTGTGCCGCACCGACCGCGCGCTGCCCGAGGGCGTGAAGAAGAAGATCGCCTCGATGTGCGACGTCGAGGGCGAGGCCGTCGTCGAGTGCCCCGACGCCCCCTCGATCTACCAGATCCCGCGCGTGCTGCACACCGAGGGCCTGGACGCCTACGTGGTGCGCCGCCTGGGGCTGTCCTTCCGGGACGTCGACTGGACGGAGTGGGACCGCCTGCTCGACCGGGTCGACAACCCCCGGCACGACGTCGAGATCGCCCTGGTGGGCAAGTACATCGACCTGCCCGACGCCTACCTCTCGGTCACCGAGGCGATCCGCGCCGGCGCCTTCGAGCACCGCGCGCACGCCCGCATCCGCTGGGTCGAGTCCGACCGCTGCGCCACGCCCGAGGGCGCGCGCGAGGCGCTGTCCGGGGTCGACGCCGTGCTCGTGCCCGGCGGGTTCGGCGTGCGCGGCATCGAGGGCAAGCTCGGCGCGCTGACCTGGGCGCGCGAGCAGCAGGTGCCCACCCTCGGCATCTGCCTGGGGCTGCAGTGCATGGTCATCGAGGCGGCCCGCTCGCTCGCCGGCCTGCCGGACGCGAGCTCCTCGGAGTTCGACCCCGACACGAGCGAGCCGGTCGTGGCGACGATGGCCGAGCAGGAGCAGTTCGTCGAGGGCGCCGAGGGGGACATGGGCGGGACCATGCGCCTGGGCTCCTACCTGGCGCGGCTCACGGCCGGCTCGGTGGTGGCCGAGACCTACGGGGCGACCGACGTGTCCGAGCGGCACCGGCACCGCTACGAGGTGAACAACGCCTACCGCGACCGCCTCGAGGCGGTGGGCCTGCGGGTGACCGGTACCTCGCCCGACGGCGGGCTCGTCGAGTTCGTCGAGCTCGACCGCGAGCTGCACCCGTACTACGTCGCCACCCAGGCCCACCCGGAGTTCCGCTCGCGGCCCACCCGGGCGCACCCGCTGTTCGCGGGGCTGGTCGGGGCGGCCGTCGAGCGGCAGCGCTCGACCCGCCTCCTCGAGGTCGACGACGACGTCGCGACGTCGCGCCCGGCCGGCGGGGACGCCGCCGGTGCTCCTGACGGGCGAGAGACGGACGGTCCGGGGACGGACGGCGGGGCGACGCCGGGGACCGCCGGGTGACCGACCACGTCGGCGACCCGGGCCACGTCGGCGACCCGGGCCACGTCGGCGACCCGGACGGCCCCGGCCACGCCGACCTCGCCGACCGGGACGAGGACCGCACGGTGCTCGCCTCGGACCTCCTGCTCGACGGCCGGATCTTCGACATCGTCGGCGACACCGTCGAGCTGAGCCCCGGCGCGGAGCCGGTCCGCCGGGAGTACCTGGTGCACCCCGGCGCGGTGGCGATCGTCGCGCTGCGCGGCCCGGACGAGAACCCCGAGGTCCTGCTGGTCTCGCAGTACCGGCACGCGTCGCGCGCCCGGCTGCACGAGATCCCGGCCGGGCTGCTGGACGTGCCGGGCGAGGACCCGGTCGAGGCCGGCCGGCGCGAGCTCGCCGAGGAGGCTGATCTGCGCGCGGGACGGTGGGACGTGCTCAACGACGTCCTGCTCTCGCCCGGGGCGACCAACGAGTGCGTGCGGATCCTCCTCGCCCGCGACCTCAGCGAGGTGCCCGCAGGGGAGCGGCACGAGCGCGCGGAGGAGGAGGCGGAGATGGTGCCGACGTGGGTACCGCTTGCCGACGCCGTCACCGCCGTCCTCGACGGCCGGATCCACAACGGTGCGACGACGGCCGGCCTGCTCGCGGCCGAGGCCTCACGCTCGCGGGGGTGGGCCGGTCTGCGGCCCGCAGACGCTCCCTGGCCGCTGCGCCGCTACCGCTCGGCCGACGGGACGCCGACCGGCGCCCGGACCGGTCTCCCGCCGGAGCACCGCACGGTCTGACCGCCCTCAGCGGGCGGCGACCCCCGCCAGCAGGTCGGCGGCGACCGCCCGCCAGCGGGGCCGGTAGGCGTAGACCCCGGCCAGCCGCAGGCGCGTCGCCTCGCTGTAGGCGGCGACCCGCCCGGGATCGGTGCCCGTCGCCCCCGCGAGGAAGCCCTCCCGCGCCGCGGCCGCGACGTCGGGGCCGATCAGCCCCTGGGCGCGACGCAGCTCGAGGTGGACGAGCACGTTCGCGACGTCGACCGCACGCTCACCCACGGCCAGGGTGTCGACGTCGATCATGCCGATCCCGCCCCCGTCGGGAGCGAGCAGGAGCTGCTTGTCGTGCAGGTCGCGGTGCAGCACGCCCAGGTCGGGGCTCCCGGGCACGTCGGCCAGGACGCTGGCGACGTGCGCGCGCGCCCAGGCCGCCGGCTCCGCCTCGAGAAGGCCGTGCCGCACGGCGGGCACCAGCCAGTGGTCGATCGCCGCGAGCTCCTCGTCCACGCCGTGGTGGTCCGCGACCGACGACCGCCGCGCCCCGTGCAGCCGGGACGTCCCCCGCCCCGCCGACCGCCAGGCGTCGTGGGCACGGTCCGGGCCCCACGCGGTGTCGGTGCCGAGGTCGTGGAGGGTACGCCCCGGCACGACGCTCCACAGGAGCACCCCCTCCTCCTCGCGAGAGCCGTCGAGCAGCCTGGGGACGGTCACGGGGAGGTCGGCGCCGTCGCCGGGGTCCGCGGCGGCGAGCAGGTCGGCCACGAGCGTGCCCCGGCGGGCGACGTCGGCGGCCCTGCCCGGCCGGACAACCTTCGCGAAGGCCGCCGGCCCGCCCCCGTCGCCGGGGAGCTGCACGACGGCGCGGCGGCCCGGCCGGTGCGCGACGAGCCGCGCCCCGGGCCGGGCGAGGAGGCCGGCGAGGGCGGGCAGCTCGGCGTCGTCGCCGTGCGGCTGGAGCAGGACGTCGCCGACGACGTGGGCCGGCGCGGGTGCGGCGGCGGCACGCCGCTCGAGCGCCTCGGGGTCGGCGCACCACTGCCCGGCCACCGTCGCGCCGTCGGGGCCGGTCAGCTCGAGCAGCGCGTGGTCCGTCCCGCGCGGCCAGGCCCGCACGACGTCGTACCGCTGCCCGTCCGGGTCGACGCGGTCGGGCGGGCGCAGGCGGGACCCGGCGGGCGCAGCGACCGTCGGGCCCGTCCTCGGTGCGCTCATCGTGCCGCCCGTCGGACCGCGAGGTCGTGGGCGACCTCGACCAGGGTGGCGACGGCGTCGGGCCAGTCACCGCGGTGGTGGCGGAAGGGTTCCGCCGCGCGCCGCAGGACGGCCGCGGCGCACTCGGCGCGCAGCCGGACCGGGTCGACGTCCCCGCCCGCGCCCGCGTAGCCCTCGAGCAGCCCGCCGAGCAGGGTCTCGGGCTCCGGCGCGGCCCGCCACGGCTCGGCGGCGACGGCGGCGCCGTACCACGAGCCGAGGTCGGTCATCGGGTGGTCGACCCGGACCCGGTCGAGGTCGAGGATCGTCACCCGCGCCTCGCCCCCACACGTGCCGCGCGGCGCCGGCCCGACGATGACCTGGTCGGCCGAGAGGTCGCCGTGCACGAGGCGCGTCGCGGGGGCGGCCCCGGCGAGCACCGGCAGCAGGAGGTCGACCGCCTCGCGGGCGGCCGCCGCGCTCCCCGGCACGACGGCGCGCACGGCGTCGACGGACTCCTCCAGGTCGCGGGCGATCGCGGCCGCGGCATCGACGCCCGACAGGCCCGGTGGCGCCGGCCGGTCGTGGATCTCGGCCAGCATCGCGCCGACCCGCGCCCGCAGGCCCGTCGTCGCATGCGCATCCAGCGCGTCCAGGCGCGTCCCCGGGACCCAGGACGTGACGACCGTGCCCCGGCGTGCGTCGACGTCGAGGATGTGCGGCACGTCGAGCCCGGCGAGGGCGGCGTGCCGGACGACGACCGCCGCCACCCCGCTCGGCCGGTGCGCCTTGACGACCCGCGGCCCGCCGTCGCGGGGCTCGACCCGGGCGACCCAGCGCCGGCCGGGCTTGTAGACGAGGGGACGCACCTGCTGCGCGGCGCGGACCGTGGCCGGGACCCCGGGCAGGTGGCGGTCGGCCGTCGCGTCGGCGAGGCCGACCAGGCGCCGCTCGTCGACGACGGCGCCGAGCCCGACGTCGTCGCTCCTGCCCGCGTGGGCGAGCTTGGCGAGCTTCGGTGCCGAGCGTTCACCCACGGCGAGCGCCTGCGCGACGGAGGTCCCGCCGCCCGGGTGGTGCAGCAGGAGCCCGGCCACCAGGGAGATGCCCGGCTTGTAGCGCAGATAGCGGATCTCGGCGTCGGCGATGTCGACGCCCAGGCTGCGGACGAGGTCGGCGGGCGCCAGCACGTCCGCCAGCCCGGGGATGCCCGGGTCGGCGGCGGCGAGGCGGTCGTCAGCGGGTGCGAGCGTCGGCACTGTGCTCCTTGCGGTCGATGGTCCCCGGCGAGCCGTGGTCGTCGGGGTCGAGCGTGGCGAGCCGGCTGCCCGGGGTGGCGAGCAGCTCGGCCGGGGTGCCGTGCTCGACCACGCGCCCGCGCTCGAGGATGACGACCTCCTCGCAGTCGAGCGCGGTCTCGATGCTGTGGGTGATGACGAGGGTGGTGCGGCCGGCGGCGAGGCGGTCGATGGCCTGCAGCACCTGGGCGGAGTTCGCCGGGTCGAGGCCGGTGGTGGCCTCGTCGAGGATGATGACCGGTGCGTCGCGGAGCATCGCCCGGGCGATGGCCACGCGCTGTCGCTGGCCGCCCGAGAGCGTGTCGCCCCGCTCGCCGACGACGGTGTCGTACCCGTCGGGCAGCCGGCTGATGAAGTCGTGGGCGTTGGCGGCGCGGGCGACCTGCTCGATCTCGGCGCGGGTCGCACCCGGCCGGCCCATCTCGATGTTGTCCGCGAGGGTGCCGTGGAAGAGCACCGACTCCTGGAGCACGATCGTCACGTGGGCGCGCAGCGACTCCACCGTCACGTCCCGCAGGTCGTGGCCGTCGAGCTTGACGGCGCCGGCGACCGGGTCCTGGAGGCGTAGCAGGAGGCTCGCGATCGTCGACTTGCCGGAGCCGGAGTGCCCGACGAGCGCGACCTTCGATCCCGGCCGCACGCGCAGGTCCACGCCGTCGAGGGCACGGTCCTTCCCGGTGTAGGAGGCCGTGACTCCCTCGAGGCGCACCTCCCCGGCGAGCCGACGGATCGTGTAGGCCTTCGGCGCGTCCGCGACCTCCTGCTCGGTGTGCATGAGGTCGAGGATCCGCTCGCCGGAGGCGGCGGCCTTGGCGATGCGGCCGGTGTACTTGGCCAGGTCGCGCATGGGGCGGAACGCGGTCTTGAGGTACTGGAGGAAGACGACGAGCTCGCCGGGGGAGAGGTGGCCGCGCACGACCGACCAGCCGCCCACGAGCAGGACGACGCCGGTGGCGATGCCGACGAGCACGTCGGTGGTGCGCTCGAGCCCGGCCGAGAGGCGGGTCGCCCGCACCCCCTCCTTCAGCTCCTGGTTGTTGGAGGCGGCGAACGAGGACTCGAGACGCTCGGCGAGGGAGTAGGCCTGGACCACCTTGATCGCCCCGAACGACTCGCCGGCCGCACCGGCGAGCTCACCCTCCCGGCGGCGCTGGACCCGGGAGGCGGAGGTGATCCGGCGGGTCGAGCGCGAGGAGGACAGGGCGAACAGCGGAAGCGTGGCGAGCACGACGAGCGCGAGGCGCCAGTCGAGGACGAACATGACGACGAGCATCGCCACGAGGGTGACGACGTTACCGATGAGCGGCATCGCGGCCGTGATGGCGACGTCCCGCAGCCGCCCGACGTCGGCGATGAGCCGCGTGATGAGGTCGCCGCCGCGCGAGGAGGTGTGGAAGCGCAGGGACAGGCGCAGCACATGGGCGTAGACCTTGGCGCGGACGGAGGTCATCGCCCGGGTGCCGGCCAGGGCGAACAGCACCGTCGTCAGGTAGGCGGTGAGGGCCCGCAGCGCGGCGACCGCCACGACGGCGACGGCGCACAGGACGAGGAGCCGCATGAGCCCCGGGTCCTCGGCGGCACCGGGGACGACCACCGCGTCGATGACGAAGCTCAGCGGCCACGGCTGGAGCAGGCGGAAGGCCACCTCGGCGAACAGGGCGACGAACCCGCCCGCGACGAGCCCGCGGTGCGGCCGCAGGTGGGGGCGCAGGAAGGTGAAGATGTGCCGCAACGAGGGCACCACCGAGCGCAGCTCGGCCACCGGTCGACGGTCGGCCATCAGACCACCACCGGGGTCGGCTCGTGCGCGGCACTCCTGTGCGCGGGCGGCTCGTGCGCGGCCGGCGCCCCGTCGGGCACCGGGACCCGCCCGAGGTCGACCCCCGCGGCCGCCAGCGAACGTCGGACGACGTCGGTCCAGGTGCGGTCGGCACACACGTGCGCGCGTGCCGCCGCGCCGGTGCGGCGGCGCAGCCAGGGGTCGTCGGCAAGCACCCGCAACATGGCCGCGAGCGCGAGCGGGTCGGAGCCCGGGACGAGGAATCCCGTCCGCGCGTGCTCGACGACGTCGACGAGCTGGCCGACCGACGAGGCCACGACCGGGAGCCCGGCCGCCATGTACTCGTAGACCTTGAGGGGTGAGAAGTACCCCTCGCCGCCGGCCGGGTAGGGCGCCGTCGCCACGTCCATGCGGTGCAGCTGTGCGGGGACGTCGACCGGGGCCAGGGCTCCGGTCGTCTCGACGGCGTCTGCGATGCTCAGGTGCCTCGCCTGCTCACGCAGGGACCCGGCCTGCGGGCCGTCGCCGACGAGCAGCAGCCGGGCGTCCGGCACCGTGCCGCGCAGCAGGGCGACGGCCTCGAGCAGGGTCTCGGTGCCGTGCCAGGGCTTGAGGGTGCCCACGAAGCCGACGGTGAACGGGCGCCGCGCACGCTCGGCGGGCTCGGGGGGACGGATCCGCTCGACGTCGACCCCGTTGGCCTCGACGACGACACGCGCCCGGCGCTCCGCGGGCACCAGCCCGCGCGCCCAGTCCGCGACGGGACCGGAGACGCACACGACGGCGCTCGCGTCGCCGCAGACCTGCCGCGCGACGGCGTCGGCCTCGCGCTCGTGGACCAGCCCGCGGTGGCGCGCCTGCTCCCGGGGGAGCGGCGCGTTCACCTCGAGGACCGAGGGCACGCCGTGCTCGCGCGCGTAGGCGGTCCCCGCGGTGCTCCAGAGCGAGTAGCGCTCGTAGACGAGGTCGAAGGGGCCGGCGTGGTCGAGGGCGTCGCGCGCCTCGGCGTCGGCGGCGATGGCCCGCCGTTCACGGTCGGCGACGTCCTCGCCCCGGACCGGGCCGAGCTCGACGACGTGCAGGCGGCCCTGCTCGAGCGCCGCGGCTGCCGCCGGCCACGGTGAGCCGTCGGTCCGGCGGCACACGAGCGTGACCTCGTGGCCCGCCGCGAGCAGCACCTGCAGCACCTCCTGGACGTGGACGGAGGCGCCCTTCCGGCCGAGGACGGGGATGCCGGGGTCTGCGCAGAGGTAGGCGATCCGCATCAGGTCACCTCCACCGGGTGGCGGGCGGTGTCCGGGCCGGCCACGGCGGCGGTGGGCGGTCGACCGTGGTGAGGTGCGGAGTCGGGGGAGTGCCCGGGGGCGCCGGCGCGGGTCGCGCGCTCGAGGGCGGCGACCTGGCGGCGCGTGTCGAACTCGACCTCGACCAGCCGGCGCGCGGCGGTGGCGAGCCGGGCGCCCAGGCCGTCGTCGTCGAGGAGCCGCGCCACGGCCCTCGCGAGGGCGACCGGGTCGTGCTGCGGGACCTGCAGCCCCGTGTCCTCGTGCCGGACCGCCTCGACGATGCCCGTGACGTCGGTGGAGATGCACGGCGTGCCGAGCGCCATGGCCTCGAGGAGGACCGTCGGCAGGCCGTCGGCGTTGCCGTCCGAGCCGACGACGCACGGCGCGGCGAACACCCGGGCGGCGGCGACCTGCTCGCGCACCTCGTGCTGCGGCAGCGGCCCGGTGAGGGTGACCAGGTCCGTCAGGCCGAGCCGGTCGACCTGGGCGGCCAGCTCGTCGGCGAGGGCCCCGCCGCCGATGATCCGGCACCTGGTGGGGCGACCGGCGTCCCGCAGGTGGGCGATCGCGTCGACGAGCACGGAGAACCCCTTCTTCTCCACGAGGCGCCCGACGGCGACGACCTCGGGCGGGTTCTCGACGGGCGCGGTCGCGGAGGGGGATCCCGGGGGCGCGAAGGGGAACTGGTCGAGCGGCAGCCCGTTGTAGATCCGGTGCAGGCGCGTGCCGGCGACGGCCTCGGGGAACGCGAGCCGGAGGTGGCGGGTGTTGAAGTCGCTGATCGTCACCACGTGGTGCGCGTCGGCGATCTTCACGGCCAGGTCGGTGGGGTCCACCGAGGAGTGGAAGATGTCCTTCGCGTGGGCCGTGAACGAGTACGGGACGCCGCTGAGCAGGGAGGCGAGGCGCGCCACGGTCGTCGCCATCGAGGCGAAGTGGGCGTGCAGGTGGGTGATGCCGCGGCGCACGACCATGAGCGCGACGTCGACGGCCTGGGCGGCGTCGGAGGCGTCGGCGGCGAGGAGCTCGGGCAGGTGCTCCGGGAGGCGGGGCAGGTCGGGGGCGGCGTCGCGCAGGGTGAGCCACAGGTCCTCCGCCTTGCGGGCGCGCGGCACGTACGTCACGGGCGCCCGGACGTCGGCGAGCGAGCTGTGGAAGCGCGGGTCCACCGGTGGGCGCAGGGAGAACACCTCGATGTCCGCGCCGCGCTCCTCGCGGCCGAGCAGCTCGGAGACGATGAAGGTCTCGGAGAACCGTGGGTACATCTTGAGGACGTAGCCGATCCGTTCATGCGACATGGGAGCTCTCCTTCGGGTCGAGAAGTACCGCGAGCAGGTGCGGCAGCCGGGCGAGCCCGTCGAGGTCGACGGGGGGACCGACGGCGCGGCGGGGGGCCGGTCCGTGGTGCGCCGCCGTGGCGGAGACCGCGCCGGCCAGCCACGAGGAGAGCGCCTGCTCGGTGAGCACGTCCGGGTGGATCATCTCGAGCCGGCCCGCCCCGGCGAGGAGCCGGGCGCGCACGAGCTGTTCCTGGCGCGGACGGACGCGGGGGACGACCAGCAGCCGGCTGCCGAGCGAGAGCGCCTCGCACACGGTGTTGTACCCGCCCATCGAGACGACGGCCGAGGCCCCGGCCAGGAGGGCGACCGCGTCCTCGACGAACGTGCGCACCGTCAGGTCGGGGCGGGACGCGGCCAGCTCGACGATCTGGTGGAGGTCGTCGGTCGGCATCTGCGGGCCCGCGACGAGGACGCCGTGGTGCCCGGCGGGCATGGTGCTGCGCACGAAGGCCTCGGCCAGGTGCGCGCCGTCCGCGCCACCGCCGACGGTGGCGAGCACGTAGGGGGTCTCGACCTCGGTGACCTGGGTGGGGCGACACCTGCCGGTCGCGAGGTAGCCGGTGTGCACGGTGGTCTCCCGGGGCAGGTCGAGCTCGTCGGCGAGGTCGTGCACGGCCTGGTCGCCGTAGACCCAGACCTGGTCGTACCAGCGGCCCACGGCGCGTGCGGACCGGTCGGCGCGCCACTCACGGCGGGCCGTCCCGGCGTCGTCGAGGATGTCGCGCAGGCCGAGCACCACGCGCGTCCCGGCGGCCCGCAGGAGCTCGAGCGCCGGCTCGAGCTCGCCGAGGAACCCTCGAGGGTGCTTGTCGACGACGAGGACGTCCGGGCGGAACGAGTCGAGGGCGGCGGTGAGGATGCTGCGGCGCATGTCGCGGATGTGCGCCTGGTCGACGGAGAGGTGACGCGCGGAGTAGACGCCCGCGGAGTCCTTGCTCAGCGCGGGCAGCGAGACGAGCTCGCAGTGGGCGGGCCGGTCCGCCGTGACGGCCTCCGGCGCACCCGTGAGGAGCAGGATGTCGGGGGCGGGCTCCATGGTGCCCAGGGCGCGGGCGATCGCCAGGTTGCGCCGGACGTGCCCGAGCCCGAGGGCGTCGTGGGAGTACAGGGCGACGCGCAGGGCGCGGGGCCGGCCGGCCGCGTCGGTCCCGGTGCCGGGCCCGTCGGGGACGGGCGCGATGCCGTCCGTCGACGGATGAGCTCGCAGCGTCGTCGTGGTCCGCACGGCGTTCCCCCAATCTGTCCCTCCGAGGTCCGGGCCCGGTTGCCCCGACCTGATGAGGTGTGGTGAGTAGTTCACCTCGCGCAGGAAGGAGGACGGTGACGGTCGGATGAGACACCTTTCATCCACCGGTCGGTCGCCTCGTGTTCACGTCCTCGCCGCGCCCGTCGTCGAAGTGGCGAGGACGACCCGCCAGGGGGATGCGCGAGCGGGGCCTCGTCCGTGATGATCGGAGGATGCCTGTCGAGCTCCCCTACCGACGGACGTGCAGCGCCCTCCTCGTCGACGGCGAAGGCCATGTGCTGCTGGTCGAGGACGAGAGGTGCGGCGAGACCCTCTGGACGGCCCCGGGCGGCCGGGCGGGGGCCGCGGAGAGCTCCGAGGCGGCACTGAGAGGCGTGCTGCTCCGGGAGACCGGTCTCCTCCTCGCCGACGGCGCGCTGCGCGACCTCGTCTGGGTGCACCACCTCCCGCGCGAGGACCTGCGCGGCGAGGGCTTCGGTGGCACGAGCGACGAGGTCTACCTCGTGCGCGTCCCGCGGTTCGACCCGCTGCCCGGCGGGTGCGACGGCGAGGCGGTCCCGGCCGGCGTGACGGCCCCCTCGGGGAGGGCCGGTGCCGGCGGGGGTCCGGCCCGGGCGATCCGCTGGTGGGACCCCGCGGGCATGGCTCGCGCGGCCGAGACGGGTGTCCGGTTCAGCCCCCGGGACCTGCCGACCCGCCTGTCGGAGCTGCTCGCGACGGCATGGACCTGGCCGGTGGCGGAGCCGGCGACGATCCGCGGCGCCTGACGCGGCCGGCCGTCGGGGGCAGGGCCCGACGTCAGGGTCGGGGCGGTCGCGGTGCCGTCAGCGCCGCCGGGCGGGACCGGCCACCCAGGCCTCGGCGTGCGTGGCGACGTCCTTGCTCGTGCCCGCCAGCGCCGCGGCGAGGTCTCCCACGCGGTAGCTGGAGGCGCCCGCCCAGTCGGAGACGACGACCTGGCCGTCGGCCACCCAGAACGTGTAGGTGTGCACGCCGTCGAGCAGCAGGAGGTACGGCGAGGCGGTGATCGGCCGGCCGTCGAGCCCGGCCACCTCGGCGGTGTCGCCACGCTCCAACGAGGCCGGGATGCTGGACAGGGTCGACTCGTCGAGCCGGTCCCACGTCATCGACTCCGCCCCGCAGCCGACCATCTCCTCGACGACGAGGATGTCCGCGTAGCTGGGGATCGAGCCGGGCGCGACCTCCCGGGCGCCGAGCGTGGCGATCGTCCCGCCGACGTGGTCGGCCATCTCCAGGGAGGTCCAGCCGCCGGGCCGGCCCGGGTGCACGACCCGGATCGCCACCCGGTAGAGGGTGTCGTCCGGCTCGACGAAGCAGGTGAGGAACCGCGTGCCGCTGGGGGAGTCCGACCGCAGGAGCACCCCCGCACTGCCGTCGTCGCCGCGGAATGCCTCGTGGACGATCGTCATGCGTATCTCCTATGTCAAGCGGCTTGCTGGACGCAAGTCGTTGAGGTGGGGGTCAGGGGGATCGGAGGGGGAGTGAGGGCGCGTTGCCGGTGGGCTCGGGTGAGGGTGCGCCAGATGCGGCGGGCGATGGCATTCTTGACACAGCGGAGGGCTTCCATGACGGTCTTGCCCTGTTCGCGGAGGCGTTCGTAGTAGTCCTTGCCTGGTCCCTCGAGGCGGATCTGGGTGATGGCGATGCGGTGGATCGCGCAGTTCAGCTGCCGGTTCCCGCCACGGTTGAGGCGGACTCGACCTTCTGTCTTGCCCGACCAGACCGGGATCGGGGCGCAGCCGGCGAACATCGCGTACTTCCCCTCGTTCGCGAATCGTGTGATCCCGGCGGTCTCGGCGATGATCTTCGCGGCCGACAGGTCGGCGCAGCCGGGGATCTCCAGCAGCACCGGCTCGACCTCTCGGACCATGGCCCGCAACCGCGTGTCGAGCTCGCTGATCAAGTGGCAGAGCCGTTCGAGATCGGCCAGGACCATGCCCGCGATCTCCGCGACGATTCCTTCGCTGGCTTCGATCACCTCCCGCACCCGTGCCTGGGCCGGCCGATGGACCAGCGCGCGTGATGGTGGGTCGACCTCGGGATCGAGCTCGTGCAGGTGCCAGCGCAGGCGGTTGATCACCCGGGTCCGCTCCGCGACCAGGTCCTCCCGGCGGGCCAGGATGAGCTTGACCTCTCGTGCCTGCTCATCGGTGGACGCGGTCGGCAGATCCTCTTCGCGAGCCATCGCCCGCGCGACGGCGAGCGCGTCGATGGGGTCGGACTTCCCACGGGTGCGCGCGGTGGCGCGTTGGCGGGCCATCAGCTTTGCCGGCACTCTGACCACTGGCTCTCCGTGAGCGAGGAGGTCGCGTTCGAGCAGGCCGGTGAGGTGGCGGCAGTCCTCCAGCCCCCACCGGCGGTCCTGCTCGATAAAACTCTTCTGGGCCCATCGGTAGGCCTTCTCATGACCGCTGTGGGTCGCGTGGACCGTGACCTGCCCGATCTGCTTACCCGCCGCGTCGACCGCGACGAAGGTGTGTGACTTCTTGTGGACGTCCGCGCCGATCAGCACCACCATGGTGACTGCCTCCCTTGAATCCGAGTGGGGGTCGAACGGTCGGGCCGGTCGGCGGACAAACCTCAGTGGGGCAGCTGCACGCTCCTATCAAGTCACGCCGGCCGGTCCTTCCCATCCGGCGACGGCAATACGCATGCAGGCCAACTCAGCCAGGAGTGGCAGCAAGGCTAGGAGCCAATCACCGGATGGAAAGGATCCAACCACCGCGACATCCGCGGCACCACCAAGCCTCACACTGAGGGAAGGCTAACCGGCGGGGACGACGGAGCCGTCCACGGACGGGGGGCTGGACTTCCCGTCCCGGGCGTACGTCGTCGACCACAGCCATGCGGTCGCCGCGACGACGAGGGCCGCGAGCAGCATGTGGACGACCACGAGCGCCACCGGGAGGCCGGTGCTGTGCTGGACGATGCCGGTCACCGCCGAGGCGATGGTGAGCACGACGAGCGTGCGGACGGCCGCCCGGGCGCCGGCGAGGCGCGGGTCCGCCCCGCGGCCTCGGTGCAGCATGACGGTGACCACGACGAGCACCGCGACGAACACGTAGACGGTCCAGGCGTGGGCGCGCGTGACGGCGATCGGGTCCAGCGCCCACCGGTAGGGGTGGGTGTCGTCCCCGGAGTGGGGCCCGGCGCCCGTGACGACCGTGCCGAGGACCGTCATGAGGGCCGCCAGCGCGAGCAGGGCGGTGACGAGCCGGCGGCCCGTCGTGGTCAGCAGCGTGCGCGGCTCGTGGTCCGGGGAGGCGAGTCGGACCAGGAGGTAGGTGGAGAAGGCGACGAGGCCGAGCGAGACGTACATGTGCAGCCCGACCACGGCGGGGTGCAGGTCGAGGAGCACGGTGATCCCCCCGATGACGCCCTGGATCGCGATCCCCACCAGCGGCCAGACCGCGAGGCGGCGCAGTGCGAGGGGGCGGCTACGGGTCGGCTCGCGCCGCCACACCGCGACGAGCAGGGCGAGCGCGATGACGCCGAGCACCCCGGTCAGCGTGCGGTTCCCGAACTCGATGAAGGCGTGGTAGCCCGTCTCCTCGTGGAAGACCGGGGTGAACGCACCGGGCTCGCACATCGGCCAGGTCGAGCAGCCCAGCCCCGAGCCGGTGACGCGGACGAGCCCGCCGGTGACGATGATGCCGATCTGGGCCACGAGGTTGGCGATCGCCAGCCCCCAGGTGAGCGGGTCCACGAGCGAGCGCCGCCCGAGCGGCCCGGTCGCGGACCCGCCTGCGCCGACCGCCCGCGCATCGTTCGAGACGGGGCCGGGGGTGCTGGTGGGGGGCGCGCTGCTCACCCGCCCAGGGTACGTCCCCGCCGGGTACGGGCGCCGGGCGCGGCGGCAGGCGAGAATCCGCTTGCCACCGCGCCGGCCGCGGATAGGTTCGAGGGATGACGGCACCTCAGCACCCCGGCCCGGGCGGCCAGGTCCGCGCCCCTGCGGTCCCCGGCGTCCCGGTCGACGACTCCGTGGACACCGGCTCCGTGGACACCGGTGACCCGGACGACGCCTTCCGCGGGCTGACCGTCTTCGACCACCTGCGCCCCGACGACGGCGAGCACGTCGGCTACATCGGCATGACCGAGGACGGCCTCTTCGTCCCCTTCGACCGGCTCCACCTCAGGCGGGGCGACGCCATGGAGCTCGCGAAGGCCGAGGAGGTGCTCGAGGAGATCGGCCTGCGGCTCCTCGCCGAGCCCTGGTTCCTGCGCCTCGACGACGGCCAGATGGTGTCCGTACGGGTGGCCGAGCTGCGCCGCGACACGATCGTCGTCGCGCGCGAGCTCGAGGACATCGACGGGGAGGTGGCCAAGGCCCTCGACATGACGGCCGCCATCGAGCTCGCCCTGCCCACGGACCGGCTCACCCAGGACCGGCGCACCTAGGACCACCGCCCGGACGGTGCCGTGCGCTACTCCTCCCAGCGCACCACGCGCGCGGCGAGGACCGGCAGCGCGACCGCCCACACGGCGAGCACGCCGATCGAGCCCCACGCCGGCCCCGCGGCGGTCCCGAGCGAGCGCAGGGACTCCCCGAGGGCGCCGGAGGGCAGCACGTGGAGCACCGGCTGCAGCCAGCCGGGGAACGACGCGACCGGGGCCAGCACGCCGCCGCCGAGGGCCAGCGCGACCCACGCCCCGTTGGCGATCGCCAGGACGGCCTCGGCCCGCAGCGTCCCGCCGACGACGACCCCGAGCCCGGTGAACGCCGCCGTCCCCAGCAGGACGACCAGCGCCCCCAACGGCACCGTGAGCGGCCACGCGCCGAGGTCGGGCCGCCAGCCGAGCGCGAGCGCGACCCCCGCGAGGAGCACCACCTGGACCGCGACGAGCGCGAGGACGGCACCGAGCCGCCCGGCCAGGAGCCCGCGCGGTCCCAGCGGCGTGGTCGCCAGCTGGCGCAGGACGCCCCAGCGTCGGTCGAAGGCGAGCGCGATCGCCACCGAGGGCAGGCCCGCGGCGCTCACGGCGAGCGCGAGCGCGGACCCGAGGGCCGCCGCCTGCGTGCCGCCGCCCGCCCCCGTGGGCAGCTCGACGAGGTCGAGCGTGACCAGACCGACGAGCGTCCCGACCGGCATGAGCAGGGTGAGCAGGAGCTGCTCGCCGTTACGCAGCGTCGTCAGGGTGTCGAAGCGCGCCTGGGCGAGCGCCCGGCGCACCCCCGGGCTCACCTGCGCCCCCGGCGTCGCGGAGTGCCGCGTCGGCGGCGGGCGCCGCCTCCGGCACCACCGCCGTCACCGGCGCCGTCGGCCTCGCCGGAGGCGTCCTCGACGTCGAGCCGCCGCCCGGTCAGCTCGAGGAAGACGTCCTCGAGCGTGCGGCGCCCGGAGACGATCTCGGGCGGACGCCCGCCTGCTCCGGTGTCGCCGCCCGACAGCGTGTCCCAGGCGTGCCCGGCGGCGGCCGCGACGGCGGCGACGTCCTCGGCCGCCGGTCCGCGACGACCCGGGCCCAGCAGCACGCGGGCCGCGAGGTCGCCGCCCCGGCCGCGCCCGGAGGTCGCGCCGGCCAGGTCGGCCCGGCCTACGCGCCCGAGCTCCGCGGCGAGGAGCCCGGCCCAGTCGCCCGCGCCGAGCCCGTCGCCGCTGGTGTCGATCTCCGCACCGCTCGCGGCGCTGGCGGCACCAGGGTCCGCCCCGGCTGCGGTGCTCGCCCCTGCACCGGGCAGCCACACGTCCACCACCGCGTGCCCGGCGAGCGCGTCGGGCGCCCCGGTGGCCACCACCGCGCCGGCGTCGATGACGACGACCTCGTCGGCGAGCTCCTCGGCCTCGTCCATCAGGTGCGTCGTCAGCACGACGGCGACCCCGTCGGCCCGGAGCTCCCGCACGAGCGACCAGGTCTCGCGACGCGAGCGCGGGTCGAGGCCCGCGCTGGGTTCGTCGAGGAAGACGAGCCGGGGGCGGCCGACGACGGCGCAGGCCATCGCGAGGCGCTGCCGCTGGCCGCCCGAGAGCCGGCGCACCGGCGTCGAGGCCGAGTCCGCCAGGTCCAGCCGGCGCAGCAGCGCGTCCGTGTCGAGCGGGTCGTCGTGCATGCGCGCCACGTGCGCGAGCACCTCGCCGGCCCGCGGGGCCATCGGCAGCCCGCCGTCCTGGAGCATGACGCCCACCGCGTGCCGCAGCGGGGCCGCGGAGGAGGGGGCGGCACGGTCGAGGCCGAGCACGCGCACGGATCCGGAGTCGGGGCGGCGCAGCCCCACGCAGCACTCGATCGTCGTGGTCTTGCCGGCGCCGTTGGGGCCGAGGACGGCGGTGACCCGACCGGCCAGGGCCGTGAGGTCGATGCCGTCCGCGGCCACCCGGGAGCCGTAGGACCGGCGCAGGTCGCGCACCTCGAGCGCGGCGGGGGTCGGTGGCACCCGGACAGGCTACGGCGGCGGGGCCGCCTCCCGGCCACGGCACGGCGACGCCGCCACCGCTCGTGGGCTGCGTCACATCCCGCGGCGCGCCGTGCGGTCGCCCGGTCCGCGGGCGGTCCGGCGGGGATCCTGGAGACCCCTCTCGCGGGAGCCGTGCGCCGCTCGTCGGGAGGGCTCGCGACCCCTGCGAGGCGGCGGCCAGGTAAGGCGAACCTTCCTGGACGATCGGGATTTGGCAACGCATACTGTATGTAAATCAGCGGCGCCGTTCGGCGCCCGTCCCCAGGTATCGGACGATCTCGCCCACGACCTGCGACGGCGGCCCCCGGAGCGGCCGGCGCGAACGACGGCACGACGGGAGGAGACGCTCATGACGCAGGCGAACCACCTTCCCCAGCCAGGGATCCCCGCCGGGGGAGAGGACGGCAGCACCCGCGACCGCGTGCTCAGCCTTGTCCTCGAGCAGGGACCGGTATGTGCCGCCGACGTCGCCGAGGAGCTCGAGCTCACCTCCGCTGCCGTGCGCCGCCACATCGGGGCGCTCGAGTCGCAGGGACTCATCGCGGTCCAGCGCAACCCCGGCACCACCACGCCGCGTCGAGGCCGCCCCGCCCGCCACTACGTCGCCACCGACGCCGGGCGCGCGGAGTTCACCGACGCCTACTCCGACCTCGCCGGCCAGGTGCTCGACTTCCTCGTCGAGCAGGTCGGCCCCGAGGCCGCCGACGAGTTCGCCGACCGCCGGGTCGCGGAGTTGGAGAGGCGCTACGCCGCCCAGCTCGAGGGGGCGAGCACGCCGCGCGAGCGGGTCGACGCCCTGGCCCAGGCCCTGACCGCGGACGGCTACGCCGCCACCGTGCGCTCGGTGGGCCGCACCGACCTCGCCGTCCAGCTGTGCCAGGGCCACTGCCCGGTGCAGGACGTCGCCGAGGCCTTCCCCCAGTTGTGCGAGGCCGAGACCCGCGCGTTCTCGCGCCTGCTCGGCGTCCACGTCCAACGACTGGCCACCCTGGCGAGCGGCGGCTACATGTGCACGACCCACGTCCCGCTCGCCCTGCCCGAACGTCAGACCCCCCACCCGACACCGGTCGGCACGGAAGGACATCGATGACCACCACCACGCCTCCCACCCGGGAGCCGATGACGCAGGAAGAGACGATCGCGTCGATCGGCCAGTACGGCTACGGCTGGCACGACTCGGACGAGGCCGGCGCCGCTGCGCGCCGTGGCCTGTCCGAGGACGTCGTGCGCGACATCTCGGACAAGAAGGACGAGCCGGAGTGGATGCGCAAGACCCGGCTCAAGGCGCTGCGGCTCTTCGACCGCAAGCCGATGCCGCAGTGGGGCGCCGACCTCAGCGGCATCGACTTCGACCGCATCAAGTACTTCGTGCGCTCGACCGAGAAGCAGGCCACCAGCTGGGAGGACCTGCCCGAGGACATCAAGAACACCTACGACCGGCTGGGCATCCCCGAGGCGGAGAAGCAGCGCCTGGTCGCCGGTGTGGCCGCGCAGTACGAGTCCGAGGTCGTCTACCACCAGATCCGCGAGGACCTGGAGCAGCAGGGCGTCATCTTCCTCGACACCGACACCGCGCTGAAGGAGCACCCGGAGATCTTCCAGGAGTACTTCGGCACCGTGATCCCCCCGGGGGACAACAAGTTCGCCTCGCTCAACACGGCCGTGTGGTCGGGCGGGTCGTTCGTGTACGTGCCCAAGGGCGTCCACGTCGAGATCCCGCTGCAGGCCTACTTCCGGATCAACACCGAGAACATGGGCCAGTTCGAGCGGACGCTGATCATCGCCGACGAGGGCAGCTACGTGCACTACGTCGAGGGCTGCACCGCCCCGATCTACAAGTCCGACTCGCTGCACAGCGCCGTCGTGGAGATCGTCGTCAAGAAGGACGCCCGCGTCCGCTACACGACGATCCAGAACTGGTCGAACAACGTGTACAACCTCGTGACCAAGCGCTCCACCGTGGAGCAGGGCGGCACGATGGAGTGGATCGACGGCAACATCGGCTCCAAGGTGACGATGAAGTACCCGGCGGTCTACCTCATGGGCGAGCACGCCCGCGGCGAGACCCTGTCCATCGCCTTCGCCGGCGAGGACCAGCACCAGGACACCGGTTCGAAGATGGTGCACCTCGCGCCGCACACCTCGAGCTCGATCGTCTCGAAGTCGGTCGCCCGCGGTGGTGGTCGCGCGTCCTACCGCGGCCTGGTCCAGGTGCTCGAGGGGGCTGCGCACTCGAAGTCCAACGTGCTGTGCGACGCCCTGCTCGTCGACACCGTCTCCCGCTCCGACACCTACCCCTACGTCGACGTCCGCGTCGACGACGTCGAGATGGGCCACGAGGCCACCGTCTCGAAGGTGAGCGAGGACCAGCTGTTCTACCTCATGTCCCGCGGGCTCGAGGAGACGGAGGCCATGGCGATGATCGTCCGCGGCTTCGTCGAGCCCATCGCCCGTGAGCTGCCCATGGAGTACGCCCTGGAGCTCAACCGACTCATCGAGCTGCAGATGGAAGGAAGCGTCGGCTGATGACCGCCACCCCGATCGTCGATCACTCCCGAGCCACCGCCGACGAGGCGCACAGCCACGGGGTCGTCCCCGAGGCCTCGCGCGCCGCCCGTGCGGCGTCGTTCGACCTCGCCGACCTGCCGGTGCCCACCGGCTCCGAGGAGGAGTGGCGGTTCACCCCCGTGGACGCCCTCCAGCAGGTCCTGGCCGCCGAGGCCGGCACCGGCTCGCTCGAGCGGTCCACCACCCTGCCCGACGGCGTCACCCTCACCGAGATCTCGGCCGAGGACGCGCGCGGCCGGACCCGCATCGTGCCCGGTGACCGCCCCGCGGCTGCCGCGATCGAGCACGCCGGCAGCACCGCGCTGGTCACCGTGCCCGCGGGCGCCGAGCTGACCGAACCGGTCATGCTCGAGCTGTCCGGCCAGGGCGTCGACGACCTCGCGTGGGGCAACCTCCTCGTCGAGGTCGGCGCCAACGCCCGCGCGATCGTCGTGCTGCGGCACACCGGCAGCGCCACCTACGGCGAGCGTGTCACCCTCGACGTCGCCGAGGGCGCCCACGTCACGTTCGTCACCCTCCAGGAGTGGGCGGACGACGCGATCCACCTGTCCGAGAACGCGATCCAGGTCGCCAAGGACGCCACCGTCAAGCACGTGGTGGTCACCCTCGGCGGCGAGATCGTCCGCGTCTCGACCACCGCCCGCTTCGAGGGCACCGGCGGTGACCTCGAGCTGCTCGGCCTGTACTTCACCGACTCCGGCCAGCACCAGGAGCACCGCCTGTTCGTCGACCACGCCGTCGAGCGGTGCCGGTCCAACGCCACCTACAAGGGTGCGCTGCAGGGCTCGAGCGCCCACTCGGTGTGGGTGGGCGACGTGCTCATCCGCAAGGCGGCCGAGGGGACGGACACCTACGAGCTCAACCGCAACCTCGTGCTCACGGAGGGTGCGCGCGCCGACTCGGTGCCGAACCTGGAGATCGAGACGGGCGAGATCGAGGGGGCCGGCCACGCCTCGGCGACCGGCCGCTTCGACGACGAGCAGCTCTTCTACCTCCGCTCCCGCGGCGTCCCCGAGGAGGAGGCCCGCCGACTGGTCGTGCGCGGCTTCTTCGCCGAGCTCATCAAGCAGATCGGCGTGCCCGCCGTCGAGGAGGGGCTGACCGCGGCGATCGAGGCCGAGCTCGACCTGACCATGGCGAGGAGCGCGTGACCTACGCACGGGTGGCCTCCGCGGACGAGCTCGCCCCGGGCGACGTCTCGCTCGTGCGGCTGCCCGCCGCCGACGGGACGGTCCGGGCCATCGCGCTCGCCCGCGACGACGACGGCACCTTCCACGCCCTCGACGACACCTGCTCCCACGGGCAGGTCTCGCTCTCCGACGGGGAGATCTTCGACGGGGCGCTCGAGTGCTGGAAGCACGGGTCGGCCTTCGACCTGCGCACCGGCCGCCCCACGACACTGCCCGCCACCGTGCCGGTCACCGTCTACGCCCTCGCCATCGAGGACGGCGACGTGCTGGTCGACCCCGACACCTCCGTCAACGCCGCCTGACCGGCCGCCACAGACAACGTAAAGGAACCCCACATGTCCACCCTGGAGATCAAGAACCTCCACGTGTCCGTCGAGACGACGGACGGCCCGAAGCCGATCCTGCGCGGCGTCGACCTCACGGTCAACAGCGGCGAGATCCACGCCATCATGGGCCCCAACGGCTCCGGCAAGTCCACGCTGGCCTACTCGATCGCCGGTCACCCCAAGTACACCGTCACCGACGGCGAGGTCCTCCTCGACGGCGAGAACATCCTCGAGATGTCCGTCGACGAGCGCGCCCGCGCCGGCATGTTCCTCGCCATGCAGTACCCCGTCGAGGTCCCCGGCGTGACGGTGTCGAACTTCCTGCGCACCGCCAAGACCGCGATCGACGGCGAGGCCCCGGCCCTGCGCAGCTGGGTCTCCGACGTCAACTCGGCCATGGAGCAGCTCCGCATGGACCCGTCGTTCGCCCAGCGCGACGTCAACCACGGCTTCTCCGGCGGCGAGAAGAAGCGCCACGAGATCCTGCAGATGGGCCTGCTGCGTCCCCGCTTCGCCGTGCTCGACGAGACGGACTCCGGCCTGGACGTCGACGCCCTGCGCGTCGTCTCCGAGGGCGTCAACGCCGTCCACTCCGACGTCGGCTCCGGGATCATGCTCATTACGCACTACACGCGGATCCTCAAGTACATCGAGCCCGACTTCGTGCACGTCTTCGTCGACGGCCGGATCGCCGAGGAGGGTGGGCGCGAGCTCGCCGACCGTCTCGAGGCCGAGGGCTACGACCGCTTCAGCCCGGTGGGGGCCTGACCTCTCGATGAGCTCGACCATCGCCGCGTCCGCCGCCGGGAGCACCGCTCCCGGCGGCGGGGCGCGCCCGGACGGCGCGGCGTCCCTCGACGTCGCGGCCGTCCGCGCCGACTTCCCGATCCTGGACCGCACGCTCGCCGAGGACCGCCCGCTGGTCTACCTCGACTCCGGCGCCACCGCGCAGAAGCCGCGCCAGGTGATCGAGGCGGAGAGCCGGTTCTACGCCAGCGCGAACGCGGCCGTGCACCGCGGCGCCCACCAGCTCGCCGACGAGGCCACCCAGCTCTACGAGGCCGCCCGCGCCACGGTGGCCCGCTTCGTCGGCGCCCGCGAGGACGAGATCGTGTGGACGAAGAACGCCACCGAGGGGCTCAACCTCGTCGCGCACGCGTTCATCAACGCCACCGCCGGCCGCGGCGGGAGCGCCGCCGAGCGGTTCGTCCTGCGCCCCGGCGACGAGATCGTCGTCACCGAGGCCGAGCACCACGCCAACCTCGTGCCCTGGCAGGAGGTCGCCGCCCACACGGGTGCGCGCCTGCGGTGGATCGGCCTGACCGACGACGGCCGCCTCGACCTGGACACCCTCGACGTCATCGGCGAGCGCACCCGGGTCGTCGCTCTCGCCCACGCCCAGAACGTCACCGGCGTCATCAACCCGGTGACGACGGTGCTCGACCGGGCACGGGAGGTCGGGGCGCTGACCGTCCTCGACGCGTGCCAGTCGGTGCCGCACCTGCCGGTCGACCTCGGCGCCCTCGGCGTGGACCTGGCCGCCTTCTCCGGGCACAAGATGCTCGGCCCCACCGGCGTCGGTGCCCTCTACGGGCGCCGCGAGGTCCTCGAGCTCATGCCGCCGTTCCTCACGGGCGGCTCCATGGTCGAGATCGTCACCATGGAGACCACCACCTTCATGCCGCCGCCCGCCCGCTTCGAGGCCGGCTCGCAGATGATCGCCCAGGCCGTGGGCATGGCCGCGGCCGCCGACTACCTCGACGGGCTCGGGATGGTGGCCGTCGCCGCGCACGAGGCCGAGATGGCCGCGCTGCTGCTCGACGCCGTCCGCGGCGTGCCCGGGGTGCGGCTGCTGGGCCCCGACTCGACCGAGGACCGGCTCGCGACCGTCGCCTTCGACGTCGACGGTGTCCACCCGCACGACGTCGGGCAGGTGCTCGACGTCGCCGGGGTCGCGGTGCGCGTCGGTCACCACTGCGCCCAGCCCCTGCACCGCCGGCTCGGCGTGCACGCCTCGACCCGCGCCTCGGCCGGGCCGTACACGAGCGCCGAGGACGTGGCCGCCTTCGCGGACGCCCTGGCCACCGTGCGTCCCTTCTTCCGGCTGGAGGACTGACATGACCTCTCCGATGGAGCAGCTCTACCAGCAGGTCATCCTCGACCACGCCCGCGAGCGGCACGGCGACGGCCTCCTCGACCCCTTCGACGGCGAGTCCTTCCAGGTCAACCCGACCTGTGGCGACCAGGTCCGGCTGCGCGTGCGGCTGGGGAATGCCGAGGGCTCGCCGGTCGTTGAACAGATCGGGTGGGACGGCCACGGCTGCTCGATCTCGCAGGCCTCGATCTCGGTGATGACCGACCTCGCCACCGGCAAGGACGTGACCACCGTGGACGGGTTGCACGAGACCTTCCGCGAGCTCATGCACAACCGGGGCGAGGAGCTCGACCCGGAGCGATCGGACCAGCTCGGCGACGCATCCGCGTTCGTCGGTGTGGCCAAGTTCCACGCACGCATCAAGTGCGCCCTGCTGGGCTGGATGGCCCTGCGGGACGCGCTCGCCCAGGCACTGACCCAGGAGGACGCATGAGCGAGACGACCGACGCCCCGGGCACCCCGGAGGCGCAGACCTACACCGGCGAGATGGCCGCACCGGCCCCGGCCGGCCCGACCGCGACGCTCGCCGCCGACGTCGAGGAGGCGATGCGCGACGTCATCGACCCCGAGCTCGGCATCAACGTCGTCGACCTCGGCCTCGTCTACGGCATCACCGTGGACCAGTCGAACCACGCGAGCATCGACATGACGCTGACCTCCGCGGCCTGCCCGCTGACCGACGTCATCGAGGACCAGACCGCCATGGCGCTGGACGGGCTCGTCACCGAGCACCGCATCAACTGGGTGTGGCTGCCGCCGTGGGGCCCGGACAAGATCACCGGCGAGGGCCGCGAGCAGCTGCGCGCCCTCGGCTTCAACGTCTGACACCCGCCGTCACCACCTGCCCGTACCCCCGTCGAGGGTCCGGCGGGTGAGCGTCGAGAGCGAGGTTCGGGCCGGTACCCACGGGTGCCGGCCCGTTGGCATGCCCGGGGGCGGTTCCCGACACGCCTGACCTGGTGCGGGACACGCGGCGCGGTTCCTTCGACCCCGCCAGAACTCCCCTCGAACCGCCGCACGGGCATCGAGGTGGGTCCGTAGCGTCGACGTCGTGGCCGTCACACCGGCGGTCGAGGACAGCGCCTCACGGGCGACAGTCAGTGACGGAGAGGGGACACCGACCATGACTCGGACCATGACCGCACCCGCGACCGGCGGCCGCGCCGCCCGAAGGTTCTCGTGCACCGCGATGCTTGCCGCCGCGGCGCTGACCGTCGCCGCGTGCAGCCAGGATCCGGAGGCGGGGACCGGCGGGGACGGCGCGAACGTCCAGGCGCCTCAGGCCCCCGAGGGGCCGAGCCCCGAGGCGCCGTCGGCTGCGGAGGACGCCGCCGGTTCCGCGAGCGATGAGCCCGCGGACGACGGCTCGGACGCCGCCGCCCCCGAGGCGCCGGCCGACGCCGGCGAGCTGCGGGTGGTCGGCGTCGAGGGCGCCGAGCTCGAGCCGGGCTGGACGAGCACGATCGATCTCACCGCACCGGTGGACGAGGAGGTCCCGGTGGCCACCATCCCGCTCGAGGGCATCGAGCACGAGGACGGCACCGTCGGGACGAACGACGTGTTCGCAGCAGGGCCGGGCGGGCAGCCCCTCGCCTGGAGCCAGACCCCGGACGACGTCACGCTCGTCCAGTACGGCTCGGACGGTTCCGCCGAGGAGCTGGAGTACACGCTCGAGGCGGAGACCGACATCGGACGGGCCGAGCCGGCCGACATGATGTCCGACGTCGAGGGCAACCGCGTGCTGTGGACCGCCGTCTCCGACAGCGGCGCACGCCTCATGTCGCTCGACGTCGACGGGGGTACCGCCACCGAGATCGCCTCCACGGACGACGGGCCGCTCGGCGAGACGATCGTGGGCGTCACCGACGCCGGCATCGTCACGGCCGACGAGGCGGGCGCCCTGTACCTGACGACCGAGGGGGAGCGCACCACCGAGTTGGGAGTCACGGCCGCGCAGCCCGAGGGCGAGGGGGCCGCCACCGTCCGGCCCGCGGCGGCGGACGAGGACATCCTGCTGACGACCAGCGTCGAGGACGGCGCCGTCGTCGTCGAGTCGCGCAACCTCGCGGGCGAGGCCGAGCCGATCGTGCTCGCCACGATCGAGGGGACTGACGCCACCGCTGCCGACATCACGTACGAGGACGGCAGCGCCGTGGTCTCCGTCTTCAGCGGGAGCACCGCCGAGCACGCGGTGGTCCTCGACCCGTCGTCCGGCACGTTGGAGGGCACCATCTCGGCCCCCGGCACCTCGATCTCCGGCGTGGTCCAGCAGAGCCAGGTCGCGGCGGACCAGAGCCGTTCGGTCTGGGTCGCGGCCGCCACCCCGGGTGGCGAGGTCGAGCCGCAGGCGGTCGACGGCGGCCTGTTCGCCGTCTCCTTCGAGGACGGCTCGGTGCTGCGGTACGGCGGGGAGCCGGCCTCCCTCGCGGACGGCTCGGGCGGCCAGCTGCTCACCAGGCAGGGACTGGGCCAACCGGGTGACGGCGCGACCGTCCGGGTGCCGGTGCAGTAGCGCCAGGTCCTGCCCGGGCGGACGATGAACGGGTGGGCCCGCGACCGTCCTCGGTCGCGGGCCCCGCCGTCCGTCGGTGGATCAGAGCTGGGCGGCGGAGAAGGTGTCGCAGTCCGCCATGGACCCGTTCTCGTAGCCGACGGTGAACCAATGCATCCGCTGCTCGGAGGAGCCGTGCGTCCACGTCTCCGGGTCGACCTCCTGGCCCGCCCCGGACTGGATCCGGTCGTCGCCGACGGCCGAGGCGGCGTCGAGGGCGTCCTGGATCTCCTCACTTGTGGGCTCGACGAGCATCGGCTCCCCGGTCTCCTCCTGCGGCACCTGCGAGGCGTGGGCCACCCACATCCCCGCGTAGCAGTCGGCCTGCAGCTCGAGGCGCACGCCGTCGGACTCCGGCCCGGTGTCGGAGCGGTTCGCCGTCGCCATCACCCCGGTCTCGTTCTGCACGTGGTGGCCGTACTCGTGGGCGAGGATGTACATCTGCGCCAGCGGCGCGTTCTCGGCACCGAGCTGGGTCTCGAGCTGGTCGAAGAAGCCGGTGTCGATGTACGCCGTCTCGTCGGGCGGGCAGTAGAACGGCCCGACGGCGGAGGTCGCCGCGCCGCAGCCGGTGTCCACGCCCTGCTCGAAGAGGATGAACTCCGGACGCCGGTGCTCCATGTCGGCCTGCTCGACCAGCGTGACGTCCCAGACGTCGTGCAGGGAGCCCCAGGTGAGCACCATCCGGCAGTCGACGTCGGTGTTGGCGTCCGCCCCCGTGCACTCGCCGAGGGTCTCCTCCTCGGCCGGCGCGCCCCCGCCACCGCCGGTGAGCCCGGACAGGTCCTGCCCGGTGAGCAGGTAGATCACCAGCGCGACGATGGCGAGCCCGCCGCCGCCCGCCGCGATCGTGCCGCCGCCGCGCCCGCGCCGGCGGCGCACGCCCTCGCCGGAGCCGCTGCCGCTGGCCGAGTCCCGAAACGTCACGAGGATCTCCTTGTCCGTCGCTCACGCACCGCCTGCCGCGCCGGTGCGCCGGGCGCCCCGCGGCGCCTGAGCGAACAGTAGCCACCCATCGCCCCCGGCGGCCTGTGGACCGGAGCGCGGGGGAGGCGGACGCACCCGGTGCGTGGGGTCCGCCACCGCCCGGTGTTATCCGCTTCGGGCCGAGGCCGGGGCGACGTAGCATCGACGACGGCCCGGCACACCGGTGCCCGTCGTACCGAAAGGCCCCCATGATCACCGCCCGCGACGTCTCGGTGTCCATCGGCGCCCGCGAGCTCCTCCACTCGGCGTCCTTCCGCATCGACGCCGGCATGAAGATCGGTCTCGTCGGACGCAACGGCGCAGGGAAGACCACCCTGACCAAGATCCTCGCCGGCGCCGACGCCACCAGCGAGACCATCGTGCACACCGGGGACATCACCCGTTCCGGCACGGTCGGCTACCTCCCGCAGGACCCGCGCACCGGCGATCTCGACGTCCTGGCCCGCGACCGCGTGCTCTCCGCCCGCGGCATCGACACCCTGCTGGGCCGCCTGCGCCGCGCGGAGCGCGAGATGGGCGACCTCGACAACCCCACGAAGGCTGCCAAGGCCACCGAGCGCTACGTCCGTCTCGACGCCGAGTTCGAGGCGCTCGGCGGCTGGGCCGCCGAGTCCGAGGCCGCGGCGATGACCTCGGCGCTGGCGCTGCCCACCCGCGTCCTCGACCAGCCGCTGCACACCCTCTCGGGCGGTCAGCGCCGCCGCGTCGAGCTGGCCCGCATCCTCTTCTCCGGGGCGGACACCCTGCTGCTCGACGAGCCGACCAACCACCTCGACCACGACTCGATCGTCTGGCTGCGCGAGCACCTGAAGAGCTACCAGGGCGGGTTCGTCGTCATCTCCCACGACGTCGAGCTGCTGCGCGAGACCGTCAACACCGTGTGGCACCTCGACGCCAACCGGGGCGAGCTCGACACCTACAACCTCGGCTGGGACGCCTACCTGCGCCAGCGTGAGCTCGACGAGAAGCGCCGCCGCCGCGAGCGTGCCAACGCCGAGAAGAAGGCCTCCACGCTGCTGGCCCAGGCGGACAAGATGCGCGCCAAGGCCACCAAGGCGGTCGCCGCGCAGAACATGATCCGCCGTGCCGAACGGCTCACCGCCGGCCTGGAGGAGACCCGGCAGAAGGACCGGGTCGCCGCCCTGCGCTTCCCCGACCCCGCGCCCTGCGGGCGCACGCCGCTCACCGCGAAGGACCTGTCGAAGTCCTACGGCTCGCTCGAGGTGTTCACGGGCGTCGACCTGGCGATCGACCGCGGCTCGAAGGTCGTCATCCTCGGCCTCAACGGTGCGGGCAAGACGACGCTGCTGCGGATCCTCGGCGGAGTCGAGGAGCCCGACACCGGCGAGGTCGTCCCCGGACACGGCCTGAAGATCGGCTACTACGCCCAGGAGCACGAGACCCTGGACACCGAGCGGACGGTCGTGGAGAACCTGCGCAGCTCCGCCCCCGACCTCACCGACACCCAGGTGCGCTCCGTGCTGGGCTCCTTCCTCTTCTCCGGGGCCGACGCCGACAAGCCCGCCGGGGTGCTCTCGGGCGGGGAGAAGACGCGACTCGCCCTGGCGGTGCTCGTCGTCTCCTCGGCCAACGTCCTGCTCCTCGACGAGCCGACGAACAACCTCGACCCAGCCTCGCGCGAGGAGATCCTCGGCGCGCTGTCGACCTTCACCGGCGCCGTCGTGCTGGTCACCCACGACGAGGGCGCCGTCGAGTCGCTCAGCCCCGAGCGGGTGCTCCTCCTGCCCGACGGCGACGAGGACCTGTGGTCGGCCGACTACCTCGAGCTCGTCACGCTGGCCTGAGGTCCCTCGGCCGGGGCCTCGGCGCCCGCCCCGTCCTCGGCGTCGAGCCGGGTGTCCGACTCCTCGGCCTCGGCGGCGTCGAGCCAGGCGTCCTCCTCCTCGGCGTCGGTGGCGCGCCGGCCCGGCCGGCGGGAGAGCTCGCCCCCGCGGGCGTACGGCGTGCCGGCGAGGAGCTCCTCGTCGGCCTCGTCGAGCTCCCGGCGGGCCAGCAGCGGCACGATGAGCAGCGCCCCGACGGCGAAGATCCACCACTGGAAGGCGTAGGAGAGGTGGTTGCCGAGCGAGACGTCGGGTTCCGGCAGCGCGCCCAGGGAGCCGGGGGAGGCGGGTTCCTCCGCCAGCAGCTCGCCGAAGCCTGCGACGACGGTGCCGCCGCCGGCCGCCAGCTCGGCGACGGCGGCGCCCGGCTCCGGCAGCGCCGCCAGCGAGGCGCGCAGCGCGTCCTCCTCGATCGAGTACAGCCAGCCCGCCGCCGGCTCGCGGTCGGAGCCGAGCTCGGCGGGCCGCAGGCGCAGCGTGACGGTGACCTCGCCCTCGGTCGGCGCCGGGAGCTCGGCCGGCGTCATGTCCACCCGGGCCGGCAGCCAGCCGCGGTCGACGGGCACGACCGAGGGGCGACCGTCCAGCTCGGTGGCCAGCAGGTCGACGACGTGCACCGCAGGCGTCCCGTCGACGGGCCGGTTGCGCAGGCCGAGCGTGGCGCCCTGGACCCACTCGCCGGTGAGGGTGACCTGCCGCCAGGTGTCGTCCTCGTCGACGACGAGGTCGCCGAGCAGCTCCCCGCCCTCGACCGGTGCGGCGGCCTCCGCCGCGGCGACCGCGTCGCGGCGCTCGACCTTCTCCTGGTGCCGGTCGAGCTGCCAGGTGCCCAGCCAGACGCAGGCCATCGCCGCGAGGATGCAGCCCACCACGAGCCCCATCCAGCGGGGCTCGCGCAGGAAGGACAGGCGCCCCCGGGGCGCCCCCGCCGCGCTCATCGCAGGAACTCCCCGGGCCGGACCGTGTAGGTCGGCACCCGTCGGCCCGGTGCCGGGCCCGACCCGTCCGCGCCACCGGCACCGCCGTCGCCGCCCGCCGCGCCGGCCCCGCCGTCGAGCGTGACGACGTCCTGGCCGGCGCGCTCGGCGGCGGTCGCCCCACCGCCCTCCCGGCCGGCGTTGGCCACGAGCACCGCCAGCAGGGGAGCGACCAGCGCGAGAGCGATGCAGAGCCACCACCAGGCGCGCGGGACGACGGCCAGGGAGGCCAGGCAGGCCACCCGCAGCCCCATGAGCAGCCAGTACCCGCGCATCCGCCCACCGAGATCCTCGGACAGGCCGGGCGCGGCGCGGGTGATGCTCACCGGACGCCGGCGCCGGACCGGGCGCCACCGACCGCCCGCGCGCCGCGAGACGTGCGCGGCGGGGGCGGCGGGGGAACGCCGGACCCTGGTCATCCGACCAGGCTACGCCGCGACCGCGCGCGGGGCCCGGACGGGTCGCCGACCGAACCCCCGGGATGCCGTACCTCCCGGATCAGATAGCGTGTCCCGCGTGCGTACGCCAAGCATCGAGGAGATGACGTGACCGCGAGCAACGGGTACGAACCGCGCAGCGTGCTCGTCACCGGCGCCTCCCAGGGCATCGGCGAGGCGATCGCCCAGCGGTTCGTGGCGCTGGGCGACAAGGTCGCGGTGCTCTCGCGGTCGGGCCGCGGACCTGCGGGGACGCTCGCGCTGGCCGGTGACGTGGCCAGCACCGAGGACGTCGACGCGGCCTTCGCCCGGGCCGAGGAGGAGCACGGCCCGGTCGAGGTGGTCGTGGCCAACGCGGGCATCACCCGCGACCAGCTGCTCATGCGGATGAGCGACGACGACTTTGACGCGGTCCTGCAGACCAACCTCGGCGGCGCCTTCAAGGTCTCCCGCCGTGCGGCCAAGGGCATGATCCGCCTGCGCCGCGGACGGATCGTCCTCGTCTCCTCGGTCATCGGCCTCTACGGCGGCCCCGGCCAGGTCAACTACTCCGCCGCCAAGGCCGGCCTGGTGGGCATGGCCCGCTCGATCACGCGCGAGCTCGGCAAGCGGTCGATCACCGCGAACGTCGTCGCCCCCGGCTTCATCGACACCGAGATGACCCGGGTGCTGCCCGAGGAGCAGCAGAAGACCTACCTCGGGGCGATCCCCGCCGGTCGCTTCGGTGCGATCGACGACGTCGCCGGGGTGGTGGAGTTCCTCGCCTCGCCGGCGGCCGGCTACATCTCCGGCGCGGTGGTCCCCGTCGACGGCGGCCTGGGCATGGGGCACTGACCTTCGCGAAAGACGGCCGCGACGCCCCCGCGACGCGGCCCGGACGAGACGAGAAGAGGACACAGATGGGACTGATGGAGGGCAAGACGGTGCTCGTCACCGGCGTCCTGAAGAACAACTCCATCGCCTTCCACGTGGCGCGCCTGGCGCAGGAGCAGGGCGCCACGGTCGTGCTGACCTCCTTCGGGCGGCAGATGCGACTGACCGAGGTCACCTCCCGGCGCCTGCCCACCGAGGCGCCCGTGGTGCAGCTGGACGTGACCGACGCCGATGACCTCGCCGCGCTCGAGTCACGCGTGCGCGAGCACGTGGACCACCTCGACGCCGTCGTCCACTCCATCGGCTTCGCCCCCCAGTCCGTCATGGGCGGGAACTTCCTCGAGGCGCAGTGGGCCGACGTTGCCACCGCCCTGGAGGTCTCGGCCTACTCGCTGAAGTCGCTGGCGGTGGCCGCGAAGCCGCTGATGTCGCCCGGCGCGGGGGTCGTCGGCCTCACCTTCGACGCCCAGTTCGCCTGGCCGGTCTACGACTGGATGGGCGTGGCCAAGGCCGCCTTCGAGTCGACGGCCCGCTACCTCGCCCGCGACCTGGGGCCCGACGGCATCCGGGTCAACCTCGTCGCCGCCGGCCCGGTGCGCACGACCGCGGCCACCTCGATCCCCGGCTTCGAGCAGATGGAGTCCACCTGGGACGAGCGCGCTCCGCTCGGCTGGGACAACCGGGACGCCGAGCCCACGGCGCGCACCGTGCTCGCGCTGTGCTCGGACTGGCTGCCGGCTACGACCGGCGAGATCGTGCACGCGGACGGCGGCGTGCACGCCATGGGTCAGTGATGGCCCGGACGCTGGTCCTCCTGCGGCACGCCAAGGCCGCCCAGAACGGTCGGGCCGGGGACGCCTCTCGGGAGCTGAGCCAGCGCGGCCAGCGCCAGGCGCGGGCGCTGGGCCCGATGCTGGCCGGCGAGGTCGGGCCCTTCGACGTCGCGCTGGTGTCCACCGCCGCCCGGGCGGCGTCGACCGCGAGCCTGGTCGCCGAGGGCGTCGAGGTGCGCGAGCGGCGCGACGAGCCGGCGATCTACCAGCTCGCCGCGCGCGGCCTGCTCGACCTCGTGCACGAGACCGAGGACGAGGTGGGCACGCTGCTGGTCGTCGGCCACGAGCCCGCGATCTCCTCGCTCGCCGCGCACCTGCACGACCAGCGCAGCGACTCCCTCGCGCTGCAGGTCTCCCTCGGGGTCCCCACGGCGACCGCCTGCGTCCTCGACGTCCCTGTGCCGTGGGCGGACCTGGGCAAGCGCGGCGCCCACCTGCGCGCCCTCGTTCGGCCCCAGGTCTGACCCGCCGGCCCGGACGGCCGCACCTCGCCTGGACCGCCGCACGGCGTCGGGACCGTCGCACGCGGCCCGGATCACCGCACCCGGCCCGGGGCCGGCCTCAGACCTCGACGTCGGCCACGCCGGTGAGGGCGAGGACCGTGTCCAGCCGCTCGCTCGTGACGAAGGCGTCCGCCCGCTCGACGACGACCGGCCGGCCCCCGTAGGCGACCCCCAGGCCGGCGACGTCGAGCAGGTCGAGGTCGTTGGCGCCGTCGCCCGCCGCCAGGACCCGGTCCAACCCAACCCCCAGGTCGGCGGCCCACCGCCGCACGCGCGCCGCCTTGGCCGCGCGGTCCACCACCGCGCCGGTCGTGCGCCCGGTCAGGCGCCCGGCCTCGACCTCGAAGCGGTTCGCCGCGACGTGGCGGACGCCGATCGCGGACACCAGTGGGTCGACGACCTCGACGAAGCCGCCCGAGACGACCCCGGTGGGCACCCCCGCGTCGCGGGCCCGAAGGAACATCTCCCGCGCACCGGGGGAGTAGGCGACGTCGGCGCGCACCCGCTCGAGCACCGGTCCCGCCTCCAGGCCCTCGAGCAGGGCGACCCGCCTCGCGAGGGACTCGGCGAAGTCCAGGCCGCCGGACATCGCCGCCTCGGTGACGGCGGCGACCTGGTCGGCCACGCCCGCGTGCTCGGCCACCAGGTCGATGACCTCCACGGCGAAGAGCGTGGAGTCGACGTCGGTGACGATGAGGCCGGGACCGCGTTCGGCCATCGCCCCGGTGGTCACCGCGACGTCGACGCCGAGCGCCGTGGCCGGGCCGCGCAGCTCGTCACGCAGGGCGAGCGCCGCGGCGGCGAGCGGCGATGCGGGAGCCGGCGCCTCGTCGTCGGACCCGACCGCGGCCGCGTCCGCGGGGTCGGCGACGCGCAGCGCCCAGCCGACCGTGCGCAGCGGACCCAGGGTGCCGTGCGCCTCGGCGACCTCGCCCGCGCGGCCGGCGAGCAGGTCACCCACGTGCGCGACCAGCGAGTCCGGTACCGGGCGGGGGGAGACCAGCGTGACCCGCAGGGCGCTGCCCGGGCCCGGCGGCACGGGCGGGACTGGGACCAGGCCCGCCCCGCCCGCACCCGCGCTCACCGCTGGACCGTCTTCCCCTTGGGGACCACCGTGATGCCGCCGGGGGTGACGGTGAAGCCGCGCGCCCGGTCCTGCTCCTTGTCGACGCCCACCAGCGCGCCCTGCTCGACGACGACGTTCTTGTCGAGGATCGCGTGGCTGACCGTGGCGTGGCGGCCCACCTGCACGCCGTCGAACAGCACGGAGTCACGCACGGAGGACCAGGAGTTCACGCGCACGCCGGGGGAGAGGATCGAACCGACCACCTCGCCGCCGGAGATGATGACACCGGGGGAGATGATGGAGTCCAGCGCGTGGCCGAGCCGCTCCTCGTGGCCGTAGACGAACTTCGCCGGCGCGAGGCCGTGGTAGCCGGTGTGCAGCGGCCACTGGTCGTTGTACAGGTTGAAGACCGGCACGACCGAGATGAGGTCCATGTTGGCCTCGTAGAAGGCGTCCACGGTCCCCACGTCGCGCCAGTAGGCCTTGTCCCGGTCGCTGGCCCCGGGGACCTCGTTGAACGTGAAGTCGTACAGGCCGGCCCGGCCCTCGGCCACGAAACGCGGCACGATGTTGCCGCCCATGTCGTGCTTGGAGCCCTCGTCCTCGGCGTCGGCGTTGACGGCCTCGCGCAGCGCGTCGGCGTTCATCACGTAGTTGCCCATCGAGGCGAGCACCTGGTCGGGCGCATCGGGCAGCCCGACGGCGTCCTTCGGCTTCTCCAGGAAGCTGTCGATCTTGTTGGGGTTCTCCGTCGAGGCCTGGATGATGCCGAACTGGTCGGCGAGCGAGAGCGGCTGACGGATGCCGGCCACCGTCAGCGGGAACCCCGAGGCGACGTGCTGGTCGACCATCTGGGAGAAGTCCATGCGGTAGATGTTGTCCGCGCCGACCACCACGACGATGTCGGGCCGCTCGTCGTCGATGAGGTTGAGGGACTGGTAGATCGCGTCGGCCGAGCCGAGGAACCAGTTCTTGCCCTTGCGCTGCTGGGCGGGCACCGGCGCCACGTAGTTGCCCAGGAGGTTCGACATGCGCCACGTCTGCGTGATGTGCCGGTCCAGGGAGTGCGACTTGTACTGCGTGAGCACCACGATCTTGAGGTACCCGGAGTTGACGATGTTCGACAGGGCGAAGTCGATGAGTCGGTAGGTGCCCCCGAAGGGGACGGCGGGCTTGGCGCGGTCGGCGGTCAGCGGCATGAGCCGCTTACCCTCGCCGCCGGCCAGGACGATCGCGAGCACGCGTGGGGATGGCATGGGGACAGCCTAGGCGCTGCATGTGATCCGCGGCACGTCGTCCCGCACCTCGGCCGCACCGCTCCCGCGGCGCGGACCCCCGTTGCCCGGCGCCGACGATGTCGGCAGAGTGGTCCTGCGCGCTGCCCGCGCGTGCCGCAGCGAGGAGGCATGCCGTGAGAGTCGACCTGGTCACCCGGGAGTACCCGCCCCACATCTACGGCGGTGCGGGGGTGCACGTCGCCGAGCTGGCCCGTGTCCTGCGGCGCAGCGTCGACGTGCGGGTGCACGCCTTCGACGGCCCGCGCGAGGGCGACGGCCCCGGCGGCGTCCCGGTCACCGGGTACGACGAGCCGGCCGAGCTGGCCGGCGCGAACGCCGCCCTGCGCACCTTCGGCGTCGACCTGCAGATCGCCGACCGCCTCGGCGGGACCGACCTCGTGCACTCCCACACCTGGTACGCCAACCTCGCCGGCCACCTCGGTGCCCTCCTGGCGGACGTGCCCCACGTGCTCTCGGCGCACTCCCTGGAGCCGATGCGGCCGTGGAAGGCCGAGCAGCTCGGCGGCGGCTACGCCCTGTCGAGCTGGGCCGAGCGCACCGCCTACGAGGGCGCCGCCGGGGTCATCGCCGTCTCGGGCGGCATGCGCGCCGACATCCTGCGCGCCTACCCGCAGGTCGACGCGGACAAGGTTCACGTCGTGCACAACGGCATCGACCTCGACGAGTGGCGCCGGCCCGAGGGCGAGGAGGGGCAGGCCGCGATCGCCGCCGCCCGCGAACGGTTCGGCATCGACGCCGACCGGCCGGCCGTGGTCTTCGTCGGCCGCATCACCCGCCAGAAGGGGCTGCCGCACCTGCTGCGCGCCGTCGAGCGGCTGCCCGAGGAGGTCCAGGTGGTGCTGTGCGCCGGCGCGCCGGACACCAAGGAGATCGCGGCCGAGGTCTCCGGCGCCGTCGCCGAGCTGTCCGCGCGTCGTTCGGGGATCGTGTGGATCGAGGAGATGCTGCCGCGCCCCGAGCTCGTCGCGGTGCTCGCCGCCTGCGACGTGTTCGTCTGCCCGTCGGTGTACGAGCCGCTGGGCATCGTCAACCTCGAGGCCATGGCCGTCGGGCTCCCGGTGGTCGGCTCCGCCACCGGCGGCATCCCCGAGGTCATCGACGACGGCGTCACCGGCACGCTCGTGCCCATCGACCAGGTGCAGGACGGGACCGGCACGCCCACCGACCCCGAGCGCTTCCAGGCCGACCTCGCCCGCGCGCTGACCGAGCTGGTCACCGACCCCGCCAAGGTGGCGGAGCAGGGTGCTGCGGCCCGACGCCGCGTCGAGGACCACTTCTCCTGGTCCGCGGTCGCCGAGCGCACCATCGAGGTCTACGAACGGGTGCTCGCCGGGCGGTGACCATCGGGCGGGTCGGGCCGCCGCCCCCGCGGTGGCGACCTACGCTGGTGCCCATGGGTGATGTCCTGTCGATGTCCGACGTCCACGTGCGCCGCGGGACGACCACGATCCTTGACGGCGTCGACTGGTCGGTCGACGACGCGCAGCGCTGGGTCGTCGTCGGCCCCAACGGCGCCGGCAAGACGACGCTCGTCTCGCTGCTCGTCGGTCAGATGTTCCCGACCCGTGGGACCGTCTCGGTCATCGGGGAGCGGCTCGGCCGCGTCGACGTCGCCGAGCTGCGCCAGGTCGTCGGCTTCGCCTCCTCGGCCACCGAGGGGCGCGTGCACCCCTCGGAGACGGTGCTCGACGTCGTGCTCACCGGCGCCTACGGGATCCAGGGCCGCTGGCGCGAGAGCTACGAGCAGCTCGACACCGGCCGCGCACGCGCCCTGCTGACCTACGTCGGCATGAAGGACCTGCGCGAGCGCACCTTCGGGACCCTGTCGACCGGTGAGCGCAAGCGCGTCCAGATCGCCCGCGCGCTCATGCCCGACCCCGAGCTGCTCGTGCTCGACGAGCCTGCCGCCGGCATGGACCTCGGCGGGCGCGAGGACCTCGTCGCCTCCCTGGCCCGCCTCGCGCGCGACCCGCGCGGCCCGGTGATGATCCTCGTGACCCACCACCTCGAGGAGATCCCGCCCGGCTTCACCCACGCCCTGCTCATGGACGAGGGACGGGCGGTCGCCGCCGGCCCGATCGACGAGGTGCTCACCACCGAGGCGCTGTCCGACCTCTACCGCATGCCGCTGAGCCTGGACGTCCGGGAGGGCAGGTACTTCTCCCGCCGGGCGTCCACCGACGCCTAGGTAGACTGGGGCCACCTACTCGTCTGGAGGTCCGGCCATGTGGTGGATCTGGCTCGTCACCGCGATCGGGCTGGGCATCGTGGAGATGCTCACCGTCGACCTCATCTTCCTCATGCTGGCCGGCGGCGCGGCCGCCGGCTCGCTCGTCGCCCTCACGGGTGCACCGATCTGGGTGCAGGCGCTCGTCGCGGCGCTCGTCGCGCTCGTCCTGCTGGCCGTCGTGCGGCCCTGGGTCAAGGAGATGCTGCGGCGCTCGACGCCCGACACCCCGATGAACGTGCGCGGCCTCGTCGGCCAGGTTGCGCAGACCCTGACCGAGGTCACCGACCGCGGCGGCCGGGTCAAGCTCAACGGCGAGGAGTGGTCCGCCCGGACCGCGCCCGGCGTGCTGCCCCGTCCGGTCGGGGAGGACGTGCGGGTGGTCGAGATCGACGGTGCCTTCGCCGTCGTCGCCCCGCTCGACGTCGAGGCCGACCCCTACGGCACGGCCCCGCCGTCCGACCGGACCTGGTCCCCGTCCCCGTACGGCGCGACCGGGCAGGCACCACCCCAGTACGGGCCCGGCGCGCCGGGCCACCCCGGCCCCGGCCGTTAGCCGAACCCGCCGCCGAGCCGGCGGTACCCGCGGTCCACCCGGACCATCGACCCTGCAACGGAGAACGCATTGGACGGCATCACACAGTGGATCATCCTGGGCGTCATCGTCATCGCGGTGGTGGTGATCCTCAGCAAGGCGGTCGTCATCGTGCCGCAGGCCGGCGCCCTGATCGTCGAGCGGCTGGGCAAGTACCACTCGACGATGTTCGCCGGATTCCACGTACTCATCCCCTTCTTCGACAAGGTGCGTGCGCGCGTCGACCTGCGTGAGCAGGTCGTCTCCTTCGCCCCGCAGCCCGTCATCACGTCGGACAACCTCGTCGTCTCCATCGACACCGTCATCTACTTCCAGGTGACCGAGCCCGGGGCGGCGGTCTACGAGATCGCCAACTACATCACCGGTATCGAGCAGCTGACCGTGACCACGCTGCGCAACGTCATCGGCTCGATGGACCTCGAGCAGACGCTGACCAGCCGCGACCAGATCAACGGCCAGCTGCGCGGGGTCCTCGACGAGGCCACGGGCCGCTGGGGCATCCGCGTCAACCGCGTCGAGCTGAAGTCCATCGACCCGCCCCAGTCCGTCCAGGGCGCGATGGAGGCGCAGATGCGCGCCGAGCGCGACCGCCGTGCCGCGATCCTCACGGCCGAGGGTGTCAAGCAGTCCGCGATCCTCACCGCCGAGGGTGAGAAGCAGTCGGCCATCCTGCGGGCCGAGGGTGAGGCGCAGTCCGCGGTCCTCAAGGCCCAGGGTGAGTCCCGCGCGATCCACGAGGTCTTCGAGGCGATCCACTCCGCCGACGCCAACGACAAGGTGCTCTCCTACCAGTACCTGCAGACGCTGCCGGAGATCGCCAAGACCCAGTCGAACAAGATGTGGTTCATCCCCACCGAGGTCACCGGCGCGATGGCGTCGCTGGCCGGTGCGTTCGGCCCCGACGACGGCGGCTCCGGCGGCGGATTCTCCGCACCGAAGCCTCCGCGTGCGCCGCGCCGCGAGAGCGGCGAGCGCAAGGCCGGTGCGCCGGACACGGCCTTCCAGACCCCGAGCCTCCAGGACCCCGAGGAGGCGCTGCGCGCGGCCCGCGCCGAGGTCGCCTCCGCGGAGAACGTGGCCAGCGAGGAGGGCGGGACCAGCGGCGGCCGTCGATCGCGGGGAACCACCCAGCCGCCGGCGAGCTCTCCCGAGGGCGGGCCGAGCGCCGCGTCGGCGGGTTCGGCGCCGACCGGTTCGGCGCCCACCGGGCCGCAGCGTCCCGGTCCCGCCCGACCGGCCGGTCCGGCCACCGGCCCCGGGCACCCCCCGGGGCAGACCCGCGCCTGGAACCCGGGCGGGACGCCCGGCACCGGCCCGTCCCAGGGCTGACCCGCACGGGGACCACCTCACTCACGCCGGGGCCCGCCGACGCAGCAGCGTCGGCGGGCCCCGGCGTCCTTCGTCCCGGCCGGCCCCGTGCGTGGGTGCGATCCGGCCGAGGGCCGGGCCACGCCGTCGGGCGGGCCCCGGGCGCGGGTGAGATCCGAGCGAGGGCCGGGCCGCGCCGTCGTGCGGGGGCAGGACGGATGTCCACCCCGGCGCGCGACGGTGCCACGATGTGCGGGTGCTCCTGCGACTTCTGAGGTTCTACCTGCGCCCGCACGCGCGGACGCTGGGCGCGATCCTGCTCCTGCAGCTGATCTCCACGCTGGCCGCGATGATGCTGCCGAGCCTGGCCGCCGACGTCATCAACGACGGTCTGCTGCAGGCCGACGCCGACGCCGTCGTGCGGATCGGGCTGACCATGCTCGGCATCTCCGCGGTCCAGATGGCCGCCCAGGTCACCACCGCCTTCCTCGCCGCCCGGATGGCCGCCCGCGCCGGCGGGGCCGTACGCCGCGGGGTGTTCGCCAAGGTCCAGCGGCTCTCGGTCGCCGAGGTCTCCACGATCGGTGCTCCGTCGCTGGTCACCCGCTCGACCAACGACGTCCTCCAGGTCCAGATGCTCACGCTCATGGGCTCGATGTTCCTCGTGATGTCACCGCTGATGATGGCCGGCGGCATCGTCATGGCGGTCCGCGAGGACCCGCCGCTGTCCTGGCTCATCGTGGCCGCGGTCCCGGCCCTGCTGCTCGTCATGCTGACGGCGATCCTCCTCGCGCGGCCCCTGTTCGAGGTCGTCCAGAAGCGCATCGACCGCATCAACCGGCTCATGCGCGAACAGGTCTCCGGCGTCCGCGTCATCCGGGCCTTCAACCGCCAGGGCACGCAGCGCCGGACGTTCGACGCGGCCTCCCGCGAGCTCGCCGGCACGCAACGGCGGATCGGCGTGATCTTCGGGATCACGTTCCCGCTGGTCCAGCTGCTCATCATGGGTGGACAGGTGCTCGTCGTCTGGTTCGGCGGGCTGCGCGTCGACGCGCAGGAGATGGAGATCGGCTCGATCGTCGCCTTCCTCAGCTACCTGATGTTCATCTTCATGTCCGTGATGTTCTCGGTCATGCTGCTGATGATGGTGCCGCGCGCCGCGGTCTGCGCCCGCCGCATCGTCGAGGTCCTCGACATGACCCCGGCGATCGCCCCGCCGGCGCAGCCCCGGCCGATCGGCGCCCGTGCGGCGGGTCGACGGGTCGAGCTCATCGACGCGACCTTCGGCTACCCCGGCGCGGACGAGCCCGTCCTGGACCGGGTGAGCCTCACGCTCGAGCCAGGCACGACGACGGCGGTCGTCGGGTCCACCGGGTCCGGCAAGACGACGCTCGTCAACCTGCTGCCCCGCCTGCTCGACGTCTCCTCGGGGGCGGTGCGGCTCGGCGGGGTCGACGTCCGTGGCGCCGCCCTGCCCGACGTGCGTTCCCGCGTCGCGCTCGTCCCGCAGCAGGCCTACCTGTTCGGCGGGACCGTGCGGTCCACGCTCTCGCTCGGCTCCGGCCAGGTCCCCGACGAGCGGCTGTGGGAGGCGCTCGACGTGGCGCAGGCGGCCGGGTTCGTGCGCGACCTCGACGAGGGGCTGGACGCCGGCGTGGAACCGGGCGGGCAGAACTTCTCCGGCGGCCAGCGGCAGCGCCTCGCGATCGCCAGGGCCCTCGTCCGCGGCGGCGAGGTCTACGTCTTCGACGACGCGTTCTCCGCCCTCGACATGGCGACCGACGCTCGGCTGCGCGCCGCGCTGCCGCGGATGACGGCGGGTGCGACGATGCTCGTCGTCGCCCAGCGCGTCTCCACCGTGCGGGACGCCGACCAGATCGTCGTCCTCGACGCGGGCCGGGTCGTCGGCGCCGGTACCCACGACGAGCTGATGGCGAGCAGCGAGACCTACCGCGAGATCGTCCTGTCCCAGGTCTCGGCGGAGGAGGCGGCATGAGCCAGCAGCATCCGATGCCCGGTGCGAAGCCGGCGAACTTCGGCACCACGATCCGGCGCCTGCTGGCCGAGATGCGCCCCGAGCGCCTCGCGCTGCTCGTGGTCGTCCTCCTCGGCATCGCCTCCGTCACGCTGTCCGTGCTCGGGCCCCGGTACCTCGGTGAGGCGACCGACGTCGTCGTCGAGGGGTTCGCCAGCCGACTCATCCCCGACGGCGTCACCCTCGACCAGGCGATCGACGGCCTGCGCCAGTTCGGCCGCGACGAGATGGCGGACATGCTTGCCGCCATGCCGGGCCTCGAGCCCGGCGCCGGACTCGACCGCATCGAGCTCGCGCGCTCGCTCGGGATCGCGCTCGGCGTGTTCGCCGGCGGGGCCATGGCGATGGCGGCGAACATGCTCATGCTCAACGTCATCGTCCAGCGGGTCGGCGTGCGGCTGCGGGCCAAGGTGCAGGCCAAGGTGGACGCGATGCCGCTCGCCGAGCTCGACCACCGCTCGCGCGGTGACCTGCTCTCCCGGCTGACGAACGACATCGACAACATCACGCAGGCCCTCAACCAGACGCTGTCCCAGCTCATCACGTCGGTGCTGACGATCGTCGGTGTGCTCGCGATGATGGTGTGGATCGACTGGCGGCTCGCGATCGTCGCCGTCGTCACGGTGCCGGTCTCCGCGGTGATCATGGGCGTCGTCGCCAGGCGGGCGCAGCCCCACCACGTGGCCAACTGGAAGGCCACCGGTGAGGTCGGCGGGACCGTGGAGGAGGCCTTCACCGGTCACCAGCTCGTCCAGGCGTTCGGCGCCGAGGATGAGTTCGGCACGCGGTTCGTCGAGCAGAACGACCGGCTCGTCGCCGCAGCCGACCGCTCGCAGTTCCTCTCGGGCACGATGATGCCGCTCATGCAGTTCGTCTCGAACATCTCGTACGTCCTCGTCGCGGTGCTCGGCGTGCTGCGCGTCTCGCAGGGCGGCGTCACCATCGGCGAGGTCCAGGCCTTCGTCACGTACGCGCGCCAGTTCGGGCAGCCCATCGGGCAGCTGGCCGGGATGGCCGCGCTCGTGCAGTCCGGCGGCGCGTCCGCGGAGCGCGTCTTCGAGCTGCTCGACGCCGACGAGATGGAGCCCGAGCACGCTGACCCCAGGCGGGTGGAGGAGGTGCGCGGCGACGTGCACTTCGAGGCCGTCGACTTCCGCTACGTCGACGACGTCCCGCTCATCACCGGCCTCGACCTGCGGGCCAGGCCGGGGCAGACGGTGGCGATCGTCGGTCACACCGGTGCCGGCAAGACGACGCTCGTCAACCTGCTCATGCGCTTCTACGAGGTGCGCGGCGGCAGGATCCTCGTCGACGGCGTCGACACGCGCGAGATGACCCGCGACCACCTGCGCAGCCACATCGGCATGGTCCTGCAGGACGCCTGGCTGTTCGAGGGCACCGTCGCGGAGAACATCGCCTACGGGCGGGACGGGGCCACCCGTGAGGAGGTCGAGGCCGCCGGTGCGGCCGCGAGCGTGGACCGGTTCGTGCACTCGCTGCCCGAGGGCTACGACACGGTCATCGAGGAGGACGGGGGCGGGGTCTCCGCAGGAGAGCGGCAGCTCATCACCATCGCTCGGGCCTTCCTCGCCGAGCCGTCGATCCTCATCCTCGACGAGGCCACCAGCTCGGTCGACACCCGCACCGAGGTGCTCGTCCAGGAGGCCATGGGGCGGCTGCGGGAGGGGCGCACGGCCTTCGTCATCGCCCACCGACTGTCCACCATCCGCGACGCCGACACCATCCTCGTGATGGAGGACGGCGCCATCGTGGAGCAGGGCACGCACGAGGTGCTGCTGGCCGCCCGCGGTGCCTACCACCGGCTCTACCGCTCGCAGTTCGTCGGGGCGATGGCGGAGGACGACGGCGGTCCCGCTGCCGGGCCGGGCTCCTGACCGATCAACCAGGAACGTCTCCTATCAACCCACACTGTCGGTTGACTCGTCGGTCAACCCGTTGACAGGTCGAAGGTAGACGCGCGGGAGCGGGGTGGACGCTCGGGAGAGGGCGGGAATACCCGGCGTCGTGCCCGCGCTGTCCCGGTTGTGAGCGATGCACCCGCCGACCGGCGTCCCGATCTGTCCGTCCTCGAGCTCGTCGGCCGCGCGGAGGGGTCCTCGCCGGCGCAGGCCATCGAGAACGCCATGCGGGCTGCCGAGGAGGCCGACCGGCTGGGCTACTCGCGCTACTGGTTCGCCGAGCACCACAACACCGCGACCTTCCTGTCCTCGGCCACGATGGTGCTCATGGCGCTCGCCGCCCAGCGCACGAGCCGCATCCGCATCGGCTCCGGCGGCGTCATGCTCCCCAACCACCCGCCCCTGTCGGTGGCCGAGCAGATCGGCACCGTCGCCCAGGTCGCCCCCGGCCGCGTGGACCTGGGGCTCGGGCGGGCGCCGGGCACCGACCAGGTCACGGCCTCGCTGCTGCGCCGTGGTGACGCCGACCCGCAGTCCTTCGCCCGCGAGATCCTCGCCCTGCGCGGCTACTTCTCCGAGGCCAACACCGCCCCGAGCTCGCGGGTGCGCGCCGTCCCCGCCGGCGGGACCGAGGTGCCGATCTGGGTCCTCGGCTCGTCCCTCAACGGCGCCTCGATCGCCGGCCAGCTCGGCCTGCCCTTCTCCTTCGCCTCGCACTTCGCCCCGCAGGCGCTCGCCGAGGCGGTCGGCGTCTACCGGGCGCAGTTCTCCACCGAGGCCCCGACGGCGCAGATCGACGCCCCCCGCCTCATGGTCGGGGTCAACGTCGTCGTGGCCGACTCCGAGGCGGAGGCGCGGCGGATCTTCACCACCCACCAGATGATGGCCGCCGGCATCGTCACCGGCGCGCGCGAGCTGCTCCAGCCGCCGGTGGACGACATCACCACTGTCGTCCCGCAGCGGGTCCTCGACGCGACGGCGAACATGCAGGCCGTCTCCGCGATCGGTACGCCCGAGCAGGTGGTCGAGAAGCTCGACGGTATCGCCGAGGCGACCGGCGCCGACGAGATCATCACCGTCACCTACGCCTACGACCCCGAGGTGCGCCTGCGGTCGATGGCGATGCTCGCCGAGGCCTGGGGTCTGCCGGCCGCATAGGGAGCGGGCGCGCCCCCCAGGGCCCACGCCACGAGCGTCGGCCCGCCAGCTCAGACGATGACCGGTCAGACGGTGACCGGGCGGCCCACGCCCACCGGCGTGCTGGAGGGCTCGAGGCGGATGATGATCGCCTTCGACACCGGCGTGTTGCTGCCCAGGGCCACCGAGTCCAGGGGCACGAGCACGTTGGCCTCGGGGAAGTAGGCGGCCGCGCAGCCCCGCGCCGTCGGGAAGGCCACGGTGCGGAACCCCCGCAGCACCCGGTCGGGCTGGCCGGGCCACTCGCTGAAGATGTCGACGGTCTGTCCGTCGGCCAGGCCGAGCTCGGCGAGGTCCTCCGGGTGCACGAAGATGACCGACCGGCCCTTCCTGATGCCGCGGTAGCGGTCGTTGAGGCCGTAGATCGTCGTGTTGAACTGGTCGTGCGAGCGCACCGTCTGCAGGATGAGCCGCCCCGGCGGACACTCGATCGGCTCGAAGGTGTTGACCGTGATCCGCGCCTTGCCGGTGGCGGTGTCGAACCGCCGCTCGTCGCGCGGGGGATGGGGCAGCACGAAGCCGTCGCGCCTGCGGGTCTTCGCGTTGTAGTCCTCGCAGCCGGGCACCACGCGGGAGATGTGGTCGCGGATGACGTCGTAGTCGTCGCGCATGGCGAGCCAGTCGATGCCGTACCGGTCGCCGAGCGTGGCGTGGGCGAGGCCGGTGACGATCTCGACCTCGGAGCGCACGTCGTCGGAGATCGGCGGGATCCTGCCGTGCGAGGCGTGCACGGCGCAGACCGAGTCCTCGACCGTGACGTACTGCGGGCCGCTCGCCTGCAGGTCGACCTCCGTGCGCCCCAGGACCGGCAGGATGAGCGCCTCCTCGCCGGTGACGACGTGGCTGCGGTTGAGCTTGGTGGACATCTGGACGCTCAGGCGGGCCTTGCGCATGGCCGCCTCGGCGAGGGTGGTGTCCGAGATGGCGCCGAGCAGGTTGCCGCCGAGGGCCGTCCACACCTTGATCCGTCCCTCGTCGAGGGCGCGGATGCCGCCCACGGAGTCGACCCCGTGCTCGCGGGGCGCCTCGAACCCGAACTCCTTGCCCAAGGCGTCGAGGAACGGCTGCGGCATGCGTTCGAACACGCCCATGGTGCGGTCGCCCTGCACGTTGGAGTGGCCGCGGATGGGGGAGGCCCCGGCCCCGGGGCGGCCGATGTTGCCGCGCAGGAAGAGCAGGTTGAGCATCTCCTGGATCGTGGCGACGCCCTGGCGGTGCTGGGTGATGCCCATGGCCCAGGCGATGATCACCCGGTCCGCGGCGATGTAACGCCCGGCGAGCTCGTCGATCTCGGCGGCGCTCAGCCCGGTAACCCGCTCCACCTCGCGGTCGTCGACCTGGGCGACGTGCTCGGCGAAGGCCTCGAAGCCGTCGCAGGAGCCGTCGAGGAACTCGTGGTCGAGCACGGTGCCCGGCGCGGCCGCCTCGGCCTCGAGGACGCGCCTCGAGAGCGCCTGCATGAGTGCCATGTCCCCGCCGGAGCGGATCTGCAGGAACTGGTCGGCGATGGTCACGGCCTTGCCGACGTACCCGCGCACCCGCTGGGGGTCCTTGTAGCCGATGAGCCCGGCCTCGGGCAGCGGGTTGATCGCGACGACCTGCGCGCCGTTCTCCTTGGCCTCCTGCAGGGCGGTGAGCATCCGGGGGTGGTTGGTGCCCGGGTTCTGGCCCATGATGATGATGAGGTCGGAGCGGGCGAAGTCGTCGTAGCTGACGGAGGACTTCCCGATGCCCACCGAGTAGGACATGGCCTCGCCCGTGGACTCGTGGCACATGTTCGAGCAGTCCGGCAGGTTGTTCGTGCCGAGGGCGCGGGCGAAGAGCTGGTAGGCGAACGCGGCCTCGTTCGAGGCCCGGCCCGAGGTGTAGAAGGCGGCCTCGTCCGGGTCGTCGAGGGCCCGCAGGTGCTCGGCGACGATCTGGTATGCCCGGTCCCAGGTCACCGGCTCGTAGTGGTCGGAGCCGGCGGGCTTGTGGAACGGCTCGGTGAGGCGGCCCTGCTGGCCCAGCCAGTACTCGGTCCTCTCCTCGAGCGAGGTGAGGGAGTGCTCGGCGAAGAAGGACCGCGGGACGGTGAGCGGGGTGGCCTCCCAGGTGACCGCCTTGGCGCCGTTCTCGCAGAACTCGGCGGTCTTGCGGTGCGCGGGGTCGGGCCACGCGCAGCTCATGCAGTCGAAGCCGTCCTTGTGGTTGATCGCCGTCAGGAGCTTCGCGGTGCGGCCCAGGCCCATCGTGCGCACGGCCGGCGCCATCGAGTGCAGCACCCCGCCGAGGCCGGCGGCGTACTCCTTCGGCTCGGAGACCTCGAGCTCGGCGTCGGAGAAGTCCTCGATCGGTGCCTTCGGCGTCATCGCTCAACCACCTTGTCTCCCGCGGACGCATGTGTGGCCGACGCTACCGCCACGGCGCCGTCGGGCTCTGTCACCCGGGCGGGTGCATCGTTCGTGATCCGGTCCGGCCGGGTGTAGACCACCATCGACCCGCCCCGCAGGAAGCCGACCAGCGTCAGGCCGGCCTCCTCGGCGAGGTCGGCGGCCAGCGAGGAGGGGGCCGAGACGGCGGCGACCATGGGCACCCCCGCCATGAGCGCCTTCTGCGTGAGCTCGAAGCCCGCCCGGCCGGAGAGCATGAGGACGAGCCCGCGCCCCGGCAGGCGGCCGTCGAGCAGGGCCCGGCCGAGGACCTTGTCCACCGCGTTGTGCCGGCCCACGTCCTCGCGCAGGACGAGCAGCTCGCCGCTCGCGCCGTCGAACAGGGCCGCGGCGTGCAGCCCGCCGGTGCGGTCGAACACCTTCTGCCTCGCGCGCAGCAGGTCGGGGAAGGCGGCGAGGCGGTCGGCGTCGATCGCCAGCGGGTCGTCCTCGACGACGAACCGCCCCTGGGTGCGCACCGCGTCGATGCTCGCCTTCCCGCACAGGCCGCACGACGACGTCGTGTAGAAGGTCCGCGCCAGGCTCGGGTCGGGCGGCGGCCAGCCCGCGGCGAGCGTGACGTCGAGGATGTTGTAGGTGTTCGGCTCGCCGTCCGCGGCGCAGTGGATGGTGCTCGCCACGTGCTCGCCGTGGTGGACGACGCCCTCGGACAGGAGGAACCCCGCGGCGAGCTCGACGTCGTGGCCGGGGGTGCGCATCGTCACGGCCAGGGCGGTGCCGGCCACGCGGATCTCCAGGGGCTCCTCGACGGCGAGGTGGTCCTCGCGCCGAGAGGTCGGTCCGCCCGCGCTCAGGCGGGTGACGCGGCGGCGGGCGACGATGCGGGACACCGTTCGTGGATAGCACGCCGCCCGGGCGCGGACAACCGTCCCGTCCCGGTGCGGGCCGGTCGCCCGCGGCGGGGGTGGCCGCCGACGTCGGACAATGCTCCCGTGCACCTTCCCGTCACCGACCTGGCCGACCCGCGACTGCGCGACTACCGCGACCTCACCGACGTCGCGCTGCGCGTGCGCACCGAGGAGCCCGCGGGGCTGTACATGGCCGAGTCGACCACCGTCATCACCCGCGCGATCGAGGCCGGCCACCGGCCCCGGTCCGTGCTCACCGCGCCGCGATGGCTGGGCGACCTGGCCCCCGTGCTCGAGGCCGCCACGGGCGCCGAGGACGGGGGAGAGGTCCCGGTGTTCGTCGCCGAGGAGGACGTGCTGCGCCAGATCGTCGGCTTCCGGCTGCACCGCGGGGCGATCGCGGCCATGCACCGACCCGCGCTGCCGGCGCTCGAGGACGTCCTCGCGCCGGCCGGCCGCCCGGCCCCGCGGCGCATCGCCGTGCTCGAGGACATCGTCGACCACACCAATGTCGGCGCGATCGTGCGCAGCGCGGCCGCCCTCGGCGTCGACGCCGTGCTCGTGACCCCCAGCTGCGCCGACCCGCTCTACCGCCGTGCGGTGCGCGTCTCGATGGGGACGATCTTCCAGGTCCCCTGGACGCGGCTGACCACCTGGCCGCACGGCGCCGACGGCGTCGGGGCGCTGCGGGCGGCGGGGTTCACCGTCGCCGCGGCCTCGCTGTCGGAGCGGTCGGTCTCCCTCGACGACGTCGCCGCGGACCCGCCGGAGCGGCTCGCCCTGGTTCTGGGCTCGGAGGGGCACGGGCTCAAGCCGCGCACGCTCGAGGCCGTCGACCTCGAGGTCGTCATCCCGATGTCCGGCGGCGTCGACTCGCTCAACGTGGCCGCGAGCTCGGCGGTGCTGTTCTGGGCCACGCGCACGCGCTGACCCGGGCCGAGCAGACTTCCGCCGTGCACACCGAGCGACGACGGAGGTCGTCGCCGCCACGGTGTCCCCACAGGGCGTCCCCGCCCCGCCAGGTCCACAGAGCCGGGGCCACACGTGCTCGCCGGGAGCCGACGATCGGCAGTCTTCCTCGTGCGGGGCGAGGCGCTCCGAGGACGGAGGACGAGATGACCGAGGTGAAGGTCCTGGGCGGCGGGAGCGCTATCCATGGCAGGGGTGGGTGGTCGATCGACGCCGGCATCTGGGAGCTGGTGGGTGAGCACATGCCGGCCGGGCGTGCGCCGTGGTTCGACGACGAGGGTGAGCTGCTCCCGATCGGGTGGCGCCAGGGTGCCGCGTTCTCCGCCGACGTCCCGTTCGTCATGCCGTTCGAACGGTTCTCCTTCCTCGACGGGGCGTGTGCCGCTGCGCTCCTCGACCGGCTGCCCGACTCGCAGCTGGACGCGAGCGAGGGGGGTGCGCCGACGCTGCGGTCCGCACTACGGGCGACGGCCGCTCACCCGGACAGCCTGTTCCTCCACGGGTGGGGGTTCATCCCGGGTGTCGCCACCGAGGGCGTCGTGCTGACCGGGTTGACGGCGTTCGTCGCCGACGGCTTCGGTGTGGGCGAGCACGAGTACTGCCACCGTCACGAGCGCTCGATGGTGTGGGGCTCGGTGCTGGAACGCTACGACCTCGACGGCACGGTGCCGCCCTCGCGGACCGCCGCGTGCACCGATTCGCGGACGGGGATGCACGGGTGGACGCTCTCCTGGGGCGACCCGAGCGCCACGTGAGAGCCGTCAGACCCCGCCCGCGTACCCGAGTCGGCGCCAGGCCTCGTAGGTGGCGACGGCCGCCGAGTTCGACAGGTTCATCGAGCGCACCCCCTCCCGCATGGGGATGCGCACCCGGGCGGTCACGCGGGGGTGGGTGAGGATCTCCTCGGGCAGCCCGGTGGTCTCCGTGCCGAACATGAGGGCGTCGTCGGGGCCGAAGGGCACGTCGCCGAGGCCGAGCTCGCCCCGCCCCGTCATCGCCCACAGCGACCCGGCGCCGGCCTCGTCGAGGGCGGCCAGGCACGCCTCGAGGTCGGCGTGGACGTGGGTGTCGGCGAGGTCGTGGTAGTCCAGGCCGGCGCGCCGCAGGTGGGCGTCGGTCAGCTCGAAGCCCAGCGGCTCGACCAGGTGCAGCCGGGCGCCGACGCCGGCCGTCATGCGGATGGCGTTGCCCGTGTTCGGCGGGATGAGCGGGTGGACGAGGACGACGTGCAGCACCGGGGCATCCTGCCAGGCCGCCCGGGGCCGCACAGCCCGGGGCCGCACAGCCCGGGGCCGCACAGCACGGGGGCCGGTCGCGACGACGTGCGTCGCGACCGGCCCCCGGCCGTGCGTCAGCGCTGGAACGTCGGCGTGATCAGACCCCGGGCGATCGTGTGGAACACGGCCTGGAAGGCCACCTGGGTCGGCGTGGCGTCCTCGTCGAGCTCGAGGGTGTCCACGTCGAGGGCGTGCACGGCGAAGACGTAGCGGTGCGGACGGTCGCCCTCGGGCGGGTAGGGGCCCGCGTAGGACAGCTCGCCGCCGTCGTTGCGGACGTGGAAGGCGGCGCCGGGCAGCATGAGGTCGGACTCGCCGGCGCCGGTGGGCAGCTCGGTCACGCCCGTGTCGAGGTCGACGACCGTCCAGTGCCAGAAGCCCGACGGCGTCGGGGCGTCCGGGTCGAAGCAGCTGAGCAGGAAGCTGCGGGTCTGCTCGGGGAAGCCCGACCAGGTCAGGTGCGGGGAGACGTTCTCGCCCGACCCGGCGAACCGGGGGTCCATCGGCTGACCGTCGGTGACGTCGGTCGAGGTCACCGTGAGGTCGGGCACGGTGGGCAGCTTGTCGTAGGGGTGCTGGGCGAGCGGGCGGTCGAGGTTCATGACGGTCCTTTCCCTCCGGGGCCGCGCCTCGGGGCGCACCACCAACCTAGAGGTCGGGCGCCCCGGCCGTCGCCCCGACGCGCGAGAGGCCTGGTGCGGTGTGGGTGCCCCGCCCTAGCATGGAGATCGAACGTGCGTTCGAACAAGGGAAGGGGTGTCGATGTCCGAGGGGCGGCTGGAGCGGCTCGCTACGGCACGGTCCGCGCTCGCCCGCGCCGAGGCGGCCACCGGGCTGCGCGCGCGCCTGCGGGTGGTCGGCGGCTCGGCGGCGGGCGGTGGGGCGCCCGACGGCAGGCCGCTCGCCGTCGTCGGGGACGCGGCCGGGACTGCTCCCGACGGCGCGGCGCACCCGGGAGGGGCGCACCCGGCAGCGGTCGGTCCGAGCGGTGCGGGGGAGCCCGGGGCGGTGCGCGTCGACGCCGAGCACCTGCCCGTGCCCGCCGCGCTCGCCCCGCTGCTGCCCGCCGGCCTGCCCCGCGGCACGGTCACCCGCGTGACCGGCTCGACCGCCCTGCTGCTGGCGCTCGCCGGCACCGCCTGCGGCGAGGAGGGCTGGGCCGCGCTGACGGCGATGCCCGACGTCGGGTGGCGGGCCGCCGCGGCCGCCGGCCTGCCGCTGGACCGGGTCGTCGTCGTCCCCGACCCCGGGCCCGGTGCACCGGCCGTGCTCGGTGCGCTCGTCGACGGCGTCGAGGTGCTCCTGGTGGGCCGCTGCACGGCGATGGCCCCGCGGGACCGGCGCTCGCTGCTGTCCAGGCTGCGGCTGCGCGGCTCCGTGCTGCTGACCGCCCACGCCTGGGAGGGGGCCGACGCCGTGCTCTCCGTCCACGGACGCTCCTGGCAGGGGCTGGCCCCGGGGCGCGGGCTGCTCACCGCCCAGCAGGTCGACGTGGCGATCGACGGCCGGCGCGGGGCGGCGGCCGGCGGGTCGGTGCGCGTGCTGCTCGGCGCCGACGGGGTCTCCGCCCTACCCGCACGGGACGGCGAGCGAACGGCGACGTCGGGTGCTGCGCCCGCACTCCGGGCGGTGGGCGCATGAGGGACGGGACCGCCACGGGGAGCGCCGACGTGGCGCTCGACCTCGAGAGGCTCGGGCTCGACGGGTCCGACCTCGCGGGGCCGGGTGCTGCGTCGCCCGGGGCCGCGGGGCCGGCCGGCACGCGCGGCACGGATCTCGGCGTCGGCCCCGGCGTCGAGGAGGAGGACCCGCCCGGTACGCCCGGGCCGCCGGCCGTGCGCCGGGTCGTGCTGTGGGTGCCGGACTGGCCGGTCGCCGCCGCCGTGGCCGAGGGGCTGGTCGGCGTCGGCGACCCGGTCGCCGTCCACGACCAGCGCGCCGTGCTCGTCACCTCGGTGACCGCCCGGCGCTCGGGCGTGCGGCGCGGCATGCGCCGGCGCAGCGCCCAGCAGGTCTGCCCCGCGGTCACGCTCGTCGCCGCCGACCCCGTCCGCGACGCCCGCGCCTTCGAGCCCGTGGCGCAGGCCGTCGAGGGGATCGTCGCCCTCGTCGAGGTGCTCCGCCCGGGCCTGGTCACCTTCCCCGCCCGCGGCCCCGTCCGCCACGCCGGCGGCGAGGAGGCGCTCGCCGAGCAGCTCGTCACCGCCGTCGCCGAGGAGACCGGCGCCGAGTGCCAGGTCGGCCTCGCCGACGGCACGCTCGCCGCCACCCTCGCCGCCCGCACCGGCGTGGCCGTCGCGCCCGGGCCACGGGCGACGGTGGAGTTCCTCGCCGCCCAGGACGTCGGCGTCCTCGCCCACGCGACCACGAGCGCGCACACCGCCCGCGCCACCGCCGAGCTCGTCGACGTCCTGCGCCGCCTCGGCCTGCGCACCCTCGGGGCGCTCGCCGCCCTGGAGACCGCCGACGTCTCGGCCCGCTTCGGCCCCGTCGGCCTCGCCGCCCACCGGCTCGCCCGCGGGCTCGACGCGCGCCCGGCCGCCGGCCGGCGCCCGCTGGAGGACGTCACCGCCTCGACCGTCCTCGACCCGCCGGCCGCGCGCAGCGACGTCGCCGCCTTCGCCGCCCGCGCCCTCGCCGAGGACCTGGCCGAGCGGATGCGACGCCGCGGGGTGGTCTGCCGGCGCCTCGAGGTGCGCGCCGGTACCGAGGACGGTGCCGAGCTCGCCCGCACCTGGGGCCTCGACGGGCCGCCGAGCGCCGCCGAGCTCACCGACCGGGTGCGCTGGCAGCTCGAGGGCTGGCTGTCCGGCCGCTCGGGCCGGCCGCCCTCGGCGCCGCTCAACCGGCTCACGCTCGTCGCCCAGGAGGTCACCCCGGCCGGCGCGCTGCAGGACGTGCTGTGGGGACCCGGGCGGCGCGGCCGCCTCCAGGCCGAGCGTGCCGCCCTGCGCGTCCAGGGGCTGCTCGGCCCCGAGGCCGTCCTCGTCCCCGTCCTCCAGGGCGGCCGCGACCCCCGCTCGACCACCCGCCTCGTCGCCTGGGGGGACGAGGCGACGCCGCTGCGCCGCCCCGACGCCCCCTGGCCCGGCGCCACCCCCGACCCGTGGCCCGCCACCGTGCTCGCCGAGCCCCGCCCCGTCCGGGTGCTCGACGCCGACGGCGCGGACGTCCGCGTCGGCGCGCGCGGGCTGCTCGGTGCCGACCCCGCGCAGGTGCTGCTGGCCGACGAGCCGCGCCGGATCGCCGGCTGGGCGGGCCCGTGGCCGGTGGTCGAGCGCTGGTGGGCGCGGAGCAGGGGAGCGGCCCCCGTGGACGCGGCGATCACGGACCGCGACCGCGTCTACCTGCAGGCCCGGCTCGTCGGCGACCGGCCCCAGGCCGTGCTCCTCGTGGGCACCTCCGACGGCTGGCTGCTCGACGCCGTCTACGACTGATGGGGCGGCGACGTCGGGAGAAAGACCGCGACCCGCCGGCCGGTCCCGGCTACCGTGCGGGCCATGTCCCAGGCACGCGGGGACACCCCGCCGACGATCGTGCTCCTCCACGGCGCCTTCGCGAGCTCCTTCGCCTTCGCCCCGCTCCAGGCCGAGCTCGCGCTCCACGGCCACCGCTCGCTCGCCGTCGACCTGCCCGGCCACGGTTTCGGGGCCACCTACCCGGCCGCCTACCAGTCGCCCCAGGACCTCGAGGCGCTCACCCGGGTGCCGGGCGGGATCCGCGGCGTCACCCTCGCCGACAACGTCGAGCACCTCGTCGGCGTCCTCGAGCGCGCCCGGCAGCACGGGCCGGTCGTCCTCGTCGCGCACAGCCGCGGCGGGATCACGGCCACCGCGCTCGCCAACGCCCGGCCCGACCTCCTCGACCGGCTCGTCTACGTCGCGGCCTGGGCGCCGGTCGACCTCGACGTCGCGGCGTACTACGCCGAGCCCGAGATGGCGGGCGCCGACGCCGCCGGCCTGGCGGGCGCGCTCGTCGGCGACCCGGCGCACCTGGGCCACCTGCGCGCGAACTTCCGCACCGCGGACTCAGGCACGCTCGCCGGGCTGCGGGCCGCGATGCTCGCCGACGGCACCGACGACGAGCTGCGCACGGTGCTGTCCACCTTCCAGCCGGACGAGAACCTCGACGCCGGCACTGCCGACGACCGCGCCCGGGCGGCCACCTGGGGCACCGTCCGGCGGACCTACCTGCGCCTCGAGAAGGACGCGAGCATGCCGATCGCCATGCAGGACAGGCTCGTCCGTGAGGGCGACGCGCTGACCCCGGACAACCCCTACGAGGTCCGCACCCTGCCCGGGAGCCACATGATGTGGCTCGTGCGCCCGGGCCCGGCCGCCGAGATGCTGGCAGGCATCGCCGACGCCGTGTGACCGGCGGTCCGCCCGGACGGCGCGCCGGCAGGGGCGACGGGGACGGCAGCCCGAGCGCCCGTCCTGGCCCGTCGTGCCGGCGCGCGGCACGGCAGTGAGGGCGGGATACCCTGCGCTGTGGTGGGGGCCGGCCCGAGCGGTGCCACCGACAGGACCGTGCCGGGACGTCAGGCGGATGAAGGTGCGCGTGGCTCGGTGCGGAGCCTGAGGGGAGGTGGTGCGCGATGGAGGTCGCGCTGCTCGTGCTGGTCGGCATGCCGCTGCTGCTGCTCGCCCTCGGCGTCTCGATCATGGTGCGGGCCGTCGCCTCGCTGCGGGAAGCCTCCGTGCCCCGCGCCGCCGGGATCCTCCGGATCGTCGCAGGGGCCGGCGTGACGCTCTGCGCGCTGCTGCCCGTGCTCGGGCTCGTCGTCGAGATGCACTACAGCGTGGTGACGTTCCCCCTCCTCGGTCTGCTGGGGGCGGCGGTCTGGGGCACCCTCTTCCTGGCCGCGGCCGCGATCGTGGAGGGCGTCGCGCGACGCAGGAGGCCGTGGCACGAGCGCTGAGTGGCGCGTGCCGGCCGCCGCTCGGCACACCGCGACATCGCGCGGCGCAGGAGGATAGCCTCGGCGGTACCCGCCATCCGCCAGGAGGAGAGCCATGACCCAGCAGGACGCGCACGCTCGCTCGGGCTCCGTCGTCGGACGCCCCGGACCCGACTCCGGACGTCTGCCGCACGCCTCCTCCCCGGACTCCGCGGGCCGGCCGACCCTGCCGGGTCCCTCGGTCAACCCGAACTCGGCCTGGGCGCCGGCCTCGGCGGCGACCCCGCTGCGCGCGGAGGACGTGCGCCGCGAGGAGCCCACGGGTGTCTTCGGCGACCTGCCGGGCGCCGCCGTCGCCGGGGGAGCGGTCGCCGCCTGGATGGCCCTGCCCGACGTCCTGCACGGGCGCGGGGGGCGCGCGGTGGTCAAGCTGGGGATCCTTGGCGGGGTGACCGCCTGGGGCATCGTCCGCGAGCGCGCCCGCAAGGCGAAGCTCCCCAAGGGCGTCGTCACCTTCGGCGCCAACCGGCCCCGGCCGCACGCGCCCGACCGCGAGTCGCGCGCCGGCAAGATCTCGCGCACCGCCGTCTACGGCGCGGCGGCGCTCGCCACGCTCGTCGTCGTGGACTCGATCGGCCACCAGAGCGCGAAGTTCCTCGGTGCCCGCGGCATCCCCGCGCCCCACACCCTGCTCGGCCTGGCGGCCGGGGCGGCGACGGCGGTCGGCGTCACCTCCACGCGCTGACGGCGCGACCCGCCGGGCCCCGCGGCGCCGCCTCGAGGGGGCGTGCGCGGGCCGCGTGGGTGTCGGACCTCCCGGCTAGGATCGAACACAAGTTCGATCCGACCGGGGAGGTGCCATGGGTGCCCGCTACGCCGAGCTGCACGCGCACTCGGCCTTCTCCTTCCTCGACGGCGCCAACCTGCCCGAGGACCTCGCCGCCGAGGCCGCGCGCCTCGGCCTGGAGGCGCTCGCGCTGACGGACCACGACGGCCTGCCCGGCGTCGTCCGGCTCGCCGAGGCCGCCCGCACGCTCGGCCTGCCCACCGTCATCGGGGCCGAGCTCGGCCTCGGCTCGACCGGCCGCACCGCCGCGGCGGCCGGCGGCGGCACGCACGGCCTGGGCGGTCCGGCGGACCCCGACGGCCGGCACCTCCTCGTTCTCGCCCGCGGGCGGGAGGGCTACGGGCGGCTGTCCGCCGCGATCTCCCACGCGCACCTGGCCACCGGCGTCAAGGGGCGGGCCCGCTACGACCTCGCCGCGCTCGCCGACGCCGCCGACGGGCAGTGGATGATCCTCACCGGCTGCCGCAAGGGCGCCGTGCGGCGTGCCCTCGAGCCGGAGCGCGGCCGCTTCGCCCCCGCCCCGGCCGCCCGCGAGCTGGCCCGCCTCACCGAGATGTTCGGGCGGGACAACGTCGCCGTCGAGATCACCGACACCGGCGACCCGCTCGACCAGGTCCGCACCGCCGCGCTCGCCCAGCTCGCGCAGGACGCGCGCCTGCCGCTGGTGGCCACCGGCGGCGTCCACTGCGCACGGCCGCAGGACGTGGCGCTCGCCCACGTCATGGCCGCCACCCGGGCCCGCGCCTCGCTCGACGAGATCGACGGCTGGCTGCCCGCGGCCCCGGCCCACCTGCGCTCGGCCGAGGAGATGCTCGCCCTCCACCGCCACCACCCCGGCGCGGTGGCCACCGCCGCCGACCTGGGGGCCGAGCTCGCGTTCGACCTGCGCCTCGTCGCTCCCGACCTGCCGCCCCACCCGGTGCCCGAGGGCCACACCGAGGCCACGTGGCTGCGCGAGCTGACCTACCGCGGGGCGGAGCGGCGCTACGGGCCGCGCGGGGCCGAACGCATCGCCGGCGCCTGGGCGATGATCGACCACGAGCTGGCGATCATCGACGAGCTCGGCTTCCCCGGCTACTTCCTCATCGTCCACGAGATCGTCGACTTCTGCGCCGCGAACGGGATCCTGTGCCAGGGCCGCGGGTCGGCCGCGAACTCCGCCGTCTGCTTCGCCCTGGGCATCACCGCCGTCGACGCCGTCACCCACCGCCTCCTCTTCGAACGGTTCCTCTCCCCGGGACGCTCCGGCCCGCCGGACATCGACCTCGACATCGAGTCCGGCCGCCGCGAGGAGGCCATCCAGTTCGTCTACGAGCGCTACGGGCGCGAGCATGCCGCCCAGGTCGCCAACGTCATCGCCTACCGCCCCCGCTCCGCCGTGCGCGACGCCGCACGCGCCCTCGGTCACGGCACCGGCCAGCAGGACGCCTGGGCGAAGAGCGTCGAGCGGTGGGGTTCCCTACGCACCCCCGATGCCGGCGACGAGGTGCCGGGCGGCACCTCTGTGCCCGCCGCCCCCGAGGATCCACGCTGGCCGGGCACCACCTGGTGGGACGTCGAGCAGGTCGGCCGTTCCGGCGTCGCGCCCCAGGTCGCCCCCCAGGTCGCCCCCGAGGCCGTCCCACCGTCGGTGCCCGCCCCCGGCGCCGACGACGTCTCCGGCATCCCCGCCGAGGTCGTCGACGTCGCCGAGCAGCTCCTGCGCCTGCCCCGCCACCTCGGCATCCACTCCGGCGGCGTCGTCCTATGCTCGCGCCCCGTCATCGAGGTCTGCCCCGTCCAGTGGGCCACCATGCCCGGCCGCACCGTGCTGCAGTGGGACAAGGACGACTGCGCGGACGCCGGGCTGGTGAAGTTCGACCTCCTGGGGCTCGGCATGCTCACCGCCCTGCGCCTGGCCTTCACCGAGCTCGACCACCGCGGCGTGCGCGGCGTCGACGACCGCCCGCTCGGCCTGCACAACCTCCCCCAGGACGACGTCGAGGTCTACGACCTGCTGTGCGCCGCGGACACCGTGGGGGTGTTCCAGGTCGAGTCCCGCGCCCAGATGGCCACCCTGCCCAGGCTGCGGCCGCGCACCTTCTACGACCTCGTCGTCGAGGTCGCCCTCATCCGGCCCGGGCCCATCCAGGGCGACTCCGTCAACCCCTACATCAACCGCCGGCTCGGCCGCGAGCCCGTCACCTACCTCCACGACCTGCTGCGGCCGGCGCTGGAGAAGACCCTCGGCGTCCCCCTCTTCCAGGAGCAGCTCATGCAGATCGCCATGGACGCCGCGTCCTTCACCCCCGCCGAGGCCGACCAGCTCCGCAAGGCCATGGGGTCCAAGCGCTCCGAGGAACGGATGGAGGCCCTGCACGCCCGACTCATCGAGGGCATGGCGGGCAACGGCATCACCCGCGACGTCGGCGAGCAGATCTTCGACAAGCTCAAGGCCTTCGCCGACTTCGGGTTCCCCGAGTCGCACTCCTTCTCCTTCGCCTACCTCGTCTACGCCAGCGCCTGGCTCAAGGTCCACCACCCCGAGGCCTTCTACGCCGCCCTCCTCGGCGCCCAGCCGATGGGCTTCTACAGCCCGCAGACCCTCGTCGCCGACGCCCGCCGGCACGGGGTGCGCGTCGAGCGCGCGAGCATCAACGCCTCCGGCGTCCAGCCGATGGTCGTCGACGCGCCGGCAGAGTCAACCGTCGTCGCCCCCGCGCGGTGGCGGGAGAAGGACACGCCCGACGGCGTCGCCCCGGTCGGGCGGGTGGCCCGCCTCGTGCACCCGGACCCGACGCTCGCCGTCCGGCTCGGCCTGGCCGCCGTGCGCGGGGTGGGGGAGGAGGCCGCGGGGCGCATCGTCGCCGAGCGCGAGCACGGCGGTCCCTACGCCGACGTCGCCGACCTCGCCGGCCGGGTCGACCTCACCACCGCCCAGCTCGAGGCCCTCGCCACCGCCGGCGCCCTCGACCTCGGCGGCGACCGACGCCAGGCCCTGTGGGCCGCCGGCGCGCTGGCCGGCGCCCACGGCCGCTCGCGACGCAGCTCGACCGGCGAGACCTGGGTCCAGCCCCCGCTGCCAGGCACCACCCCCGGCGTGGCCGCCCCCGAGCTGCCGTCGATGACGCAGGTGGAGACCGCCGTCGCCGACGTGTGGGCGACCGGCGTCTCCCCGGGCAGCTACCCCACCCAGTACCGGCGGGCCGACCTCGACGACGCCGGCGTGCTGCGCCTCGCCGACCTCGCCCGCGCCGAACCGGGCAGGCGCGTGCGGGCCGCCGGGGTCGTCACCCACCGCCAGCGTCCGCACACCGCCCATGGCGTCACCTTCCTCTCCCTGGAGGACGAGACCGGCCTGGCCAACGTCGTGTGCTCGGCCGGGGTGTGGGCACGCCACCGGCAGGTCGCCCGCACCTCCGCCGCGCTCGTCGTCCGCGGCATCGTCGAGAGCGCCGACGGCGTGACCAACCTCGTCGCCGACCGCATCGAGCCGCTCAGCCTCAGCGTCGCCACCACCTCGCGCGACTTCCGGTAGCGGGGTCGGGAGCGTCCTAGGGTGAGGACGTGAGCAGCCCCTTCCGGGGCCACCAGCCCGGTGAGCCCCAGTTCCGTGCCGCGCTGCTCGCCCTGTTCGCGCTCGGGCTGGCCACCTTCGCGATGATCTACGCCGTCCAGCCGCTGCTCGCCGTCGCGAGCGCGGACCTCGAGGTCTCCGCCACCGCGGCGACGATGCTCATGACGGTCACCACCTTCGCCCTCGCCGTCGCCGTCCTGCCGCTCGCCCGGCTCTCCGAGCGCTACGGGCGCAAGAACGTCATGCTCCTCGGGCTCTCGGTCGCCGTCGTCGCCGGAATCGCCAGCGCCCTGGTCCCGTGGTTCTCGCTCATGCTCGCGCTGCGGGCCGTCCTGGGCGCCGCACTGGCCGGCGTCCCCGCGGCGGCGCTCGCCTGGGTGGCCGAGGAGATCCATCCGGCAGCGATCACCCGCGTCGGCGGCCTCTACATCGCGGGCAACACCCTGGGCGGCATGGGTGGGCGGGTGCTCGCCGGCTTCGCCTCGGAGATCGTCGGGTGGCGGTGGGCGATCGTCGTCGTGTGCGTGGTGTCCGCGGCGATGGCCCTCCTCGTGCACCTGCTGCTGCCCGCCTCCCGGGACGGCGGTGCCGGCGCGGCCAACCGGGAGGCCGGGGCCCGGCCCGACACCAGCGAGGCGCGCCGGGGGCGCCTGGCGATGTACGCGCTGGCGTTCCTCGGCATGGCGATGTTCGTCGGCGTCTACAACGTCATCAGCTTCCGCACCTCGCTGCCGCCCTACGCCCTGGGGGCCGGCATCGGCTCGATGTTCTACCTGTCCTACGTGGCCGGCACCTTCACCTCCGCCATCGCGGGACGGGTGGCCGGCCGGCTCGGCATCCGGCTGGCCGTGCTCGTCGGCCTGGCGATGTGCGCGGCGGGGGTTCTCACCACGCTCGAGACGCCGATGCTCGTCATCTGGGTGGGCCTGTTCCTGCTCGCCGGCGGCTTCTTCGTCGTCCACGCCATCGCCTCGGCGAACGCCGCCCGGCTCAGCCCGCGGCCCTCCGCCGGGTCGGGCCGGTACACGCTCTTCTACTACCTCGGCTCCTCGGTCGGGGGCGTGGTCCTCGGCTACGCGTGGGACCTCGGCCGGTGGGACGGGACCGTCCTCGTCGCGCTCGGCATCCTCGCGCTGGCCGCACTGCTCACGCCGCTGCTGCCCGGCAGGGAACCTGGACGGTCGTCAGGGCCGGTGGCGTGAGACGCTGGTACCCGCGCTCAGAAAGGGAGTCCATGGCCCGCATCCCGCTCGCCAAGCTGCTCAACGTCGCCGTCGTCGCCGGACCGGCCATCTGGAAGATCGTCTCCAGGTACGGGCCCGTCCTCATCGACCTGCGCAACAAGAACCCCGCGGCGTTCGACAAGGTCGCCGGCTCCGTCAAGGGCCTGGCCGGCAGCGTCCGCCCCGGACCGGGCAACATCGCCTCCCAGGCGGAGGTCGTGCGCAAGCAGATCAACTACCTCGTCGCCTCCGCCGACGACGATGCCGAGCTCGCCCGCGTCAGCGGCTGGCGCAAGCGCCTGGAGAAGATCGAGGCCGCCGTGCCGCTCCTGGACGCCATGAGCCCCAAGGTGCGCAAGGCGCAGCAGAAGACGCTGCGCGGTCAGCTCGACGCACTGGCCGCCGAGGTCCTCGACGCCTTCATCGGCGAGCAGGCCGAGGACGCGGGGATCACGACGGCGCCCGCCCGCGGCGCGATCGGCGCGGGCCCGGGCTCGGGAACCGGCACCGGTACCGGTGCCGTCGGAGGCGCGCGGGAGCCGCACCGGCCGGCGCCGCGCGCCGCCGACGTGGACGACGACGCCGCACGCTGAGCGGTAGGTCCCGCGTCGGCGCGGCCCGTCGCGCCCTGCGTGGGGCCCGGTCGTCCGGCCGCGCGAGGCGCGGGGCCGGATGGGGACTTCTCCCCCCGGCGGCGGATCGCACGCGTGCGCCCGGAGGCACGTGATTAGATCGTCCTATGACGAACCCGCCGAACGACGGCACTCCCGAGTACCCCGGGACGCCGCAGCCCGCCGACAACCAGCCCGAGGCCGCGGAGGACGACGTCGAGGCCACGATGCTCGCGCGTCGGCCCATGCCGACCTACGGCCAGCAGCAGCCCCCGGCCCAGCCGGGTGGCTACGGCCAGCAGCCTCCCGCCCAGCAGGGCGGTTATGGCCAGCCCCAGCCGTCGGCCCAGCAGGGAGGTTATGGCCAGCAGCCCCCCGCTCAGCAGGGTGGCTACGGGCAGCCGCAGCCGCCGGCCCAGCCGGGTGGGTATGGCCAGCAGCCGCCGGCCCAGCAGGGCGGTTACGGGCAGCAGCAGCCCCCGGCCCAGCAGGGCGGCTACGGCCAGCAGGCTCAGCAGCCGATGTCCGGCCAGTCCGCGGACCAGGCCTCCTCCGGGTACGGCCAGACGACCTCGCCCGCCTACGGGCAGGGCAGCTACGGCTCGCCGGCCGGCGGGTCGCCGGCGTCCTACGGTTCGCCCGCGCAGCACGAGTCGGCGGCCTCGGCCGGTCAGGCCGCCGGCTACGGCGGCGCGGCCTACGGGGCGCAGGGCGGTCAGAGCTCCTACGGCCAGGCCGGCGCCTACGGCGCGGCGACCTCGACCTCGGCCAAGGCCGGCGGGGCGCTCGGTCCGTTCAAGCTCTTCCCGCCGGCGATCTCCGGCTGGGTGATGGTCGGCGTCGCGGTGCTCTCGTTCCTCGCCCTCGTCCTGCCGTGGGCGAGCGTCGAGTACTCGTTCTTCGGCGAGACGACGAACGACAGCGGGAACGGCTTCGGCGAGTACACCGGCTATGCGGTCATCATCCTCCTGGGGGCCCTCGCAGCCGGTGCCGGTGGTGCCCTCGTCGCCATCCGGCAGATGGTGGCCATCGGGACGATCGGCGCCGCGGCAGGTGGCGTGCTCATCTTCCTGCTCGGGCTGATCGGTTTCATCGACGTCGCGGGAGACGTGGGTACCGCCAACGATGCGATCGGTGACTCCGGCGCCGGCAGCGCGAGCATCGGCTTCGGCGCGATCCTCATGCTCATCCTCGCCATCGCCGCCGCCGGTGTCGGCGCCTGGATGGTGCTCACCTCGATGGGCGTCATCAAGGGGGGCGAGACCCCGTCCGGGCAGCCCGCCGCGGGTGGTTTCGGCGGTGGCCAGCAAGGCGGCTACGGCCAGCCCGGTGGCTACGGCGGCCAGCAGCAGCCCGGCAGCTACGGACAGGGCGGCTATGGCCAGCAGAGCGGCCAGCAGCCCGGCGGCTACGGCCAGGGCGGCCACCAGCCCGGCGGCTACGGCCAGCAGGGTGGCTACGGTCAGCAGGGCGGTCAGCCCGGCGGCTACGGCCAGGGCGGCTACGGCCAGCAGGGCTGACCTCGGGACCACCCCGAGCACGATCCACCGCACGGGCGGCCCGGCGCAGATGCGCGGGCCGCCCGTCGTCGTTCCCGCGGCGCCGCGTGCGGAGCCCACGGCCGGGTGCACCGACCTCTCGCGCCCCCGGCGGAGAACTCGCCGTACATTGTTCTGGAACTTGCCGGCGATACCTGGTTCACTCGTGACGACATCGCGTCCACGGCCCTCGCCGTCGACGCACGGGTCACGACCAGAAGGCGGCGACGCGCTGATGCGTTCCGGTACCGACACCACGCCCACCCCGTCCGACCGCCCACCCCGAGGGACCCGCGTCGCGGCCCCGGCCCGGCCCCGCAGCTGGCTGCGGCGCGCGTGCGCGGCGGCCGCCGGCGCCGCGATGCTCGGCACGCTCGCCGTCGCCCCGGCCTCCGCCCGGGCCACCGGCGGGGAGGTCGGCGGCAGCGGGGACGACTACTTCCTGTCGAACAGCATCAGCACCGTCGGCGAGATGGAGTTCTCCTACGGTCGGACGGACGACCGCCTCTACGTGGGCGACTGGAACGGGGACGGCCGCGACACCCTCGCCGTGCGGCGCGGGGACCAGTACCACCTGCGCAACTCGCTCTCCGGCGGTGCGGCGGACGCCGTCGTCAGGTTCGGGTCGGCGAACGACGTCACCTACGTCGGCGACTGGGACGGCAACGGGCGCGACGACGTGGCCATCCGCCGCGGCGACCAGTACTTCTTCCGGACCTCGCCGGGCGGCGGGCCGGCCGACCGGGTGGCCAACTACGGCCGGGACGGCGACGAGGTGCTCGTCGGCGACTGGGACGGCGACGGATCCGACACCCTCGGGGTGCGGCGCGGCAACACCTACCTCCTGCGCAACTCGATCTCCTCCGGCGTCGCCGACATCACCGTCGGCTACGGCCGCGCGAGCGACGTCGTCCTGGTCGGCGACTGGGACGGCAACGGCACCGACACCCTCGGCGTGCGCCGTCCGCCCCCGCCGCCACCGCAGCCGGTGCAGTACCCGATCGCCTCCTACGGCACGTTGCGCACCGGGCAGCCGGCGCACCACGTCGTGCACGCCGACGCCGTGCGGGAGCGCACGCTGCGCCTGCCGGGTTTCGACCTCTGGCTCACCCCTCGCACCGAGTTCGACTGGCCCTGGGCCATCCCGAACTCGGGCAACACCCGGGGCATCGTCGCCGAGGCGTTCTGGTTCGCACCCAGCCAGTACAGCCGCATGATCGCCAAGGTCGACCGGTGGGAGGGCTACGACCCGTCCCTGCCGCTGAGCCGCATGAACTACACCCGCCAGCTGCGTGGGACCGACGTCGCCGGGCAGAACGCCTGGGTATACGTCGCCACCCCCTGGCGCGTGGCCTACGCCCACGACATCGGGTGGATCGTCCGCAGCGGCGACTACGTCAACCGGTACTGAGGAGACCTGAGATGCGATCGCTCACCAAGACCCTGCTCGCGGGTGGCGCGGTGCTCGGCATCGGGCTCCCGGTCACCTTCGCGATGGCCACCGACACCGGCCCCGCACGGACCACCCCCACCACCGACGCCGGCGACCCCGTCCCGCTCTCGGTCGCCGACGAGGTGCCCGACGACGCCGGTTCGCTGCTGCCCGACGGCGTCGGGACCGTGTCCGGACAGTCGCCCGGTACGGCCGGCTCGGCGCCGGACTCCGCCACCGACCCCACCGGCGACGCGCCGAGCGACGGTGCGGCAGCGCCCGAGGTCGTCGACGGGCACCTGCCGCGCGACCTCGGCGAGGTCGCCGGGCTGGCCGACGACTCCGGCGCACCGCTGTTCGAGATGACCGTGACGTCCATCGAGACCGCGCAGACCTGCCCCAGCCGGATCGAGGAGCAGTTCGAGCCCGTCCACGGGCAGTTCCTCGTCGTCGAGGTCACTGCGGCGATGGCGCAGTCGGCCGGCGCCGAGATGGCCGACCCGGAGAACGTGTTCATGCCGCTCGCGGCGGACTTCTTCACCGTGCTCGGCCCCGACGGCGCCGAGCAGCCCGGGACGGTCACCGAGGCGTCCTGGTCCTGCTACACGCTCGACGAGCTCATCGCGCCCTCCCTGGTCCCCGGCGAGACCGACTCCGGGTTCGTCGTGCTCGACGTCGCCGCGGACACCGGCACCCTGGTCTACGACCCCTCGGGCACCGGCAGCGGCTGGGCCTGGGAGTACTGAGCAGGCCGTAGCGAGCCGGCCTCAGAGCCAGCCGCGCTCCTGGGCCGTGCGGGCGGCCTGGGTGCGCGTGGAGGTGCCGGTCTTCCCGATCGCCGAGGACAGGTAGTTGCGCACGGTCCCGGGCGAGAGGTGCACGGCGCGGGCGATATCGGCGACCGGCCCGCCGCCCAGGGCGGCGCGCAGCACGTCCCGCTCGCGCTCGGACAGCGGGTTCGCCCCGGTGGCCAGCGACTCGGAGGCCAGGGACGGGTCGACGACGCGCAGCCCCGCGTGCACGCGGCGGACGGCCTCGGCGAGCTCGCCGGCCGGGGTGTCCTTGACGACGAAGCCGCTCGCCCCGGCCTCCAGGGCACGCCGCAGGTAGCCCGGGCGGCCGAACGTCGTGACGATGAGGGAGTGCACGTGCGGCAGCTCGGCGCGCAGCGCCCGGGCGGTCTCGATGCCGTCCAGGCCCGGCATCTCGATGTCGAGCAGGCACACCTCGGCGCCTGAGACCCGGGCCGCCTCGACGACCTCGTCGCCGCGCCCCGCCTCGGCGACGACCTCGACGTCCCGCTCGAGGGTGAGCAGGGCGGCCAGCGCACCACGCACGAGGGCCTGGTCGTCGGCGAGCAGCACCTTGATCACAGCCGCACCTCCAGGCGGGTGCCGCGGCCACCCCGGCGACCGCGACCGGTGGGCGGGTCGCTCCCGGCGGGCACATGACCGCCGTCGGGGGCGTCGGGAGCGTCGGCGTCGTCGGTGTGGTCGGGGCCCGGGGGGACCGGACCGATCTGGACCGTCCCGCCGGCCTGCGCCGCGCGCTCGCGCAGCCCGCGCAGCCCGTGCCCCTCGCGCAGCCGGCCCGGACCGGTGCCGTCGTCGTCCACGACGAGGCGGTCCGGCCCCCAGCGCACCTCGCAGCGGCTCGCCCCGGAGTGCCGCACGACGTTGGTCACCGCCTCGCGCAGCGCCCAGGCCACGGTGATCCGGTGCCGAGGGTCGACGACGTCGGGATCGTCGGGCAGGGCGGCGGCGATCCCCGCCCCCTCGAGGGCGGTGCGCGCGGCCTCGAGCTCGTCGGTCAGGCGGGCGACCCGCAGCCCGGCGACGGTCGCCCGGATCTCGGCAAGGGCCTGACGGGAGAGGGAACGGACCTGCGCCATCTCCGCCTTGGCGCGCTCCGGGTCGAGGTCGACGAGGCGTTCGGCGAGCTCGGACTTGACGGTGACGACCGTCAGGGAGTGCCCGAGGACGTCGTGCACGTCGCGGGCGACCCGCTCGCGCTCGGCGGTCAGGGTCAGCTCGTTCTCCAGGTCGCGCTGCCGTTCGGCCCGGCCGTCGAGCAGGACGGGGATGTAGCAGGCCACCGCCACGAGCAGGATGATCCCGCCGAACAGCCACCACGGCGTCCCCTCGGTCCCCACGAGCGCCGGCAGCAGGGTGGTCACCAGGACGAGCGCCACGACCACGCTCCAGGCGATGAGCAGCGGGAGCGTGAACATCGACAGGGCCGCGAGGTAGGTGGCGACCGCCCCGGCCTCGGTCCCGATCGTCATTGCCAGGGCGAGCCCGAGCACCGTCAGCGGGACGAGGTGGCGCAGCCCGTGCCGGACGCGTTCGGGGCCCGCTCGCTCCGGGAGCGTGCGGAACGCATGGGTGTAGATGGCCGCGAACACGACGATGATCGCCAGGTTGACCGCGCGCAGGACGAGCGAGTCGGTGTACTCGAAGACGGCGATGACGGGGAAGACGAGGAAGACCAGCCAGATGACGGCCATGAGCCAGCCGGCGTCGTCCCAGGGGTCCCGTCGCAGGACGGAGGCCGCGGCGGGGGGCGCCGGCGCGGGGGACGGGGGCGGCTGCGGCGCCGACGTCCCCTCCTCGGACGTCGTCGTGGACGGGTCGAGCCGTGTGCTCATCGCCTCGCCCGTCCCGCCCGCGCGCCCGGCACGGCCCGTGCGGTCTCGATCGTCCTCCACACGCGCAGGCTAGCGACCGCCCCGCGCCCGGGCGCGGCCGGCCCGACGACGATGGTGCCCATGGGACCAGCGTCCGCCAGGTCGCCCGCTCGCGCGAGGGTGGGCTGTCACGCGCTCCGCATGACACCTGTCATCCGGAGCCGTTCGGTGGGCGCAGGGCGCGGCCGATGAGGCTCATGGCGGTGTCGAAGACGTGGTCCGGCAGGCCGTGCTCGGTCGAGAGCTCGCCCGGTGCGGTGCGGGCCTCGCGCTCCCACATCACCCAGCGCATGCCGACGAGCTCGCCGATGCCCATGAGCGCCCAGGTGACGGTTTCGGGATCGAGGTCGGTGGCCATCTCGCCGTCGCGCTGGGCCTCGCCCAGTCCGGCGATGTACCCGCGGGCGATCGTCTCGTAGTGCATGTGCACGACGTCGGAGGCGACGAACTCCGCCTGGCGCATGATGCGGTACAGGGCCGGGTTCTCGGCCGTGAAGCGGAAGAACGCCGCGAACCCGGCGCGCTCGGCGTCGGTCCGGTTCTCGTGCGCGGAGGAAGCGGTGAACATCGCTCGCCGCACGCGTGAGCCGAGGTCGCGCACGACCTCCTCGAACACGGCGAGCTTGGTGTCGAAGTACAGGTAGAAGGTCCCCTGGCCGACCCCGGCGCGTACGGTGATCTTCGCGACCGACGCGTCGTGGTAGCCGTGCTCGGCGAACACGTCGGTCGCGGCGGCCAGGATCGTGGCTCGGGTTCGGCTGCCCCGGGCGGTGGTCGGTCGGGTGCTCATGGCCGACTCCTCTCGGTGGATGACGGGCCGGCGATGCCCGAGGACGCCGTGCCGGTGATGATCTGGGTCCCGGACCCGACGGCGTGGCGGGTGTGGTCGAGCGCGGCGTCCACCACGCCGGTGCCGTCGGAGCCGCCCTCCTCGCCCGCGTCGTCGGCGCCCGCGTCGTCGGCGGCTGTGGCCGGGAACGTCGTACATCCACGCATGAATCCGCCTTCGTCGGTGGTCTCCGCTCCGGCCCCGGCGGTGGGCGACCGGCAACCTGACGAGCGATTCAGGTGTCAGTATCGTTCTGGGAGCGGGGGTCCGTGTCAAGTGGCGCGCCGCAGGACGCGCGTCAGGACGACGGATGTCGGCGGCGGCCCGGGGCGGACGACCGAGGCATGCGGCGGGGAGAGACGCCGGACGCCGTCGGCAACGCCCGCCCGGACGAGACGGTCGACGGCGACCGGCGCAGCGTGCCGCGACTCACGTCCCCGGGTCCCGGTGTGGCACGGGAATGCCCAGGCGTGCGTGTTAGAGTTTCCGTCGTTGTTCAGGGGAGATCGGGCCCGGCCCGGTCGCCTGATCGGCACCCTGTCCGGGTGGCGGAATGGCAGACGCGCTAGCTTGAGGTGCTAGTGCCCGTATTAGGGCGTGGGGGTTCAAGTCCCCCTCCGGACACCGCAGGTCCTGGGCCGCGGCACCGACGAGTCGGTGCCGCGGCCCAGGGCTTTTTCGTGGGTACGACGGCGGTGGCCGGCGTTCAGGTGTCGGAGCGGGCGGCCCGCAGCCGGTCGAGGGCGCCCGGCGGCAGCGACGAGCCGAAGGCGTTGGCCCGGCGGAACCGGCAGGTGGGGCACAGGCCGCTCCCGTGGGACGGGTGCCGGGCACCGCATCTCCGGCACGCCTGGGTCGCGACGACGGTGAGCGTCGCCGTCGGGGCCGCCAGCACGTCGGCGATCGCCAGCGGGCCCGACGGGCTCATCGCCTCCTCGGGGCACAGCCGGACGCAGTCGAGCTCGGAGCGGCAGGCCTGGCGCAGGTGGGTCAGGGTGCTCACCCCGTCGAGGTGATCGAGACTGAGCGCGTCGTGCGGGCAGGCCTGGACGCACACGCCGCAGGCCGTGCAGCCCGCGACCGTCAGCCGGGCGGCCGCCGCGCCAGGGGCGGTGGTCTCCGGGCCCGTCGCGTCCGGGCCCGTCGTTCCCGAATCCGGCCCGTCCGGACCCGTCTCGGTGTCGATCTCCTGCGCCGGACCCACCTCGGTACCGCCCGGAGCGTCGTCCGGCGTGCCGTCCGGGCCCGCCTCACCGGGAGCCGGGCCCGGGGCGGGAGCGGCTGGCCCGGGCGGGACCGGGGGAGCGGCCGCCGCCAGGTCGGCGCGTCCCTGTGCCGCGAGCAGCCCGAAGGCGGCCAGTGTCCGGGCCTGCTCGTCGGAGCGCAGGTCGATGGCGGCGTCGTCGAGGAAGGTCAGACCGAGCAGCGCCCGCCTCGGCAGCGGCACCGTGTCCAGCTCGAGCGCCGCCCGGGGTCGCCCACCGCGACGCGGTGGGACGTGCGCGCCCACACCGGAGGGGAACACCCGCTGCCACCGCTCGATGGCGGCGCCGGCCCCCGGGCACGCCGAGGTGCTCACCCTCCCGACGCCGAGCGCGAGGAGCTGGGCGGGCAGGGCGTCGCCGAGCTCGGCCAGGCACCGGTCGGCCTGCACGGCAACGGTCCGTCGCGAGGTGCGCGGGAGGGGCACGTCGGGGCAGGAGAGCAGGATCTCCTCGATCGGGTCCTGAGCGGCGACCCACCGCACCAGGGGGCCGCTGAGGTCGCTCATCGCCGGGAGAGTGGGCTCAGGCGGTCGGCTCGTCGTCGAGGAGCTCGAGGACGGCGTCGATGCGCCGACCGACCTCCTCGCCCGCCCCGGACGAGGCGGACCCGTCCGCCACCCCCGCGCGTCCGGCGGCCAGGCCGACGAGGAAGGCGGTGAGGGGAGCGGCGGGCCGGGACGGGCCGTGCGCGACGTCGCGGATGAGGTCGAGCAGCGGACCCGTCGTGCCCTCGAGCGCGGCGGGCGGGAGGTCGAGCCGCTCGCGGACCTTCTCGAGCCAGCGGTGCATCTCGGCCATCTCGCGGTCCTCGCCGCTCATGCCGGCACCTCGCCGCGGGCCGGGAGCGAGGACGACGGGGCGCACGCGGCGCCCGGGAGCGAGGCGGCGCGAGCCGGCCGCGGGCGCGGGCAGGACCAGAGACACATGGGCCCATGCTGGCACAGCCGCCGTCCCGGGCAGGCGGCCGTTGGTCCCATACCGATGGACGTCCTGGAGAAAGCACACAGAAGATGCTCGTCGTTCACCCAGACGAATCGAGGTTATTCGCAACGCTTTCATTGCCTATTGTCGTGGCGCGCGAGTGGCGGAACCATGCCGATCCCGGACGGGGACCATCGGCCCAGGAACGGGCTATCTTGGCGGCAAGAATGGCTTCGACGTTCCCGTTGACACCGGTGATGAGAGGTATTCATGACGGCCACTGCCGAGCCCACCACGGGCCGCGAGATCCCCCGACGCTCCTTCGTCAAGTGGTCGGGCATCATCGGTGGCGGAGCGACCCTGGCAGCCACCTCCGCCCACTTCCTCGGGATGCCGGTCCTGCGCAGCGCCGAGGCCGACGAGCCCGACGGCGAGGTGACGACCGTCTGGTCGGCCTGCACCGTCAACTGCGGCTCGCGCTGCCCGCTGCGCCTCGAGGTCCGCGACGGCACCGTCACGCGCGTCCTGCCGGACAACACCGGCGACGACGAGCTGGGCAGCCAGCGCGTCCTGGCCTGCGTGCGCGGCCGCTCGATCCGCCACCGCATCTACAACCCCGACCGGCTCAAGCGGCCGCTGCGCCGCCGGCCCGGGACCCGCCGCGGCGAGGAGGTCTGGGACGAGATCTCCTGGGACCAGGCCCTCGACGAGATCACCGATAAGATGCGCGACATCCGCGACCGCTTCGGCAACGAGGCCTTCTACATCAACTACGGCACCGGCACCCTCGGCTCGACGATGGCCTGCTCCTGGCCGCCGGACCAGACCGCCTTCGCCCGCCTGATGAACACCTGGGGCGGCTACCTCGACCACTACTCCGACTACTCCACGGCCCCCATCACCCAGGCCTACCCCTACTTCTACGGCAGCTGGGTCAACGGCAACTCCTTCGACGACGCCGCCAACGCCCAGCTCCAGGTGATGTTCGGGAACAACCCGCTCGAGACCCGCATGTCGGGCGGCGGCCAGCTCGCCGTCACGCAGATGACGAAGAAGCGCCACGGGGTGCGCACCATCGTCATCGACCCGCGCTACTCCGAGACCGGCGCCCTGCTCGCCGACGACTGGGTGGCGCTGCGCCCGGGCACCGACGCCTCGCTCATCGCCGGGATGATCCACGTCATGCTCGCCGAGGACCTCCAGGACCAGGACTTCCTCGACACCTACTGCGTCGGCTTCGACGAGCACACCCTGCCCGAGGGGGCCCCCGCGAACTCCTCCTACCGCGCCTACATCGAGGGCAACGGCCCCGACGGCGTCGAGAAGACCCCCGCCTGGGCGGCCGACATCTGCGGCGTGCCCGCCGAGCGGATCCGACAGCTCGCCCGCGAGATCGCGGGCGCCAGGCCCTGCGCCATCACCCAGGGCTGGGGCCCCCAGCGCCACGCCAACGGCGAGAACAACGCCCGGGCGATCTTCCTGCTCGCCTGCGTCACCGGCAACGTCGGCGTCCCCGGCGGCGGGACCGGCGCGCGCGAGGGGGCCCAGGCCCTGCCGTTCGCCAAGCCCTTCAACACCGGCACGACCAACCCGTCGAACAAGATCATCTCCGTCTTCTCCTGGCTGGACGCCATCGAGCACGGCGAGGCGATGAACACCTTCAACGCCGGCGTCTGCGAGAAGGAGGCCCCCGGGGTGCGGGCCAACCGCGTCCCGGTCGACGAGGACGGCGAGCCGACGAACATCTCCCTCGAGGCGCCGATCAAGATGGTCTGGCAGTACTCGGGCAACTCCGTGGTCAACCAGACCGGGGACAACAACCGCTCGGTGGAGATCCTCCAGGACGAGTCGAAGTGCGAGCTCATCGTCGTGTGCGACATCCAGTACACGGTCTCGGCCCGCTACGCGGACTACATCCTGCCCGGCACCTCCACCGCCGAGGAGGCCGACATCCACCCCGGGGAGAACGGCGGGCCGATGGCCTACGGCATCGTCTCCAGCCAGGCCATCGAGCCGTTGTACGAGTGCCGGAACATCTACGACATCTGCACCGACATGGCCCGCCGGCTGGGCACGGAGCAGGAGTTCACTGAGGGCAGGAGCCGCGAGGACTGGCTGCGCGAGACCATCGACGCCACCCGCGAGAACGACCCGTCGCTGCCGGACTACGACGAGTGGCGCGAGATGGGCATCTACCGCACGAACATGGGCCCGTACGTGTCCATGGCGGACTTCCGTGAGGACCCCGAGGCCCACCCGCTGGCCACGCCCTCGGGCCGGATCGAGGTCTACTCCGACCGGCTGGCGGCGATGTCGGAGCGCTGGACCTTCGGCGACTTCCGCCCCGAGCTGCCCGGCGACCGCCTCACCGCGCTGCCCGAGCACGTCGACACCTGGGAGGGGGCCCTCGAGGCCCGGGCCTCGGAGAGGTTCCCGCTGCAGGTCATCGGCCACCACTACAAGGCACGCACACACTCCTCGTACGGCAACGTCGACTGGCTCCAGGAGGCGCACCGCCAGCAGGTGTGGCTCAACGTCGCCGACGCCGCCGAGCGCGGCATCGTCACCGGCGACCAGGTCTTCGTCCACAACGACCGCGGCACCGTGCGCCTGGAGGCCAAGGTCACCGAACGCATCGCCCCCGGCGTCGTCTCGATCCCGCAGGGGGCCTGGTTCGACCCGCGGCCCACCTCGGAGGTCGCCCCACCGCCGCAGGCCAACCCCGACCACCCGGTCGACGTGGCCGGCTCGGTCAACTCCCTGACGTCGTTGCACCCCTCGCCGCTGGCGAAGGGCAACGCCGTCCACACCACCATCGCCGACGTCGTCAAGGCCTGAGGAGGACATCATGACCGACGTGTTCACCGAGGCCGGAGCGGACTACGGCTTCTTCTTCGACCAGTCGCTGTGCACCGGGTGCAAGGCCTGCCAGGTCGCCTGCAAGGACAAGCACGACCTGCCGGTGGGCGTGAACTGGCGCCGCGTGGTGGAGTACTCCGGCGGCACCTGGCAGACCGAGGGGAACACCTTCACCCCCCGGGTCTTCACCTACTACACCTCCGTGGCCTGCAACCACTGCGAGAACCCGGTGTGCGTCGAGGTGTGCCCCACCACGGCGATGACCCAGCGCGAGGACGGCACGGTCTACGTCAACGACGACAAGTGCGTCGGCTGCCGGTACTGCGAGTGGGCCTGCCCCTACTCGGCGCCGCAGTTCAACGTCGAGACCGGCCACATGTCCAAGTGCGACCTCTGCCACGACTATCGCGAGCAGGGCCAGGACCCCGCCTGCGTCGACGCCTGCCCCTCGCGTGCCCTGGACTGGGGCCCGATCGAGGAGCTGCGCGAGACGCACGGCACCGAGGCCGGCATCGCCCCGCTGCCGGACCCGGGCATCACCCGGCCGCACCTCGTGGTCACCCCGCACCGGGACGCCCAGCCCTGGGACGCCGGCACGGGGGACATCGCGAACCCCGAGGAGATCTGATGAACGTCCACGAGCTCCCGATGATCCTGTTCACGGTCATCGCGCAGCTGTGCGTCGGCACGTTCGTCGTCCTGGGCGTCGTCCAGCTCCTCGCCGCACGCCGTCACGACCGGGCCACCGTGGAGCGGCTGACCGACCCGGTCGTCTACGCCATCGGCCCCGCGCTCGTGTTCGGCCTGGCGGTGTCCATGCTGCACATGAACGACGTCCTCAACGTGCTCAACGTGTTCCGCCACTGGAACTCCTCCTGGCTCTCGCGCGAGATCATCCTCGGCATCGCCTTCGCCGGGCTCGGTTTCGCGTTCGCGCTCATGCAGTGGTTCCGGATCGGGAGCTACCCGCTGCGTCGCGTCGTCGCCGGGCTCACCGCCGTGGCCGGCCTGTCCCTGGTCTGGGCGATGTCCCAGATCTACTACTCGCTCGAGGCCGTCCCGGCCTGGCACACCCCGATCGTGCCCTTCCACTTCTTCGCCACGACCCTCATGCTCGGCTCGCTCACCGTCGGCGCGGTGCTCATGGGCACCGGCGCCGTGCGGCGTCGTGCGGAGCGTCGCGCGGCCGAGGACTCCGACGACGACGCGCCGGCCGGTGACCCCTCGGACCCCTCGGGCACCGGGCTGGGCATGCCCACCGACGACGTCGCCGCCGCACCCGGGGGCGGGGCGGCGACCGCGCTGATGACCGCCGTGCGCACCCGCACCCGAGAGATCAACGCCGCCACCTCCGACCCCGAGTGGCGGCTGACCGCGCGGACCGTGCAGTGGCTGGCGCTGACCGCCGCCGTCGTCGGCGTGGCGATCCTGGCCTCGTACGCCCTGCACATCTCGTCGCTGGCCGGCGACCCGGTCGGCGCCGGCTCCGCCGAGGTCTTCTCCGGCGGCTTCTTCGTCGCCCGCCTGGTCCTGCTGGGTCTGTCCACCGTCGTCCTCGGCGTGTTCAGCTTCCGCACGGCCGCGGAGGGGGACCGCTCGACGGCGGTGCGCCTGACCGTCCTCATCGTCGCCGCGCTCGTCCTGGCCTTCGCCTCCGAGCTCATGGGCCGCTCCCTGCACTACGACTCGATGCTGCGGGTCGGGATCTGACGGTGACCGCCCACGACGCCGCACGGGTGGCCACCGCGGGTTTCGTCCTCGCCCGGCTGCTCGACGAGGCGCCGAACGAGGCGCTCGCCGCCATGTTCGTCGAGCCCGAACGGCGGGCGACGTGGCCGCTGCGCGACGAGGACTCCCTGGCCGCACTGGCCTCGATCACTGCCGAGCGACCCGTCCTGCTCTCCCGCGACCATGCCCGCCTCTTCCGCGGCTCGCACCCACTGGCGCCGGCCCGGGAGTCGGCCTGGCGGGAGGGCACCGGGCGCGAGGAGGTGCGCTCGGGCCTCGTCGCCATCCGGGCCGAGGCACAGGTGCAGCACCCGCCGCCGGCCGCCGACGACCGCCTCGCCGAGCACGTCGCCCTCCTCGCCGGCCTGGCCACCCGCGTGCGGGCCGGCGCCGTCGAGGAGGACGAGGAGACCCGGCGCACCGCGGCCGCCGCGGCCGTTCGGCTGCGCCGCGAACGTCTCGACGACATCGTCGGTCCCTTCCTCGACGGCATCGACCGGCACGCCACCACCACCCTCTACCGGGCGCTGCCCGTGCTCATGCGCGGCTTCCTCACCGCCCACGCCGACCTGTGCGCGGCGGTCACCGGTGCGGGCCCGGAGCCGTCAGCCACCACCCAGGAGCAGCAGTGACGACGCACGACCACCTCGACCCACCGCCCCTGCTCGCGGACGTCGACCGGCTCGACGCCCTGGCCGCCGGGCTGGGCGTGCTCGCCCGCTTCCACCTCGACCCGCCCGACGACGCCACGCTCACCGAGCTGTGGGGGCTCGTCGACGAGTGGCCGCTGCCCGGCACCGAGGACGCCCGCACCGGGCTTCGGCTCCTGCGCGAGGCCCGCGGCATCGGGGAGGACGGCGCCGCGATCCACGACGACCACAGCCGGCTGTACGGCACCGCGGCGGTGGCCCGGGTCGCCCCCTACGAGTCGGTGCACCGCGGGGAGGACGGGCTGATCTTCGACAGCCACACCCTCGAGGTCCGCCAGATCTACCGGCTCCTCGACCTGCACGCACCGCGGGTCAACCGGGAGCCCGACGACCACATCGGCCTCGAGCTGTCCTTCCTGGGCCGGTGCTGCGAACGCACCCTGGACGCCCTCGAGCGCGGCGCGGACGACGAGGCCGGGCGGATCTGGTCCCTGGGCGCGGAGTTCTACCGCGAGCACCTGGCCCGCTGGGCCCCCGCGATGCTCGCCCGCGTGGCCGAGGAGGCCCGGACGCGGTTCATGCGCGGCCTCGCGCACCTGTCGCTGGGCGCCCTGGTCAGCGCCGCCGAGCTCGTCGAGCGGCAGGGCCCCGACGGCGGGGACCGGTCACCCGGGGCGGTCGGGGCCCCGGGCGCCGACCGGGCGCAAACGCCCGGATAGCCTGACGGGACCGCCGTCGAACCTGGAGGTCCCCCGTGAGCACACCGCTGGAGAGCTACGCCCTGCTGTCCGACCAACGCACGAGCGCGCTGGTGGCCAGGGACGGCAGCATCGACTGGCTGTGCTTCCCCCGCTTCGACTCGGCGGCCGTGTTCACCGCGATCCTCGGCGGCCGGGAGGACGGCCGCTGGCTGCTGGCCCCGCCCGACGGCGAGCTGGTCGACCGCGCCTACGTCGAGGACACCTTCGTGCTCGAGTCGCACTGGCGCACCCCGACCGGCGAGCTGACGGTCACCGACTACCTGCCCATCGACGAGGACCCCTACGCGCCGACCGCCGATCTCGTCCGCACGGTGCACTGCACCGCCGGCACCGTCGACGTCGAGCACGACCTCCGTATCCGCTTCGACTACGGCGCGGCCACCCCCTGGCTGCAGGTCGTCGAGGTCGACGGCGAGCGCGAGATCCACGCCGTCGCCGGCCCGGACTCCCTGGCCCTGCGCGGGCCGCGGCTCGAGGTCGTCGACGGCTCCTGCCGCGGCGCCCTCACCCTGATCGAGGGCGAGGAGCGGACCTGGGTGCTCACCTGGTCGCCCTCCTACCTGCCCGACGCACAGCCACGGCCCGAGACCCTCAGCCCCGTCGCCACGGTCGCGTTCTGGCGCCGCTGGGCCGACCGGATCGAGGCGGCGGGGCCCTACGCCCGGCAGGTGCGGCGCTCGCTGCTCGTGCTGCGGGCGCTGACCGAGCGGCTCACCGGCGGCATCGTCGCGGCCCCGACCACCTCCCTGCCCGAGGAGTTCGGCGGCGGCCGGAACTGGGACTACCGGTTCGTCTGGCTCCGGGACTCCGCGCTGACGATCGAGGCGCTGCTCAGCCACGGCTTCGTCAACGGCGCCGAGGCCTGGCGCACCTGGCTGCTGCGCGCGCTCGCCGGGGACCCGCAGGACCTGCGCATCATGTACGGGCTGGACGGGTCCCGACACCTGCCCGAGTCCGAGCTCGAGCACCTCAGCGGGTACGAGGACTCCCGCCCGGTGCGGATCGGCAACGGGGCCGCCGGCCAGTACCAGGCCGACGTCGTCGGCGAGGTCATGGTCGCCCTCGAGCAGGCCCGCGAGGCGGGCGTCGCAGAGACCGAGTTCTCGTGGGGCCTGCAGAAGGCGCTGCTCGACTACGCCCGGTCGCGGTTCGACGACAAGGACCACGGCATCTGGGAGATGCGCGGGGAGGCAGCCTGGTTCACCCACGGGCGGGCGATGATGTGGGCCGCCTTCGACCGGGGCGTGCGGGCCGTCGAGCGGGACGGGCTCGACGGCGACGTCGAGACCTGGCGGCGCCTGCGCGACCGGCTCCATGAGGAGGTGCACACCCACGGGTGGAACGAGGAGATCGGCTCCTTCACCCAGACCTACGGCTCGACCGAGGTGGACGCCTCCCTGCTGCAGCTCGCGCAGATCGGGTTCGTCGACCACGACGACCCGCGGATGCTCGCCACGGTGGCCCGCATCGAGCGCGACCTGCTCGACGAGCACGGGTTCCTCCACCGCTACCGCACCGCGGCGGGGCTCGACGGGATCGAGGGCGACGAGTACCCCTTCCTCATCTGCTCGTTCTGGCTGGTCGAGCAGTACGCGCGCAGCGGTCGGCGGGCGGAGGCGACGGCGATGATGGACGCCCTCGTCGCCGTGGGCTCCGACCTGGGCCTGCTCGCCGAGGAGTACGACCCGCGCACCGGTCGCCTGGCCGGGAACTTCCCGCAGGCCTTCAGCCACCTCGGTCTCGTGCGCGCCGCCGACGCCCTGGACGGGGTCGCCGCCACGCCGTAGCCGGTCGCCGCGTCGTGGTCGGCTGCCACATCGTGGTCGACCGCCGCGTCGTGACCGGCCGCCCGGCGGCCCGGTCGGCGGGTCGCCTCATCGGGGCAGCGTCCGGCGGACCGCGGCGGCCGCCTCCTCGAAGGACATGCCGCGGCCGACCGCCACACCGACGAGGTAGGACGCCACGGGTGCCATCGAGCGCTGCACGCCCTCGGCGACCTCCCCGGTGAGGCGGTGGACGGCGTCGACGTCCACGTCGCCGGCGCCCAGACCCAGCCCGCTGCGGGCGTCGTCCAGCCACGGCCCCAGCACCGTCGGCCAGTCCGCCCGCTCGGTCACCGGCGGACGCTCGCGGCGACCGGCGCGCTGCTCCCAGCGGCGGCGGTCCTCGGGCGTGTCGACGTCCTCGGCCCGCGCGCCCGGCCCGTCCGCGTCGACGAGCGCGAGCGGGGCGAGCAGGTCCCGCACCGACCGTCCCCGCGGATCGCCGATGAGCTCCAGCGCGCGGCGCAGCGCGCCGGGGCGTGCGCGCAGCGCCAGCCAGTCGCGCGAGCCGTCCGGACGGGTGAGGACCACGCCGTCGGCGCCCGGGGGGATCGGGCCGGCCGAGCCCAGCGCGGCGACCACGGAGTCCGCGCCCGGGAGGTCGCAGGCGAGGACAAGGACCTCCTCGTCCTCCGCGTCCTCGGCGTCCGCCGCCGGTGCACCGGCCCCAGATCCGGACCCGGACCCGTCGGGCCCGGCGCCCCGGGCTCCCTCGAGCGCGGCGAGGCCCGCGGCGATGCCGGCCGAGGGGCCGCCGTACGGGGGGTCCTCGAGGGTGCGCACCACGCCGTCGGGGACCGCCACCTCCTTGGCCGCGACGACGACGCGGGTGCGTGCGTCCGCCACGGCGTCGAGGACGATGTCGAGCATGCGCCGCCCGCCCACCGTGACGTCCGGCTTCGAGAGCCCACCGAGCCGTCGCCCCTCGCCTCCGGCCAGGACGATGGCGTCGACCATCAGAAGTTCACCCGCTCCCAGCCGCGACGCTCCCGCGCGGCGGCGTCGGACCTCGAGCGGTAGACGATGTACGGGCGCGTGAGGTATCCGAGCGGCACGCTGAACACGTGCACGAGCCGGGTGAAGGGCCACAGGGCGAAGAGCAGCACCGCCGAGAGCACGTGGGTCTGGAACAGCACCGGCGCGGCTGACATGAGCTCGACGTCGGGACGCAGCGTCCAGAACTGCCGGAACCACACCGACACGCCCTCGCGGTAGTCGTAGTCGCCGAGGGCGGAGTCGACGATCGTCGCGCCCACGCCGGCCAGGATCGTCACGGTGAGCAGGAGGTACATGACCTTGTCCATCACCGTCGTCGCGCCGAACACGCGCCGGTTGGTGCGGCGCCGGTAGATGAGCAGGAACAGCCCGCCCACGCAGGCGGCGGCCGCTGCCAGGCCGATGGTGATGGCCATGAGGTGGTAGGTGTGGTTGGTGATCCCCACGGCGTCGGTCCAGGACTTCGGGATGCCCAGCCCGACGGCGTGGCCGAAGAAGATCCCGATGATGCCGAAGTGGAACATTGGCGATCCGATGCGCAGGAGCTTCGACTCGTAGATCTGGCTCGACCGCGTGGTCCAGCCGAACTGGTCGTAGCGCCAACGCCACACGTGGCCGAGCACGAACACCGCGAGTGCCACGTACGGCACGATGACCCAGACCACCGTCTGCAGGGTCTCACTCATGACTGTCCCCTCACGGGCGTTATCGGCAGGAGCGGGCGGTCCCCGGGGGCGGGTGCGCCGCGGTGGGGCCCGGGCGCGCCCACGCCGGCGCCCGCGTGGTCGTGGTCGGAGCAGCCCTCGTCGTGCATGAGCGGCGGCATGTCCGAGTCGTCGCCGTAGCCCGCCAGGCCGACGAGCTCCTCGGCCGGGCCCTGCTCGACGAGCCGCCGCACCGCGGCGGTGTCCTCGCCGTCGAGCTCGGGCAGGGTCGCGCACACGGCCTCGACGGCGCCGTGCCAGGGCGAGTCGATGTCGGCCAGGTGCAGGCGGAGCAGCTCGAGGCCGGCGCGGTTGGCCAGCAGGATCTTCTCCGCGCCGGCGGCGTCGTGGCCGGCGCCGAACTCGAGCACGAGGGTGAGGTGGTCGGGCAGCTCGTCGTCGCCGACGAGCAGCCCCGCGCGCCGGTAGGTCTCCTTGACCCGCACCAGGGCCAGGCCGCGGCGGCGGGTGTCGCCGTGGCTGAAGTAGGTCAGGTGCAGGCAGCCCCGCCGGCGGGTGTCGAAGGTGTCGACGTAGGTGGCCCGCAGGGACTCCAGGTCGCGGGCGGACAGGGCGTCGAGCACCGGGTGCAGCATCGCGGCGAACCGGTCGGGCAGCGTGGCGACGAGGCGGCGCAGCTCGGGCAGGCGTTCGACGAGGTCGTCGCCGGGGTAGTCGACGAGCCACGACGCCGCGGCCCACACCGCGCGGGTCACCTCGACGGGGTCGCCGGCGGTGGTGCGGCCGGGCACCTGCCCGGGGCGGGGCGCCGCGCCCGGCGCCGCGGGCGCGGGGGCGCGCGGCGTCGTCGTCCCGGGGAAGGCCCGCGCCACCAGCCGGGCGAGCGCACCCATCAGGCGGTCCCCGCGGCGGGCCGGCGCGAGGGGAACAGGCCCGAGGGCCGCCCCCTGCCGTCCCAGTTGAGGAGGTTGATGCGCCCGGGTTCCTCAGGGCGGGTGTCGACGCCGCCGGCCGGGACCGCGCTGCGCGTACCGACCCCGGACATCCCCATGTCCTGCTCGGGCAGGTGCATCATCCCCGGCGCGCCGTCGGCGTTGAGCGGGCAGTCGGTGCCGATGCCCTCGAGGTTGTGCGCGGACTCCGAGTGGCCGACCGGGATGACGTAGCGCTCGTCGTACTTCGCGATCGCGAGCAGCCGGTACATCTTGCGGATCGCGGCCCCGGTCATGCCCACGGCCTCGGCGATGTCCTCGTCGGGCTCGTCGCCGAGGTTGATGTCGCGCATGTAGGAGCGCATCGCGGCCATGCGGGCGAGCACCCGCTGGACCGGGACGACGTCGCCGGCCGTGAACAGGTTCGCCAGGTACTCCACGGGGATGCGCAGCTGGTCGATCGCGGCGAACAGGGTGTCGGCGTCCTCGGCGTCGGCACCGGTCTCCTGCACGACGTCGACCACCGGCGAGAGCGGCGGGACGTACCAGACCATCGGCATCGTGCGGTACTCGGGGTGCAGGGGCAGGGCGACCTCGAACTCCTTGATGAGCCGCCACACGGGCGAGCGGGTGGCCGCCTGGATCCAGTCGTAGGGGATCCCGGCCCGCTCGGCCGCCTCCTGCACCTCGGGGTCGTTCGGGTCGAGGATGAGGTCCTTCTGCGCCTCGAGCAGCGCGTGCTCGTCGGTGATCGACGCCGCCGCGGTCACCTTGTCGGCGTCGTAGAGGACGAGGCCGATGTAGCGCAGCCGGCCCACGCAGGTCTCGGAGCACACCGTCGGCTCGCCCGCCTCGATGCGGGGGTAGCAGAACGTGCACTTCTCGGCCTTGCCGGTCTTGTGGTTGAAGTAGATCTTCTTGTACGGGCAGCCCGAGACGCACATGCGCCAGCCGCGGCACTGGTCCTGGTCCACGAGGACGATGCCGTCCTCCTCGCGCTTGTAGATCGCGCCGGAGGGGCAGCTGGCCGCGCACGAGGGGTTGAGGCAGTGCTCGCAGATGCGCGGCAGGTAGAACATGAAGGTGTTCTCGAACTCGAGCTTGACCTTGTCCTCGAGGCCCTTGAGCATCGGGTCCTTGTCGCCGTGGGCGTAGGTGCCGCCCAGGTCGTCGTCCCAGTTGCCCGACCACTGCACCTGGACCCGCTCACCGGTGATGAGCGACTTCGGCGGGGCGGTGGGGATGTGCTGCTGCTGCGGCGAGGAGAGCAGGTTGTCGTACTCGTAGGTCCACGGCTCGTAGTAGTCCTCGATGCCGGGCAGCCGGGGGTTGTTGAAGATCCGTAGGAGCTTGCTCACCCGGCCGCCGCCCTTGAGGCGCAGCCGCCCGCCGCGGCTCAGCTCCCAGCCGCCGCGCCACTTCTCCTGGTCCTCGTACCCGCGCGGGTAGCCCTGACCGGGGCGGGTCTCGACGTTGTTGAACCAGATGTACTCGGTGCCCTGGCGGTTGGTCCACGCCTGCTTGCACGTCACCGAGCAGGTGTGGCACCCGATGCACTTGTCGAGGTTCATCACCATCGCCATCTGCGACATCACGCGCATGTCCTCAGCTCCTCCTTCGCCCTGGTCAGTACTCGACCGGGGTGGTCCGGCGACGGATGACGGTGACCTCGTCGCGCTGGTTGCCGGTGGGTCCGTAGTAGTTGAACGCGAAGGCCAGCTGCCCGTAGCCGCCGATGAGGTGGCTGGGCTTGAGCATGATCCGCGTGAGCGAGTTGTGGATGCCGCCGCGCCTGCCGCTCGTCTCCGACAGCGGCACGTTGACGGTGCGGTCCTGGGCGTGATGCATGAACGCGGTCCCGCGCGGCATGCGGTGGGAGACGACGGCCCGCGCGGAGACCACCCCGTTGCGGTTGACCGCCTCGATCCAGTCGTTGTCCGCGATGCCCACCGCCTCGGCGTCCTCCACGCTCATCCAGATCGTCTGGCCGCCGCGGGAGAGGTTCATCATGAAGAAGTTCTCCATGTACATCGAGTGGATCGCCCACTTGTTGTGCGGCGTCAGGTACCGCACGGCGATCCCGTCCCCGCTGCGCTCGCCCGGCGCCGCCTCGCCGAACAGGGCGGTCATGTCCAGCGGCGGTCGGAACACCGGCAGCGACTCGCCCATCTCGAGCAGCCAGTCGTGGTCGAGGTAGAAGTGCTGGCGGCCCGTGAGGGTGTGCCACGGCTTGCGCCGCTCGACGTTGATGGTGAAGGGGGAGTAGCGCCGCCCGCCGGTCTCCGAGCCCGACCACTCCGGGGAGGTGACCACGGGCACCGGCGCCGACTGGGTGTCGGCGAAGGTCACGTGCCGGCCCGCGTTCTCCTCGGCGAGGTCCGCCAGCCGCACACCCGTGCGCCGCTCGAGGGTGCGGAACCCCTGCAGCGCCATCTCGCCGTTCGTGGTGCCCGACAGGCGCAGGATGAACTCCGCGGCCTTCCGGTCGGTGGCGATGCTCGGCTGCCCGGCCCCGACGCCGGACTCGACGACCCCGTTGAGGTGGCGCAGCTCCTCGACGTACTCCTTGACGTCGTAGGTGAGGCCCTTCGTCGTCATGCCCAGCTTCTCCAGGAGCGGGCCCACGGAGGTGAACTTCTCGTGGATCGTCGTGTAGTCCCGCTCGACCTCGACGAGCGCGGGCATGGTGACGCCGGGCACGGCCTCGCACTCGCCCTTCTTCCAGTCCCGTACCCGCCCGCGTGGGGTGGCCATCGCGCCGGCGGAGTCGTGCTGGAGGGGGAAGGCGACGACGTCGGTGCGGGTGCCGAGGTGGTCGACGGCCAGCTCGCTGAACCGCCTGGCGATCGTGCTCCACGCGTCCCAGTCCGTGCGGGACTGCCACGGCGAGGAGATCGCCGGGTTGAACGAGTGGATGAAGGGGTGCATGTCCGTCGTCGACAGGTCGTGCTTCTCGTACCAGGTCGCCGCCGGGAGGATGACGTCGGAGTGCAGCGTCGTCGACGTCATCCGGAAGTCGAGGGTGAGCAGCAGATCGATCTTCCCCACCGGCGCGTCCTCGCGCCACACCACGTCGCGGGGACGGAACTCGTCGGGCGTCTCCTCGGCGCGCACGTCGTTGTCCACCCCGAGCAGGTGCTTGAGGAAGTACTGGTCGCCCTTGGCCGAGCTGCCCAGGGTGTTGGCCCGCCACATCGACCAGATGCGGGGGTAGTTCCGCGGCCCGTCCGGGTCCTCGGCGGCGAACCGGATCGTGCCCTCCTTGAGCCGGTCGACGAGGTAGGGGATCGTCTCCTGCCCGGCCTCGCGCGCCTGGTCCGCGACGTCGAGGGAACTGACGTCGAACTGGGGGAAGTACGGCTGCCAGCCGAGCCGCTGGGACAGGGCGACCGCGTCGGCGGTGGCGGTGCCGGCGAAGGCGCCGGCCCCCGTGCGGGCGGCGAGCCGGTCGGCGCCGAACTGGTCGTAGCGCCACTGGTCGGTGTGCATGTACCAGTAGGTCGTCTGCGTCATCTGGCGCGGCGGGCGCGACCAGTCCAGGGCGTTGGCCAGGTGCAGCCAGCCCGAGATGGGCCGCACCTTCTCCTGGCCGACGTAGTGCGCCCAGCCGCCACCGTTGACGCCCTGGCAGCCGGTGAGGTTCGTCAGGGTGAGGAAGGTGCGGTAGATCGTGTCGGAGTGGAACCAGTGGTTGGTGCCGGCCCCCATGATGATCATCGACCGGCCGCCCGAGTCGCGGGCGTTGGCGGCGAACTCCCGGGCGATCTTGGCCGCCTTCGCCGCTGGCACGCCCGTGATGGCCTCCTGCCAGGCGGGGGTCGCCGGCTGGCTCGCGTCGTCGTAGCCGGTGGGCCAGTCGCCCGGCAGGCCCGGGCGACCCACCCCGTAGCGGGCGAGCAGCAGGTCGAAGACCGTGGTGACGAGGCGTCCGCCGACGCGCCGGGCGGGCACGCCGCGCCGGACGTCCTCGGCGCCGCCCTGCCCGGCGGTGTCGAAGCGGGGCAGGGTGACCTCGACGGCCTCCTCGGCGTGCTCGGCGAGGCTGAGCGCCGGCTCCAGGTCGCCGAGCTCGAGGTTCCAGCGGCCCTCGGAGTCAGCGGCGAAGCGGTGGCCGAGCGTGCCGCCCGGCACCGCGGCCCGGCCGGTGGCGGCGTCGAGCAGGACGGGCTTGAACGCCGCGTGCTCGGAGGCGGCCTCCGGGCCCACCTCGTCGGTGCCGAGGTCCTCGGCGACGACGAACTTGCCCGCCTGCCAGGTCCCGTCCGCCTCCTGCGTGAGCTCGACGAGGAAGGGCAGGTCCGTGTACCGGCCGACGTAGTCGGTGAAATACGCGGTGGGAGTCTCGACGAAGAACTCCCGCAGGATGACGTGGCCCATCGCCATCGCCAGCGCGGCGTCGGTGCCCGGGTGCGGGGCGAGCCACTCGTCGGCGAACTTCACGTTCTCGGCGTAGTCGGGCGCCACGGAGACGACCTTCTGGCCGCGGTAGCGGGCCTCGGCCATCCAGTGCGCGTCCGGGGTGCGGGTCAGCGGCACGTTCGAGCCCCACATGATGAGGTAGGCGGCGTCCCACCAGTCCCCGGACTCGGGCACGTCGGTCTGGTCGCCGAAGACCTGCGGGGACGCGGGCGGCAGGTCCGCGTACCAGTCGTAGAAGCTGAGCATCGAGGCGCCGATGAGCTGGTGGAACCGGGCGCCCGAGGAGAAGGAGACCTGGCTCATCGCGGGGATGGGGGAGAAGCCCGTGGCCCGGTCGGGGCCGAGCTCCTTGACCGTGTAGACGTAGGCGGCCGCGACGATCTCGACCGCCTCGTTCCAGGTGGCCCGGACGAGCCCGCCGTGCCCGCGCGCCGACTTGTAGCGGCGCGCCTTCTCGGGGTCCTCGACGATCGACTGCCAGGCCAGCACCGGGTCGCCGCCGGGGACCTGGGCCTTGGCCTCGCGGAAGAGGCGGACGAGCTCGCCGCGCACGTAGGGGTAGCGCACCCGCGTGGGGGAGTACGTGTACCAGGAGAACGAGGCGCCGCGCGGGCAGCCGCGGGGCTCGTACTCGGGGCGGTCGGGCCCGGTGGAGGGGTAGTCGGTCTGCTGCGACTCCCAGGTGATGATCCCGTCCTTGACGTAGACCTTCCACGAGCACGAGCCGGTGCAGTTGACCCCGTGGGTCGAGCGCACGACCTTGTCGTGGCTCCACCGGTCCCGGTAGAAGGAGTCGCCCGAGCGGCCGCCGGTGTAGTGGATCTCCCGGTTGTCCTCGCTGACGGGGGCGCGGCTGAACATCTTGCGCACGCCGATCAGCGCGTCGGTGAGCGCGCCGTCGGGTCCGGCCGCGGCGCGTGGTGTCTCCCGGACGGTCATGAGGTCCTCCCGGTCGGGGTCGTGGGTCCGGTGCGGCGGCGGGCGGCGCGGCCGACCATGAGCGTGATGACGATGGCGCCGCCCGCGGCGGCGGCGAGGGCGAGCAGGCCGAGCGAGTAGTTGGACTGGTTGATCCACAGCTGGCCGAGGATGAGCGGCGGGACGAAGCCGCCCAGGCCGCCGGCGGCGCCGACCAGGCCCGTGATCGAGCCGACCTTCGCCGGGTCGGAGGCCTGGCCGACGAGCCCGAACACGGCGCCGGTGCCCAGCCCCAGCCCGACCGCCATGACGAGGAAGGCGGGGGTCCCGATGCCCGACAGGGACGGGTTGATGCTGAGGACGACGGCGGTCGCGGTCACCGTGACGTAGGAGATGAGCAGCGTGGTCACCGCGCCGATGCGGTCCGCGAGCAGGCCGCCGACCACGCGGCAGGCGACCGCGACGACCACGAACCCGCCCATCCGGGCCGAGGCGTCCCCGGGCTCGAGCGCGTACTCGTTCTGCAGGTAGGTCGGCAGGTAGACGGAGAAGGCCACGTAGCCGCCGAAGGCGATCGCGTAGAGGTACATCGCCTGCCACGTCAGCGGGAGCCGGGCGGCCGCCGCGACCTTCGCCGCCATCGAGGTGCGGGAGGGTGACCAGCCCGGCGCGTCGCGCATGAGCAGCCAGGCGAGCACGGCGTAGCCGGCGAGGACGACGGCCGCGACGACGAACGGCGCCGTCCGGTCGAGGTCGACGTACAGCGGGACCGTGGTGAACGCCGAGATCGCGGTGCCGGCCATGCCCACGCCGTAGATGCCCAGCGCCAGGCCACGCCGCTCGGGCGGGAACCAGGCGTTGACGAACGGGACCCCGACGGCGAACACCGAGCCCGCGATGCCGAGGAAGAACCCGCCCACGAGCAGGGAGGCGTAGGCGTCCTGACCGAGGAACCCGATGTGCAGGACCGGCACGATGGTCACGGCGGAGATGAGCGGCATCATCACGCGCCCGCCGTAGCGGTCGGTGAGCGCGCCGACCGGGATGCGGCCGAGCGAGCCGACGAGGACGGGCACCGCGACGAGCAGGGCGGAGTCGGTCGTCAGTCCCTGCTCGACGAAGGTCGAGCCGAGCGGGCTGAGCAGCGCCCAGGCCCAGAAGTTGAGCATGAACCCCAGCGTGGCGAGCACGAGCGCCCGGGCGCGTCCTCCGCGGCCGACACCCGTGCCGGTGGCGGGACCTGCGGCAGCAGTCATGGTCGTCCTTCCGAGCGGACCCTTCTACGGCATTTCTCGGAGAGTACACAGAAAAAATAAAGTGAGAGGGGCGTCACCTAAAGCCGTGTCGCCGCAGGTCGCAGATGTCCGGGTCCGACGTCGGGAATGTCCGGTTCCGGCGGCCGGACCGGCACCGGGGGACCGTCGCGTCCCCGCCACGCCGTCGGGCGCACTACAGTGCGCCGCATCGGTACCGGCCGCGGTCGCGAGCGAGCGCCGGGTGAGGAGGGACAGGCAGATGGCGACCCCCGTCGTCACGCAGCGCCAGCGAGCCCTGCTCGACGCCCTCGACGCCGCACCCGGCCCGCTCACCGTGCACGAGCTCGCGGCCGCCACGGGACGGCACACGACCACCGTCCGGGCCCACCTCGCCGAGCTGGAGGCCGCCGGTCTCGTCCGCAGCGCACCCCTGCGGGAGGGGGAGCGGGGGCGACCCAGGCTGATGTGGTTCGCGATCCGCCCCGCGGACACCGCCATGGCGGAGATGGCCGTCGTCCTCGCCCGCGAGCTCGCGCTGCGGGAGGACGACCCGGTCCCGGTCGCCTACGCGCTCGGCCGCCGGATGGCGCAGCGCACGGTTGCCGGCACCGACGCCCTCGCGGTGGAGATGACGCGGCTCGGTTTCGACGCCAGCACCGACGACGAGGAGCCCGACACCATCTGGCTGCACGCCTGCCCCTACCTGCGCGCGGCCACCGAGGTCCCCGAGGTCGCCTGCTCGATGCACGAGGGCCTGACCGACGCCCTCCTCGGGGCCGGCCCCGAGCCGGACGACCGGCGCGCCCGGCTCACACCCTTCGCCCGCCCCGGCATGTGCCGGCTGCGCCTGGATCAGATGCCGCAGGACGGGTCGGCCGCGCGGGACTGACCCGCCCCGACCGAGGAGCCGACCTACGATTCAGGGCATGCAGCCCTTCTCCCTGACCGACGGCGTCGTCCGACTCGACGCCCCGGCCGAGTCCGACGTCGACGAGATCACCGAGGCCTGCCAGGACCCCGAGATCCTCGAGTGGACCCAGGTCCCGGCGCCCTACGGCCGCTCCGCCGCCGAGACCTTCGTGCGCGACCTCGCCGTCACGGCCTGGCAGCAGGGGCGTCCCACGTGGGTGGTGCGCGAGGTCGAGGGCGGTCGGCTCGTGGGCACCGTCGGCGTCAACCGCTTCGCCGGGCGCGGCTCGGTCGCCGACATCGGGTACTGGACGGCCGCGTGGGGGCGCGGACGCGGACTGACCACGCGCGCGGTGTCGCTGGCCTGCGACGCCCTGCTGACCACGGTCGGTGCCGGCGCCGTCGGGTGGGCCTGCGAGATCCACGACGGGCGCGTGAACTGGGACTCCTGGCGGGTGGCCTGGCGGCTCGGCTTCCGCCGCGACCCCGGCGTCCTGCGCGCCGCCCACGTCAACAAGGGCGTGCTGCACGACGGCCTGCGCGCCACCCTGCTGCCGGGCGACCCGCGCGAGCCGGCCGCCCCCTGGGACGGGCCGGCGAGGCCCACGGACGCGGGTGCCGCGGGCGGGAGCCCGGCCGACGGGCACCCCGCGGACGGGGGGCCTGCCGCGGCCGGGGACGCCCCGGCGTCGGACCGGCGCGCCGACGCGCCGGACCCGCGCGACCCCGAGGCCCTCGTGCGCCAGTTCCACGCCACCTACGACCTGCCGGTGGTCACCACGGGGCCCGAGGCCGACGTCGAGCGGGTGCACATGCGCACCGGCCTCGTCGTCGAGGAGGCGGCCGAGCTCGTCGGGGCGGTCTACGGGCAGCGGGCCGAGGAGATCCTCACGGCGGCCTTCACCGAGGCCGTCGCCGCCGACGACGGCAGCCGGGACACCGTCGAGGTCGCCGACGCGCTGGGCGACCTCGTCTACGTCGCCTACGGGATGGCCCTCGAGTGCGGCATCTCGCTGCCCGCCGTGCTCGGCGAGATCCAGGCCTCGAACATGTCCAAGCTCGGCGCCGACGGCCGCCCGATCTACCGGGAGGACGGGAAGGTGCTCAAGGGGCCCGGCTACTTCCCCCCGGACATCGGCGGCGTGCTCGAGCGGGAGCGGCTCGCCGGCTGAAGCCGGCGGCCACCGGGCCAGGGCCCGCGCCCGGGCGGGTCCCGGCCGGTGCGACGATGGGGCGATGACCAGCCAGGACCCCGTCACCCTGCCCGACGACAACCCGTTCTCCCATCCCTCGCCGCTGCCCTTCGGCCTGCCCGAGTTCGAGCGGATCAGGCCTGAGCACCTGCTTCCCGCGCTGCGTGCGGGCCGGGCGGTCCAGCGCGCCGAGTGGGAGGCCGTCGCGACCGACCCGTCCGCGCCGACCGTGGAGAACACCCTGCACGCGCTCGAGCTCTCCGGCGACCTGCTCACCCGCGCCTCGGTGGTGCGCTCGACCCTCGAGGGCTCCGTCGGCGGCCCCGAGCACGACGCGATCGCCGCGGAGAACGCCCCGGAGGCGGCCGCGCACGGGGACGCCTTCTGGCTCGACGCCCGCATCTACGACCGCTTCCTGGCCCTGCAGGCCGCCGGCGGCCTCGACGAGCAGGACGCCTGGGCGGTCGACGAGTACGTCCGCGGCTTCGAGCGCCGCGGCGTCGGCCTCGACGAGGCGGGCACCGCCCGGCTGCGGGCGCTCAACGCCGAGATCTCCGGCCTGACCACCGACTTCCGCAACCGCGCGGCCGCCGGGATGGCCGCCGCCGCGCTGCCCGTGCGCGACGAGCGGGGCCTGGCCGGTCTCGACGAGGGCCGGCGCCGCTCGCTCGCCGCCTCCGCGGCGGCCCGCCCCGCCGCGGCCGACGGCGCCGAGCACCTCATCACCTACGTCCTGCCCTCGCAGCAGCCGCTGCTCACCGAGCTCACCGACCCGGCCACGCGCCGCGAGCTGCTCGACCGCTCCACGGCGAGGGGCACCGGCGTCGACCCCGCCACCGACACCCGTGCGCTCGTGCGGGCCATCGCCCGCGCCCGCGCCGAGCGCGCCCGCCTGCTGGGCGCCGAGCACCACGCCGAGGTCGTCGCCCGCGGGGCCACCGCCCCCGACGCCGACGCGATCCGTGCGATGCTCACCCGGCTCGCGGCGCCCGCCGTGCGCAACGCCGGTCTCGAGGCCGCCGAGCTCGAGACGCTCGCCCAGGCCGACCCGGAGCGCGGCGCGGAGGCCGGCGAGCTGGCCGCGAGCGACTGGTCCTACTACGCCGAGAAGCTCAAGACCGAGCGCTTCCAGGTCGACGACGCCGTCCTGCGCCCCTACCTCGAGCTGGACACCGTCCTCACCGACGGCGTCTTCCTCGCCGCGCACCGCCTGTACGGGCTCTCCTTCACCGAGCGCCCCGACCTGCCCGGGTACGCCGAGGGCGTGCGCGTGTGGGAGGTCGGCGAGGAGGACGGCAACGCGCTCGGCCTGTTCGTCGGCGACTTCTACGCCCGCGAGCACAAGCGCGGCGGCGCCTGGATGCACGACCTCGTCACCGGCTCGGAGCTGACCGGGAAGGCGCCGGTGGTCGTCAACAACGCCAACATCACCCGCCCGGCGCCCGGCGAGCCGACCCTGCTGACCTGGGACGAGGTGCGCACCCTGTTCCACGAGTTCGGGCACACCCTGCACTCCCTGCTCACCTCGGCCCGCTACCCGGGGTTCGCCGGCACGGCCCTGCCGCGCGACTTCGTCGAGTACCCCTCCCAGGTCAACGAGCAGTGGATGGAGCACCCCGAGGTGCTCGCCTCCTTCGCCCGCCACCACGTCACCGGCGAGCCGCTGCCGCAGGAGACGGCCGATCGGCTGCGCTCGATCGGCGCCTTCGGGCAGGGCTTCGCCACCTCCGAGTACCTCGGCGCGGCGATCGTCGACCAGGCCTGGCACCGGATCGGCCCCGACGAGGTCCCCGCCGACGACGAGGGCGTCCTCGCCCTCGAGGCCGCCGCCCTGGCCGAGGCCGGGCTCACCGACCCGCGGATCCCGCCGCGCTACCGCACGACCTACCTCAACCACTCCTTCGGCGGCGGGTACGACGCGGCCTACTACTCCTACATCTGGTCCGAGGTGCTCGACGCGGAGACCGTGGAGTGGTTCCGCGCCCACGCCGCCGGCGACGACGGGCTGACCCGGAAGGCCGGGGAGACCTTCCGGGCCGAGGTGCTCTCGCGCGGCAACTCCCGCGACCCCCTGGCCTCGGTCCGGGCGCTGCTCGGCCGCGACCCCTCGGTCGACCCCCTGCTCGAGCGCCGCGGCCTCACCGACTGACGGCACGTCCCGGCGGGACGAGGACGGGGCCCCACCGTGCGGTGGGGCCCCGTCCTGTCCTGCGGTGGTGTGGGTCAGCGCTGGACGGTCAGGGTGTCCGTCCCGTTGCCGTCCCAGTCACCGACGTGCACGACGTCGCCGGGACGCCCGTAGCGGATGGTCCGCTCGGCCCAGCCGCCGGTCAGGGAGTTGCGCAGGAAGTACTCGTTCCCGCGCCGGACCAGCAGGGTGTCGACCTCGTCGCCGTCCCAGTCGCCGACGTAGATGTCGTCGTCCGCGCGGCCGTAGGCGAACACCGTGTCGGCCCAGCCACCACGGATGGTGTTGACGACGTAGTAGGTGTCCCCACGCCGCACGGTGAGCGAGTCGGTGCGGTCGCCGTCGAAGTCACCGACGATGACCTCGTCACCGGCGCGCCCGTAGTTGATCTCGGCGTCGGCCCAGCCGCTCCGCATCGTGTTGCTCACGAAGTAGGTGTTCCCGCGGCGCACGGCGAAGGTGTCGAACCCGTCGCCGTCCCAGTCACCGACCAGCACGACGTCGGAGGCGCGGCCGTAGCGGATCTCGTCCACCGCGGCGTTGCCCTGGGCGTCGTTGTTGATGAGGTAGCGGTTGCCGCGGCGCACCGAGATGGTGTCCACGCCGTCGCCGTCCCAGTCGCCCACGAGCACCTCGTCGGACGGACGACCGAACTCGTAGGTGTACTCGGCCGGACCGCCGACCCAGGAGTTGGACGTGAGGAAGGTCGACACGTCGCCCGCCGGCGGCGGCGTCGGGACGTCGCCCCCACGGTCGACGGTGAAGACCGGCGAGGTCCAGCGCTCGAACTCACCGGCCGCCTCGCTGCCCAGCGCGCTCACCGCGGTGAGCTCGAGGACGTAGTCGCCGTCGGGGAGCGCCTCACGCTCGGTGCGGTCGGCGGTCAGCACGGTGCCGTCCCACTCCCACAGCTCGAGGCCCGCCGACAGACCCACGGTCTGCTCGGTGCGCACGACGCCACCACCGGTACGGGCCTCCGCCTGGTCGGCGGGGAACGCACGCAGCGTGACCTCCTGCGCGGAGTGCTCGATCGACCAGATCGCGGCCGGCCGGTCGAGCTGGTCCATGCCGAAGGTGGCACCCGCGTCGGCCAGGGCGAACTCGGCGCCGGCCTCGCAGCGGTCGCCGACGAAGCGCTCGCACGTGACGAGCGTGCCCAGCGCGCCCTCCTCGCCCGGGGTGAACTCGCCGCCGTAGACGGCGCCGAGGTCCTCGAGCAGGTTGAGCGACTGGTAGTCGCCGGCGAACCCGTAGAAGGGCAGCGAGACCGGCTCGACCGTCTCGTCCGTCGGCGTGAGGACGACGTACCCGCCGTACTGGGCGCCGACCTCCTCCAGGCCGGGGTCGGGCGAGATCGCGTAGGAGAACGTGGCCGTGCCGCCCGCCGGGACGGTGACCGAGGTCGGTCCCGCGTAGGTGTGCGCGCCCTCGTACTGGCCCAGGTTCCACGAGCCGGTCGTGGCCAGTGCGTCGACGGTGGTGATCTCGTAGGTGACGTCGGCCTCGGAGGTCGAGGTCAGCGTGACCTCACCGGTGCCCGGCCCGGACTCGGACTCGCCGAGCACGAGCTGACCCGGGCTGGCGACGACGCCGGCGAGGATCGACTCGTCGATCTGGACCATGCCGGCGCCCTGACGGTGGACCGCCTCGAGCAGGCCGTACTCCGGGTCGCCGTTCCACATCGCCGGCTCGGCGTAGTTCTGCAGGACGTCGCGGATCGTCCCCGAGTCGGTACCCGGGTGCGCCTCGAGGTAGAGGGCGACGGTGCCCGCGACGTGCGGGGCCGACATCGAGGTGCCGGTGAGGGTGGCGTAGCCGCCGTCCTCGAGCGGGTAGGTCGAGTAGATCGACCCGCCCGGTGCGCCGAGGTTGGGCTTGAGGTCGAGCGAGGCGGTGCCGCCCCAGGACGAGCCGACGTTGATGAGGCCGCCGGTCGGGTTGACGACCTCGATCTCCTGGTCGGTGACCGTGACGGAGAGGCCCTCGGCGCCGATGGACTCGACGAGCGCGCGCCCGTCGGCCTGGCTGACGACCGTCACCGGGATGGTGATCGCCGGGTCGCCCGCGACCGTCGCGGCCGCGAGGCCTGGCGAGTTGTTGTAGATGATGAGGGCCTCCGCGCCCGCCTCCTGCGCGTTGAGCGCCTTGATGTGGAAGGTGCAGTTACCGCGCTTGATGAGCACGAGCTGGCCCGTGTGGTCCTCCGCCAGCGGCTCGCAGCCCTGGGCGGACGCCTCGCCGGGCGTGCCCACGGCGGCGATGTCGGTGTAGACCGTCCCGGGCACCGGCTCGGGCGCCGAGGTGGCGGGCATGTGCCCGATGACCTCGCCGTCGGGGCCGATCTCCAGCGCGTCGGCCGTGACCGCGAGGTTGTCGTACATCGCGACGCCGATCACGCTCTCGCCGTTGCCCGGCGCGCCGGCGGCCCACGGCCCCAGCTCGCCCTCGTTGCCGATGGAGGCGGTGACGACCATGCCGAGGTCGTGCAGGCGCGAGGCGATGACCGAGGTGGGGTAGTCGGCCCAGCCGGCGAACGCGGAACCGATCGACATGTTGAGGACGTCGGCGCCGTCGGCGTAGGCGCGCTCCATGGCCGCGTTCATGATGTCGGTCTCGGTCGAGCCGTCGCAGCCGAACACGCGGTAGGAACCGAAGGTGACGCCCGGGGCGACGCCCTGGACGCCGTCGGTGGCGCTGTCGCCGGAGGCGCCGACGATGCCCGCGACGTGGGTGCCGTGGCCCTGGCAGTCGTCCGGGTCGTCGTCCGGGTGCGGGACCGGCTGGTAGGCCGGGGAGCTCGGGTCGGCGTTGTAGGTGTCGCCGACGAAGTCGTAGCCCGTGGTCACGCGCTCCGTGGGGAAGGCGTCCCCGCCGGGGGTGCCGGAGCCGCCGAGGTCCGGGTGGTTGTAGTCGATGCCGGTGTCCATGACGGCCACGTGCACGCCGGTGCCGTCGAGGCCGAGCTCGCTGACGGCGATGTCGGCACCGGTCATGGTGACCGCCGTCCCCATCTCGGGCGACTCGTTCGGGAGGGTCTCGGGCGCGTCGACGACCTCGACCGGCCAGGCCCCGGAGACACCGGGCATCGCCAGGATCGCGTCGATGTCGGAGTCGGCGACCTCGATGGACAGGCCGTTCCACACCGTGGAGTACTGCTGGCGCACGTCGATCGAGATGCCGGCGCTCGCGGCCGAGGACATGAAGCTCGACTGCTGGGCGGTGACGTTCGCGCGGCTGCCGCCCAGGGCGGTGGCCGTGCGGTCCATGCCGATGAACCAGGCACCGGTGGGGGAACCGGTGCGCAGGGCCTCTGCGGTGGCGGCGGACATCGACAGCCGGCTGGCGGCCGGGTCGGGCGGGTCGATCTCGACGACGTCGGCCGAGGCCGGTGCGGCGAGCACGCCGACGAGGAGCGCGGCGGACGCCGCGGCAACGCCGGCGATTCGTCCACCTCCCCGTCGTGCTCTCGGGAGTGGGAAGGTGGACACGCGTTGAACCTCCGGTACCTAGACGATGACGCTCGACATCGAGAGTCATGGTGCGCATCACATCATGCCCTCGATCACCGCCCTGGATCGGCGGGTTCCTGTCCAGCTTCTCCTTTTCAGGTTGCGAATGCGTAACGACCAGGTCATGTCGCGTCACGGGTAGGTTGCGGGTATGACCGCACCCATCCGCCCCGAGGACGAGGTCCTGCAGATCTGCCGCGACCTCATCCGCATCGACACCTCCAACTACGGCGACGGCTCGGGTCCCGGCGAGCGCGCGGCCGCCGAGTACGTCGTCGGCCTCCTCGAGGAGGTCGGGTTCGCCCCCGAGCTCATCGAGTCGGCCCCCGGACGGGCCAGCGTCGTCCTGCGGGTCGAGGGCACCGACCCCTCGCGCGGCGCCCTCGTCCTGCACGGCCACACCGACGTCGTGCCGGCGGCCGCCGAGGACTGGAGCGTGGACCCCTTCGCCGCCGAGGTCCGCGACGGCATGGTCTGGGGCCGCGGCGCGGTGGACATGAAGGACATGGACGCGATGATCCTCGCCGTCGTGCGGTCGATGGGCCGCGACGGCTGGCGCCCCCCGCGCGACCTCGTCGTCGGCCTGCTCGCGGACGAGGAGGCCGGCGGGCGGTACGGCGCCCACTGGCTCGTCGACCACCGGCCCGAGCTGTTCGAGGGGGCCACCGAGGCGATCAGCGAGGTCGGCGGCTACTCCGCCGAGATCGGTGGCAGGCGCGTCTACCTGCTGCAGACCGCCGAGAAGGGCCTGGCGTGGCTGCGCCTGGTCGCCGAGGGGCGGGCCGGGCACGGTTCCCAGGTCAACGAGGACAACGCGGTCGCCCACCTGGCCGCGGCGATCGCCCGCATCGGGCAGCACGAGTGGCCGCTGCACCTGACCAAGACCGTGCGCGCGCTGCTCGACGGCGCCGCCGAACTGACCGGGACCCGGTTCGACCCCGAGGACCCGACGTCGGTCGACGAGCTGGTGGCGTCCTTCGGGTCGGTCGCGCAGTTCGTCGGATCGACCCTGCGCACCTCCGCCCACCCCACCCAGCTCGACGCCGGGTACAAGGTCAACGTCATCCCCGGCACCGCGACCGCCGCGCTGGACGTCCGCCCCCTGCCGGGCCACGAGGCCGAGGTGCGGGCCACGCTCGCCGAGCTGGCGGGCGAGCACGTCCGCATCGAGGAGATCCACACCGACGTCGGGCTCGAGGTGCCCTTCGCCGGGAACCTCGTCGACGCCATGGTCGGCGCCCTCGCCGAGGAGGACCCCGAGGCGCAGGTGCTGCCGTACATGCTCTCGGGCGGGACGGACAACAAGGCCCTGTCCCGCCTGGGGATCACCGGCTACGGGTTCGCGCCGCTGCGGCTGGACCCCTCGCTGGACTTCCCCGCGATGTTCCACGGCGTCGACGAGCGGGTGAACATCGACGCCCTCACGTTCGGGGCGCGCGTGCTCGAGCGGGTCGTGCGGACGAGCTGAGCCCGGCGGTCAGTACTCGCTGAGCGTCGAGACCACGCGCATCGCCCGGCGCCGCAGGACCACCTTGCGCGCACCGCCCTCGTACAGGACGCTGCGGGCCAGCTCCCAGCGCCCGTACTCGGCCTCCGCGGTGAGCAGCCGCCGCGCGTCCGCCCGCGCCACGTCCGCCCCGATGGTCACCGTGCGGAACTCGTAGAACGTATCGCCGGCGTACGCCGAACCCGCTCGCGCCATGCAGCCTCCTCCGATCGGGGGCGACCCCGTGGGTCACCCGCTCGGCCCATCCTGTACCAGGCTGTCGAAGTTCGCGTGCACCGCTAGGCTCGGTCTCATGGCAACCGACCCGCGTGCAGCCCTGGACCGACTGATCGCTGCGCTCGAGGAGCACCACCTCGCCGCCGCGGCGGCGCAGGACCCCGACTCGCCGCGCGTTCTCGCGGCCTCCTCGACGATCGCCGAGGTGTTCGTCACCTACGACGACGCCCTGTTCACCGCCTACGGCGTCGACCTGCCCTTCGACCTCTACGACGACGAGGACGACGACGACTACGACTACGACGACGAGGACCTCGACGACGACGAGGACGACGACCTCGACGACGAGGACCTCGACGACGCGGACCACCGGGGCTCCTGAGCCTGCGCCCCAGGGACCGCCCCGCCCGTGCACCACGTGACGCCGTCGACCTCACCGCCTGGCTCGGGAGCGCGGCGCCAGGTCAGAGTCGCTCGGGGTAGCCCACCTCGATCGCGCTGACCTCGTCCAGCGCGGCCTCCAGGGACGCCGGCAGGTCGAGCTCGGCCCCCTTGAGGGTCTGGCGCAGCTGGGCCACCGACGAGGCCCCCACCAGCGAGACGTCCACGCCGGAGCGCAGCGACCAGGCCAGCGCCACCTCGGCGGGGGAGACCCCCAGCCCGTCGGCGGCCGTCGCCACCGCCTCGGCGATCGAGGCCGCCCGCGTGCCCAGGTAGGGCTCGACGAACCCGCGCAGGTGCGCCGAGGCGGCCCTGGAGGACGGCGGCACGCTGGAGCGGTAGCGGCCCGCGAGCACGCCCCGGCCGAGCGCCGACCAGGCCAGCACGCCGAGGCCGAGCCCCTCGGCCGCGGGCAGCAGGTCCCGCTCGACGCCGCGCTGCAGGAGCGAGTGCTCGACCTCGACCGCCGCCAGGTGCGGGGCAGGGAGCATCGACTCGGCCAGGGTCGCCGCGCGCGCCGTCACCCAGGCCGGGTGGTTGGCCAGGCCCACGTAGCGGGCCCGCCCGGTGCGCACGGCGTGGTCGAGGGCGCCGAGCGTCTCCTCCAGCGCGGTGTCGGGGTCCGGGCGCTGGACGAGCCACAGGTCGAGGCGGTCGGTGCCCAGGCGCGCCAGCGAGGCGTCGAGCTCGGTGAGCAGCGAGCCCCGCGAGGCGTCCACCACACCGGTCCCGCCGCGGACGCGGGTGCCCGCCTTGGACACCACCACGACGTCGTCGCGCACCCCGCGCTCGGCGAGCAGCGCGCCGAGGATCTCCTCGGCCGCCCCGTCCGCGTAGGAGGCGGCCGTGTCGACGACGGTCCCGCCCGCCTCGAGGAAGACGTCGAGGTGCTCGGCGGCGTCGTGCTCGTCGGTGTCCCGTCCCCAGGTCAGGGTGCCCAGACCGACGGCGGACACGGCGAGGCCGGTCGCCCCGAGGCGGGAGGTGCGCATGAGGTCACCGTAGCCGGAGCACGACCCGGTTCCGTCGAGGGGTACCGTGACGACCCGTGACCTGGTGGGAGACGATCGTCCTGGGGATCGTGCAAGGACTCACGGAGTTCCTGCCGATCTCCTCCTCGGCGCACATCCGCATCGTCGGGGAGCTCCTGCCCTCGGGTGTCGATCCCGGTGCGGCCTTCACCGCGATCAGCCAGCTCGGCACTGAGGCCGCCGTCGTCGTCTTCTTCCGCAAGGACATCGCGCGGATCGTCTCGCACTGGTTCCAGGCGCTCCCGGTCGGCCCGTGGAAGCAGCGCCTGCCCGCCAGCGACCCGGACGCCCGCATGGGCTGGTTCGTCATCGTCGGGTCGATCCCCATCGGGGTCCTCGGTCTGCTGCTCGAGTCCTGGATCGACACGACGTTCCGCCACCTGTTCATCACCGCCGCGATGCTCGCTCTGTTCGGCCTGCTCCTGCTCATCGCCGACCGCACCGCGAAGCAGGTCAAGACCCTGGACCACCTGTCCTGGCGCGACGCGATCCTCCTCGGCCTCGCGCAGTCCCTCGCCCTCGTGCCCGGCGTATCCCGCTCGGGCGCGACGATCACGATGGGGCTCTTCCTCGGGCTCACCCGCGAGACAGCGGCCCGGATCTCCTTCCTCCTCGCCATCCCGGCCGTCGTCGCGTCCGGCCTGTACAAGCTGCTCTCCGACGTGCTGCTCAGCGACGCGCCGCCGGCCCCGGGGGAGCCCAGCCTGTTCGCGACGTTCCTCGCGACCGTGGTCGCGTTCGTCGTCGGCTACTGGGTCATCGTCTGGTTCCTCAAGCTCGTCTCCACCCGCACCTACCTGCCGTTCGTCGTCTACCGGATCGCGCTCGCCGTCGTCATCGTCGGCCTGGTGGTCGGCGGGGTCATCTCCGCCACCCCGTGACCAACGCCCCGGCCGCGGTGCGGACCGCGGCCCGCCCATGCGCCCGCGCCAACTAGGGTCGGGATGGTGAGGTCCTGGTCTGCCCCCGACGTGCCCGTGCTTCCCGACCGCGGGGGTGAGGTGCGTCTGGCGCCCACCCGCGGTCTGCCCCAGGCGCCGCCCTGCGAGGACGCCGAGGCCGGGGTGCGCAGGCTCTACGTCTGCGGCATCACCCCCTACGACGCCACCCACCTCGGGCACGCGGCGACCTACGTCGGCTACGACCTGCTCGTGCGGGCCTGGCTCGACACCGGCGTGGAGGTCCGCTACGTCCAGAACGTCACCGACGTCGACGACCCGCTGCTCGAGCGCGCCGGGGAGACCGGAGTCGACTGGCGCGAGCTGGCCGAGGGGCAGACCGACCTGTTCCGCTCCGACATGACCGTCCTGCGAGTGCTCCCGCCGACCGACTACGTCGGCGCGGTCGAGTCGATCCCGCTGGTGGTCGAGGCGGTGGAGCGCATGCTCGCCTCGGGGGCGGCCTACCGGGTGCCCACGCCCGACGCGGCGGACCCCGACGCCCCCGGGGACGTCTACGCCGACCTCGCGGCGGACCCCGCCTTCGGCACGGTCGCCGGCCTGGACCGGGAGCAGATGGTCACCACCTTTGGGGAGAACGGCGGGGACCCGGACCGTCCCGGCAAGCGCGACGCCCTCGACGCGCTGCTCTGGCGCGCCGAGCGGGCCGGGGAGCCGGCCTGGGACGGCGGCACGCTGGGCGCGGGCCGGCCCGGCTGGCACATCGAGTGCGCCTGCATCGCCGCGGCCCACCTCGGGCTGCCGGTCGACGTCCAGGGCGGCGGCCGCGACCTGCTCTTCCCGCACCACGAGATGTCGGAGTCGCACCTGCGGATGCTCACCGGCCGCCCGGCCGCGGTGCGGATGCACGCCCACGGCGGCATGGTCGCCTACGACGGCACGAAGATGAGCAAGTCGCTGGGCAACCTCGTCCTCGTCTCCCGCCTCGTCGCCGGCGGCGCGGAGCCGGCCGCCGTCCGCCTCGCGCTGCTCGCCGGCCACTACGCGGCCGACCGCGAGTACACCGACGAGGTGCTGGCCGCCGCCCGGGAGCGCCTGGCCACGTGGCGCTCCGCCGTGGCTGCGGCGCCGGGTGGTCAGGCGGCGGCCGACCGCGAGCGCGGCGTCCTCGACGACGTGCGCGCCGCCGTGCGGGAGGACCTGGACTCGCCGCGCGCCCTGCGGGTCGTCGACGCGTGGGCGGCCGAGGTGCACGCCGCGGCCGCGACGGACGGGGCCCGCGGCTCCGGCGTCGGGGGAGGAGCCGGCGGGAGCGTCGTGCGCGACACGGTCGACGCGCTCCTGGGGGTCGACCTCGCGCCCGCGGCGGACGCCCCGGCGGGGAAAGTCCCGGTGGGTGCCTCCCCGGCGGTGTGAGGTACGGCGCGGTCCCGGCGTGCGCTGCGCCGCAGGAATAAGTTGAGGCTTCAACTAGTTTTGCCGGTATGACGATCTCCACCGGACTGCTCCCCGCCACCACCGCCATGGGTACCGTGCGCCTGCGCGTGCGCGACCTCGACCCCGTCGTGCGCTTCTACGAGGACGGCGCGGGCCTCGTCCGCGTCGGCGAGGGCGCGTCCACCGTCCAGCTCGGGCTGCCCGCGACGCCGGACGCGCCCGCCCAGGTGCTCGTCGAGGTCACGCACGCCCCCGAGCTGCCGGTCCGTCCCAGCGGCTCCGCCGGGCTCTTCCACACCGCGATCCTGTACGCGAACCACGCCGACCTGGCCGCCGCCGTCCTGCGGCTGGCCCGGGCGGGCGCCCGGTTCACCGGCTCCTCGGACCACCTGGTCTCCGAGGCCTTCTACTTCGACGACCCCGACGGCAACGGCGTCGAGCTCTACGTCGACCGCCCCCGCGAGGAGTGGACCTGGACGGGCGGCACGGTGTCCATGGCCACCATCTACCTCGACCCCAACCAGTTCCTCGCTACGCACCTCGACGCCGAGCACGGCGTGCCGGTCGGTGCGCAGGTGGGCCACGTCCACCTCCAGGTCGGCGACACCGCGAGCGCGCGCCGGTTCTACGTCGACACCCTCGGCTTCGCCCCGACCCTCGAGGCGGGCGACCAGGCCCTGTTCGTCTCCGCGGGCGGCTACCACCACCACATGGCGATGAACACCTGGGGCTCGCGCGGCGCCGGCTTCCGCGCGCCGGCCCTCGGCCTGGGGCGCGCGGTCATCGACCTCGGCGATGCCGAGGCGGTCGGTGCGGCCGCCGAGCGCCTGCGCGCCGCCGGTCACCAGGTCGACGACGACGGCGCCGCCCTCGAGGTCGACGACCCCTGGGGCAACCGCCTCCGGCTCCTCGCCTGATCAGCGCTGCGGCGCCCCGCCCACGGGGGAGCACCCGGGGGCGGGGCGCCGCCGCTACATCCCCGCCGGCGGCCCGCTGCCGGGCCCCTTGCCGGGGTTGCCGTCGTCCCTGCGGCGCAGGTAGCGCTCGAACTCGCGGGCGATCGCCTCACCGCTGGCCTCCGGCAGCTCGGCGGTGTCCTTGGACGTCTCGAGCATCTCCACGTACTCCGCCACGTCGGCGTCCTCCTGCGCCAGCTCGTCGACGGCGCGCTGCCACGCGGCGGCGTCCTCGGCGAGCTCGCGGCTGGGCAGGGACATCCCCAGCAGGTCCTCCAGCGCCACGACGAGCGCGAGGGTCGCCTTGGGCGAGGGCGGCTGGGCCACGTAGTGCGGGACCGCCGCCCACATCCCGATCGTGCGCAGCCCGCGGGACTGGCCGAGCGTGGAGAGCACCCCGACGATGCCGGTGGGGCCCTCGTAGTCCGGCGGTGACATGCCCAGCGACTCCTGCATGACGGGGTCCTCCGAGGAGGACTGCACCGGGATCGGCCGGGTGTGCGGCACGTCGGCCAGCAGGGCGCCGACCGAGACGAGGGTCTGCACGCCGGCCGCCTCGAGCGCGTCGAGGATCTCCTCGCAGTACCGGGTCCAGCGCAGGGACGGCTCGATGCCGCGCACGAGGACGACCTGCTGGTCCGTCGTCGGGGAGGTGGCCAGGCTCACCTCGGTGTGCGGGAAGGTGATGACGCGCTTGCCGTCGGGGCCGCGCTCGACGCGTGGGCGGTTGACCTGCAGGTCGTGGTACTCCTCCGGGTCGAGGACGACGAGCGTCTCGGAGAGCCAGTCCTCGGCGATGAGGTCGAGCGTGGACGTGGCCGCGGAGCCGGCGTCGTTCCAGCCGTCGAAGGCGGCGATGGCGACGAGGCCGTCGCGCGGCGGCGGGACGGAGTCCATCGCGTCGCGCGTCTCGTCGGGCGCCTCGTCGGGCCCGGCTGGGCTGCTCGGCCCCTCGGGCCGTTCGGTGTCGTCGTGCATGGACTCCAGCGTAGGTGGGCCGGGCGGATGCCCAGGTAGTGTGCTGGCGTGACGCACCCCGATCTTCCCGAGGCCGTGCTGTGGGACATGGACGGCACCATCATCGACTCCGAGCCGCTGTGGTTCCAGTACCAGAAGGCGTTCATCGAGGAGTCCGGCGGCACCTGGACGGACGAGCAGTCGCTGGCGATCGTCGGTCACAACCTGCCCGACGCCGCCCGGCTGATGATCGACGGCAGCGGCATCGACACCACCGTCGAGGAGTTCCTCGACGTGGTCGTCTCCCGCGTCGTCGGCCACGTCCGTGACCAGGGCGTCGACCGGCGCCCCGGTGCCTTCGAGCTCATCGCCGAGCTGCGGGAGGCCCGGGTCCCGCAGGCCCTCGTCACCGCCTCCTACGCCGGCTTCGCCGAGGTCGTCGCCGAGCTCGCCGGCGGGTTCGACGTCGTCGTCCCCGGTGACCGGGTCACCCACGGCAAGCCCGACCCCGAGGGGTACCTGCTCGCCGCCCGCCTGCTCGGGGCCGACGTCGAGCGGTGCGTCGCGATCGAGGACTCGCCCACCGGGCTGCAGGCCGCCCGCGCCTCGGGCGCGCGCTGCCTGGCCGTCCCGCACATGGCCGAGATCCCCGGTGCCGCGGGGCTCTCCCGCGTGTCCAGCCTCACCGAGGTCGACCTGGGGACCATCCGGGAGATCGGACTGGGCCGGGCCGTCGACCTGCTCGCCGCCTGAGCCCTGAGCGCCCTCAGGCGCGCCGGACGGTGAGCAGCCGGTCGATCCCGGCGCGGGAGATCTCCGGCGGCGTGCCCCCGAACTGGGGGCAGTGGTCCTGGAAGGAGCACCACGGGCACAGCTTGGAGGGGCGCGGCGCGAAGATGCCGCTGAGCGCGGCCTCCTCGATCCGGCCCCAGATCTGCCCGATGCGCTCCTCGGTCTCCAGCAGGTCCGCCTCGGTGGGGTCCACCGTCAGCGTGCGCCCGTCGGCGAGGTAGACGATCTGCAGCCGGCTGGGTGCCACCCCGGTCGAGCGCCACAGCACGAGGCCGTAGAACGTCAGCTGGAAGATCGCCTCGTCGGCGAACCGCTGCGACGGCGACTTCCCGGTCTTGTAGTCGACCACCCGGGTCGCGCCGCTGGGGGCCTCGTCGAGCCGGTCGACGATGCCGCGCAGCAGCACCCCCGAGCCCAGCTCGGCCTCGACGTGGAGCTCCCGGCCGGCCGGCTCGAGCCGACGGGGGTTCTCCATCCGGAAGTACTGGCTGACCAGGGAGCGGACCTGGGCCATCCACGCCTCGGCGTCCTCCGGGGTCGTGAAGAGCCGGTCGAGCGCGGGGTCCGCGGCCCGCACGTCCGCCCACGCCGGGTCCACGAGGCCCTGGGCGGTGGTCTCCGTGCGCTCGGTGGCCGGGTGGTCGTAGAGGCGTTCGAGGACCGAGTGCACGACCGTGCCGCGGGTGGCTGCCGGCGAGGGCGCCTCGGGCAGACGGTCGACCACGCGCAGCCGGAACATGAGCGGGCACTGCTGGAAGTCCTTCGCCCGGGACGGGGACAGGGCGGCCCGGTAGGGGGTGGGGGCGTCGACGGGGGAGGCGGGCATGGCACCGAGGTTAGCCACGGGCGGGGACACCGGCGGTGGACCGCGGCTCCCGCCTGTGGACGCGGTGTGGTGGGCTGGACCGGTGCACACCGAGCGGAGCCGAACCCCGGGCCTGGTCGTGGCGCGCATCGGCGGTGCGCCGGTGGTGCTCACCGGCACCTGGGTCCTGCTCGTGGTCGTCGTCGCGGTCGTCTACGGCCGGATCCTCGCCGGTCCGGAGGCCTCGGGCCTGACCATGGGTCTGCTGGCCGCGGCCGCGGTCACCCTCGCGGTGCTCGTCCACGAGCTGGCCCACGGGCTCGTCGGCCTCGCGGTGGGGATGCGGCCGCGCGAGTTCGTCCTCACCTTCGTCGGTGGGCACACCTCCTTCGACGGGACCGGGCGCGGGCCCTGGTCGGCGGCGGCCGTCACCGCGGCCGGTCCGGTGTCCAACCTCCTGCTCGGTGGGGCCCTGCACCTGCTCGCGCCCCTCGCCCCGCAGGAGGGGCCGTGGGCGGCGGCGATCGGCGTGGGCGTGGTGATGAACCTCGTCCTGGCGGCCTTCAACCTCGTCCCCGCGCTCCCGCTGGACGGGGGCCGGCTCTGGCTCGAGGTGGCCGAGGGGATCACCGGTCGCCCGCTGGCCGGGCTGCGCACGCTCGGGCACCTGGGCCGCCTGCTCGCGCTCGTCGTCGTCGCCCTGGCGGTCTGGCTGTTCGTGCGCACCGGCGGGTGGGCGGGGATCATCGTCGTCGCCGGCGCCGCCTCGGCGGGGGCCACCCTGTGGTCCGGCGGCAGCCAGGCGCTGGCCGACGCGCGCCGCATCCGTCGCGGGCGGGGCGCGGACCCGGGCGACCCGTAGACTCCCGGGCCGTGACCACCGAGCCCGCACCCCAGCACCCCGACGGGCCCGACCGTCGCCGCGGCCCCCTGCGGGCCGGTGAGCGCGTCCAGCTCACCGACGTCAAGGGACGGCTGCACACCGTGCTGCTCACCCACGACGGCTACTTCCAGTCCCAGCGCGGCTCCTTCCACCACCGCGAGCTCATCGGCCGCCCCGAGGGCACCGTGATCTCCACCCCCACGGGCCACGACCTGCTCGCCCTGCGCCCCCTGCTGCCCGACTACGTCATGTCGATGCCCCGTGGCGCCGCCGTCATCTACCCCAAGGACGCCGGCCAGATCGTGCAGATGGCCGACATCTTCCCCGGCGCGCGGGTCGTCGAGGCCGGGGTCGGCTCCGGCGCGCTGAGCATGTCGCTGCTCTCCGCGGTCGGTGAGCACGGGCACCTGCACTCGGTGGAGCGGCGCGACGACTTCGCCGAGATCGCCGAGGCCAACGTCGACTCCTGGTTCGGCCGGCGCCACCCCGCCTGGCGCCTCACCGTCGGCGACGTGGCCGAGGTGCTCGACGGGCTCACCCCCGCGAGCGTGGACCGGGTCGTCCTCGACATGCTCGCGCCCTGGGAGAACGTGCTGCCCGCGGCCCGCGCCCTGGCCCCGGGCGGGCTGCTGCTCGCCTACGTGGCCACGACCACCCAGCTCAGCCGCGTCGTCGAGGACCTGCGCGGCAGCGAGCGGTTCACCGAGCCGCAGTCCTGGGAGTCGATGGTGCGCGGCTGGCACGTCCAGGGGCTCGCCGTGCGCCCGGACCACCGCATGGTCGCCCACACCGGCTTCCTCGTCACCGCGCGCGCCCTCGCGCCCGGCTCGCGGCCGCCGCAGCGCACCCGTCGACCGGCCAAGGGTGCCGGTCCGCTCGGCACGACGCCGCAGGACACCTCCCGGCACGCGCCGCCCGTCGGCGTCGACTCCGGCGCGCACGCCGGGCAGGCGGGCGGCGAGGAGGACTGGGTGGGCGCGCTGTCGTCCGCCGAGCGGACGATCTCGGTGAAGAAGCTGCGCCGCGTGGGCCGCGACGTGCGGCGCCGGGCCGAGATCGAGACGAGCGGCTACTCCTCGGTCACCCCGGCTGCGGGCCCCGCCGCGGCGGTCCCGCCGGCGACGGCGCACGAGGCGCCCGGGCAAGGCCCGCGTGCCGACGTCGAGGGCGAGGGCGACGGCGCAGACGGCGGCGCGAACGGCGGCTACGACGTCGGCGCGGACGGCGGCGAGGGGCCGGGCGGGACCGTTCCCGAGGAATGACATCCCCTGACGGCCACGCCCGTTCGGCATACGCTGGATGTCTGCCAGGTGACAGGAGCGGAATGACGCAGGAGAAGTACCCCGAGGCGCGTGCGCGCGAGCTCGAGCAGCAGGCGATCTCGCTCGCCGCGAAGAACGAGCGGCTCACGGAGTCGCTCGGCCGTGCGCGGCAGCGGCTCGTCGAGCTCCAGGAGCAGGTCGACTCGCTGACCGCGCCGCCGAGCACCTACGGCACGGTCGTCGACGTCGCGCCGGTCGACCGGCTCGCCGACGTCCTCGTCGGCGGCCGCCTCATGCGCCTGGCCGTCTCGACCGTGGTCCCCGTCGGTGCCCTCCTGCCCGGCCAGCGCGTCGTGCTCAACGACCAGCTCGCCGTCGTCGCGGCGGCCGGCTTCGAGCCCACCGGCGAGGTCCTGTCCGTCAAGGAGATCCTGCCCGAGCACCGGGTCCTCGTCGTCGGGCGCGGCGAGGACGAGCGCGTCCTCAGCGTCGGCGGCGCGCTGCGCGAGTCCCGCCTGCGCGTCGGCGACCTCGTGCGGGCCGACCTGCGCACCGGGTTCGTGCTTGAGCTCGTCCCGCGCGCCGAGGTCGAGGACCTGCTGCTGGAGGAGGACCCGGACACCGAGTACGCCGACATCGGCGGCCTCGGCCCGCAGATCGCCCGCATCCGCGAGGCCGTCGAGATGCCCTTCCTGCACCCCGAGCTCTACGCCGAGCACGGCCTGCGCGCCCCGCGCGGCGTCCTGCTGTACGGCCCCCCGGGCAACGGCAAGACCCTCGTCGCCCGCGCCGTCGCCACCTCGCTGGCCCGCTCGGCCGCGGAGGAGAGCGGCGCCGACCGCGCCCACTCCTACTTCCTGTCGGTCAAGGGCCCCGAGCTGCTCACCCGCTACGTCGGCGAGACCGAGCGTCAGATCCGGGTGATCTTCTCGCGCGCCCGGGAGAAGGCCCGCACGGGCGTGCCCGTCATCGTCTTCTTCGACGAGATGGAGGCCCTGTTCCGCACGCGCGGCTCCGGGGTCTCCTCCGATGTCGAGACGACGATCGTGCCGCAGCTGCTCGCCGAGATCGACGGCGTCGAGAAGCTCGGGAACGTCATCATCATCGGCGCCTCCAACCGCGAGGACATGATCGACCCCGCCATCCTGCGGCCCGGCCGGCTCGACGTGAAGATCCGCATCGGCCGTCCCGACGCCGCGGGCGCGGTGGAGATCATCGCCAAGCACCTCACCGCCGACCTGCCCATCCACGACGACGAGCTCGCCGCCCACGGCACGCCCGAGGCCGCCGTCGCGGCGATGGGTCAGGCCGTGGTCGACGCGATGTTCGAGCGCACCGCGAGCACCGAGGTGCTGGAGCTGACCTACGCCTCGGGGACCCGGCGCGTCCTGCACGTGGGGGACCTCGCCTCGGGCGCCATGCTCGCCTCGGTCGTGGACCGGGCGAAGAAGCACGCGATCCAGGACCTCGTGGGCGGCCGTGGCCGCGGGCTGCGCACCGCCCACCTGCTCGCCGGGCTGCGCACCGAGATCGCCGAGAACGAGGCGCTGCGCACCGCGATCAAGCCCGCCGACTGGGCCCGCGTCTCCGGCGCGGGGGAGGAGCCGGTGACCGCCATCCGGCAGCTGAGCGGCACCGGGGCGTCCGGCCCCGACGCACCCGCGGGCGAGGACGCGCCGGGTGAGCACGCGCCGAACGGCGCACCCGCCCCCGCGGCCGCGGCCACCCCTCCGGAGGACTCGCGGCCGGGGGCGCGCGTCATCGAGGACGTCCCGACCACCGGCGGATTCCTGTGAGCGCGGCATGAGCGTGCGACGCGTGATGGGCACCGAGACCGAGTTCGGGGTCCTTGACCACTCCGACCTCTCGGCGGGCGCCGTCCAGCTCTCGACCCGGGTGGTGCACGCCTACCAGCTGGCCGAGGGCACCGCGGCGCACCCCGCGGCGCGCTGGGACTACGTCTCCGAGGACCCCCTCAACGACCTCCGCGGCCACCGCGTGCGACGCGCCTCGGCCCACCCCTCGCAGCTGACCGACGACCCGACGCGTCCGGCCCCCGCCGGCCCGGCCCAGCCGGTCGCCCGCCCCAGCGACGAGGAGCTCGAGCTCCCGGTCGCCGCCAACGCCCTGCTGACGAACGGCGCGCGTCTGTACGTCGACCACGCCCACCCCGAGTACTCGGGCCCCGAGGTGCTCGGCCCCTTCGAGGCGCTCGTGCACGACCGGGCCGGGGAACGCGTGGCCATGCGGGCCATGCACGCCGACGGCGGCGAGGGGCTCACGCTCTACAAGAACAACGTCGACGGCAAGGGCGCCAGCTACGGCACCCACGAGAACTACCTCCTCTCCCGTGACGTCGACCTCGGCGACCTGGTCCGCTACGTCACCCCCTTCCTCGTCACCCGCCAGGTGGTGGCCGGCGCCGGCCGGGTGGGCCTGGGCCAGCGCAGCGAGCGGCCCGGCTTCCAGATCGCCCAGCGCTCGGACTACGTGGAGAACGACGTCGGGCTGGAGACGACCTTCAACCGGCCCATCATCAACACCCGCGACGAGCCGCACGCCGACGCGGCGCGCTACCGGCGCCTGCACGTCATCGGCGGGGACGCCAACATGTTCGACGTCCCGTTCGTGCTCAAGACCGGCACGCTCAGCCTCCTGCTCTGGCTGCTCGAGCGCGGCGCCGTGCCGCTGGGGATGGACAGCCTCGTCATCGCCTCACCGGTGCCCGAGGTGCAGCGCATCAGCCACGACCCCACGCTGCGCCACAAGATCGCCATGCGCGAGGGCCCCGACCGCACAGCGCTGGACATCCAGCGCACCTACCGCGACATCCTCGCCGAGGCGGTCGAGGACGCCGGCGGCGCCGACGAGGAGACCGCCCGCGTCCTCGACCTGTGGACCCGGGTGCTCGACACCCTGGCCACGGACATCGACGCCGCCGCGCCCGACGTGGAGTGGGTGGCCAAGAAGCAGCTGCTCGAGCGGATGCGTGAGCGCGAGCAGCTGGGCTGGGACAGCCCCCGGCTGGCCGCGCTGGACCTGCAGTGGCACGACCTGCGCCCGGCCCGCTCGGTGGTGGCCCGCCTCGCGGCGGCCGGCCGGGTCACGCGCCTGGCCGACGAGCGCGCGGTCGGCGCGGCCGAGCACCTCGCGCCGACGGGGACGCGGGCCTACCTGCGCGGGGAGGCGCTGCGCCGCTACCCCGAGCAGGTCACCGGGGCCGGCTGGGCGAGCCTGGTCCTCGACCTGCCCGGCCGGCCCACCCTGGCCCGCGTCACGCTGCCCGACCCGACCCGCGGCAGCCGCGAGCGCGTCGGCCCGCTCCTGGACGCCAGCCCCGACGCCGCCGCGCTGCTCGCCGGGCTGACCGGCACCACGACCGACTGACACCGCGACGACCCTCAGGAAGGCAGACCATGTCCGAGCAGGAACAGACCCAGCGCCCGCGCCCCGAGCCCGCCGGAGACGACGGGCCGGCCCCCGCGCCCGCGGCCCGCGCCGAGCAGGTCTCCCGGGTCGACGACATCCTCGACGAGATCGACACGGTCCTGGAGAGCAACGCCGAGGAGTTCGTCCAGGGCTTCGTGCAGAAGGGCGGGCAGTGACGGCGACCGTCCCGGTCGATCACCCGCTGCGGCGCCTGTACGGGATCGAGACCGAGTACGGGCTCGCCTTCGCCCCGACCGACCCCGCCCACGCCCAGTCGCCCGACGAGGTCGCCCGCCACCTGTTCCGCCCGGTGGTCGAGCGCGGACGCTCGACCAACGTCTTCCTGCGCAACGGGTCGCGGCTCTACCTCGACGTCGGCTCGCACCCCGAGTACGCCACGGCCGAGTGCGACGACGTCACCGACCTCGTGGTCAACGACCGGGCGGGGGAGCGGCTGCTGGCCGACCTCGCCGTGGGTGCGGAGTCGTCGCTGGCCGCGGCCGGCACGCCGGGCACCGTCCACCTGCTGAAGAACAACCTCGACTCGGTCGGCGCCTCCTTCGGCTGCCACGAGAACTACCTCGTGCGCCGCCGCCGCGACTACCGCTCGACGGCGGAGGCCCTGGTCTCGCACTTCGTCACGCGCCAGGTCCTCACCGGCGCGGGGCACCTGCGCCGCCGCCCCGACGGCAGGGTGACCTGGGCCTTCGCCCAGCGCGCGGACCAGACCTGGGACGCGGTCTCGGCTGCGACGACCCGCTCGCGCCCCATCATCAACACCCGCGACGAGCCGCACGGCGACGCCGACCTCTACCGGCGCATGCACGTCATCGTCGGCGACTCGAACGTGGCGCCGGCGACGACGCTGCTCAAGGTCGGCTGCGCCGAGCTGCTCATCGGCTGCCTCGAGGACGGCCTGCGGATCGACGACCTCGAGCTGGCCGAGCCGATGCGGGCCATCCGCGAGATCAGCCACGACATCACGGCCGGCACCGACGTCGAGCTCGCCTCGGGCCGGCGCCGCACCGCCGTCGAGATCCAGACCGAGCTGCTCGAACGGGTCCGCGGGCACGTCGACCGTCGCGGCTGGGGCGAGCTGCTGACCCCGAGCCGCACCCGCGTGCTCGACCTGTGGGAGCGGGGCCTGGCCGCGCTGCGTTCCGGCGACCTCACACCGGTGGCCACCGAGCTCGACGTCGCCGCCAAGCGGGCCCTCGTCGAGCGCTACCGCGAGCGCAACCGGGTGGCGCTGGACGACCCGCGGGTGGCCCGGCTGTCCCTGGCCTACCACGACATCACCGCCCACGGCATCGGCGGGCGCCTGCTCGCCGGCGGGGTGCTCGCCACGGTGGGCACGGACGAGGAGGTCGAGGCCGCGCGCACGACCCCGCCCGCCACGACGCGGGCCGCGCTGCGCGGCCGGTTCGTCGCCGCCGCCGAGGATGCCCGTCGCGACGTCGCCGTGGACTGGGTCCACCTCAAGCTCGTCGACGGCGTGCACCACGCCGTCGCGCTCAAGGACCCGTTCTCCGCCGTCGACGAGCGGGTCGACGAGCTGGTGGCGGAGATGGCGTGAGACCCGCCCGGGGGGCCCGCGGCCCCCGCCGGCGGGGGGCGGCCCTGGCACTGGCCGCCGCCCTGGTGCTGGCGGCCTGCGGGAACGGGGACCCCGGGAGCGTTAGGACGGGCGAGGAGAGCGTGACCGAGGCCGACCCGGGCTCCGGGGTGCCAGGCGTGTCGGTGGCCGGCGCGCCCGGTCAGCCGGTCGTCGTCATCGACACCCCGCTGGCGGTGACCGACCCGGTGGCCGCCGTCGTCGAGGAGGGGGCGGGGCGGGCCCTGGTCGAGGGCGGTCCGGCGCTGCTGAGCGTGGCGGCCTGGGACGGCACGACGGGCGTGAGCTCCGGCGGTGGTGAGGAGGTCGCCGAGCAGCTCGTCACCGTCACGGAGGACGAGGTGGGGGCCACCCTGGCCGAGCACCTGCCCGGGGTCCGGGAGGGCAGCCGGCTCGTCGTGGCCGAGCCCGTCTCGTTCGAGGGCGCCCTGACGATGCAGGTCGTCGTGGTCGACGTCCTGCCCACGGTCGTCGGTGGCCCCGCGGGCGAGAGCTCCTCGGAGAGCCCGTCGGAGGGTCCGTCCGAGAGCGCCTCGGGCGGCGAGCAGGCGGGCGAGGGCTGGCCGACCGTGGGCACGACCGGGGACGGCGCCCCGGTCGTCGGCATCCCGCCGGGCGACCCGCCCGAGGAGCTGCTCGACCGGACCGTCGTGGCGGGCCGGGGCGCGAGCGTGCTGCCGGGCCAGCAGATCGTCGTCCAGTCGCTGAGCATGGACTGGGCCACCGGCGAGGTGCTCTCCTCGACGTGGGCAGACGGCTCACCCGTGCAGGTCGCGGTCGACGACCTCGCCGAGGGGCTGCGGCTGGCGGTGCTCGACCGTCGGGTCGGATCCCGGATCCTGGCGGTGGTACCGCCGGCCCTGGGCGACGGCACGCGCACCCTTGTCGTCGTGCTCGACGTCCTCGCCGCCACCGGCGGGTCCGACGTCGTGCGCTGAGCCGGTCCCACCGGCCGCCCGCGGGGGGACGGACGACCGGCGGACCGGGTGGGGCGGCAGGTGCGCCGCCGCCCCGCGGGGGCGGCTCAGTTCGTGGTGAGCACGGAACGGGCGGTGCAGATCATCGAGAAGCCCGGCTCGAGCGAGGTGTCGGGACACGTGATCGTGGCGCCCGCGGAGTCGGTGACGGCGATCCCGGTGACCGCCACCTCGCCCGTGTTGGTCACGAGGTAGCTCCAGGTGACTTCCTCGTCCTCGGCGACGAGGGCGGGCAGGAGGTCGTGCTCGGTGATGGTGATCGCCGCCGCGCCCGGCGGGTCGGGCACCTCCTCGGTCGGCGGGGCGGCCGACTCCGGCTCTCGTGCCGGGTCTGCTGCCGGATCTTCTGTCGAGTCTTCTGCCGAGCCTTCTGCCGGCACGGGCGCCGGTGCAGGCGCGGGACCGGCTGGCGGTGCGGTCTCGTTGCCCGCCGGTACGGGCGTGCCCGTGTCGGCGATCGCCGTCGAGCCGGAGGCCGCCAGGAGGAGGGCGGCGACGGCGACGAGCGCGCCCGTGGCCGGACGACGCGCGGTGGTCATGAGGACTCTCCCGTCCCGCCGGAGCCGAACCGTCGCCGTGCCGCGCGGGCGGCGAGTCCGCCGCCGACGAGTGCGACCGCCAGCAGCAGCGTGGTGCGGACGTCGGGACCGGTCCGTGGCATGGCCACGGGGCCGGCCGCCCGCGCACCGTCGACCGGCAGGCCCACGGAGGTGGTGCCGCCGGCGGGTACGGCGGAGCCGGGGCGCCCGGGCGTCGGGGTCGCCGTTCCGCCGGGAGGCTCGGTCGGCCCGGGGCCGGGCGTGTCCCCGGTCATCGTCACGCGGACGCGGAAGCTCGCACCGCGCTCGCCGACCTCCGCACGGTCGCCGGAGGTGGCCTCGGCCGGGAAGTGCAGCTCGAGAGGAACGTCGACGATCTCGCCGAGGGCGATCTCCGACTCCTGCAGCCGGGTGTCGACCCCGACGAGCTGGGCCACCGGCGTCCCGTTCATCGTGAGGTCGTCGAAGAACGCGTCGAGCTCGCCCACGTGCGTGACGTCGACGAGGTCGACGGTCATCGTCGCGTCGGTGGGTCCGTCGTTGCGCACGCGGAAGGTGCGTTCGATGGTGTCGCCGGGCACGATGACGGCGTCGAACATGTGGACCGTGACCTCGGGGGCGAACCCCGTTCCCACGTCGATGACGATCGCCTCGGTGGCGGACGGATCGTCGGCCGCGGCTCCTGCCGTGGTGAGCATCCCGAGGCCGAGGGTGACCGCGCCGATGGCCGTGCCGCGGCGGGGTGCGGATCGCAGGTGGTCGCTCATGTCGGCACGGCCTCGCTCCGGTCCCGGTCCGCGCGGCCGTCGGCGGGAGCAGGTGCGGAGGTGCCGGCGTCGGTGCCCGTGGCCTCGGCGTCGGCCTCGTCGTCGTGCGCGGGGGGCGCCGTGCCGCCCTCGCTCTCCTCGGCGCCGTCGGCGTCGTCCTTCGTGCGGCCGCCGAGGATCGACGAGAGCACGACCCAGGCGAGGATCGCGATCGCCACCCCGCCGAGCCACGGCCGCACCTCGGGCTGGGTGAGGTGGCCGACCCACGGCACGCCGTAGATGACCCGGCCCTGGATCTGCGCCATCGTCACGGGGTCGTCCACCACATTGTTGGCGTCGCCCTGGGTGGTGACGCCGAACGCGCCGTCGCTGCCGATCGTCACACCGATGATCCGGTGGGTGACGAGCGTCGGGTCACCGGACTCGGGCTGGATCGTCACGACGTCCCCGATGAGCGGCGCGTCGTAGTCGGGGTCGACGACGACGACGTCACCCGGGGAGTAGGTCGGCTCCATCGAGCCCGACAGGATCGTCAGCGGGACCCAGCCCATGAACCGGGGCACGACGAAGGCCGCGGCCGCGACGGCGACGGCGAGCACGGCGACGACGGCGAAGAATCCACGCGCGACGCCGCCCCACAGCTCGCGGCGTCCGGAACGGCTGGTGCTCATGGTGTGACCTCGTTGACGGGGGTGAGGACGACCTCGAGGTCGTCTGTGGTCAGGGTGCCGTGGACGGTGGTCGCCCAGTCCTGGTCGGCGGAGACGTCGCCGGACCCGGAGCTGCCGCTCGCGCTCACTCTCCCGGAGCGCTCGGTGGTGGCGGTCGCCAGCTCGAGGCACAGCAGGGTCGACGCGTCGAGTTCGACCTCGACCGGCGTGCCGTCGTCGACCGGCAGCTCGACGTCGGTCACCGCGCACATCTCCGGTGCCGTGACCGTGCGGACCGCCATGTGCCAGGTGAGGTCGGGAACGTCCGTGACGAGCGTGAGGCGGAACGTCGCGATCTCGTCGCCGGTCAGGTCGTGCTCGAGCACGGACGCGCCGCGGCCGTTTGCGTTGACGTCGTCGAGAAGTTCGGCGGGCAGGTCGAGGCGGACGACGTCCGCCGGCCCGTCGGGCGCCTCCGCCTCGGCCGGGCCGTCAGCCGGTGCAGGCGTGTCCTGGGTGGGCCCACCGGCTGCGTCCTCGTCAGGGCCGTCCGCGGGGGCATCCGTGGGGCCGTCGGTTACCGACTCCACCGGGCCGTCGGTGGCGGACTCGCCGGCCGCTTCGCTCGGGGACGCTGCCGGCCCCTCGCTGGGGGACTCGGCCGGCCCGTCAGAAGCGGTCTCCGAGAAGCGCTCGGCCCCGATCGTTCCTTCGCCGCTCGCGGTCACCGACCACAGCGCGAACGTCCCGGCCGACGTAGCGGCGCCGAGGACGCCCGCGGTGGCGAGGGCGAGAAGTGCCCGGTCGCGCCGCTGGGTGGTCATGATGTCTGCTCCAGCGTGAGGTCGACACGGACGGTGACGAGGTCGAGGTCCGAGGGGTCGCCTGGCGTCGGCGGGTGCGGATTCTCGACGAGCACGTAGACGGACCAGTCGGCGGCGCCGTCGAGCGAGTCGGGCAGGTCGGACCCGGTGAGCCCCGGGAGCGTCCCCTGCGTCGCCGTCGACGCGTCGAGCACGAGGCCCGGGACACCGTCGGCGAGCGCGGCATGCGGATCGGTGATCGAGTGATCGGTCGAGACGAACCACTGGTACGGGTAGTCCAGCTCGGCCGAGAAGGTGATGTCGACGGTGGCGTCGGCGACGAGGTTGTGTCCCTCCAGCGCGAGGTCGAAGCCCTGGACCGCCCAGGCGCGCTCGCCGGAGCCGAGCACGTCCGGCTCGTCGGCGTCGTCGGCCGTGGACCAGGTGAGGGCTCCGATTGCGACGGCGTCGAGGTCACCGGCGGTGATCGTCCCCGCACCGCCCGAGGCCGTGTGGCTCCAGAGCGCATAGGTGCCCGCGCCGCCGAGGAGAGCGACGGCGGCGGCGGCGAGCGCCAGGACTGCAGCGGGCCTCCTCACGGCAGGTCGCCTGGGGGCTTCGGGCATGGGGTCCTCGATCACGGGGTCTCGACGTAGGGGGGCTCGGTGCGCTGCGGGCCTGGCGGCCGGCCGCCCCGGTTGGGGCGGCCGACCGTCCGGACAGGTGGGGGTGCTGTCCCGGGAGCAGGGTCAGGGGGCCGTGCGGATGACCTGCTCGAGCTCGATGTCGACCTGGTCGAGCGCGGTCTGCGCCTGGGTGTCGTCACGGTCCTCGGTGCCCTCGTCGAAATAGGCGAAGACGACGACGGTGAGGCTCGCGTCGGCGGGCAGGGTGATGACGTCGTGCTCCGGCCAGCCCGGGTCCGGCAGGCCGTCGTCCTGACCGTCCTGGCCCGCCTGGAACTGCAGCGTCGTGCTGTCGTTGAACGGCATGAGCGGCGTGACCTCGATGCCGTTGGTGTGGTCGAAGAGCACGTAGCCGACGTTGAGGCCCTCGATGTCGTCCACCGCGCCCGCGTCGCCGGCGCTGACGGTGAGGTCGGCACGCAGGTTGTCGCCCTCGAGCGCGAACTGGATGCCCTGGCCGCCGACGAGGAGGTCGTTGGGGACGACCCGGTAGGTGTCGATGTTGTCGATGCGGTGTCCCCAGTCGGCGCGCAGCGTGGGGATGTCGACCCAGGTGCCGATGAAGTCGAGGGGCCAGGGGAGGCCGACCCAGACGGTGTCCCGGTTGAACGTGCCGTCGTACCACTCGAACTCACCGACCGTGTCGACGTCGAGGTTGCCGGCGGTGATGGTGCCGGCGTCCACGGTGGTCGAGTCGGACCAGAGGGCGAAGGTGCCGCCCGAGCCGAGGGCGACAGCTGCGGCCGCGGCGCCGGCGAGGGCGCCGACAGTCTTCTTACGCACGATGGAGCTCCATTTCATGGTGGGGGGGGGAGGGGATGGCGACTCCGAAAGGAGCTCGCGGGCAGAAACGTAGCAGCGAAATGCGGGCGCGCAAGACGCACAGAAAATCGCTCGAGCCGCCGCGTCCGCACGCCGGAAAAAGCTGATTCTTGGCATCCCGCCGCGGATCCGGCACCGCGGTGCGAGCGCTCCAGACGTGCGCGACGAGGCCGTCGTGCCCATGAATGCGCAGGTCCTGGCCCCATGATCCGCGCAAGCCGGGCGCGGCCTGGACGCGATCTCGACACCGTCCGCGCATCACCGCGCGTATGTCTCGCGACTTTCTCGCGCTTTCATCGACGACCGGTCGTCGAGGTGTTGACGCATTGTCGACCAGAAATTCAGATGCGACGGACGCATTCCGCGCGAGCGATTTGATCAAGCGCGTGGGAAATGCCGGCGAAACGCGACGACGAGACGACGCTGTGGTCGACCGGCGTCGCGTCGAGACAGCCCCGGCGTGGCGGGCGGGGGAGGGTCCTCAGGTGAGGCGCAGGTCGGCGTGCCGCTCGGGCGGGGCCGCCCGCATCGCCTCGGCCTCCTGGGCCGCCCAGGCCGCCCACCAGGAGGCGACCTCGCCGTCACGGTCGGCCGCCCGGGCCCGGCGCACGCCCTCGGGCACCTCGAGCCAGACCAGGGCGTCGAGCTCGGCGTGCAGGAGCGTGGCGCCGCAGCCCTCGACGACGAGGACCGCGGGGTGGACGGCCGCGCGCCCGGGTGCGTGGGGCTCGGGCATGTGCCGGTCGGGCACGTGGCGCGCGGGCCCCGGGGCGCCCCGGTGCCAGTCCCACGTCGGTGCCGAGCCCGGTCGGCCGCGACGGACCGCGGTGACGAGCGGGGCCACGGCCTCGATGCCGGCGCGCAGGCCGGTCCACCCCGGGTAGTGGTCGTCCAGGCGGAGTAGGGCCACCCGGTCGGGGGCGGTGCGGTCGGCGTCCTGACCCGTGCGGGTACGGAGAAGGTCGAGGACCTCGGTGGCCAGCGACGACTTGCCCGCCCCGGAGCGCCCGTCGATCCCGAGCACGAAGGTCCCGGCGGGGTCACCGACGGCCGGCTGGGGGACGAGGTCGGCGACCTGCTCGGCGGGGGAGGGCATGGCGCGTCAAACTACCGGGCACCCGCGCCGGCCGCCGTCCCGGCTCGGTACGGTGGCCGGGAGGCGCCGCCGGCGCCACCTGGAGGTCCATCCGTGTCGCTCGCCGTCCGTGTCATCCCCTGCCTCGACGTCGCCGCCGGCCGCGTCGTCAAGGGCGTGCGCTTCGAGGGGCTGCGCGACGCCGGTGACCCGGTCGAGCTCGCCCGCCGCTACGACGCCGAGGGCGCCGACGAGCTGACCTTCCTCGACGTCTCCGCCTCGGTCGAGGAGCGGTCGACGACCTACGAGGTGGTGGCCCGGACCGCCGAGGAGATCTTCGTGCCGCTGACCGTCGGTGGCGGGGTGCGCACCGCCGAGGACGTCAACCGGCTGCTGGGCCACGGGGCGGACAAGGTGAGCGTCAACACCGCCGCCGTCGAGCGGCCCGAGCTCATCGCCGAGGTCGCCGACCGCTTCGGCTCCCAGGTCCTCGTGCTGTCCGCCGACGTGCGGCGCGTCCGTGGGGACGTGACCACCGAGTCCGGCTTCGAGGTGACCACGCACGGCGGCAGGCGGGGGACCGGGACCGATGCGCTGGCCTGGTGCGTGCGGGCGGCCGAGCTCGGCGTGGGCGAGATCCTGCTCAACTCCATCGACGCCGACGGCACCGAGGCCGGTTTCGACCTCGAGATGCTGCGGGCCTTCCGGTCCGCCGTCCGCGTCCCCCTCATCGCCTCGGGCGGCGCGGGGACCGCCGCGCACTTCGCCCAGGCCGCCCGGGCCGGGGCCGACGCCGTCCTGGCCGCCAGCGTCTTCCACTTCGGCACGCTGAGCGTCGGCGAGGTCAAGGACGCCATGCGCGCCGACGGCCTCGAGGTCCGCTAGCTCCCCGGCGCTCCGCGCACCCGCCGTCCCTCGCGCCGTCATCGGCGGGGTCTCAGGCGGCGACGCCCTCCTTGTCCAGGGCGTCCTGGAAGACGCGCACCCCCGTCATGCCGGGCAGCCGGGAGATGGTGCGGTCGATGCGCGCGACCTCCGCGCGCCCCTCGGCGCCGGCGAACAGGTGCCCCATGACGTGCCGGACCTCGGTCGAGCCCATGATGCTCGTGCCGACCGGCCGCCAGAACTTCTCCAGGGTGAGGCGCGCGACCCGCCGGGCCGGCTCGCTCGCGGCCAGCCGGGTGCGCGCCTGGGAGGCGTAGAACGCCACGTGCCGGGTCTCCTGCTGGGCGATCCGGCGCAGCAGCACCGCGAGGACCGGGTGCTTCTCCAGGTCGGCGAGCCGACGGTAGGCCGCCACCGCGGACCACTCGTTCGCCGCACCCCACAGCATGTGGGTGGCCACGAAGTCCTTGCCGACCATGCCCGCCAGCACGGACTGCTTGAGGGAGGACAGCGCCTCGCGCCAGCCGAGCTTGGTGCGCTTGGCCTTGAGCTCGTCGTAGTCCACGGTCACGTCGTGCTCCGCGAGGACCGCCGCGAGGGCCTCGCCGTGCCAGAACTCCTCGCGGTTCCACATCGTCATGAACCCCGCGACGTCGTGCTCCCGGCTCGACGGCGTCACCAGCAGGTCCCGCAGGTAGCAGACGGTGTGGTACTCGACGTCGCACATGTAGCGCAGGCAGCGCAGGGTGTCCGCGGGCAGCGGGTCGTCACGGAAGACGGTGAGGTCGAGGTCCTCGTACCGGACGGGGACGCTGGTGGCGGCGTACTCGTCGATGTCGAATGCCACGGCTGGCTACCTCTCGTGGGTGGGTGGTCTCGCGGACGGCGGATCGACGGTCGTGGACTACGTCGGTGCCGGCGGCGGCGGGACGAGCGGCCGCTCGCGGGAGAGTGCGGCGGCGAGCGGCCCGACGCCCGCGAGGCCGGGGAGCGCGCGCACGTCGGCGTCCGCCCGGTCGACGACGCGACGGCGTGACCCGCCGGCGAGCAGCAGCCGCAGGAAGGCGTGGCTCTCCCGCGCGGGCAGCAGGCCGGGGCGCAGCGGGTGGAAGCCGCGGGTGAGCAGCGCCCGCACGAGACGCTGTGCGGCGGGGTCGTCCGCGAGGCGCATCCGGGCCTCGGCGAGGAAGAACGCCCGGTGGGTCTGCTTGCGGGCGACCAGCGGCGCGAGCACGGCGTCGAGCGTGCCGCCGGCCAGCTCGGTGAGCCGGTCGTAGGCGGCGAGGCCCGCGGACTCCTCGGCGAGCCCCCGCGTGGCGTGCAGGGCGGTCGTCGGTTCGCCGACGAGCGTCGTCCACACGGGATCGACGTGCTGGGCGAGGAGGTCGCGGAACCTGGCGGACCGGTCGATGCGGGTGGGGTGCTCGAGGCGGGGCTCCTCCGGCCGCGCGCCGGCCGCGGTCAGCGCACGGGCGAGCCGGTCGGCGAACCAGTAGCGGTCGTGGGCCCAGGTGGTGAGGAAGGCCGTGTAGCGCGCCTCCCGGGAGGTGGCGGTGGCGAGCACCCGGCGCAGGGTGTCGGTGGCGGAGCGCTCGACCGCCCACAGGTACGTGAGCACGCGCCGGGCGGCGGTGGGAGGCGGACCGCCCAGGGACACCTCCTGCTCCGTCTCGGCCCGGTCGCCGAAGGCGGTGCGGACGAAGGCGCCGACGTCGAAGGAGGTGGTGCGCACCGGGGCGACCGTGCCGTCCGCGCTGTGCAGCAGGCCGGGTCGCGGCCGGGATCCCGCCCATGCTGCTCCCGTCGACACGCCACCAGCCTAGGGCCGGTCCGCCGCCCCGGTCGGGGCACGACCAGTGTGCGGACCCGCGTCAGGCGCCGGCGTGGCCGGCCCCACCGGCGAGCCCCGGTGCGGGGTCGGGGTCCTCGTCCCGCGCGCCCGCACCTCCGGCGCCGGCGAGCCCGGCCAGGAAGCGGTCGACCGTCCCGGGCCGCCCCTCGAGCACGACCTGCGCCGCGCGATGGCGCCCCGCGGCGTGCAGGGCGAGCTCGACCGGGTCGCCGACGACCGCGACGGAGTCCGCGCCCCGCCGCACGACCGCGCGCGGCCCGCCCGGGACCACGAGCACGACCCCGGTGCCCGCGGCCCGGTAGCTCAGCCCCGCGGTGCGGGTGACCAGCCGCCACAGGCCCCGCAGCAGGTCGGGGTCGAGGTCCGCGCGCGGCTCGGCCGGCCCGGACAGGCCGTCGGCGCCCCGGGGCCCGCGGCGCACGTCCTCGTGGTGGACGACCAGCTCGACGAGGTTCGTCGTGGTCTCCGCCCAGCGCATCGGCGACCAGCGCGGCCCACCCGCGGCGACCCTCGTGACGAGGGCGTGATAGCCCACCGGGTCGATCGCGTCGGCCACGAGCCGCTGGAGGTGGGGCTCACGCCCGGGCTCGGCCCGGGAGAGGACGTCGCGGACCATGAGGTCGGGGCGACGTTCCCGCAGCACCAGGTGGGCGGCGAGGTCGACGACGCGCCAGCCGGCGCACAGGGTGGGCGCGTGGGGGTCGGCGTCGGCCAGGGTGCGGGCGAGCGCCGCGCGCTCGTCGTCGACAGGACGGGTGTCACTGGTCACGCCCCGCACGTTCCCACGACCGGGCGCCCGGGCGCATCCCCGCCCGCGAACCCCCACCGGACGCCGTGCGGCCCCGTGGCACCATGGCCTGGTGCCCGAGACCCCCTCGACGACGCCCCCCGCGACGACGGACGGCGTCGCCCTCGACCCGCAGGTCGCCCGGCGGCTGCGCCTCGACCCGCAGGGCCTGGTGTGCGCCGTGGTCCAGGACCACGAGTCCCGCGACGTGCTCATGGTGGCGTGGATGGACGAGACGGCCCTGCACCGCACCCTGACCACCGGTCGGGCCTGGTACTGGTCACGCTCCCGTCAGGAGCTGTGGCGCAAGGGCGACACCTCGGGGCACGTCCAGCACGTCCGCTCGGTGTCGCTCGACTGCGACGGGGACGCGCTGCTGGTGACCGTCGACCAGGTCGGCCCGGCCTGCCACACCGGCACCCGCTCGTGCTTCGAGGCGGGCGGCGAGCTGGCTCTCGCACCGGGGGCCGAGCGATGACCGGCTCGCACGACGCACCCGACGCCGCCACCGGCGGCCCGACGCCGGGCGACCTGCCGTGGGGCACCACGTGGCCGAGCCTGCCCGAGTTCCGCGAGCTGGCCGCGGACCGCCGGGTCGTGCCCGTCGTGCGCCGGCTGCTCGCTGACGACGTCACCCCCATCGGCGTCTACCGGCGCCTGGCCGCCTCCCGGCCCGGCACCTTCCTCATGGAGTCCGCCGAGGCCGGCCGCTGGTCGCGGTGGAGCTTCGTCGGCGTCGGCTCCCGCGCCACGCTCACCTCCCGCGGCGGCCGGGCCGCCTGGCGCGGCGACGTGCCGGCCGGCATCCCCACCGAGGGCCCGGTCCTCGAGGTCCTCACCGCGGCGCTGGAGGTGCTGGGCACCCCCGCGATCGAGGGCCTGCCCCCGCTGACCGGCGGCTTCGTCGGCTCGCTCGGCTGGGACGTCGTCCACGAGTGGGAGCCCACCCTGCCGCGGCGGGCCCCCGCCGACAGCGACGTCCCCGAGGTCGCGCTGTGCCTGGCCAGCGACCTCGTCGCGCTCGACCACGCCGACGGGACCCTGTGGCTGGTCGCCGACGCGGTCAACACCGACGGCAGCGACGAGCGCGTCGACGAGGCCCACGCCGACGCGCTCGCCCGTCTGGACGCCATGCAGGCCGACCTGCTCGCCCCCGGCCCCGCGCACGCCGCCGTGCTCGACCCCGCGGCGCCCCTGCCGCCGGTCACGCCCCGCTTCTCCGACGAGGACTTCCAGGAGGCGGTGCGCGTGGGCAAGCAGGCCATCGTCGACGGCGAGGTCTTCCAGGTCGTCCTGTCCCAGCGCCTCGACGTGGCCACCGAGGCCGACCCGCTGGACGTCTACCGCATCCTGCGCACCGTCAACCCGAGCCCGTACATGTACCTGTTCGCTCTCGACGACGGCGCCGACGGGGTCCTGCACGTGGTCGGCTCCTCGCCCGAGACCCTCGTGCGGGTCACCGGGGAGGAGGTCGTCACCTTCCCCATCGCCGGCTCCCGCCCGCGGGGCACGAAGGCCGCCGAGGACCGCGAGCTCGCCGACGAGCTGCTCGCCGACCCCAAGGAGCTGTCCGAGCACGTCATGCTCGTCGACCTCGCGCGCAACGACCTGTCCAAGGTCTGCCGCCCGGAGAGCGTCGAGGTCACCGAGCTGATGGAGATCAAGCGGTTCAGCCACATCATGCACATCAGCTCCACCGTCACCGGGCGCAAGCGCGAGGGCGTCACCGCCCTGGACTGCCTGCGGGCGACCTTCCCGGCCGGGACCCTGTCCGGGGCGCCCAAGGTGCGCGCGGTCGAGCTCATCGACGAGCTCGAGCCGGCCCGTCGCGGCGTGTACGGCGGGGTGGTCGGCTACCTCGACCTCGCCGGCGACGCGGACCTGGCGATCGCCATCCGCACCGCCGTGCTGCACGGCGGTCGCGCCTCGGTCCAGGCCGGGGCGGGGATCGTCGCCGACTCCGAGCCGGCCACCGAGCTCGAGGAGGCCACGAACAAGGCCGCGGCCGCCATCCGCTCGGTCCGCCTCGCCTCCCGGCTGCGACCGGCGGGTGCGGCCGGCCCCGACGCCGGGACGGCCGGATGACCCGGACGCGCACGGTGCCCGGGCGGGGCCGCATCGTCCTGCTCGTCCTGGTGGCGGTGGCGGCCACGGTCGTCCTCGCGCTGCCCACGTGGGCCGAGGGGCGCCTGGAGACCGCCACCGGGACGGTCGAGCTCTCGGCCACCGGGATGTCCGGCGCTCCGGCGGTGTGGGCCGGCGCGCTGGTCGCGGGCGCCGCCGCACTGCTCGCCGCGATGTCCGGCCGGGTGGGCACCACCGTCGCGGGGGTGGCCACCTTCGGGGCCGGCGTCGTCGTCGTCATCGGCGCGGCCGGGGCGGCCCGCGAACCGGCCGCGCTCATGCTCGCCGACGCGCGCGTGGCCACCGGCACCAACGCGCCCACCGTCCACGAGGCCACCGCGACCCTGTGGCCCTGGGGCGCCGTCGTCATCGGCGCCGCGATGTGCCTGCTCGGCGTCGTGCTGCTCGCCCTGGCGCCCCGGTGGTCGTCGGCCGGACGCCGCTTCGAGCGCGGCGTGCCCGCCGCCGGGTCGCGCCCGGCGTCGCCCGCCACGGACCCGGACGGCATCGCCCACCCGGGCTCGGCCAGCGCCGCGGCGGACGCCGCCCGGGACCGCTACGTCGACGACTGGGACGCGCTCGGACGCGGGGAGGACCCGACCGCGGGCGACAGGTAGGCTCGGGGCCGACGCCCCGCACCACGAACGAAGGAGCCGCCGTGACCGGCACGAGCCTCGAGCAGCACCAGGACGGCTACCGCCTGCCGCGTGCCGCGCCGCCCCACAACGAGGGCAAGACCGTGGCCGGCTGGGCGATGGTCGTCGTCGTGACCCTCGGCGTGCTCGTCTCCTGCGTCGGCCTCATCCTCGAGCGGGACGTGCTCACCTGGGTGGCCGGCCCGGTCGTCATGGTCGTCGGTCTCCTGCTCGGCCTCGTCCTGCGCCTGGCCGGCCGCGGGCAGAAGGTCGAGCGCCGGCAGCCCACCGAGTGGTACGAGCCGTCGGCGGAGCAGGCGGAGGACCGGTCGCAGTGAACGTCCTCGACGAGATCGTCGCGGGCGTGCTCGAGGACCTCGCCGTCCGCGAGGCCGCGCTCCCGCTCGACAAGCTCAAGGAGATCGCCCGCTCCCGGCCCGCCGCGCGCGACGCCGTCAGCGCCCTGCGCGGGGACGGCTCCGTGACCGTCATCGCCGAGTGCAAGCGCCGCAGCCCCTCCAAGGGCGCCCTCGCCGACGTCCCCGACCCGGCGGTGCTGGCCGCCGCCTACGCCGAGGGCGGGGCCGCGGCGATCTCGGTCCTCACCGAGGAGCGCCGCTTCGGCGGCTCGCTGGCCGACCTGGACGCCGTGCGCGCCGCGGTCGACGTCCCGGTCCTGCGCAAGGACTTCGTCGTCACGCCCTACCAGGTGTGGGAGGCGCGGGCCCACGGCGCCGACATCGTCCTGCTCATCGTCGCCTCCCTCGAGCAGACCGTGCTGACCTCCCTGGTCGAGCGCGTCCACTCCCTGGGCATGACCGCGCTCGTCGAGGCCCACGACCGCGAGGAGGCGATGCGCGCCCGCGACGCCGGCGCCCGCGTCATCGGCATCAACTCCCGCAACCTCAAGACCCTCGAGGTCGACCGGCGGGTCTTCGCCGAGGTCGTCGACGTCGTCCCCGACGGCATCGTCCGGGTCGCCGAGTCCGGGGTGCGCAGCGTCCACGACGTCCTGGACTACGCCCGCCAGGGCGCCGACGCCGTGCTCGTCGGCGAGGCCCTCGTCGTCCACGACGACCCGCGCCGCGCGGTCGCCGACTACGTGTCGGCCGGCGCCCACCCCTCCTCGAGCAACGGTCGGGCCTGAGGACGCCCGGCGGACCGCACGCGGGCCCGCCACGCACCACCGGACCGCAGCGGTCCGCGCGAGATCGGGCGCCCCGCGCCCGGAAGGAGTTCCACGTGCAGTACACCGACGACCCGGGCAAGCTGTCCGAGGCCAGCGGCCCCTACTTCGGACAGTTCGGCGGGCGGTTCGTCTCCGAGGCCCTGATCGTCGCGCTCGACGACCTCACCCGCGCCTGGGAGGAGATGAAGGACTCCGAGGAGTTCCACCGGGAGATGGGCGAGCTGGCCGCGACCTACATCGGCCGACCCTCGCTGCTCACCGAGGCGCCCCGGTTCGCCGAGCACGCCGGCGGGGCCCGCGTCCTGCTCAAGCGCGAGGACCTCAACCACACCGGCTCGCACAAGATCAACAACGTCCTCGGCCAGGGCCTCCTGACGAGGAAGGTCGGCAAGACCCGGGTCATCGCCGAGACCGGGGCCGGCCAGCACGGCGTCGCCACCGCCACGGCGGCCGCACTCATGGGCCTGGAGTGCACGATCTACATGGGCGCCGAGGACGTGCGGCGCCAGTCGCTCAACGTGGCCCGGATGCAGCTGCTCGGCGCCGAGGTCGTGTCCGTGACCAACGGCTCGGCCACCCTCAAGGACGCCATCTCCGAGGCCTTCCGCGACTGGGTGACCAACGTCGGCACCACGAACTACGTGTTCGGCACGGCCGCCGGCCCCCACCCCTTCCCGGAGCTCGTGCGCGACCTGCAGAAGGTCATCGGCGAGGAGGCCCGCGAGCAGGTGCTCGCCCTGACCGGCCGCCTGCCCGACGTCGTCACCGCCTGCGTCGGCGGCGGCTCGAACGCCATCGGCATCTTCAACGCCTTCCTCGACGACGAGGGCGTGCGGCTCGTCGGGCTCGAGGCCGCCGGCGACGGCGTCGACACCGGCCGGCACGCCGCGGCGATCGGCGGCGGCCGCCCCGGCGTCTTCCAGGGCTCGCTGTCCTACCTGCTGCACGACGAGGACGGGCAGACCATCGAGTCCCACTCGATCTCGGCCGGCCTGGACTACCCGGGCGTGGGGCCCGAGCACGCCTGGCTCGCCGACCTCGGCCGCGCCGAGTACCAGCAGGTCACCGACGCCGAGGCGATGGACGCCTTCGCGCTGCTCTCCCGCACCGAGGGCATCATCCCGGCCATCGAGTCGGCGCACGCGCTGGCCGGCGCCCTGCGCATCGGCCGCGAGTGGCGCGAGAGCGGCGCGGACGGTGAGCCGCCGATCATCCTCGTCAACCTCTCGGGCCGCGGGGACAAGGACATGGGCACGGCCATCGAGTACTTCGGCCTCGGGGAGGACGCATGAGCACCACGCACGCGGGCGACGCCATCGACCGGGCCCTCGGCGAGGGCCGGGCCGCGCTCGTGGCCTACCTCTCGGCCGGCTACCCCGACCTCGCCGCCTCCGTCGAGGCCGCCCGGGTGGCCGTGGACAACGGCGCCGACGTCGTCGAGCTCGGCCTGCCCTACTCGGACCCGGGCATGGACGGCCCGGTCATCCAGCACTCCGGCGACGTCGCCCTGGCCGGGGGCACCCGCACCCGCGAGGTGCTCTCCGCCGTCGAGCAGGTCGCGGCCACCGGGGCCGCCGTGCTGGTGATGACCTACTACAACCCGGTCTACGCCTACGGGGTCGAGCGCTTCGCCGCCGACCTGGCCTCCGCCGGCGGCGCGGGCCTCATCACCCCCGACCTCATCCCCGAGGAGGCGGGTCGCTGGACCGTCGCGGCCGACGAGCACGGCCTGGACAAGGTCTTCCTCGTGGCCCCCGCTTCCTCCGACGAGCGGCTGCGCACGGTGGCGGCCGCCTCGCGCGGCTTCGTCTACGTCGCCAGCCGGATGGGCGTCACCGGGCTGCAGGACTCCCTGGCCGGGGGAGGCGCCGAGCTGGTGGCCCGGACCAAGGCCGCCGGCGCCGAGCGCGCCTGCATGGGCATCGGCGTGTCGAACCGCGAGCAGGCCGCCGAGGTGGCCGGCTACGCCGACGGCGTCATCGTCGGCTCGGCGCTCATCAAGGCCCTCGGCTCGGGGCGCACCACCGCCGAGGGGCTGGCCGCGCTCGGGGACCTCACCGCCGAGCTGGCCCAGGGCGTGCGGGAGGGCCGCGCATGATCCACGGCGCCGGGGCGCTGCTCGCGCAGGCCGGCACCGTGGCGGCCCAGGCGGGCATCCCCAGCCCGCCGGGCAACGTCTGGTACCTCGGACCGTTCCCGCTGCGCGCCTACGCGCTGGCGATCATCCTCGGCGCCGTCCTGGCCTGGTGGATCCTCGACCGCCGCTACACCCGCAAGGGCGGTCCGGCCGAGACCGCGCTCGACATCGCCCTGTACTGGATGGTCCCCTTCGGGATCGTCGGCTCGCGCATCTACCACGTGGCCACCCACCCGCAGGACTTCTTCGGCCCGGACGGCAACTTGCTCGACGCCCTCAAGATCTGGGAGGGCGGCCTGGGGATCATGGGTGCCGTCGTGTTCGGCGCCCTGGGTGCCTACATCGGCCTGACCAGGCGCGGCCTGCGCATCGGACCGTTCGCCGACGCCCTGGCGCCGGGCATGCTCGTGGCCCAGGCCGTGGGGCGCCTCGGCAACTACTTCAACCAGGAGCTCTACGGCACCCCCACCGACCTGCCGTGGGGCCTGCGCATCGACCGCGAGCTGCCCGAGCTGGTGCACCCGACGTTCCTCTACGAGGGGCTGTGGAACCTCGCCGGCGCCGTGGTCCTCGTCGCGCTCCAGCGCCGGCTCCGGCTCGACGGCGGCCGGGTGTTCTGGCTCTACGTCATCATCTGGCTCACCGGGCGCACGCTGACGGAGTCGCTGCGCACCGACCCGTCGATGATCATCGCCGGCATGCGTATCCACCAGATCCTGGCGATCATCGGCTGGGTGGTCGGCGTCGCGATGATCGTCTGGCTCACCCGCCGCGCGCGGGCGCGCCCCGACCGCGACGAGATCTGGCTGCCCGGCCGCGGCCCGGCCGCGTCCGCGGTCGTCGACGGCGAGGGGGCCGACCCGAAGGACACGACCGGTCCGTCCGACGACGCAGACCCGACCGACGACGATCCGCCCGGCGGCGAGGCCACCGACGACGGCGGTCCGACCGACGACGCCGAGCATGCCGACGAGACCGGCACGACCGACGAGGTCGACGAGGCCGGACCGCCCGCCGAGGAGCGGCCCACCCGCTAGTCGCCCCACCGGGCCGGCGCGGCCGCCGGCGTCGAGGAGCCCGTCCCCGGGCAGCACCCAGGTGCTCTCCGGGGACGGGCTCCTCGTATGCCGTCACATGGGGTCACCTCGATGAAACATCCTCGAAACAGTCACGGGCGCACACTGGCGGTCCGCGCGTCACCCGGCGTGCGTCAACAGGGCGCCAAGCATCGGTCTCTCGAGGGTCAAGGATGCGTAGGGTGTAGCCGAGGTCCGGCCGGCGGCGCCGGGCACCACCAGGGCGCCGACGATTGCCCAGATGGAGGACGGACGATGGTCCAGACCGGGATCCCCGCACGACACGGCCTGTACGACCCGGCCAACGAGCACGACGCCTGCGGCGTCGCGATGGTCGCGACGACGCGTGGGTGGCCCGGCCGGGACATCGTCGACGCCGCTCTGACGGCACTGGCCAACCTCGAGCACCGCGGGGCGGTCGGCGCCGAGGAGGCCACCGGTGACGGTGCGGGCATCCTCCTGCAGGTCCCCGACGCCTTCCTGCGCGCCGAGGTGGACTTCGAGCTGCCCCCGGCCGGCTCCTACGCCGTCGGCATCGCCTTCCTCCCCGGACCGGGGGAGCGCCGCGCCGCCGTCGAGCTGGTCGAGTCCATCGCGGCCGAGGAGGGCATCGAGGTCCTCGGCTGGCGCTCGGTGCCCGTCGACCCCTCGGACGTGGGTCCCACCGCCCGCGCGACGATGCCGACCATGCGCCAGCTGTTCGTGGCGGCCGACGGCCTGACCGGCATCGACCTCGAGCGCAGGGTGTACCGCCTGCGCAAGCGCTCGGACAACGCCGGCGTCTACTTCGCCTCGCTCTCCCCGCGCACCATCACCTACAAGGGGATGCTTACCACCGGCCAGCTCGGCCCGTTCTTCCCCGACCTCACCGACGAGCGCGTGGTCACCTCGATCGCCCTGGTGCACTCGCGCTTCTCGACCAACACCTTCCCCAGCTGGCCGCTGGCCCACCCCTTCCGCTTCGTCGCGCACAACGGCGAGATCAACACCGTGCGCGGCAACCGCAACTGGATGGCCGCCCGGGAGGGCACCCTGACCTCCGAGCTGCTCGGCGACGTCGCCCCGCTGCTGCCGATCAACACCCCCGGCGCCTCGGACTCGGCCACCTTCGACGAGGTCCTCGAGCTGCTCCACCTCGGTGGCCGCTCGCTGCCGCACGCGGTGCTGACGATGGTCCCCGAGGCCTGGCAGAACGACGCGAGCATGCCCGCCGACCTGCGTGCCTTCTACGAGTACACCGGCACCATCATGGAGCCCTGGGACGGGCCCGCGGCGATCTGCTTCACCGACGGCGCGGTGGCCGGGGCCGTCATGGACCGCAACGGCCTGCGGCCCGGACGGTGGTGGCAGACCGCCGACGGTCTCGTCGTGCTCGCCTCGGAGTCCGGGGTGCTCGACCTCGACCCGGCGACCGTCGTCGCGAAGGGTCGGCTCGAGCCGGGCACGATGTTCCTCGTCGACACCGAGGAGGGACGGATCGTCCCCGACGAGGAGATCAAGACCTCCCTCGCGTCGGCCCACCCCTACCAGGAGTGGCTCGACGAGGGCCTCGTCCGCCTCGAGGCGCTGCCCGAGCGGGAGCACACCGGCCACTCCGCGCAGTCGGTGGTCCGCCGGCAGCAGATGTTCGGCTACACCGAGGAGGAGGTGCGCGTCCTCGTGCGGCCGATGGCGGCCACCGGCGCCGAGGCCATCGGCTCCATGGGCACCGACACCCCGATCGCCGTGCTCTCCACCCGCCCGCGCCTGCTCTTCGACTACTTCTCCCAGAACTTCGCGCAGGTGACCAACCCGCCGCTGGACGCCATCCGCGAGGAGCTCGTCACCTCGCTGGTCGGGGCGATCGGCCCCGAGCCGAACATGCTCGTCGAGAGCCCAGAGCACGCCCGCAAGCTCGTGCTGCCCTTCCCCACGATCGACAACGACCAGCTGGACAAGGTGCGCCACATCGACCGGGCGCGCCGCACCGGCCGCGGCTTCACCGCCGTGACGATCTCGGGCCTGTACCCGGTCGCCGGCGGCGGTCAGGCGCTGCGCGAGAGGCTCGAGGAGATCTTCGCCGAGGTCGATGCCGCGGTCGCCGACGGCGCGAGCTTCGTCGTGCTCTCCGACCGGCACGCCACGGCCGCGATGGCCCCCATCCCGTCCCTGCTGCTCACCTCGGCGGTCCACCACCACACGCTGCGGCGTCGGACCCGCACGCGGATCTCCCTGCTCGTGGAGGCCGGCGACGTGCGCGAGGTCCACCACGTCGCCCTGCTCGTGGGCTACGGAGCCGCCGCCGTCAACCCCTACCTGGCCATGGAGACCGCCGAGCGCCTCGTCGAGGACGGCGAGGTGACCGGCGTCAGCGCCGAGGCGGCGGTGCGCAACGTCATCAAGGCCCTCGGCAAGGGCGTGCTCAAGGTGATGTCGAAGATGGGCGTCTCCACCGTGCCCTCCTACCGCGGCGCCCAGCTCTTCCAGGCCGTCGGCCTGTCCCAGGAGCTCGTCGACGAGTACTTCACCGCCACCCCGACGCCGCTGGGCGGGGTCGGCCTGGACGTCATCGCCGCGGAGGTCGCCGCGCGGCACGCCGTCGCCTACCCGCGCTCGGGCATCTCCCCGGCCCACCGCGAGCTGGAGACCGGCGGGGAGTACCAGTGGCGCCGCGACGGCGAGCCCCACCTGTTCGACCCCGAGACCGTCTTCCGTCTGCAGCATTCCACCCGCAACCGCCGCTCCGACATCTTCCGCCAGTACACCGACCGGGTCGACGACCAGGCCGAGCGGCTGATGACCGTCCGCGGGCTGCTGCGCCTGCGCACCGGCGAGCTCGACCCCGTGCCGCTCGAGGAGGTCGAGCCGGTCAGCGAGATCGTCAAGCGCTTCTCCACCGGCGCGATGAGCTACGGCTCCATCTCCGCCGAGGCCCACGAGACCCTGGCGATCGCCATGAACCGCCTCGGCGGGAAGTCGAACACCGGCGAGGGCGGGGAGGACGCCGACCGGCTCTACGACCCCGAGCGTCGCTCGTCGATCAAGCAGGTCGCCTCGGGCCGCTTCGGCGTGACGTCGGAGTACCTCACCCAGGCCGACGACATCCAGATCAAGATGGCCCAGGGCGCCAAGCCGGGCGAGGGCGGGCAGCTGCCCGGCCACAAGGTCTACCCGTGGGTGGCCACGACCCGGCACTCCACCCCGGGCGTCGGGCTCATCTCACCGCCCCCGCACCACGACATCTACTCCATCGAGGACCTCGCCCAGCTCATCCACGACCTGAAGAACGCCAACCCCTCGGCCCGGGTGCACGTCAAGCTCGTCTCCGAGGTCGGGGTCGGCACCGTCGCGGCGGGCGTGTCCAAGGCCCACGCCGACGTCGTGCTCGTCTCGGGGCACGACGGCGGGACCGGCGCCAGCCCGCTCACCTCGCTCAAGCACGCCGGCGGCCCCTGGGAGCTGGGCCTGGCCGAGACGCAGCAGACGCTGGTGCTCAACGACCTGCGCGACCGCATCGTCGTGCAGACTGACGGCCAGCTCAAGACCGGGCGCGACGTCGTCGTGGCCGCGCTGCTGGGCGCCGAGGAGTTCGGCTTCGCGACCGCACCGCTGGTGGTCTCGGGCTGCGTGATGATGCGGGTCTGCCACCTCGACACCTGTCCGGTGGGCGTGGCCACCCAGAACCCCGAGCTGCGCGCCCGCTTCGCCGGGCAGGCCGACCACGTCGTCACCTTCTTCGAGTTCCTCGCCGAGCAGGTCCGCGAGATCCTCGCCTCGCTGGGGCTGCGCTCGATCGAGGAGGCCGTGGGCCGCGTCGAGCTCCTCGACGGCGAGCGTGCGGTCCGGCACTGGAAGTCCGCCGGCCTGGACCTCGCGCCGATGCTGTCCCGCGTCGAGCCCAAGGAGGGCTCGCGCCTGCACCACGTCCGTGCCCAGGACCACGGCCTCGACCGCGCCCTGGACAACGAGCTCATCCGGCTCGCGGCCCCGGCCCTCGAGCGCGGCGAGCCGGTACGCGCCGAGCTGGCGGTGCGCAACGTCAACCGCACCGTCGGCACGATGCTCGGTCACGAGGTCACCCGTCGGTACCGCGCCCAGGGCCTGCCCGAGGGCACCATCGACCTCACCCTGCGCGGCTCGGCGGGACAGTCCTTCGGGGCGCTCCTGCCGCGCGGCGTCTCGCTCACCCTGCTCGGCGACGCCAACGACTACGTCGGCAAGTCCCTGTCCGGCGGCCGGATCGTGGTCCGGCCCGACGAGCAGGCGGGCTTCGTCGCGGAGGACAACGTCGTGGCCGGCAACGTCATCGGCTACGGCGCCACGTCGGGCGAGATCTTCCTGCGCGGCCGCGTCGGCGAGCGGTTCGGCGTGCGGCTCTCCGGCGCGACGCTCGTCGTCGAGGGCGTGGGCGACCACGCGGCGGAGTACATGACCGGCGGCACGATGCTGGTCCTGGGCCCCACCGGCCGCAACATCGGCGCCGGCATGTCCGGCGGCACTGCCTACGTGCTCGACCTCGACCGCGACCTGCTCAACCCGGACGCGGCCGCGGCCGGGGACCTGCTCCTGGACGAGCCTGACACCGACGACCTCGCCGTCGTCGTCGACCTGCTCGAGCGCCACCGCGACCTCACCGGGTCGACGGTCGCCGCCGAGCTGCTCACCGACCGCCCCGCGCTGCGCACGCGCCTCACGCGGATCCTGCCGCGGCGCTACGCCGCGGTCTCCGCGGCCCTGGCCCGCGCCACCGAGGACGGTCTCGACCCCGCCGCACCGAGCGTGTGGACCGACATCATGGAGGCGACCCGTGGCTGACCCCAGAGGATTCCTCGACCGGCGCGAGCGCGAGCTGCCCGCCCGGCGGCCCGTGCCCGTGCGGATCCGCGACTACCGCGAGGTCTACGCCGAGCGCGGCGCCGACCCCTCGTTCGAGCCGACCCTGCGCCGGCAGGCCGGCCGCTGCATGGACTGCGGCATCCCCTTCTGCCACAACGGCTGCCCGCTGGGCAACCTCATCCCCGAGTGGAACGACCTCGTGCGCCGCGGCGACTTCGCCCGGGCGATCGAGCGTCTGCACGCGACGAACAACTTCCCCGACTTCACCGGTCGGCTGTGCCCCGCCCCCTGCGAGAGCGCCTGCGTGCTCGGGGTCAACCAGCCCGCCGTGACGATCAAGAACGTCGAGCAGTCGATCATCGACCGCGCCTTCGACGAGGGCTACGTCACCCCGCAGGTGCCGCAGCGGCTGACCGGGCGCACGGTCGCCGTCGTCGGCTCGGGGCCCGCCGGGCTCGCCGCCGCCCAGCAGCTGACCCGGGCCGGCCACACCGTGGCCGTCCTCGAGCGTGCCGACGCCGTCGGGGGGCTCCTGCGCTACGGCATCCCCGAGTTCAAGATGGAGAAGGCCCACCTCGACCGGCGTCTGGAGCAGATGCGCGCCGAGGGCACGATCTTCCGGCCCTCGACCGACGTCGGCGGGTCCGGCGCCGACGCGCTGTCGGGGGAGGACCTCCTCGAGCGGTACGACGCCGTCGTGCTCGCGCTGGGCTCGACGATCCCGCGCGAGCTGCCCGTGCCGGGGCGCGAGCTGGCCGGCGTCCACCAGGCGATGGACTACCTGCCGCAGGCCACCCGCGTGGTCCACGGCGAGGAGGTCCCCGACCAGATCACCGCCGAGGGCAAGGACGTGGTCATCATCGGTGGCGGCGACACCGGCGCGGACTGCCTGGGCACCGCCACCCGGCAGGGGGCCCGCTCGGTCACCCAGCTCGAGATCATGCCGCGACCGGGCGAGGACCGGGCGCCGGGCCAGCCCTGGCCGACCTACCCGATGATCTACCGCGTCTCCTCGGCCCACGAGGAGGGCGGTGAGCGGGTGTACGCGACCTCGACCGCACGCTTCGTCTCCGACGGCAGCGCCGGCGAGGGGGCCGTCACCCACCTCGAGGTCACCGAGGTGCGGTTCGAGGACGGCCGCCCCGTCCCGGTGGCGGGCACGACGCGGACCATCCCCGCCCAGCTCGTCCTGCTGGCCATGGGCTTCACCGGCGTGCCCACCGACGGCATCGTCGACCAGCTCGGGGTGGCCGTCGACGGGCGCGGGCGCATCGAGCGCGACGAGGACTTCGCCACGTCCGTCCCGGGCGTGTTCGTCGCGGGCGACGCCGGGCGCGGCCAGTCGCTCATCGTCTGGGCCATCGCCGAGGGCCGGTCCGCTGCCGCGGCGGTCGACCGGTCGCTGCGCGGGGCCACCGAGCTGCCCGCCCCGGTGCGTCCCACCACCGTCCAGGTCACCGTATGAGCCGGGGCGCGCACGCGCTCGCGGGACAACTAGGCTGAGGCCATGCGCAGAGCAAAGATCGTCGCCACCCTCGGTCCGGCCACCGACAGTCCCGAGAAGGTCCAGGAGCTCGTCGACGCGGGCATGGACGTCGCCCGCATCAACCGCAGCCACGGGGTCGCGGAGGAGCACGAGAAGGTCATCCACCGCGTCCGCGAGGCCGCCGAGGCCGCCGGTCGTCCGGTCGCCGTCCTCGTGGACCTCCAGGGCCCCAAGATCCGCCTGGGCAACTTCATCGACCGCGAGGTCGAGCTCGTCGACGGCGCCACCTTCACCATCACCACCGAGGAGGTCGAGGGCACCGTCGAGCTCGCCTCGACCACCTACAAGGGCCTGCCCGGCGACTGCAAGCCCGGCGACCGCATCCTCATCGACGACGGCAAGGTCGCGGTGCGCGTGGTCGAGGTCGACGGCCCCCGCGTGATCACCCGCGTCGAGGTCGGCGGCCCGGTCTCCAACCACAAGGGCCTCAACCTGCCCGGCGTGGCCGTCTCCGTGCCGGCGATGTCGGAGAAGGACACCGAGGACCTGCGCTGGGCGCTCGGCCTGCCGGTCGACTTCATCGCCCTGTCCTTCGTGCGCAACGCCGAGGACGTCCAGGCCGTGCACGACGTGATGGACGAGGAGGGGCGCCGCCTCCCGGTCGTCGCCAAGATCGAGAAGCCCCAGGCCGTCGACGCCCTCGAGGAGATCGTCGACGCCTTCGACGGCATCATGGTCGCCCGCGGCGACCTCGGCGTGGAGCTCCCGCTCGAGGACGTGCCGCTGGTGCAGAAGCGCGCCATCGAGATCGCCCGCCGCCGGGCCAAGCCGGTCATCGTGGCCACCCAGGTGCTGGAGTCGATGATCGGCAACCCGCGCCCGACCCGCGCCGAGGCCTCGGACTGCGCCAACGCGGTGCTCGACGGCGCCGACGCGGTCATGCTCTCCGGCGAGACCTCGGTCGGGAAGTACGCGATCGAGGCCGTGCGCACGATGGCCCGCATCGTCGAGCACACCGAGGAGCACGGCGGCGAGCGCATCGCCCCGCTCGGCTCGACGCCCGCCACGCGCTCGGGCGTGATGACCCGCGCCGCCGCCGAGGTCGCCGCCACGCTCGACGTCCCCTACCTGGCCACGTTCACCCAGTCCGGCGACACCGCGCGCCGCATGTCGCGCCTGCGCTCGCCGATCCCGCTGCTGGCCTTCACGCCCTCGGCGGAGACCTGCAACCGGCTGGCGCTGTCCTGGGGCGTGCAGCCCTACCTCGTCGAGGCCGTCGCGCACACCGACGAGATGGTCGACCAGGTCGACGGCTTCCTGCGGGACAACGGGCTGGCCGCCGACGGCGACCCGGTCGTCATCGTCGCCGGCATGCCGCCGCAGAAGGTGGGCAGCACGAACTCCATCCGCGTGCACCGCGTCGGCGAGACCTACCGGCTCGACAAGCGCTGAGACCGGGCGTCCCGGGGGAGCGGCACGGCGCCGTACCCCCGGGACGCAGCCGTCCCCGCGCCCACAAGGCGCGGGGCGTGCGCTCCCGTGGTGGAACTGGCAGACACACCGCACTCAAAATGCGGCGCCCTCGGGTGTGCGGGTTCGAGTCCCGCCGGGAGCACCCCCGCGCCTCCGTGCACGGAGCCGAGCACGATCGTGCACCGCCCTCACGGGGCGAGGCTCACATGCACGCAGGATCGCCCCGTGATCCCGCCGTGTCCTACGCTGTACCGGTGACCACGACCGAACGCTCCGCAGGCGACGACGCCGAGCCGGACACCAGCAAGCGCGAGTCCGACGACCTCTCGGACATCCTCACGTCCGCCCCCGAGGCGAGCGAGGAGACCGGCACGGACGGCGACGGCAGGCGTGTCGTCGTCGCCGAGGACGAGACGCTCATCCGCCTCGACATCGTCGAGACCCTCCGCGACGCCGGCTTCGAGGTCGTGGGCGAGGCCTCCGACGGCGAGCAGGCCGTGCGCCTGGCTGCCGAGCTCGAGCCCGACGCGATCGTCATGGACGTGAAGATGCCCGTGATGGACGGGATCACCGCGGCCGAGAAGATCATGGCCGACCGGACCTGCGCCGTCGTCATGCTCACCGCCTTCTCCCAGAAGGAGCTCGTCGAGCGCGCCCGGGAGGCCGGGGCGATGGCGTACGTCGTCAAGCCGTTCACCCCCGCCGACCTCGTGCCGGCGGTGGAGATCGCGGTCAGCCGCCACGAGGAGATCATCGCGCTGGAGTCCGAGGTCGCCTCGCTGGTCGACCAGTTCGAGACCCGCAAGCGCGTGGACCGGGCCAAGGGCCTGCTGCAGACGAAGATGGGCCTGTCCGAGCCGGAGGCCTTCCGCTGGATCCAGAAGACGTCGATGGACCGCCGCCTGACCATGCGCGAGGTCGCCGACGCCGTCATCGAGCAGGTGGGCGGCCGCGGCTGACGCGCGCCCCCGCTGCCACGAGGCGCCCGGACCCGGTGGGGTCCGGGCGCCTCGTCGTCGGTGTCCCGGCGGCCGACGCCGACGGCCGGCCCCGTGAGCCAGCCCCGGGGGACCGGTCTCAGGGGCGGGCGGCCACGAACAGGCAGGACAGGCGCGCGGTGCAGACCAGCCTGCCCTCGTCGTCACGGACCTCGACGGCGTAGCTGGCGGCGCGGCGCCCCTCGTGCAGCGGGGTCGCCCGCGCGGTGACGTGGCCGGCGCGTGCGCCGCGGTGGTGGGTGGCGTTGAGGTCGGTGCCGACCGGGACGTGCCCCTCGGGGGCGGCGAGCATCGCCGCGCAGCTGCCCACGGTCTCCGCCAGCGCGGCGCTGGCGCCCCCGTGCAGCAGCCCCATCGGCTGGGTGTTGCCCTCGACGGGGATGCGGGCGCGGACGTCGCCGCGCTCGGCGTGGAGCAGCTCGAGGCCCATGGCGGCGGCCAGCCCGCTCTCGGCGACCTGGGCGAAGCGGGCGAGCAGGTCGGCGTCGGCCGGTCCCTGCCCGGCGGTGGTGTTCTCGGTCATGCGGGCAGGGTGCCACGACCCGGCGGGGGCTGCGGGGGCTCGTCCGCGCGGACCGCGGGTCGGCCGCCGGTCTCGTCGTCGACCCGCACGAGGCGCGAGGCGACCACCGCGACCCCGACCAGCGCGGCCGGGTACAGGCAGGTGTAGACGCGGAAGGCGAGCCCGGGGGTCTCGCCGGGCTGATCGCCGGAGACGTACCCGAACAGCGGGTCCAACGAGGCGAGGGCGAGCCCGGCGAGCGCCCCGGTGAGGCGGGCGAAGACCCCGAACGTGCCGAGGAACACGCCCTCGCGGTGCAGCCCCGTGCGGCGGGCGTCCCGGTCGAGCACCCGCGCGGTCACGAGGTCGGTGGTGGCCAGCACCCCGCCGTAGCCGACCCCGATGACGCCGGCCACGGCCACGGCGGCGGGCACGGAGCCGACGAACCACAGCGGCAGGAACGACAGGGCAAGCCAGGTCAGCGCCCACCGCCAGGCCCGCGGCGCTCCGACGCGGCGCACGAGGAAGGCCCACATCGGCAGCACCGCCGCGGCGACGACGATCGCCGCCGCGAGCACCGGGGTCGCCCACGCGACGGGACGCTCGAGGGTGTAGCGCATCCACAGCTGGAGGCCCGAGAGCATGAGCCCGAGGGCCGCCCCGTAGCCGGCGGTGGTCACCCCGACCAGCCACAGCTCGCGGGTCCGCAGCACGCCGCCGATCGCGGCGGTGAACCGGGTGCGGGGCTCGGCCTGGACCTCGAGGTCCTCCCGCACGGTCAGCGCCATCGCGCCCATGACGAGCAGGGCGACCACTCCGAGCAGGAGGGCCGTGCGGGTGAAGCCCTCCGGACCGTGCTCGCTGCCGAGCCAGCGGGTGGTGAGCACCGGGGTCAGGGCCACCGAGACCACCATCGCGGCCAGCTGGAAGGCCTGCCGCATGGCGTTGACGGTGCTGCGCTCGGCCTCGCCGGGGAACAGCTCGGGGAGCAGGGCGGTGTAGTTGGCGTTGAACAGGGAGTCGGCGGCCTCGGTGAGGATGACGAAGACGGCGAACCAGGCGACCAGCGCGGCGCCGTCGAGGGTGGTGGGGGCCGAGAACAGGGCCACGAAGACCGCGACGAGCGCGGGCACGGCCACCAGCAGCCAGGGGCGACGGCGGCCGAGGCGGGTGCGGGTGCGGTCCGAGAGGTGCCCGAAGACGGGGTTGTCGACGGCGTCGACGACCGCGTACACCGCCATCACCGTGCCGTATGCGCGGGCGTCCAGCCCGAGGGTGTCGACGTAGTACAGGAGGATCGAGCCGCGCACGAGGTTGATCGGCAGCGACGAGCCGAACATGCCGGCCGCGTAGGCGAGGCGGCGGCGGCCGGGGGAGGGAGGCACCGGGTCAGCCTGCCAGGACGCGGAGGAGACGGCGGAGCCGTCCCGCCGTCGGGCGCGACCGTGTCGGCGCCGGGTCCTAGGCTGGGCCGGGTGAGCGACACCACCGGACCGAGCGACACCCCCGAGCCCACCGAGCGACGCCTGCTGCTCGTCGACGGGCACTCGATGGCCTTCCGCGCCTTCTTCGCCCTGCCGGCGGAGAAGTTCGTCAACTCCGCGGGCCAGAGCACCAACGCGATCTACGGATTCGTGGCGATGCTGGTCAACCTGCTCACCGACGAGCGGCCCACGCACGTGGCGGTCGCGTTCGACACCCACGGCCCCACCTTCCGCGACGAGGAGTACGCGGACTACAAGGGCGGCCGGGACGCGACCCCGGAGGCCTTCAAGGGTCAGGTGCCGCTCATCGCCGAGGTGCTCCGGGCCGCCGGGGTGCCGACGCTGGAGAAGGACGGCATCGAGGCCGACGACATCATCGCCACGCTCGCCCACCAGGGCTCGGCCGAGGGGATGACGGTCTCGGTGGTCTCGGGCGACCGGGACGTCTTCCAGCTCGTCGACGAGCAGGTCACCGTGCTCTACCCGATCAAGGGCGTGAAGACCGTGACCCGGATGACCCCGACGGCGGTCGAGGAGAAGTACGGGGTGCCGCCCGCCCGCTACCCCGAGATCGCGGCACTGACGGGCGAGACCGCCGACAACCTGCCCGGCGTGCCCGGGGTGGGGCCCAAGACCGCGGCGAAGTGGATCAACCAGTTCGACGGGCTGGACAACATCGTCGCCCGCGTCGACGAGGTCCCGGGCAAGGCGGGGGAGTCCCTGCGTACCCACCTGTCCGACGTCCTGCGCAACCGCCGGCTCAACCACCTGCTCACCGACGCCGACGTCGGCGCCGCCCTGGCCGACCTGCCGCTCGGCGAGCCGGACCGGGCCGAGCTCACCCGGCTCTTCGACGTCCTGGAGTTCACCGAGCTGCGCACCCGCCTGTTCGCCGCCCTGCCCGACGACGGCACCGCGCCCGAGCCGCAGGGCCCGGTGCTCACGGTCGACGTGGTCGCCGAGGGCAAGCTGGGCGAGTGGTTCGCGGCGCGGGCCGGGAACCGGCTCGGCCTGCACGTGGCGGGCTCCGGGCGGCCCGGCCGCGGGGAGGCGACCGCCGTGGCCGTCGCCGACGACGAGGCGCACGCGCTCGTGCGCGACCTCACCGAGGTCACCCGGGCGGACGAGCGGGCGCTGCGGGACTGGCTCGCCGACCCGGCGGCCCCCAAGGCGGTGCACGGCGCCAAGTCCGCCTGGCACGCGCTGCACGGCTCGGGCCTGGTGCTCGCCGGCGTGACGTTCGACCCCGCCCTGGCCGGGTACATCGCCCGGCCCGACGCCCGGCACCTCGAGCTCGCCGACCTGGCGATGGAGCGCCTCGGCCTGCAGCTCGACCCCGAGTCCGCCTCGGCGCAGGGCGAGCTCGACCTCTCCCCGGACGAGGGGGCCGCCGACGAGGCGCTGGCCCGCCGTGCGCACGCGAGCCTGGCGCTGGCCGTGCCGCTGGCCACCGAGCTCGAGGAGGCCGGCGGCTCGGGGCTGCTCACCGATCTCGAGCTGCCCGTCCAGCGCGTCCTGCAGGGGATGGAGCAGCGGGGCATCACGGTCGACACCGACTACCTCGACGAGCTCTCCGCCGGCTTCGGCGGCGAGGTGGAGGCCGCGGCGGCCGCGGCCTACGAGGCGATCGGCCGGGAGGTCAACCTCGGCAGCCCGAAGCAGCTCCAGGAGGTGCTCTTCGACCAGCTGGACATGCCGCGGACCAAGCGCACGAAGACCGGTTACACCACGAACGCCGACGCGCTGGAGTGGCTGCTGGCCCAGACGCAGCACCCCTTCCTCGTAGCCCTCCTGCGGCACCGGGAGCAGATCAAGCTGCGCCAGACCGTCGACGGGCTGCGGGCCGAGGTCCAGGACGACGGCCGCATCCGCACCACCTTCCAGCAGACGGTGGCGGCGACGGGGCGCCTGAGCTCGAAGGACCCCAACCTGCAGAACGTGCCCGTGCGCAGCGAGGACGGCATGCGCATCCGGCAGGCCTTCGTCGTCAGCGCGGCCGGCGAGTCGCTGATGACGGCGGACTACTCACAGATCGAGATGCGCATCATGGCCCATCTCTCCGGCGACGCCGGTCTCATCGAGGCGTTCCGCTCGGGGGAGGACCTGCACGCCTTCGTCGCGGCCCGGGTCTTCGGCGTCGAGGTCGACCAGGTCAGCGCCGAGCAGCGCCGCCGGATCAAGGCGATGAGCTACGGCCTGGCCTACGGGCTCAGCGCCTTCGGCCTGTCCCAGCAGCTCGGCGTCGAGGTCGACGAGGCGCGCGGCCTCATGGAGGGCTACTTCGAGCGGTTCGGGGGCGTGCGCGACTACCTGCGCGGCGTCCAGGACGAGGCGCGCACGCGCGGGTACACCGCCACCATCCTGGGCCGGCGCCGCTACCTGCCCGACCTCACCTCGGACAACCGCCAGCGCCGCGAGCTGGCGGAGCGGATCGCCCTCAACGCCCCCATCCAGGGCTCGGCGGCGGACATCATCAAGCTGGCGATGATCCGGCTCGACGCCGAGATCGCCGAACGCGGACTGGTCTCCGACGTCCTGCTCCAGGTGCACGACGAGCTCGTGCTCGAGGTGGCGCCCGGCGAGCGCGAGGAGCTCGAGGCCCTCGTGCGCGAGACGATGGGCTCGGCCGTCGACCTGTCGGTCCCGCTGGACGTCTCGGTGGGGGTGGGCCGGTCCTGGCGCGACGCCGCCCACTGACCGGCGCTGCGGCTCAGCCGGGCCGGCGGGCCACGAGGATGAGCGTGCCGGGCACCAGGGCGCCACGCTGCGGCCCCCACCCGCCCCAGACGACCTCGCGGCCCTCGGGCCACGCGGGCTCGACGACGTCGACGAGCTCGAGCCCGGCCCCGACGACGTCGCGCACGTGGTCCCCGACGGTGCGGTGGAACTCGGCGTAGGTGACCTGCCCGCCCTCGCCCTCCGCGTACGGGCGACGGTCGAAGTACGAGCGGGTGACGGTGGTGCCGGCGCGGGTCGGGTCGTCGGGGAACATCCAGCGGGCCGGATGGGTGACGGCGGCGACCCACCGGCCGCCGGGCCGCAGCACGCGGGCGGCCTCGCGGTGCACCGCCTGCGCGTCGGGCACGAACGGGATCGCCCCGAAGGCGGTGAAGACGGCCGCCGCGCACGAGTCCGGCAGCGGCAGCGCCCGGGCGTCGGCGAGCAGCGTGGGCGTGCGCGTCCCGGTGGCCGCGTCGAGGCGGCGGGCCGCGGTGAGCATCCCCTCCGCGACGTCGGTGGCCAGCGCGCGCACGCCCTGCCCGGTCAGCCACCGGGAGCACTGCGCGGCGCCGGCGCCGACCTCGACGACGAGGCGTCCGCGCAGGTCCTCCAGGTCGCCGAGCAGCCCGGCGTCGGCCTCGCGCAGACCCTCGGGGCACCAGATGTGGTCGGCCGCCCCGAGGACCGAGCCGTGCTCGCGGAGGTACTCCTCGGCGTCGGCGGACCAGGCGGCGGCGTTGGCGCGGGCCGCCGCCGCGCCGTCGACCTCCCCGAAGCCCGCCCAGGGTCCGGGTGTCCCGCCCATCCGCGTCGCGTCCACGCCCGGATGGTCGCACGCGTGGGCAGAGCGGCCCGCCCGGGCACGGTTCGTCGGGTGCCTCCGGGCGCTACGGTTCGTCCGGGGACGCGGGACCCCGAGGACCGGAGGGAGCGCGATGAGCACCGGATCAGGCTGGGACCAGCAGGACCCCTACGCGGTGGGCGGCCCGGGTGCGTACGACCCCGCCCGCGGCGCGCCGCAGGGGTACGGCGCGAACCCGGGGTACGGCACCAGCTCCGGCTACGACACCGACCCGGGCTACGGCGCGAACCCCGGCTACGACGCGAACCCCGGCTATGGCGCGCCCCGCGGTCACGACCTCGGGCCGCGCAACGACTACGGCCACGCGCCGGCGGACACCGACGCGGGGCGCGGCGGCGCGCACGGCCTGTCGGTGCTGGCGATCGCCCTGTACCTCGGGCTCTTCCTCGGCCTGCCGCTGCTCATGGGTCTCGGCGTGCTCATCGCGCTCTGACGTCGGCCCCCGGACCCGGAGGGGGCGGAGGTGAGCCGCACCACCTTCGGGCGGGGCGGCGTCGTGGTGGTTGTCGGGGTTTCCGTGCCCCGGTACCATGCTGGACGGCGACCTGTGCCCGCTCAGCCTGAGCCGCGCCCGCCGAGCACCACCTGTTCCCTGTCCGCACGAGTATCCCTGTCCGCATCGGAGTTTCCCGCTACATGACCACCACCACCCCCGCCCCGACCACCCCGCAGGTCGCGATCAACGACATCGGCAACGAGGACGAGCTCCTCGCCGAGATCGACAAGACCATCAAGTACTTCAACGACGGGGACATCGTCGAGGGCACCATCGTCAAGGTGGACCGCGACGAGGTCCTCCTCGACATCGGTTACAAGACCGAGGGCGTCATCCTGTCCCGCGAGCTGTCGATCAAGCACGACGTGGACCCCGACGAGGTCGTGGCCGTGGGCGACCAGATCGAGGCGCTCGTCCTCCAGAAGGAGGACAAGGAGGGTCGCCTCCTGCTGTCGAAGAAGCGCGCGCAGTACGAGCGCGCCTGGTCCTCGATCGAGAAGATCAAGGACGAGGACGGTGTCGTCACGGGCAAGGTCATCGAGGTGGTCAAGGGTGGCCTGATCGTCGACATCGGCCTGCGCGGCTTCCTGCCGGCCTCCCTGGTCGAGATGCGTCGCGTGCGCGACCTCCAGCCCTACGTGGACAAGGAGATCGAGGCCAAGATCATCGAGCTGGACAAGAACCGCAACAACGTGGTCCTGTCCCGCCGTGCCTGGCTCGAGCAGACCCAGTCCGAGGTGCGCTCGCACTTCCTCAACACCCTCCAGAAGGGGCAGGTCCGTCCCGGTGTCGTCTCCTCGATCGTCAACTTCGGTGCGTTCGTGGACCTGGGCGGCGTCGACGGCCTCGTGCACGTCTCCGAGCTGTCCTGGAAGCACATCGACCACCCGTCCGAGGTCGTCGAGGTGGGCCAGGAGGTCACCGTCGAGGTGCTCGACGTCGACATGGACCGCGAGCGTGTCTCCCTGTCGCTGAAGGCGACCCAGGAGGACCCGTGGCAGACCTTCGCCCGCACGCACGCCATCGGCCAGGTCGTGCCCGGCAAGGTCACCAAGCTCGTCCCCTTCGGCGCCTTCGTCCGCGTCGACGACGGCATCGAGGGCCTGGTGCACATCTCCGAGCTGGCCCAGCGCCACGTCGAGGTGCCCGAGCAGGTCGCGAAGGTCGGAGACGAGCTCTTCGTCAAGGTCATCGACATCGACCTCGAGCGTCGCCGCATCTCGCTGTCGCTCAAGCAGGCCAACGAGGGCGTGGAGCCGGACTCCGAGGACTTCGACCCCTCGCTGTACGGCATGGCCACGGACTATGACGAGCAGGGCAACTACAAGTACCCCGAGGGCTTCGACCCCGAGACCAACGAGTGGCTCGAGGGCTTCGAGACCCAGCGCGAGGCGTGGGAGGCCGAGTACGCGGCCGCGCACTCCCGCTGGGAGGCCCACAAGGCGCAGATCGCCGCGTCGCGCGAGGCCGAGGCCGCGGGTGACCTCGATGCGGACGACGCCGTCGCCGGCGAGGACACCTCCGCCTCGTACTCCACGACGGCGCCGGCCGAGGAGGCTGCGGGCACCCTGGCCTCCGACGAGGCCCTCGCCGCGCTGCGGGAGAAGCTCACGGGCAACTGACCCCGGCCGAGCCGAGCACGTCCGGACGCCCGGTCCCCTCGCGGGGGCCGGGCGTCCGGCGTCGGTGGGGGACAGGGGTACCCCGATCGGGCGGCCCGAGGGGCCACGGCCAGGTCCTACCGTCGGCCCATACCCCCTGCCCCCGGACGAAGGACCTCTCCCGTGCGTCACCGCCGCAGCCTCGTGCTCCTCACCGCCGTCTCGCTGACCGCCGCCCTGGCCGCCTGCGGGGACACCCCGACGCCGCCCCAGGAGCCCACGGGCCCCGAGGAGACCACGGACGGGGACGCGACGGCGGAGTACCCCGAGGACCTCGTCGTCGAGGTGCAGGACCTCTCCGGCTCCGTCCCCCCGCCCTGGGACTCCCTGGAGACCGTGACCATCGGCCCGGACGGCCTGACCTACACCGCGGGCTCGCGCTACGAGGACGAGCCCATGCTCTCCGAGACCCTCGAGCCCGAGGACGGCGCGCTGGCGGCCGTCATGGCCGCCTGGGAGGCCCTCGACGTGCCGCCCGCCACCGCCGACTACGACGACAGCCACCACTCCGAGGGCGTCGGCGGCGACTACGTCATCACCTACGTCACCGGCACGGGCTACGACTCCACGGCCACAGGCGACGACGACGCCATGGACGAGCTCGTCGCCGTGGCCCTCGACCAGGTGCCCGAGGACGTCCGCGCCGAGGGCCAGGCCGTCATCGAGGAGTACAACGACAGCGAGGACGGATGAGTCCGGGGGCCGTCCGTGGCGCCGATACCCTGGCCGGGTGGACAGCCCCGTCACCCCTCGCACCGAGCAGCGAGCCGATAGCACCCCGCCGGTCGTCGTCGTCACCGGATTCACCCCCTTCGGCCGGCACCGGTCGAACCCGAGCGCCGACGTCGTCGCCGCGCTCGCCGCGGGCGGGCCGCCCGTCGGGGGGACCGCGCTCGTCACCGAGGTGCTGCCCACCTCCTTCGCCCGGGCCACCGCACGGGTGCGCGAGCTCGTCGCCATGCACGAGCCGGTCGTCCTGCTCGCCCTCGGCCTGGCCGAGGACCGCACCGAGCTGTCCGTCGAGCGGGTCGGGGTCAACCTCGTCGACGCGCGCATCCCCGACGTCGACGGTGAGCAGCCCGTCGACGTCTCGGTGCGGGCGGACGGGCCGGACGCCCACCTGAGCACGATCGACGTCCGCGGCGCCGTCGCGGCCGCCGGGGCCACCGGCATCCCTGCGCGCACCTCCGCCAGCGCGGGCCTGTACGTGTGCAACGCGGTGCTCTACACGGCCCTCGACGCCGCCCGCTCCGCCTCCGCCGCCACCCGGGCGGGCTTCGTCCACCTCCCGCCGGTCGAGCACCTGAGCGTGCCGGCCGCGACCGAGGCGGTGCGCGCGATCCTCCGCGCGCTCGTGCCGGCGTCGTGCTGAGCGTCGGCCTCACCGGCGGGATCGCGGCTGGGAAGTCCGCCGTCGCCGCCGAGCTCGGCCGAATGGGTGCCGTGGTCGTCGACGCCGACGCGATCGCCCGTGAGGTCGTCGAGCCCGGGACGCCCGGCCTTGCCGCCGTCGTCGAGCACTTCGGACCGGGGGTGCTCGCCGCGGACGGGTCCCTCGACCGGCCCGCGCTGGGCAGGATCATCTTCGCCGACCCCGACGCGCGCCGTCGCCTGGGCCGGATCACCCACCCGCTCATCCACGACGAGCACACCCGGGCCGAGGCGGCGGCGGTGGCCGCCGACCCGGGGGCGATCGTCGTGCACGACGTCCCGCTCATCGTCGAGGGCGACCTCGCGGACCGCTACCACCTGGTCGTCGTCGTCGACGCCCCGGTCGAGGTGCGCGTCGCCCGCATGGTCGAGAGCCGCGGCATGAGCGTCGACGACGCCCGATCGCGGATCGCCGCCCAGGCCACCGACCGGCAGCGACGCGCGGTGGCCGACCTGTGGCTGGACAACGACGGCACGCCCGAGGAGCTCGCCACCGCCGTGCGCGAGGCCTGGGAGAGGCGCATCGTGCCGTACGCGCGCCACGTCCTCGAACGGCGCCCCGCCCCGACCGACCGTGCCCCCGCGCTCCTCAACCCCGCCGCCACCGGCCCGGACGGCCGCACCACGGCGGAGACCTGGGCGGACCAGGGCGGGCGGCTCGTCTCCCGCCTGGACGCGGCCCTGGCCGGTGCCGGGATCGACGCGGAGGTCGCCCACGTGGGCCTCACCGCGGCGCCGCGGGGAACCACGCCCGACGTGCTCGACCTGCGGGTGACGACCAGCGGCGCCGACCCCCGGCTGCTGCGCGAGGTGCTCACCGCGGCGGGCTTCCCCGCGGCCGGCCCCGGCTCCGTGGCCGAGCCGCACGACGACGGGGACCTGGGCCCGGACGTCGACCGTCACGCCGCCGCCGACCCCGGCAGGCCCGCGCTCGTGCACCTCATGGCGCGGGCCCCGGCCGGTCGGGACCCGGGGGCGACGGGCCGGCCAGGGACGGAGTCTGGGGAGCGTCCCGACGTCGGCCCAGGTCACAGCCGTGGAGGGGATGGGGCGGGGTGACCTCCCCGTATGAAACGCCGTTCGTGCGATCGGCCGGGCCCTACGGTTTCACCAGTGGCAACCGGTCACAGGGATCGCAAGCACGGCGAGCCGGATGTGCAGCCACCTGGGCAGCGGTCGAGCACCGTCGCCGCCCGGACGCCCCTTCATCCACGTGGCGATCGTCGCCATCGAGAGACAGAGAGTGAACGACATGAGCATCATCTCCACGAACCGCCGCCGCATGGCCGCCGCCGGCATCGTCCTGCTGGCTGCCTCGGGGATCGCCGCCTGCGGCAACTCCGAGCCGATCGCTCCCACCGGTGCGCCGCCGGCTCCGCCGACCGAGGCCCCCACGACGGAGGAGCCCCCCACCGAGGAGCCCCCGACGACGGAGCAGCCCCCCACCGAGGAGCCCCCGACGACGGAGCAGCCCCCCACCGAGGAGCCCCCGACGGAGGAGCCGCCGACCGAGTCCGAGCCGCCCGCCCCCTCGGGCGAGGGTGTCAGCGTCTCGGGCGAGCTCGCGGGCGAGGTCCCCCAGAACGGTGCGGCCACGCTGACCCTCGAGGTCAGCGAGCGTGCGGCCGTGGCGATCGGCGCGACCTCGCCCGACGGCACCGACCTGCAGCTGGCCATCTCCGGCGGCGGTGTGGACACCGGTATCGACGACACCTACGGCTACGCCGACATCTTCAGCTTCGACCAGGCCAGCCTGGACCCGGCCATCACCCAGGTCCTCGAGCCCGGCAGCTACACCCTCGAGATCACCGGCTACAGCGGCACCGGCGGCCAGTACCAGGTCGAGGTCCTCTCCGGCACCACGACCATCCCGGCCGGCGGCAGCGCCGACCTGGAGGCCTCCGGCAGCGAGGCCACGCTGGCGATCGGTGAGATCGCCACCGGCAACGAGTCCATCGCCACCAACGGCCCCATGGACTCGGTGCTGTGGGCCTTCATCCCCTCCTCGCACACCGCCTACGAGGACGACGACAGCGGCGACGGCCTCAACTCGCTCATCACCCTGCCCGGTGAGCCCGTCGAGCCGATCGTCATCGCGGTCGACTCCTACGGCAGCTCCGGCGGCACCACCACCGTGAGCATCAGCTGACCAGGCGCCCGACGGCGGCCGGCACCCCCTCGGGCGCCGGCCGCCGTCGAGCGTGAACACACCCGATACCCGCCCCTCCCGGTCCACCGACCGGACGGGACCCGACACGAGGACGGAGGCGCACCATGCGCACCACCCGAGCACGACGAGCACTGACCACGACCGCCCTGGCGGCGGCACTCGGCCTCACGCTGGCCGCCTGCGGCGGCGGCGAGGAGACCGACGGCACCGAGGAGGGCTCCACCTCCCAGGGGACCGACGAGGAGGACGCCGGCAGCGGCTCCGAGTCCGGGTCCGACGACGCGGCCGCGGTCCCCGAGGACAGCGCCTCGCAGGGCACGTCGGACGGCCAGGACGGCGGCGACGAGTCGGAGACCGGCATCGAGACCCCGCCCTCCGACGACGTCGAGACGTCGAGCGACGACGCGGCCGGCGGGTCCGGGGTCGGTGCGGACGGCACGCCGATCGGCGAGCCGATCTCCGAGATGCCCGAGGAGTCGGCCCTGTACGCCGTGCACATCGTCCCCGAGGACGGCGCCTCCCTCGCCGAGGTGGTCGGCATCGACGGGGACGTCATCAGCTACCAGTACGGGGACACCGCCAACGAGGAGCCCGAGGTCGAGGAGACGGTCGAGCTCGACCCCGAGGTCGCCGAGCAGGTGCGCACCGACCTCCTCGCGCTCGGTCTGCCGGCCGCCGACCCGCTCGACATGGCCGGTCCGGACGAGACCCAGGAGGGCTACTTCTGGCAGCTGGGCTCCAACGCCACCAACGAGGTGATCGCCGGCAGCCAGGGCGACGCCGAGCTCGACCAGGAGGTCTTCGAGATCCTCGTCGAGCACGTGCCGGCCGAGCTGCGCGCGGCCTGACCCACGCACCGCCTCGCGGTGCACCCACGGCGGCGGTCTCCCTGCGGGGAGGCCGCCGCCGTCGTGCGTGGACCCGTGGCGTCGTGCCTGGTCACAGCCTTGCGGAAGGGCGGGGGAGGAGGGTGGGAGCAGGGGAGGTGTGCCCTGCCCCACACGAGCCCTGGCCCGCCGAGGCAGCCCTCCCTAGCGTTGTGGACACGACGCCGGACCAACCGGCCAGACCCTGCGGAGCACCCGCCGCCGGGTCTTCGACCTCCCGGAAGAGAGTGGCCATGAACACCCACGCAGGTCGCCGCATCGGTGCGGCAGCAGCTGTCCTCGTCCTCGGAGCGGGCCTCTCGGCCTGCGCCGGTGACCCGCTCCCGCCCGGCGCCGGCGGCCCCGGCACCGGTGCCGGCCCCGACGGCCCCGGCACGCCGACGTCGCCCCCCGTCGCGGAGAGCACCCTGTACGGCGACGGTGTCACCGGCAGCGCCTACATCGAGTCCTACGAGGGCGAGACCGTCGGCGTCTCCGGCGACGGCGAGCTCGTCCAGGGCGACGACTGGAACGGCCGGCTCGTCGTCACCGAGCGCTCCGCGATCGCGCTGGCCGCGACCAGCGCCGACGAGGACATGGTCATCGAGATCGAGGGCAACGGCGTCGACGGTCGCTGGGACGACCGCTCGCAGATCCTCGACCTGTTCACCACCAGCACCAACGCCCTGGACTCGGCCGCGGTGACCGTGCTCGAGGCCGGCGTCTACGACATCACCTTCTCCGAGTTCGGCGACGACGCGACCCCGATGTCCTTCGAGCTGCTCAGCGGGACCGCCAGCATGCAGCGCCTCGGCTCCACGTCCGTGGACCTCGCCGCGGACACGCCCTCGCTGGCGATCGTCGACGTCGACTCCGGCCCGGCCCTCATCTCCGCCGACAGCCCGGAGGTCGACCCGGTTCTGCACGTCGTCGACGCGGCGGAGTCGCACTGGAGCAACGACGACAACGAGATCGGCCTGTCCAACTGGCGCGCCGCGGCCGTGGAGGCCGACCACCTCGAGGGCCCGGCGGTGGCCATCGTCGAGTCCTGGGCGGGCGACGCAGGCTTCGTCTCCCTCGTCGTCACCTGATCGTCCCCGGCGGCCACGACGGCCCGGACCGAGCGGCGGCGTCCGCCCGGCCCGGGCCGTTGTCCGTGCGTCGTCGTAGGTTGGTGCCATGCGCGAGACCATCGACATCCAGCGGGACGACGCACCGTTCGAGGTCATCTCCGAGTACACCCCGGCCGGCGACCAGCCGAAGGCGATCGCCGAGCTGACGGAACGGCTGCGCGCCGGGGAGAAGGACATCGTGCTGCTCGGGGCCACCGGCACGGGCAAGTCCGCGACGACGGCGTGGCTCGTCGAGCAGGTCCAGCGCCCCACCCTCGTCATGGCGCCGAACAAGACCCTCGCCGCCCAGCTGGCCACGGAGTTCCGCGAGCTGCTGCCGAACAACGCGGTGGAGTACTTCGTCTCGTACTACGACTACTACCAGCCCGAGGCCTACGTCCCGCAGACGGACACCTACATCGAGAAGGACTCCTCGATCAACGACGAGGTCGAGCGGCTCCGGCACTCGGCGACCAACTCGCTGCTCACCCGCCGGGACACCGTCGTCGTCTCCTCGGTCTCGTGCATCTACGGCCTGGGCACGCCCACGGAGTACGTGGCCCGCATGATGCACCTGAGCCGCGGCGAGCAGATCGACCGCGACGCGCTGCTGCGCCGCTTCGTCGAGATGCAGTACACCCGCAACGACCTGGCCTTCACCCGCGGCACCTTCCGGGTGCGGGGGGACACCATCGAGATCATCCCGGTCTACGAGGAGCTGGCCATCCGTATCGAGATGTTCGGCGACGAGATCGACGCCCTGTCCTACCTGCATCCGCTCACCGGTGACGTGGTCAGCACCCCGGGCTCGGTGCACGTCTTCCCGGCCTCGCACTACGTGGCCGGCGCCGAGCGGATGCAGCGGGCCATCGCCTCGATCGAGGCCGAGCTCGCCGAGCGCCTCGCCGAGATGGAGTCGGCCGGCAAGATGCTCGAGGCGCAGCGGCTGCGGATGCGCACCACGTACGACCTGGAGATGATGCAGCAGATCGGCAGCTGCTCGGGCATCGAGAACTACTCCCGGCACATCGACGGGCGAGCCGCCGGCACCGCCCCGCACACCCTGCTGGACTACTTCCCCGACGACTTCCTCCTCGTCATCGACGAGTCGCACGTGACCGTGCCGCAGATCGGCGCGATGTTCGAGGGGGACATGTCCCGGAAGCGGACCCTGGTCGAGCACGGCTTCCGCCTGCCGTCGGCGATGGACAACCGCCCCCTGCGCTGGGCGGAGTTCCTCGAGCGCATCGGTCAGACCGTCTACCTCTCGGCCACCCCCGGCGACTACGAGCTCGGTCAGTCCGACGGCGTGGTCGAGCAGATCATCCGCCCCACCGGCCTGGTCGACCCGGAGGTCGTGGTCAAGCCCACCGAGGGTCAGATCGACGACCTGCTCGGCGAGATCCAGGACCGGGTGGCCAAGGACGAGCGCGTCCTGGTGACCACGCTGACGAAGAAGATGGCCGAGGACCTCACCGACTACTTCCTCGAGCGCGGCCCCAAGGTCCAGTACCTGCACTCCGACGTCGACACCCTGCGCCGCGTCGAGCTGCTCCGCGAGCTGCGCACCGGTTCGGCCGACGTCCTGGTCGGCATCAACCTCCTGCGAGAGGGTCTCGACCTCCCCGAGGTCTCGCTCGTGGCGATCCTCGACGCCGACAAGCAGGGCTTCCTGCGCTCCTCGAAGTCCCTCATCCAGACCATCGGTCGAGCAGCCCGCAACGTGTCGGGGCAGGTGCACATGTACGCCGACGAGGTCACCGAGTCGATGTCGATCGCCATCGAGGAGACCGAGCGGCGCCGGGAGAAGCAGCTCGCCTACAACACCGAGCACGGTATCGACCCGACGCCGCTGCGCAAGCGCATCGCCGACGTCACCGACATGCTCGCCCGCGAGCAGATCGACACCGCCGAGCTCCTCGAGGGGGGCTACCGCAAGGAGGCCGGCGGCCGCACGCCCACCCCGGCGCGCAGCGCCGCCGACGGGCGTCGCGGCGACCTCGCCGGCAAGGCGGCCTCGGAGCTGGTCGAGCTCATTACCGAGCTGACCGGGCAGATGGAGGCGGCCGCCGAGGAGCTGAAGTTCGAGCTCGCCGGGCGCCTGCGGGACGAGATCGCCGAGCTGAAGAAGGAGCTGCGGCAGATGCAGGCGGCCAACGCCTGAGCGCGACCAAGGTCTCTCGACACCGCACGCGGACGGGCATCGACCTCCGGTAGCCTCGCCTGCGACGGAGGGGAGTATTCCCCGACCGCGATGTCGTCACCACGGCGGGACCACTCCCGCTCGGCACCGCGGGCCCACCGCAGGTGGGTGGAAGAGACCTCCGGTACCAGTTCTCACGACGTACCGGAGGGTATGCATGGACGTCCACGCCATCGCCTGGATCGGGCTGGCCGCAGTCATCCTGACGATGATCACCATCGACATCGTCGGCCACGTGCGCACGCCGCACGAACCGACCCTCAAGGAATCGGCCTGGTGGTCGATCGGGTACATCGCGATGGGTGTCGCCTTCGGCTTCGTCGTCTGGTACTTCTGGGGCGCCGGGTTCGCGGGCGAGTACTTCGCCGGCTACGTGACGGAGAAGTCGTTGTCGATCGACAACCTCTTCGTGTTCGTCATCATCATCGCCGGGTTCCGGGTGCCACGGAAGTACCAGCAGGAGGCCCTGCTCGTCGGCATCATCATCGCGCTCGTGCTCCGGCTGATCTTCATCCTCATCGGCGCGGCCCTCGTCGAGCGCTTCGTGTGGATCTTCTTCATCTTCGGCGCGTTCCTCCTGTACACGGCGATCTCCCAGGCCCGCCAGGGCGCGGAGAAGCCCGGCGAGGACGAGGAGTACGAGGAGAACTGGTTCATCCGCCTCACCCGCCGGATCCTGCCCGTCACCGACGGTTTCGAGGGCGGCAAGCTGCTCGCCCGCCACCAGGGCCGCACCTACATCACGCCCCTGCTGCTGTGCATCATCGCCCTGGGCGCCGCGGACGTCATGTTCGCCGTCGACTCCATCCCGGCGATCTTCGGCATCACGCAGGAGGCCTACCTGGTCTTCGCCGCGAACGCGTTCTCGCTGCTCGGCCTGCGCCAGCTCTACTTCCTCATCGACGGGCTCCTCGACCGCCTCGTCTACCTGCACTACGGACTGGCCGCGATCCTCGGCTTCATCGCCGTCAAGCTGCTCCTGCACGCCTTCCACGGCTACGGCATCCTCGAGGCGATCCCGGAGCCGAGCATCGCCGTCTCGCTCAGCTTCATCGTGGTCGCGCTGCTCGTCACCGTGGTCACGTCGCTGTACGCCAGCCGCACCGGCAAGGTCGACACCACCCCCGACGACGACCACACCTCAGGCACGACCGGCACGACCGGCACGACCGGCACCGGGTCGCAGGGCTGGGCGAGCGCGCCCGGCACCGACTCCTGGGCCGACAACCCGGGCGAGCACGACGGCTCCTCCGGCGGGCGACGGTAATGGCACCCCGCGTGCCCGGCGCCGCCACCCGGCGGGCGCCGGGCCCCGCCGCGCCCGGCCCGTAGGATCGCCTCGACGGTCCGGGCGAGAGACGAGGGTGTGATGATCGACGACGATCTGTTCGGTCCCGGCGACGGGCCGGACGGACCGACGCCGGACGAGCGGCTGCTCGACGCCCACGTGCGGGTCGAGGTCGAGCTGCTCGGCGCGTTGGCCGACGCCGGTCTCCTGGCCGCCGGGACGGCCTGCGGCAGGTCGGGAGACATCGGGTCGGAGGACGGCGGATCGGGCGGCGTCGCGCGCGGTTCCGCGGGTGACCACTCCCGCGGGGGCGGCCGCGGCACGACGGCGCCGGACGAGCGGCTGCGCGCCGCGCTCGCGGCCGACCCGCCCGCCGACCTCGGCCGCCGCGCACGCACGGGCGGCAACGTCGTCATCCCGCTCGTCGCGGACGTCCTGGCGGCCGCACCGGCGGACCTGCGCCCCTGGGTGCACCTCGGCGCCACGAGCCAGGACGTCGTGGACACCGCGCAGTCCCTCGTGCTGCGGGACGCCCTGCGCCGCACGGCCGCCGACCTGCGCACCGCCGCGGAGCGGGCGGCGGGTCTCGCGCGGGAGCACGCACGCACCCCGCGGGTCGGCCGCACCCTCGGGCAGGTCGCCGCCCCGACGACGTTCGGGCTGACCTGCGCCGGCTGGGCCGTGGGCCTCGATCGCGCCGCCCGGGACGCCGACGCCGCGGCGTCGGACCTGGCGATCTCGCTCTCCGGCGCCGCGGGTGCCTCCTCCGTCCACGGCCGGGCCTGGCCGGCCGTCGCCGAGAACCTCGCGCGGCGCCTCGACCTGCCGGTGCCCGAGGCGCCGTGGCACACCGAACGCTCCCGCGTCCGGTCGGCGGCGGCCGCGCTCGCCGGGGCCTGCGCCGCCGCCGCCAAGGTCGGCACCGACGTCACCGCCCTCGCGGTCACCGAGGTCGGCGAGCTCGCCGAGGGGAGCGCCGGGGGCTCGTCGGCCATGCCGCACAAGCGCAACCCCGTGCGTTCCGCCCTCCTGCGCGCCGCCGGTACGCGCGCACCCGGACTGCTGGCCACGGTGTTCGCCGCCGCCCTGCAGGAGAACGAACGGGCGACCGGTGCCTGGCACGCCGAGTGGCAGCCGCTCGCGGACCTCGTCCGCCTCGGCAGCGGCGCCGCCGAGCGGGTCGCCGAGCTGCTCGCCGACCTCGACGTCGACGCCGCGGCGATGACGCGGAACCTCGACGCCGCCCGCCCGTACGTCATGTCGGAGACCCTCGCGGCGGCCCTGGCCCCCCGGCTCGGCCGCGGGCCGGCCCAGCGCGCCGTCGCCGACGCCCTCGCCGTCGACGACGGGCGCACGCCCGCCGATACCGTCGTCCTCGCCCGCCTGCGGGACCGGGCGGGCGACCTGCCCGAGCTGGCCGACCCCGGGCTCCTCGACCCCACGGCGGCGTTGAGCGCCGTGCCCGACCTCATCGACCGTGCCCTGGCCTCACTGACGGAGGACGCATGACCACCCGACTCGCCCACGCCGTCGACGGACCCGAGGACGCCCCCGTCGTCCTCATGGGGTCCTCGCTCGGGACCGACCGCCGCATGTGGCGCCACGCCGCGTCGGTGCTCGCGCGGCGCTACCGGGTCGTGCGGTACGAGATCCGCGGCCACGGCGCGACCCCGACCCCCACCGCCGGCTCCCCGGTGACCATCGACGACATGGGCGCCGACGTCGTCGCGCTCATGGACGAGCTGCGGGTCGAGCGCGCGCACCACGTCGGCCTGTCCATCGGCGGGATGCTCGCGAGCTGGACGGCGCAGCACCACCCCGAACGGGTCGACCGGCTGGCCATCGTGTGCTCCTCCTCGGTGACCGCGGACCCCGGCCCGTGGCGCGAGCGCGCCGCCACGGTGCGCGAGCACGGGACGGGCGCCGTCGTCGAGGCCGTCCTCGCGAACTGGTTCACCGAGGCGTTCGACGACGCCGACGCGGTCGCCGACCTGCGCGCAGCGTTCCTCGCGTGCGACCCGGAGGGCTACGCCCAGTGCTGCGACGCCATCGCGACGATGGACCTGCGCCCCGGGCTCGGCCGCATCGCCGCGCCGACGCTCGTGGTGGCGGGTGCGCAGGACCGGGCGACGCCGGTGGCGAAGAGCGAGGAGACCGTCGCCGGCATCCGCGCCGGCGGCGGGGAGGCACGCCTCGAGATCGTCGAGGGCGCGGCCCACATCGCCGCGGTCGAGCAGGCCGGCACCGTCACCGGCCTGGTGACCGAGCACCTCGACGCCGCTCGGCCGGACGTGGCGCGCGGTCAGGCCACGCGCCGCGCCGTGCTCGGGGACGCCCACGTCGACCGCGCACGCGCCCGGCAGGGCGCTCTCGACACGGACTTCCAGGACCTCATCACCCGGTACGCCTGGGGGGACATCTGGTCGCGGCCGGGCCTCGACCGGCGCACCCGCAGCGCGATCACCCTCACCGTGCTCGCGGCGCTCGGTCACGAGGGGGAGTTCGCCATGCACGTGCGGGCCGCGCTCCGCAACGGGCTCACGGTCGACGAGATCCGGGAGGTGCTCCTCCAGGTCGGCCTCTACGCGGGCGTGCCGGTGAGCAACCGTGCCTTCGCGCTGGCCTCGGAGGTCCTGCGCGAGGAGGGCCTGCTCGGGACCTGACGACCGCCACGGACCCTCGTGCCCGCCCCCCCTGGGCGCGCCGGGTGAGGGAGCGGGCCTAGTCGAGGCAGAACTCGTTGCCCTCGGGGTCGGCCATGACGATGAAGCCGATGCTCGTCGGCGGCTCGGGCTCGTGTCGGCGCAGCCGCGTCGCCCCGAGCGCCACGAGCCGCTCGCACTCGGCCTCGAGCGCGACCATCCGCTCGGGCCCCCTCAGGTCGGTCGCGGTGCGCACGTCGAGGTGGACCCGGTTCTTCGCGACCTTCTCCTCGGGGACCTGCTGGAAGAAGATCCGCGGCCCCGTCCCGTCCGGGTCCTCGAGCGCCGAGGAGCTGTTGCGCAGCTCGGTCGGCACGTCGTTCTCCTCGAGGAAGACCTCCCACGCCGCGAGCGGGTCCGCGCCGTCGGGCAGCTCGACCCCGGGCGGGGCGGGATGGACGTAGCCGAGCACGTCCCGCCAGAAGATCGACAGGGCTCGCGGGTCGCGGGCGTCGAACGTCACCTGGACGCCGCTGCTCATGACCGACCCCCCGTCGCGACGTTCTGGTGGAGGAAGAGGTCGCGCAGGAGGGCGACCTCGGCGAGGTGGTGGATGAGCTCGCGGTTGATGTGCAGCACCAGGCGTGCCATGGGGGCCTCGGCGAAGGGTCCTTCGGCGGGGCCGCAGTGGCGCGCGAGCCCGTCCTCACCGAGCGCGGCGACGCCGGCGGTCCACCGCGCGTACTCCTCGTCGAGCTGGGCGAGCGCGGTCGCGGCGTCGGGCGCGTACTCGTAGCTCTGGTAGTCGGTCGGGGCGCGGCCGAAGTGGGCGGCGTTGCGCACGGCGAGCACGCCGACGACGACGTGCCCCAGCCGCCAGGCGATCGTCGTCAGGGGAGCCGGGTCGGGCGGTGGGAAGGCGAAGTCGATCGTCATCTCGCCGCCCCCGGCCTGGACCTCGGCGGTACTGCCCCCACGGCGCCGCACGCTCCAGGACGCCGGTGCCGGCTCCCAGAAGTACTCCTCGTCGGTCAGCCCGTCGAGCCGTTGCCGGATCTGGTTCGTCCAGTGCCAGTCGGTCTGGTCGCGGAGGGTCTCGTTCCATCCGATGGTGTCCATACCGCTAGCGTGGCAGCCGACCCGGACCGATTCGTTCCGTGATCGAGGAGAGGGTGGGGGCATGCGCGCCGAGGCGACCACCGAACGGGTGCTGCGGCTGCTCGGGCTGCTGCAGCGCCGCGCGTCCTGGACGGCCCGCGAGCTGGCCGAGGAGCTCGGCGTCACCGACCGCTGCGTGCGCCGCGATGCCGCACGCCTGCGCTCGCTCGGCTACCCCGTGCACGCGACGCCGGGCGTGGGCGGCGGCTACCGGCTGGGGTCCGGGACGCGCCTGCCGCCGCTGCTGCTCGACCCGGAGGAGGCGACGGCCACCGCGCTCTCCCTGCGGCTGGCCGCCGGCGGCACCGTGGAGGGCGTGGCGGAGGCCGCGCTCGGCGTGCTCACCAAGCTCGACGAGGTGATGGCGCCGGCGCTGCGCGTCCAGGTGCGCGCGCTGCACGACGCGACCGCGACCGTGGCGAGCGCCGACGGCGGCGTCGACCCCGAGCTGCTCGTGACCATCGCGCGGGCCTGCCGCGACGCCGTGCGGGTGCGGTTCGCCTACACCGGGCGAGAGGCGCGCACCGGCGAGCGCACGGTCGAGCCGGTCCGGATGGTCACCACCGGTCGGCGCTGGTACCTCATGGCGTACGACGTGGACCGGGACGACTGGCGCACCTTCCGGCTCGACCGGATGGCCGACGTCGTCCGCACGACCTGGCAGTTCCGGCCGCGGGCGCACCCCGACCCCGTGGGCTTCGTGCAGGACTCCGTGACGGCCGGCCCGTACCGGCACGTGTGCCGCGTCCGGCTGCAGGCCTCGGCGCAGGACGTCCGTGCCCTCGTCCCGCCGCAGGTCGGACGGGTCGACGATGACACGGACGGCTGGTGCGTGCTCGTCGCCGGCGCCGACGACCTGGACTGGCTCGCGCTGCACGTGGCCCGGCTCGGTCTGCCGGCCGAGGTCCTCGAGCCGGACGCCCTGCGCGAGGCGTGCGCGCGGCTGGGGGAGAGGCTGACCGCGATGGGTGGCGGCGCTCAGGCCTCGAGCACGACGGCGAGCCCCTGACCCACGCCGATGCAGATCGTGGCCACGCCGATGCCGCCGCCGCGCGCCCGCAGCGCGTGCGCGAGGTGCCCGACGATCCGGCCCCCGGACGCCCCGAGCGGGTGACCCATGGCGATCGCGCCTCCGTGCACGTTGACCTTCGCCGGGTCGAGGTCCGGCCACATCCGCAGGCACGCGATCGACTGCGCCGCGAAGGCCTCGTTGAGCTCGACGAGGTCGACGTCCGCCCACGTCCTCCCCGCCCGCGCGAGTGCGCGGTCGGCGGCCTCGACCGGGCCGATGCCGAACACCTCGGGGGAGACGCCGGAGACGCCGCGCGAGACGATCCGGGCGATCGGGTCCCCCAGCCCCTCGGCGCCCTCGCCGCCGACGAGCACGAGCGACGCCCCGTCGTTGAGCGGGGAGCTGTTGCCGGCCGTGACCGTCCCGTCCTCCTTGCGGAACGCAGGCTTGAGCCCGGCGAGGGCCTCGAGCGAGGTGTCGGCCCGGATCGACTCGTCGCGGGCGAGCTCGACGCCCGGCACGGGGACGACCTCGGCGTCGTAGACGCCCTCGTCCCATGCGGCGGCTGCGCGTCGGTGGCTGGCGAGCGCGAACTCGTCCTGCTCCTCGCGGGAGATCGCGTGCTGGTCGGCGAGGATCTCGGCGCCCTCGCCGAGGGCGACCGTCCACTCCTTCGGCATCTTCGGGTTGACCAGGCGCCACCCGATGGAGGTGGACTCCATGGTCACCGGGCCCGCGGGGAAGGGGCGCTCGGGCTTGAGGACCACCCAGGGCGCCCGGGACATCGACTCCACCCCGCCGGCGAGGACGAGGTCGGCGTCCCCGGCCTCGATCGCGCGGGAGGCCTGGATGACGGCCTCGACGCCGGAGCCGCACAGGCGGTTGACGGTCACGCCCGGGACGCTGACCGGGATGCCGGCGAGCAGGGAGGACATGCGGGCGACGTCCCGGTTCTCCTCGCCGGCGCCGTTGGCGTTGCCCATGACCACGTCGTCGAGCCGGGCCGGGTCGAGGTCGGGGTGGCGGGCGAGGAGCGCCCGCATCGTGTCGGCGAGCAGGTCGTCGGGGCGGACGCCGGCGAGGGACTTGCCGTACCGCCCGAACGGGGTGCGGACGGCGTCGTAGACGAAGGCGGTCATGGGTGGTCCTCTCTCAGGCCTGGTCGGTGGCGTCGTCGATGTCGAGCCCGGTCAGCTCGCGCAGCGCGTCGACGGTGGTGCCGAAGGTCTCGAGCACGCGTGCGCGCCCGCCGCCCAGCTCGAACACGGCCACGTCGGTGTACACCCGGGAGACGCACGCCAGACCGGTGACCGGGTAGGTGAGCTCCTCGACGAGCTTCGGCGTCTTGTCCCTGGTGAGGAGGTTCATCATGACGAACACCTGCTTGGCACCGATGGCCAGGTCCATGGCACCGCCGACGGCCGGGATCGCGTCCGGCGCTCCGGTGTGCCAGTTGGCGAGGTCGCCGCCGACGGAGACCTGGAAGCCGCCGAGCACGCAGGCGTCGAGGTGCCCGCCGCGCATCATGGCGAATGAGTCCGCGTGGTGGAAGTAGCTCGCCCCGGGCAGCTCGGTGACCGGGATCTTGCCGGCGTTGATGAGTTCGTCGTCGATCTCGTCGCCGGTCGCCTCCGGGCCCATGCCGAGCATCCCGTTCTCCGTGTGGAGGGTGACCTGCTGGTCCGGGGTGAGGTGGGCGGCGACCTTCGTGGGCATGCCGATGCCGAGGTTGACGAACGCCCCGGTGGGGATGTCGCGGGCGACGCGGGCCGCCATCTCGTCGCGGGTCAGGGGGTGCTCGCTCATGCCTCGGGCTCCTCGGTGACGTCGTCGTGGGTGGCGCGCGGGACCGTGACCACCCGGTCCACGTAGAGGCCGGGGGTCACCACGGTCTCCGGGTCGATGGTGCCGGTCTCGACGACCTCGGCGACCTGGACGACGGTCGTCGTGGCCGCGGCCGCCATGATCGGGCCGAAGTTGCGGGCGGTCCTGCGGTAGACGAGGTTGCCCACCCGGTCCGAACGCAGCGCCTTGACGAGCGCGAAGTCACCCTTGATGGGGTGCTCGAGCACGTGGTGGCGGCCGTCGATCTCCCGGGTCTCCTTGCCCTCGGCGAGCAGGGTGCCGTAACCGGTGGGCGTGAAGAACGCGCCGATCCCGGCGCCCGCGGCGCGGATCCGCTCGGCGAGGTTGCCCTGGGGGACCACCTCGAGGTCGATCTGTCCCGCCCGGTACCGCTCGTCGAAGTGGTAGGAGTCCGACTGCCGCGGGAACGAGCAGATGATCTTTCGGACGCGGCCGAGGTGGATGAGCCGGGCGAGCCCGACGTCCCCGTTGCCGGCGTTGTTGTTGACGATCGTCAGGTCACCCGCACCGCTGTCGATGAGCGCGTCGATGAGCTCGACGGGTTGACCGGCGGTGCCGAACCCCCCGACGAGGACGGTGGAGCCGTCCGGGATGTCCGCCACCGCCTCGGCGGCGTGCTCGATGAATTCCGGCATCGTGGTGCGTTCCTCCTTGATCGCGGTCACCAGGGTCGATCCTGCCCTCATCGTCCCCCGACCGGGGCGCTCCTGGCGAACGTGCCCACGTCACGCACGCGGGAGGTGCGCGGCGCGCGCTCGCCCGTACGTCCGCGGTGGCGCATCGGATGGGGGACGATCGGCCTGTGCTGCACATCGGTACCGAGGCCCTCACGGTCCCGCTGGACCTGCGCCCTGCGTTCGACGCCGTCGACCTGCTCGGGGTGCTCGCCAACGGCGTCCTCGGCGCCGCCGTCGCGAGGGGGATGCGCTTCGACCTCGTCGGCTTCCTCGTCCTGGGGGGCATCTCCGGCCTGGGCGGGGGACTGATGCGCGACACCCTCCTCCAGGTCCCGCCGGTGGCGCTGCACGACGCGGCCTACCTGCCCACGGCGCTCGTCGGCGCCGTCATCGGCTACCTCATGACCTTCGAGGGCAGGTGGTCCGGGCGCTCGCTCATGGTCGCCGACGCGCTCGCCCTGGGCTGCTGGGCCGCCACCGGGACGGTCAAGGCCCACCACGCCGGCCTGGCCCCGATCCCGTCGCTGCTGCTCGGGCTCATCACCGCCGTCGGGGGCGGCATGATCCGCGACATCCTCGTCGGTCGTCCGCCGGCGGTGTTCGGCGGCAACACGCTCTACGCGGTCCCGGCGCTCGTGGGCTCGGTCATCGTCCTTCTCGGGGCGGTCCTCGACGTCGAGACCATCGCCTTCGCGGTGGCCATCGTGGTGACCGCCGCCTTCGCGCTGCTGGCCCGCTGGCGGGGCTGGCAGCTGCCCGGCCAGGCGCCGCGGCTCGCTCTCCATGTGCGGCGCCGCAGACGACGCCCGCGCGGCTCGCGCCGCCGGTCCCGGCGGGAGGAGGGGCCCGCGGGAGCCGGCGGTCCCGGGGCCGAGGGGCCGGTCGCGGGCGGGTCCGCCTGAGGGGCCGGAAGTGACAGAGCCCCCCCTCGAACGCCTGTGCGAATGTCGGTGCCGTGACCTATCGTTGGTCGGGTGACTGACCGCCTCATCGTTCAGGGCGCGCGCGAGCACAACCTGCGCAACGTCGACCTCGACCTCCCGCGCGACTCCCTCATCGTCTTCACCGGGATGTCGGGCTCGGGAAAGTCCTCCCTCGCCTTCGACACGATCTTCGCCGAGGGGCAGCGCCGGTACGTGGAGTCGCTGTCCTCATACGCGCGCCTCTTCCTGGGCCAGATGGACAAGCCCGACGTCGACTTCATCGAGGGCCTCTCCCCGGCGGTGGCGATCGACCAGAAGTCGACCAGCCGCAACCCGCGCTCGACGGTCGGCACGATCACCGAGGTCTACGACTACCTGCGCCTGCTCTACGCTCGCGCCGGCACCCAGCACTGCCCCGTGTGCGGGGAGGTCGTGCAGTCGCAGACGCCGCAGAACATCGTCGACCAGCTCATGGCCATGCCCGAGGGCACCCGCTTCCAGGTCCTCGCCCCGGTCGTGCGCGGCCGCAAGGGCGAGCACCTCGAGCTCTTCCGCGAGCTGGCCGGGCAGGGCTACGCGCGCGCCCGCGTCGACGGCGAGGTCGTGCCCCTGACCGACGTGCCCGCGCTGGACAAGCGCCGCAAGCACGACGTCGAGGTCGTCGTCGACCGGCTCGTCGTCCGCGAGGGCGTCCACCAGCGTGTGACCGACTCGGTGGAGACGGCGCTGCGGCTGGCCGACGGCATGCTCGTCGTCGACCACGTGGACCTCGACCCCGAGGACCCGGGCCGCGAGCGGAAGTTCTCCGAACGACGCTCGTGCCCCAACGAGCACCCGCTCACCCTGGAGGAGGTCGAGCCGCGCACCTTCTCCTTCAACGCCCCCTACGGCGCCTGCCCCGACTGCACGGGCATCGGGACCCGGCTCGAGGTGGACCCCGAGCTCATCGTCCCCGACGCCGACCTCACCCTCAACGAGGGGGCCATCCACCCGTGGTCGGGCCAGGGCGAGCACTACCTGCGCCAGGTCCAGGCCCTGTCCGAGGAGCTCGCCTTCTCCCTCGACGTGCCCTGGCGCGCCCTACCCGAGCACGCCCAGCACGCCCTGCTGCACGGGCACGAGCACGAGGTCACCGTGCGCTTCCGCAACCGGTTCGGCCGGATGCGGACCTACACCACCGGCTTCGAGGGCGCGATGGCGCAGGTCAAGCGCCGCCACGAGGAGACCGAGTCGGAGTGGTCGAAGGAGAGGTACGAGGGGTACATGCGGCAGGTGCCGTGCCCCACGTGCCGCGGGGCGCGCCTGCGTCCCGAGGTCCTGGCCGTCACCGTCGGCGGGAAGTCGATCGCCGAGCTGTGCGACCTGTCGATCGCGGAGGCCAAGGTCTTCCTCGACGCCCTCGAGCTCGACCGCCGCGAGGCCACGATCGCCGAGCAGGTGCTCAAGGAGATCCACGCCCGGCTGGGGTTCCTCGTCGACGTCGGGCTCACCTACCTCACGCTCTCGCGACCGGCCGGCACGCTCTCCGGCGGCGAGGCCCAGCGCATCCGTCTGGCCACCCAGATCGGCTCCGGCCTCGTGGGCGTGCTCTACGTCCTCGACGAGCCGAGCATCGGCCTGCACCAGCGGGACAACCGCAAGCTCATCAGCACCCTGTCCCGGCTGCGCGACCTGGGCAACACCCTCATCGTCGTCGAGCACGACGAGGACACGATGCGCACCGCCGACTGGGTCGTCGACATCGGTCCGGGTGCGGGGGAGACCGGCGGCAGGATCGTCTACTCCGGCCCCTACGCAGGCCTGGCCGACGCCGAGGGCTCGATCACCGGTGACTACGTGGCCGGCCGGCGCGAGATCCTCGTGCCTGCGGAGCGGCGCCCGGTCGACCCGGACCGTGTGCTCACCGTCGTCGGGGCGACCGAGAACAACCTGCGCAACGTGTCGGTGACCTTCCCGCTGGGCGTGCTCGTCGCGGTCACCGGCGTCTCCGGTTCGGGGAAGTCCTCGCTGGTCAACTCGATCCTCTACACCTCGCTCGCGCGGACGCTCAACCGGTCCAAGCAGATCCCGGGGCGCCACAAGCGCGTGACCGGCACCGAGCACCTCGACAAGGTGGTGCACGTCGACCAGTCGCCGATCGGTCGCACCCCACGCTCGAACCCGGCGACCTACACGGGGCTGTGGGACATCATCCGCAAGCTCTTCGCCGAGACCACCGAGGCCAAGGTCCGCGGCTACGGCCCGGGCCGGTTCTCCTTCAACGTCAAGGGCGGGCGCTGCGAGGAGTGCAAGGGCGACGGCACCCTGCGCATCGAGATGAACTTCCTGCCCGACGTCTATGTGCCCTGCGAGGTCTGCGGCGGCGCGCGGTACAACCGGGAGACCCTCGAGGTCCGGTTCAAGGGCAAGAACGTCGCCGAGGTGCTCGACATGCCGATCTCGGAGGCGGTGGAGTTCTTCTCCGCCTCGACCCGGATCACGCGCTACCTGCAGACCCTGGTGGACGTCGGGCTGGGGTACGTGCGCCTGGGGCAGTCGGCGACCACCCTCTCCGGCGGCGAGGCGCAGCGCGTCAAGCTCGCCGCCGAGCTGCAGCGGCGCTCGACCGGCCGGACGATCTACGTGCTCGACGAGCCCACCACCGGGCTGCACTTCGAGGACATCCGGCGCCTCATGCTCGTGCTGCAGGGGCTGGTGGACAAGGGCAACTCGGTGGTGGTGATCGAGCACAACCTCGACGTCATCAAGTCCGCGGACTGGATCCTCGACCTGGGTCCCGAGGGCGGGTCCGGCGGCGGGCTGGTCGTGGCCGAGGGGACGCCCGAGGAGGTCGCGCGCGTCCAGGGCTCCTACACGGGGGAGTTCCTCGCCGACGTGCTCGACGTCGGCACCTCCGACCGGGTCCCGGCCTGAGAGGTGCCCGTCGGGTGGCGGCGGCGCACGCCACCCGGGTACGGGGGTAGTGCTCCCCACCCGGGTGCACCGGGTACCGACACCGGATCGTTATCGTCTCTCCTCGTCCGGTGGCACCGATCGGGAAGGACGAGCGCGTGACAGGAACCGCCCAGGAGGCGCTGACCCCCAAGGTCCCTCTCGACCGCCTGCTGTCGTTGTTCGAGGCGGCCGAGTGCGGCGACCTCGACGAGTTCCTCCAGCACTACGGCGACGACGAGCAGGACGCCCGGCGCCTCGGTCACCCGCTGCTGCTCGCCGCGCTTGGCAACCCCGAGCCCGCCGAGCGGTACCGGATCGCCGGGTTCCTCATCGACCAGCGCGCGCGCCCGGTCGCCAACCGCGCCGGTTTCGGCCCGCTGCACCTGGCCTTCGCGCGTGCCTGGGCGGACCCTGACATGCTCAGCGACCTGGTCCGCCGGCTCCTCGCTGCCGGGGCGGACCCTGAAGCGGGCACCTACGACGGTCGCACCCCGAGCCACCTCCTCGCCCAGCTGCCGGTGCCGGACGAGCGGGCAGAAGGTCTGTACGACCTGTGGTTCGACGTCGACACCCTCGACCTCGACACCCCCAACGCCTTCGGTGTCGACCCGGTGGACCTGGTACGACGCACCGGGGGCCGACCCCGCCTGCTGCGTCGGATGCAGGAGCACCGGGCCGCCCACGGGGGGAGCGGGCCGGCATCGGCCCACGCCGTGCCCGAGGTACCGAGCCTCATCCTCGGCGCCGGTTACTGCCTGGCCACCCGGCACGTCGTCGAAGGTGCCGCCCCTGTGAGCTGGATGGTGCGTGAGGAGCCGGCGGGGGCGGACGACACCGGGTGGCGCTTCTGGTCCGAGGAGGACGTCCCGCGCTACACGGAGGACCGCCGCCAGACACTCGCGGTCCCCGTGGACGAGGTCGCGGCCATCGACCACTACGTCGTCGGTGCGTGGGGGATGCCGGTCGGCACCCGCCTCGTCGCCGCCCGGGGGTCGGCGGGACGTCAGGTCCTCGACCCCGCGACCGGAGCGCCCGCCGAGCACTACCCCTGCCAGCCCGAGGAGACCCGATGAGCAGCCAGCTTCCCTACGGATCGGCCTTCGTCTCGCCCGACGTGGCCCGGCAGCGGGACGAGCAGAAGAAGAAGATCGAGCAGCAGGTCCGCGACGCCGAGCGCAAGGCCTCCGCGTACGAGGAGTTCGGCCGCCGCGTCCAGGAGGTGCGGGCGGTGGGCCGCAGCCGCGCCGGCGGCGCCGAGGTCACGCTCGACGTGCACGGCGCGATGCTCGACCTCGCGCTGACCGAGAAGCTGAGCGAGGCGACCCTCGTGCAGATCCGCACCGAGCTGCTCGAGGCGAACGACGACGCACGCGCCGAGCTGGCCCGCGCCGTCGACGAGCTCGCACAGGGGGTCGGCGGCACGGACCCCGAGACGGCCGCCTCGCTCGCCGAGCTCTACCGCCCGCGGCTCGGCGGGGACGACGACAGGGACGACGGCGGGGACGACGGCGAGACGCACGGCCGAGGGTCAGGAGTGGTCCGATGAACGACACCATCGACATCAGCAGCGACGAGATCCGGGGGCACGCGAGCAGCGTGTCCACCGACCAGGCAGCGGTGCAGCAGGCCGCCGACGCGGCCGGCAGCGTCAACCTCTGGGACGGCGCCTTCGGGCTCATGTGCACCCCGTTCCTGCCGCCGATCATCGCCCCGTTGACCTCGGTCATCTCGAGCGCGATCGCCTCGGTCGCCGAGGAGATCGACGGGACCGTCGTGCCGCTGCGGGACATGGCCGACTCCTTCGACGAGACCGACGACGACTCGGCCGTCGAGTTCGAGGGCGTGGAGGTCTGACATGTCCGCTCCCAACCCGCTCGTCGCCGAGGCGACCGACTCGTCCACCGCGCTGCAGGGCACCTTCGCGCTCGAGGGCATGGAGGGGGTGGTCACCGGTCTGCAGAACGAGGACTGGGTGGCCGCCTCGGTCTCCGGCCTGACGGCCGTCCTCGACCTCACGATGTTCGTCGACCCCTTCGGCGCGATCATCTCCATGGGCGTGGGCTGGTTGATGGAGCACTTCCAGCCGCTCAAGGGCTGGCTGGACGACCTCACGGGTGACGCGGACGCGGTCACCGCCTTCTCGCAGACCTGGACCAACGTCCAGACCCAGCTCGAGGAGACCCAGACGGCCCTCCAGAGCCACCTCGACAACGAGATGGGCTGGATGTCGGCCGGGGCGATCACGACCTACCGCGCGGTCCAGCAGCGCAACATCGACGCGATGGGGCACTGCGCCAGCGGCGCCGGGGCCGCGGCGATGGCGCTGCAGGGTGCCGCGATGATCGTCCAGGCGGTGCACGACATCGTGCGCGACGCGATCGCCGAGATCGTCGGCGCGATCGTCAGCGCCGGGCTCAAGGCGCTCGTCCCGCCCCTCCTCCCGGAGGCCATCCGCGGCCTCGTCGCCAAGGTGTCGGCGGCGGCGGCGCGCCTGCAGCGCAAGGTCGACGGCGTCATCGACTCCGTCTCCGCCCTGCGCGGCCTGCTCGACCGTCTCGATGGCCTCATGCAGCGCCTCCCGCGGATCCTCACCAATCCGCACGCGGTCATCCCGGCGCGCCCGGGCTGGGAGTTCGCCACACCGCCGACGCCGCGGCCACCGGGAGGCAGCTCGCCGGACGGCCCCGGTTCGCCGAGCACGCCCGGCGACTCCGTACCGGCGGGGCACACCCCGCCCGGATCGACCCGGCCGGGGGACAGCACACCCGGGGACAGCACACCCGGGGACAGCACGCCGGGGGACAGCACGCCCGGTACGGACGGGCCAGGTGCGGACGGCTCGGGTTCCACCGGCTCCGGGTCGGACGGTTCTGGCTCGAACAGCTCTGGCTCGAACAGCTCCGGCTCGAACAACTCTGGTTCGAACGGCTCTGGCTCGAACGGTTCTGGGTCGAACAGCTCTGGGTCGAACGGCTCTGGCTCGAACAGCTCTGGCTCCGGCGACGGAGGCTCGAGCAGCTCCGGGTCGGGCGGCCCTGGTTCGAACGGCTCTGGTTCGAGCAGTTCCGGGTCGGACGGCTCTGGGTCGAACAGCTCTGGCTCGAACAGCTCCGGGTCGGACGGGTCCGGCTCGAGCAGCTCCGGCTCGGACGGATCCGCGTCGACCACCTCGCCGCCGCCCGGCAACGCGGGCTCCAACTCGTCTGGTTCGAACAGCTCGGGTTCGAACAGCCCCGGCTCGAACGGTTCGGGGGCGGACCAGGCGCCGACACCCGCGTCGACCACCCCGGACTCCGGCGGTGGCTCCGGCACCTCGGGCTCGAGCGGATCGACGAGCCCCTCCTCGGGCTCGCCGGCGCCCGCGCAGACGTCCACCCCGGGTTCGGGATCGAGCTCGCCGTCGCCGACCCCGCACTCGGACCCGTCGGTGGACTCCGCGGCCCCCACTGTGCCCGAGGCACGGCCCACCACGACGGCGGCCCCCGAGCCGACGAGCTCGTCGACTCCGGCCGCGACGCCTCGGGCGACGCCGCAGCCGGACGGCCCGGTCGTCGCCAACAACAGCGGCGGCTCGTCGGGCGGCTCCGGTGGTCAGGGTGGCGGCTCGTCGAGCACGTCCCCGGCCTCTTCGAGCGCACCCCGCTCGGCGCCGGCACCCGCCGGCACCAGCCCGGGCGGCCAGACACCGGGGAGCACGGGCTCGACCGGTGGCTCCGGCTCGGGATCCTCCGGCTCGGGATCCTCCGGCTCGGGATCCTCCGGCCCGGGTGCGCGACCGCCCGCCTCGTCGACGCCGTCGAGCCCGAGCTCGCCGTCGAACCCCTCGTCGCCGAGCTCGCCCTCGAGCCCGACCCCTCGTGCCGACGCGAACGGCCCGACGCCGCGCCCGGAGTCGGACACGCCGAGCTCCTCCGACGGCCCGACGCCGCGTCCGGACTCGGACACGCCGAGCTCCTCGGACGCGCCGGGTGGGGACGGTCCCACGCCCCGTCCGGACTCGGACAGCCCGGGCTCGTCCGACGCGCCGGACGCCGACAGCCCGACGCCGCGACCCGACCAGGACGCCGCGGACTCCTCGGGCTCGCCGGACGGGACGGATGCGGACGGGCCGACGCCCCGCGCCGACCAGGACACCCCGGAGTCCTCGGACCCGCCCGGGTCGGACCCCGAGAGCCCGCGCCCGGACCCGGAGTCCGACGGCCCCGACAACCGGTGGGACCCGGAGGAGTCGCCGCGCGAGACGGTCCCGCAGTCCGACGACCGCGCACCGAGCAGCTACTCGGACCAGGACGTCGCCGACGCGCTCGACCGTGCGCCGCGCAACTCGGACGGCGACCCCGTCGACCACCGCACCGGTGAGCCGCTGCGACCCGACGGTGCTGACGGCGGGCGCAACACCCACATGAAGTGGGACCCCGACAACGACGAGTGGGTCCTCGAGAACCCAGGACACGGCGGACCGGACGAGATGCCGCTGACAGGAGAGCCGGACAGCTTCGGCTACGACGCCGACGGCGACAGGCTTCCCTACGCCCAGCCAGGTGCCCGGCCGGACCACGACCCCGACTTCATGGATCGGCTCATCGAGCGGGACCTGCCCGAGGGGCAGGCCACGGACCTGGAGCTCGCGGACGGCGACACGGTCTCGGTCACCCGCACCGATGCTCCCGGAAGCTCGCCCGATGCCACGACCAGGACCGTGACGGTCGAGTACGCCGGACCGCCGCCGCGGACCGAGACCTTCACGTGGGAGGCCGGCGGGCCGGTCCCGTCGGAGCTGCGTGAGCACCTCCAGGCGGGGCACACGTACGGGGACGAGTACTGGCGTCTCAAGCGCGACTACCTCAACGGCGACCTGACTCAGGAACAGTTCCTCGAGGCGTACAACGACCTCGGCAACTACGAGCTCGAGACCGCGTCCCACAACGCCTCGCACCAGGGCGAGAAGCCGTTGCAGCCCGGGGAGATGGATTCACGGGGTCGGACCACACCGTGAGTCGCGTCCTCGCGTCGCGACCCCGTGTGCCAGTGTCGGTAGGAACAGATGGAGGCTGAGGCAGTGACGAAGGAGCGATCCCTGGCATCGGCGGCCAGGTACGGGACGGTCGACGAGGTCCGTGAACGGCTCGCCGTCGACGGCGTCGACGACGTCTCGGACACGGGACTCCCGCCGATCGTCGCCGCGATCTCCAACGCGGACGGCGCGTCGCGCCGCGCGATCATCGACGAGCTGCTGGCGGCCGGGGCCGATGCGTCGGCCACCACGGCCCCCGAGGGGGGCAACGTGCTCCACGTGCTGCTCGCCAGTCGCGGGTTGGATACCGCGGAGAAGGCGGAGCTGGTGCCCCGCCTCATCGATGCGGGCGCGGACATCAACCTGCGCGACGGCGACGGCTGGCGCCCGCTCGCCCTCATGGTCAAGCTCCGGGTCCCGGACACGGAGCTGGCGCCGCTCTACGACGTCGTGCTCGACCTCGACGGACTTGAGCTGACGGAGCCGGCCAACCCGTGGGACGAGTCGGTCCTCGACCATGCCCGCAAGCTTCGCCAGCGTGCCGATCTCGTCGGACGGATCGAGACGTACCTGTCCGCCCGCGGTGTGGACGTGCCGCCCAGGCAGGACCGGAAGGAGGGGTGACCATGCCGGACAAGGTGATCTTCATCGAGGACTCCGGTCGGTGTGTCGTGTCGAACGCCGTGCTCGACGGGTCCGCGCCGCTGAAGTGGATGGTGCGCGACGAGCCACGGCGCGCAGAGGACACGGGGTGGCGGCTCTTCTCCGCCGTCGACACCGAGGACGACCTTCGTGACCCGGACAAGCTCTCCGTCGTCGACTTCAACGACGTGTGCAACGTGGAGCCGGCCCTCGTGGGGATCTGGGGCTTCCCGGTCGGTTCGGACCTGCAGATCGTCGTGGAGGACGGTCGCAAGCGGATCGTCGAGACGGCTACCGGGCGTGAGCTCGACGAGGTCGAGCTCTACGTCCCCGGCGGCGCCCCCACCGTCATCCGCGTGGACGGCGCACCGGACGACGACGCGTAGCGCCGTCCACCCGCGACGGCTGCGCGTCGACAGGGCCGCTCGGGACGCGTTCGCCTGGGTGGGGCTCACGAATGACGACGTGCCCCGGCGCTCCACGGACGGGCTGCCCATGGACGTGACCCGCACCACCTAGAGTGTGGTCATGGGAGCACTGCAGACCTTCGACGTCACGGTGGACTGGACGGGTGCGGACGAGCAGGGGACCACCAGCTACACCTCCTACTCGCGCGACCACGAGGTGCGGGTGGACGGCAAGCCGACCCTGCTGGCGAGCTCGGACCTGCGGGTGCGCAGCGACGTGTCGCGCTACAAGGCCGAGGAGCTGTTCGTCGGGGCCCTCGCCCAGGCGCAGATGCTGTGGTTCCTGCGCACGGCCGCGAAGGAGGGCGTCGTCGTCACGGGCTACGTCGACCAGGCCACCGCCACCCAGCGCATCGAGGGCGGCGGCTCCGGTCCCTTCACCGAGATCGTCCTGCGGCCCAAGGTCACGTACGCCGCCCGGGTGGGGGAGGAGACCGCGGCCCGCCTGCACGCCGCCGCCCGCGACCACAACCACCTCGCCCGCTCCCTCGGGGTCCCGGTGCGCGTGGAGGCCGTCGCCGTCGGCGCGTGACCCGCACGGGGACCCCGGCACGCGAGCGCGGAGGTGACCGCCGCACCGTCGGCCCCCGGACGTAGGCTCGGCCCATGGCCGACCCGTCCCTCTACCGCCCGGCCACCGCGGAGATCCCCACCGACCCGGGCGTCTACCGCTTCCTCGACGAGGACGACCGGGTGGTCTACGTCGGCAAGGCGAAGTCGCTGCGCCAGCGCCTGACGAGCTATTTCCAGGACCTCGCGGTCCTGCACCCACGCACCCGGCAGATGGTCACCACGGCCTCCCGGGTCGAGTGGACCGTCGTCGGCACCGAGGTCGAGGCGCTGACGCTGGAGTACGCGTGGATCAAGGAGTTCGACCCGCGGTTCAACGTCAAGTACCGCGACGACAAGTCCTACCCCTACCTCGCGGTGACGATGGGGGAGGAGATCCCGAGGGCGCAGGTGCTGCGGGGCACCAAGCGCAAGGGCACCCGGTACTTCGGGCCCTACACGCACGCCTGGGCGATCCGCGACACCCTCGACCAGCTGCTCCGCGTCTTCCCCGTGCGCACCTGCTCGCCCGGCGTGTACCGCCAGGCCGCCTCCTCGGGCCGCCCCTGCCTGCTCGGCTACATCGACCGGTGCTCGGCGCCCTGCGTAGGCCGGGTCAGCCCCGAGGAGCACCGGGAGATCGCCGAGGAGATGTGCGAGTTCCTCGCCGGCCGCACCGGCCCCTACCTGCGTCAGGTGGAGCGCGAGATGCGCGAGGCCGCCGCCGAGCACGACTTCGAGCGGGCCGCCCGGCTGAGGGACGACGTCGCGGCCCTGCGCCGCGTCGTCGAGCAGAACGCCGTGGTCCTGCCCGACGGCACCGACGTCGACGTCTTCGGCCTAGCCTCCGACGAGCTGCAGGCCGCCGTCCAGGTCTTCCACGTGCGCGGCGGCCGGATCCGCGGGCAGCGGGGCTGGGTGGTCGACCGGGTCGAGGACATCGGCGACGCCGGTCTGCTCACCCAGCTCCTCGGCCAGGTCTACGGCGAGGGTGCCGCCGCCCCCGGGGGCCGCGCGCCGGACGACCCCCGGTCGGTGGGCACCAAGCGGGCGCGCCCCGACGACGGCGGCGCCACCAGCCCCGACGACGTCGAGCACACGCCCACCACCGCCGTGCCCGCCGAGGTGCTCGTGCCCACCGAACCCGTCGACGCCGCCCAGCTCACCTCCTGGCTCACCCGTCGCCGCGGGGCACGGGTGCGCCTGCGGGTGCCGCAGCGCGGGGACAAGGCCACCCTCATGGCCACGGTGACCACCAACGCCGAGCAGGCCCTCACCCTGCACAAGAGCCGACGGGCGGGCGACCTCACCTCCCGTTCCCAGGCGCTGGCCGAGCTCACCGAGGCCCTCGGCCTGGAGGAGAGCCCGCTGCGCATCGAGTGCTACGACATCTCCCACACCCAGGGCACCGAGCAGGTCGGGTCGATGGTGGTCTTCGAGGACGGGTTGCCCCGCAAGGCCGACTACCGCCACTACGTCGTCCGCGGCGAGGACGGCTCGGGCGCCCGCGACGACACCGCCGCGATGGACGAGGTGCTGCGCCGGCGCTTCACCCGCTACGTGGCCGAGCGGGAGCGCCGCGCCCTGGCCGCGGCCGGCGAGACCCCCGCCGCGCCGTCGGGGCCGGTCGAGGTCGACGAGGACGGCATCCCGCTCGACGTCGGGCCGGTCGACCCCGGCACGGGCCGGGCCCGCCGGTTCGCCTACCCGCCGCAGCTGGTCGTCGTCGACGGCGGCGAGCCCCAGGTCAACGCCGCGCGGCGCGCGCTCGACGAGCTGGGCGTCGACGACGTGCCCGTCGTCGGCCTGGCCAAGCGGCTCGAGGAGGTGTGGCTGCCCGGCGAGACGTTCCCGGTCATCCTCCCGCGCACCTCGCCCGCGCTGTACCTGCTGCAGCACCTGCGCGACGAGTCCCACCGCTTCGCCATCACCCACCACCGCTCGCGCCGCTCGAAACGGCAGACCCGGTCCGTCCTCGACGAGGTGCCGGGGCTCGGACCGGCCCGCCAGAAGGCCCTGCTGCGCGCCTTCGGCTCGGTCAAGCGGCTGCGCGAGGCGACCGTGGACGAGATCGCCGAGGTCAAGGGCGTCGGACCGGCCACCGCCCGCGCCGTCCTGGCGGTCCTCGCCCCGGTCACCACCCTCGACGAGGAGGCCGACGCCGCCCCCGCGACGCCGGGAGCACCCGAGCCCGGGGCCGCGGGAGAGGGGCCCCAGGACGCGTGATCACTGGCACACTGACGCCATGACCACCGGCGACGATCCTCGACCCCCGACGGTCCCCGACGGCATCCCCGAGCTCGACGAGTCCTCGTCGCTGCCCCGCGCGGAGCCCGCCGAGCTGCTCATCATCACGGGCATGTCCGGTGCGGGCCGCTCCCGCGCGGCCGCCGCCCTGGAGGACCTCAGCTGGTACGTCGTCGACAACCTCCCGCCGCGCCTGCTCGGGGCGCTGGCCGGGCTGGTCACCCCCGGGGCGGGCGTGCGCCGCCTCGGCGCCGTCGTCGACGTGCGCTCCGGCGCGTTCTTCTCCGAGCTCGTGGCGGTCCTCGGCGAGCTGCGCGAGCGCGGCACCGACTACCGGATCATGTTCCTCGACGCCGACGACGGCGAGCTCGTGCGCCGCTACGAGTCCGTGCGCCGGCCGCACCCGCTCCAGGGCGACGGGCGCCTGCTCGACGGCATCTCCGCCGAGCGGGCCCTCCTGCGCGACCTGCGCAGCCGGGCCGACATCCTCATCGACACCTCCGAGCTGTCGGTGCACGACCTCGCCCGCCGGGTGCGCGAGGAGATGGGCCAGGCGATCGACCGCCAGATCCGGCTCTCGATCACCTCCTTCGGCTTCAAGTACGGGCTCCCGCTCGACGCCGACCACATCGTCGACGTCCGCTTCCTCTCCAACCCCTACTGGGTCTCCGAGCTGCGCCACCTCACCGGCCGCGACGAGGCGGTCTCGACCTACGTGCTCGGCCAGCCCGACGCCGAGGAGTTCGTCGAGCGCTACGTCGACGCCCTGGCCCCCGTGCTGGACCGCTACCTCGACGAGCTCAAGCCCTTCGTCACCATCGGGGTGGGGTGCACCGGCGGCAAGCACCGGTCGGTGGCCGTCACCGAGCGGATGGCCCAGCTGTTCCGGGCGCGCGGGCAGCAGGTCCGGACCCTGCACCGCGACGTCGGGCGCGAGTGATGGGGGCACCCGTCCCGGGTCGGCCGGGCCTGCCCGTACCGTCCGGGGAGCAGCGTCGGGGTTCCCGCGGGGACGCGGTCGTCGCCCTCGGCGGCGGGCACGGCCTGTCCGCCACGCTCGCCGCCCTGCGCCACCTCACCTCCGAGGTCACCGCCATCGTCACGGTCGCCGACGACGGCGGCTCCTCGGGCCGCCTGCGCAGCGAGCTCGGGGTGCTGCCGCCGGGCGACCTGCGGATGGCCGTCTCCGCCCTGTGCGACGACGGCGAGTGGGGCCAGACCTGGCGCGACGTCCTCCAGCACCGGCTGCGCTCGGACGGGCCGCTGGACAACCACAGCGTGGGCAACATCCTCATCGTCGCGTTGTGGTCCATCCTCGGCGACGAGGTCCTCGGCCTGGAGTGGGTGGCGAGCCTGCTGGGGGTGCGGGGGCGCGTGGTGCCCATGTCGGCCGTCCCGCTGGACATCGAGGCCGACGTCGAGGACCCGGCCACCGGGGCCATCCGCGTGGTGCGCGGGCAGTCCCGCGTGGCCAAGGTCGCCGGGCGGGTGCGCTCGGTGCGGCTGCTGCCCGCCGACCCGCCCGCGCGGCCCGAGGGCGTCGCCGCGGTCCGCGCGGCGGACTGGGTCGTGCTCGGTCCGGGCTCCTGGTACACCTCGGTCGTGCCCCACCTGCTCGTGCCCGACCTCGCCGAGGCCCTGTGCACCACCTCCGCCCGCCGGGCGCTCGTGCTCAACCTCTCGCGGGACGACGCCGAGTCCGAGGGCATGTCCGTGGCCGACCACCTGCGCTCGCTGCGCGAGCACGCGCCGGACCTCACCCTCGACGTCGTCGTCGCCGACCCGCTCGCCGTCGACGACCTCGACGAGCTCCAGCAGGCCTCGGAGGCCCTCGGCGCGCACGCGATGCTGCGCCAGGTCCGCAGCGCCGGCCAGCCCTCCGTGCACGACCCGTTGCGGCTGGCCGCCGCCCTGCGCGACGCGATGGAGCGGGTCGAGGGGGACGTGGGGACCACGGGGCGCACGGGCGCCGAGGGGATGTGAAGATGGGGATCATGTCGCTCACCGCCGCCGTCAAGGACGAGCTCGCCCGCGTCGACGTGCCCAAGGCCTCCGCCCGGCGCGCCGAGCTCTCCACCATCCTGCGGTTCGCCGGCGGCCTGCACATCGTCAGCGGTCGGATCGTCCTCGAGGCCGAGCTCGACACCGCGATCGTCGCCCGGCGCCTGCGCACCGGCATCGACGAGCTCTTCGGCCTGCACGGCGACATCCTCGTCGTCTCGCCCGGCGGGCTGCGCCGCAGCACGCGCTACATCGTGCGGGTGGTCAAGGACGGGGAGGCCCTGGCCCGGCAGACCGGTCTGCTGGACAACCGCGGCCGGCCCGTGCGCGGGCTGCCCACCGCGGTGGTCGGCGCCGGCGCGGCCGAGGCCACCGCGGCCTGGCGGGGCGCCTTCCTCGTGCACGGCTCGCTGACCGAGCCGGGCCGCTCCTCCTCCCTGGAGATCACCTGCCCCGGCCCCGAGGCCGCGCTGGCGATCGTCGGCTGCGCGCGCCGCCTCGGCGTGCCGAGCAAGGCCCGCGAGGTGCGCGGCGTCGACCGGGTCGTCGTCCGCGACGGCGACGGCATCGCCGCGCTGCTCACCCGCATGGGCGCCCACGACGCGGTGCTGACCTGGGAGGAGCGGCGCACCCGCCGCGAGGTGCGCGGCACCGCCAACCGCCTGGCCAACTTCGACGACGCCAACCTGCGCCGCTCGGCCCGCGCCGCCGTCGCCGCCGGCGCCCGCGTGGAGCGTGCCTTCGAGATCCTCGGCGAGGACGTGCCCGAGCACCTCCAGGAGGCCGGCCGGCTGCGGATGGCCAACCGGCAGGCCTCCCTCGAGGAGCTCGGCGCCATGTCCGACCCGCCGATGACCAAGGACGCGGTCGCGGGCCGGATCCGGCGCCTGCTGGCCATGGCCGACCGCCGCGCCGAGGAGCTCGGCGTCTCCGACACCCAGGCGGTCATCCCGCCCGAGGACGACGACGCCTGAACCGACCGCCGGCCGGCGCCTCGCACGTCGGGGCGGCCCACGTCCGCGGTGCCCGCATCCCGGACGATCGTCCCCGCCGCGCGGTCCCGCGACGCACTAGGCTGGGAGGCGCGGTGAGAGAGCCGGCCGGGCGCGTCCCGGCGCACGGCCCGCTCACACCTGCCCGACCGACATGCGTGCACCACCGGTGCACCGAGGAGGAGAGAAACCACTGTGACCATCAAGGTTGGCATCAACGGCTTCGGCCGCATCGGACGCAACTTCACCCGCGCGCTGCTCCGGTCCGGGGCCGACATCCAGATCGTCGGCGTCAACGACCTCACGGACAACAAGACGCTCGCGCACCTCCTGAAGTACGACTCGATCTTCGGCGTCCTCGACCAGGAGGTCAGCTACGACGACGAGAACATCACCGTCGGCGACACCACCTTCCGCGCCGTCGCCGAGCCGGACCCGACCAAGCTCCCCTGGGGCGAGCTGGGCGCCGACATCGTCATCGAGTCCACCGGTCGCTTCACCGACGCGACCAAGGCCAAGGCCCACATCGAGGCCGGCGCCAAGAAGGTCATCATCTCCGCGCCCGGCAAGAACGAGGACGCCACCTTCGTCGTCGGCGTCAACCACACCGAGTACGACCCGGCGAACCACCACGTCGTCTCCAACGCGTCGTGCACCACGAACTGCCTCGCCCCGCTGGCCAAGGTCCTCGACGCCGAGTTCGGCATCGTGCGCGGCCTGATGACGACCATCCACGCCTACACCGCGGACCAGAACCTCCAGGACGGCCCGCACAAGGACCTGCGTCGCGCCCGCGCCGCGGCCCTGTCGATCATCCCGACCTCCACGGGTGCCGCCAAGGCCGTCTCGCTGGTGCTCCCGCAGCTCAAGGGCAAGCTCGACGGCTACGCCCTGCGCGTGCCGACGCCCACCGGCTCGGCCACCGACCTCACCTTCACCGCCGAGAAGCCGGTGACCGTGGAGTCCGTCAACGCCGCGCTCAAGGCCGCCGCCGAGTCCGACGAGCTCAAGGGCATCCTCCAGTACACCGAGGACCCGATCGTCTCCTCCGACATCGTCGGCAACCCGCACACCTCGATCTTCGACGCGGGCCTGACCAAGGTGATCGACGACCAGGTCAAGGTCGTCTCCTGGTACGACAACGAGTTCGGCTACTCGTCCTCGCTGGTCACCCTCGCCGGCTACATCGGCGAGCGTCTCTGACGCTGCCCGCACCGGCCTGACCGCGACGCCCGCCCACCGCGCCCAGCGCGCAGGGTGCGGGCGTCGCGGCCTGTCGGGCCGCGCCCACGAACCCCCTTCGACGCAACAGGAGCTCATCCGATGAAGACCATCGAGTCCCTCGGCGACCTGTCCGGCCGCCGGGTGCTCGTCCGCTCGGACTTCAACGTCCCGCTGGACGGCACCACCATCACCGACGACGGCCGCATCCGTGCCGCGCTGCCCACCCTGCAGCGCCTCATCACCGCCGGCGCGAAGGTCGTCGTCATGGCCCACCTCGGCCGCCCCAAGGGCGAGGTCAACCCCGAGTTCAGCCTCGCGCCCGTGGCCGCCCGCCTGGGCGAGCTGCTCGGCCTCGACGTCACGCTGGCCCCCGACGTCGTCGGCGAGGGTGCCCGTGCGGCCGTCGCGGCCCTGGGCGACGGCGAGGTCCTGCTCCTGGAGAACGTCCGCTTCGACCCGCGCGAGAGCGCGAAGGACGACACCGCCCGGCAGGCCATGGCGGCCGAGCTCGCCGAGCTCGCCGACGTCTTCGTCTCGGACGGCTTCGGCGTCGTCCACCGCAAGCAGGCCTCGGTCTACGACATCGCCCAGGTGCTCCCGGCCGCGGCCGGCGACCTGGTCGTCGGCGAGGTCCGTGCCCTCTCGCGGGCCACGAACGACCCCGAGCGCCCCTACGCGGTGGTGCTCGGCGGCTCGAAGGTCTCCGACAAGCTCGGCGTCATCGCTAACCTCATCGGCAAGGCCGACACGCTCCTCGTCGGCGGCGGCATGGCCTTCACCTTCCTCGCCGCCCAGGGCCACGAGGTGGGCAGCTCGCTGCTCGAGGAGGACCAGATCGACACGGTCCGCGGCTACCTCGCCCAGGCCGAGGAGAAGGGCGTGACGATCCTCCTGCCGACGGACGTCGTCGTGGCCCCGGAGTTCTCCGCCCAGGCACCCGCGACCACCGTCGCCGCGGACGCGATCCCGGCCGACCAGATGGGCCTGGACATCGGCACCGAGACCTCCGCGGCGTACGCCGCGGCGATCGCGCAGGCCCGTACCGTCGTCTGGAACGGCCCGATGGGCGTGTTCGAGATGGCGCCCTTCGCGGCCGGCACCCGGGCGGTCGCCCAGGCCCTGTCCGACGCCGAGGGGTACACCATCGTCGGCGGCGGGGACTCCGCTGCCGCCGTGCGCACCCTCGGCTTCGACGAGGCCACCTTCTCCCACATCTCCACCGGCGGCGGCGCCTCCCTCGAGCTCCTCGAGGGCAAGGAGCTGCCCGGCCTGAGCGTCCTGGAGGACCACGCATGAGCACCCGCACCCCGCTGATGGCGGGCAACTGGAAGATGAACCTCGACCACCACGAGGCCACGCACCTCGTGCAGAAGCTCGCGTGGACCCTCACCGACGCCAAGCACGACGCCGCGGAGGTCGAGGTCGTGGTCGTCCCGCCGTTCACTGACCTGCGCTCCGTGCAGACCCTCGTCGACGGCGACAAGCTCGACATCGCCTACGGCGCGCAGGACGTCTCCGAGCACGCCTCGGGCGCCTACACCGGCGAGATCTCGGCGGCCATGCTCGCCCGGCTCGGCGTCAGCCACGCGGTCGTCGGGCACTCCGAGCGCCGCGAGTACCACGGTGAGGACGACGCGCTGGTGGGCCGCAAGGCGGCCGCCGCGCTCGGCGCCGGGATCACGCCGATCATCTGCGTCGGCGAGGGCCTCGAGGTCCGTCAGGCCGGCGAGCACGTCGCCCACGTCACCGACCAGGTCACGGGCGTGTTCGCGGCGCTGGACGCCGATCAGGCCGCCCGGGTCGTCGTCGCCTACGAGCCGGTGTGGGCCATCGGCACCGGCGAGGTCGCCACGCCGGAGGACGCGCAGGAGGTGTGCGCCGCCGTGCGCGCCCGCCTGGCCGAGCTCTACTCCGCCGAGCTGGCCGACTCCGTGCGCGTCCTGTACGGCGGTTCGGTCAAGTCCGCCAACATCGCCGCGATCATGGCGGGCGAGGACGTCGACGGGGCGCTCGTCGGCGGCGCCAGCCTCAAGGCCGAGGAGTTCGCGGCCATCGTGCGCTACCAGCACCACGTCGGCTCCTGAGCCGACCGACGACGGGGGTGACCGCCACGCGGCGGTCACCCCCGTCGTCGTCCCCGGACCCGCCCGGCCCGCACAGGACGCTGGCGCGGCGGCGGTCGGGAACGCCCTCATCGCCTATCATCGACGTCGGTGCCCACCGGCGCCGTGCGCCGTCCCCCGAGGAGTTGTCCCACCGTGATCTGGCTCAAGGTGATCCTGAGCGTGCTGCTCGTCCTCACGAGCGTCCTGCTCGTCCTCACCGTGCTCATGCACAAGGGCCGCGGCGGCGGCCTGTCGGACATGTTCGGCGGCGGCCTCACCTCCTCGATCGGTTCCTCCGGCGTGGCCGAGCGCAACCTCAACCGCATCACTGTGGGCATCGCCCTGGTGTGGGGGCTGTGCGTCGTCATGCTCGGACTCATCATGAAGTTCGGAGACTGACATGTCCGGCGGCAGTGCGATCAGGGGCTCGCGCGTGGGCGCCGGCCCGATGGGGGAGATGGAGCGCGGGGACCTGGCCCCCCGCGTCCAGGTGTCGTACTGGTGCGCCCAGGGCCACGAGTCCCGGCCGGTGTTCGCCGTCGACGCCGAGGTCGTGCCCCCGCAGACCTGGGACTGCCCGCGCTGCGGCCTGCCCGCCGGCCAGGACCGGGACAACCCGCCCGAGGCGCCGCGCAACGAGCCCTACAAGACCCACCTCGCCTACGTGAAGGAACGCCGCAGCGACGACGACGGCGCCGCCCTCCTCGACGAGGCCCTCACCGCGCTGCGTGCCCGCCGCGGCACCGCCTGACGCGGCCGCGCCCGGCGGCGGCGGACGACCCGCCTGCACGACGAACGCCCCCGACCTCGGTCGGGGGCGTTCGTGGCGTCGGGGACCGGCCGGTGCGCGCAGGCGGCCGGCCGGTCGCCTCAGGGCCGGGCGTCCTGCAGGGCCTTCGTCACCGTGTCGAGGAGCTCGGTCCAGGAGTCCTTGAACTTCGCCACCCCCTCGGTCTCGAGCTGCGCGGTGACCTCGTCGATGTCGACGCCCAGGGCCGCCAGGGCGTCGAGGACCTCCTGCGACTCCTGCGCGCGCCCACGGACGGTGTCCCCGCCGATCTCGCCGTGGTCGCCGGTGGCCAGGAGCGTCTTCTCCGGCATCGTGTTGACCGTCTCGGGGGCGACGAGCTCCTCGACGTACATCGTGTCCCGGTAGGCGGGGTCCTTGACCCCGGTGGAGGCCCACAGCGGGCGCTGGACGTGCGCCCCGGCCCCGGCGAGGGCCTCGAAGCGGGGCGAGGCCACCGACTCCTCGAAGGCGGCGTAGGCCAGGCGGGCGTTGGCGATCGCGGTGCGGCCGCGCACGGCTGCCGCCTCGGTCGAGCCGATCGCGTCGAGGCGCTTGTCCACCTCGGCGTCGACGCGGGAGACGAAGAAGGAGGCCACGGAACGGATCGTCGACAGGTCGATGCCGGCCTCCCGGGCCCGCTCGAGGCCGTCGAGGTAGGCGCCGACGACGGCCCGGTAGCGGTCGAGGGAGAAGATGAGCGTGACGTTGACGCTGATGCCCTCGGCGATGGTGTCCGCGATCGCGGGCAGCCCCTCCGCGGTGGCGGGGATCTTGATCATCACGTTCGGCCGGTCCACCCGGGCCCATAGCTCGCGGGCCTGCGCGACGGTGGCGGCGGTGTCGTTCGCCAGTCGCGGGTCCACCTCGATGGACACGCGGCCGTCCTTCCCGCCGGTGGACTCGTACAGCCCGGCGAGCTGGTCGCAGGCGGCGCGCACGTCGTCGGTGGTGATGGTGGTGACGGCGGCCTCGACGTCGGTGCCCGCCCGGGCGAGCTCGGCGACCTGGGCGTCGTAGGCGGAGCCGGACGACAGGGCGCCGGCGAAGATCGTGGGGTTGGTCGTCACGCCGACGACGGCGTGCGAGTCGACCAGGTCGCGCAGGGAGCCGCCCTCGAGGCGGTCGCGGGACAGGTCGTCGAGCCACACGGACACGCCGTGGGCGGAGAGCTCGGTCAGGGCGGTGTTCTCGCTGGTCATCGTGTCCTCCGGTGGTGGGGTGCGAGACGGGCCGCGGACGGCGAACGCCGTCCGCGGCCCGTCGTCAGGTCGAGCGTGGATGAGGTCAGGCCGAGGCCGCCTCGATGGTCTCCTTCGCCGCGGCCACGACCGCGTCCGCGGTGATGCCGAGCTTCTCGAACATGACCGAGCCGGACGCCGAGGCGCCGTAGCCCTCGACGCTGACGGACCGGCCGGCGTCGCCGACGATGCCGCGCCAGGGCATGGCCAGGCCGGCCTCGACGCTCACGCGGGCACGGACCCCCGCGGGCAGGACCTCCTCGCGGTAGGCCTCGTCCTGCTCGGCGAACCACTCGACGCTGGGCATGGACACGACGCGCGCGCCGACGCCCTCGCCCTGCAGGGTCTCGCGGGCGGCCAGCGCAAGCTGGACCTCCGAGCCGGTGGCCACGAGCAGGACGTCGACCGTGCCGGTGGGGGAGTCGGCCAGGACGTAGCCGCCCCGCAGCGCGCCCTCGGCGTCGGCCAGACCGGTCTCGCCGCCGCGCGCCGGGTTGGGCAGGTTCTGCCGCGAGAGGACGAGGCCCGCGGGGCGGTCGGTGCGCTCGAGGATCCCGCGCCAGGCCACCGCGGTCTCGGCGGCGTCCGCCGGCCGCACGACGTCGAGGTCGGGGATCGCCCGCAGCGCCGTGAGGTGCTCGATCGGCTGGTGGGTCGGGCCGTCCTCGCCGACGCCGATGGAGTCGTGGGTCCACACGTAGATCGAGGGCGTGCCCATGATCGCGGCCACGCGCACGGCGCCGCGCATGTAGTCCGAGAAGACGAGGAACGTGCCGCCGTACGGGCGGGTGACGCTGGAGGCGGAGATGCCGTTGAGGATCGAGCCCATCGCGTGCTCGCGGATGCCGAAGTGCAGGGTGCGCCCATAGCGGTCGCCCGGGAACTTCTTCGAGGCGCGCTCGGCGGGCAGGAACGACGGCTCGCCGTCCATCGTCGTGTTGTTCGAGCCCGCGAGGTCGGCCGAGCCGCCCCACAGCTCGGGCAGGACGGGCGCGAGCGCGGTGAGGACCTGGCCCGACGCCTTCCGGGTCGAGACGTCCTTGCCGGCCTCGAACTGCGGCAGGGCGTCGGTCCAGCCCTCGGGGAGCTCCTTGGCCAGCAGGCGGTCGAGCAGGGCCGCGCGCTCGGGGGCGGCGGTGCGCCACGCCTCGTAACCCGTGGACCACTCGGCGCGCTCGGCGGCGGCGCGCTCGGCCAGGCGGGAGCGCGTGGCCTCGATGACCTCGTCCGCCACGGCGAAGTGCTCCTCGGGGTCGAAGCCGAGGACCTTCTTGGTGCCGGCGACCTCGTCCTCGCCGAGCGCGGCGCCGTGGGCGGTGCCGGTGCCCTGGAGGGTCGGGGCCGGCCAGCCGATGACGGTCTTCAGCGCGATGAACGAGGGACGGTCGGTCTCGGCCTTGGCCGCCTCGATCGCCGCGAGCAGGGCGTCGGCGTCCTCCTTGTAGCCCGTGCCGCCCTGGGTGAAGTCGACGACCTGCACGTGCCAGCCGTAGGCCTCGTACCGGGCGACGGTGTCCTCGGAGAAGGCGATCGAGGTGTCGTCCTCGATGGAGATCTCGTTGTCGTCCCAGAACACGATGAGGTTGCCGAGGTTCTGCGTGCCCGCGATCGAGCTCGCCTCGCCGGTGACGCCCTCCTGCATGTCGCCGTCGGAGGCGATGACGTAGACGTGGTGGTCGAACGGGGAGGTGCCGGCCGCGGCGTCGGGGTCGAACAGGCCCCGCTCGCGACGGGCGGCCATCGCCATCCCGACCGCGTTGGCCAGGCCCTGGCCGAGCGGACCGGTGGTCACCTCGACGCCGTCCGTGTGGTGGTACTCGGGGTGGCCGGGCGTCTTCGACCCCCAGGTGCGCAGCGCCTTGAGGTCGTCGAGCTCGAGGCCGAACCCCCCGAGGTAGAGCTGGACGTACTGGGTGAGGGAGGAGTGCCCGGCGGACAGGACGAACCGGTCGCGGCCGATCCAGCGGGGCTCGGCCGGGTCGTGGCGCAGCACCTTCTGGTAGAGGAGGTAGGCGAGCGGGGCGAGGGACATCGCGGTGCCGGGGTGGCCGTTGCCCTTCTTCTGCACGGCGTCCAGCGCGAGCAGGCGCGCGGTGTCCACCGCCTTGAGGTCGAGCTCGTCGAGCACCGGTGCGTTCTCGTTCACGGTTCCTCCAGTCGTTCGGTCGGGATCGCGCCCGGGGGCGCAGTCAACTCCCACGAGCCTAGTGGGGCCGGGAGCGCGTGGCACGGCGCGCCCGGAGAGCGGTCGACACCGGCGGGCAGGACGATAGGATGTCCTGAGCTCCGCCCGCCGTGCCCGACCTGCGCGCCGATGCCCGGGCCGAGCAGAGAGGTGGAGCGCGTGAGCGAGCGCGACCTGGCGTCGGACCCGCAGACCGGGTCCCACGACGAGCAGCACCCGACCGGTGGAGCCGGCGGCGAGGTTCCCGGCGGCGGAGCCGCGGGGGCGGAGACCGCCGGACCGCTGCACCCCGGCCGGCGCCGCTCGAGGCTGGCGGCGTACGTCGCGCTGACCAAGCCCCGCATCATCGAGCTCCTGCTCGTCACCACCCTGCCGACCATGGTGCTCGCCGCCGACGGCTGGCCCGGCTGGTGGAAGGTCGTCGTCGCGCTCGTGGGTGGTGCGATCGCCGCCGGCTCGGCCAACGCCTTCAACATGGTGCTCGACCGGGACATCGACGCCGTGATGAACCGGACCCGGGAGCGCCCGCTCGTCACCGGCGAGATCCGCCCCCGCAACGCCCTGATCTTCGCGTTCGCGCTCGGCGTCGTCTCGGTGGCCTGGTTCGCCGCGCTGGCCAACCTCGTGGCCTCGGCGCTCACGCTCGCCGCGATCCTGCTCTACGTCGTCTTCTACACGATGATCCTCAAGCGCCGCACGAGCCAGAACATCGTGTGGGGCGGGGTGGCCGGCTGCATGCCGGTGGTCATCGGCTGGTCGGTGGTCACCGGCGGCCTCGACTGGTCCGCCCTGGTGCTCTTCCTCATCGTCTTCTTCTGGACGCCGCCGCACTACTGGCCGCTGTCGATGAAGTTCACCAAGGACTACCAGCGCGCCGGCGTCCCCATGCTCGGCGCGGTGGCCGGCGCCCCCAAGGTCGCCACCCACGGCCTGGTCTACGCGGTGCTCACCGTGGCCACCTCGCTGGTCCTCGTGCCGGTGGCCGGCACCAGCTGGTTCTACACCGCCGCGGCGGTCCTCTCGGGCGCCTGGTTCCTCCACCAGTGCGTCAACCTGGTGCGTCGCTCGGACGACCCCAAGGCGGGGCGCCGGCAGGCCATGCGGGTCTTCCACGGCTCCATCACCTACCTCTCGGTGCTCTTCCTCGCCGTCGCGATCGACCCCTTCATCCCGTGAGCGACGGCCCGGACGCGCTGGACCGGGCCCTGGAGCAGTACCTCGCCCACGTCGGTGTCGAGCGGGGCCTGTCCGCCCACACGGTCGCCGCCTACCGGCGCGACCTCGGCCGCTACGTCGAGCACCTGCGTGCCCTGGGCCGCGTCACGGTCGCCGACGTCGGCGAGGAGGACGTGGCCGGCTACGCGGCCGTCCTGCGGGAGGGCTCCGACGGTGGACGGCCGCTGGCGGCCTCCTCCGCCGCCCGGGCGGTGACCGCCGTGCGCGGCTGGCACCGGTTCGCCCTGGAGGAGGGGATCGTCGGCGACGACGTCGCCGCCCGCGTGCGCCCGCCCGCCCAGGGGCGGCGCCTGCCCAAGGCCGTGCCGCTGGCCGACGTCGAGGCGCTCATCGCCGCCGCCGGCGCGGCCGAGGAACCGCTGGGGGTGCGCGATGCCGCGCTCGTGGAGGTGCTCTACGGCACCGGGGCCCGGATCTCGGAGGCCGTGGGCCTGGCCGTGGACGACGTCGACCTCGAGTCCCGCGCGGTGCGGCTGTTCGGCAAGGGCCGCAAGGAGCGGGTCGTCCCGCTCGGCGGCCCCGCGGCCGACGCCGTGGGCGCCTACCTCGTGCGCGGCCGCCCGGCGCTGGCCGCGAAGGGGCGCGGCACCGCGTCGCTGTTCCTCAACACCCTCGGCCGCCCGCTGTCGCGCCAGAGCGCCTGGGGGGTGCTGCGGGCCGCGGGCGAGCGCGCCGGGATCGACACCGAGCACCTCTCGCCGCACACCCTGCGCCACTCCTTCGCCACCCACCTCATGGCCGGCGGCGCCGACGTCCGCGTGGTCCAGGAGCTGCTCGGCCATGCGTCGGTGACGACCACGCAGATCTACACCCGGGTGACGATCCAGGCCCTGCGCGAGGTCTACGCGACCAGCCACCCGCGGGCGCTGGCGGCGCGGCGCACCTGAGAGTGCGGGCCCGCGCCGCCCGGGCCCGCCGCGGTGGCCCGGTGGCCGGGCCGCGGACCGGCTGGCACGGCGGCCGTGAAGTGGGCCACGATGGGGTGCACAGTCGTCGACCTCCGGAGGACACCATGACCGCCCACGTCCCGGCCACGCCCGCCTGGCAGGCACTGGCAGCGCACCACGACGAGGTCGGACAGGCGCACCTGCGGGACCTGTTCGCGGACGACCCCACGCGCGGGACCCGGCTGACCGCCCAGGTCGGGGACCTGTACGTGGACTACTCCAAGAACCGGGTGACCGACGAGACGCTGAGGCTGCTCGGCGACCTCGCCCGCGAGGTCGACCTGCCCGGCCGCACGGCGGCGATGTTCGCCGGCGAGCACATCAACGCCACCGAGGACCGGGCCGTGCTGCACACCGCCCTGCGGCTGCCGCGCGACGCCGAGCTCGTCGTCGACGGCCAGGACGTGGTGGCCGACGTGCACGAGGTCCTCGACCGGATGGCGGCCTTCGCCGAGAAGGTGCGCTCGGGGGAGTGGACCGGGTTCACCGGCAAGGCGATCTCGACGATCGTCAACATCGGCATCGGCGGCTCCGACCTGGGCCCGGCGATGGCGCACCGCGCCCTGGCCGCCCATGCCGACCCGCGCATCGACGTCCACTACGTCTCCAACATCGACGGCGACGACCTCGCCTCGGTCCTGCAGGACGTGCACCCCGAGGAGACGCTGTTCATCGTCGCCTCGAAGACCTTCGGCACCATCGAGACGCTGACCAACGCGCGCTCGGCGCGGACCTGGCTCGTCGACGTCCTCGGGGACGAGCGAGCCGTGGCCGACCACTTCGTGGCCGTGTCGACCGCGGCGGAGAAGGTCGCCGACTTCGGTATCGACACCGACAACATGTTCGGCTTCTGGGACTGGGTCGGCGGCCGGTACTCCTTCACCTCCGCCGTCGGGCTCTCGCTCATGATCTCCCTGGGGCCGGAGGCCTACCGTGAGCTGCTCGACGGCTTCCACACCGTCGACGAGCACTTCCGCACCGCGCCGCTGGACCAGAACGTGCCCGCGCTGCTGGCCATGATCAAGGTCTGGAACCGGAACCTGCTCGGCGCGAGCACCTCCGCCGTGCTGCCCTACGCGCAGGACCTGGGCCGGTTCGCGGCCTACCTCCAGCAGCTGGACATGGAGTCCAACGGCAAGCGCGTGAAGATGGACGGCTCACCGGTGGACACCGGCACCGGCCCGGTCGTGTGGGGCGAGCCGGGCACCAACGGCCAGCACGCCTTCTACCAGCTCATCCACCAGGGCACCGAGCTCGTCCCGGCCGACATGATCGGGTTCGTGCGCCCCACGCGCGAGGAGATCGCGCTCCACCACGACCTGCTCACGGCCAACCTGTGCGCCCAGTCGGAGGCCCTGGCCTTCGGCAAGACCGCCGAGGAGGTCCGGGCCGACGACGTGCCCGAGGCCCTCGTGCCGCACAAGACCTTCCCCGGCAACACGCCGACGACGACGATCCTCGCCCCGCGCCTGACCCCCTCGGTGCTCGGCCAGCTCGTCGCGCTCTACGAGCACGAGGTGTTCGTCCAGGGCGTGGTCTGGGGCATCAACTCCTTCGACCAGTGGGGCGTGGAGCTGGGCAAGGTGCTCGCCACGCGCATCGCCGCCGAGCTCGACGCCGAGGCCGACCCCGACCCGTCCGCGCACGACTCCTCGACCACCGAGCTCGTGCGCCGCTACCGCGCGGCACGCCGGGGGCAGGACCTCGACTAACCTTGACCCGATGAGCAGCGAGCAGCCGACCCTGGACGCGGCAGGCAGCGACCCGTCCGCGCCGATTGCCTGGGGCGACGAGGACTTCCCGGTGCCCCCGCCGCTGCCCGGCCACGGCCCCGCCCGTGTCATCGCCATGTGCAACCAGAAGGGCGGCGTCGGCAAGACGACGACGACGATCAACCTCGGTGCCGCGCTGGCCGAGTACGGCCGCAAGGTGCTCATCGTCGACTTCGACCCGCAGGGCGCGGCGTCGGCCGGGCTCGGCATCAACGCGAACGAGCTCGACCGGACCGTCTACCAGCTGATCATGGAGCGCCGCCCCGACGTGCGTTCGGCGATCCTGTCGAGCCCCGTGGTCGACCTCGACGTGCTGCCGGCCAACATCGACCTGTCCGCGGCCGAGGTCCAGCTGGTCGGCGAGGTCGCCCGGGAGCAGGCGCTGGCCCGCGTGCTGGCGCCGGTGCTCGACGAGTACGACGTCATCATCATCGACTGCCAGCCCTCGCTCGGCCTGCTCACGGTCAACGCCCTGACCGCCGCCCACGGGGTCCTCATCCCGCTCGAGGCCGAGTTCTTCGCGCTGCGCGGCGTCGCCCTGCTGGTGGAGACCATCGAGAAGGTCACCGACCGGCTCAACCCGCGCCTGCGCATCGACGGGATCCTGGCCACGATGGTCGACCTGCGCACGCTCCACTCGCGCGAGGTCCTCGACCGGGTCCGTGAGGCCTTCGGCGACAAGGTCTTCCGCACCGTCATCTCCCGCACCGTGAAGTTCCCCGACGCCTCGGTCGCCGCGGAGCCGATCACGAGCTACGCCCCCACCCACCCGGGGGCGGACGCCTACCGGCGCCTGGCCCGCGAGCTCGTCGCCCGCGGCGATGCAGCCTGAGAGCGAGCAGGTCGCAGCCAGCACCGCGGCGGACGGGACCGCGGCGGCGGGCGGCGCCGGCGCTGACGGGGCCGCGACGGCGGGCGGCGCCGGCGAGCTCGGCTTCTCGGTGGTGCTGGACAACTTCTCCGGCCCTTTCGACCTGCTCCTCTCGCTCATCGCCAAGCACCGCCTCGACGTCACCGAGGTCGCGCTCGCGCGGGTGACCGACGAGTTCATCGCCTACCTCGCGGCCGCCGAGATCTGGGACCTGGACGAGGCCAGCGAGTTCGTCGTCGTGGCGGCCACCCTCCTCGATCTCAAGGCCGCCCGGCTGCTGCCCCGCGGCGAGGTCGAGGACGCCGAGGACCTCGCGCTGCTCGAGGCCCGCGACCTGCTGTTCGCCCGGTTGCTGCAGTACCGCGCCTACAAGAACGTCTCGGAGGACCTGGCGGAGGCATGGGAGCGCGGGGCCCGCTCGTGGGCGCGCTCGGTGCCGCTCGAGCCGCACCTGGCGGCGCTGCTGCCCGAGCTCGTGTGGTCGGTCGGCCCGCACGACCTGGCCCGGCTCGCAGCCGGCGCCCTGGCCGGGAGGCCCGCACCGCCCGGCGTCGGCGTCGACCACCTGCACGACCCGCTGGTGCCCGTGCCGGGTCAGGCGGCGATCCTCGTCGACCGCCTGCGGGCCGGGCGCACGGTGACCTTCCGCGGGCTCGTCGCCGACGCCGCGACGACCGGCCACGTCGTCTCCCGCTTCCTCGCCCTGCTCGAGCTCTTCCGGCAGGGCGCCGTCGCCTTCGAGCAGGCCGAGGCCCTCGCGGAGCTGACCGTGCGCTGGACCGGGCCCGAGCAGGGCGACGTCGTCGTCGGCGACCCCACGCTGGCCGACGCCGACGCCGACGCCGACGCCGATGTCGCTAGCGAGGACGACGCCGACGGCACGCAGGACGAGGACGGAAGGAGCCAGGGGTGAGCGGGACCGAGCAGACCGATCAGGCCGGCACGCAGGACACCCTCGAGGAGGTGCACGCCCGGCCCGGCCGGGACGAGCTGCATGCCGCCATCGAGGGCGTGCTGATGATCGTCGACGACCCGGTCGGCGCGAGCGACCTCGCCGGCGTCCTCGGCGTGCCCACCCCCGTGGTCGTCGAGGCGCTCGAGGAGCTCGCGGCGGAGTACCGCGGCGAGGGGGGCACGCGGCGTCGCGGCTTCGAGCTGCGCGAGGTCGGCGGCGGCTGGCGCGTCTACTCCTCGCCGGCGGTGGCCGACGTCGTCGGGCGCTTCGTCGTCGACGGGCAGACCGCCCGCCTCACCCAGGCCTCCTTGGAAACCCTCGCCGTCATCGCCTACCGCCAGCCCGTCACCCGCGGGCGGGTGGCGGCCGTACGCGGGGTCAACGTCGACGGCGTCGTGCGCACCCTCCTCGCCCGCGGCCTCGTGGAGGAGGCCGGCCAGGACGGCGAGGGCGGCGCCATGACCTTCCGCACCACCACCGCCTTCCTCGAGCGCATGGGCCTGTCCTCCCTGGACGAGCTCCCGCCGCTCGCCCCCTACCTGCCCGACCTCGACGCCGACCTCGGCCTCGACCCGACCGACGGAGCGACATGACCGACCCCCACGACCCCGAGGGCGTCCGACTGCAGAAGGTGCTCGCCGGCGCCGGCGTGGCCTCCCGCCGCGCCTCGGAGAACCTCATCACCGCCGGGCGGGTGACCGTCGACGGCCAGGTGGTCCGCGAGCTGGGCACCCGGGTCGACCCCACGACGGCCGTCATCCACGTCGACGGCGCACGCGTGCAGCTCGACGACACCCTGCTCACCCTCGCGCTCAACAAGCCGCGCGGGGTGCTCTCCACGATGGACGACCCCGACGGCCGGCCCTCCCTGGCGCAGTACGTCGAGGGGCGCTCCGAGCGCCTGTTCCACGTGGGGCGGCTCGACGCCGACTCGGAGGGGCTGCTCCTGCTGTCCAACGACGGCGAGCTCGCCCACCGGCTCATGCACCCCTCCTACGAGGTGCCCAAGACCTACCTGGCCACCGTCGAGGGCCGACTGTCCAAGGCCGTATCGAACCAGCTGCGCGAGGGCCTCGAGCTCGAGGACGGGTTCGTGCGGCCCGAGGAGGTGACGGTCAAGGACACCGCCCCCGACGCCACGCTCGTCGAGGTCGTCCTGCACGAGGGGCGCAACCACATCGTGCGGCGCATGTTCGAGCAGGTCGGGCACCCGGTCACCCGGCTGCTGCGCACCCGGATCGGCTCGATCGCGCTCGGCGACCTGCGACCGGGCCGCACCCGGGTCATCGCCGGCCCCGAGCTCGGGGCGCTCATGGCCTCGGTCGGCCTGTAGCCGCAGCCGACCGACGACGACGGGTCGGTCACGTCTTGCGTAAGTTACTTACCCGGTTAGTATGTTTGCGTGACCTCGGACCACGTGCGGCGCATCGTCGCCGGCTTCCACGACCACGCGACCATGGACCCGGACGGCTCGTTGCTGGACCGCACCGGTCTCAGCGCGGACGATCTCGCCGAGATCACCGACCTCATGCGGGCGCTGCAGGTGTGGAAGGCCGAGGATGCGAGCCAGAGCAGGGCGTCCGCCGAGTACATGGCCCTCGCGGAGCGGGACATGCGGGCCCTGCGCTTCATCATGGGCGGCAACCGGGTCGGCGAGCCCGTCACGCCCGCGATGGTGGCCGACTACCTCGGCCTGACCAGCGCCGCGGTGACGAAGCTGCTCGACCGGCTCCAGGCCGGGGGGCACGTCGAGCGTCACCCGCACCCCAGCGACCGGCGGGGCGTCGTGCTCACCGTGACCCCGGCGACCCGGGAGAACGCGCGTGAGCACGTCGGCGTCGCGCACGCCCGCCGCTTCCGAGCGGCCGCGCGGCTGACCTCGGCCGAGCGCCGCACGGTCACGCGCTTCCTCGAGGACCTGGCTGCCGGTCCGGAGGCGGACGTGCCCGGTGCGACGCGAGGTGCCACATGACGGGGACGACGCAGCTGGCGAGCACGCCGGCGGACGAGGAGCTCGTCGATCTCCGGCTGGGCGAGGTCGTCGACGACCTGCGACGACGGGCCGTGCGGCACGACGCCGGCTTCCGCGAGACGGGCGACGCCCTCGTCGACGTCGTGATCGGCGGGAAGAAGGTGCGCCCGGCGCTCCTGCTCGCCGCCTTCCGCGGACTGACCGGCGACGAGCGGGACCCGGCCGTGGCGATCGAGGTGGCCTGCGCGATCGAGCTGCTGCACGCCGCGTTCCTCGTCCACGACGACGTCATCGACCACGACCTGGTGCGCCGCGGCGCGCCGAACGTCGGCGGCCACGCCGTCGAGCGCGCCACCCGGCTCGGGGCGGGTGCCCCGGCCGCCGAGGGCTTCGGAGCGGCCGCCGGCATCATCGTCGGCGACCTGCTCCTCAGCGCGGCGCTCTCCCTCGTCGGTGCGTGCGAGGCACCGGCCACGACACGGTGCCGCATCGTCCGTCTTGTCGAGGACACGATCGTCGCCACCGCGGCCGGCGAGCACGCCGACGCCTGGTCCGGCCTGCGGCTGCACGACGTCGGGCCGGACGAGGCGCTGCGCACGGTCGAGCTGAAGACTGCCCGATACTCCTTCCAGGCCCCCCTCGAGGCGGCCGCGGTCCTCGCCGACGCGGATCCCGCAAGGTCCGCGGCGCTCGCCGAGATCGGCCGGGGCCTCGGCATCGCCTACCAGCTGCGCGACGACGTGCTGGGCGTCTTCGGGTCGCCGGGCACCACGGGGAAGTCCGTCGTTGGCGACCTGAGGGAGGGCAAACAGACCCTGCTCGTCGCCCTCGCCCGGACCTCGCCGGCATGGGACGCGGTCGCGCCGCTGTTCGGCGACCCGGGCCTGACGGAGGACGGCGCGCGACGCCTGCGCGACGTCCTGCGCACCACCGGTGCGCTCGCGCGCGTCGAGCAGTCGATCGACGCCCGGTGCACGGCCGTCCGCGCACACGTCACCGAGGCCGACCTGCCGCCCGCGCTCGAGGCGTTCCTCCTCGACCTGGCACTGCGCTGCACGGAGCGCGACTCATGACCGCCCTGCGCCGTGAGACGAGTCTCGCGGTCACACAGCCCGAGGACGACACCTACCTACGCGCCTCGGAGAAGGCGTCCCGGGTCGTGCTCCGCGCGTACTCGACCTCCTTCGGCCACGCCACGACACTCCTCGCGAGGGAGATGCGCCCGCACGTGGTCAATGTCTACGGCCTCGTCCGCGTCGCCGACGAGATCGTCGACGGCCCGGCGCGCCGCCTGCGCGTCGAGGTCCGGCGGGAACTGCTCGACCGCCTCGAGGACGACGTGCGCCGGGCGCGCTCGCTCGGCTACAGCGCCAACCCCCTCGTGCAGAGCTTCACCCGGACCGCGGACCTCGTCGGCATCGACGAGGAGCTGACCGCGCCGTTCTTCGCCTCCATGCGCGACGACCTCACGCGCTCGCGCTGGACCGCCGAGGAGCTGGCGAGCTACATCTACGGCTCCGCGGAGGTCGTCGGCCTCATGTGCCTGCGGGTCTTCCTCGCCGAGCTCGACGTCGACCGTGCCCGGCGCGCACGCCTCGAGCACGGCGCCCGCCGGCTGGGCGCCGCGTTCCAGACGGTCAACTTCCTGCGCGACCTGGGGGAGGACCACCGCCGACTGGGACGCTCGTACCTCCCGACGGCGCCGGACGGAGTGATCACCGAGGCGGCCAAGGCCGCGATCACCGCGTCGGTACGAGACGACCTGACCACGGCGGAGGCCACGCTCGGCGAGCTCCCTGACGGCGCACGCCCCGCCGTGACCGCCGCCCTCCGACTGTTCGAGGAGCTGACCCGACGGCTCGAGCACACCCCGGCGGCGACCCTGCCCGAGGTGCGTGTACGGGTCCCGAACATCGTCAAGGTGCGCATCCTCGCCCGGGCGCTGCGCGAGGGGAGGCGGTCCGCATGAAGACGTCCGAGGCGACCGACCGGAGACTGCGCGTGGCCGTGGTCGGCGGCGGGATCAGCGGGCTGGCGAGCGCCGCCCTGCTCGCCCGCGACGGGCACGAGGTCACCGTACTCGAACGCCACGACCGGCTCGGCGGTCGGGCGCGACGGTGGACGAGCGAGGGCTTCACCTTCGACACGGGTCCGTCCTGGTACCTCATGCCCGAGGTCTACGAGCACTTCTTCGCGCTCATGGGAACCACCGTGGCGCAGCAGTACGGACTTGACCGGCTGGACCCGGCCTACCGCGTCGTGTTCGAGCCGGTGGCCGGGCAGATCCCGGACGACCTGCTGGTCCGTTCGGACCGGTCCGCGACGATCGCCCTGTTCGAGGGCATCGAGCCCGGCGCCGGTCGACGGATCGCCCGCTACCTCGACTCGGCGGCCGCCACCTACGCCACCGCGACCGGCTCGTTCCTCTACAACCCGTTCCGGGACGTCCGCTCCCTGCTCCAGGGCCCGGTGCTCCGCAGGCTGCCCGCCCTTGCCGGGCTGCTGGCCACCTCCCTGCACCGGCGCTCGGGCACGGCCGTGCGCGACCCGCGGCTGCGGCGCGTGCTCGACTACCCCGCGGTGCTCCTCGGTGCCTCGCCGTTCTCGGCGCCCGCGATGTACCACCTCATGAGCCACCTCGACCTGGTCGAAGGGGTCTGGTACCCGCACGGCGGTTTCGCCGCCGTCGTCGACGCGATCGAGTCCCTGGCCCGCGCCCACGGCGTCACCGTCCGCACGGGAACCGAGGTCACCGGCATCGACGTCGCCGGCGGTCGGGCGCGCGGCGTCCGGTGGCGGCCGGCCGCCACCCCGGGGACCGCGCCGCACCGGATCGACGCCGACCTCGTCGTCGCCACCGGCGACCTGCACCACACCGAGACTGCGCTGCTCCCACCCCACGCGCGCGATCGCTCGGCGCGGCACTGGCGTCGGCTCGACCCGGGGCCGGGCGCCGTCCTCGTCATGCTCGGCGTGCGGGGCCCGCTGCCGCAGCTCGAGCACCACACGCTGGTGCTCGCGGACCGCTGGCGGGAGAACTTCGAGCAGATCTTCGGCGCGGACCCCCGCGTGCCGACGACGCCGTCCCTGTACGTGAGCCGCACGAGCGCGAGCGACCCCACGGTGGCGCCGGCCGGCCACGAGGCCCTCTTCGTCCTCGTGCCCGTGCCGGCCCGGCCGGCGATCGGCTCGGGCGGCACGGGTGGCGTCGGTGCGGAGCAGGTCGAGCGGGTCGCCGACCTGGCGATCGAACAGATCGCGAGCTGGGCCGGGATCCCCGACCTCGCCGAGCGAATCGTCCTGCGGCGCACCGTGGGACCGGCCGACTTCGCCAGGGACTTCTCCGCCTTCCGCGGCGGCGCGCTCGGGCCGGCCCACACGCTGTCGCAGAGCGCGTTCCTCCGCGGGCGCACGGCGTCGCGGCGCACCGCGGGGCTGGTCGTCGCGGGCGCGACGACGGTGCCCGGCATCGGCGTCCCCATGTGCCTCATCAGCGCCGAGCTCGTGCTCAAGCACGTGCGCGGCGACCGCACCGCCGGCCCGCTGCCCGAGCCCGCCGCCCGGCCCGGGTCGCCCACCCGGTCCGGGTCGGCCGCGGCGACGCTCGGGGCGGCCGCCGGCGCGGTCCCGGCCGGGAGCGCCCCGACCCGGCCGATCGGCCCGCCGGACCCCGGGGGAGAGAGATGAGCTGGGCCTACCTCACCGCCCTCGTGGTCTCGACGATCGGCATGGGCACGATCGACGCCCGCCACCGGCTCTTCCTGTGGCGAGCCCCGGTCCGGGCGGCCCTCGTCGTGCTGTGCGGGCTGGTCTACCTCCTCGCGTGGGACGCGGCGGGCATCGCGCTGGGCCTGTTCCGGCACCTGGATTCCTCCTTCGCGACCGGCCTGCTCGTCGCTCCCCAACTGCCGATCGAGGAGATCGTCTTCCTCGTCTTCCTCTCGTACCTGACGATGGTGCTCCTCACGGGCGCCGGCAGGCTCTGGGGAGCACGCGGCAGGCGTGGAGCCGACGCAGGATCCGCGACCTCCACGACGGGACGGGACGGGGGAGACCCGTGACGTACCTCCTGCTGTGCGCGATCTTCCTGCCCGGCGCGGCGCTCGTCCTCGCCGTCGGGCTGTGGCGCTCGGGCCGGGCCGGACGGCTCCTGCGCGCCTGGGCGGTCCCCGCGCTCGCGACGGCAGCGGCGCTCGCCCTGCTCACCGCGGTGTTCGACAACCTCATGGTCGCTGCCGGGCTGTTCGACTACGACTGGTCCGGCCTCACCGGCCTGCGGGTGGGCCGGATCCCGGTCGAGGACTTCGCCTACCCCCTCGGTGCCCTGCTGCTTCTCCCGGGCGTGTGGCTCCTGCTCGCCCCACGCCGGCCGCCGCCGGGCTCGGACCGCCGACCGAGGACCTCGGCCCGGCGGGGTGCGGCCGACCGACCGGGGCAGGGGGAGGCGCAGTGACCGACGTTCCCGCCACCCGTCCGGCCGGTGCCCGGCCCCTCCTGGTGGCGTTGTTCCTCGCCTCGCGACCGATCAGCTGGATCAACACCGCCTACCCCTTCGCGGCCGCGTACCTGCTCACCGTGGGCACGGTCGACCTCGCCCTCGTCGTCGGCACGGTCTTCTTCCTCGTCCCCTACAACCTCATGCTCTACGGCGTCAACGACGTCTTCGACCACGCCTCCGACCTCCGCAACCCGCGCAAGGGCGGCGTGCAGGGAGCCCTGGTCGCGCCCGACCAGCATCGCGCGGTGCTGGTGGCGGCCGGTGCCTGCGTCCTCCCGTTCGCCGTGGTGCTCGTCGCGCTCGGCGGCCCCGGCTCGTGGGTCGTCCTCGGACTCGTCCTGCTCGCCGCGGCCGCCTACTCGGTGCCAGGCCTGCGGCTGAAGGAGGTGCCGTTCCTCGACTCCATGACCTCGAGCGCCCACTTCACGGGGCCCGCCGTGTACGGCGTCGCGCTGGCCGACCAGGGAATCTCCCGTGCCACCGCGCTCGTGCTCGCGGCGTTCTTCCTCTGGGGCATGGCGAGCCACGCGTTCGGCGCGGTGCAGGACATCGTGCCCGACCGCGCCGCCGGGCTGTCGTCGATCGCCACCGTGCTCGGCGCCCGGCGCACGGTCCGCGCGGCGCTGCTGGCGTGGACGGCTTCCGGTGCGCTCGTGCTCGCGCTGCCCTGGCCCGGTCCGCTCGCGGCGCTCGTGGTGGTGCCCTACCTGCTCGCGGCGGCGCCCTTCGTCAACCTCTCGGACCCCGACTCCGCCCGGAGCACCCGGGGCTGGACGCACTTCCTCGTCATCAACTACGTCTGCGGCTTCGCCATCACGATGCTGCTCATCCTCGCTCGCCCGTGAAGGAGATCCCCGTGCCCGACCTGCCCGCACCCCGACCGGTCCCGCGCGCCGAGCACCCCCTGTCCGTCCTCGTCACCGGTGCGACGGGTTACGTCGGCGGGCGACTCGTCCCCGAGCTGCTCCGGGCCGGCCACCGGGTGCGGGTGCTCGCCCGCACGCCGGACAAGCTGCGCGAGGTTCCGTGGTCGGCCGACGTCGAGGTCCGTCAGGGGGACCTCATGGACGTCGACAGCCTCGTCGGCGCGGCGGACGGCGTCGACGTGGCCTACTACCTCGTCCACGGCATGAGCGCTCGGGGCGACTTCGAGGCGGCAGAGCTGCAGGCCGCCCGTGCATTCGCCCGGGTCGCCGAGGACGCCGGCGTGAGACGCATCGTCTACCTCGGTGGTCTGCACCCGCGCGGCGAGGAGCTGTCCTCCCACCTGCGCTCGCGCGTCGCCGTCGGCGAGGCGTTCCTCGGCTGCGACGTGCCCTCGATCGTCCTTCAGGCCGGAGTCGTCATCGGGTCGGGCTCGGCCTCCTTCGAGATGGTGCGCCACCTCGCCGACGTGCTGCCGCTCATGCCCGCACCCAGGTGGGTGCGCAACCGGGTCCAGCCGATCGCCGTGCGCGACGTCCTGCACTACCTCCTCGGAGCGGCCACCGTTCCCGGCGTGATCGACCGGGTCTTCGACATCGGCGGACCCGACGCGCTCACCTACGCCGAGATGCTCAACGGGTACGCCGCGGCGGTCGGCCTGCCCCGCCGCGGGATCGTCGCGCTGCCGGTGCTCACCCCGACCCTCGCGTCGCACTGGGTCAGCCTCGTCACGCCGATACCGCGGAACCTCGCGGTGCCGCTCATCGGGTCGCTGCGTCACTCCTGCGTGGTCCTCGAGCGGACCATCGACGACGTGATCCCACCACCGCCGGGCGGACTCCTCGACTACGGCACCGCGGTTCGCCTCGCCCTGCGCAGGATCGGCTCCCGCGACGTCCCCACCAGCTGGCGTGGCGCCGCCACCCCGGGCGCCCCGAGCGACCCCATGCCCTCCGACCCGTCCTGGGCGGGGCGGCGGGTGCTCACCGACGAGCGCGAGAAGGCCACGACCGCCTCGCCGCGCACACTGTGGTCGTTCGTCGAGGGAATCGGGGGAGAGAACGGGTGGTACTCCTTCCCGCTCGCATGGGCGGTCCGCGGCCTGGTCGACAGGCTCGCCGGCGGGGTGGGCCTGCGCCGCGGCCGGCGGGACGTCGCCCACCTGCGCGTCGGCGACGCCCTCGACCTCTGGCGCGTCGAGGCCCTGGACCGGGAGCGGTTCCTCCGCCTGCGCGCCGAGATGCGGATGCCCGGCCGCGCCTGGCTCGAGCTCGGCGTCGAGCCGGCGCCCGACGGCGTGGGTGCCGTCTACCGCCAGCGCGCGATCTTTCTCCCACGAGGGCTGTCCGGACGCCTGTACTGGCTCGTGCTCGTCCCCTTCCATGCGGTGATCTTCGGCGGGATGACGGAGCGGATCGTCGCCGCCGCCGAGGCCGCGGAGGCCGCGGAGGCCGCCGAGGCCGACGCCGCCGGGACCGCCGCGGACGACACGAGCGACCTGGTGGTCCGCTAGATGCGGCTGTGGTCCGTCCACCCCCGGTACCTCGACCGGCAGGGGCTGACGGCGGCGTGGCGGGAGGCGCTGCTCGCGCAGGCGGTGCTGAGCGGTCGCACGCGCGGGTACGCCCGGCACCCGCAGCTCGACCGGTTCCGTGCGCAGCCGGACCCCGTGGCGGCGATCGGCGCGTTCCTCATCGGCCTGCACACGGAGGCGGGGGAGCGCGGCTATCGGTTCGACCGCACGAAGATCCTGCGGGCTCCCGGCGCCGATGCCCCCGGTGCCGAGGACGCGTCCGCTTCGGTGGCCGTCACCCGCGGGCAGGTCGCGCTCGAGTGGGAGCACCTGCTGGCCAAGCTCGCCGGACGCAGCCCTGACCACCACGCCCGGCTCGCCGACCTGAGCCACCCCGACCCGCACCCGCTGTTCCACGAGGTACCGGGACCCGTCGCGCCATGGGAACGGCACCGTCCGGACCGGGGACGGGGCGGCTGAGCACCGCCGGTGCGGCGCGACGCCACCACGGCCGGACCACGGCCGCGACCACCGAGGAGAGGACGCCATGGCACATCCCGCACCCGAGTCTCGCGCGTACGACCGAGGGCCGGTGACGGCGGCCGACCGCCGACGGCAGGCGATCGTCACGTTGAGCGCCGTCCTGGTGGTCGTCGGCGCGCTTGCCGGCTCAGGCGCCCTCGGCGGCGACCCCGTGTCCGAGTCCGCCGGCGGCGCCTTCGCGGCCGACGCCACCCCCGTGGCCGCCGCGGGGCCGGCCTTCTCGATCTGGTCGGTGATCTACGTCGGACTCGTGGCCTACGCCCTGTGGCAGTGGCTGCCGGCCCAGGCGGCGTCCGCGCGGCACCGACGGCTGGGGCCCTGGGTCGCCGCGTCCATGCTGCTCAACGCGGCGTGGCTGCTCGCCGTCCAGTCCGCGCTCCTCTGGCTCAGCCTCGTCGTCATGGCGCTCCTGCTCGCGGTCCTCGTCGTCGCCCTCGTCCGGCTCCGGCGGCACCGCGCCGCGGGCATCGTCGACGCCGTCGTCACGGACGGCACCATGGGGCTCTACCTCGGATGGATCGTCGTCGCGTCGGTCGGCAACGTGGCCGTCGTCCTCGCGGAGGCGGGACTGCGCACGTCGGTGACGGCCCCGGACGTGTGGGCGGTGGTCGTGCTCGGCGTCGCCGGCGGTGTCGGCATCGCGCTCGCACTGTGGTCCCGCGGCAGGCTCGCGCCGGGCGCGGCGATCTGCTGGGGGCTCGCCTGGGTCGGCGTGGCCCGGCTGAGCGGCGACCTGCGCTCGGAGCCGGCCGCGTACGCCGCGCTGGTCGCCGCCGGTGTCGTCGCCGCGGTGACCGTCCTCGCTCGGGTCCGCACCGCACGGGCGGGTGTGCCGGTCAGGGCCCGTGGTGCCCGGACCGGGGCGGGCAGGACCGGAGCGCGGTAGCGTGACGTGGCATGGCTCACCTCCTGCGTCTGGACTCCTCGGCCAGCCCCGACGGCTCGGTCTCCCGTGAGATCACCTCCGCCTTCGACGCGGCGTGGTGCGCGGTCACGGGGACCACGGTCACGCGCCGCAACCTCCACGCCGACCCGGTGCCGCACCTCCCGCACGCCGACCTGCACCTCGCACCGGCGCTGCGGCCCGCCGGCGCGACGATCGGCCACCACGTCGCCCGCGCCCAGCAGGAGATCATCGGCGAGCTCCTCGGCGCCGACGTCGTCCTCCTCGGCGCGCAGCTGTACAACTACTCGCTGCCCTCGACACTCAAGGCCTGGCTCGACCACGTGCACGTCCTCGGCGTCACCGCCCCGTTCCTCGACCTCGACACCCAGCCGCTGGCAGGCACCCCGGTCGTCGTCGTCTCCACCCGCGGGGCCACCTACGACGACGACGCCGGTCCCGCCGACCACGCCCGGCCGGTGCTCGACGCCGTCCTCGGGGAGGCCATGGGCATGTCGTTGACCTATGTCGGCGCGGACGCCACGCTGGCCGACCTCGTGCCGGCGATGGAGCCGCTGCGGGAGCGCGCCGCGGACGAGCGGGCGACCGCGGTGCAGACCGCCCGGGAGCTCGGGGAGCGGCTCGCGCGCGAGACGGTCTCCTGAGGCGCTCGAACGGACCCCCGTGCCGGAGCGGGAGCCGGTCGTGACTGTCCCGCGGCGCGGGGCACCGGGACGTCCGCCGCGGTCGACTAGCCTTCCCCGGTGACCGACGACCTGCCCCGACCCACCGCGGCCACCACCGGACCGGTACGGATCGTGGGCGCCGGGCTGCTCGGCGCGAGCCTCGGGCTCGCCCTGCGCGCGAGCGGCGTGGACGTCCAGCTCGCCGACACCTCCCCGGTCTCCCTCGCCCTGGCGCGCGACCTGGGCGCCGGTGTGATCACCGACCCGCAGGCCGCCGGCGGCCCGGCCGCCCCGCCCACCCTCGTCGTCGTGGCCACCCCGCCCGACGTCGCCGCCCAGGTCGTGCTGCGCGAGCTGGCCGAGCACCCCGGCGCGGTGGTCACCGACATCGCCTCGGTGAAGTCCGTCGTCGCCCGTGAGGTCCTCGACGCCGCAGGGGACGCGGCCGAGCGCTACGTCGGCTCCCACCCGATGGCCGGCCGGGAGCGCTCGGGCGCCACCGGCGCGGACGCGGACTTGTTCGCCGGCCGCCCCTGGGTGGTGGTCCCCACGGCGGCGACCGGCCCGCACGCCGTCACGGTCGCCCGGCACCTCGCCCAGGACGTGGGATCCTTCGTGGTCCAGATGGGCGCCGAGGAGCACGACCGCGCCGTCGCCGTCGTCTCCCACCTGCCGCAGGTGCTCTCCTCGGTCCTGGCCGGCCGGCTCAACCACGCCGCCGAGGGCGCCCTCGAGCTCGCCGGGCAGGGCCTGCGCGACACCACCCGCATCGCCGCCGCCGACCCACGCCTGTGGACCGCGATCCTCACCGGGAACGCGGCCGCGCTCGCCGAGGAGGTCACCGCCGTGCAGGCCGCGCTGGGCGAGGTGCTCGAGGCCCTGCGCGCCGGCGCGAGCGACCCGCTGGCCCCGGGTGCGATCGGCCCCCTCGCCGGCGCGGTGCGCGCGGGCAACGAGGGCGCCGCCCGCATCCCCGGCAAGCACGGCGGCGCCCCGCGCCGGTACGCGGAGGTCACCGTGCTGGTGCCCGACACGGCTGGCTCCCTGGGGCGGCTGTTCTCCGACGTCGGCGAGGCCGGCGTCAACATCGAGGACCTGGGCATCGAGCACTCCGCCGGGCAGCGCGTCGGCCTGGTCCGGCTGTCCGTGGTGCCCTCGGCCGCCGCCGGTCTCGAGGAGGATCTCGACCGTCGCGGGTGGCGGGTGGTGGCACCATGAGCACGATGACCCCCCACGACCGCTGGCCCGACCTGCCCGATCGCGGCCCCGGTGTCCTCCTGGCGATCGACGGCCCCGCCGGGTCGGGGAAGTCCACCGTCTCCCGGCGGGTCGCCGAGCAGCTCGGCCTGGCCTACCTCGACACCGGCGCCATGTACCGCGCCGCCACCCACTGGTGCCTGAGCGGCGGCCTCGACCTGGCCGAGCCCGACCCCGCGGCGGTCACCGCACGGGTGGCGACGATGCCGCTGACGATGGTCCTCGACCCCACGCGCCCGCGCACCCTCGTCGACGGCGAGGACGTCTCGGCGGCGATCCGTACCCCGGAGCTCACCCGCCGCGTGGCCGCGGTGGCCTCCAACCTCGACGTCCGCGCCGACCTGCTGCGCCGCCAGCGCGCCATCCTCGTCGACGAGACCACCCCCGGGCACGACTCCGTCTCCCGGGGGCGCGGCGTCGTCGCCGAGGGACGCGACGTCACCACCGTCCTGGCCACCGACGCCGACGTCCGCCTCCTGCTCACCGCCAGCGAGGAGGCGCGCCTCGCGCGCCGGGCCCGCGAGGTCCGCGGCAGCGCCGACGAGCAGGCGGTGGCCGCCACCCGGGCCGAGGTCCTGGGGCGCGACCGCGCCGACTCCGCCACCACCAGCTTCCACACCGCCGCCGACGGTGTGACCACCCTGGACACCTCCGACCTCGACCTGCCCGAGGTCATCGCCGCCGTGCTCGACCTCGTCGGGTCGCAGAAGGGAACGAGATGAGCGACGACACCCGCACGCGTGGCCAGCGCACCTCGGCCGACGACATCCTCAGGTGGGGGCCGGTGTGGTCCCGGCGCGTCGGCCAGGTCCTCGCCCACGTCTGGTGGGACACCACGGTCATCGGCGCGGAGAACGTGCCGCCCACCGGACCGGTCCTCGTCGCCTCCAACCACACCGGCATCGTCGACGGGCCCCTCCTGCACGGCATCCTGCCCCGCGGCTCGCACGTCCTCATCAAGCAGGAGTTCTGGGACAACCCCATCGGCTTCCTCATGACGCTGGCGGGCCAGATCCCGGTCGACCGCCGGGCCGGCCGCAACGCCCTCCAGGTCGGCAAGCAGTTCCTCTCCGAGGGGCGCGTCGTCGGCATCTTCCCCGAGGGGTCGCGCGGCCGCGGCGACGCCGCCCAGGTGCACGCCGGCGTCGCCTGGCTGGCGCTGCAGTCCGGCGCCCCGGTCGTGCCCGTCGCCATCCTCGGCACCCGCCCACCGGGCACCCCGCGCACGTACGTCTCCCCGCCGCGGTCGCGGCTCACCGCCGTCATCGGCGAGCCGATGACGATCGAGGTCCCCGCCGGGGCCTCGGGCCGGACCGCCATCGCCGCCGCCATGGAGCAGATCGGCAGCGGCCTCGCCGCGCACGTCGCCGACTCGGTCGACCAGACCGGCATCCAGCTCCCGGACGACAAGGACATCCCATGACCGGGCCCACGCCCCCCACGCACGGACCCGAGGACGGCCCGGGCAGCGACCCGGCTCCGGGCATCGGCCACCACCTCGCCGACGACGACCTCGGCGCCGCCCCCGAGCGGCCCGAGATCCCCGAGGTCGACGCCGAGGAGGACGCCCGCCGCGCCGACGCGCTGCTGGCGGGGCTCCGCCAGTACGACCTCGCCGAGGAGGACCTCGCGGTCCTCGAGGGGCAGGCGCAGGAAGACGCCGAGGACGAGATCGAGGCCGGGCTGCCGGTCCTGGCCGTCGTCGGGCGCCCCAACGTGGGCAAGTCGACGCTCGTCAACCGGATCCTCGGCCGGCGCGAGGCCGTCGTCCAGGACACCCCGGGCGTCACCCGGGACCGGGTGAGCTATCCCGCGGAGTGGGGCGGGCGCCGCTTCACCCTGGTCGACACCGGCGGCTGGGAGGTCGACGCGCGCGGCCTGGACGCCCAGGTCGCCCAGGCGGCCGAGACCGCGATCGACCTCGCCGACGCCGTCGTCCTCGTCGTGGACGCCACGGTAGGCCCCACCGACACCGACGAACGGGTGGTCCAGCTGCTGCGCCGCTCGGGCAAGCCGGTCGTGCTCGTGGCCAACAAGGTCGACTCCGCCTACCAGGAGCCCGACGCCGCCATGCTCTGGTCGCTCGGCCTGGGCGAGCCCATCCCGGTCTCCGCCATGCACGGCCGGGGCAGCGGTGACGCCCTGGACGCGGCCATGGCCGCCCTGCCGGAGGTCTCCGCCGTCGCCGCCCCGCTGCCCGCGGGCGGTCCGCGGCGCGTGGCCCTCGTCGGCCGGCCCAACGTCGGCAAGTCCTCGCTGCTCAACTCGCTGGCCGGTGCGGAGCGGGTCGTGGTCAGCGAGGTCGCCGGCACCACCCGCGACCCGGTCGACGAGGTCGTCCACCTCGACGGGCGGCCGTGGTGGTTCGTCGACACCGCCGGCATCCGGCGGCGCGTGCACCAGACCAGCGGCGCCGACTACTACGCCTCGATCCGCACCCAGGCCGCGCTCGAGCGGGCCGAGGTCGGCGTCGTGCTCATGGACGCCTCCGAGCCGCTGGCCGAGCAGGACCTGCGCGTCGTCCAGCAGGTCGTCGACGCCGGCCGCGCCCTGGTCATCGTCATGAACAAGTGGGACCTCGTCGACGAGGAGCGGCGCCACCAGCTCGAGCGGGAGATCGACAAGGACCTCGTCCAGGTGACCTGGGCGCCGCGGATCAACCTCGCGGCGATGACGGGCTGGCACACGAACCGCCTCACCCGGGCCCTCGACGCCGCCCTCGCCTCCTGGGACACGCGCATCCCCACCGGCCGGCTCAACGCCTTCATCGGCGATCTCGCCGCCGCTCACCCGCACCCGGTGCGCTCGGGCAAGCAGCCCCGCGTCCTGTTCGCCACGCAGGTCTCCACCCGGCCGCCGCGGTTCGTGCTCTTCGCCTCGGGGTTCATCGAGGCCGGCTACCGGCGCTTCATCGAGAACCGGCTGCGCTCGGAGTTCGGCTTCGTCGGCACGCCGATTGAGATCTCGGTCCGCGTGCGCGAACGCCGCCGTGCCTGACCGGCGGCGGGCGGCCCGCGACCAGGGCGTCCGCGGTCAGGCCGCCCGGGGCCGGGCCGCCCGGGACCAGCCCGGGCGCGGTGAACGGCTGGCCTTCGCCACCGGCGACGTCTTCATGGGCGGCGCCTCGTCCCTCATCTCGGTGATGTACCTCATCTTCCTCACCGACGTGGTCGGGCTCCGCCCGGGGCTGGCCGGCTCGGTGATCCTCCTGGCCAAGATCTGGGACGCGGTCAACGACCCGCTCATGGGCGCCCTGTCGGACCGCACGCGTACCCGCTGGGGGCGCCGTCGTCCGTTCCTCGTTCTCGGCGCGGTCCTGCTCGTGCCGGTGATGGCCCTGTTCTGGCTCCCCGCACCACCGGTGACCGGCCAGGCGACCCTCTTCGCCTGGGCCGTGGGCACCTACGTCGTCTACGCGAGCGTGCAGACGGTGATGGCCGTGCCCTACGCCTCGCTGTCGACCGAGATCGCCACCGACTACGACGTGCGCAACCGGGCGAACACGCTGCGCCTGCTGCTCTCGACGGTCTCCTCGGCGGTCTGCACCCTGGTGGCGAGCGCCCTCTTCGAGGCCTACCGCGACGGCGGGCTGTCCCTGAGCGCGCTGTACGCCTGCGTCGTGCTCGGCTTCGGCGCTGTGTTCGCCACCTGCGTCCTCACCGCTGGGCTCGTCTCCCGCGAGCGTACCCCGCCGCCGCCGGCGGGCCGGCCGCTGACCGTGCGCACCTTCGTCGCGCCCCTGCGGGTGGCGACCTTCCGGCGACTGCTGTCGATGTACCTGTGCCACTCGATCGCCCTGGACATCATCACCGCCACGCTCCTGTACTACACGCTCTACGTCGTCACCGGCGCCTCCTCTCAGGTCGTGCTCGGTGCCTTCATCGCCGTCAACGTCGTGGCCTACCCGATCGTCACGCGGCTCGTGGGCCGGGTGTCCAAGGCCCGCGTCTACCGCACGCTGCTGCCGCTGGGGGTGCTCGCCGCCGTCGTCGTCGCCCTGTACCCCGCCTCCTGGCCGCTGTGGGGCCTCTACCTGGGCGCCGGCCTGCTGGCGATCGGCATGTCCGGGGCGCAGCTCATGCCCTGGGTGATGTTTGGCGACGTCGTCGACGACGCCGAGCTGACGGAGGGGCGCCGCGACGCCGGCTCCTTCTCCGGGTTGATGACCTTCGTACGTGGGCTCGCCACCGCCGTCGTGGCGCAGGCGATCGGGCTGGTCCTCGAGCTGACCGGCTACGTCGCGCCGGTCGCCGACGAGATCGTCGTGCAGGACGACGCCGTCCGCTGGGGCATCCGCCTCGTGCTCGGCATCGGCGTGGCCGGCCTGCTCACCACCGGCTGGCTCGTCTCCCGGCGCTACCCGATCACCCGGGAGCGCGCGCTGGCCACGGCGGCGACGCTGGCCGAGCGGCGGGCCGACGCGGCCCCCGGGCCGGCGGGGGAGGGGCGGACATGACGGACGCCCAGCGACGCGCCGCGGGCACGGGCCGGCGTCCGCGCCCCGTCGACCCGGGCATGGCCCGCAAGATGGGGCCGGCCGGGTTCGCCGCGCTGCCCGACCTGGTCGCCGGCCGGTCCGTCGACGTCGAGCCCCTCCTGGAGCGGGCGCGGTTCGTCGACGCACGCATCGACTGCGCGGACTTCCGGGCGCTGACCCTGGCGCGCGTCGTGCACGCCGACCGGGCCAACGCGCGGGCCGCGGCGGGGCCGGACGTTGACGGTGCTCACGCGGAGGGCCGGCGCCCCTGGCGGCTGCCGTCCCACGTCTCGACGACGATCGCCGACTCCCTGACGGGGTTCCGCTACTCCCTGGACGTGCCCGGGACCGACTCGATGTGCCTCTGGTCGGAGAACCACCAGGTGGTCGTCGCGGTGGCCGAGCACGCCGCCGGGCTCCTCTACCCGGGCCGCCGCTTCGCCGCCACGGGGGCCACCGGCGCCTCCCACGCGGAGGCGGCCGCCCGGCGGCTGCGCACCTGGCTCGCGGACCGCTTCCGCATCGGGTTCATCGAGTGGCTCTCGCCGACCTACTACGAGGAGGACGCGGCGGCGCTGGCCGTGCTCATCGACGTCACCGACGACGACGACCTGCGCGAGCGGGCCCGCGGCGTCCTCGACCTGCTGACCATCGACCTCGCCCTGCACTCGACCGACGGGGTCCTCGTCGGCAGCGCCGGACGGGCCTACGTCACGCAGAAGAAGGCCCCGCGCACCCAGGAGATCGCCCCCGTACTCGCCCACCTGCTGCTGCGCCCGCCCGGCGACGACGAGGGCGGCGCCGCGGGCGGGGCCGCCGACGCGTCCGGGACCTGGGACGCACCGGTGGCCTGGGGCGGCAGCGCGGCGGACCGCCTCGGCGGCCTCCTCCGGGTCTCCAGCTACCGGGCGCCGGCGGTCGCCCGGGCGATCGTGGCCGACGGGGGACCGCTGCTGGTGCAGGAGAGCTTCGGACTGGACCTGCGCGAGGTGGCCGACTACGTCGGCGAGGACGACCTCGAACGCACCGGTCACCTGCTGTGGGCCATGGAGTCCTTCACCGACCCGGAGTCCGTGCGCCCGACGATGACGCTGATGGACCGGTGGGACATGTGGGACAACCGCTTCCTGGCGCCGCTGGCCGGTTTCCGGCACCTCCCGCGCCCGCTGCTGCCCGCGCTCACCCGCCTGGTCGACCCCGCCAGCCGGGGCGTGGCGATCACCCGGGCCGACGTCGTCACCTGGCGTTCGGGCGGCCTGGCCCTGTCCTCGGCCCAGCACCACAATGTCGGCCGCTACGGCGACCAGCAGCACCTCTGGCAGGCCACCCTGCCCGGTGCCGTGCCCGTCTTCGCCACCCACCCGGGACGGGCGATGTTCGACGACGTCGCGCGGAACTTCTCGCCCTCGGCCTGGACCGGCAACGGTCGCAACCCCGACGTCGCCCAGGACGGGCAGGTCCTGCTCGCGCTGCACCGCCTCCCGGTGCGGCACGGCTACCTCGAGCGGCACCGGCACCGGTGGACGCACCTGTACTGGCCCGAGGACCGCTTCGACCACAGCGAGGTCGGGGAGCACTGGGCGGTGGCCGTCGCCGGTGAGGGCATGGTGGGGGTACGCTCGCTCGCGCCCGTGCGCCGGGGGGAGACCGGCGAGCTCGTCCAGGCCGGCGACGTCACCGGCTGGGCCGTGGTCGTCGCGCACGCCGACGCCGGGCTCGACGCCCTCCGCACGGCCATGGCCGGCGCCACGATGGAGCTGGGGGCCTCCGGCACCGAGCTCGCCTTCTCCCCGGGTGCCGCGCACGGTACGGCCCGCCCCGCGGGGGAGACCACGCCCCAGGACGGTTCCCTCCCGCACGGGGAGTGGATCCTCACCTGGCAGGGCGGGCTCGAGCGCGACGGGATGCCGGTCGGCGGGTCCTCGCCGCGCCTGCGCTTCGGGGACACCGACGTCGAACGGTTCCCCGAGCGCATCGTCGTGCGGCACGGCGGGCACGCGCTCGAGCTGACCGAGGCCGGTCGCGTGCACGCCGCGGGTCCGCAGCCGACGGGGGAGGACGCGTGAGGTACGCGCTCGCCCGGACCCTCGAGCTGCTCGACGACGTCGTCGAGCGCGACGCCCGGCGCGCGGTCCGGCCGTGGATGTGGGGGCCGGCCCTGCTCGGACTCGCGCTCATCGAGGTGGAGGCCGCCGTCGGGGACAGAGGCTACGAACGGTGGCTGACCCGGTTCGCCGACCACCACCTGGCGCGCGGGGCGCGGCCCGAGAGCGCCGACACCATCGCCCCGGCCCTGGTGACCGCCGAGCTGGCCCGGCGCACCGGCGAGGAGCGGTACCGGGCCGCGACCGACCGGGCGCTGGAGTTCGCCCTGGCCGAGCCGGAGCTCACCGGCTCGCCCGGTTCGGGGACCGCCAACCACCTCGGCGTCTCGGGATACTCCCGCGTCTACCCGCGCTCGGTCTGGGTGGACTCGCTCATGATGGTCGGGGTCCTCGCCGCCCGGGAGGGGGCCGTGCGCGGCGACCGACGGCTGACCGCCATGGCCGCGCACATGCCGGGGGCCTTCGCCGAGCTGCTCCAGGACCCGGGCACCGGCCTGTGGTCGCACTCGTGGTGGGCGCCCGGCACCCTTGCCGGGCCGCGCGGACGCCGCTTCCCGTCCCTGCCCTGGGCCCGGGGCAACGCCTGGGTCGTCGCCGCTCTGCCGATGATGATCGAGGCGGGAACAGGAGCTCGCGCCGATCTCCATGGCGACGCGCACGAGCGCACCCGGCCGGTCCTGGCGCGCACGAGCGAGGCGCTGCTGCGCCGGCAGCAGGCTGACGGGACCTGGCCGACGCTGCTCGCGGGCCCGGGCGGCTACCGCGAGCTCTCGGCGACAGCGCTGGTCGCCGGCGGCTGGCTCCGTGCGGTGCGCCTCGGGCTGCTGCCCGGTGCGTACTCGGCCCCGGCCAGGCGGGCGCTCACCGCCGTCGTCGGGGCCGTCGACCGACACGGCGGACGGTGGTCGCTGCCCGAGGTCTCCGGGCCGACGATCCCGCTGCCGCTCCTGCCGCGGCTGGGCTACCTGACGGTCCGCCCGGGCCGGGACCACCCCTGGGGGCTCGCCGCCCTCGCCCTCGCCGCGCTCGAGGACGAGCGGATGAGCTGAGCCGTGGTCCCGGCGCCGGGCCGCCACGCAGCCCGTGACCCTGCCCGGGCCCGGTCAGCCGCCGTCCCCCGCGATCGCCGGCTGCTCGCAGGCGCCGAGGAGCAGGTCGCGTGCCTCCGCCGCGTCATCGGCCCGGGAGAACCGCACGGAGTCCACCAGGTCCTCGGCATGCAGATCGAGGGCACGGTAGGCGGGATCCGCGGTGGCGGCGGCGGTGGACAGGAGGTACAGGGCACCGAGGTGGGAGTGGACCGGGTCGTCGTCGTACCCGCCGAACTGAAAGGGATCGAGGTTCGCCGGCAGCGCGGTCGCGATCCGGCAGACGTGGCGCGCGTCGTCGGCGGGACCCTGTTCCGTGTCGGCGTCCGCCGGCTCCGCCGTGAGGACCTGGTAGCCGAGCAGCCCACCGGTCACGCCCAGCGCGAGCGCGAGCGCGAGCATGACCCAGCGCAGGACCGGGCTGCCGCCTCGGGCGTCGGAGACGTACGTGGTGGGTGGGGGCATCGAGGGCGGACCTCCGTAGGGGACCGGTGCGTGGCCGTGGTCCGTCATCGCGCACCGCCGAGCCCGAGCGTCGTGCACTCGTCGGTGAGGCCATGGAGCGCCACCGAGACGTCAGCCGTGCTGAAGATGTACATCGCCTCCCGCAGGGCGATGCCCTGCTCGGCGAGGGCATCGTAGGTCGGGTCGGCGAGCGAGGCGGCGGTGGTGAGCTCGCCGATCGCCCGTGCGAGCTCGGGCTCGGGATCCTCGTCGTACGACCCGATCTCGCCGAGGTCCCAGTCGACGCCGAGCCGGTCGACGATGCCGCACGCGTGCGCGGCGTCAAGCTCGGCCTGGCTCGGCTCGTCGGCGACAGCCTCGTCGTCGAGGAACCAGCCGGCCCCGACGCCGAGCCCGACGACGACGACGAGGATGCCGAGCGCGACGGCGACGCCCGGCCCGGAGCGGCGGCGCTGCCCTGCGTCGCCGGCTGGGACGTGGCCGGGCGGTCCGCCGGCCTGGCCGGGGTACGGGTCGGGCGGGGAACCAGGGTGGGGCGGGTACTGGCCCTGGTTCCAGGAGGCGTCCGGCTGGTACGCGGGTGGTCCGTGGTCGTGGGGGTGATTGGGGGGAGGGCTCGGGGGGTATGCCGACATGACGACACAGTGCCCGCGGCAGTCCGCGCGGTCAACGGGCAGGGGAGCGCTACCCCTCGGGGGTTGGCACGGAACGAGACGGCGGGGCAGGTGGGCCGAGCGCAGGTGAGTGACGCGCGCGACGTCTGGCGGATTGGAGAACCGGCCCGACGTCGGTGTAATCTCAACCGGTCCCGCGGAGCTCCGCGGAGGCGGGCTGTGGCGCAGCTTGGTAGCGCACTTGACTGGGGGTCAAGGGGTCGCAGGTTCAAATCCTGTCAGCCCGACCATCGTCCTGGGCCGCGACATCGTTTTTTGCGGTGTCGCGGCTCAGGACTTTTTTCGTGGGTTCGCGCGGTGTGGGGCGCTCGCCGGAGCATCGTCGGTCGGGCGCACCGCCCGGCTCCGTACGATCACGGGATGAGCGACCCGGAGACACGGACCGTCGTCTTCCTGCACGGGGTGGGTGCGGGGCCCGAGTCATGGGACGCCCAGGTCCGAGCCATGCCTGCCGGCCTCGAGGGGATCGCTGTGGCGGTTCCCGGCCTCAGCGACGCCGATGCGTCCCCGTTCACGTTGGAGAGAGCCGCGCGCTCGCTGGCCGACGAGCTCGACCGGCGTCGGATCGCGGCGACGCACGTGTGCGGTCTGTCGCTCGGGGCGATGGTCGCCACACGGTTCGCGATCGACCAGCCGGCACGCACCACCTCGCTCACCCTCTCCGGCGGCCAGGTCAGTCCGTCGCGCGCGCTCATGGGGCTGCATCAGGTCCTCGTGCGAGTGATCCCCGCACGGCACATCGTCCCGCCGGGGATGAGCCGACGCAGCCAGCTCGCCGTCCTCAGGGCGGTCGGCAGGACAGACTTCCGTCCGGAGCTGCCCCGGATCAGCGCGCCGACGCTGGTGATGTGCGGGAGCGAGGATCGAGCGAACCTGCCGGCCGCACGCCGGCTCGCCGCCGGGATACCGCGTGCCGAGCTCCAGATCGTGCCCGGTGCCGGCCACGAGTGGAACACCCAGCTGCCCGACGAGTTCTCCGCGCGCCTCATCGACTTCCTTGCGCGGGTCGATCTCTGAACCCCGATCCGACGGCGCAACACGCCCGAGGTGGTGCTCGTGCCCCGACGTCACGCTGACCGCCCCGGCGGAGGCGACCGGCGTCACCACGAGCATTTTGTCCCGCCTCGAGGCGGGGCTGCGCCGGCCGGACATGAGAAGGACCGCCGGCCCATCCGAAGATGGACCGGCGGTCCCTGTCACGTGGCTGGGTCGTCGTGCGGACCCTGCCCGTCAGAATCAGCGAACGGGGAGCTCGAGGACCTGGCCGACGAAGATGAGGTCGGGGTCGGCGACCGTGTCGGCGTTGAGGTGGTACAGGTCCTCCCAGGAGGCCACGCCGTGCGCCTCGGCGATCGAGCTGAGCGTGTCGCCCGCGGCGACGGTGTACTCCTCGCCGGAGCCCTCGACGGCCGGGGCCTGCTGCTGCGGGGCCTGCTGCTGGGGAGCAGCCTCCTGCTGCGGGGCCGGCGCCTGCGGGGCGGCCTGCGGCTCGGCCGGCGCCTGCGGCTCGACCGGGGCCTGCTGCTGCGGCGCCTGCTCCTGGGGAGCGGCCTCCTGCTGCGGGGCCTGCTCCTCGACCGGGGCCGAGCCGCTGCCACCGCTGGGCGGGGTGTTGCCCGAGAGCCCGAGCTGGGCCGAGCAGGCGGGCCACGCGCCCCAGCCCTGCGTCGCCAGGACGTTCTCGGCGACCCGGATCTGCTCCTCGCGCGAGGCGTCGGCCGGGTTGCCGGTACCGCCGTTGGCCGCCCAGGTGTCCGGGTGGAACTGAAGGCCGCCGTAGTAGCCGTTGCCGGTGTTGATGGACCAGTTGCCGCCGGACTCGCACTGGGCGAGGTCGTCCCACGTGGAGGCGCTGGCGGACTGGGCGCCCATGACTCCACCGGCGGCGATGAGGCCTGCCACGGCGAAGGTCCGGAGGGCGGTCTGGGTCTTGGTGCGCATGATCTCTTCCTGGGCGCCTCGCGTCAGGCTGCCACCTGCTGATCGACATCGGAGAAGGGGACCACCCGGCAGCGATCGAGGCTGGCGGACCCCTGTGTGGACACGTGCACGCGTGACGTCCGCAGGGGGCGGGCGCCAGCTCTGCGTGCTCAGGTCAGCTGTTCGGCTGTCAACGGGTCATGCGTGCCGTGCCTGTCGCACGGGCGGTCACGGCAGACTCCAGGCCGTTACCTTTTCGTGTCCTGACCGACACAGTAAGGAGACCACGGGGCTTCTGTCCACCGTGCGCGGCGCTCAGCCGCCGTGTCGTGCGACACGTCGGACCACCGACGGCGCGCGAGCGCCATCCGTGCGGGTCCCTATCCTTGCGCCGTGAAGGACAACTTCCAGGTCGACCTGCGCGGCATCGTCGAGATCCTCTCCCACCATCTCTACTCCAGCCCGCGCGTCTACCTGCGCGAGCTCATCCAGAACGCGCGAGACGCCGTCGTCGCGCGCGCCGGATCGGGTACGCCGTGGGACGGCGCCGGGCGGGCGCCGGTGGAGATCCTCGTCGACGGGCCGGGGAACGCCGTCGTGGTCCGGGACCACGGGATCGGCCTGACCGAGGACGACGCACGCACGCTGCTGTCGACCATCGGGGCCTCGAGCAAGCGCGGGAACCTCGCCGAGACCCGCACCGACTACCTCGGCCAGTTCGGCATCGGCCTGCTCTCCTGCTTCCTCGTCGCCGACGAGATCGTCGTGCGCTCGCGCAGCGCGCTCGACCCCGCGGCGCCCACCATGCGCTGGGTCGGCTACGGCGACGGCACCTTCACCGTCGCCACCGCGCAGGACCCGCTCGCCGAGCCGGGTACCGAGGTGCGGGTGCACGCCCGCCCCGACGACGCGCAGTGGGTCGCCGCCGACCGGGTCCGGCTCCTCGCCCGGGAGTTCGCCCGGCTCCTGCCCGTGCCGATCACCCTGCGCACCGGCCCCGACGACGCCCCGGTCCTCGTGAGCGACGACACCCCGCCCTGGGAGCTGGACGGCGAAGCGGCCGCCGGCTGGTGCGCGGACGCCTTCGGGTTCACGCCCCTGGCCGCGATCCCGCTCGAGCTGGGCGTGCTCGGCGTGCGCGGGCGCGCCTTCGTCACCGGCAGCGATGTCGGCAACCACGCACGCAGCGGGGACCTCGTCTACTCGCGCGGCATGCTCGTCGCCGACGCCAACACCCAGCTGCTGCCGGAGTGGGCCACCTTCCTGCGCGCCGCCGTCGAAGCCGGTGACCTGCCGCTGACCGCCTCGCGGGAGGCGCTGCAGAGCTCGGGGACCGTCGAGGACGTCCGGGCCGAGACCGGTCGCCAGATCCGGGCCGGCCTCGAACGCCTGGGCGCCGAACGGCCGGACGTGTTCGCGCACCTCGTCCGCGTGCACGGCCAGAGCCTGCTGGCCATGGCCGCCACCGACGAGCAGATGCTCGACCTGGTCGCCCGTCACCTGCACTGGGAGACCAGCGCGGGCCCGCTGCGGCTGGTGGAGATGCCCCGGGACGTCACCTACGCCGAGCGCCTGGGGGACTTCAACGCCTACGCCGCACTGCTCGCGGCGCGTGGCGGACTGCTCGTCAACGGCGCCTACGCCCACGGGGTCAAGACCCTGCGGGCCTACGACCGCTCGCAGTCCCGGACCGACCTGCGCCGCTTCGACCTGCGCACGGTGCTCGAGGACCTCCCGCAGGCGCGCAGCGACGACCATGCGCTCGCGGAGCGGATCATCACCAGTGCCCGACGCGTGACCGAGCCGCTCGGGGTCGCCGTCGAGGTCCGCGACTTCGCGCCCGACTCGCTCATGGTCCTGCACCTGCCGGCGCGCGGCGGCGGCTTCGACCCGGACCCCGGCGACGACGCGCCGTCGGCGGGCGACCCGTGGGACGACCTGCTCTCCGACCTCGGGCCGGTGGCCGAGCCGGACGGCCGCGCCCGGCTCGTGCTCAACCTGCGCTCGCCCGCGGTCCGGGCCGTCGGCGGCCCCCTGACCGTCGGCCTCGAGACCGACGCGGTGCGCGCCCTGCACCTGCTCGGCCTGCTCCAGTCCGGTCATCGGCTCGACGCCGAGGAGCAGGCGGGGCTCGCCGACGCGCTGCGCGCCCTCCTGGTCGCCGCCTCGGCGTCCGCCGCCGGCGGCGCACGCTGACCGCCCGCACCCGCTGCCTCCACCCGCTGACCCCGGCGGGCCTCCACGACCGACCACCGCGGCCGCCAGCGCTGCACGAGCACAGGAACGAGACCCCATGTACCGGTACGACGAGGTCGCCGACCTCACGGGTGACGCGGCCGAACGGGTCCACGCCCTCATCGAGCGCAGCAGCGAGATCTGGGACATGCCCGACGACATGGGCACGGTCGAGGCCTGGGAGCAGCAGGTCGCCGACTGCGAGGCGGAGGGCGTGCCGCACCTGGCCGCCAGCGCGCGGTTCGGCCAGTTCCTCATCTTCGTCAAGGCAGCCATGGCCGCGGAGGCGACCGAGTACTACGTGCGCCTCATGCAGATCGTGTCCAGGTACGGCGACCACATCCACCCGGAGAACCTCGGCCGCTTCCTCGGGGAGGTCGCGAGCCTGGCCGCGCGGGCGATGAACGACCCGACGGTCCCGGTCGCCCGGGTCGAACGGGTCGTCGACCTCGTCGAGCAGCAGGTCCGCGCCCGGGGGCTCAACCTCGCCGACGTCCACCTCGCGCGGGCGCACGTCGCCGCCGACCTCGGCCGTCAGGACCAGATGCTCACCCACCTCGACCGGTGGCAGATGGCCGGCGACCCCGGGTGGCCGCCGCTCGCACCGGGGACCGTCATGCGCGAGCAGCTCCTGCTGTCCGCCGTCGACCCGCACAGCGCCCTGGAGGTGCTCGAGCGGCGGCTGGCCGCGATGGGCGTGGCGCCGGGCCCGCTGGATCCCACCCACCCCGACGTCGACGAGCTCGTCCATGTGCGGCTCGCCCAGGCGCTGCTCTACGCGCGCCTGTCCAGGCCCGACGTCACCAGGCGCATCGGGGACGAGCTCGTCGACCGGTTCGGGACCGCGCGGCTCATCGAGATGGCCGCCGGCGAGCACCTCGTCGTCGTCCTCGAGCACCGCCCGGCGGACGCCCTGACGGTCACCGACCACCTGCTCGCCCAGCTCGCCCTCGACTCGAGCGGATGGCGGGAGGTCGCCGGGGTGGCGCGCGCCCGCATCCTCGCCGACCCGGCGGGGGAGGAGGGGCGAATGCTCATGGCCCTGGCCGCCGAGAACGCCGCCCGGCACGACGAGCGGGCCGGGGGCGACCTGCACACCCGCGAGCTCACGCAGTTCTGGGCCGCGGGCCTGCCCGCGGGACCCCGGCCCGCGGTGCTGGACCGGCCCGAGGTGTGGGACGACGTGGAGGAGCGCGGCGAGGCGATCCTCCGGGCCGGCTGGCTGCGCCGACTGAACAGCGGCATCGACCCCGACCACCCGCCGATCGTGCTCAAGATGCGCTACCGCGAGCTGGGCCTGCAGGCGATGGCGGTCCTCGAGGCCGACACCGACGACGAGGCCCGGACCATCGCCGCCCACGTCGAGACCCGGGCCGCCGAGCTCCGCATGGCCACCGCGGCCTTCGCGGCCCGGCTGTTCGCCGGGCTGCGCGCCGCGCAGCACGGCGACCTCGGCACCTTCCTCGACCGCTACGCCGCCGCCCAGGAGGTGCTGCTCGCCGAGCCCGAGCACGTCCTGCCGGGGGTGCGCCACGCGGCGGAGCGCACCTACGTCTCCGTCGTCACCGTCGCTCTGGCCAGCCCGGACGTCACCTGGCGGGCGCTCGAGGCGATCATGTCCCGCGAGGTTCAGGTCCGCACCCGCACCGTCGGGCCGGTCACCCACCTGCTGCTGGCCCGGGCCAAGGTCGCCGCCCAGATCGGTGACGGCGAGACCCTCCGGACGCTCATCGGCGAGATCGACCAGGCGGTGGAGGACGAGTCCGACGACGTCGACCGCTTCGACGTCGACCTCGAGGTCGTCGCCATGGTCGAGCCCTACTCGCCCGACTACGGCGCCGCCCTCATGCGCCGGGTGGTCGCGCTGAGCAACGACGCCGAGCAGGTGCGCGCCGCGCGCATGTGGGCCGCGTGGCTGACCCGCGACGGTGCGGCCCCCGCCGCCACGGACGTCGACGACCTGCTCGAGCTGGTCGCGCAGGCCGAGGGGGACACCGCCGAGCTGGGCGCCGTCCCCGAGTGGGTCGTGCTGGACCTGGCCCGCGACCGGTGGGCCGGGCGCCCCCGCGAGCTGCTGCAGCTGGTCGACGCGGTGCTGACGGAGACGTGGGTCCCCGACGCCGAGGTCTTCGCCGCGGCGGGCCGCGTGCTGGGTGAGGTCGCGCCGCAGGACCCGCGCGGGGCGAGCCTGACGGAGCGGGCCCGAGAGCTCGCCGCACGGCTCGATGCGCGCGACGGCACCGCGGTGAGCTCGACCGACCTGCGGCGTCGCTGGTTGCCGCAGAACTGACCCGCGGGAGCGGCTCCGGGGCGTCGTCGGGAGAGGTGTGCCCGCCGGGCGGCCCCGGGGACGTGCCTCGTGGGGGTATCGTCCTGCGACAGTGCCACATCTCTCGTGGCGCACATCACGCTCGAAGGCGAGAGGGGCCGGCTCCGGTGGACGAACCGACGTCGACGGGGCCGCGCGTCCTGGACTGCATCCGTGCGCACGGCCCCATCTCCCGGGTCGACGTCCACCGGCGGACCGGCATCGCCCCCGCCACGGTCAACCGGTGGGTCTCGAAGATGATGGACTCGGGCCTGCTGCGCGCCGTCGGCGCGGACCTGGGCACCGGGGGGCGGCCCTCGGTGCTCATCGAGATCGACGAGCACCACGGCCTCATCCTCGCCGTCGACGTCGCCGACCGGCACCTCGACATCGCCACGCTCGACCTCTACGGCCACGTCGTCGGCACCGAGCGGATCGCGACCGAGGGCGAGATCGGCGCGGCCCGCCTGGAGGAGGTGCTCGGCCACGTCGTCGCCGCCGCCCACCCCGCCGAGGGGCCGCCGCTGCTGGCCCTCGGGGTGTCCGTCCCCGGACCGGTCGACCACGACGGTGCGGTCATCTTCGCCCCCGCCCTCGACTGGCACGACGTCCCGCTGGGGCAGATGCTGACCGAGGCCACCGGCCTGCCCGTCGTCGTCGAGAACGACGCGAACCTCATCGCCCTGGCCGAGTACTCGCGCGGCCCGTGGGAGTCGGTCCAGGCGCTCGTCACCATCGCGGTCTTCGACGGTGTCGGCATGGGCATCGTCGAGGGCGGCCAGGTCTGGCGGGGCTCGACCGGCGCGGCGGGCCAGGTCGGCCGCATGCTCTTCACCCCGGAGTCGCTCGCGACCACCTTCACCGGCTTCGGTGACCTCGAGCTGCACCTGGGCCGCGTCGGCATCGCCTCGCGGGCCGTGCGCCGCGGCCTGGTCGACTCCGGCGAGCCGGGCCACGCCGACGCGGTGCTCGAGCAGGCCGAGGCCGGCGTGCCCGACGCGGTGGGCCTGCTCGACGAGATCCTCGACGGCTACGCCTTCGCGCTCGTCAACATCTGCGCGCTCCTCGAGCCCGACGTGGTCGTCATGTCCGGCCTCTTCGACACCTGGGGCGAGCTCGTGGCCCCCCGGCTGCGCGCCCGCATGGCCGGGCAGGTCGTCACCATGCCGCGCCTCGAGCGCTCCTCGATCGGCAGCCCCGCCGCACTCACCGGCGCCGGCATCCGGGCCTTCGAGTCCCGCGGCGGGCTCGCCTCGCTCATCCCGGCCTGACCGCTCCCGGCGCGGCGCGCCGCCCTCGTCGTTGACAGGGACCACGAGAGCCACGTATGTTCTCCCCACGACTTAAAATCACCCCGAAAATAAGTCGACCCCCGGTTCAAGGAGGAACTGACATGCGCAAGAGCACAGGCGCCGCGGTAGCTGCCGGACTTGCCCTCACGCTGACGCTGGCAGCGTGCGGGTCCGGCGACGACGAGGGCAACGGCGGCGGCGACGGTGAGGGCGGCGAGGGCCCCTTCACCATCGGCGTGAGCAACGCCTTCGTCGGCAGCGAGTACCGCACCCAGATGATCGAGGTCATCGAGGAGACGTTCGCCGAGTACGAGGCCGAGGGCGTCGTCGACGAGCTCGTCATGGAGAACGCCGACGCGGACGTCAACGGCCAGATCCAGCAGATCCGCAACCTCATCAACCAGGACGTCGACGCGATCATCGTCGACCCCAACTCGGCCACCGCGCTCGACGCGGTGTTCCAGGAGGCCATCGGGCAGGACATCCTCGTCTTCGCCATCGACCAGGCCGTCGAGACCGCCGACGTCGTCAACGTCGGCATCTCCCAGGAGGACCTCGGCCGCACGAGCGCGGAGTGGTTCGCCGAGGAGGTCGGCGAGGGCGCCCAGATCGTCACCGTCGAGGGCGCGGCCGGCAACCCGGCCACGGACGCCCGCTGGGCCGGCGCCGAGCCGGTCTTCGAGGAGGCCGGCATCGAGGTCGTCGCCCGCGGCGACGGCGGCTGGGACCAGTCGGTCGGCCAGACCACGGCCACCGACCTCATCTCGACCAACCCCGACATCGACGGCATCTGGACCTACGACGGCATGGCCCAGGGCGTGCTCCGCGCCGTCCAGGCCGCCGACGCCGTCGAGGACCTCGTCATCGGTGGCGAGGCGCGCGTCGCGTTCATGTCGAGCTGGACCACCATGCTCGAGGAGGGCACGGACTTCTCCAGCATCGGCGTCATCAACCCCCCGGGGACCGGTGCCGCGGCGATGCACATCGCCATCCGGATGCTCCAGGGTGACGAGCTCGACGAGTCGCAGCTGGAGAACGGCAACACCGTCATCCTCGACCTCGCCGAGCCCGTGACGAACGAGAACATCGAGGAGCAGTGGGCCGAGGTCTCCGACCAGCCGGACACCTACGTCCTCGACTCCGTCCTGACCGCCGAGGACGTCGCCGTCTACTTCGGCGAGTGAGACCGGGGGCGGCGCCACCTCCGCCCGGTGGCGCCGCCCTCCTTGCCGGCCGGTCCCGGCGGGCCCGTGACCCGGGTCCCCGATCCCGCCGTGGCCTCGTCGTGCCCGGCGGGGCCGGCCCACGCACCACCCGCACCACCACATCCGTCCACCACGTCCGCCCACAAGGAGGTGCCCACGTGACCACCCTCGAGATCGACCAGGTCAGCAAGAGATACGGCGGGGTCCAGGCCCTGAAGGACGCATCCCTCGAGCTGCGTTCCGGCGAGGTCCACGGGCTCCTCGGTCCCAACGGATCGGGTAAGTCGACCCTCAACAAGGTCCTGTCCGGGGCGGTCCGGCCCGACCAGGCACGCATCCGCATCGACGGCACCGAGGTGAGCATCGACCGCCCGCTGGACGCCCAGCGGCACGGCATCGCCTCCGTGTACCAGCACCTCTCGCTCGTCCCGCACCTCACCGTCGCGGAGAACCTCGTGCTCGGCACCGAGGCCACGAGCGCCGGCTTCCTCGCGCCCCGGCGTCAGCGCCGGCGCATCGACGAGGTCCTCGAGCGCCTGGCCCCGGGCCTGGGTCCGAAGATCCGGCCCGACACCCGCGCCTCCCGCCTGAGCCCCGGTCAGAGCCAGATCGTCGAGCTCGGCAAGGCCTGGCTGCGCGACCCCCGCTTCCTCGTCCTGGACGAGGCCACCGCCTCCCAGCACCGCGACCAGGTCGAGCTGCTGTTCTCCGTGGTGCGCGAGCTGACCGCCGACGGCGTCGGCGTCGTGTTCGTCTCCCACCGGATGGAGGAGGTGATGGCCTTGTGCCAGCGCGCCACCGTCCTGCGCAACGGCCTCAACATCGCCACCGTCGAGCTGGCCGAGACCACCGACAAGGAGCTCGTGCGCCTCATGGTCGGCGACGAGCTTGCGTCCCGCGTGGGTAGCGCCGCGGAGACCAACCGGCAGGACGGCGAGGCGCCGGTGGTCGAGACGACCGACCTGGTGGCTCCCGGCGTGGACCGGATCTCCCTGGCCGTGCGGCCCGGCGAGGTGCTCGGCCTGGGCGGCCTGCAGGGGCAGGGCCAGTCCGAGCTCCTCCTGTCGCTGTTCGGCGCCAACCCGGCCACCGCCGGGACGGTGACGATCGGCGGACGCCGCCGGCACCTGCGCACCCCGCGCGCCGGCATCCGCGCCGGGGTCGCCCTGGTCCCCGGCGACCGCGGCGCCGACGGCCTGTACGACAAGCGCTCCATCCAGGAGAACATCTCGACCGTCTCGCTCCCCAGCCGCACGGTGCTCGGCGCGATCTCCATGCGCAAGGAACGCGCCGTGGCCCGCGACCAGGTGCGCTCGATGAGCATCAAGATCGGCTCGCTCGACCACCCGGTGAGCAGCCTGTCCGGCGGCAACCAGCAGAAGGTCGTCATCGGCAAGTGGCTGCCCGCCCGGCCCCGTGTCGTCCTGCTGGACGACCCGACCAAGGGCGTCGACGTCGGCGCCAAGGCCGAGATCTACACGATCATCCGCGAGCTGACCGCCGACGGCGTCGCCGTCATCCTCAACTCCAGCGATGACACCGAGCTCGAGGAGCTCGCCGACCGCGTGCTCGTCCTGTTCGAGGGCGCCGTGGTCAACGAGCTCGAGGGCGACGAGATCACCCACAGCGCGCTCGTCGCGAGCGCCCTGCTGGTCGACGATGACGAGGAGGCGATGCCGGCATGACGGAGTCCACCACCCGGGACACCACCGCGGAGACACCGCGGGGGTCGAGGGGCACCGGCGACCTGCTGCGCGACGGCGGCTGGCAGCGCAGGCTGACGTTCTCCCTGTCGGCCTGGGTCACCCTCGGCCTGCTGGTGGCCGTCATCGCCGTCAACGCGTGGGTGCAGCCCAACTTCTTCACCTCCTACTCGATCACCAGCAACTTCGCGACCTTCGCGCCGCTGGTGCTCGTGGCCATCGGGCAGGCGATCGTCGTCATCGGCGGCGGCCTCGACCTGTCGGTGGGATCGAACCTCGCCCTGTCCAGCGTCGTCGCGCTGCACGTGATGGACGGCGACGACTCCAAGATCCTGCTCGGCGTGCTCACCGGCATCCTCACCGGTGCGGCCTGCGGCCTGTTCAACGGGTTCGTCATCGCCGTGGTGCGGCTCCAGCCGCTCATCGCCACCTTCGCCACGAGCTCCGTGTTCGCCGGTGCCGCACTGGTGGTCCGCCCGGCCCCCGGTGGCCAGGTCCCGGGGGAGATGGTGAGCGCCTACCGCGACGTCGTCCTCGGCCTCCCGATCGCCGCCCTCGTCGTGCTCGCCGGCATGGCGGCCTGGCTGGTGCTCAACCGCACCCAGCTCCTGCGGCACATCCGGGCCGTCGGCGGCAGCGAGCAGGCGGCCTACACCTCGCTCGTCCCGGTGGTGCGGGCGCGCGCCTCGACCTACACGCTCGCCGGCGCCTTCGTCGGCGCCGCCTCGCTGGCCATCCTGGCCAACTCCGGCTCCGGCGACCCGTTCATCGGCGAGGCCTTCGTGCTCGACTCGATCGCCGCGGTGGTCCTCGGCGGGATCGCCCTGTCCGGCGGTCGGGGGAGCGCGATCGGCGCCGTGGCCGGCGCCGTCATCCTCACCGTCATCGACAACGTGCTCGGCCCGCTCGGGGTACCCACCTTCTGGCGCCCCCTCATCAGCGGACTGGTCATCATCGCCGCCTTCGCCCTGTCCGTCCTGACCAACCGGAGGGAGTCCGCATGAGCTCGGCAACGGACCTGAGCGCCGGCGACGACCTGCGCGCGCGCCTGCTGACCGTCGTCCGGCAGCCGATCGTCATCGCCGCCCTGGCCGCGATCGCGATCCTCATCGTCGGCCAGATCGTCTCGCCCGGATTCGCGAGCTACGGCCAGATCGTCTCCATGCTGCGCGTGGCCAGCTTCCTGGGCATCATGGCGATCGGCCAGACCATCGTCATCCTCTCCGGCAACACCGGCATCGACCTGTCCGTCGGCGCGGTCGCCACGTTCGGCGCGATCGTCGGCGCCCGTCTCATGGACGGGGACAACGGGAACCTCCTGGTCGGCATCCTCGTCCCGGTGCTCCTCGGCGCCGGGCTCGGGGCGGTCAACGGCATCGGCATCGTCGCGCTGCGGCTGCCCCCGTTCGTCATGACGCTGGGCATGATGGGTGTCGCCGGCGGGCTCTCGCTCGCCTACACCCAGGGCGTGGCCGCCGGCCGCAGCGCCCCGGCGCTGACCAGCCTGGTCAACACGCGGTGGTTCCTCGGCATCCCCGGCGTGGTCTACGTGTGGATCGCGCTCATCATCATCGTCACCCTCCTCCTGCGCCGCACGTCCTACGGCTGGAACCTCTACGCCGTGGGCACCAACCGGCGGGCCGCGCGCCTGTCCGGCGTGCCGGTCAAGCGGACTGTCATCGGGGCGTACGCCGCCTCGGGTGCCTTCGCCGTCATCGGCGGGCTCATGCTGCTCGGCTACAACGAATCGGTCCTGCTCAACCTCGCCGACAGCTACACGCTGACCACGGTCGCCGCCGTCATCATCGGCGGCACCCTGGCCGCCGGTGGCGTCGGCGGGTACGCGGGGACCGCCGTCGGTGCCGTCGTCCTGCAGTTCCTCAGCAGCTTCCTCACCACGGTCCGGATCCCCGAGTCCTGGCGGACCATCATCACCGGCCTCGTCCTGCTCTCGATCCTCACCCTGTTCGGGCGCCAACGACGGCTCCGTTCCTGACCACCACACACGACCTCACAAGGAGATCAACACCATGGCGCAACGTTCCACCCTCGGCGTCGGCATCGTCGGGGCCGGCTTCATCGGCAACTTCCACGTCGACTCCTGGCGCGGAGTGCGCGACGCCGACATCGTCGCGGTGACCTCGCGCCGGCTCACCTCCGCCCAGGCCCTGGCCACCAAGGCCGAGGAGATCGGTGTCGGCACTGACGTCACCGCCTACGACGACGTCGTCGAGCTCGTCCGCGACCCGCGGGTCGACGCGGTGTGGGTGCTCACCCCCAACTTCTCCCGCCTCGAGGTGGTCAAGGCCATCACCGACGAGGTGACCAGCGGGCGCGCCCAGCTCAAGGGCATCGCCATCGAGAAGCCGCTGGGCCGCACCATCGAGGAGGCCCAGCAGGTCCTGGCGATGGTCGAGGGCGCCGGGCTCCTGCACGGCTACCTGGAGAACCAGGTCTTCTCCCCGGGCATCACCCGGGCGCACGAGCTCCTGTGGGCCCGCGGCGCGCAGGTTGCCGGCACCCCCTACCTCGCCCGTGCCGCCGAGGAGCACTCCGGCCCGCACAACACCTGGTTCTGGAACGGCGCCGACGAGGGCGGCGGCGTCCTCAACGACATGATGTGCCACTCGGTGGAGTCGGGCCGCTACATGCTCACGCCCCCGGGGAAGGACATCGCCGAGTGGCTGCGTCCGGTCTCGGTCACCGCGACCATCGCCTCGCTCAAGTGGGGGCGTCCGGCCTACGCCAAGCAGCTGAGCGAAACCTACCCCGGCGTCGTGGACTACACCCGCTCGCCCAGCGAGGACTACGCCCACGCGGTCTACGAGTTCGTCAACGGCGACGGCGAGCCCGTCGTCGTCGAGGCGACCACCTCGTGGAGCTTCGTCGGTGCCGGCCTGCGCCTGTCCTTCGAGCTGCTCGGCCCGGAGTACTCGATGAAGTCCGACACCCTGTCGACCGAGTCGCAGATCTTCCTCTCCCGCGCCCTGGTGCAGGCCGAGGGCGAGGACATGGTCGAGAAGCAGAACGCCGAGCAGGGCCTCATGCCCATCGTCTCCGACGAGGCCGTCTCCTACGGGTACACCGGGGAGAACGCCGCCTTCGCCTCGGCCTTCCTCGCCGGCGAGCAGCCGCAGGTCAACCTGCGCAACGGACTCGACGTCGTCGAGCTGCTCATGGCCGCCTACCACGCGGCCGAGACCGGGCAGACCGTGACCTTCCCGTTCGAGGTCAAGGACTTCGTCCCGGCCGTGGCGAAGGGGACCTGGAACCCCCGCGCCTGACCAATGAACTCCTCGGTCGTCCGGGTCCGTCCCCGGACGACCGAGGGCTCCACCACCGTGCACTCATTGACCGGGGGATGTGCGCGGTAGCACGGGTGCGCGTGGCGACACGCGCACCCGTGCCCCCGTCCGAGCCCCGCCTCACCCGACCTCGACGGTCCCGCGCGCGCCCATCTCGGCGTCGACCATGATGTGCGTGACGAAGGGGTAGTGCCCGGCCTCGGGGAAGGTGAGCTCGACGAACCCGCCCTGGGCGGCGGCCAGCGCGAGCGACTGCGACCCGCCGTCCCCGGTGGTCCCGCCGTCGCGCAGCAGGTAGTCACCCTCGAACCACACGGTGTCGAACTGGCCGCCGATGACGTGGAACGACGTCGGGCGGTTCGGCCCAAAGTCGAGCACCCAGAACCGGACGCGGTCGCCGACGTCGGCCTCGAGCGGGTCGTGCAGGTACTGGTCGACGTACCCGTTGAAGGTCATCGCCGACGGTCGCTGCGCCGCTAGGGCCTCGGTGTCCACCGGGCCACCCTCGGGGCCGAGGTAGAGCTCGGACTGGGTGATGACGTAGGACCGGTCCACCTCGGGCAGGCCCTCGGGCTCGATGACGACGGCGCCGGCCATCCCGTTGGCGATGTGCGCGCTGGCCGGCGCGGTGCCGCAGTGGTACATCCAGATCCCCGACCGCCGGGCCGTGAAGGTGTAGGTCAGCTGCTCGCCGGGCGCGATCGTACGCATGGGCTCGTCGGGGGCGAGGTGCGAGGCGTGGAAGTCGATCGAGTGCCCCATCGTGCCGTCGTTGACGATCGTCACCTCGAACGTGTCCCCGACCTGGCCGTGCAGCACGGGCCCGGGTGCCTGGCCGTCGAAGGTCCACAGCTCCTGCGTCACGCCGGGGGCCACCTCGATCACGGTCTCCTCGATCGCCCAGGTCACCCGGTGCGTGACCGGTCCCTCGTCGGGAGGCAACGGGTCGAGGGCGGCGTCGGCGGCTTCGAACTCCTCCGGCGGGACCGCCGAGGGGTCGACGACGGCGGGCGCGGACCCGTCCGGTGCGCCGGTGGACCCGTCGCCATGGGACGAACCGTCGTGGGAGGCGGCCGGGTCGTGCGCGGAGTCGCCCTGCTCCGCGGCGACGTCGGTGGGCCCGCTCCCGCCGGTGACGACGATGTCGAGGGTCATGCCCTGCTGGCGGTGGCCGATGATCGAGCACCAGGCCTCGATGTCGGTGCCGACGACGCCGACGTCGAGGGTCGCGCTCTCGCCGGGGGCCAGCCGCGGGGTGGCGGCGCCGGTGGCCAGCACGAGGTCGTGCACCTGGCCCTCGTCGGCGTTGTGGACCTCGAGGACCAGGCGCGTGCCGGCCTCGACCTCGATGCGGTCCGGGGTGTAGGCCATCCCCTCGGCCTCGACCTCGACGGTCTGCGTGCGACCGTTGGCGGCGACCTCGACGGCGGGGGCGGCGGTCAGCCCGGCCGAGGCGGGGTCGATCATCGCACCGGCGACGACGACGCCGAGCACCGCCACCAGGGCGCCCGCGAGCTGGGGGCGCAGCGAGCTCTCCTCCGTCGTCGTGGGCGCCGCGGCGCCCGGTGCGGGGGTGGACCCCGCGGCCGGCGCGGGGGTGGGCCCCGATCCCGGCGCGGGGGCGGCCGTCGCTCGGCGCGCGGCGCGCACGGACCGGTAGGCGGCCGGGACGAAGCCGACCATGACCGCCAGGTAGAGCACCGTGGCGGCCACCCGCACCGCGGACGGCACCGGCAGCAGGGCGAGGACGAGCATGACGTTGGCGACGCACACCCGGAAGGCACCGAGGTGGTCGATCGCCGCGTGCGCCGCGCGGGCGGAGGCGGGCCCGCGGGAGACCTGGACGGGGAGCAGGTAGGACAGCGCACCGAGCAGGACCTGCGCGCCGACACCCGCGGCGAGGACGGGCGCCACCGCGCGCAGGGCGTCCGCCGCGGCCGCCGGCTCGCCCGGGACGCCGCGCACGGCACCGAGAAGGAGCACCGCCAGGCAGCCGGTCAGCCACAGCACGCCGGCGCCGATCGACCAGCCCGCATAGCCGCGCGGCGGACGCACCCGGGCGTGGGCGAGCATCGCCCGCACCGAGACGACCGCGCCGGCCAGGTAGAGCCCGAGTCCGAGCGCCACGACGAGGGAGCGGCCCAGCAGCGCGCCTGTGACGGTCAGCGCCAGGCCGACGACGAGGACGACCAGCGTGCGGCGCGCCGAGGCCACCGCGCCGTCGAGCAGCCGGGTGCCAAGGACGGTGGGCCACAGCGTGACCAGGGTCCCCAGCAGGGTCAGGCCGATCCAGCCCAGCACGTTGACGAGCGCGTGCGCCAGGAGCAGCCGGTCGTAGAGCGCCCCGGCGGGGTCCCGGGCGAGCAGCACGCCGAGCGTGGCCCCGACGGCGAGCGCGGCCGAGGCGGCCACGTAGTAGCCGACGGTGACCGCGAAGCGCGAGCCGAGCGCCCGCACGAGCCGGACGGCCAGGTCCGCGCCGTGCCATACGACCGCGGTGGCCACCGCCACCGCCCCGGCCAGGACGAGGAGCCAGGTGTCGGTGAGGTTCCCGGCGATCACGGCGGCCGCCCCGCCGTTGCTCAGGGCGAGCCGGACCGTCTGGCCGCGGCGGCCCGTCGAGCGTCGCAGGAGGGCCGAGGCGAAGTGCTCGCTCCACACGAGCACCGAGTGGGTGAGGGCGCCGAGGAAGAGCAGGTGGAGCATGAGCCAGCGGGGCGCCGGCACCCAGGGGTGGACGAGGACGGCGAGGACCAGGAGCGCCAGCCACACGAGGGCGGGCAGGTCGCGCAGGGGGCGGAAGGAACGCTGTCTCACGGGTGGGTCACCTTCGAGGGGTCGTGCCGGCGGGCGGGGGCGGGGGAGCGGGGCTCGGCGAGCAGGGCGGAGGAGACGGCGGCGAGGACGAAGGCCAGCAGGGCGACGACGGTGACGATCGCCCCGACCTGGTGGACGCCGGTCATGCCCAGTCCGTCGCCGAGCCAGACGCGCAGGACGAGGCCCGCGTGCAGGAGCGAGGCCGGCACCCACATCGCGCGCCGGTAGGGCAGGCGGACGCGCAGGACGGCGGGCAGGATGACGCTCGCGTGCGCCATCACCATGCTCAGCGCGAAGCCGACGAACACGGCGTGGATGACCGCGTCGTAGGCGGTCCCGCCGGGCTCCCCGAGCAGCCAGACGGCGCCGGCGACGGCGAGCCAGACGAAGGCCGCCAGCATGCAGGCCGCCATGAACCGGGCCTGCCCCCGGGCGCGGACCGTGCGGCGGGCGACGTCGTGCACGGCGAGCCACCCGGCGAGCCCGACCGTCGCCGCCCCGGCCACCGGGTAGCCGACCGCGGGCCACAGCAGCGCCACCGGCAGGGCCGCGGTCAGGGCGCCGACGAGCGCGAGCAGCACCCGGCCGGCGCCGCGGGGCATCGCCAGTCGGGCCAGCTCGAGGCGCTCACCCGCGATGGTGGCGACGACGAAAGTAGCCAGCCACAGGTGAAGGTCGCCGACCGGGACGCCGCGGGCACCGAGGAGGGCGGCGCCGGCCGCGGCGACCGACCCGAGGAGCTGGACGAGGACGGCGTCGTCGCGGGTGCGCCGCCACAGCGGCAGGTAGACGGCCACGAGCGCCGAGGCCCCGGCCGCCAGCAGGACGAGCCCCGCCTCGTGCCCGAGGACGAGGGTCACGCCGCTGGCGCCGAGGAGGGCGGGGGAGAGGTAGCCCCACGGGCGGGCCAGGGCGACGGCCCGTTCGAGGGCGATGACGGTGCCGAGGAAGCCCAGGGTCATCAGCCAGCCGTGCCGGTCGGCCAGCACGCCGGGCAGGCCGGGGGCCAGGCCGAGCAGGGCGAGCCCGCCGGCCAGCCCGGTGAGCAGGGCGAAGCCGCCGGGCAGGAGCAGGAGACCGCGCGGGGACGGTCGGCGAGCGGGCATCTCAGCCTCCCACCCGCAGCAGGCAGGTGCCCGGGCTCGCGAAGGGCTCGAGCTCGGTGGTCACGTCCGCGTGGCCCTGCGCCTCCAGCGCGCTGCGGACGAGTCCGTGGTGCACCGCGCAGACGACCTGGGGATGGTCCACCGCGGCGTCGAGGAGGGGGCAGGCGCGCAGGGCGATGACCGGCGAGCCGGGCTCGCGCTCCGGCTCGTAGTCCAGGCGTCGCATGAGCCGGACGACCTGCTCGGCCGGCTCGTCGGGGTCTGCGAGGTCGCCGGGGTCCGTCGTACCGGTTCCGGCCACCTCGCCGTCGCCCGCCCCGCGGTCACCGCCGCCGGCCACCTCGCCGTCGTCGGTCCGACCGATGTCCCGGCCCCAGGACCGACCCGCCTCGAGGGCGAGCCGGGGCGCGTCAGCTGCGCTCCCCGCCAGCGCCGCGGCCAGGGCCGAGGCGAGCCCCGCGTAGCCGCTGTCCGGCTCCTCGCTGCGGGGCACCCACACCCACGGCGGACGCCCACGACCGCTCGGCTCGCCGGGTGTCCGGTCGAGCAGGTCGTCGGCGAGCAGCGCCTCGAGGTGACCACGCACCGTGTTCTCGTGCAGACCCGTGAAGCGGACCAGTGCGGGCAGCGTGACGCCGCGCCGGTTGCGTCGGACCAGGTCGAGGATCTGGGCGCGGGAGGGGGACAGCGCTCGCCTGCCGCGGCGCTCGGGACCACCGGTATTAACCACGGGGTTAAGCGTAGTAAAGTCTGGGGGAGTCCACCACGACGAAAGGTCCCAGATGAAGTCCCAGGTCGAGATCGGTGTCCCCGCCCGGAGCTCGTGCGCGTGCGGGTGCGCGGGGGAGGACGCCGTGCCGGAGATCGACGTCCAGACGATCCCGCACGCGGTGCGTCATGCCGCGCTGCTGGGCGCGCTGGACTCGCTGCTGCCGGGGGGTGCACTCGTGCTGCGTGCCACCCACGACCCGGTGCCGCTCATCAACCAGCTCGAGGAGCGCTCGCCGGGCGCGTTCGAGATCACCTACCGCGAGCGCGGCCCGGAGTCCTGGGCGGTGCTGTTCACGCGTCGCTGACGCGGCGGCAGTCCCGTTGCGCGATCACGGGTCGATCCCTGCCAGGCGCAGGAGGTGGTCGCGCGACCGGCCGTGGGCGGTGAGCTCCGCGGCGCGGCGGTAGGCCTGTGCGGCCGCCTCGGCGTGCCCGCCCTCGGCCAGGAGCGCGGCGCGCACGGCGTGGAAGGGCCCGAAGCGTTCGGCGTCGGGCCCGCGGCGGCCCCCGCCGGCCGCGATCGCATCGAGCTCCGCGAGCCCGGCGGCGGCGCCGTCGGTGCGGCCGATCACCGCCGCCAGGGCCACCCGGGCACCCAGGGAGGGCGCGACCAGCACGAGCGCGCGATAGAGCGTGCGCAGGGCCGGCAGGTCGGTGCGCCCGGTCCGCGCGCGGTCGCAGTGCACGGCGTGGATCGCCGCCTCGAGCTGGAAACGGCCCGGCGTCGTCGACGCGAGCTGCGCGCGACGCAGGAGCGCCTCGCCCTCGGCGACGAGCGCGGTGTCCCACGCGCCGGCGTCCTGCTCGTCGAGGGGCACGAACTCCTCCGCCGATGCCAGGCCACGCGCCAGGGACAGGGCCAGGAGCGCGGCGAGGCCGAGCACCTCCGGCTCCTCGGGGAGGTGCCCGGCGAGGAGCAGAGCGAGCTCGCGCGCCTCCCGCGCGAGCGCCGCGCCGTGCGGGCCGCCCGCCGAGCGCCCCACCGCGAACGCGCCGTAGACGGCCTCGAGCAGCGCGGGCAGCCGCTCGGCCAGCTCCTCGCGGCCCGGGACGCGGAAGGGGATGCGGGTGTCGCGGATGCGGCGCTTGGCGCGGACGAGACGTTGCGCCATGGTGGCGGCCGGCACGGCGAAGGCGGCGGCGACGTCGGCGGCCTCGATGCCGAGCGCCGCCTGCAGGATGAGCGGCGTGCGGACGGCGGGGTCGATCGCCGGGTGGGTGCACACGAGCATGAGCTCGAGCCGACGGTCCCCGACGGCGTCCGGGTCCGGCGCGTCGGCACGGGGGTCCGCCGGGTCGGCCGCCGACTCGAGCGGGACGGCGGTGCGGCGTGCGCTCGAGCGCAGCACGTCGCGCTGCCGGTTGCGCGCCACGGTGAGCAGCCAGGCGGCGGGGTTGTCGGGCACTCCCGTCCGGGGCCACGTGCGCAGCGCCCGCTCGTAGGCGTCCCCGAGGACGTCCTCGGCCAGCGCGATGTCCCCCGTCGCGGCGGCGAGCACCGACAGCAGGCGCCCGTGGGAGGCGCGGACGACGGGTTCGAGCACCGCGCGCGCCTCCCGGAGCGCCGGTGCCCCGGGGTCCGTCGGCGCCTCTCGCGCCTCCCGGGCCGCCGGGTCAGGCTGCGGACCCGACGCCCGCGCGCTCAGGCGTTCGGCACCCATGCGCCGTCGACGGTGTGGGTGGCACCCGGACGCACCTCGACGGTGCCGCCCCAGGCCAGCTGCGGAGCCTGGCGCGCCCAGCCGATGGCGGCGTCGAGGTCGTCGACGTCGAGGACGAACGTGCCCGCGAGCTGCTCCTTGGTGTCGGCGAAGGGGCCGTCCTGGACCTGGAGGACGCCGTCGACCGTGCGCAGCGTCGTCGTCGACGCCGAGGGCTGCAGGACCTCGGCCCCGAGCAGGACGACCGCAGCGTGCAGGGTGGACGCGTAGGCGGACATGGCGGCCATCCCCTCGGCCATGGTGTCCTCGTCGAGCTCGCCCTCGGCGGGCTCCGGGTGGTGCATGAGCAGGGTGTATCGCATGGTCTCGCCTCTCTCGTCGTGCGGCCCTCCGGGGCGGACGGCCGGCTGCACCTCGATGACGATCGTCGCACCGCCCGATCGACATCCGGCCGGTGACGCCTGCCCGCGGCGGGTCACAGCGCGCCGGTGACCCACATGATCGCCAGGGCCGAGCAGGCGACGACGACCCACAGCAGGCCGCCGAAGGCCAGGGGCCGCCAGCCGGCCGCCCGGAGGGACGCGATGTCGGTGAGCATGCCGATCGAGGCCAGCGCGGCGGTGATGAGGAAGGTGGAGGCCGTGACGATGCCGGGCCGCAGGTCCGTCGGGATGGCGCCGAGGCTGGTGAGCGCGGCCATGACGAGGAACCCGACGAGGAACCACGGGACCAGCCCGACGACCGACCGGAGGGTGAGGCGGCCCGGCCCGGCCTCGCCCGACCCGCGCGCGGCGCGCAGGGCGCGGCGCTGCTCCCGGACGGCCAGGGTCACGGTGACCGGGATGATCATCAGGGTCCGGGCGAGCTTGACGACGACCGCGTGCCCGAGGGCCGCCCCGCCGAAGACGCTGGCCGCGGCCACCACCGAGGAGGTGTCGTTGACGGCGGTCCCGGCGAACAGGCCGAAGGCCTCCTCGTCCATCCCCAGCAGGTGCCCGAGCGGGGGGAAGAGCAGGACCGCGCCGACGTTGAACAGGAAGATCGTGGCGACGGCGTAGGCGACGGCCGCCCCTCGGGCCCGCACGACCGGGGAGACCGCGGCGATCGCGGAGGCCCCGCAGATGCCGGTGCCGACCGTGATGAGGGTGCGCAGCTCGCCGTCGACGCCGAGCAGGCGCCCCAGCGGCACGGCGGCGAGGAAGCACACGGCCAGGGTGCCGAGCATGACCGGCAGGGTGTCCACGCCCACCGACCACACCTCGCCGAGGGACATCCCCGCCCCGAGGAGCACGACGGCGGCCTGCAGCACGCGCTTGCTCGTCCAGGTCAGTCCGGGCCGGGTGCGGTCGCCGGGACGGAGCACCTGGCCGAGCACGAGTCCGAGGACCACGCCGGCGACGGCGGGGCCGAGCACCGGCAGGGCGCGGCCGACCACGGTGGCCACTGCGGCGACGACGAGAGCGAGGGCGACGCCGGGGACGAGGGCGCGCACGGTGTCCGCGCGGGTGGCTGCCATCGCCCCAGCATGCGCCGCCCCGCGCCCGGCACGCTCGAGCGTCCCGCCGCGTGTCGACGGGGACGCGTGCCGCGTGCGCTCCTCAGCTCCCGCGGTCGCCCCTCAGCGCCCGCGGCGCCGGTCGGCGCGCGCCGACCGGCGCCGCGAGCGCGAGCAGGCCGGCGATCGCACCCCATCCGGCGTTGACCGCGAGCACGGGCACGATCGCGAGCGGTCGCGCGAGGGGCCCGGCGAGCTCGCCGTCGAGGATCGGGGAGAGCACCGCGCTGAGCAGCATCGCGGCCACGGCGTAGACGAGCCCGGCCAGCACGAGCGTGGCGAACGGGCGCGGCGCGCTGCCGAGGCCGACGACCGCGACCCACACGACGGTGATGAGCGCGGTCATGGCGATCGGGAGCACCGGGCCGGCGTCGAGACCCAGCTGTCCCTCGACGATGCGCGTGATCGAACGGAGAAGGGCGAACAGTCCGAGGCCCACGACGAGGAGGAGGTGGGGCCGGTCCGGGTGCGGGCCTTGCCGGTCGGGCATGCGGTGCGGTGCGGGAGAAGTCATGCTCCGCACGCTAGGAAGGCGTCGCCGGGACGCGCGTCCGTCCCTGCTCCCGACGCGCCCCCGCAGGAGGCGACATCCGGTGTCGTCGGGGGGCGACTCCGCACGGCACCGGGGGAGGAGGCGCCCGCGCGGTCTCCGTCCTACGGTGGCCGACATGTCGGGGCGACCAGCGTGGCGCGTACCCGCCCCGCGGGTCGTGGACGCGCTGGTGGCGCTCGGCGTCGCCGGTGCGCTGGCGCTGGTCGTCGCGCTTGCCCAGCCCGGTGCGGGGGCGGCGCCGGACGCGGTGGCGTACCTCTTCGCGGCAACGCTGGGCGGGGTGCTGCTCCTGCGCCGTCGCCACCCGCGGGCGGTGCTGTGGATCAGCGTCGCCCTGACGTTCACGTACTACGTCCTCGAGCTCCCGGTCGTCGGGGTGGCCGTGCCGGTGGCGGCCGCGCTCTTCTCCGCCGCGGAGGCCGGGGCCGGCCGCAGTGCGGTGGTCGCCGGAGCGCTCGTCCTCGTCGTCGCCCAGGGGTTCCGCCTGCGTGACGACCCGCAGCCTGCCGGGTACGTGCTCGGCCACGAGACGGTGGCCAACCTCGCGCTGGTCGCCGCTGCGGTGGCGCTGGGCCACGTCGTGCACGTCTCGCGCATCCGTGCCGCGCAGCGGGCGCACATCGAGGCGTTGACCGAGGAGCAGCACCGGCGCGAGCGGGACCTGTGGGTCCAGCGGGAGCGGGAGCGGATCTCCCGGGACCTCCACGACACCGTGGGGCACTCCCTGTCCGTGATCGCGCTGCACGCCGGCGTCGGGCTCGACGCGGTCCCCGGCGACCCGGAGGCGGCCGCCGGTGCGCTGACCCGCGTGCGCACCGAGAGCTCACGGTCGCTGGGCGAGCTGCGCGCCCTGCTCCGGGTCCTGCGCGCGGACGACGGGACGCGCGACTCCTGCACCCTGGCGGGGGTCGCCTCCCTCGCGGACCGGGCGCGGACGACCGGTCTCGAGGTCGACGTCTCCGTCGACATCGAGGAGGGGGTGCTCGCGGGCCCGGTCGACGGCGCGGCCTACCGGGTGGTGCAGGAGGCGTTGACCAACGTGCTGCGCCACTCGGGGGCCTCGCTCGCGCGGGTGCAGGGGGTCGTCAAGGACGGGGTGCTGCTGCTGAGCGTGAGCGACGACGGCACAGGGGCGCCCGCCGACCGCGGCCCCGGCCACGGCCTGACCGGGATGGCCGAACGCGTCCGGCTGCTCGGCGGGACGCTCGACGCGCGGTCGTCGGCGGGCGGGTTCGTCGTCGACGCCGCCCTGCCCGTCGCGCTGCCCGAGGGGGCGGCATGACCGGCCCGGCGGTGCGGGTCGTCCTCGTCGACGACCAGGAGCTCGTCCGCGCCGGGCTGCGCGCCCTGGCCCGGCACGACGGGGACATCGAGGTCGTCGCCGAGGCGTCGGAAGGGAGGGAGGGGCTGGCCCTCGTGCGCCGGCTGCGCCCCGACGTCGTCCTCATGGACATCCGGATGCCCGTCCTCGACGGCATCGCCGCGACCCGGCGCATCGCGCAGGACCCGGAGCTCGCGGGGGTCCGGGTGCTCGTGCTGACAACCTTCGACGACGACGCGGACGTGCTCGACGCCGTGCGTGCCGGGGCGGCGGGGTACCTGCTCAAGGACGTCGACCCCGCCGGGCTGCGCCACGCGATCCGCGTGGTCGCCGCGGGCGGGTCGCTGCTCGGCCCGACGGTGGCCGGAACCCTGCTCGGCCACGTCGCGCGCGGGACCGCGGGACGAACACGGCCCGAGCTGGCCGCGGACCTCACCGAGCGCGAGCGCGAGGTCCTCGCCCGCGTGGGACGGGGCATGTCCAACGACGAGGTGGGCGTGAGCCTGCACATCAGCCCGGCGACCGCCCGGACCTACGTCAGCCGGCTGCTGGCCCGCACCGGTGCACGTGACCGTTCCCAGCTCGTCGTCCTCGCCTACGAGTCGGGGCTGGTCGCGCCCGGGGCGGACGACGCGTGAGCGGCCGGCGCGTCACCAGGTGATCTCGTGGCAGCGCGCCGAGGGCTCCTGCTCGAGCTGGAGGGTGGCGTGCTCGACGCCGGCCTCGCGCAGGAGGTCGCGGGCCGCGTCGAGGATCTCCGCGTGCCGGTCGGTGCGGCCGGCCACCAGGTGCGCGGTGGCGACGTTCATCCCCGAGGTGAGTACCCACACGTGCAGGTCGTGGACGTCCTCGACGCCGTCGAGCGCGGACAGCTCACGGGCCACCTCCTCGACGTCGAAGCCCTCGGGCACCTGCTGGCCCAGCACGCCGAGGACCTGCCGGCCGAGCATGACCGCGCGCACGCCGATGAACGCCCCGATGGCGAGCGCGACGGCGGTGTCCCACCACGCCGCGCCGGTGGTGGCCACGAGCACGCCGGCCACGACGACGCCGACCGAGCCCGCCGCGTCGGCCATCACCTCGAGGTAGGCGCCGCGCACGCCCAGGCTCTCCTTGGACCCGTCGCGCAGGAGCAGCATGACGACGACGTTGACGGCCAGGCCGAGCAGGCCGACGACGATCATCGGCCCGGTGTCGACCTCGGGCGCGGTACCCAGCCGGCCCACGGCCTCGACGACGACGTAGACCCCCACCCCGATCATCAGCAGGACCGCCAACCCCGAGGCGAAGATCTCCGCCCGGTAGCTGCCGTACGTGCGCCGGCCCGTGGTGTCGGGCCGGCCCGCGATGCGGGTCGCGGCCAGCGCGGCGCCGAGCGCGACGACGTCGGCGGCCATGTGTCCGGCGTCGGACAGCAGCGCGAGCGAGCCGGAGACGAGGCCGGCCGCGAGCTCGACGACGAAGAAGACGGCGATGAGGGCGAAGCCGACCGCGAGGCGGCCCCGGTAGCGCGAGCCGGGGTGCACCGTCGGCGGTGGTCCGTGGTGGTGGCCGGACATCACGGCTCCGGGGCGTGGTGACGGGGGCACAGCGCGACGGCCTCGCCGGTGCGCGCCAGGACGCCCTCGGCGGCGGCGAGCAGGCCGGTGACCTGCGCTGGGTGGGCGATGCGGTGCACCGACGAACGCCCGCGCACCGTGACGTCGACCAGCCCGCAGTCGCGCAGGCAGGCGAGGTGCTTGGAGACGGTGGACTGGGCGAGACCGAGGTGCTCGACGAGCTCGCCGACCCGGTGCTCGCCGAGCAGGAGGTGGCGCAGGATCGTCAGCCGGGAGCGGTCGCCGAGCGCGTGGAACAGGCAGGCGGCCAGGTCGAGGTGCGCGGGGGAGGGGGCTGCCGTGCCGGGCGGGGGAGCCGCCTCCTGATTGATCGTCATATGGCGATGATAGGCGGCGGTGACGGTTCCGAGAAGGGGGCGGGGCTCCTGCGTGGACGGGTCAGAGCTCGCGGATGACCCGCGCGGGGTTGCCGACGGCGACGACGTTCGCGGGGACGTCCCCGGTGACCACCGCTCCGGCGCCGATCACCGCGTTGTCGCCGATGCTCACGCCGGGGCAGACGATGACGCCACCGCCGAGCCAGACGTTGTCCCCGATGCGGATGGGGTGGGCGGCCTCGACCTTCTCGCGCCGGGGCTGCGCCTCGACGGGGTGGGTCGGGGTGAGCAGCTGGACGTTCGGGCCGATCTGGCAGTCCTCGCCGATGGTGATGTCGGCGACGTCGAGGGCGACGAGGTGGTAGTCGACGAAGGTCCCCGCACCGATGCTCAGGTGCACCCCGTAGTCCACGTACAGCGGGGGGCGGACCTCGACGCCCTCGCCGACGTGCCCCAGCAGGCGCCGCAGCAGGTCGGGGGCGGTGCCGTCGGCCGCGAGGTGCGCGCGCAGGTAGGCGTCCTGGAGGGCCCGGGCCGTCACCTGCATCTGCTCGAGCTCGGGGTCGTCGGCGACGTAGGGCTCGCCCGCCCGCATGCGCTCGCGGGTGGTGCGGGCCCCGTCGTCGTGGCTGCCGCTGGTGGTCACCCGGCCGACGGTACGGCACCCGCGCGCGCCCGTCCGCCGCGGGCAAGGAGCCAGACGATGAGCGCGACCTCGCCGACGAAGGTCACCGTGCCGAGCTCGACGGCGGGTTCGGCGACCACCTGGGCGAGGACGGCGTCGACGAGGTAGCCCGCCCCCGCCAGGCCCACGAGGACGGCGAGCCAGCGGGGTGCGCCGGCCAGGCGCCACAGCAGCGCGCCGACGGCCAGCAGCGAGAGGCCGAACACGCCCAGCGCGAGGTCCCACACGCGGTCGAACAGCGCGGCCTCGCCCGTGACGAGCAGCGCCCCGGCCGCCCCGGCGAGGCCGGCCGCGTAGACCAGGCGCAGCGCGGCGGCGGTCCGGGCGAGCGAGCGGCCGGCGGGCCGCAGGACCGGCAGGAGCGCGAGGGCGACGAGGACGTCGAGCGCGGCGACGACGGCCATGAGCGCCCCTGCCGTGCCCGTGCGCCCCTCGGGCAGGGCGAGGAACACCGCGAGCGGGGAGAGGACGGCCATCGCCGAGAGCCCGGCCGCGGCGACGAGGGCGGCGGTGCGCACCGGCGTGCGGGCGACGGTGGCCGGTGCGGGGGAGGGGGTCGTCGGGACGGGGGGCGGGAGCACGCTGCTCGAGGTCATGTGTACTTAGTACACTAAGGGTTGGCAGGGCGCAACGCCGCGGTGCGGCAGGATCGTGCGGGTCGACCAGGAGGACGCATGGAGAGAGCAGGACGCACACCTCGGCCGGGTGCGGGGGGCGGTGACGCGGTCGCGGGGCGCACCCGGCTGACCCAGGAGAAGGTGGTGGCCGCCGCGGTCGCGCTCGCCGACGCCGAGGGGCTCGGCGCGCTGACGATGCGCTCGCTCGCCGGCGGGCTGGGGGTGCGGCCCATGGCGATCTACCGGCACCTCGAGCACAAGGAGGCGGTGCTCGACGCGATCGTGGACGAGGTGTTCGCCGAGGTGATCGAGATGGACCCGGCGCTGCCCTGGCGCGCCGAGCTGGAGCGGCGGTGCCTTTCCCTGCGCGCCGCGCTCCGGCGCCACCCGTGGGCACTCGCCCTGATGGAGACTCGCAGCAGTCCGGGGCCCGCCACGCTGGCGCGCCACGAGAACGTCCTCGACGTCCTGCGCACGCACGGCTTCACGGTGGGCGCCACGGCGCACGCCTACGCCGTGCTCGACGCCTTCGTCTACGGCTTCGCGCTGCAGGAGGCCCAGCTCGGGGCCGCCGGAATCGACGCCCCCGAGGAGACCTCGGCCGGGCTGGCCCTGGAGCGCCACCCGCGGATGGCCGAGCTCGTCGGCGAGCACGTGCTCCGGCCGGGCTACGCCTTCGGTGACTCGTTCGCCGTCGGGCTCGGCATCGTCCTCGACGGCCTGGCGGGGCTGCGCGGCTGAGCTGCCCGTGCCGGGGTGGTCAGCGGCGGAAGCGGGCCACCAGGGCCCAGGCGCCGGGCAGGAGCAGGGCGGCGGCGCCGGCCTTGATCGCGTCACCGATGAGGAAGGGCACCACGCCCAGCGCCAGGCCGGTGGCCAGGTCGACGTCGAGGAAGGCCATGAGCCAGGGCAGACCGAGGGCGTAGATCGTCGTCGTGGAGAGGACCGCGAGCCAGGCCGTGCCGAGCACCGAGCGGTCGGCCCGGCGCCGGGCGAGCACGCCGACCAGCACGGCGGCGACGAGGTACCCGAGCACGTAGCCGTACGAGGCGAAGGCCCAGCCCGAGGCGCCGTCGGCGAAGAGCGGGGCGCCGAGCGTCCCGGCCACGGCGTACAGGCCGATGCTCGCCGCCGCCCGGGCCGGCCCGAGGGCGGCGCCGGTGAGCAGCACCGCGAAGGTCGCCAGCGACAGCGGCACCGGGGTGAAGGGCAGCGGCACCGTCACCCACCCGGCCAGCGTGACCAGCACCGTGCCGGTGAGCACGAGCACGACGTCGCGCACCACGGTCCCGGGGACGAGGTCGGCGAGGACGGGGTGGCGACGGGACGCTGCGGCGGTGGTCATCTCAGCTCCAGGGGTCGGCGGTGCGGACGGGTCGGGCCAGGGCATCCTGCCAGGTCCGCGCCCCGGCACGGACGCCCGCCCGCCATCCGGCCGCGCGGACGACGACGGGCCCCGGGCGAAGAGTGCCCGGGGCCCGTCGCGGGCGTCGTCGGCCGCGCTACTGCGCGTGCTCGAGCAGCCCGTCGAGGTCGACCTCGCCGGCGAGCAGACCGCGCTCGTCCGCGAGGTCGTGGTAGATCTGCACCGTCTCGGGCGAGACGTCGGGCTGCCAGCCCGGCAGGGTGACGCGCTCCTCGAGCCCGTCGGGGAGCTCGAGGTAGGTCGTGAGGATCTCGCGCACCGCGTCCGGGTTCTCCTGGGCGTAGGCGTTGGCCTCGGCGATCGCCGTCTGGAAGGCCTCGACCGTCTCGGCGTTGTCGGCCGCGTAGGTGTCGGTGGTGAAGTAGGTCGAGATCTCCCACTCGTCCGCGATGTCGAGCAGCACCGCGGTGACGACGTGCGCCCCGCTGTCCTCCTCGGCGACCGTGATGAAGGGCTCGACGATCCAGGCCGCGTCGACGTCGCCGTTGGCCATCGCGGCCGGCATGGAGTCGAAGGGCATCTCGACGAACTCGATCGAGTTCGGGTCGACCCCGGCGAGCTCCGCGGACTCCATGACGACCGAGTCGCCGATGGCGTTGAGGGTGTTCGTGGCGACGGTCGCGCCCTCGAGGTCCTCGGGACCCTGGATCTCGGGGTCGGTGGACATGATGGTGAAGGCGTCGTCCTCGGGGTCCCCGGTCGACCACACGCCCGAGGCGATGATCTGCAGCGGCAGGCCGGTGGAGGAGGCGATGACGGTCGACATCGAGTTGCCGAAGCCGAAGTCGAAGTCGCCCGAGACCACGCTCGGGACGATGGCGGCGCCGCCCTGACCGGTCGACGCGGTCACGTCGAGGCCGTGCTCCTCGAAGATGCCCTGCTCGATGCCGATGTACAGGGGGGCGACGTCGATGATCGGGATGACGCCGACGGTGACGGGGGTGAGCCCGCCGTCCTCGCCGTCGCCGCCGTCCTCGCCGCCGTCGCCGCCGCAGGCGGCCAGGGCCAGTGCGGTGGCGGTCAGTGCGGCGGCCGCGGCCACGGGCCGGCGTCGGGGGGTGCTGTGCTTCATGGTTCTCCTCGGGGGTGCGGGGGTGTGAGGTGCGGGGGTGCGGGGCCGGGTCAGCGGGGGTGCCCGGGGGTCGCGGAGCCGGCCAGCCAGGCGCGGCCCTCGTCCGTCAGGGTCTCGACGGCGTGCCCGGTCAGGCCCGGCAGGCCGTCCTTGACGGTGTGGCCGATGCCCTGCTGGAGGTAGGCGAGGTGCCGGTAGCCGACAGGGAACGAGGAGAGCACCTTCTCGTCGAGCGTCAGGCTGCTCGCGGGGTCGACGACGTCGAGGCGGTCCTTCTCGTAGATCGGTTGGCGGCGCACGATCTTCCAGTCGTCGTCCTCGACGGCGAGGAAGTCGTAGAAGCGCCCGGTGCAGACGACGTCGACGGCCACGTCGTGCACGTCCGCCCGCTGGGAGATCGTCATCTTCGTCTGGGCGATCGCCCGCGTGCCGACGACGTCGACGGTCGTGCCGCCGAGGAAGTGGAGGATGGAGACCCCGGCGTCGAAGCCCGCCCGGCTGGCCTCGACGAAGTCGGCCGCGCTGCCCTGGAACCAGGTGGCCGTCATGTGGCCGTCGCTGTGCCAGACGGTGGCGAAGCGCTCCCAGTCACCGGCGTCGCGCCACAGCGCCCAGTTCTCCACCACCTCGCGGATGCGCAGGCGGGCGAGCATGTCGTCCACGGGCATGGAACCTCCTCGTCCTGAAGCCGGGCGTCCTCGGTGCCGGCCGGTTCCCGAGGGTATCCGACGACAGACGGTCACCGTCCGCGACGTTCGTCTCATCTCGGTCACGGCGGGCGGCGGACCGGCCGGGTGCCCGGGCGGGCGCTCTGCCACGATGACGCGATGGCCACGCCCGGTCCGACGCCGCTCGCCGCCCGCGTCCTCGCCCCCGACCTGGCGCGCGGGGCGATGCTCGCGCTCATCGCCCTGGCGAACGTCCGGGCCTTCGTCGACGTCCCGGACGCCGGCCTGCGCGGCTACCCCCACCCCGACGGCGCCGGCGCGCTCGACGCGCTCGTCACCGGGGCCCAGCTCGCCCTGGTCGACGGCCGCGCCTACCCGCTCTTCGGCCTGCTGTTCGGCTACGGGGTGGGCCAGCTCGCGCTGCGCAGGACCGCGGCCGGAGTGTCGCCATCCGCGGTCGTCGGCCTCCTGCGGCGCCGCTCGCTCGCGCTCGTGACGATCGGCGCCCTGCACGGCGTCCTGTTCTTCCCCGGGGAGATCCTCGCCGCCTACGGGCTCTACCTCCTCCTGCTCCCCGGTGTCATGGTCCGGGCCCACGACGCCGCCCTCGCCGCCTGGGCGGGGGGCGCCGCGCTGCTCACCGCCCTGCTGCTCACCGGCAGCGGCACGATGGGCGCCGGCGCGCAGGTCCTGCCCACCACGTTCGCCGACGCCGTCGCGGAGCACGCGGGCGAGTGGCTCACCGCGGGCGTCCTGGCCAACGCGATCGGCGTGAGCGCGATGATCCCGGTCGGCGTGCTCGCCGCGCGGTACGGCGTGCTGGACCGGCCCCACGAGCACCGGGCGCTCCTGCGGCGGTGCGCGCTCGTCGGCCTCGTCGCGGCGGTCGCGCTCGGCGCGTGGTTCGCGGCGGTGGGCGCCGGGGTCCTCGCGCCCCCGCCGGCCGGGCTCGCTCCGCTGATGTCGCTCCTGCACGGCGTCGGCGGATACGCCGGCGGGATCGGGTACGCGGCACTGGCGGGGTTGCTCGCCGCCCGCCTCACGGCGCCGGGGAGCGCGGGCCCCGGGGTGGTCGCGGCCGCGATCAGGTCCCTGGGCCAGATGTCGATGAGCGGTTACCTGCTGCAGACCGTCGTCCTCGTCGTCGTGGTCGTGCCGTGGGGGCCGGTGGGGCTGGGCGGCTCGGTCTCCACCGCGGGCGCGGCCGGGATCGCACTGGGCGCCTGGGCGGCGTCGGTGCTGCTGGCCGCGGCCGTGTCCGCCGCCGGCCGGCGCGGGCCGGTGGAGAGCCTCGTGCGGTGGTGGACCTACCGCTGAGGGCGCGGCGGGCGTCCGCCGTGTCGCCGGGCTCGGCTCCCGGACCGGTGCCGGGCGCGGCACCGGGACCGCGCTGCGGCGCGGTGCGGCCGGACCGGCGCCGCCCGGACCTACAGTGGCCCGGTGGCGGACAGGGGCAGCTCGGGGCGGCGGCAGGAGCCGCGCGCACGGTCGTGGGAGTCGCCGTTGCGCGCGCTCATCGACCACCCGCTCGACGCCGGCTACGCCGAGGCGAGCGCGCGTCGCCAGCGTGAGGGCACGGGCAGCCGGCCGGTGCTGCGCTCGGCGACGGTGCTCACCGTGGTGGCGCTCGGCGTCGGGCTCGTCGTGGCCGGCCGCGAGCTGGCGGCGCCCGCCGAGGGGCGCGACCCGGTGCGCGCCGAGCTGGCCGCGCAGATCGCCGGCGCCCAGGAGGCGGCCGACGCCCTGAGCGACGGCAACGCCGAGCTGGCCGGCGAGGTCGACGACCTGCGGGACGACGTCGTCGCCGACGCGCCCGGGGCGGTGGGTGCCGAGGCGCACGACGCCCTGGTCGGCGCCGCCCAGCACTCGCTCGTGGGGCCCGCGCTCGAGATCACCCTCACCGACTCCGCGGACGCATCCGCCGGGGTCTCGGGCGCCGACGACGGCCGGGTGCGTGACACCGACATCCAGACGGTGGTCAACGGGCTGTGGGCCGCCGGCGCCGAGGCCGTGAGCATCGACGGGCGGCGCCTGGCCTCGACGACGGCCGTGCGCGCCGCCGGCCGGGCGATCCTCGTCAACCTCGAGCCGACGAGCTCGCCGTACACGATCGTCGCGCTCGGGGACCACGACGCGCTGCGCGACGGACTGCGGGGGAGCACGGCGGGCGAGCACCTCTCGCGGCTCGCCGACCGGTACGAGGTCGGCGTCGCCTACGCCGAGCTGGACGAGGCCACGGTCCCCGCCGTGGGTGCGCGGTCGACGGTGCACGCGCAGCCGCTCGGGGTCAGCGGCGCCGACGGCGCGGGGGAGGAGGGCTGATGCTCGCCGTCATCGGTCTGGCGCTCGGGGTGGTCATCGGGATCGTGCTCGACCCCACCGTGCCCGGCTGGCTCGTGCCCTACCTGCCGATCGCCGTCGTCGCGGCGATGGATGCCCTGCTCGGCGGCCTGCGAGCCCGGCTCCAGGGGGTCTTCGACGACCAGGTCTTCATCACCTCCTTCCTCTTCAACACGGTCGTCGCCGCCTTCCTCGTCTACGTCGGCGACCAGCTGGGGGTCGGCGGCCAGATGACGACCGCGATCGTCGTCGTGCTCGGGATCCGGATCTTCTCCAACGTCGCCGCCATCCGTCGGCACATCTTCAAGGCCTGAGGTCGGGCGTGGTCGAGGAGAGCACCGGGCGGGAGCAGGGCGAGGACGCGGAGAGGTCCGCGGCCGCCGCCGAGGACACCGCCGACCCAGCGGAGGACCACGCGGCTCGTGCGGACGAGACGGAGGACTCCGCGGCCCCTGCGGACGAGACGGAGGACTCCGCGGCCCCTGCGGACGGGTCGGCCGGCCCCGCCGCCCCCGCGGAGGCGGCCGACGACGGGGGAGACCGGCCCCGGCGACGCTGGCATGCCCCCGTGTCGGACCTGCTCGTGCTCGTGCTGTGCGCGCTGCTGGGGATCGCTCTCGTGGCGCAGGTGCGCCACACGCAGGAGGACCCGCTGGCCACGCTGCGCCAGGACGACCTCGTGCGGCTGCTGGACGAGCTCGACCGGCGCAACATCGACCTCGTCGAGGAGCAGGACCGCCTCGAGGCGGAGCTCGACGGCCTGCGGACCGCGGCCGACTCCTCCCAGGCGGCCGCCGAGGCCGCCGCCGAGCTCGCCGGTTCACAGGGGGTGCTCGCCGGCACGGTCCCGGCCGGTGGGCCGGGCGTGGTCGTCACGGTGGCGGACCCCGACGACGGCATGCGGGCCCAGACGATGGTGACGATGATCCAGGAGCTGCGCAATGCTGGCGCGGAGGCGATCGAGGTCGGCGGGGTCCGGCTGACGGCGACCTCCTACGTCGAGCGCGCGAGCGCCGGGATGATCATCGACGGCACCGTCGTCGAGCCGCCGTACGTCTTCCGGGCGATCGGCGACCCCGAGACGATGCGGGTGGCCCTCGAGATCCCCGGCGGTGCCCTGTCCTCCGCCCGCGGCCTCGGTGCCGACGTCTCGATCACCGAGAGCGACCGCCTCGAGATATGGTCGGTGGCCGAGCCGCGGGAGCTCGACGAGTCGCGGGTCGTCCAGGACTGACCACCGCTGACCTGGCCCTGTGACCCCTGTGACATGGAAGGTCACGATCAGACTACGATGGTGGGCACGCCCGCCCACACCGGCGCCGTGCTCACCGTCCGACGAAGGAGGCATCCCGATGTCCACCCCTCCGCCTCCCGCCCCCGAGCCCTGGGACGACCCGCGGCTCCACCTCGAGGAGGACGGCACCAGCGCCGACTCCACGGCCCGTTTCGGCGTCCTTGGCGAGGAGGCGTCCGCCGACCCCGGTCTGCGGGGCCTGTCGGCGGAGGAGTCGAAGGCCGTGGCCGCCCTGCCACCGGGCAGTGCGCTGATGATCGTCCAGCACGGACCCAACTCCGGCGCCCGGTTCCTCCTGGACGCGCACAGCACCTCGGTCGGCCGCCACCCGAGGTCCGACATCTTCCTCGACGACGTCACGGTCTCGCGCCACCACTGCGAGTTCCTCAGCAGGGAGGGCGGCTTCGAGGTCCGCGACGTCGGCTCGCTCAACGGCACCTACGTCAACCGCACCCGGATCGACTCCGTGCGCCTGCGCGCCGGCGACGAGGTCCAGGTCGGCAAGTACCGGCTGACCTACCACCCGAGCCAGGCCCGGGTGGAGGAGGCGCACGGCGCGTGAGTGCCGCGCAGTCCCGGGCCACCGGACGGGACGCGCACGAGGAGCGGGACCCCGGCCCGGGTGGTGGGCAGGACCCGGACGGTCCGTCGACGCCGGGGAGCTGGCCGCCCGACGTGAGCCGGCGGCCCGTCATGGCCATCGGCCAGGTCGTCGCCATCCTCAAGGAGGAGTTCCCGGCGATGACCCTGTCCAAGCTCCGCTACCTCGAGGACCAGGACCTCGTCCGTCCGCACCGCTCGCCGTCGGGCTACCGCAAGTACTCCCGCGCCGACGTCGAGCGGCTGCGCTTCGCGCTGGCCGCCCAGCGCGACGCCTACCTGCCGCTGCGCGTCATCCGCGACCAGCTCGACGACCTCGACGCGGGCAGGGGGGTGCAGGACCCCACCCTGGCGCGGCTCGTGGCCAGCGACGGGCAGGTCGTGGCACCGCCGAGCGGCGCGCGCATGACCACCGGTGAGCTCGCGGACGCCACGGGGGCCAGCGTCGCCGACGTCGAGGGGCTGCTCGAGGCGGGCCTCGTGCCGGTGGACGCGCGCGGGCGCCACCCCGGGTCCTCGGTGGCGGTGGTCCAGGCGGCCGTGGCCCTGGGGCGGCTCGGCGTCGACCCCCGCCACCTGCGCACCGTGCGGCAGGCCGCCGAGCGGGAGGCGGGCACCATCGCCGCTGCCGTGGCGCCGCTGCGCTCGGGCCGCTCGGGTGCCGACCTCGAGCGGGTCAACGCCCGGGCACGGGAGATGGGCGAGCTCTACGTCCAGCTGCACGGCGAGCTGCTCCGGCGGGCCCTCGACGAGGCCTGAGCGGCGCACGGGCGTGGCCCGGGCGAGGCCCGTCGCCCCGGTCCTGCCCCGGGCCGGCAGTTGCCTCTCGGGAACCTGCTACCGGCGGTCCCGAGCGCCTATGCTGGCGCCGTGCGCGAGATGGAGGTCCTGGGCGTCGAGGTCACCCTCGACGGCGGCCGCGTCGTGCTCATGCTCAAGGACCGGGAGAACGGTCAGGTCCTCCCGATCGTGGTCGGTGCCCGTGAGGGTGCGGCGATCGCCTCGGTGCAGGCCGGCCTCGTCCCGCCTCGACCCCTCACGCACGACCTGCTGCTCTCGGTGGTGCGCGCGCTCGGCTCGGAGGTCGCGGCGGTCCTCATCACCGAGCAGCTCGACGGCGTGTTCTACGCCGAGCTGTCCCTGACCACCGGCGAACGCATCGACTGCCGCCCCTCGGACGGGGTCGCGCTCGCCCTGCGCGCCGACGCCCCGATCCGCTGCGAGGCCGCGCTCCTGGCCGGCGCCACGCCGGTGGCGGGCACGGGCCCGGGGACGGCCGTACCCGACGGCGGCAGCGCGGGCGGGACCGACGGAGCCGCGATCGAGGACGCCGTGGCCCAGCTGCGTCGGGAGCTCGACCGGCTCGGACCGGAGGACTTCGGCGACCGGGCGTAAACTGGTGCGCGACCCGCCGACCGTCGTCGTTGACCCCGCCGTGCGGGCGTCCTAGCGTGACATCATCACCGGGGCGCACGCGCCCGGTCCTGCCACGAGAAACGGAGCCCACCGTGAGCCCCACGGAAGCGACCGGCGCACAGGCGCGCGGCCCGCAGCTCGCCCAGGGCATGCTGTTCGGCGAGACGCTCCCGGACATCGACGAGGACACGGGCTACCGCGGTCCCACGGCCTCCGGCGCGGCAGGCATCACCTACCGCCAGCTCGACTACTGGGCGCGCACCGGCCTGGTCGAGCCCTCGGTGCGCGGCGCGCACGGTTCGGGCAGCCAGCGCCTCTACAGCTTCCGCGACATCCTCGTGCTCAAGGTGGTCAAGCGCCTGCTCGACTCGGGCGTCTCGCTGCCGCAGATCCGGGTCGCCATCGAGCACCTCAAGGAGCGCGGGGTCGAGGACCTCGCGAGCATCACGCTGATGTCCGACGGCGCCTCGGTCTACGAGTGCACCTCCGACGACGAGGTGATCGACCTCGTCCAGGGCGGCCAGGGCGTCTTCGGCATCGCCGTGAGCCGCGTGTGGCGCGAGGTCGAGGGCAGCCTCGCCGAGCTGCCCACCGAGCGCGCGGAGAACGCGGACGAGCCCGACGAGCTCTCCCGCCGCCGGCAGGCCCGCCGCCGCGAGGCGGTCTGACCCGCGCCACCCGACCGCTGCGTCGCGGCCCGGGGGCGCCCCGGGGAAGATCTGCCCGGGCGATGTCGCGCGGAGTGACCTGAATGTGACCCGAGCGGCATTAGCATGCCGTTCATGAGCGTGCAGCCCGGCTGGTACACCGACCCCTACGACGAGTCCCGGATCCGATTCTGGGACGGGTCGACGTGGACCGACCGTTCGGCCGAGCGCGGCTCGACCCCGGACGCCGGCACCGTGCCGTCCGGGTCGGAGGCCGCCACCGGCGTGCTGCCGGCGCAGGACCCGCAGGCCTCCCAGGGCGCGGCGGCCACCGGATCCCTCTACGGCCAGAGCCCGGAGCACGCCCCTTCCGCCGCGGACAGCGGCGGCACCGATGCGACCGCGATGATGTCCGCCCAGGGTGCCGGTGGCCCCCAGCAGGGCGGTCCGCAGCACGGTGGGCCGCAGCACGGTGGCCCCGCGTACGGCGGCACCCCGCAGTACGGAGGAGCGGCCGCCGCCGGGTATGCCGCGTCCGGGCACACCGCGGCGGGCAGCCCTCCCGTCGCCGGCTCACCCGGTGCCTACGGCCCGGGCGGCCCCGGCTACGGCGGAGCGGCCGGCGCCGGCTACGGCGGACCTGGCGGGTACGGCCCGGGTGGCCCCGGTGGACCCGGCGGTCCCGGCGGGCAGCAGCCCGAGAAGCGCCGCAACCCCGCCCTCATCGCCGTCCTGGCGATCCTCGGCCTCGCCGTGGTCGCTGTCGGCGGCTACTTCGTCTACGACGCGGTGGCCGGCGACGACGAGGACACCACCGCCGCGACCACCGACCCCGCCACTCCCAGCGCGGCCCCCACCCTCCCGCCGCCCGAGGAGCAGCCCACCACCGAGGAGCCCGTCACCGACGAGCCCACGGAGGACCCGACCACCGAGGAGCCGACCACGGAGGAGCCCACCACCGAGGAGCCGACCACGGAGGAGCCGAGCCTCGAGCCGGGCGAGATCGTCGGCAACGGCGAGACCGGCGCGGCGACCTTCGTCGACGCCGACGGTGAGGTGCTCGGGACCCGGTTCGAGTCCGCGATCGCCGAGGACGAGACCCTCACGGTCACGCTGCGCCTCGACGAGCGCGCGGCCGTCATCTTCGGCGGACACTCGCCCGACGGCGAGGACCTGCGCTTCCGCGCCGCGAACGAGGAGCAGGAGTACACCGGCGACGACTCCAACGGCCTGCTCGACGTCTTCGGCTTCTACCAGTCCCCGCTCGACCCGGCCGGCGCCTGGGTGATGGACGCGGGGGAGTACGAGTTCACGGTCGACGAGTACTTCGGCGACGCCTCCCAGGTGGTCATGGAGGTCCACTCCGGTTCGCTGGTCGTCGGCGTCCCCTCGGACACGGCGGTGACGATCGAGGAGGGACGGCCCTCGGTCTTCATCCTCCACGTCGGTGAGGAGACGCCGCTGAGGGCAGGCATCCACGGCGACGAGGACACGGTCATCCACGTCATCGACCCCGAGCTCTACGTCCACGAGAACGACGACGCGCCGGCCGACCACGAGCCGCGCAACCCGCTGGACGCCTCGGTCGACGTCCCGTCGATGCCGGTGGGCGACAGCGTGATCGTCGGCAGCACCTACTGGGGTGACCCGACCGACGCCGTCGTCAGCATCCACCCCAACTGAGGGCCGCCCCCGGATGGAAGACCCTCGCCCCCGGCAGCACCCGGACCACTCCGGCGGCGCGCTCCCCGGTGCGCACGACCCACTGTCCGACATCGCGGCCGAGGAGGAGGTCGAGCGCACCGTCCGGCGCCCCGCCGCCGGGCGGCGCAGGGGCGACCAGGGCGCGCCGCAGCAGGACGCGGCGCCCGGGTACGGCGGTGCCGAGGCGATGTCCTACGCGGGGTCGGCGAGCCCGGTCCCGACGGGGGAGCACGTCGTCGCCGGCCACTGGGCCGAGGACGAGGTGGCCGAGTCCGCCGAGACGACGACCGGCACCTACCCCGTCCAGGTCCCCGACGGCGGCTACGACGGCTACGCCCCGGTCGGTGCGGGTGCCTACCGATCGGGCGGGATCGACCCCTACGGCGGTCAGGACCCCGCGACCATGCCGTGGTCCGCCCCGGCCTCCGGACCGGAGGTGTCCGGGGCGAGCTACGGCGCGCCCGTGCCCGGCGTCGGTGCCCCGCGCGGCAGCTACGGGTACGGCGCCGGCGCCCAGGGACCCGCCGGCCCCTACGCACCCGCCGCACCGCACGGCCCCGCCGGACCGGGCGGTGCGCCCTCGGGAGGGCAGGGACGCGGACCGCTCATCGCCGTCCTCGTCATCCTCGGCGTCGTCGTGCTCGGCGCCGGCGCCTACTTCCTCATCGGCTGGCTGGGCGACGACGGCACGACCGACGCGACGACGCCGGCACCGACCACGACCGCACCCTCGGATCCCGGGACCACGGACCCCGGCACGACGAGCCCGCCGCAGCCCGGGCAGGGCGGCTCAGCAGGCGGCGACGGCGACGTCTCGGGCAGCGCCTACGTCGTCGACACCGCCGGCAACGACCTCGGCGCACGGCTCAACGGCGCCTTTCCCGCGGCCGGCCAGTACACCTCGACCCTGCGGGTCACGGAGCGCTCCGTCGTCGCCGTGGGTGCCTTCTCGCCGGACCTGCGCGACCTGACGGTGAGCATCGAGGGCGAGGGCGTCTCCGAGGAGCTGACCGACTCCGGTGACGAGTTCTCCTTCTTCGGCTTCAGCGGCTTCCCCTACTCGGACGACCCCGCCGGGCTTCTCGTGCTCGAGCCCGGCGACTACGAGATGGTCATCACCGAGGAGGACGATCACGCCAGCGCCTTCGAGCTCGTCGTCATCACGGGGACCGGTGAGGTCGCTGCCGGCGAGCAGGTCGACGTCGCCGTCGAGCCGCAGGGCGCCGAGCTGTACTCGGTCACGCTCGACGACGAGGACGAGGACCTCACCGTCACGCTCACCGGTGACTCCACGGACCCGTACCTGCAGGTCGTCGGGCCGGACGGCGAGATCGAGACCAACGACGACTGGGGCAGCTCGTCGAGCTTCACCGGCGACCTCCCCAGCGGCCTCGACTCGGGACTGACCGTGTCCCGGGGCGCGGGGGACTACGTCATCGTCGTCTACACCTACGCCGGCCGGGGCGGCGACGTCACCCTCGACGTGTCGGTCGACTGACCGGCTGGGCGGTCGACGGACGCCCGTGGGTGGGGTCGGGCAGGTTCGTGACGATGTGATCCTCGTCCGGACGGGTCCCCCTCCCCGCCCGGAATGCCTCGATCCGCCCGCGGTCGTGGCTACCCTCGGACGAGACCTGACGGCGAGCCGCTGCGTTCCCGTCCCCCCGCCCGTCCCTCGGAGGATCTGTTGAGCACCGTCGAAGCCGGCTGGTATTCCGACCCCTGGGAGGACGGAAAGATCCGGTACTGGGACGGGGTCACCTGGACCGACGAGCAGTACGACGCCGAGGACTCCGAGTACGACGTCCACGGTGCGGAGGACCCTGCCCCGCCGGTGGACCACACCGTCGCCCCCTCCTCGGTGCTCCAGGCGCAGGGGATGCGTCCCGAGGGAGTGGCCCCCGCGAAGGACCCGGGCGCACCCGCGAACGGCGGCGCCTGGGGCGCCCAGACACCGTCGGCCCCCTCCGCTCCCGGGTACGGGCAGATGCCGCCGTCGGCCCCCTCGGCGCCGGGGTACGGGCAGATGCCGCAGTCGGCCCCCTCCGCGCCGGGCTACGGGCCGATGACACCGTCAGCCCCCTCCGCGCCCGGGTACGGCCCGATGCCTCCGTCGGCCCCCTCCGCCCCCGGGTACGGGCCCATGGCCCCGGCGCCGGGCCAGGGGCAGATGCCTCCCTCGGCGCCTTCCGCGCCGGGCTACGGGCCCATGCCTCCCTCGGCCCCCTCCGCACCTGGCTACGGCCCCGGGCAGCAGTCCCCGCAGGCGAGCGGCTGGTCCGCGGGCTCCTCTCCCGAGACCAGCTGGGCGGGCCAGACCGGTCCCGGCTTCTACAACCTTCCCGGCGCGGGCTCGCCGTCCTCGACCGGTCCGGTCGCCGGCTCGGGCCACACCGCACCCATGGCGGCCGGCGTCTACGGCGACTACCCCGCGGCGGGCGCCGGCGGCTACGCCTCCGGCGGGGTCGACGCCTACGGGCAGGGGCCGGCGTGGGCCGGCTCGCCCCCGAGCGCCGGCGGCCCGCCGCCCCAGCAGTACGGCACCGGATACACCGGCCCCCAGAAGCGTTCCGGCGTCTCGCCGGCGATCCTGGCCGTCATCGGCGTCGTGGTGGTGGCCGCCCTCGGGGTGGGCTCCTACTTCCTCTTCTTCGCCGGCGACGACGACGAGCAGGCCGGGACCGGCGGCGGTGGCGGCGGAGGCACCGGAGGCGGCGGGACCACGACCGTCGAGGGCGGGCTCAGCTTCGTCGACTCCACCGGCGCCGAGGTCCCGGAGTCGGGGACCGTGCAGGTTCCCGCGGACGGCGCTTGGGAAGGCACGATCACGGTCGAGGAGCGCACCGGCTTCCTCGTGGTGGCCGCCGAGGGCGCCACCGACCCGCAGATCGCCATCAGCGGGCCCGGTGTCTCCGTCGACGTCGACGACGTGGGGCAGGGCGGCCGCTCGGTGCTGGAGTCCCTCGGGTCCGGCTCGGGACTCGACGCCGCCGCCGGCCTGGTGCTCGAACCGGGCGAGTACACGATCCAGGTCACCGACTGGCGCAACAACGGCGGGTCCGTCCCGCTGGAGTACCGCACGGGCCTGGTCGGGACCCTGACGAGCGGGTCACCGGTCGACGTCAGCGTGCCCGCCAACGACGTCGCGATCGTCGCGGTGGAGCCCGGCGCCGGCAGCGGTTCGGTGCACACGGTCTCCCCGTCCGGGGTGGACCCCCGCCTCATGAGCTGGGACCCGAACGGTGATCCGGTCGACGACAACGACGACGGCACGTCCCTCGCCCCGTCGGACATCGGCAGCCAGATGAACAGCCTCGACTCCTACGTGGAGACCTCGGGCTCCTCGCCGTTCCTCGTGGTCGTGGGGACCTGGCGCGATCGTGGCGGCGACATGTCGGTGACCTACAACGACCGGTAGCCGGCGCCGCGGACGTCAGTCGCCCGCGAGGCCGCCGAGCGCGCCGAGGCGGTAGGTCCGCGTCAGCCCGCTGTCCTCGTTGGCGAGCACGACCTCGACGAGGCCGTGCCGGTCGACCCGGTACTCCTCGGTGATGCGCGGGCCGGTTCCGGTGCGCCGCACCGCCCGCGAGGTCAGGTCGTCGGCGTCGGCCAGCTCGGCGGCGAACGGGAAGGTGACCTGCCCGAAGGGCACGATGTCCCCGCGCGGGTGCCCCTCGCCGTCGAGGCCGAGGGGTAGGGCGAGCGGTGCACCCGGCGGCCGAAGTGCCGGCGCAGCAGCCGCGGCACGAGCGGGAGCCCGGTCGCCCCGCCGACGAGGTAGATGCCGGCGACCTCGCTCAGGCCCGGCGCGGAGTCGTCGGTGCCGCCCACCAGCGGGGCCATCGTCTCGACGGTGGCGTCCAGGACCGGCGCGGCGGCGTCGTAGAAGTCGTCGACGCGGACGTCGACCTCCCGGCCCTCGACCTCGAGCGGGAGCCGCCGGGTCTGCGGGCGGACCGCCTCCTTGGCGACGCGCGCCTGCTCGAGGAGCCGGTCCGCGCCCCGGGCGGGCATCGAGCCGAGATCGGCGCCCACGGCCTCTGCCGCCATCGTGGCGAGGACGAGGTCGAGGTCGTCGCCGCCGACGTCGTTGCGGCCCGCCGAGGCCAGCACCTCGTGGCTCGTGCCGTCGACGGTGACCACGGAGGCGTCGAAGGTGCCACCGCCCAGGTCGTAGACGACGACGCGGCTGCGGCGCCCGGAGATCGTGCGGGTCTGCCGGTGGGTGTACTCGAAGCCGGCCGCGGAGGGCTCGTTGAGCACGGCGACGACGTCGAACCCCGCCCGGCGGAACGCCTCGAGGGTGAGGAAGCGCTGGGCGGTGTGCGCGTGGGCCGGGACGCCGATCGCCGCGGTGAGCGGGTGGTGGGGCGTGGGCGACCCGTCGGCGGCCTCGAGCTCGGGGGCGAGCGAGGAGCGCGTGGCCAGCTCGGTGCGCAGGGCCGTGAGGAAGGACTCGAGCAGGTCGAGGACCGGGACGGATCGTCCGTCGAGGTCGACCGGAGTCGTGGCGGAGACGTCGGGCCGGGCCCGGTGGGGCGACGCGCCGGTGGTCAGTACTCGCCGATGAGGCGGGACAGTGCGGCGGAGCGGTCGGGCTGCACCCAGGCCGCGTGGTTGGGCAGGTGCACGGCGGCCCGTCCCTTCGGCGTGAGGGCCTCGCACAGCCGCGCGACGGCGACGAGATCGATGAGGGCACCCCACACGTCGGCCTCCACCCGGATCCGCCGGCCCCCGAGCTCGAGGTCGATCCCTGCCGGGAGCTCGTCGGTGCTCTCGTAGTCCACGCGCACGTCGCTGAGCCGGTCCCAGGACCCGGCGGAGCGCGCCACCTCGCCGACGACGCCGATCCAGTCGTCGGACGAGTCGGCCATCGTGTCGTCGGGCGGGAACCGGAAGACGTTCGCCCACGCGGGGATGCGGCCGCGCACGGGGTGCTCGACGACCGCGTCGAGGTAGGGGTCCCAGTCGGCGTCGTCGGGGACGGGCCGCACGGCGGCGGCGACCTGGTCGACCGACAGCCGCGGGTCCATCTTGAGGCCCGCCTCGACGAGGGCGGCGACCCGTCGCCGCACCTGCACGGGCGGTCGGGTGGTGGGGGACGAGGCGCGGGCGGGCGTGGCGCCTGCGGTCGCCGGGGAGGCCGCGGCAGGAGTGTCTGTGGCAGGGGAGGCCGTAGCAGGTGGGGCCGGCTCGGCGGAAGTCGTGGGGGAGGAGGCCGGCGCGGGGGAGGCGGTGGCGGCGTCGTCGGGCCGGGAGATCTCGTCGGCCAGGTCCCCCTCGGTCCGAGTGGTCTCGTCGGCCAGGTCCCCCTCGGGGGCCTCGGAGGTGGTCGTCGAGGTGCTGCGGCGCGCGGGCGGATCGGCCCGGACGAGGGCGACGGCGGTCGCGCGCGCCGCCTGGGCGTGCTCGCGTGCGACGAGGAGTCGGCGGTAGTCCGCGCCGCCGTCGGGGTCCGCGGTGCGTCGCATGACGGGGATCGACACGACGCCGGGCGCGAGGAGCTGGGCGAGCAGCGCGTCGTAGACGGGGGAGAGGTCGCGCCCGTCGACGGGCACGCTCAGGGGGGTGCCGCCGAGCTCGACGGTCACCTCTCCGCTCGCGGTCTCCGGGTCGTACTCGGCCGCCACGTCGCCGACCCAGCCGCTGCTCCCCACGGCGTCCTCCGCGGTGGCGAGCGTGGCCCGCAGCGCGGCGGCGACGGCCGTGCCGTCGGTGTCGTCGGCGAGCGCGGCGTTGCCGGTGACCAGCTCGGTGACCGGGCGGTCGCGGTCCCCGGGGCCGTAGCCCAGCAGGAGGGCGGGGTAGAGGTCGTCGCCGGTGGTGGCCGCGCGCAGGTCGGCGAGGTCGATGCCCGCCCGCAGGTGGAGGCCGAGGCGGTCGAGCTCCTCGGACCCGCTGCCTGTGCGGGGGCCGGACGGCCGGGCGGTCGTGTCACGTCGGTCGGCGCCCGATCGCCTGAACGGCCACATGCCCGATCTCCTCCTCGGTCACGGTGCGCGGGAGTCTCCCGCGTACGGCGACGTCCTTACGGTAAGCGAGCCGGGCCCGGCCCGTCTGCCCGACGTGGCCGATGAGTTCGTCCGCCCTTGATCCTGGAACCGGTACCAGCACTGACCACGACGCCTCCCTGGCGATCCGTGTTGCACTGAAACCTGAACCCGCCGAGCGAACGTTGGTCTGGCGAGTGAGCCGAGAATGGTCCGACGAGTGAGCACGGCCCGGTCCCTCTGGACCGGGCCGTGCTCATTGGTCAGGCAGGAAAGTGCTCACTCACCACAGGGGTGGTGGCGGGTCGGCACCTCCAGATCGGTCAGCGGCGGATGCCGAGGGTGTCGGTGCCGTCGCCGTTCCAGTCGCCGACGACAACCTCGTCCGAGGCCCGGCCGTAGCGCTGCTCGATCTCCGCACGCGTCGACGTCAGGCTGTTCGACACGAGGTAGAGGTTGCCGCGGCGCACCGCGAAGGAGTCCGACCCGTCGCCGTCCCAGTCACCGACCACCACGTCGTCCGAGGCGCGGCCGTAGCCGAGCTCAGAATCCGCGTTGCCACCGGTCAGCGAGTTGGCGATGAAATACCGGTTCCCGCGGCGCACGGTGAAGGAGTCCGCGCCGTCGCCGTCGTAGTCACCGACCAGCACCTCGTCGGAGTCGCGGCCGTAGTTCAGCTCGACCTCCGCGTCGCCACCCTCGTGGGTGTTGGTGAGGAAGTAGGCGTCACCACGACGGACGGCGAAGGTGTCGACGCCGTCGCCGTCCCAGTCACCCACGAGCACGGTGTCGGAGGCGCGGCCGAAGCCGAGCTCGACGTCCGCGTTACCGCCGACGAGGGTGTTGCCCAGGAAGTACCGGTTCCCCCGACGCACGGCCAGGGTGTCCGAACCATCCCCGTCCCAGTCACCGACGAGCACCTCGTCACCGGAACGCCCGTAGGCGAACACGTGATCCGCCCGCGCGTCCCAGCCGTCGTTGAGGAAGAACCCACGACCCGGCGCCGGAAGCTCCGGCTCCTCCGGGTCAGGCCCTGGGTCCTCACCGGCCAGGGTCGAGACGACGAGCTCACGCATGCTGCCCGTGTTGTCGAAGGACCCGAAGCCGATGCGCCCGGAGACGAAGGTGTCGTCGGTCGCCGTCATCAGCGGCCGCTCGTTGCCGTCGACCCAGACGGCGATCTGCCCGGTCTCGGCGCAGTGCACGAGGCGCACGTCGTGCCACTCCTCGTCGGTGATCGCCGGTGGCGCACCCACGGAGGCCTCCTCGTCCCACTGGTCGTCGATCCGTTCCCGGTCGGCGCCGTCCACCCGGAAGATGCCGTTGTGCGCGTAGATCGTGTTGTCCTGCGAGAGGTGCGCGTAGTAGTACTCCGTGTCCGAGCGGTGGCCGAACACGAGGATGACGTCGCGGTTGTTCACCGACGACGGCGTGTCGAGCCTGACCTCGGCCTCGATCTGGACCGAGCCGACGGGGTCACCCTCCGCGAGCACGGCGTACTCGAAGGGGCGGCGGATCCCGTCACCGGGGTCGGTGCCGGGCTCGACGAGCGAGATCTGGTCGCCGGGGAAGTCCCACAGCTCCGGGGTCCGGGGCGTCCAGTCCTCCTCGTCCATGAGGTCGGTGACCGACTCGTCGAAGGAGCACTCCGGCGTCGGGGGCGGCTCGACCGGCTCGGCCCCGTAGGCCGCGTACTGCGCGGCGACCTGCTCCGGCGTCAGCGCGCTGTCGAGGAGGACGAGGTCGTCCATCCGGCCGTGGAAGGGGTTCTGCTCGGCGGAGTTCTGCGGGTAGCTGCCACCGATCTTGATCCCTGCGGGGTCGGTGTCCGACGTGCGGCCCTCGCCCCAGGGGTTCTCGGCGGTGTACTCGCCGGCGAGCTCCTCGCCGTTCATGAACAGCCGCATCTCGCCGGCCTCGTAGTCGAAGGTCGCGGCCAGGTGCACCCACTCGTCGCGGACGAGGATCTCGTCCCAGGGCTCGTCGGCGGCGAAGGTCCACGAGCTGCCGTCGTCCGCGCGGCGGCCGAGCGCGACGAGCCGGAGCTCGGCGTCGACCTGGATGACCTCCAGGAGTGCGCGCACGCCGTGACCGTCGGAGTTCCCGGACAGGACCCCGGCCAGCCCGACGGCGTTGAACACGTCGTCCGGGTCGGTCGACCGGGAGTTGGGCGCGGGATGGTCGCCGGTGGGCTTGAACCAGCCCATGATGCTGATCTGGCCCGCGTCGGCGAAGGCGTCGAGCGACGCCACGCCCTCGGGGTCGTAGACGCCGGCCTTCCAGTCGTCGTTCGACTCCTCGGTCGGGCTCAGCTGCTGGGTCTGCAGCGCGCGGCCGGCGCCCGGGTAGGCGGGGTCGGCGACCCGCTGCAGCTCGCCCCCGTTGACGAGCTCGATGGGCGTGCCGGACCGACCCAGGTCCGACTCCCAGGTGGGGTCCTCGGCCAGGGGCGCGTCGAAGGTGTAGTGCGCGACGACGTTGCGGGCGAGCTCGGGCAGCACGTTGGTCGCGGGGACCTCGCGTGCACCGGTGACGACCCAGATACGGCCGTCGGCCTTGGAGACGAGGTAGAGCTCGCCGTCGGCGTCGGCACCGAAACGCAGGTCGACGCGCGTGTCGCCGACGAGCTCGGCGAAGGTCGTCTCGACGCCCTCGTGGAAGACCCGCAGCTCCTCGATGGGCGCGAGGTCCTCGATGTCGCCGTCGTTGCGCTGCATCTGCTCGGCGTCCGTCGAGAGGACCCAGCCGCGCACGAGGTCCGTGAACAGGTAGCGGCCCTGGAGCTCGGGGATCGAGCCGCGGTAGACGAACCCGCCGTTGACCGCCACGCCGGCGTCCCCGGTCTGGCCGGGATCGCGGTTGTGGTCGTAGGCGGCGACCGGGTAGGTGAAGCCGGCGTCGTCGTCGGGCAGGGGGTAGATCTGGCGGTCGTGGGCGAGGAAGGAGCCCTCGCGCTCGGACCAGCCGAAGTTGTCGCCCGGTTCGACCTCGTAGATCGACTCGACCTGCCACTCACCGATGTGCCCGAGGTACAGGGCGTGGTCCCCTGCGGTGTCCCAGCTGATGCGGTGCGGGTCGCGCATGCCGACGGCGTAGATCTCACCGAGCGCGCCCTCGACGTCGGAGTCGACGAAGGGGTTGTCCGCCGGGATGCCGTACTGGCCGTTCGGGCTGTCGTCGCCGAGCGGGTCGATGCGGAAGATCGTGCCCTGCGGGGTGGTGAGGTCCTGCGGGTTGCCGTTGTCGACGCCGTTGCCGCCGTCCCCGACGAGGATGTAGAGCATGCCGTGGTCCGGGTCGCCGGCCTCGACCGTGGGGTTGAAGGCGATCTGCTGCACGGTGTGCACCCGTCCGGCGAAGGGGACGCGCATGACCTCGCGGCTGGTGCCCTCGAAGGTCTCGGCCGCCGGGTCGGTGGCGGTCCACTCGGTGATGACGCTGTGGAACTGGGTCTCGCCGTAGCCCGGGAAGTCGGGCTCGTCCTCCGTGAGAGCGCTTCCCCCCTCGGTGTGGACGGTGTAGAAGATCCCGTTCTCGGCGAAGTCGGGGTGGAACTCGGCGAAGCCGAAGCCGGTGCCGAGGCCGGCGTGGTTGTGGAAGTTGTCCGCGAACTGGTCGCGCACGTTGAGGTAGTCGACGTACTCGCCCGTCCGGCGGTCGACCATGTAGAGGATCTCGTTCATGTCGACGACCATGAGGCGCCCGGATCCGTCAGGCACCTCGTCGAGATGGGTGATCCGGTTGTGGCGGATGAGCCGTTCGTCCGTCGGTTCGGGCGTGGGGGAGGACTCCGGGAGCTGGACGAGCTCCTCGACCTCGATGCCCAGGGTCGACAGGTTCGGGTCGGGCAGGGGGTTCTCGAGCGGGTCGCCGACCGGGTCGTCCGCCCATGCCGCCGGAGTCACTGCGAGGGTGACGCCCAGGGCGAGCCCCGCAGCCCCTGCCGTCACCGGCGACCGGCGGGCGTGCTGTCTGGGATGCCTCGTTGACCTCATTGTCACGCTCCTTCGTTGGAAAGCGCTTACCTGGCAGGTTCGATGCTAGGGGAGCGGTGCGGTGGGGGCCTCCTCCTCGGGGATGACATCGGGGCGTGGGGAGGTGATCTCCGGGCCGTGTGGGTGGATGTGGGTACGGGGCCGTAGCCTCGGGGCGTCGATGCGTCCTCGAGGGGGAGTCGTCATGGCCGGAGTCGTCCTGTTCCATCACGTGCGCGGGCTGACGCCCGGCGTGCGCGAGCTCGCCGAGCGGCTCACCGGGGGAGGTCGCCATGACGTCGTCACGCCCGACCTGTTCGACGGCCGCACCTTCAGCAGCATCGAGGAGGGGTTCGCCGCCTTCTCCGCGCTCGGCGAGGACGAGGTCCTCGCGTGCGGCGCCCGGACGGTCGACGCGATGGCTGGACCCGTGGTGCACGCCGGCATCTCGCTCGGCGTCCTGGTGGCCCAGCGCCTGCTGCAGCAGCTCGGGGGAGCGGGCGGCGCCCTGTTCCTCGAGGGTGCGCTGCCGATCTCGGGCGAGTGGGCGACCGGACCCTGGCCCGACGGCGTGCCCGTCCAGATCCACGGCATGGATGCCGACCCCTTCTTCGCGGGCGAGGGGGACATCGACTCCGCCAGAGAGATCGTCGCCGCCGCCGGCCCGGTCGGCGAGCTCTACACCTATCCGGGAGGCGTCCACCTGTTCACGGACTCCTCGCTGGAGACGTTCGACGCGGGGGCGACGGACCTCGTCGTCGAGCGGGCACTCGCCTTCCTCGACCGCATCGGGTGAGCCGGGTGCGGCAGCCGGAGGACGGTGCGGTGGTGCTGGACGGTGGAGCCGCGGTGCATCCCGCGGCAGCCGAGGTCCCTGCGGTCACGCTGCAGTTCCACCCCGAGCACCCGCACGGCGCGACCACCGTTCTTGGCGCGATGGCCCGGGACGGCCGCTACCGCTCGCAGTTCGTCACCGGGACCTCCAACGGTGGGCTCACGGCGCACCCGGGCGGCGACCGCTGGCGCTGGGAGAGTCGGCTCTTCGACGGCCGCTACGACGCCGGCCCGGGGGAGCGGCGTCCCGTGTACGGGGCGTGGAACCGGGGTGGCGATCCGTACGGCGGCGCGATCCGGTTCGGTTCGTCCTACGTCCGGCTACGACCCGGGGTGCTGAGCAGAACAACGTTCTGCTTCCCTGACTCGACCTACGGGCCCACGGGGGTGGTCGGGCCCGACGGGCTGGCCGCGCTCTGTGCGGAGGCCGACCGGGCGGGGTTCGACGACCTGGACGACTACGTCGAGGCGCACGTGCACGGTCCGGTCCGGTTCGCGGCCGACGTCGCGGCCGTCGTCCTGGACCCGAGCTTCCTCGGGACGCACGTCGAGGAGCAGGCGCGCGGGCTGGGATGTGCGATCGAGGTGCACGCCGGATTCCAGGCGACGGCGGATCAGCTCGAGGCCGGCTATCGGGGTGCGCACGTCGTCGAGGCGGCGCGGTCGCTGGGCGGACCGCTCACGCCGGCGATGCTCGGTGACGCGGCGCGGGAGCAGCGGTTCGAGCCGCCGGTGCTCAAGCACCTGTGGCACTGCCTGGCGAGGTTCGGCAGGGCTGGTGACCCGGACCATCGCGAGGGAGGGGGTGGCGGCGCCGCACCCTCGTCTATTGGCACCCCTGCGTATCGAGACGTGCCGGGTTCTCTGTTCTGACACTGCGAACAGGACAGGCATCGGGGCCTGGCGCGGCGACGTCGAGTCACCTTTCGAGGTGCTGGCGGAGGCGGGCAGCGACAGCGACAGCGACAGCGACAGCGAGTCGAACCAGGGGACGTGGGGTGACGGTGGTCGGCGGCCCGTAGGTCCTCGGTCGCGAAACGCGCACGGGGGAGTGGCTATCGCCGGCTCGTGTTTCGTCCGAGCGACGCCCGGCCTGGCCCGCCGGGCGTCGCTCCTGGACACGTCACGCCGACGTGGGCACCATCTCGACGGTTCGATCGCGCTGGCTGAGTTCGCGAAGTCCGGCGATACCGATGGGCTCGGCTGGGAGGAGCGGCAGGACGGCGCACCGCTCGGCGGTGGCAAGGACCTGCTCCAGCTCTGCGCGTTCGTTGCCTGCGCGCTTGAGGAGCAGGGCGTTGGTGGTCTGTGCGGCGGTGAGGGAGTTGTTGACGACCCATCCCCATGGCTCGATGCCCGCGCGCCGCAGATCGTCCTGCAGGTGCGTCGCTTCGAGAACCGGTGTGGTCTCAGGAAGCGTGATCACAACGACCTTGGTGTGCTCGGGGTCCTGGAGGCGCATCATCGGGGTGATGACGTTGTTGCTGTCGCCCATCTGGCGTACGACGTCGCGGTGGTAGGAGCCGGTCGCGTCGAGCAGGAGGAGGGTGTGCCCGGTGGGGGCGGTGTCCATGACGACGAAGCGCCGGCGCGCTTCGTTGACGGCCCGGGAGAAGGCCTGGAAGACGGCGATCTCTTCGGTGCACGGCGAACGCAGGTCCTCCTCGAGCGCGGCCCGGCCGGCCTCGTCGAGCGCCGCACCACGGTTCCGGAGCACCGTCTCACGGTACGTGCGCGTGGCCTCGTCCGGGTCGATGCGCGAGACCTGAAGCCCGTCCACCGCCTCGTCGAGGGTGTCAGCCAGGTGGGCGGCCGGATCGGTCGTGGTGAGGTGGACGTCGTGCCCCCGTTCGGCGAGGGCGACGGCGACGGCCGAGGCGATGGTGGTTTTGCCGACCCCGCCCTTGCCCATGAACATGAGCAGGCCATGGTCCTGCTGCGCGAGCTCGTCGACGAGGGTTTCGAGGTCGTCGGTGCCGGCAGGAAGTCCGGTCGGGGCCTCCTCGATGGGTGCCTCGCGGCTGGTACTGGCCTCGTCGAAAAGTCTGGTGAGCGCGTCGAGGCCGACCATGTTGTCGGCCCTGAGCGGAAGGAGATCGGTCGGGAGGCCGCGCAGCGCCTTGGGCAGGTCGTTCAGCACGGCCTGTTCGCGGTCGTGGACGGCGCGTGCCAGCACGTCGCCGTCGCCCGGGGGCGGCAGCACAGCGTTGACGACGACGTGCTGCTGACGCAGACCGAGCTCGGCAAGCTCCCCGTGGGTTCTCGCGATCTCGGTGACAGCGCCGGTCTGCGGCCTGGCGACGAGCACGAGACGGGTGCGTGCCGGGTCTCCGAGAGCGTCGACGGCTTCGGCGTAGGTCGAGCGTTGGCGCTCAAGGCCGGAGAGCGGCCCCAGGCACGACGCATCCCCCTTGCCCTCGTCGAGGTAGTCCGTCCATGACCCGGGAAGCTGAAGCAGGCGGATCGTGTGGCCGGTCGGGGCGGTATCGAACACGACGTGGTCGAACGCGGCGGTGGTCTGCGTGTCGGTGAGCAGGCCGGTGAACTCGTTGAACGAAGCGATCTCGGTGGTGCACGCCCCCGAGAGCTGTTCCTCGATGAGATCGACCTCGGGCTCGGGCAAGATGCCCCTCACGGGCCCGACGATGCTCTCCCGGTAGGTGGTCGCGGCCTCCTCGGGGTCGATCTCGAGCGCGGACAGGCCGGGTACGGCGGCGATCTCGGTGATCGTGTTGCCGATCGCCGTGTCGAACACCTGACTCACGTTGGAGGCTGGGTCGGTGCTCACCAGGAGCACCGACCGTCCGGCCCGGGCGAGGTGCATCGCACTGGCACAAGCGATCGACGTCTTGCCGACGCCGCCCTTGCCGGTGAGGAACAGGTAGCGGGGGGCGTCGGTGAGGAAGGTCGGGATCATTAGAAGCCTTTCAGGAGCTCTGGTCGAGTGTCGGGGCAGCGAGGGACGGCGGTTCAGCAGCCGGTGGATCCGCCGCCGCAGCAGCCGCCGCTGGCCGGGACCATCGACAGCTCGGGCCGCCCGCTGGGCGCCGGAGCGGCGGTCTCGTCGTCCTCGATGCCGGCCCAGCGGGCGAGCTCTGCACGGGCGGGGTAGGCGCCCGTCCGTGCGACGGTGCCGTCCACGAGCACGAGCGGGAGCTGCTCGGAGCCGGAGACCTTGAGGAACTGCAGGACCTGGGGATTCTCGGCGAAGGCCTGTGCCTCGCTGCCGAGGTTGAAGCGGTTCACGGTGGCTCCCTGGTTCTTGAGCCAGTCCACATCGGCCGAGAAGTTCACCAGCTCCTGCGGGACGTCAGGACCGCACACGCCCGTGCTGCAGCACATGGCCGACTCGTAGACCTCGATGGTGCTCATGATGACTCCCTAGATGGATCGAGATTGATCGATGCAAGGACGAGCGTAAACCCTTAGATCGACCGCTGTCGATTCACGGGCCATACTGGGAGCATGACGAACCCGATGACGTTGGCTGCTCCGCTCGCCGCGGCCGACGACTGCTGCCCGGTAGTGGTGCGTGAGCACGTAGTAGTCGAGGAAGTGGCCGCCCTGAGCAGGGCGTTCAAGGCCCTTGGTGACCCGACCAGGTTGCGTCTCCTTGCCAGTATCGGCGGACATCCTGGGGACAGCGCCTGCGTCTGTGACCTGACCGAGCCGCTCGGGCTGAGCCAGTCGACCGTCTCCCACCACTTGAAGGTCCTTCGTGAGGCCGGGCTGATCGAGGGGGAACGCCGAGGTACCTGGGTGCACTACCGCCTTCTGCCCGGAGCGCTGCGCGAGCTCGGTGCCGCCCTGAGTGACGCTGCGAACCACGCGTTGCCTGGTGAGCCCAGCTCCTGACGCGCAGCGCCTGGCCCCGGACGCGTACCACTTGACTGCACCCAACCATCTCAGCCATCATTGACTCAATGGATACTGAGGCGCTTTCGCAGAGGGTGGGGCTCCACTCTGCTCTTGCCGACGCCGCCCGGTTACGGATCGTCGACACACTGACCCTGGGGGATGCCGCGCCCTCCGAGCTCGCACGAAGCATCGGCATGCCGTCCAACCTGGTGGCGCACCACCTGGCGGTCCTCGAGCGCGCGGGCATCCTCGCGCGGAAGAGGTCCGAGGGCGATCGCAGAAGGAGCTACGTCCAGCTCGTCCCTGGCGCGCTCGACGTCCTATCGCTCCGGCCGGCCCGTGTGGTCCCACGCGTGCTGTTCGTCTGCACCCACAACTCCGCCCGTTCTCACCTCGCGGCTGCCCTGTGGCGGCGGGCGAGCGCAGTGCCGGCGGCTTCGGCCGGCACGCACCCGGCCGATCGGATCAACCCGTCCGCGGTCGCCACCGCCGACCGGCACGGCTTGCACATGCCGTCGACCACCCCGAAGCACATCGACGCAGTACATGCCCCGGATGACTTCATCGTCAGCGTCTGCGACCGGGCGCACGAGGAGCTCGACCTCCCGATCGACATCCACTGGTCCGTCCCGGAGCCCGTCGGCACGGGATCGAACGAAGCCTTCGAGGCGGCCTATGACGATCTCGCTCACCGGGTCACGAGCCTGGCCCAGGTCCTCGATCCAGCCTGACTGTCAGCACGTCCAGCCACCCCAAGGAAGTCACCACATGAGCAAGCAGCCCAGCGTCATGTTCGTCTGCGTCCACAACGCCGGGCGGTCCCAGATGGCCGCCGGATACATGAGCGCCCTGTCTGACGGCCGGGTCGAGGTCCGGTCGGCCGGCACCATGCCGGCGGAGCAGATCAACCCCGTCGCCGTGGAGGCGATGCGCGAGGAGGGTATCGACATCACCACCGCGCGTCCGAGGGTCCTGCAGGCCGACGAGGTCCAGTCCTCCGACGTGGTGATCACCATGGGTTGCGGGGATGAGTGCCCGTTCTTCCCGGGCGTGCGTTACGAGGACTGGCCCCTGGCCGACCCGGCGGGCCAGGGGATCGACGCCGTGCGCCCGATCCGCGACGAGATCCGCGGCCGCGTGGAGGTTCTCCTCGCCGAGCTCCTGCCCGTCAAGGCGTGATCCCCGTGACCACAGCTGCCGCTACGGCGGACGTCCGCGACGTCATCATCATCGGCTCCGGCCCTGCCGGCTACACAGCAGCCATCTACGCGGCCCGCGCCGAGCTGCGCCCGCTGGTCATCGCCGGCGAGCTCGACGCCGGTGGCGCCCTGATGAACACCACCGAGGTCGAGAACTTCCCCGGATTCCCCGACGGGATCATGGGACCCGACCTCATGGACAAGATGCAGATCCAGGCCGAGAAGTTCGGGGCCGAGGTAGTGTTCGCCACTGCCACCGCAGTCGACCTCACGGGGGCGGTCAAGACCGTCACCACCGACGAGGCCACCTACCGCGCGCGGTCCGTGATCCTCGCCAACGGCTCGGCCTACCGAAAACTCGGGCTCGACGACGAGGAGCGGCTGACCGGCCGCGGAGTGTCCTGGTGCGCGACCTGCGACGGGTTCTTCTTCCGCGGCCAGGAGATCGCCGTCGTGGGCGGCGGTGACAGCGCCGTGGAGGAGGCCACCTTCCTGACGAAGTTCGCCGACAAGGTCTACCTCATCCACCGCCGCGACAGCCTCCGCGCATCGAAGATCATGGCGGACCGCGCCCTGGCGAACGACAAGATCCAGCTGGTCTGGAACAGCGAGGTCACCGAGATCCACGGTCAGGACAAGGTCTCAGGACTCACCCTCCGTGACACAGCGACTGGCCAGACCCGCGACCTGCCCGTCACCGGCCTGTTCGTCGCCATCGGTCACGACCCCCGCACAGCCGTCCTCGACGGCCAGATCGAGCTCGACGACGAGGGCTACATCCTCACGGCCGCGCCCACGACCACCACCAACATCCCCGGCGTCTTCGCGTGCGGGGACGCGGTCGACCACACCTACCGACAGGCGATCACGGCCGCGGGCACCGGCTGCTCCGCAGCGCTGGACGCCGCGCGCTATCTCGCCAACCTTCCGGTGCTCACCCCCGAGCCCACTGCCTCCGAGCTCGCGCTCACCCACTGAGAGGACCGACATGAGCAGCGTTCCCGACATCACCGACGCCACCTTCGACGCCACGGTCCTCGGCTCCGACAAGCCTGTCCTGGTCGACATCTGGGCCACCTGGTGCGCCCCGTGCCGCCGCACGACCCCGATCATCGAGGAGCTCGCCGCCGAGCACGGCGACAAGACCCAGTTCGTCAAGGTCGACGCCGACGCCAACACCGAGACGGTCACCAGGTACGGCGTCACCTCCATCCCCACATTCAACCTGTTCGTGGGCGGCGAACTCGTCAAGAGCCTCACCGGTGCGCGGACGAAGACCCAGTTCCTCGAGGAGCTCGCCGAGTACCTCTGAGCCACCCAGGCCCACACGTACGCCCGACCGCCTTCCGACGGCTTCTACGAGGGGAGCCTCCGACACGCACGCTGACCTGGCAACCGGTAGCGGCAAGTGTTCGCGTCCGCATTATTCGCGGCAGTCTGCCGCCGGTTTAGGGTTCGAGGAGAGGCGCCGGCTGACGTAGCGCGAGAGCGGGGCAGCAGCGCTCGCGGCGTGCTTGGCCGTGATGGGGTCGCTGTAGCCGAGGAGCTTGGCGACGATCGGTGCGGGGACTTCCATCACCAGGTCTTGGATGGAGCGGGTTCGCGCGGCGAGGCTCTCGATGCCGAGTGCGCGTAGACGCGTGTGGACGGTGCTCGGATGCAGGTGACGCCCGGCGCGGATGCTCGGGAACAGCCAGGTGTTGCGCCCCGGGTTTGGTGCAGGCTTCAGTGTCTGTCACCGAGCCCGGGCGAGCTCGATGGGTCGATCGTAGCCGTTGGGCTGGTGGAGCTGCTCGACCTCGGCCGGCGGGCGCTGGTCGAACTCCCCGTGGGGGCGTCGCTGGTTGTACCAGTCGACGTACTCGGCGACCGCGATCTCGACGTCGTTGATCGACTTTCAGCCGCGACCACGCATGTATGGATTCTCGATCAGCTCGCCTTTGAACAGCGAGTTGAACGCCTCGGCCATCGCGTTGTCGTATGAATCCCCGTGCGAAGAATGTCATTCGCCCGCTTCAACTCACGATTCTCCCGCTCCAACTGGTTGATCCGCTCAGTGACGTCCGTGGTCCGTCCCGGGCGTCGGGTTCTCGGTCCTGTCGCCGGTGATGAGGGCTGTCACCATCAGGGTTATGGCCCCACCAGTGATGTAGACGTCAGCGAGGTTGAAGGTGGGGAACCAGCCGGTGTGCAGGTAGTCGGTGACGACGCCGTCGGTGGCACGGTCGATCAGGTTTGCCACCGCACCTGCCAGGATGACGGCCAGCGGCAGCCACGTTGAGCGTGTCTCGGTGCGGGTGGCACGCCAGGCGAAAACGGCCACCGCGGCGATGATGAGCCCGGTGGTGGCGAGCACGACACCGGCTGGCAGCTGGGCGCCGAGGCTGAAGGCCATTCCGGCGTTGAAACCGAGGCGAAGCTCGATGGGTCCCAGGTCTACCGAGTGGCCGTCGGCCAGTGCCCCACCTGCCCATGCCTTCACCGCCAGGTCTACCGCGGCCAGCAGCACGACGGTGAGGAGGAGGGTGGCCCGAGCCCGGGTGCCGCTGCTCGCTGAGCCGAGGTTCCGTGTGGTCATGGGGACGCCGTTCTTGTGTGGGCCGCGTCGGCTACTACTCCCTGCACGTGAGGGCTCACGGTTGCTCCTTCAAACGATCCGTCGAGCGTCAGCGCTCTCATAGGCCGAAGGCACCGCCCTCGAGGAGGATGACGACGCCCAGGCCGATGAGGACCAGCGGGAAGAGGATGTGCTCCCAGCGTTCGAGGACCTCGGCGATGGGCCGGCGGGTGGCGACGTACCGCGCGGCGAGCACGAGGAGGCCGACCAGGGCGAGGAAGACGGCGCAGTAGGCGATGACCGCGGTGGTGGAGGCGGTGGCGAAGACGGGGACGTAGACCCCGATGTTGTCCCCGCCGTTGGCGAAGGTGACGGCCGCGACGGTTAGTGTGCCGACCTGGCGGTCACCGACCTTGGCCTCGTCGTCGTCATCGTCCTCGTCGCGGTTGCGCCACACTCGCCAGGCCGCGTACAGGCCCAGGGCCAGGGGGATGAGCCCGAAGTAGGGCAGTGCGGCCTCGGGCAGGAAGGTGCGGGCTCCCAGGGAGACGAGCACGGCGGCCAGCAGGATGCCGCCGAAGCCGAGGTACTGGCCGGCGAGGATCTTGCGGGTGGTGCCCCGCTGGCCGGCGCCGCGGGCGTAGAAGAGGGACAGGATGATGATGTCGTCGATGTTCGTGGCCACGAACAGGCCGACCGCCTGCAGGATCGGGGTGAGCAGTTCCATCGGTGCCTTTCAGGGCGCGGCCGACCGCCGCCGGTGCACGACGAGGGTGGGTGGACCGCGGCGGGGGGTCAGTGTCCGGGCGTGGTGGCGTGGTGGGTGCGTGCGGCGCGCAGGCCGTTGAGGATGACCAGGACCTCGGCGACCTCGTGGATGAGCACGACGGCGGCCAGGCCCAGGACGCCGGTGATGGCCAGCGGGGGTAGGGCGGCGATGATGAGCAGCGACAGGACGATGTTCTGGTTGACGATGCGCCGCCCGCGCCGGGCGTGGGCGATGGCCTGGGGCAGGAGGCGCAGGTCCTGGCCGGTGAAGGCGATGTCGGCGGACTCGATGGCGGCGTCGGAGCCGGTGACGCCCATGGCGATCCCTACGTGGGCTGCGGCAAGGGCCGGGGCGTCATTGATGCCGTCGCCGATCATCGCGGTGGGCCGGCGGGCGCTGAGCTCGTCCACGGCGGCTGACTTGCCTTCGGGGCGCAGCTCGGCGCGCACGTCACTGATGCCGGCCCGCGCTGCGAGGGCACGCGCGGTGCGCTCGTTGTCCCCGGTGAGCATCGTGACCCCGATGCCGCGGCCCGTAAGGGTGCTGATGACCTGGGGGACCTCGGGCCGCAGCTCGTCGCGCACCCCGATCGCCCCGGCGACCGTGCCGTCGCGGTGGACGACGACGACAGTCATCCCCTGCGATTCCAGGTCGCGCACTGGGTCGGTAAGGTCGCCGGGGTCGACCCAGCGGGGGCTGCCGACCCGCACCTCGGCGCCGTCGACGGTGCCGTGGATGCCGTGACCGGCTTGCTCGGTGATACCCGCGGCCGCAGGGGTTGCGGTGGTGGCTTGGGTGATGGCGGTGGCGAGGGGGTGGGTGCTGTGCTGCTCGAGTGCGGCGGCCCAGGCCAGGACCTGCTCCTCGGTGAGGCCGGTGGTGGGGACGACGGCAGTGACGGTGGGCCGGTTGGCCGTCAGGGTCCCGGTCTTGTCGAAGGCGACGTGCCCGATGTCGCCGAAGCGTTCGAAGATGGCGCCGCTCTTGATGATGACGCCGAACTTGCTCGCCGAGCCGACCGCGGAGACCACGGTGATGGGCACCGCGATCGCCAGCGCACACGGGGAGGCGGCCACGAGCACCACCAGGGCGCGGGTGATCCAGGTCTGCGGGTCACCGGCAAGCGAGCCGATGACGGCGACGAGCACGGCCAGGAGCAGGACGCCGGGTACGAGCGGGCGGGCGATGCGGTCGGCGAGCCGGGCGCGGTGCCCCTTCTCGGCCTGGGCGCGTTCGACCAGGCTCACGATCGTGGTCAGGGAGTTGTCGGTGCCGGGTGCGGTCGCCTCGACCTGCAGGACTCCCGTGGTGTTGATCGCCCCGGCGGACACCTCATCACCCGGGCCGACCTCGACGGGGATGGACTCACCGGTGATGGCCGAGGTGTCCAGGCTGCTGCGCCCGGTACGGATGATTCCGTCGGTGGCGATGCGCTCACCGGGCCTGATCATCATGACCTGCCCCGCGGCCAGGTCTCGCGCCGGGACGGTCACGCTCTGGCCGTCGGTGAGGACGGTGGCGCTCTGGGGCACGAGCTTGAGCAGTGCGCGCAGCCCGGCACGCGCGCGGTCCATGGCGCGGTCTTCCAGGGCCTCGGCGATGGAGTAGAGGAAGGCCAGGGCCGCGGCCTCCTCCACGTGCCCCAGGAGGACCGCGCCGGTGGCGCTCATCGTCATCAGTAGCGCGATGCCGAGCTTTCCGGTAGCGAGCTTGCGCAGCGCACCGGGGACGAACGTGGAGGCCCCGAGCAGCAGGCCGACCCAGAACAGCACCAGCGCCGCGGTCGGGGCGTCGGACCACTCACAGGCCATCCCGGCGACGAACGCGGCCCCCGAGGCGATGGGGATTAGGACGGCACGGTCACCCCACCACGGGGCCTCGTGCTCGTCGTCGCTCTCGTGCTGCTCAACGGGGGCGTGGGTGGTCGCGCTCATGCCACGGTCCCGCTCGGGCAGCAGCCGGGCACCGTGCAGGTGGCATCGACGCACGGCGCGTTCTCATCGACGGCCAGCGTCACCTCAACCAGGGCGATCATCGCCGCGGCCAGGTGCGGGTCGGCGATCTCATACCGTGTCTGGCGCCCTTCGGGCTCGGCGACGACGATGCCGCAGTCCCGCAGGCAGGTGAGGTGGTTCGACACGTTCGACCGGGTCAGGCCCAGGTCGCGGGCGAGTACCGCCGGATAGCTCGGGCCCTCGAGGAGGGTCATGAGGATGCGGGAGCGGGTGGGGTCGGCCATCGCCCGGCCCAGCCGGTTCATCACGTCCAACCGCGAAGCAATAGTCAGCATGCGCTGATCATACAGCACACGCTGATCTCTGGCGGCTGCTCTCCACGACATCATCTGCACATCTGCATAGGTGTATGGTCGTGGCATGAGTGTGACGCCGTTGGATTCGTGTGAGGTCACCGCCGTTCATCCGGAGAAGGTGGCGCTGACCCGGGAGAGGATCCCCGACGAGGGGGAGGCGGGCAGGTTCGCCGGGCTGTTCAAGCTCCTGGGGGACCCGCGCCGTGCCCGGGTGCTGTATGCGTTGCTGGAGGCGGGGGAGCTGTGCGTGTGTGACCTGGCGGCGTCGGTCGATGTCGCGGAGGCGTCGGTGTCCCAGGTGCTGCGCGTGCTGCGCAGCGCCGGGGTGGTGGCCAACCGGCGGGAGGGCCGGATGGTGTACTACCGGCTGGCCGACGCTCACGTGCGGATGCTGCTGGACGTCTCACGTGAGCACGCCCGCCACGACGGGGGGCAGGACTGATGGGCGCGGGACACAGCCACGCCCCGGCGCCCGGGCACGCTGGTGGCCGTCACCGCCGGCGGCTGGCCGGGGCGTTCGCCCTGACCGCCGGCTTCTTCTTGATCGAGCTCGTCGCTGGACTGGTGTCGGGGTCGTTGGCGCTGCTGTCGGATGCCGGGCACATGGCCGCGGACGTGGTGGTGCTGGGCGCCGCGCTGTTGGCGACGCGTATTGCCAGTCGCCCGGACTCCACGGGGCGACGCACCTATGGCTCCTACCGGGCCGAGGTGTTCGCCTCAGGCTTGGCGGTGCTGGCGATGCTCGCGGTGGGGGTGTACGTGGTGGTCGAGGCCATCAGCCGGCTGGGCGATGCGCCGGAGGTGGCCTCCGGTGCCATGCTCGTAGTCGGGTTCGCCGGCCTGGTGATCAACATCGCCTCCATGCTGCTGCTGCGCAGCGGGTCCAAGGAGAGTTTGAATGTCAAGGGCGCCTACTACGAGGTGATCGCCGACGCGGCGGGGTCGGTGGGCGTCATGGTCGCCGGTGTGCTGATCATCCTCACCGGCCAGCCGGTCTGGGACGTCGTGGTCGCGGCCCTCATCGCGGTCTTCGTCATCGTCCGGGCGGTGGTTCTGGGCAGGCAGGTGATCGCGGTGCTGGCCCAGCACGCCCCGGAGGGGGTCGACCCGGAGGACGTCGCCGGTGACCTGGACGCGGTCGAGGGCGTGGCGGAGGTCCACGACCTGCACCTGTGGACCCTGACCTCGGGCATGAACGTGGCCACCGCTCACCTCGTCGCTCAGGCAGACGCTGACCATGGCGCTGTCCTTGCTGGCACTCAACCGGTAGCGGCAAGTGTTCGCGTCCGCATTATTCGCGGCAGTCTGCCGCCGGTTTAGGGTTCGAGGAGAGGCGCCGGCTGACGTAGCGCGAGAGCGGGGCAGCAGCGCTCGCGGCGTGCTTGGCCGTGATGGGGTCGCTGTAGCCGAGGAGCTTGGCGACGATCGGTGCGGGGACTTCCATCACCAGGTCTTGGATGGAGCGGGTTCGCGCGGCGAGGCTCTCGATGCCGAGTGCGCGTAGACGCGTGTGGACGGTGCTCGGATGCAGGTGACGCCCGGCGCGGATGCTCGGGAACAGCCAGGTGCTGTTGGCGTTGGCGCCGCGTCGGTTGGGGCGGTCGAGGGCGTGCGCCGAGAGGAGATCGGCGAACGGCTGCGGGACCGGTATCGGGTCGGTGCTGAAGCGCAGTGCGGGGCCCTCGGGGGTGATCGTGAGATCGTCCGGGACTGCTGCACGGATTGGTGACAGGTTGGGTCACGCAGCCTGCGTGGCTGGCGCGGTCATGATGGCCTCGTACTCGATGGGGGTCAATCGGCCGAGGGCGTCTTGTCCGCGGCGCCGGTGGTAGGTCTTCTCGATCCAGGTGACGATGGCGATTCGTAGTGCCTCGCGAGTGACCCAGGTACGGCGGTCGAGGACGTTCTTCTGCAGCAGGCTGAAGAAGCTCTCCATGGCGGCGTTGTCGCCGGCTGCACCGACGCGGCCCATCGATCCGACCATGGCGTGTCGGTTGAGAGCGTGGACGAATTTCCTGCTCCGGAATTGCGATCCTCTGTCGCTGTGCACGATGCAGCCGGTGACGTCACCGCGACGGGCGACGGCGTTGTTGAGCGCCGCCACCGCCAGGCGGGACTTCATCCGGGAGTCGATGGAGTAGCCCACGATTCGGTTGGAGTAGACGTCCTTGAGAGCGCAGACGTAGAGCTTGCCTTCGCGTGTCCAGTGCTCGGTGATGTCGGTGAGCCACAGCTCGTTGGGGCCCTCGGCCGTGAACTCGTGCCGGATCCTGCCCTTGTCGTCGATCACAGCGCACAGGTCGTCGTGGACCGGCGGGCCGGGACTCTTGCCGTTCTTGCCACGCTTCTTACCAAACGCGCTCCACCAGCCCTGCTGCGAGCAGATCCGCCACCCGGTCCGCTCGGCCATGGGCTCCCCGGCTTCGCGTGCTTCGTCGACCAGGAACCGGTAACCGAACTCCGGATCGTCGCGGTGAGCAGCGAACAGTGCGTTGGCGCGGTAGGCCTGCTTGAGCTCGGTGTCAGTGACTGGGGTGGTGCGCCAGCGGTAGTAGGGCTGACGCGCGATCTTCAATACCCGGCACGTCACCGTGACGGGGATCCCGCCGTCGGCCAGCTCGCGGACGAGCGGGTACATCATTTTCCCGGCAGGTTGGCCTGCGAGAGGTAGGCGGCTGCCCGGCGCAGGACCTCGTTCTCCTGCTCCAGCAGCCGGATCCGCTTCTTGGCCTCTCGCAGTTCGGCGGTGTCTGCCGCGGTCGCACCGGGCTTGACACCGTCCTCGACGTCCGCGGTCTTCAACCAGTTCGTCAGGCACGACTCGCTGATCCCGAAGTCGGCCGCGATCTGCTTCAGATGCTGACCTGGCTCACGGTTCCTCGCGACGCGCACGACGTCGTCGCGGAACTCCTTGGGGTAGGGCTTGGGCACAGTGCACATCCTTCCAGCGGTGCCCCTCGGCACCACAGATCAGATGTCACCTGTCCGTGCAGCAGTCCCTCCATGCTCAGTGTGACGAGCCGAGTCACGGGTTGGGCGTAGAGCAAAAGCAGGGTGCCGGCGACTCGGTAGGTGCGGCTTTCGGCGTCGCCGGTGAGGAGTTCGCGGAGCCACGCCAGGCGTTGCTCCTGGGTCAGTAGCGGTTGATATCGGGCCTGCCGGTGCGGCAGCGTCAGCCCCACCTTGACGCCGGCGCGTCTGCACCAGATGAGGAAGGTGCGGATGATCATGCGCGTGCTGGGCCCGGCGGCAACGTAGGCCTCGACGTCGAGCTGGGTGCAGTCCTGGAGACTGAGGTGCTGGTCGTCGCGGAGCCAGGAGAGGAAGCGGATCGTCTCGGTGATCTCCTGCTTGGCGCCGTGGACCGAGCCGCGGCTGCCCGTGCCGGGCCGGCTCGATGCTCGGATGCGGGCGAGGTGGTGCCAGCGGGCGAACTGCTCCACGGGTTGGCGAATCGTAGGGTCGTCGACAGCGTCGAGCGTGCTGGCAAGCCAACGTTCGAACAGGGCGAGGTGGTGGTCGCGCTGGGGCAGGAGTTCGTGTGCTTCCAGGATGCTGCGCAGGTGCTCGACGCGGCGGTCGGCCGGCTCACCGTCAAGGCCCTCGTGGCTCAGCGGGATCTGGCCCGTAGCTAGTCTGCGGAGCAGGTCGCGAACGACTGCTGGCCGCATCCAGGTCAGGACGCTCTCGGGTTGCTCGGCGGCGGCGAGGACGCCGGAGAGTCGGCGCATGGGCTCGGGCTCGGCCGCCTGGTCGACAAGTAGCCGCTCCAGGTCCTCGCGCAGCACGCATCGCGCGCAGCGGCCGCGCCGATAGTGCTCAGCCTCCGCGCCGCACTCGCGGCAGACGATCTCGGGGATGCCGGCGCAAGGCGCGCAGAGGGGGGAGCCGCGCCGCTTGTCGACTCCCGGGAGGAGCCGGTCCTCGCCGCAGCGTGCGCAGGTGCCGTGGGTGCGCATGGCGGTGTGGAAGCAGATGCCGCAGATCGGCCCTTCGGGCCAGCGGATCCGGATCTTCGCGGCCGCGCGGCCGCATCGCGCGCAGATGTGGGTGCCACTCGTGCGCGGGCGCCCGCGGACGGTGGTGCGCGGGTGAACGTCAATCGTCATCAGGCACGATCCGAGCTCGGCGAGGGCGTGCGGTCTTGTCGAGATCGACGACGTTCGGGCCGGCGGCGGCTCGGCGGCTGGTCTGTGCCGCCGCGGTGTAGGTGACCAGGTCGCCCGGCTCGCAGCCGAAGATGTCGCAGACCGCGGCGACGAACTGCAAGGAGACCCGCTCCGGGCGCCCGGTCACCAGCCGGTAGACCTGCGACGGGGACAGATCGATGCCCCGCTCGGCCAGGTGGGGGAGGAGGTCGGTGCTGTTGTGCATGCCGGCCTTGGCCATCAGCTCGGCAAGGTGCCAGTGGTAGGTGATCGTGCGACGCATCGTCTACTCGCTCTCGTATCCGGCCAACGCGGCCTTGACAGTGCCATCCAGCGCTCGCCGCAACGTCCTCACCCGGAAGTCGCTGGAGACGCAGGTGTAGATCGCGGTCGTCGAGGCGTGTTCGTGCCCGACCTGCTGCTGGACGAACAGGGCGTCCATGCCGGACTCGATCAGGTGCGTGACGTAGCTGCGGCGCAGCGAGTGGAAGTCCAGGCCCGCAGCGAGCTCCAGGTCCTCGCAGTAGCGGCGGAAGCGAGCCAGCAGCGCTGTCTCCGAGACCAGAGTGCCGCGCTCGGTGACGAACAGGTCCAGCCCGGCGCCGCTGTGGGCATGTCCGGTGCTCATCCAGTCCTCGATCACCTCCGGCGCCCAGTCGAAGACGGTCAGCACGCTGCGCCGCTTCGGGGCAGAGCCCTTCTTCGCCTTGCCCCAGCGCACCTGCAGCACGCCGTATCGCCCGAACTCCCGGGCGTGCGGGTTGCGGGAGAAGTCCACCGACTGCAGGTGACGGACCTCGTTGCGGCGCAGTCCCCAGGCGTAGGCGCTCTTGAAGACCACGCTGTCCCGGTAGGCCGCGAGCCAGCCCTTGCGACCACGGCCAGCGATGTCGACAACCTCATCGTCCGCGCGGTCGAAGAAGCGCTGGAGCTCGGCCCGGGTGAACGCCCGCCGGCTGGCATCAGACTCTTCGTCCTGGACGTGTCGGGCCGTGTTCCACTCGAAGCACACCTGCGCCGGATGGCTGCCGAACTGTCGCTCACACACCGTCGGCCACCCGTAGTCCGAGGCGGTGACGTAGTCGCAGAACAGCCGCAGCGCGCACTGGTAGCCGCGGACCGTCGAGCGGCGAACGTGCCGGATCGAGCGCAGGTCACCGAAGAACTCGTCGACATGCGTCACGCTCCACCGCCACGGGTACTCGTTGGTCGCGTCGACGAAGCGTCGGATGAACTGCTCACGCGCAGCGATCGTGTCGTGCTGCAAGTTCCGGCTCAGCTGCTGGTTGCGCCAGCCGTCGAGCATCTCGCCGAAGACGTGCTCGTCCGGCCGCAGAGCCTGGAAGCCGGCCACATCCACGAACCGGCCCACCGCGTCGACACCCATGTGACCACGACCCCTCACGCGCCCGTACCGTGCACGTATCATGCACCCACTGCACGGAAGGCGCAAGAGAGCAGGTCACGGCGCCGCAGGACGCGACACAACGCGACGAGCTCCAACCCGCAGGGCACGCGACAGCATCCACCACAACTCCGATGACATCACCAACCATGCAGGTCAGAAGCCCTGCCCCACACCCCACGGCGGGGGAGCCTGCCTCCCGTGGAGGCAGAGCGCCGTCGCGCATCCGATGCAATAATGCCGACTTAGAATGACATAATGTACATTATCGGATCGCGGTGGAAGGGCGGCAGAGGTGGCGCCCGACCCCGATCATCGCCTGGCCGCGACGGAAAGGGGCGAGCCCCCGCACCGTGTGGTGCGGGGGCTCGCCGTCGTGCGGATGAGTGCTCACTCGTCAGGCAGACAGGTGCTCACTCGTCATGAGCCGGACCGGGTCAGCGGCGCACACCGAGGGTGTCGGTGCCGTTGCCGTCCCAGTCGCCGACGAAGACCTCGTCGCCGGCGCGGCCGTAGCCCAGCTCGATGTCGGCGTTGCCGCCGGTCAGCGTGTTGGACAGGAAGAAGACGTGACCACGACGCACACCGAAGGTGTCGCCGTCCTCGCCGTCCCAGTTGCCGACGAAGACGTCGTCCGTGGCCCGGCCGTAGCCGAACTCCACGTCGGCGTTGCCGCCGGTCAGCGCGTTGTTGACGAAGTACCGGTTGCCACGGCGGACGGCGAAGGTGTCGTTCCCGTCGCCGTCGTAGTCGCCGACGAGGACCTCGTCACCGGAGCGGCCGTACCGCAGCTCGATCTCGGCGTTGCCACCGGTCAGCGAGTTGGTGAGGAAGTAGGCGCTGCCGCGACGCACGGCGAAGGTGTCGACGCCGTCGCCGTCCCAGTCACCCACGAGCACGGTGTCGGATGCGCGGCCGAAGCCGAGCTCGACGTCCGCGTACCCGCCGTAGAGGTCATTGGTGAGGAAGTACCGGTTGCCACGGCGCACCGCCAGGGTGTCCGCACCGTCGCCGTCCCAGTCACCCACGAGGACCTCGTCGCCGGGGCGACCGAAGGAGAACTCGTGGTCGGCCCAGACGCCCCAACCGTTGTTGAGGTAGAACCCACGACCCGGCGTCGGCGGCGCCGGCTGCTGCGGGTCCTCCGGGTCGCCGGCCTCGAGGCCGGTGAGGTACTCGTAGCCGGTGGTCACGAAGTCCTCGCCCTGCGGCGCCATGTCGTACTCGAGGACGTAGTACGCGACGGGAGCGTGCTCCTGGGCGGCGATGAGGATGTCCTGCAGCGGGACCTCGCCCTCACCGAGGTTGGTGAAGACCGGACGGCCCTCTCCCCCGACGTTGGTCGCGTCCTTGATGTGCAGGAGCTCGATGCGGTCCCCGTGCTCCTCGATGAGGGCGGGGACGTCGACGCCCGCGTGGGCGGCCCAGGCGACGTCGAGCTCGAAGGTCACCCACTCGGGGTTGGTCTCGGCCACGAGGATCTCCCAGGCCGACATCTCCTCGCCGTCGTGCTCGTAGACGGTGGTGAACTCGCCGTCGTGGTTGTGACCGAAGAACTTCCCGATCCCGGCGTCGACGGAGCGCTGGCCGAGACGGTTCATCGCCTCGGCGGTGGCCAGGGTGTCCTCGTAGGTGTCGATGCCCGGGCTGGCGAACCCGCCCGACCCGACGTACTCCTGCCCCAGCGTTCCGACGAAGTCCAGGGTCTCGTCGAAGCTGTCCTCGTCGGTGTTGTAGTGCGAGGACGGCACGCTCAGGCCCAGACCATCGGTCAGCTCACGGAACTCCTCGGCGGTGTAGTCACCGAAGTTGCCACCGAAGGGCTCGATGTTCTGGAACCCGATCGTCGACAGGCGGTCCAGGACCGGCTCCAGGCCGGCGTCACCCACCCACGGGATGAGCGAGAACATCTGGATCGACACCTGCTCGGCCGGGATGTGGATCGGGTCCGGCGTCGTCGCGTCGAAGGTGTGCGTCCACTCGGTGGTCGCGTCCGAGGCGAGCTCATAACCGTCGATCGCGCGGGCGGTCACCGTGACCTCGCCCTCCCCCGGGTAGGTACCGGCGGCGACCGTCTCGTAGCCGAGGAGGTACTCGACGCCATCGACCTCGGGAACGGTGTAGCTGTCGTTGTCCGTGCCGACCCGGTCGGTGAAGACCACGTCAGCAGGCGTGACGACCGTCGGCTCCGGCTCGTCCTCGACCACCCGGAAGTAGTCGAAGCTCACCGTCGTCGGAGCCGCCTGCTGGGCGCCGAGCGCGAAGATGCCCGGAGCCGCATCACCCACCGCGGAGTTGGTCACCGCGCTGGGCAGGTCCTGCCAGTTCTCACCGTCCGTGGAGAACGCGCCCGTGAAGGTGTCCCCGTCACGGGTGAGACGGACGAAGTACTCGTCGGCCAGCGGCAGGTCGCGCAGGTCGTCCTGCGGGTCCTGCACCACGCCGCCGACCTCGCTGCGCAGCTCGACCCGCAGCGGGGTCGCGCTGCCGTTGGTGGCGTAGACCGGGTCGATCTTCACGTAGTTGTCGTTGTCCCCGTAGACGATGATCCCGCCCTGCTGGTAGGCGCTGGCGAGATCGGCGCTGAAGGACGTCTCCACCGTCCACTGGTCGCCGGTGACGACCTGCGACTGGAGGATGTTCGGCACGACGTGGTTGTCGCCCTGGTAGAAGTCCGCGTCGGTGGTGGTGACGCGGTAGGCGCCGTCGGAGACCTCGGCGCGCTCGGGGTCGTGGTCGATGATGTCCCAGCGGCACACGTCGACCTCCGTCCCGTCGAACTCGTCGTCCGCGGAGATCTCGGCCTCGGGGTCCTCGCAGACCGGCGGCTCGGGCTCCTCGGGCCCACCGGCCTCCTGGCCGGTGAGGTACTCGTAACCGGTGGTCACGAAGCTCTCGCCGTCGGCGGCCCGGTCGTACTCGAGGGCGTAGTAGGAGATCGTCGCGTGCTCCTCGGCCGCGGCCAGGATGTCCTGCAGCGGGACGTCGCCGTCGCCGAGGTTGGTGAAGACCGGACGGCCCTCTCCCCCGACGTTGGTGGCGTCCTTGATGTGCAGGAGCTCGATGCGGTCCCCGTACTGCTCGATGAGGGCGGGGACGTCGACGCCGGCGTGGGCGGCCCAGGCGACGTCGAGCTCGAAGGTCACGAGCTCGGGGTCGGTCTCGGCCACGAGGATCTCCCAGGCCGACATCTCCTCGCCGTCGTGCTCGTAGACGGTGGTGAACTCGCCGTCGTGGTTGTGACCGAAGAACTTCCCGATCCCGGCGTCGACGGAGCGCTGGCCGAGACGGTTCATCGCCTCGGCGGTGGCCAGGGTGTCCTCGTAGGTGTCGATGCCGGGGCTGGCGAACCCGCCCGACCCGACGTACTCCTGCCCCAGCGTTCCGACGAAGTCCAGGGTCTCGTCGAAGCTGTCCTCGTCGTTGTTGTAGTGCGAGGACGGCACGCTCAGGCCCAGACCGTCGGTCATCTCGCGGAACTCCTCGGCGGTGTAGCCGGAGAAGTTGCTGCCGTAGGGCTCGATGTTCTGGAACCCGATCTCGGCCAGGCGACCCAGGACCGGCTCGAGATCGGCCTCGTCCACCCACGGGCCCAGGGAGTACATCTGGATCGAGACCTGCTCGACCGGCACGTGGATCGGCTCGGCCACCTGGTCGGGCGCCGGCGACTCGTCCTGCGGAGCCGGCTGCGCGGCCGCTCCGCTCACCATCATGGGCAGCGCGATCGCGCCCCCGAGAACGGCGGCCGCTGCTCTGCGCAGCAACCTCCCGCCCGTGGAACTTCTGGCCACGATTCCTCCTCGAATTCGCATACCTGACACGCCGTAGGAGCACGTCGTGTCGCCCCGGGTCGGCGGTCGATCCGCCGAACTGACCTCGGGCACGCCACCGGGCACCAACCGCACCGCGCCTCCGTCGGCGCGGTACCGGGCCGGTCGTCGCCGGTGGGTTCTCCGATTCAATCATCGGAAGCGGCCGAGCAACAGGGGTTTCGCTCAGATTGAAAAAAAGTGGTGTCAGGGGTACAGCCCCCGGCCGCGGGGTGGGTTCGATCGGGCAGGTCTGGACTACCTGCGGATGCCGAGGGTGTCGGTGCCGTCGCCGTTCCAGTCGCCGACGAAGACCTCGTCGTCGGCCCGGCCGTAGCGCTGCTCGATCTCCGCGACCGTCGAGGTCAGGCTGGTGGAGACCAGGTAGAGGTTCCCGCGGCGCACCGCGAAGGTGTCAGTCCCGTCGCCGTCCCAGTCACCGACGACGACGTCGTCCGACGCCCGGCCGTAGCCGAGCTCCGCATCGGCGCGACCACCGGTGAGACTGTTGTTGATGAAGAACCGGTTCCCACGTCGCACGGTGAAGGAGTCCGCCCCGTCGCCGTCGAAGTCGCCCACGAGCACGACGTCGGAGTCGCGCCCGTAGTTGAGCTCGACCTCGGCGTTGCCACCCTCGTGGGTGTTGGCGAGGAAGTAGGCGTTGCCGCGGCGGACCGCGAAGGTGTCGACGCCGTCGCCGTCCCAGTCACCCACGAGCACGGTGTCACTCGCGTTGCCGAAGCCGAGCTCGACGTCCGCGTTGCCGCCGACCAGGGTGTTGTTGAGGAAGTACCGGTTCCCCCGGCGGACCCCGAGGGTGTCCGAGCCGTCTCCGTCCCAGTCGCCCACCAGCACCTCGTCACCGACCCGGCCGTAGGCGAAGACGTGGTCGGCGACCATGTCCCAGCCGTCGTTGAGGTAGAAGCCCACGCCCGGTGCCGGCGGCGTCGGGCTCGGCTCCTCGGGATCGTCGTCGAGCTCCGCGATCCGGACGTGCCGGAAGGCGACGTCGTCGTCCTCGCCGTGGTTCTGCAGACCGATGAAGCCCGAGGTGAGGTCGCGCGCCGGGTCGGTCGACTCGAAGGAGTTGATGAGCACGTCGTTGAGGTGGACCTCGATCATCGGGTCGTCCACGACGATCTCGTAGGAGTTCCACTCCCCCGGCGGGTTCAGTGCCGCGTCACGCGCCTCGGGGTCGGCGCCCTGGAACGTGTAGATCGCGCCGGTGGTGCGATCCGGCTCGTCGGTGGCGTCGATCTGGATCTCGTAGCCCTCGTCGACGGCGACCCACGGGTCGTCCCCGGGGTCGGGGAAACCGACGAAGACCCCCGAGTTGTCGTCCCCCGCCATCATCCAGTCGAGGCGGAGGCTGTAGGAGTCGAACTCCTGCGGGAACCAGAGCAGCCCCATGCCGCCCGTGCTCAGCGCGCTGCAGTCGTCCTGCAGCTCGAAGGACCCGGGCCCGGCCTGGTTCCAGGTGTCGAGGCTGGGCTGCGTGCCGTCGAACAGGGCGGTGTAGCCCTCCTCGATCTCCCCCGGCTCGCAGTCGTCGGGTGCGGCGTCCGGCTGGGCGCCTGCTCCGCAGGCCAGGACGGGCAGCGAGAGTGCGCCGGCGAGGACGGCGGCGGCCCCCCTGCGCGAGGTGCGTCGGACGGTGGACGTGGCCACGGCTCCTCCTTGAGCGGTCATGCGGGTGCGGGTGTGGGCCCTGACGAGCCAACCACGGACGGCGCCCGAGCAACAGGGGTTCGGCTCGGTAGAGAAAGAACTGGTGGCCGACATGCCGGTCGCGCGCCGCCGCGCGAGAGGGGCGGGAAACCCGGTCGGGTTCCCCGCCCCTCATGAGGTGGTGCGTGTGCGACGGGTGGGTGCCGGCCGGCCGTGGACCGGCCGGCACCCGATCGTCACACGGTCAGCGGCGGATGCCGAGGGTGTCGGTGCCGTCGCCGTTCCAGTCGCCGACGAACACCTCGTCGGAGGCCCGGCCGTAGCGCTGCTCGATCTCCGCACGAGTCGAGGTCAGCGAGTTGGACACCAGGTAGAGGTTCCCGCGGCGCACCGCGAAGGTGTCGACGCCGTCACCGTCCCAGTCACCGACCACGACGTCGTCGCTGGCCCGGCCGTAGCCGAGCTCCGCATCGGCGCGACCGCCGGTGAGGCTGTTGGAGATGTAGTAGGTGTTCCCACGGCGGACGGTGAACGTGTCGTTCCCGTCGCCGTCGAAGTCACCGACGAGCACCTCGTCGCCCGCACGGCCGTAGTTCAGCTCGACCTCCGCATTGCCACCCTCGTGGGTGTTGGTGAGGAAGTAGGCGTTGCCACGGCGCACGGCGAAGGTGTCGACGCCGTCACCGTCCCAGTCACCGACCAGCACGGTGTCACTCGCGCGGCCGAAGCCGAGCTCGACGTCCGCGTTTCCGCCGACCAGGGTGTTGTTGAGGAAGTACCGGTTCCCGCGGCGAACCGCGAGGGTGTCGGAGCCGTCTCCGTCCCAGTCACCGACGAGGACCTCGTCACCGGAGCGGCCGTAGGCGAAGACGTGGTCCGCACGAGCGTCCCAGCCGTCGTTGAGGTAGAATCCACGACCCGGCGCCGGCAGCGTCGGCTCCTCCGGCTCCTCGGGCTCCGTGGCGTCGAAGGTGTGCGACCACTCGGTGGTCGCGCCCTCGGCGAGCTCGTAGCCCTCGATCGCGCGAGCGGTGACCGTCACCGTGCCCTCGCCCGGGTAGGTGCCCGCCTCGACGACCTCGTCGCCGAGCAGGTACTCCACGCCCTCGACCTCAGGCACCGTGTAGGTGTCGTCGGCCGTGCCGTCCTCGTCCGCGAACGTCACCGCCGCAGGCTCGACCACCTCGGGCTCACCCGGCTCCTCGCCGTCGCCGGCGAGGAAGGTGAGCACGTCGACCTCGACGCCACCGGTGGAGGTGACGTAGACGGTGCCGGAGCCCTCCGGGACGGAGTCGAAGACCGTGGAGACCGTCTCCCAGTCGTCGCCGCCGGAGATCTCCACCTGGGCGAAGGGCTCGGCCGCGGCGTCGTCCCAGTGCAGCGAGAGGGTGCCCTCGCCGCGGGCCGTCGTCTCGACCGTGTCGATGGTCTCGCCGGTGGCGGCGTGGACCATGGCCATCGGGGTGAAGGCGATGTGGTCGCCCTCGTCGAAGGACGTGACGTACCCGCCGGCGCCGACGCCGGCCTCGGTGGCGACCTCGACGCCCTCCTGGGCGTCGAACCACTCGGCCTGCTGGTCCTCGGGCTTGAAGATCGAGGTGGCCTCGCCGGTCGTCGCGGGGACCTCGCCCTGCGGCTCGTCGGTGTAGGTCACCACGAGCGTGCCGTAGATCTTCTCGCCCTCGCCGTGCTCGACGGCGCTCTCGTTGGTCTCGATGGTGAACTCGCAGCCGCGGCCGGAGACCTCCGGGTGGGCGTGCTCGTTGTGGCCGAGACCGAAGGTCCAGTTCACTCGGTTGCACTCGGGGTTGTCGCCGTCCTCGGCGTCGGTCACGGAGACCGTCATCGGGATGTCGTCGCCCCAGTCGAAGATCGCACCGTCCGGGACGCTGAGCGAGATCTCGGGCGCGGTGTTGCCGACCGTGATCTCCACGTTGGCCAGGCCCACCTTGCCCTCGGGGTCGGTGACCCGGAGCGTGGCGTGGAACTGCCCCTCCTCCTCGTACGTGTACTCGGCCTCGGCGCCGGTGGCGTCGAACTCGCCGTCACCGTCGAAGTCCCACTCGTAGGTCAGCTCGCCGCCCTCGGGGTCGCGCGAGTCGGACCCGTCGAACGCGACCGTCAGCGGCGCGTCGCTGCTGGAGATCGGGTCGGCGGTGATGAACGCCTGGGGCGTCTTGTTGTCCGGGGCGTAGTCGACGCGGTACAGGCCCGCGTCGGGGTTCTGACGGAAGAAGCCGTCGCCGTAGTCCAGGACGTACAGCGAACCGTCCGGCCCGAACTCCATGTCCATCACGTTGTCCCAGATGGGCTGGTTGGTGTTCTCCAGGTGGGCGTTGGGCAGGAAGTCGTGGATGCCGGTGACCGACCCGTTCGAACCGAGCTCGTCGACGTCGAAGGTGACCACGTAGTCCTGGGAGAACTCGGCCATGAACGGCGTGCCGTCCCACTCCTCGGGGAACGCCGACGCGGAGTCCGCGTTGGCCTCGTCGAAGCGGTAGACGGGGCCGCCCATGGGGGCCTGGCCGCCGCCGCCGAGAGTGACGAGCAGGTCCCACTCCTCGGGCTGGTCGCCCGGGTTGTCGCCGTACCAGATCTGCGGCTCGGTGACCGGCGGGAGCTGATCGAGGCCGGTGTTCCACGACGAGTTGTTGACCGGGCCGCCGGCGCAGTCGAAGAACTCACCGGGGGTGGAGGTCTCGAAGTCCCACTCGTTGTAGGCGCCGCCGTCGTTGGGGCCGTGGCAGTACGGCCAGCCGCCGTTGAGCGGCTCGGAGGTCATCTGCCACTCGACGAAGCCCATGGGGCCGCGCTCGTCGCTGGCCGAGCCGGCGTCGGGACCGTAGTCGGCCCACAGCAGCGTGTCGGTCTCCTGGTCGTAGTCGATCCGGAACGGGTTGCGCAGACCCATCGCGTAGATCTCCTCGCGCACGAGGTCCGAGTCGTACTCGTCGGAGTCGAAGAGGTTGCCCTCGGGGATCTCGTAGGTCGTGCCGGGGCCCACCTCCGCGTCGGCGGCGATCTCGTCGAGGGGGTTGATCCGCAGGATCGCACCGCGCAGGTCGTTCGTGTTGCCGGCGCCGCGGCGGGCGTCGAGGCCGGGGTTCATGCCCGGGGCGTTGTTGATCGGGGTGTACCCGTTGGCGCCCGGCGTGCCCGCGGGCGTGTTGTCACCCGTGGACAGGTACATGTTGCCGTCCGCGTCCCAGGCCATGTCGGCGCCGACGTGGCAGCACTGACCACGCTGGGCCTCGATGCGGATGATCTCCTCCTCCGAGTCGACGTCGAAGACGTTGGTCTCCGGGTCGAACTGGAAGCGGGAGAGCACGTTGTACCCCAGCCACTGGTTCCACTCCTCCAGGCTGTCGGTGCCCTCGACCTGCTCCGGCGCCGCACCCTGCGGCGTCTCCGCGGGGTACTCCAGGCCCGACGGCGAGACACCGTTCATCTCGCGGGGCGAGTAGACGATGTAGACCCAGCCGTTCTCCTCGAAGTTCGGGTCGAGCGAGATGCCCTGGAGCCCGTCCTCGGAGTTGGCGTAGACGTCGATGTCGGCGATCTCCTGGGTCGCCCCGGTGTCCGGGTCGGTCAGGCGGATGACGCCGTCGCGTGCGGTGTGGAGGACCCGGTTGTCCGGCAGCACCGCGAGGTCGATCGGCTCACCGGTGTCCTTGGACAGCAGCACCCGCTCGTAGTCGTTCCAGTCGGTCTCCCCCTCCTGCACCGGAGCAGGCTCGCCGGGGTCCCCCGGCTCGGGGTGGTCGGGATGGGCACTGCCCGCGGTGACCACCATGGGCACCGCCAGCACACCGGCGAGCATGGTGCCCGCCGCGCGGGCCAGCCAACGCCGGCCTCTTGATCTGTGGGACACGATTCCCCCTTGAATCCATTTGCCGAACGCACCGCGAGGACAGCGGCACGCAGCCCCGGAAGGTGCGGTCGATCCGCTGCATCGGCCCCCCGGAGCTGCCGCGGACGAGGGGACCCTCACCCCCTCCGTCAGGGGCCAGGCGCCACTCGCGTCGTCTACGGCTGACGCGATTGAAGCATCAGAAAAGTGCGAGCACCAGGGGTTTCGCTCAGTTTGAAAAAAAGTCCCGACGAAGGTATGAGCTCAAAAGTACAAGGCCTACCGCTTGATTCGCGGCAATATGGGCTACCGTCCTGATGTTGCGGATCATGCCTCATGCCCCGCCGCGGGCGTGGCCGAATCCTCGGCGGAGTCCAGGTCGAGAACCTCGACGTCCGGCCTCTCCGGCACAGCCTTGATCGATCAGCCATCCAGTGAGTGGTGCAGCACCTCGAGCAGGCGCCATGTCACTCCCCAGCGCGAGCAGCGGTGACCGTCGGTGCAGCACGCTCGATGTCGAGGGCTTCGCCGTGACCGTCGGCGAGGTCGCCCCTGCTGCGCATTCCGCCGCCCTGGCGGCCAGTTGTCCGGTGGCGACGCGAACGTCCTCGAGGTGATGGAGCGGCGGCGCCCGGAACGGTCAGTCGTCGGTGCCCGACCCGAGGTGGGCGACGGCCTCGATCTCGATGACCGCCTCCTTCTGCCACAGTCGCGTGACACCGATACCGGCCATCGCCGGGTAGTCGCGTCCGGCCAGCTCGCGCCAGATCCGTCCGATCTCGCGACCGTTGGCCATGTAGTCGTCGACGTCGGTGAGGTAGAGCCGGACCGAGGTGAGGTCCGCGGGCGAGCCGCCGGCCTCGGCGAGCGTGGTGAGCACGTTCGAGAAGGCTTGGTGGAACTGCTCGACGACCCCTCCCGGGACGATCCGACCGTCCTTGTCGAGCGCGGTCTGACCGCCGAGGTAGACGATGCCGTCCGCCTCGATGCCGTGCGCGTACCCGGACGGGTCGGCCATGGATGAGGGGTTCACGGTGCGGCGGCGGGCCATGTGCTGCTCCTTCGCTAGCGGTTGGGACCGGGTTCTTCCGCCCCCTGGCGACCCGGTGCTATATTGAGCATACGTGACGGTCGGCAGATTGACGATATGCCGATCGAGCCCATCGCTGTCGCTGGTCTCACCCGGGAGGACACCCATGACATCTCCGGAACCCACGCATCCCGCTCCGACGGTCGGTCCCGACGTCGTCCCCGTCGTCACCCGCGCCGGCGAGGAGGACACCGCCACGATGCAGTCCGGCGATGCCGTCCGGGTGTCCGGTGTCGGGCCGCAGCACACCCCTGCCAAGCGGATCTGGTTCGGCCAGGTGTCGAACGCGCCCGGCTACCGCTCTCCCCCGCACCACCACGGCGAGGCCGAGACCGGCGGCTACGTGCTGCGCGGGCACGGCCGCATCTACTTCGGTGAGGGATACCGGGACTTCCTCGACATGACCGCCGGCGACTGGGTGTTCGTCCCGCCCTACATGCCCCACGTCGAGGCCAACATGTCTGTCACCGAGGACCTGGTCTGGCTCACCGCACGGACACCCGACAACATCGTCGTCAACCTCGACGAGGTGCCGGACGAGTCGCTCGAGGGGTACCGCCGGCCATGACCGGACCGACGAGCTCGGTGCTGCTCGGCGCCCTGCAGCTGACGGCCGCCGAGCGTGAGGGCGCCGACGAGGCGTGGACCGCGGTGACCGGTCCGTGCCCGTGGCCGAAGGCGTACGGCGGGGACATGGTCGCGCAGGCGTCTCTCGCTGCCATGCGGTCCGTCGACCCGGGGCGCGCGCTGCACTCGATGCACGGGTACTTCATGCGTCCCGTGGAGATCGGCCGACCCGTCCGGTACGAGGTCGAACGGACCCGGGACGGCCGGGGCTTCTCCACCCGGCAGGTGCGCGGCATCCAGTCGGGCAAGGACGCCTTCCTCATGATGGCGTCCTTCCACATCCCAGCGGCCGGCCCGGAGGTCGCCGCGCCGGCACCCCCGGACATCCCGGGCCCCGATTCCCTGCCCTCGTCCGCCGACGTGCTGGCGCCGGTCGAGCCGGGTTCACCCTCCGCGGGCGCGATGACCGCCGAGTCGAAGGAGTACTGGAGCCGGGGACGCAGCTTCGACATGCGCCACGTGCCAGGGCCGCTCTACCTCGAGGTGGAGGGTGGTCGCGCGCGGCACCAGGCGGTGTGGGTCCGCGCGTTCGAGCCCCTGCCGGACGACGACCTCCTTCACCGCGCCGCTCTCGCCTACGTCTGCGACTACACGATCATCGAGCCGATCCTCAGGGCGGCCGGGCTCCCGTGGGCGGCGCCCGGACTCGTCACGGCGAGCCTCGACCACGCGATGTGGTTCCACCGGACGGCACGGGTGGACGACTGGCTCCTGTACGCCCAGGAGGCCGTCTCCGCACAGGACGGGCGTGGTCTCGCCACCGGACGATTCTTCGACCGCGACGGCCGGCTCGTCGCGACCGTCGTGCAGGAGGCCCTCGTCCGACCACCTGCCGACTGACCAAGCCGCGTCGAGGGGCGGCGACGGCGCCACCCCTGATCCGGCCACCTGGAGAGGAACCTGCACGGATGGACCTGACCCCGTCGTCGCACGTCGACACCTTTGCGCGCGACCACCTCCCGCCTCAGGAGCTGTGGCCGACCTTCGAGTTCACCCTGCCCGAGCTGCAGTTCCCCGACCGCCTCAACGCGGCCGTCGAGCTCCTCGACCGCCAGGTCGAGCGGTGGGGCCCGGACCGGGTCGCGCTGCGCACGCCCGCGGGCGAGACGTGGACCTACGGCGCGCTGCGGCGCCGGTCCGACCAGGTCGCCCAGGTGCTCGTCGAGGATCTCGGCATCGTCCCGGGCAACCGGGTCGTGCTGCGCTCACCGAACAACCCGTGGACCGTGGCCGCCTGGCTCGGTGTCCTCAAGGCGGGGGCCGTCGTCGTCACCACCATGCACGCGCTGCGCGCCGTGGAGATCGGCCAGCTCATCGAGGCGACACGCCCGTCCGTGGCGCTCGTCGACGAGCGGTTCGCGGAGGACCTCGACGTCGCCGTCGCCCGGTCGGGGGTGGACATCGCCGTGCTCCGGTACGGCGGGCACGGGCCGGAGGACCTGGCCGCACGGTGCGCGACGAAGGACGGCAGGTTCGACGCCGTGCCGACGGCGGCGGACGACGTCGCCCTGCTCGGCCCCACCTCGGGCACGACCGGCGTCCCGAAGATCACCATGCACTTCCACCGGGACATCCTGGCCAACGCGGAGACGTTCGGCCGCCACGTCCTGCGGCCGGAGCCCGAGGACCTGTTCACCGCCACCGCCCCGTTCGCCTTCACCTTCGGCCTCGGTGCGCTCGTCGTGTTCCCCCTGCGCTTCGGAGCGTCGTCGCTGCTGCTCGAGAAGGCAACTCCCGTGGAGTTCGCCGAGCACATCCACGCGGCAGGCGCGACCGTCATCTTCAGCGCCCCCACCGCCTACCGCGCCATCCTGCGCGCGGGGCGGGAGGACCTCCTGGCCGGGGTGCGCACCGCCGTCTCGGCGGGCGAACACCTCCCGGCCCCCGACTGGGAGGAGATGCGGCGGCGCACCGGCCTCGAGGTGATCGACGGGATCGGCTCGACCGAGCTCCTCCACATCTTCCTCTCCTCCCCGGTCGGGGAGATCCGGCCGGGAGCCACCGGTCGCCCCGTCCCCGGGTACCGGGCCACGATCCTCGATGACGACGGGCACGAGGTCGGTCCCGACGTCTCCGGCCGGTTGGCCGTCATCGGTCCCACCGGCTGCCGCTACCTCGACGACCCGCGTCAGGCCGCGTACGTCTCGGACGGGTGGAACGTCACCGGTGACACCTTCTCCCGCGACGCCGACGGCTACTTCCACTACCAGGCGCGACGGGACGACATGATCGTCAGCTCGGGCTACAACATCGCGGGCCCCGAGGTCGAGATCGCGCTCTCCCGGCACGACGACGTGCTCGAGTCCGCGGTGGTCGGGCGTCCTGACGAGGCGCGCGGCACCGTCGTCTGCGCGTTCGTCGTCCTGCGCGAGGGTGCGGTCGGCGACGACGCCAAGCGACGCGAGCTGCAGGACTTCGTCAAGCAGACCATCGCCCCGTACAAGTACCCGCGCGACGTGCGGTTCGTCGACGCCCTGCCACGCAACCCGAGCGGCAAGCTCCAGCACTTCCGCCTGCGCCAGGAGCTGGCGAGACAGGCGGCGCGCTCCGCCTCCCCCACCACCGCCGGTACGTCCGGCGCCTGATCTCCACACCCCGAAAGGACGTCAGCCATGAAGATCGCCGTGATCGGCGGTGGGCCCGGAGGACTGTACTTCGCCGCACTGATGAAGCAGCTCGACGCCGCTCACGAGATCGTGGTATACGAGCGCAACCGGGCGGAGGACACCTTCGGGTTCGGCGTCGTGTTCTCGGACGAGACCCTGGGCGGCATCGAGAACGCCGACCCGACGGTGGCAGCCGCGATGACCAGCCAGTTCGCGCACTGGAGCGACATCGACGTGCACTACCGCGGTGAGGTCGTCACCGTCGGCGGGCAGGGTTTCGCGGCGATGGGGCGCAAGGAGTTGCTCCGACTCCTGCAGCAGCGGTGCGCGGACCTCGGCATCGACGTCCGATACAGCACGACGGCCCCGGACGTGGCGGAGCTCGCCGCGGCCAACGACCTCGTGCTCGCGGCCGACGGCGTGAACTCGTCGGTCCGAGGGCGCTACGCCACCTCGTTCGGCCCGGACGTGCAGACGGGACGCTCGAAGTTCATCTGGCTGGGTACCGACAAGGTCTTCGAGGCGTTCACGTTCATCATCAGGGAGACGCCGTGGGGCGTCATGCAGATCCACGGCTACCCCTACTCCGCGGACCGCTCGACCTTCATCGTCGAGATGGACGAGCCCACGTGGCGCCGGGCCGGCTTCGACGAGACGGAGGACCTCGTGCTCGCTCCGGGCGAGAGCGACGAGCACGCGATCGCCCGCATCAGGGAGATCTTCGGCGAGGACCTCGAGGGATACGACGTGCTCGCCAACAACTCCAAGTGGATCAGCTTCCCGACGGTGAGCAACGAGTGCTGGCGGCACGAGAACGTCATCCTCCTGGGGGACGCCGCGCACACCGCACACTTCTCGATCGGCTCCGGTACCAAGCTCGCGATGGAGGACTCCCTCGCGCTCGCCGCGTGCCTCCACGAGAACGCGGACCTGCCCACCGCGCTGGCCGCGTACGAGGAGGAGCGGCGCCCGGTCGTGGAGTCCACGCAGCGGGCCGCCGAGGCCTCGCGCGGCTGGTTCGAGTCGATCGGGCGGTACGTCGGACAGGACCCGGACCAGTTCGCCTTCAACCTCCTCACCAGGTCCCGGCGCATCACGCAGGCCAACCTCGAGCTCCGCGACCCGGACTTCGCGCATCGGATCGATGCGGCGTTCGCCGCGCGCGTGGGTGGCTCGGAGGTCGTACCGGCGATGTTCCAGCCGCACCGCATCGGGTCCCTCGAGCTGCGCAACCGGATCGTCGTCTCGGCGATGGACATGTACTCCGCCGTCGACGGCGTGCCCCAGGACCTCCACCTCGTCCACCTCGGGTCGAAGGCCATGGGCGGGGCCGGCCTGGTGATGACCGAGATGGTCTGCACGTCGGCGGACGGACGGATCACGCCCGGGTGCACCGGCCTCTACACCGATGCCCAGCGTGACGCGTGGGGGCGGGTCGTCGACTACGTGCACGCACACAGCCAGGCCGCGATCGGTGTACAGCTGGGCCACTCCGGGCGCAAGGGCTCGACCCGCCTCATGTGGGAGGGCATCGACGAGCCGCTCGAGGAGGGCAACTGGGAGACCGTCGGCCCCTCCGCGATCCCGTACGGCCCTGGCAACGTCGCGCCGCGGGAGATCACCCGCGACGAGATGGACACGATCCGTGGGGACTTCGTCGCGGCGACCCGCCGAGCTGCCGAGGCCGGGTTCGACCTTCTCGAGGTCCACCTCGCCCACGGGTACCTCCTGTCCTCGTTCCTCTCGCCGGTGTCGAACCGCCGCACTGACTCCTACGGCGGCAGCCTCGAGAACCGGCTGCGCTACCCCCTCGAGGTCGTCGACGCGGTCCGCGCCGCCTGGCCTGCCGACCGACCGCTGCTCGCCCGCATCTCCGCGGTCGACTGGCTGCCGGACGGGAACACCGACGACGATGCGGTCGCGATCGCCCGTGCGCTGATCGCGCACGGCGTGGACGGGATCGACGTCTCCAGCGGACAGATCGCCAAGGAGGAACGGCCGAGGTTCGGGCGCAGCTACCAGACGCCGTTCGCGGACCGCATCCGCAACGAGGTGGCGGCGCCGGCGGGCGCCACCGTCATCGCGGTGGGCGCGATCTCCTCCTACGACGACGTCAACTCCATCCTGCTCGCCGGTCGTGCCGACCTGTGCGCGCTGGGGCGGACGCATCTCTACGACCCGCAGTGGACACTCCACGCCGCGGCCGAGCAGGAGTACGCCGGGCCGGCGGTCACCTGGCCTCCGCAGTTCCGGGCCGGGCGCCGCAAGCCGCCGACCGCGCGGACCGACGCCGTCCGCCCGCGGCTGTCGCTGCTGCGTGACCAGGAGACGGACGCCGGTACGCATCGGCGGTGGGCGCCGAGCTCGCCGAGCCGTGCGTGAGCGCTCGCGCGGACATTCGAGGAGACGGAGGAACGGTGGGAGCGTCGATCAGCTACGGACGGACCGTGGCCTGGGACGAGACCGATGCGTCCGGGCATTACCACAACAGCACCATCATGCGGCTGTTCGAGGCCGCGGAGGCTGAGCTCGTCCGCGAGCACGGACTGACCGACTACTTCGGGGTCACCCCCCGGGTGCGTCAGGAGATCGACTTCGAGGCCAAGCTCTACTTCGACCAACCCACCACCACGGTGGTGACGGTCGAGCGGATGGGACGCACGTCGATGACCTACCGGTTCGAGGTGTGGGGCGAGCCGTTCCGCGACCTGCCGCGCGCCCGCGCGGCCAGCGGTGTCGTCGTCGTGGCCCACGTGCCGGTCGGCTCGCCGTCCGCCCGGCCGTGGCCCCATGACGTCGTCTCCGCGCTGGGCCCTGGCACGGACGGCTGAGGACGCACCCGGCGCGGGACCGTGGTCCGGTGCCCGGCACGGACGACGTACCTCGCCCGACCCACCGCCAGTGCACGCCTAGCCTGACTCGCCCCGGCGGGGGTCGCGGATGACGCCCAGTGCGTGCTCCTCGGCGCGCGGGCGCATGACGGCGTCGAGCTTCTCGAACAGCGTCCGCGCCGACTCCCCCGGCCAGTTCTCGGGCAGCAGGGTCAGCGGAAGGCCGGGATCGCGGTACGGCAGTCGCCGCCATCGCGTGAGCATCGGGACGTAGGCGCGGAAGTGGTCGCGGGCGGAGGTTCGCCCGGACTCGGCGAGCTCGCGGTCCTGGTCGTGGCGCGCGAGGAACTCCGAGTACAGGGCACCCAGCTCGTCGAGCTCCCACCAGCGGGCCACCCGCTCCCGCAGGTCGCCGTAGGCGAGGTGCTCCCCGCGGAACAGGTTGACGTAGGTGTGCAGGCCGTGCCGCTCGAGGGTGTGCCGTACCTCGAACTCGAGATGGGCCGGCGCCACCCAGAAGCCGGGGGCGATCGTTCCCAGGCCGAGCCGCGTGAGGTGCGAGCGCAGCTCGTGGCGACGCGCCCGATGCGACTCCGGCACCGAGAACACCACGAGCAGCCACCCGTCCTCCTCGGTGGCCCGGCGCCGGTCGAAGATGCGCCGGTCGCCCTCGGCGACGACCCCGAGAGCGTCCTCGCTCAGCGCGTATCCGGCGGCGCCCCCGCGCCGCTCGCTGCGCAGCACGCCGCGTCGCTTGAGCCGTGAGATCGAGGACCGCACCGCGAGCCCGTCGACGTCGAGATCGGCCATGAGCGACACGACCGAGGCCACCGAGATCCAGTTGTCCTCGCGCCGCGCGTACAGGCCGAAGATCGTGAGAATGAGCGGGGCGAGCCTGCCCTCGTGACCGCCACCGCCACCGCCCCCGGCACCAGCCTCGACGCGGGTCCCGCCCCCGTGCCCGTCCCCCGAGCCGGTGCCGCGCGTGGTCGCCATCAGCCCACCCCGAGGAGGCTCCGCGCGGCCGCCTCGTCGCGCCGGAACTCCGCCACGGTGCTCTCGTGCACGACGACCCCCTTGCGCATGACCGCGACCCTGTCCGCCACGGCGAACGCCAGGCGAAGGTCCTGCTCGACGACGACCGTCGCCAGACCGCCTGAGGTCAGGCTCTCGAGAATCTCCCGCACCTGGTCGACGACGGCCGGCGCGAGCCCGTCCGAGGGCTCGTCGAGCAGGAGGACCCGCGGGGAGCCCAGCAGGGCCCGTCCGATGGCGAGCATCTGCTGCTCGCCGCCCGAGAGCTGGGAGCCGAGGTTCGTCCGGCGTTCGGCCAGGCGCGGCATGAGCTCGTAGACCCGCTCGGGGGTCCAGTCGCCCGACCGCCGGTGGGAGATCTGCAGCGTCTCGTGCACGGTCAGCGGCGCGAACACGCGCCGGCCCTGCGGCACGATCGCCAGTCCCGCTCGCGACCGGGCGCTGGCCGAGCGGTGGGTGACGTCCCTCCCGTCGATCCGGACCGTGCCCGCGCTCGCTCGCACGAGGCCCATCATCGTCTCGATGAGGGTCGTCTTGCCGGCGCCGTTGCGGCCCAGCACGGCCACCGACTCCCCCGCCGTCACGGCGAGGTCGATGCCTTGCAGCACCCGGCTGCCGTCGTACCCGGAGACGAGGGCGCTCACCTCGAGCAGCGGTGCCGCGCTCACGAGGACACCTCGAACATCTCGGTGCCCGCGGACCGGCCGAGGTAGGCCTCCTGCACCGCGTCGTCGGCCCGAACGGCCTCCGGCGAGCCGTCCGCGATGAGGCGCCCGGCGGCGAGCACGCTCACCCGCTCGGCGAGCCGGAAGACGACGTCGAGGTCGTGCTCGACGACGACGACGGTCACGGTGCGCGGCAAGGACTCCACGAGGGAGGCGAAGAGCTCGGTCTCCGCTACGGACATCCCCGCCGTCGGCTCGTCGAGGAGGATGAGCCGCGGGTCGCAGGCAAGCACCATCGCGACCTCCACCTGACGACGTTCACCGTGGGAGAGCGCCCCGCACAGGGCGGCGTGCCGGTCGGCGAGGCCGACGTTCTCCAGGTGCGTCATCGCGGCGGCACGGATCGCACGGTCGCGGCGCGGGCTCGGCCACGGCCGCACCGGACGACCGGAGGAGCGTTCGACGGCGGCCCACACGTTGTCGAGCACGCTCATCCCGAGGAACAGGCTCGAGTGCTGGAAGGTCCGGACCAGACCGGCGCGTGCGCGGCGCGCCTCACCCAGATGGGTGATGTCCTGCCCCTCGAGGTGCACGGTCCCGGAGGTCGCGCGGGTCCGGCCCGCGAGCACGGCGAAGAGGCTGGACTTGCCGGCCCCGTTCGGGCCGATGAGGGCGTGCCGGGCGCCGCGGATGACCTCGAGCGTCACGGAGTCGACGGCCGTCAGCGAGCCGTAGCGCAGCGTGAGGTCGTGCGTGCGCAGGATCGCGTCGTCGGTGGGTGGGCTCACTGCTCGGTCCTCCGTCCGCCCGCTCCGGTTCGTCGTCGGTCGGGCAGCAGGCCCAGGGGCCACCGGGCCCGGATCCCGGCGATGCCCCGCGGCAGCAGATACACGGCGGCGACGAAGGCGATCCCGAGCAGGAGCGTGCCCCGGCCGTCGAAGTAGCCGCCCAGCCAGTCCCTCACGAAGATGACAAGGCCCGCGCCGAGGACCGGTCCCCACAGGACGCCCGCCCCTCCGACGACGACCGCGAGGAGGGCGAACGCCGAGACGTCGAACCCCATGTCCCCCGGTGACATGAACCGCGTCTGGGCGACCCAGGCCGTACCGGCCGCACCGGCGATCCCGCCCGCGAGCGTGTACGCGAGCAGCTTGGTGGTGTAGGTCGACTGCCCGAGGGCGCGCAGACGCATCTCGCCGTCGCGCACGCCGCGCATCGACCGGCCGAGCGGCGAGGAGGAGACGAGCACCGCCGCGCCGAGCCCGAGCAGGAAGACGCCGAGCACCCACCAGTACACGTATCCCTGCAGCACAAGGGGATCCCCGCCGGGGACGAGCGTGACGGCGGGGATCCCGGTGAGCCCGTTGGAGCCCCCGAGGGCCGGCAGGGTGTCCGCCGCCCGGTGCGCGAGCTCGCCGACGGCGAGGGTCACCATGAGGAAGAAGACTCCCGACGTGCGTACGACGACGGCGCCCGTCAACGCGGCCAGGACGGCACCGACGGCGACACCCACCCCGAGCTGGACGAACCCGTTCGTCGTCACGTGCTTGCCGATCAGGCCGGCGGCGTACGCACCCGCACCGAAGTAGGCGACCTGTCCCAGGGTGGGCATACCCATGAGCCCGGTGAGCATGTCGACGCTGACCACGAGCAGGGCGAACGACAGCGCCCTGGCCACGAGACCGAGCGGGTAGGGGGCGAGGATGAAAGGCAGGAGGGCCAGTGCCAGCAGGGCGAGGGCGATGAGCAGGCGGCCCAGCCAGGCGCGGGAGGGAGCCCTGGTCCGTGCGGTCGGGCGTACGGCCTCGGCGGTCTCGACGGTCGTCGTCATGCGTGGGACCCCGTCCGTGCGGGCAGCAGGCCCTGGGGCCTGAGCAGGAGGACCGCCGCCATGGCGGCGAAGAGCAGGAAGGAGGCGAAGTCCCCGGCGAGGACCACGCCGATCGACTGCACCTGGCCGACGATGAGCGCACCCAGCACGGCGCCGCCGAGCGAGCCCAGGCCGCCGATGACCACGATGACGAGGGCGAGGAGGAGGATCTGGTCGTCGAGTCCCGGCTGAGCGCCGAGGATGGGCGCGGCCAGCAGCCCTCCGACCGTGGCCAGCGCCGCGCCGACCCCGAAGACGAGCAGGAGCACGACCCGCGTGCGGATGCCGATGGACTCGACCATCCCGCGGTCTGCGACCGTCGCCCGGACGATCGCGCCCGCCCGGGTGCGGTCCAGGGCCAGGTACAGGGCGACGGCGATCGCCGCGCCGACCCCGATCATCACGAGCCGGTAGACCGGGTACGGGCTGCCGCCCAGCGAGACGGTTCCGGCGAGTGCCTCGGGCGCGGCGACGGAGCGCACGTTCGACCCGAAGACCTCGCGCAGCAGCTCCGCCGCGATGAGGGCCACGCCCAGGGTGAGCAGCGCCTGCCGCAGGTGGTTGCGCACCGGCCCGGTCATCGCCGCCAGGAGCCCCCCGGCGGCGAACCCGACGAGCGCGGCGACGACGACCGCGAGCAGGAACGTCCCGGTCGAGGGGCTTCCGTCGAACATGGCGACGCCGACGTAGGCGCCCACGAGCGAGATCGCCCCGTGCGCGAGGTTGAGCACGTCCATCGTGCCGAAGACCAGGGACAGTCCGATGGCGATGAGGAACAGGACGGAGCCCAGTGCGAGCCCGTTGAGCAGGGTCGTGAAGTTGGCTGCGAACCAGTCGAGCACGCCGCGGTTCCTCAGCCCTCGAGCTCGGCGATGATCACGTTGCGCAGCTCGCCGTCGACCTCCTGGACCTCACGGATGTAGTACGGCGTCTGCGGGTCGTGGTTCTCGTCGAAGCTCCACGGGCCGCGCGGGCTGTCGATCTCGCCGATCTCACCGAGCGCGGTGGCCAGGCCGGGACCGTCGATGCTCTCGGCGGCCTCGGCGGCGGCGTCGACCGCCGCTGCGGCGTCGTAGGCGGAGACGGCGTAGATGGTGGGGTACTCGCCGTACGCCTCCTCGTAGGCCTGGACGAACTCGGTGTTCCGCTCGGTGTCGATCATGGCGCTGTACGGCAGAGAGGTCTGGATCCCCAGCGCGGCCTCACCCTGCGCGTCGAGGAGGTCCCCCTCGACGATGAATCCGTTGCCGTAGAGCTGGATGTCCTCCGAGAGGCCGAACTGGTCGTACTGCTGGACGAAGCTCGCGGCCTCGGCCCCCGCGTAGAAGGCGAACACCGCCGACGCGTCCGACGCCTGGATCTCGCTGAGGTAGGGCTGGAAGTCGCTCGTGGTCCCGAACGGCGTGTAGGTCTCGCCCGCGACGGTGCCGCCGGCGGCCTCGAAGGCCTCCCGGAAGCCGGCGACGTGCTCCTCGCCGGCGGCGTAGTCCGCCGCGATGAGGTAGACGGAGCCGTCCCCGACCGCCTCGGCGACGTGCTCGCCGATGGCGCCGCTGACGTCGCCGTTGCGGTAGGAGCTGCGCCAGATGTAGTCGGACGCCTCGGCGGTGATGTCGTCGGCCCCGGCGTTGGCGATGATGAGCGGCACCTCCGCCTGGTCGAACGCGTCCTGGAGGCCGAGCGCGACGGCGGAGCTGACGATGCCGACGACCACGTCGGCCCCGTCCTGGGTGACGAGCCGTTCGGTGGCGGGTACCCCGGTCTGCGGCCCCTCCCCCTCGTCCGCGGTGACGAGCTCGACGTCGAGCCCGCCGAGCTGACCGTCGTTCTGGTCGAGGTAGAGCTCGAACCCCTGGCTGATGTCCTCGCCGAGCGGCGCGTAGACGCCGGACTGCGGGTAGGACAGGCCCACGGTGATGGAGGTGGCTCCGTCCTCACCGCCGCCGCCGTCGTCGTCGCCACCGCCGAGGCTGCCGCCACCGCAGGCGGCGAGCAGGGCCATGGACGTCAGTCCCGCGCCGAGGACGACGGCGCGGCGGGCAGGTCGGGGGGACCGATCCATGGTGGACCTCCGGAAGCTCGTTTGCGGCACTGCAACGACCCCGTCAGCGTACGGCGTCCTTGTGACGGTCGTCAAACTTCCGCGGTACTCGAGCCACCCCGGGACCCTGTGCCCCCTACCGTCTCCGTCGGGCTCACAGGCCGACGTAGGCCGCCAGGTGCTCACCGGTGAGCGTCGACGCCTGCGCGACGAGCTCGGCCGGCGTGCCCTCGAAGACCACCTTGCCGCCGTCGTGCCCGGCCCCCGGCCCCAGGTCGATGAGGTGGTCCGCGTGCGCCATGACGGCCTGGTGGTGCTCGATGACGATGACCGAGCGGCCCTCGTCGACGAGCCGGTCGAGCATGGCGAGCATCTGCTCGACGTCGGCCAGGTGCAGGCCGGTGGTGGGCTCGTCGAGGATGAAGACGTCCCCCGCCTGGCCCATCTGGGCGGCGAGCTTGAGGCGCTGCCGCTCGCCGCCGGACAGCGTGGTCAGCGGCTGGCCGAGGGTGAGGTAGCCGAGCCCGACCTCGACGATCCGCTCGAGGATCCTTCGCGCCGCGGGGACGGCCGAGTCCTCGGCGGAGACCAGGTCGAGAGCCTCGACGACGGGCATCTCCAGCACGTCCGCGATCGACCGGCCGCCCAGCGTGTGGCGCAGCACCTCGGCCTGGTAGCGGCGGCCGCCGCACTCCTCGCACGTGGTGGTCACCGTCTCCATGAAGCCGAGCTCGGTGAAGATGACGCCCGCGCCGTTGCACGCCGGGCAGGCGCCCGCGGAGTTCGCGCTGAACAGGGCGGGCTTGACGCCGTTGGCCTTGGCGAAGGCCTTGCGCAGCGGTTCGAGCGCACCGGTGTAGGTCGCGGGGTTCGACCGGCGCGACCCGCGGATCGGGCTCTGATCGACGACGACGACCCCCTCGCGCCCCTCCAGCGAGCCATGCACGAGCGAGCTCTTGCCCGAGCCGGCCACCCCCGTGACGGCGACGAGGACCCCCAGGGGCACGTCGACGTCGACGCCGGTGAGGTTGTTCGTCGCGGCGCCGCGGATCTCCAGCGCACCGGTGGGCCGGCGCACCTCGTCCTTGAGCCGGGCACGGTCGTCGAGGTGGCGCCCGGTCAGCGTGCCCGAGGCGCGCAGCCCGGCCACGGTGCCCTCGAAGACCACCTCTCCCCCGGCAGAGCCGGCCCGCGGGCCGACGTCGACGACGTGGTCCGCCACCGCGATCGTCTCGGGCTTGTGCTCGACGACGAGCACGGTGTTGCCCTTGTCCCGCAGGCGGCGCAGGAGGTCGTTCATCCGGGCGATGTCGTGCGGGTGGAGCCCGATCGTCGGCTCGTCGAAGACGTAGGTGACGTCGGTCAGCGCCGAGCCCAGGTGCCGGATCATCTTCGTGCGCTGCGCCTCGCCGCCGGACAGGGTGCCGGCCGGCCGGTCGAGCGAGAGGTAGCCGAGGCCGATCTCGACGAAGGCGGCCAGCGTGTCGGACAGCCCCTCGAGCAGCGGCCCGGCCGCCGGCAGGTCCAGCCCCGCCACCCAGTCGGCGAGGTCCGAGATCTGCATGGCGCAGGCGTCGGCGATGGAGACGCCGTCGATGGTGGCGGTGCGCGCCCCCTCGGCGAGGCGGGTGCCGGCGCAGTCCGGGCAGGTGCCGGCCGTGACGGCGCGCTCGACGAACGCGCGGATGTGGGGCTGGAGGGCGTCGCGGTCCTTGCTGAGCATCGACTTCTCGATGCGCGGGATGAGCCCCTCGTAGGTGATGTTCATGTCGGCGGCCCTGATCTTGCGGGCCGGGGCGTAGAGCAGGTCGTGGCGCTGCTTCTTCGTCAGGTCCTTGACGGGGACGTCGAGCGGGATGACGGCGCCGAAGACCTTGGCGTACCAGCCGTCGGCCTTGTACCCGGGCACGAGGACCGCGCCCTCGGCGAAGGACCTCTCCTCGTCGACGATCTGGGCCAGGTCGATGTCGGCGACGGACCCGGTGCCCTCGCAGGTCGGGCACATCCCGCCCACGATGGTGAAGGTGGCCTTCTCCGCCTGGGTCTTCTTCCCGCGCTCGACCGTCAGCGCCCCGCTGCCGGTGGCGGAGGGGACGTTGAAGGAGAAGGCCTGCGGGGAGCCGATGTGCGGGGTGGCGAAACGGCTGAACAGGATGCGCAGGATCGCGTTGACGTCGCTAACCGTGCCCAGGGTGGAGCGGATGTTCGCCGCCAGCCGCTCCTGCCCGACGACGATCGCCGTGGTCAGCCCGTCCAGCGCGTCCACCTCGGGACGGTCGAGACGCGGCATGAACCCCTGGACGAACGCCGAGTAGGTCTCGTTGATCATCCGCTGGGACTCCGCGGCGATCGTGTCGAACACGAGCGAGCTCTTCCCCGATCCGGAGACCCCCGTGAAGACGGTGAGCCGTCGCTTGGGGATCTCGACCGAGACGTCCTTGAGGTTGTTCACCCGCGCCCCGTGCACGCGGATGAGGTCGTGGCTGTCGGCGGCGTGGGTGGTCGCGTCCTGGGTGCTCGGCTCTGACGCCATGGGGTCCTCCGTCGGTGCGGTGCGGCGGGTCACCCTACACCCGGGTGCGGCCCGGTCAGGCGGTGGTCGGACCAGCCTCCCCGCCCGGTGCGTCCTGCGGCATCGCGGCGGTCGCCCGGCCGCCCGCGGTCTCCTGGTCGACCTCGAGCTCGTCGGGGTCGACGCCCTGGGAGAACTGCGAGTGGTAGAGCCGGTGGTAGGCGCCGCCGGCCGCCATGAGCTCGTCGTGGTCGCCCTGCTCGACGATGTCGCCGTGCTCCATGACGAGGATCGTGTCCGCGTCACGGATGGTGGACAGGCGGTGCGCGATGACGAAAGAGGTGCGGTCGGTGCGCAGCGCGGACATCGCCTCCTGGACGAGGACCTCGGTGCGGGTGTCGACCGAGCTGGTGGCCTCGTCGAGGATGAGCAGCGCGGGGTCGGCGAGGAAGGCGCGGGCGATGGTGACCAGCTGCCGCTCGCCGGCGGAGATGTCGACCCCCTCCCCCTCGACGACGGTGTCGTACCCGTCGGGCAGGGAGCGCACGAACCGGTCGACGTAGGTCGCCCGCGCGGCGGCGAGGACCTCGTCGTCGGTGGCGTCGAGGCGGCCGTAGCGGATGTTGTCCATGATCGTGCCGCCGAAGAGGACCGCGTCCTGCAGGACCATCCCGATATGGCCGCGCAGCACGCCGCGGTCCAGGGTGGCGGTGTCGACGCCGTCGAGCCGGATCTGTCCCGAGTCGATCTCGTAGAACCGCATGACGAGGTTGACCAGCGTTGTCTTCCCCGCTCCGGTCGGCCCGACGATGGCGACGGTGCGCCCGGGCTCGGCGGTGAGGGTGAGATCGGTGATGAGGGGTTCGTCGGCGCTGTAGGAGAAGGAGACGCGGTCGAACTCGACGCGCCCGCGCACGGGCTCGGTGAGCACGCCCGGCCGGGGCCCGTCGGGGTCGAGGGTGCCGTCGGCGGCGCGCTCGGCGAGGTCGGGCTCCTGCTCGTCGGCGTCGAGCAGCTCGAAGATGCGCTCGGCCGAGGCGACGCCGGAGATGAGCATGTTGGCCATGCCGGCGACCTCCCCCAGCGGGGCGTTGAACTCGCGGGAGTACTGGATGAAGGCGGTGACCTGGCCGAGGGACATCTGCCCGTTCGCGACCCGCAGGCCACCCACGACGGCGATGCCGACGTAGCCCAGGTACGTTACCCACTGCATGATCGGCATGATCATCCCGGAGTAGAACTGCGCCTTGAACGAGGCGTCGAACAGCTCCTCGTTGCGCTCGTCGAAGCGCTCGCGCATGGCCTCGTGCCGGCCGAAGACGGTGACGAGGTCGTGCCCGGTGAAGGACTCCTCGATGTGGCCGTTGACGCGGCCGGTGTGGCGCCACTGGTCGGCGAACAGCTTCTGGGACCTCTGCCCGATGACGGCGATCGCGATGCCGGCGATCGGCAGGGCGGTGAGCGCGATGAGCGCGAGCTGCCACGACAGGACGAACATCATGATGGTGATGCCGACGATCGTCATCACCGCGTAGAACAGCGAGGCGAAGGCCTGCTGCATCGCGGTCTGCACGTTGTCGACGTCGTTGGTGGTGCGCGAGAGGAGGTCGCCGCGCTGGCGGGTGTCGAAGTAGCTGAGCGGTAGCCGGTTGACCTTCGTCTCGATGGACTCGCGCAGTCGGTAGACGACCTTCATGACGATCTCGTTGAGCAGGAAGCCCTGGGCCCAGTCGAAGATCGAGGCGACGGCGTACATGCCGAGCACGATGAGCAGCAGCCGGCCGAGCTCGGTGAAGTCGACGCCGGTGCCGGTGATGACGCCGTCGAAGATGACGTCCATGGCGTCGCCGAGGATCGTCGGCGCCCAGACCGCGAGCACGGTGGAGATCGCGCCGAGCAGCAGCACGCCGGCGACCCCGAGCTTGTGCCCGCCGAGGGTCTTGAAGAGCCGTCCGAGGGAGCCCCAGAAGTTCTTGGCCTTGCGCGGGGCGCCACCCTCGCCCCACTCGCCGGTGCCGACGCTGTCCTGCAGCTCGGCGATCTCGGCCTCGCTGAGGGAGTGGTCCGCGCTCATCGTGCCTCCTCCGCGGTCATCTGCGAGTCGACGATCTCGCGGTAGGTCGTCGACGAGCCGAGCAGCTCGTCGTGGGTGCCGCGGGCGACGATGCGCCCGTCCTCCATCACGAGGATCTGGTCGGCGCCGGTGATGGTGGCCACGCGCTGGGCGACGACGATGGTGGTCGCCCCGTCGGTGTACCCGCGCAGCGCGGCGCGCAGCCGGGCGTCGGTGGTGACGTCGAGGGCGGAGAAGGAGTCGTCGAAGACGTACACCCGCGGCCGGGCCACCAGCGCCCGCGCGATGCACAGCCGCTGGCGCTGCCCGCCGGAGACGTTGGTGCCACCCTGGGAGATCGCCGAGTCCAGCCCGGTGCGGGCCGCCTCCCCCTCCCCGGTGGTGCGTGCGCGCACGAAGTCGGCGGCCTGGGCGGTCTCCAGCGCGGTCCACAGGTCCGCGTCGGTGGCGTCGGGGTTGCCGAAGCGGAGGTTGTCGGCGACCGTGCCCGAGAACAGGTAGGGCTTCTGCGGGACGAGCCCGACGGCGCGGGTCAGCGAGTCGCGGGACAGGTCGGTGACCGGGACGCCGTCGACGAGCACCTCCCCCGCGGTGGCGTCGTAGAGGCGCGGTACGAGGTGGACGAGCGTGGACTTGCCCGCGCCCGTGGAGCCGATGATCGCCGTCGTGCGGCCGGCCGGTGCGGTGAAGGAGATGCCGTCGAGGACGGGCGCGTCGGCGCCCGGGTAGGCGAAAGTGACGTCGCGGAGCTCGACCGTGCCGTCGGCGCGGGCGGGCTCGACCGGACGGGCCGGCTGGGCGACCGAGCCGGAGGTCTGGAGGACCTCGCCGATGCGGCGTGCGCAGATGATCGCGCGCGGCAGCATCATGAACATGAAGGTCCCCATCATCACGGCCATGAGGATCTGCAGGAGGTACTGCATGAAGGCCGTCAGCGCCCCGACGTCGACGGCGCCGTCGTCGACGCGGATCCCGCCGAACCACAGGACGGCGGCGGTGGCCAGGTGCAGGACGACGGTGATGAGCGGCCCCATGAGGACGAACAGGCGGCCGATGTGCACCGAGGTGCGGGTGAGCTGGGCGTTGGCGTCGCCGAAGCGCGCGGTCTCGTGGCGCTCCCGGACGAAGGCACGCACCACGCGGATGCCGATGATCTGCTCGCGCATGACGTCGTTGACGCCGTCGATGTTGGACTGCATCCGCTCGAACAGCGGCATGAGGCGCCGGACGAGGGCACCGACGAGGAGGAGCAGGATCGGGACCGAGACCCACACCAGCCAGGACAGGCCGGGGTCCTCCTGGATCGCCATGATGATCCCGCCGATCGACATGATCGGCACCATCACCATGAAGTTGAGCGCCATGAGGACGACCATCTGGACCTGCTGGACGTCGTTGGTCCCTCGCGTGATGAGGGTGGGTGCGCCGTAGCGGCCCATCTCCTCGGCCGAGAAGGAGTCGACCCGCGTGTAGACCGCGCGCCGCAGGTCGCGGCCGAGCGACATCGACATCCGCGCGCCGAACCAGACGGCGGAGACGGCGGTGACGAGCTGGACCAGGGCCACGCCGAGCATGAGCCCGCCCACCCGCCAGATGTAGTCGGTGTCCCCGGTGGCGATCCCGTGGTCGATGATGTCGGCGTTGAGGCTGGGCAGGTAGAGCGTGGCCAGGGTGGCCACGAGCTGCAGGACGAGGACCGCCGCGATGAGCGAGCGGTACGGACGCGAGTGCGTCCGGACGAGCTTCCAGAGCATGGGTGCTGCTTCCCGTGGGTGCGGAGCGCGGGGTGGCGAGGCCCCGGTGGGACTGGGTGGGTGGACCGGTGCGTGCGGGTGCAGGGCGTCGGACCGGCCGGCTCACAGTAGGGGCAGGTGCCCCCGGGTGCGCCAGGTGATTGTTCGGGACCCCGGGTGCCGCTGGGGGAGGTTAACCCTCCTCCCCCGGCACGGCACATCCCTCTTCGGGATGACGGGCACGGGTGGGCGTCCACCGACCGGTGGACGGCGTCGGCGGGCCCGTCGACGTCGGCCCGCGGCGGGCGAGCCGGCGAGGGTCCGCCCCCGGGCACGGCCGGAGCAGGCGCGGACAGCGAGCGGCTCCGGGCACCCGTCGGGGTGTCCGGAGCCGCGTGCGTGGTCTGGCGTGGGCGTCAGGCGCTGCGACGGCGCAGCCGGCCGCTGCGCAGCAGCTCGAGTCGCTCGTCGAGCAGGACCTCGAGCTCCTCGATGGAACGGCGCTCGAGGAGCATGTCCCAGTGCGTGCGCACCTTGCGCGCGGGCTTGGCCGGCTCGGGGCGCTCGGAGTCGCGGCGCAGGGACTCCTTGCCGCAGGTCGGGCAGTCCCACAGGGCGGGGATCTCCGCCTCCATCGAGAACGGCACCGTGTAGGTGTGCCCGTCGACGCAGTCGTAGGTGATGCGCTGGCGCTCGGCGAAGTCGACGCCGTCCTCGGACTCCATCGAGTACGCGCCGATCTTCATGCCGCGCAGTGCTCGGTCTGCCATGTCTGTCTCCTCACCTCTGGGGCCACGGCTGCTGTCCGCCGCGCCGGTGGTCCTCCGGCCCGCCGCGATCCGGGGTCGCGGGGCTCGGACCCACCTCCTGCTGACCTGGCCAACACCGGACGGACGTCCGGTGTTCCCCGGACGGACAACTTTCGGTGTGACCTGCCTTACTCCTTCTCGGCCGCTCCGGACCGGTCCCGGCGGGCGCCACGGGTGGCCAGGGAGCGCAGCTGGCCGGCCCGGTGGCGCACGCCCCAGGCGGTGGTGCGCCACAGCGCCTCGCGGACGATGCCCCCGGTCATCTTCGAGACCCCCTCCTCGCGCTCGACGAAGACGATGGGGACCTCCACGATGCGCATACCCGCCCGGTGCACCCGCCACGTCATGTCCACCTGGAAGCAGTAGCCGGCGGACTCGACCTCGTCCAGCGGGAGCGCCCGCAGGGTCCCGGCCCGGAAGACCCGGAAGCCGGCGGTCGCGTCGGCCACGCCCATGCCCAGGACGAGCCGGACGTAGGTGTTGCCGGTGCGGGAGATGAGCTCCCGGCTGCGCGGCCAGTTCTCGACCTCACCGCCGGGGACCCAGCGCGAACCGATGACCAGGTCGGGGGCGTCGGGCTGCTCGGCCCGCTCGAGCAGGACCGGCAGGTCGACGGCGCGGTGAGAGCCGTCGGCGTCCATCTCCACCACGAGCTCGTAGCCCCGCTCGAGCGCCCAGCCGAAGCCGGCGACGTAGGCCCGGCCCAGGCCCTCCTTGCCCGCGCGGTGCAGGGCGTGCACGCCGGGGTCCTCGGCGGCCAGCGCGTCGGCGGCCTCGCCGGTGCCGTCCGGGCTGGCGTCGTCGGCGACGAGGATGTCCGCCCACGGAACGGCGGCGCGCACCCGCCGCACGGCCGTCGGCAGCGAGGCCAGCTCGTTGTACGTCGGGATGATGACGAGCGTGCGCGGGTGCTCCGGGCTCGGTGCGTCCGGGTCGGTCGGTCGGCTCACGTGCTGCTCCATCGGTGGTTCGGTCCTATCGCGCGCGGCCGGAGCCGTCGAGGCGGCCCCTGACGATACCGGCGAGGGCGAGCCCGGCCGCGACGACGATGCTGAGGTGGCCGGCGGTCCCGGCCACGCGCACGGCCGGGGTGATCTCGGTGCGCAGGGGCAGGTCCTGCCCGGTGTAGATCGCCTCCGTGAGGACGCCGGTGCGCTCGAGGAGCTCGCCGTCGGGGGCGACGACGCCCGAGGCGCCGGTGCGCCCGACCTGCACCGCGGACCGGCCCAGCTCGACGGCGCGGAAGCGGGTCATCGCCAGCTGGTGCTCGCTGACCGCGGTGTCCCCGTGGGTGGCGTTGTTGGTGGGGACCAGGAGGATCTCCCCGCCGAGCTCGACGCCCTCGGTGAGGATGGCGGAGTAGCCGACCTCGAAGCAGATCGCGGTGGCGACGGGCACCGTGCGGCCGAGGCGCTCGACGTCGACCTCGACGAGGGCCGGGTCCTCCCCCGCCAGCATGTCGGTCGTCACCCGGTCCACGGCCGGGGAGAAGAAGCGGAAGAAGTCGCGGAAGGGCATGTACTCGCCGAAGGGGACGGGGTGCTGCTTGGCGTAGGCCTCCCCCACCGGACCCTGGCCGGCCTCCCAGACGAGGACCTCGTTGTACCGGTTGCGCGCACCGTCCTCGCCGTCGACGTAGCGCTGCGTGCCCAGGACGATCGGCACGCCGGCCGCCTGCGCGGCCCGCTCGACCGAGTCCGCGACGCCGGCGTCGGTGCGGGGGTCGACGTCGGCCGCGGACTCCGCCCACAGGACGAGGTCGAGGGCCCCGCCGGAGGCGACCAGCTCCTCGGTGGCGTCGGCGTGGTCGGCGGTGACCTGGCGGGCCTCGTCGCTGCTCGTGAGCCCGTCGCCCGGGACATGGACCTGCACCGCCCCGACCGTCAGCGTCCCGGACTGGGCCCCGGTGGGGACCGGGACGACGAGCCCGACGAGGAGGACGAGCCCGGCGGTGAGCACCAGGCGCGCGCCGCGGAAGGGGCGCAGGCGGGTGGTGGCGGACAGGCCCTCGGCCAGGGTGACGCCGGTGAGCACGACCGCCGCGGAGACGAGCGGCTCGCCGCCCCAGCGGGCCAGGGACAGCAGCGGGCCGTCGACCTGGCTGTGCGCGAGGATGCCCCAGGGCAGGCCGCCGAAGGGCACGTTGCTGCGGATGACCTCGACGGCGACCCAGGCCACGGCGGCCAGCAGGGCCCCGACGGCGGGGCGCCGCGCGGCCCCCAGGGCGCGCACCGCCCAGGCGCGCAGCGGTCCGTACAGGCCGAGCAGGAGCGCCTCGAGGACGGACAGGGCCACCCACGGGAGCCACTCCCCGCCGCCCACGGCCTGCACCGCCCAGGACAGGTGGCGCAGCATGAAGGCGAGGCCGAAGGCGCTGGTGGCGAGGTAGGAGAACCCGGGGCGCTGCCCCCGCAGCGCGAGGTGCAGGACGCCCACCGCCAGGATCGCCATCCACCACCAGGTGCGCGGGGCGAAGGCGAGGTCGGCGGCGAGCCCGGCGACGACGGCCGCCGCGAGGGCGATCGGGCGAGGGAGCGTGGCGGGCACCGAGAAAGCCTAGGGAACGCGGGGCCGGGGCGCTGATCCGTCCGCGGGGCACCGCTCCCCCGCCGACCTGCGCCGGAACCGTTCCCCGGCTGCAGGTCGGGGGGAGGCCCGCGCACCCTTCGGACCGTGGAGGCCTCCCGTGGGGCCTGCCCCGTTTTCTACTGGGCGCGCGGGCCGCGTCTCCTACGACGGATCGGCCGGTCCGAGGACCGGCCGACCGCCGCAGGGCGTTGGGAGAACATATCCCGGGGCCGCGGGCTGTCGGGCACGGTGTGATCGATAACGATCTGGTGTCTGTGCAGGTCAGGGGCTTGGCGGCAGGTCAAGACGGTGCAGAGTCCCCGGCGTGTCGGTCCTCGGCGTGTCCTCCACGGCTTGTGGACAAGTTCCGCTCACACGGAGGACCAGGCGACCACGCCACGCCTCACGAGGCCGATCGCCTCCCAGGCGGCGTGCGCGAGGGCGGGGTCCGGGGCGGCGACGGCGACCTGGTCGAGGACGTCGAGCAGCTGCTTGCACTGGCGCACGAGGTCGCCCGCGCCGATGCCGGCCAGGTCGAGGACGTCGGCGAGGTAGCCGCCCTGGGCCCACTCGAGCACGGCCCGCACGAGGGCGTCGTCGACGGGCTCGGCCGGCGGCAGGCCGTGGCTGCGCTCGAGGTCGGCCAGGCGGGCCGCGTGGCGGTGGGTCTGGCGGGCCGCGGCCCCGAGTGCGCCGGTGGGGCGCATGGCGCCCGCGGCGGCCAGGTCGGCGGTGCGGTTGGAGGAGACGATCATCGTGGCCACGGCGGCCAGCTCGGCCGGGCTCAGGCCGTCCCAGTCCCCCGACCGCAGGCACTGGGCCAGCAGCAGGTCCCGCTCGGCGTACAGGCGGGCGAGCCAGCGTCCGTCCTCGGTCACCAGCTCGTCCTCGAGGTAGCCCAGGTCGGTGAGGACCTCGCAGACCCGCACCAGGTCCTGGGCGACCGAGCCGGTGCGCTCCTCGATCCGTCCGGTGAGGTCGGCAAGCTCGGCGCGGGTCCTCGACCAGCGCCTGCCCACCCGGGCGTGGCTCTCCCGGTCGGAGCAGCCGTGGCAGGGGTGGGCGCGCAGGGCGTCGCGCAGCTGCTCGGCCCGGGCGGCGGGCCCGGGCGTACGGTCCGACCCGGTGGCGCCCGAGCCGGCGGAACCGGGACGGGCGGTACCTGCGTCAGGGGCGCCCGGGCGGCCAGGCGCGTCGGCGCGCGGCCGCGTGCCCTGGGCCAGGGCGTTGCGCAGGGAGGAGCCCAGGTCGCGGCGCTCCTCGGCGTTGCGGGGGTTGAACCGGCGCGGGACCTGGACCTTCGAGACGACCTGCAGCCCGTGCGGGACCTCGGTGGTGGTGAGGCGCCGCACCCGGCGGTCGTCGCCGAGCACCTGGATGCCGGCCCGGTCGATGGCCGAGGTGGCCTGCTCGAGGACGACGGCGTGCTCGGTGCGCCGCCCGCGGCTCATGGCCACGACGTCGCCGCGCCGCACGGCCTGGAAGGTGGCCTCGGCCTCCCGGCGTCGGGCGGCCGAGCGGGCCTTCGACTCCTCGCCCTCGGCGGCGGAGAGCTCCTCGCGCAGGCGCTGGTAGTCGGCGAAGTCCCCGAGGTGGCACCGCATCTGCTCGGCGAGGTCGGCGACGGCGCGTTCGTGGCGCCGGACCTGCCGCGCCAGGCCGACGGCCGAGCGGTCGGCCTGGAACTGGGCGAAGGACTGCTCGAGGACGTGGCGGGCGGCGGCGAGGTCGAGGCGCTGGAGGAGGTTGACCGCCATGTTGTAGGTGGGGCGGAAGGCGGAGCGCAGCGGGTAGGTGCGCCGGGAGGCCAGGCCCGCCACGTGCGTGGGGTCCACGCCGTCGGCGTAGAGGACGACGGCGTGCCCCTCGACGTCGATGCCGCGCCGCCCGGCCCGGCCGGTCAGCTGGGTGTACTCCCCCGGGGTGAGCGCGGCGTGGCCGGAGCCGTCCCACTTGTCCAGGCGCTCGACGACGACGGAGCGGGCGGGCATGTTGATGCCCAGGGCCAGGGTCTCGGTGGCGTAGACGACCTTGACGAGGCCGGCGGCGAACAGCTCCTCGACGACCTGCTTGAACACCGGGAGCATGCCGGCGTGGTGGGCGGCCACGCCCTGCTCGAGCGCGTGGGCCCACCGGTCGTAGCCGAGCACGCCGAGGTCGGCGGGCGGCAGCGCGGCCGTCGCGGCCTCGTGGTGGCGGCGGATCTCGGCGACCTCCTTGGCGGTGGTCAGCCGCACGCCCGAGCCCACGGTGGCGCGCACGGCGTCCTCGCAGCCGGCGCGGGAGAAGATGAAGACGATCGCCGGCAGCAGCGCCTTGTCGTCCAGGGCGCGCACGACGTCGGGGCGCGCGGGCCGGCGCACGGGTCGGGTGTCGTCCCGGCGCGCCTCGAGCGCCCGGTTGCGTCCGCGCGGGCGGTTGCGGCGCTGTGGCCGGCCGTGCTGGCCCTTCGTGGCCCGCTCGGCGCGGCGCACGGCCTCGAGGAGGTCCGGGCTCAGCGGCGGGTCGGCGCCGACGTCGGTGGGGTCGACGACGTGGGAGTACAGGTCGAGGATGCGCCGCCCGACCATCATGTGCTGCCACAGCGGCACCGGCCGCCGCTCGGAGACGACGACGGCGGTGTCGCCGCGGACCTCGGTGAGCCAGTCGCCGAACTCCTCGGCGTTGGACACCGTGGCCGACAGGGAGACGATCTGCACGCGCTCGTCGAGGTGGAGGATGACCTCCTCCCAGACCGGTCCGCGGAAGCGGTCGGCAAGGTAGTGCACCTCGTCCATGACCACGAAGCCCAGGCCCGTCAGGGCGGGCGAGCCGGAGTAGAGCATGTTGCGCAGGACCTCGGTGGTCATGACGACGACGTCGGCGTCGCCGTCGATCGAGGTGTCCCCGGTGAGCAGCCCGACCCGGCCGGCCCCGTACCGGGCGCGCAGCTCGGTGAACTTCTGGTTGCTCAGCGCCTTGATCGGGGTGGTGTAGAAGGCCTTGCGGCCGCGGGCGAGCGCGAGGTGGACGGCGAACTCCCCCACCACCGTCTTGCCGGCGCCGGTCGGTGCGGCCACCAGCGCCCCGCGGCCCTCGGCCACCGCGCGGCAGGCCTCGACCTGGAAGGGGTCCAGGGAGAAGGCCAACGCGGCGCGGAACTCGTCGAGCTCGAGCTCCGGGTCGGGGCCGGCCGGGCGTCGTCGTGCGGCGGCGTAGCGCTCGGCGGGGCTGGTCATGCCCCCAGGCTAGGTCCGACGTCGGCGCAGCCGCGCGAGGCGCCCGCCCGGCCCGGCCGAGGCATCGGTGCTGCCGGCGGTCTCGTCCGCGCTGCCGTCGGGGTCCGCCGGCGCCTGCGGCGCGCACACCCGCCATGCGCCGGGCACGACCTGGGCGCGCAGCGGCAGGGTGCCGACCTCCTCGCCGTCGGCCATGACGGTGGGCACCGTGCGGCCGTGCCCGGGGGCGTCCTCGAGGAGCACCTCGCGGGCGCGGGTGACGGTGACGGGGTCCAGCTGCACGTGCGAGCCGTTCGAGAAGCGCGGGAAGAGCCGGGTGATGGTCCCCCGGCCCACGGCGTCGATGTGGACGACGTCGAGCAGGCCGTCGGTGGGGTCGGCGCCGGGGGCGACCGTGAGCCCGCCGCCGATGAGATCGGTGTTGGACACCGAGACGAGCGTGACCGGGCCGGTGCTCCCCTCGCCGTCGATCGTCACGGTGGCCCCGTAGGGGGTGAACCGCGCCGTCTCGACGGCCGTGGCGCGCAGGTACTTCAGCGACCCGCGCGGCCAGGACATCCGGTTGGCGGTGAGGTTGATCTGCGCGGCGAAGCCGGCCACGAGGGAGGAGGCGCACCAGCGCACGTCCTCCCCGCCGGGCACGAGGCCGAGCGTGGGCCCGGCGGCGTGGCGCCCGCGCGGCGGTCCCGGTCGGCTGACCCGGATCGCGTCGAGGGGGCGGGTGCCGGCCGAGGGGTCGGCCGGGTCGAGGGCGGCGTGGATGAGGCGCAGGGAGTCCACGTGCCGGTTGACCGGCAGGCCGAGCGCGCGCGCCACGTCGTTGCCCGAGCCGACCGAGACCAGGCCGAGCGGTACCCGCGTGCCGGCGACTGCGTTGAGCCCGAGGTGGACCATGCCGTCGCCCCCGACGACGACGAGGGCGTCGATCCGGTTCTCCCGCGCGGCCCGCTGGGCGCGGGCCAGCGCGTGCAGCGCGTCGGTGCCGGTCAGGTCGTGCGTCTCGACGAGGTCGCCGAGCACCCCGCGGACCTCCTGGGCGACCCGGGCGCCGTTGCCGGCACCGGCCGAGGGGTTGATGACGAGTCCGACGCGCGCGCTCATGCGACCTCCGGTGCGGGTGGGACCTCGACGGCTGGGTCCGCGTCACGGCGGGCCGCGCGGCGCGAGCGCAGGCGCTCGATGAGCGCGCAGACCCCGATCGCCCCGAAGTAGAGCACGAGGATGGGCATGGCCATGGCGATCATCGACCAGGCGTCGGGCAGCGGGTTGGCGAAGGCGGCGAAGACGAAGGCGCCGATGACCGCCCACCGCCAGGCGCGCAGGTAGGCACGGGCGCGCACGGCACCGGCCGCGGTGAGACCGACCATGACCACGGGCAGCAGGAAGGCCACGCCGAAGACCACCAGGACGCGCAGCACGAAGACCAGGTAGGAGCGGGCGTCGACCAGGCTCGTGCCGCCGTCGGGGACGAAGGAGGTGAGGATCTCGACGACGTGCGGGACGAGGAACCAGGCGAAGGTCCCGCCGGCGAGGAACAGGAGCGCCCCCGACAGGGCGAAGGCGACGGCCACGAGCTTTTCGCCGCGGCGCAGCGCGGGCGCGAGGAAGAGCCACAGCTGGGCGATCCACCACGGCGAGGACAGGAAGACGCCGATGACGACGGCGACCTGGACCTGCAGGTCGAACGCGGAGCCCAGGGTGGTGAAGTTGAGCCCCGACAGGGCCCCGTCGACGCGGGCCGCCGTCAGCGGCGAGGTGATCTGGCGCAGGACCGGTTCGTAGAGGAACCAGCCGCCCACGGCGCCGAGTGCGATGCCCGCGAGCGCGAGGAGAAGACGTCTGCGCAGCTCACCGAGGTGCTCGCGCAGCGGCATCCGTCCCTCGGGATCGCGCCTGCGGCGCGCCACCCGCTAGCCGGCGGGCGTCGACGGCGGGGGCGTGCTGCCGGAGGCGGTCGCGCCCTGGCCGGGGTGCTGGTCGTGGCCCTGCGGGTAGGGCTGCTGCGGGGGCTGTCCGTACGGCGCCTGCCCCTGGCCGCCCTGCTGCTGCGCGTATCCCTGCTGCTGGTATCCCTGCTGATCCTGTGGCGGCTGTCCCTGCGGCGCCTGTCCCTGGCCCTGCTGCCCGTGCGGTGCCTGGCCCTGGCCGTTCTGCCCGTCGGGCTCGTCGTCGCGCAGCTCGCGGACCTCCTTCTTGAAGACCTTGAGCGACTTCCCGATCGACGAGGCGATGTCGGGCAGGCGCGAGGCGCCGAACACCAGCAGGATCACCACGAGCAGGATGATGAGGTGCATCGGCTGCAGGCCGTTGCGGAACATGGTGGTCACCTTTGCACGGGAGGTCGGAACATGCCCAGGATAGACGCCGCACCGCCCCCGGCGCCTGAGCCCGAGGTCCTGGGTCACCGTGGCGCACCGTTGCGACGTCCGGAGAACACCCCGGAGGCGCTCGCGCTCGCCGTCGAGGAGGGCGCGCACGGCGTCGAGCTGGACACCCACCTGACGGCCGACGGCGTCGCCGTGGTCCGCCACGACCTGCTCGTCGACGGCCGTCCCACGCGGGCGCTCGAGGCCGCCGAGCTCGCGGCGCTCGGCGTGCCCACCCTGCTCGAGTGCCTCGACGCCGTCGCCGGGGCCGGCGCCGCGGCGGGCACCCGCCCGTGGGTGCTCGTCGAGATCAAGTCCTCCCCCGGTGAGCCCGCGCTCGCCGCACCGCCCGACGCGGCCGTCGACGCCGTCGCCGCTGTCCTACGGGCGCACCCCCTCGGCGGGCGGTGCGTGGTGGAGTCCTTCGACCGGGCCGTCCTCGCCGAGGCGGCCGCCCGGCTGCCCGAGGTCCCCCGCGCGGTCCTTGCCGACGCGCCGACGACCGCCGCGGGATCGCCCTTCCTGGGCGGTCGGGACGCGGGCGGTGCGGCCTGGGCCGACCCCGACCCGGTCCGGGCCGCCACCGCCCTCGGCGCGGTGGCCATCGCCGCCGAGCACGCCTGGCTCGATACCGACCTGGCCGACCGGGCCGGACGGGCGGGCCTGGCGACCTGGGCGTGGACGGTCAACTCCCCCGCGGACGCCGACCGGGCGCTGGCCCTCGGCGCGCAGGTGCTCGTCACCGACGACCCCGCCGCGATGCTCCGGCACCTCGCCGCGCGCCCGGGGCCGGGACGCTGAGGACTCAGGCGCCGTGCCGGGCCAGGGCCGCCCGTGCCGCGGCGCGGACCCGGTCCGCCCACGGTGCCGGACCGATCCGGCGGACGTCGCGCCCCAGGTCGAGCATCGCCGAGACGAACCACGCCGGGTCGGCGACCCGCAGCCAGAGCCGCACCCCGCCGTCGTCGAGGTCCTCGAGGGCGACCGAGGGGACGGTCTCGGCGAACCAGCGGGCCACCGAGACCAGCTCGACGACGACGAGCTCTCCGGCCTCGCCCACCTGGCCGGTGCGCTCCGGCCACGGGTGGTCCTCGGCGGGGGTGTCGAGCACCTCGGCCGACCGGACTCGGTCGATGCGGAACGTGCGCGGCGCACCGGCCCGCAGGCACCACGCGGACAGCAGCCAGGAACCGGAGTCGTTGACCAGGGAGCGGGGGTCGACGTCGCGCTCGGATCGCACGTCCGCCCCCGAGACGTAGTCCAGGTGCAGGCGCCGGCCGGTCTCGATGGCTTCGCGCGCCCGCTCCAGGGCGACCGGGTCGGCGTCGGGGACCGCGACGTCGACGACGCCGGCGACCCTCGGTGCCGCACCGCCGGCGGCCTCGAGCTTGTCGGCGAGGCGGTCGACGATCCCGGTGGGCAGCCCCACGCCCGCGGCCACCGCCCGCAGCGGGCCCAGCGCGACGAGCAGCAGCACCGCCTCGTCGGTGGCCAGGCGCAGCGGCCGGGCCATGCCCTGGTCGTTGGCCAGGGAGACGACGCCCGCGTCGAGGGCGTCCGCGGAGAAGTCGATGAGGTCGTCGTGCTGGTAGCCCGGCAGACCGGTGACCCACAGCAGGTCGACGTCGGCGAGGATCTGGCGCTGCGGAACCCCGAAGTGCTCGGCGAGGTCGGCGACCGTCTGGTCCCCGTGCTCCCGCAGCCGCACGACCATGGCGAGCAGCCGGGTGAGCCGGTCCTCGGCGACCTCGCGGCGCGGCCGGCGTGCCTGCTCCGGCGCGCGCGTGGCGGCCGCCGGCGCTTCCGCCTCGCACACCGGGACCTCGGCCAGGTGCGCCAGGCGCGCCCGGACGGCCAGGGCGAGCTCCGGCGGGTCGAGCGGGAGCGCCGCCTCGCCCAGGGCGGCGACGTCGGCGGAGAGCCCCACGACGTCGGTCGCGGCCAGGGCGATCACCTCCCAGCCCTCGGGGGCGTCGGCCGCGTCGGGCTCGAGGGTGCCGTGGCCGCGCAGCGTGCCACCCCGTCCGGGGGCCACGGCCACGCGGGCGTCGACCGACGGACCGGAGGCGACGGTGAGCAGCGCGGCCGGGTCGAGGTCCGCGGGCGGCGGGACGCGCGTCCCGCCCTCCTCGGCGCGGGCGCGGCCGCGGATGCGGGCCAGGTGGAAGACCCGGGCGGCGCCGCGGTCGTGGTCATGGCCGACGAGGTACCAGGACCGGCCCCGGGCCACGAGCCGCCACGGGTCGACGACGCGGGTGCTCAGCGCCCCGGTGGAGGCCGCGCGGTAGCCGAAGCGCACGGCGTGCCCCTCCTCGAGGGCGGAGATGACGACGGCGAAGGCGGGGCCCGGCTCAGCGAGCCCGACCCCGGGGGTGAGCGTCGGGCCGGACGCCGCCCCGGGGCTGCCCTCCCCCGGTCCGCCGGCGAGGCCGCGCAGCTTGGTCAGCCCGCGCTGGGCCGGGGAGCTGAGCGAGGCGTCGCGCCACACGCCGGCCGCCGCGGCGAGCACCGCCGACTCCTCGGCGGTGAGGCTGAGCTCGGCGACGGCGTCGCCCTGGTCGGCGACCCGGTAGGTGATGTCGGTGCGGTGGGTGGGCGAGATGATGTTCTCCAGCGGCACGCCCAGGGCCCGCAGCGAGTCCTTGTCCCGCTCGAACATGCGCTCGAAGGCCTCGTCGCCCTGACCGCCGTAGCCGTGGACCTGGCGGCGCACGTCCGCCTTCGACAGCCCGCGCGAGCTCGCGCGCAGCGCCGCCAGAAGGTTGAGGAGGCGCTCCTCCTTCGACACCTTGACCGCCGCCTCGTTCACGGGCCCACGCTACCTGCCGGGGTAGCGTGACGACGTGATCCTGTGGCGCGGCGGTGAGGTGGTGTCCCGGCGTCGCGAGTGGCCCGGGGCGGTCGAGCTCGAGGTCGTCCTCGACGGGGAGCCGACCGAGCCCGGCACCGACGGTCCCGACGGCTCCCCGGCCGACGCGGACTCCTCCGGCTCCGCCGTCTCCCCCGGTTCCCGCGTGCGCGCGCTCGCCTACCCCGCGATGGTCGGCGACCCCGTGCCGGGCGACCGGGTGCTGCTCAACGCGACCGCGCTCGCGCGCGGGCTGGGCACCGGCGGGTACGCGCTCGTCGTCGCGCTGCCCGACCGGCTGCCCGACGACCCGCCGCCCGGGCCCGGCCACCTCGTCAAGGCGCGCTACACCCCCGGCCAGGTGATGGTCCTCGGCGTCGACGAGCAGGAGTCCGCGCACCACGAGGACCTGACGGGCGCCGACGACCTCGCCGGCATGCCGGTGGTGGTGGCCGACCTGCACTCCGCGCTGCCCGCCGTCGTCGCCGGTGTGCGCCAGGTCCGCCCGCGCGCCCGGCTCATCTCGGTGATGACCGACGGCGGGGCGCTGCCCGCCTGGTTCTCCCGCACCGCCGCGGGGCTCACCGGCGCGGGCCTCATCGCCGGGACGGTGACCGTGGGCCAGGCCTTCGGCGGCGACCTCGAGGCGGTGACCGTGCACACCGGCCTGCTGGGCGCCCGGCTCGTACTGAATGCCGACGTCGTGGTCGTCGCCCAGGGTCCCGGCAACCTCGGGACCGGGACACGCTGGGGATACTCCGGCGTCGCGGCCGGCGAGGCGCTCAACGCGGCCGCCACGCTCGGCGGCCGCGGGGTGGCGGTGCTACGGATGTCCGGCACCGACGCGCGCGAGCGGCACCAGGGGCTCTCCCACCACAGCGTCACCGCGCTCGGGCGGGTCGCGCTCGCCGGGTGCGACGTCGTCGTGCCCACGCCCCTGGCCTGGCCGGGCCCGGACCACTCCGCCCTGGTCGAGGACCGGCTGCCCGCGACGCTGGCCGGGCGGCACCGCCGCGTCGACGTCGACGTGGCGGACCTGCCGGCGGCGCTGCGCGAGGTCGAGGAACTGGCTGGGGTGCGGATGTCGAGCATGGGCCGCGACCTGAGCGCGGACCCCGTGCCCTTCCTCGCCGCGGCCGCCGCCGGCGTGCACGCCGCGACCCTGCTCGGCTGACGGGCCCGGCCGCGACGGTCCGGGCAGGCGCGCCCGTCAGCCCTGGTCCGCGCCGCCCTCCCGGGCGTGCAGCTCGACGAGCGTGGACAGCCGGGCCGCCGCCTCCCGGGCGCGCGTCCCGTCGGATCGCTGGACGGCCATGACCGCCAGGGTGCTCGAGTCCGAGAGGTCGAGGTTGGCCCACGGGCGGTGCTCGCCGTACTCCACGCCGAGGATCTCCGGCCAGGTCACCCGGCGCCCGCCGAAGAAGTTGCGCACCGTCAGGCCCTCCTCGTCCGGCAGGGCCGCGACCCTCACCTGGCGCTCGAGGACGACGACGATGATCACGGCCAGCAGAGCGGTGCCGGCCTGGTCGACGAGTCCCCAGTGCTCCACGCCCGGCACCCGGCCGGTGAAGATGATGATGAGGACCGCGCCCACCACGACCGCGACCTGCAGCGCCCGGGCGACCAGGCGCACCAGGCGCGGCCGGACCGGGGCGTGCAGCTCGGCGCGGATCCGGGCCGGGTCCGTCACAGGCGGCTGGCCAGGATCGCGGTGACGAGGATGGCCCGGGCGCCGACCCCGTAGAGCTCGTCCATCACCTTGTTCATGCGGTGACGCTCGACCATCACGCGCACGGCGACCCAGTCGTCGTCGCGCAGCGGGGAGATCGTCGGGGACTCGCTGCCCGACGCCACGGCGATGGCCGCGTCGAGGTCCGCGCGCCGCACGTCGTAGTCGATGAGGACGAACTGGCGGGCCACGAGCACGCCCTGGATGCGGCGGTCGAGCACCTCGAGGCCGGCGGGCTCCTCGCTCGTGGCGCGGCGCACGAGCACCGCCTCGGACTCCAGCAGGGGTTCGCCGAAGGTGCTCAGCCCCGCGGCCGCCAGGGTCGAGCCGGTCTCGACGACGTCGGCGACGACGTCGGCGATGCCGAGCCGCACCGCCGACTCCACGGCGCCGTCGAGGTGGACGGTGCTCGCGTCGATGCCGCGCTCGTTGAGGAACCCGCGCACCACCGTGTCGTAGGAGGTGGCCACCCGGGTACCGGCGAGGTCCTCGATGGTGCGCGGACCGTCCTCGGGGGCGGCGAAGCGGAAGGTCGAGCGGGCGAAGCCCAGGGCGCGGTGCTCGATGGCGTCCGCCCCGGAGTCGACGAGCAGGTCACGGCCGGTGATCCCGCAGTCCACGGTGCCGGCGCCGACGTAGACGGCGACGTCGCGGGGACGCAGGAAGAACAGCTCGACGTCGTTGTCCGGGTCGGCCACGACGAGCTGGCGGGAGTCCCGGCGTCGCCGGTAGCCCGCCTCGGCGAGCAGGTCGGTGGCGGGCTCGGACAGCGCGCCCTTGTTCGGGACGGCGATGCGCAGCATGGGTCTCTCTCCTGGGGGACGCGGGCCCGGTCCGTGGCGGACGGGGCTGCTCAGAGGTAGCGGTAGACGTCGTCGAGGCTCAGGCCCTTGGCGAGCATGAGGACCTGCAGGTGGTAGAGCAGCTGGCTGATCTCCTCCGCGGCGGCCTCGTCGCTCTCGTGCTCGGCGGCCATCCACACCTCGGCGGCCTCCTCGACGATCTTCTTGCCGATCGCATGGACGCCGGCGTCGAGCTGCGCGACGGTGCCCGAACCCTCGGGGCGCTCGGCGGCCTTGGAGGTGAGCTCGGCGAACAGCTGGTCGAACGTCTTCACGGGTGCCAGCCTACGGCTCACTCGTCGACGACGACGGGCGTGTCCGCCGGCGCGCGCACCGCGGCGCGGGCGTCGACCTCGCCGCTCAGCAGCCCGGCGTCGGTCATGAAGGTGGCCATCGCCTCCCACCGGGCGGCGTCGATCCGGCCGGCCTCGTCCTCGCTGCCGTAGAGCTCGGCGGTGGCCTCGACGACCGCCAGGGCGGACTCGCGGGCCTCGGGCTCGGTGAGGTCGGGGACGTGGGCGGCCGACGCGTCGACGGCGGCCTCCGGGTCCTCGGCGACGTCGGCCATGCCGCGCAGCACGGCGCGCACGACGGCGGCGACCGCCTCCTCGTCCTCCTCGAGGGCGCTGCCGGTGGCGACCAGGCCGACGCCCACGAGCGGCACGTCCTCGCCCAGGTCGATCGCGCGTGCGGGGCTGCCGGCGCGCTCGAGGCTGACGGCGTCGTTGTTGACGAACCCGACGACGGCGTCGACGTGGCCGGCGGTCAGCGCCGCGACCTGGGTGAAGCCGATGGTCTCGACCGCGACCTCCTCCCCGCCGTCGGGCAGGGTGGCCAGGGCCGCCTGGAGGCCGAACCAGGTCTCCCCGAACTCGCCGGGGACGCCGACGCTGTGGCCCGGCAGGTCCGCCAGGGAGGTGATCTCGGAGTCCTCGGGCACGAGGACGGCCACCGGGTACTCCTGGTACATGGTGGCCACGGTGGTGAGGTCGGCGCCGCCGGCGACGGCCTGGAGCATCTCGTCGCCGCCCGCGACGACGACGTCCTCCTCGCCGGACTCGGCGGCCGTGAACAGGCCCTCGGAGGCGCCGTGGTGGCGCAGCGTGACGTCGACGCCCTCGTCGGCGAAGTAGCCGCGCTCCTCGGCGACGTAGAAGGGGGCGAACTGGACGTCGGGGACGTAGGTGAGGCCGATCGTCAGCTCGGTGTCGGCCGGCTCGTCGGCGTCGTCCGCGGAGCAGGCGGCGAGCGTCGCGGCGGCCAGGCCCGTGACGGTCAGTGCGGTGAGGACCCGGGCCGGTCGGCGTCGGGGGGCGGTGCTGCGGCGGGGGGACATCATGCTCCTTGTCGGTGACGGAGGTGGCGCTGGAGCGCCCCGGCCGCGCCGAACAGCGACGCGGCGAGGACGCACAGGACCGTGAGGACGGAGAACAGGCCGACGGTGTCCGCGGACGAGGCGCGCGCGGAGAGCAGCATCCCGAGCCCCCGCCCGCCGGTGACGATCTCGCCGACGATGGCGCCGGTCAGCGAGAGGGTGACGCCGTTGCGGACCCCGGTGAGGATCGAGGGCACGGCCAGGGGCAGCAGGATGCGGCCGAGCAGGACCGGTCCGCCGGCGCCGTCGAGCCGGGCGGCCTCGACGATCTCGGGGTCGACGTGGGTGAGGCCGTGGACCGTGCCCAGCAGCATGGGGAAGAAGACCATGAGGGCGCACAGCACGATCACCGGCGCGGCCCCGTAGCCGAGCCACAGGGCCAGCAGCGGGGCGACGGCCACGGCGGGCAACGCCTGGGAGGCGGCGACGTAGGGCTCGAGCATGCGGCGCGCCACCGGCGACGAGGCGATGGTGATGCCCAGCGGCAGGGCGACGGCGGCGCCGAGCAGGGAGCCGGCCCCGGCGGAGACGAGGGTGGGCCACAGGTAGCCGCGGGCCGGTCCGCGCAGGTCCTCGGCCACGCGGGCGAGCACCTCGCTCGGGGCGGGCAGGAAGTACGGGTCGACGAGGCCGGTGCGGCAGACGAGCTCCCAGACCAGCAGGACGGCCACGCCCAGGCCGACCGGGGCGAGCGCGCGCCTCGCGGAGGTGCGTGCGGGTGGGCGGGGACGCGCGGGGCCCTCGGGCACGGCCCCCGTGGGGGTCGGCTCACCGTGCTCGATCGGCAGTGCCATCGCGTCCTCCTTCCCGGTCGACGTGGACCGGGGCGAGGGGACGCGGAGAGTCCCAGGAGGCAGGCCGGGTGGCCTGCCTCGCGTGCTTCCTCTCATCCGGACTTTGACCGTCGGTCCCGGAGTTCCACCGGATCGGCCCTCCCCCGCGCAGCTGCCTGCGTGGGCTCGGGTTCGCGGACTGTCACCGCCGGTTCGGATTTTCACCGACCCCGGAGCACGTGCTCGGGGGCAGTGTACGACGTCGGGGCCCGGGCACGAAGGTCCGGGCCCCGAGGTGGGCGTGGCGGGAGGTGCGGCGAGGGCGGCTCAGCCGCCGTCCTTGTCCCCCTGGTCGGCGACGTTGTCGTTGCTCGCCCGGGTCCGTGCGTCGTTCATGCGCCCCTCGGCGTCGTCGGTCATCGATCCGTACTGCGCACCGGCACCGTTGTCGTGGTCGTTGAGGTAGCTGATGAACTGCGCGCGCTGGTCGTCGGTCATCTGGTCGTACGGGACGACGCTGCCGTCCTCGTTCCAGAACGGGTCGGTCCCCGAACGGCCGGTGGACTCGGCCCACTCCGCGGGGCTCGGCACGCCGTCGAAGGATCCTGCCGCGGCGACCACGGAGTAGAACCGGTCGTTGACCATGGCGTTCTGCGCCTGCTGCCACTGCGCGGCATCGACACGGGAGGCGTCCTCGTTGCCGGTGTCGAACATCGCCTCGAGGACGGGGTCCTTCGCCCAGTCCACCACCTTGTCGACCCCGCCGCCGACGACGGGGATGTCGTCGAAGGGGACGAGCCCGATGCCCTCGTTCGCCAGGTCCTGCATGTACTGGTTGTAGGAGTCCAGCGCGCTCGCCGAGTCGCCCTTCTCGTCCGACAGCGACTCCAGGACGAAGGCGTCGAAGTAGCTCCCACGGCCGAACGCGGACTGCGCACTGTCCATGTTGCCCGCGCTGAGCGCCTCGTACATGGCGTTGTTGGTGTGCGCGTAGGAGGCGTTGAGGACCCGCTGGAGCGCCGGAGGATTGTCCGGGTCGCCGATGACGGACCCGTCCTCACCGGGCCTGACGATCTCGTCGGGCCGGTCGTAGCCGAGGTCCCCGAACATGTGATGAAGATTGTTCAAGGTCGCGTCGCTGAAGTGGATGTTCCACGTGCCGTTGGCACCCTCGGACACGATGTCGCTCGACCCCTGACCGTCGAACGCGGCGTGGAGGTCGTCGATATAGGTGGCCGTCACCGTGCCCATGGCGGGCCGCAGCGCCATCATGTTCATCCCGGCTCGTGTCTCGGCCGTGTCGCCGGCCCACGGCTCCGATCTAGAGATCGCCTCGTTGTACGAGGTGATCGACTCCTGGGCGAGCTGGACCGACTCCTGGTCGGTGTCGTCGAGTGCGTAGGACTCGAGGATGTCGCCCATCGTGGTGCCGAGGTCGGTCATGCCCTGGAGGCCCTGGCCGTTGCCACGCTCGGAGATGTAGTAGTCCAGCACCGACTCCGCACCACCGCTGCCGTCGGGGTCGGCGAGCAGCAGGCCGTAGGCGGCCTGCTCGTTCGTCCCGGCCGCGACGAGCAGGTTGTGCAGCGGGTCGCGGCGGGAGTCGCTGGGGCCGAGGTCCCCCAGGGGCGACGCCTGCAGGTCGCCGAGCGAACCGCCGGAGTGCTGGTAGTTGGTGCGGTTGGGGTGCAGCTCCGTCATCTCCTGGTCCCAGGCGACCATGTCGACACCGACGGTCTCCATGTACTCCCGGCCGACGTCGAGCGAGGGGTCGTGGGCCATGCCGGCCGCGAGCAGCTGACTCTGGATGTCGTACCCGTACAGGGCGGTGTAGTCGATGTTGGGGTCGTACGGCTCTCCGGTGTGGGGGTTGACGCCGACGCGACCGGTCGTCTGGAGGTCGTTGAGCCAGCTCTGCTGCCACTCGGCCATCTCGGCGCGCGTCTGTGGGTCCACCGACTCGAACTGGCTGGACACGTCGCCCTCGTCGAGCGATCCCGTCGAGGTGGTGTAGGCGGTGCCGAGGATCCCGAAGGTCTCCCGCAGCAGCTTCTGCTCCTCGGGGTAGCCCTCGAAGGCGTCGATGGTCGACATGAGCCACTGCGAGGTGTCGTCGAGGCCCTCCGCGCCCATCTGCTGCATGAGCGCGACGGCGAAGTACGGGTCGTCGACACGGTCGCCGTAGGTCTGGTTGAACTCCTCGAGCGCCTCCGTGTCGCCGTTCTCACCCCGTTCGAGGAGGTCGGCGGCCTCCTCGGCCTCCTCCTCGGCGACGTGCTGCTGACGGTCGCCGTCGGCGATCGTGGTCCCCGCGGTCATCGCGGCGGCGATGTCGCTCGCGCTGCCCTGCTGGGAGGCGGGGACGAACCCGTCGGTGAGGCTGGTGAGGCTGGAGGCCGTGGTGCGAGCGGCGTCCCCGAGGACGTCGACCGCGGAGTCGTACCGGTCCTTGATGTCCTCGCGCTGGTTCTCGCGCTGGATGTCGATCGACTCGATCGCCTCGGACTTGTCGCGCTGGTTCGCCGGGTCGGCGTAGTAGGGGTCGCTGTTGATGGTGTCCAGCGACTGGTCGAACCACGCGTCGAGCTCGTCCCACTCGGTCTGCAGGGCCTCGACGGTGGAGGTGCAGTGCTCCAGGGAGGCACCGAAGTCCCAGATGTGCTGCCCGGCGCTGCCCATGTTCCCGGTCGCCGTCTGGACGTGCCCGGACAGGACGGAGAGCTCGGTGTCGATGGCGTCGGACGACACGCCCTCGGGGAACGCGCCGCGCAGCCGCTCGGAGGCTGACCCGTCCGAGAGGAGGGTCTGCTCGAGGCGGCCCTGGATGCGGGAGACGTTGGTGCCCTGGACCATCAACGTCTGGGCCACACCGTCGGGCAGGGGAAGCTGGTCAGCACCACTCATGGCGGTTCCTCTCGGGGATCAGGTGGGGGGGCCGGGCGCTCAGACCTCGAGGAAGTCGAAACCGGTGCCGGAGGCGTGGTCGACCTCCTCGAAACCCTCGGCGACGCTGACGGTGGCCGAGCCGCACGCCTCCGTGGCTGCGGCGAGGGCGAGGAGCCCGGTGTCGTGCGTGGAGGCGAAGTCGGCCAGCGCCGAGCGCAGGGCGGACAGGTCGCCGGCGATCGCGTCAGGCCCGTTGCCGACGCCCCGGTTGAGGACGCTCTCCTCGGGCAGCTCGCCGGCGGCGTCGCGCAGGAGCATCCCGTCGACCCAGACGTCGTCGCCCACCGCGGAGGTGGAGTACGGATCGATCTCGAGCGTCATGACGGGCTCCTCCTCGCGGGCGGGGCACCGGGCGGGTCACCGGCGGTGCACGATGCCCGATGCTGTCCGCAGGGGCTGAACCCACCATGGCGAGCAGGTGAACAGCAGGTGCCGACGGCCTCGTCGCGGTGGGGAGAGGTCCCCGTGGTGCTGGGCGTCTGCCCGTCAGTGCGCGTGTGCCCCCTGGGCGAGCTCGCGCAGCGCGGCGATCTCGGCGTTGGCGTCCTCGGCGTTGTACACCGCGGAGCCGGCGACGAAGGTGTCGGCACCGGCCTCGGCGGCCCGCTCGATGGTCGCCCGTGAGACGCCGCCGTCGACCTGCAGGCGGATGTCCAGGCCCGCGGCCGACACGGCCTCGCGGGCGCGACGGATCTTCGGCAGCACCGACTCGATGAAGGTCTGACCGCCGAAGCCCGGCTCGACCGTCATCAGCAGGATCATGTCGAACTCGGCGAGGTGGTCGACCAGCGGCTCGACCGGGGTGCCCGGGCGGATCGCCACCGAGGCCTTCGCGCCGGCCGCCCTCAGCTCACGGGCGAGCTTGACCGGCGCCATCGCCGCCTCGAGGTGGAAGGTCACCGAGGCGCAGCCGGCCTCCGCGTAGGCGGGCGCCCAGCGGTCGGGGGCCTCGATCATCAGGTGGGCGTCGATCGGCACCGGGCTGACCCGCACGCAGGCCTCGACGACGGGCAGCCCCCACGAGAGGTTGGGGACGAAGTGGTTGTCCATGACGTCGACGTGGGCGTAGTCCGCGCCCGAGATGCGGCCGAGCTCCCCGGCGAGGTCGGAGAGGTCGGCGGTGAGGATGGACGGGGAGACGACGATGGAGGCCATGTTCCCAGGTTAGTCGCGTCCCTCGCGGCGCAGGAGGGCGAGGAACATCGCGTCGGTGCCGTGCTCGTGGGGCCACAGCTGGACCACGGAGGAGTCCGGGGCCGGCCCCTCCCGCTGCCCCTGCTCCTGCTCGTCGCGGCCCTGCCGGTCGAGCGCGGTGCCGGTGACCCGCTCGGCCAGGCCGCCGGCCACGGACCGCATCACCGCGGCGGTGTCCAGCAGCGTGAGACCGGGCGTGGTGCGCAGGAGGTGGGTGACCTGCGCGCGGGTCTCGGCCACGTGCGGCGAGCAGGTGACGTAGGCGAGGACCCCACCCGGTGCCAGGGCTCGCGCCGCGGCGGCGATCAGCTCGCGCTGCAGGCCGGTGAGCACCTCGAGGTCCTCCGCGGTGCGCCGCCACCGGGCCTCGGGACGCCGGCGCAGCGCACCCAGGCCCGTGCACGGCGCGTCGAGCAGGATGCGGCTCGCCCCGCGCGGGGCGACGGGCTCGATCAGGTCGGTGGCCGTGCGGCCGTCGGCCACCGTGACCGTCACCGCGTCCCTGGCGAGCGCGACGGCGCGCCGGACGAGCTCGGCGCGGTGCGGCTGGACCTCGTTGGCGACCAGGTGGGCGCCGCGCCCGGACGCGGCGGCGGCGAGCAGGGCGGCCTTGCCGCCGGGGCCCGCGCACAGGTCCAGCCACGTGCCGCCGTCGTCGTGGGCCCCCGCGCCGAGGGGCGCCGCCAGCAGGGCGTGCGCGACGAGCTGGCTGCCTGCGTCCTGGACGCCGGCGCGACCGGTGGCCACGTCCTTGAGGTCACCCGGTGAGATCCCCACCAGGTCGACGGCGCCGGGCAACGGGTGCTGCTCGACGTCACCGCCGAGGTCGCGGGCCTGACGGCCGAGCTCGCCGACCGAGGACCAGCCCGGCCGGGCGACGAGGGTGACCCGGGCGGGGGTGTTGTCGGCGTCGAGCAGGTCACCGAGCTCGCGGGCGTCGCGGCCGTCGGCGAGCAGGGCCTGCTGGAGGGCGCGCACCACCCAGGCGGGGTGGGACTCCACGGCGGCCGCGACGTCGTACCACTGCCCGCCGCGCTCGCGCACGTCGTCGGCGACGTCGTCGAGCCAGTCCTCGACGTCGCGCGCGCCGACCTTGCGCAGCACCGCGTTGACGAGCCCGGTCGGGGCGGGCCCGGCGACCTCGCGCGTGAGGGCGACCGACTCGGCGACCGCCGCGTGCGCGGCCACCCGCATGCCGAGCAGCTGGTGGGTGCCCAGGCGGAGCACGTCGAGCACCGGTGCGTCGAGGGTGGCCACGTCGCGGCCCGAGGCCACGGTGAGGATCGCGTCGTAGCGCCCGGACATGCGCAGGGTGCCGTAGGCGAGCTCGGTTGCGAAGGCGGCGTCGCGGCCCGTCAGGCCGCGCTCCCGCAGCAGGGCGGGCAGCACGAGGTTGGCGTAGGCGTCCTCGGTGCGGACCTGGTGCAGCACCTGGTAGGCGGCGCGTCGGGCCGGGTCGGTGCGGGACGGTCGGGCCTGTCGGCCCTGTCCGGCAGGGCGGCCCGAGCGTCCCGGGCCGCTGCGACCGCCGCGGCCGCCGCCGCGCTGGTCTCGACGCCGATCGCCTCCGCGCGGGCCGTCCTCGCGGGGACTCATGCCTCGGGTCGGCTCTCACCCAGGGTGGCACCGGGCTCGAGGCGGGCGCCGCGCGCCCAGGCGTCGGCGGCCATCCAGCTCTTGCCGGCGGGGGCGACCTCGCCGAGCGCGACAGCGTGGGTGGCGGTCCCCACCAGCACCTCATGACGGTTCGCGCGCACCTGGCCGGGGGCCAGGTCGTCGACGTCGGGGCGCAGCCGCACGGGGCGCAGCTTGAGGCGGGCGCCGTCGGGCAGGGTCGTCCAGGGGCCCGGCGCCGGGGTCGTGGCCCGCACCAGCCGGTCGACCTGGGCCGCGGGTGCCTGCAGGTCGACGAAGGCGTCGGCGGGATTGAGCTTGGGGGCCAGCGACACGCCGTGCTCGCTCTGTGGTGCCGGGTCGATGAGCCCGGAGACGAGGGTCTCCAGGGAGCGGGTGAGCAGCGGCGCACCGGCCACGGAGAGGCGGTCGAGCAGGTCCCCGGAGGTGTCGCTCGGCTGGACGGTCTCGGTCATCGTCGCCAGCACCGGACCGGTGTCCAGTCCCTCGTCCAGGAGGAAGGTCGTGGCACCGGTGACGTCCTCGCCCGCGAGCAGGGCCCGCTGCACGGGGGCGGCGCCCCGGTAGGCCGGCAGCAGCGAGAAGTGCAAGTTGACCCAGCCGTGGGTCGTGGCCGCCAGCGCCGGTGGCGGGACGAGCAGGCCGTAGGCGACGACGGCGGCCACGTCCGCGTCCAGCGCACGGATCTGCTCGACGACGTCGGCGTCCCGCAGCGTGCGCGGGGTGAGGACCTCGAGGCCGGCCTCCTCGGCGGCCTCCCCCACCGGGGACGGGTACAGGGTGCGGCCACGACCTCGTCGCGCCGGCGCGCGGGTGAGCACCCCCACCACCTCGTGCGGTGAGTGCAGGAGGTGGTGCAGGGCCGGGAGCGCGGCGACCGGGGTGCCGGCGAAGAGGACTCGCACCCTCACGATGGTAGGCGCCGTCCGACGGGGTGTCGCACGCCGGCGACCACGCCGGGTCTCACAGCAGCTCGGCGGGCGACATCTCCACGCGCACGCCGCCCCGTTCCTTGCGCGCGGACCGGGCGGCGGCCGCGGCGGCGAGCAGCGGCCCCAGCTCCGTGCCGGCGTCCGTGCGCACGACGGCGCGCACCTGCTCCTCGGTGCCCGTGACCGGACCACCCGCGATCTCGACCGGGACCGGTCCGAGGACGTCGACGGCCCCGGCGCGCGCGTCCTGGCCGAGGTGGGCGAGGAAGGAGCGCACCGCGGCGGGCGGGCCGACCACGGAGGCGACGGGGACCGCGGGCGGCAGGGCGAGCTCGGTGCGCTCAACGAGCTCGCGCTCGGCCAGGCCCACGGGGTCCCACCTCACCAGTGCCTGGGCGACGGCCGGGGCGGGGCGTCCGAGCAGCATGACCCGCCCCCCGTCGGGGGCCGGGCGCACGAGCGAGGCCGCCCAGATCCACCGGCGCAGCGCCTCCTCGGCGGCGGCCAGGCCCGGGCGGGCGGTGGCGACGCCGCCGTCGAGGAGCAGCGCGGCGCGGTAGCCTCCGTCGGCGACGGGTTCCGCACCGGGGGTGGCGACGACGAGCCGGGGCCGGTCGTCGACGGTGCGGGCGACCCCCGTGTCCTCCCCCGCCCCGGAGGTGACGACGGGGACGCCAGGGAAGGCCCGCCCGAGCTCGTGGGATGTGCGGGCCGCGCCGACCCGTACGGCCCGCAGTGCGGACGACCCGCAGGTCGTGCAGCGGAAGTCGGCGGCGTGCCGGCCGCACCAGCGGCACGACGGCGGGGTGTCGCCCCGGCCCAGGGCCAGCGGGCCGTGGCAGTGCCGGCACCGGGCGATCTCGCGGCACCGGGCGCAGGCGAGCGCGGGGACGTAGCCTGCCCGGGCGACCTGGACGAGCACGGGGCCGGCGGCCAGGGACTCGCGCACGAGCCGCCAGGCCGCGTGCGGGATCCGGGCCGCGGCCGCCGGGCCGTCCGCGGCGAGGTCGAGGTCGTTCGGGGCGATCACCCGCGGGGACCCTTCCCGCACGAGCGCCCGGTCAGCCACCAGGGAGGCGGCGGCGCCGGAGGCCACGAGCTGCTGGGCGGCCACGGATCTCGACACGCCGATGACGGCCAGCGCCGCCCGCTCCCCCGAGGTGTGTGCGGGCTCGTCGCGGCGCACGGGCGATTCGGCCGATCCGCCATCGGTCGCCCGGTCGGGCTCGGTGCCCTCCCCCGTCCCCGCGACCGGCTCGGGCAGGTGGCGGGCGAGCAGGACGTCCCGGGCGTGCGGGTAGGGGGCGCGCGGCTCGGCGAGCCGATCGTCGCCGTCCTCGACGAGGACGACCAGCCCCAGGTCGACCAGCGGGGCGAAGGCCGCCGAGCGGGTGCCGAGCACGACCCGGGCCGAGCCGGTCAGGGCGCGCAGGAAGGTGCGGTAGCGCCGGGCCGTGCCGTCCTCGGCCGAGAGCCTGGCCAGGCCCGGCACCCCGGCCTCGGTGAGGGCCTCGGCGAGCTCGTCGACGTGCCGCGCCGTCGGGGCGACCACGAGCGCGGTGCGGCCGCCGGCCAGGGTGGCCCGGACCGCGCGGGTGACCAGGGCCGCGGTCGTGCCGGGCAGGGCGGTGACGACGGCCGCCGGGGACTCGCCGGCCGCCAGGTGGGAGAGGAAGGCGGGACCGGCGGTGAAGCTCGCCCAGGCGCCGGGGTCACGTGTCTCAGGCGCCGCCTCGGCCTCGGGCACCTCGCCGTCGTCGGCGACCGTGTCGCCTCCCCCGGCCGGGGCCAGCGACCCGCCGTCCGGTGCGGTGCGATCGGCGTCCGCGCGACCGCCGCCCCCGGCCGCCGCCTCGCCGCCTAGAGGCCGGGCCCGCTCCATCACCGAGGTCTCGGTCGCGGCGTGGCGCGGGGGCACGGCGAGGCGCACGACGTCGGCCGCGGTGCCGCCGTGGGCGCGGGCGACCGCGCGGACGAGCCGCGCCACCGGCGGGGCGAGCACCGGGACCGGGCTGATGGCGCGCCGCAGGGGGGCCAGGTCCGCCCGCTCCGCGCCCCTGGTCCGGGCCAGGACGAACCCGCCGAGGTCCCGGCCGGCGAACCGCACCCGCACGCGTGAGCCCACGGCGACCTGCTCGGTCATCGAGGCCGGGACGAGGTAGTCGAAGGGGCGGTCGAGATGCGCGAGCGGCGTCTCCACCAGGACCGAGACGACGTCCGCGTCCGGGTCGCCCCCGGCCGCGGCCGGCGGCGCGAGGTCGACGAGCTCACCCAGGGAGGGCTGCTCGGCGCGGGGGGTCATCGCCCCATCCCATCACGGGCGTGGGACAGCGGAGCGCGCGGATCGACGCGACGGTGGACGGGGCGTCGGCCGGGCGACCTGTGGTCACCGGAGCGGGAGATCTGCCCCCGCTCAACCGGCGATCGCGTCGCGCAGCGCGTCGACGCGGTCGAGCCGCTCCCAGGGCAGGTCGAGGTCGCGGCGGCCGAAGTGACCGTAGGCCGCCAGCGGGCGGTAGATCGGGCGCTGCAGCTGGAGGTCGGCGATGATCGCCAGCGGGCGCAGGTCGAAGACGGCCCGCACGGCGCGCTCGATCTCCTCCTCGGCGACCCGTGCGGTGCCGAAGGTCTCCACGTACAGGGAGACCGGCGTCGCGCGACCGATCGCGTAGGCGACCTGGACCTCGCAGCGACGGGCGAGGCCGGCCGCCACGACGTTCTTGGCCACCCACCGCATGGCGTAGGCCGCCGAGCGGTCGACCTTGCTGGGGTCCTTGCCGGAGAACGCGCCGCCGCCGTGGCGGGCCATCCCGCCGTAGGTGTCGACGATGATCTTGCGCCCGGTCAGTCCGGCGTCCCCCATGGGCCCGCCGAGGACGAACCGGCCCGTCGGGTTGACGAGCACCTGGACGGCGGAGCTGTCGATGCCCGCGGCGGCGCCGGTGAGCTCGGCCGCGAGCACCGGCTCGAGGACGAGGGAGCGCACCGCGGAGTCGAGCATGTCCTGGGTGACGTCCTCGTCGTGCTGGGTGGACACGACCACCCCGGTCACGGCGGCGGGGCCGTCGCCGTCGTAGCCGATGGTGACCTGGGTCTTGCCGTCGGGCCGCAGCCACGGCACCTGGCCCTCGCGGCGCACGACGGCGAGCTGCTCGGCCAGCCGGTGGGAGAGGTGGATGGGCAGCGGCATGAGCGAGTCGGTCTCGTCGGTGGCGTACCCGAACATCAGGCCCTGGTCACCGGCGCCCTGGACGTCGAGGGGGTCGATGCCCCGGGCGTCGTCACGCGTCTCGAGGGACTTGTCCACGCCCGCGGCGATGTCGGCGGACTGCTCCCCCACGCTCACCGACACCCCGCAGGAGCGGCCGTCGAAGCCGACCTCGGACGAGGTGTAGCCGATCTGGCTGATCTCGCGGCGCACGATCGTGGGGATGTCGACGTACCCCTCGGTGCGGATCTCCCCGGCCACGTGCACCTGACCGGTGGTGACCAGGCACTCGACAGCCACGCGCGCGTGGGGGTCCTCGCGCAGGAGCTCGTCGAGGATCGCGTCGGAGAGCCGGTCGCAGATCTTGTCCGGGTGCCCCTCGGTGACGGACTCGGACGTGAAGGTGCGCAGCTGACTCACCGCTCGATCGTAGTGCCCGCCAGGAGGTCGACCACGGCATCGAGCAGCGCGTCCGCCATCTGGTCCTTCGACCCCGAGGCCGTCGCCACGGTCTCGCCCCGGCCGTCGAGGATCGTCAGCTCGGTGGTGACGTCGCCGAACCCGATCCCCTCCCCGACGGCGTTGACCGCGAGCAGGTCGGCCCCCTTGCGGCGGGCCTTGGCGCGGCCGTGCTCGAGGACGGACCCGGACTCGTCCCCGGTCTCGGCGGCGAAGCCGACGACGAGCTGCCCCGTGCGGGGACGGTCGGCCGCCAGGGAGGCGAGGATGTCGGGGTTCTCGACGAGCTCGATGGTGCGGCGGCCGGTCCCGTCCTTCTTGCCCTTGGTGCCCGCGACCTGCGCGGGCCGGAAGTCGGCGACGGCGGCGGCCATGACGACGACGTCGGCCTGCCGGGCCGCCCCGGTCACGGCCTTCTGGAGCTCGAGGGTGGAGCCGACCTCGACGACGTCGACGGCGAGCTCGTCGGGCAGGAGCGCGGCCTCGACGTTGGCGGCCAGCAGCGTCACGCGCGCGCCCCTCTCGGCCGCGGCGCGGGCCACCGCGACGCCCTGCCGGCCGGTGGAGCGGTTCCCGATGAAACGGACCGGGTCGATCGGCTCGTGCGTGCCGCCGGCGGAGACGACGACGGTGCGGCCGGCGAGGTCCTGGCGCCGGGGCGGGCAGGTGCCGGCGGCGCCCTCCGGCAGGGCGCGGGCCTCGGGCTCGACGAGCGCGAGGGCCGCCGCGACGATGCGTTCGGGCTCGGGCAGGCGGCCCGGGCCGGAGTCGGCGCCGGTCAGGCGCCCGGAGTCGGGGTCGAGCACGGTGACGCCGCGGCTGCGCAGGGTCGCGACGTTGGCGACCGTGGCGGGATGGCGCCACATCTCGGTGTGCATCGCCGGTGCCAGGAGCACGGGGCACGTGGCGGTGAGCAGCGTGGCGGTGAGCAGGTCGTCGGCCATGCCGGCGGCGGCCCGGGCCAGGGTGTTCGCCGTCGCGGGGGCGACGATGACGAGGTCGGCGCGACGGCCGATGTCGACGTGGTCGACGGCCGTGGCCCCCTCGAAGACGCCCGTGCGGACGGGCCGGCCCGACAGGGCGGCGAAGGTGGGGGCGCCCACCATCTCGAGGGCCGCCGCCGTCGGGACGACGCGGACCTGGTGGCCGGCCTCGGTCAGCAGCCGCAGGACGAGCGGCGCCTTGTAGGCGGCGATGCCGCCGCTCACGCCGAGGACGACCTCGAGGGACCGGCCCGTCGCCACGAGCGGGATCAGTCCTGCGTGCGCGTGAGGGTGAGCTGGCCCGCGTTGATCTCGCGCAGCGCGATCGACAGCGACTTCTCCTCCGGGGCGGAGGGGACGAGCGGGCCGACGAACTCCAGCAGGCCGTCCTGCAGCTGCTGGTTGTAGGTGTTGATCTGACGCGCGCGCTTGGCGGCGTAGATGACCAGGGCGTACTTCGAGTCGACGGTGGTGAGCAGCTCGTCGATCGGCGGGTCGGTGATGCCGATAGGCTCGGCGACGGTTCCAAGCATGGGTCCTCCTCGGTGGCGGCGGGCGCCCCGGCCTGACGGCGGGCGCACGGCCTCCCATCCTAGCGCGTCGGCTCCCGAACCAGCCCCATGAGACCGGCCAGGGCCTGTGCGGCCTCGGTCACGTCGGAGTTGACGATGATCTCGTCGAACTCGCGCACGGACGCCAGCTCGACGTCGGCCGTGGCCAGGCGCCGCTCGCGCTCCTCCTCGGTCTCGGTGCCGCGGCCCACCAGGCGCCGCACGAGCTCGGCCCGGTCCGGCGGGGCGAGGAACACGTGCCGGCCGCCGGGCAGGCCCTCCCGGACCTGACGGTGGCCCTGGAGGTCGAGCTCGAGGAGCACCGGCCGGCCGGTGGCGAGGTGCTCGACGACCGCCTGGCGCGGGGTGCCGTACCGGTGCACGCCGTGCACGACCGCCCACTCCAGCATCTGACCCGCCTCGACGGCGGCGTCGAACTGCTCGCTCGTGAGGAAGTGGTAGTGCACGCCGTCGACCTCGCCGGGGCGCCGGGGCCGGGTGGTCGCCGAGACGGAGTACCACAGGTCCGGGTAGAGCCGGCGCAGCTCGGTGACGACGGTGCCCTTGCCGACGGCGGTGGGGCCGGATAGGACGGTGAGGCGTGAGGTGTCGACGGATCCGCGGTCCGTCGCTGCAGGCTGGTTCGGCACCGGTTCATTCTGACAGGTCCCCACCGGGGCCCTGTCGCTCAGCCGAAGCGCTCGACGAGGTGCGAGCGCTGGTGCGGGCCCAGGCCCCTGACCCGGCGCGACTCGGCGATCCCGAACTCCGCCATGATCGCGCGGGCCGTCGAGGCGCCCACGCCGGGCATCGACTCCAGCAGGGCGACGACCTTGAGCTTGTTGAGCGCCTCGTCCTCACCCGCCCGCTGGAGGACCTCGGAGAGCTGGAGCGCCCCGGCCTTGAGCTTCGCCTTGACGTCGGCACGCACGCGGCGCGCCTCGGCGGCCTTGGCCAGGGCAGCGGCGCGCTCCTGCGCCGTCAGCGGGGGTACTGCCACGTCGACCACCTCGTCATCGTGTTGATCGGACCTGATCAGGACCCTGACAGTAGCCGGTGCGGCACGCCGCGCGCCAGGTGAACGCGCCCGGCACGGCGGATGGACATCGGGTGAACCCGACGTCCGTCCGCCCCGCGGCCCCGGCTCAGCGGTCCCGCAGTGCCCGCCGGGCGCTGACGGCCATGGCCGCGGCGGCCTCGCGCACCGAGCCCCGGGCCGCACCGGCGGACAGGATCGCCCGCGCGGAGGTGGCCAGCACCCGGTCCCGGACGTCGTCCAGTCCGGCCCGCAGGTCGCTCGTGGTGGCGCCCTGGGCGCCGAGCCCCGGCGCCAGGACGATGCCGCCGGCCGCGGCCAGGTCGATGCCCAGGCGGCGCGCGGCGTCGCCGGTGGTGCCGCCGACGACCAGGCCCACCGGGCCCGGCGTCCCGCCGTGGCGCGCGTTCTGCTCGCCGGCCCAGCGCACGACCTCGCCGGCCACGGAGGCGCCCGGGCCGCCCACGTGCTGGACCTGATGCCCCTCGGGGTTCGAGGTCAGGGCGAGGACGAAGATGCCTCGCCCGTGCGCGGCGGCGGTCGCCACGGTCTCGTCCAGGGAGCCGGTGCCCAGGTAGGGCGAGACCGTGATGGCGTCGGCCGGCATGGGGGCGTCGTCGGTCAGGTGCGTGGCCGCGTAGGCGGCCATCGTCGAGCCGATGTCGCCGCGCTTGACGTCGAGGATCGTCAGCAGGCCGGCCTCGCGGGCGGCGAGCAGGACCTCCTGCAGGGCGGCCCACCCGGCCGGGCCGTGCCGCTCGAAGAACGCCGACTGCGGCTTGACGGCCGCGACGTGGCCCGCGAGCTCCTCGACGACGCGCAGCCCCAGCTCGCGTAGCCCCGACGGGTCGTCGGGCAGCCCCCACTGCGCCAGGAGCGCGGCGTGGGGGTCGATACCCACGCACAGCGGGCCGTGCGCGTCCATCGCCGCGGCGAGGCGCTCACCGAAGTCGGCGGTGCCATCTTCGGCGGTCATAGCGCACCCGCCGCGAGCCGTGCGGCGCGCGCCTCGTCCAGCTCCTGGAGGGAGGCGACGTCGAAGGCGCCCGAGCGCTCGGCCTCGATGGCCCGCACCGCCACGCCCAGCTGGGCGGTGGTGGTGATGATGGCGCGGTCGATCGCCGTCGTCGCGGTGCGGATCTCGTAGCCGTCGGCCCGGGTCCCCTGGCCGCCCGGGGTGTTGATGACCATGTCCACCGAGCCCTCGGTGATGAGGTCGATGATCGTCGGCTCGCCTGCCGGCCCCCGCCCCGCCGAGTGCTTGCGGACCGTGGTCGAGGGGATGCCGTGCCGGTGCAGGACCGCCGCGGTCCCCTCGGTGGCGAGCAGCTCGAAACCGAGGTCGACGAGCCGGGCCGCGGGCAGCACGATGTCGCGCTTGTCCCGGTCGGCGACGGAGACGAAGACCCGCCCCGAGCGCGGCAGCCCGCCGAAGGCCGCCGTCTGCGACTTGGCGAAGGCCACCGGCAGGGTGCCGCCGACCCCCATGACCTCACCGGTGGAGCGCATCTCCGGGCCGAGGAGGGAGTCCACGACCTGCCCGCCCTTGGTGGCGAAGCGCTTGAAGGGCAGCACCGCCTCCTTGACGGCGATCGAGGCGCCCAGGTCGACGACCCCGGCGTCGACGGCCGGCAGGATCCCGGCGCCGCGCAGCTCGGCGATCGACTCCCCCGTCATCACCCGGGCCGCGGCCCGGGCCAGCGGCACGCCGGTGGCCTTGGCGACGAACGGGACCGTGCGGGAGGCTCGCGGGTTGGCCTCGATGACGTACAGGACGTCGGAGACCAGCGCGAACTGGATGTTGATGAGGCCGTGCACGCCGACCCCGCGGGCGATGGCCTCCGTCGACGCGCGGATCCGGGCGATCTCGGCGGCCGAGAGCGAGACCGGTGGCAGCACGCAGGAGGAGTCGCCGGAGTGGATGCCGGCCTCCTCGATGTGCTCCATGACGCCGGCGAGGAACAGCTCCTCGCCGTCGTACAGGGCGTCGACGTCGATCTCCACGGCGTCGTCGAGGAAGCGGTCCACCAGCAGCGGGGCGGCCCGGCGGCTGGCGTCCCCGGCGTGCACCGTGGCGTTGTCCAGGTACTCGTCCAGGCCGGCCTCGTCGTAGACGATCTGCATGCCGCGCCCGCCCAGGACGTAGCTGGGCCGCACGAGCACCGGGTAGCCGATCTCCGCGGCGACCTCGCGGGTCTCCTGCGGCGAGGTGGCGGTGCCGTGCGCGGGCGAGGGCAGGTCGGCGTCGTCGAGGACCCGGCCGAAGATCTCCCGGTCCTCGGCGGCGTCGATCGCCTCCGGCGAGGTGCCCAGGATCGGAACGCCCGCGTCGGACAGCCGCTGCGCGAGCGAGAGCGGGGTCTGCCCGCCGAGCTGGACGATGAGCCCCTCGACCGGGCCGGCGGCGAGCTCGGCCCGGTAGACCTCCATGACGTCCTCGAACGTGAGCGGCTCGAAGTAGAGCCGGTCGGAGATGTCGTAGTCGGTCGAGACCGTCTCCGGGTTGCAGTTGACCATCACCGTGGTGAAGCGGTCGGCGAGCTCGAGCGCGGCGTGCACGCAGGAGTAGTCGAACTCGATGCCCTGACCGATCCGGTTGGGCCCCGAGCCGAGGATGATGACCGCCGGCTTCTCCCGGGGCGCCACCTCCGTGGCGGCGTCGTAGGCCGAGTAGTGGTAGGGCGTGTCCGAGGCGAATTCGGCGGCGCAGGTGTCGACCGTCTTGTACACCGGGTGCAGGTCGAAGGCCCGGCGCACCTCGCGCACCGCGTCCTCCGAGAGGCCGCGGATCTCCCCGATCTGGGCGTCGGACAGGCCGTGCCGCTTGGCCCGGCGCAGCACCTCGGCGGACAGCGCGGGCGCGTCGGCGACCTCCCGGGCGACCTCGTCGACGAGGAGGAGCTGGTCGAGGAACCACGGGTCGATGGCCGTGGCCTCGAAGAGCTCCTCCACGCTCGCCCCGCCGCGGATGGCCTGCTGGACGTCGACGAGACGCCCCTCGGTGGGGATCCTCGTGGACTCCACCAGCGCGGCGAGCTCCTCGCCGGCCGGGGCCTCGCCGCGCCAGTGGAACTGCTGGCCGGAGCGGTCCAGGGAGCGCAGCGCCTTGCCGAGGGCCTCGGTGAAGTTGCGACCCAGCGCCATGGCCTCGCCGACGGACTTCATCGTGGTGGTCAGGGTCGGGTCCGCCGCCGGGAACTTCTCGAACGCGAAGCGCGGCACCTTGACCACGACGTAGTCCAGCGCCGGCTCGAAGCTGGCGGGCGTGGAGCCGGTGATGTCGTTGGGGATCTCCGACAGCGTGTAGCCGATCGCCAGGCGCGCGGCGATCTTGGCGATCGGGAAGCCGGTGGCCTTCGAGGCCAGAGCGGAGGAGCGCGAGACGCGGGGGTTCATCTCGATGACGACGATGCGCCCGTCGCGGGGGTCGACGGCGAACTGCACGTTGCAGCCGCCGGTGTCGACGCCGACCTCGCGCAGCACCGCGATGCCGATGTCCCGCATCTTCTGGAACTCGCGGTCGGTGAGGGTCATCGCCGGGGCCACGGTGACCGAGTCACCGGTGTGCACGCCGACCGGGTCGACGTTCTCGATCGAGCAGACGACCACGACGTTGTCGTCCTTGTCGCGCATGAGCTCGAGCTCGAACTCCTTCCAGCCGAGGATCGACTCCTCGAGGAGGACCTCGGTGGTCGGCGAGAAGTGCAGGCCGGCGCCGGCGATGCGGTCGAGGTCCTCGCGCGTGTAGGCCAGGCCGGAGCCGAGCCCGCCCATGGTGAAGCTGGGCCGGACCACGAGCGGCAGGCCGAGCTCGTCGGCCACGGCGTGCACCTGGTCGAGGTCGTGGGCGATGGCCGAGCGGGCGGACTCTCCCCCGGCCCGCTCGACGACCTCCTTGAACGCCAGGCGGTCCTCGGCCTTGTTGATGGCGTCGACGGAGGCGCCGATGAGCTCGACGCCGAGGCGGTCGAGCACGCCGGACTCGTGCAGGGAGATGGCCGTGTTGAGCGCCGTCTGCCCGCCGAGGGTCGGCAGGACGGCGTCGGGGCGCTCCTTGACGAGGATCGCCTCGACGACCTCGGGCGTGATCGGCTCGACGTAGGTGGCGTCGGCGATCTCGGGGTCGGTCATGATCGTCGCGGGGTTGGAGTTGACGAGGATGACCCGCAGGCCCTCCTCGCGCAGCACCCGGCAGGCCTGCGTGCCCGAGTAGTCGAACTCGGCGGCCTGCCCGATGACGATCGGCCCCGATCCGATGACGAGGACGGAGCTCAGGTCGGTCCGGCGGGGCATCAGTTCTCCTCGGTGGTGGTCGGCTGCCCCTGGCGCGCGGCCATGAGCTTGAGGAAGCGGTCGAAGAGGTGCTCGCCGTCGTGCGGGCCGGCCGCGGCCTCGGGGTGGTACTGGACGGAGAAGGCGGGGATGTCGAGCGCCCGCAGGCCCTCGACGACCTGGTCGTTGAGGCCGACGTGGCTGACCTCGACGCGGCCGTACCGGCCGTCGTCGTAGGGGGCCACGGAGGTCTCCTCCACGGGGGCGTCGACGGCGAAGCCGTGGTTGTGGGCGGTGATCTCCACCCGGCCCGTGCGGCGGTCGAGGACCGGCTGGTTGACCCCGCGGTGGCCGTAGGCGAGCTTGAAGGTGCCGTAGCCGAGCGCGCGGCCGAGGAGCTGGTTGCCGAAGCAGATGCCGAAGTAGGGCACGCCCGCGTCGAGGACGCCGCGCAGCAGCTCGATCTCGTGGTCGGCGGCCGCCGGGTCGCCGGGACCGTTGGAGAAGAACACGCCGTCGGGCTCGAGGGCGAGGACCTCGGCGAGGCTCGTGCTGCGCGGGACGACGTGCACGCGCACGCCGCGCTCGGCGAGCTGGGCCGGGGTGCGGGTCTTGATGCCCAGGTCGACGGCGACGACGGTGGCGATCGGCTCGCCGTCGGGCTCGATGGTGTAGGTCTCGGCGGTGGAGACCTCGCCGGCCAGGTCCGAGCCGGCCATCGACGGCGAGTCGCGCACGACGTCGACGAGCACCTCGACGGACTGGGCGTGGCCGTCGGCCGCGCCGGCGGGCAGGGCGGAGCCGGAGAAGATGCCGGCGCGCATGACGCCGCTCTCGCGCAGGTGGCGGGTCAGGGCCCGGGTGTCGATCTCGCAGATGCCGACGACGCCCTCGGCGCTGAGGCGCTCCTCGAGGCCGCCGGTGGCGCGCCAGCTCGACGTGCGGCGGGCGGGGTCGCGCACGACGTAGCCCGCGACCCAGACCTGGCCGGACTCGTCGTCGTCCTCGTTGACCCCGGTGTTGCCCACGTGCGGGGTCGTCATCACGACGATCTGGCGGTGGTAGCTGGGGTCGGTGAGGGTCTCCTGGTAGCCGGTCATGCCGGTGGAGAAGACGATCTCGCCGAGCGTGCGGCCGTCGCTCGCGTAGCTCGATCCGCGGTAGGTGGTCCCGTCCTCCAGGACGAGCAGGGCCGGTGTGCGCTCGGCACTCATGCGAGCTCCTTCTTCTCGGGCAGCGGGTCGAGATCCTCGACCAGGACGCCGTCGCGGACCGTGGCCCGCCCGGCGTAGAACGTGTGCACGACGGCGCCCGCCAGCTCGCGCCCCTCGAACGGGGAGTTGCGCGAGCGGGAGGCGTGCGTCGTCGGGTCGACGACGGTGCGCGCGGTGGGGTCGACCAGCGTGAGGTGCGCGGGTGCCCCGGCGACGAGGCCCTGGCCCTGGTCGGCCACCCGGCCGATGCGGGCCGGGTCGGCGGAGAGCACGCGGGCGACGCCGGCCCAGTCGAGCAGGCCGGTCTCGATCATGGTGGTCTGCACGACCGCCAGCGCGGTCTCCAGGCCGGTCATGCCCATCGCCCCGGCCGCCCACTCGGTGTCCTTGTCCTCGGCGGCGTGCGGGGCGTGGTCGGTGGCGACGATGTCGATCGTGCCGTCGGCGAGGCCCGCGCGGACCGCCTCGACGTCGGCGGCCGTGCGCAGCGGCGGGTTGACCTTGTACCGGGGGTCGTAGTCGCGGGCGAGCTCGTCGGTCAGCAGCAGGTGGTGCGGGGTGACCTCTGCGGTGACGGCGATGCCGCGGGCCTTGGCCCAGCGCACGATGTCGACCGAGCCGGCCGTGGACAGGTGGCACACGTGCAGGCGCGAGCCGACGTGCTCGGCGAGCAGCACGTCGCGGGCGATGATCGACTCCTCGGCCACCGCCGGCCAGCCGGTCATGCCCAGCTCGGCCGATACGTCACCCTCGTGCATCTGGGCGCCCTCGGTCAGCCGGGGGTCCTGGGCGTGCTGGGCGATGACGCCGTCGACGGAGCGCACGTACTCCAGGGCGCGGCGCATGAGGACGGGGTCGGACACGCAGCGGCCGTCGTCGGAGAAGACCGTCACCGCGGCGGCGGACCGGGCCATCGCTCCCAGCTCGGCGAGCTGCTCGCCGGCGAGCCCGACGGAGACCGCCCCGACGGGGCGCACGTCGACGTAGCCGGCCTCGCGGCCCAGGCGCCACACCTGCTCGACGACGCCGGCCGTGTCGGCCACGGGCATCGTGTTGGCCATGGCGTGCACGGCGGTGAAGCCGCCGGCGGCCGCGGCCCGCGAGCCGGTGCGCACGGTCTCGGTGTCCTCGCGGCCGGGCTCGCGCAGGTGGGTGTGCAGGTCGACGAGGCCCGGAAGGGCGACGAGGCCGTCGGCGTCGACGTGGCGCGCGTCGGCGGTTGCCTGCTCCGCGGCCTCGGCGCCGGTGGCGGCGATCCGGCCGTCCACGAGCAGCAGGTCGGTGGGCGGACCCCCGAGGACGGCGGCGCCGGTGACGAGGTGACTGGTCGTGCGGTGGGTGGTCATGCGGTGGTCCCTTCGGAGCCGGCGAGCAGGAGGTAGAGCACGGCCATGCGCACGGCGACGCCGTTACGGACCTGCTCGAGGACGACGCTGCGCTCGGAGTCGGCGGCCTCGGCCGAGATCTCCAGCCCGCGGTTCATCGGTCCGGGGTGCATGACGACGGCGTGGGCGGGCAGGGCGCCGAGGCGGGCGGCGTCGAGCCCGTAGAGGCGGTGGTACTCCTGCTCGGAGGGGAAGAAGCCGCCGCCGGAGGAGGACATGCGTTCGCGCTGGACGCGGAGCATCATCACGGCGTCGGGCGCGGCGGCCAGGGCCGCGTCGAGATCGTGCTCGACCCGGGCGGGCCAGGTGCGCGCGCCCACCGGCAGCAGCGTGGGCGGGGCGACGAGGGTGACCTCGGCGCCCAGCGTGGTGAGCAGGTCGACGTTCGAGCGGGCCACCCGCGAGTGCAGGACGTCCCCGACGACGACGACGCGCGCGCCGGCCAGGTCGCTGCCCGGTGGGGCGGGGGTGTCCGTCGTCGGGGGCTCCCCCGCGGCCGGATCCTCGGTGCGGGCGTGCAGGTGACGGCGCAGGGTGAAGGCGTCGAGCAGCGCCTGGGTGGGGTGCTGGTGGGCGCCGTCGCCGGCGTTGAGGATCGGGATGTCGGTCCACCCGGCGTGCGCGAGGCGGTGCGGGGCGCCCGAGGCGGGGTGCCGGACGACGACGCCGTCGGCGCCCATGGCCCGCAGCGTGAGGGCCGTGTCCTTGAGCGTCTCGCCCTTGGACACCGAGGAGCCCTTGGCGGAGAAGTTGATGACGTCGGCGCTGAGTCGCTTGGCGGCCGCCTCGAAGGAGATCCGCGTGCGGGTGGAGTCCTCGAAGAAGAGGTTGACCACGGTGCGGCCGCGCAGGGTGGGGAGCTTCTTCATCTCCCGCTCCTGCGTGGCGGCCATCTGCTCGGCGGTGTCGAGGACGCGGACGGCCTCGGCGCGGTCGAGGTCGGCGGCGGAGAGCAGGTGCCTCATCGGGTCTCCTCCCCGCCGAGGATGCGGACCGAGTCCTCGGCGTCGTCGGTGCCGGCGAGCGTGACGCGCACGCTCTCCTCGCGCGAGGTCGGCAGGTTCTTGCCGACGAAGTCGGCCCGGATCGGCAGCTCGCGGTGGCCGCGGTCGACGAGGACGGCGAGCTGGACGCGGCGCGGGCGGCCGAGGTCGCTCAGCGCGTCGAGGGCGGCGCGGATGGTGCGGCCCGAGTAGAGGACGTCGTCGACGAGGACGACGGTGCGGCCGGTGACGTCGACCGGGACCTCCGTGCGGCCGAGCCCGCGCACCGGGTGGTCGCGCAGGTCGTCGCGGTACATCGTGGTGTCGAGGGAGCCGTGCGGGACGGCCTCGGTGAGGCCGGCGGCGCGTGCGACCCGGGCGGCCAGGCGCTCGGCGAGCGGGACGCCACGGGTGGGGATGCCGAGCAGGACCAGGTCGTCGGTGCCCTGGTTGCGCTCGACGATCTCGTGGGCGATGCGGGTGAGCGAACGGTCGACGTCGTCGGGACCGAGGACCTCGCGGCCGTCGGCCGTCGCGTCCTGGGGCGTCGGCGACTCAGATCCTGGGTCGGGGCACATCGTGCCGTGACCTCCTTCCCTGCCTCGCTGGACAGATCGTTAAAGGATGTCGGTGGGGCGAGCCTACGCCCGCTCGGACTCAGACCCGGTAGAGGTCCTTGTTCCTGGACACCTCGCCGAGCACGCCGCCGATGAAGCGCGCGGAGTCGTCGGTGGACAGGCGTCCGGCCAGGTGCACGGCCTGCTCGATGGCGACGGCGTCCTCGACGTCGTCGAGGAAGACGACCTCGAGCACGCCCAGGCGCAGCAGGCCACGGTCCACGGAGGGCATCCGGCGCAGCGACCAGCCGTGCGAGGTGGCGGTGAGGATCTCGTCGATGACGGTGACGTGGTCGGCGACGCCCTCGACCAGCTCGATCGCGTACGGCGGCAGGCCGTCCTGGGCGATCGTGCGGGCGCGGCGCTCGGCGAGCACCGCGAGCAGCTCGTCGGCGGAGGAGACCTTGCCCTTGGCGTCGGCCTCGAAGAGGACGTCGAGGGCGCGGTTGCGGGCCTTCGTGCGGGCGGTGACGTGCGCGACCGGGCGGTCACGGCGGGTGCTCGGCGCGGTCACCGGCACCGCCCCGGCGGGCAGGTCGGCCTCGTCGATCTCGATCGTGGTGGCCGGCTCCTCGGGGGTGAGATCGGCCGGGAGATCGGCAGAGCCTGCGGGATCGTGCGCAGGCGTCTGCGGCAGCTCTCCGGTCACTCAGGCGCGTCCGAGGTAGTCGCCCGAGCGGGTGTCGACCTTGACCTTGACGCCCTGCTCGAGGAAGAGGGGAACCTGGATCTGCAGGCCCGTCTCCACGGTGGCGGGCTTGGTGCCGGCCGACGAGCGGTCGCCCTGCAGGCCCGGCTCGGTCTCGGTGACCTCGAGGACCACCGAGCTCGGCAGCTCGACGAAGAGCACGTTGCCCTCGTGGGTGGCGATGACGACGTCGGTGTTCTCCAGCATGTAGTTCGCCGCGTCGCCGACGGTCTCCGGGCTGACCGGGATCTGCTCGTAGGTCTCGGAGTCCATGAAGATGAAGTCCGTGCCGTCGTTGTAGAGGTACTGCATGTCGCGACGGTCGACCGTGGCGGTCTCGACCTTGACGCCCGCGTTGAAGGTTTTGTCCACGCCCTTGCCGGACAGGACGTTCTTCAGCTTGGTGCGGACGAACGCCGGGCCCTTGCCGGGCTTGACGTGCTGGAACTCGACGACCGACCACAGCTGCTTGTCGATCACCAGGACCATGCCGTTCTTCAGGTCGTTCGTCGATGCCATGGGTGTAGCCGTCCTTATGGGTCGAGGCACGTGGTCAGGTGTGCGGGGCGCCGCATCCACGGGTGGGTCAGGCGAGCCGCTCCGCGGTGGCTCAGGATATCGCGACGAGGATCCCCAGTCCGGCCAGCCCCCATGAGGCCGCCCACAGGTAGGACGCCAGGGTGCCGATGATGAAACGTTCGGCGGTCAGTCCGGCGGGCGGCACGCGCGGTGGCTCGGCGACCGGCCGGGGCTCGGGCTCCTCGGGGAGCAGGAGGGCTGCGTCGGCGTCGCGCGCCGGACCGTGGTCGGACCGCAGCTCGGGGTACCGCCCGAGGCCCTTGACGGCCAGGACGACGGCGACGGCCTCGGGGTAGCCGGCGATCAGCCCGGCCGCGACGGCGGCGCGCTCGAGGTAGCCGATCCACCGACCACCGTTGTCCAGGCCGACGGGGTGGGCGAGCATCGCGGGCGTGCGTGAGCCGTCGGCGTCGGACACGGTGAACCGCCGCAGGAGCCGGGCGACGAGGGGGCTGCCGGTGAGCGCGGCGCCCAGCGCCGCGACCACGACGATCCCGGCGGTGACGAGGCCCAGCTGCCAGCCGCTCACGAGGCGCCCTGCTCGGCCCCGGCGGCCTGCGTGCCCGAGGCGCCTCGCTCGGCCCGGGCGACGAGCTCGGCGACGTAGGGCAGCGCGGCGAGCTCCTCCCGCACGCCGGCGACCCGGACCCGGTCGTGGACGGCCTGGTAGGTGATGCCCAGCTCCTCGGCGACCGCGCGCTGGGTGACCCCGGTGACGAGGCGGTCGGCGACCTCCCAGCCGGCGTCGGAGCGGGTGCGCCGCAGGGCGCCGACCAGGTGGAGGACGGCGGTGGCGGCCCCCGCGGCGTCCTCGTCGGCGCCGTGCACGACCAGCGGGACCGGTGAGGCCTTGCTCCGGGCGGTCTCCACCGCCTCGCGGGCCAGCACGAAGGCCCGGCCCGAGGAGGCCGAGGCGGTCGCGGCCAGGGGCTCGTCGGCCGGGCCGGCGCCGACGCCGACGGCCCAGTCCAGACGGACGAGCCGCAGCGCGACGTCGACGGCGGCGGGAGCGCTCGCCAGGACGCCCTGGATCTCGTCACCCACGGTGCGCTCGAAGGGCAGCAGGAGTGTCGCGCCCGCGCGGCGCTGCCAGGGGCCGAGCTCGGCGAGGACCTCGTCGACGAGGACGCCGCGCTGGGTCGACCGGTTCTGGTCGGCGGTGACGACGAACATGCATCAAGGCTATGTGCTTGATTGCGGCGGATCAACCAGTGGCGTGGCGTGGCCCGAATACCTCTGTACGTCGCCGGTTGGACCCGCCTACGCTGGTGCGGACGGGTCGTCCGACGAGGGCGACGAAGGAGGGCCGAGCGATGCGAGTGGCGGTCGTCGGCGGGGGCATGTCGGGACGGGCGATCGAGCGCGCCGTCACCGAACGGGGCGGTACCGCCCTGCTGCTGTCCCGGTCCACCGGCTACGACGTCATCTGCGACAACCCCCTCACGCACCTGGCGGGGTTCGACGCGATCGTCGAGGCGGCCAGCCGCTTCACCACGAGCGCGCGCACCGCGACCGACTTCTTCACCCGCTCCACGCGTGCCGTCGCGCGAGCCGCCAACGCCACGGGGGCACGCCACGTCCTGGTCTCCATCGTCGACTGCGAGCTGGACGCGGTCCAGGGCTACGGGTACTTCGCCGGCAAGGCCGCCCAGGAGCGGGTGGCGGCGCAGGAGAGCGAGCACCTCGTCGTCGCCCGGTCGACGCAGTGGTTCGAGTTCGCGGGCCAGACGCTCCAGCGTCTGCGCCTCGGGCCGGTGGCCGCGGTGCCGACGATGCGCATCAGGCCGGTCGCGCTGTCCGCCGTCGCCGGCGTCGTCGCCGAGTGCGCGCTCGGGATGCGGACGGGAGCGCGCCACGACGTGGCCGGGCCCGAGGAGCTCACCCTGTGGGAGATGGCCAGGCAGGTGCCCGACCGGCGCGTCCGGCTCGTCCCGCTGCCCGTGCCTGGGCGAGCGGGACGAGCCTTCCGCGACGGCACGCTCGCCAGGCAGGAGGGCGTGGAGATCCTGGGGCCGACCTACTCCGAGTGGCTCGAGGAGCGCCGCCCCCGCCGGTCATGAGGCGCGGGCGGACTCCCCGTCCGCGGGTCCGGTCAGGTCTCTCGGCCCGGCCCGGGGACGGGCGGCCTCCCCATCGGGAGGTCCGACCAGGTCTCGCGGCCCGGCACGGGGGCGGGCTGGCTCGTCGTCCAGGGCGCGCAGGGCCTCCCGGTTCGCGGCGACGCGGGCGCGCAGCTCGTCGATCCGGCGGTCGGTGGCGTGCTGCGCGAGCACCGAGCGCCCGGCCCGGTAGCTGGCCCCGGTCGGGGTGGTCACGGTCAGGCCGTCGGCGCCCGTCCGGCTGGCCCAACCCGGGTTCTCCTTGACGAGATTGCATCGCTGGCACAGCCCGGACGCGTTCGCCAGTGCGGTCGGACCGCCGTCGGCATGGCGGGTGACGTGGTCGATCTGGCGCAGCGGCGCGCCGCAGAACGGGTTGCGGCACATGTCGTCGCGGGTGGTGACGAGGTGCCGGAGCCACTTGGGGAAGTCGCGCGAGCGCGAGTCCGCGGCGTCGATCTCGCCGTCGTCCGGCCGCACCCAGATCCGCCGCATGCGCACGTCGGCGGCCTGCTCCTTCGACAGGTAGCCCCGCGCGACGGCGGCGGGGACGGGGCCCTCACCGGGGATCCAGGCCGACGCCGGACCGCCGATCATCGTCTCGTCGGTCATGACGAGGGTGAGCCCGACGTCGCGGGGCTCGTCGAAGCCGAAGCCCGTGCAGCGCTCGACGAGGAGGTCCGCGGCGATCTGCGTGGGCGTGCGCCCGGCGGCCACCCCGACGGAGACCTGGCTCCTGGCATCGCGCTCGAGGGTCGCCCTGACCCGGACCGCGTCGCTCACGCGCATGAGCGCGGTGAGATAGGCCATCCCGTTGGGTGCGGGCCGGACGGTGACGCGCCGCTCGTGCACGGCGCGGTCCATCCGCAGCACGGCGGCCTCCTGGTCGAGCTGCTGCGCGAGCCGCCGGGCGCGGTTGCCGGCCTGACGGTCACCCATCGTGGGCAGGTCCGGGGCGAGGGCCTCGTCGACGGCGCGCCGATCGTCCGGTGCGAGGAACGCGATCTCCTTGGCGACGACGGTGGCCCGCCACTCGGGCACCTGGCCGGCCGTCATCAGCTCGAGGGTGCGCGGCATCTCGTCGACGAGGCAGCGGGCCAGCCGCAGGTGGATCCCGCCGTTCGTCGGTGACTCACGCCTGGCGAGGGCGATCTCCTCGTCGAGGCCCCGCCCGCGGTGCTCGACCGGGACGCCGCGCTCCGCCTCGGCCGCGCGGCGCATCGAGTCGAGCCGGGACGACGCCCTGGCCTGGGTCGCCGCGCTCGCGGCCTTGAGCGACTCCGCCGCACCGACGAGTGCGATCGCCGCGCCCTCCGTCTCGGGCTCGAGATGAGCGAGTGCGGCCACCACGGCCATGACGTCGTCGGCGGAGCGGAGCTGCAGCGGCGCGCTCGTCGCGCCGGTGGTGGTCCCCGTGCTCATCGTGCGCCCCCTCCCGATGCCCCGTCGCGATCGCCTTGCCGTGCCAACCGAACGTCTGTTCGATCTGCGTCCAGGTTAGCGCGCACCACTGACATCCGTCGGCGGTGCGAGGCGGGTGTGTGGACAACGTGCAGGCGGCAACGGCTGTGGGAACCGCGTGGCTCGATCGGACGCACATCGATCGACACCGGACGCGCGCATCGGCAGCATCGTGCTGAGGCGGTCAGCCCCCGCGAACGACCTCGAGCACAGCCTCGGCGACCTGCTCCTCACTGAGCGTCGTCACGTCGATCGACGTCGTGGCGAGCGCGGCGAAGGCGGCGTCGCGCTCGGCGGCCATGGTGGTCCACATGGCCCGCGGGTTCGGCAGCGCGACCGACCCGAGCCCGGACATGCCGAGCCGGCGCAGCGCCGTGCCCGGCGTGATGCGGAGGTGGACGACGGGGACGCCCGCCTCCCGCAGCCCGGCCAGCGTCTCCCCCGCCCGGGCGATCGCACCGGAGCCCAGCCCCACGGCCGCGTCCTCGGCGAGCACCTCGGTGACGACGTCGGTCTCGGCGTCGCGGAACGCGGCCTCCCCCAGGTCGATCACCAGCTCGTGGACGGGGGCGCCGAGTCGCTCCGCCAGGATCTCGTCGGTGTCGCGGGCCTCGACGCCCAGGGCCTCGGCCACCGCCGTGAGAGCGGTCGACACGCCCGATCCCGGCACGCCCACGAGGACGAGCACCGGCCGGCGCTGCGCGCCGGAGCCGTCGTCCAGAATCTGCTCCTCCTCGTTCACACCGACACCGCCGTCCACGCGGCCTCGAGCGCGTCCTCGTCGGGCCCGTCGAGGATCACCGGCACCCCCTCCGTGCGCAGCGCGACGAAGCGCAGGCGACCGCCGCGCACCTTCTTGTCGCTGCCCATGGCCGCGCGGACGTCGGCCCACGCGTACCCCTCGGCGCGCACCGGGAGCCCGAGTGCGTCGAGCACCTCGCGGTGTCGGTCGGCGAGCCCGGGCTCGGCCAGGCCGACCCGTTCGGCGAGCTCGGCCGCCACCACCGACCCCACGGCGACGGCGTCGCCGTGGCGCCACCGGTAGCCGGAGACGCGTTCGATCGCGTGCGCCGTCGTGTGCCCGTAGTTGAGCACCTCGCGCAGCGCGGCCTCGCGCAGGTCCTGCCCGACGACGTGCGCCTTGACCGCGACCGCCCGCTCCACCAGCTCGCGCAGCACGGCCGAGCCCGGGTCGAGGGCATCCTCGGGCCGCTTCCGCACGAGAGTGAGCACGTGCTCGTCGCTGAAGAACCCGACCTTGACGACCTCGGCGAGCCCGGCGGCGAGATCCGCGGGGGGCAGTCCGGACAGCAGGTCGAGGTCGCAGACCACGGCCAGCGGCGGGTGGAACGCGCCGACGAGGTTCTTGCCCGCGGCCGTGTTGACCCCGGTCTTGCCGCCGACCGCGGCGTCCACCATGCCCAGCAGGGTGGTGGGCACGTGCACCACACCGACGCCGCGCAGCCAGGTGGCCGCGACGAACCCGCCGACGTCGGTGGTCGCCCCGCCGCCCAGCGTGACCACGACGTCCTGCCGGCCGAAGGCGTGCTCGCCGAGGATCTCGTGGCAGCGGCCGACGACCTCCCAGGTCTTCGCGGCCTCGGCGTCGGGCAGCTGGTGGGTGACGGCCTCGCGTCCGCCGAACCGCAGGGCGGCAGCGATCCGGCCGGCCCGCTCGGCCAGCGGCTCGGGGTGCAGCAGGAGCACCCGCTCGGCGGTGTCCGGCAGCGCGCGGGCGACCTCCCCGGACAGGTCGCGACCGATCGTCACGGGGTAGGGCCGCTGCCCGGGCACGGTCAGCACCGTCGGCGCGGCGGCCAGCGACGCGACCTCCCCCGCGACGTCGGACAGCTCGCGCCCGTCGGTGTCGACCGTCCAGGTGGCGACCTCGGCGTACAGGGGCGCGCGCTCGGCGGCCAGCGCCGTCAACCGTCCCACCGGGTCCTCGGCCAGCAGCGGCCGGCTCGCGGCCGCACCGACACGGGCGTGCGCCTGCGCGGGCGAGACCTCCAGGTGCACCACCCGGCGCTCAACCAGGTCGCGGCGGGTGTCGGCGTCGAGCACCGCTCCCCCGCCGAGGGTGAGGACGCCCGTGCCGTGGCGGAGCGAGTCGGCGACCACCTCGCGCTCGAGCTGGCGGAAGCCCGCCTCCCCGCCGGCGGCGAAGAGATCGCTCACCGAGCGGCCGGCACGCTGCTCGACGAGGTCGTCGGTGTCGCTCACGGTGGTGCCGAGCAGCCGCGCCAGATGGCGTCCCACGGCGGACTTCCCCGCCCCCGGCATGCCGACGACGACGAGGTCCGGCCCCCGTCCCGGGACGGGCATCCCGGGGATCGGGCGCACGACGGCGCCGCCGAGCCGCTCCGGCCGAGCCTCCTCGGCGGGCAGCGCGTCCTCCGCGGTCGCCGCGTTGCTCGTGGACAGCGCGTCCTCCGCGGCCGCCGCTCCCCCGGCCCGCTGCGGGTCCACCTCGTGCACCCCGCTCACCTCTGGTGCTCCGGGAAGGAGTCGAGGTAGCCGCGCAGGTTGCGGCTCGCCTCCGCCAGGGAGTCCCCGCCGGTCTTCTCCAGCAGGGCCTGGGCCAGCACGAGTGCCACCATGGCCTCGGCGACGACGGCGCCCGGCGCCACGTGGCAGGTGTCCGAGCGCTGGTGCAGCGCGGTGGCGGCCTCCCCCGTGGCGGTGTCGACGGTGGCCAGCGCGCGCGGCACGGTGGAGATCGGCTTGAGGGCCGCCCGCACACGCAGCAGCTCGCCGTTGCTCATCCCGCCCTCGGTGCCGCCGGCCCGGTTGGTGGCGCGCACGATGCGCCCGGCCTCGTTGCGGACGATCTCGTCGTGGGCGGCCGAACCGCGGCGTCGGGCGGTCTCGAACCCGTCCCCGATCTCCACGCCCTTGACGGCCTGGATGCCCATCACCGCGGCGGCCAGGCGCGAGTCGAGCCGCTCGGCCCCGGACACGTACGAGCCCAGCCCGGGCGGCAGGCCGTAGGCGAGCACCTCGACGACGCCGCCGACCGTGTCGCCGTCCTTCTTGGTCGCGTCGACCTCGGCCACCATCTCCTCGTCCGTACCCGGCACGATGCAGCGCAGCGGGCTGGCGTCGAGGGCGGTCACGTCATCGGGAGTGGGCAGGGGCGCGTCCTCGGGGACCCGGACCGGACCGACGGCCAGGGTGTGCGAGACCAGGCGCACGCCCGCGACCTGCTCGAGGACGGCGGCGGCCACGGTGCCCAGAGCCACCCGGGCCGCGGTCTCGCGGGCGGAGGCGCGCTCGAGGACGGGCCGGGCGTCGTCGAGCCCGTACTTGCGCATGCCGGTGAGGTCGGCGTGCCCGGGGCGGGGCCGGGTGAGCGGCCGGTTGCGGGCGACCTCGCGCTCGTCGCCGGTGCCGGCGTCGATGAGCAGGTCGGTGGGGTCGACGGGGTCGGCGGACATCACCGTCTCCCACTTGGGCCACTCGGCGTTGCCGATCGTCATCGCCACCGGACCGCCCATCGTCACGCCGTGGCGCACCCCGCCGAGCAGTGTGACGACGTCGGTCTCGAACTTCATGCGGGCGCCGCGCCCGTAACCCAGGCGACGGCGCGCCAGCGCGGCGGTGATCTGCCCGGTGGTGATCGACACGCCCGCGGGCACCCCCTGCAGGACGGCGACGAGCGCCTGACCGTGTGACTCTCCGGCGGTGGTCCAGCTCAGCATGGGGCCGATCATCCCATCGACGGCGACCCGGCCCCGACGCGCGCCGGGGTCCGGACACGCACGGCCCGCCCGGGCAGCCTGACCGTGCCATCCTGGTGCCACGCCACCGCCGTCGAGAGGGACCCATGACCCGCCACCACGTCCGCGTCCACCCCTCCTCCGACGACCTGCCGCGCGAGCGGCAGCTCGCCTGGGCGATCGCCGAGCTGGCGGCGGCCCGCGTCGCCCCCGACGCCGAGGTGAGCGACATGGTGGTCAACCGCGTCATCGACAACCACGCCGTCGCGGCTGCCTCGCTCACCCGCGCGCCCGTCGTCGCGGCGCGCGCCCAGGCGCTGGACCGTCCGCGCTCGCCGGGCGCCACCGTCGTGGGCCTGCCGCAGGACGTGCGGGTCGCCCCCGAGTGGGCGGCCTGGGCCAACGGCGTCGCGGTCCGCGAGCTCGATTACCACGACACCTACCTGGCGGCCGAGTACTCCCACCCCGGCGACACGATCGCCCCGATCCTCGCCGTGGCCCAGCACCTGGGCGAGGCGCGCGGGATCACGGGGGCCGACGTCCTCGCGGCGATCGCCACCGCCTACGAGGTCCAGGTCGACCTCGTCGACGCCATCAGCCTGCACAGGCACAAGATCGATCACGTCGCCCACCTCGCGCCGGCCGTCGCCGCCGGCCTGGGCACGTTGCTCGCCCTGGACACGACGACGATCTTCCAGGCCGTGGGCCAGGCCCTGCACACGACGACGGCGACCCGCCAGTCCCGCAAGGGCCAGATCTCCACGTGGAAGGCCTACGCGCCGGCCTTCGCCGGCAAGGCCGCGATCGAGGCGGTCGACCGGGCGGTGCGCGGCCAGACCTCGCCCGAGCCGATCTACGAGGGTGAGGACGGCGTCATCGCGTGGCTCCTCGACGGGCCGGACGCCGCCTACGAGGTCGACCTGCCGGCCCCGGGCGAGCCCCGGCGGGCGATCCTGCGCACCTACACCAAGGAGCACTCGGCCGAGTACCAGGCGCAGGCGCTCATCGACCTCGCCCGTCGTCTCGGTCGCGCCCACCCCGAGGTGCGGGACCCGGAGCAGGTGGCGAGCATCGTGCTCGAGACCAGCCACCACACCCACCACGTCATCGGCTCGGGAGCGAACGACCCGCAGAAGTACTCGCCCGAGGCCACCCGGGAGACCCTCGACCACTCGATCCCCTACATCCTCGCCGTGGCGCTGCAGGACGGTGCCTGGCACCACGAGCACTCCTACGCGCCCGACCGCGCCCGGCGCCCCGACACCGTGGCGCTGTGGCAGCGGATCACCACCACCGAGGACCCGGCCTGGACGCGTCGCTACCACGCCACCGACCCGGCCGAGAAGGCCTTCGGCGGGCGCCTGACGGTCACCCTGGCCGATGGCCGCACCCTCACCGACGAGCTCGCCCTGGCCGACGCCCACCCCGACGGCGCCCGGCCCTTCGCCCGGCCCCAGTACGTCGCCAAGCTCGAGACCCTCGCCGACGGCGTGCTCGAGGACGCCGAGACCGCCCGGTTCCTCGCCCTCGCCGACCGGTTGTCCGACCTCTCCCCCGCCGAGCTCGGCGGCCTCACCCTCACCGCACCGGCGGACACGATCGACGGCGCCGGACGACCCGAAGGGATCCTGTAGATGCTGCACGCCCCCGCCAGCGCCTCCGACAAGCGCCGCGCGCTGCGCGCCGGCCTCGCCTCGGGCCGCCTGCAGGTCCTGCCCGGCGCCTTCAACCCGCTGGCCGCCCGGCTGATCGAGGACAAGGGGTTCGACGGCGTCTACGTCTCCGGCGCGGTGCTCGCGGCGGACCTCGGGCTGCCCGACATCGGGCTGACCACCCTGACCGAGGTCGCCGCCCGGGCCGGGCAGATCGCCCGCGTCACCGACCTGCCCACCCTCGTCGACGCCGACACCGGGTTCGGCGAGCCGATGAACGTGGCCCGCACCGTCCACGTCCTGGAGGACGCGGGCCTGGCCGGGCTGCACATCGAGGACCAGGTCAACCCCAAGCGCTGCGGCCACCTCGACGGCAAGCAGGTCGTCGACCGTGCCACCGCCGTCCAGCGCATCCGCGCCGCCGTGTCCGCGCGCCGGGACCCGGACCTGCTCATCATGGCGCGGACCGACATCCGCGCCGTCGACGGGCTCGACGCGGCGACCGACCGGGCCCGCGCCCTCGTCGACGCCGGCGCCGACGCGATCTTCCCCGAGGCCATGCGCACGCTGGAGGAGTTCGCGGCCGTCCGCGCCGCCGTCGACGTCCCGCTGCTGGCCAACATGACCGAGTTTGGCAAGTCCGAGCTGTTCACGCACGCCCAGCTGGCCGACGTCGGGGTGGACCTCGTCATCCACCCCGTCTCGCTGCTGCGCTCGGCGATGGGCGCCGCCGAACGCCACCTCGACACCCTGCGCGCCGAGGGCACCCTCGCCGGCGTGGTGCCCGAGATGCAGACCCGCGCCCGCCTCTACGAGCTGCTCGACTACGCGGCCTACAACACCTTCGACTCCTCGATCTTCACCTACGAGCCCTGAGCGGCAAGGAGGAACCACCGTGAGCGAGACCAGCACGAACGAGCCCGAGATCCGCAAGGGGCTGGTCGGCGTCGTCGCCGACACCACCGCGATCTCCAAGGTCAACCCCGAGACCAACTCCCTGCTCTACCGCGGTTACCCCGTCCAGGAGCTCGCCGACCGGTGCACCTTCGAGGAGGTCGCCCACCTGCTGTGGCAGGGCGAGCTGCCCAGCGCCGCCGAGACCGACGCGCTCGTGGGCGCCGAGCGCTCCGCCCGGGCACTGACGCCGGGGCTGCGCCAGGTCATCGACGCCCTGCCCGCCACCGCCCACCCGATGGACGTCGTGCGCACGGCGGTCTCCGTTCTCGGCGCCCAGGACCCGGCCGCCGAGGACTCCTCGCGCGAGGCCGAGCTGGACAAGTCGATCCGCCTGCTCGCCCAGCTGCCCGCCGTCGTCGCCTACGACCAGCGGCGCCGGCGCGGTCTGGAGCCGGTCGAGAGCGACGACGAGCTCGACCACTCGGCGAACTTCCTGTGGATGACCTTCGGCGAGGTGCCGGACCCGGTCGTCGTCGACGCCTTCCGGCGCTCGATGGTGCTCTACGCCGAGCATTCCTTCAACGCCTCGACCTTCACCGCCCGGGTGGTCACCTCCACGCTGTCCGACCTGCACTCCGCGGTCGTGGCCGCGATCGGGGCGCTCAAGGGCCCGCTGCACGGCGGGGCCAACGAGATGGTCATGCACGTGTTCGACGAGATCGGCACCGCCGACCGGGCGGCCGCCTGGCTCGAGCAGGCCCTCGTGGAGAAGCGCAAGATCATGGGCTTCGGGCACCGCGTTTACAAGAAGGGCGACTCGCGGGTGCCGACGATGCGGGCCGCGCTGGACACCCTCGTGGCGCACTACGACCGCCCCGAGCTCCTCGACCTGTACGAGGCGCTCGAGGAGGCGATGGCGGGCGCCAAGGACATCCGGCCCAACCTCGACTACCCCTCCGGCCCGGCCTACCACCTCATGGGCTTCGACACCGAGATGTTCACCCCGCTGTTCGTCGCCGCCCGGATCACCGGCTGGACGGCGCACATCATGGAGCAGCGCGCGGCGAACGCGCTCATCCGGCCGCTGTCGGCGTACTCCGGTCCGGACGAGCGCCACCTCGACGGCGTCGGGCGCTGAGCGGCGCACCACGTCACCGCTGCGGCACGCGTGTGCCGCACCTCGAATGTCACCGCACGTCGGGTCACGACTCGCGGACGATCGTGCACATCACCAGGTCGGCTGGTGTTTTCACCACCGAACGTGGTGAACTTCTGGTCAGGGCCGATCCCGGACATCCGGCCCCGCCGCCGGCCGGACACGGCCGGGGTGCCGATCAACGACGATTCGAGGTCCCGCATGTCCACGTCTTCACCGCTCGTCATCGCCGTCGACTCCTCGACGACGTCGTCCAAGGCGATCATCGTCGATCCCGAGGGCAAGGTCCTGGCGCTGGGCAAGCGCGAGATCCAGCTCCGCAGCCCGCGGTCGGGCTTCGCCGAGCACGACCCGAACGCCTGGTGGAACTCCACGAACGACGCCGTGGCCGCCGCGGTCTCCCAGCTGAAGAACGCCGACAAGGAGCGCATCGTCGCGATGGGCGTGACCCATCAGCGCGAGACGTTCGCGCCCTTCACCGAGGACGGCACTCCGCTGCGCGACGGCATCCTGTGGATGGACATCCGGGCCTCGGACCAGATCCTCGCGCACGGCACGAAGGAGATCTGGGAGCTGTCCGGCAAGCCCCCCGACGTCACCCCGGCGATCTACAAGATGGCCTGGGTCAAGGAGAACGAGCCCGGCGTCCTGGAGAAGGCCGACCGCGTCGTCAACGTGCACGCCTTCCTCGTCAAGAAGCTCATCGGCGAGTGGAAGGACTCGGTCGCCTGCGCCGACTCCCTCGGCCTGTTCGACATCGCGCGCCAGGACTACGACGACTCCCTCATGGACATCGCCGGCGTGCGCCGTGAGCAGATGGTCGAGCTCCACAAGCCGGGCGAGGTGCTCGGCACCATCTCCGAGTCCGTGCTCGACGGCTGGGGCCTCACCCAGGAGGTCGCGCTCGTCGCCGGTCTCGGCGACGGGCAGGGCGCCGGCGTCGGCGCGGCCTCGGTCGACGAGCAGACGCTGTACATGAACCTCGGCACGGCGGTCGTGGCCGGCGTCCTGTCCGAGGAGTACGCCTTCGGACCGATCTACCGCACGCTGGCCGGCGGCGTCGCCGACACCTACGTGCTTGAGATCCTCCAGTCCTCGGGCGCCTTCCTGCCCACGTGGTTCCGCACCGCCTTCTGGAACCCCGAGCTGCGCGGACGCCCCGACCCCGAGCTCGAGCGCATCGCGACCGAGCGTGCTCCCGGCTCCGGCGGGCTCATCACCATGCCCTACTGGAACGCCGTGCAGAGCCCGCACTGGGACCCGATCGCGCGCGGCGCCGTCGTCGGCTGGCGCGGGTCGCACGGCCGGGGCTCGATGTACCGCTCGATCCTCGAGGCCATCGGCCTCGAGATGGCCCGCTCGGTCGCCGGCCTCGAGAAGGCGACCGGCACCGAGATCACCACCGTGCGCGCGATGGGCGGCGGCGTCCGTTCCCCGCTGTGGCGCCAGATCATGGCGGACACGAGCGGCAAGCCGATCACGGCGTGCCTCGAGGACGAGATCTCCGCCCTCGGCGCCGGTGTCCTCGCGATGGCCTCCACCGGCGTGCACGGCGACACCTCCGTGCGCACCGCGGCCCAGGCCATGGCCCGGTTCGGCGACGTCACCGAGCCGAACGAGGAGAACCACGCGATCTACGCGGAGCTCGGCGAGATCCAGGGCGAGCTCTACGACGCCCTCAAGCCCGCCACCGACAAGCTCCAGGCCTTCGCCACGAAGTACCCCGATGCCGAGGTCGGCGACATCGAGTGAGCCCCGGGCCGCGTCCGGGACGGCACGCCCGCCCCGGACGCGGCCCCACCCACGGGCCGGCGCACCGCCCGCGCCCGAAACCAGCAGTGAAGGAGACCGCGCATGCGCGCCTACATGTTCCACGGACCCGGTGACCTCCGGCTCGAGGACGTCCCCGAGGGCCGTCCCGGACCCGGCGAGATCGCCGTCGAGATCAAGGCCGCCGCCACGTGCGGCACCGACCTCAAGTCCTACCGGCGCGGTCACCCCACGCTGTTCCCCACCCTGCCCGCGAGGTTCGGGCACGAGTTCGCCGGCGTCGTCACGGAGGTCGGCGACGGCGTGGCCGACTTCGCGGTCGGCGACCGCGTCGTCGCCGCCAACACCGCCCCGTGCGGCTCCTGCTGGGCCTGCACCATCGGCCGCGAGTCGCTGTGCGAGAACCTCCAGTACCTCAACGGCGCCTTCGCCGAGCAGATCGTGGTCCCGCGGGCCATCGTCGAGCGGAACACCTACACGATCCCCGACACCCTGCCCTTCGAGGCCGCCGCCCCGCTCGAGCCGCTCTCGACGGTCGTCCACGGCATGCACGAGTCCGGCATCGAGCTCGGCGACACCGTCGTCATCAACGGCGCCGGGCCGATCGGCCAGATGTTCCTCGCGCTGGCCCAGCTGCGCGGCGCGACCGTGGTCGTCGCCGACCGCTCCGCCGACCGCCTCGCGCAGGCCGCAGCCGCCGGCGCCGCGCACGTCGTCGACCTCACCGGCCTGGAGACCCCCGAGGAGTGCGCCGCCGCGGTGCGCCCCTACACCCCCGGCGGTCGCGGCGCCGACGTCGCCATCGAGGCCGTGGGCCTGCCCACCGTCTGGGAGCAGACCGTCCTCGGCCTGCGGCCCGGCGGCACCGCCGTCCTGTTCGGCGGGACCCCGAAGAACGCCCCGTTCTCGGTCAACTCCTCGGACATGCACTACAAGGAGTACACGCTCAAGGGCGTGTACCACCACCAGCCGCGGTTCGTGGCTGTCGCGGTCGAGCTGCTGAGCACCGGCAAGTTCGACGGCATGAGCCTGTGCACCGAGGTGCGCCCGCTCGAGGCCCTCGTCGAGTCCCTGGAGGACATGTCCCAGGGCAAGGGCTCGAAGTACATCCTCACGCCCTGACCACCGACGCCACCACGAAGGAAGGAACGCGCATGCTGCTGGAGAAGGAACGCGCCGAGGTCGTGCGGGTGTGCCAGGAGATGGCCCGCCTCGGGCTGGTCGTCGGCACCGCCGGCAATGTCTCGGTCCGGGTCGGCGACCAGGTCGCCATCTCGCCGTCCGGGATGGCCTACGAGGACCTCGAGCCGGCCGACGTCGGGATCCACGACCTCGACGGCGCACCGGTGGACGCCCGCTGGTCGCCCTCGAGCGAGCTGCCGCTGCACCTGGCGGTCTACCGGGCCACGGACGTCGGCGCGATCACCCACAACCACGCCCCCGCCTCGACGGCGCTGAGCGTCGTCGTCGACGAGGTGCCCGCCACGCACTACTACTCCTCGATGTTCGGCGGACCGGTGCGGGTGGCCCCCTACGCCACCTTCGGCACCGACGAGCTGGCCGAGAACGTGGCCGCCGCCCTCGAGGGTCGATCCGGTGCGCTCATGGCCAACCACGGGGCGCTGACGACCGGCCCCACCCTGGCCAAGGCCTTCAACCTGCTGCCCTACCTCGAGTACATCTGCGAGGTGCAGCTGCGGGCCATGGCCGCCTCCGGGGCCCCGGGTACGCAGATCAAGGTGCTCTCCCCCGAGCTCCTCGACGAGGCCGGCGCCGGGCTCAAGGGCTACGGGCAGTCCAAGTGACCCGCCGCGCACGGGCGGGCGGCGCGCCACCGCACGCCCCGCCCGTGCGCGGGCCGCGGCGCCGGGACCCGTCCGGCGCGGCCCTGAGCAGGGAGGATGAGTCCATGAGCGAGAACCCGCCGACGTCGAAGCAGGAGCGCCAGGACCACCTGGCCACGCTCATCTTCGCCCGGGGCACCGTCCGGGTCGACGAGCTCCAGGAGAGCGTCGGGGTCTCCCCCATGACCCTCTACCGCGACCTGGCCGACCTCGAGACCCGCCGCGTGGTCGTCCGCTCCCGCGGGGAGGTCTCCGCCGCGGCGAGCACGCTGTCCGAGACGCCCTTCTCCTTCCGCCTGGACCAGGAGGCCGCCACCAAGCGCGACCTGGCCGCACTCGTCGGCGACCTGGTCGGCCGGGGCAGCTCGCTGCTGATCGACGACTCGACGACCGCCTACGTCGTCCTCGAGTCCGTCCTCGGGTCCGGGGCCCTGACCGTGGTCACGAACTGCACCGGGCCCGCCCAGCTCGTCATCGAGCACCCCGAGGCCGAGCTCATCATGCTCGGGGGCCGCTACGTCCACCGGCTGCAGGCCTTCTACGGCCCGTCGGCGATGACCGCGCTCGGCTCGCTGCGCGTCGACGTGGCCGTCCTCGGGGCCGCGGCCATCCAGAGCGGGGTCGTCCACCATCCCTACGAGGACGTCGCCGAGTTCAAGCGGCTGGCCGCCGAGCGCGCCGCCCTCACGGTGCTCGCCGTGACCTCCGCGAAGTTCAGTCGCACCGCGCTGTACGAGGTGGGTCCGCTGACGTCCTTCGACGTCGTGGTCACCGACCACGACCCGGCCGACCCGCAGCTCCTCGCCGCCGCCGAGGCGGGCGTGCGCGTGCTGAGCACGGTCGGGCGCTGAGGGTCCTCAGCCGCTGACCGCGCCGGCGAGGTCCAGCCAGGTCGCCAGCGCCGTCCCGGCCAGCAGCGCGGGCCCGAGCGGCAGGTGGGAGCGCATCGTCGCGCGTCGCGCGAGGACCGCGAGGATCGAGGCCACGCCGCCCAGGACGAGTCCGAGCACCGGGCCGAGCGTGGCCGCCCCGACGGAGAGGTGCCCGAGCCAGGCGCCGGTGACGAGCAGCAGCTTGACATCGCCGAGGCCTACGCCGCCGGGCATGACGAGCGCGAGCGCGTAGAGCACCCCGGCGGGCACGAGCGCGCCTGCGAGCGAGGTGAGCAGCGCCCCGGGTGACCCGCCGAGCAGGGCCGCGGCCACCAGCGCCGGGACGAGGACGGCGGACGCCCCGAGCAGGAGCCGGTCCGGCAGCCGGTGCGTGCGCAGGTCGGTGACCGCCAGCAGGACCCCGACGGCGCACAGCCAGCCGCCCGCGACGGCCCACAGCACCCGGGACACGTCCGCGCCGGGATACGGCGTCGCGGCGGGGTCCGTGCGCAGCAGCAGGACGAGCGCGAGGACGCCGGCCAGGCCCGCGAGGAGGATCGTCACCGGCCCGACGGCGCCGAAGGCCTTCGCCCGCGGAGGCCGGCCGTCGCCCTGCTGCTCGCCCATCGCCCGATCTCCCCCGCGGTCCACGTCCTCCGCGCGTGTGCGGCGCGGCGGTCCCGGGGCGGTCAGCGGCCCGTCGTGAGGACCGTCGGCGAGCCCGGCACCTCGGCGCCACCGGCCCGCAGCGCGAGCTGGGCCTCGATGGCCCGCCGCATGACGTCGACGTCGGGCTGCCGCCCCGTCCACAGTCTGACCTGGTCGGCCGCCTGGTGCAGGAGCATTCCCCAGCCCTGGGCCACGCGCCCGCCGGCCGCGGCCCAGGCCGCCGCCAGCGGGGTCGGGTGCGGGCCGTAGACGACGTCGAGCAGGACGGCCCCGGGCCGGACCCCGCCGACGCCGAGCAGGCCGGCGGCCGGGTCGGCCACGCCGCGCGGGAGGGTCGACACGACGACGCCGGCACCCGACAGCGCACGGGCCAGCCCCGCCTCGTCGGTGAGCCGCACGTGCGTCGCCGCCAGGCCCGCGCGGTGCGCCACCGCGAGGGCGGAGCCGGGCCCGCCGACGTTGCGGGCGCCGAGGACGACCTCCCGCACGCCGAGGCTCCCGAGCGCGGCCACGGCGGAGGAGGCCGTGGCCCTCGCCCCCAGCAGCACGGCCGGTCCCTCGGGCAGCGGGGCGTCCCCGGTGACGTCACGCAGCGCGCCGACGATGCCGGCCACGTCCGTGTTCGCCCCCACGAGCAGCCCGCCGGGCTGGACGGCGACGGTGTTGACGACCCCCAGCAGCGAGGCGACGGGGTCCGTGACGTCGACGGCCGCGGCGGCGGCCAGCTTGAGCGGCATCGTCAGCGAGAGCCCCGCCCAGCTCTCGTCGAGGGCGGCGAGCACCGCGGGCACCTGCTCGGCGGTGACGTCCTGCAGGCCGTAGGCCCAGTCGTGCAGGCCGAGGTCCGCGTAGGCGGCGCGGTGCAGCGTCGGGGACAGCGAGTGCGCGACCGGGGAGCCGAGCACCGCCGCGCGGCGGCGCACGCCGGGCGCGTGCACGTCCTGTCCGACGAGCACGGTGGTCGAGGCGTCGAGGTCCGCTCCCCCGGTTCCGGTGACGTTCACTGCGACGGGTTCTCCGCCTGCCACTCACGCAGCAGCTGGATGTTCTCGTTGTGCTCCTCGAGGTTCGAGGCGAACAGGGTCTCGCCCGTGTCGAGGTTGATCGTCACGAAGTACTGCCAGTCGCCCTCGGCGGGGTTGAGCACCGCGTTGATCGCGTCCTCGCCCGGCGACCCGATCGGCGTGGGCGGCAGGCCGGGGTGGACGTAGGTGTTGTACGGGTTGTCCGGGTCCTCGGTCTCCGCCGTCGAGGGGATGCCGCCGCTGCGCCCGAGGCCGTACAGGACCGTGGAGTCCATGCCGAGGACCCCGTTCGTCTCGCTCTCGTCGCTCATGCGGTTCGCGATGACGCGGGCCACCATCGGCATGTACTCGTCGATGTTGACCTCGCGCTCGACGATCGAGGCGCGGTTGAGCACGGACTCCCAGTCCTCCTCCGCGACGCCGAGGCCCTGGAGCCGGCTCGCCTGGAGCTGGACCATCTCGCTCATGGCCTCCTCGGCGGTGACGTCGGGCTCGAACGCGTAGGTCGCGGGGGCGAACCATCCCTCGGCCTCCCCCTCGGCGACCTCGGGCAGGCCGATGGCCTCGCCGTCGGCCGCCACCGCGGCGACCTCCTCGACGTCGAGCTCGAGGTTGGCCGCCACGCGCTCGACCACCTGGTCGAGGTTGAATCCCTCGGGGATGGTCAGGGTGATCTCGTTGCGGCTGGCGGGGTCGAGGAGCGCGTCGACGGCGTCCTCGGCGCGCATCTCCTCCAGAAGGGCGTAGGTGCCCGGCTGGATGTTGCCCGAGTCAGGGTTCGCGCCGTACGCGTCGGTGAAGGCCCGCTCGGAGGCGACGACGCCGGCCTCGACGAGGGTCGAGGCGATCTCCGAGCCCGAGGCGCCGATGGGGATCGTCACCTCGACCTCCTCACCGCCGGGACCGGGGTAGTCCTCGGCGCTGGTGTCGGGCCGGAAGTCGAGGGTCTCGCGCACCTGCGGGAGCGCGAACCACGCCACCGCGCCCAGCCCGACGACGGTGACGAGCACGACGACGAGGGTGCGCACGCGGCGGCGCCGCCGGCGGCGACGCGTCTCCTCCATCGCCCGGACCTCGCGGCGCGAGAGCCGCTCCTCGGGCACCTGCTCGGGCGTCTCCTCGGCGCCGTCGGCCACCTCGTCGAAGAACTCGCTCATGCGCCGGTCTCCTTCGGCGTCGGGGGCACGACCGTGCGGCCCGGGGGCCGGCCGGTCGACCGTTCGATGTCCAGCGCGGTCTCGAGGATGAGCACCGCGGCCACCTGGTCGACGACCTCGCGGTGGCGGCGCCCCGACCGCCCGGAGGCGTGCATGGCCCGGTGGGCCGAGGCGGTGGTGAGCCGCTCGTCGACCAGGCGGACCTCGACGCCCGGGGTGCGCTGCGCCAGGTCCCCGGCGAGTCGGGTGGCGTAGTCGGTGGCCGCCCGGGCCGAGGCGCGAGCCTTCCCGTCCAGGCTCCTGGGCAGCCCGACGACGACCTCGAGCGCCGACAGCTCCTCGGCGAGCGCGACGATCTGGGCGCGGTCGGCGCCGTCGTCCGCGCGGGTGAGCGTGGCGACGGGGCTGGCCAGGATCCCGTCCGGGTCGCAGCGGGCCAGTCCCACGCGGACCGTGCCGACGTCGACGCCCAGGCGCACGCCGCGCCGCAGCGTCACGCGCTCCCCACCGTGGTGCGGAGCGCCGCCAGGGCGGCCGGGACGGCACCGAGGTCGGTGCCGCCGCCCTGCGCGACGTCGTCCTTGCCCCCGCCGCCGCCGCCGAGCTCGGTGCTCGCGACCCGCACGAGCGCACCGGCGCGGTGCCCGGCCTCCCGTGCGGTGGCGTTGGTGGCGACGACGACGAGCGGACGGCCGCCGGCGGCCCCGACGAGGGCCACGACGAGCGGGCGCTCCTCACCGGCGCGCCCGCGCACGTCCAGCGCGAGGGTGCGCAGGTCGTCCGCGCCGCCCACCTCGCCGAGGTCGGCGGCCACGAGCGTGGTCGCGCCGACCTGCTCGCCGGCCGCGAGCAGGTCCGCGCCGCGGCGCAGCAGCTCGGCCTGGCGCAGGGACTGGAGCTGCTTCTCCGCGCCCTTGAGCCTGGTCATGAGCGAGCCGACCCGGTCGACGAGCTCGTCGGGCCTCGAGCCCACGAGCTGGCCGAGCTGGGAGACGATCGCCTTCTCGCGGGCCTGGTTCTGGTAGGCGCCAGCACCGACGAGGGCGTCCACGCGGCGCACGCCCGAGCCGATGGAGGACTCGCCGAGGACGGTGACCAGCCCGAGGCTGCCGGTGCGGTCGACGTGGGTCCCGGCGCACAGCTCCTTGGACCAGTCCCCGCCGATCGAGACGACGCGGACCCGGTCGCCGTACTTCTCCCCGAACAGGGCGATGGCCCCGGCCGCGCGGGCCTCGTCGAGGCTCATCGTCTCGTCGGTGACCGCGAGGTCCTCGGTGAGGCGCTCGTTGACCCGGCCCTCGATGTCGCCGAGCACGGCGGCGTCGACGGCCGAGCCGTGGCGGAAGTCGAAGCGCACGCGCGAGGGCGAGTTCTCCGAGCCGGCCTGCGTGGCCTGCTCGCCCAGGTTCTCGTGCAGCGCCTTGTGGATCATGTGCGTGGCCGTGTGCGCGCGGGCGATGTGCCGGCGGCGATCGGTGTCGATGGCCGCGTGCACGCCTTCGTCGAGCGTGACGGTGCCCTCGGTCAGGGTGCCCCGGTGCACGGACAGGCCCTTGACGGGCTGCTGCACGTCGGCGACGTCGACGACGCCGCCACCGACGAGCCGGATCTCGCCCTGGTCGGCGAGCTGGCCGCCCTGCTCGGCCCAGAACGGGGTGCGGTCGAGGACGAGCTCGACCTCCGCGGGCGCGGTGGCCGTCGGTGCGGGCGCGCCGTCGACGAGCAGGCCGACGACGCGGCCCTCCGCCTCGGCGTCGGTGTAGCCGAGGAAGTCCACCGGTCCGCCGAGGCGGCCGAGGATCTCCTGGTACAGGCTCGCGTCCACGTGCCCGGACTTCTTGGCAAGCGCGTCGGCGCGGGCGCGGGCGCGCTGCTCGCCCATGAGGGTGCGGAAGCCCTCCTCGTCGACGGACACGCCCTGCTCGGCGGCCATCTCGAGGGTGAGGTCGATGGGGAACCCGTAGGTGTCGTGCAGGGCGAAGGCGTCCTCGCCGGACAGGCGGGCAGCCGTCGAGCCGCCCTGGGCCTTGGCCCGGCCCACGGCCGTGTCGAGGATGGTGGTGCCGGCCGTGAGGGTGCGCAGGAAGGCCTCCTCCTCGCCGTAGGCGACGTCGGAGATCTGGCCGAAGCGCTCCTCGAGCTCGGGGTAGGTCTCCTGCATCGCGGACAGGGAGACCGGCAGCAGCTCGGGCAGGGTGGCCTCCTCGACGCCGAGCAGGCGCACGGAGCGCACCGCGCGACGGATGAGGCGGCGCAGGACGTAGCCGCGCCCGTCGTTGCCGGGCCGCACGCCGTCGCCGATGAGCATGAGGGCCGAGCGGACGTGGTCGGCGACGACGCGCATGCGCACGTCGTCCTCCTCCGCGGCGCCGTAGCGGCGGCCGGTCAGCTCCTCGGTGCGGGCGATGACGGGGTAGACCTGGTCGGTCTCGTAGAGGTTCTCCTTGCCCTGGAGCAGGTAGGCCATACGCTCCAGGCCGGCGCCGGTGTCGATCGACCTGCTGTCGAGCTCACCGAGCAGCGGGTAGTCCTTGCCCTGGCCGGGGCCGCGCAGGTACTGGTCGAAGACGAGGTTCCAGAACTCGAGGTAGCGGTCGCCGCCGGGGTCGACGTTGCCGCCCTCGGCCTCGGGGCCGTAGGCGGGGCCGCGGTCGTAGTGCCACTCGGCGCAGGGGCCGGCGGGGCCGGGCTGGCCGGTGTCCCAGAAGTTCTCCTCGCGCGGGAGCCGCACGATGTGCGCCGGGTCGAGCCCGATGGTGCCGGTGAGGTGGTCGAGGGACTCGGCGTCCTCCTCCCAGACCGTCACCCACAGGCGGTCGCCGTCGAGCCCGAGACCGGTGGCGGGGTCGGTGATGAACTCCCAGGCCAGGTCGATGGCGCCGGTCTTGAAGTAGTCGCCGAAGCTGAAGTTGCCGCACATCTGGAAGAACGTGCCGTGCCGGGTGGTGCGGCCGACGTTCTCGATGTCGTTGGTGCGGATGCACTTCTGCACCGAGGCGATGCGGGGGTGCGGCGCCTGCTCCGTCCCGACGATGTACGGGATGAAGGGGACCATGCCGGCGATGGTGAACAGCAGCGAGGGGTCCGGGGAGACCAGCGAGGCCGACGGGGCGATCTCGTGTCCGTGCCGGGAGAAGTGCTCGTTCCAGCGCCGGTGGATCTCGGCGGTACGCATCAGGCCTCCGGGGCGATGTGGGGGGCCCGCGGGCATCGGGCTCCCGCGGGTCGATGGGCAGGGTACCGCGCGCACATGACCGCGGCCCCGAGCAGGGGTCTGGCAGGTCACGGGCCGGTTCGGCGGGCCGCGACGGGACGCCGACGCCCCGGGCACACGCGGTGGCCGGGGCGTCGACGGGGGTGGGTCAGCGCGAGTAGTACTCGACGACGAGCTGGACGTCGCAGGTCACGGGGACCTCGGGGCGGGCCGGGCGACGCTTGAGCTCGAAGCGCAGCTTCTCGAGCTGGACGTCGAGGTACGGCGGGAGCTCGGGCAGCACGTCGCGGTGCGCACCGGCGGCGGCCACCTGGAACGGCGTCATCGTCTGCGAGCGCGGCTTGACCTGGACGACCGAGCCGGGCTGCACGCGGAAGGAGGGGCGGTCGACGATCTTGCCGTCGACGAGGATGTGGCGGTGCACGACGGCCTGGCGGGCCTGGGCGGTGGTGCGGGCGAAGCCGGCACGCAGGACCAGGGCGTCGAGACGCATCTCGAGCAGCTCGACGAGCGACTCACCGGTCATGCCGGGCTCGCGGCGGGCCTCCTCGAAGACGCGCGCCATCTGCGCCTCGCGGATGCCGTACTGGGCGCGCAGACGCTGCTTCTCCTTGAGCCGGACCGAGTAGTCCGAGTCCTGGCGGCGGCGCGCACGGCCGTGCTCACCGGGGCCGTAGGGGCGCTTGTCGAAGTACTTCTGGGCCTTGGGGGTCAGGGCGACGCCGAGGGCGCGCGAGAGGCGCACCTGACGGCGGGTACGGCTGGGAGCCATGCGGTTTCCTTACTCGTGTCACGACCGGACGACGCTGCGCCGCCGGCGTGGGGTCGACCTGTGGTGGCCGGCGGTGCCGGCGGTGGCCAGGACCCCAGGAGTGCCCGCACCGGTGGGCGCTGGGCAACCCCGGCAGGATATCAGCGCCCCTCGCGCAGGATCGAGCGGATCGCGTCCAGGCGGGATGTGATCTCCCGCTCGTGGCCGTGCGTGGTCGGCGCGTAGTAGCGGCTGCCGGCCAGCTCCTCGGGCAGGTACGTCTGGGCGAGGATCCCGCGCGGATCGTCGTGGGGGTAGCGGTAGCCGACCCCGTGGCCGACGCCCTTCGCGCCGGCGTAGTGGGCGTCGCGCAGGTGGTGCGGGACCTGGCCGGCGCGGCCCTGGCGCACGTCGGCGAGCGCGGCGTCGATACCGGAGATGACGGCGTTGGACTTGGGCGCGGTGGCGATGTGGACGACGGCCTGGGCGAGCGGGATGCGGCCCTCGGGCATGCCGATCATCTGCACCGCCTGGGCCGCCGCGACGGCCGTGGTCAGCGCCGTCGGGTCGGCCATGCCGACGTCCTCGGCCGCGTGCACGATGATCCGCCGGGCGATGAACCTCGGGTCCTCCCCCGCCGCGATCATCCGGGCCAGGTAGTGCAGGGCGGCGTCGACGTCGGATCCGCGCATCGACTTGATGAACGCCGAGACGACGTCGTAGTGCTGGTCACCCTCCCGGTCGTAGACCACGGCGGCGACGTCGATCCCCGCCTCGACGTGGGCCACCGCGACGGTCTCGGCCCCGGCCTCCTCGGCGGCGGCGGCCGCGGCCTCGAGGATGGTCAGCGCCTTGCGGGCGTCGGGGCCGGCCAGGCGCACGAGGACGGTGGCCGCGTCGTCGTCGAGGGTGAGCGAGCCGCCCAGGCCGCGCTCGTCGACGAGCGCGCGGTCGACGAGGGCGCGCACGGACTCCGCGGTGAGCGGGCGCAGGGTGAGCAGCAGCGATCGGGACAGCAGCGGGGCGTTGACCGAGAAGCTGGGGTTCTCGGTGGTGGCGGCCACGAGGGTGACCCAGCGGTTCTCCACCGCGGGGAGCAGGGCGTCCTGCTGGGTGGTGGTGAAGCGGTGCACCTCGTCGACGAACAGGACGGTCTCGCGCCCGGAGGTGACGAGGTCCCGGCGGGCGGACTCCACGACCGAGCGGACGTCCTTGACGCCGGCGGTCACCGCGGAGAGCTCGACGAAGCGCCGGCCCGAGGCGCGCGCGACGAGGTAGGCGATCGTCGTCTTGCCGGTGCCCGGCGGGCCCCACAGGACGACCGACGCCGGCGCGGTGCGGCGACCGGACTCGGCCGGCTCGAGCAGGCGGCGCAGCGGCTGGCCGGGGGCGAGCAGGTGCTCCTGGCCGAGGACCTCCTCCGGCCCGGCCGGGCGCATGCGCACGGCCAGCGGCGCCGTCGCGGGGACGAGGGGGGTGCCGTCGTCCGACGTCGAGGCCGAGGTGAACAGGTCCACCGCCCCAGCCTACGTACGCCCACCGACCGCCAGGAGCGGGTGGGGCCGGCGGTGGATGCGGGGGTGGCGGGTGATGGGGGGTGGGATCATGTGCGACGTGTTCCGCGCACTGGGCCGACTGGTCACCACCTTCCCGAGGGCCGTCGTCCTCACCTGGATCCTCGTCGTCGCGCTCGCCGGGACCTGGGCGCTGACCGGGTTCGGCGGCGGCGGGCTGTTCGACCGGATGGCCGCCGGCGACGAGCCGGTCGTCGAGGGCTCGGAGTCGACGATCGCGAGCCGCGCCCTCGACGACAGCTCCACCGAGGCCGACACGGTGACGATGGTGGTCACCGGCATCGACCTCGCGGACCCTCAGGCCCAGGCCGCGGTCGTCGAGGTCCTCGACCCGCTCACCGCCGCGCTGGCCGCCACCGACGGCGTGTCCCGGGCCGTCTCGCCCGCCGCCTTCCCCGCCGGCCCCGCGGACGAGCAGGCGGCACCGTTCCTCTCGACCGCCGGCGACGGCGTCGCGGTCGTCGCCAGCATCGACCACGACGCCGACGTCGAGGCCACCCACGACGCCGTCACCGAGACGATGACCGCCGCCGACCTCGGCCCGCTCGGACCGGACGCGCAGGCGTACCTCACCTCCACCCAGCACGTCGTCGACGCGATCAACCTGCAGATCCAGTCGGACCTCATCAAGGGCGAGGCGATCGGGCTGCCGGTCGCGCTGCTCATCATGGTCGTCGTCTTCGGCGGATTCCTCGCCGCCTCGATGCCGGTGATCGGCGCGCTCGCCTCCATCGTCACCGCCATGGCGGTCCTGCTCGCCCTCACCTACGCGATGGACATCCAGTCCTTCGTCCTCAACGTCGTCACCGTCCTCGGCCTCGGGCTGTCCATCGACTACGGGCTGCTCGTCGTCTCCCGCTTCCGCGAGGAGGTCGGCCGGCTCGGCGAGTCCGCGGCTGCCCCTGCCCTCCCCCGCCGCGACCCGCGCCTGCTCGCCGCGGTGGCGCGGTCGGTCGAGACCGCCGGACGCACCGTCTTCTTCTCCGCCGTGACGGTGGCGATCTCGGTGGCCGGCCTGCTCCTTATGCGGCCCGACATCCTCACCACCATCTCGGCCGGCGCGGTCGGCGCCGTCCTGCTCGCCGTCGCCGCCTCGATCACGCTCATCCCGGCGATCCTCACCCTGCTCGGGCACCGCCTCACCCGCGGCTCGGCCCTCGAACGGGTACCCGGCCTGCGCGTCCTCGCCCGCGCGTTCGGGGACACCGGCTCCGACGAGGGTGCCTTCTCCCGGCTCGCACGATTCGTCCACCGCCACCCCTGGGCGGTGCTGCTCGCCGTCGTCGCCCTGCTCGGCTCGCTGCTCGTCCCGCTGTCGCAGATGACGCTGCGCTCGACGTCGGTGGAGATGGTCCCGGCGGACACCGACACGGGTCGGGCGCTGGCGATCATCGCCGAGGACTACCCCGGTCTCGGTTTCGCCGACGTCTACACGGTGGCCGACGCGGCGCCCGAGGAGATGGCGGGCTGGGTCGAGCAGGTCTCCGCGATCGACGGCGTCGAGACCGTCGGCAGCCCGAGCCCGCTCGAGGACGGCCGCTCGCTGGTGACGATCGCGCTCGAGACCGACGACCCGGGCGACGCGACCGGCGTGGCGGTCACCGAGGCCGTCCGCGACGTCGACGCAGGTTTCGAGACCGCCACCGGCGGCGTCGCCGGCGCGCAGATCGACTTCACCGACGCCCTCGTCGACGGTCTGCCCCTGACCGCGGGCGTCGTCGTGCTCGCGGTGTTCGTCCTGCTCTTCCTCATGACCGGTTCGCTGCTCGTCCCGGTCAAGGCGCTGCTCATCAACGTCCTGTCCATCGCGGCCTCGCTGGGGCTGACCAGCTGGCTGTTCACCACGGAGACCGGGTCGGGGCTCATCGGCCTCTCCGAGCCGCACGCCGGTCTGGAGACCTACGTGGTGGCGATCATCGTGGCCTTCGGGTTCGGGCTGGCCATGGACTACGAGGTCTTCCTGCTCGCGCGGATCAAGGAGTACTGGGACGCCACCGGGGACAACGACCTCGCCGTCGAGCGCGGCCTGCAGCGATCGGGGCGGATCATCACCTCGGCGGCGGCGATCATCATCGCCGTCTTCCTCGGCTTCGCGCTCGGTGAGATCGACGCGATCCAGCAGGTCGGCCTGGGCCTGGCGCTCATCGTCCTCATCGACGCCACGCTCGTGCGGCTCCTGCTCGTCCCGGCGACGATGACCCTGCTGGGCCGGTGGAACTGGTGGGCGCCGGCGCCGCTGCGGCGCCTCCACGCGCGATTCGCGATCGAGCACTGAGATGGGTCTCTTCCTCGACCTCTCCCCGCTGCGCGACTCGGTGCCCTACCGGCACCTGTGGATCGGCCAGCTCGCCTCCGCGGTGGGCGCCCAGCTGGCCACGACGGCGATCGCCCTGCAGCTCTACGCCCTCACCGGCTCGTCGATGTCGGTGGGTCTGGTGGGCCTGTTCGCGCTCGTCCCGATCGTCGTGGTCGGTCTGTACGGGGGCGCGGTCGTCGACGTCATGGACCGCCGCACCGTCGCCCTGGCCGGGGGCGTGCTGCTGTGGGTGACCGGAGGGCTCAACGTCCTCCAGGCGGCCGTCGGGAACACCGAGACCTGGGTGCTCTACGGCCTGGTGGCGCTGCACTCGACCGGCTTCGCCATCGTCTCCCCCGCCCGCTCGGCGATCTATCCCCGGCTGCTGCCCCGCGAGCAGCTGGCGGCGGCGAACGCGCTCAACGCCGTGGTGATGTCCGGCTCGATGCTCGTGGGTCCGCTGCTGGCCGGATTCATGGTCGAGCACGTGGGCTACACGGCCACCTACGCCGTCGACGCCGTGCTCTACACGGTGGCGATGTGGGGCATGTGGACCCTGCCGCCGGTGCCGCCCGAGGGCACGGTGCCCGGGGTGCGTCCGCGACCGCCGGGGGTGCGCTCGGTGCTCGACGGGCTGCGTTTCCTCACCACCGCGCCGAACGTGCGGATGACCTTCCTGTCCGACTTCTGCGCCATGATCCTGGCCAACCCGCGCGCGCTCCTGCCGGCGGTGGCCATCGTCTGGCTCGGCGGCACCGAGGCCACCACGGGCGTGCTCTCCGCCGGCCTGGCCGTCGGTGCCTTGCTGGCCATGCTGCTCTCGGGGCCGCTGGCACGGGTGCGCCGGCAGGGGGTCGGCACGGTGGCCGCGGTCGGCAGCTACGGGGTGTGGGTGGCGGTGTTCGGCGTGGTGGTGCTCGCCTCCGACGTGCTCGGCACCGGGCTCGCTCTCGTGCTGGCCTGCGCGGCGCTGGCCTGCGCCGGGGCGAGCGACGCGGCGGCGATGATGTTCCGCACGACCATCCTCCAGGCCGCGACGCCGGACCACCTGCGCGGACGCCTGCAGGGGATCTTCATCGTGGTCGTCGCCGGCGGGCCACGGCTCGGGGAGTTCCTGCTCGGCTCGCTGGCCACCGTCGTCGGCGAGGGGTGGGCGGCGGCGATCGCCGGCGCGGCCTGCGTGGTGGCCCTGGCCGGCGTCACCGCCGCCCAGCGGCGCTTCCTCGGCTACGACGCGCAGGACCCGCGGCCGTGAGCGTCTACCGCAGGAACAGCGACCTCAGGCGGGCGGTCGTCAGCCACAGGCCGCCGGCGACCATCGCCACGAAGTAGGACAGGTGCCCGAGGGTGGCCCAGTCGACGTGCCCCACGGACAGGTGGCGCATCATCTCCACCCCGTGCCACAGCGGCAGCGCCTGGATGAACCAGCGGACCGCCTCGGGGTAGACCTCGATCGGGTAGAGCGTGGCGGAGAGCAGGAACATCGGCAGCATGACGAACCCGATGACGTCCATCTGCTGGAAGGACGTCATGAAGCTGGTGACCCCCATGCCGATCGCGGCGAAACCGAAGGCGACGAGCACGGCGGCGGGGACCATGAGCAGCGCCCACCAGCTCGTCACCAGGCCCATGATCCCCATGACCCCGAGGAAGCCGCAGGCGTAGAGGAAGCCGCGCAGCAGGGCCATGAGGATCTCGCCGAGCGCGACGTCGAGCGGCCCGAGGCTGGTCTGCAGCATCGCCTGGTAGAGCTTGGCGTGGCGGAGCTTGAAGAAGACGTTGAAGGTCGAGTCGTAGATGGCCCCGTTCATCGCCGAGGTCGCCAGCAGGGCGGGGGCGATGTAGGCCGCGTACGTCACGGGCTCGCCGCCGGGGCCGGTCACCTCCCCGACGAGCCCGCCCATCCCGATGCCCATGGCCAGCAGGTAGAGGACCGGTTCGAAGAACCCGGACACGAGGATGATCCAGTTCTGGGCGAGCACCACGGAGAAGCCGCGCTCGAGCACCGCGGCCACGTTGCCCGCCCACACCGAGCGCACCTTGGCGCGCAGCGGGAGCCGGCCCGCGGCGGGGGCTGCGCCGTCGTCGTGCGCGGTCATGAGCTGAGCCTGCGCGTGTAGGAGCGCCGCGACCACACCAGCCCGGCCACGGTGAGGGTGAGGAGGAACAGCACGTGCACCACGAGGAGCCAGGGCGCGACGTCGGCGCCGTAGGAGGCGACCCGGGCGAGCTGGCTGCCGTGCCACACGGGCGAGACCCAGCCGATCCACTGGAGGTAGACCGGCATGGCCGTCAGCGGGAAGAAGGTGCCGGCGAAGAGGAACATCGGCATGACGACGAAACGCTGGATCGCCGAGAACTGGAAGCCCTCCTCCGTCAGGGTCGAGGCGTAGGCCTGCACGGGCGCCCCGAAGGCGGCCGCGGTGAGCACGCCGACCGGCACGGTGAGGATCGAGGCGGGCGAGGAGGTCGCCCCGAAGGCGAGCATGATGAGCCAGAACACGAGGCACTGGGCGGTGAAGCGCAGCATGACGCCGAGGAAGTGCCCGTGCGCGATCTGGCCGGGGCTCAGCGCGGTCGCGGCCGGGGCGTAGTACAGGCGCTGCCACTTGAACCCGCCCATGACGGGGTAGGTCATCTCCCCGGTCACCGACATCACTACGGTGGACACGAGGATCGCGGGCGCGACGTAGGTGAGGTAGTCCACGCCGTCGACGGTCCCGGCGCCCTGCCCGACGAGCGTGCCCAGCCCGATCCCCATCGCCACCATGTACAGCATCGGCTGGCCGACGGCGTACAGCAGCGCCGAGAACGCGTAGTAGCGGAACCCCCGGAACCACGCCTCGACCTCGTACCACCAACCCCGGCGCCGCGCGCGGGCGGCCATGGCGAGGTGGCGGGCGTCAGCCCCGGTGCTCGTGGTGGCGGGGTCGAGGTCGGTGGGGTCCATGGTGCGGATGTGCTCGGTCGACCCGGTGCGAGCCGCCCCGTCGTGCTCAGTCAATGAGGCTCCGCCCGGTCAGCCGGAGGAACACGTCCTCCAGCGAGGAGCGGCGCACGAGCGAGGTGACCGGGTGCAGTCCCCGACGGGCGACCTCCTCGAGGACCGACTCGCCGTCGTCGGCGTAGAGCAGGACGCGGTCCGGCAGCACCTCGGTGCGCGCCGCCATGTCCGCGAGCTCGGCGACGACCTCGGCGTTGCGGGCCGAGCCGAAGCGCAGCTCGACGACCTCGCGGGTGGAGTAGCGGCGGATGAGGTCCCGCGGCGAGCCCTCGGCCATGATCCGCCCGTGGTCGACGACGACGAGGCGGTCGCACAGCTGCTCGGCCTCGTCCATGAAATGGGTGGTCACCACCAGGGTGGTGCCGCCCTCCTTGAGGCGGAAGAGCCGGTCCCACAGGATGTGCCGCGCCTGCGGGTCCAGGCCGGTGGTGGGCTCGTCGAGCAGGAGGATCTTCGGGTCGTTGACGAGGCCGCGGGCGATCGTCAGGCGCCGTTTCATGCCGCCGGACAGGGCCTGGACCTTGGCCCGCGCCTTGTCGGTGAGCTGGGCGAACTCGAGCAGGTCGTCGGCCTTGACGAGCAGCTCGGAGCGGGACATGCCGAAGTACCGGCCGTACATGATGAGGTTCTCCCTCACGCGGAGCTCCTCGTCGAGGTTGTCCTGCTGGGGGACGACGCCGAGGTGGGCCCGGACCTCGGGTCCCTGCCGGGCGGGGTCCATGCCGAGGACGGAGAGGTGGCCGCCGGTGCGGTCGAGGGTGCCGCCGATCATCCGCATCGTGGTGGACTTCCCGGCGCCGTTGGGGCCGAGCAGCCCGAAGCTCTCCCCCGGTGCGACCTCGAGGTCGATGCCGTCGACGGCGACGAAGTCGCCATAGGTCTTGCGCAGCGACCGGGCGTGGATGACGGGTGGCACCGGTGGATCGTAGGTCAGGCATCGCCGAGGTGCCGTACTCATTCCTCACGACGTGCGCCGGGTCACGTCCGGGGCCGTGACCTGGGAGGAGGCCGTGCGGGGTCGCTACCCGACCTCGGTGGCTGCGATCGCGTTGGCCCGGTCGAGGGCCGCTCGGGAGGAGGCGACGAGATCAAGGTCGACGCCGGCGTCGAGGCGCAGCTCGAGCGATCGGCGGAAGGCCGCCACGGCATCGACCGGTCGTCCCGCGGCGAGCAGTGCCTTGCCCAGGTGCTGGGAGATCGCGGCCTCGCGGCCCGTCCCCCGTGTCTCGTCGAGCAGCTCCCGGCAGGTGGTCACAGCCTCCTCGGCGTGCCCCAGGTCGCGCACGACGTCCGCGAGCAGCGCACGGTGGCGGACCCTCGGAGCTCGGCGCACGAGGTCCCGCGCGAGCGGCTCGGCCGCCCCGGGCCTGCCCGACCACAGCGCGACGAGAAGATCGAGCGCCGGGTCCTCAGGGTTGGCCGCGCGGAACGCCCCTTCGCCCTCGAGGACGGGCTGCAGCGTGCCGGCGTCGATCGACCAGCCCGGTCCGCCGGGGATGCGACCCGCAGTGCCGGGCGAGCTCACTCGAAGCGGCTGACGTCGCCGGCGCCGACCCGCGCCACGCGCACCTCGCCCTCGGACAGGTCGAGGACGGTCGTCGGCTCGGTGGAGGTCACGGGCGAGTCGATGACGGCGTCGAGGAGGTGACCGAGCTCGTCGAGGACGACCCAGCCCTCCGACATCGGCTCCTCGGCCTCGGGGAGGATGAGGGTCGAGGACAGGATCGGCTCCCCCAGCTCCTGGACCAGGGCGAGGGCCACCGGGTGGTCGGGCATGCGCACGCCGACGGTGAGCTTCTTGGGGTGCACCATCATCCGCGGCACCTCCTTGGTGGCCTGGAGGATGAAGGTGTACGGCCCCGGGGTGAGCGACTTGATGAGCCGGAAGTCGGAGTTGTCGACGATGACCACCGAGCCCAGCTGGGCGAAGTCGTGGCACACGAGCGTGAAGTGGTGCTTCTTGTCCAGGCGGCGGATCTGCGTGATCCGCTCGATCGCCTCCTTGTTGCCCGGGGTGGCACCCAGCGCGTAGCCGGAGTCGGTCGGGTAGGCGATGAGCCCGCCGGAGCGCAGCACGTCCACGGCCTGGCTGACCAGTCGCGGCTGCGGGTCGTCGGGGTGGATGTCGAGGTGGCGGGTCATCGCCTCATCCTGCCACCGGCGGCCTCATCCGCGATGGAGTGAGAGGAAGTCTCGTAGCCAGCCGTCGACCGCGCGCATCGTGGCCACGTCGACCTGTCCGATGTTCCCGACCAGTCGGTCTCGGGTGATCGTGCGTGGCTGTTCAGTCATGGCGAAGGTGGGGCGCGAGAGCGCGAGCTCTGGTCCGCACAGTCGGACGTGGTTCGGCCACCCCCGGTCGTTGGTCGTCGCCGGGACGATGATGGCCAGAGTGTCGGCCTGCGCGAGGTAGAGGTCGCTCGCCACGACGAGCACCGGACGGCGACCCGCCTGCTCGCGTCCGCGCACAGGGTCGAGATCCGCCCACAGCAGCTCGCCGCGGCGGATCTCATCCATCGTGGGTGCCGCCGCCGAGGGCGAGGTCCCACGTTCGGAACTCGTCCCAGTAGGTGACGTCGGCTCCGCGGAAGGACCGCCCGAATGCCTCCATCCGGCGGCGGCGCTCCTCAGCGTCGAGCAGTTCCTCGATGAGGCCCGCCGCCGTGACGCCGCGCTCCTGGGCATCACGGTTGATGCGATCACGCAGCTCGTTGCTCACCTTGATCGTCGTCGCCATGATCCAATGATACGGTGAGGTATACCAAGTGGGCTACCACCTGACTCTTGAGATCCGGCCGACTGCCGCAACCCCACGATCTACCGCATCCGACTACGCGTCCGCGCTGATGTTCTCCACCTGCATGACCAGCTCGAAGCCCAGCGACTCGTACAGGCGGCGCGGTCCGTCGACGTCGGTCCACGTGCCCAGCTGCACCGCCTGCGCGCCGGAGCCGAGCTCGCGACGCACGATCGCGCTCGTCACCGCTGCGCCGATGCCGCGGCCACGGTGTTCGGGCAGCGTGCCGAGCCCGGACAGGACGGCGACCTCTCCCCCGCCGAGCATGGGTGCGCGGTTGCAGGCCATGACGGCGAGCCAGCGTCCGTCCTCGGCGTACCCGGTCCAGGCGAGCTCGCCCCGGTGGGCCAGCGCCCACGTGTCGGGGTAGGCCCGGCCGAGCACGTCGGGGACGACCTCGGACGCCTCCGCATCGGTCAGCGCACGGACGTGGTCCTCGCCTCCGCGGCGCGGCGGAGGCTCGGTGGTGACGAGCAGGTCCCACGCCCGGCCGGCGGCCATCCGTCCCCAGTCCGGGCCGTTCTCACCCGCGCCGGCCCCGTCCGCGCTCTCACCCGCTCGACGGCGGAGCGCAGCCAGGGTGCCCAGCGGCGCCTGCACGGAGCTCACCCCGGTGACGGGATGGGCCAGCAGGAGGTCGACGATCTCGCCGACGTCGCCGGAGGCGAGCAGGCGCAGCCCCTGACCGCGCGGGTCCGGGCCGACCCCGATGCCCGCCCGGGGCGACTCCGCGAGCGGCTCCGCTCCGAACCGGGCCGCCTGGGCGCGGTAGAAGAGATCGCCGGCGAGGAAGCCGGTGCCGACCGCCGTCATCCGGCAGTGCCGGCCCCGGCCGGTGCGTCTGCGCCGGCCTGCTCGACCTCGCCCTCCTCCTCGGGCTCGGCGTCGACACCGGCCTCGGCACGCTGGCCGTCCGTGATTGGCGCGGGCGCACCGGTCAGCGGGTCGTAGCCTCCGCCGGTCTTGGGGAAGGCGATGACCTCGCGAATCGAGTCCACCCCGTGCAGGAGCGCGACGATCCGGTCCCAGCCGAACGCGATGCCGCCGTGCGGGGGCGCGCCGAACTGGAAGGCGTCCAGGAGGAAGCCGAACTTCTCCTGCGCCTCGGCCTCGCCGATGCCCATGACGTCGAAGACCCGGCTCTGCACGTCGCGGCGGTGGATACGGATCGAGCCGCCGCCGATCTCGTTGCCGTTGCAGACGATGTCGTACGCGTACGCCAGCGCCTCGCCGGGGTCCTCCTCGAAGCGGTCGATCCACTCCGGGGTCGGGGACGTGAACGCGTGGTGCACCGCCGTCCAGCGTCCGTCGCCGACGGCGACGTCGCCCTCGTCCAGGGCCTCGGCGACCGGCTTGAACAGCGGCGCGTCGACGATCCAGACGAAGGCCCAGGCGTCCTCGTCGATGAGCCCCGTGCGTCGGGCGATCTCACCGCGGGCCGCGCCGAGCAGGGCGCGCGAGGAGCTCGCCTCGCCGGCCGCGAAGAACACGCAGTCCCCCGGCTGCGCGCCGACCGCCTCGGCCAGGCCCGCCCGCTCCGTCTCGGAGATGTTCTTGGCGACCGGGCCGCCAAGGGTGCCGTCCTCGGCGACGGTGACATAGGCCAGGCCCTTGGCGCCGCGCTGCTTGGCCCAGTCCTGCCACGCGTCGAAGGTGCGGCGCGGCTGGCTCGCCCCGCCGGGCATGACGACGGCACCGACGTAGGGCGACTGGAACACGCGGAACGGGGTCTCGGCGAAGAAGTCCTTCAGCTCGGTGATCTCGACACCGAACCGCAGGTCGGGCTTGTCCGACCCGTAGCGACGCATCGCCTCCGCGTAGGTCATCCGGGCGATCGGGCGCGGGACCTGCACGTCGATGAGCGCCCACAGCTCGGCGAGGATCTCCTCGGCCACGGCGATGACGTCGTCCTGGTCGACGAAGCTCATCTCGACGTCGAGCTGGGTGAACTCCGGCTGGCGGTCGGCGCGGAAGTCCTCGTCGCGGTAGCAGCGGGCGATCTGGTAGTACCGCTCGAGCCCGCCGACCATGAGGAGCTGCTTGAACAGCTGCGGCGACTGGGGCAGCGCGTACCAGGAGCCCGGGGCCAGGCGCGCGGGGACGATGAAGTCGCGCGCACCCTCGGGGGTGGAGCGGGTGAGCGTGGGCGTCTCGACCTCGACGAAGTCCTGGGCGTCGAGCACGCGGCGGGCGGCCTGGTTGACCTTGGCCCGCAGCCGCATCGCCGAGGCGGGCCCGGAGCGGCGCAGGTCGAGGTAGCGGTGCCTGAGGCGGGCCTCCTCGCCGACGACGCCGGAGTCCCCGGCGTTGTCGGAGACCTGGAACGGCAGCGGGGCGGAGGTGTTGAGGACCGTCAGCTCGGCGGCGATGACCTCGATCTCGCCGGTGGCCAGCTCGGGGTTGGCGTTGCCCTCGGGCCGCACCGACACCTCGCCGGTGACCTGCACGACGTACTCGCTGCGCAGCTCGTGGGCCACGTCCTCGTCGCGGACGACGACCTGGGCGATGCCCGAGGCGTCACGCAGGTCGAGGAAGGCCACGCCGCCGTGGTCCCGGCGACGATCGACCCAGCCGGCCAGGGTCACGGTGGTGCCGGCGTCGGCGGAGGTGAGCGATCCTGCGGGGCGCGTGCGGAGCACGAAGGGGTCCTTCCGTCGGGGTGCACCCCGCGAGACGGGCGGGGCCAGGGTCGATGGTACGACTCACGCGCAACGGAGTTGTCCGCGCGCCCGGGGCGGGCGACGATGCGCGGGTGACCTCACCGGCGGACGACCTCGCGGAGCAGACCGACGCAAGGACGATCCGCCTGCTGCTCGTCGTCTCGATCGCCCTCATCACGTTCGTCGCCTTCGAGGCCCTGGCGGTCGCCACCGCCATGCCGACGGTCTCCCGCGCGCTCGACGGCGGACAGCTCTACGCGCTCGCCTACGGCATCACGCTGGCCACCCAGGTCGCGACGACGACCGCGGCCGGCCGCTGGTGCGACGCCGGCGGGACGCGCACCGCCCTCGTCACCGGCATCGTCACCTTCATCGCCGGGCTCACGCTCGCGGGGCTGGCCCCCGACATGTGGCTCCTCGTCCTCGGCCGGGCCGTGCAGGGCGTCGGCGGGGCGCTCGTCATCGTCCCGCTGTACGTGCTCGTGGGGACCGTCGTGCCGGCCAAGCGCCGACCGGGTTTCTTCGCCGCGTTCTCCGCGGCGTGGGTGGTGCCCTCGCTCGTCGGCCCGCTGCTGGCGGGCTTCCTCGCGGACCACGTCTCCTGGCGCTGGGTGTTCCTCGGCATCGCCGCCGTCGCGGTCCCTGCCCTGTTCCTCGTCCTTGCGGTGCTGGCCCGGCTGCGCCGCGACGAGGCACCGACGCGCGGGCAGGTCGCGCCCCCCGGGGAGCCGATCGAGCCGGTCCCGGCGGCCACCACCGGCGCACCCGTCCCGCCCACCACCACGCGGCCGGCCGCCGGGCGAGCCGGGCGAGCCGGAGGTGCCGCGATCCTCGTCGGCATCGGGGGCGGGCTCGGCGCGGTACTCCTGCAGTCGGCGGGATCGGCGCCGGGCGAGGCGGTCGGGCTCACCACGAGCGACTGGGTGCTGCTGGGTGTCGGCGCCCTCGTGCTGGCCGTGACGCTGCCCCGGCTCCTCCCCGGTGGCGCGCTGCGGCTGCGCCCGCGCGTGCCCGCACTCGTCTCGGGCCGCGCGCTCCTCAACGGCTCCTACGTCAGCGTCCAGGTCTACCTCGTGCTGCTCCTGCAGGAGCAGCACGACTGGGGCGCCATGCCGGCCGGCAGCGTGCTCACCGTCGGTTCGCTGTCCTGGGGAGCGGCCTCCGTGGTCGCGGCCCGGGTGCGCACGGAGGCGACGCGGGCGCGGCTGCCCTGGATCGGGGCGTCGATGCTGGCGGCCGGCATCGCCCTCGCGCTACCCACGTCCTGGCCCGTCGTGCCCGCCTGGCTGACGATCGTCGCGTGGGTCGTCGCCGGCGGCGGGATCGGGCTCGCCATGTCCTCCTCGTCGGTGCTGGCGCTGGGCTGGACCCCGCGGGCCCGCCAGGGCGAGGTGAGCGCCCACCTCCAGATCGCCGACGCCCTCGGCCCCGCGGTGCTCGTCGCGCTGACCGGCGTGGCGGTCGCCGTCGCCCCGCCCGGTCCCTCGGGCGCCCTCCCCTACCTCGCCGCGCTCGGGATCGGGCTCGTGCTGGCCGGGCTCTCCGCCGTCGCCTACTTCCTCTCCCAGGGCGATCGTTCGACCCTCGGCGGAGCCGACGACTGACGGGACCCGGGCGAACCCGTGTAACGGTTCTCACCGGGACCTCACCCGCCACGAGCGGCCCCGCGCGAGTAGGTTGGGACACCGAGCGCGCCATCCATGGCCGTGCACGCCCCTCCTGGCTCCAGCGCACAAGGCGCGGACGCATCCCGGGCACTGTGCGGCATGCGCCCCGTCCTGGGCGCCCCGCTCGCCGCACCCCGAGGAGACACGTGTCCGACCACGCCCACGACCCCATCGAGCCCGCCGACAGCACCGGCAGCGACGCCCCAGCGGGCGCCGACGCACACGCCCCCGCCACCTTCTCGACCCTGGGCCTCCCGGTCGACCTGCTGCGCGCCGTCGAGGACCTCGGCTTCGTCGCCCCCACCGAGGTGCAGGCGCAGACGATCCCCGTCCTGCTCTCGGGCCGCGACGTCGTCGGCGTCGCCCAGACCGGCACCGGCAAGACGGCCGCTTTCGGCTTGCCGCTGCTGGCCGCCGTCGACGCCTCGCTGCGCCAGGTCCAGGCCGTCGTGCTCGCCCCGACCCGCGAGCTCGCTGTCCAGGTGGCCGACGCCGTCGAGAGCTTCGCCCACCGGATGCCGGGCCTGAAGGTCCTGCCGATCTACGGCGGCTCCTCCTACACCCCGCAGCTGCGTGGCCTCAAGGACGGCGCGCAGGTCGTCGTCGGGACGCCGGGCCGGGTCATCGACCACATCGAGCGCGGCTCGCTCGACCTCACCCACGTCCGCTTCCTCGTCCTGGACGAGGCCGACGAGATGCTGCGGATGGGCTTCGCCGAGGAGGTCGAGTCGATCGCCTCGCACGTGCCGACCGACCGCCGCACGGCGCTGTTCTCGGCGACCATGCCCGCGGCGATCCGCCGCGTGGCCGCCACCCACATGTCCGATCCCGTCCACGTCTCGGTCACTCCCCCGGCGAGCACGGTGGCGAACATCGAGCAGACCTACGCCGTCGTGCCCTTCAAGCACAAGACCGGCGCCCTGGCCCGCATCCTCGCCGTCTCCGACGCCGACGCGGCCATCGTCTTCGTCCGCACCAAGGCGCAGGTCGAGGAGGTCGCCATCGACCTGCAGGGTCGCGGCATCCACGCCGCCGCCCTGTCCGGCGACGTCCCGCAGAAGGAGCGCGAGCGGATCGTCGAGCGCCTCCGCGAGGGCACCCTCGACGTGCTCGTCGCCACCGACGTCGCGGCCCGCGGTCTCGACGTCGAGCGGGTCGGCCTCGTCGTCAACTACGACGTGCCGCGCGAGACCGACTCCTACGTGCACCGCATCGGGCGCACCGGCCGCGCCGGGCGTACGGGGCGGGCGCTCACGTTCCTCACCCCCCGCGAGCGGGGCCGTCTCGGCCAGATCGAGCGGGCCACGAACGCCACGCTGACCGAGGCCGTCATCCCGACCCCGGCCGACGTCTCCGCGCACCGGACGAAGAAGATCTTGCTGCGCACCTCCGAGCGGCACGACGCCGGTCGGCTCGACATGTACCGCCGGCTGCTGGCGGAGGCCATGGGCGTGACCGCGCCCGCCGACCCGGCCGAGGTCGCCGCGACGCTGCTCGCGCTCGCCGTCGGCGACGAGGGCCCGCGCCCGCGGGCCGAGCAGGAGCCCGACCAGCTGGCGCTGCCCGCCCGCAAGGAGCGCGACCGTTCCTGGAAGGACGACCGGCCCGCCTCCTCCGGCCGCGGGCGCGTGCGTCGCGAGGAGCAGGTCGACGAGCATGGCGAGTTCATCAGCGCCCGCTTCGAGGAGGGCCGCGAGCCGCGCGGCAAGGTCGCCCGGCGCCCGCGCGGCGGGGACGGGGTGACCTACCGGGTCGACGTCGGCCACCGCGACGGCGTGCGGCCGGCCGCCATCGTCGGGGCCCTGACCGGAGAGTCCTCGCTGCGCGGCGGCGACATCGGCAAGATCGACATCCTCCCGAGCTTCTCGCTCGTCGAGGTCACCGCCGATCTCGACTCCCGCTCGAAGGAGAAGCTCGCCCGCGCCGTCATCGGCGGTCGGCGCCTCAACCTCCGCGAGGACACCGGTCCCCGCGGCGGCAAGGGCGGCGGCCGGGACCGTGGTCGCGACGAGCGTCGCCCCTCCTCCCCCTCGCGCCCGCGCCGGCCGAGGTACTGAGCCGGCCCGCTGTCGGCGCGGTCATCCGGCCGGACGGCACCCTCGCGGGCGCTACCGCAGCGCCGCGACGGCGGCGCGGAACGACTCGTACTGCTCGAGGTGGGCGTCCAGCGGGACGGTGACGTCCTCGCGCACCCGCTCCGCGACGACCGTGCGCAGCCGCCTGCGGACCTGCCGAGCCCGCCGGCGCGCCCCCACCCGGGCCAGCTGGGCGCCGATCAACCAGATGAGGAGCCCGGCGAGGACCCCGCCGAGCAGCAGCAGCGTCGGGATCGGCCAGCCGCGCCACTCGAGCGTGTCCGGCGCCGGCACCTGCAGGTAGCCCATGACCGCCAGAGCGGCGAGCCACAGTCCGCCGACCAGCGCGGCGGCGATGAGCAGCCACTGCAGCACACCGAGGACCCGCCACCAGGCCGGCCGGCGGCCCTGACCGAGGTCGACGGCGCCGATCTCGGGATCCACCCGCTCGAGGAGCCCCGGCACGCGGGACTCGACGTCGTCCGCCACGTCCGCGCGCCATGCCTGCGGCACGTGGGCGGCGCGCGCCTCGACGTGACGCCGGACCGCACCGGTGAGCGAGGCGACCTGCGCGGGACCGGCCGGGGGCAGGGACGTCGCTCGGGCCGGACCGCCGCGCTCGCCCAGGTGCAGGCGCCGCAGCGGGTCGGGACGCAGACGCGCCACCCAACGCACGGGCGGCCAGCCCACGTGCCGCCCCGCGCCGCGGCGGTAGGCGGCGCCGGCCGCGCGGGTGACGACCGGGACGCCCGCGGCGTCGGTGGCGGCCTCGACGACCTGCCGCTCGTCGGCCTTCCTCCCCGTCACCTTGCCGGTGCGGTCCAGGTCCGCGGCGGCGGCCAGCTCGTCGGCGACGGTCGCGACGTCGGCCCGCAGCCTCGCGTGCGCGGCGACGTGGGAGGCGGCCTGGTCGGCGATCGCCCCGCGCAGCTCGGGCACGCCCTCGCCGGTGCGGGCGGAGGTGAGCAGCACCGGGACGGCGCCCAGTCCGTCATCCGCGAGCAGCCGCTCGAGATCGGCCACGACCGCCTCCCGCGAGCCTGCCGCCAGGGTGTCTGCCTGGTTGAGGACGACGAGGGTGACGTCGGCGTGCCGGGCCATGGGCGCGAGGAAGTCCCGGTGGACGACGGCGTCGGCGTACTTCTGCGGGTCGAGCACCCAGACGAGGACGTCGACGCGCTCCGCGAGCTGGGTGGCAAGCTCCCGGTGGGCGGCGGCCGTGGAGTCGATGTCGGGCAGGTCGAGCAGGACCAGGCCCGTGGTGCGTTCGTCGCCCGGCACGGGGGTGCGTTCGGCGACCTCGAGCCAGTCCAACAGTGCGGAGGTCGCCTGCGGACCGTCCGGCCCCGCAGGGAAGGTGACCGCGTGGGGTCGCTGCGTCGTCGGGCGGGTGGGTGCGACACGCACGAGGGGTGCGCCGGCGAGGGCGTTGACCAGGGAGGACTTGCCCGAGCCGGTCGCGCCCAGGAGGGCGGCGACGGTGGTGCCCGGCGCGAGGGTGTCCCGCTCCCCCGCGCGTGCCAGGACCGCCCGGGCGCGGTCGAGCACGTCGCCGGGGAGGTGATCCTCGGCGGCCTCGACGGCGGTGCGCAGGTGGGTGAGGTCGCCGGCGAGGTCCCCGCCCTTGGCCGTCCGGCGTCGGCGGCTCATCGGCCGTTCTCCGCGCGGCGCGCCTCGGCGACGGCGCGCGCGGCCACGTCGAGCCGCTCGCCGAGGTCGTGGTCCACGCCGAGCGCGCCGAGCTGGTCGGTGAAGCCCCGGGCACCCTCCGCCAGCAGCGCGCGGGTGCGGCGCGCCAGGTCCTCGCGGGCGCGCTGGGCCATGCGGCGGACCTCGTCGTCGCCGAAGACCGCCTCGAGGATCTTCTGGGCGACGACGACGGTGCCACCGCCGACGGCGACCTCGGCGCCGGTGGGGATGAACGCCGTCGAGGCGAAGACGGCCACCATGAGGGCCGCGCCGAGGACGTTGACGCCGAAGGACAGCGCCCGGGCGGTCTGGCGCCGCTCGGCCCCCTCCTCGCGCACGAGGTCGAGCAGCGAGGACTGCCAGGCGCGGACCTCGGCGGCGGCCCGTTCGCGCACGGCCGCCTCGTCGGGGCGTGCGGCGGCGGCCGCGGCGACCAGGGGGCGGGCGGCCGGCTCGCGCAGCCAGGCGCGCTCGGCCTCGGCGGAGGCTCGCAGCACCTCCTCGGCGAGGACGGACATCATGCCGGTCTCGATCGCCTCGGTCACCGGCTCGGCCGGTGCCCCCTTCCCGGTGAAGGTGGCGACGATGCGGTCCCGGATCCGACCGACCCGGGACTCGATGGCGCGCATGATCTCGCCGGTGCCGACGAGCTCCTGCCAACGGGCGAGCACCTCACCGCGGAGCATGGAGCCGTCGCCGGCTGCCGTCAGGGCGCGCTCCTCGGCGGCGGCGTAGGCGGTCTCGACGTCCTCGCGCAGGCGGCCCACGACTCCGGACTGCTCGCGGGCGCCGTCGGCGATGGTGGCGGTGCGGGCGACGATGTCGTCGACGGCGCCCCCCAGGGTGGCTCGGGCGACGGCGGCGCGGGAGGTGGCGTCGGTGGCGATGCCGCCGAGCCAGGCACGCAGCGGGGCGACGTCCATGTCCGGCAGCAGGCCGCCGTCGGGGATGGGCACCTCGGCGACCGTGAACAGGGGCGCGCGGCCCAGGCCGCCGGCCGCCAGGCGGGCCGCGAGGTCGTGGCGGACCTGGCCGGACACGCCGTGCGGGACCCGGTTGAGGACGACGGCGACGACGATGCGCCGCGCGGCGGCCTCGGCGAGCAGGTCCCACGGGACGGCGTCGGCGTAGCGGGCGGCGGTGGTGACGAAGACCCACAGGTCGGCCGCGGCGAGCAGCTCGGTGGCCAGGCGCCGGTTCTCCGCCACGACGGAGTCGATGTCGGGCGCGTCGAGGACGGCCAGGCCCGGGGGGACCCGGTCCGAGGCGCGCAGCTCGAGCTCGCCGTGGGTGCCCTCGCCGGCGGGCGTGGGCACGGCGTCGGCGGACACCCGCACGCGGGCGAGCCCGGGCAGGACGCGTGCGGTGGCGAACCACTCCTCGTCGGCGGGGTGATGGACGAGCAGGGGCCGGCGGGTGGTGGGGCGGATCGCCGAGGAGGTCGTCACGGGCGCCCCGAGCAGGGCGTTGACGAGCGTGGACTTGCCCGCTCCGGTCGACCCGCCGACGACAGCCAGCAGCGGCGCCTCGATGCGGGAGTAGCGGGGCACGACGTAGTCGTCGAGCTGCTGGGTCACGCGCTCGGCCTGGCCGCGTGCCTCGGCCGCCACGGGCGTGTCCAGCGGGTAGGTGACCTCGCCGAGGACGCCCCGCAGGTCGGTGAGAGCGGCGAGGACCCGCCGGGCCGCCGCGCCCGTGCCCGAGGGCAGGCTCACGGGCGCGCCTCGTCGGTGGCCGCGGTCGTGGCCGTGACGGCGGGCCACCGGTCGGCGGCCGGGGGCTCCCAGGTGGCGGGGTCGGCCGGGACCTGGTCGCCGGAGCGGATGTCCTTGACCTCGTGGCCGTCCTCGCCGACGAACCAGACGAAGGGGATGGAGCGGCGGTCGGCGTGCCGGATCTGCTTGCCGAACTTCGCCGCGCTCGGGGCGACCTCCACGGGGATGTCGCGGGCCCGCAGGGCCGCGGCGACGTCGTCGGAGGCCGTGCGGCGCTCCTCGTCCGCGACCGCGACGAGCACGGCGGTGGGCACCGGGCGCGAGGCGCGCACGAGGTCCGCGCCGAGGATGCGCGCCACGAGGCGGGAGACGCCGATCGACAGGCCCGCGCCGGGGAAGGTGCGGGCGCCGGCGGTGGCCAGGGTGTCGTAGCGGCCGCCGGAGCAGATCGAGCCGAGGTCCTCGTGGCCGAGCAGCGTGGTCTCGTAGACGGTGCCCGTGTAGTAGTCGAGGCCCCGGGCGATGGACAGGTCGCCGGCGACGGCGCCCGGCCGGCGGCGCTCGGCGGCGGAGAGCACGGCGAGCAGCGAGTCGAGGCCCTCGTCGAGGAGCTCGCCGCGCACCCCGAGGGAGCGGACGGCCTCGGCGACCTCGGTGGCGCTGCCGCGCACGGCGGCCAGGGCGAGGGCCTGCTCGGCCTGTCCCGGCGTCGCGCCGGCCTCGCTCATCAGCAGCTCCGTGACGGCCGCGTGCCCGATCTTGTCGAGCTTGTCGATGTTGCGCAGTACGGCCTCGACGTCGGTCAGACCGATGGCCTGGTAGAAGCCCTGGGAGAGCTTGCGGTTGTTGACCCGGACGAGGGCGGGCGGGACGGGCAGGGCGGCGAGAGCCTCGGCCATGACGAGCGCGAGCTCGGCCTCGTGGTGCTCGGCCAGCGCGCCGTCGCCGACGATGTCGACATCGGCCTGGGTGAACTCGCGGAAGCGGCCGTCCTGGGGACGCTCCCCGCGCCACACCTTCTGGATCTGGTAGCGACGGAAGGGGAAGACGAGGTCGCCGGCGTGCTCGACGACCCACCGGGCGAAGGGCACGGTGAGGTCGAAGTGCAGCCCAAGGCGTCGGTCGGCGTCGGTGGCGGCGTCCTCGTCGGCCTGGAGGCGGCTGAGGACGTAGATCTCCTTGGAGGTCTCGCCCTTGCTGAGGAGCTGTTCGACGGGCTCGACGGCGCGCGTCTCGATGGGCGCGAACCCGTGCAGCTCGAAGGTGTGCCGCAGCGTGTCCAGGACGTGGTTCTCGACGATGCGACCGTCGGGGAGCCACTCGGGGAAGCCGGACAGCGAGGGGGTACGAGCCATGCCTGCGATTCTTCCATCGAACGGGCGAGGGACCTCGTCCGGAGCGACGTGTCGGGGCGTGCCGAACGCCTCAGCGGAGGGGCCCGCGGCGGGCGCGACGGGTGGTGCGGGCGCCCGGTGGGTCAGAGGAAGGGGTTGGTGGCGATCTCCCGCGCCATCGTCGTGACCGGTCCGTGCCCGGGCAGCAGGACGGCGCGCGGGTCGATGACCTGGGCCAGGGTGCGCAGGGTCTCGTCCATGGCCTGCGGGTCCCCGCCGGGCAGGTCGGTGCGGCCGACGGAGCCGGCGAAGAGGACGTCGCCGGTGAGCAGCAGCAGGTGCGGCGGCTCCGACGGCGGCAGGGCGAGGTGCCCGGGCTCCCCCGGCGCGCCGGTGTCGAGCTCGAAGGCCTGGAGCAGGAGGACGGTGGAGCCGGCCGTGTGCCCCGGCGCGGGGACGGCGCGGATCGCCAGGCCCGGCAGCACCTCCGCACCGCCGCCGGTGAGCAGCTCGCCGGGCAGGGCTGCGTCGCGCCCGGGCCGGCGCCAGGGCGTGCCGGTGAGGAGGGGGAACTGGGCGCCGAGCAGGGGGCCGACGTGCGCCGGCCCGGCGGGGTCGTCGAGCCGCGGCAGGTCGGGCGTGGCCAGCTGGAGGGCGAGGTCCTCGGGGTCGGCGAGCGCGGCTGCGTCCCACACGTGGTCGGGGTGGCCGTGGGTGGCGATGACCGCGCCCACCGTGAGGTCGAGGGCGGTCAGCACCGGCGTGAGGAGGTCGGCCGCGCCGCCGCCCGGGTCGACCACGAGACAGGGGCCGGACCGGGCGGGGGCGAGGACGTAGGTGTTGACGTCGAGGGCGGGCGCGACCACCCGGCGCAGCAGCATGGGACCACGGTAGATGGACGCCGGTGACAAATGGTCGGTGTGCGTCCCCGGGGCGAACTACGCTGTCCTGGTCCCCTGCCGCGCCGGGGACCCGCGCACCAGGTCGGTGCTGCGGTGACGACGACGCCCGCGAGCGGGCCTCGGCATGGAGTGAGCGACGTGAGCGAGAAGCCCTACAGCGACGAGAACGCCCCCGCGGAGCCGCACGGCACCGACGAGTCGGCGCAGTCAACGCCCGACGTCGGCGGTCCCGCCGGCGACGCCGCCCCGGCGACGACCGGTGCCGCACCGGCGGAGGAGGTTGCCGCCGCGCCCGTGCCCACTCCCGCACCGGAGGCTCCTGCACCTGAGCCGGATGTCGCTCCCGAGGCGGCAGCCGAGCCGGCGGCCGACGAGGCAACTGCTGAGACAGCGACCGCAGCCGAGGCGGTTACGGCCGAGGCTGCCCCGGAGCCGAAGTCGGCAACCGAGGCGACTGCGCCTGAGGCCGAGACTCCCGTCGCCCCCGAGGCCGCCCCGGAGCCCGCGACGGCCGCCGCTCCCGAGGCTCCTGCTGCTCCCGAGGCCCCTGCTGCCCCCGAGGCTACGGCCGACACGCCCGCCGCTTCGAAGGCTGGGGCCGAGGCAGCGCCCGAGGCGGCGCCGCAGCCCGAGGCACCTGCAGCTCCTGAGACGGCCGCGGAGGCTGCTGCGCCCGTCGAGGCTGAGAAGCCCGCAGCCCCGGCTCCTGCCCCCACGCCCGCACCGGCGCCGGTCCCTGCTCCCCCGACCCCGGGGAACGTCCCGACCCCGAAGGCGATGCCGGCCAAGCCGGCCGTCGCTCCGACGGCGACGGCACCGGCGGCCCCCGTCGCCCCGCAGCCGGCCCTCGACCCCGCTCTGGCGGCGGCCGCGGCGGCCTTCGGACGCGTGGACGAGGAGGGCACGGTCTTCGTCAAGGACGGCGACACGGAGCGGATCGTCGGGCAGTTCCCCGACGGCACCGAGGAGGAGGCGCTGGGCATGTACGTGCGCCGGTACCTCGACCTCGCCGCGCAGGTCGCCCTGCTCGAGACCCGCATCGGGCACATCACGCCCAAGGAGGCCGGGCAGACGCACCGCAAGCTGACCGAGCAGCTGACCGAGCCGGCCGCCGTCGGCGACCTGCCCGCCCTGCGGGAGCGCCTGACCGCGGTGGAGTCCGTCATCGAGGTCGAGCGGGAGAAGGCGCGCGTCGAGCGCGCCGAGGCCAAGGCCGCGGCCCTCGTCGAGCGCACCGCGCTCATCGAGCGTGCCGAGAAGATCGCCGCGCAGAACCCGGCCAACACTCGCTGGAAGGCCTCCGGCGAGGAGATGCGCGGCCTGCTGGAGAGCTGGAAGGCCGCGCAGCGCAAGGGTCCGCGCCTCGACAAGCCCGACGAGGACGGGCTGTGGAAGCGCTTCTCCGCCGCGCGCACGCAGTTCGACAAGCAGCGCAAGGCCTTCTTCCACCAGCTCGACGCGAACCAGGAGGAGGTCCGTCGCGCCAAGGAGAAGCTCATCACCCGCGCGGAGGAGCTCTCCGGCTCCACCGACTGGGGTCCGACCTCGGGCGCCTATCGCGACCTCATGGACCAGTGGAAGGCCGCGGGCCGGGCGTCGAAGAAGGTCGACGACGAGCTGTGGCACCGCTTCCGCACCGCCCAGCAGCGCTTCTTCGACAACCGCACGGCCGCGAACGCGGCGATCGACCAGGAGTACGCGGGCAACCTCGAGGTCAAGCTCGAGATCCTCGAGAAGGCCGAGGCGCTGCTTCCGATCACCGACGTCGAGGCGGCGAAGTCCGCCCTGCGCCCCCTGCAGGACCGCTGGGAGGAGGCGGGCAAGGTCCCGCGCGCCGACATCCAGCGCGTCGAGGGCCGCATGCGCGCGGTGGAGAAGGCGCTGCGCGACGCCGAGGCCGAGCGGTGGAACCGGTCCGACCCGGAGAAGAAGGCCCGCGCCGACGGCATGCTCGCCCAGCTCGAGGACGCGATCGCCGGCCTCGAGTCCGACCTCGCCAAGGCGCAGGCCGGCGGGGACGCCAAGAAGATCGCCGCCGCGCAGGAGGCGCTCGACGCGCGTCGGTCCTGGTTCGAGCAGATCCGCAGCGCCAGCGACCGCTGACCTCGGCCCACAGGCCCACCGCGCGCGGCCCCGTCCACACCCCGTGGGCGGGGCCGCGCGCACGTCGGCCATGCTGACGCCATGCACCCCTCGCTGCGCTGGCTCGGCCCGCACCCGCTGCCCGACGTCCAGCTGGCCTCGGTCGAGGACTCCCCCGACGCCGGTCTCGTCCTGCGCGGGGACGGCTGGTCCCCCGGCGCTGCGGTCGTGCCGCCGGACCTCGCGCTCGCGGACGGGCTCGCGGTCGCCGCGCGTGCGGGCGTGGCGGGACGTGCGCTGCCGACCGGACGGGTGCTCTGCCTGCGCTCGGCCGCCTGGGTCCATGTCGGCGGTACCGCGCCCCGCACCCCGGACACCACCCGGCGACCGGGCAGCTCGGGTCGGGCGAGCCACAAGCTCCGGCTCACCGAGTCGGAGGTGGTGCCGATCGGACGGGTCCTGGTGACCACCCGGTCCCGCACCGTCGTCGACCTGCTCCGGCTGCTCCCCAGCGCCGACGGCGTCGGGCCGGCGCGTGCGCTGCTGCGGGACCCCGGTGTGGCGCGCGAGGTGCGGGCCGTGCTCGCCGATCGGCCCCGCGTGCCGGGCATCCGGCGGGCCGCCGAGGCCATCGCCATGCTCGAGGAGGACTTCGCCCGCGCCTGAGCGCACGGGCCGTACCCGTGCCACAGTGGGAGCCATCGCCATCGAGCGTCGAGCCACGAGGCCGACGCACCGACGAAGGAGTGCCGATGCCGAGGATCGTCGTCGCCGGGGCCTCCGGCCGGCTGGGCGCGCAGGTGTGCGCCGCACTCAGGGTCGTGCCGGGCGCCGTCGTCGTCGCTGGGGACCACCGCGGCGACCGCGCCTCAGCGACCAGGGACCGGGTGGGTGCCGACGAGCACGTCCACCTCGACGTCGGCGACCGCGACTCCGTCGAGGCTGCTCTCACCGGTGCCGACGCCGCGGTCCTCACCGTCCCGGCGCCCACCGCGATCGTCCGTACGGTGGGGCTGCGCCTGGGTGTGCACGTCCTCGACGTCGCCCCCGATGCCGGCACGGCGCGCAGGGCACGCGCGATCGACGGCATGGTCCGGAGAGCAGGCCTGGCGAGCGTGGCGATGGCGGGGATGTTCCCGGGCCTGTCCGGCCTGGCCGCCACACACCTCGCAGCGCGCCTCACCGGCGATCCCGGGGCGGCCATCCACCAGCTGCACGTCGAGCTCGTCCTGCGCCAGAGTTCCAACGCCGACGTCGGACCGACGGGCGTGACCGACCTGCTGCAGCTCGTCGCCGCCCCCGTCGAGCTGGGCGACAGGCGCGTGCGCGGCCTGACCGTGCGCCACCCGCGCGAGGACGGGGTCCGGCTCATCGGCTACGAGGAGGCCGGCGTCCTCGACCGGCACCTGCCCGGGGCGAGCATCCGGTACTGGACCGGATGGGACTCGCGCGCCCAGACCCTCGGCCTCGCCGCCCTGTCCCGGCTGGGCCTGCTGCACGCGGTCGCACCGCGACTCGGCCGTCTCGCCCGGCACGACCCCTCGCGCACGGAGGAGGCCTCCCTCGTCGTCCGCGCGCTCGTCGTCCCGGACGACGGGCCCGCCCGTGGCGCCGGCCTGCGCTTCGACTCCCGCTCGGACTACGGCGCGACGGCGGCGACCGCCGCCGCGCTCACGTCGCTCGCCGTGGGTGGCAGGCTCGTCGGGGCGGGAATCCCTGCGGATCTGACGACCCTGGACGCGGTGCTACCGCTGATTCCTGAGGACGTCGTGCGGGTCGGCGTCGCCTGAGCGTCGCTCACGCGCCGCACGGGCCCCATCCTCGTCGGCGACGAGGCGTGGCCGACTGGTCCCTCAGTTCCGGTCGGTCTTCCGACCCATCACCCGCTGGACGTCCAGGACGCCCTGGACCTGACGGATCGCGGTGAGCACCGAGCCGAGGTGCGCGGTCTCGGCCATCTCGAACACGAACCGGCCCAGCGCCACGCGCTCGCGCGTCGTCGAGATCGAGGCGGACAGGATGTTGACGTGGTTCTCCGAGAGGACCCGGGTGAGGTCGGAGAGCAGGCCGTGCCGGTCGAGGGCCTCGACCTGGACCTGGACGAGGAAGGTCGACTCGGGATTCTCCACCCAGGACACGTCCACCAGCCGCTCGCTCTGCGTGCGCAGCTGCTCGACGTTCTGGCACTCCGCGTGGTGCACGGACACGCCCTGGGAGCGGGTGATGAAGCCGACGATCGGGTCCCCGGGCACCGGCGTGCAGCAGCGGGCGATCTTCACCCACACGTCCGCGCCGTCCATGCCCGCGACGGTGACGCCGGAGTCCCCGGTGCGGCGCACCGGGGTGCGCTCGCCGGGGATGGTGGCCTCGGCCAGGGTCTCCTCGGCGCCGTCGTCGCCGCCCATCGACTGGACGAGCTTGGTGACCACGTTGCCCGACGAGACATGCCCCTCGCCGATGGCCGCGTACAGGGCGGAGACGTCGGCGTAGCGCATCTCCACGGCGAGCGCGTGCACGGCCTCGGCGCTCATCAGCCGCTGGATCGGCATGTTCTGCTTGCGCATCGCCTTGGCCAGGGAGGCCTTGCCGACCTCGATGGCCTCCTCGCGGCGCTCCTTGGTGAACCACTGTCGGATCTTGTTCTTCGCCCGCGGGCTGGCCACGAAGCTGAGCCAGTCCTTCGAAGGGCCGGCCTCGGGGGCCTTGGAGGTGATGACCTCGACGGTCTCGCCGTTCTCCAGGCGCCGGTCGAGCTGGACGAGCTTGCCGCCGACCTTCGCCCCGACGGTGCGGTGCCCGACCTCGGTGTGCACCGCGTAGGCGAAGTCCACCGCCGTCGACCCGCCCGGCAGGGCGAGCACGTCCCCCTTGGGGGTGAAGACGTAGACCTGGGAGCCCGCCATCTCGTAGCGCAGGGAGTCGAGGAACTCGCCGGGGTCGGCGGTCTCCTTCTGCCAGTCCACGAGCTGCCGCAGCCAGCCCATCTCGCCGCCCGCGGGGTCGGCGCCGGCCTGACCCGCCCGGGAGACGTTGTTCTCCTTGTACTTCCAGTGGGCGGCCACGCCGTACTCGGCGCGCCGGTGCATGGCGTGGGTGCGGATCTGGATCTCCACCGGCCGCCCGCCGGGGCCGAGCACGGTCGTGTGCAGCGACTGGTAGAGGTTGAACTTCGGCATGGCGATGTAGTCCTTGAACCGCCCGGGCACGGGGGTCCAGCGGGCGTGCACGGCGCCGAGGACGGTGTAGCAGTCGCCGACCGAGTCCACGAGGACCCGCACACCGACGAGGTCGAAGATGTCGTCGAAGTCCCGGCCGCGGACGATCATCTTCTGGTAGATCGAGTAGTGGTGCTTGGGCCGGCCGGTGACGACGGCCTTGAGCTTGTGGGTCTTGATGTCCTGCTCGATCTGGGTGCGCACCTTGGCCAGGTACTCGTCCCGAGCGGGCGCCCGCTCGGCGACGAGGTGGTCGATCTCCTCGTAGACCCGGGGGTACAGGGTGCGGAAGGAGAGGTCCTCGAGCTCCCACTTGACGGTGTTGACGCCGAGGCGGTGGGCCAGCGGCGCGTAGATCTCGAGGGTCTCGCGGGCCTTGCGGCGCGCGGACTCGGGCTTGACGTACTTCCAGGTGCGCGCGTTGTGCAGCCGGTCGGCGAGCTTGATGACGAGGACGCGGATGTCCTTGGCCATCGCCACGACCATCTTCCGCACGGTCTCGGCCTGCGCGGCCTCGCCGTAGCTGACCTTGTCGAGCTTGGTCACCCCGTCCACGAGGAGCGCGATCTCCTCACCGAACTCCCGGCGGACCTGGTCCAGGGAGTAGTCGGTGTCCTCGACCGTGTCGTGCAGGAGCGCCGAGGCGAGCACGACGTCGGGCATGCCGAGCTCGGCGAGGATCGTCGTCACCGCGACGGGGTGGGTGATGTAGGGCTCGCCCGACTTGCGCAGCTGTCCCTCGTGGGCGCGCTCGGCGACCTCGTAGGCACGCTTGACGAGCTGGAGGTCCGACTTGGGGTGGTTCGCGCGCAGCGCACCGATGACCGGTTCGATCGCCGCCGGGAACTGGTGGGAGCGTCCGCCCAGCCACACCAGGCGCGAGCGTCCCCACCCCGACGGCGAGGCCGTCGGCTGCGGTGTCCGCTCCATCGTCATCCTTGGATCCTAGTCGGCCCCGGCAACCCCGGCCGACGCCGGCGCTCCCGCCCTCAGACGATGATGACGGAGTCGACCCGCCGTCCCTCGAGCCTGGCGCGGCCCCCGAGCTCGGCGAGCTCGATGAGCATGGCCAGCGCGGCGACCTCGGCGCCGGCCTCCTCCATCAGCCGGCAGGCGGCGGCCGCGGTCCCGCCGGTGGCGAGCACGTCGTCGACGACGAGGACCCGCTGGCCGGCGGCGACCGTGGCGGGGCGGACCTCCATGCGCGCCCGGCCGTACTCGAGCTCGTAGTCGGCGCCGAGCACCTCGCCGGGCAGACGTCCGGCCTTGCGGACGGTGATCATGCCGACGCCGAGGGCAACCGCGATCGGCGCACCGAGGATGAAGCCGCGCGACTCGAGACCGGCGACGGCGTCGACCTGGCCCCGGTAGCGCTCCGCGACGGCCGTCACGAGCGCGCCGAAGGCCGGACCGTCGGCGAGCAGCGGGGTGATGTCTCGGAACAGGACGCCCGGCTCCGGGTAGTCCGGGACGAGGTCGATGTGCTCATTGAGCATCGTCGCGATCTCGGGGGCGAAGCTCGCCGGCTCGCTGGTCATCGCTTCTTCCTCCCGGGACGGTCGCTGCCGTCCCCGTCGTCGGTCCCGCCGTCGATGCTCGCGGACACGGTGTCGGTCGCCTCGACGAGCTCGATCTCGTCCTCGTCCGTCCCCGGCCCGTCGCCCGCGCCGGCCCCGGCGCGCTCGTCGAGCACGTCGCGAGTGTGCTGCCGGTAGTCCTCGGTGAGCAACCGCAGGCTCACCTCGGCCGGGGCCGCGATGAACACCGAGGACACGGTCGACAGCAGCATGCCGACGAACAGCGCGAGGGCGATGTCCCCCAGGGTGCTGGCCCCAAGGATCCCGACGCCGATGACGAGGATCGCCCCGACCGGGAGCAGACCCGTCACCGAGGTGTTGATCGATCGCACGAGCGTCTGGTTGACGGCGAGGTTGGCCCGCTCGGCGTAGGTGTCCCGGCCCTGCTCGAGGACGTCGGCCGTGTTCTCCCTGACCTTGTCGAAGACCACGACGGTGTCGTAGAGCGAGTAGCCGAGGATCGTGAGGAAGCCGATGACCGTGGACGGGGTGACCTCGAAGCCGATGGCCGCGTAGACGCCGACCGTGAGGACGACGTCGTTGAGCAGCGCGAAGATCGCCCCCGCGGCGAAGGTCCAGGCACGGAAGTACAGGATCATGACGACCGTGACGAGCGCGAGGAAGATGACCAGGGACAGCAGCGCCTGCTCGGTGACGTCGGCGCCCCAGGTCGGTCCGACGAAGGTGGCGGTGACGTCGTCGACGGGCACGTCGTAGGCCTCGGCCAGCGCCGCGCTGACCTCACGGGTCTGCGCGTCGCTCAGCTCGGAGGTCTGCACGCGCAGGGTGCTCGAGCCGACCTCCGCCACCCGCGGCGCCTCGCCACCGGCCTCGGTAACGGCGTCGACGGCGAGGGACTGCTCGGTCGTGGAGGCGCCGGAGACGGTGAACTGGGACCCGCCCCGGAAGTCGATGCCGGGGTTGATCCCCTTGATCAGCAGCACCGCGACCGAGGCGGCCATGAGGAGGACGACGATGACGAACCACGTCCGGCGCCGCCCGACGAAGTCGATCGAGCGCTTCCCCGTGTAGAGGTCGTTGCCCATCGAGGCCAGCGAGGCCATCACACCACCGCCCCGTCGTCGCCGGGACCGCCGATGTCCGCGTAGGGGTCCACCGACCTCTCCCGTTCCTTCTTCCGCTTCTCCCGCTCGGCGCGGCGCTCGGCCGCCCGCCGCTCGGCGATGGTCGTGCCCGTGGCGGCCCCCTTGCCGGTGCCGCCGGCGGCGTCCGGGTCATCGTTCTTCCCCGCCTTGTCGGGGGAACGGAACCGGCCGGCCCCCCGGTAGCGGGCAGGGTCGGCACCGAGTCGCTCGGGCGAGAGCCCGGAGAGTGGGTGTCCGTCCCGGAAGAACGGCATCCGCACCAGCAGCTGCATCATCGGGTGCGTGAAGATGACGACGACGATGAGGTCGATGATCGTCGTCAGGCCGAGGGTGAACGCGAAGCCGCGCACCCCGCCGACGGCGAGCATGTACAGCACGATCGCGGCGAGGACGTTGACGGCGTCGGCCGCGATGATCGTGCGGCGGGCGCGCTTCCACCCGTGCTCGACGGCCGAGGCCAGGGTGCGGCCGTCGCGGATCTCGTCGCGGATGCGCTCGAAGTAGACGATGAAGGAGTCGGCCGTGGTGCCGATGGCGATGATGAGGCCGGCCACGCCCGGCAGGGAGAGCCGGTAGTTGATCGACCAGCTGAGCAGCGCGATGACGAGGTAGGTCAGCGCGGCCGCCACCACGAGACTGGCCACGGACAGCAGGCCGAGGCCCCGGTACTGCCAGATCATGTAGCCGACGACGAGGACGAGCCCGATGAGCCCGGCGAGCGCGGCGTTGACCAGCTGCTCCGAGCCGAGCGTCGCGGAGATCTGCTCGGTGGACTGCACCTCGAAGGTGATGGGCAGAGAACCGAAGTTCAGCTGGTTGGCCAGCGCGTTGGCCTCCTCGTCGGTGAAGCTCCCGGTGATCTGCGCACTGCCGTCGAGGATCGGCGAGGTGAAGCCCGCGTAGGAGATGACCACGCCGTCGAGCACGATGGCGAACTGGTCGCGGGGCGTCTCGAGGGTGGGCAGGCGCTGGGAGACCTCGGCGAAGACGTCGGTGGCCTCGGAGTTCATCTCGATGTTGACGGCCCACTGGCCGGTCGAGACGCCCTGGCTGTTCGTCTGCATGCCCGAGCTCGCACCGGTCAGCTGCGTGCCCTCGACGACCGCGGGGCCGAGGATGAACTTCGACTGCCCCGAGCTGTCGCAGGCGACGACGGCGGTGTCGGAGTCGTCGGGCCAGCCACCGGCGATGTTGGCCGGGTCGGTGCAGTCCAGCGCGTAGTAGTCGTACATCACGCGCTCGGAGATCCAGGCCTGGTCCGAGGTGTCGGCCGGCTCGGCGGAGGGTTCGGTCGACAGCGTGCCGTCGCCGTCCTCGTCGGCGGCGATGAACGCCGCGCCGCGCACCTCGTCGGGGATCTCGGCCGCGCCGGGGCCGTCGGTCGGCGCGTCCGCCGCTGCCTCGATCGCCCGCTCGACGCCCGCGCTCGCGGACTCAGAGGAGCTCTCCGAGGGCGTCTCACCGCCGTCGGTGGGCACCTCCCCACCGTCGGTGGGGCTCTCCGGACCGTCGCTGGCCGCCTCCTCGGGCAGCAGCGAGGCGGGGTCGATCGTCGTCGGGCCCTGGATGGAGAGCACCGGACGGAAGCGCAGCTGGGCGGAGCGCCGGATGAGGTCGAGGGTCTCCTCCGAGGCCCGGCCCGGGATGGCGACGACGATGTTCTGCCCGCCCTGGCTGGTGATCTCGGCCTCGGCGACGCCGGAGCCGTCGACGCGGTTGCGGATGATCTCGATCGCCTGGGCGATGTCCTCGTCGTCCACGGCCGAGCCGTCGGTGGTGCGCGGGGTGAGGATGACCTGCGTGCCGCCCTCGAGGTCGAGCGCGAGGCGCGGCGCCCAGGAGGCGCTGCCGGCGAGGTTCCCGGCGGCGAGCGTGCCCACCAGGGCGATCGTCAGGACGAGCAGCCCGATGAGGGTGCGCAGGGGCCTGGGCGCGTTGGAGCGGCGCGGGCTGCGCCGCGTGGTGGGGTCCGACACGGGTGGCGGGTCAGGCGCGGTCGTCGCGGCCCTTGCGGCCGTCGTCGAAGAAGTCGTCCGACTGCTCGATCGCCGGGCGGTCGGTGGTGCCGCCGGCCTCGGTGGCCTGCGCGGCGTCGTCGGCGGGGGTGGCGTCCTCATCGTCGAGGTCGTCGTGCGAGCCGTCGGACATCAGCTCGTAGGGCGACTGGGAGGCCGAGGCGATGCCGGAGCGGTGCACGAGGTACTCGCTGCCGTCGGGGTTGGACAGGGTGATGATGTCACCGTTGACCTCGACGACCTGGTGGTAGGTGCGGGCGATGGTCTGGATCCAGCCGCCGGGGACGAGGGCCTGCTCCACCTGCTCGCGCTGACGCTGCTGGGCCTTCTTTCCCTGGCGCGACATGAACCAGAACATGCCGATCATGCCGACGATGAGAAGGAGGAAGATCGGGTCCACGGGTCAACCAATCAGACGGAGGGAGCAACCCCGACAGTGTAGGGCGTCGGCCGGGCGACGGGGCCCAGGTCCCGGTGACCGTCGTCTCCCGTGCCGGACCCGGTCGCCTCAGGTGAACAGCGTGCCCTCGGCGGGCGGGGTGAGCCCGAGGTGGGCGTAGGCCTCGGCGGTGGCCGCCCGGCCGCGCGGGGTGCGCACGATGAGCCCCTCGCGCACGAGGAACGGCTCGGCGACGGTCTCGACGGTCTCGGGCTCCTCGCCCACGGACACGGCCAGGGTCGTCAGCCCCACCGGTCCCCCGCCGAACCGGGTGCACAGGGCTGTGAGCACGGACCGGTCGAGCCGGTCGAGCCCCAGCGCGTCGACCTCGAAGATCGTCAGTGCCGCCCGGGTCGCCTCGAGGTCCCCGACGCCGGTGCCGCGCACCTGGGCGTAGTCCTGGACGCGGCGCAGCAGCCGGTTGGCGATGCGGGGCGTGCCGCGGGAGCGGGCGGCGAGCTCGCTCGCGGCGTCGGCGGTCAGCTCGAGGTCGAGCAGGGTCGCGGAGCGGGTGAGCACCTGGACGAGCTCGTCGGCGCTGTAGTGCTCGAGGTGGGCGGTGAAGCCGAAGCGGTCGCGCAGCGGGGCCGGCAGCAGGCCGGCCCGGGTCGTCGCGCCGACCACGGTGAAGCGCGGCAGCGCGAGCGGGATCGACGTCGCGCCGGGACCCTTGCCGACGACGACGTCGATGCGGAAGTCCTCCATCGCCAGGTAGAGCATCTCCTCGGCGGGACGCGCGAGGCGGTGGATCTCGTCGATGAACAGCACGTCGTGCGGCTCGATCGAGGACAGGATCGCGGCGAGGTCGCCGGCGTGGGTGATCGCCGGGCCCGAGGTCAGGCGCAGGTGGCCCGAGACCTCGGCGGCGATGATCATCGCCAGGGTGGTCTTGCCGAGCCCGGGCGGGCCGGAGAGCAGGACGTGGTCCGGCGCCGTGCCTCGGGCGGCGGCGGCGGACAGCACGAGCGCCAGCTGGTCGCGCACCACGCGCTGGCCGATGAAGTCCGCGAGCCGGCGCGGGCGCAGCGCGGCCTCGGCGGCCCGCTCGACGTCGTCCGCGCCGGTCGTCAGGACGTCGTCCTCCTCGCGCCCCTCAGCCACGGCGGCCACCACCCAGCTGCCGCAGCGCGGCCCGCAGCAGCGCCGGCACGTCGTCCGCGCCGGGTCCGTCCTCGGCCGCCAGCACGGCGTCGACGGCGGCTCGTCCCTGCCCCTCGTTCCAGCCCAGGGAGGTGAGGGCAGCGACGACCTCCTCGGCCTGCCCGCCAGAGGCCGGGACGCCCGCGCCGGGTGCGGCGTCGGTGGTACCGGTGCCCCCCTCGGGCGCGAGGTCCTCGGGCGGGCCGAGCCGGGTGCCCAGCTCGAGGACGATCCGCTGGGCGCCCTTCTTCCCGATGCCGGGCACGCGCTGCAGCGTGGTGAGGTCCTCCTCGGCCACGGCCCGGCGGAGCTGGTCGGGGCTGAGCACCGCGGTCATCGCCAGCGCCAGGCGCGGGCCCACCCCGGAGACCGTCTGCAGGGTCTCGAAGACGTCGCGCTCGTCGACCTCGGCGAAGCCGAACAGGGTGAGGGACTCCTCGCGGACCACCAGCGAGGTCGCCACGGTCACCGCGGCCCCCTCACGCAGCGTGGCCAGGGTGCCCGGCGCGGCCTGGACGGTCATGCCGACCCCGCCGACGACGATCTCGGCCTCCTGCAGGCCGACCCGGCCCACCGTCCCGTGCAGCGATGAGATCACCGGCGTGGTCCCTTCCTTCCGTGGCTGCGGCGGCCACCGCTGCCTCGGCGCGCCGGGAGCCGCTCCGGCCCCGGGAGCGCCGAGGGGTGCCGCCGGAAGAACATGTGTTCGACAGCCTAGCGGCGCGGGGCGACGGCGCCCGCGCGGCGCGCCCGGCGCTCCGCCCCCGCCCACGCGCGCTGCGCCGGGGTGAGGCCCGCGCCGGAGGCGTCGGGGAGCATGCCCGCCCCGCCGTGCTGCGCCGTCGCCGACCCGGTCCCGAGCGCGCCGCCGCGCCAGGCGTGGCAGATGGCCAGGGCCAGCGCATCGGCGGCGTCGGCCGGACGGGGTGCCACCTCGAGGGTGAGGATCCGGCGCACCATCTCCTGGACCGCCCGCTTCTCCGCGCGCCCGTCCCCGGTGACGGCCGCCTTGACCTCGCTGGGGGTGTGCAGGGCGAGGGCCGCGCCGGCGCGCGCGGCGGCGAGCATGGCGACCCCGGCCACCTGGGAGGTGCCGGTGACCGAGCGGACGTTGGACTGGGCGAAGACCCGTTCGACGGCCACGACGTCGGGCCGGTACTGGGCCAGCACGGCGTCGAGCCGGTCGGCCACGGCGAGCAGCCGCAGGTGCGGGTCGGTCTCCGCGTCGGTGCGCACAACCTCGACGTGGACCAGGGAGACGGTGCGGCCGCTGCCGCGGTCGACCACGCCGATGCCGCAGCGGGTCAGGCCGGGGTCGACTCCGAGGATGCGCACGCCGTCCACTGTGTCATCCGCGCTCACAGCAGGCGCGCAACGCCGCGCACGAGTGTGGCCAGCGCCCCGGCGCCGGCGACGAGCATGACGAGACGCCGGGCCGACTCCGAGGGCACCCGGCGGGCGAGCACCCCGGCCAGGGGGACGACCGCCACCACGGTGGCCGCCAGCAGGACGACCACCCACCACGGCGGCAGGGCGTCGACCGGGTTGGCACCCACGGCGACCTTCGACAGTACCGAGAGCAGGCCCATGGTGAAGAAGGTGGGCTGCAGCGAGGCGACGAACGAGGCGTGCGGCCAGCGCGAGAGCCGGCTGTACATCACCAGGGAGGGGCCGGCCACCCCGGCGGTGGTGTTGAAGAAGCCGCCGACCGCCCCGGCGATCCCGGCGGCGAGGCGTCCGCTCACCTGCGGGAGCCGGTCGGCCGCGGCGGCCAGCGCGGTGCCGGCCAGCCCCAGCAGGAGCACGGCGCCGACGATGATCTCCAGCCAGGCCAGCGGCAGCTCGCGCACGACCAGGGCCGCAGGCACCGCGCCGAGCACGACGCACGGCAGCAGGACGCGCAGCCGGGGCCGGTCCACCGGACGGCCCATCGCCCGCCAGATGACCAGGGCCGAGACGGTGGTGGTGGCGTTCGTCAGCCACACCCCCGTGACCGGTCCGAGCAGCAACGACAGCACGGGGGCGACAACCATGCCCACGCCCATGCCGGAGACCCGCTGCAGCGTGGCCCCCACCGCGACGGCGAGGACGGCCACCGCGATCTCGACTCCGGACATCAGGCCACCGGGGCTGATCCGTGGACGGCTCAGTCCTCCTGGTCGAGCTCGGCGAGGACCTCGTCGGGGATGTCGACGTTGCTGGAGACGTTCTGCACGTCGTCGAGGTCGTCGAGCGCGTCGATGAGGCGCATCACCTTGCCCGCGCCCTCGGCGTCGACGGTGACCTCCATGGAGGGGACGAACTGGGTCTCGGCGGAGTCGTAGTCCAGGCCGGCGTCGACCAGGGCGGTGCGCACGGCGACGACGTCGGTGGCCTCGGAGAGGATCTCGAAGGTCTCCCCCTCGTCGGTGACCTCCTCGGCACCGGCGTCGAGGACGGCCGCCAGGACGTCGTCCTCGGCCACGCCCTCGGCCTTGGGGACCACGACGACGCCGCGCCGGTTGAACAGGTAGGCGACCGAACCGGGGTCGGCGAGGTTGCCGCCGTTGCGGGTGAAGGCCACCCGCACGTCAGAGGCCGCACGGTTCTTGTTGTCGGTGAGGCACTCGACCAGCAGCGCGACGCCGCCGGGGGCGTAGCCCTCGTACATGATCGTCTCGTAGTCGGCACCGCCGGCGAGCTCGCCGGACCCGCGCTTGACGGCGTTGTCGATGTTGCTCGACGGGACCGAGTTCTTCTTCGCCTTCTGGATGGCGTCGAACAGGGTGGGGTTGCCGGTCGGGTCACCGCCGCCCGTGCGGGCCGCGACCTCGATGTTCTTCACCAGGCGGGCGAACAGCTTGCCCCGCTTGGCGTCGATCGCCGCCTTCTTGTGCTTGGTCGTCGCCCACTTGGAATGTCCGGCCATCGTCTCTCCCTCGCCTCGGTCCCGCTCGGTGTCGGCGTCCGGAACGCGGCGTGCACCGCGCGTCGACGGCGCCAGGTCCGTCGGGCATCGTACCTTCCGCACGGACCCGCGCCTCGTCGACGCGACGGGGTCCGCGGCCGGTCAGTCGTCCTGGGTCAGGTGCGGGCAGCTGCCGTCCCAGCCCTGGGCCAGCGTGCGGAGCAGCCCGGGCAGCTCGGACGGGTAGACGGTGCCGCCCTCCGCCACGAGCGCGTCGAGCTCGGCGGGGCTGAACCAGCGCACCTGGTCGAGCACCTCCCGCTCGAGGTCGGTCCACCCCGCCGCCGAGGTCGACGGGCGGCGGCCGGGCACGCGCCCGACGAAGAAGATCTCGTCCTGGCGCACGGTGCGGCGCACGAAGCGGAAGGTGGCGCTGCGGGTGGCGACGGGCCCGAGCAGGTGCCCCGCCGCGAGCTCGATCCCGGTCTCCTCGGCGAGCTCGCGCACCGCGCCGGTGCGGGGGTCCTCCTCCGGGCCGATGCCGCCGCCGACGGTGAACCACCAGCGGTGCGCGTCGTCGTCGCCGTCGTGGCCCTCGACCAGCAGCAGGTCACCGGCCTCGTCGAGCAGGAGGACCCGCGCGCCGCGGCGGAAGGGGATGCCGTCGGCGCCGGGGACCCACTCGGGGCCGAGGACGTCGTCGGGCTCCTCGGGAGCGGGGGGACGGGACTCAGGCACGGGTGAACACCTCACGGTCGGTGACGACGCGGTGCAGCAGGGCGGCCTCGCGCTCACGGTGGTCGGCGGACGGCCGCCCCGCCCGGGCACCGTGGCGCGCCAGGGCGAGCTCGACGGCGGCCTGCTGGAAGTCGATCATCGCGTTCCTGGACCGGCGTCCGGCCCGCGCGCTCCACCGCACGGCGTCGCGGCGCGCACGGGTGGACATGAGCATGTCGACCTCGAAGCGGGCGAACCACCCGGCGGCGGCGTAGTCGCGCAGCCCGCGGGCGATCGAGCGGTGCTCGGTGCGGCGCAGCCACAGCACGAGGGCCACGAGCGCGGCGAAGAGCGGGACCTGGAAGGACCAGAAGACCTGGAGGAAGGAGCCGGTCACGGCCGTCCAGTTCCACAGGGCGTGCAGCGCGACGGCGGCGAGCAGGCCGGGCAGGACCAGCAGCCACCGGCCGGGTCGGCGCGACCGCACGGCCAAACCCAGCGCCAGGCCCGTGCACACGGTGAACACCGGGTGCACCAGCGGGGTCATGATCCCGCGCTGGATGAACACCGCGGTGACGGAGTCCCAGTAGGTGAGGAAGTACTGGATGTTCTCCACCGCGGCGAAGCCGCCGCCGATCGCCAGGGAGTAGACGACGCCGTCGACCGGTCCGTGGAGCTGCCCGCGCCCGATGAGCAGGACGACGACGAGGCCCAGGCCCTTCATCACCTCCTCCGTCACCGGCGCGCTGAGCACCGCGGTGAGGGTGGCGGCCCGCTCGGCGCCGACCTCGGGGGCGAGGACCTCGTGGACGAGGGAGTTCCCGGTGGCCGCCACCGCGGTGGCCACGCCCGCGCCCCAGGCCAGGGCGACGAGCAGCAGCCCGCGCGGCTCGGGCTCCCAGGCGTCGATCCAGCGCAGCAGCAGGAGGATCCCGACGAAGGGCACCACCGCCAGCGCGACGGCGACGGCGATCTGGCCCGGGCCGGACGTCCCGCCGATGAGCTGGGGCAGGATCCACGTCAGTCCGAGGGCGGCGAGGAGGATCGCGCCGAGCTCGACCAGGGTGACGGTCGTCGACCGCCGTCGCGGGGCGGGCCAGGAGGTGGGGGTGCGGCCCGGGCCCGGTCCGCGCCCGATGCTCGTCGGGGAGGTCACGGGCACACCCTAGGAGTCCCGCGCGGCCTCGGCCGGTGCCCCGCCCGGGCGGTCCTGCCCTGCGCCGGAGGTCACGCGCCGGTAGACCGCCTCGACGCGGGCCGCCACGACCGACCAGTCGTAGCGCTCCACGGCGGCGGCGGCCCGGTCGGCGCGTGCGCGTGCGGCCGCGCGGTCGTTGAGGGCCTCGTCGATGCGGTCGGCGAGGTCGCCCGGGTCCCCGTTGCGGGCGAGCAGGCCGAGGCGGCCCTGGCCCTCGTCCGCGTGCCGGGCGTCGTCCGCCTCATCACCGGCGGTGAGGACGGCGGCGAAGGCCGGCAGGTCGGCGGCGACGACGGGGGCTCCGGCGGCCATCGCCTCGACGAGGACGATCCCGAAGCTCTCGCCGCCGGTGTGGGGGGCGACGAACACATCCGCGTCGCGCAGCAGCGCGATCTTGTGCTCCTCACCGACCCGGCCGAGGATCTCCGCGCCGGGGGCGCGGTCGGCGAGCAACCGCTGGGCGGCGGGTACGCCCGGACCGGCGACGACGAGCCGGGCCCCGGGGTGCCGACGGGCGAGGGCCGGCCACGCCTCGGCGAGCACGCGCAGGCCCTTGCGCGGCTCGTCGGCCCGCCCGAGGAACAGGACGCGGGGGGCCTGCCCCTCAGCCGCGGTCGGCTCCGGCGCGTCCGGGAGCTCCTGTGCGCGCGGGAGCTCGACGGCGCCCGACGCGGTGGGCCGGAAGGCGGCGACGTCGATGCCGTTGGGGATGACCTCGCACTCGGCGCCGAGCCAGTCCCGCTGCGTGCGGGCGGCCTCGGCGGAGACGGCGATGCGGGCGGCCAGCGGGCGCAGGTGGCGGCGCTGGGCGCGCCGGAGCGGGCCGAGGGGTCCGATCCGGTCGATCGAGGCGTGGAAGGTCGCCACCACGGGGACGCCGGCGCGCGCGGCCGCCCGCAGGGCGAAGGCGGACGCGGAGGGGACCTCGGGCTCGTGGACGTGGAGCACGTCGAGGTCGGCTCCGCGCACCCACCGGCGGGCGCGCAGCGCCGTCGTCGGGCGCGGGGCGACGCGGGCGACCGACCCGTTGAAGCGGAACGGTAGCCCCGGCCCGGTGACCGTCTCGTGCGGCTCGCGCGGCGTGCTGCCCGGAGCCAGGGTGAGCACCTCGTGCCCGCGTGCGCGCAGGGCCGCGGCGAGCTGGCGGACGTGGGCGTCCACCCCACCGGGGTGGGCGACGTCGTAGGGGTGGGCGATGCCGATCCTCATGCGACGGCGGGCGAGACGTCCTCGCGCGCGTGCCGGGCGGCGAGCCGGTCGCGATCGAGGTCGGCGGTGAAGACCGGCTGGAGCATGTGCCACTGCTCGGGGTGGTCCCGCAGGAAAGGCTCGGCGACGCCCGCCCAGGCACGCGTGAGCGCGACGACCTCGGCGCGGTCCACCGGCCGCGCACCGCCGTCCGTGCCCGGGCCGCCGGTTCCCGCGCCGTCCGCCCCGGGCCGCAGGTCGCCGGCCGTGACCGGCGCGCTGAACTTGGTGACGATCCCCCACCGGCTGCCCGCCCGCGCCGCGCGCGCTCCGGTGAGCCGCTCGTGGCGGATGGTGATGACGACCAGCGTGGCGTCGATCGCCAGGGCCAGCGCGGCGGGACCGGCGGCCACGAGCATCGGGTGACCCGAGACCTCGACCTCGACCCCGGAGCGGCCCAGGTCCCGGTCGGCCAGCAGCGGGACGAGGTAGGGCCGTCGCGGCGCCTCCTCGACGAGACGCGGCAGGACGGGGGAGCCGTCGTCGACGACGATGCGCATGCCCAGATCGGTGCGCAGGCCGAGGAACTGCTCGTGCAGGACGTCGGGCCGCAGCCGCTCGGCGACGGTGAGCACCGTGGCCATGTCCAGGCACGACCAGGCCCCGGCGAGGTCCCAGTTGCCCGCGTGCAGCAGCGCCGCGACCACCGGGCGGCCGCTGTCGAAGACCGGCTGGACGTGCTCGCGCCCGACCGTGCGCATGCGGGCGCGGACCTGCTCCGGGCGCGCCCGGCCCAGGGTGAGCGCCTCGGCGAAGTAGCGCAGATAGCCGCGCATGTTCGCACGCACGGCCCGATCGACCTGGGTGGGGCTGAGGTCGGGTCGCAGCCGCGCGGTGTGGGTGGCGATGCGCCGGTTGCGCGCGGTGGGCAGCGACCCGGCGAGCGTCCCGAGGCCGGCGGTCACCCGGTCGAGGACGGGTTCGGGCACGCGCTCGACGAGCCGGGCGGCCGCCGGCAGCAGCCGCAGCGGGTCCATACTCACGTGCCGCTCCCCTGGGCCCGCGCCTGGGCGATGACCTGCGCGAGCCGCTGACCGGCGGTGACCAGCCCGGCGAGCGCGACGAGACCGAGGGCCGCGGCCAGGACACCGGCCGGTGCACCGAGCCCGTGGGCGAGCAGGGCGACGAGGACGACGAGGAGGCGGTCCGCCCGTTCGGCGAGCCCGCCGGTGACCGTGAACCCCTCGGCCTCGCCCCGGGCCTTGGTGAAGGGCACGAGCTGGTCGGCCAGCAGCGCCGCGAGGCCGGCGGCGGCCAGCCAGGTGCCCTCGGCGCCGGGGACCGCCCGCACGGCGTACAGCACGATCGCGGCCAGCAGGACGCCGTCGACGATGCGGTCCGTGACGGAGTCGACGACGGCGCCGAACCGGGAGGAGGTGCCGGTGGCCCGCGCGACCTGGCCGTCGAGGGCGTCGACGAGGACCGTCGCGCCGAGCACGAGGGCACCGACCGTGTGGTGGCCGGTGGGCACCAGGGCGAGGGTGACCGCCAGCGTCACCGCTCCCCCGGCCAGGGTCACCGCGGTGGCCGGGACCCGCAGCCGGACGAGCAGGCGCGTCACCGGTCCGAGGAGCGCCTCGGTGATCCCGCGCCCGTTCGAGGAGAGCATCAGGGACTCGGCCGCGCGCCGGGGCCCCGGTCGGCGTCCCCGCTCGCGCCGTCCGGCGTCGCCGGATCGTCGTGCGCGGGGTCGTCGTGCGCCGGGTCGCCCCACGCCTCGGCGAGCAGCGTGCGGGTCTCGTCGAGCAGCTGGGGCACGGCCTTGGTGCGGGCGACGACGGGCAGGAAGTTGGCGTCGCCGGCCCACCTCGGCACCACGTGCTGGTGCAGGTGGGCGGCGATCCCGGCGCCGGCCACGGCTCCCTGGTTCATGCCGAGGTTGAAGCCGGCCGGGGCGGAGACGGCGCGGATGACGCGCATCGCGCGGGTGGACAGCGCCGCGACCTCCTCGCGCTCGGCCACGGTGAGGTCGGTGAGGTCGGCGACGTGGCGGTAGGGGCACACGAGCAGGTGCCCGGGGTTGTAGGGGAAGAGGTTGAGCACGACGTAGGCGCTCGACCCCCGGTGCACGATGAGCCCCTCGGCGTCCCCGCGCCCCGGTGAGGTGCAGAACGGGCAGGACTCCTCGCCGCCCGCGCGGGGCCGCACCTCGCCGCCGGCGTCGCCGACGTAGACCATCCGGTGCGGCGTCCAGAGCCGCTGGAGGGCGTCGGGAACCCCGGGCAGGTCCTCGGCGGGCTCCTCGGTGGTCATCGATCGTCCCCCGCTCAGCCCGCGACGGCGGTCTCGTCGGCGGCACCCTCCGACCCGGGCGCGGCCGGGTCGGCGTTCACGCGTGAGCGGACGTGGGCGACGATCTCGGCGACCGCCTGGTCGACGGGCACCTGGTTGCGCTGGCTGCCGTCGCGGTAGCGGAAGGAGACGGCGCCGGCCTCCTCGTCCTCGCCGCCGGCGATGAGCACGAAGGGGGCCTTGACCTTGGCCGCGTTGCGGATCTTCTTGCCGAAGCGGTCGTCGGACACGTCGAGCTCGACCCGCACCCCCTCGGCGCGCAGCTTGTCGGCGACGGAGGCGAGGTGCCCCTCGAAGGCCTCGGCGACGGGGATGCCGAGGACCTGCACCGGCGAGAGCCAGGCGGGGAAGCTGCCCGCGTAGTGCTCGAGCAGCACGCCGAAGAACCGCTCGATGGAGCCGAACAGGGCGCGGTGGATCATCACCGGGCGCTGCCGGCTGCCGTCGCTGGCGGTGTACTCCAGCTCGAAGAGCTCGGGCTCGAAGAAGTCGAGCTGGATGGTGGACAGCTGCCAGGTCCGGCCGATGGCGTCCTTGGCCTGGACGGAGATCTTCGGGCCGTAGAAGGCGGCGCCGCCCGGGTCGTCGACGAGCTCGAGCCCGGACTCGGCGGCGACCTCCGCGAGCGTGGCGGTGGCCTCCTCCCAGGTCTGCTCGTCGCCGACCGACTTCTCCGGGTCGCGGGTGGACAGCTCGAGGTAGAAGTCGTCGAGCCCGTAGTCCTTCAGGAGGTCGAGGACGAAGGTGAGCAGACGGGAGAGCTCGTCCTTCATCTGCTCGCGGGTGGTGTAGATGTGCGCGTCGTCCTGCGTGAAGCCGCGTGCCCGGGTCAGGCCGTGCACGACCCCGGACTTCTCGTACCGGTAGACGTGCCCGAACTCGAACAGCCGCATGGGCAGCTCGCGGTAGGAACGGCCGCGCGAGCGGTAGACGAGGTTGTGCATGGGGCAGTTCATCGGCTTGAGGTAGTAGTCCTGGCCCTGCTTGGTGACCTGGCCGTCGGCGCCCACCTCCTCGTCGATGTGCATCGGCGGGTACATGCCGTCCGCGTACCACTCGAGGTGCTTCGAGGTCTCGAAGAGGTTCTTCTTCGTGATGTGCGGGGTCTGGACGAACGAGTAGCCGGCCTCGACGTGGCGCCGGCGCGAGTACTCCTCCATCTCCATCCGGATCATCGCGCCCTTGGGGTGGAACACCGGCAGGCCGGAGCCGATCTCGTCGGGGAAGGAGAAGAGGTCGAGCTCGGAGCCGAGCCGGCGGTGGTCGCGGCGCTCGGCCTCGGCGAGCCGGTCGAGGTGCGCGGTGAGCTCGGCCTTCGTGGGCCAGGCGGTGCCGTAGATGCGCTGGAGCTGGGGGTTCTTCTCCGAGCCGCGCCAGTAGGCGGCGGCCGAGCGCATGAGCTTGTACCCGTTGCCGATGAGCCGGGTGCTGGGCAGGTGCGGGCCGCGGCACAGGTCGCCCCAGGCCACCTCTCCCCCGCGTCGGACGTTGTCGTAGATCGTCAGCTCGGTGCCGCCGACCTCCACGGCCGCGCCCTCGGCGACCTCGGTGCCGTCCTCGGCGTTCCCCCCCGAGCCGGGCCCGCCGGCCAGGGCGACGAGCTCGAGCTTGTACGGCTCGGCGCCGAGCTCGGCCTCGGCCTCCTCGCGCGTGACCACGCGGCGCACGAAGCGCTGGCCCTCCTTGACGATGCGGCCCATCACCTTCTCCAGCTCGCGGAGCTGGTCGGGGGTGAAGGGCTCGTCGACGTCGAAGTCGTAGTAGAAGCCGTCGGTGATCGGCGGGCCCACGCCGAGCCGGGCCTGCGGGTTCACCTGCTGCACCGCCTGGGCGAGGACGTGCGCGGTCGAGTGGCGCAGGATCGACAGCCCGTCGGGGCTGTCGATGGTCACGGACTCGACGACGGCGCCATCGCCGAGGGTGGACAGGTCGGTGTCGAGGTCGCGCAGCTCGCCGTCGACGCGCAGGGCGACGACGTCGCGTCGGCAGTCGAGGTGGTCGGTGCCCGTCGTCCCCGGGGTCACCTCGAGGAGCTCGTCGTCGAGGCGGACGGTGACGGGGGGTACGGACATGGCGGTGTGGCTCCTCGCGGTGGGTGCTGCGGACTCGTCGCGCCCGTCGGCGCGGGTGCTGAGCCATGCTACCGACGCCCGCACGCACCGGGTCGCGCTCCCCATCGACGGGGCCGCCGACGGGGCCGCGCGGCAGGCATCCTGGTGGCCGGCCGACACCAGGAGAAGATCTCGTGCCAGGAACCATCAGGGCGCTGCCCGCCCTTGGGGCCGTCGCCCTCGCCCTGCTGGGTGTCTCGGCCTGCGTGGACGGCACCGACCCGCCGGCGGGCGAGGAGATCGTCGGCACCACGGTGATGACCTGGAGCGCGGGATCGGTCGCCGAGGAGGTCGAGGCCCCGGCAGACACGATCCTGCGCTCCCCGCAGGAATACCGGGACTGGCTCGAGGGCCTGACCGGACCGCCCGAGCTGGCCGAGGCGCTCGAGGCGGACCTCGACCTGCAGAGCTCCGTCGCGGTGGTCGCGAGCTTCTACCAGTGCGACAACGCGCTGCGGCTCGTCACCGACGGCACCGGCGCGATCGCGGCCCAGACCTACGACCCCACGCCCGAGGACACGTTCGACTGCGCCGAGAGCCCGCTCACGGTCACGCTGTTCGAGGTCGGGCTCGACGAGCTGGGCGTCGACTCGGCCGACGACGCCCGGCTCGTCGAGGACCTCGGCGGTGACTCATGACGCGGCGCAGCGGGGCAGCCGCCGTCGCCGGACTGCTCCTGCTCGCCGGCTGCTCGGGCGACCCGACGGGGGGCGATCCCACGACGGGTGCCCCGGGCGGTGGCGCACGAGGAGGCATCGAGGAGGTGGGCGAGACCGTCGCCTCGTGGGACGAGTGGGACGGCGGCGAGGAGCTCGATGCCTCCGTCGGTGAGATCGAGGCCGTGCTGCGTACCCAGGAGGAGTACGAGGCATGGCTCGACAGCCTCCCGCTGTCCGATGAGTCCGTGGCGCAGCTGACCACCGACATCGACTTCGGAGCGCACGTGGCGGTCACGGGCGCCCACTTCCACTGCTTCAGCTACCTGGCGCTGCTCACCGACGGCGCCGGCGGGGTCGACACACGCAACGTGCAGCACCCGGCCGACGAGGGCACGGACTGCGACTCGAGCCCGGTCCGGATCGCGGTGGTCGTCGCCACCCTGGACGAGCTGGGCGTCGGCTCGGCCGACGACGTGCACCGCGACACGACGATCGGCGACGAGCGGTAGCCGCAGCCGGCGGTCGCACGCCGGCCATGACGCACGAGAGCCCCGGCCGACGGCCGGGGCTCTCGCATGTGGTGGGCGATACTGGGATCGAACCAGTGACCTCTTCCGTGTCAGGGAAGCGCGCTACCGCTGCGCCAATCGCCCGAGGTGGCGACGGGATTCGAACCCGTGTGTACGGCTTTGCAGGCCGCTGCCTCGCCTCTCGGCCACGCCACCCTGAGGTACATGTTCCCTCCGGGCCCATGCTCCCACCGGGTGGTGGGACCTCCGAGCGGATGACGGGACTCGAACCCGCGACCCTCACCTTGGCAAGGTGATGCGCTACCAGCTGCGCTACATCCGCATCGCCTCGAACAACCTCGCAGCCGTTCGTGCGACCAGAACAATAACCATCCGCTCGAGCAAAACTCAAACCAACCGGGCCTGTCCGGAGGGTGAACGCTGTCACGTCCGTCGTGGTCGTCGATCCGCCCGGGCATCGGCTAGAGTTGACGACCGTCCCCGCCGCGCGAGCGAGCGGTCGACACGGGCGATTGGCTCAGTGGTAGAGCGCCTCGTTCACACCGAGGAGGTCACTGGTTCGAACCCAGTATCGCCCACCAGCAACGTGAGGGCCCCGGCCGGCGGAGACGCCGTCCGGGGCCCTCGTCGTCCCAACGGGACGGGGCGGGTTCTCCGTCAGAATCCGGGCACGTCGGTGGGCATCTCGGCGGGCAGCTCCTTGAGCTCGGTGATGCGGATGTGGTTGCCGAACGGGTCGCGCAGGCCGAAGTCGGTGCCGTAGATCTGCTCGGTCGGCTCCTCCGCGATCTCGACGCCCTTGGCCAGCAGGGCCTCGTAGGTCGCGCGGACGTCGTCGGTGATGAAGAACAGGCTCCCGCCCGAGGCGCCCTTGGTCAGCATGCCGCGCACGGCCTCGGCGGTGGCGTCGTCGTACCCCGGGGCACCCGGCTTCTCGAGCAGGATCTCCCGGTCGGTGCCGGGCACCCGCACGGTGAGCCACCGCATGGGACCGAAGTTGACGTCCGCGGACGGCTCGAGGCCGAGGACGTCGACGTAGAAGGTGTGGGCCTCGTCCTGGTCGAGGACGAAGATCTGGGATATCTGCAGGTTGGTGATCATGGCCTCACGCTAGGAGCGCGCCCCGGACCGGCGCTTCTCCAGAACTGCTCGATCCTGCCGGTGCACCGGCAGGCGGCGCCGCGGGCTAGCTTTCCGGCACCGTGACCGGCGTCGACGGACGGCTCCAGGACATGACGAAGCACGACGGCGCGAGCGGCACCGGACCGCGGGCGCGATAGCTCGTCGGGCTCTCCCCCACGATCGCCGAGAAGATCCGGCTGAAGGTCCCCAGGCTGGTGTACCCGACGTCGAGGCACACCTGCGTGACCGGGCGATCACCCGAGCGCAGCAGGAACATCGCGCGCTCGATGCGGCGCCCGCGCAGGTACTGGTTCGGCGTCTGTCCGTAGACAAGGCGGAAGCTGCGGATGAAGTGGGCCGGCGAGACGTGGGCGATCCGCGCGAGCGCGGGCACGTCGAGCGGCTCGGCGTAGGAGCGGTCCATCGCGTCCCGGGCGCGCAGCATCCGCCGGTTGAGGTCCTCCCGGTCCCGTCCCACACGTCCTCCCGCGTCGACCCCGGCACCCCCGGGCGCCGTCACCCGCGCTGCCGCACGGACCCACTATCGCGCACCGGCGGTGTGAGCATCTGCGCACCGGGAGCAGCGGCGGCGCGGCCCCGGTCTCGCCGCGCCCCGGTACGTGCCACTCTTGACCCATGCAGCACTGGCCAGGTCAGCCCTATCCGCTCGGCGCCACCTTCGACGGTTCGGGGACCAACTTCGCCCTGTTCTCCACCGTCGCCGAGCGCGTCGAGCTGTGCCTCATCGACGACGACGGCGCCGAGACCCGCGTCGACCTCGCCGAGGTCGACGCCCACGTCTGGCACGGGTTCCTCCCCGGGGTCCGTCCCGGTCAGCGCTACGGGTTCCGGGTGCACGGCCCCTGGGACCCCGCGCAGGGGCTGCGCTGCGACCCGTCCAAGCTCCTCCTGGACCCGTATGCCAAGGCGATCGACGGTCAGATCGACGGCCACCCCTCGCTGTTCTCCTACGACTTCGCCGACCCGGGCCGCTTCGCCCCGCAGGACTCGCTGGGCCACACGATGGTCTCGGTCGTCATCAACCCGTTCTTCGACTGGGGCAACGACCGTCCGCCGGGGCACGAGTACCACGACTCGGTGATCTACGAGACGCACGTCGCGGGCCTGACCCGCCTGCACCCCGACGTCCCCGAGGAGCTGCGCGGCACCTACGCCGGCCTCAGCCACCCGGCGATCGTCGAGCACCTCACCTCGCTCGGGGTCACCGCCGTCGAGCTCATGCCGGTCCACCAGTTCGTCCAGGACCCGCACCTGGTGGACAAGGGCCTGTCCAACTACTGGGGCTACAACACGATCGGCTTCTTCGCCCCGCACAACGCCTACAGCTCCCAGGGCAGCCGCGGCGAGCAGGTCGACGAGTTCCGCACCCTGGTCAAGACGATGCACGAGGCGAACATCGAGGTCATCCTCGACGTCGTCTACAACCACACCGCCGAGGGCAACCACATGGGCCCCACCCTCAGCTTCCGGGGCATCGACAACCCGCAGTACTACCGGCTCGTCCACGGCGACGAGGCGCACTACTTCGACACCACCGGCACGGGGAACTCGCTGTACATGCGCAGCCCGCACTCCCTGCAGCTCATCATGGACTCGCTGCGGTACTGGGTCTCCGAGATGCACGTCGACGGCTTCCGCTTCGACCTCGCCTCGACCCTGGCCCGCGAGCTGCACGAGGTGGACAAGCTCTCCTCGTTCTTCGACATCATCCAGCAGGACCCGGTCATCTCCCAGGCGAAGCTCATCGCCGAGCCCTGGGACGTGGGCGAGGGCGGCTACCAGGTCGGCGGCTTCCCCCCGCTGTGGACGGAGTGGAACGGCAAGTACCGCGACACCGTGCGCGACTACTGGCGCGGTGAGCCGGGCACGCTCGGCGACCTCGCCTACCGGCTGGCCGGCTCCTCGGACCTCTACGAGCACTCCGGGCGCCGCCCGGTGGCGTCGATCAACTTCGTCACCGCCCACGACGGCTTCACCATGCGCGACCTGGTCAGCTACCACGAGAAGCGCAACGAGGCCAACGGCGAGGACAACCGCGACGGCGAGTCGCACAACCGGTCGTGGAACTGCGGCGTCGAGGGACCCACCGACGATCCGGCGGTCAACGCGCTGCGGGCCCGTCAGCAGCGCAACATGCTCACCACCCTCATGCTCAGCCAGGGCGTGCCGATGATCAGCCACGGCGACGAGCTCAGCCGCACGCAGGGCGGCAACAACAACGTCTACTGCCAGGACAACGAGATCGCCTGGGTGGACTGGGACCTCGACGAGGACGCCCAGCACCTGCTCGGCTTCACCCGCGAGCTCGTCGACTTCCGCCTGGCCCACCCCGTGCTGCGTCGCCGCCGGTTCCTCTCCGGCGAGCCACACCCGGACTGGCCCGACGACCTGCCGGACATGGCCTGGTTCGCCCCCGACGGCACCCCGATGGAGGACCACGACTGGGACGGTGGGTCGAAGACGATCGTCTGCTTCCTCAACGGCGAGGCCATCGCCGAGCCGGACGTGCGGGGCCAGCGGATCGTGGACGACTCCCTGCTCATCATCCTCAACGCCTCCCACGAGGACGTGCTCACCACGCTGCCCGAAGCCGAGTGGGGACCGAGCTGGCAGGTGGTGCTCGACACCACCGGGGAGACGACGAACGTCGGCGCGCTCGCCGCGGGGGCGCAGATCACGGCGGTGGCCCGCTCGACGATCGTCCTGCTCAGCCCCCAGGGCTCGCGCGAGGCCGTGTCGGTGGCCGGCGACGAGCGCACGGAGCGGCCGGCGCGACCGACCACCGGCCAGCTCCCGACCTCGCCGGCCTGGGAGGGCGGCCGGCCGCAGACCGCGATCACCGCAGACGACCCCGAGCCCGACGACGCCCTGCCACCCGCCGACGACCTCGTCGCCGACACCCCCGAGTAGCCCCCGTTCCGCCCAGCCGGAGGACGCACGTGACCACCTCGCACGACGACGCCCGTACCGACGCCGACACCCGCGCCGCCTCCCACGTGGCCGGCCCGGGCCGCCGCACCCCGGTGAGCACCTACCGGCTCCAGCTCGGCGCGGACCTCACGTTCGACGACGTCGCGGCGCAGCTGCCGCACCTGGCGGACCTCGGCGTCACCGACCTCTACCTCTCCCCCGTGCTCACCGCCGCTCCGGGGTCGACCCACGGCTACGACGTCGTCGACCACGACACGATCTCCGCGGTCCTCGGCGGCCGCGCCGGGCTCGAGCGGCTCGCCGCGGCCGTCCACGACCGCGGGATGGGGATCGTCGTCGACCTGGTTCCCAACCACATGGCCGTGCCCACCCCAGCCTGGCACAACCGCGCCCTGTGGTCGGTGCTCACCCACGGACCCGACTCGCCGTACGCGGGCTGGTTCGACGTCGACCTGTCCGAGGAGGGGGACGGCATCCTCATGCCGGTGCTCGGGCGACGCATCGGCGCCGCGCTCGCCGACGGCGAGATCGAGCTGACGACGATGGTCGTCCCCGGCCAGGAGGAGGCCGGCGAGCAGCACGTGCTCACCTACTACGACCACGTCCTGCCGGTGCGCGCCGGCACCGAGCAGCTCCCGCTGGCCGAGCTCCTCGACCGCCAGCACTACCGCCTGGCCTACTGGAAGGTCGCCGACGAGGAGCTCAACTACCGCCGCTTCTTCGACGTCGGCTCGCTGGCCGCTGTGCGGGTCGAGGACCCCGAGGTCTTCGACGCCACGCACGCCCTGCTGCTCGAGCTCGTCGAGACGGGCGTGATCGACGCGCTGCGGGTCGACCACCCCGACGGCCTGGCCGACCCCCGCGGCTACTTCCGCCGGCTGCACGAGGCCACCGGCGGCGCCTGGGTCGTCGCGGAGAAGATCCTCGAGCCGGACGAGGAGCTGCCCGCGGACTGGCCGGTGGCCGGGACCACGGGCTACGACACGGCCTGGCGCCTGCACGCGCTGCAGGTCGACCCGGCGGGCCTGCCCGCCGCGGGCGCCCTCATGCTCCAGGTCACCGGCGACGCGCCGGGCACCTTCGACGCCGTGCGTGATGAGTCGAAGTACCAGATCGTCGACGGCTCGCTGTACGCCGAGGTGCACCGCCTGGCCACCCTGCTCTCGGACGTCTGCCGCGACGACGTGCGGCTGCGCGACCACTCCTTCCGTCCGCTGCTGGAGTGCGTGCGCGAGCTCGTGGTCGCCGTGCACCACTACCGCGCCTACGTCGTGCCCGGCGAGCTCGCCCCGGCGCGGTCCGTCGAGCTCGTCGAGGACGCCGCCGCGACCGCTGCCGCCCGCCTGGACGAGGACCGCCTCGAGACCCTCGACGTCGTCGTCGACCTCGTGCTGGGCCGCGAGGCCGGGTCGGCCGGCCGCACCCGGGAGCCGCGCCGCGACGAGATCATCGTCCGCTTCCAGCAGGTCTGCGGCGCGGTGACCGCCAAGGGCGTCGAGGACACCACCTACTACCGGTGGACCCAGCTGCTCTCCCTCAACGAGGTCGGCGGCGCCCCGGACCTGGCCGGGCTCAGCCTCGACGAGATGCACGCCTGGGTGGCCCGCACCCAGGCCACGTGGCCCTCGACGATGACCAACGGCTCGACCCACGACACCAAGCGCAGCGAGGACGTGCGGGCGCGCATCGGCGTCATCAGCGAGCACCCCGCGGCCTGGACCGAGCTGGTCACCACGCTGCGGGAGGCCACCGAGCCGCCCCGCCCGGCCGACCTGGACGGGCGCACGGAGAACCTCGTGTGGCAGACGCTGGCCGGCACCTGGGGGCCAGGCGGCCCGATCGACGCCGACCGCCTGACCGACTACCTGCTCAAGGCGGTGCGCGAGCAGAAGACGTGGACCACGTGGACCGAGCAGGACACCGCCCGCGAGGACGAGCTCCTCGATTGGGTCCGCGCCCTGCTCGCCGACGAGGCGGTGCGGGCGGCCTTCGCCGGCTGGGTGGAGCTGACCGCCCCGGCCGTGCGGGCCTCGGTGCTGTCCACCAAGGCGATGCAGCTGACCGTCCTGGGCGTGGCCGACGTCTACCAGGGCTCCGAGCTGCTCACCGACTCCCTCGTCGACCCGGACAACCGGCGCCCGGTGGACCACGACGCGATCGCCGCCACCCTCGCCGAGCTCGACGCCGGCCGGGCGCCCGTGGACCTCTCGGAGGAGAAGCTCGCGCTGACCGCGAAGGTGCTGCGGTTGCGCCGCCGTCGGGGCGAGATCTTCGTCGGCGCCGCCTCCGGCTACGTCCCGCTGCCCACGACCACGCAGCACGCCGTGGCCTACGCCCGCACCCTCGACGAGGTCCCGAGCGTGGTCACCGTGGCCACCCGGCTCGCCGCCGGCCTGCGGGCGCTCGGCGGCTTCGGCGAGCACACCGTGGTCCTGCCCGAGGGCTCCTGGACCGACGTGCTCACCGGCGCCACCTACCCCGGCGGTTCCGTCGCGCTGGCCGAGCTGCTCGCCACCTTCCCCGTCGCCGTCCTGGAGGCCACCGCGTGAGCGCCACAGAGAAAGGCCCCGCCCGCGACCCCCTGCTGCCGGCCGTCTGGGCACCCGAGGCCCGCACGGTCGAGCTCGTCCTCGACGGCGAGGTCCGCACGCCGATGACCCGGGCCGAGGACGGCTGGTGGTCGGCCCCCGCCCCGCTGCCGGCCGACACCGACTACCGCTTCGGCGTCGACGGCGGCGCCCCGGTCCCCGATCCGCGCTCGGCCCACCAGCCAGGCGGCGTGCACGGCGCCTCCCGCCTGTTCGACCCCGCCGCCTTCACCTGGACCGACGCCGACTTCGCCGGCGTGGCCCTGCCGGGCGCGATCCTCTACGAGATCCACGTCGGCACCTTCACCGCCGAGGGCACGCTCGACGCCGCCGCCGCGCACCTGGCAGGGCTCGCCGAGCTGGGCGTGACGATGGTCGAGCTCATGCCGCTGGCCGCCTTCCCCGGCCGGCACGGCTGGGGCTACGACGGGGTGGCCCTGTACGCGGTGCAGGACTCCTACGGCGGCCCGGCCGCCCTGCAGCGCTTCGTCGACGCCGCGCACGCCCACGGCCTGGGCGTGTGCCTCGACGTCGTCTACAACCACCTCGGTCCCGACGGGAACTACCTCGGCCACTTCGCGCCGTACGTCACCGAGCGCCACCAGACGCCCTGGGGCTCCGGTCCCGACCTCGACGGCGAGCACGCGAGCGAGGTGCGGGCCTTCTTCATCGACAACGCGCTGCGCTGGCTGCGCGACTTCCACGTCGACGCGCTGCGGCTCGACGCGGTGCACGCCATCGAGGACGGCTCCGAGAAGCACCTGCTCGCCGAGCTGGCCGACGCCGTGCACGCCCTGGGCGACGAGTTGGGCCTGCCGCGCACCCTGGTGGCCGAGTCCGACCTCAACGACGACGCGATGGTCACCCCCACCGCGGACGGCGGGTTCGGGATGGACGCCCAGTGGGTCGACGACGTCCACCACGCGCTGCACGCCTGGCTCACCGGTGAGCGGCAGGGTTACTACGTCGACTTCGGCGCCGGGTCGACCCTGACCAAGGCGCTGACCGAGGTGTTCGTCCACGACGGCGGCTTCTCCACCTTCCGCGGCACCGACTGGGGCCGGCCGGTGGGCGCCGACGTCGACGGGCACCGGTTCGTCGTCTTCACCCAGAACCACGACCAGGTGGGCAACCGCGCCGTCGGGGACCGCCCCTCCTCAGGCCTGCCCGACGCGGCGCTGGCGGTCTCGGCCGCGGTCACGCTGCTCTCCCCCTTCACCCCCATGCTCTTCATGGGTGAGGAGTGGGGCTCGACGACCCCCTTCCAGTTCTTCACCGACCACGTGGACGAGGCCCTCGGCCGGGCCGTGACCGAGGGGCGGCGGGCGGAGTTCGCCGCGCACGGCTGGAGCGATGCCGACGGCGTCGAGGTCGAGGTGCCCGACCCGCAGGACCCGAGCACGCGCGACGCCTCGGTGCTCGACCGCGAGGAGGCCACCACCGCGCGTGGTCGGCGCCTGCGGGAGCACTACCGGGACCTGGTCGCGCTGCGGCGGACCGAGCCCGACCTCGCCTCCGGGGACCGGCGGGCGACCACCGCGTGGGCCGACGACGAGGGCCGGCTGCGGATGTCGCGCGGCGGGATCGACGTCGTGGCGAACCTCGGCGAGGGGCCGGTCACCCTCGGCCTCGGGCCGGACGGCACCGGGCGGCCGGGAGCGGCCACGGAGGTCCTGCTCGCCTGGGGCTCGCCCGGGCTAGGGGAAGGTGGCGTGGCGCTGCCCGCCGGTTCGCTGGCCGTGGTCCGCCGCTGAGCCGGGCGGGAGATCAGTAGTAGACGGCGAGCGGCCCGTCGGGCCCGTCGATGACCCGCACCTCGGTGTCGAACACGCGCGAGAGCACCTCGTCGCGCATGATCTGCTCCGGCGGGCCGAAGTCGCAGACCGTCCCGTCCTTCATCGCGCAGATGTGGTCGGCGTAGGTGCCGGCGAAGTTGATGTCGTGCAGGACGATGACGATCGTGCGGCCGAGCTCGCGGGCGGCGCGCCGCAGGTGGCGCATCATCTGCACCGAGTGCTTCATGTCGAGGTTGTTCAGCGGCTCGTCGAGCAGGACGTACTCGGTGTCCTGGGCGAGCACCATGGCCACGTAGGCGCGCTGACGCTGCCCGCCGGAGAGCTGGTCGAGGTAGCGGTCCTGCAGCTCGGTGAGGTGGAGGAAGTCGATCGCCTCGCTGACGAGGTGCTCGTCGTGCGCCGTCAGCCGGCCCTTGCTGTACGGGAAGCGCCCGAAGCCCACGAGCTGGCGGACGGTGAGCCGGGTGATGAAGTGGTTCTCCTGTCGCAGGATGGACAGCACCTTGGCCAGGTCGTCCGACCGCGTCGAGCTCACGTCCAGGCCGGCGACCTCGATGGTGCCGGAGTCCATGCCCAGCAGCCGCCCGATCATCGTCAGCATCGTCGACTTGCCGGCGCCGTTGGGTCCCACGAGCGCGGTGATCCCGCAGGCGGGGATGGTCAGGTCGACCGGGCCGATGACGACCTCGCTGGTGTAGTCCTTGCGGACCTGCTCGAGGGTGATCACAGGCGCCCCTTCCGGAGGATGACGATGAGGAAGACGGTGCCGCCGACGAACTCGATGAGGATCGAGACCACGCCCTGCGCGTAGAAGATGTTGCGCATGACGAAGTAGGCGCCGGCGATGACGACGAACCCCGTGAGGATGGCGACGGGGAAGACGTAGCGGTGGTCGTGGGTACCGGCGAGCTGGTACGCCAGGGTGGCCACGAGGAAGCCGAGGAAGGTCATCCGGCCGATCATCGAGGTCGAGACGGCCATGAGGATCGAGACGAGGAAGAGCACCTTCATGATCTCGGCGCGGTGGTTGATGCCCAGGCCCATGGAGATGTCGCGGCCCAGCGCGACGACGTTGAGGCGGCGCGCCCGCAGCAGGAGCGCACCGCCGGCCAGGACGCACAGCGGGATCGCCAGCGGGAGGTACTCGACGTCGGCGTTGGACACCGAGCCGAACAGGCGGGCGGTGAGCACGTCGAACTCGCTGGGGGTGAGCAGGCGCTGCATGAAGGAGGCGACCGAGCCGAGCCCGCCGCCGATGATGATGCCCACCAGCAGCATGATCTGCAGGTTCCCGTAGCGCCCCGAGAGCAGCCAGCCGTACAGGGCGAGCGCGAACGCGACCATGAGCAGCACCTGCAGCGCGAACTGCGGCACGCCCTGCAGCGCGACGACGCCGGCGACGCCGAGGAAGTACACCGCCGAGGTCTGCACGGCGACGTAGAGCGACTCGAAGCCCATGATCGAGGGCGTGATGATGCGGTTGTTCGTCACCGTCTGGAAGGCGACGGTGGCGATGGCCTGGCAGCAGGCGACGAGCCCCATGACGAGGACGTCGGTGGTGCGTCGCTCGGCGATCCGCCAGAACCCGTCGGTGCCGAAGGGCATGGGGTTGTCGTAGGCGAGCAGGCCCAGGCCGAAGCCGATGGCGAGCACGAGCAGGACGGCCGTGACGAGCCAGAACTGGAGCCGGTGGCGCGGCGTGGCGAAGGCCCCGGTTGTGGTGGCCGCCCCGGGGCTCGCCGCGCCGCCGCGGCCGGGACGCGGTTCGGGGGCGGCGCCGGTGCGCTCGACGACGGGGCTAGCCACGACGACGCTGCCTGAGCAGGAGGCCGACGAACACGACCGCGCCGACGATGCCGAGCACGAGCGAGACCGGCACCTCGAACGGGGAGATGATCGTGCGGGAGACGAGGTCGCACAGGGTGACGATCGCGATGCCGAGCAGGCAGACCCACGGCAGGTTGCTGCGCAGGTCGTCGCCGCGGATCATCGACACGACGTTGGGGACGATGAGCCCGAGGAAGGGCAGGTTGCCGACGACGACGGTGACGATGCCGGTGGCGACCGCGATGAGTCCGGTGCCCAGCAGGACGATCCGGCCGTAGTTGAGGCCGACGTTGGTCGCGATCTCCTCGCCGAGGCCGGCGACGGTGAACCGGTCGGCGACGACGAAGACGACGATCCCGACGATGAGCACGACCCAGAGCCACTCGTACTTGCCCCGGAGCACGGAGGTGAAGCTGCCGGCGAACCACACGCCGAGGTTCTGCAGCATGTCGGTGCTCAGGGCGAGGAAGGTCGACACCGAGCTGACGACGGCGCCGAGCATGATCCCGACGATCGGCACGATGAGCGAGGAACGCAGCGAGACGCGGCGCAGGAAGAGGAAGAAGATCATCGTGCCGACGAAGGCGAAGATCACCGCGCCGGTCATGCGGGTGAGGATCGAGGCGCCGGGCACGAGGATCATCACCGTCAGCAGGCCCAGGCCCGCCCACTCGGTGGTCCCGGTGGTCGTCGGCTCGACGAAGCGGTTCTGAGTGAGGAGCTGCATGACGAGCCCGCACATGGCCATCGCGGCCCCGGACAGGACGAGGGCGATGGTGCGCGGGATCCGCGTGATCGCGAACATCTGCGCCCCGTCGTCGGCGCCGAAGATGTCGTACTCGCCGGTCAGCAGGGAGGCCGCCAGGAGCGCGACGACGCCGAGCAGACCGAGGACGAACCACCGGTCGAACAGGCGCCCCCTCGCCCGCGCCGGCGGCGGGGCGGTCGCTGTGCTGGTCATCCGGTCACCGTTCGTGTGGTCGCCGCGTGGTCGGGGCGTCATGGTTGTGGCGGGACCGGCTGCGCCGGCCCCGCCACCTGTCGTTCATCGCGTGGTCAGGCCGCGCCCTCGAGCGCGTCGGCGAACTCGTTGAGGAACTCCGTGTAGGTCTGGATCCCCTCGTTGGTGTAGGTGTCGGCGGGCATGTAGACGATGTGGTCCTCCTGGACCGCCGTCACCGAGGAGAGCGCCTCGTTGGCCTCGAGGATCTCCGCGGCGGGCTCGTAGGACTCGTCGTCCGCGGAGACGGCCGCGTCGCGGTCCATCACGAGGATCCAGTCCGGGTTCGCGTCGGCGATGGCCTCGACGGAGATGTCGTCGCCCTGGTGGTCGTCCGAGGCGCCCTCGACCTCGAGGGCCGGGGTGAGGCCGGCGAAGTCGAAGACCGGCCCGAGGGTGCGGCCCACGCCCGGGGCGAGGTAGCCGATCTCGCCGCCGGAGACGTTGACCGCCATGACGCTCTGGCCGGGGTCGTAGGCCGCCTCGACGCGGGCGATGGCGTCCTCGAAGGCCGTGACGAGCTCGGCCGCCTCGTCCTCGTGGCCGAAGACCTCGCCGAGGACCGTGACCTGGCGGACGAGCTCGGCGTCGAAGGGCTCGCCCTCGCGCGGGTCGAGCTCGAGCACGGTGGCGTCGGGGACGAGCTCGACGAAGTCGTCGTGGTACTGGGTGAAGCGCTGGCCGTTGACCACGAGGTCGGGGTCCGCGGCGACGACCTGCTCGAGGTCCGGCTCGTTGTGGTTGCCCAGGTCGATGACCTCGTCCTGGTTGGCGAACGAGATGGTGTCGGGCATGAGGGCGACGGCGGCCGCGGTGGGCTCGATCCCCCAGTCGGCGAGGGTCTCGAAGCTGCGGTTGTCGGTGACGACGACCGACTGCGGCGGCGAGGTGACGGTCTGGGTGCCGTTGTTGTCCTCGACCTCGATGGTCTCGCCGGCCTCGCCCTCCTCGGCGGCCGCGTCACCGCCGTCACCGGCGGCGGAGTCCTCGCCCGAGGAGCAGGCGGCGACGGCCAGCAGGGCGAGAGCGGTGGTACTGCCGATGAGGGTGCGGCGCAGGGTCTGCATGTGGTCTCCAGTGTCCTCGGGGAGCTGACCGACCGGTGTCGGTGAGGCAAGGCGAGCCTAACCGGAGATTACGCAAGACCAGCGTGATGTTTATTGAACCTCGCAAAGTGGGACCCACCTCACAGGACGACGGTCGTCTGTGGCGGTGGCGCGGACGAGCCCGGCGGTCAGTCCCCGTCGCCGGTGCCCGAGCGGATCTGGGCCACCTTCGCGGCCACGCCCCGCTTGGCTGCCAGCGCGAGCCGCAGGCCCCGGTACAGGGCCGGTCGTAGCGGGACGTCCCAGGCCCCGGGCACCTCGGTGACCTCCTCGGAGAACTTCGTCTTGAAGTCCCGCACGCCGGTCAGCCGGGGCGCGCGCTCGGAGTCGATGCCCATGAGGTCGAAGCTGCGCACCCCCTCGGCCTGGAGCGCGGCGGCCATGTGCCACACGAGCAGGTCCGGCGCGCCGGAGCGCCGCCCCTCGTGGCTCGAGGCCGCGTAGTAGTAGGTGGCCAGGCCCTCCCCCACGGTGACGATCCCCCAGCACAGCGGGCGGCCGTCGACGTGGCGCACGACGAACAGCCGGCCGTGCTCGGGCCCGAGCGCCTCGAGCATCGTCGTGTACTGGCTCGCCGCCGCGATCCCGAAGCCGTCGCGCTCGGCGGTCTCCTCGAGCAGCGCGTAGAGCTCGGCGAAGCCCGTCGTCGAGATCCCCGTCTCCTCGCCCGGGACGAGGTCGGCGTTGCGGCCGGCCTTGCGCACGTCGCGCCGGCCCCGCTTCTTCATCGAGGCGAGCAGCGTGTCGGGGTCCCCCGTGCCGGCCAGGTCGAGGACGACCGTCCGGTCGAAGGTCACCGACTGGAGCAGCTCGCTCAGGTCCGCGGCGCGGTGCCGGGCGTGCAGCCGCACGAAGGCGGCCCTCGGCTCCGCCGAGCGCAGCGAGCGCACGAGCGCGCGGCGCAGGGCCAGCTCGGCGGCCGGCGTGTCCTCGGTCAGCCAGATCGGACCGTGCCGGGCCCACAGGTAGGTGAAGCCGCGTCCCCGCATCCGCGACAGGGCGAGCACGGCCTGCGGCTCGCCGTCGAGCAGCCACGCCAGCCGCCCGGCCGGCTCCCGGTCGGGCATCGCCTCGTCGTACCAGTCCCACGCGGCCGACTGCTCCACCGGCACCTCGCCCCCGACGGCGGCGACGGCCTCCTCGAGGGCACCGGGTGTCAGCGGCACGATCTGGGAGCGGGGCACGGATCCTCCGGGTCGGTCGACGAGGGGCACGGGACGTGCGCCGGTCGGGGCCCAGCCTACGCTGCGGCGATAGCCTGGCCCCGGCCCCCGACCGGCGGGCCGGACATCCCACCGGAGGTCACGTGACGCTTCAGCTCCGCCCATGCGACGACGACGAGTACCGCCGTCTCACCGCCGCGGCCGCCATGCCGGTCGAGCAGACCCCCGAGTGGGACGCCTACGACTCGACCGTGCCCGGGCGCAGCCCGTGGGGGCGACTGGCCGCCTGGGAGGGGCGCGAGGCGGTCGCCGTCGTCTCCTTCAGCCGCGTGCGCGTGGGCGCCGGGCTGTCGTGGCTGTGGGCGAAGTTCGGGCCCGTCTGGCTCACCGAGCCCACCGCGGAGCGCGAGCGGGCGCTGCGCGACCAGCTGGTGGCCTCGCTGCGCCGGGTAGACCCGGGCATCGCCTTCGTCCGTCTGCACGCCCGTCACGACGACACCGACCTGGTCCCGGTCATGCAGGGCATCACCTTCGACTCCACCGTCGTCGTCGACCTGAGCGGTACGCCCGAGGACGTCCTGGGGCGGATGAAGAAGCGGGGCCGGCGCGACGTGCGCAAGGCCGAGCGCGAGGAGTCCCTGAGCGTCACCGAGGACACCGGGCTGGACCGCGCCGCCTTCGACGCGCTCTACGCGCTGTTCGAGGAGACCGGGGAGCGGGCGGCCTTCGGGGTGCACCCGGCGGACCGCTACTTCGAGATGATGGCGCGCGTCGGGCCGCAGATCATGCGCCTGTTCGTCGTGCGCGACGGCGGCCGGCCCGTGGCGTGGGCACAGGTCAACGTCATCGGGTCGCACGCCACGTACTCCATCGGCGCCTCCGGGACCGACGCCCGGCACTCCGGCGCCCCGGACCTGCTGCAGTGGGAGATCATGCAGCGGCTCCAGGCCGAGGGGGTGCGCACCTACGACCTGGGCGGGGTCGGCTCGGAGGAGTTCGACTCGCTCGCCGGGCTCACCCTGTTCAAGACGAAGTTCCACCCCGACGTCGTGCCCGCCGCCGCCGCGCGGGACCTGCCCGTGCGGCCCAGCGTCTACCGGACGCTCGGCGCGGTGCGCGGCGTCAAGCAGGCCGCGCGCCGCCGGCTGGGCGCCCTGCGCCGCCGCTGACCGGCCGCCGCTCAGAACCCGGTCTCGGTGGGCCGCGGGTAGTGGGCGGCCAGCGCCCGGAGCTGGTTGAGGCCGGCCTGCCGGGCGTAGACCGACCGGCGCAGGTTGCGGTCCTTGCGGTACAGCAGCGGGTTGACCACGCCGCGCCGCGCGATCACGCCGAGCACCTCGCGCAGCAGGGCCCGGTCGCGCACGTAGCGGGGCAGCACCACCGACGGCACGAAACCCATCACCCCGCGGCGGTCGGCCACGCGCTCGGGCAGCGCGCGGCCCTCGAGCCGGTCCGCGACGAGGGCCTCCATGAGGTTGAGCCCCCCGACGTTGACGTAGTAGCCGCCGCGGCCGCCGCGGGGGTTGACGTCGAGCAGGACCCGCCGTCCGTCGCGGGGGTCGATCTTGACGTCGATGCTGAACAGGCCCGTCAGGCCCAGGGCGCCGACGACCGCGCGGGCGTCGGCCACCAGGTCGGGGTTCTCGCGCACGTAGATGATGCCGGCGTTGCCGATGAACCCCGGCTGGTGCAGGCCGAGCAGCACCTGCCCGGTGGCGACCATCGTCATCCGGCCGGCGGCGTCGACGTAGCCGTTGACCACCCAGGTGGTGGTGTCGTCGCCGGGGATGAGCTCCTGGGCGAGGAAGGTGCCGGTGAAGCCGGCGTCGCGCACGAGGCGCAGCACGTCCTCGGCCTCCTGGCGGCCCTGCACCGGGTAGGCCTTCTTGCGGCCCTCGAAGAAGAGGTTGGCGTAGGTGGTGCCGCCGTCGGCGGGCTTGAGGATCGCCGGCAGCGCGACCTCGGCGAGCGCGGCGCGCCAGTCCGCCTCCGGGCCGTCGACGTCGATCTGGACCCCGCGGGGGGTCGCCACCCCCACCGAGGCGGCCACCTGCGCGAGGTGCGCCTTGTCGGAGGCCGCCCGCACCTGCTCGGCGGGGGCCAGGCCGACGACGTGGTGCTCCTCGAGGCGCTCACGGTGGGCGAGGATCATCTCCACGTCCTGGTCCATGGTCGGCATGAGCAGGTGGGTGCGCCCGGGGTGGGCGGCGGCGTGCTCGGTCAGCCGGTCGAGGACGAGGTCGGTGTCCAGGGTGCCGCCCCGCCCCAGGTAGAGCTGCTCGAGGATCCGCGAGTGGTCCACGGGTCCGCGCGGCTGGTTGAGCACGATCGTCGAGGTCACGCCGTAGGCCTCGTGGAAGGCCCGCGCGATCGAGTAGGTGCCGAGGTCGGCCCCGAGGACGACGGGACGCAGGTCGTGGTGGCGCACCAGGGAACTGTGCCACGTGCGGCGCGGCTCCGACGACCTCGGCGTCGCGCGCCTAGCCTGTCCGGGTGAGCAGGACGTCCGGGCAGGTCCCCGCCGACTTCGAGCGGGCGCTGCTCTCGCTGCGCGAGGTCCGGCTGCGCCGCGAGGTCCACCTCGAGGAGGTCCCCGCCCCGGCGCGGCTGGCGCCCTTCACCGCGGCGCTGACCGCGGAGATCACCACGTCGCCCGCCGACCTCGACCCCGACGCCTTCCTGGGTCACGGCCGCTTCGTCGTCCTGCACGACCCCGACGGCCAGCCCGCCTGGGACGGGACCTTCCGGGTCGTCGTGCTCGCCCGCGCGAGCCTGGAGGAGGAGATGGGCGCCGACCCCCTGCTCGGCGAGGCCGCCTGGTCCTGGGTGCACGAGGCCCTCCACCACCACGGCGCCGGGTTCCGGCACCTGTCCGGGACCGTCACCCGCGTGCTGTCGGAGACCTTCGGCGGCGTCGAGCTGCGGGCCGGCGACGTCGAGGTCGAGATCCGCGCCTCCTGGACGCCGAACACCCCCGAGCTGGGTCCCCACCTGGCGGCCTGGGCCGAGCTCACCTGCACGGCGGCGGGCCTGGAGCCGATGCCCACCGCCGTCACGGCCCTGGCGAGGCGCCGATGAGCACGCCGGGCACGGACGAGGCCGGCACCGAGGAGGTCCCGGCGCGCGAGATCGAGCCGCTGACCGAGCCCTCCGGCGGGGTGCCGCCGATCGTCGACACCCCCGCCGCCCTGGCCGACGCGGTGGCCGAGATCGCCGCCCACGAGGGCGTGGTGGCGGTCGACGCCGAGCGCGCCTCGGGCTTCCGGTACGGCCAGCGTGCCTTCCTCGTCCAGCTGCGGCGGTCCGACGGCGCCATCCACCTCGTCGACCCGATCGCCCTGCCGGACCTGGCCGCCCTCGCGGAGGTCGTCAACCCGCTGGAGTGGGTGCTGCACGCGGCCGACCAGGACCTGCCCTGCCTGCTCGAGCTCGGCCTGGCGCCGGCCTCCCTGTTCGACACCGAGCTGGCCGCCCGGCTGCTGGGCCGCCCGCGGGTGGGGCTGGCCGCCGTCGTCGCCGACGAGGTCGGCTACGCGCTGGCCAAGGAGCACTCCGCCGCGGACTGGTCGACCCGTCCGGTCCCCGAGGACTGGCGGCGCTACGCCGCCCTGGACGTCGAGCTGCTGGCCGCGGTGCGCGAGGCGCAGGTGGTCGCCCTGGCCCGGGCCGGCCGCCTGGCGTGGGCGCTGCAGGAGTTCGAGCACGAGCGGCTGGCCCCGCCGCCGGCCCCGCGCGCCGAGCCGTGGCGGCGAACCTCGGGGCTGCAGGAGGTGCGCCGGCCCCGCGGGCTTGCCGTGGCGCGCGCCGTGTGGGAGGCCCGCGAGCGGCTCGCCGAGGAGATCGACCGCGCCCCGGGCCGGGTGCTGCCCGCCGCCGCGGTCGTCGCGGCCGCCAGGGCGCTGCCCGAGTCGCGCCAGGCGCTCACCGCGCTGCCGGAGTTCTCCGGCAAGGGCACCCGGCGCCGCGCCGAGTACTGGTGGTCGGCGGTCGAGGAGGGGCTGGCCGTCCCCGAGGACCAGCTCCCCTCGCGGCGCCCGCCCCGGGACCCCGACGCGCTCCCCCAGCCGCGCTCCTGGGCCGACGCCCGCCCCGACGCGGCCGAGCGCCTCGACGCCGTGCGCGCCGCCGTGCGCCGGCGGGCCGAGGAGATCGGCCTGCCCCAGGAGAACCTGCTCGCCCCCGCCCTCCAGCGCCGCATCTCCTGGGACGGGCCCCGGCCGGCCGACGTGGCCGAGACCCTCGCCGAGCTCGGCGCGCGGCCCTGGCAGGTCGAGCAGGTCGGCGGCGTCCTCGCCGAGGCGCTGACCGACGCCGCGCACTGACCGCGCGCCCACCCCGCGCGCCCCGCCCACCCCGAGCGGGTTCTCGCGCTCCTCGCCCGCCACCGCCTTGCCTGCTCCTCCCTCGCCGTACACACGGCCCGCAGCAGCCTTTCCCTCCCTCCTCGACGGGCCGGGCCGGCCGCACGACCCCGGTGCGGCACCGCCCGCGCAGAACACCCGCTACCGTGAGTCTCATATACCTGTCCGTCCGAGGGAGGACCACCGTGCAGCACATCGAACCGGCCGAGCGCGCGCTCACCGTCACCCGATCCGACGTCGACCACCCGCTCGGCACCGTCGCCGTCCTGGCCATCGCCGCCGGCGGTGACGGCGCCCGACCGACCACGGTCGGCGACCTGGGGCTCGCCCGGCTCAGCGAGGCGGTGCGGGAGTGCGCGGCCGACGCCGGCGCGGGGCGGTTGCACGCCGTCGTCCTCACCGGCACGGCGCGCAGCTTCATCGCCGGGGCGGACCTCGACCTGCTCGCCGGCGCCGCCGACGCCGACGAGCTGCGCCCGCTCGCCCTGGCCGGCCACGAGCTCGTCACCGCGATCCGCGAGCTGCCCGTGCCCTCGCTCGCCCACCTCACCGGCGCCACGCTCGGCGGTGGCTACGAGATCGCCCTGGCCTGCGGCTACCGGGTCGCCACCGAGGACGTGGCGACCATCGGGCTGCCCGAGACCTCGCTCGGGATCATCCCCGGCTGGGGCGGCTGCACCCTCCTCCCCCGCCTCGTGGGTCCCGAGACCGCGTTGCGCGTCATCCTCGACCTGCCGGCCAGGGACCGCACCCTCGACGCGGCCAGCGCCCTCGAGGCGGGACTGGTCGATGCGCTCGTGCCCGCCGGGCAGGACCTCGGCCTGTCCGCCGCCCTCACCCTGCTCACGGACGTCGTGCGCGTCGGCACGCTGCGGGCCGCGCCTGCGGGCGGCCGCCCCGAGGCCGACCTCAGCCGCACCACCGAGGCCCTCGGACGCCGCCGCGCTGCCGTCGTGCGCGCCTCCTCGACCGGCAACCCCGCCCCGCTGCGTGGCTGGGAGCTGGTCGCCGCCACCGCCACCACCGACGTCGTCACCTCCTTCGCCGCCGAGGACGAGGCGCTCGTCGAGCTCGCCACCGGCGAGGCCGCCCGCTCCTCGATGTACTCCGCCCGGCTGCTGCGCAGGGCCCGCTCGGCCGCCCGCGCCGATGCCCGCGGTGCCGCCGGCTCCGGGGCCCGCCAGGTCTCCTGGGTGGGGGTCGCCGGCGCGGGCCTCATGGCCGCCCAGCTCACCCTGCTGCTGGCCCGCCGGCCCGGCCTGCCGGTGGTCATGCGCGACCTGGACGAGGAGCGGTGCGCCGCCGGGCTCGCCGCCGTCGACCGGGCCCTGGCCGCCGACGTCGAGGCCGGCCGCACCACCGAGGACGAGGCCCGCGCGGTGCGCGACCGGGTCACCGCCACCACCGACCTCGCCGACCTCGCCGGCTGCGACCTCGTCATCGAGGCCGTCACCGAGCGCCTGGAGGTCAAGAAGGCGGTCTTCGCCGAGCTCGAGGCCGTCCTGGCTCCCGAGGCGATCCTCGCCACGAACACCTCCGCCCTGTCGGTCACCGCCATGGGCGCCGACCTCGCCCACCCCGAGCGGGTCGTCGGCCTGCACTTCTTCAATCCCGTCGCCCGCATGCCCCTCGTCGAGGTCGTACGCACCGAGCACACCGACGACGCCACGCACACCACCGCCCGCGCCCTGGTCGGCGCGGCCGGCAAGCTCGCCGTCGACGTGCGCGACGCACCCGGCTTCGTCGTCAACCGGCTGCTGCTGCGCCTGCTGGCCGAGCTGCTCGGCGCTGTCGAGGAGGGCACGCCCCCGGCCGTCGCGGACCGGGCGCTGGACCCGATGGGCCTGCCGATGCGGCCCTTCGCCCTGCTCGACCTCGTCGGACCCGCCGTCGCCGAGCACGCCATCGACGCCCTGCGCGCCGGGCTCGGCGAGCGCTACCCGCACTCGCCCGGGCTGACCTCGCTGGTCGCCGACCGGGCACGGGCCACGACGGCGGACGGCCGGCTCGCGGACGACCTCGCCGCCCGCTTCGGCCAGGCGGGCACCGCTGCCGCCGGAACCGACGAGGATGCCGAGGCCCAGGCGGTCACCGAGTCCGGCGTGCTCGACCGCGTGGTCGCGGCGCTCGGCGAGGAGACCCGGCTGCTGCTGGCCGAGGGGGTGGCCGACAGAGAGGACAACGTCAACCTGGCGATGATCCTCGGGGCCGGCTTCCCGCGGCACCGCGGCGGGCTGACGCCCTACCTGCGTCAGGCCGGCGAGCTGCGCTGAGCGCGCGCCACGGGCGGGGGCCGCTCCCCCGCCCGTGGCGCGTCAGTGCACGACGAGCCCGCGGGCGCGGAACTGCCCGCGCACGCGATCGAGGAGCTCGGGTTCCGGGGGCCGGGTACCCCCGAGCCGGTAGGTGAGCCCGACCCGCTCCCACTTCTCGCGGCCCATCTGGTGGAAGGGCAGCACCTCGACCCGTTCGACGGCGCCGAGGCCGGCCACGTGCTCGGCGACCCGCTCGACGTTGTCCCAGGCGTCGGTGAGGCCGGGCACGAGGACGAAGCGCACCCACATCGGGGTCCCGCGGGCGTCGAGCCGGCGGGCGAAGGCGAGCGTGGGGGCCAGCTCGCGGCCGGTGACCTCCCGGTAGGCCCGCGGGTCGCCGGACTTGACGTCCAGCAGCACGAGGTCGACGTCGTCGAGCAGCTCCTCGTCGGCCCGGGCACCGAGGAAGCCGCTGGTGTCGATCGCCGTGTGCACGCCCCGCTCCCTGGCCCCCCGCAGGAGCCGGCGCAGGAAGGCCGGCTGCATGAGCGGCTCGCCCCCGCTGACCGTCAGGCCCCCGCCGGTGGCGGCGAAGACCGGCAGGTAGCGCGTCACGCGCGCGAGCACCTCGTCCGCGGCCACGGACCGACCGTCGCGCATCCGCAGGGTGTCGGGGTTGTGGCAGTAGAGGCAGCGCAGCGGGCAGCCGGCGAGGAAGACGGTGAGCCGGGTGCCGGGGCCGTCGACCGCCGTCACCAGCTCCCAGGAGTGCACCGAGCCGACCTCGCCGGAGCGGACGCGGGCCAGCTGCTCGGCCCGGTCCATCTCCGGCGCCGGGGCGAGGCCGGCGGTCCCCACGCTCACATCGACCCGTGGAACGTCCGCGAGACGACGTCGAGCTGCTGCTCGCGGGTGAGCCGGACGAAGTTCACCGCGTAGCCGGAGACGCGGATCGTCAGCTGCGGGTACCTCTCCGGGTGCTCCATGGCGTCCTCGAGCGTCTCCCTGCTCAGCACGTTGACGTTCATGTGGAAGCCGTCCATGGCGGTGTAGGCGTCCAGCAGCCCGGCCAGGTTGGTCACCTGCTCGTCCCGGGTGCGCCCCAGGCCGGCCGGCACCACCGTGTTGGTCAGCGAGATCCCGTCCTGGGAGTCGGCGTAGGGCAGCTTGGCCACCGACAGCGCCGAGGCGAGCAGCCCGTGGGTGTCGCGCCCGTTCATCGGGTTCGCCCCCGGGGCGAAGGGCTCCCCGGCGGGCCGCCCGTCCGGCGTCGCGCCGGTGGCCTTCCCGTAGACGACGTTGGAGGTGATGGTGAGGACCGACTGGGTGTGCTCGGCGCCCCGGTAGGTGGGCCGGCGGCGGATCTTGGCCATGAAGCGGCGCACGAGGTCCGCGGCGATCTCGTCGACCCGGTCGTCGTCGTTGCCGAAGGTGGGGAACTCCCCCTCGACCTCGTAGTCCACGACCAGCCCGGTCTCGTCGCGCACCGGCCGCACCGTGGCGTACCGGATGGCCGACAGCGAGTCCGCGGCCACCGACAGCCCGGCGATGCCGCAGGCCATCGTGCGGCGCACCACCCGGTCGTGCAGCGCCATCTCCAGGCGCTCGTAGGCGTACCGGTCGTGCATGTAGTGGATGCAGTTGAGCGCCTCGACGTAGGTGCCGGCGAGCCAGTCGAGCAGCCGGTCGAAGCGGGCCAGGACGTCGTCGTGGTCGAGGACGTCGCCCGTGACCGGCTCGGTGGCGGGGGCAACCTGGGCGCCGGTGACCTCGTCGCGCCCGCCGTTGATCGCGTAGAGCAGCGACTTGGCGAGGTTGACCCGGGCGCCGAAGAACTGCATCTGGTGGCCGATGGTCATCGCCGAGACGCAGCAGGCGATCCCGGCGTCGTCGCCGCACTGCTCGCGCACGTGCCGGTCGGACTCGTACTGGATCGCCGAGGTGTCGATGGAGACCTGGGCGCAGAACCGCTTGAAGCCCTCGGGCAGCTCGGGCGACCACAGCACGGTGAGGTTGGGCTCGGGGGCCGGGCCCAGGTTGTACAGCGTCTGCAGCATGCGGAAGCTGGTGCGGGTGACCAGTGTGCGGCCGTCCTCGCCGGTGCCGCCGATCGACTCGGTCACCCACGTGGGGTCCCCGGAGAACAGCGCGTCGTACTCGCGGGTGCGCAGGAAGCGCACGATGCGCAGCTTGATGACGAGGTCGTCGATGATCTCCTGGGCCTGCTCCTCGGTGAGGACGCCGGCGTCGATGTCGCGCTGGAGGTAGACGTCGAGGAAGGTCGAGGTGCGCCCCAGGCTCATCGCCGCGCCGTTCTGCTCCTTGACCGCGCCGAGGTAGGCCAGGTAGAGCCACTGGACGGCCTCGTACCCGGAACGGGCGGGCCGGGTGACGTCGTGGCCGTAGCCGGCGGCCATGTCGGCGAGCTCGCCGAGGGCGCGGACCTGCTCGCTGTTCTCCTCGCGCTCGCGGATGACCTCCTCGGTGGCCGGCATCGCGTCGAGCTCGGCGCGCTCGGCCCGCTTGGCGGCCACGAGGTGGTCGGTGCCGTACAGCGCGACCCGCCGGTAGTCGCCGATGATGCGGCCGCGTCCGTAGGCGTCGGGCAGGCCCGTGATGACGTGGGCGGAGCGGGCTCGGCGCACGTCGGGCGGGTAGACGTCGAAGACGCCGTCGTTGTGGGTCTTGCGGTAGCGGGTGAAGATCGTGCGCAGCCGGGGGTCGACGTCGTAGCCGTAGGTGCGCAGGGCGCCCTCGACCATCCGCCACCCGCCGTTGGGCATGATGGCGCGGCGCAGCGGGGCGTCGGTCTGCAGGCCGACGACGATCTCGTCGTCCTTGTCGATGTAGCCCGGGCCGTGGGCGGTGATCCCCGCCGGCGTGGTCGCGTCGATGTCGTAGACGCCCCGCTCCCGCTCGACGGCGAACTTCTCGGCCAGGGAGTCCCAGAGGCGGCGGGTGCGGTCGGTGGGGCCGGCGAGGAAGTCCGCGTCGCCCGCGTAGGGGGTGTAGTTGGCCTGGATGAAGCCGCGCACGTCGACGGCCCGGGTCCAGGGCCCGGTGGCGAACCCGCGCCAGGCGTCCTCGCTCCCGCGGGCTCGCCCGTCGCTACCGTGCTCCTGGGACCGTGTCTGCGTCATCGGGCTCCTCCTCGTCCGGTGGCGGTCGGCCCGCCTCGGACGCGGTGCCCCGTCACACCACCGACGCTAGGTGGCGCCGCGCGCTCAGGACCGGGGCGAAGGTCCCCGTGCGGCTGTCTGGCCGCTCACGTCGGCGACCGTCCCGGTGCCGGTCCGCTCGGCCACGTGCTCGGCGACGGAGCGGGCGATGTCCTGGGCCCGCAGCCCCTGGGCGGCGACGATCTCCGCGCGCGAGGCGTGCTCGAGGAACTGAGGTCCCAGGCCGTGGCTGCGCACCGGCACGTCCACCTCGGCGCGGGCCAGCGCGTCGCGCAGTGCGGAGCCGATGCCGCCGTCGGCCAGCCCGTCCTCGACGGTGACGACGAGGTGGACCTCAGCACAGGCGCGGACGAGGGCCTCGGGGACCGGGAGCACCCACCGCGGGTCGACGACCCGGGCGCCGATGCCCTGGGCGTGCAGGGCGGCGGAGACCTCGACGGCCGTGTGCGCCATCGAACCTACGCCGAGCACGAGGACCTGCGCGTCGTCCTGCTCGGCCAGGACGTCCAGACCGTCCTCGACCCGCACGGCCGGCAGCGGGTCGGCCACCGAGCCCTTCGGGTAGCGCACGACGGTGGGTGCGTCGTCGACCGCGACCGCCTCGCGCAGGGCGCGGCGCAGCGTGTCCTCGTCGCGCGGGGCGGCCAGGCGCAGGCCCGGCACGCTGCGCAGCAGCGCGAGGTCCCACATGCCGTTGTGCGAGGCGCCGTCGTCGCCGGTGATGCCGGCCCGGTCGAGCATGACCGTCACGCCGGCGCGGTGCAGGGCGGCGTCCATGAGCAGCTGGTCGTAGGCCCGGTTGAGGAAGGTCGCGTAGACGGCGACCACCGGGTGCAGCCCGGCGTAGGCCATGCCCGCCGCGGAGGTGAGGGCGTGCTGCTCGGCGATACCGACGTCGATGACCCGTCCGGGCATCTCGGCCGCCATCGGGGCCAGCCCGACCGGGGCGAGCATGGCCGCGGTGACGGCCACGACGTCGGACCGCTCGCGGGCGACCTTGACGATCTCGTCGGCGAAGACCGCGGTGTACCCGAAGCGCGAGGGCGCCACGGGCAGACCGGTCTCGGGGTGGATGCGACCCACCGCGTGGAACCGGTCGGCCAGGTCGGCCTCCGCCGGCTCGTACCCGCGGCCCTTCTCGGTCTGGACGTGCACGACGACGGGTGCGCCGAACTCGCGGGCGCGCACGAGGGCCGCCTCGACCTCGGTGAGGTCGTGGCCGTCGACCGGGCCGAGGTACTTCAGCCCCAGCGCGCCGAACACGCCGGCGCCGGGGGCCACGACGTCCTTGACCCCGGCCTTCATCGCGTGCAGCGCGTCGTACGTCATCCGGCCCGGTACGCCGGCGCCCTGGAGGCGCCTGCGCCCCCAGTGCAGCACCTTCTCGTAGCCCGCTGCCGTGCGCAGGCCGTCGAGCTGGCGGGCGAGCCCGCCGATCGTCGGGGCGTAGGAGCGGCCGTTGTCGTTGAGGACGATGACCAGGGGCCGGTCGGGGCCGTCGGCGATGTTGTTGAGGGCCTCCCAGGCCATGCCGCCGGTCAGCGCGCCGTCGCCGATGACGGCGACGACCGCGCCCTCGGTGCCGCTGGTCAGCCGCGCCCGCGAGATGCCCTCGGCCCAGGACAGCGCCGTCGAGGCGTGGGAGTTCTCCACGACGTCGTGCTCGGACTCCGCCCGCGAGGGGTAGCCGGACAGGCCGCCCGCCTTGCGCAGCTCGGCGAAGTCCTGACGCCCGGTGAGCATCTTGTGGACGTAGGACTGGTGGCCGGTGTCGAAGACCATCGTGTCCCGCGGGGAGTCGAAGACCCGGTGCATGGCGATCGTCAGCTCGACGACGCCGAGGTTGGGGCCCAGGTGGCCGCCGGTCCTCGAGACGTTCTCCACGAGGAACTCGCGGATCTCGGCCGCGAGCGTCGGCAGCTGCGCGCGCGTCAGCGCCCGGACGTCGGACGGCTCTCGGATCGAGGCCAGCAGGGACATCGCACTCCTCTTCGCCCCCGTGCACGGCGCACGGGTCGCGACCCACTCTAGGCGCGCCCGCCGTCACGGTCGCGGTGAGGACGCGCACGCCGGGCGTAGCCTGGCCCGATGAGCGCCGACGCCGCCGTCCCGCACGTGAGCCCCTGGGGTACCTGGCCGTGGCCGGTGCCCGTCGAGCACCTCACGGCGCACACCCGCGTGGGCGAGCCCCGCCTGGACGACCGCGGCGCCTGGTGGACCGAGCGGAGACCCGCCGAGGGGACGCGCACCGTCCTCGTGCACCGGCCGCTCGAGGGCGCGGCCACCGACCGGGCGGTCACCCGCCCCGACGGCTCGCTGCCCGACGTCGCCACCGACGTGCACGGCTACGGGGGGCTGGCCTACGCCGTCGGCGGGGGCGTCGTCGTCGTGTCCGACCGGGCCGACTCCCGGCTCCACGCCGCCCTGGATACGCACGTGCTCAGCCCCCTCACCCCCGACGACGGCTCGGCCTGGGGCGACCTCGAGCTCGACCTCGCTCGGGACCGGGTCCTCGCGGTGCGCTCCGCCCCCGCCACCGAGGAGGGCGGGCGCCACCGGGCGCAGGTGGTGGGCGTGCCGCTGGACGGCTCCGCCGCGGACGACGCCGCCCTGCTCGACGTGCTGCTCGAGGACCGTGACTTCCTCACCTCCCCGCGCCTGTCCCCCGACGGCGGGGCGCTGGCGTGGGTGGCCTGGGACCACCCGGAGATGCCGTGGACCGGCGGCGAGGTGTGGGTGGCGGTCCTGGACGAGGACGGGCGGCCCGGCGCGGCCCATCGCATCGCCGGCGGCCACGGCGTGGCCGCCGCCCAGCCCACGTGGACCTCGGCCGGCGAGCTCGTGCACAGCGACGACTCCTCGGGCTGGCAGAACCTCTACCGCACCGAGTCCCCCACCACCGACGAGCGCCGGTTGCGCGACCTGCACCCCGTCGAGGCCGAGTTCTCGCCCCCGCAGTGGGGCCTGGGCCCGCGCACGATCGCCGAGCTCGACGACGAGCACCTCGTGTGCACGTGGAGCACCGAGGACCGCTGGTCCGTCGGCACCGTGCGGGTCGCCAACGGGGAGACCGAGGAGTGGGTGACGGGCCTGGAGGCGGTCGGGCCGCTCGCCTCCGGCTTCGGGCGGGTACTGGCCGTCCTCGCCGGCGCGGACCGGCCCGCCGCCCTCTACGAGCTGCGGGTGGGCACCGGCACCTGGGAGCGGCTCGCCGGACCGGCCCGCGGCCCGCTGGCCGCCGGCGACGTCTCGCACGCCCGCTCGGTGACCTGGACCGGGGACGACGGCGAGGAGGTGCACGGCTTCTACTACCCGCCCACGGCCGAGCGGTTCACCGGGCCGGAGGGGACGCTGCCGCCGCTGGTCGTCGTCAACCACGGCGGGCCGACCGCGGCGACGGACGCCACCTGGGACGGGTCGATCCAGTCGCTGACCACCCGGGGGCTCGCGGTCCTCGACGTCAACCACCGCGGCTCGACCGGGCGGGGGCGCGCCTACGCCGACCGGCTCGACGGCGCCTGGGGCGTGGTCGACGTCGCCGACGTCTCCTCCGGCGCGCGGGCGCTCGCCGAGCAGGGCCTGGTGGACGGGAGCCGGATGGCCGTGCGCGGTGGCTCCGCGGGCGGGTTCACCACGCTCGCGGCGCTGGCGTTCACCGACACCTTCAGCGCCGGGATCTCCCGCTACGGCATCGGCGACCTGCGCGCGCTGGCCGCCGCCACGCACGACTTCGAGTCGCGCTACCTCGACCGCCTCGTCGGCCCGCTGCCCGGTGCCGAGGCGCGGTACGAGGAGCGTTCACCGATCCACCACGTCGACCGGATCTCGTCGGCGGTGCTCCTCCTGCAGGGCACGGAGGACACCGTGGTGCCGCCCGGGCAGGCGTCCGCGGTCGCCGAGGCGCTGACGGCGGCCGGCCGCGACGTCGAGATCCATATGTTCGAGGGCGAGGGCCACGGGTTCCGGTCCACCGACGCGATCGTCCGCGCGGCCGAGGCCGAGATCGCCTTCCTCACCCGCGTGTGGGGCCTCGGCGACGACGCGCCCCCGGCCGGGTAGGGCGGCCGGCTCAGACCTGCTCGCCGCGCGGGTCGCCGATGACGCCGTGGACGAGGACCCAGCCGGTGGCGGTGTCGACGACCCGCACGGCGTAGGAGCGGTCGACCGTCATCTCGACGTGGTCGGGCGGCGGGGCCGCGGAGCCGCTGACCTCGGTCTCGGTGACGGCCGCGGCGACGACGCCCTCCTCCCCGACCTGCAGGCGTGCCTGCTGGACCATCTGGTCCACCACGGCGTCCTGCTCGGCGAGGATCCCGCCCAGCTCCGGATCGCCGCCGGTGAGCCCGGACACGCCGAGGGGGGCGAGGGCGGGCAGGAGGTCGAGGCTCGTCGCGACGTCGGCGCGGGGCAGGGCGAGGTCGACGACAGAGCCCGGCGCCCTGGCGAGAGCGTCGGTGACGCCGCGCCAGGTCTGCGCGCCGAGATCGGTCGGTGCGCTCCCCTCGGCCGGCAGGACGACCTCGAGGGCGAGGCCGTCGAGCAGGTCGAGGCGCACGGCCTGGTGGCCGTCCACCTCGGCGTAGTCCCGCACGGACTCGGCGTGCATCGTCGGCAGCGGGACGACCTCGCCGCCCGCGAGATGGAAGTCCTCCTGACTGGTCGCCTCCTCGTCGAAGCCGCCGCGCCACGCGGAGGCCACGAGCAGGGCGTCCTGGACGACGAGGAGGGTGTCCGGCGTGGACTCCACGCCGCTGTGCTCGACGAGGCCGGCCGTGTGCCGGCGGACCCAGTCGTCGAGCACCTGCTGCCGTTCGTCGTCGGCGGCGGGGACGACCTCGGTGCCGAGGCGGCCCTCGACGAGGCCGGCCCACCCCTGCTGCACCGCCGTGTCCTCGGCGAGCACCACCTGTCCCGCCTGGTGGAGCACCGCGTGGTCGGGCAGCGGGTCGAGCTCGATGTCCGCGGGGTCCGAGTCGAGGTCGTCCCGCGCGGCGCGCAGCGCCTGGATGGCCTCGAGCGTGCCGTCGACGTCGGCGCCGAGGAGCTCCTCGATCTCGGTGCGGGTGGCGCCCTCCGCCCCGGCGCCGAGCGTGGCCAGCGTGGCGGTGAGGTTCGCGGGCGAGACGACGAGCGTGTCCTCGCCCGCCCCGGCCACCAGCTCCGCACCGAGGTCGGCGACGGCGGCCAGGTGGTCCGCCAGGGCCGTGGCCTCGCCCAGCTGGACCGGACCGGGGACGACTTCCTCCGTGGGCGAGCCCTGCTCCTCGTCGGGTCCCGGCGAGGTGGCGTCGCCTCCGTCGTCGCCGGTGCAGGCGGCCAGCGCGAGCAGCACGGCGGTCGTGGCCACGACGGTGCGGGGACGGCGCATCATGCCCGCCACCCTAGGAAGGGTGACCGACCTGGTCGTGCCCCCCGCGGCGGGCCCTCCTGACCGGGGAGGACTCCCCCGGCCGGTCGATCGCCGCGGCACCACGCACGAGCGCCCCGCCAGGCCGAAGCCTGACGGGGCGCCACATGCTCATCCTCCGGGACGCGTCCCGGACCCGTCGTTCAGGCCGCGACGAGCGACCGGAGCACGTACTGCAGGATGCCGCCGTTGCGGTAGTAGTCGGCCTCGCCGGGGGTGTCGATGCGGACGACGGCGTCGAACTCGACGGACTCGCCGCTGACCTTGGTGGCGGTGACGTGCACCGTCTCGGGGGTCGAGCCGTCGTTGAGGGCGGTGACGCCGGAGATGTCGAAGGTCTCCGTGCCGTCCAGGCCCAGCGACTCGGCGCTCTCACCGGCGGGGTACTGCAGGGGCAGCACGCCCATGCCGATGAGGTTGGAGCGGTGGATGCGCTCGAAGGACTCGGTGATGACCGCGCGCACGCCGAGCAGGGCGGTGCCCTTGGCGGCCCAGTCGCGCGAGGAGCCCGACCCGTACTCCTTGCCGCCGAGGACGACCAGCGGGATGCCCTCGGCCTGGTAGGCCTGGGCGGCGTCGAAGATCGTCTCCTGCTCGCCGGTGAGGTGGTTCTTGGTGAACCCGCCCTCGACGCCGTCGAGCAGCTCGTTGCGCAGCCGGATGTTGGCGAACGTGCCGCGGATCATCACCTCGTGGTTGCCGCGGCGCGAGCCGTAGGAGTTGAAGTCGCGGCGCTCGATGCCGTGCTCGGCGAGGTACTTCCCGGCCGGGGAGTCGGCCTTGATCGCGCCGGCGGGCGAGATGTGGTCGGTGGTCACCGAGTCGCCGAGCTTGGCCAGCACGCGGGCACCGGCGATGTCGGTGACCGGCTCGGGCTCGGCGGGCATGCCCTCGAAGTAGGGGGGCTTGCGCACGTAGGTCGACCCCGGGTCCCAGTCGAACGTCGAGCCGTCCGGGGTCTCCAGGCTGCGCCACCGCTCGTCGCCGGTGAAGACGTCGGCGTAGTCGTCGGTGAACAGGTCCGAGCTCACCGAGGAGGTGATGGTGTGCTCGACCTCCTCCGGGGAGGGCCAGATGTCGGCGAGGAAGACGTCGTTGCCGTCGGCGTCCTTCCCCAGCGCGTCGTTGTCGAAGTCGAAGTCCATCGAGCCGGCCAGGCCGTAGGCGATGACCAGCGGCGGGGAGGCCAGGTAGTTCATCTTCACGTCCGGGTTGATCCGGCCCTCGAAGTTGCGGTTGCCCGAGAGCACCGAGGCCACCGCGAGGTCGTGCTCGGACACCGCGGCGGAGATCTCCTCCGGCAGCGGGCCGGAGTTGCCGATGCAGGTGGTGCAGCCGTAGCCGACCAGGTGGTAGCCGAGCTCCTCGAGGTAGGGCCACATGCCGGCCTTGTCGTAGTAGCCGGTGACGACCTTCGAGCCGGGCGCCATCGAGGTCTTCACCCACGGCTTGACCTGCAGGCCCTTCTCCACGGCGTTCTTCGCCAGGATCGCGGCCGCCATCATCACCGACGGGTTGGAGGTGTTCGTGCACGAGGTGATCGAGGAGATGACGACGGCGCCGTGGTCGAGCTCGGTGCGCGTGCCGTCGGCCAGGGTCACCTCGACGTTGGCGTGCGGCCGGCGGTAGCCCGTCGGGGCCGCCGCCGAGTGCTGCGGGCGGCCCAGGTCCGAGGAGGAGTCGTGGGCGTCGTGCGAGGGCGCGTCCGAGGCCGGGAAGGTCCCGATGAGCTCCTCGTCCTGCGGGCTCTTGTCGATGCCGTGGCCGTTGACGACGTAGTTCTTCAGGTCGTTGACGAACTGGTCCTTCGAGTCCGACAGCGCGATGCGGTCCTGGGGGCGCTTCGGGCCCGCGATCGAGGGCACCACCGTGGACAGGTCCAGCTCGAGGTACTCCGAGTAGGTGGCCTCCCGGGACGGGTCGTGCCACATGCCCTGCTCCTTGGCGTAGGCCTCGGCCAGCGCCACCTGGTCCTCGGTCCGGCCGGTCAGGCGCATGTAGTCGAGGGTGACCTCGTCGATCGGGAAGATCGCCGCCGTCGAGCCGAACTCCGGGCTCATGTTGCCGATCGTGGCGCGGTTGGCCAGCGGCACCTGGGCCACACCCTCGCCGTAGAACTCGACGAACTTGCCCACCACGCCGTGCTCGCGCAGCATCTCGGTGATCGTCAGCACGACGTCGGTCGCCGTCGCGCCCGAGGGGATCGAGCCGGAGAGCTTGAAGCCGACCACGCGCGGGATGAGCATGGAGACCGGCTGGCCGAGCATCGCGGCCTCGGCCTCGATCCCGCCCACGCCCCAGCCCAGCACGCCCAGGCCGTTGACCATCGTCGTGTGCGAGTCCGTGCCCACGCACGTGTCCGGGTAGGCCCGCAGCACGCCGTCGACCTCGCGGGGCATGACCACCCGCGCCAGGTACTCGATGTTGACCTGGTGGACGATGCCCGTCCCCGGGGGCACCACCTTGAAGTCGTCGAACGCGGTCTGGCCCCAGCGCAGGAACTGGTAGCGCTCGCCGTTGCGCTCGTACTCGATCTCCACGTTGCGCTCGAAGGCGTCGCTGCGGCCGAAGACGTCGATGACCACCGAGTGGTCGATGACGAGCTCGGCCGGGGCGAGCGGGTTGATCTTGTCCGGGTCGGCGCCGAGCTGGGCGACGGCCTCGCGCATGGTGGCCAGGTCGACCACGCAGGGCACGCCGGTGAAGTCCTGCATGAGGACGCGGGCGGGCGTGAACTGGATCTCCACGCTCGGGTCGGCGTCCGCCTGCCACTGCGCCAGCGCCTCGACCTGGGCGGCGGTGATGTTCTTCCCGTCCTCGGTGCGCAGGAGGTTCTCGGCGAGCACCTTGAGGCTGTAGGGGAGCTTCTCCAGGCCCGGCACGGCGTCCAGGCGGAAGATCTCGTACTGCGTGCCGCCGACGTCGAGTGTCGCGCGGGAACCGAAGCTGTCCAGACTCATGTCCACTCCTCGTCGTGTGTGCCGTCGGTTGCCCTGACCGGCGGACGTGCCCCCCATCGTGGCACGCGGGCGCCACCGACCGGGGAAGTTATCTCGATGTCAAGATAGTTCCTGACGGGCCGTCCTGTCCACCGCGACCGACGGCGCGGCGCACCCCGACCGCGGCGGGCGCGCTATGGGAGGCCCGCTCAGGCGCACTGCGGGAGGCGCGCTCAGGCGCGCACAAGGCTGACGACGGCCTCGAGGTGGTGGGTGTGCTCGAACAGGTCGAGCGCGACGACCCGCTCGGCGACGTAGCCGGCCGCACGCGCGGCGGCGAGGTCGCGGGCCAGGGCGGCCGGGTCGCAGGCGACGTGCACGATCCGCGCCGGGTCCAGGGCGGCGACGGCGGCCATCACCTCGCCCCGGGCCCCGGCGCGGGGCGGGTCGAGGACGACGGTGCCGCCGCGGGCCCACTGGGGCTCGTCGCCGAGCGCGCGGACCGTGCCCGGGTCGACGGGGCCGGCCAGCGTGCGTGCCTGGTCCTGGTCGGCGAGGTTGGCCCGGGCGTCGGTGACGGCCGAGGTGGCCCCCTCCAGGGTGAGCAGGTGGCCGGTGGGTCCGACGGCGCGGGCCAGCGCGGTGCTCAGCAGGCCGGCGCCGGCGTAGAGCTCGAGGACCCGGGTGCCGTCGAGCGCGCCGCGCACCCTCTCGGCCCGGTCCGCGTCGGCGCCCCAGGTGTGCGCCGCGGCGTCGGGGAGGATCTCGTCGGCGTGCCGGCCGGGCAGGCGGGGGTCGAGGCCGGCGGCCAGGCACAGCACCGTCTCGACCAGGGCGGCCGGGGCGGAGCGGTGCACCTGCCAGAAGCCGGTGGCGGCGAGGGTGTGCGAGACGGGGCCGAACATCGTGGGCACCTCCTCCGCCACGCGGTCGGTGCCGGCGATTGGCCGGCCCTCGACCAGCACGCGTGCACCGGCGTCGGGATCCCCTCCCGAGCCGACGACGGCGCGCACCCGGACGCCGGGATCCACGCGCAGGTCCGCCAGCAGGTCGGGGACGCCGAGGCGCGGGTCGGCCAGCGGGTGCGCGGACAGCGGGACCACCTCGGGGCTGCGGTGACGGTGCATGCCCGGCCGGCCGTCGTCGGCGCCGGTCAGCTCGACGCGGGTCCGGGTGCCCGGCCCGGCCCCCGGCTCGACGGCGTGCACCTGCGTGGCGCCCTCGGCGGCCTCGACGTCGGCGGCGACCTGCTCCCCACCGATGCGGCGCAGGGAGTCCTCGAGGACGGTGCGCTTCCAGTCCAGCTGGGCCTCGGGGGCCACGTGGCCGAGCTCGGCGCCGCCCACTCCCCCGGGCCCGGCCTCGGGCCAGACGTGCTCGACCCGGTCGGCGGAGCGCTCGAGCACCGAGACGGCGTCGGCGAACCACACGCGGGAGCGGCGCGCGGTGACGGCGACCCGGACGAGCTCGCCGGGCAGGGCGTGGCGGACCATGGTCACCACCGAGCCGATCCGGGCCACGACGAAGCCGCCGTGGGCGGGTCGGCCCACGGCCACCGGGGCGTCGACGAGCTCGGGCGCCGGCCCGCCGGAGGCCGTGGGCCCGGCGGGCGGGTGGCGTCGCTCGCGGCGGGGCCGGCCCGGGGCGCGGCCCCGTCCGCGACCCCGCCCGGGGCGGTGCTCGGCGCCGTCCTCGCTTCCCTGCGACGGGCGGCCGGGGTCAGCCATCGATCTCCTCCCGTGGGGCGAGGTCCTCGCTCCCGAGCTGGTAGGGCACGGACGACACGACGACGCCCGGCACGAGCCGCAGCCGCGCCAGCAGGTGGCGGGCGGACCCGTTGTGCAGGAGACGGTGCCACACGTGGGGCGTGACGTACTCGGGGAGGTAGACGACGACCACCTCCCGGGGGGAGGCGCGGCGCACCGCCCGGACGTGCTCGAGCACCGGCTCGGTGATGTCGCGGAACGGGGCGTCGAGGACCGTCAGGGGCACGGGGATGCGCGCCTCGTCCCACCGCTCGCGCAGCTCGGCGGTGGCCTCGGGCTCGAGCTGGACGGTCACCGCCTCCAGCGTGGACGGCCGGGTGGCGCGGGCGTAGGCCAGCGCGCGCACGGTGGGGCGGTTGAGGGTGGCCACGAGCACGAGCGCGTGGACCTGGGCGGGCAGCGAGCGCGCGTCGGTGCCCGCCGGCACGGCCACCTTGCGGGCGACGTCGTCGTAGTGGCGCCGCACGGCGCCCATGACGAGGAAGACCAGCGCCATGAGCAGGACCGTGATCCAGGCGCCGCGGGTGAACTTCGTCAGCAGGACGACGAGCAGGACGCCGCCGGTGAGGGTGGCGCCGGCGGCGTTGAGGGCGCGCGAGCGTCGGGCCCGGCGCCGCTCGCGCGGGTCCTGCTCGCTGCGCAGGACGCGCCGCCAGTGCCGCACCATCCCGGTCTGGGACAGGGTGAAGGAGACGAAGACGCCGACGATGTAGAGCTGGATGAGCCGGGTGACGTCGGCCTCGAGCACGAGGACGAGGACCACCGCGGCGGCGGCCAGCGCGAGGACGCCGTTGGAGTAGGTGAGGCGGTCCCCGCGGGTGTGCAGCCGGCGCGGCAGGAGGCCGTCCCTGGCCAGCACCGAGGCCAGCACGGGGAAGCCGTTGAACGCGGTGTTGGCGGCGAGCAGGAGGATCGCCCCGGCCGCGACGGCGACGAGCACGACCAGCGGCGTGAACCCGTCGAAGACCGAGCCGGCGATCTGCACGATGGCGGGGTCCTGGTGGTAGTCGGGCCCCACGGGGACGCCGTCGCGCAGCAGCTGCTCGGCGGGCCGTTCGACCACCCGCACGTCGGTGACGGTCGCCAGCCACACCACCGACATGAGCATCGCCGCGGAGATGAGGCCGAGCAGGGCCAGTGTGGTCGCGGCGTTCTCGGCGCGCGGCCGGCGGAACTGTGGCACGCCGTTGGAGACCGCCTCGACGCCGGTCAGGGCCGCGCAGCCGGAGGTGAAGGAGCGCAGCACGAGGAACGCGCCGCCGAGGGTGAGCAGCGCCTGGTCGTGGGCGGGGTCGGGCACGACGGTCAGCGCGGCGGTGGCGGCCTCGGGCAGGCCGCCGCCGAGCAGCTCGCGCACGGCACCGACCACGGCCAGCGACCCGACGGCGGCCATGAACAGGTAGAAGGGCAGGGCCAGGGCGCGGCCCGACTCGCGCACCCCGCGGAGGTTGACCAGGGCGAGGAGAAGGATGACCGCCACCGCCATCGGCACCCGGTAAGGCTGCAGCCAGGGCACGGCCGAGGCGATGTACTGCGCCCCGGAGGACACGGACACGGCGACCGTGAGCACGTAGTCCACCAGCAGGGCCGAGGCCGAGGCGCGCCCCGCCCGCGGTCCGAGGTTGGTCGTCACCACCTCGTAGGCCCCGCCGCCGGAGGGGTAGGCGCGGATGGTCTGCCGGTAGGAGGCCACCACCACGAGCATGACCACGACGACGGCCAGGCCCACCGCCGGGGACAGCGCCGTTGCGGCGACCCCGGCCAGCGCGAGGGTCAGGAGGATCTCGTCGGGCGCGTAGGCCACCGAGGACAGGGCGTCGGAGGCGAACACGGGCAGGGCGATCCGCTTGGGCAGGAGCGTCCCGCCCAGGCGTTCGGTGCGGACGGGGCGCCCGACCACCAGCCGCTTGAGCGCAGGGGCGAGGTCGGGCACGACGCCGATGCTAGACCCGCGGTACCGTCACCGACGTGCACGTGGTGATCATGGGCTGCGGCCGGGTCGGGGCCTCGCTGGCCCAGCGGCTCGACGCCGACGGCCACTCCGTCGCGGTCGTCGACCAGGACCCCGACGCCTTCGGCCGGCTGCCCGAGGACTTCCCCGGCCGGCAGGTCACCGGCGTCGGCTTCGACCGGGAGACGCTGCGGCAGGCGGGCATCGAGGACGCCGGCGCGTTCGCGGCGGTCTCCTCCGGCGACAACTCCAACATCATCTCCGCCCGGGTGGCACGCGAGACCTTCGGCGTCGAGCGGGTGGTGGCCCGGATCTACGACCCCCGGCGGGCGGAGGTCTACCAGCGCCTGGGCATCCCCACCGTGGCCACGGTGCGGTGGACCGCCGACCAGGTGCTCGACCGGCTGCTGCCCTCGGCCAGCCCCACCGACCACGTCGACGGCTCGGGCCAGGTCCGCCTCGTCCGCCTGCACCCGCACGCGTCCTGGGTGGGCCGGCCACTGGCCGAGGTCGAGCGCGCCACCGACGGGCGCGTCGCCTACCTCACCCGGCTCGGCGCGGGGGTCGTCCCCGGGCCGCTCGCGGTGCTGCAGGACGGCGACGTCGTGCACCTGGCCCTGGCGTCGGACCGGGTCGGCGGCGCGCGCCGGACGCTGGCGGACGGGCCGGTGGGTCGATGAAGGTCCTCATCGCCGGCGCCGGCTCGGTGGGCCGCTCGATCGCGCGCGAGCTCCTCGGCCACGGCCACACCGTCACGCTGGTCGACCGGCAGCCGGCCGCCATGCGGGTGGCCTCGGTGGCCCGGGCCGAGTGGCTGCTGGCCGACGCCTGCTCGCCGCAGGCCCTCGAGGACGCCGGGGCGGCCGGCACCGACGTCGTCGTCGCCGCCACGGGCGACGACAAGGCCAACCTCGTCGTCTCCCTGCTGGCCAAGTCCGAGTTCGCCGTGCCCCGGGTGGTCGCCCGCGTGAACAACCCGCAGAACGAGTGGATGTTCACCTCCACCTGGGGGGTGGACGTGCCGGTGTCCACGCCGCGGATCATGACGTCCCTCGTCGAGGAGGCGGTCTCGGTCGGCGACCTCGTCCCGCTGTTCCGCTTCTACGGCTCGGGCGCCTCGATCCACGGCCTCACGCTGCCCGAGGGCTCCCCGGTGGTGGGCCGCCGGATCGGCACCGTCGACCTCGGTCCGCACGCGGTGCTCTCGGCGGTCATCCGCGCCGGGGCGCCGCTGGCCGCGGAGTCCGACGTCACGCTCGAGGCCGGTGACGAGCTGCTCCTCGTGCTCTCCGCCCAGGGGCTGGACGGCCTCAGCGATCTCCAGGGGCGTCTGGCCCCGCGCTGAGCCGCGGGCCCGGGTCTCCCTCGCCGCCGACCTCGCCGCGCGGGGGCACCTCGTGGGCCTCGACGTCGACGACCGCGGTCGAGGCGCTCGCCGGCTCGCGCACGAGCACCCAGGTCAACCAGGCGGCCAGGGCGAACAGCGGCAGCCCCATGACCAGCCGGGCGACGCCCAGGGCGGCGACCTCACCGGCGAGGTAGAGCGGCACCTGGACGGCCAGGCGCGCGGCGAAGACGCCGACCCACAGCCAGGAGGCGATGACGTACCGGCGCCTGAGGCCGGCCATGGCCGGGTCGGTGCGCCAGGCCATGCCCCGGCCGCGGAGCAGCTCGACGAGCACCCCGATGGGCGCCCAGCGCACGAGGACGGCGACGAGGATCCCCAGCGCGTAGGCGCCGTTGACGTAGAGGCCCCAGGCGTAGAAGTCCTCGGCCTGGCCCGAGCGCCAGGCCCAGATCACGCCGATCCCCACGCCGAGCAGGCCCGAGAGCGCCTGCGTGACGGGGGTGCGCTGGAGGAGGCGGACGACGCAGAGGACGACGGCGACCGCGAGGGAGGCGACGAGCGGGATCGTCAGGTCGCGGGTGAGGACGAAGGCGGTGACGAAGACGACGCCGGGGCCGGCCGCCTCGATCACCCCGCGTACGCCACCGATCGACTCGGCCAGGGAGAAGTCCTCGGCGACGACCTGCCCGAGCCCGCGGCGCCGGTCGCCGCCGGCGGGCGTGCCCGGTCCCTGTGCGCCGGGTCCCGCGGAGCCCGGGCCGTCCGCGCCGGTGCCCGGCGCGGCGCCGCCCGCGTCCGAGGCGCTCATCGGCGCGCCCCGGTGAGCTGCTCGATCTCCTCGAGCTCGGCGAGGCTGGGGCGCAGCTCGTAGCGGGGGTCGACGAGGGTGGGACCCCCGTCGTCGAGGACCATGCCCTCGGCCACGAGGCGTCGGCCCGGTTCGATGCCCGGCACGTCGCGGCGGCCGCGGAAGACGAGCACGAGCTCGCCGGTGCCGTCGTAGAGGTGGGCCCGCAGGTCCGGGGTGGCGTCGACCGGCGGGTAGGTGACCGAGCGCAGCACGCCGGCGACCTTCACCCGTTCGCGCGGCGCCAGCGAGGTGATCGCCCGGCACCCGGGCACCTGGGAGGCGCGGCGCTCGTCGCGTGCGTCGAGCTCGGCGACCGGGGTGAGGAGGCGCCGGCGGGGGCTCACCGGGTCTCCGTGATCTCCGGGCCCCGCTGGAGGTCCTTGAGGGTGAGGGTGCGCCGGGCGGGGGCTCCCCCGGTGTCGACCTCGGCGGCCTCCTGGCCCGTGCCGGGGGCGGTGAGCCGGACGACCTCGCGCGGCGCACGGGCCTCCGGGCCCCGCACCACGACGACGTCGGCCAGCACCTCGCGCAGGGCGGTCGAAGCCTCGTCGTCGGTGGCGGCCAGGCCCGAGAGCATGCCGCGCAGGAACCAGCGCGGGCCGTCGATCCCGATGAAGCGCAGGGAGTTCATCGCGCTCGAGCCGTCGGGCCGGTTCACCGGCAGGCGGACGAGGAGCTCGCTGCCCCAGCGGCCCTCGGCCTCCTCGACCATGCCCTGCTGCTTGTGCACGGACTCGACCAGCTCCTCGCGAACGTCGTCCCACAGGCCGGCGGAGCGGGGGGCGGCGAAGAGCTGCAGCTGCAGCGCGGACCCCTCCAGCGTCACCGAGGTGCCTACGACGGTGCGCTTCTTCTTCTCCAGCTCCAGGCGCACCTTCATGCCCGAGCGCCGCGGGATGCGCAGGGCGCCCAGGTCGAGGCGGCCGTCCAGGTCGGGGCGGTCGGCGACGTCGTAGGGGCCCTCGGCCCGCTCGGCGGGGTCCTTCTCACCCCGCGCGCCGGCCTCGCCCTGCTCGCCGGGGTCGGTCTCCTCGACGTCACCGGTCTGCTCCGGCGTGCGCTCGGCCGCGCGGCGGCCGCGTGAAAACAGTCCCATGCGTTCCTCTCCTGCCCGCCGCTGCCGCACCCGCGACGTGCCGTGCGGGCACCGCGTGCGAGCCTACCCGCCGCGTCGCGGGCGCCGGTGCCGCGGCGGCCCGTTCGGTGGCAGGCTGGCGGCATGCCCGACCAGCCCGCCCCGATCTTCGCCGAGCGCCTGCGCCCCGGCCCCACGGCCCTCGTCCTCTCGGCCGGCGCCGGCCTGGCGCTGGGGATCGCGCTGCTGCCCCTGGGCTCCGTCCTCGCCGTCGTGTGCGGGGCGGCGCTGGCGCTGGGCATCGCGCTGGCCCTGTTCCGTGCGGCACCCGTCGTCGAGGTGGTGGCCGACGGGCCGGGCGACCAGGGCGACCCGGGTGAGGAGGGTCCGACCCTGCGTGCGGGCGGCGCGGCGATCGCCCTGGCCAGGCTCGGGGACGTGCACGAGCTCGACGCGCAGGGCATGCGCGCGATCCTCGGGCCGCGTGCGGACGCGCGCTCCTACCTGGTGCACCGCTCCTGGGTGCCCACGGGGGTCGCCGTCGTCCTCGAGGACGAGCGGGACCCGACACCGCTGTGGGTGCTCTCCACGCGGCGGCCGGCCGAGCTGGCCGCCGCGCTTCGATCAGGTCAGGCCGCGCACTCCGTGCAGACGAGCTGACCGTTCTCCTCGTAGGCGAGCTGGCTGCGGTGGTGGACGAGGAAGCAGCGTGAGCAGGTGAACTCGTCCGCCTGGCGGGGCAGCACCCGCACGCTGAGCTCCTCGCCGGACAGGTCGGCGCCGGGCAGCTCGAAGCCCTCGGCGGCCTCGGTCTCGTCCTCGTCGACCGAGCTGGAGGACTGCTCGGCACGACGGGCCTTGAGCTCCTCGAGCGAGTCCTCGTTGAGCTCTTCGTCGGTCTTGCGTGGTGCGTCGTAATCGGTCGCCATGCTGGCGTCACGCTCCGGGTTCTACTCGAGTGGTGCGGGGTGGGACTCCCCCCTGGATCGCGGTCAACGCACGGCGGCGGAGTTTGTTCCCGACCCTGGTCGGACGGATTGTGCACCATGAATCGCGGATCGGCCACCGGTATCCACGAATACGTCCGTCGGGCGCATGACGGCGTCGCCCGACGCAGCCCCGGACGCGCCTGCCGCCGTGCCCCGACCGTCGTCCCGGACGCGCCCGGTGTGAGCGGTCCCACCGCCCACGGCGGCCCCGCCGCGCGATCGCGGGCGACGACGTCCCGCGCCGGGGGCCCGCGGCCACCTATCCTGGCCGCGCCCGAGCCGTCGGGTCGTCGCCGAGGAGGAGATTCATGGTCGATCTGACCGTCACCGGGACCTCCGGGTCCGGCGAGCACCTGCTCGTGCGTGCCCCGGACGGGACCGAGTACCGCCTGCCCGTCGACGAGACGCTGCGCGACGCCCTGCGCCGCGCCACCCAGGCCGGCCGCGAGGGGGCGGAGGCGCGCCCCGTGAGCCCCCGGGAGATCCAGGCCCTCCTGCGCTCCGGACGGTCGGTCGACGAGATCGCCGACGAGCACGACCTGCCGCGCGAGCGCGTCGCCCCGTTCGAGTCCCCGGTGCTCGCCGAGCGCAACTTCGTCACGGAGCGCGCCCGCGCGCAGCGGGTGGGGCACGACGGCGACTCCCCCACCCTCGGCGACCTCGTCGTCGACCGGCTCGGCGCGCGCGGGGTCGACGTGGACCGGCTCGTCTGGGACGCCCGCCGTCGGGACGGCGAGGAGTGGCAGGTGGGCGTCACCTTCGTCGCGGCGCACAAGGAGCGCACGGCGCTGTGGCGCATCGACCTGCAGTCCCGCACCCTGCTCGCCCTCGACGACGAGGCGCGCTGGCTCTCCGAGACCGACGTCAGCGGTGGGCGCCGGCACCTCGGACCGGTCGACGGTCCGCTGGGCGCCACCCGGCGCCGGGGCGCCGCCGAGCCGCCGTGGGCCCGCGAGACCGGCGCCGAGGCGGACGGCGGGGCCGATAGCGCGACGCCGTCCGACGCGACCACCGCGGACGACGCCGACGCACCGGCCGCCGCGGACGCGGAGGTCACCTCGCCGGCCGACCTGCCCGACACCGACCAGACCGAGGCCCTGCTGGAGGACCTCGCCGCCCACCGCGGCACCCGGCAGGACATGGACGACCTCCAGGACGAGCTCGACCTGGACGCGCTCGCCGAGATGGAGGACGAGGACATCCCCGCGGCGCACCCGCCGGCGTCCCGGCCGGACCTGGCCCGCGACGCCCAGGTGCTCTCGCTCGACGCCCACCGCCGCTCCCGCCCCGCCGACACCCCGGCCCCGGACGAGGCCGCGCTCGACCCGCGCGGGCGCCACCCGTCCGGTCGCGGCCGGCGCCCCGACGCGACGGCGCGGGCGCAGCCGCCCGCCCCTGCCGACGAGGACGCAGCGGGCGAGGACGGGGCCACGGCGGTCGGGACGGACCGCGGCGCGGCGGCCCGGGACGACGCGGACGCCGCGACGCCGCACGCGACCGGCACCGATCCGGCCGCGACGGACGGGCCGGCGGCGGAGGCAGCGAGCGGCGCGGACGAGGACGCGGGCGGCGCGGGATCCAGCGGCCCGGCGACCGACGACGCCCGCACCGACGGCGAGGAGCCGGCCGCGGGAGAGGCGACGAAGGAGACCCGGCAGGCCGAGCAGAAGCCCGCGGCGAAGAAGCCCTCCGCCTCGCGCAGGACGCGCCGATCGGTGCCGTCCTGGGACGAGATCGTCTTCGGCTCCCGCTCAGACCCCTCCGACTGAGTCGGCGGCCGACCGGCCCGCGGCCGGCTGAGCCCGGGCACCGAATCGCGCCGGCCTCAGTCCCCGGCGAGGTCGAGGGTCATCGGGCTCAGCTCGCCCGCGCCCGCGCTCGCGGCGGTCATCCCCCGCATGTGGTGCCCGCGGCACAGCACCTCGTAGGCCACGACCGGTCCCTGCCCGGCCGGCTCGGGCGCCGGCGCGGCGTCGTCGTCCCCCCGCTCGGCGGTGTCCCCCACCACGACCTGCTCACCGACGGTGACCATGACCCCGTCGACGGTGCGGGCGTTGTGCGTGGCCCGGGCGCCGCACCAGCACAGCGCCTCGACCTGCAGTCGCTCGACGCGGTCGGCGAGCTCGACCAGGCGGGCGGCGCCCGGGAACAGGCGCGTGCGGAAGTCGGTGGTGATCCCGAAGGCGAAGACGTCGACGTCCATGAGGTCCGCCAGGCGGGCCAGCTGCTCGACCTGGTCCGGGCTGTAGAACTGCGCCTCGTCGCAGACGAGGTAGTCGACCCGTCGGCCCGCCGTGCGCCGTCGGACGACCTCGGCCCAGAAGTCGGTGGCGTCGGTGACCTCGACCGCCTCGGCCCGCAGGCCCAGCCGCGAGGAGATGACGCCCTGCCCCCCGCGGTCGCTGCGGCTGAACCGCAGGCCGTCGCGGCCCCGGGCGGCATGGTTGTGGTCGACCTGCAGGGCGAGCGTCGACTTCCCGGCGTCCATCGTCCCGGAGTAGAAGACGAGCTGACCCATCAGGGCCCCGCGACGAGGAGCGGGACCTGCTGCTCCTGCGGCGTCGAGGATCCGTGGACGCCGACCAGCGCCACGGAGCCGATCGAGGCGGAACCCTCCTCGAGCAGGACGGCGGAGCGGCCGAGCAGGGCGACCACGTCGCCGACGGCGGCCAGCCGGTCCTCGGGCAGATCGGTGCCCAGCGCGCCGGTGGCGGCGAGCTCGTCGCGGGTGAGCACGACCGACTCCTGACCGAGCGCGGCGGCCCAGCGCTCCCGCACGTCGGCGGGATCGGCGCCGGCCTCGACGAACACGTGGCAGGCCCGCGGCTCGCCCGCCACCGTCGCCACGCCCGCGCGCAGCTCGGGGTGGGTGGTCAGGTCGATGCGTTCGCCGACGTCGACCATCCCGTGGTCGGCGGTGACGAGGACGAGCGTGCCGCGGGGCACCTCGCGGGCCAGGCGGCGCAGCTCGGCGTCGGTGGCCATGAGCTCCTCGCCCCACTCCCAGGAGCCCCACCCGTGGACGTGCCCGACGTGGTCGACCTCGCCCCAGTACAGGTAGGTGAGCGCGGACCCGCCGCGCAGGGCGGCCACGGCCTGGTCGACCCGCTCGCCGAGCGACTCCCCGGTGCGGCTGCGCCCCCCGCGCAGCGCCGAGTCGGTCAGTCCGGACCCGACGAAGCGGGCCGGGCCGATGACCGTCGTCGTGCCCGGGTCCCCCGTGAGGTCGCGAGCCTGCTCGAACAGGGTGGGGACCCGCTGCCAGCGCCGGGCCTCCATCGGGGCGTCGGCCCAGGTGACGAGGTTGACGAGCTGACCGGTGGGCGGGTGGCGCAGCGTGTACCCGAGCATCCCGGTGTGCCCGGGCAGCTCCCCGGTGCCGAAGGTGGTCAGGGCGGCGGCCGTCGTCGAGGGCAGGCAGGTCTCGATCGTGCGGGCGTCGGCCAGGTGGGAGCGTAGGAAGGGGGCGTGCCCGCCGCGCTCACTCAGCTGGGCCATGCCCAGGCCGTCGACGAGGACGACGCACACCCGTGGGGCCTGCGGCAGGTCGAGCGCGGCCCGGTCCTCCGCGGAGGACCGGCCGGCGGAGGTGGTCGTGAGCCCGACGGCGTCGAGCGCCGCCGGCAGGACGGCGCGCAGGTGCAGGCCGAGATCCGGGGGGCCCGGCGGGCGGGCCCTCATCGCGGCGCCCTCACTGGGCGGCGGTCGCGCGGGACAGCTCGCGGGCGAACTGCATCGCGCGGTCGAGGGCGTCCTGGCCGTCGGCCTGGGCGGCGACCCGGATGACGACGTCCTCCGGGGACAGGGTCCCGGTCATCCCGTGGTCGGCCTCGCAGTCGGGGTCGGCGCAGGTCTGCCGCTCGAGGTCGACGCGGTGGATCGCGCCCCAGCCCACCGACAGGGTGAGCTCGGAGGTGGCGCCGGTCCCGGCGGGGTCGAACACGCCGTGCGTGAGGGCCACGGTCCGGATCTCGTGCAGGGCGACGGTCTCGGAGGTGGCCAGCGCGCCGGGGCGCGACTCGTCGTCGGAGACGTCGTCGACGTGGACCACGATGAACCGGCTGCGGGTCAGGGCGAGGACGGTGAGGTGGCGGCGCAGCTCGTGGTCGAAGGTGGTCTCGGGGTGCACGAGGTGCGCGCCCACGGCCTCGCCGGCCAGGGCGACGTCGAGGACGTCGGCCACCAGCTGCGGGTAGAAGCCGGCGTCGTCGAGGTCCTGGCGTAGCGAGCTGGTCCGAGGCACCGTCTCATCCTGCCATCCCGGTGGGGGCCGCCGTCCACGGGCGGGTCACGTCGGCGTCCCGCCCGGTCGGGGCAGCGCACGACGTCCGGCGTCGAGGCGGCTCGGGGCGCGCAGGGACATCGTCGCGCCGGCCACCGCGAGGTTCCGGCGCGAGACGATGACGGGGTTGAGCTCGAGGTCGATGATGGCGGGGTGGTCGTCGACGAGCGCGGCGACGCGGCCGAGCAGGTCGATCAGCGCGGCGGTGTCGACCGGCACGAGACCGCGGTCGCCGGTCAGCCGGGCCGCGGCCCGCAGGTCGGTGATCATCGTGGTGACGTCGCCGGCGGTCACCGGGGCCACCCGGTAGGTGATGTCGCCGAGGATCTCCGAGGCGTCCCCGCCCACACCCAGCGAGAGGACGGGGCCGTAGACGGGGTCCTCCCCGCCGCGTACGACCACCGCGACGCCGGGCTCGGCCATCGCCTGGACCTCGATGTCGGTGTCGCGGCCGAGCACGGCCCGCGAGCGCGCACGGATCTGCACGACCGCGGCGCGGACCTCGGCCTCCCCCACCAGGTCCAGGCGCACGCCGCCGAGGTCGGTGCGGTGGCGCAGCACCTCGTCGGCGGCCTTGACCGCCACCGGGTGGCCGATCTCGGCGGCGGCCCGCACCGCCTCCTCGGCGATCCGCGCGTCGGCGGTCGCCGGCCCCTCGCCCGGCTCCTCCGCGCGCACGAGCCGGGTGCCCAGCACCGTGACGCCGTAGGCGGCGAGCACCTCCTCGACGCGGCGGGGCTCGAGCGTGACGGTCGAGCCGTCGGTGGCACTGGGCAGGACGTCGGCCAGCGCGGCGCGGGCGGCCTGCGGGTCGGTGCCCTCGGGCTCGAGGTTCGCCTCGCCCTCCAGGCGGCGCACGGCGGCCGCGGCCCGCTGCGCGTGGGCGCGGACGGCGGCCTCGAGCGTGCCGACCGAGGGCAGCTGGTGCTCGCCGGTGCGCAGGCGTGGGTCGAGCCCGCGTGCGCCGTCGACCCAGGCCACCCACGGCCGGTCGGGATCGGCGGCCGCGGCTGCCCCCACCGCGGCGAGCAGGTCGTCGTCGACCGTGCCCAGGACGTCGGCGACGGCCAGGACCACGCCGTCGACGTCCTCGCGCAGCACGAGACCCTGGAGGGCCTCGCGGGCGGCGACCGGGCCGCCGTCGAGGACGAGGACCTCCCCGGCGGGGTCGAGCCCGCCGGCGCGCGCGGTGGCCGACAGGGTCGCGGCCAGCGAGTGCGAGGTCGCCGCCAGCGCCACCCGCGTCCCAGCGGGGACGGGCTGGGTCAGGGCGACGGCGGCCAGGTCCAGGGCGTCGCCCACCGAGCGCGCGGTGAGCACGCCGGCCTGGTCGAGGACCGAGCCGATGACCGACGGCGGCAGCGGCGAGGTGGCCACCGCGTGCCCGGGGAGGGTGCCGACGGCGGTGGTGGCCGAGGTGAGCACCACCAGCTCGCGCTCGGCGGTGAGCCGGCGCGCGATGCGCGTGAACTTGCGCGCGTTGCCCAGGGTCTGGAGGTGGACGACGCCGACGGCGAGCTCCTCGTCGGTCGACCAGCCCTGCATCGCGTCGTTGCCGGAGACGTCGATGCGGTTGCCGGCGGCGACCACCGCCACCTCCGGCAGCCGCCGGTTGGCCGCACCGCGGCGCAGCGCCAGGGCAGCCTCCCGCGTCTGGGCGAAGATGCCGATCCCGCGACCGCCGATGGCGACGGCCGGGAAATCGCTGCCCTGGTCGGGCTCGGTGAGGGTGAGGTCGTAGACCCCGGCGGGGCCGCGCCCGAGGACCCCGAAGGAGGCCGGCCCGAGCACCCGCAGGCCGGCCAGGCGGGTGGCCCGCAGCAGGTCGAGCTGGTGCTCGCGCCCGTCACCGGTGGCGAACCCGCCCGAGAGGACCACGAGGGCGCGCACGCCGAGCTCACGCAGCCGCGGGACGGCGGCCACGACCCGCTCCGACGCGCCGGCGACGAACGCCAGCTCGGCGCCACCCTCGGGCAGGTCGTCCGCGCCGAGGGCGGCCAGGTCCGCGACGTGGGGCAGGCCGGCGGGGTCGAGGTCGCCGACCGCGACCAGCGGGATGGTCCCCTGCTCGCCCGCGGCCGCGCGGGCCCGGGCGAGCACGCGGGAGGCCAGGGCGTGCCCGGAGGCGTCCAGGGAGAGCACGAGGGCGGCGCCCGCGGCGGTGATCGCCCGCATGGACAGGGACTCCGCGCGCCGTTCCCGCTCGGCGAGCACCTCCCAGGAGCGGCCCGTGCTGCGCAGGGGGATCTCGATGGTCACCACGCCGTCGTCGTAGCGGGAGCGGACCTCGTACCCGGCGTCGCGGAACACGTTGATCATCTGCGTGTTCTCCGGCAGGACGTCGGCCACGAAGGTGTGGATGCCCCGCTCGCGGGCCGCGGCGACGATGTGCTCGAGGAGGATCGAGCCCAGGCCCCGTCCGTGCTCGGCGTCGCTGACGGCGAAGGCCACCTCGGCGATGCCCGGCTCGACGGTGTCGTACCTGCCCACGCCCCGGATGGCGGGGCCCTCGGTGAGGACCAGGGCGACCCGGTTCACGTGGTCGACGTGGGTGAAGCGCCGCGCGTCGGCCTCGGACAGGCGGGGCATGGGTGCGAAGAATCGGTAGTACTGGGAACGCTCGGACTGCCGGGCGTGGAAGTCCGAGAGCGCCTCGAGGTCGGCGGGGCCGATGGGTCGCAGGTGCATCGTGGCGCCGTCGCGCAGCACGACGTCGGCCTCCCACCAGTGGGGGGCCACCGGGCCGGACGGGGACGCGGCGGCGTCCGCGCCGTCGGGGGCCGACCCGTCCCCACCTGCCTCCGGCGTGTCCATGGTCCCAACCTAGTCGCCGTGACCGTGGCCACGCCTGGCACGCCGTGGGCCAGGACGTGGCGCGCCGCACCGCGGTGCCCGGGCGCCGAGGTGCGAACATCTCTGGCATGCCGCGTTCCGCACCTGCGACCCCCGACGAGCACATCGTCGACATCGACGTCAGCTCCGAGATGGAGGGCTCGTTCCTCGAGTACGCCTACTCGGTGATCTACGCCCGGGCGCTGCCGGACGCGCGGGACGGCCTCAAGCCCGTCCAGCGCCGGATCCTGTTCCAGATGGACCAGATGGGTCTGCGCCCCGACAAGGCGCACGTCAAGTCCTCCCGCGTCGTCGGCGACGTCATGGGCAAGCTGCACCCGCACGGCGACACCGCGATCTACGACGCCATGGTCCGCCTCGCCCAGGACTTCGCCATGCGGCTGCCCTTCGTCGACGGCCACGGCAACTTCGGCTCCCTCGACGACGGTCCGGCCGCGCCGCGGTACACCGAGGTGCGCCAGGCGCGCGGGGCGCAGGCGATGGTGGCCGACCTCGGCGAGGACGTCGTCGACCTCGTCCCCAACTACGACGGCTCAACCATGCAGCCCGAGGTCCTCCCCTCCGCGCTGCCGAACCTGCTGGTCAACGGCGCGCAGGGCATCGCGGTGGGCATGGCCACGAACATGGCGCCGCACAACCTCGTCGAGGTCGTCGCGGCGGCCCGGCACCTCGTGGCGCACCCCGACGCCTCGCTGGAGGCCCTCCAGCGCTTCGTGCCCGGCCCGGACCTGCCCGGCGGCGGGCGGATCGTCGGGCTCGACGGCGTGCGCGAGGCCCAGGCCACCGGCCGGGGCTCCTTCCGCACCCGGGCCACCGTGCGCGTCGAGCAGGTCACCCCGCGCCGCAAGGGGCTGGTCGTCACCGAGCTGCCGTACATGGTGGGCACCGAGCGGGTGATCGGGAAGATCAAGGACGGCGTGGACGCGCGCCGCATCGAGGGCATCTCCAACGTCGTCGACCTCACCGACCGCCACCACGGGCTGCGGCTGGTCATCGAGCTGAAGACCGGGTTCAACCCCGACGCGGTGCTCGAGCAGCTGTTCCGGTACACGCCGCTCGAGGAGTCCTTCAGCATCAACAACGTCGCCCTGGTCGAGGGGCAGCCGCGCACGCTCGGGCTCAAGGAGATGCTCGAGGTCTACGTCGACCACCGGCTGTCGGTGACGAGGCGCCGCTCGGAGTACCGGCTGCGCAAGGCGCGCGACCGGGCGCACCTGCTCGAGGGCCTGCTCACCGCGGTGCTCAACATCGACGAGGTCGTCCAGCTCATCCGGGCCGCGGAGAGCGCCGAGGCCGCGCGCACCCGCCTCATGGACGTCTTCGACCTCACCGAGCCGCAGGCGGTCTACATCCTCGACCTCCAGCTGCGCCGGCTCACCCGCTACTCGGTCCTCGAAATCGAGGGCGAGCACGAGGAGCTGCTGCGGCAGGCCGCCGAGCTCGAGGAGATCCTCGGCTCGGACCAGGCGCTGCGCTCGCTGGTCTCGTCCGAGCTGGCCGAGATCGCCACGGCACACGGCACGCCGCGGCGCACGGTCCTTCTCGAGTCGGCCGGCGGGGCTCCGCGCACCGGTGAGGCCGCGGCCGCCGGACCCGCGCGTGGTAAGGGTGCGGCCACCCCGCTCGAGGAGCCCGACGACCCGTGCTGGGTGCTCCTGGGCGGGACGGGCCGGATCGCGCGGACGGCCGGCGTCGAGGCCCCCTCGCGCTCGGGCGGACGGGTCGCGCACGACGCCGTCACTCACGCCGTCGCCACGACGGCGCGCGCGGACGTCGGCCTCGTGACCTCTGCCGGCCGGGTCCTGCGCCTCGAGGCGCTGCACGCGCCGGCGCTGCCGGCGACGACGGGGGCACCGGGGCTCTCGGGCGGGACCGCCGTCGAGGACCTCGTCCCGCTCGAGCGCGGCGAGAGCGTCGTCGCTCTGGTGGCACTCGGAGAGGAGGCGCCGCCGGTGGCGGTGGCCACCGGGGGCGGCGTCGTCAAGCGCTTCTCCCCCACCGACCGGCCCGCCAACCGCGAGGCGTGGGACGTCATCTCCCTGGCCGACGGCGACACGGTGGTCGGCGCGCGGCACGCCGTCGACGACGACCAGCTGGTGCTGGTGGCCTCCGACGCCCAGCTGCTGCGCTTCGAGGCCTCGCTGGTCCGCCCGACCGGGCGCGCCGGCAAGGGCGTCGCGGGCATCAAGCTCGCCGCCGGTGCCCGGGTCGTCCACCTCGGCGTGGCTGCCTCCGACGACCTGGGCGGGTACGGGCTCGTCACCGTCGCCGGGCCGGCGAACGCGCTGCCCGGCACCAACCCCGGCTCCGCGAAGGTCACCCCGCTCGACCGCTACCCCGCCAAGGGGCGCGCCACCGGCGGGGTGCGCGCGCACCGGTTCCTGCGCGGCGAGGACGAGCTCCAGCTCGCCTGGGTCGGGCCGATGCCCATGCGCGCCGTCGGCTCCGGCGGGCAGGCCGTCGAGCTGCCCGAGGTCGACGAGCGCCGGGACGGCTCGGGCAAGGCGCTGCCGGTGCCCGTGGCGGCCGTCGGCTGACCCTCGGCGTCGTCGTCGTCGGCGGCGGCGACGCCGTCGTCCGACCAGAGCTCTCTCCCCCGCGCGAGGGCTGGGTCAGAGCTCGAGGACGTGCAGGGCCGAGCGGCTCGTGGGCACGTAGCCCAGAGAGGTGTACAGCGCCATCGGCGAGTGCGGGTCGGGGTCGTCGACGTCGGTGGCGAAGTCGACGTCGACGTCCAGGCCCGCGTACTCCAGGCCGTCGGTGGCGTAGGCCCGCATGGCGGCCGTGAGCAGCGCGCTGCCCACGTGCTTGCCGCGCCACTCCGAGAGCACGCCGAGCACCTCGGTGTAGCCCTCGCGCCAGCCCAGCGCCTCCCAGTCCTGGTCGTAGCGGCTGGAGATGATGTACCCGGCCACCTTCGCCCGGTCCGAGGACCGGTCGAGCGCCACGAAGCTCCAGCCGGGCTCGAAGGCCGAGGCCTCCGGCCCCCACAGCTCCGCGCCGCGCTCCATCGCGCCCTCCGGCTGGCCGGCGAAGGCACGCCCGTGCGCCCGAGCCACCTGCTCGGCGAGGTCCGCGGTCCACGGCTCGACCGAGACGTACTTCGGCAGCGTGATCTCCGGGATGTCCATCGCCAGGCTCCGCCGCATCTGCACGTACCACCTGCGCGGCCGGAAGCCGTGCTCCTCGAGCAGCGCGGTGAGGTCCTTCTCCGTCTCGTCCACGTGCACGACGACGACGCCGCGCCCGGCGTCCGCGTCGGCCAGCAGCGCGCGGGAGGAGGCGACCTGCCACTCGACGAGGGCCGCCCCGGCGCCCTTGAGGCGCAGCGCGTCGTCGACTCCGCCCGAGCAGGTGAAGGAGGCCACGCCGTCGACCTCGCCCTTGGGCCGGACCAGGCCGAAGGCACGCATGACGCCGTCGGCGTCGTCGCCGGCGACGGCGCGGTAGCCGGCGCGCTCGGCGAAGTAGCTATCGACCTCCTCGGCGGAGGTACGGATCGGGGTCCCGTCGGCCGACTCCACGCGGGAGACCAGCGCGGCGAGCTCGCCGGCCCGCGGTCGATCGAGGGGGGACCAGACCAGCCCGTCCACCGGGCGCGGCAGCAGAAGGTCCTCGGCCTCGACCTCGTCGGGCAGGACGGGCATGGCGACGGTGCGGCCGGTCGGCTGCCGGGTCGACATCCGCAGGCCGGTCAGTGCGGAGCGCAGTCCGCGTCCAGGCGTCTGGTTCACAGGCTCACCACGAAGGTCGTCCGTGGCCCGTCGCCGTGGGCGGGGGCGAACCCGGCAGCCGCGCACAGCCGGCGCCGGTCGCTGTGGTGGGCATCGACGTCGACGACGATCCGGGCCGCACCCTCCGGCGCCGCGGCGGCGAGGATCTGCCGGGCGCGGTCGTCCTGCCAGGACATGAGGGCCTTGCCGATGCCACGCCCCCGGGTGCCGGGGTCGACCGTGGCGGTGAGCCGGACCTGCGCGTCCTCGCCGTCGGTCTCCAGGGCGAGGGCGGCGGCCGCCCGCAGGATGCCGTCCTGGTCGAAGCCGCCGAGCGTGTCGCCGGTCGTGCGGGCCGCGTGCAGGACCGCGGTGAGCTCGCCCGGGCCGAGCGGGTGGGTCGGGGCGTCCGCCGCGTCCGAGCGCTGCCACAGGGCACCCAGGTCGTCGACGTCCTCGGGCGCCAGCGGCCGCCAGCGCAGGCCCAGGTGGGGCCGGGGCAGCGCGGCGGTGACCGGCGGGTCGAAGCGCCGGGCAGCGCGCACGGCAGGTCCGGTCGAGGACGGAATCATGGGCGGAAGTCTACGTCGGACGGCGCCCCGGCCTCCCCGCCGGCCCGGTCACGCATCGATCTTGTCCCGGTCCACGGCCGCGGCACCGGCCACGATGAAGTCCTTGCGCGGGGCCACCTCGGAGCCCATGAGCAGCTCGAAGACCGACTCCGCGTGGGTGATCGCCTCCTCGTCCGCGGTGGTGATGCGGCGCAGGGTCCGGCGGGCTGGGTCCATCGTGGTCTCGGCCAGCTGGTCGGCGTCCATCTCGCCCAGCCCCTTGTAGCGCTGCGGCGTGTCCTTGGGTCGCCGCCCGGAGCGCTCGAGCTTCTTGAGCAGGGCGCTGAGCTCGGCGTCGGAGTAGGTGTAGTGCACCTCCCCCTTCTTCCCCCCGGACCCGGCGACCTCGAGGCGGTGCAGGGGCGGCACGGCGGCGAAGACCCGCCCGGCCTCGACCATGGGTCGGCAGTACCGGAAGAACAGGGTGAGCAGCAGGGTGCGGATGTGCGCGCCGTCGACGTCGGCGTCGGTCATCAGCACGACCTTGCCGTACCGGGCCATGTCCAGGTCGAAGGTGCGGCCCGAGCCGGCCCCGAGGACCTGGAAGATCGTGGCGACCTCGACGTTGCCGAGGATGTCGGCGGTCGACGCCTTCTGGACGTTGAGGATCTTGCCGCGGATCGGCAGCAGCGCCTGGAACTCGGAGTTGCGCGCCCGCCGGGCGGTGCCCAGGGCCGAGTCGCCCTCGACGATGAACAGCTCCGAGCGCTCGACCTCCTTGCTCCGGCAGTCGACCAGCTTGGTGGGCAGCGCGGAGTTCTCCAGGGCGTTCTTCCGCCGGGAGATGTCCTTCTGCGTGCGGGCCGCCACGCGGGCCCGCATCTCGCCGACGACCTTCTCCAGCATCGCCGTGGACTGGGTCTTCATCGCCGCGCGCGTCGAGGTGAGCAGCCCGGTGAGCTCCTTCTCGACGACCCTGGCGACGACCTGCCGCACGGGTGCGGTGCCGAGGACCTCCTTGGTCTGCCCCTCGAACTGCGGCTCGGGCAGCCGCACCGAGACCACGGCCGTCAGGCCCGCCAGGACGTCGTCCTTCTCGATGCGGGGGTCCTTAGCGGTGACCTTGAGCCGGCGGGCGTTGGCCTCGACCTGCTTGCGGGCCACCTTGAGCACGGCCTGCTCGAACCCGGTGACGTGGGTGCCGCCCTTGGGGGTGGCGATGATGTTGACGAAGCTGCGCGAGGTGGTCTCGAAGCCCGAGCCCCAGCGCAGCGCGATGTCGACGGTGCAGGTGCGCTCGACCTCGACGGGCCGCAGGTGCCCCTTGCCGTCGAGCTGCTGCACGGTCTCGGTGAAGGTGCCCTCCCCCGCGAGGCGCCACACGTCGGTGACGGCGGCGTCGGGGCTGAGGAACTCCACGAAGTCGGTGGTGCCGCCGTCGTGGCGGAACTCCTCGGTGGTGTGCTCCTCGGCGTCGGCCGAACGCTCGTCGCGCACCACGAGGGTGAGGCCGGGGACGAGGAAGGAGGTCTGGCGGGCCCGGGCCACGAGGTCCTCGAGGCTGAACCGGGAGCTGGCGGGGAAGATCTGCGGGTCGGCCCAGTACCGCACGCGGGTGCCGGTGACCCCGCGGCGCACCTTGCCGGTGACCTCGAGGCTCGAGCCCTTCTCGAAGGGCTGGAACGGGGCGTCGGCGGAGGGCCCGGCCGCGGTGTCGGCGAAGGTCCCCGGCTCCCCGCGGCGGAAGGTCATGCGGTGCGTCTTCCCCGCGCGGTCGACCTCGACGTCGAGCCGGGCCGACAGGGCGTTGACCACCGAGGCGCCCACGCCGTGCAGCCCGCCGGAGGCGGCGTACGAGCCGGAGTCGAACTTCCCGCCGGCGTGCAGCTTGGTGTAGACGACCTCGACGCCGGAGAGCCCGACACCGGGCACGTCGTCGACGGGGATGCCGCGCCCGTCGTCGCGCACCTCGACCGAGCCGTCCGGGTGCAGGAGGATCTCGATGCGGCCGGCGTGCCCGCCGAGCGCCTCGTCGACGGAGTTGTCGACGATCTCCCACAGGCAGTGCATGAGCCCGCGGCCGTCGGTGGAGCCGATGTACATCCCGGGTCGCTTGCGGACGGCGGCGAGCCCCTCGAGGACCGAGAGGTGGCGCGCGGAGTACTCGGCGGCGGAGGTGGGATTCACCCGGGGATCGTACGGCGCGGGCGGCCGCCCGACCCGGAGGCCGGGCCGGTCGGTGACCCGGGCGACACCGGGGTACGCCGGGGGCGAACTGCCCCGCCCACCTGGCGACGGATGTCGGTCCGGGATGATTACATGCTGGTGTGACAGATACAGCGACCGCCCCCCAGCTGACCGCCGCCGACCGATGCGACGCCTGCGGTGCGCAGGCCTACGTGCGAGTGACCCTTCGCTCGGGCTCGCTCCTCTTCTGCGCCCACCACGCCCGCCGGCACGCCGACAAGCTCGGCGAGGTGGCCACCGAGATCCACGACGAGACCGACCGGCTGCTCAGCGCCGACGCCTGAGCCCGACCCGACCCGACGACGGCCGTCGCCCCCCACGGGGCGGCGGCCGTCGCGTGTCCCCGAGGCGCACACCCCGCGCCGCGCACCCGCCGCGCCGTGCTCGCGGCTCCGTCGCCGCGGCGCACGTCCGTGACGACGTCACCGCGGATGCATGACGGCTCGCACTGGTGGACCCGCCCGGCCCGCGATGGAGTGGGGTGGGAGCGCCGCGGACGCGGCGGACCAGGAGGGTAGCGATGGCGTGGTGGAGCAGGCGGAGCAGACGCCGGCGGCGTGCGCGTCCGGGCACCGGGCGGCCGCTGAAGGACTTCCGGTGGTGGCAGCTGTTCCACCGGACCCTGTTCTTCCACGACGTCGACGTCGCCGGCCGGGGCCGCACGCAGTACGCCGTCGACGTCCACCACGTCGTCGACGACATCGACGACTCGACCGAGAAGACCCGCGCGCAGACACCGCCCGTGGCGCTCTACCAGGACGGTGTCCAGGTGGCCCGCGCGGTGCCGCCCGTGGTGTTCGAGGTCCCCGGCGGCCACATCGAGGTGGCCAGGAGCCTCTACGGGCTCACCCGGATGCACCACGTGGCCGGCGACGGCACCGAGCGCACGCTGCGCGCCCACCCGCGCACGCTCGAGGGGCGGCGCGCCCGCCTCGACCGTCGTCACCCGCGCACGAGCCGCGCCGTCGGCGCACTGGCGGTCCTCGTGCTGCTCGCCGGCCTGGCCATCGCCCTGCCGCAGGTGCTCGAGCTCGTCACCCGGATCGAGCCGGTCGCCGAGCGGGTGGGGACCTTCCGCTCGCCGATCACCCTGCCGCCGTGGGCCAACGTCGCCACCCTCGTCGCCGGCGTCCTGGCGGCGACCGAACGCGCCCTCATGCTGCGCAACCACTGGCTCATCGACGCCGACACCACCTGGACGAGCGTCGTGTGAGCCGCTGAGGCCGTCCGGGACGTACGCCACCCGTTCGCCGCGCGCGCCGGTCGCGGGGGTGGTGGGATGTCCCCGTGGACACCTCACCGATCCGTCGGCAGGCGGAGGACGCCGCCAGGGACGCCCAGGACTCCGCGCGGCGCGGCTGGCTGCGGCGCCTCGGACACGTCGGGTTCGCCGCCCAGGGGGTGGTGTGGTTCGTCGTCGGCTGGATCGCCATGGGCCTGGCCACCGGTGACCGCTCCTCGCAGGACGCCACCACCTCCGGGGCGATCGAGGAGATCGGCGGCACCCCGCTCGGCGTCGCCCTGCTCGTCGTCATGGTCCTGGGTCTGCTCGGCTACGTCGCCTGGCAGGCCGTCCTGGCCGTGGTCGGCCACCCGGACGAGGACGGGGCGTCGGACGCGGCCCGGCGCGTCGGCTCGGCCGCGAAGGCCGTCGTCGCCCTCGCGCTGGCCGTCACCGGCGCGCTCGTTATCTGGCGCGGCAGCGCCGGCTCGGGCGACACCGAGGAACAGGGGGCACAGACCGTGCTGTCCAGCCCGGGCGGGCAGTGGCTGCTCGGCGCGGTCGGCATCGGCGTCGTCGCCCTCGGGCTGTGGTGGGTGTGGACGGGCGTCACCGCCCGCTTCGCCGCCAAGCTCGACTCCCGGGTGCCCCGGTACGTCGTCACGGCGGGGCGGGTCGGGCACGTCGCCCGCGGGGCGGCCTTCGTCGTCCTGGGTGGGCTGGTCGGTCTCGCCGCGCTGCGGGCCGACGCCGACCAGGCCGGCGGCACCGACACCGCGCTGGCGACGATCCTGGGCTGGCCCGCCGGACCGGTCCTCGTGGGGGCGGTGGCCGTGGGCCTCATGCTCTTCGGGATCTTCCACGTCCTGGCCGCCCGGCACGTCGTCAAGGACTGACGCGACAGGCGGGCGAGCAGGCGGTATCTGCTCCCCCGGCTCGTTCCCGCGGCCGGTGAGGACGCCCTACGCTGACCTCCGTGACAGCGCCCCGGTCAGCCGCACGCACCCTCCTCGCCGCGCTCGCGACCCTGACCGCGGGGGCGGTCGGGCTGCTCGCGCCGGCCGCCGCCACCTCCTCGGGCGAGGTCGGCGGCTCGGGCACTGCGTTCTTCCTCGACGACGACGTCGACGGCCGCGCCGACCGGCAGCTGGTCTACGGCCGGGAGGGCGACGACGTCCTCGTGGGTGACTGGGACGGCGACGGCGTCGACTCCCTGGCGGTGCGCCGCGGGCAGGTCTACCACCTGCGCAACTCCCTGTCCTCCGGCACGGCCGACCTGCAGATCGTCTTCGGGCGCGCCGGCGACGAGGTGCTTGTGGGCGACTGGGACGGCGACGGCGTCGACACCCTGGCCGTGCGCCGCGGCAACCGCTACTTCCTCTCCAACGCACTGACCTCCGGCCGCGCCGAGATCGAGCTCAGCTTCGGGCGCGCCGGCGACGAGGTGCTTGTGGGCGACTGGGACGGCGACGGCGTCGACACCCTGGCCGTGCGCCGCGGCAACCGCTACTTCCTGTCCAACGCGCTGACCTCCGGCCGGGCCGAGATCGAGCTCGGCTACGGTCGTGCCGACGACCGGGTCCTCGTGGGCGACTGGGACGGCGACGGCGTCGACACCCTGGCGGTGCGCCGCGGGACCGAGCTGCACCTGAACAACTCCCTGTCCGGGGGCGACGGCCTCCCGCCGGTGCGATTCGGACGCAGCGGGGACGCCGCGTTCTCCGGCGACTTCGACGGCGACGGCGCGGACGGCGTCGGGCTGCGCCGCCCCCCGGCCGCCCCGACCCCGCCACCGGCGCCGCCGACCAACGGCGGTCTCGTCGGCGACCCCCCGTGGCGCGGATCGGGCACCTTCGCCGTCGTCCCGGGCAGCGAGGCCGCGCCGGGCGGTGCGGCGCGGACCGTGCGGGTGCGCGTCGAGACCGAGCGCGGCATCTCCGTCCACCGGCCCGAGTTCGGCTCCCTGGTGATGACCACCCTCAACGCCTCGCGCGGCTGGGGCCGCCACGGGGCGGTGTCCTTCGCCCGGACCGACGGCGCGGCCGACGTCGTGCTGCGCCTGACCACCCCGGCCACCGTCGACCGGCTCTGCTACCCGCTGCCCACCCGGGGATACACCTCGTGCCGCGTGGGGTCCACGGTCGTCATCAACGCCAACAGGTGGGCCTTCGGGGCCGCCCCCTTCACCGACGCGGGCGGCTCGCTGACCTCCTACCGCGACTACGTCGTCAACCACGAGATGGGCCACTTCCTCGGGTACGGGCACGTGAGCTGCCCCGGGCGGGGCCGCGTCGCCCCGGTCATGCAGCAGCAGACCCTGGGGATGCAGGGCTGCGTGCCCAACGGCTGGCCCTACCCGTAACCCGCGCCGGCCGGAAGTCCGCGTCGGCGGCTCGGGCGCCCGTGTGCCACGCTTGACGGGTCCGAGCCGCATCGACCAAGGAGCCCACCGATGGACCAGCGTGAACCGGGGTGGTACACGGACCCGTGGCAGGACGGTCTCGAGCGCCGCTGGGACGGCACGCGGTGGACCGCCGACGTCCGCGACGTCGGCAGCCAGGGACCCGCTCCCCTGGGTCCCGACGCCGCCGAGCCCTACGCACCGACCGGCCGCGACGGCGCCGACCCCTACGGGCCCGCGGCGGACGACCCGGACGCACCCGAGGGCGGGATGGGCCCGGCCGGCCGCCTCGACGACCCGCACATCAGCGACGCCGAGCGTGCGATGGCCGCCCACGAGGGGCGCCGCCCCGGCTCCAGCCCCACCGTCGGGGGCATGCCCTGGGGACGCTGGGACGACGACCCGGACTCCCGGCGCACGAACTCGATGCTGCTGAGGGGGATGTGGGGGCTGGCCATCGGCTTCGCCGTGCTGCTGACGATCTGGCTGATCATGACGATCTTCTGAGCCGGCCGCACGCGCCCGCGCCGGACGCGCGGGCCGACCGACGACGACGGGCCCGGGACCATCGCGGTCCCGGGCCCGTCGCGCTGCCGGCGGAGCCGGCTCGGTCGAGGTGGTCCTAGTCCAGGTAGTCCCGGAGCACCTGCGAGCGGCTCGGGTGGCGCAGCTTGGACATCGTCTTGCTCTCTATCTGGCGGATCCGCTCCCGCGTGACCCCGTAGACCTTGCCGATCTCGTCAAGGGTCTTCGGCTGGCCGTCCTGCAGGCCGAACCGCATGGAGACCACGCCGGCCTCCCGCTCGGAGAGCGTGTCGAGGACCGCGTTGAGCTGCTCCTGCAGGAGCGTGAAGCTCACCGCCTCGGAGGGGACGACCGCCTCGGAGTCCTCGATGAGGTCACCGAACTCCGAGTCCCCGTCCTCGCCGAGCGGCGTGTGCAGGGAGATGGGCTCACGGCCGTACTTCTGGACCTCGACGACCTTCTCCGGGGTCATGTCGAGCTCCTTGGCCAGCTCCTCGGGCGTGGGCTCGCGGCCCAGGTCCTGCAGCATCTGACGCTGCACGCGGGCGAGCTTGTTGATGACCTCGACCATGTGCACGGGGATGCGGATGGTGCGGGCCTGGTCGGCCATGGCGCGGGTGATGGCCTGGCGGATCCACCAGGTCGCGTAGGTGGAGAACTTGTAGCCCTTGGTGTAGTCGAACTTCTCCACCGCGCGGATGAGGCCGAGGTTGCCCTCCTGGATGAGGTCGAGGAAGAGCATGCCGCGGCCCGTGTACCGCTTGGCCAGCGAGACGACCAGGCGGAGGTTGGCCTCGAGGAGGTGGTTCTTGGCCAGGCGCCCGTCGTTTGCGATCCACTGCAGCTCCCGGGAGAGCTTGCGGTCCATGCCCTCTTCCTTGGACAGGCGCTCCTCGGCGAACAGGCCGGCCTCGATGCGCTTGGCCAGCTCGACCTCCTGCTCGGCGTTGAGCAGGGCCACCTTGCCGATCTGCTTGAGGTAGTCCTTGACCGGGTCCGCCGTGGCGCCGGCGGTGACGACCTGCTGGACGGGCTGGTCCTCGTCGTCGGAGTCCGAGACGACGAAGCCGCCGGCGGTCGTGGTCTCCTCCTTGGCGTCCTTGTCCGCGGGTGCGTCCGGGACGGCCTTGAGGGTGCCGCGGCGCGAGCGCGAGGTCGTCCTCGCCCCGGGGGCGGCCTCCTCGGCCTCCTCGTCGTCGTCAGCCTCGTCGGTGTCGGCGCTGTCGGCGCTGTCGGCGGTCTCGTCCGCGTCGTCGCCGTCGAGGTCGACCTCGACGTCGCCCTCGTCGGCCGAGTCGGCCGTCAGGTCCTCGTCGAGGTCCTCGGCGGAGGTGGTGGTCTCCTCCTCGACCGCGGTCTCCTCGGTCGCCTTGGCGGGGGCGGCCTTGCGGGTCGAGGTCTTCTTCGCGGCCGCGGTGGTCTTCTTCGCGGCGGTACCGGTCGGCTTCTTCGCCGCGGTGGACTTCTTGGCGGTGGTCCCCGCGGCGGTCTTCTTCGCCGTGGTGCCAGCCGGCTTCTTCGCGGCGGTGGTCCGCCTGGCGGTGGTGCCGGTGGTGGTCTTCTTCGCCGTCGGACGCGTGGTCGTCTCGTCGGTCTCGGAGGCAGTCATGTACAGGGGGCCTTTCGCCGGGGGTGGGGCGTCCATTCCTCAACACGCCCGTCGCGCGCTCTCTTCCCGAGCGCCCGGCTCGCGGGCTCCGGGCGGCGCGCGTCGTCCCTACAATTATAGCCGACAGGCACATTACACGACTTCCGCGCGACGCGCATCTCAGGCACCCTCCGCCGCCGTCGTCGCGGGCCCGGTCGGTGCGGCGAAGGCCTCCGGTGGCGGGCAGGAGCACACGAGGTTGCGGTCCCCGTAGGCACCGTCGATCCGGGCCACCGGCGGCCAGTACTTGCCCTCCTCGCCGGCCGGGAAGGCGGCCTCGGCGCGGGTGTAGGGGTGGTCCCACTCCCCCGCCAGCCGGGCCGCCGGGTGCGGCGCACCGACGAGCGGGTTGTCCTCGGCGGGCCAGCGCCCGTCGGCCACCGCCTGCGCCTCCGCGGCGATGGCGAGCATCGCGTCGACGAAGCGGTCGATCTCCCCGATGTCCTCGGACTCGGTCGGCTCGACCATGAGCGTCCCCGGGACCGGGAAACTCATCGTCGGGGCGTGGAAGCCGTGGTCGATGAGCCGCTTGGCGACGTCGTCGACCGTGATGCCCGTGCGGGCCCGCATCGGCCGCAGGTCGAGGATGCACTCGTGGGCCACCGTGCCGTCCGCACCCCGGTAGAGCACCGGGAAGGTGTCCGCGAGCCGCGCGGCGACGTAGTTGGCGGCCAGCACCGCGTCCTCGGTCGCGCGGCGCAGACCGTCGGCCCCCATGAGCCGGACGTAGGCCCAGGTGATCGGCAGGATCGACGGCGAGCCGTAGGGCGCGGCGGAGACGGCGCCGTCGGGCCGGAGCCCGCCCTGGGCCAGGGGGTGGCCGGGCAGGAACGGGGCCAGGTGCGACTTGACGGCGATCGGGCCGACGCCGGGGCCGCCCCCGCCGTGCGGGATGCAGAAGGTCTTGTGCAGGTTGAGGTGGGAGACGTCGCCGCCGATCGAGCCGGGCCGGGCGTGGCCGAGCAGCGCGTTGAGGTTCGCGCCATCGATGTAGACCTGTCCCCCGCGCTCGTGGACCACCTCGCAGACCCGGCGCACGTGGGCCTCGTAGACGCCGTGGGTGGAGGGGTAGGTGAGCATGATCGCGGCCAGCTCGTCGGCGTGGGTGTCGGCCAGGTCGACGAGCGCGTCGAGGTCGATCGACCCGTCGTCCGCCGAGGGGACGACCACCACGGTGAGGCCGGCCAGCACCGCGGAGGCGGCGTTGGTGCCGTGCGCCGAGGCGGGCACGAGGCAGACCCGGCGCCCCTCCTCTCCCCGGGAGCGGTGGTAGGCCCGGATGGCCAGCAGGCCGGCCAGCTCGCCCTGGGAGCCGGCATTGGGCTGCAGCGAGACCGCCTCGTAGCCGGTCAGTGCGGCGAGCCAGCGCTCGAGGTCGTCCACCAGCGTGAGGTACCCGGCGACGTCCTCGGCGGGGGCGAACGGGTGGACCTGGGCGAAGCCCGGCCAGGAGATCGCCTCCATCTCCACGGCGGCGTTGAGCTTCATCGTGCACGAGCCCAGCGGGATCATCCCGCGGTCGAGCGCGTAGTCCTTGTCGGCGAGGCGGCGCAGGTAGCGCAGCAGCTGGGTCTCCGAGCGGTGCGCGTGGAAGACGGGGTGGGTGAGGTAGTCCGAGCCGCGGCGCATCGAGGCGGGCACGCCGCTCGCCGCCGGGTCGACCGGAACCTGGCCCCCGCCCGGCTCGACCGTCGCCTGGTCCCCGTCCGCGCCGGGGCCGCGCCCGAGCACGGCCCGGACGACGACGTCGAGGTCGGCGGCCGTGGTGGTCTCGTCGGCGGAGACGCGCAGGGTGTCCTCGTCGTGCACCCAGATCAGGACGTCCTCGGCCCGGGCGGCCGCGGCGACCTCGTGGGCGCGGCCGGGCACGGTGACGGTGAGGGTGTCGAAGCGGCCGTGGGCGGCCACGTCCGCGCCGCCGGCGGTGAGCGCGCCGGCCAGGGCGTCGGCGGTGGCGGCGGTGCGCGCCGCGATCGCCCGCAGGCCCTCGGGGCCGTGGTACACGGCGAAGGTCGAGGCCATGACCGCCAGCAGGACCTGGGCGGTGCAGATGTTGCTCGTGGCCTTCTGACGGCGGATGTGCTGCTCACGGGTCTGCAGGGCGAGCCGGTAGGCGGGGCGGCCGTCGGCGTCGACGGACACGCCCACGAGCCGGCCCGGCAGCTGCCGCTCGAGCCCCTCGCGCACGGCGAGGAACCCGGCGTGCGGCCCGCCGAAGCCCATGGGCACGCCGAGGCGCTGGGAGGAGCCGACCGCGACGTCGAAGCCGAGCTCACCGGGCGGCGTCATGAGCGTGCAGGCGAGCAGGTCGGTGGCCGCCACGGCCAGGGCGCCCGCCTCGTGCGTGGCCTCGACGAGGCGGCGGACGACGTCGGCTTCGGGGATCCGGCCCGAGGCGCCGGGCAGCTGGAGGACGACGCCGACCACACCGGTCAGGTCGGGCAGCTCGCCGCCGCCCAGGTCGGCCGCGACCAGCTCCAGCCCCACCGGCTCGGCGCGGGTATCCAGGACGGCGGCGGTCTGGACGAACAGGTCCGTGTCGATGACCACTCTGCGCCGGTCGCCCTTGGCGACCCGGCCGGCGAGCAGCACGGCCTCGGCCACGGCGGTGGCCTCGTCGAGCATGGAGGACCCGGCCACGGGCAGGCCGGTGAGATCGCCGACCACCGTCTGGAAGTTGAGCAGCGCCTCGAGACGGCCCTGCGAGATCTCCGGCTGGTAGGGCGTGTAGGCGGTGTACCAGGAGGGGTTCTCCAGGACGTTGCGGCGGATGACCGCGGGGGTGCGGGTGCCGTAGTAGCCCTGCCCGATCATCGACCGGCGCACGGTGTTCGCCGCCGCGAGGGCGGCGAGCTCGGCCTGGACCTCGGTCTCCCCGGCCGGGCCCGGCAGCGGGAGGTCGGCGGCGACAGCGCCGGGGTCCTCGCGGATGTCGGCGGGCAGGGCGCGGGCCATGAGCTCGGCGGTGCTCGTGGCCCCGACGGCGCCCAGCATGGTCGCGCGGGCGGTCTCGTCCTGGCCGAGGTGGCGGGTGGCGAAGTCGTTCACGCCTGCGCCTCGGCGGCCAGGGCGGTGTAGGCGGCGGCGTCGAGCAGGTCCGTCGGCTCGGCGCTCAGGGTCAGCTCGTAGAGCCAGCCCGCCGCGTGGGGGTCGCTGTTGACCAGGGCGGGGTCGTCGACGGCGTCGGTGTTGTGGGCGGTGACCTCGCCGTCGGCAGGGGCCACGAGGTCGGAGACGGACTTCGTCGACTCGATCTCCCCGCAGGCCTCGCCGGCGGTGACCTGGGACCCGACCTCGGGCAGGTCGACGTAGACGGCCTCGCCCAGGGCGTCGGCGGCGTAGCGGGTCAGCCCCACGCGGGCGGTGGTGCCGTCGACCTGGATCCACTCGTGGTCGGCGGTGTAGCTGCGGTCCTCGGGGTAGCTGCTCATGACGGACTCCTCCGGTTCTCGTGCGCGGGACGGGTGCGAGGCGCCTACGCGGGGCGCCGGTAGAAAGGTAGTTCGACGACGGTCATCGGCTGTCGCCGGCCGCGCACATCGACCTCGACGGCGGTGCCCGGCTCCGGGGCGCCGGTGACGAGGGCGAGCGCGACGGGGTGGCCCAGCGTCGGTGAGAGCGCGCCCGAGGTGACGGTGCCGGCCTCGGCGCCGTCGACGAGCACCGTCGAGCCCGCCCGGGCGGCGCGGCGACCCTCACCCACGAGCGCGACGAGGCTGCGGCCGGTGGGGCGCTCGCGGGCCTTCTCGAGCGCACCACGACCGACGAAGGCGTGATCCTCGTCGAGGTTGACGAGCCTGCTCAGGCCCACCTCGTCGGGGCCGGTCTGCCGGGTGAGCTCGTTGCCGTACAGGGCCATGCCCGCCTCGAGCCGGAGCGTGTCGCGCGCGGCGAGGCCGGCGGGGACGAGCCCGCGGCCGTCGCCGGCCTCGAGCAGGGCGTCCCACAGGGTCACGGCGCGGGCGGCAGGTAGCATGATCTCGTAGCCGGTCTCGCCGGTGTAGCCGGTGCGGGCGAGCAGCACCTCGACCCCGGCGACCTGCGTGGGAACGGCACGGAAGTAGCGCAGGGAGTCGAGGTCGGCGGTGGTCAGCGGAGCGAGGATCTCCGGCGACCGGGGGCCCTGGACGGCGAGCAGGGCGCGGCCCAGGGTGCGGTCGTCGACCGACACGTCGGCCACACCCTCCGCGCGGGCGGTGAGCTCGTCGAGGACGACCAACCGGTTCGCGGCGTTGGCGACGACGAGGTACTCGGCCGGACCGAGACGGTAGACGACGAGGTCGTCGAGGATGCCGCCGTCCTGGTCGAGCAGGACGGAGTAGCGCGCCCGGCCCTCCTCCTGGGTCGAGGGGCGGGTGACCAGCGCCCGGTCCAGCGCCGCCGGGGCGCCGGGGCCGGAGACCACGAGCTGGGCCATGTGCGAGAGGTCGAACAGGCCGGCGGCGGTGCGCACGGCGTGGTGCTCGGCGAGCTCGGAGGTGTAGCGCAGCGGCATCTCCCAGCCGGCGAAGGGGGTGAGGGTGGCCCCGGCCCGTTCGTGCGCAGGGTGCAGGGCGGTGTGCAGCAGGTCGGGCACGGAGCTCCTCGGGTCGCGACGGCGCGGGCGTGACCCAGGTTACGTCGGATTCTGGGGCCGGGTGACGTCCGGGCGGCGTCCGGACGGCGGGCGCCGGGTCAGGACACCTCGGGGTGGACGACGAGGACCGGGCAGGGCGACTCGAGGATGACGTGCTGCGCTCCCCCGCCGAGGGTGAGCGTGCCCGCCGGTGGGCGCCGGGCGAGCCCGATGACCACGAGGCGGGCCCCGGTGTCGGTCGCGACGTGGACGACCTCGTGCCCCGCGTCCTGACCGAGTCCGACGTAGCGCAGCTCGTGGGCGACGTCGGCCTCGTCGAGCCGCTCCCGCGCGGCGTCGGCGTCGATCTCGACGACGGTCTGGTCGTCCTCCTCGCTTCGCGCCCGGGTGAGCACGACCACGACGGTCTCGTCGGCCTCCGAGGCGGCGGCTATCGCTGCTCCGAGCGCCGCCTCGCCCTCGGGGGTGGCCAGGTACGCGACGACGACAGGCATGCGCTCCTCCTCCACGTGCGTCCGGGGTGCGCACGCCACGACGCTACCGTCAGCGGGCGCGCGCCGCGCTCCGTTCGGCTCCCGGGCACCTGCGGCGCCCCGATCGGCACGGCTACCCGAGCGGAGGGCGCTGCTCGCCCCATGGCTCCCGGTGCGGCGTCAGGCGGCGCTGTCCTCGTCGTGGTCCTCCCATCGCGGGTCGAGACCGTCGAGGAGGTCGAGCACCGCGGCGAGATCGACGTCGTCGAGGTCGGGGTCGTCCTCGAAGGTACCGAGGTCCATCCAGTCCTCCTCCCCCTGGTCCGTCCACGGCGGCGGGCCGCCGAGCGGGCCCGGTGCGGGCGCCCCCGGACCGCCCAGGCCGGCGGGCGCGGTGCCCGAGGACTGCAGGTCGGCGACGAGCTCGGCCAGGGAGTAGCCCGGGCGGTCGGTCAGCGCCTGCTCGGACAGGACCGCCGCCCGCGCGCCCTCTCCCCTGCGCCAGGCCAGCATGGCGAGCATCGACAGGGCCGGCGCGGCCGCGCCGTCGGGGGCGTAGCGGGCCAGGACCTCCAGGGGTACCCGCCGCTCCGGATCCTCCGTGGGACCGCCGGCCCACAGCGGCCCGACCATCTGCGGGTCGGCGAGCAGCTCGACGGGCAGGGACCGGCCGACGATGACCCGGGTGAGCACGGCGTCGCGGACCTTGAGGCGCTCGAGGCCGACCAGCAGCCGGGCGAGCAGCTCGCGGTCTCGCGCCCGGGGCCGACCGGTGCCCAGGAAGCCGGCGCGCACCATGTCGTCGTAGGCGCGGACCGTCATGCCCGTCGACGGTGCCCGCCGCTGCATCCGTGCGGACACGGCGTCCGCGAACAGGCGCCCGACCTCGCTGCCGGGGCTGCGCTCGATGCCGAGACCGGTGCGGTCGCGCAGGGGCGCCGAGCCCGTGAGCACGAGCTCGGTGACCGCGCGGGAGTGCCCGAGCTCGGCGAGGTCGCGATCGCCGGCGCGCTCCTCGAACGGTGAGTGCCCGGGCAGGCGCAGCCACCCGTCCCCGGCGACCAGCCAGGCGCCGACGCGCGGGTCGTCGTGCTCGCGCACCCGGCGCACGGCGTCGAGCACCTGGTTAAGCTCGCGGGCGGTGCGCAGCGGCACGTCGGTGTGCACGACCACGGCGTAGATGCCGAGCCGGTCGCGGTGGAAGCGGCGCACCACGTGCGCCACGTACTCGTCGCCGGCGGGGCCGCCGGCGTCGGCCAGGTCGAGCCGGGCCGCGGGCCCGACCCCTCTGCCCCCGGGGACCATGGGGGTGGTCAGCAGGGTGATCGACTCCTCGGGGTGGAAACCGAGGAGGTGCGGGACCGCGCCGACGAGGTCGGCGTCGCTGGACAGCTTGAGTGAGGTGGTCATGACCAGACGCTGGCACCAGGCGGCCGGTGCCCGCCCAGGCCCTGTGCACGAGCGAGGTGGCCGCGGGGCTGTGGGACGAGGTCGCGCCCGACGCGACGCCGCCGCGCGCCGATCGTCCTCGGCGCCCGTGGGCCGCGGGCGCGGCGCTCCTGTGCACCGGCGCCGACGTAGGCTCGGGCCATGCCCCCCACCGCGCTGCCCGCACCCCTGCCCGACGTGCGTTCCACGGTCGACGGGGCCAGCCTCGCCGCCTTCGACGCCGCGCTGGACAGGCTGGCCGAGCTCGGGCCCCAGCTGGCCGACCTCGCCGACCCCGCCCGGGCGCTGCTCGCCGGCGGGAAGCGCTCCCGGGCCATGCTCGCCTTCGCCGGGCACCTCGCGGCGGGCGGCGAGGCCGAGGTCACGCCCGACGCCCCGATCGTGCGCACGGGCGCCGCCCTGGAGCTCTTCCAGCTCGCCGCCCTCGTGCACGACGACGTGATGGACGCGGCGGCCACCCGACGGGGGCAGCCGGCGGCGCACGTCGCGGTGGCGCGCACCCACGCCCGCGACGACCTCGCCGGGGACCGGGAGGCCTACGGGCAGGCCGGAGCGATCCTGCTCGGCGACCTGCTGCTGGCCACCGCCTCCACGGAGATGGACGCGGCCAGGGCGGCGGTCGACCCGGCGGCAGGGGGTGCCGCGCGCGCGGTCTTCGACCACATGTGCGCCGAGGTGGCCGCCGGTCAGTACCTCGACGTGCGCGCGGCGGCGACGCCGCTGTCGGTGGACCCCGAGCACGCGCTCACCCGGTCGCTGGCCGTGCTGCGGCACAAGTCGGCCCGATACTCGGTCGAGCACCCCCTGGTCATCGGCGCCTCGCTCGCGGGTGCGGCGCCCGCCCTCGTGGCGGGCCTGCGGGCGGTCGGCGAGCCGCTGGGCGAGGCGTTCCAGCTGCGCGACGACGAGCTCGGGGTCTTCGGCGACCCACTGGTCACCGGCAAGCCCGCCGGCGACGACCTGCGCGAGGGCAAGCGCACCGCCCTGCTCGCCCTGACCTGGGCGGCCACCGACGACGGGGGCCGCACCGAGCTGGAGTCCCTCGTCGGCAACCCCGCCCTCGACGACGCCGGCGTGACGCGCCTGCGGGAGATCATCACCGGCTCGGGGGCCCGGGAGGCCCACGAACGGCTCATCGGCGAGCGCGAGCAGGCGGCGTCGGCCGCGCTCGGGGCGCTCGAGATCGGCAGCCACGCCCGCGAGGTGCTGCGCTCGCTCAGCGACGCGCTCGTCACCCGCTCCGCCTGACCGACGACCGGTCGGGCGCCGCCCGAGCGCGCGCCCAGCACGCCGAGGTCCGGGGTACGCGCGGCCGGCGGGCCCACGCCCAGGGGCCCGAGGTAAGAAGGCCTGGGGGGAGAAGTCCTGGGGTGAGAAGTCCTGGGCTCAGAAGGCCTGGGCGAGGGCCACGCGGCGCACGGCGTGCACGTGGCCCGACCGCAGGGCCTCGATGGGCGCGCACCCGAGCTCGTCGTCGGGGGTCCACAGCCACTCGAGGGCCAGCTCGGGCGACATCCCGCCGTCGGACAGGAGGGTGAGCGTGCCCGGCAGCCCGTCCAGCGGGCCGGGGACCTCGGCCGTCAGGTCGAGCATCTCGCGCGCGACGCCGCTGGCCCCCGACGCCGAGCGCACCGCGAGCAGCCGACCCTCGCGCACCATCTGGCGGACGTCGCGGTCACGCACGCCGAGCAGGTCGGCGGCGTCGGGGACGGAGATCCAGGTGGGCTCGTTCATGTCGCCAGGCTAGGTCAGGAGCCTGGCGCCCCGTCCGCGGTGCCCGGCCGCTCCCGTCCCGCCGCTCTCCCGACCCCGGCCCCTCGGCCACCCGCGCTCCCGCGCTCCCGCGCTCGTCCCTGCGACCGAGCGCCTCACCGGCGCACTCCTTCTTCCGACCGAGACCGCGCCCACGGGTTAGACGTGAACCCCATCTCCCACTAGTGTCCCTTTCGTTACACCAGTAACACCAGTCCATCTGTTCACGTCCGTCGCTCCAGCCCGTCTGGTCACCAGCGCGGGACGCGTACCACCCTTCCCGGAGGACACATGCCCGCCGTCGCTCGCGCCCACCGCCGAACGCGCCGTCGCCCGCTCGCTCTCGCCACCCTGGCCACGACCGCCATCGGCGTGCCGACGCTGCTCGCCGCTCCCGCGGCGGCCGTCGACGCCCCCGTGACGACCACTGTCGGCACCGGCGCGATCCAGGCCGCCCGCCCCGTCGCCACGACCACCACCGCCGCGCCGGCCGCCCTCGCTGCGGTCCGCACCGCACCGCTGGGCACCATGTCGCCCGTCGTGCGCACGAGCCCCGAGGACGCGTCCTACCTCGTGCGGCCCGGAGACACCCTCATCGGGATCGCCCGCGCCCACGGCACCAGCGTCGGCGCGCTGATCCAGGAGAACGCGATCACCGGGTCGCTCATCTACGCCGGCCAGACCCTGCGCCTGCCCGGCGCCACCTCGGCGCGCACCGAGCAGACGGCGTCCTCCTCGGGGGGCTCCTACACCGTCGAGCGGGGCGACACCCTCATCGGCATCGCCCGGGAGCACGGCACGAGCGTGCGCGAGCTCCAGCAGGCCAACAACCTCACCGGCACGATCATCCGCGCCGGGCAGTCCCTGACGATCCCCGGCGCCTCGGGGGGCGACGCGGGCGGCGGCTCGACCGACTCGGCCGCCCCGGCGAGCAGCTCCGGCGGCTCCTACACCGTGCGCAGCGGCGACACCCTCACCGGGATCGCCGCCGCCAACGGCACGAGCGTGTCGGCCCTGGCCGAGGCGAACTCGCTGTCGTCGTCCCACCGGATCTACGTCGGCCAGTCGCTGACGATCCCCGGCGCCGGCGGCGCCACCGACTCGGGCCCGGTGACCTCCGACCCGGGCAACACCTCGGGCGGCGTGGGCTCGACCTTCGCCGGACGCACCTACCCCGAGGCCGTCGTGGGCGCGGCCAACGCCAACCGCACCGCGCTCGTCGAGGCCGGGGTGCCCTCGCGCGCCGAGATGCAGGAGCTCGTGCGCAGCACCGCCGTCGCGATGGGTGTGGACCCGGCCCTCGCGCTGGCGCACGCCTACGTCGAGTCCGGCTTCAACCAGGCCGCGGTCTCCCCCGCCAACGCCATCGGCACCATGCAGGTCATCCCGTCCTCGGGCGAGTGGGCCTCCCAGCTGGTGGGGCGCCCGCTCAACATCCTCAACCCGCAGGACAACGTCACCGCGGGCGTGGCGATCATCCGGGCGCTGCAGGGCTCGGCCGACGACTCCGACCAGGGCATCGGCGCCTACTACCAGGGCCTGGGCGGCGTGCGCGCCAACGGCATGTACCCCGACACCGAGCAGTACGTGGACACCGTGCGCTCGGCGATGAACCGCTTCTGACCTGCCCGCAGGTCCACCGGGCCGGGCACCCCCTGGGTGGGGTGCCCGGCCCGGCGCGCGTCCACCCGGGCCCTGCCCGGCCCGGTTAGCATCCGCCTGTGGACACCCGCGCCGACCCGCTGGCCGGCCACCTCGTCGACGAGCGCTACGAGATCATCGAGCGCGTCGCGCGCGGTGGCATGGCCAGCGTCTACCGTGCGCGCGACCGCCGCCTCGAGCGGATCGTGGCGGTGAAGATCATGCACCCGCACCTGGCCGAGTCCCCCGACTTCGTGCGGCGCTTCCGGCGCGAGGCCCGGGCCGCCGCCCGCCTGTCCCACCCCGGCGTCGTGGCCGTCCACGACCAGGGCGTCACCGGCGAGTCCTCCTACCTGGCGATGGAGTTCGTCGACGGCCCCAACCTGCGCGACGAGCTGCGGGCCCGCGGGTCGCTCACGCTGGGCCAGACCCTGGACGTGCTCGAGCAGGTGCTCGACGCGCTCGCCGCGGCGCACCGCGCCGGCCTCGTCCACCGGGACATCAAGCCGGAGAACATCCTCGTCACCGCCGACGGCCGGGTGAAGGTCGCCGACTTCGGCCTGGCCCGGGCGATCAGCGAGACAACGGCGGCCACCTCGGGCACGGTGCTCGGCACGGTCGCCTACATCGCCCCCGAGACGGTGCTCGACGGCGTCGCCGACCCGCCCGCCGACGTCTACGGCGTCGGCGTCGTGGCCTACGAGCTGCTCACCGGGGCCCAGCCCTTCACCGGGAGCACCCCCGCCCAGGTCGCCTTCCAGCACGTCAACTCCGCCGTCCCGGGTCCTGGCAGCTCGCTGCCCTGGATCCCACGCGAGGTCGACGACCTCGTCGCCGCGCTCACCGCCCAGGACCCGGCCGACCGCCCGACCGACGGCGACGAGGCACTGGCGCTCGTGCGGCGCACCCGCGCCGTGCTCCGCGAGGAGGTGCTCGACCGGCGCTCGGAGGTCGAGCCGCGCCCCCCGGTGCAGTTCGAGGCGCCCGAGGACGAGACGCAGGCGAGCACGCCGACCGACCGTGCCGGGCAGTCGGTGGCCATCCCCATCGGCTCGATCCGCCCCGAGGGACGCACCGCGCCGCGCCGGGCGCGCGCCGCCGGCGGGGGGCCGGCCCGCCGCCCCGCCGCACCTCCCACGCCCTCCCCGTCCGACGTCGGTGGACCCACCGCAGCTGCGCCCACCGAGTCCACGCCGGGACCGACCACGGACGGCGCAGCGCCGCCGGGCACCTCGCGCGCGACGGAAGCTGCGGGACCGGTCCCGCAGCGCGCCGAGGCCTCGGGCCCGTCGGCCACCCGACCCACCCCCCAGCGCGCGTCCGGCCCGCAGCACACCTCCGCCCCCGCCACGCAGCGCACCTCTGCGTCCACCCCGGACGAGCACGACGGCGCCACGCGCCCCATCCCCGTGCGTCACCACTCGGCGCAGCCGGCCCTGCAGGCCACCCCGGCCTCCCGGGGCGAGGTCCTGGACAGCCCCTCCCGATCGCGGGCCAGGGTCGTGCGCCGCCGTCGCACCGGCGTGATCGTCGGCCTGGTCGTGCTGCTCGCCGCGCTCGGCGCGCTGGCGTGGTGGCTGCTCACCGCCGGTCCGCTGGCCGGCACGCCGGTTCCGGACGTCACCGGCCGGCCGGGCGCGGACGCGAGCGCGGTCCTCGAGGAGGCCGGCCTGACCCCCACCCCGGAGGAGGCGTTCTCCGACGACGTCGCCGAGGGCAACGTCGTGAGCACCTCCCCGGCGGCCGGGGAACGCACGCGCGACGAGGAGGTGACCGTCGTCGTCTCCCTCGGCGTGGAGATGCTCGCGGTGCCCGACCTCGTCGGCAGCACCCGGGACGAGGCGGCCGACCTCCTCACCACCGCGCGCCTGACCCTGGGCGACGTGCGCACCACCTACGACGACACGGTCCCGGCCGGCGAGGTCATCTCGTCGACCCCCCGCGCGGGCGAGGTCATCCCCCACGACCAGCCGGTCGAGCTCGTGGTCTCGGACGGACCCGAGCCGACCACGGTCCCCGACGTCGTCGGCACCGACCAGGACGCGGCCGAGGACGCCCTCGACGAGGCGGGGCTCGTGCCCGAGGTCAGCCAGGAGTACTCCGACACCGTCGACGAGGGCCTCGTCATCTCCCAGGACCCCTCCGAGAGCGACGCGCACGTCGGCGACACGGTCGAGATCGTGGTCTCCCTGGGGCCCGAGCTCGTCGAGGTGCCCGACCTGCTCAACGTCCAGGTCGACGAGGCGATCGACCAGCTCGAGGCCCTGGGCCTGGAGGCGGAGCGGGAGGACGTGCTCGGGGCCTACTACGGCATGGTGCGCCAGCAGAGCCCGGAGGCGGGCGAGATGGTCGAGCGCGGCACCGTCATCACCCTGCACGTGGTCTGACCGCGGCTGATCCGCGGACGACGCTGCCCCGCAGACGCCGCGGACCCGCCCCCGAGGTGCGGGGACGGGTCCGAGCCAACCAGGTCCTGCGCGCCGGTCTCGCCGGCGGAACGGTGGGCGTCTCAGCGGCGCAGCATCGCGGCGACCTCGAAGGCGATCTGCAGCGACTGCTGGTGGTTGAGCCGCGGGTCGACCAGCGTCTCGTAGCGACGGGCCAGGCCGGCGTCGTCGATCGGGTCGGCACCGCCCATGATCTCGGTGACGTCGTCCCCGGTCAGCTCGACGTGCAGGCCGCCGGGCACGGTGCCGAGCGCCTCGTGCACCTCGAAGAAGCCGCGCACCTCGTCGAGGATCGTGCTCATCTCGCGGGTCTTGTACCCCGAGGGCGAGGTGATGGTGTTGCCGTGCATCGGGTCGCACACCCACGTCACCGGGCGCCCGTCAGCCTGGACGGCCGCGACGATCGCGGGCAGCGCGTCGCGGACCGTGCTGGCCCCCATCCTGGTGATGAAGGTGAGGCGGCCCGGCAGGCCCTCGGGGTTGAGCCGGTCCATGAGGGCGCGGACCTCGTCGGCGGAGACCGTGGGGCCGAGCTTGACCCCGATGGGGTTGCGCACCCGCGAGAGCAGGTCGACGTGCGCGCCGTCGACCTGACGGGTGCGCTCACCGATCCACAGGAAGTGGGCGGACGTGTCGTAGGGCAGCCCGGTCCGGTGGTCGATCCGGGTCAGGGCGGACTCGTAGTCGAGCAGCAGGGCCTCGTGCGAGGAGTACATGTCGACGGTACGCAGCGCGTCGAAGTCGACCCCGGCGGCGGCCATGAAGCTCAGCGCGCGGCCGATCTCGCCGGCCAGCGACTCGTACCGCGAGTGCGCGGGATTCTCGATGAAGCCGCGGTTCCACTCGTGGACCAGCCGCAGGTCGGCGAAGCCTCCCCCGGTGAAGGCCCGGATGAGGTTGAGCGTGGTCGCCGAGCGGTGGTAGGCCCCCAGCAGGCGCTGCGGGTCGGGGATGCGCTCGGCCTCGGTGAAGCCGTGCGCGTTGACGGCGTCGCCCCGGTAGGCCGGCAGCGTGACGCCGTCGCGGGTCTCGTTCGGGCTCGAGCGCGGCTTGGCGTACTGCCCGGCCATCCGGCCCATCTTGACGATCGGCAGGCTCGCGCCGTAGGTGAGGACGACGGCCATCTGCAGGATCGTGCGGATCTTGTTCCGGATCCGGTCCGCCGTGGACTCCGCGAAGGTCTCGGCGCAGTCCCCGCCCTGGAGCAGGAAGGCCTCGCCGCGGCCGGCGGCGGCCATGCGGTCGGTGAGCCGGTCCGCCTCGCCCGCGAAGATCAGCGGCGGGCTGGCCGCCAGCTCGTCGACCGCCGAGCGCAGCGCAGCCTCGTCGGGATAGGTCGGCTGGTGGGCGGCGGGCAGGGACCGCCACTTCTGCAGGCCGTCCAGAGTCTCCTTCGAGGGTTCGACGTTCACCCGGTCATCGTAGGTCGGCGCGCGGGCGCCGCGGTCGTCCCGACCGCAGCGCGGACGCGCGCCGACCTGCGTACGGCGTGCTTCCGGTGCCGTGCCGGCGCCGAGACGTCAGTGCTGCGCGGGCTCCGCGGCCCGCACGCCCTGCCCCAGGTCGGCCATGAGGTCGGTGAACCACTCCTGGGATACGTCGAAGGGCTTGCCGCCGCCGACGCGCTCGTGCTCGATGGCGCGCAGCAGCCCGCCACGCTCCTCGTCGTGGCCGATGAGCCCGGAGCCGCCCTCGAGCGCGACCTGCACCGCCAGGTCGGTCATCGACTTGATGAGCCGCAGGTCGTCGGGGTCCGCGGCGGCCGACCGCGAGAAGTAGCCCGACTTCTGGACCATGACCTTCTCCGCGCCCAGCTTCTCGGCGAACTGCTTCGCGAACCAGTTCCCCGGGTTGATGGTGTCGAGCTTGACGTGACCGAAGGGGTCGCGCTCGACCTCCTCGCCGCGAGCCTCGAGCTCGGCGACGATCTCGGGGACGCCGGCGCCCTCGGACAGGAAGATGGTGACGTTGCCCTGCTCGTCCATGATCGAGCGCAGGCGGGCGGCCTCGGCGTCGATGTCCAGGTGCAGCTCGGGCAGGAACACCGCGTGCACGTCCCAGCGCTCCCGGGTCAGGCCGAGGGCGGGCGCCCACTCCTGGGTGTCGAGCCACGTGCGGTAGCGGCGCGCCGCGGCGGCGGTGAGGTACCCGCAGTGCCGGCCCATGACCTCGTGCACGATGAGCATGCGCGGGTTGGACCGGTGCTCGCCGACGATGTTGGCCGCGAACTCGGCCGCCTCCCCGGCCGCGGTCCAGGCGCCGAGCGACTGACGCACCGGGACGATGTCGTTGTCGATCGTCTTGGGCAGGCCGACGACCGTCATGTGGTGGCCGTTGTCCTCGAGGTAGCGGGCCAGGTCCGCCGCGGTGGTGTTGGTGTCGTCGCCGCCGATGGTGTGCAGGACGTCGACGCCGTCCTTGACCAGCTGCTCGGCCGCGACCTGCAGGGGGTCCTGCCCCTCGGCGACCAGCCCGCGCTCGACGAGGTCGGCGACGTTGGTCAGCTTGACCCGGGAGTTGCCGATGGGACTGCCGCCGAAGCGGTGGAGGATCGGCGCCTGCGCGCGGGCCTCGGCCGTGATCTCGATCGAGGTGCCGGTGAGCAGGCCGTGGTAGCCGTGCTGGTAGGCGATGATCTCGACCTCGGGGGCGATCTCGGTGTAGCGCTCGATGAGACCGCCGACGGCGGAGGACAGGCAGGGCGCGAACCCGCCCGCGGTGAGCAGGGCGACGCGGCGGACAGACATGGCGGGCCTTTCGACGGCGTGCGTGGGGATCGCCGCCATCCTACGAGCCGGGCCGGTGCCCGCACCGACGGGGCCACGGGGGCGCTCCCCCGCCCCGGCCACGCCGCCCGCCTCTGCGGGGCTACCGTGGTGGGCGTGACGACCTCACCGCCCGAGCCCGAGGAGGGCCCCGGCACGGCCGACGACGCCGCGTCCGCGCACGAGCCGGTCACCCCCGGTCCGGCGCCGGACGAGCACGGCAGGGGCGACTCCCCCGAACCGGCGGACGGCACCCCGGAACCGGCGGACGGCACGCCGGAATCATCGGACGGCCCCGACGGGCCGCGCGGCGGCGCGCACGAGCCCGAGGTTCTCGACGACGACGAGGTGGACCGCCGCTTCGCCTCGATCCTGGCCGGCCTGGGCGCCACCGACGGCACCGCGGCCGGCTCCGCCGCGCTCCCGCCCGCGCGCCCCGCACCCGCACCCGCCGACGTCCCCCCGGCGCTGGGTCCGCGCGACCAGATCCTCGAGGAGCACCCCGAGGACCCCGCCTGGGGCGTGGACGGGTTCGTCGAGCCCGACCCGCCCGGCCCGAACCTGTCCGACCCGGGTGCCATCGTCGGCTGGCTCGCCGCAATCGGCCCGCTGGTCGTCGGCCTGGTCCTGGGGATGATCGGGCGCCCGCCCTCGGTGCCGATGATGCTCGTCGGGCTCGCCGTCATCATCGGCGGTGTGGTCCTGCTCGTGCGCCGGCTCCCCGACGAGCGCGGCCCCGGTTCCGACGGCGCCGTCGTCTGAGGGGCCTGGCCCCACGGTCGGGCGCGGGCCCACGGCCGGGCGCAGGCTCGCGGGCGGGCGCCCACGCTAGGGTCGCCACCACACCGCCCGCACCCCCGCCAACGGAGGCCCCCATGTCGAGCGACCCCCGGCCGAGCCCCCCGGCCTCGACCCCCCGCGCGATCGAGATCGACCCGGCGTCGTCGATCACCACCCTGCTCGTCGACCACGCCCGCAGCACCCCCGGGAAGATCCTCTACCGGGAGAAGGTCGGGGGCACCTGGGTCGACCACGACGCCGCCTGGACCCTGCTCCGCGTCGAGCAGCTCGCCAAGGGGCTGCTCGCCTCCGGCATCGAGGCGGGCGACTCGGTGGCCATCATGTGCCGCACCCGCATGGAGTGGACCCTGCTCGACCTGGCCGCCTGGTACGTCGGCGCGGTGCCCGTGCCGATCTACGAGTCCTCCGCCGCGGACCAGGCCCAGTGGATCGTCGGCGACGCCGACGTGCGCCTCGCCTTCGCCGAGACCCCCGCCAACGCCGAGGTCCTGCACGAGGCCGGCACGCTCGAGGGCGGCACGCCCTCCCTGCGCGAGGTGCTCGTCATCGACGACGGCGCCCTGGACACCCTGGTCGAGCGCGGCGCCGAGGTCACCGACGACGAGGTGCGCGCCCGTCAGCAGGCGGTCCGGCTCGACGACCTGGCCACGATCATCTACACCTCGGGCACGACCGGCCGCCCCAAGGGTGCCGAGCTGACCCACGAGAACTTCGCCGCACTGTCGGTGGAGACCGTCCACGACCTCGAGGAGGTCGTGCGTCAGCCCGGTGCCTGCACCCTGCTGTTCATCCCGCTCGCGCACGTGTTCGCCCGGTTCGTCGAGGTCCTCATCCTCGCCGCCGGCGTCCCGCTCGGCCACGCCCCCGACCCCAAGGAGGCGGTCGCCGACCTGGCGGTCTTCCGGCCCACCCTGCTGCTGTCGGTGCCGCGGATCTGGGAGAAGGTCTACAACTCCGCCGAGCAGAAGGCCGGCAGCGGCATCAAGCTGCGTCTCTTCCGCGCCGCGGCCAAGGCCGCCGAGGACTGGTCACGAGCGCTGGACACCCCGAAGGGCCCCTCGCCGCTGCTCAAGGCGCGGCTCGCGGTCCTCGACCGCCTCGTGCTCTCGAAGCTGCGCGCGCTCATGGGCGGGCAGCTCCGCTACGCGGTCTCCGGCGGCGCACCGCTGGGGGCCCGGCTCGGCCACTTCTACCGCGGCGTCGGGCTGGTGGTCCTCGAGGGCTACGGCCTGACCGAGACGACGGCGCCGATCGCCGTGTGCCGCCCCGACTCGCTGCGGATCGGGACGGTCGGCCTGCCCATGCCGGGCACCGAGATCCGGATCGCCGAGGACTCCGAGATCGAGGTCCGCGGCCTGCCGGTCTTCCGCGGCTACCACGGCAACGCCGAGGCGGACGCGCAGTCCTTCACCGAGGACGGCTACTTCCGCACCGGGGACCTCGGCTCGCTCGACGACGGCCACCTGCGCATCACCGGCCGCAAGAAGGAGATCATCGTGACCGCGTCGGGCAAGAACGTCGCCCCGGCGCTCCTGGAGGACCCGCTGCGCGGCCACCCCCTCATCTCGCAGTGCGTCGTCGTCGGCGACCAGCAGCCCTTCATCGCCGCGCTGCTCACCCTCGACGAGGAGATGCTGCCCGGCTGGCTCGCCAACCACGGCCGCGAGGCGATGACCCCGGCGCAGGCCCGCGAGGACGACTTCGTCAAGGAGCGGCTCCAGCAGGCGGTCGACCGGATCAACCGCCGGTTCTCCCGGGCGGAGCAGATCCGGGAGTTCGTCATCCTGCCCGAGGACCTCACGGTGGACAACGGCTACCTCACGCCCTCGCTCAAGGTGAAGCGGTCCGCCGTGCTGGCCGACAACGCCGACGTCATCACCGCCCTGTACACCGACGCCAGGGCGCGCCGGGACAGCGCCCCGACCGGGGATGTCCCCTCCGGTCCGTAGCCTGTCAGGCGTGTCGTCCTTGCTCGCCCCCGTCCCCGGCCGCCGCCTGGCCACCGAGGACCACGGCGAGGGCCGGCCGTACCAGATCGGCCTCGACGAGCTGGGCACGCCCCTGCACGAGGTGACCTTCGTCGTCGTCGACCTGGAGACCACCGGCGGGGGCGCGCAGACCGACCGGATCACCGAGATCGGGGCGGTCAAGGTGCGCGGCGGCGAGGTCCTCGCGGAGATGGGCACCCTCGTCAACCCCGGCGTGCCGATCCCGCCCCAGATCACCGTGCTCACCGGCATCACGACGGCGATGGTCACGCCGGCCCCGCCGATCGAGGAGGTCCTGCCGACCTTCCTGGAGATGGCCGGCCTCGACCGCGGCTCGGTGCTCGTCGCGCACAACGCGCGCTTCGACGTCGGCTTCCTCAAGGAGGCGATGCGCCGGGCCGGGCGCGAGTGGCCCCGGCCGATGGTCGTCGACACCGTCCAGCTCGCCCGCCGCGTCGTCACCGACGACGAGGTGCCCAACCGCAAGCTCGGCACCCTGGCGGCCTACTTCGGCGCGACGACGACGCCCGACCACCGCGCGCTGTCCGACGCGCGGGCCACGGTCGACGTCCTGCACGCCCTGCTGGGACGGCTCACCCCGCTCGGCATCACCCACCGCGAGGACCTGCCGAGCCTGGCCGAGAAGGTGCCGGCGCACCGGCGCCGCAAGTCCTCCCTGGCGGCGGGCCTGTCCGGCGGGCCCGGTGTCTACCGGTTCGTCGGGCCCGACGGGCGCGTGCTCTACGTCGGACGCGCCACGAACCTGCGTCAGCGGGTGCGGTCCTACTTCACCACCGCCGAGCGGCGCGCCCGCATCGGGGAGATGGTCGACCTGGCGGTCGGCGTCGAGGAGATCCCGTGCGCCACGGTCCTCGAGGCCCAGGTGCGCGAGCTGCGGCTCATCGCCGAGCTCGACCCGCCCTACAACCGACGCTCGAAGCGTCCCGCGCGCCTGCCGTGGGTCCGGCTGACCGACGAGCCCCACCCCCGGCTGACGATCGTCCGCTCGATCGACGCCGAACAGCTCGCCACCTCGCTGGGACCCTTCACCTCGCAGCGGGCGGCCACGCTCGCTCTGGAGGCGATCCAGGCCGCGGTGCCCGTGCGCCGCTGCACGACCCGGCTGCCGGCCACGCCCCGCGCCGGTGCGCGTGCCTGCGCGCTCGCCGAGCTCGGCCGGTGCCCGGCGCCCTGCGTGAGCGGGCCCGAGCTGCTCGAGCTCCGCCCGCGGCCCCGGGCGGAGGGCACGGAGGCACCCCCCTCGCACGACGCCGCCGTCGCCGCGGTGCGCACCGTCCTCGCCGGGGACCCGGCCCCGGTCCGCGACGCCGTGCTGGCCCGGATCACCCGACTCGCCGCCGAGCAGCGCTACGAGGAGGCGACCACCGAGCGCGACCGGCTGCGCGCGCTGCTCGTGGCCGCCCGCCGGACCGAGACGCTGCGGCCGCTCGTGGCCACCGCGCAGATCATCGCGGCGCGGGCCCTGCCCGCCGGCGGCTGGGAGCTCGTCGTCGTGCGGCACGGTCGCCTGGCCGGCACGGCCGTGAGCCCACCGGGCGCCGACCCGATGGACACCGTGGCCGCCCTGGTGGCCACGGCCGAGCACGTACCCACCCCGACCACCGCGTGGGGCGCGGCCTCCGCCGAGGAGACCGAGATCCTCGCGGCGTGGATCTGGCGCGGCGGCACCCGGCTCGTCGAGCACAGCGGGGAGGTCGCGCTCGGCACTCCCGTCGCCGGCGCCGGCGCACTGCCCCTGCCGCCCGGCCCGGACTCGCTCATCGGGGATGATGGGTCACGACGGCGCTGACCAGGCGTCACCCGCACGCCGGCCCGGCCGGCACGGAGCCAGGAGGAGACATGCTCACCGCCATCGTCATGATCGAGGCCGACGTCGCCCGCATCCCCGAGGTCGCCCAGCAGGTGGCGGACCTCGACGGCATCGCCGAGGTGTACTCGGTCACCGGCGACTTCGACATGATCGCCATCGCCCGGGTCGACCAGCACGAGGACCTCGCGGTCGTCGTCTCCGACCGCCTCGGCAAGGTGGAGGGGGTCACCGGGACGACGACGTACCTCGCCTTCCAGGCCTTCTCCCGCCAGGACCTCGAGCAGGCGTTCCACATCGGCCTGGACTGACCGCCGAACCCCCGGGGCTCGCCGGTCACTTCGGCCCAAGCATCAAGCCCCCTGGCTGGATTCTTCTGAATCCAGCCAGGGGGCTTGATGATGCGATCGGCGGAACCGTCAGTCCGCGGTGGTCAGCTCGATCCAGCGGTCGAGCCGGGCGCGTGCGGCGCCGGAGTCGATCGACTCGCGCGCGTGCGTGAGGCCCGTGCGCAGGCGGGCCACGAGGTCCGGCTCCTGCTCGGCGTCCAGTCCGGCCAGCGTGCCGTCCGCGACGAGGGCCGCGGCGGCGTTGAGCTCGACCGCCTCGCGCACCGCGCCGCTCTCGCCGGCAAGCACCCGGGCGGCGACCCCGGCGTTGAACTGCGCGTCCTGACCGCGCAGGTCCTCGACCGTGCTCGGGGCGAGGCCGAGCTGGGCGACGGCGTCGATCTCGTGGGCCGTGACCTGGCCGCCCGCCACCTCCCAGACCTGGTTGACGGTCGTGGTGGACAGCTCGTCGAGGCCGTTGTCCCGACCACGGAAGACGAGCGCCGAGGTCCCGCGCGCGGCGAGCACACCGGCCACGAGCGGGGCGCTGCGCAGCGGCGAGACCCCGATCGCGCCCGCGCGGGGCCGAGCGGGGTTGGTCAGCGGCCCGAGCAGGTTGAAGGCGGTCCCGATCCCCAGCGCCCGCCGCGTGGGGGCGGCGTGCCGCATCGACGGGTGGAACATGTTGGCGAAGCAGAAGGTCAGCCCGTTGTCCCGGAAGACCCGCTCGACGGTGGGCACGTCGAGGTCGAGGTCGACCCCGAGGCGCTCGAGCACGTCGGCCGAGCCGGAGGCCGACGACGAGGCGCGGTTGCCGTGCTTGACGACCCGCACGCCCGTCCCGGCGATGACCAGCGAGGCCATGGTGGAGATGTTGACGGTGCGCAGCCGGTCCCCGCCCGTGCCGACGATGTCGACGACATCGCTGGGCACGTCCACCGGCAGGGCGTGCTGGAGCATCTCGTCGGCGAGCCCCCGCAGCTCGTCGACCGTCTCCCCCTTGGTGGCCAGCGCAGCGAGGAACCCGCCGAGGACGACCGGGTCGGTCCCGCCCGTCATCACCTCGTTCATCGCCCAGGCGGTGTCCCGGGCGGCCAGGTCCTCCCCCGCGACGAGGCGGGCGAGCAGGTCCGACCAGCGGCGCGTCGGCGTCGACGTCACGACAGCCGGGCGCGGAGCAGACCGGACAGCGCCTCCTGCAGCTCACGCGGGTCGACCGGGTAGCTGGCCACGGCGTCGGACTCCGACCAGGTCGCGAGCCACCGGTCCTGGGGCCGGGCGATCATCAGCAGCACCGGCGGGCAGTCGTACACGGAGGTCTTGAGCCGGCGGGCCACGGCCATGCCGCCCTCCTTGGGCGCCTCCGCGTCGAGGATCATCGCGGCGATCCCCCCGGCCTCGACGCGCTCGACGACCGCCTCGGCGGTGGCGACCTCGACGAGCTCGACGAGCGGCAGGTCGCGCGCGGGGCGCCGGCCGACCGAGGAGATGATCTCCCGCCGGGTCGCGGAGTCGTCGGAGAAGACCAGGACGGTGAGCCGACCCTCGTCGGCCGCGGGCCCCGTGCCCTCCTGGGCGCTGGTGACGGTCATGTATCGCTCCTCACGGCGTTCGCTGCACGGCACGCCGGGACACGCCCGGGCCGCGTCCTCATCGTATGCCGACCGGGGCAGGACCCTCGGCCACCCCGGGCATGACAGTGTCTGGCGCACGGCCGTGCGGCTTCCCGACCCTCGCCGCCGCAGCGGCACCCGTGACCGGGGCCGGACTTCCGGCCGCGTGCCGACCCGGAGGACCCCAGATCGCAGCAGGCACGCCGGTCGAACGGGTTCGCACCACCCCTGACGTGGGACATAATGACCGGGTGTCGTCTACCTCTGCACCCGCCCACGCACCGGGAACGGTCAACCGTCCCAACCCGTTGTCGGTCGGCGTCATCGTCTGGCTGGCCTCGGAGCTCATGTTCTTCGCCGGCCTGTTCGCGATGTACTTCACGCACCGCTCGGTGGCCGGCCCCGAGGCCTGGGGCGAGGAGTCGTCCGTCCTCAACTTCCCCTGGGCGCTGACCATCACGATCATCCTCGTGTCGAGCTCGTTCACCTGCCAGATGGGCGTGTGGGCCGCCGAGCGCTTCCAGCAGAGCCGCACCGGAGGCATCCTCGACATCCGCCGCTGGGGGATGAACGAGTGGTACGTGCTCACGTTCGTCCTGGGCGCGGTCTTCATCGCGGGCCAGACGACCGAGTACATCGAGCTCATGCACCACGGGGTGACGATCCAGGCCAGCTCCTACGCCTCGGTCTTCTTCATCACCACCGGTTTCCACGCCCTGCACGTGCTCGGCGGGCTCATCGCCTTCCTCTACGTGCTCGGCCGCTCCTACCAGGCCAAGGTCTTCGGCCACCTCGAGGCGGGTTCCGCCGTCGCCGTGTCCTACTACTGGCACTTCGTCGACGTGGTGTGGATCGGCCTGTTCATCATCATCTACATCATCAGATAGCGTCCCCGGGGCGCGGCCGCCGACGGCCGAGCCCCGACCCCGCACCGCACGACCCAGCACGTCCAGATCACCACCGAGAGGTCGAGAATCGTGAAGGCACTCGCCGCCCGCAGGAGGAGCCGGTTCGCACCGGTCGTCCTGCTCCTCCTCGCCCTGCTGACCACGGGCGGCGTCCTCGCCCTCGTCGACGCGGGCACCGCCGACGCCACCTCGCAGGAGAGCGCCTCCGAGGACGCCGAGCAGGGCGAACGACTGTTCCAGGCGAACTGCGCGACCTGCCACGGCATGGACGCGACGGGCACCGACATCGGCCCCTCCCTCGTCGGCGTCGGCGCCGCGAGCGTCGACTTCCAGATGGCCACCGGCCGCATGCCGATGCGCATGAACGGCCCCCAGGCGGCCCCGGGCAACCCGAGCTTCAGCCCCGAGGAGATCAACCAGGTCGCCGCCTTCGTCGCGGGCCTGGGCCCGGGCCCCGCCGTGCCCACCGCGGAGCAGGTCGACCCCGAGCTGGGCGACGCCGCGAGCGGCATGAACATCTTCCGCACCAACTGCGCGATGTGCCACAACGCCGTCGGCGCCGGTGGTGCGCTGTCCGAGGGTCGCTTCGCCCCGGACCTGTCGGGATCGACGCCGACGGAGATCTACGAGGCGATGCTCACCGGCCCGCAGTCCATGCCGGTGTTCAACGACGCGAACATCACCCCGGAGGGCAAGCGGGACGTCATCTCGTACCTCGTCGCCCAGCGAGACGTCTCGGTGGGCGGCTTCTCCCTCGGTTCCGTCGGCCCCGTCACCGAGGGCGTGTGGGTGTGGATCGTCGGCATGGGCGTCCTCGTGGCCGCCTCGGTCTGGATCGGAGCCAAGTCCTCGTGAGCACGACCCCCCACGACAACGACGGGCGCCACGTGGCGCGCGCCGACGAGCACACGGACGGGACCGTCGCGGTCGCCGACCGCTTCGAGAACCCCGGCATCGAGCCCCATCGGCACCGCCTCGGGGACAGCGACCCGGCCGCCGCCAAGCGGTCCGAGGCGATCGTCGTCATCCTGCTGTGGATCTCCGTCATCGCGTCGGTCGCCGGCGTCGTGCTCTACATCGTGCTGCCGCTCGAGGCCGAGATGATGAGCGTGCGGGTCACCAACCTCGCCCTCGGTCTCGGCCTGGGCATCGGCGCGCTCGGCATCGGCCTGGCGGCCGTCCACTGGGCCAAGTCGCTGATGAACGACGAGGAGATCGCCGAGGACCGCCACCCCCAGGCCTCCGACCCCGCCACCCGGCTCGAGGCCCAGCAGATCCTCGAGCGCGGCGCGAAGGACTCCAACATCGCCCGCCGCCCGCTGCTCAAGGGCGCTCTGGCCGGCGCGCTGGCCCTGGCCCCGCTCCCCTTCCTCGTGCCGCTCGTGGGCAACCTCGGCCGGGACTGGGACGTGGACAAGTTCCGCCACACCATCTGGGGCGCGACGCCCGACGAGGCGAACCCCGAGTACTTCGGCGAGACCGAGGACGGGCGCGTGGGCCGCCGGCTCGCGATCGACCCCGCCGGCACTCCCCTGCAGGCCTCGGCCGTCACCCGCGGCTCGGTGTTCCACATCATCCCGCAGGGCATGGAGGACGAGGAGCACTACTACGAGGAGAAGGCCAAGGCGGTCGTCATCCTCGTGCGGATGGACCCCGAGCTGCTCACCGAGGCCCCCGAGCGGCAGGACTGGAGCTACGACGGCATCGTCGCCTACTCCAAGATCTGCACCCACGTCGGCTGCCCGGTGGCCCTGTACGAGCAGACCACGCACGAGCTGCTCTGCCCGTGCCACCAGTCGACCTTCGACATGACCGACGGTGCCAAGGTCGTCTTCGGCCCGGCCAAGCGGCCGCTCCCGCAGCTGCCCATCGCCGTCGACACCGAGGGGTACCTCATCGCGACCGCCGACTTCGACGAGCCCATCGGGGCGAGCTACTGGGAGCGTCTCAAGTGACCACGACCCCCACGCGCAACGCGCTGCCGCAGACCGCACCGACGACGCGCGCCGGCAAGATCGGCGTCGCCCTCGACGAGCGGGTCGGCGCCGGCAAGCTCGTCAAGGAGTTCGCGCGCAAGATCTTCCCCGACCACTGGTCCTTCCTGCTGGGTGAGATCGCGCTGTACAGCTTCATCACGCTCATCATCACCGGCATCTTCCTCACGATGTTCTTCGTGCCCTCGATGGGGCACACGACGTACCCGATGGATGCCCTGCCGGTGTCCCACCAGGGCGTGGAGATGTCCGAGGCCTACGCCTCGACCGTCTACATGTCGTTCGAGGTCAAGGGTGGGCTGCTCATGCGGCAGATCCACCACTGGGCCGCGCTGCTGTTCATGGCGGCGATCGTCACGCACATGATGCGCATCTTCTTCACCGGTGCGTTCCGCAAGCCGCGCGAGATCAACTGGGTCGTCGGCTTCAGCCTGATGATCCTCGGTCTGCTCGCGGGCTTCTCCGGCTACTCCCTGCCGGACGACGTCCTGTCCGGCAACGGTCTGCGCATCGCCGACGGCGTGGCGAAGTCGATCCCCATCATCGGCTCCTACGCCAGCTACGGGCTGTTCGGCGGGGAGTTCCCCGGCACCGACATCATCCCGCGGCTGTTCACGGTGCACATCCTGCTCATCCCGGGACTCATCCTGGCGCTGGTCGCCGTCCACCTCATGCTCGTCGTCGTGCACAAGCACACGCAGTACCCCGGCCCGGGCCGCACCGACAAGAACGTGGTCGGCTACCCCCTCTTCCCGGTGTACATGGCCAAGGCCGGCGGGTTCTTCTTCATCGTGTTCGGCGTGCTCGCGCTCATGGGCTCGCTCATGTCGATCAACAACGTGTGGAACTACGGGCCGTACGACCCCTCGCCCGTCGGCGCCGGCGCGCAGCCCGACTGGTACATGCTCTTCCTCGAGGGCTCCCTGCGGCTCATGCCCGGCGAGACCGAGGTGGTCATCGGCGGCTTCACGATCCCGTTCAACGTGCTCGTGCCCGGCGTCATCATCCCGGGGCTGCTCTTCGGCATCCTCGCGCTGTGGCCGTTCATCGAGCAGCTGGCCACGAAGGACACCCGCGAGCACCACGTGCTCGACCGGCCGCGCAACGTGCCGGTGCGCACCGCGGTCGGCGTCATCCTCATCTCCGAGTTCTTCGTGCTCAACGCTGCCGGAGCGAACGACATCATCGCGACGCACTTCGACATGTCGATCAACCAGATCACCTGGGCGTTCCGGATCCTGTTCCTCGCGCTGCCCTTCATCCTGTTCCCGCTGGTCAAGCGGATCTGCCTCTCGCTGCAGCGCCGCGACCGCGAGCTGGTGCTCGAGGGGCACAACACCGGGCGGCTCGTCCAGCTCCCCGACGGCTCGATGCACTCCTGGCACCGTCCGCTCGACGCGCACGAGCGGTGGACGCTGGTCAGCTACGAGGCCGGTCGCCCGCTCGTGGCCGAGCCGGAGGTGGACGCCAACGGCGTCGACCGACCGGCCGGGCAGAAGGGTCCGGGCAGGTTCCGGATCGCGCTGTCGCGCTGGTTCTACGAGGACCGGGTCGAGCCGGTCACGCCCGCCGAGCTGCACGAGGCCGAGCAGCACCGGCACGGCCTGGTCGAGGGCGTCGAGCCCGATGAGGCCCACCACGAGGAGCCGCCGGCCTCGCACTCCTCGGCGCGGCTCATCCGCGACTGATCAGCGAGCGGGCCCCGCAACCGAGCGGGTCACGGCCGATCACGGCAGGCGTTCACGGACGGCGTCGCCCCTTCAGGGGCGGCGCCGTCCGTCGTCCGCGGAACTGCCGTGCACCGGGCCACAGGATTGGGAACAATGGGGAGCACGTGCTGTTGCACCCAGTGGGCGCACGCCCACGACCACGACCTACCCGGCCCCCATCGGGCCGGTGACCGTTGGAGGATTTGCATGACGTACACGCTCCCCGAGCTGCCCTACGACTACGCGGCGCTCGAGCCCCACATCAGCGGCAAGATCATGGAGCTCCACCACGACAAGCACCACAAGACCTACGTCGACGGTGCGAACACCGCCCTGGAGAAGCTCGCCGAGGCTCGCGAGAACGGCGACCTGTCGGCTGCCCCGAAGCTCGAGAAGGACCTCGCGTTCCACCTGGGCGGGCACATCAACCACACGATCTTCTGGAACAACCTCTCCCCGGAGGGCGGCGGTCAGCCCGAGGGCGAGCTCGCCGAGGCCATCAAGGACTCCTTCGGTTCCTTCGAGAAGTTCCAGGCGCACTTCACCGCCGCGGCGACGTCGCTGCAGGGCTCGGGCTGGGCCGTCCTGGCCTTCGACAGCCTGTCCAACAAGCTCGTCGTCTTCCAGCTGTTCGACCAGCAGAACAACGTGCCCGTCGGCACGCTCCCGCTGCTCATGCTGGACATGTGGGAGCACGCCTTCTACCTCGACTACCTCAACGTCAAGGCCGAGTACGTCAAGGCGTTCTGGAACATCGCCAACTGGCAGGACGTGGCCGCCCGTCTCACGCGCGCCCAGTCCGCCTCGGGGATCGTCGTCGCCTGACGCACGCCCTGACCGCCACCGCGGGCCCGCACCCCATCATGGTGCGGGCCCGCGGTCATGCTGTGGCCGATGCGCGGCGGCCGGTTGGACAGGCGGCCTGCATCGCGGCCCCCGTGGCCACGTACTCCCCCGGCGCGGGCACGACGACCGGCACCTGAGCGTCAACCCCCGCACGGCGCGTCCCGCGCCTCACACGCCACGTGCCCGCACCCCGAGGGGGTGCGGGCACGTGGCGGTAGCCGGCTGGGCCGGCGGGGGTGGTCAGTGGGCGTGGATCCCGCGGTTGGCCTCGTACATCTGACCCGCGACCCCCACCAGGGAGATGACGAGCCCGATGCCGGTCAGGTACCAGCCGGCGGCCACGCCGAGGAAACCGAAGGTCGCCCCGACACCGAGGACGAGCGGCCACCACGAGGACGGGGCGAAGTCGCCGATGTCCCCCGCCCGGTCGATGATCTCGCCCTCGGGGTCGTCCTCCCAGCGCGTGGCGGGATCGGTCTTTCGCGCCGTGAGCGTCAGGTAACCGGCGATGAAGCCGTTCATGCCGGCGAGGAGGAGGAAGCCCACCGTGCCCACCGACTCGAACTCGGCGGCCCAGGCGTAGGCCACCGTGAGCACCGCGAAGAAGACGGTGAGCGACCAGAAGGTGACGAGCTCGACCCGCATGGGGCGCACACGGCCGTCGTCGCGCTCCACGAAGCCGATGACGTCGGTCTGGCTGCCGTTGTGCTGCTGCGCGGTCACTGCACGTCCTCCTGCGGCTTCGAGGCCGGTCGGGCCTGGGTCGCTGCGGCGAGCACCCGTTCATCGGGTGCGGTGTGCTCCATCGCCGTGACCTCCGGATGGTGCAGGTCGAAGGCCGGGCGCTCGGAGCGGATCCGCGGCAGCGAGGTGAAGTTGTGCTTGGGCACCGGGGAGGCGGTGGCCCACTCCAGGGAGTTGCCGAAGCCCCACGGGTCGTCGACGAACACGGTGCGCGGTCCACGCATGGTGATGTAGACGTTGATGAAGAAGAAGATCGTGGAGCTGGCCAGGATGAAGGCACCCACGGTGGAGACCTGGTTGTAGAACTGGTAGCCGTCCTCGATCATGTAGTCCGCGTACCGGCGGGGCATGCCCTGCGCACCGAGCCAGTGCTGGATGAGGAACGTGGTGTGGAAGCCGATGAAGGTCAGCCAGAAGGTGATCTTGCCGAGCGTCTCGTTGAGCATCTTGCCGGTCCACTTGGGGAACCAGAAGTGGATGCCGGCGTACATCGAGAACACCACCGTGCCGAACACCGTGTAGTGGAAGTGCGCGACCACGAAGTAGGTGTCGTGGAGGACGAAGTCCAGCGCGGGCGAGGCGAGGATGACGCCGGTGACACCACCGAAGACGAAGGTGGTCATGAAGCCGAGCGCCCACAGCATCGGGGTCTCGAAGGTGAGCTTCCCGCGCCACATCGTGCCGATCCAGTTGACGAACTTCACGCCCGTGGGGACGGCGATGAGCATGGTCATCAGCGAGAAGAAGTCGAGCATGACGCCGCCGGTGGTGTACATGTGGTGCGCCCACACGGACATCGACAGCGCCGCGATCGCGATCGTGGCGTAGATGAGGGTCTGGTAACCGAACACCGGCTTGCGCGAGAAGACCGGGATGACCTCGGAGATGATGCCGAAGAACGGCAGCGCCAGGACGTAGACCTCCGGGTGCCCGAAGAACCAGAACAGGTGCTGCCACAGCAACGCCCCGCCGGCCTCGGGGTTGAAGATCTGCCCGCCGAGCACCCGATCGTAGGCGAGGCCGAACAGTGCCGAGGCGAGCACGGGGAACGCCATGAGCACGAGCAGCGCGGTGACCAGGGTCGTCCAGGTGAACACCGGGACACGCATCATCGTCATGCCCGGCGCACGGAAGCAGATGACGGTGGCGATGAAGTTGACCGAGCCGAAGATCGTGCCGAAACCGGTCATCGCCAGGCCGACGATCCACAGGTCACCACCCAGGCCGGGCGAGAACGCCTCGGTCGACAGCGGGGTGTAGGCCGTCCAGCCGAAGCTCGCCGCACCCTGCGGGGTGAGGAAGCCGCCGATGACGAGCAGGCCGCCGAACAGGTAGAGCCAGTAGGCGAACATGTTGAGCTTCGGGAAGGCGACGTCGGCCGCCCCGATCTGCAGCGGGACCATGATGTTGCCGAACGCCGTGAACAGCGGCGTCGCGAACAGGAACAGCATGATCGTGCCGTGCATCGTGAAGAACTGGTTGTACTGCTCGGCCGACTGCAGCATGAGGCCGGGCGAGAACAGCTCGAGCCGGATCACCAGGGCGAGCAGGCCGCCGATGGCGAAGAACACGAACGCGGTGATCAGGTACATGTACCCGATGACCTTGTGGTCGGTGGAGGTCAGCCACGAGACGATGATCCGGCCCATGGACTGCTTGCGCGGGCGCAGGCCCGGGACCAGCTCGCCCTCGCCGTGAGCCCCGGTCGGCTGCTCGATCGTCGTCGCCATCAGTTGCCCTCGCTCGCACTCTCGGCCGGGTAGCGGGGCAGGTCGTAGTCACGCCCCAGGTCGGCGGGCAGGTCGCCCTCCCAGCCGTTCGCCCGGTACTCCTCCATCATCGCGTCGTACTCCTCCTGCGGCACGACGGCCACGTTGAAGAGCATCTCGCTGTGGAACTCGCCGCACAGCTCGGCGCACTTGCCCGAGTAGACGCCCTCCCGCGTGGGGGTCAGCTCGAAGGTCGCGGTGCGGCCCGGGAGCATGTCGACCTTGTAGAGGAAGGCCGGGATCCAGATCGAGTGCGCGACGTCGCGGGAGTGGACGTTGATCTGCACGGTCTGTCCCTCGGGCAGGTAGAGGGTGGGCAGGGTCTCCTCCACGCCCTCCTCGCCGGTCAGGCTCATCCGGCCGCCCGAGTAGTAGACGTCGTCGGTGGTGTAGACGAAGTCCCAGCTCCACTGCTTGCCGTAGATGTCGACGACGAGGTCCTCCTCGCCCGAGGTGTCCTGCATCGTCGCGGTGGACTCCTGGGAGAAGTAGAAGAGCGTGCCGACCATGAGCACGGGGATGACGGTGAACATCATCTCGAGCGGCACGTGGTAGCGGGTCTGCACCGGCAGCCGGTCGTCGTTCTTGCGCTTGCGGTACACGACGATGCAGACCAGCGTCATGATCCAGACGGCGGCGCCGACCGCGAGGGCGGCGATCCAGGTGCCGTTCCAGAAGCTGATGAGCTGGTCGGTCTTGTCGGTCATGTCCCGCGTGGAGGGCAGGAAGCCGACGTCGAGGCCCATCCCCTCCTCCGAGGGGGCGCGGTCGCCCGAGCAGCCGGCGAGCACCACGCTCAGCAGGACGGCGGCGGCCAGGACCGGACGATGCCGCTTGTGGGACTGTGTGCTCCGCACGGTGGACCTTTCCTGACGTCGTGTACTTCTGGACGTCCGGCCCGTCTGACCAGCGGTGGCACAGCCCTGCGGCGCGTGGGACCGGCGTCCGTCGGCCTCACCCTACCCCGACGTGACGACGGTGCGTCGCCATCGACCACCCGTGAGGGCTCGCGTGTTGCCCACCGACGCGCCCTGCGGGCCCGTCCGCCCGGCACGTAGCACGACGGCCCCCGTCCACCCCTCGGGAGAGGGACGGACGGGGGCCGTGCGCGACGGGGCGGCCGGGTCAGGAGGCGGATTCGGAACCTGACTCGGAACCCGACTCCGACGGCGACTCGGCGCCCTCGACCGGCGGTCCGTCGACGGCGCCGACGATGTCGAAGACGAAGGCCGAGGCCGGGGCGCCGCTCTCGGCCAGGGCCGGGGCGAGGACGACGACCCGGGAGCCGACCGGGATGCCGGACAGCGCGTCGGCGACGGACCCCATGCCGATGTTCTGGCTGATGAGCTCGCCGAGCTCCCAGGTCGACTCGGTGGTGGCACCGTCCCAGGACACGGCGGCGTACTGCGCGAGCACCGTGCCGCCCGGGGTCGAGGGGACGGGCTCGCCCGAGCCCTCGGCGATGACGACGGTCTCCAGCTCGGTGGGCTCCTCCGCGCCCTCGTCGACGGTGATCGTGGCCTCGGCGCCGAGGTCGCCCTCGACGGTCACCGGCAGGTCGGGGGCGGGCTCGACGGGCGTGGCCTCGGGGTCTGCCTGGGCGTCGGGGGCGAAGGTGTCCACGACGTCGACGACGAAGACCAGCGTGTCGTCGCCCTCGATGCCGGCGGCGGGCTGGCCGGTCTCGCCGTACCCGTCCTCGGGCGGCAGGGACAGGACCACCCGGTCACCCACGTGGGTGCCGGTGAGGCCCTCCTTCCAGCCGGGGACGACCTGGTTGAGGGAGAACGCGGTCGGGGCGCCGCGGTCGTAGGAGGAGTCGAAGACCTCGCCGTCCCAGATCTGGCCCTGGTAGTGCGCGACGACGACGTCGTCGGTGCCCACCTCGGCGCCGTCACCCTCGACGATCACCTCGGACTGCAGCGTCTCGGGCGCCCCGGTGCCCGGGAACTCGACGACGGGCTCCGCACCGAACTCGGCGTTGACCGTGGGCAGGTCCTCCCCCGGCGGGGTCGCCTCCTCGGCGCTGCCGGACCCGCTCTCGGACCCGCTGCCGGTCTCGCCGTCGGAACCGCTCTCCTCGTCACCGGCGCCGGAGCAGGCCGCCAGGACCAGGGCGAGCGAGAGGGCTGCGGCAGGGACGATGCGGATGGGTCGACGCACGGGTTCTCCAGGTTCGGTGAGTGAGGTGGTGGCGGGTGCGGGCAGACGAACGGCGCGCCGACGTGGACGTCGGCGCGCCGTGGGCCCGGTCAGTGGAAGGAGTCGCCGCAGGCGCACGAGCCGCCCGCGTTGGGGTTGTCGATGGTGAAGCCCTGGCGCTCGATGCTGTCGGCGAAGTCGATGGACGCCCCATCGAGGTAGGGGGCCGACATCTTGTCGACGACGACCTCGACGCCGGCGAAGTCGCGCAGCAGGTCGCCGTCGAGGACCCGCTCGTCGAAGTGCAGCTGGTAGATGAGGCCCGAGCAGCCACCGGGCTGGACGGCCACGCGCAGGCGCAGGTCGTCGCGGCCCTCCTGGTCGAGCAGGCTCTTGACCTTGGCGGCGGCGCCGTCGGTCAGGTTGACCCCGTGCGTCGCGTCGATCGTCGTGTCCGTCATGGCACGTCCTTCCTCATGTTCTCGTCCCCGGCCGACGGGGCAACGGGTGAACGCGGACACGGCCCGCGCTGTTCCCTCTCCAGGGTACGTCCCCGACGGCGCCGGGCGGGAGAGGTTGTTCCGTCACGTCCGCGAGGCGGACCGCTCAGGGGCGTGACCAGGTGCGGGCCAGCCGGGCGCCCCGGTCGACGAGCGCGGTGCGCAGCGCGGCGGGGTCCTCGGCCCGCGGGTCCTCCTCGGGCCGGCGTCCCGGGACGAGCGCGGCCGTCGCGGAGATACCCACGGGTGCGAGCTCGCGCCGCGAGGACGTCACCGACCGGCCGACCGCGACCACCGGCAGGGCGCGCATGGCGGCCCGCCGACCCACCGTGGCCATGACGGACCGACGGGCCTGGTCCGGGCCGACCTCACCGGCGCTGGTCACCACGACGCCGACCCCGTCGAGGGCGTCCAGCGCGGCGTCCAGGTCGAGCTCGACGGCCAGCACGTCGGACCCGTCGAAGGCCCGCGCGCCCAGGGCCAGCAGCGCCAGCGCGCTGCCGCCGCCGGCGCCGCCGCCGTCGGTGCGGCTCGTGGGACCGCCCTCACGCGGCGCGACGCCGTGGGTGTGGCCGGCGTGGGTGTGGCCGGTGTGGGTGTCGAGACCTTGGCCCGCGTGGTCCCCGTCGCCCATCGTCGGGGTCGGGAGGTCGAGAGCCGGGCCCGCAGCTCGGACCATCCCGGCGTCGGCCAGCGGGAGGGCCGTGCGGGCAGGGGCTGGGGCGGCGCGCAGGATCGCCTCGGCCCGCCGGCCGGCGACCCGGTCGAGGTCCTGGGCCGCGTGCGGGTCGATGCCGTGGCGCTCGGCGAGCTGGGCGCCGGCGCCGTGCAGCCCGGTCAGCGGCTCGTCCGCCGCCAGGGCGAGCACGAGGTCGACCCCGGCGAGGACCTCGGCCGCGCGCGCGACCTCCGCGGGGTCCAGGTCGGGCAGGCCCGTGCCCGGCTCGTCCTGGCCCGGCTGCCGCCCGGCCGCGGCACCGACCCCGGGCCGCCCGGCGCCGCCGTCCTGCTCCCGCCCGGCCCGGGCGAGCGCGCGGACCAGCCCCGTGCCGGCGTCGTGCACGACACCGGCCCCCATCCCGACGACGATGCGCTCGGCCCCGTCGGTCAGCGCCCGGGCCAGCAGCGCGCCGAGCCCCGCGCTCGTGCCCTCGGCGAGAGCCCGGACCTCCTCGCCGGGCACGAGGTGGGCGCCGAGGACCTCCTCGGCGTCGATCCACCAGGTCCGTCCGGTGCGGGCCAGGGTCGCGGGCACCTCCTCCCCCAGCGGACCGGGCACGAGGACGACCTCGCGGTGGGCGCCGGGCAGGACGTGCAGCAGGCCGTGGGAGCCGTCGGACAGCGGCAGGGTGGTCAGCTCGTCGTCGGGCCGCTCGACCTGCCAGCCCTGGGCGAGCGCGGCGGCGACGTCGGCGGCCCGCAGCGCCCCGACGCGGTCGACGGCCAGCAGCGCGCGCACGGTCAGAGCGCCCCGCCGAGCCGGGCCAGCAGCAGGGCCTCGGCGAGGACCGCGCGGGCGTGCTCCCCCACGTGCAGCGACTCGTCCTCGGCATGCGCCCGCGAATCGGGGTCCTCGACGCCGGTGACGAGGATCTGCGCCTTCGGGAAGACCTCCGTGAGGTCGGAGATGAACGGGATCGAGCCGCCCATCCCCTGGTGCACCGGCCGCTTCCCCCAGGCCTGGGCGAGCGCCCACTCGGCGGCCTCGAGCGCCGGGGTCCGGCCTGCGCCGTCGAAGCCGGGACCCTGCTCGACGACGGTCGTCGTCACCTGGGCGCCCATCGGTGCGTGGGCATGCATGTGGTCGGTGAGGGCCTGCGCGGCCTCGGCAGGATCCTGCCCGGGCGCGACCCGCAGGGAGAGGGCCGCCCGCGCGGCGGGGATGATCGTATTCGAGGACCGCTCCACCGAGGTGGCGTCCAGCCCGATGACGGCGATCGCCGGCTTCGACCACAGCCGCGCGGCGACCGATCCGGAGCCGGCCAGCCGCACGCCGTCGAGGATGCCGGCCGAGGCCCGCAGGTCGGACTCGGCGTAGTCGACGTCGGGCTCGGGGCCGGAGGTCAGTCCGGCCACGGCAACCTCGCCGTCCTCGTCGTGCAGGGTGGCGACGAGCCTGGCGAGCGAGGTGACGGCGTCGAGGCTGGGCCCGCCGAACAGGCCCGAGTGGACGGCGTGGTGGGCGACCCGCACCTCGACCTCGACCTGGACGACGCCGCGCAGGGAGGTGGTGAGCGCGGGAGTGCCGACGGCCCAGTTGGCCGAGTCCGCGACGACGATGACGTCGGCCCGCAGCGCGTCGCGGTGCTGGGCGAGGAAGGCCCGGAACGTCGGCGAGCCGATCTCCTCCTCGCCCTCGACGAAGACGGTGACGTTGACCGGCAGGTCGTCGCCGAGGATCCGCAGGGCACCGACGTGGGCGAGGATCCCCGCCTTGTCGTCGGCGGCGCCGCGCCCGTAGAGGCGGTCGCCGCGCAGCTCGGGGACGAAGGGGTCGCGGGTGGACCAGCCCTCGGCCTTGCCGGGGGGCTGGACGTCGTGGTGGGCGTAGAGCAGGACCGTGGGGGCCCCGGTCGGGCCGGGCCGGTGGGCGAGGACCGCGGGGCGCGAGACGGTGCCGTCCTCGGCGGTGGCGGTGGCGATGCGCACGTCCTGCAGACCGGAGTCGCGCAGCAGGCCGGCCACGGCCTCGGCGCTCACGCCCACCGCGGCCTGGTCGAAGGCCGGGTTGGAGACGGACGGGATCGTCACGAGCTCCTGGAGCTCGGTGAGGACCCGCGGGTAGTCCTGCCTGGCACGGTCGATGAGGTCGTCGATGTTCACCGGTCCAAGGCTAGGCGACCTGTGCGCGGATCCACTCCGGTCCCCGGCGGGCCCACCGGGGCGGTGAACTACCCTGCTGGGGTGAGATTCCGCCGCACCGACGCGCCCGACACGACGCCCTCCGAGACCGACGGCGTCGCGACGGACGCGCCCGCGGAGCGGACGCCGGGCGGGACGACGCCCCGCAAGGGCCGTCCCACCCCGACGAAGGCCGAGGCGGCGGCCCGCAACCGGCAGCCGCTGGTCGTCAACGACCGCAAGGCTGCCCGCCAGCGCAACAAGGCCGAGCGCAACCGACGCTTCGCCCTCCAGCAGGAGGCGATGCGCACCGGCGACGACCGTTACCTGCCCGCCCGCGACAAGGGGCCGGTGCGCCGCGCGGCCCGCGACTTCATCGACTCGCGGTTCCTGCCCTCCCAGATCTTCCTGCCCGGCGCCTTCGTCATCATGCTCGCGATGCTCGTCGTGGGGCAGTTCCTGCCCGGCTACGAGGGCGTCATCGTGCTGACGATGTACGGGCTGCTCATCCTCTCGGTGATCACCTCGATCATCGCCGTCCAGGTGATGAAGCGCCGCCTGGTGGCCGAGCACGGCGACCGCTACCAGAAGGGCACCGTCTGGTACGCGTTCATCCGCTCGATGTACCCGCGGTTCCTGCGCCAGCCCAAGCCCCAGGTGCGTATCGGCGGCGGGCCGGTCACGCCGCGCTAGCCCGCGCCGGGGCTGCGCCCGGGACGGGTGAGGTGAGACGGGCATGAACGCACAGGACGACGCCGGCCCCCTGTACCGGCGGGTCCAGCGCGCACTGCTGGAGGACATCCGCGTCCGGGGCCTGAGGACGGGCGACCGGCTGTGGTCGGAGAACGAGATCGTCGCGCGCTTCGACGTCGCTCGCTCGGTGGCCCGCCAGGCCCTCGCCGAGCTCGAGACCCAGGGCATCGTCGAACGGTTCCGCGGACGGGGCACCTTCCTGTCCAGCATGACGCCGAGGGACGGGCTGCTCTCCTCCGCGCGCGGCCTCCATGCCGACGCCGCGGCACGCGGCCGGACGGTGACCTCGCTCGTGCTCGGGCACGACGTCGAACCCGCGCCGGAGGATGTCGCCCTTGCTCTGCGGGTGGGCGTCGGCACCCCGTGCGCGCACCTGACCCGGGTGCGACTGTCGGAGGGCGCGCCGTGGACGGTCGTCGACTCCTGGATCCCCGCGGCTCTCGTCCCGGGCATCACGGCGGTCGACCTCTCCGAGGTCTCGCTGTACGACACGCTGGCCGACACCTACGGCCTGCTGGTCACCACCGCCTCCCGCAGCGTCGAGGCCGCCCCCGCACCCGAGCCGATCGCCGCCCGACTCGAGATCCCCACGGGTGCCCCCGTCCTGGTGCTGCGGTCCGTGGGGCGCGACCCGTCGGACCGCCCCATCGACACGTTCACGGCCTGGCACCGGGCGGACCGTTCGCGTTTCGTCGTCGAGGTGTCCAACCCCCAGGCCGGCGGCCACGTCGAACCGCTCCCGCCGTCCGACCGGCCGTAGACCGGGGCGCCGGGACCTCACTCTCCGATCGCGCTCACCTCCGTCCCGGGGCGTGCGTCGACCCAGCTGCTGCTAGGTTGTACGTACAACTTCGACGACGGAGGAACCATGCAGATCACCCCGAACGAGCTCGCCGGACAGATCGACCACACGCTCCTGGCGGCGTCCACGACGAAGGAGCAGCTGACCGTGCTCTGCGAGGAGGCCCTCGAGTACGGCTTCGCGATGGTCGCCATCAACCCCTACCCGGTAGCCCACTGCGCCCGACTGCTCGAGGGCAGCGGCGTGCGGGTCGGCGCCGCCATCTCCTTCCCGCTCGGGCAGACCACCGTCGAGGACAAGGTGGCCGAGACCCGGCGCGCGATCGACCTCGGGGCGGGCGAGATCGACTACGTCGTCAACCTCACCGAGCTCAAGGCGGGGAACGACTCCTACGTCGAGGACGAGATGCAGCGCATCGTCGAGACCTGCCGGGCGGGCGGCGCCATGTCGAAGGTGATCTTCGAGAACTGCTACCTCACGGAGGACGAGAAGCGTCGACTCTCGCGGATCTCCGCCTCGGTCGGGCCCGACTTCGTCAAGACCTCGACCGGGTTCGGCAGCGGTGGCGCCACGATCGAGGACGTCGACCTCATGCGCGAGGGCGTCGCCGGCACGAGCGTCCAGATCAAGGCTGCGGGCGGGATCCGGGACCTCGACGCCGCGCTCGAGTTCCTCGACCACGGCGTCACCCGCATCGGCACCTCGCGAGGCACCGCGCTCGTCGACGCCCTGCGCGCCCGTTCCTGACCCACGACCGCCGCACGACCATCACCGACAACGAGGACGGAGCTGATCACCCGTGCTGATCGCACATGACCTGGGCACGACCGGGAACAAGGCCACCCTGGTGGACCACCAGGGACGGATGCTCGCCGCCCGGACCATCCCCTACGACGCCGACTGGGGGGACGACGGGAAGGCCGAGCAGAACCCGGAGGACTGGTGGCAGGCGGTCTGCCGGGCCACCCGCGAGCTCCTCGAGGAGACGGGTACCGACCCCCGGTCCGTCGAAGGCGTCTCCTTCTCCGGACAGATGATGGGTGCGGTACCGCTCGACCAGCACCTCGAGCCCGTCCGTCCCGCCATCATCTGGGCCGACACCCGTTCGACCGCCGAGTGCGACCAGCTCGTCTCGACCTTCGGCATGGAGGAGTGCTACCGGGTGACCGGCCACCGGCTCAACCCGACGTACTCGTTGACGAAGCTCATGTGGCTGCGCAACAACGAGCCAGAGAACTTCGCCCGGACCACCCGGTTCTGCCTCGCCAAGGACTACGTCGCCCTGCGCCTGACCGGTGAGCTGGCCACCGACCCGTCCGACGCGAGCTCGACCAACGCCTACGACCAGTCGGCCGGGACCTGGTCGTCGGACCTCATCGACGCCGCGGGCCTGGACGACGCACTGTTCCCCCAGATCGTGGCGAGCACCGACGTCGTCGGACATGTCACCGCCAAGGCAGCGAGCGCCAGCGGCCTCGTCGCGGGCACCCCCGTGGTCATGGGCGGCGGCGACGGGCCGATGGCCGCCCTCGGTGCCGGCATCGTCGACGAGAGCTCGGGCGCGTACGCGTACCTCGGTTCCTCCTCCTGGGTGTCGGTTGCCTCGGCGCGTCCCCTCCTCGACCCGCAGATGCGGTCGATGACTTTCAACCACGTCGTCCCCGGTGCGTTCGTCCCGACCGCCACCATGCAGGCGGGCGGGGCCTCCGTGAGCTGGGGCATGGAGACCCTCGAGCCGGGAGCGACCTACGAGGACGCCCTCGGCAAGGCGGCACAGGTCGAGGCCGCCACGCGCGGCCTCTTCTTCCTGCCCTACCTCATCGGGGAGCGATCCCCGCACTGGAACCCCCTCGCACGGGGCGTGTTCGCCGGGCTGCACATGAGCCACCACCGGGCGCACATGATGCGCGCCGTCCTCGAGGGCGTCTCGTTCAACCTCGCGACCGGGATCCAGGCGTTCAGCGACGCGGGGCTCGAGATCGAGCACATCGATGCCATCGGTGGTCTCGCCAAGTCACCCGTCATGGCCCGGATCATGGCGGACGTGTGGAACGTCCCGGTGGCCGCACGGAACATCGTCGACGAGGCCAACGCCCTGGGCGCCGCGGTCGTCGCGGGTGTGGGCGTGGGCGTGTTCGACGACCTGTCCGTGGCCACGACCTTGTCCGAGCGGTCCGCCGACACGCTGCCCGACCCGGAGCAGGTCGAGCGGTACCGGAAGCCGTACGAGTTCTTCCTTGACGCCTACCGGCGCCTCGAGCCGTGGTTCGAGGACATGCACGGCGCCGTCAACGGCTGAGGATCCCCCTGCCCCCGGCGGTCCTCGTCGGCACCGCGGTCAGCCCAGCAGCGCGGCCACGACGAGGATCGCCGGGAACGACGCCAGGGTGGTGACCACCACGCCGTCGCGGGCCAGCTGCTCCCCCTGCCCGTACTCCCCCGCGATGACGAACACGTTCTGCGCGGTCGGCAGGGCCGAGACGACGGCGGCGGTGAACATCCCCGTCCGGTCCAGGCCGAGCGTCCAGGCCGCGGCCACCGCGATCGCCGGCATGGCCACGAGCTTGACCACGCTGACCCAGGCGACCTCGCGCCGCACGCCGCCCGCGCCCACCGGCGGGCCCAGGCGCAACGAGATCCCGAAGCCGAGCAGGATCGCCGGGATGGTCATGGCGCCGAGCATGTCCAGCGGCGCCGCGACGACGGTCGGCAGTCGCCGCTCCGTCGTCAGGAGCACCAGGCCCACCACGCTGGCCAGCAACATGGGGTTGACCAGCGTGGTCGCCGCCGCGCGCAGCGGCCCCGACCCCGATCGCTGACGGGTGCCCTCGAGGACGATGATCATCACCGGCTGGATGACCAGGAACTGCAGCAGCACCATCGGCACGATCGCCGTGGGGTCGTCCAGGGCGAAGATCGCCATCGGCAGGCCGAGGTTGATCGCGTTGGTGAAGGCCACCAGCGACGTCGACACGGTGGCGCCGACGACGTCGTGCCCGAAGACCAGCCGCGCGGGGACCAGGACCAGCAGCGACGCTCCCGCGACGGCGATGACCTGGGCCAGGGCCTGGGTGGAGAGGATGTCGGCCAGGTCCGCCTCCGCGACGACGCCGACGACGAGCGCCGGGGCGGCGACCCAGAAGACGACCTTGCCGAGCGCCCGCTGGACGCTGAGGTCGACGATGCGCAGGTGCGCGAGCAGGATCCCGGCGGCGATGATGAGGCCGACGGTGCCGAAGGCCTGCAGGACCCCGGTCACGCGGGCACCCCCGCGACGGGTCGGTGCCCGCTCACACCAGTCGCGCGAGCCGGCCCGGGAGCACCGGCCCCTGCTCGACGAAGGAGGTGTAGACCTGGACGAGGTCCGCCCCGGCGTCGAGCATCTCGCGGGCGTCGTCGACCGAGGAGATGCCGCCGACGCCGATGATCAGCCGCGCGGGCCCGAGCCGCGCCCGCAGGCGCCGGACCACCGCCCGTGACCGCTGCGTGAGCGGGGCGCCGGACAGGCCCCCGGCCCCGAGGTCGTGGTCGATGGTGGTGTTCGTCGCCGAGACGCCGGCCAGCTCCAGCTCCGCGACGAGGTCCGCGACGGCGTCGACGTCCGCGTCGGCGAGGTCGGGGGCGATCTTCACCAGCAGCGGTACCCGCCGCGCGGCGGCGTCGTCGGCCCGCTCCTGCACCGCGGACAGGATCGGCCGCAGCGCCTCGACGGACTGCAGCGTGCGCAACCCCGGCGTGTTCGGTGAGGAGACGTTGACCACGAGATAGTCGGCCCACCGGGCCAGCACGCCGGCGGAGTGCACGTAGTCGGCCACGGCGTCCTCGACGGGGGTCACCTTCGACTTGCCGATGTTGACCCCGACGACGACGGCGCGCCCCCGGCGGGTCGAGCGCAGCTCGCGCAGCCGCCCGGCCAGGGCGTCCGCCCCGTCGTTGTTGAAGCCCATCGCGTTGCGCAGGGCGTGCAGCTCGGGGTGGCGCCAGGCCCGCGGACGGGGGTTGCCGGGCTGCGGCCGGGCCGTGACGGTGCCGACCTCGACGAAGCCGAAGCCGAGCGCGTCGAGGCCGAGGATCGAGCGCCCGTCCTTGTCCATCCCGGCGGCGAGCCCGACGACGGCCGGCACCTGCCGGGCCAGCGGCCCGTGCGGCGCGGGCGCCAGCGGCACCGCGGGGCGTCGTCCCAGCGTCGCGCGCAGCAGCCGGCGCGACGGCTCGAGGCGGCCCGCCAGGGAGATGGCGCGCAGCGCCGCGACGTGGGCGTCCTCGGCGTCGACCCGGGAGATGAGGCGGCGGTAGAGCGTCGGGTACAGGGCAGGCAGCGGCACCCCGGCAGCGTAGGCGCGGCGCGGCACGTCCCGCGCGGTCGTCCTACCCTGGGGCGATGACGACTCTCGAGCTCAGCCACAGGTCAGCGACATCGATCCCGGCGGAGGTGCTGGTCGTCGGTGTGGGAAGCACGCCCTCGGGCCCGGCGCTGGTGGGCGCCGAGGGCCTCGGGAAGCAGGCGGGCGCCCTGGCCGACCAGCTCGGTGCCCTGGGGGTGCGGGGGAAGGCCGACGAGGCCACGCGCGTGGCCGCCCCCGCCAAGTGGGCCGCCTCATCCGTGCTGCTCACCGGCGTCGGACCGGTCGAGGAGCAGGGCCCCGAGTCGTGGCGCCGGGCGGCCGGCGCGGCGACCCGGGCCCTGACCGGCGTCGAGCACGCCGTGATCGCCCTGCCCGCCGCCGACGCCCGCGCGGCCGGGGCCGTCGCCGAGGGCGCGCTCCTCGGCGCGTTCCTCGTGGGCACCTACCGGACCGAGCCCGAGGCGCCGGTGTCGAGGCTGACCCTCGCTGCGCCCAAGGGCGCCGAGATCGCCGCGGCCGTGCAGCGCGCCGGCGTGGTGGCCACCCACGTCAACGCCACCCGCGAGCTGGTCAACGCCTCCCCCGGCGAGCTCTACCCCGCCTCCTTCGCCGAGCGGGCCAAGGAGCTCGCACGCAGGACCCGCGTGAAGGTGGAGATCCTCGACGAGGCCGCGCTCGAGGCCGGCGGCTACGGCGGGCTGGTGGGCGTGGGCAAGGGCTCCACGCGCGGGCCGCGCCTGGTCACCCTGACGTACAAGCCCCGCAAGGCCAAGGGCCGCTACGCCCTGGTGGGCAAGGGCATCACCTTCGACTCCGGCGGCCTGTCCCTCAAGCCGCCGAAGTCGATGGAGACGATGAAGTCGGACATGGCCGGTGCGGCGGCGGTCCTGCACACGGTGCTGGCGGCGGCCGAGCTCGAGCTGCCCGTGGCGGTCACCGGCTACCTGCCGCTGGCGGAGAACATGCCCAGCGGCACCGCGCAGCGACCCTCCGACGTGCTCACCCAGCGCGACGGCACCACCGTCGAGGTGACCAACACCGACGCCGAGGGCCGCCTCGTGCTCGCCGACGCCCTGGTGGACGCGGTCGCCGCGAACCCCGACGCCGTGCTCGACATCGCCACGCTCACCGGCGCGCAGGTGGTCGCGCTCGGTCAGCGCACGGCCGGTGTCATGGGCACCGAGGACGTGCGGGCCGAGGTCGTCGCCGCGTCCGAGGAGGCTGGGGAGGACGCCTGGCCGATGCCCCTGCCCGACGAGCTCATCGACACGCTGCGCTCGCCGGTGGCCGACCTGAAGAACTCCGGCGACCGCGCCGGCGGGATGCTCACCGCAGGCGTGTTCCTCCGGCAGTTCGTCGGCGAGACCCCCTGGGGGCACATCGACATCGCCGGCCCCAGCTTCAACGAGTCGAAGCCCTACGGGTACACCCACGCCGGCGGGACCGGCTTCGGCGTGCGCACGATGCTCACCTACCTCGAGCGGCGCGCCGGCGCCTGAGACCCGACCGGTCCGGTCCGCGCTATCAGCGCGCGCGGACCGGTCCGTCCGTGACACCATCGGGGCACGCACCCGCCCGACGCCGGACCGCGAGATCCGTCGCGCCCAACGACTACGGTGGGACCTGTTGACATCGCGGTCCCGGCACCGGGGATCGCACAGCCTGCGGCAAGGAGAGGCACGTGGCAGACCAGGAGTACGACATCGTCATCCTCGGAGCGGGGAGCGGCGGTTACGCCGCCGCCCTGCGCGGGGCGCAGCTCGGACTGAGCGTGGCCCTCGTCGAGGCCGACAAGCTCGGCGGCACCTGCCTGCACCGCGGCTGCATCCCGACCAAGGCGCTGCTGCACGCGGCCGAGGTCGCCGACGAGATCCGCAGCGCCTCCTCGCTCGGCATCACCGCCACGCTCGAGGGCATCGACATGCCCGCGATGAACAGCTACCGCGAGGGCGTGGTCGGCAAGCTCTACAAGGGCTTGCAGGGCCTGGTGTCCGCGGCCACCATCGAGTACGTCCCGGGCTGGGGCCGACTGGTCGCCCCCAACACCGTCGAGGTCGACGGACGCCGCCTCGTGGGTCGCAACGTCATCCTCGCCACGGGCTCGTACTCGAAGTCGCTGCCCGGCCTGGAGGTCACCGGCCGCGTCATCACCTCCGAGCAGGCGCTCAACCTCGACCACGTGCCCTCCTCGGTCGTCGTCCTCGGCGGCGGCGTCATCGGCGTCGAGTTCGCCTCGGTGTGGAAGTCGCTCGGGGCGGACGTCACCATCATCGAGGGCCTGCCCAACCTGGTGCCCAACGAGGACCCGGCCGTGTCCAAGGCCCTCGAGCGCGCCTTCCGCAAGCGCAAGATCGCCTTCCACACCAAGGCCCGCTTCTCCGGCGTCACCCAGACCGACTCCGGCGTCACGGTGACCACCGAGGACGGGAAGTCGATCGACGCCGACTACCTGCTCGTCGCCGTCGGCCGCGGCCCCGCCACCGCCGACCTCGGCTACGAGGAGGCCGGCATCGCCATGGAGCGCGGCTTCGTGCTCACCGACGAGCGGCTCGCCACGAACGTGCCCGGGGTCTACGCCGTCGGCGACATCGTCCCCGGCCTGCAGCTGGCCCACCGGGGCTTCCAGCAGGGCATCTTCGTGGCCGAGGAGCTCGCCGGCCTGCGCCCGGTCGCGGTCCCCGAGTCCGGCATCCCGCGCGTGACCTACTGCGACCCGGAGATCGCCTCGGTGGGTCTGACCCAGCCGCAGGCCGAGGAGGCCTACGGCAAGGAGAACGTCGAGACCGTCGACTTCAACCTGGCCGGCAACGGCAAGTCGCAGATCCTCGAGACGCAGGGCTTCATCAAGCTCGTCCGGCAGAAGGACGGGCCGATCGTCGGCTACCACGCCGTCGGCGCCCGCATCGGGGAGCAGATCGGCGAGGGACAGCTCGTGGTGAACTGGGAGGCCTACCCGGAGGACCTGGCGACGCTCGTCCACGCCCACCCCACCCAGAACGAGGCCGTCGGCGAGGCCGCGCTCGCGCTCGCCGGCAAGCCGCTGCATTCCCACAACTGAGCCCGCGCCGAGGAGAGAGCACCCACCATGTCTGAATCCGTGAAGATGCCGGCGCTCGGCGAGTCCGTCACCGAGGGCACCGTCACCCAGTGGCTCAAGGCCGTCGGCGACACCATCGAGGTCGACGAGCCGCTGCTGGAGGTGTCGACCGACAAGGTCGACACCGAGGTCCCCTCCCCCATCGCGGGGACGATCGAGAAGATCCTGGTCGAGGAGGACGAGACCGTCGAGGTCGGCACCGAGCTGGTCATCATCGGTGACGGTTCCGGTGGCGGCGACGCCCCGGCCGCCGAAGAGCCTGCCGCCCAGGAGGAGCCCGCCGAAGAGCCTGCCGCCCAGGAGGAGCCCGCCGAAGAGCCTGCCGCCCAGGAGGAGCCGGCCGAGGAGCCCGCGGCCGAGGAGGCTCCCGAGCCTGCCGCCGAGGAGCCGGCGCAGGAGGCCGCCCCGGCCACCGCCTCCACCGGCGGTGGCGGCGGCCAGGAGGTGAAGATGCCCGCGCTGGGCGAGTCGGTCTCCGAGGGCACCGTCACCCAGTGGCTCAAGGCCGTCGGCGACGAGGTCGCCGCGGACGAGCCGCTGCTCGAGGTCTCCACCGACAAGGTCGACACCGAGGTCCCCTCCCCGTTCGCTGGCACCCTCACCGAGATCCGTGTGGACGAGGACGAGACGGTCGAGGTCGGCACCGTGCTGGCCGTCATCGGCGGCGACGCCGGAGGCAGTGCCGCCGCCCCGGCCGAGGAGGCCGCACCCGAGCCCGAGGAGAAGCCGGCTCCCCCGGCCGAGAAGCCCGCTCCGCCCGCCGAGGAGCCCGCTCCGCCCGCCGAGAAGCCGGCACCGCCGGCCGAGAAGCCCGCGCCGCCGGCCCCCGCCGCGGAGAAGCCCGCACCCCCGGCACCGCCCGCCGGGCAGGCCGCGCCGCCGGCCCCGCCCGCCGACTCCGCGGGCGCCGCGTCCTACGTGACCCCGCTGGTGCGCAAGCTGGCCCGTGACCTGGGCGTCGACCTCGACGCGGTCACCGGCTCGGGCGTCGGTGGTCGGATCCGCAAGCAGGACGTCGAGGCCGCCGCCGAGGCCGCCCGCACCCAGGCCGCCGCGGCGCCCGCCGCGCCGGCCGGTGCCGCGGCACCGGCTGCCAAGGCCCCGACGACGATCCCCGAGGCCTCCTCGCTGCGCGGGACGACGGAGAAGATGTCGCGCCTGCGCAAGGTCATCTCCAAGCGGATGACCGAGTCGCTGCAGGTCTCGGCCCAGCTGACCACGGTCATCGAGGTCGACCTCACGCGCGTGGCCGCACTGCGGGCCCGGGCGAAGTCCTCCTTCCAGGCCACCGAGGGCGTCAAGCTCACGTACCTGCCGTTCCTCGTCAAGGCCACGACCGAGGCGCTCAAGGCGCACCCGAAGCTCAACGCCTCGATCGTCGACGAGGAGGTCGTGTACCACGGCGCCGAGCACATCGGCATCGCGGTCGACACCCCGCGCGGCCTGCTCGTGCCGGTCATCAAGGACGCCGGTGACCTCACCATCGGCGGCATCGCCAAGAAGATCGCCGACCTCGCGGCCCGCACGCGGGACAACAAGGTCACCCCGGACGAGCTGTCAGGCTCGACCTTCACCGTCACCAACACCGGCTCCGGCGGTGCGCTGTTCGACACCCCGATCATCAATCAGCCCGAGGTCGGCATCCTCGGCACCGGGACGATCGTCAAGCGCCCCGTGGTGGTCACCGACGCCGACGGCAACGAGACCATCGGCATCCGGTCGATGATGTACCTCGCGATCAGCTACGACCACCGCCTGGTGGACGGCGCCGACGCCGCGCGGTTCCTCATGACGATGAAGGCACGCCTCGAGGAGGGCGCCTTCGAGGGCGACCTCGGACTCTGAGCCGACGCGCCGACCGGCGCACGGCCACGCGGGCCCCGGCACCTCCCCCGCGGAGGTGCCGGGGCCCGCGTCGTCCGCCGCCCTCCTCCGCGCGGGGTTGCCCGATCGGCCCCGGAGGGCGCCCGCGCGGACCGGTGCACCCCACGGGCGCATCGTGGTTAGCATCGAGGGCATGGATCTGCGCAGGCTCGACCTCGGGACCGCACCGACCGACTACCACCAGGCCTGGGACCTGCAACGTGAGATCCACGGCGAGGTCGCCGCGGGCCGACGTGCCGACACCGTGCTCCTGCTCGAGCACCCGCCGGTCTACACGGCCGGCCGACGCACCGCCCGCTCCGAGCGCCCGGTCGACGGCACACCGATCGTCGACGTCGACCGCGGCGGACGGATCACCTGGCACGGCCCCGGCCAGCTTGTGGCCTACCCGCTGCTGCGGCTGGCCGAGCCGGTCGACGTCGTCGCCTACGTCCGCGCGCTCGAGGACGCCGTCATCGAGGCCTGCGCCGAGCTCGGACTGACCACGAAGCGCGTGGCGGGACGCACCGGCGTCTGGGTCGACGGCGGCAGCAACGTCGACCGCAAGATCTGCGCCATCGGCGTGCGCGTGGCCCGCTCGACGACCATGCACGGCATCGCCCTCAACGTCTCCCCCGACCTGGGTGCGTACGACGCGATCGTGGCCTGCGGCATCCCCGACGCCGGAGTGACCTCCCTGAGCCGCGAGCTCGGGCGCTCGTTCACCCTCCCGGAGGTCGCCGACGTCCTCGAACGCTCCCTCGTGCGTCACCTGCTGCCGATGACGGCCGCGAACGCCCTGCCCGACGTCGCCGCGGCGGCCACCACCGCCGCCCCACACGCACCCACCGGCAGCGGCGGGTCGCTGGCCAAGGTCGACCTGGGCCTGACCGACGTGCGCGCCACCGGCGGGGGCTGCGGCTGCGGCGGGTCGTCGGGCGGCTGCGGCTGCGGGGGTGCCCACGCCGCCGCCTCCGGGCGCACCGCCGCCGCGCCGGCGTCGACCGCGGCCCCGACCACGGCCCCGGGCGGCCGGAAGCTGCTGCGCGTCGAGCAGCGCAACGCCCAGACCCCGATCGGCGAGAAGCCGTCATGGATCAAGACCCGCGCGACGATGGGTCCGGAGTACAACGAGCTCAAGGAGCTCGTCCACGGCCAGGGCCTGCACACCGTCTGCGAGGAGGCGGGCTGCCCCAACATCTACGAGTGCTGGGAGGACCGCGAGGCGACGTTCCTCATCGGCGGCTCCCAGTGCACGCGTCGCTGCGACTTCTGCCAGATCGACACGGGCAAGCCGGCCGCGTTCGACCGCTCCGAGCCCATGAAGGTGGCCAGCTCGGTGCGCCGGATGGAGCTGAAGTACGCCACGATCACCGGCGTCGCCCGCGACGACCTCGACGACGGCGGCGCCTGGCTCTACGCCGAGACCGTCCGGCAGATCCACCGCTTCAACCCCGGCACCGGCGTGGAGCTGCTCATCCCCGACTTCGACGCCGACCCCGATCAGCTGGCCGAGGTCTTTTCCTCGCGTCCCGAGGTGCTCGCGCACAACGTCGAGACGGTGCCCCGCATCTTCCGCCGCATCCGGCCCGGCTTCCGCTACGAGCGTTCGCTTTCGGTCCTCACCGCCGCGCGGGAGGACGGGTTCGTCACCAAGTCCAACCTCATGCTCGGCATGGGCGAGACCTTCGACGAGGTCGTCGAGGCGCTGGAGATGATCCGCGCGGCCGGCACCGACCTCATCACGATCAACCAGTACATGCGTCCCTCGCTGCGCCACCACCCGGTCGACCGCTGGGTCAAGCCCCAGGAGTTCGTCGAGCTGTCCGACATCGCCACCGAGCTCGGCTACCTCGGGGTCATGGCCGGTCCTCTGGTGCGGTCGAGCTACCGGGCCGGCCGCCTGTGGGGCCAGGCGATGGTCCGCCGCGGCCAGGAGGTCCCCGAGGCGCTGCGCCACCTCACCGAGGAGGGCAGCTCCCGCCAGGAGGCCTCCTTCCTGCTGGCCCGCACGAGCTGACCGGAGCACCCATGAGCGAGCACGGCAGGGACGCCGACCGGCGGCTCGCCGTCGTCGCAGGTTCCTCGGGGCTCATCGGGCAGGCCCTGGTGACGGCGCTGCTCGCCGAGGGCTGGCGGGTGCGCCGTGTCATGCGCACCGCGGGTGCCCCCGACCCGCGAGGCGGTGTCCTCGAGACGTCCTGGGACCCGGAGAACGCCCAGCTCGAGGACCGCGCCCTCGACGGCGCCTCGCTCGTGGTCAACCTCGCCGGCGCGGGCCTGGGTGACCGGCGCTGGACCCGCTCCTACCGGCAGGAGGTGCTGCTCTCGCGCACGGGCACCACCTCGCTGCTCGCCACGACGCTGGCACGGGCCGCGGAGGCCGGCCGCACCGCCGACGGCGTGCGCTACCTCCAGGGCAGCGCCGTCGGGTACTACGGGGACGGCGGCGAGCGCGTGCTCACCGAGGACGCCGACCGGGGCGAGGGCTTCCTCGCCGAGGTGTGCGAGACCTGGGAGGCCGCGGCCCGCCCGGCGATCGAGGCGGGGGTCTCGACCGCCTTCCTGCGCACCGGCATCGTGCTGGCCCCCCGCGGGGGCGCGACGGCGCAGCTGCTGCCGCTGCTCCGACTGGGCCTGGGCGGCCCGCTCGGTGGTGGTCGGCAGTGGTGGCCCTGGATCACGCTCGCCGACCACGTCCGCGCCCAGCTGTACCTGGCCGACTCCACGCTCACCGGCCCGGTCAACCTCGCCGCACCGGGCGAGGCGCGCCAGCGCGAGGTGCTGCGCGCGATCGCCCGCGAGCTGGGCCGGCCCTTCGGGCTGCCCGTCCCCTCGCCCGCGCTGCGCGTGGTGCTCGGCGAGTTCGCCGGGGACGTCCTGGCCTCGCAGCGGATGCGGCCGGACGCACTCGTGCGCGACGGCTTCGACTTCGCGCAGCCCGAGGTCGAGGACGCCGCGCGCTGGCTGGTCGCGGGGCGCTAGCCACCGACGGTCGTCGGCCGATGTCGCACCCTCGGCACGTGGGGTGTGCGTACCGCGCCCGGTATCGGCCGATGCAGGTGCCGCCGAGCCCCGCCACGCGGGCCACGGGCCGCGCCGTCTGCTGGGAAGGCAGATGCTCGGATCCGGTCCCGGTACGGGGGCGCACGCCCGGTCGAGCTCAGCGCTCCTGCGCCGGCAGGGAGGGGTGCTCGCCCGCGTGCGGGCGGTGCCGCGGGATGAGACTCGCGAGCACGGCGGCGGTCAGCGCCGCCGCCAGGCCGAGGAGCAGCGCCGTGCGGAACCCGTCGATGGTGGGCAGGGCGACGCCGTCGACGTCGACCGTGGAGGAGGCGAGCACAGCGGCCACGGCGGCGGCGGCCGACGTCGTGCCCAGCCCGCGCATGAGCGTGTTGAACCCGTTGGCCGCGCCGGTCTCGGTGGCGGGGACGGCGCGCATGACGAGCGTGGGCATGGCCGCGAAGCCGAGGCCGATGCCGAACCCGACGAACACGTTGATGAGCAGCACGGACCAGGCGGTCGTCGGCGCGAGCACCGCGACGCCGTAGCCGACGGCGATGATGAGCGCCCCGACGACGAGCAGCGACCTGGGCCCCCACACCCCGATGAGCCGGCCGGCCACCGGGGACATCGCGAGCATGGCCAGCCCGGAGGGCATGACGACCAGGCTCGCCGGGACGAGCTCCATGCCCAGCCCGCCGACGTGCTCGGGCAGCTCGAGGAGCTGCGGGAAAATGATGTTGGCGGCGAACAGGGCGAACCCCATGGCCACCGACGCGAGGTTGGTCATGAGGACCGCTCCCCGGGCGGTCACGCGCAGGTCCACGAGCGGCTCCCGCACCCGCAGCTCGAACGCTCCCCACACCAGCAGGACGGCGATCCCGCCGAGCCCCAGGCCCAGGGTGGCCGGCGCGGTCCAGCCCCAGTCCCCGCCGCGGGAGATGGCCAGCAGCACCCCGGTCAGGCCGGCGGCGAGACCGACGACGCCGACGACGTCGATCCGGCCGCCGGTGCGCAGGGTGCTCGGCGGCACGAACCGGGCCATGAGCGCGAGGACGACCAGCGCCAGGGCGGCGGCGACCCAGAACAGGACGTGCCAGTCGGCGCGCTCGGTGACGAAGGCGCTGATGGGCAGGCCGAGCGCGCCGCCGACGCCCAGGGTGGCGCTGACCAGCGCCACGGCCCCGCCCATGCGGGCGGGTGGCATGACGTCGCGCAGGATGGAGATGCCCAGGGGGATGACGCCCATGCCGACGCCCTGCAGGCCGCGGCCGACGATGAGTGCCCAGGCGGCGGTGGAGATCGCGGCGACCACCGAGCCGAACGCGAGCACACCCATGAGGACCAGGGCGACGCGCCGCTTGCCGTACATGTCGCCCAGCCGGCCGGAGATCGGGGTGCACACCGCCGAGACCAGCAGCGTGATCGTCACGGCCCAGGCGGTGACCTCCCGCGAGGAGTCGAGCAGCTCGGGCAGCTCCGACTGGATGGGGATGAGGAGGGTCATCATGAACGACGCCGTCATGCCCGCCAGCGCGAGGACCGCGACGACGCTGGACGGCGACCGGGGGGTCAGTCCGCGTCGGGTCACCGTGGCAGGCTATCCCCCCAGGTCCTCGCCCCGACGGCGGTCCGCCGTCCGCGGGCGCGCACGATGGACTGGCCGCCGGTGTCCTCACCCCGACGCGCAGGCCCGAGCGTCGGCGACCGCCCAGGTCGGCCCGACCTGCTCGAGGGTGAGCTCGCTGCACACGCTCGCCCCGGGGTGGGCGGTGGTGGTCCCGCCGGCGATCGATCGCCAGTCGGACTGGGTGAGCGCGACCTCGGCGACGAGCCGTCCCGCCCCGGTCGCGCCGTCGGTGACGACGACGCTGGTCACCTCGGTGTGCAGGTCCTCGATCGTCGTGGTGCCCAGTGCCTCGGCCAGCGGCGCGTCGGCGGCCCGGGCCGGCGAGCCCTCGACGGTGGCTCCCGCCAGCGCGTCGACGTCGCCGGCGAGCAGCGCGGCCTCGCGGCGAGCGACGACCTCGGCGACGACGTCGAAGGCCTCCGCCGCGGCCTCGGCCGGGTCGTCGGGGTCGGGTACGGCCTCGGGGTCGGGCTCGGCGCCGGGGTCGGCCTCGGCGCCGTGGTCAGCGTCTGTGTCGGCGTCGGCGTCGGCGTCGGCGTCGGCGTCGGCGTCGGCCGGATCCTCGGCGGGCGCGCCCGAGGGCGACTGCGCAGGCTCCCCCGCCGGATCCAGAGTCGGATCGGCCGCGGCCGCGTCTGCCCGCTCGTCCGCCGCCGCGGCAGCCGCTCCCTCGGCACTCTCCTCCGCAGCCGACCCGTCCGCCGTGCCCTCCGCGCCACCGAGGGCGTGCATGACGGACGCGCCGCCGACGACGAGCACCACCAGGGCCGCGAGCATGACCGCCACCCGCGGCCACCGCGTGGTCCTCCGGCCGCCGCCGCGCGCACCGTCCGGCCGACCGCGCCTCCGTCCCGGTGTCCGGGCGCCAGCCCTGATCGCGGCCCCCCGCCCTCGGCGGGAGCGGCGACGCGGGGCGTGCGCGGTGGCCTCCCGCAGGGCACCCTCGCGCAGCAGCGCACCGGCCATGTCGGCGCCCGCGGGCAGCCGCACGCCGGAGCGCCCGCCCAGCTCGGCGGCGCGGGCGGCCAGCGCCCTTGCGCCCGGCCGCCGCGCGGGGTCCTCGGCGCAGGCCTCGCCGGTGAGGCGCTCGACCTCCGCGTCACCCGGGCGCAGGCCGCGCACGAGCATGCCCAGGGCGTAGACGTCGCCGGCAGGCGTGGCCGGTCCCCCGGCCAGCCGCTCGGGCGGGACGTGCCCGGGGGTGCCCTCCTCGACGGTGACGTCGCCGACGAGATCGACCAGCACGGTCGTGCCCGTCGTGGACACGACGACGTTGGCCGGCGAGACGTCGCCGTGCACGATGCCCGCGGCGGCCAGGTGCGCCAGCGCCGAGCCGACGTCGGTGAGCACCCCGGCCACCTCGGGCAGGCTGAGCTCGCCGCGGGCCACCCGCACGGAAGCCAGGGCCGCCCCGGGAACGACCTCGGCGACGAAGGCGGCCTGCCTCTCCCCGAGCGCCACGACGTCGAGCACGCGCGGCAGGTGCGGGTGCGGTGCGGTGCGCAGCGTGGCCAGCCGCCGCCGGAGCGCCTCGCCCGCGCGTCCCTCGGGCAGGTCGACGAGGGAGACGATGACCGGCGCGCCGGTCTCGTCGCCGGTCGCGCTGAACACCCGGCCCGATCCGCCGGACAGCGGTCGGGAGAGCCGGTAGCCGGGCACCTGCGCGGTCCCCGCGCCGCCCGCCGTCTGCCCCCGTGCCATGGCACCAGCGAAGCAGGTCCGCTCAGGTCCGCGCGGAGTTCTCCACAGGTGCGGGCCTGGCCTCGCCGCGTCCCTCGTCGTCGGCGGGGAAGGCGGACGTGCGCGGCCACCACACTGCCCGGCCGATGTCGTGCACGAGCGCCGGCACGAGCAGGGTCCGCACGACGAGGGCGTCGACGAGCACGCCGAGCGCCACGATGACGGCCAGCTGGAGGAGGAACAGCAGCGGGACGACGCCCAGGGCAGCGAAGGTCGCGGCGAGCACGACCCCGGCGGACGTGATCACCCCGCCGGTGGCGGCGAGCGCGCGCCGGACCCCGCGGCGCGTGCCGAGGCGCAGGGACTCCTCGCGCGCCCGGGTCATGAGGAAGATCGTGTAGTCGATCCCGAGCGCCACGAGGAAGACGAAACCGAACAGCGGCACCGTCGGGTCCGCCCCGGGCAGGACGAGCACGTGGTTGAAGATGAGCGCGACGATCCCCATCGCCGCGCCGAAGCTGAGCACGTTGGCCGCGAGCAGCAGCACGGGTGCCACCACGGAGCGCAGCAGCACCACGAGGGTGAGGAGGATGACGACGAGCACCGTGGGGATGATGACCACGAGGTCGCGCTCCGACGTCGTGCGCGTGTCGAGCGTCTCGGCGGCCGCGCCGCCGACCAGGGCGTCCGGGTCCACCTCGTGCACGGCGTCGCGCAGCGCGACGACGGCGTCGATCGCCTCCTCGGAGTCGGCCGGCGCGGCCGTGGTCACCTCCACGAGGACCCGCCCGTCGACGACGAGCGGCTCCGCCCCGCCCTCCGGGCCGCCGCCCGGCGCCCCACCCTCGGGGCTGCCGGCCTGGGACTCCTCGCTCGTCGGGGTGACGGTGTCGACCCCCTCGACCTCGCCGGCCGCCGCGACGACCTCCTCGACCAGGTCGGCGTCGGCCACCACCGTGAGCGGCTCGACGGCACCCGCCGGGAAGTGCTCGGCGAGCACCTCCTCACCGTCGACGGCCTCGGAGGAGGCGAGGAACACGTCGGACTCGCTCGTCCCGTCCGCCTCGAGCGTGACGACGAACGCCGCCGCCACGAGCAGCGCCAGCGAGGTCACCACCCACATGCGCCGGTCCCGACGGCCGACGACGCGGGCCATCGTGCCCCACAGGCCGCGCGCGTCCTCGGGGGCCGGTCCGGCGTCGCCGTCCGTACCCGTCCGGGGCACGCGCGGCCAGAAGACCGCGCGGGAGCGACGGCCGCCCAGCAGCAGGAGCGCCGGCAGCATCGTCAGCGAGGCGACGAGGGCGGCCGCGATCCCCACGGCCGCGACGGGCCCGAGCGAGGCGTTCGAGCCGAGGTCGGACAGCAGCAGGCACAGCAGCCCGAGCGCCACGGTCCCCGCGGAGGCGGCCACCGGCGGCAGCGTGGCGCGCCAGGCGGCCCGCATGGCGTCGAAGGGGTCCTCGTGGCGGCCCAGCTCCTCGCGGTGCCGGGCGACCAGCAGCAGGCAGTAGTCGGTGGCGGCGCCGATGACGAGGATCGACATGATCCCCTGCGTCTGACCGTTGAGCTGGACCACGCCGGCGTCGGCCAGCAGGTAGACGATGAGCCCGGCCAGCGCGAGCGCGAACACCGCGGTGGCCAGCACCGCGAACGGCAACAGCGGCGAGCGGTAGACGAGCAGGAGGATGACGAGCACGACGACGAGGGCGGTGAGCAGCAGGACGAGGTCGACCGAGCCGAAGGCCGCGGAGAGGTCGGCGGCGAAGCCGCCCGGCCCCGTCACCCAGCCCTCGAGGTCACCCTCCGCCAGGCCCTGAGCGACGGCGCCCCGCACCTCGGTGACGACCGAGCCCACGACGTCCTCCCCGTCGGGCAGCGTCTCCTCGGCCAGCGTGGTGTCGATGCCGAGGACCACCATGGCGGCCGCGCCGTCGGCGGAGGGCACGACGACGGGTGGCGCGGTGAGCACCTCCTCGACGGCACGACCGTCGCTGAGCGTGGCGGCGGAGGCGGCCCCGGCGAGCTCGTCGGTCGCGGCCAGGTCGGCCTCGGACATCGCGTCACCGGAGGCCGGTCGGACGACGAGCAGCACGGGCAGGCTGCTGGTGTCGGTGAAGTCCTCGGCCGCCTCGGCGGCCCGCACGGACTCGGCCGAGCCGGGCAGGAACAGCGACGGGTCGTTCTCCTGGACCTCGGACAGGCGCCCCATGTACTGGCCACCGACGCCGCCGATGACGAGCCAGACGGCGACGATGGCGACGATGAGGAGCCCTCGCCACCGCCGCCCGGCCGATGCCTGGGGGCCTGTGCCGTGCATCCTAGCTCCGTCCCGGCCGCGAGGCCCGTCGTCGGGCACGGTCGAGCCCGCGCCGTCGACCATAGTGCACCCGCGGGAGCGTCGGCACCCAACCGGGCGGGCCCGACGTCACCGCTGCCGCCCCCGGGGGCCCCCGCTCCAGCGGGTACCCTGGTGCGCATCATGGCCCGCACCCGGAAGAACGCCGACGACGGCGAGCAGAAGACCCCCAAGCCCAAGAAGAAGCGGTGGTACCACAGCTTCGCCGAGGCCTACAAGATCACCGCCGAGCACCGCCCGGCGACCCCGATCATCCTCCTCGGCGTCTTCGTCGCGGTCCTCGGGATCATGATCGGGATCGGCTTCGCGATCGGTCACCCGGTCTACCTGGGGATCGTCGGTGTGCTGCTCGGCATCATCGCCGTGCTCATCGTGCTCGGCCGGCTCACCCGGGTCGCCGCGTACGCCCGCGTGGAGGGCCAGCTCGGTGCCGCCTCGGCGGCGATGGGTCAGCTCGGGCGCGGCTGGTACGTCGAGGACGAGCCGGTCGCCTTCCACCCCAAGCACCAGGACCTCGTCTTCCGCACCGTCGGCAAGCCGGGCATCGTGCTCGTCTCCGAGGGGCCGCCGCACCGCGTGACCCGGATGCTCGAGGAGGAGCGCAAGAAGGTGTCGCGCGTGGCCCCGGGCGTCACGGTCCACCTCGTCCAGTCCGGCCGCGGGGAGGGCCAGATCCCGCTGCCCGACCTGGTCCGCGCCATCAAGCGGCTCGGCGGCTCGAAGCTCACCGCGGCCGAGATCGCGGCGGTCACCAAGCGCCTCACCGCGCTGGGCGGGATCCGCCAGTCCGTGCCCAAGGGCATCGACCCCAACAAGGCCCGCCCCGACCGCAAGGCCATGCGCGGCCGCTGACCGGTCGTCCGGCAGTCGCCCACCTGCGTCGGGCCGCTCAGCCCGCCTGCATCGGGCCGCTCAGCCCACCCCTACGGCACGCGGACGAGCCGGGTGCGGGCGAGGTCGTCGTGCAGGGGCACGCCGTCGAGGGTCCGCCACAGCGGGGGCAGGACGAGGCACAGCAGCACGGTCCGCACGACCGCGCCCACGAAGGTGGCGCGGCCGCCGTCGGGGGCGACCAGCCGCAGGCCGAGGAGCCGGTGCCCGATCGAGGAGCCGCCCAGCCCGCCGACGAGGATCCGCTGGGCGGCGAAGACGCCGAGGATCGCCATCGCGTCACCGCCGAAGAAGCCGTACGAGATCGCCATGGCGATCGCCCAGTCGACGACGAGGGCTCCGACCCGCCGGCCGAAGGGGGCGAGGTCCGCGCGACGGACACCGCCACGCGCGCCGCCGTTCCCGCTGCCGCCCGTCCGGCCACGGCCGCCGCCTGACGAGGCCGAGCCCCTCGCGCCGCGCACGGGGCGCGCGGAGGTGGGGTCGGCGTCGGGCATCGCCTCATCCTACGGGCGGTCCGGGGAGGTGGCCGATCGCCCCGTAACATGGCGGACACACTCGGGAGACGGCAGGGAAACTCCTCGGGTCTAGCGTCACACAAGTCCAGCCGCCCCCGGCGGTGCACGCGAACGAGGAGACACGGATGTTCTCATCCCCCGAAGAGGCGATCGCCTTCACCCGCAACGAGGACGTCAAGTTCGTCGACGTCAGGTTCTGCGACCTGCCCGGGGTGATGCAGCACTTCAACATCCCGGTCGAGACGTTCGACGAGGACGCCTTCACCGAGGGCCTCATGTTCGACGGCTCCTCGATCCGCGGGTTCACGGCGATCCACGAGTCCGACATGAAGCTCGTGCCGGACATCGGCTCCGCCTTCGTCGACCCCTTCCGCGCGCAGAAGACGCTCGTGCTCAACTTCTCGATCGTCGACCCCTTCACCTCGCAGGCCTACGACCGCGACCCGCGCACGGTCGCCTCCAAGGCAGAGGCCTACCTCCGTTCGACGGGCATCGCCGACACCGCCTTCTTCGGCGCCGAGGCGGAGTTCTACCTCTTCGACGACGTGCGCTTCCAGACCTCGGCGCAGTCGAGCTTCTACCACATCGACTCCGAGGAGGCCGCGTGGAACACCGGCAGCCGGGAGGAGGGCGGCAACCTGGGGTACAAGACCCGGTTCAAGGGCGGGTACTTCCCCGTCCCGCCGAACGACCACTTCGCCGACCTGCGCGACGAGATGGTGCGGGTGATGTCCGAGGTGGGGCTCAAGGTCGAGCGCGCCCACCACGAGGTCGGCACCGCCGGCCAGCAGGAGATCAACTACCGCTTCGACTCGCTGCGCGCCGCCGCCGACGACGTCATGAAGTTCAAGTACGTCATCAAGAACGTGGCCTGGGAGTACGGGCGCTCGGCGACCTTCATGCCCAAGCCGCTCTTCGGGGACAACGGGTCGGGCATGCACTGCCACCAGTCCCTGTGGAAGGACGGCGAGCCGCTGTTCTACGACGAGCAGGGCTACGGCGGGCTCTCGGACATGGCCCGCTGGTACATCGGCGGTCTCCTCCACCACGCGCCCTCGCTGCTGGCCTTCACCAACCCGTCGCTCAACTCCTACCACCGGCTCGTGCCGGGCTACGAGGCACCGGTCAACCTCGTCTACTCGGCGCGCAACCGTTCGGCCTGCATCCGCATCCCCGTCACGGGATCCTCGGCGAAGGCCAAGCGCGTGGAGTTCCGCGTGCCGGACCCGAGCTCCAACCCCTACCTCGCGTTCTCGGCGATGCTCATGGCCGGCATCGACGGCGTGAAGAACCGCATCGAGCCGCCGGAGCCGATCGACAAGGACCTCTACGAGCTCCCGCCCGAGGAGCACGCGCAGATCGCCCAGGTGCCCGAGTCGCTCGGCGCCGCGCTACGCGCGCTCGAGGAGGACAACGACTACCTCACCGAGGGCGACGTCTTCTCCCCCGAGCTCATCGAGACGTGGATCGACTACAAGCGCACGCACGAGATTGACCCGATCCGCCTGCGTCCGCACCCGCACGAGTTCGAGCTGTACTACGACATCTAGGCCCGACGGCCGCACGGACCGGCCCCTGACCTGCGTGGATGCGGGTCAGGGGCCGGTTCGTCGTGTCAGGCGACCGGGACGGTCGTGTCAGGCGGCGGGGATGCTCGTCCGGAACTCGCGGGCCTGCTCGTAGGACTCCAGCCCGGCGTCGGAACCGAGGCCGGTGGCCACGAGCGAGCCGCAGGCCATGCCGAGGCGGGCGGCCTCCTCGACGGGCTCGCCGTCGAGGAGCCCACGGATGAAGCCCGAGGCGAAGGCGTCGCCGCAGCCGGTGGTGTCGACGACGTCGACCGCCGTGGTGGGCATGCGGGCGTCGATGCCGTCCTTGGTGCTGATGGACACGCCCTCCGCGCCGAGGGTGATGATCGCGGTACCGACACCGCGGTCGAGGAACCAACGGGCGGCGTCGGCGAAGGTGTCGGCACCGGTCAGGAGCAGGGAGTCGGCGTCGGAGGGGAGGATGTAGTCCACCAGCGGCAGGATCGGGTCGAGCGCCGCGTGGTCCGAGTCGCCGCCGTCGGTCGGGAGCAGGTCGACCGTCACGGTGATGCCCCGCTCCTTGACGCGGGTGAGGAACTCGACGCTCGGCGCCCCGTCGATGCCCGGCATGAGGCCGACGCCGCCGAGGTGGATGTGCTCGATGCCCTCGAGGATCTCGTCGCCGAGGTCCTGCGGGGAGAGCAGACCGTTGGCGCCGACCACGTGCAGCGCGGGACGCGAGCCGTCCCGGCGGATGTTGAGCATCGAGGCGGACGTCGGGGCGCCGGAGTCGGCGCGCAGCCCGGTCACGTCCACGCCCTCGCGGGTCATCTGGTCCCGGACGAACTGCCCCAGCGCGTCCTCCCCCACGACGCCGGTGGTCGCGACCGGCACACCGAGGCGAGCGAGGTTGACCGCCGGCGCGGCCGCGGTACCGGCGACGGTCAGCTTGATCTCGTCGAGCAGCGTGAGCCCCTGGCCCTCGGGGATGGCGTCGACATAGCGCCCCAGGACGTCGGCGATGTGCAGGCCGATGGTGCGGGCTCGAGCGGTGGTCATGGTGCCTCCTGGGCGTCGTCGGTCAGCGGTGCACCGTCCGTGCAGGACGGTCTTCCGAGAATAGGTCGGCAGCTCCGGGCCGCGCCTGCCGGTGTCGCGCGCGCACTCTTGTGCCCCGCATCACCTGGTCATACGGTGAGCGCACGCTGTCCCGTCAATGTCGACACGAGGGAGATCGTCATGAAGGCCGTGCGTGTGCACGCGTACGAGGAGATGCCCAAGCTGGACGACGTCCCGGAACCCGAGATCACGGGTCCCTGGGACGTCATCGTGAAGATCGGGGCGGCCGGGCTGTGCCGCACCGACCTGCACATCATCGAGGGGCAGTGGGACCCGATCCAGAACCCCACGCTGCCGTACACGATCGGCCACGAGAACTCGGGGTGGGTCCACGCCGTCGGGTCGGCGGTGTCGAACGTGGCGGTCGGCGACACGGTCATCATGCACCCGCTCGTCACCTGCGGACTGTGCCCCGAGTGCCGCCGGGGCAACGACTCGCACTGTACGAACGCCTCGTTCCCCGGGCTGAACGCCGAGGGCGGCATGGCCGAGTACATGAAGACCAACGCGCGGGCGGTCGTCAAGCTCGACCCGTCGCTACAGCCGAGGGACATCGCCGCGCTCGCGGACGCGGGCCTGACCGCCTACCACGCGGTCCGCAAGGCGGCCCCGCGCCTGCACCCGGGCACGCACGTCGTCGTCATCGGCTCCGGCGGCCTCGGGCACATCGGGATCCAGTCCCTCGTGGCGCTCACCCCCGCCGAGATCACGGTCCTCGACCGGTCCGAGCAGGCGCTCGAGCTGGCGAGGTCCATCGGCGCCCACCACACGGTTCTCGCCTCCGGCGACACCGACGCCGTCACCAAGCAGATCCACGACATCACCGGCGGCGGCGCGCACGTCGTGCTCGACTTCGTCGGCGAGCAGGGCATGGAGCTGCTCGGCCCGAACCTCATCCGCAACCAGGGCGACTACTACGTCATCGGCTACGGCGGGACGGTCCAGCTCGAGACGATCGGGATCATCTCGCGCGAGATCAACGTCATCGGCAACCTGGTCGGTACGTACGAGGACCTCGACCAGCTGATGATCCTCACCGCCCAGGGCAAGATCTCCCTGCACACGTCGGTCTACGACCTCGCCGACTACGCCACCGCGATCAACGACCTCGACAACGGCCGCCTGGTCGGCCGGGGCATCCTCGTGCCGTAGCCCCTTCTCTCGGTCCGGGACCTCCCGGACGAGGAACCACCCACCCGCCCGACGGCGGAGTCCAGCCCGGGCTCCGCCGTCGGGCGTCGTTCGTCGTGCGCGGTTCGTCGTGCGCGGATCGTCGTGCGCGACAAGGACACGGCGCGGTGAAGCGGACCACCGACCCGGACAGAACAAGTCGGGAATATCGCCCACGCCGCGACGTTCTGCCCAGGTGGGAGCCGTACCACTCCCCCACCGCACGCACTCCCCCGGGTGCCGCGGCGAGACATCTGAACAGAAGGAAGGTGGGCGGCATGGTCGTCTACAACGAGCTCATCGCCATCACGGCGGGAGCCGGTCTCATCGGGTTCGCCCTGTTTCTGGGCAACCTCCTCAGGCGCAGGGCGATCGACAGCGAGGGGTGGGCCGCCTTCTTCGGTGTCACCGGCCTGCTGCTGCTCGTCACCGGCCTGCACACCACGATGACCTGGCCCTACGAGGCGCCCGGTTTCGAGTACTACAACATCGCCTTCGGTCAGCCCGCTGCCGGCTTCGGCGCCCTGCTGGCCTTCGCCGCCGTCTACCTGTGGCGTCACCGCAGCGCCTTCGCCGGGGAGGGCGAGGGCATGACCGACGCCGCCGCCGAGGCGACGCTGCGCGGCTTCAAGCCGGCGAGCATCTTCGTCGGCGCCCTCGGCCTGGGCATGGCCGTCCTCGCCGTCACCTTCGTGCGCTTCCAGCTCGGCGCCGCGCCGCCCGAGGAGCCGATCACCGGCCGGTTCGGCCACCTGCCGTGGATCGAGGCCCTGTTCCTGGGCGGCCTGTGGGGCGTCATCGCCGTCGGCGCCCTGCTCTTCGCGATCACGTTCTGGGCCAAGAAGCCCGGCCTGCTGCGGTGGGCCCACTGGGCGATCCTGCTCGGCGGCATCGCGCTCCTGCTGTTCGGCGCGATGAACTTCTACACGCACATCGGCATGTACACCAACTTCGCCTACGGCACGAACTACCGCTGGTGACGTCGCGGCGGTGACCGCCGCCGCTGCCTCAGTCGGCGGCGGCGGTCCCCTCGGCCTCGTCGCGGTAGCCGCTCCCGGCCACCGCCAGGGAGTCCGTGTGCTGCTCGTCGGGGTAGCCGGCCGGGCCGTCGTTCTCGACGTCGGACACACCCGGTCCGCCCAGGGCGTGCGACTCCCAGCGCACCAGCTGCCAGCCCGACCGCGGGTCGCCCTCGATGATGACGACCCCCGTGTTGGAGATCGCCCGGCCGAGGAACTCGCGCGGCACCTCGACGGTGGCCGCCGCCCAGGCCACGATGACCGCGCCGTGGGAGACGATCGCGGCCGTGGACTGCCCCGTCGCCACGATCTCCTCGACCACCGCGTCGTAGCGGGCCATCATCTCGCGCCCCGACTCGCCCCCGGGCATCCGGCTGTCCGGGTCCTGCGTCCAGCCCATGATCGCGGCGAGGTAGGTGCGGACGTCCTCCTCGCCGTTGCGCATCTCCAGGTCGCCGGCGATGATCTCGCGCAGCCCCTCGCGCTCGACGGGCTCGAGCCCTCGGGCGGCGGCCAGCGGAGCGGCCGTCTGGTGGGTGCGCACGAGGTTCGAGACCCAGATGGACTCGATCTCCTCGTGGGCGAGCTCGGGGACGAGCGCCTCGGCCTGCCGGCGGCCGAGCTCGGTGAGCGAGGCGCCGGGCGCCTCGGTGTCGAGCGCGTGGATGACGTTGGAGTCGGTCTGACCGTGCCGGACGAGAATGAGACGCATGGGGTCCAGTGTCCCAGGCGCGTCCCCGCCGCGCTGTGGCCGCACGCACCCGGGGCAACGCCGATCGCCGAGAACCCTGTGCTCGGACGCTCCATGACGCCGTCCCGCCGGTACCGTGGGGCCATGGCAGCCAGGCGCCCCTCGGGCGGACCCCAGCAGCGCGGTCGGCTGCGGATCCTGCTGACCTTCCTCGGGGCGGTCGTCGCCTTCCTCGTGGCCTACTGGCTCGTGGACCTCGCCTTCGGCGGCTGAGCCCGGGCCGCGCGCCCCTCATTCCCGTCGAGAACATGGGTCCTGTCTCGAAGCGATGGGCCGCGGGCATGCTCTCGATACACAAGGCATGTTCTCGCGGAAGAGAGCGGGCGCTGTTCTCGATGGATGAGGCGTACGGCCGCTACCCCCAGAAGAGGCGCTCGACGACCGCGCGGGAGCGTCGCACCGCCCGCAGGTAGTCCTCCTCGAGGTCCTGCCGACGCCCTGCCTCGTAGCCGAGCATCCGCGCCACGGTCTCCAACGGCTCGACGCCGTGCGGCAGCACGTCCACCTTCGGCCCCGTGGTCCGACCCGTCACCTGCACGATCGCGTCGCGCACCTGGCCCGCCAGCCGCCAGGCGTGCAGCAGGGTCGCCGCGTCCTCCGCGCCCACGAGCCCCTCCTCGCGCAGCGCGTCGAGGGCCTCCTCGGTGCCGGTCACCCGCAGCGCCGGCACGTCGCCCGCGTGGCGCAGCTGCCACAGCTGCACGGTCCACTCGACGTCGGCCAGCCCGCCCGGGCCAAGCTTGAGGTGCCGGTTGGGCGGGACGCCGCGCGGGATGCGCTCGGTCTCCACCCGGCCCTTGATGCGGCGGATCTCCCGCTCGGCGTCGTCCCCGATCCCGCCGGGCACGTAGCGCAGCGGGTCGACGAGCTCGACGAAGCGCCGGCCCAGCCCGGGCGAGCCGGCTGCTGGCCGGGCCCGCAGGAGCGCCTGACGCTCCCAGACGTGGGACCACCCCTGGTAGTACTCGGCGTAGGAGGCCAGGGTGCGCACGAGCGGCCCCGACCGTCCCTCGGGGCGCAGGTCGGCGTCCACGGGCAGCGGCGGCTCGTCGCTCGTGGCCCCCAGCAGCTCCTGCACGGACCGGGCGACGTCGAGCGCCCAGTCCCCGGCCACCTTCTCGTCCGCGCCCTCGGCGGGATCGTGGACGAAGAGCACGTCGGCGTCGGAGGCGTACCCGACCTCGCGCCCGCCGAGCCGGCCCATCGCGACGACGAGGATCTCCCCGGGCGCCTCGTCGAGCCCCGCCCGGGCGGTCGCCTCGGCGCCGGCTACCCGGACGGCGGCCTCGAGGGCGAGGTCGGCGACGTCGGAGAGCTCGTGGCGCCGCGAGCGCGGTGCCCGCTCGAGGATGTGGGCGATGGCGGCGCGCGTGGTCTCGCGCCGCCGTAGGTACCGGGCCTGCCCCACGGCCTCCTCGGCGTCGTCGCGGCGCCGCAGCATGGCGTCGATCTCCCCGGCGAGGTCCTCGCGGCGCCGGGGGGCCAGGCCCGCCTCGCCGTCGAGCCACTTGACCGCCTCGGGGAGCTGGAGCAGCAGGTCGCCGACGTAGCGGGAGGTGGCCAGCACCGTGGCCAGGGCCTCCGCGGCGGCCGAGGAGTCGCGCAGCAGGGCGAGGTACCAGTGCGTGGCCCCGATCTCCTCCGACAGCCGGCGGAAGTTGAGCAGCCCGACGTCGGGCATGGGGGCGGCGGCGAACCAGCCGATCATCACCGGCAGGAGCTGGCGCTGGATCGTGGCCCGCCGCGAGACGCCCTCGGTGAGCGCGGCGATGTGCCGCAGGGAGCCCTTGGGGTCGTCGAAGCCGATAACCGCCATGCGGGCCTCGGCGGCGTCGGGCCGCAGGGAGGCCTCGGCCGGGGAGAGGCGCGCGGTGGCCGGGAGCAGCGGCCGGTAGTAGATCTCCTCGTGCAGGCGCCGCACCTCGCGGCTGACGGCGAGCCACTCGCGCTCGAGGGCCTCGCCGCTCGTGATGCCCTCGGCGCCGAAGGCGCGGCCGAGGATCTCCAGGTCGCCCTCCGAGCTGGGTACCACCTGGATGCGGTGCAGGCGCCACAGCTGCATGCGGTGCTCGAGCAGGCGCAGGAACCGGTAGTGGTGGTCGAGGGTGGCGGCGTCGGTGCGGGCCACGTACCCGCCCTCGGCCAGGGCCGCGAGGGCGTCGAGCGTGGTGCGCGAGCGCAGGGTCTCGTCGGTGCGGCCGTGCACGAGCTGGAGGAGCTGGACGGTGAACTCGACGTCGCGCAGCCCGCCCTTGCCGAGCTTGAGCTGGCGCGCCGCGTGCTTGGCCGGCACGTGGGCCTCGACGCGGCGGCGCATCGTCTGCGCCTCCTCGACGAAGTTCTCCCGGGAGGCCGCCGACCACACCATCGGGGCCATGGCACGGCAGTACTCGCGCCCCAGCTCGAGGTCACCGGCGACGGGGCGCGCCTTGAGCAGCGCCTGGAACTCCCAGCCCTTGGCCCAGCTGTCGTAGTAGGAGACGTGGCTGGCCAGGGTGCGCACGAGCGGGCCGTCCTGGCCCTCGGGGCGCAGGTTGGCGTCCAGGGGCCACAGCGCGGGCTCGTCGGCCACCCCGCCGACGGCCTCGGCCAGCGAGCCGGCCAGGCGGGTGGCGACCTCGAGGGCACGGTCCTCCTCGACCAGCGGCGTCCCGCCGACGTCCGTCTGCGGCTCGGCGACGTAGACGACGTCGACGTCGGAGATGTAGTTGATCTCCCGGCCCCCGGTCTTGCCCATGCCGAGCACGGCCAGCCGCACGCCGCGCCCGTGGTCGTCCAGGTCCGCCCGGGCCACCGCGAGGGCGGCGTCCAGCGCGCCGGCGACGATGTCGGCGATCGAGGCCGCCACCAGCGGCAGGTCGGCCAGCGGGTCGCGGCTGGTGAGGTCGGCGGCCGCGATCTCCAGGAGCCGGCGCCGGTAGGTGCGCCGCAGGAGCGCCACCCCCTCGCTCCCGCCGACGGCGGCCACCGGGTTCTCCTCGGCCGGGTCCGCGCCGACGGCGGTCAGCGCCGTGGTGCGTTCGTCCTCCGGCTCGAGCTGGAGGACCGGGACCTCGCCGTGGCGGTCGTGGAGGTGGGCGATGTCCTCCGGCCGGGCCACGAGGGAGTCGCCCAGCGGCCGCGACGCGCCGACGACGGCCACCAGGCGCGCCAGCGCGACGTCGTCGTCGGTCAGGGCCGTGCGCAGCGCGGCCTCCCCCTCGGTGCCGGTGGCCGCCTCGGCGATGCGCACCAGGGTGAGCAGGGCGTGGTCGGGGTTGCCGGCCCGCGCGAGGTGGCCGAGGAGCCGCTCGGTGACGTCGTCGTCGAGGTAGGGGGCCAGCGCCGGGTCGTCGAGCAGCTGCTCACCGCGGCGCGGGTCGTGCACGCCCGCGCGCCGCAGACGCGTGGAGCGGGAGACGACCCGGCCGCCGGTCATCAGTGCGAGGGGATGAACTGGGCGAGCTCGTAGGCGGTGACCTGGTCGCGGTAGGCCTCCCACTCCTCGTGCTTGTTGCGCACGACGAAGTCGAAGGTCTCCTCCCCCAGGGTCTCGGCGACCAGCTCGGAGCCCTCCATCGCGTCGATGGCCTCCGAGAGCGAGGCCGGCAGGGAGACGATGCCCAGGGCGCGACGCTCGCCGCGGCTGAGCGTGGAGACGTCGGTGTCGGCCGGGTCGGGCAGGTCGTAGCCCTCCTCGATGCCCTTGAGGCCGGCGCGGATGAGCACGGCGAAGGCGAGGTAGGGGTTGGCCGCGGCGTCGAGCGCCCGGAACTCCACCCGGCTGGACTGGGGCTTGCCCGGCTTGTAGCCCGGGACCCGCACGAGCGCGGAGCGGTTGTTGTGGCCCCAGCTGACGTAGCTCGGGGCCTCGCCGCCGCCCCACAGGCGCTTGTAGCTGTTGACGTACTGGTTGGTCACCGCCGCCATCTCGTGCGCGTGATGGAGGATCCCGGCGATGAACTGGCGCCCCGTGGTGGAGAGCTGGTACTCCCGCCCCGGGTCGTAGAACGCGTTGGTGTCGCCCTCGAAGAGCGAGAAGTGGGTGTGCATGCCGGAGCCGGGCTGGCCGGGCATGGGCTTGGGCATGAAGGTCGCGGTCAGGCCCTGCCGCATGGCGACCTCCTTGACCACGGTGCGGAAGGTCATGACGTTGTCGGCCATGGACAGCGCGTCGGCGAACCGGAGGTCGATCTCGTTCTGCCCGGGGCCGCCCTCGTGGTGGGAGAACTCCACCGGGATGCCCATCTCCTCGAGCGTGGTGATCGCCTCGCGGCGGAAGTCGTGGCTCGAACCGCGCGCGACGTGGTCGAAGTAGCCGGCCCGGTCGGAGGGGACGAGCGGCTTCGTCGGGTCGGCGGTCTGCTCGAAGAGGTAGAACTCGATCTCGGGGTGGACATAGGGGGTGAAGCCGGCGCGGGCGGCGTGCTCGACGGCGCGCGCCAGCACGTTGCGCGGGTCGGACCGGGCGGGCTCCCCGCCTGGGGTCAGCACGTCGCAGAACATCCGGGCCACGCCGTGGTGCTCGCTGCGCCAGGGCAGGACCTGGAAGGTGGTGGGGTCGGGGCGCACGAGCATGTCGGACTCGAAGACGCGGGTGAGGCCCTCGATGGCCGAGCCGTCGAAGCCGATGCCCTCGTCGAAGGCGCCCTCGAGCTCGGCCGGGGCGATCGCGACCGACTTCAGCGTGCCGAGGACGTCGGTGAACCACAGGCGGATGAACCTGATGTCGCGCTCCTCGACGGTGCGCAGCACGAACTCTTGCTGGCGGTCCATCCCGCCTCCTCCCGCTGGGTTGCTCGGCGGTCCATTGTCACCCACGCGCGGGGGGCGGGGCACGCTCACGTCACGACCGCGACGTCGGGGCCCGACTACGCTGGTCGGCATGCCGCTCACGCTCGCGATCGCCCAGGTGGACCCGTGTGCGGGAGACCTGACCGGCAACGCCGCCCTGGTGCGCTCCGCCGTCGCCGAGGCGGCCGCCGACGGCGCGCGGGTGGTCCTCCTGCCCGAGATGGTGCTGCCGGGCTACCCGGTCGAGGACCTCGCCCTGCGCGCCTCCTTCCGGTCCGCGACGGCGGAGGCGCTCAGCCGCCTGGCCCGCGACCTGGCCGACGACGGGCTCGGCGGGGTCCACGTCGTCCTCGGGACGCTGGGCACCTCGGCGGCGGGCCGGCCGACGAACTGCGCGGCCGTCCTCGCCGGCGGCGAGGTGGTGGCCACCTACGTCAAGCACCACCTGCCCACCTACGGGGTCTTCGACGAGAGCCGGATCTTCGACGCCGGCAGCGAGCCCGTCGTGCTCGACGTCGAGGGGTACCGCCTGGGCCTGGCCATCTGCGAGGACATCTGGCGCGGCGGCGGGACCGTCGACGGGTACGGGGGTGCAGGGCTGGACGCGCTGCTCGTGCTCAACGGCTCCCCCTACGAGCACGGCAAGGGAGCGGTGCGGCAGCAGCTGGCGCGCGGCCTCGCCGGACGGCTCGGCTGCCCCGTCCTCTACGGCAACCTCGTCGGCGCGCAGGACGACCTCGTCTTCGACGGGCACTCCTTCGTCGTCGGCGCCGGCGGCGAGGTCGTGGCGCGGGCGCCCGGCTTCGAGGAGGCGAAGATCGTCGTCGAGCTGTCGGGCAGCGGCGATGCGCTCGGCGCGGCGGGAGGCGACAGCGCCACGCGCGAGGTACGTGCGCCGCAGGGGCAGGTCGTGCACGAGCAGGCCGACGACGTCGGGCAGATGTACGCCGCCTGCGTGTCCGGGCTGCGCGGCTACGCCCGCAAGAACGGCTTCCGCTCGGTGGTCCTCGGGCTCTCCGGCGGGATCGACTCGGCGCTGGTGGCCGCGATCGCCGCCGACGCGCTCGGCCCGGAGGCGGTGGTCGGCGTGTCGATGCCGTCGAGCTACTCCTCGGACCATTCGAAGGACGACGCCGCGGCCTCCGCGGAGGCGATCGGCCTCGACTACCGGGTCCGGCCCATCGCCCCGATGGTCGACGCGTTCCTCGCGAACGTCGAGCTCACGGGCGTGGCCGAGGAGAACCTCCAGGCGCGGGTGCGCGGCGTCATCCTCATGGGCCTGTCCAACATGGAGGGCCACCTCGTGCTGGCCACCGGCAACAAGTCCGAGCTCGCGGTGGGGTACTCGACGATCTACGGCGACGCCGTCGGCGGGTTCGCGCCGATCAAGGACGTGCCGAAGTCGGACGTGTGGGCGCTGGCCCGCCGGCGCAACGAGGCCGCGGTCGCCGCCGGGGAGCCCGTGCCGATCCCGTGGAACTCGATCGAGAAGCCGCCGTCGGCCGAGCTGCGGCCGGGCCAGCAGGACTCCGACTCCCTGCCGCCGTACGACGAGCTCGACCCGGTGCTGGAGGACTACGTCGTGCGGAACCTCGGCCGCGCCGAGCTGCTGGCCGCGGGGCACGCGCCCGGCGTGGTTGACCGGGTGCTCTCGCTCGTGGACCGTGCGGAGTGGAAGCGACGGCAGTACCCCCTGGGACCGAAGGTGACCGCGATGGCCTTCGGGCGCGACCGGCGGCTGCCCGTCACGTCACGCTGGCGTGAGCACGAGACGACCGAGGGAGAACGATGACCGCCGAGGGACGCACGCCGCGACGGATCCGGGTCCACCACCTGCGGCAGATGAAGGAGCGCGGCGAGCCGATCGCCATGCTCACCGCCTACGACGCCGTCACCGCCCGCATCCTCGACGACGCCGGTGCGGAGATCCTCCTGGTCGGGGACTCGATCGGCGACAACATGCTCGGCCACCCCACGACGATCCCGGTGACGGTCGACGAGATGGTCGTCGCCACGCGGTCCGTGGCGCGTTCCGTCAGCCGTGCGCTCGTCGTCGCGGACCTGCCCTTCGGCAGCTACGAGGTCTCTCCCGAGCAGGCGCTCACCACGAGCATCCGCATGCTCAAGGAGGGCGGCGCGCACGCCGTCAAGCTCGAGGGCGGCGCGCACCGGGCGGAGCACGTCCACCTCATCACGCAGGCCGGCATCCCGGTGGTGGCCCACGTCGGCTTCACGCCGCAGTCCGAGAACCTGCTCGGTGGCAAGCGCATCCAGGGCCGCGGCGAGGAGGGCGCCGAGCGGCTCGTCGCCGACGTCAAGGCCCTCGAGGAGGCCGGCGCGGTCGCCGTCGTGCTCGAGATGGTGCCGAGCCCGGTCGCCGCGCAGGCCTCCGCGGCCGTCGACATCCCCACCATCGGCATCGGCGCCGGGGCCGGCTGCGACGGCCAGGTGCTCGTGTGGATCGACATGGCCGGGATGACCGACTGGTCACCGAGCTTCGCCCGCCGCTTCGCCGAGCTCGGCGCGGAGCTGGGCCGCGCGGCCGGCGACTACGTGGCCGCGGTCAAGGACCGCAGCTTCCCCGGCCCGGAGCACACCTTCGACAGCTGAGCGGCGGGCTCCCCGGCAAGGGCGGGTCAGCGTCGTTCGTCGTCGTCCTCCTCCTCGCCCCAGGAGTCCCAGGCCTTCTCCTCCTCGTCGACCTGCTCGTTGCGCTCGGCGGCGATCGTCAGCGCGGCGGCAGCCTCCTCTGGGGTGGCGTAGGGCCCCATCCGGTCGGCAGCCGGTGACACGGGGCCCTCCTCGACGATCTTGGTGCGCAGGTTGAACCAGTACTCGCCGGTGCTCATGACGGTCTCCCTCGGCCTCGGTGGCGTCCACGGTCCGTAGACTCGGGCACCATGCTCGCCGATCGCGCCCCGCGGGGCACCCTGACCAAGGGCTCCGTCTCCCCCGTCCGCGAGGTCCCGGCCTCGATCGACCGCCCCGAGTACGTGGGCCGCACCGGTCCCGAGCGGGTGACCGCCGGTGAGGTCAAGGACGCCGACACGATCGGGCGCATCCGCGTCGCCTCCCGCATCGCCGCCCAGGCGCTCGAGCTGACGGCGGCCGCGGCGCGGCCCGGGGTGACGACCGAGGAGATCGACCGCATCGGCCACGAGTTCCTCGTGGAGCAGGGCGCCTACCCGTCCTCGCTGCACTACCAGGGCTTCCCCAAGTCGCTGTGCACGTCGGTCAACGAGGTCATCTGCCACGGCATCCCGGACTCCACCGTCCTCGACGACGGCGACATCCTCAACATCGACATCACCGCCTACATCGGCGGGGTGCACGGGGACGCCTCGGTCATGGTGCTCGTCGGCGACGTGGACGAGGAGTCCCGCCTGCTCGTCGAGCGCACGAAGGAGGCCATGCACCGCGGGATCAAGGCGGCGCGGCCGGGGCGCGCGGTCAACGTCATCGGCCGGGTCATCGAGTCCTACGCCCGGCGGTTCGAGTACGGGGTCGTGCGCGACTACACCGGGCACGGCGTCGGGGAGGCGTTCCACTCCGGCCTCATCATCCCGCACTACGACTCGGCGCCCGCCTTCGACGACGTCATCGTCCCGGGGATGGTCTTCACCGTCGAGCCGATGCTCACCCTCGGCGAGCCCGACGGCGAGCAGTGGGACGACGGCTGGACCGTGGTGACGAAGGACCGTTCGCGCAGCGCGCAGTGGGAGCACACCATCCTCATCACGGACGACGGTCCGGAGATCCTCACACTCGCCTAGGATCCCGGTCGAGCACTCCCGCGCAGACCGAAGGAATCCAACGATGGCCAGCTCCTCCACCCACACGATCGGCATCGACATCGGCGGTTCGGGGATCAAGGGCGCCCCGGTCGAGCTCGCCACCGGCGAGCTGACGACCGAGCGCCAGAAGATCCTCACCCCGCAGCCGTCGACGCCGACCGCCGTCATCGACGTCGTCGGTCAGCTCCTCGACCGCTTCGACGAGGACGACGACGTCCCGGTCGGCCTCACCTTTCCCGCCCCCGTCAGCCACGGTGGGCTGCCCTTCGTGGCGAACCTCGATCAGGGGTGGGTCGGGATGAACGTCGCCGACGCCGTGCGCGAGCAGCTCGGCCGCACGGTGATCGCGATGAACGACGCCGATGCCGCCGGCGTGGCCGAGGCCTTCTACGGGGCGGCCAAGGGCGTCGACGGCGTGGTGCTGCTGACCACGCTCGGCACCGGGATCGGGTCCGCGCTGCTGGTGGACGGCAAGCTCGTCCCCAACACCGAGCTGGGGCACCTGGAGATCGACGGACACGACGCCGAGTCGCGCGCCTCCTCGGCGGCGCGCGAGCGCGAGGACCTGTCGTACAAGAAGTGGGCGAAGCGCCTGCAGAAGTACTACACGGTGGTGGAGAAGTTGTTCTCCCCGGACCTCATCGTCGTCGGTGGCGGGGTGAGCCGGCAGCACGAGAAGTTCCTGCCTCTGATCGAGACCCGCGCGCCCATGGTGCCCGCGGTGCTGCGCAACAACGCCGGCATCGTCGGTGCCGCGCACCGGGCCGCCGAGCTGACGGGGACGCTCGCGGGCTGACGGTGCCCGTGGCGGGTTGACGAGGGCTCTCTCCGACCGGATCTCTTACGCGGCCGGCAGGGCGCCGAGGTCGCTGCGCAGCCCGGAGACGGGCAGGGGGACCACTCCCCTCTCGCCCTCCCCGGACCCCGGGAGCTCCGGCGTAACCTTGTCATCGCCCGGGGACGCACCCGGGCGCGTCGTCCCGAGCTCCCGGTCGAGAGAGAGGAGGACCGCGTGCCGCGGTTCAACCCTCCACCGGGCTGGGACGTGCCCGAGGGCTTCACGCCGCCGATCGGTTGGCGCCCGGACCCGCGCTGGGCGCCGATACCCGACGGCTGGCAGCTGTGGATCGTCGACCCGGTGTGCCCCTCGCCCGAGGAGCCGGACCATCTCGAGGCGACCCGACGCCGCAGCCTGCGCCGCACCTCTGGGGCCTCCCCCGAACCGGCCGAGACGCAGGCCTGGTCCCCGCAACGAGATCGTGCGCAGCGGGCCGACGCTCAGCAGGGCAGCGCGCTGCAGGGCGCCGGCCACCGGGGCGCCGACCACCAGGACACCGGCTCCGGTGACCTCAGCACGAGCCCCTGGAGCCCGACCGCGGCGCACGAGCAGCACCCGTCGACGCACGCCTGGTCCCCCGCCGTCCCCGTGACGGCGTCCTCGCCTGCACCACCGGGCGCGCACTCACCCAGCCCCGCACCACAGGGCGCGCACTCGCCCAGCCACGCACCACCGCACGCGTCGACGTACGCACCAGCGCCCGGCTACGCGTACGGGGCGCCCTCACCCACGGCCACGGCAGGCAGCCCCGCCCACGCCCCGTCCGGGATGTCCGCCGCTGCTCCGGCCACCGCCTGGTCCCCCGCGGTCTCGGCCTCCTCGCCCCACGTGCACCAGGCGTACCACCCGACCTCGGCGCCTCAGACGGACCCCGGCCCCTGGTACACCCGCCCGGCACCGACCGCCGTGGCGGCGTCGTCGTGCGTGGCCCTCGTCGCCGTCGCGGTGTGGGCGTTCGTGCTGCGGGAACCGCCCGTCGACCCGGAGACCGAGGGCCCGGGCAAGTTCGACGTCGAGCCGCCGCCGGGACCCGGGGGTGAGCCGCAGGGCGGCGACCAGCAGGCCGGGGGCTCCGAGGAGGGGCCGACCGGGCCCGGTGACCTGCCCGAGGAGGGCCCCTCGGAGGGCACCGACGCCGTCGAGGACCTCGCCGGGCTCGGCCCCCTGGACACCTTCCCCGCGGGGGTCGACACCGCCGCGCACACCGGCCCCGACGGCACGCCGACGAACACCGAGCCGCTCGGCACCGAGGCGGACCTCGAGCTGGTCAACACCGACACCTTCGGTCGGCGCTCGATCATGCAGTGGACGATGGACGACAGCGGCGACGGGGTCGAGATCCAGCTCGTCGGGGAGACCGAGTGGGACGCCACCGAGGCGGTGCTCGCCGAGAACCCGGGCAACCCGCCCCCGCCCGAGGGGTACGTGTACGTCACCCAGCGTGTGCGGGTCTCGACGACGAGCAGCGAGCCGTTCCAGCCGTTCGCCTCGACCCTGGTCTACTGGCTCACGGATTCCGGCGACGTGTATGGGGCGACGTCCGCCCTCGCGCCCGACGACCTGTTCAACACCGCCCCGATCTCGGCCGGGCAGGAGGCCGAGGGCAACCTCATCCTGTGCCTGCCGGAGGACGTCATCGACGGCGGGCACTGGGTGGTCGCCGTCAACCACTCCTCCAACGGTTACGTGCTCGCCCCCTGACGCAGGGACCCTGCGGGGCGGAAGAGTCGGCCTGTACGCCGGGTTCTGTCCCGACGGCCGAGCCGTCGGTGGCGACCATCCATCTACGACGTGCGTTGCCGCACGCCTCCAGCGACCTACCCGCAGGCATCGGACGGGCCGCCCTCGAACGCCTGCTGTCTGGTCTTGCTCCAGGTGGGGTTTGCCGAGCCGCCACGGTCACCCGCGGCGCTGGTGGGCTCTTACCCCACCGTTTCACCCTTACCCCTTGCGGGGCGGTCTGTTCTCTGTGGCACTGTCCCGCGGGTCACCCCGGGTGGGCGTTACCCACCACCTTGCCCTGCGGAGCCCGGACGTTCCTCGGCACCCGGTGACCGGGTGACGCGGCCGCCCGGCCGACTCTTCCGCAGCGCACCAGTCTACCGGGCGGACAGCACCCGTGGAGCGTGACCTCGGCGGCTACCCTCCCGTGGTGCTCGTGCTGCTCCCTCCCTCCGAAGGCAAGACCGCACCGACCTCCGGAGACCCCCTGGACCTGGGCTCCCTCTCGCTCCCGACGCTGACCGATGTCCGGCGTCGGGTGCTGACCTCGTTGGTCGGGCTGAGCGGCCGCCCCGACGCCCTCGAGGTGCTGCGCGCCCCGGCCGGCGCGGCTGCCGAGGTCGCCGCTCAGCGCGAGCTCTTCTCGCTGCCCGCGGGCCGGGCGGACCAGGTGTTCACCGGTGTCCTGTTCGACCGTGCGGGCCTCGCCGAGCTCGAGGGGCCGGCGCACGAGCGGGCCGAGCGTGACGTCCTCATCATGTCCGGTGCCTTCGGCGCGCTCTCCCCCGCCGACCGCATCCCGGCCTACCGGCTCGGCCCGTCGGCCACCCTGCCCGACGTCGGCGCGCTGCCCCCGCTGTGGCGCGGGGCGCTGGCGGACGCGATGGACGCGCGGGTCGACGGCGAGCTCGTCGTCGACGGCCGTTCGGGCGGGTACCGCTCGCTGTGGAAGGTGCCCCCGACGGCGGAGCGCGTGGAGGTCGGCGCGGTCACCGTCCGTGGCACGACCCGGTCGGTGGTCTCCCACGACGCCAAGTACTTCCGCGGACTCCTCGTCGGGCACCTGCTCCGGCGCACGGGGGCGGCGCCGGACGACGCGGACTCGCTGCGGACCGCGGCGGGCGAGCTGGTCGGGACGGTACGCGAGGCTGCTGCGGCGCCGCGCAAGGGTGTCGAGCGCACCACCTGGACGCTGAGCGACGTCGAGCTGGCGCCGCCGGCGCGCGCGGGTGCGGCGCACGCGCTCACCCTGGTGCTGGTGCAGCGGCCGTAGGTCCGGGCCGGCCTACGGCCGCTGGTGGTCCAGCTGCCGTAGGGCCGTGCCGGTCGGCGTCGATGTCGGAGGTTGCCCGTAGCCTTATCGGTGGATCACGAAGCGCGACCAGAAGCCCTCCGGCCGGTCGCCTGGCAACCGCGCCTCGCGCACGGTGCCCCCGGAGGAAGATCCGCCCGCGGCGGAGCGTCGCGGGAAGTCGCGAACATCCAGGAGCCCCTCATGAGCGAGCACGCCTCGGCCACCGACACGCGGTGCGGCCTGTACCGCGCCGGCCACCAGCCCCATCACATCCAGGCCAGGCTGGCCGCGACGACGACCGGCACGGACGTCCGGCTGGTCTCCTACAGCGCCGTGGCACGGGACCGCCTCCCGACGCCGGCAGGCGGGCCGGTCGGACCGGGCCCGCTGGAGCTGCGGGTGCTCGTCGGGGACGCCCCCGAGGTCTGGTGGCTCCACGACGACGAGCGCACGCGCAGCCGCCTCGAGCAGTGGGCGCGCCGCGGCGCCACCCTGTACGGGTACGGGTTGCTCAGCGTCAATCCCGAGGTGGACGACGACCCGGCACGTCCGGCGATGCACCCGTGCCGGGATCCGGAGCAGTGGGTGCCGTGCCGTTCGGGCCGGCGGTGAGGGTCACGGGTCAGCCGGCGGCGCCGACCCCCTCCGAGGGCGCACCGACGTAGTTGACCTGGCCCTCGAAGCGGCCCTGGGCGTCGACGCCGCTCACGCCGAGCATCGTCACCGAGCCGGGCCGCACGCGGACGCGGCCCCAGGCGCCCGGCTCGATGCCGGCGACGAGTGCCACGGCGGTCCGCACGACGACGGCGTGCGCGACGAGCACCACCGTGCGGCGCTCGGAGCCCATGACCTCCCGGAGCACCTGAGCGACGCGGGCCGCGACCTGGCGGTGCGACTCACCGCCGGGCGCGGCGACGTCGACGTCGCGGTACCACCGCTGCCAGCCGCCCTCCCAGCCGGCGTCGATCTCGGCGCCGGTCAGTCCGTGCCACTCGCCGAGCTCGATCTCCCGGAGGCGGTCGTCGAGGATCGGCTCGGCGCGCAGGCCGGACGTCCGTGCGAGCTCCTCCGCGCTCTGGCGGGTGCGGATGATCGGCGAGACGCGCAGCTCGGCCTGCCCGAGGTCGGCGACGTCCCCCTCGACCAGCCGCGACAGGAGCGTCCCGGCGTTCGCCGCCTGCCGTCGACCGAGCTCGGTGAGGTCCGGGCCGGGCGTGTCCGAACCGCACTCGCGGCTCTGGAGGGTCCACTCGGTGACGCCGTGCCGGACGAGGTACACGCGCGTGGCGTCGCCGGTCCGCGGGCGGGCGGCCGGTGCGCTGTCGTCCGGTGTGCTGTCGTTCGGCGTCGGGCGCGCGCCCGACGTCGTGGCACCCGGCTCGTCGCGCGGTGCCGGCTCGGCGACGTCGAAGAGCGCCGGCGGCGCGTCTGCGCGTGCTGCTGAGGCGTCGGCCGGGTCGTCGGACGAGCCGGCGTCGGATGGGCCGTCGGCGCCCGGGTCACCCGGCCCTGGCCAGACGTCGTCGGACTCCGAGCCGAGCTCGGCGGCCTCGGCGAGGCTGGTGAGCCACTCGTCGGTGGCGGAGTCGGCGCGCGAGTCCATGGCCTTGTTGGCCAGGGCGTCGGCATCGGCGTTCTTCGCGCGCGGGATCCAGGTGTAGGTCACGCGGTGCGTGGGAAAGGCGTCGCGGGCCTCGAGGGCGAGCCGGCGCATGTCCTCGTGCTTGATCTTCCAGCGGCCCGACATCTGCTCGACGACGAGCTTGGAGTCGGCGCGCACCTCGACCTGGGCCTCGGGCTCGATCCGTGCGGCGGCGCGCAGCCCCTCGACCAGGGCGGTGTACTCGGCGACGTTGTTCGTCGTCTCCCCCAGGTATCCGCTGCGGGTGGCGAGACGTTCGCCTGTATCGGCGTCGGTGACGACGCTGCCGTAGCCGGCGGGGCCGGGGTTGCCGCGGGCGCCGCCGTCGGTGTGGATGACCAGCCGGCGGCTCATCGACGGTCCCCCGTCCGCACGAGGATGAACCCGTGGTCCTCGCTGACGAGGATCTCGTCCTCGGCCGCGGTGTCGATCCGGGACTGCTCGGCCAGCGTGAAGTCGACGGCGACACCCTCGGCCCGGTGGCCGCGCACCGCGACGGCCCCGAGTCCTCCGGTCTGGCGGCGGGCGGCCTCGTACTCGTCGAGGAGCGCGGCGGGCAGCGTCGCGGCGAGCTCGTCGCGCTCGGCGGTGCGCGCCTCGAGGTCGGCGTCGATCCGGGTGAAGGCGGCGTCCCGCTCGGCGCCCAGGCTCTCCAGGTCGGTGGCCACCGAGGCGGACTGGGCCTGGAGCGCGCTCACGCGCTCGTCGGCCTGCTCGGCGTTCTCCATCGCCTCGAGCTCGGTCTCCTCCAGGGCGGCCTGGCGACCGGCCAGGTGCTCGATCTCCTCCTGCAGAGCGAGGAGCTCGCGCGAGAGTCCCTCGCCGGAGTCGAGGCGCTCCTGGTTGCGCGCCGCACGAGAGCGGACCTGCTCGACGTCGGCCTCCGCCTTCGTCAGGGCTCGGCGGGCGTCGCCGGCGGCGGAGGTGGCCAGGACCAGCTCGTCGCGCAGGTCGTCCGCCCGGCCGCTGAGCTCGGCGATCTGGGCGAGGACGGGCAGCGACCGGCGCTCGTGGCCGAGCCGCGCGATCGCGGTGTCGAGGTCCTGGAGGTCGAGCAGCCGGAGCTGGTCGACGAGTGGTGCGGTAGGCACGTCAGTTCCCTTCGGGTGGGGCGGTCGGGGCGGCGGCGTGCACACGCGCGGCCCACGGGTCGGTGACGAGGTCGGAGACCGTGACGTCGAGAGCGGTGCCCGAGGTCGGGTCGAGGCGTACGGCGTCCTCGCGCAGCACGCGGGCGGCGACGTCGAGCCAGGGGCGTTCGGTCGCCCAGTGCGTGGCGCTCACCAGTGCGGGCGTCCCGCCGGCAAGGTGCTCGGAGGCGGGGTGGTGGCGCAGATCGGCGGTGAGGTAGACGTCGGCGCCGGCGCGGCGCGCGTCGGCGAGGAAGGCGTCGCCCGAGCCGCCGGAGACGGCGACGGTGCGCACCGTGGCCGCGAGGTCACCGCCGACGGTGAGGCCCGCAGGCGTGCGCGGGAGGCGGTCGGCGGCGAGGCGGGCGAAGTCCTCCAGGCTGAGGGGCGCGGGCAGCTCGCCGACGCGGCCGTGCCCGGTCGAGGGATGCACGGACGGGGTCGCGGACTGCGCGGGCTCGGAATGGCGCAGCAGGGCGTAGGAGGGCTCCTCGTAGGGGTGGGCGGCTCGCAGGGCCGCGAGGACCGCCTGCTCGGTGCCGGCGGGGACGAGGATCTCGAGCCGGTCCTCGTCGACGACCTCGGTGGTCCCCACCGCTCCGATCGTGGGGTGGGCGCCGTCGAGGGGGCGGAACGTCCCGGTGCCCGGTGAGGTGAAGGCGGCCCGCTCGTAGTCGCCCTGCCGCCCGGCGCCGGCGGCCGCGAGGGCGTCGAGCACGGCGGTGGTGGCGGTGCGCGGGACGTGGATCACCAGGGTGGCCGGCGCGTTCTTGCTGGTAGCAGCGTCGGCGGTGGTGGCTGCGTCGGCGGTGGGCACGAGCGGGCGCTGGTGGATCAGGCCGAGGAGGTCGGCGAGGGCGTGCGAGACGCCGTCGACGGCGATGTCGGCGTTGGTGTGCGAGGTGAGCAGGGCGCAGCCGCCGGTGACGAGGCGGTGGATCAGCCTTCCCTTGGGGTCGGTGGCCGCGACGGTGGTCGTGCCCCGGAGGTAGAGGGGGTGGTGGACCCAGAGCAGGTCGGCGCCGAGGGCAAGTGCCTCGTCGACGACCTCCTCCGTCGGGTCGACGGCGAGGTGGACGCGGCGGACGTGCGCGGCGGGGTCGCCCGCCACCAGTCCGACCGCGTCCCAGGACTCGGCCGTGCCCGGCGGGTAGCGCCGGTGGACCGCGTCGATGAGGTCGGCGAGGGGCAACGGCATGCCCGCGAGCCTACTCGGGCGCCTCGGGGGTGAAGTGCCGGCGGCACAGCGCCACGTAGGACTCGGTACCGCCGACGTGGGCCGGTGAGCCGACGAGGGCGTCGGTCCTGGCGTAACCGGCGGGCGGTGCCGGGCGGCGCTGGTGGAAGACGGCGTCCGCACCGCAGACGGAGCACACGGCGGTCAGGCGGGTGACCTCCTCGGCGAGCGCCATGAGGGTGGGCACCGGCTCGAAGGGACGGCCGTCGAAGGTGACGCTGAGGCCCGCCACGACGACGCTCGTCCCACGCCGCAGCACGGCCTCCAGCGCGGGAACCAACGCCGGGCCGAAGAACTGCGCCTCGTCGACGGCGAGGAGGTCAGGGGAGCTCTCGCCGACGGCGTCGAGCAGCGCGGCGGGGTCGCTCGCCGAGATCGACCCGATCGACAGGCCGTCGTGGGACGTCACCGATGCTGCGCTGTGCCGGACGTCGAGAGCGTGGTTGACCACCACCACGTCCAGTCCGGCGAGCCGGGCCCGCCGCACACGACGCATGAGCTCCTCGGACTTGCCGGCGAACATGGGGCCGGCCACCACCTGCAGCCGCCCGTAGGAGTTGTCCCGCACGCGCGCCAGCCTAGGTGGGTTCGCCGAGGGCACCCGACGCAGGGCTGCCGGCGTCGTCGGACCCGCCGGGCTCGCCGAGGGCACCCGACGCAGGGCTGCCGGGATCGCCGAACCCGCCAGGGTCCACGCTTCTCCCGGAGGCATCACTTCCCCTGGGTCCACCGTGTCCTCCGGGGTCGCCGGAACTGCCCGCCATCTCGGAGGTGGCGGGGCTGTCGGGTGGTCGCCCCGGTGGTGGTTCGAACTCCCGCGCGGATCCGCTGCCGTCGGTACCGATGTGCTGGCCGGTCTCGGCGAAGAACTCCCACTGCCCTCGCCGCCGGAGGATGGTGATGCCACGGGCGTGCACGAGGTCGTGGTGGTGCCAGCACAGCAGGATGCCGTGCTCGACGTCCGTCGGACCCTGGTCCCGGTACCACTGCAGCGAATGGTGGATCTCGCCGAACTGCGGCGGCTCGTCACACACCGGGTACTGGCAGTGCCGGTCCCGCGCATGGATCGCGCGCGCCATGTGTGCGGGGTAGATCCGCTGCTCGCGTCCGGCGTCGAGCACCGTGGAATCGGGACCGAACACCACCCGGGCGAGCATCGAGCTGCAGGCGAGGCGCGACAGGAGCGCGGGGGCGAGCGGCCGCCCGTCCGCGAACGTCGCCGGCTCCACCCCCACGAGCAACTCGGGGTCGAGCGTCGTGGAGATGACGTGGTCGTCACCCCGGCTCCAGGTAGGTGAGGACGCCTCGGGGCGCAGATGGTCGGTGCCGACCGTCCTGTCTGTCCCGTCCACCGGACCAGGGACCCCGGCGCGCAACCCAAAGGCGGCACCGGTCGAAGCTCCGCCGACAACACCGGCACCAGCACCGGCCCCGGCATCGAGAGGACTCGAGGCGTACCGGTCGCGCTCCGGGGACCGCGGTCCGCCGGGCGCAGTCAGCGTCGATCGCGGGGTGAGCGGCGGGACCGGGGCGGCGAACTGCCGCACCTCTCCGGGCCGCATGTTCGTGGGGTCGGTGTTGACCGGGCCGCCATTGATGTCGAGCCGGGCGGCAGCGCGCTCGTGGTCAGGGTGCGGCACCACCGAACCGGTCGCATCCGCCAGTGCCTGCAACGTCTCGTACGACACCGTGACCGAGAGGTGGGGACGAACACGCGCCGATCCGCCCTGCAGGCCCGAGTCGAGCGACTGGTGGGCGAGCGAGACCAGGGCGGCTGCGCGCCGTTGTGCCGGTGTCCGGCGGTCGTCGGCGCCCTTGCGTCCCATGTGGGCGTCGAGCGCCGCGTTGACGACAAGACCAGAGGCCTCGTCGAGCCAGCCGGCGACGTGACAGCCGTCGGTGGTCATGGCCACCGTGAGCTCCTCGGCCTCGTCCGCCTCACGCCAGGCACGGTTCGCACCGTCGGGGTCGGCCCGGACCGCCCAGGCCGCAACGACCTTCCGGAAGTCGTCGGCGTGCATCTCGCGCGCCTTCTCGACGAGGAACCGCTCACCCATCTCCTCGTCCCGGAGCTGCATGCGCAGTCGCTCGGTAGAACAGGCCTTACGCACCAGCAGACCGACGTGCTCGGTCGAGATCTCTCCCGCGGCGAGCGCCTCCCCGGTGAGCGGCAGGTCGTGGCGCATCGCCCTCGACCACCGGAGGTCACGTCCGGCGGCATCGAGCGTCGTCGAGGTCCGGTCGCGCACCCACGTGCGCAGCGTCCGTTGCCCGGTGAGCGCCCAGGACCCGTCCCCCTCGATGCTGGTGAGCACCGTGGCGCGGGCGGCGGCGACGCGGCGCGCCACGTTGTCGAGGGCGTCGAGAGCCTCGTGCGCGGCGTTCCCGGCGAGGGAGAACCAGTCCGCGTCCTCGAGCGCCGCCGCGGATCCCAGCAGTGCCGCCAGCCCTTCAGTGAGGTCAGCTCCGTCGAGGCGCGCGGCCTCGTCGTCGAGTGCCTCGTCGCCGCTCTTGCCCGCGTCTCCGGCTCGATCAGCCGCCGCATGCGGGTCGGCCGGAGGTTCGCCGTCGGAATCCACGAGCCCGTCCGGAGCACCGGCACTCTCGGGCACGGTGGCGTGCTCAGCCTGCGAGCGCAGCCACTCCTCGATCAGGGACGAGAGCCAGGTCTCCAGGACCGAGGACTCGCCCTCGACGCCGATGCCCGTCGTCACTGTCCCCACCCCCGTCGATGCCGTCTTGATCGATCATACTCGAACACCCGTTCGACCACAAGGGGTGTGGACGACCTTCAGCGACAGCACGGATGGCTGAAGGGATTCACGGAGAGTCATGGAGAAGAGCGGATCGGCACCCAGGGCACCAACCCGGCACCTCACTCCCTCACGGGCTCCGCCGCACGTTCCCCGGCGCACCCCGCCGAGCTCCAGCCCGCGAGGTGCATCCGCTCGACGCCATCGAGGATGAGGTCCAGGGCCAGCTCGAACTCGAACTGGTCGTCGCACCCGACGGCGGTCCGCGCGTCATGGGCGGCCGCCGCCGAGATCGCCATGATGTGCGGGAACCGCTCGGTCGCGGACGCGAGGAAGGCCTCGCGCTCCTCGGGGTCGTCGGGGATCTTCGGCGTCGGGAAGACCTCCTGGGTGAACCCCCACATCCGGCTGCCGACGACGTGCATCGCGTGATGCACGAGGTCGGCCGACAGTCCGCCATCAAGCAGGTCGCCCATGAGGGCGTCCATATGCGCGAGCACCGTCGGCGAGGCGCTCGACCGCGACTCGATGACCTGGGGCGCCCACGGGTGATCGAGCAGCGCCGCCCGCGCGGCCAGCACGCGGGCACGGAACCGCGCCCGCCAGTCGGCACGCCCCTCCCCCTCGCTCGACGTCGCGCCCCTACCGGTTCGCGGCGACGACCCCGTCGCCTCGCCCTCAGCACCAACTTCACCCGCACGACCCGACGCCCCGATGCCCTCGACGAGCCGGTCGATCATGGCGTCGAGCAGGTCCTCCTTGCCGGCGACGTGCTTGTAGATGGCCATCGGCGTCACGCCAAGGTCCGGGGCGAGCGAGCGCATGCTCAGCGAGTCGACCCCCTCGACGTCGGCATGCGCGACGGCAGCATCGACGACACGGTCACGGGTCAGCGGCACACGCACCTCGCCCCCTCCTCTCGCACGGGTTCCCGATTGACGGGTCTACACCGTACACCTAGGCTGCGAGCACCGGGTGTACGCCGTACACCCACTCCCGGGAGAAGCCCATGCCCCCGCACCGTCGCACCGTGCTCCTCGCAGGTTCCCTCTACCTGCTGACGTTCGTCGCCTCCATCCCCGCCGTCGCCCTCAAGGCAGCCGCCCTCGCGCCGGAGTTCGTCGCCGGTGCCGGCTCGGCCGCCCTCCCCCTGTGGGGCGCCGTCTCGGAGATCGTCCTCGCCGCCGCCTGCATCGGCACCGCGGGTGGTCCTCCTGCCGGTGGTCCGCCGCCAGAGCGAGACCGCCGCGCTCGGGTTCCTCGCCGCCCGCGTCATCGAGGCGGCCCTCATCCTCGTCGGCGTGCTCAGCCTGCTGTCGATCGTCACCCTCCGCGGGACGGACGGTCTCGAGCCGGGAGCTGTCGCCGGGGCCCACACCACGCTCGTGGCGATGCACGACTGGGCGTTCCGCGTCGGACCCGGACTCATCCCGGCGGTCAACGCCCTGTGCCTCGGCTCCGCGCTGTACGCCTCCGGGCTCGTCCCGCGCATCATCCCCACGCTCGGGCGGGTCGGCGCTCCCCACCTGCTCGCCTCGGCGGTCGCGACCATCGCCGGTGTCGGCGACCAGATCTCCGTCCTTGCGGGAGTGGCTGCCCTACCGATCGCCGCCTGGGAGGGGTCGCCCGGTGTCTGGCTCGTCGTCCGTGGTTTCCGGCCCGACGCCGTCGCCCGCCTCGACCTGGCCGCTCACCAGCCGCCCGCGGCCGCCGTCCAGGAGGCGGACGTGGTCGGTGCGGCGTGAGCGCACCGTGAGGCCGAGCCCGTCCAGCGTGCGCCGCACCGGCACGTTGCCGACGGCGACGCTCGCCGTCACGAGCGGCACACCCGCCGCCGCGGTCGCCGAGATCATCGCGGAGGCGAGCGCCCGACCGACGCCTCGGCGCCGCGCCGACGGGACCACCCCCAGGTAGCCCAGGGACCAGTCGGTGTCGAAGCCCTCGGTCGCCGCCACGCCGTCGAGCCCTCGCTCGCCCCGATGGCCGAACCACGGGACAGTCACCCTGCTGCCGCCGACCAGCATGTCCCGGTAGGCGGCAGCCGCGGCGAGAGCGCCGAGGACGGCGACCTGCTCACGGTCGTAGTCGTCGAGGCTGTCCGCCATGGCCTGGGCGATGACATCCAGCACCGCCGGGTCCTGCGGGTCGACCTCGACCACGCGCGGGTCACGCGGACCGGCGCTCGGCACCGTGCCGAGCTCGAGCCGCTCGGAGTCGACCTCCCAGCCTGCGGCCACCAGGCCGGCGTGCTTGGCCTCGGCGGCGGGCTCCAGCTCCTCGACGACGGTCGTGTGCACCCGACCCGCCCCCTCGGCGGAGGCGAGACCGGCGATGCCGTCGAGCAGGAGCCGGTAGACCTCGGAAGGATCCGTGCGGTCGGGGTCCACGCGGAACGCCTGCGCGAGCCGGGTGCCGTCCTCGAGCGTCATGAGGCAGGCGCGACCGGCGTCCGTGGCGTTGCTGCGCTCCTCGGCGCTCCCGTCGTCCGACGTCCCCTCGTCGGCGACCACCAGCAGATGCTCCCGGCGGACCCGGCCCGCCGCGATCAGCGCGCCGATGCGCTCGAGATCGGCGTCCGGGTCGCCGTCGAGACGGCTGAACCGTTCGGGCGACGCCGACTGCAGGACCAGGGTCATCCCCGGAACCTAGGAGCCCCCGTCGCCCGGGGCAACGACAGTGTCGACCGAGCCGAGCGCGCGCCGGAGGCTCACGCACTCGTCGGCGAGCACCTCGGCAAGGTCGGCCACCCGCTCGGGTGGCATCCGCGTGCTCGGACCGGAGATCGACAGCCCGACGCGTTCCGCCGACCCACCGACGGCGACCGCCACCGAGGTCACGCCCTCCTCGACGTCGCCGTGGTTCTCCGCCCAGCCCCGCTCGCGGACCTCCGCGAGCAGCCCGTCGAGCTCCGCGCGCGAGTACCGTCCGCCTCGCTCCAGCACCGGGAGCTGGTGCCCGGGGTACATCGCGTCGAGATCCTCCCCGTCGAGACCGGACAGCAGCGCCCGTCCCAGGGAGGTGCCGTGCGCGGGTTGCCGGATGCCCACCCTCGTGGTCACGCGCAGCACGGCGGGCGAGTCGATCGCATCGGTGTAGAGGATGTCTGAACCGATGAGCGAACCGACGTGGACCGTCTCACCGCAGCGGGACGCGATCGTCGTCATGGCGGTCCGGATCGGCTCGGGCGTCTCCCGGCCGAGAACGGTGCCACGCGCGAGCGCGGCGAGCGCCGGCCCCTGCGCGTAGCGCCGGTCGGACCGGTGCACGGCATATCCGTGGAAGACGAGCATCGACAGGAGGCGGTGGGCGGTCGAGGCTCCGACGCCCAGCGACTCACGGAGCTCGGCGACGGACACCGACCCCGACGCGGCAAGCAGCTCGAGCGCCCGGAGAGTGCGCGTGGCGGCGGCGACGGGGTACGCAGGGACGTGGTGCGCCTCGCCGTGGTGCTCTCCACGAGGCATCTCGCCGCTCCCGCCGTCGACCATGCTGCAGATTCTGCCAGGAAGAACGTGCTCCTTGGCCGCGCGCCGGTGCCGGTCCTAGCGTCCCCACCACACGACGACGTGGATCCACCGAAGGAGCACCATGCACAGCACGATCACCGAGGACGAGCTGCGGGAACAGGTCGCTCTCGCCAACCGGATCCTCGTCCAGCAGACCGTCCTCGACGCGTTCGGCCACGTCTCGGCACGTCTGACAGACAGCACGTTCCTCCTCGCCCGCAACCTGGCGCCCGGCCGGGTCACCGCGGACGACCTGCAGGTCCACCACCTCGACGGCACGATCGACGACGACCGGCCCCCGTACCTCGAGAGCCACATCCACGCCGAGATCTATCGCGCCAGACCGGACGTGACCGCGGTGGTGCACTCGCACTCGTCGTCGATCCTGCCGTTCGGTCTCACCGGCGTGCCGTTCACCCCCGTCATGCACATGGCCGGGTTCCTCGGCACCGAGGTCCCGGTGTACGACCAGCGCTCCGCGATCGCCGACGGGACCGATCTCCTCGTCACCGACCGCGAGCGGGGCAGCGCCCTTGCAGCCGCGCTCGGGGACCGATCACTCGTCCTCATGCGTGGGCATGGCTCGACGGCGGTCGGCACCTCGGTTCCCGAGGTCACCTTCCGCGCCGTGTACGCCGAGATCAACGCCTCCGTGCTGCTCGCCTCGTTGCCGCTCGGCACGCCCATCTCGCTCACCGAGGCCGAGGCCGCCACCGCGACCACGTCCATCGGCGGGCAGGCCCGCCGGGCGTGGGACGTGTGGTCCGCGCAGGTCACGACCTGATCGCGCGCTGCGCGCGAACTTCCGCCCATCCCTCGTTCGCTGACCGGTCTGCCGCTCCTCGGCACCGGCCCGCCTCTACCCGCCACCCGCCACCCGCCACCCGCACAAGGACATGACATGACCACGAACCGACGCCGCGCCGTAGCCGGCCTCATCGCCTCGGGCACCCTCCTTCTCGCCGCATGCGGCGGGGGCGGGGACAACGGAGACAGCTCCGGCGACGAGGACGGCCTGACCCCCGTGACGATCTCGACGCAGCCCATCGTCGACTCGGCACCGCTGCACCTCGGCCTCGACCAGGGCTTCTACGAGGAGGAGGGGATCGAACTGACGATCGAGTCCGCCGCCGGCGGCGCGGCCGTCATCCCCTCCGTCGTCTCGGGCGAGCACGAGTTCGGCCGCGGCAACCTGCTGTCCGCGATGGTCGCAGCCGAGCAGGGCCTGGACATCAGGTGCATCGCCAACGCCAACACCGCCCAGGGCGACCCCGACTTCTCCGCCGTGCTCGTCATGCCCGACTCGCCCATCGAGACCCCGGCCGACCTGGAGGGGGCGAACGTCTCGGTCAACACGCTCAACAACATCGGCGACACGATCATCCGCACGGCCGTCGAGCGCGACGGCGGCGACCCCTCGTCGATCGACTTCGTCGAGGTCCCGTTCCCCGAGGCGCCGGCTGCGCTGGAGACGGGCCAGGTCGACGCCGTGTGGGCCGTCGAGCCCTTCGTCACCGAGGCGCTCGACATGGGTGCCCGAGTCGTCTCCTGGCCCTTCGCGGAGATGCACCCCGACCTCGACGTCTCGTGCGTGTTCACCTCGGCGACGCTCATCGAGTCCGACCCCGAGCTGGTGGAGGCCTTCACCCGAGCGACGAACCGTTCGCTGGAGTTCTCCGAGGAGAACCCCGACGAGGTCCGGCGCATCACCGGCACGTACACCGAGATCGACGAGGACGTCCTCGAACGGATGGTGCTGCCGCGGTTCGTCCCCGAGATGAGCCGCGAGGCCGCCGAGCTCCTCGCCGAGCAAGCCGTCGCGTACGGCACGCTCAGCGAGCAGCCCGACCTCGACACCCTGCTGCCATGACGCGGCTCCAGCTCTCCTTCGCCGCCACCCGGTGCGACCGGTTCGCCGCCCTCCGGGAGGGCCGCGTCCGGCCGGACGGGATCGACCTCACCATGTTGTCCCTCCCGGTCGAGGACGTCTTCTTCCGCCAGCTCGCCCGCGCGGAGTTCGACGTCAGCGAGATGTCGCTGTCCTCGTACACGCTCGCGCGCGAGCGTGGAGACGATCGCTTCGTCGCCCTGCCCGTCTATCCCTCGCGGTACTTCCGCCACCAGAACATCTACGTGCGCACGGGCGCCCGCATCACCTCCCCCGAGGAGCTGGACGGGCGGCGGGTCGGGGTGCCCGAGTACCAGATGACGGCCCCCGTATGGCAGCGCGGGATCCTCGGTGAGCACCACGGCGTCGACCTCGACTCCATCACCTGGGTCACCGGCGGCGCCGAGTCACCCGGTCGGACCGAGAAGATCCCGCTCGACCTGCCCGCGCGGGTCTGCCTCGACCCGGCCCCGCCCGACCGGTCGCTCACCGACCTGCTGCGCGCGGGCGCGATCGACGGCCTGCTGACCGCGCACGATCCCGGGGCGCTGGCGGAGGGGCTCGTCACGCCGCTGTTCCCTGACGCACCGGCGGTCGAGGCCGACTACTTCCGGACGACGGGGATCTTCCCGATCATGCACGTGCTCGTGGTACGCCGCAAGATCCTCGAGCGGCACCCGTGGGTGGCCACCTCGCTGGTGGACGCGTGCCTCGCCGCCCGCGACGCCGCGATGGAGGACCTGCGCTACCGCTCGGCGCTGCTCATCGCGCTCCCCTGGCTCGCGGCCGAGCTCGACCGGACCGTCGCCCTGCTCGGGCCGGACTACTGGAGCTACGGCGTGCGGGAGAACCGGCACGTCCTCGACACCTTCCTGCGGTACGCCCACGAACAGGGACTCACCTCGCGGCAGTGGCCCGTCGAGGAGCTCGTCGACATGTCCACCGAGGAGCGGTACTCGATCTGACCGACGGACAGGGCGGCAGCCTGCCGGGCGCCAGCGTGCCGTTGGGCGAACGCCGGCACGGCCCACCCGGCGCGTACCGTGCCCGCATGAGCCGCCACACCGCCGGGTTCCTCACGACGCTGCTGGCCGGGGCCGGCGTCGCGCACCTCGTCGCGCCGAGGTCCTTCGACGCGATCGTCCCGCCCCAGCTCCCCGGACCCGCCCGGGTCTGGACCCAGGTGTCGGGGGTCGCCGAGCTCGGGGTCGCGGGTCTCCTCGCCGTCCCGCGCACGCGCCGGCTCGGCGGGCTCGCCGCGGCCGGCCTGTTCGTCGGTGTCTTCCCGGCGAACATCCGGATGGCGTACCTGTGGCGCCGGCGCCCACCGCTCGCACGGGCCGCCGTCTACCTGCGCCTCCCCCTCCAGGGGGTGCTCGTCGCCCAGGCGATGCACGTCGCCCGCGACGCACCGCCACGGACTGTGGGAGCGTGACCCGCATGACCACCGCCGCACAGCTACGCAGGACGGCCGAAGGCCACCCGGGCGTCCGCACCGAGGGGGCGTCGTACTCCGTCGAGGGCGTCCCCATCGCCTGGCTCGACGACGGCCTGCTCCGGCTGCGCCTGCCCGCCGCCGAGGCCGCCGACATGGCCGCGCAGCACGACGGCGCCGAGGTCCTCGACGACGGCGTACGGGTGCCGATCGCCAACGTCGGCGGCCAGGGCCTCAACTACTGGGTCCACCGCGCCTGGCTGCACGCCGCCCCGGCCGACCTCGCCGAGCGCAGCCGCGCCGCCGCGAGCGCCGAGCCCGGCGAGGTCGGCGACCTGCCCGCCTCGATCGGCCGACCGGCCACGCGCGCCCTCGCCGGCGCCGGGATCACCACGCTGGCGCAGGTCGGGTCGATGACCGACGCCGAGCTCCTCGCGCTGCACGGCGTCGGCCCGAAGGCGGTGCGCCTGCTGCGCGGAGCCACCACGGGCTGACCTCGGCGCGCCGGTCCGGCCCACACCCCGGCCTGCACGACCATGGAGGCCGTGTCCCACTCCCACGGCCCCGTCCGGCTCCCGGCCGTCACGACCCGGCGCGTGCGCGTCCTGCTCACCTGCCTCGTCGCCCCGCTGCTCGTCGCCACCGTCGTCGGCCTGCTCGCCCTGTGGCCGCGCGGGGAGAGCGCCGTCGGCTCGGTCACCCTCGTCGAGGACGAGTCGCACCTGGTCCCGGCCGTCGTCGTCGAGCCGCCCGACCTCGACGACCCCTACGAGTCGATGATCGTCGCCCGCCTCACGTCGGGCACCAACGAGGGCCTCGAGACCCGGGTCGCCTCCCCCCACCCGTCGGTGGCGAGCGAGATCGACGAGGGCGACGAGATCCAGCTGCTGTACGTGCCCGAGGCGATCGGCACCGGCACCCTCTACACCTTCTGGGACTTCGAGCGCACCGTGCCCGTCGGCTCGCTCGCCGCGATCTACCTCGTGGCGGTGCTCGCCGTCGCCCGGTGGAAGGGACTCGCGGCGGTCGGCGGTCTGCTGGCCTCGCTCGCCGTGGTCGCCTTCTTCATGCTGCCCGCGCTCATGGCGGGAACCTCACCGGTGCTCGTCGCACTCGTGGGCTCCTCGGCGATGATGTTTCTCGCGGTCTACCTGGCCCACGGGGTCTCGATCCGCACGACGACGGCGTTGCTCGGCACCTTCGTCGGACTGGCGGTGACGGTCCTGCTGGCGATGTGGGGCACGGACTCGGCGAACCTCACGGGCTCGAGCGAGAACGGGATCATGCTGCAGCAGCAGGTGGCCGGGCTCTCGTTGAGCGACCTGCTGCTGTGCGGGATCGTCGTCGCGGGGCTCGGCGCCCTCAACGATGTCACCATCACCCAGGCCTCCGCGGTGTGGGAGCTGTCGGTCGCCGACCCGCGCAGCTCGAGGCGGCGACTCTTCGGCCAGGGCATGCGCATCGGCCGCGACCACATCGCCTCGACCGTCTACACGCTCGCCTTCGCCTACGTCGGCACCGCGCTGCCGCTGCTCATGCTCGCCAGCCTGGTCCAGCGCCCCGTCGTCGACACCCTCATGAGCGCCGAGATCGCCGAGGAGGTGGTGCGCACGCTCGTCTCCTCGATCGGCCTCGTGCTCGCCATCCCGGTGACGACGGGGATCGCGGCCGTGCTGGCCCGGGTGGCGCCGACGGGGCCGCATTCGGGGGTCGAGGAGGCACAGGGCGCGACGACGACGGCGGACACGCCGGGGGCGGAATCGACGGTCGACGCCGCAACCGTGTCCGGCAACGACACCGACCCCCGCACCGCGTCCGAGGACGCCGATCAGGCGATCTCGATCCGCCCGTCCTCGTCGACCGGGAAGAACGGGTTGTGGGCGACCTCCCACAGGTGGCCGTCGGGATCGGCGAAGTAGCCAGAGTAGCCGCCCCACTCGACCCGTTCGGCAGGCTTCACCAGGCGGGCACCGGAGGCGACGGCGTGAGCGAGCGCCGCGTCGACCTCTTGCTCGGTGCCGGTGTTGATGGCCAGGGTGACGCCCCGGAACGCGGGGGCCGCGTCGGCGGGCATTCCGACGTCGGCGGCGAGGTCCGCGTGCCCGAACAGCCCGAGCCAGCTGTCCGCGGTGCGGAACCAGGTGATGGTGTCCTGGTCGCCGCGCTGCTCCCAGCCCAGCGCCCGGTAGAAGGCGACGGACCGGGCGAGGTCGGCGACCCCGAGCGTGACGATGGACAGGCGCGCGGGCGTGCTCATCGCCCCAGCGTGCGGCACCGGCGGGTCGGCGCCAAGGTGTTTCGCGCGGCTCCCTCGCCCACCATCACCGACCGCCGTCACCGCTCGGCGGACCCCCGCAGTCACCGGCCACTGTCACCGCACTGCGGCCTGCCGCTCCCTGCCGCTGAGCGCACCGGCGAGCAGCAGCACCACGAGCATGACGACCGGGACCGCGAGCAGGCCGAGGCGCAGCGAGGTGGCCTCGGCGATCTGCCCCACCACCGGCGGCGCTACGAGCGAGCCGATCCGCATGAGCCAGGAGACGACGGTCAGCCCCGTGCCGTGCCGCAGCCCGGGCAGCCGGTCGGCCTCGTCCATCGCAGCCGGGACCAGGGTGGCCACGCCGAATCCCGCCGCCGCGAACCCGGCGATCGTGCCGGGGACAGAGGGGAAGGCCAGGGCCAGCGCCATTCCGCCGCCGGCGAGGACGGCGCCGGCCCGGGCGACGCTTCGCTGCCCGAACCGGTCGACGAACCGGTCGCCCAGAATCCGCCCGACGAACTGGGCGCCGACCAGCGAGACGAACCCCAGCGCCGCCACCGGCCCGGCCGCGCCGAGCGAGTCCGAGAGGTAGAGCGTGGCCCACGAGCTGCCCGCGTCCTCGACGACGGCGCCCGCGACCGCGATGAGCACCAGGGCGACGAGGATCGCGATCGTCCGCGGCGAGACCCCGCCGAAGGACCGCCGCATCTCTGCGGCGCCGGCCACGGCCTCCTCGTCGACCGGGTCGTCCCGTCCGGGCAACGTCCGCCGCAGCGCCCACAGGGACACCGCGCCGAAGATCACCGCGGAGATCGCCAGGTGCAGCGCGACCGGCACCTCGAGCGCGATCGCGCCGGCGGCCATCGACCCACCGAGGACCGCGCCTGCCGACCACACGGCGTGGAAGGAGTGGATGATCGATCGCCCGAAGCTGCGCTGGACCCGCAGGGCGTGTGCGTTCTGCGCGACGTCGGTGATCGCGTCCATCGCCCCGCCGAGGAACAGCCCGAGCGCGAAGAGGGCCGCCGTCGGGGCGAGCCCCGCGCCGAGGATGCCCAGGCTCGTGAGGATCGTCCCGACGACGGCGACCCGCCCCGAGCCGAAGCGCCGGATGAGTGCGGCGGCCGCGAGCCCGGAGACCAGCGCGCCGGCCGGGAAGGCGGCGACAGCGAGTCCGTAGGCGGCGTCGCCCAGCCCGAGGTCGGTCTTGATCTCGGGGTACCTGGGCAGGATGTTGGCGAACAGCGCACCGTTGGTGAGGAACAGCGCGGACACGGCGGTGCGCGCCCGCCGGTCGGCGGGCGAGGGCGCCGACGACGCGGCAGGCGCCGGGTGGTTCGAGGACGTCACGCGTACGACCGTACATGCCTGACGTGTACGCTCGTACCTCCCGCCTCGGTGAGGTGGGCGACAGCCCGGAAGGACCGCGCCCGGGCCGGGCGGCGGCAGCGCATGGGCGAGGCGAGGAGCGACGGAGGAGCGATGGCGGACGAAGCGCGGACGCACCCGCGGCACGACCCCGCGCGCCGCGACCGGATCATCGACGCCTGCCTCGACGTCGTCGCGGAGCGCGGGGTCGCCGGCACCTCCCACCGTCGGGTCGCCGCGGCCGCCGGCGTGCCCCTGGGGTCGATGACCTATCACTTCACGGGGATGGACGAGCTGCTCCGCGAGGCCTTCGCCCGCTTCGCCGCCACCGTCGCCGAGCGGTACGAGCGGCGCCTCGCCGCGGTGCGTGGCGAGGTCTGGGAGGCCGCGGAGCCGGGGCCCGCCGAGCCGGGCACCGACGAGGCAGCGGCGAGAGAGGCCACGACGGCCGCGGAGCCAGGCACCACCGAGGCGACCACCACCGAGGCGACCGGCACCTCCCGGCTGCGCGACGCCGTCGTGCGGATCATCACCGAGGACACCCTCGGCGACGACCGCGACCTGCGGATCACCCTCGAGATCTACTCCCTGGCCGCCCGCGAGCCCGACTTCCGCGACCTCACCACCGCGTGGGCCGCCCGCACTCGCACCGCGCTCGAGCAGCACGTCGACCCGGTCACCGCACGCCAGCTCGACGCCCTCGTCGAGGGGCTCACGCTGCACCGCCGGCTCGACGGCGCCGGGGACGACCCGGCGATGGTCGCCGACGCCGTCGACCGCATCCTGCGTAGCCACGCGGGTTGACCGCGGCCCGGCGGCCCCGGCGAGCGGGGCGACACGGCTCGTCGGCGTTGCGACGCAGGATCGGTGCCGGCGCCGGTGCGCACCTCGATCCTCTGGTGGGCCCGGCCGGGTTCGAACCGGCGACCTACGCGGTGTAAACGCGGCGCTCTGACCAGCTGAGCTACGGGCCCGCGCGGATTCTACGTGCCCGGGCACCCCGGACATGCGCGACCGACCCGCGCTGCCCGCCGCTCGGCTGGTGCAGCACTCCCGCCCCCCGCTGACGCCGCCCTGTTCTCCACGGATCAACCGGCAATGTCACCTGTCAACCGACAGTGTCGGCTGATCGGTGACGTCACCGGTTGAAAGGTCGAGGGTCGACACCAGCGCGCCCGGACATGCGCGTGCCCCGCACGACGACGCATCAACCGTCGTCGTGCGGGGCGCGGCCCGCGCTCAGCCCGGGCGAATCAGGCACCCGAGCAGCTCACGCGCCCAGCGGCGCCTGGCGCCCGAACAGAACACGCACCTGGCACCATCACGCGCCCGATGACGCCTACGGCACGCGGCGCACGCCGAGGGTGTCCTCGCCGTCGCCGTTCCAGTCGCCGACGTACACCTCGTCGCCGGCCCGGCCGAAGCGCTGCTCGATGTCGGCGTCGCCGCCCGCGAGCGAGTTCGCCACCAGGTACTGGTTGCCCCGGCGCACCGCGAAGGTGTCCGCGCCGTCGCCGTCCCAGTCACCAGCGAGCGTGACGTCGCCCGGCCGGCCGTAGGAGAAGCTGTGCTCCGCCGGCCCCGAGGCGATCTGGTTGTGGACGAAGTACTCCGTCCCGCGGCGCACGGCGAGGGTGTCGGACCCGTCGCCGTCCCAGTCACCGACCACGACCGCGTCGCCCGCCCGGCCGTAACGCACCGTCACGTCGGCGTCCCCGCCGGTCAGGCTGTTGCGCACGTGGTACTCGTTCCCGCGGCGCACGGCCAGGGTGTCGACGCCGTCGCCGTCCCAGTCGCCCACGAGGACGGTGTCGCCCGCGTGCCCGTACCGCACGACCTGTTCCGCGGCGCCGCCGCGCGGGGCGTTGTTGATGAAGAACTCAGTGCCGCGCCGCACGGTGATGGAGTCCGTGCCGTCGCCGTCCCAGTCGCCCACGAGCACCTCGTCGGCGTCCCGGCCGTACCGGAAGACGTGGTTGGCCTGCGCGCTCCAGGAGTCGTTGAGGAAGAAGCCGTAGCGCTGCGGCTCGGGGTCGGGCTCCGGGTCGGGGTCCGGCCCGGGCTCGTCCGGCTGCGCCCACAGCTCGTCGAGGAGGACCTGCCCGAGGTCCGTGTTGTCGAGGTAGTCCCCGCGCACGGGGTCCTCGCCGGTGGCGCGGGCGGCGAGCTGCTCGGAGCCGGCGCCCTGGGCGAAGAACGGGACGAGGTGGTTGGAGTGGGCGAGCCGGTGCCACTCGTGGTCGGGCATCTGGCCGACGCCGTTGCTCACCATCGGGGTCCAGGCCGGTCCGGAGTCCGGCCCGCTGATGTAGCCGGCCTCGTGGTCGGCGGTGACGACGACCAGGGTCTCGTCCCACGAACTGTTCGTCTCGACCCAGTCGATGACGTCGTCGATCGCGGTGTGGAACTCGATCTGCTCCTCGACGACGCGCGCCGGCGCGTTGAGCTCGGAGGACCAGTCGATCGCGCCGGACTCGACGGCGAGGAAGAAGCCCTCGTCCGAGGCGTTGTCCAGGACGTTGAGCGCGCCCTGGGTCATCTCGTTCAGCTGCGGGACGGTCTCGGTGTACGGGTCGGTGAACGGCGCCTCGCTCTCCCCGGTGCCGCGCGCCTCCTGGGTGGTCGTCCACGCCTGCGCCACCCCCATGACGTGCGAGGGCGGTGCCTCGCTCGTCATCAGCTCCTGGAAGTCGGCGCGCTCCTCGATGAGCTCGAAGTCGGTCTCGCCGGCCTCGAGGGCGGTCCAGGTCTCCTCGCTCACGTAGTTGTAGTCCGGCTCGTCGTAGCGCTCGCCGCTGTCGTCGTACCAGGGGTGCCCGGCTCCCATGACGACGTTGAGCCCACTGTCGTGGACGAGCAGATCGGCCACCGCCAGGTAGTCCAGCCGGCTCTCGTTGTGCACCGCGAAGGCGGCGGGAGTCGGGTGCGGGAAGACGACGTTGGTGACGACGCCGGTGGCCCGTCCCTGCTCCTGGGCCCGCTCGACGACGTTCTCGATCGGCTCGCCGTCGGGCCCGACGCCGACCGCGCCGTTGGTGGTCTTCACGCCCGTGGCCAACGCCGTGGCGGCGGCGCCGGAGTCGGTGGGCGGCACGCCGAGCGAGGCGTCGAAGTCGCCCCACATCACCTCGGGGTCGTAGCCGCCCTCGACGGAGAACGTGCTCATCGCCAGCTGGACGTCGAAGCTCTCGTACCGCTCCGAGGGCCCCTGGTCGAAGCGCTCGATCTCGCCGGTCTCCGGGTCGACGGCCACCTGGTAGCGCGCACGGTCGTGCTCGTACAGGTTGGCCATGTCGATGTGGTTGAAGCCCATCCCGTCACCGATCATGACGATGACGTTCTCCGGCCCCTCGGCGCTCTCTCCCTCCGGCGCGAGGCCCTCGTCGTCGGCCAGGGCGGGGCTCGCCGCCGTCAGCACGAGCGTCACCGCCCCCAGCAGTCCCAGGGACGCTGCCCCTCGTCCGTTCGGCACTGTTCTGCGCATGCGCACGTCACCTTCTCGATCGTCGGTACCGCGACACCGGCCGGTGCCACGGCCCGCGCGACGGTAGGGAGCCGACGCATCCGCGGGACGACCCGTGGATGAATGACGGACGGCCCCCGGGTGAATGCCACTGATTGCTCGCATGAGCACGAACGGCCAGGTCGCGACCCCGCCAGGCACCGGCTCATGCCGACCAGGTACCGGCTCACCCCGCCCATCGCCGCACGCCGCCCCCCTTGCCAACTTTTTCTGTCAAGGCAACGCTCGACGCATGCTCGACGTCGACGTCATCGACGACCCGGCCGCCGCGGCGGCCACCCTGGACCCGGTGCGCGCCCGCATCCTCGCCGCGCTGGCCGAGCCCGCCTCGGCCAGCGCGCTCGCGCCCCTGCTCGGCCTGCCTCGCCAGAAGCTCGGGTACCACCTCAAGGTGCTCGAGGAGCACGGCCTGGTCGAGCTCGTCGAGGAGCGCCGGCGCGGCAACTTCACCGAGCGCGTCATGCGCTCGCGCTCGGCCGCCTACGTCATCTCGCCCGCCGTCCTGGCCGAGGTGGCACCCGACCCCGCGCGGGCACCGGACCGGGTCTCGGCCGCCTGGCTCCTCTCGCTGGCCGCGCGGCTCGTGCGCGACGTCGGCGTACTGCTCGCCGGCGCCCGCCGCACGGGTAGGCGCACCGTGACCTTCACCGTCGACGGGGAGGTCCGGTTCGCCTCCGCGGCCGACCGGGCCAACTTCACCACCGAGGTCGAGGCCGCGGTCACCGACCTCGTCCGTCGCTACCACTCCCCCGACGCCGGCGGGGCACGTCGCCACCGCCTCGTCCTCGTCGTCCACCCGCACGTCCCCACCACCGACAGGAGACCCTGATGTCCGACCGCTTCGAGATCCGCAAGGAGGTCGCCCTGCCGGCGAGCCCCGAGCAGGTGTGGCGCGCCGTCGCCACCCGTGAGGGTCAGCGGGCCTGGTCCCCCGACCCCGAGGCCATCGAGGCCGAGGGCATGGTCGTCGAGGCCGAGGAGCCCCGTCGGCTGTACGTGCGCACCCCTGAGCAGGACAACGGGGCGTTCCATGCCTTCGAGTACCTCATCGAGGCGTGCGACGGTGCGACCACGGTCCTGCGCTTCGTCCACTCCGGCTTCCTCGGCACCGACTGGGACGACGAGTTCGACTACGGTTCGATGACCTCCTACGGGTGGGACATGTACCTGCACACCCTCACCCAGTACCTCACCCACTTCGCCGACCGGCCGGCCACCTACGTCGAGGCCACCGGCCCGGAGTCCTCCTCGGCGCCGGAGTCCTACGCGGCCCTCGAGCGCGCGCTCGGCCTCACCGAGGCGCCGGTCGTGGGCCAGGAGGTCCACCTGACGCCCGCGGGGCTCGACCCGCTCGACGGCGTCGTCGACTACGTCCAGGAAGGCGGCCTGGTGGCGGTGCGCACGAAGGACGGCCTGTTCCGCTTCCACAACCTGGCGCCGATGGGCATGCCGGTCGCCGTCGGCCACTACTACTACGTCGACGTCGACGCCGCGGCGACGACGCAGGCCTGGTCCGACTGGCTGGCCCGCGTCTTCGCCTGAGTCCGCCCGGCCGACGACGACGGCGCGGCAGCTCCGCCGTCGTCGGACGTGACGACCTGATCGGGCCGGCCCGGGACGCACCGTGCGCGGGCCGGCCGGACCGCCGCCGTCAGTCGCCGTGCTCCGGCGCTGATCGCGCGGACGCCGCGGTCCCGGCGCCACCGCTGGCCGCTGCGCTGCCCGTACGCCCGGGCAGGGTGGCGTTGCGACGAGGACCGCGGTGCCGACGTCGGACGTAGGGGTCGCGCATCCGCGGCGTCTCCGAGGCTGCCTCGGGTGCGACGACGATGCCCTCGGTGTCGTGCTCCTCCTCGTCGTGGCGACGCTCGAGCTCCTCGGGCGGGAGGACCTTCTTCCACGCTCGCGTGCGTACCGGGGGGAGCTCGCCGGCGTCCTCGCGCAGCGCCCGGTACACCGCGTACATCTGGAAGTAGGCGATGATGAAGAACGGCAGCCCGACGAGGATGATCGTCGACTCCAACGCCTTCAGGCCGCCCTGCCCGGAGAAGACGAGCAGCGTGGCGGTGATGACGCCGATCGCCACGGCCCAGAAGATGCGCTGACCGAGCGGGTTGAAGTCCTCGTGGCCGTTGGCCATGGTGTCGGTGACCAGGGCGGCCGAGTCCACCGAGGTGACGAAGAAGACCACCACGAGGACGATGGCCAACACCGACAGGATCGCGGCCCCCGGATAGTGCTCGAGGAAGGCGAACAGCGCCCCCGGGACGTCCCCGTCACCGACGACACGTTCGACGAGTCCGCCGTCGCCGTGCAGCTCGATGTCGAAGGCGGAGAAGCCGAAGATCCCGAACCACAGGACCGAGAAGCCGGCCGGGATGGCGAGCACGCCGGCGACGAACTGACGGATCGTGCGGCCCTTGGAGATCCGAGCGATGAAGATGCCCACGAACGGCGACCACGAGATGGTCCACGCCCAGTAGAAGACGGTCCACGTGTTCTGCCAGCCGGTGTCGGCAAAGGTGTCGTTCCAGAAGGCCAGCTCGGGCAGGTTGACCAGGTAGCTGCCGAAGGCCTCGATGGTGCCGCGCAGGACGAACAGGGTCGAGCCGGCCAGGAGGACGAAGATGAGCAGCCCCACCGCCGCGACGATGTTGAGGTTGGACAGGACCTTGATGCCCTTCTCCAGGCCGAGGGCCACCGAGATGAGCGCGATGCCGCAGACCACGGCGATGATGATCAGCTGCCACAGCGCGTTCTCGGGCATGCCGAAGAGCTGGGACATGCCGCTGTTGATCTGCAGTGTGCCGAGCCCGACGGAGACAGCGATGCCGAAGATCGTGCCGACGATGGCGACGATGTCGATGACCCGCCCGATCGGCCCGTGGATCCGCTCGCCGAGGATCGGCTGGAAGATCGAGCTCACGCGCGGCGGCAGGTTGCGCTTGTGGATGAAGTAGGCGAAGCACAGGCCGGGCAGGGCGAAGATCGCCCAGGTGTGCATCGTGAAGTGGTAGAAGGTGAAGTTCATGGCGTCCGACGCCGCCGCGGCAGTCTCGGCCTCGACGCCCAGCGAGGGGCCGCGGGGCGGGGCACCGAAGTGGCTGATCGGCTCGGCGACGCCCCAGAACATGAGGATCGAGCCGATGCCGGCCGCGAAGAGCATGGCGAACCAGGCGCCGCCGGAGTGCTCGGGGGCCTCGTCGTCGGGGCCCAGCTTGACGCGCCCGAACCGCCCGATCGCGATGAAGATGAGGAACGCGAGGAACACGGTCACGCCGAGGATGTAGAACCAGCCGAGGTTCGTCAGCAACCAGTCCGAACCGGCGCTGACGGCCGAGTCGATCGGGCCCGTGAAGGCGATCGTCAGGATGACGTAGCCGATGAGGATCGCGGCCGCGCCGAAGAAGATCGTCGGCGAGGTACGCAACCGGAAGAAGTCGTGCAATCGGTCGAGCATGGGCGATCACTCCTGGAGGTCGTGTCGGCGTCCGTGCAGGTGCGCCGGTGACCGTGCGCGCATGCTCACGAGCATGTGTGACGGGAACCGACTTCCGGAAACATATCCGGACGGCGCGACGAACGTGGGACCTCGGGATGAGGTGATGCACAGTTGTCGTCCCCGCGGCGATATCCCGCGCGAGCGGGACACGGCCTGCGCGGCGGGCAACTTCCCGCGCGGTGACGTCCCGCGCGAGCGGGACACGACCTGGGCCCCGCTACTTCCCGCGCGAGCGGGACACCACCTGCGTACCCGACCAGTCCGCGCCGGCGGATACGGCGGAGGTGGCGTTCATCCCCGCGGTCCGGGCGGCCTCGGAGATCTCGGCGGGCCCCACGTGCTCGGGCGAGGTCGGCTTGGGCGTGAGGACCCAGATCGTCCCGCCGTCGTCGAGGTTGGCCTGCGCGTCGACGAGCAGGTCGGTGAGGTCGCCCTCCTCGGCGTCGGACTTCCGCCACCAGATGATCGCGCCGTCGCAGACGTCGGAGTGGTCCTCGTCGACGAGCTCGGTGCCGGTGCGGGTCTCGACGGCCTCGCGCAGCCCGTCGTCGGCGTCGTCGTCCCACCAGAACTCCTGGACGACCTGACCAGGTTCGAACGCCCCGGTGACTGCCTCGTACGCACTGGCGTGCACGGCCCGACTGCTCCTCCCCGGGCCTGCGCCCGAACGATGCCTGCCGGGGGTCCCCGGCAGGTCTGGCTCTACCCCACCGCAGCGGGGGCCCGTCTGCAAGCACCCCCGCCGCGTTGTCACCCCGCACGGTATCGGGCATCTCACCTATGTGGCGGTGCGCCGTACGGTGGGCCGGCCCCGGCGCGACAGCCTACGATGGTCGGGCCCCACCCCCGGCGTCGGACTTCGCGGCGCCCCATCCGGGAAGTGAGATGACGTGACTGCCACTGATCACGGACGCCCGCTGATCGACGGCCTGCTGAGCCAGGTACCGGACATCGACGCGGACGAGACCGCCGAATGGCTCGAGTCCCTCGACGGTCTCATCGACGAGCGGGGCGGACCCCGCGCGCGGTTCATCCTGCTCAACCTGCTCAGGCACGCACGACGCCGGGACGTCTCCGTCCCGGGCAACCTCACCACCCCGCACGTCAACACGATCGGCGTCGAGGACGAGCCCTACTTCCCCGGCGACGAGGCCGTCGAGCGCACGTACCGCGGCTGGATCCGCTGGAACGCCGCGGTGATGGTGGCGCGGGCGCAGAAGCCCGACGTCGCCGTCGGCGGGCACCTGTCCTCCTACGCCTCGGTCGCCACGCTCTACGAGGTCGGCCTCAACCACTTCTTCCGCGGCAAGGACCACCCGGGCGGCGGCGACCAGATCTTCTGGCAGGGCCACGCCTCGCCGGGCAACTACGCCCGCGCGTACGTCGAGGGCCGCCTGACCGAGGCCGACCTGGACGGCTTCCGCCAGGAGTACAGCCACCGCGAGGACGGCCGGGGCCTGCCCAGCTACCCGCACCCCCACCAGATGCCCGACTTCTGGGAGTTCCCCACGGTCTCGATGGGCCTGGGGCCCTCGGGCGCGATCTACCAGGCCTGGTTCAACCGCTACCTGGCCGAGCGCGGCATCAAGGACACCTCCGACCAGCGCGTGTGGGCCTTCCTCGGCGACGGCGAGATGGACGAGCCCGAGTCGCGCGGCATGCTCCAGCTGGCCGCCCACCAGGGCCTGGACAACCTGACCTTCGTCGTCAACTGCAACCTGCAGCGGCTCGACGGCCCGGTGCGCGGCAACAGCCAGATCATCCGGGAGCTCGAGGCCTTCTTCCGCGGCGCGGGCTGGAACGTCATCAAGGTCGTCTGGGGCCGCGAGTGGGACGCCCTACTGCAGGCCGACAAGGACCGCGCGCTGGTCAACCTCATGGACTCGACCAACGACGGCGACTACCAGACCTTCAAGGCCAACGACGGCGCCTACGTCCGCGAGCACTTCTTCGGCCGCGACCCGCGCACGAAGGCCCTGGTCAAGGACATGACCGACGACCAGATCTGGGCGCTCAAGCGCGGCGGTCACGACTACCGCAAGATCTTCGCCGCCTACACCGCGGCCACCAAGCACACCGGTCAGCCGACCGTCATCCTCGCGCACACCGTCAAGGGCTACGGCCTGGGGCCGCACTTCGCCGGCCGCAACGCCACGCACCAGATGAAGAAGATGCAGGTCGCCGACCTGAAGATGCTGCGCGACTCGATGCGGATCCCGATCAGCGACGAGCAGCTCGAGGACCCCTACGACGCGCCGTACTACCGGCCCGACGAGGACGACCCGACGCTGCAGTACATGCTCGAGCGCCGTCGTGTCCTTGGCGGGTACGTGCCCGAGCGCCGTGAGCCGGACAACAGCCTCACGCTGCCCGGCGACAAGCCCTACGAGGTGCTGGCCAAGGGCTCGGGCAAGCAGGAGGTCGCCACGACGATGGCGTTCGTCCGGCTGCTCAAGGAGCTCATCAAGGACAAGGAGATCGGCCGGCACATCGTGCCGATCATCCCCGACGAGGCCCGCACGTTCGGCCTGGACTCGATCTTCCCGACGGCGAAGATCTTCAACACCTCGGGCCAGAACTACACGCCGGTCGACGCCGAGCTCATGCTCTCCTACAAGGAGTCCGAGCAGGGGCAGATCATGCACACCGGCATCAACGAGGCCGGGTCCGCCTCGCTGCTGCAGGCGATCGGCACCTCGCACGCCACGCACGGCGTGCCGATGATCCCGGTCTACATCTTCTACTCGATGTTCGGCTTCCAGCGCACCGGCGACCAGTTCTGGGCCGCCGGCGACCAGCTGTCCCGGGGCTTCGTCATCGGAGCGACCGCGGGCCGCACGACGCTGGCCGGTGAGGGCACGCAGCACATGGACGGCCACTCGCCGGTGCTCGCCTCGACCAACCCGGCCTTCGTGCACTACGACCCGGCCTACGGCTACGAGATCCGGCACATCGTCCGCGACGGTCTGCAGCGGATGTACGGCCAGGACGAGCGCGACCCCAACGTCCTGTACTACCTCACGGTGTACAACGAGCCGCTGCAGCAGCCGGCCGAGCCGGAGGACGTCGACGTCGAGGGCATCCTCAAGGGCATCCACCAGGTCTCCCCCGCCGAGGGCGACGGCCCGTGGGTCCAGCTCCTCGCCTCGGGCGTGGGTGTGCCGTGGGCGCTGCACGCCAAGGAGATCCTCGCCGAGGACTGGGGCGTGCGCGCCGGTGTCTGGTCGGTGACCAGCTGGTACGAGCTGCGCCGGGAGGCGCTCGAGGTCGAGAAGCACAACTTCCTCAACCCCGAGGACCAGAAGGTGCCCTACGTGACCTCCAAGCTCGACGGCGCGGGCGGTCCCTTCGTGGCCACCTCCGACTACGAGCACCAGGTCCAGGACGCCATTCGCCAGTGGGTGCCCGGTGACTACCTCACGCTCGGCGCGGACGGCTTCGGCTACTCCGACACCCGTCCGGCGGCGCGTCGCCAGTTCCTCATCGACTCCCACTCCATGGTGGTCAAGGCCCTCCAGGGTCTGGTCCGCCAGGGGTCGATGGAGCCCGGCGTCGTGCGGCAGGCCATCGAGAAGTACGACCTGCTCAACCCGAAGGCGGGCCAGTCCGGCACCGCCGGCGGCGACGCCTGACAAGCTCGGCGCTCGCCGCCATGGCGAGTGAGCAGTTTTCTGCCTGACGAGTGAGCGCTCGCCGGTCCGGTGCGGATCGACGGGGTGCACCCGCCCGCACCTGAGGCAGAGCAGTACGAAGGGGCGCCCGGCTTCGGCCGGGCGCCCTTCGTGCTGTGGAAAACTCCGGTGGCGAGTTTCCGTCGTTCCTAGCCTGATCGAGCCGGCCCAGCCCCCGATCGGACCGGTGTCCCCCGACGCCGATCGATCGAGGAGCTCGACGTGCACGACGCCCACCGCCCCGACCCCACACCGTCGTCCTCGAGGACGCGCGCCGGCTTGCGGAGCTCGCGGACGCCCACGAGGCCGGGTGGTGCCCGGTCTCGTCCCGGGCGCCTGCCGGTACTACTGCTCGGCGCGCTCGGCGGAGCGCTCGTGCTCGGCTCCTGCGGAGCGACGCCGCTCGCCAGGAACCACGAGATCCCGTTGGTCGTCGTGGCCGGGCCCGAGCACAAGGAACGTCCGTGGATGACCGCCCGGCAGCTGGCGGAGGTCCCCCTGCCCGACGGCGTCACCTGGGAGCTGGGAGCCGGTCTCACCGTGGGCGAGCCCGCCGAGGACTCGACGGGGACGTACGCCGAGCTCGCAATCGACCCGGACTCCGATCTGCTGCGGATCCCGGACGACGTCGAGGTCAGGGGTGCTGAGGACGCGAGCGACCGGGCGCTCGCGGACCGCGCGGCGGTGCGCGCCTCCTCGTTCGTCGTCGAGGAGGTGATCGACTCGAGCGTCTATATGGCCAATGACGTCGAGGCGTATTGGCGGTGGCTCGAGGACAATCGCCACAGGTTCACATCCGAATTCAACGATCGACTGACGGAGATTCTGACTGAGGACGACATTCTCCCGATCCACCACGTCGTACCACGAGAACCATCCTCGGGGCAGCAGACCGAGGGGGACGAGGCTGACAACGGCAACCTTCCCGTCGGCACACCTGCTTACAGTCCCGATCGACACCGGATGGCCAGCGTCGAGGTCGAGATCGTGGCGGCTGACCTCGACCTGACGCCGGGGTATTACCCCGCCGTGATGATCGAGCACGAGTTCAGCTATGCGATACCCCACTGCCTCTCTGACGTGTGCAGCACTCTTGACGTCATCCACTTCGCCGAAAGAAGGAGGACAATCCTGTGGCAGGTGGACGGGATATGGCAGATCAACGGCCACCAGTACAACGCTGAGATCTCGGCCGATTCCCCACCGGAGATGCCCGCCCTCGACGAGTTCAGTTGGTGGTAGGCGTTGCGTCGATCGGCTGCGACTAGCAGCCCCCGGACCAGCGGTAGGCGCTACCAGACGACATCAGCAGCGGTTGCCGACGACGCACTCGGGCACCGGCCGCACGACCCGCTCGTGCACCTCGAAGACGAGACCGGCATCAGACCCATGCGCGATGAGATCGCTGGTTGCGGAGGTGAAACTGATCCACAGGCGAACTACAGCGTCTACGGCGTGCGGAAGATGTGGAACGCGATGCGGCCCGCAGGCTGGGACGTCAAACGCGACCAAGTAGCCAGACACAGGAGGATCGCTGAATACTGTCGACGACGCTTGAGAACGAGGCGGATCTGCTGAAGGTTCTGTTGACTTCGGGGTTAGGCCGCCAGTGTGACGGCCTGGTGGTGGGCGAGTTCGTATTCAATCGGAGTGAGCTTGCCGAGTCGACGTTGCCGTCGGCGACGGTGGTAGGTCCGCTCGATCCAGACCACGATCGCGAGTCGGAGCTCGTCGCGGGTAGTCCATCGCTTCCGGTCGAGCACGTTGTTCTGCAGCGTGGCGAAGAAGCTCTCCATCGCCGCGTTGTCCCCGGCAGCCCCCACCCGCCCCATGGAACCGACAAGACCGCGATGCTTGAGAGCGAGCTGAAACTTCCGGGAACGGAATTGCGACCCTCTGTCGCTGTGGACGATGCAGCCAGCCACCGCGGCTGCTCCATGGCGGCGTGCGACCGCGTCCTGCACGGCTGCGACGGCCAGGTCCGATGTCATGCGGGCGTCGATGGCGTAGCCGACGATCCTGCCCGAGCAGGCGTCCTTGACAGCGCACAGGTAGACCTTGCCCTCACCGGTGCGGTGCTCGGTGATATCGGTCAACCACTTGGCATTGACGCTCTCGGCGGTGAAGTCCCGCTCGAGCAGGTCATCGCATACCGGTGGGCCGGGTCGGCCGTAGCGCTTCTTTCGTCGGACGGTGGCAGAGAAGAGCCGCTGCTGGGAGCACAGCCGCCATACGCGCCGCTCCGAGACCACGTGACCGGCGGCCTGGAGCTCGTCGGCGATGAACCGGTGCCCGAACTCCGGATCGTCGGCGTGGATGTCATAGGCCGCATTGAGCAGATAGGCCTCGTCGATGTCCCGAGCACTGACAGGGTTCGCGCGCCACCGGTAGAACCCCTGCTTGGAGAAGCCGAGTACCCGACAGGTCACCGCGACCGGGATCCCGGCAGCAGCAAGGTCAAGGACCAGCGGGTAGATCATTTTGGGCGCGACTGCCCAGGGGCGAGGTTGGCCTGCGAGAGATACGCGGTCGCCTTGCGCAGGATCTCGTTCTCCTGCTCCAGCTCCCGGATCCGTTTCAGCATCCTCGTCTGCTCGCCACCGTCCCCGGCGCTCGGGCCGCGAGCGGGCTCGAAGCCGCGTTCTCGCAGGCGAGACTCGTTGACCCAGGCCTGCAGCGCCGACTTCGACATCCCCAGGTCTTGGCACACCTGCTTCTGAGTCATTCCCTGATCCAGCAGCTCCAGCGCGCTGGCCTTGAGCTCTTCTGAGTAGATCTTCGGCACGAGGACCATCCTCTCCGCTCCGCAGAGCAGTCAGGAAGTCAACCAGACCTTCAGCAGACCCAGGTTCGCTCGCCCCTGGACACGGTTCCCGGCCGGCGCGCCTGGCATGGCTCGAGTCTCGTATACGCCGTCCTCCGTGAATAGAGCCGACCAGGCGTCCGCGTCCCTGCCGTCGTAGGTCGCGCCATACGCTCCTTCGACAGCGATGATCGCGAGGCGGTCCTCGAGGTTTCGGACCCGTCGACGCAACTCGTCGACCGGCTCCACGGTTCCATCGAACAGATTCGAGTTCATCGTGCGGCCTTTCTCGGAATGTGAAGCGGTTTTCGTGCTACAGGTCGCCCATGGCGCAGTCGGCATTGGGCTCGGGCAACGTGCGGTCCATGGGGATGGAGTCCTGGAGCACGAGGTCGTACCCGTAGTCGGTCGCCTCGACTTGCCCCACGTACATCGGGGCCTCCAGCTGGTGGTCCTCGGCGCGCATCGTCACGTCGCCCTTGATGGTGTTGTAGGTCAGGCCATTCAGTGCCTCGGCGACCGCGGTCGGCTCAACGGAGCCGGCAGCCTCCACACCGGCGAAGAGCGTCTGCATCGCCATGTAGGCGGCACCCGTGTAGTCGGCTGGCGGCTCGCCGTTCGCCTCGGTAAACGCTTCCACGAACGCATGGCTTTCCGGAGTGTCGACGGTCGGTCCCCAGTTCGCTGTTCCATAGAGACCGACGAGTCGCTCGTCGTCGAGTGCTGTCAACGATGACGTCGTCAGCGCCGCGTTGCTGATCACCGACTCGTACCTGTCAAGCAGACCAAAGTCGAACGACTGACTGAAGAAGTTGACCGCGTCGTCACCCGAGCGGTTAACCATAAGGCCCTGCCCTCCCTCGAGCTGGTTGATGTACGTGGCGTAGTCGGTCGTGCCGAGAGGAGCGAACAGGGTCTCACCGACGTCCCACCCCCGAGCGTCGGCCTCGGCAGAGCGCCCGTCGGTCGAGTCGATACCGAACGCATAGTCCGCGGACATGACGTCCCAATCACTGATGTCCCGATCCTCCAACCAGGCCATGAGAGCGCGGATGTTCTGCTCGTTCGAGATATTCACGCGAAAGAACCTGGGGTCGCACGCGGCACCCGTGAGGTCATCCCCCTGGGACTGCGAACCGATCACGACGGCGCCCCAGCCCTCCAGACGTTGCACGACGGCGAGCGTGACCGGGGTAGCGACCATTCCCATGATGAATCGGGCGTCTTCCTGCTGGACAAGGCGCTGGGCCCCGGACACTGCACCCTCAGTAGTGCCATGGGAGTCCGTCACGTGAACCGAGACCTGTCGGCCGTCGATCCCGCCCGCGGCGTTCGCCTCATCCGCAGCGAAGTAGAATCCGGCCAGCTGGTACTCACCAAACTGAGCGTAAGGACCGGAGTGAGGCGTGACGACGGCAACCCGGATCGGTGAGCGCTCACCGTCCTCGTCAGTGGTCGATCCGTTGCCGTCGCCGTTCGATCCCGTCGCGGCACCACCGCATGCGGCAGTCAGTAGCAACGCTGCTGACGCCCACAAGACACTCAACCTTTTCGTGGACATGAGACTCCTTCGTCTGGACGCGCCTAGGCCCACGGGCGCCGTGGATGGTTCCCGCTCTACCGCGAGTGGCCGGTGTCCTGCGTCGCACACCGTTCAGCTCGTGCATCTCGCGGCCTCGTGAGCGAGTCGCCGTTGTCTGGGACGGTACATCCCGGTATTGACCAGATCGAGGGCGATCTCTCGTGTAGCGAGAAGCGACCTCCGTGATATCGAGTCCGGATTTCGAAGAGAGTTTTCTCCAGTCTAAATAATGCATTTCTGGTAACGCGACCGAGGTGCGGACGGCCATGTGAGATACCGGCGCACCGAGGGTTCCCGGCGCTTGATCAGCCTGTCGTGAGCCAGTCTGGGGAAGGCGCCAACGTCGGGTATTCAGGCGCTGGCTCACGCCCGACCACCGGCTCTATCGCAAGCCTCGTCAGCCGCATGTACGACATCAGCCAGCGGCCACCCACTCGGCGGTACTCCTCCTCGTAGTACCCGAATCCGCGCATGCCTGTCTGTCCTTCGACATGGATGCCCATGTACGGTTTGCCCCCCGCGGGCCACACCACGTAGTCGTGCATCGCCCACATACCGCGGACAGTCCCGTCCGGCCGGCTCTCGAACTCCACGGTGTAGCCCTGGTGGACGGACAGCACGGTGTCCGGGAGATTGCGTTCTAGGGTGGCCACGAACTCATCGGGGGTGCCCGCAGACGACCATAAGCCTTCGAACCGAGCCTCGTCCGTGAAGAGCATTCGTAGCCTTGACCACTGCTTCGTGTCGACGAAACGGAAGTACTTCGCCTTCAGGTCCCTAAGCTGTTCGACGACGTCGGCGGGCGGGATCTGCTCGCTCATGGTGATACCTCTCGATCGGTGTGGGGTTATCCGCGGGTTGCGTTCACAATTCGGGCGCCACGCCGGATCGATGCTGGGCCGCATTCCGTCCGGCGATCCGGCCGGAGGTAAAAGCCCAGCCGAGGTGGTGGCCGTGACCGAAGAGCGCCAGTCCGGCCTGTCCGGCATTGCCTGCGGCGAACAAACCAGCTACCGGTGCTCCACCGCTCCTGACGACCTGGAGCTTGGGTGAGAGTTCGACCCCGCCATTCGTCTGAAGAAGAAGGGCGTGCAGCGGCCCCATAGCGAAGTACGGGGGGCGCACAAGCGTGGCCCGACCCGCCGCGCGCGCTGCAGCGTTGCCGTCCTCGACCGCACGTCGCAACACATCCGCCGAGATCCCGAGCTGATCGGCGAGGTCGTCGACGGAGCCCGCCTCCCGGTAGACGTCGCGCCTGGACCGGCGGAAATCGGGCATGTACGCGTAGGCAACACCTGGAGCGGTCGCCACGTGGTTCGGCTCGTCCGAGTATCGTTCGAACAGGTCACGGTCGCCGATGAGATACCCACCCTCGTCGGCGAGTGAAGCAACGGAGAGGCTGACCCGCTCGTCCTCCGACGACCGGAGTTCACCCCGACGGTCGACGAGGATCGCCCCGTCGTTAAACATCTCCTCTCGGGGAGACAGGTACGTGGTGACGAACCCCATCATCAGGGCGCGTACCAACGATCGCGGCAGATGTGCGAGTGCGAGCCTCATCGGTCCGGTCAACAGTCGGCGTGGGGGGATCCGTTGAAGGAGTCCGAACAGCCCGTCGGACGGAGGTGGTGAGAGGCGGATACTCGGCACGTCGAAGACCGAGCCGTTAAGCACACGACCACCGATGGCCGTCACCATGCGCTGCGCATCACCCATCGCGAACGGATTGATGGGGGCGTATCCGGCAACAGTCTCGGAGATGAAGTGGCTGCGCAGCTCGGGGTTCGCGGAGAAGTCGCCCGATGCGAGAACAACGGCGCGACCGGCTCGGTACTCCACCTCGCCCGCGGCCGACTCGGCGCGCACCCCAGCAACTCTGTCGCCCTCGAACACGAGGTCATTCACTCGTAGGCCCAGCTCGATTCGCACGCCGAGCGTTCTGGCGCGCCGGGCGAGGTGATAGATGTAGGCCCGCGATCCCGGCAGGATGTTATGCAGGCGCGGGGCGGAGTGCGGCGGCTCAATCACCGGACCGAAAAACTCCATCCCCATGTCCCGCAGCCACTGAAGAGTGTCCGGCACGTTCTCCACGAGGAGTCGCACCAGTTGCTCGTCCTCGTGCTCCGCCAGCGCGCCGGAGAGCGTGCGGTAGTCCCGCAGGTGCTCCTCGGTAGTATCGACAATGCCGAGCCGCCGTTGGTCGGGAGTCCCAGCCGCAGCAATCGAACCAACTGACCGCCCTGTGCTGCCGCGCAACTCCTCGCCCCGCTCGAGAATAACGACACGGGCGCCCAGCGTCGCGGCTTCGATGGCGGCGGCGAGCCCCGCGCCGCCACCGCCAACGACTAGGACATCGGCCTCCCGGACGCCGATCATACCTGTTCCGTCGAGGCCTTGACCGCGAGCACCGGACAGTCAGACGATATGAGAATCTCCTGCGCGTTCGATCCGAGCAGGAGCTTGCCGACCGCGGTGCGACGACGCAGCCCGATGACGATGTACTCGGCATTCTCCTGCCGTGACACCTCGACGAGATCCTCTGCCGGGGAGTTGCCTTTTACGAGGTTCCGCACCTCATTCTCGACTCCGGTCGCGTCCAGCTTGACGCGCACTCGCTCGAGCTCCTCCTCAAATTGAAGAGCCTCCTCGGGCTCCCATCCGCGCCCACCCTCCTGTGAGTTGACGACGACGAGGCGGACCTTCCGCAAGGACGCCTCGGCCGCCGCCTGCCGCAGTGCGGCACGACCCTCCGGTGTCGGGATGTAACCCACGACGATTGCCATGACTCATGCTCCTCAGGTCGACATCGGTTCAGAACTGCGAAGCCAGCGGGCCCATCATGGGTATCCACTCCTGTATGTCGACCCGACTGACAAGGCCGTTGAGCCGGAACGGATCGTTCGCCGTCGCAGCCAGTGCGGCCTCCTTGTTGTCCGCACTGACCAGGAGCAGCGCGCCGGGCACCTCATCCGGGCCGAACGGACCCGACGCCCTGTTCACGCCCAGCTCGCCCTGTTTCGCGAGGAACTCCTTGTGTGCGGGACGGTGCTCGTCCCGACCCGCAGTGTCGTCCGTATACGTGTACGTGACGAGGAAGATCGCCATGACTACTCCATCTCCTTGAGGTGCTCAGTTTCCGGCCGGATCCTCTGCACAAGCTCGATCCGCACGCCGTCGGGATCTATCAGGTATACGAGAATGCGCCCGATGTTGGGCCCGGTCGTGGCTGTCACCGGTTCGGACACCGATCCGGCCCCGGCTCTCGTCAGCAGTGTGAATGCGGCCCGTACGTCGTCGACCTCGAGGGCCAGGTGGACGACACCGGGGTTTGCATGGTCGTGGTCGATCTCGCTGCGAAACCTCGCGGAGTACTCCAGGAGTTCCAGCAGCAATTCTCCGCCCGGCGCACGGAGCATGGCACCGCGTAACGACGCGCCGTCGTGCCCGAGGAGGATGCCTAGATAGGCGGCCCCGGAGGTCCACGAACGCAACTCATCGAACCCGAGGAGATCTCGGTAGAAGGTGACGGAGCGTTCGAGCGAGCCAACCGAAATCCCTACGTGGTTGATCACCGGTGGCGGGGTGACCGGACGGGTGCCCATTGTCAACCCGACCATACGTAGCCGCCGTCGATGTAAAGAGTCTGCCCAGTGATGTAGCTCGACCGGTCCGAGAGCAGGAACTCAACGCCGTCGGCCACATCACCGGTAGCGCCGAGGCGACCCATCGGGACGCGCTGGACCATGTCTGTCTCATCCATCTGACCGTCTGCGATGAGACGGTCAACCAGTGGCGTGCGCACCCAGGACGGAGCGACGGCATTGACCCGCACACCCCGGGGCGCCCACTCTGTTGCCAACGCCCGCGTGAGCCCGACGACGCCGGCCTTGGCCGCCGCATACGCAGCGCGGCCGGGCAGAGCTCGCGTCGACGTGATGGACGCGAGGTTGACGATAGATCCTCCCTTCATCAGATGGGGGAAGGCTGCCTGACACGCGTAGAACGTCCCCGACAGGTCCACGTCGATAACCAGCCGCCAGTCAGCTGCCGGCAGCGACTCCGCGTCGGCCGTGCGTGTGAGGCCCGCTGAATTGACGAGTCCCGACAGCGCTCCGCGCTGCGCCCCAATCTCATTCAGCACGCTGACCATCTCGTCCGGGTCCGCGACGTCGGCCGTCACGTGAACTACCCCGTCGAGCGGGTCCGGATCGGGTGTTCTGTCGAGCGAGACGACCGGTGTGCCGTTGCGGGCCGCCTGGGCTGCAATCTCGCGGCCCAGGCCGGACGAACCGCCGGTGACGACGAGAGTCATCGCTCAGAGCTCCCCCATGTCGCACGCGGGGTCGGGCTCGGGCATTGTCTCCGACATCGGCCGCTCCTCAACAAAGACGAGGTCGTATCCATCTTCGGTGTCCTCCACCTGCCCGATGTACATCGGAGCCTCCAGCTGGTGGTCCTCAGGACGCATCGTTACCTCCCCCTTGATGCTGCTGAAGGTCAGGCCTTCAAGGGCGGTCGCCACCTCGACGGGATCGACCGAACCCGCGGCCTCGACAGCAGCAAACAGTGTCTGCATTCCCATGTAGGCCGCCCCGGTGAAGTCACGGGGCGGTTCACCGTTCTCCTCGGTGAACGCCTCCACGAACTCCTGAGCCTCCGGGTTCTCTGCTGTGCGCACCCAATTCGCAGTGCCGTACAGACCAATCAGCTCGTCGCTATTGACCGCCTCAAGCGACGAATTGGTCAGTGCGGTGTTTCCGAGCACGAACTCGTACCGGTCGAGGAGCCCAAAGTCCAGCGCTTGGCTAAGGAAGTTCACCGAGTCTCCGCCCGAGAGGTTGAGCAGCAGTCCCTCACCACCGTTGAGTTGATTGATGTGCGAGGCGTAGTCGGTCGTTCCGAGCGGAGCGAACAGGTTCGCGCCGACGGTCCAGTCGTTCTCCTCAGCCTCGGCGATGAGCCCCTCGGCGCCGTCGATCCCGAACGCGTAGTCCGCGGACATGATGTCCCAGTCGGTGATTTCCTGGTCCTCGAGCCAGGTGACCAGGCCCTGGATATCCTGGTGGTCAGTCATGTTGGTGCGGAAGAAGCGCGGTTCACAGGCTTCACCTGTCAGGTCGTCGCCCTGCGACTGGACTCCGAATAGGAGCGCGTCCCACCCCTCGAGTCGCTGCATGAGCGCGAGCGTGGTGGGAGTGGCGACGGTCCCCAAGATGAATCGGGCATCCTCCTGCTGAACGAGTCGCTGGGCACCAGCCACAGCTCCTTCGTTCGTACCCTGAGAGTCAGTCACGTGGATCTCGACCTGTCGGCCATCGATGCCGCCGTTCGCGTTCGCCTCGTCGGCTGCGAACTGGTAACCCGCCCGTTGGTCTTCTCCGAACTGCGCGTACGGACCCGAGTGTGGCGACACGATCGCGACCCGGATGGGTTCGGTGTCGTCCCCATCGGCGTCCCCGTCGCCGCCGGACGTCGCTGCGCCCCCGCAGGCCGCGAGTGTGAGCGCGAGCGCACCGGTGCCGAACACCGCAGCCATACTCGTCCGCCGGGTCGGGGTCCCCATAGTGATGCATGTGGTCATAATGTTCTCCTCGTCATTGAGATGTGTGCTGCACGTCGTGGCGTCAACTGCCCCAAGATCTCCACCATCAGGCGGAGACGAGCTCGCGGAGTTCGTCGCTCGACGTGTCGCCGACCTTTCCTTGCGCGATGACCTCACCCTTCGCCATCACGGCGTACCTGTCCCCGAGCTCACGCACAAAATCGAGACGCTGCTCGATCAGCAGCATGGACGTGCCCTCCGTGCGAAGCGCCGAGAGCGTGTCGCGTAGTCGGTCGATGATCACCGGAGCCAAGCCCTCCGAGGGCTCGTCGAGCAAGAGGATGCGTGGGTTGGCCATCAACGATCGCCCGATCGCGAGCATCTGTTGCTGGCCACCGCTCAAGGCGTTGCCCATCGATGCCTGTCGGTCTTGCAGATCTGGGAACATCTCATAGACCTTGGTGAGGTTCCATGGACCTCGACGCTCGGACGCCTGGCCGAGCAGCAGGTTCTCCTCCACGGTCAACGTGGAGATGATCCACCGGCCCTGCGGCACGAGCGCAGCCCCACGACGCGCTGCGTCGTGGGGGCGACGAAGGTCGACCTTGCTTCCATCGATGGATATGGCGCCGCCGCGAACATGGGCGATGCCGAACATCGAGTTCAGGCTCGTGGTCTTGCCTACCCCGTTTGGTCCGAGAAGTGCGAAGCACTCACCCTCCTCGACAGTAAAGCTCAGGCCATCGACGATCAAGGCTCGGTCGTAATACGCGTGCACGTCGTCGAACTCCAGTACCGCCATCAGGCTTCACTCCCCAGATATGCCTCCATTACGCGTTCATCCCGCCTCACCGTGTCGGGCGGGCCATCGGCGATGACGATTCCTCGGTCGAGCACGGTCAGCCGGCTGCATATGCGGTAGACGACCTCGAGGTGGTGCTCGACGAGCAGCACGGTCGTGCCACGCTCCTTCGCCAGGTGAGCGAGATGATCCGCCAGCTGCAAACTCTCGTCGCGCGACAACCCTGCCGCCGGTTCGTCGAGAAGCACCAGCGGGGGCTCTCCCAACAGCGCCAAAGCGATATCCACGCGGCGCTGCTCGCCGTAGCTGATAGCGTCGCAACGGCTGTCAAGAGCGCTCTCGAGGGCGAGCTCACGGACGATCATGTCGATGTCCGGCTCGTCAACCGCCCGCGCAGCCAAGTCCAACTGATCGGCCACCGTCATCGCATTGAATATGCTGATGCGCTGAAACGATCGGGAGATCCCGTGGTGCCTGCGCCAACGGATCGAGCGGGTCGTGATGTCGTCGTCCTGATAGACGATGTGGCCTGAACTCGCCCTCCGGTTGCCGGAGACCAACTCGATGCACGTGCTCTTGCCCGCGCCGTTCGGCCCGATGAGTCCATGGATGGACCCGCGGTCGACCGTGAGGTTGACGTCATCGACGGCCTTGACGGCGCCGTACGCGAAACTCAGGTTCTTCAGTTCAAGCACGGGTCCTCCCTCGTATCCGGCGCTTCAGCCGCCCATATGCGCGCGCGATGAGATCGGAGGCGCCTCCCGGAGCGACGATGACGACCACCATGAGAACCGCTCCGATGATGAGCTGGTAGTACGGACTGTCGGACAAGGAAGCCTGGAGAAACACGTACGCAATTGCGCCCGCAGGCGGACCCCATACGCTTCCGACCCCACCAATCACTGCGACGATCAGGGCGTTGCCCGACATCGCCCAGAACAATGACTCGGGCGAGACATAGGCGACATTCAGTGCGAGCATTGCGCCCGCCAGGCTGCCGACGAAGCCTGTGATGGTGAAGGCGATGACCTTGGGCAGGTACACGCGGCGCCCGGTGAAAGCGACACGCTCCTCGTTCTCTCGTATCGCCACGAGGTGACGTCCGAAGGATGACCTGCTGACGAGCCACAGGCCCCCTACGCAGAGCATGAGTACTACCCAGATGATGGGCCAGGCCGTCACCGGGTCGACGAAGTCGCGCGGTTCGCGTCCGAGGATGGTTCCCTCGAAGTTGATCGGTAACCCGTCGTATCCGTTGGTGTACTCGCGGTTCTGCGTGACGGCGACCCAGATCAGCATGCCGGTCGCCAGCATGAGCATCGCGAAGGCGACGCCGCTCGCGCGAATGACGAGCATGCCGACGACGAACGCGAGCAGGGTGCCTGTTGCAATGCCGAGAAGAACTGCTGGCAAAGTCGACATTCCGAAGCTGGTGACGGCGATCCCAATGACATAGCCGGTGCCCCCGTAGAACATGGCGTGCCCGAACGACAGCAGTCCCGTCTGTCGCCTCAACCAGCCGACCGCGAGTGCGAGGATTCCCAGTGTGGCGCCCTGGACGGCCAGCTGGAGTGGGTAGAGCGCTAGCACGTAGGGAACCCAGATGCCGACGAATGTGATCGCCCCCCAGATCGCGGCGCGCGGGACGAACCTGCCCCGGGCGCGGGCGACGGATGCGCCAACAGCGGGTCCGTCGGTAACAGCTGCCTCGTCTGTCGGTGCCACGAGGTCCTCCTTGGCGGTATTGGCAGTCATGCGACCCTCGTTCCGGCAATGCCCAGGGGCCGGAAGACAAGCACGGCCAGCATCAGTGCATAGGGAACGAACGCGGCGAAGTCCGGCAGATAGGTGGCGGCGACCGCATCGAGCATGCCGAGGAGCAGTGCTGCGATCATGGCCCCACCCAGGCTGCCGAGCCCACCGGTCACGACGACGATGAAGGTGAGTACGAGAATCTCGACACCCATGTTCGGTGACAGGCTCAGGTAAGGACCGGCAAGTACGCCAGCCGCACCTGCGAGAGCCAGGCCGACGCCGACGACGGTGGCGCCGACACGGTCGGCATCGATGCCGACCACCGTCGCAACGTCACGGTTTGTTGTCGAGGCGCGGACATAGAGCCCGGTCCGAGACTTGCGGAGCCAGAACACGAGCGCCCCGCACATGAGGAGTCCGACGACAATGAGGAACAGCCTGTATGCAGGGTAGGTTGTTCCGAGAATCGAGACGCTATCGCCGAGGAGAGCAGGGGGCGGCAGCGTCCGGGACGACGTACCCCAGATTGCCTGGATCGCCCCGGTGATGACGAAGGTCAGGCCGAACGTTACGAGGATCATATCCAGGTGGTCGCGCTCGACGAGATAGCGTACTCCGTACCGATCGATGAGCGCTCCGGCGATCCCAAAAAGGATGGGCGTGACGATCAGTGCGATCCAGAACCCTGCGACATTCGAGATCGTCATTCCCGTGTACGCACCGAGCATGTAGAGCGCCCCGTGGGCGAAGTTCACGACGTCGCGCAGTCCGAAGATCATGGCAAGCCCCGAGGCAAGCACCATCAGCAGCACGCCGAAGGCAAGACCGTTGAGCAGCATGGCGATCATGTGGGGCCACCCGTCCCTTGGCAGTATGGGCTGCGGCACTCACCGATCAGCCGTTCCGCGCTGCATGAACTAAGCATCGGCGGCACTCCGATCAGCGTTGTTAGCGATATCCCGGCCGACCTTGTATCCGAATACGAGCGCGGGGCCGATGTTAGCTCCGTAGCCTGGATACCCCCCACCAAACGGGCTGACGGCCGCGGTACCGACTGCGTACAGCCCGGGGATGGGCCGGCCTGCTTCGTCAAGGACCTCGAGGTCGGCACTCACCGCGAGACCGGCGTATGTACCGAGGTCACCCATCTCGATCTTGACGGCGTAGAACGGACCCTTGTCGATTGTCTCGAGGTTGGGGTTCGGCTTGTGCTCCACGTCCCCTTTGAAGTGGTGGAACTTGTTGGACCCCCGCCCGAATTTCGGGTCCTCCCCCCGCGCGGCGCCGGTGTTGAACTCGTCCAGGGTCGCCTCGAGGGTCTCGGCCGGAACTCCGATCTCGGCAGCGAGCTCGCCGAGCGTGCCGGCCTTGTGGAGATATCCGCCGTGCGTGAAGAGTCTCTGCGGGAACGGCCACGGCTTCGCCCAGCCAATCCCGTACTTCCGCATGGCCTTGTCGTCCGCGATGATCCAGCCGAACGTGCCCTCGCGCCCCTCGTTGGCGCGCAGCATCTCGACGCCGTAGTCGTGGTAGGACAACGATTCGTTGGCGAAGCGTCTCCCATCGCGGTCGACTGCGATTAGGCCCGGCAGACCGAACGCTCGCAGGTGCGGGAAGTAGCGCTCGTTACCCCGCAGCCCCTTGAAGACAGTCACGGGTGCCCACGAGGCCGGCTGGTGTGGCGAGTCATCAATGTGACCGCCGAGCGGGGCCGCGAGGTAGTAAGAGTCGCCGTTGTGCCCAACGGTCGGCGTTGTGTGGTTGTCACCGTGCGGGTCGTGGGGGAAGTGCTTCATCCGCAACCTCGGGTCGCCCGAGAAGCCACCGGCTGCGATCACCACGCCCAGCCTCGCGCGGACCTCGCCAGCGTGCGCACCACCGAGTCGGGCGCCCGTGACCCGTCCGGCGTCGTCCGTGACGAGCTCGAGCGCCGGCGTCTCCGTCCACATCCGGAAGCCGGCCTCCCGGGCTGCCGCGATCATTCGGGTCATGAGTGCGTTGCCGTTGGTCCGAGTGAGGGATCGGCGCAGCAAGGCGGTCTCGATCCACGTGCGCGCCACCTTCCGGGTCGCGTAGGCGAACGCCGAGGGCCGTTGGTTCGCCTTGAGGAAAGTTCCGATGTCGTTGCCGATCTCTGGCATGTATCCAAAGACCGTGTAGGACATGAGGTAGGGCTGGACCCGGAGCCGGTCCTCACCGAGCATCCGTGCGTTTGCTGCCTGGAACGTGACGGCTCGGCCCGACTCCCGCGCTCCCGGGAGATCCATCTGGTAGTCCGGAGCCGCCTTGGCATACTTCACCGCGATCCCCGCGTCGTGCTCGAGGAAGCTCATCGCCTCGGGCACCTCGTCGAGGAAGGCCGCCACCATTTCCTTGTTGTATGTATCAGGCGAGAGTCCCTTGAGGTAGGTCTCGACCTCGTCGCGGGAGTCCCCTTCCTCCACGCTCTGCTTGTTGCCGGGCACCCAGGCCCAGCCTCCGGAGATTGCGGAGGTGCCGCCGAGGTACTTCTCCTTCTCGACGACGAGGACACTGTGCCCTTCGTCCGCTGCCTTGAGTGCCGTTGCTATGCCGCCGGCTCCGGAGCCGATGACGAGCACGTCTACCTTGATTGGCTTAGCCACAATTACCTCTTCCCTGCTGACGACTTGGATCGCGTCAGATCGCGGTGAATCCGCCATCGATCAAGAGCTCGGCACCGGTGGTGAACGAGGACTCGTCGGAAGCGAGATAGAGCACGGCATACGCCACTTCGAGCGGATCACCCTGGCGCGGGAGCGGATTGTTCCCGAACAAGCGCCGGTAGTACTCGTCCCTACCGAGCGGGCTACGCGCAGCCGCGCTGCGACTCATCGAAGTATCCATGGAGCCCGGGTGAACTGAGTTAACACGCACGCCGTGCGGCCCGTACGTGGCCGCGTCCGCCTTTGTCAGGAGGCGCACTGCGCCCTTGGTGGCGTGGTACATCGGGACGGATGCACCCCCAGTGATGCCGTAGATGGACGAGAAGTTGACGATGCTGCCGGTCTCGGCGGAGAGCATGTACGGCATGACGTGCTTAGTGACAAGCCATGTCCCCTTGACGTTGACGTCGAAGATCTCGTCGAACTCGTCCTCCGTGACCTCGTGAGACGGCTTGCCCGGTCCGATAACCCCAGCCGAGTTGACGAGGATGTCGGGGGTGCCGAGCGCACGCACGACCTCAGTAACGGCCTCTGCAACCTCTTCGGAATGCGTGATGTCGACCTCCAGGTCAAGCTCGGCAGAACGGTCCAACTCCGAGCTGGGGGCGACTCGGTCGAGGGACGCGACGCGCGCTCCGTGCTCCGCGAGGAGCCGCACCGTCGCGAGTCCGAGCTCGCCTTGTCCGCCGGTGACGATCGCGGTCTTGCCTGCGACCCTCCCGCCACCACTCTCATTTGCGGGCACCTTGAATCTCCTACTCGCCACGTCGATGTGTCTGTGATCGCGCACTACGTCGGACGCGATGCTCGAGGTGTCGCTGGGTCGGCGACACCTGTTCGTTCGGTGTGGCTTGAACCTACCGAGGGCTTGGCATGAGCCCCACGGGGTTCCCATTCAATGGGAGTCCACGTCCGGATTGTGCATGCGGATAATCTCCTTGCCGTCCTCCTGCGAGGCGCCCATCTGTACTGAAATCGCACGCGCAGTCGCCCGCAGCGCCGGGACGATAGGGAGATGGTCGGCACCCGTGCTCACCACAACCGAGAGGGCGGCAACAGGATGTTCACCTGCACCCCAGATCGGGACTCCGACCCCCTTAGAACCGTCGGTCGTGTAGTTGGGAGTGACCGCATACTCGAAACGCCGCACGAAGGCCAGCGCCCGCCGCAGGCGACCGACGTCTGTGATCGACTGAGGGGTGAAGGCCACCAGTTCCGAACCAAAATGTCGACGGCGCAGCGACTCCGGACCGTACGCGAGGAACACAAGGCCAGGTGCGCAGATGTGTAGCGGAAGTCGCGTCGCGATGTGCGCAATATTGGCAACCGCGCCTGGATGGCTGAGTCCCTCGAGATAGAGGACCTCCCCCTCCTTAAGGATTGCCAGCTGGACGTGCTGACGGACCACAATCTGGAGGTTCTCCATCAGCGGCATCGCGGCGTGCCGCAGCTCGAGATCCATCGATGCCCGGTGGCTGATCTCCCACACCCGCGTCCCGATGGCAACCTCACCGCGCTCGTTGCGCGTCAGCAAGCCGTGCCGGGTCATGTCGGCGACCAGGCGATGGGCCGTGGACAACGGGAGATCGGCCGAGCGGGCGATCTGCGTGATCGTCACTGAGCGCTGCCCCGGGCGGAACGTCTCCAAGATCCTCATCACGCGTTCGAGCACGGACTCGCCGGAATCGGACCTGGCCACCAAGACCACCTGTTCATCGCCATAGGAGACTGCGATATGTCGAACTATTCGAGTTATCGCCGGAGCGATCACGCCTGACATGCTGCTCGCAATTATCGTCCTGATGCCAGGCGGATTCAACTGACCCTCGGAACAGCTGCCTCGAGGGCATCACCGCATCGATCAGGATCACCGCTAAAGACTACAGGAACGCGCCCATGTTCAGCGGGATGTAACTCTGAAGTTTCGAGTGCATCCGCACCACTCTTTTCCGCATAGGGTCGCTCCCCGGATTTTGCAGACAACGAGTCCACCACTGCTGATTAGGTCGACCGGTCAAGTAATCGACGCTTCCACGGATCCTGGAGGTGCCCACCCAGCAAGGACCGAGACGCCCTAGTACGAGGCATTCGCCTAGGTGTTGTGTCCACAAAGTTCGGGCATGCAACCTCAGCCGGTTCCCTTAGCCGTGTGAGGACGGAAACGGCCAGGACTTGGCTCACCTGGTCAAGAGCGTCCGCCGACGGGAACCTCGATCCAGGACTACCGAACCGCCCACACACACAAGGCACACTCTCAGCCCCGCGCGGACTCCAGCACCGAGCGCAGCTCGGCGACCACGCCCTCGGAGTCCTCGTCGCCACGAGCCTCGATGAGCTCGATGTACCGCTCGGCGTCCTCGTAACGCTCGGACTCGATCGCGGCCAGCGCGATCTGACGCCCAGCGGCCGGCACGTGCCGCTCGGCGTCCCAGTGCGCGGTGGCCAGGGCGTGCGCGTGCGTGGGGTGCCCCGCCTCGCGCAGCACCCACACGGACTCGGCCAGCGCCAGCCCGGTGTTCTCGCGCGCGCTGGCGGCACCGAGTCGACGGTTCGCGCCGTCGAGGTCGTCGGCCACGGAGAGCCGGGCGAGCTCGATGAGCGGGTACCAGGCGTTGTGCCGACCGGCGAGCTCCTCGGCCAGCGCCCACACGGCGAGGTCAGCACCCTGCGGGTCGGTCGGGGGCACGTCGGCGGTCAGCGGGTCGGCCGCGCGGGCCTGCTCCCCGTGCCGACGCACGATCTCGGCGAGCTCGTTGAAGGCGACGGTGTCGTTGGGGTCCTCCTCGAGCCGGGCACGGAGCTCGGCCTCGCGCGGGTCCTGCTCCCCGAAGGGCGACGTGTCGTGGCGCCCGTGGTCGGTCGAGGCGAGCAGGAGTGCGAGCAGGACAGCAGGATGGCGCACCAAGGACATGTCTGCAGGGTACCGGCCCGGCTCGATTCCGCCCCCTGGGAGGCGACATCCCTGCCCCCTGCACGCCGACACCCCCGCCCTCTCGGAAGCGACACCCCCACACCCGGGCCGACGAGATCGGCACCATGGCGGGCAATGCCGCGGCGACGCCCGCCCCGGCGGTAGGTTGTCCGGATGATCGCAGTGCTCGCCCCCGGTCAGGGCGCCCAGTCCCCCGGGATGCTCGCCCCCTGGCTCGACGACCCGGCCTCGGCCTCCCTGCTCGCCGAGCTCTCCGCCGCAGCGGACCTCGACCTGGCCGACCTCGGCACCAACGCCGACGCCGAGACCATCAAGGACACCGCCCTCGCACAGCCGCTCATCGTGGCCGCCTCGCTCCTCACCTACCGCGCCCTCGAGGCGCGCACCCGCGAGGCGCGCGCCGCCGAGGCCGACGCACCGGGGCTCGTCCCCGCGCTCACGGCCGGCCACTCGGTCGGTGAGCTGGCGGCCCTCGCAGTGGCCGGCGTCCTCTCCGACACCGAGGCGGTCCGCCTCGTCGCCGCCCGCGGCCGGGCGATGGCCGAGGCCTCGGCCGTCACGCCGACCGGCATGTCCGCCGTCGTGGGTGGGGACCCCGAGGAGGTGACCGCGGCGATCGCGGCCGCGGGCCTGACCGCGGCCAACGTCAACGGCGGCGGCCAGGTCGTCGCCGCCGGCACGCTCGAGCGGCTCGCCGCCCTCGCGGAGCACCCGCCGACCAGGGCGCGCGTCGTCCCGCTCGCCGTCGCCGGCGCCTTCCACACCGAGCACATGGCCCCCGCCAAGGACGCCGTCGCCTCGGCCGCCGCCGCGCTCACCCCCGCCGACCCGGGCCTGACCCTGCTGTCCAACCGCGACGGCGCCCCGGTCGCCGACGGCGCGGACGCCCTCGCACGCGTCGTCGCCCAGGTGGCCAACCCCGTGCGCTGGGACCTGTGCTGCGAGACGATCGTCTCCCGCGGCACCGCGGCGGCCGTCGAGCTCGCCCCGGCCGGGGTGCTCACCCGGCTCGCGAAGCGCACCCTGCCGGGCGTGCGTGTGCTCGCCGTCGCCACCCCCGACGACCTGCCCGCCGCCGTCGAGCTCGTCACCGCGGACACCGAAGGAGCCTCATGAGCCGCCCCGTCATCCAGACCGCCGCACCGCGCGCGCACGCCCGCATCCTCGGCGTCGGCGGGTTCCGCGGCGAGAACGTCGTGCCCAACGACGACATCGTCGGGCCGATCAACTCCTCCGACGAGTGGATCCAGCAGCGCACGGGCATCGTCACCCGCACCTACGCCAACGAGGACACGACGGTCGCCGACATGGCCTCGGCCGCCGCCACCGCCGCCCTCACCGCGGCCGGCGTGGCCCCCACTGACGTCGACGCCGTCATCGTCGGCACGGTCACCTGGTTCACGCAGACGCCCTCGCTGGCGGGCGTCGTCGCGGACCGCATCGGCGCCAACCCGGCCGCCTCCTACGACATCTCCGCGGCCTGCGCCGGCTACGCCTACGGCATCGCGCAGGCCGACGCCCTCGTGCGCTCCGGCACGGCGGACCACGTGCTCGTCATCGGCGTGGAGAAGATGAGCGAGTACATCGACCCCACGGACCGCTCGATCAGCTTCATCCTCGGCGACGGCGCCGGCGCCGCGATCGTGGGCCCCGCCGACTCCCCCGGCATCGGCCCGACGATCTGGGGCTCGGACGGATCCAAGGCCGACGTCATCAAGCAGACGCACCCGTGGTCGACGTTCCGCTCCGACGACCCCGACGCCGACCGCTCCTGGCCCACGCTGCGTCAGGAGGGCCCCACGGTCTTCAAGTGGGCGAGCTTCGAGATGACCAAGGCCGCCGCCCGCGCCATCGAGGCGGCCGGACTCACGCCCGACCAGATCGACGTCTTCGTCCCGCACCAGGCGAACATGCGGATCATCGACCACATGGTGAAGTACCTCGGGCTGCGCGAGGACGTCGTGGTGGGACGCGACATCGCCGACACCGGCAACACCTCGGCCGCGTCGATCCCCCTCGCGCTCGAGCGCCTCATCCGCGAGGGCGCCGCGAAGTCGGGCGACATCGCGCTGCAGATCGGCTTCGGCGCGGGCCTCGCGTACGCCGCGCAGGTCGTCGTCGTACCGTGACCGGGCCCCACGGCCTGCCACACTGACCCCCGTCCAGTTCCGACCCAACCAGGAGATGCACATGGCACACACGGAGGAGGAGGTCCTCACGGGCCTCGCCGAGATCGTCAACGAGGAGACCGGCCTGCCGGTCGAGGACGTCAAGCCCGAGGCGTCGTTCACCGACGACCTCGACGTCGACTCCCTGTCGATGATGACGATCGCGACGCTGGCCGAGGAGCGTTTCAACGTCACCATCCCCGACGACGAGGTCGCCAACCTCAAGACCGTCCAGGACGCCGTGAAGTACATCGTCGGGGCCCAGTCCTGACCCTGGGGTCCTGACCCTTCGGTCGGGGGCCCCGCGGGGTCCCCGACCGCATCCCGCGAGGGAACCAGCACGTCTTGCGCCACCAGGGCGCACCGCGCCGCAGGCGCGCACCCGAGGAGGAACCCGTGTCCGAGCAGTCCGCCACTCGCCGCCGGGTCGTCATCACCGGCATGGGGACGACGAACCCGATCGGCGGCGACGTCGCCAGCACCTGGTCCGCCGCGCTCGCCGGCACCTCCGGCATCGCCACGCTGGACAACGACTGGTCCGAGGCCTACGGCACGGGCGTGAACTTCGCCGGCGAGATCGCCGTCGACCCCGAGACCGTCCTCACCCGCCAGGAGACGCGCCGGCTCGACCCCTCGGGCAGGCTCGCCGTGGTCGCGGCCATCGAGGCCTGGGCCGACGCCGGCGAGCCCGAGGTCGTGGCCGAGCGCCTCGGCGCCGTGGTCTCCACCGGCATCGGCGGCATCCACACCCTGCTCGACGCCTGGGACACCGTCCGGGAGAAGGGCGCCCGCCGGGTGCTCCCCCTGACCGTGCCGATGCTCATGGCCAACTCCCCGGCCGCCAACATCTCCGTGCGCTTCGGTGCGCGCGCCGGCTCCCACGCTCCGGTCTCCGCCTGCGCGTCGGGCGCCGAGGCCATCGCCCAGGGCGTGTCGATGATCCGCTCCGGGATCGCCGACGTCGTCATCGCCGGCGGCACCGAGTCCGCCATCCACCCGGTCACCATGGCCTCCTTCGGCAAGATGCAGGCCCTCTCCCGGCGCTCCGACGACCCGCAGCGCGCCTCCCGGCCCTACGACGTCGACCGAGACGGGTTCGTCATGGGTGAGGGCGCCGGCATCGTCGTCCTCGAGTCCGCCGAGCACGCCGCCGCCCGCGGCGCCACCGTCCACGCCGAGGTCCTCGGCACCGGGATGACCGCCGACGCCTTCGACGTCGCACCTCCCGACCCCTCCGGGCAGGGCCAGGAGCGCGCGATGCGCATCGCCCTGGAGGACGCCGGGATCGCGGCGACCGACGTCGTGCACGTCAACGCCCACGCCACCTCCACGCCGGTCGGTGACACCATCGAGGCCGAGGCGATCCGTCGCCTGTTCGGCGAACAGGTCACCGTCTCGGGCACGAAGTCGATGACCGGGCACCTGCTCGGCGGCGCCGGCGCGCTCGAGACGATCTTCGCGGTCCTCACCGTGCGGGAGCGGACCGCTCCCCCGACGATCAACATCGAGAACCTCGACCCGACCGTGAACGTCGACGTCGTGCGCGACACGCCGCGCGAGCTGGCCGGCACCGGGCAGCTCGCCGCGCTGAACAACGCCTTCGGGTTCGGCGGCCACAACGCCGCCATCCTCGTCGGCACCGTCTGAGGCGGGCCACGGCCCGCCCGGACGCACGCACCTCCGCACCACCACGGGAAGGAGCACCCATGAGCACCCACGACCCACGCACCTCCACGCCGGACCCGGCGGGCGAGGTCCCTGAGGCGGACGCGGCCGATCAGCGCGCACCCGTCGACCCCTTCGACGCCGAGGCCGAGTTGGACGGCACCGCCCTTCCGCCGTCCGCCGGGCCGGAGGATGCGCCGCTCGAGGCCGACCCGGTCGACGTCGCCGAGCAGGCACGCGTCGTCCCGGTGGACGAGGACGAGGGGCGCGACGGCGACTGACCGCGCGCACGCCCTGTCGTCAGCACCGGGCAACGCTGCGACGTGACTCCTGAACGCCTCCCGCGCCGCATCCGTGACGCACACGACGGCGGGTGACCGGATCCCGGATCCGGTCACCCGCCGTCGTGGTTCGAGCACGGTGCGGCGACTACCCCAGGCGCGCGCCGGCGTCGATGGCGTGCTGGATGCCGGTGATGTAGCGGCCGGAGTCCGAGACGAGGTAGAGGATCGCCTCGGAGGTGTCATCGGGCTCCAGGGCGGGCACGGGCATCTTGTTCATCTGCACGGCCGCCTCCTCGAAGTCCTCCCGCGTGGGGTTCTCGAGGTCGGGGCGGAACAGCTTGTAGGTGGCGTCGTTGAGGATCATCGGGCTCGCGAGCGTCGTCGGGTGGATGGTGTTGACCCGGATGCTGTGCTCGGCGAGCTCGTAGGCGAGCACCTGTGCGATACCCACGACGCCGTGCTTGGCCGCGGTGTAGTGGGCGATGTTCATGTTCGACTTCATCGAGGCCAACGAGCTCGTGATGACGATCGCCCCTCCCCTGCCGCCGGCGACGATGTGCGGGGCGGCGGCGCGGACCGTCTTCCACACGCCGGTGAGGTTGACGTCGATCATCGTCTGCCAGGTGTTCTCGTCCATCTCGAGCGTGGGCGCCATCGTGTTGATGCCCGCGTTCGCGAGGATGATGTCGAGCCGGCCGAGCTCGGCCACGCCCTCGTCGACGACGGCGGTCAGCGCCGCGAGGTCGCGGACGTCGGCGTCGCGGGCGACGATGCGCCGGTCGAGCTCCTCGACGAGTCGCACCGTCTCGGCCATGTCCTGCGCCGTGGCGGTGTCGTAGGGGACGGTGTCGACCTGCTTCGTGACGTCGACGGCGATGATGTCCGCGCCCTCCTGGGCGAGACGGACGGCGTGGCTGCGGCCCTGGCCGCGTGCCGCGCCGGTGATGAAGGCGACCTTGCCCTCGAGACGGCCTGCCATGTTGAGCTCCCTCCGTCGGGTGGCCCCCCGGCTCCGATGTCGGGGGCTGCGTCCCGCCACGCTATGGCACGCAGTGTCATAACGGAAGGCTCTGGAGCGGCGGCCGTCGAGAGGACGAGACCCGGCCACCACCCCTGTCGGCGGGGGACGAGGTCGAGAGCCGTTCGTCGGGCAAGTCAGCCGACGCGGTGCAGCCAGCGCACGGGGGCGCCGTCGCCGGCGTAGCGGAAGGGCTCGAGCTCGTCGTCCCAGGCCTGGCCGAGGGCGAGGTCGAGCTCGTGGCGCAGGCGCACGGGGTCGCCGGCGTGCTCGAGCGCGGCGCGCACCCGGTTCTCGGGGACGACGACGTTGCCGTGCACGTCGGTCTGGGCGTGGAAGATGCCCAGCTCAGGGGTGTGGGACCAGCGCCCGCCGTCGGAGCCGGTCGCGGCCTCCTCGGTGATCTCGTAGCGCAGGTGCGCCCAGCCGCGCAGGGCCGAGGCCAGGCGCGCGCCGGTGCCCACCGGCCCGACCCAGGAGCGCTCGGCGCGCAGCAGGCCGGGAGCGGCCGGCTGCTCGGTCCACTCGAGCGAGACGCGCGCGTCCAGGACCTGACCGGCCGCCCACTCGACGTGCGGGCACAGCGCACGGGTCGCGGAGTGCACGAAGACAACGCCGCGGGTGTAGGCACCACTCATGTCGAGCCTCCTGGTTCGGTTGCGAGGGACGTCTTCCCCAACGGCCTCGCGAGAACCGGGCTGAGCATGATCCACGGCGGAACACCACAAGGATGCACGAAACGCCGGGCTAGCGCCAGAGTCAGGACGTGAAGGTGTGATACACGGGATCGGTGTGGCTCATGTGACTGGCGGGGTCAATCCTCGACGTCGCCGCGGGCCATCCGCAGGATGTGCTCGACCAGGCGCCGACGCATCGCCGTCCCCAGCGGCTGTGTCGTCAGGGCCTCGTGCAGCCAGAGCCCGTCGGCCGCCAGCCCGGCGACGAAGGCGTCCATGCCGGCCTCGTCCCCCGCGTCCGGCAGTGCGGGCGCCCAGTCCCTGAGCACCGCCTGCCACGGCTGCGCGCTCGCCTCGTGGCCGACCGACTCGAGCATGAGGAGCAGCTCGGCCCTCGTCGCGCTGGCCGTGGTGGACCGTACGTAGGACTCGAGCCGGCGGTCGTCGTCGAGCTCGGCGGCGTCCCGCGGCCCTCCCCGGCGGGCCTGTCCGCCGTCGGGGGCAGCGTCGTCGCCCGCGCTGCCGACACCTGACCCGACAGCACTGCCCCGCCCCGTGTGGCGCCACATGTCCTCGGTCCACTGCTCGGCCAGGTGCTCGTGCAACGCCTGGACGAGGGCCTCACGGCTGGGGAAGTGGTACAGCAGTCCGCCCTTCGTCAGGCCGGTCTCCGCCGCCAGGGCCTCGTAGGTCAGCGCCCGCACGCCGTCGCGCCCCACGATGGCGAAGGCGGCGTCGAGGATCTGCGTCCGCTTGCTCGCGCGCGCCATCAGTGGTTCGCCTCGTACGCGCTCGCCCGGGTACCGGGGCCGTGGTGGCGAAGCATCCAGCCGGTGACCGCCGAGGCCAGCGCCGCGACGACGGCGATGACCACGAGCACGAGGAGGTACGCCTGGTCGTAGGCGGCCGAAGCGGCCTCGTGCAGACCGGGGACCTGGTCGGCGAGCTCGCACGCCTCGGCCATGCTCGCACCCGCCGCCTCGGGGCTCCCGGCGGGCAGCTGCACGCGCGAGCTGTAGACCAGCGAGGCGAGGCTGCCGAGCACGGCGACGGCGACCAGGCTGCCGAACTCGTAGGAGACCTCCTCGAGCGAGGCGCCCATACCGGCCTTGCGGGGCGGGATGTTGCCGAGGATCGCCGTCGAGGCCACCGACATCACGCCGCCGAGCCCGAGCCCGGTGACCACCAGCCCGACCGCGAGGACGCCCCGCCCGCCCGAGATTCCCAGGGCGGTGACCGCGGTGCCGAGCGCCGCCACCGCGAAGCCCCCGCAGATGAGCGGCAGCAGCCCGACGCGGTGGAGGAACGCCCCGCCGAGCAGCGCCGTCGGGAGCGTGCCCGCGGCCACCGCGGTGACGAGGAACCCAGCCTCGAGCGGGCTGAACCCCTCGACGAGCTGGAAGCGCTGGGTGGTGAGCAGCTGCAGTCCCCCGACGGCGAACATCGAGACGGCCGCGGCGATCACCCCGGCGGAGAAGGCACGGTTGCGGAAGACGGCGACGTCGAGCAGCGGGTCCGACAGCCGGCGCTGGCGGCGCAGGAACAGCGTCCCGGCGACCACCGAGACGAGAGCGGCGACGGCGACGGTCCCCCAGGCCTGCGGCTGGTGGAAGGTCTCCTTGATGGCGAGCACAGCGCCGGCGAGCATGAGCAGGGCCAGCAGGGAGGAGCCGATGTCGAAGGTCTTGGTGTCGTCCCGGGGTGCGCGGGGGGCGACGAACGGCGTCGCCACCAGGGCGAGCACGACGACGGGGACGTTGACGAGGAAGACCGAGCCCCACCAGAAGTGCTCGAGCAGCCAGCCGCCGAGGATCGGCCCGACACCGAAGCCGACGATCGAGATGGACCCCCACACGGCGATGGCGAAGTTGCGCTCCCGCACGTCGTCGAAGCCGAGACGGATGAGGGCGAGCGTCGCGGGCATCATGCACGAGGCCCCCACGGCGAGGACGGCGCGGGCGGCGATGAGCAGCGACGGCGTCGGGGCGAAGGCGGCGCCCAGCGAGGCCAGGCCGAAGACGACCAGCCCGACGAGGAACATCCGGCGGTGCCCGTACCGGTCCCCCAGCGCGCCGGAGCCGAGCAGCAGGCCGGCCATGACCAGCGGGTAGGCGTTGATGATCCACAGCGACTGCGAGGCGCTGGCACCGAGGTCGGCAGTGAGCGTGGGCAGGGCCGTGTACAGCACGGAGTTGTCGAGCGTGATGAGCAGCAGGCCCGCGCCGACGGTGGCCAGCAGGAGCCAGCGGCGCGACGAGGCCTGGGTGGAGGGGTTCAGCACAACTGATAACTTTACCTGACGGACGGTACAGTAATCACGTGAGGTGTCTGCCACACACGGGCGCGAAGGGCCGATGGAGCGGTGGGGCTGGTACCGGGTGGGGGGTGCGCGCGGGCCGGTCGGCTCAGGCCATGAGCTCGCGGACGGCCTTCATCGCCTTCTTCTTCATCGAGCGCTCGAGGCGGTCGAGGTAGAGCATGCCGTCGAGGTGGTCGAGCTCGTGCAGGATGCAGCGCGCCATGAGCTCCTCCCCCTCGACGACCACCTTCTTGCCGTCCAGGTCGATGCCCTCGGCGCGGGCGTACCAGGCGCGCTCGGTGGGGTACCACAGGCCCGGGACCGACAGGCAGCCCTCCTCGCCGTCCTGGTAGTGCTCCTCGTCGACCGCGACCAGGGTGGGGTTGAGGATGTAGCCGACCTCGTCGTCGATGTTCCAGGAGAAGGCCCGCAGCGAGACGCCGATCTGGTTGGCGGCCAGGCCGGCGCGGCCGTCCTCGTCGACCGTCTCGCACAGGTCCTCGACGAGCTGCTTGACGCGGTGGTCGATGTCGGTGACGGGGTCGCACACGGTGCGCAGCACGGGGTCGCCGACGGTCCTGATCTCACGCATGGCCATGGCGGCATTCTTCCACCGGCCACGAGGGTCGCCGGGCTGGCGCCGGGCGACCGGCTGGGTGTGCTCGGTGAGTCTGCCCACAGCTCGCCCGCGGGGCAGGATTCCGGGCCGGGAGGGGCCCGGGGGTTTGTTAGAGTCGGTCGTCGCACGATCCCGCGTAGCTCAATGGCAGAGCATTCGACTGTTAATCGAACGGTTGCTGGTTCGAGTCCAGCCGCGGGAGCACCATGGCCCGGGATCCGGATGGATCCCGGGCCTTCGACGTGGGTGGGGCGGTGTCGCGGGTGGGCGGACGACTGCCGGTACCGCGCCACTGAGCAGGTTCCAACAAAGTACTCGCGCCCGGTCGAGCGGCGACGTAGTCTCGTCCAGCGTCCGAGCACCCTCGGACCGCGGCCCTCGGGCCACCCGACCGTCCGGTCCCCGTCCCGGCGCCTCCCGGCGCCCCGGCTCGCGACCCACCGGGCCCAGCGCCCACCCTCGCATCGTCGCGCGCATGCGAGGCGTGCGCGCCCGTCCGTCCCTCGCTCTGGAGCACGCATGTCATCCGCCGCCACGACCGCCCCGCACGCCGAGGAGACCATCGACCCGCGCGGCATGAAGGTCATCTGGCTGCTGCTCGTCGCCGCCTTCGTCGCCATCCTCAACGAGACGACGATGGGCATCGCCGTGCCCGACCTCAACCGGGACCTCGGGCTGGAGCCCGAGCTCGGCCAGTGGCTGACCAGCGCCTTCATGCTGACGATGGCCGTGGTCATCCCCACCACCGGGTTCATTCTCGAGCGCTTCACCACCCGGCAGGTCTTCCTGGCCGCCTCGAGCCTGTTCAGCCTCGGCACGCTCGTCTGCCTGGTCGCGCCCGGGTTCCCGCTGCTGCTCACCGGCCGCGTCGTGCAGGCGACGGGGACCGGCATCATGCTGCCGCTGCTCATGACGACGATCATGAACGTCGTCCCGGCCCGCTCGCGCGGCCGGATGATGGGCCTGGTCGGCATGGTCATCTCGCTGGCGCCGGCGATCGGCCCGACCCTTTCGGGCGCCGTGCTCGAGGCGTTGAGCTGGCGCTGGCTGTTCGCCATCGTCCTGCCCATCGCCCTGGTCTCGCTGGCCCTGGGTGCGCGGTGGATGACCAACCTGGGCGAGACCTCCCGGCCGCCGCTGGACGTGCTCTCCGTGATCCTCACGGCGCTCGGGTTCGGTGGCACCGTGTTCGGGCTCAGCCAGTTCGCGGCCGAGGGCGAGGACGGCGGCGGCCTGGCGGCCCAGCTGGGGATGTCCGCCGTGGCCTTCGCGAGCATCGTGCTCGCCGCCGGTCTGGTGGTGCTGGCCCTGTTCGTGTGGCGCCAGCTCGTCCTGGCTCGCTCGCACCGCGCCCTGCTGGACCTGGGGGTCTTCCGCACCCGCAACTTCACGATCGCCGTAGCGATCATGGCGATCGTCGCGCTGGCGATGTTCGGCACCCTCAACCTGCTGCCGCTGTTCCTGCGCGACGTCGCCGGGCTCGACGCTCTCCAGTCCGGGCTCGTCCTGCTGCCGGGCTCCCTGGTGATGGGTCTGCTCGCCCCGGTGATCGGGCGGATCTACGACGCCCGCGGTCCGCGCGCCCTGCTCGTCCCGGGCACGATGCTGCTCACCGCCGGGCTCGTGTTCTACGGCACGATCGGGCAGGGCACGCCGGTGTGGCTGATCGTCGTCGCGCAGACCGGCATCTCGCTGGGGCTCGCGATGTCCTTCACCCCACTGTTCTCGGCCTCCCTCGGGTCGCTGCCCCGCGCGCTGTACCCGCACGGCTCGGCGGTGCTCAACACGCTGCAGCAGGTGGCGGGGGCCGCGGGTGTCGCGGTGCTGGTCGGGCTCTACTCCGCGGTGCTCGGCTCAGGCCTGGGCGACGGCCTCCCGAAGGCCGCGGCGGGCGAGCCCGGCGCCCAGACCGGGTTCCTCGTCGCCGCGGGCTTCGCGCTCGGGGCGGCCGTGCTCGCCTGGTTCATCAGGACCCCCGAGGACCAGGAGGAGGACGCCGGTCAGGGCACCGACGTCGAGCCGGCCCCGGCGCCCGTGCACTGAGTCTCCGAGGACGGGTCGGGGGGGCGTGGCGACTCCCTGTGTTCCGGAGCGGCCCTGCGTCCCGGGTCGTCGTCCTCATCGAGGTCGTGGGTCGTCCATCGAGGTCGCGGGTTGTTTCCCACGATCTCGACGGACGACCCACGATCTCAGTGATTCTCACGGTCACCTCCGGGCGATCCTCAGGCTTCCGGCCCGTGCACCTCCACGGTGGCAGCCGCGCCCTCGTCGCTGACCTTGTCCAGCCAGAAGGCCAGGCGCTCCCGCGTGCGCCGGGTGTCGGAGTGTGTCTCGCCCAGGACTCGGGTCTGTGCGGCGACCAGGGCCTCGAAGCCTTCCACCGCGGCGACGGGGTCCCCCGCGTCGCCCCGGGCGTCGGCGAGCTCACCGCGGGCGATCAAGGTGTCCTCGTCCTCCCAGCCCTGGACCTGGGCGAGGGCCACGACGACGGCGTGGCGGTCCGCGACCGCGCCCGGCAGATCTCCGGTCCTGGCCCGCCAGTCGGCGAGGTAGCTCTGACAGACGATGGTGTCGGGGTGGCCCCGGCCCAGAACCCGCTGGTGGTCTGCCAGCAGCGCCGCGTACATGGCGACCGCCTCGTCAGCACCGATCAGCAATCCCCACTGGAACGCGTGCTCACCCCGGGTCTCCAGAGTGTCGGGGTGGTCCCGGCCGAGCACCCGGGACTGGTCGGCCACCAGTCGTTCATGATCCATCAACTCACCGACGCTGTCCCCCGACCGACCTCGCCAGCGCCCCAGGTGCAGCCGGATCATCATCGTGATCTCGTCGTCGTACCCCACCTGCGCGCTGAGGTCCGTCACCAGGGCCTCGAACTCCTCGACCGCCGCGGCGGCCCCCTCGGTCTCTCCCCGGTCCGCCGCACGCTGCTGCCGGAGCATCATCTCGGGGACGTTCAACCTGTCGCGCGCCCGCATCATCCGTTCGAACTTGGACCCCACCACCAACGCCTCATCGTCCATGGCCGCACCATGGCAGGCAGGTCTGACATCGGTCGTGCGCCGTCCGTGGGTCGCTGCTTCGACGCCTCACCCACCCCGGCCTTGCTGAGGTCGTGATGCCCGCACCGAGTGCGTGCGCCGCCAGGCCCGCACTCGAGGTCGGCGGCACGAACTGGTGAGGGGAGCCTGCGGAGGTCCCCACCGCAGCGCGATCGTGCCCGGACTGATCGACCGGCGACGACTCTCAGTAGGTCCAGGTCAGCTCGATATCGTCCGACAACGGCAAGGCGATCGGTTCGGCGTAGTTCCCGAAGTCACTGCCAAAGTCATTGATCTCGAGCCAGCCCGGCGTCGAGTCTGGAAGCGTGTAGTAGACGAGCCGGAACGGGGATGACTCGCCCGTCATGACGTCACCCAGGCATTGCTCGCCAGACTCGGCCTCCAGAGTCATGTACCCGGAGTACTCCTCGGAGAGCTCGCGACTCTCGCCGTCCCGCATGACCATGTACATGCCCATGGGAAGCATGCATCGGGTGGTCAGCTCGTTCCCGGTGTTCGTGAACTCGCCGTCGACCACCCAGAGGGTCCCCCCGTCCCGCGGGACGATCGGATCGATGTAGGGCACCGGCAGCGGTTCCGACTGCTGGACGACGTTCGTGATCGTGAAGGTGGCGGTCGAGAGCTCCACCGTCTGGCCGACCTCGATCAGCTCCGGACCGAGTGCGCTGGATGGCTCGGACGCGGGCTCAGGCTCCGGCACGGTGGTCGGCTCGGACGCTCCCGCGGTCGGACCATCCGTCGTTGTGGGTTCCTCAGTCGCGGCATCCCTCGCCGATGTCCGCTGGTTCTGCGGGGCCGTAGTGGTCGACGTCGCCGCTTCCCGTACATCCAGCACCGAGTCGTCGCTGGAGTCGCTGGAGCAACCCGCGAGCAGGGTGGCCGAGACCAGAAGGCCGACCGTTCCGAGACGCCTCACCGACATGACCACTCCTCTGAACCTGACGACGACGCCGGCCCGCCTGGCGAGGCTGCGCGCGGATCATCGCGGCCGGAGGTGGCCCGCTCGTGCGCAGCTCGAGCGTGCGGGCGCTCGTGCTCGTGGATGCACTGGGTGGATGTCCCATCCGCTTCGGGTAGGCATCTGCATAGTGCGACGCAGGTCGTCCGGTGATGGATCGGCCGGCCGCACCGCAGGACGCCCCTGATGAACGCTCCCGGGTGGGGTGGAACGCCTCAGATTCTACGGGGGGATGACGCTGCCATGACAGGGCGAGTTCGGGTTATGACGCTCACATACACCAGCAAGCGCGGACTACTGACCCAACCTCCGGCGCACCCACCTCACTCAGTTCGTGCCGGCCACACCGAGTGCGTGCTTCGTTGCGCACTCACTCAGTACCTCCAGCACGAACTCGGCGACGACGTGGAGGAAGGACCAGGGAGCGGGCAACGAGTGGAGGCGGGACCCGATCCGGTCACCCCCTCACCGTCACCCCACCTGGTCGAGGCGCTCCCTGATCTCGGTCTTGACGTTCGGCGGCGCCCAGGAGATGTCGACGGCGTTGCGCTGGAGCTGGACCAGCTCGGCGTCGGTGAAGCCGGCCTCCTCGGCAAGCACCGCGAGGTTCTCCTGGACGTAGCCGCCGAAGTAGGCCGGGTCGTCGGAGTTGATGGTGATCCTGATGCCCCGCTCGAGGCAGGCCCGGATCTCGTCGGCCTTGGTGCCGTCGCTGATCAGGCGGTTGGAGATCGGGCAGGAGGTCAGCCCGATGCCGCGGGTGACGAGCTCGGTGGCCAGCTCCTCGTCCTCGAGGACGTTGGTGCCGTGGTCGATCCGCTCCACCCCGATCTCGTGCAGGACCTGGCGGATGTGCTCGATGGAGTTCTCCTGGTCGACGTCGCAGTGCATCGTCAACCGATAGCCCTCCTGGCGCGCGCGGGCGAAGACGGCGGCGAACTTGTTCGGCGGGTTGCCCTTCTCGTCGGAGTCGAGCCCCACGCCGACGATCCACTCCTTGTAGGGCAGGGACTCCAGCAGCGTGGCCATGGCGTACTCGGCCTGGAAGTCGCGCAGGAAGCACATGATGAGCCCGCTGCGGATGCCGAGGCGGTTCTCGGCGTCCTGCTGGGCGCGGCGCAGGCCGCGGATGACGACGTCGAAGGGCACGCCCCGCGAGGTGTGCGCCTGGGGGTCGAAGAACAGCTCGACGTAGGCGAGGTTCTGCTCGGCGACCCGCTCGAAGTAGGCGCGCGCGAGGTCGTAGAAGTCGGGCTCGCTGCGCAGCACCTCCATGCCGGCGTAGTAGCTGGCGAGGAAGGAGGGCAGGTCGTCGAAGGCGTAGGACTCGCGCAGCTCCTGGGCGGAGGCGTGCTCCATCGCCAGCCCGTTGCGCTCGGCGATCTCGAACCGCTGCTCGGGCTCGAAGGTGCCCTCGATGTGCACGTGCAGCTCCACCTTGGGCAGCTGCTGCACGAAGTCGGAAGTGGTCATCGTCGTCCTCTCCGTCGTCGGTTGGCCCGAGGGTATCCGGGCCGGGCGAGGGTGGCGGACCACCGGCCCCGGCGTCGGCTCAGTCGCTCACCCGCACGCCCCGCAGTGGGGAGAGCAGGCCGATGAGGAAGGCCAGGGCGAAGATCGCCCCGACGACGCCGAACAGCGCCCGGAAGCCGATCGCCCCGGCGAGGGCTCCCCCGACGAGGGCCCCGACGACGGCGGTCGACCGGTTCGCGGAGCGCATGGTCGCGCTCACCCGCCCGAGGAGCTCGCGCGGGACGACGGCCTGGCGGTAGCCCATCTCGGGCGGGTCCTCGACGCCCATGGAGAAGCCGTACGCGAGCTGGACGGCGCACAGGTACGCGACCGGTGCCCATCCGCCGTCGGGGGTCAGGGCCGTTGCGGCCCACGCCAGCGCGCACACCCCACGGCTCCAGAGCACGGTGTCGCCCTCCCCCAGCCGGGCCGACACCCGCGTGGCGAGCAGGGCGCCGGCCAGGCCGCCGACGCCGGCCGCGGCGAGCACGAGTCCGTACGACAGGGCGGACAGGCCAAGGCCGCGCAGCACGAACAGGCCGAGCCCCGTGATCGCCATGGCGTTGGCGAGGAACCACACGTGGGTGGAGATCGCCAGCGGGCCGAGGGTGCGGTGGCGGTAGGTGAAGGCGAGGCCGTCGGCGATGCCGCGCAGCACGCGGGGGTGCGTCGCGGCGGGGGTGGGCTCGGGTTCGCGGATGCGGGCGACGAGGAGTGCCGCGGCGAGCCGGCTCGCAGCGCTGGCGACGAACGCGGCGGGCGCGCTGACGGCGCTCACGAACAGCCCACCGAGCGCGGGGCCGGAGGTCTGGGCCACCGTCATCGACTGGCCGAGGCGTGCGTTGGCCAGGACGAGGGAGGGACGCGCGACGAGGTCGGGAAGGTAGGCCTGCTCGGCGGCGGCGATGACGACGGCGCAGCAGCCCGAGGCGAACAGCAGCGCGGTGGCGGTCCAGATCGTCAGGGCGTCGGCGAGGTGGAGCGCGGGGAGCGCGAGCAGGAGGAGGGCCTGGGCGAGGTTGACGGTGACGAGGACGGGCCGGCGGCGCACGCGGTCGACGTACGCGCCGGCGAACAGGCCGATGAGCAGGTACGGCAGGAACTGGACGGCCCGCACCACGCCGACCTCCGCCTCGGTGGCGGACAGGACGTCGATGACGAGTACGTCGACGGCGACGGTGGTGACGGCGAGGCCGAAGAAGCCGGCGGTGCTCGCCAACCAGTAGGAGCGGAAGCCCTGGTGCGCGAGCGGCTCATGCGGGGGCCGGCTCTGCGAGTCGGGCGGGCTCACTCCCCCAGCCCGACGGCGCCGCGCGCCTCAGCCTCGGCGGCGAGTATGACGCGGGCCTCCTCGGTATCGCCGGCCAGCGGGCCGGTGACGGTGGTCTGGGAGAGGAGCTCGCCGTCCTCGCCGCGGCGGATGTGCACGTCGACCTGGGAGCCGTTGGGCAGCTCGCGGCGCGTGGTGTGCACGAGTGAGGAGGTCACGCGCTCGCGCACGACGTCGGCGAAGGCCTGGACGTCGTCGCCCTTGGTGCGCAACGCGAGAACGGGCGCGGAGGTGTCGACGTAGGTGACGGTGAAGGTACGCGACTCCCCGTCCCAGCGGGCGTGGAGGATCTCGTGCCAGGGGTGGCGCAGGCGCTGCTCATCGGCGGTGGCGACCGTCAGGGCGACGGGCGAGGCGACGGCCCAGGCGTCGTCGGCGAGCTGGGTCGCCGCGAGGACGGGCTCCGTGCCCAGGTGGGTACGAACCTCGGCGGGCGGGAGGGGGCGACGTCGGCGCATGGTCCTCACCGTACGTCGCGGGCGCGGCGCTCGGCCGCGGCGGCGATGTCGGCGAGGTCCTGGGTCATCATCTTCCTCGACACCGCCAGGCCGATGCGCGAGGTGATCGGCCCGAGGATCCGCATGAGCAGGCCGGGGTTGTCCGCCGCTCCCGCGAAGACCATCTCCAGGTGGGTGCCCGTGGTGGTGGGCTCGAGGCGGAAGGTGGTGACGTAGGTGGCGCCGCGCGACTCGGAGCGGATGACGGTGCGTCGCGGCTCCTCGACCTCGGCGACCCACATCTCCTCGGTCTCCGAGCCGCCCATGAACTTACGGGTCTCACGCCAGCGCATCCCCACGGAGTAGCTGCCAGGTGTGAGCATCTCGATCTTCTCGACGCCGCTGAGCGTGGTGGCGCTGCCGGCGACGTCGGTGAGGATCGCCCAGACGTCGGCGGGCGGGGCGTCGACGTCGCGGGTGAGCGTCAGTGAGGGCATGGCCACCGGTGCCTCCGGGTGCTCGGGCGGCGCGCGGGGAGTGCGCCGTTTGGGGGAAGCCTAGATGGCTGATCGGGGTGTCGGAGGTGGTGCGGGCGTGGCCGCACGTGCTGGCCGGGCGGCCTAGGATGGACCGCCGCGGACGGGTGGTCCGCACGCCCCTGTAGCTCAGCCGGTCAGAGCAGCGAACTCATAATTCGTCGGTCGCGGGTTCAAGCCCCGCCGGGGGCACCGGCGTGTGGTGTTGCCTCGCCTGATGGGCACCCGGCCGTCCCCGGCCGAGACCTGGCACGTGGTCGGTTGGCTCCCGGGACCATGTACGGCCGATCCTCTTTCGGTCGTCGCGGCCGTCGACGCGGCGGAGCTTGAGCCTCCGGCGGGCGTCGCGCCATCGGTCACCCGCTGAGTAATCACTGGCACCGGGTGCCAGGCGACCGATACGGTCGTCGCATGCACATGTACCTCCCGTACTTCCTCTGACGGCGCCGAGCCAGGCTCACCGCCCTCGTCGAGCAGCGTTCACCTCGAACCTCTCCGAGCACGCGGCGGCCGCTCGTCCGACCCCTCACGGGTCACCGTCAGTCATGCACGTCCACGCCCGCGGGCGTCGCGTGCGAAGTACCGAAGGAACCGCATGCTCACCCCTACCCACCCACTTCCGGCGCGCGGTCGCGCCCAGATCGTCGCCACCGGCGTCCATGTGACGCGCGGAGCGACACCCGTCCTCACCGACGTCGACCTCACCGTCTCCCCCACGACCCGCCTGGCGGTCGTCGGGGAGAACGGGCGGGGCAAGTCCACGCTCCTGCACGTGCTTACCGGCGCCCTGACCCCGGACGCAGGTGAGGTGCGCCGGGTCGGCACGATCGGCGTCGCCGAGCAGGAGATGGCCGCCACCGACGCCCGCACCGTCGGGCAGGCGGTCGCCGAGGCCATCGCCGCTCCGCTCGCCGCCCTCGAGGCGCTCGAGCGCGCCAC